>NZ_CM176874.1:0-2487500 GCF_058135755.1 Enterococcus sp. R12
ATGCCATCTGCTGATTCTATTTGGCAAGATCTTCAACGTTCCTTTAAAGAAGAGCTGAATCCGGCCAGTTATAGTGCTTGGATCGAGACTGCCAATGTCTTGTCGTTTGAAAAAAATCAGCTGCTGATCGAAGTACCCAGCGATCTTCATAAATCTTATTGGGAAAAAAATCTAGCTGCCAAAATTGTTGAAATGGGATTTATGAAAACTGGTGAAGAATTGATTCCTAGTTTTGTGACTGTCGAAGAAGCAGAAGCTTTAAAAACAGCCCCTTCTACTATTCAAACAGCTGCAGAAGAAAACGAGCGGCCGCCGAAATCGATCTTAAATGAAAAATACACATTTGATACCTTTGTCATCGGGAAAGGCAATCAGATGGCCCACGCTGCTGCTTTAGTTGTTGCAGAAGATCCTGGGTCTATTTATAATCCGCTGTTCTTCTATGGTGGCGTTGGTTTAGGGAAAACCCACTTGATGCACGCGATCGGTCATCAAATGTTGCTGAAACGTCCCAATGCCAAAATCAAGTACGTTAGTAGTGAAAATTTCACCAATGATTTCATTACTTCTATTCAAAAGAACAAAATGGAAGATTTTCGAAACGAATACCGCAATGTTGATCTTTTGCTGGTGGATGATATTCAATTCTTAGTCAATAAAGAAGGAACCCAAGAAGAATTCTTTAATACCTTCGAAGAACTGTATCGCAATAATAAACAGATCGTCCTGACAAGTGATCGCTTGCCAAATGAGATCCCGACTTTACCGGAACGTTTGGTTTCCCGTTTTGCTTGGGGCTTATCCGTTGATATCACCCCGCCGGATCTAGAGACGCGGACTGCGATTTTGCGGAAAAAAGCCGAAGCCGAACGCTTGGAGATCCCCGACGATACCTTAAGTTATATCGCTGGGCAGATCGATTCGAATATCCGAGAACTTGAAGGAGCACTCGTGCGGGTGCAAGCTTTTGCTACGATGCAAAACTCAGACATTACAACGAGCTTGGCAGCTGAAGCCATCAAAGCCTTGAAATCAAGCCATGGCTCGACCCAAGTTTCGATTTTGCAGATCCAAGAAGAAGTCGCAAAATACTATCACATTCATGTCAATGATCTAAAAGGGAAAAAACGGGTCAAAGGCATCGTTGTCCCACGCCAGATCGCGATGTATCTCTCTCGAGAATTGACCGATAGTTCTTTACCAAAAATCGGCGGCGAATTTGGCGGCAAAGACCATACAACGGTCATTCATGCCCATGAAAAAATTCAGCATTTAGTCGAAACAGATCCCACGATCAAAAATGAGATCGCTGAAATCAAACAAATCCTCTTCAGCTGATCTGTGGATAAGAAAAGAAGAACCAAAAAAGTTGTCCACAAGTTATTCACAGGCATTTTCGTTAGTCTAATCACTCTTTTCTCGAGTTATCCACATTACTAACAAGCCTATTACTACTATTACTTTTATTTAATAACTATAAATTAAAGGAGTATCGCTATGAAGCTAACTTTAAACCGAACAGAGTTCATGCAAGAATTACAAACTGTCCAACGGGCGATTTCAACCAAAACCACCATCCCGATCTTAACTGGAGTAAAATTATCCCTTTCCGAAAAAGGATTGACCATGACTGGGAGCAACGCCGATATTTCCATTGAAACTTTTTTAAGTGTGGAAAACGAAAAAGCGCAAATGCAAATCGAAAAAACAGGAGCGATCGTTTTACAAGCACGTTTCTTCAGCGAAATTGTTCGTCGTTTACCTGAAAGTACCTTAACGTTAGAAGTTTTAGACAATAATCAAGTAGCGATCACTTCTGGAAAAGCCAACTTTACCGTCAACGGCTTGGATGCCGATAGTTATCCACATTTACCAGTTGTCGAAAGTCAAGATTCGATCGAGATTCCAGCGCACGTATTGAATAAGGTCGTTAGTGAAACAGTCTTTGCGGTTTCGCAACACGAAAGCCGTCCGATCTTGACTGGGGTCCACTTTGTCTTAGAAAATCAAAAATTATTAGCTGTTGCGACGGACTCACACCGTTTGAGCCAACGGGTGATTCCATTGGAAAGCGGAGAAACAGCCTTCAACATCGTGATTCCTGGCAAAAGCTTAACGGAACTTTCTCGTTCCTTAACAGATGAAGAAGAAGCGATCCAAATCAGCATTATGGATAACCAAGTGTTGTTCCAAACGAAAACCATGAAATTCTATTCTCGTTTATTGGAAGGAACTTACCCAGATACCAACCGTCTGATTCCTTCAAGCTTCAATACTGAGATTGAATTTTCTGTCCCAGAATTGTTACAAGCCATCGAACGGGCGTCATTGCTTTCTCATGAAGGCCGTAACAACATCGTTCGTTTGGCGATCTCCGAAGAAGCCGTTGTCTTATACGGAAACTCACCAGAAATCGGGAAAGTGGAAGAAGATCTTTCTTTTGAAAAAGTGACCGGCGACCCATTAGAGATCTCTTTCAATCCTGACTATATGAAAGCAGCACTACGAGCCTTTGGTGACACCAGCATCGTGATCCGCTTTATCTCAGCGATCCGTCCCTTTACATTGGAGCCGACAGAGAGCAAAGGCAGCTTTATCCAGCTGATCACACCGGTGCGGACCAACTAGTTTTTCATGTCTTTTGAAAAAAGTTGAAACAATCATCTGAAAATGAATAAATGAGTTAAAAGGGCTTAAAATCGTTTTTAAGCCCTTTTTTCTATTTTGGCTTCTTTTTTATCTAAAAGCAGTAAGTCTTCTGAGAATGAAAAATATGCCGATGAATTTGTTTTCTTGGCAAAAAAAGAGTATAATAGAGCTAAACGCTCTTTGATAGAATTGAGGGGAATTATGAAAATGCAAATACCGTTAGAAACGGAATACATGACACTTGGACAAATGCTCAAAGAAGTCAGTGTGATCAGCAGCGGCGGCCAAGCGAAATGGTACCTTGCAGAGCACACCGTTTTTGTCGACGGCGAGCCAGAAAATCGACGAGGGCGCAAATTGTATGCGGGAATGCGTGTTGAGCTACCTGATGAAGGTACTTTTTTTATGGTGAAGAAGGAAGACGCCGATGCGGCTGAATGAGTTGCATTTAAGCAATTATCGGAACTATGATTCGCTGACACTGACTTTTGAGAAAGGTCTGGTCATTTTTTTAGGCGAAAACGCGCAAGGAAAAACCAATATTTTAGAAAGTATCTATGTATTGGCGATGACCAAAAGCCACCGCACCTCCAGCGAGCAAGAGCTTATCCGCTGGGACACAGAAGGGGCGCGGATCTCTGGCAGTGTCAGTCGGGGACGCTCAACGATCCCGTTAGAACTGTTTTTGTCAAAAAAAGGACGAAAAACGAAAGTAAACCACATTGAGCAAAAAAAGCTCAGTAGTTACATAGGGCAGTTGAATGTCATTTTATTTGCTCCAGAAGACCTCTCCCTTGTAAAAGGAAGTCCCCAAGTCCGCCGCAAATTTCTCGATATGGAAATTGGGCAGATCGATCCAATCTATCTCTATGATCTCGTTCAATACCAATCCGTTTTGAAACAGCGCAATCAATACTTAAAACAGCTGAATGAAAAAAAACAGACCGATGAGATCTATTTAGATGTTTTAACGGAACAGCTGGTGGCTTTCGGCAGTAAAATCATTTTATCCAGACAACGATTTGTTCAGCGCTTGGCGTATTGGGCAAATCAGCTGCACCAAAAGATCAGCCAAGGAAAAGAAACCTTGCAGATCGACTACTTATCGAATGTGCCCGGTGAGGCGAGTACGCTGGAGGAGATCCAACAGCAATTTGTCAAAGCCTTGGCACAAGTCAAAGACCGTGAACGATTTCGGCAAGTCACGTTGGCAGGTCCCCATCGAGACGATCTGGATTTTTTGATCAATGAGAAAAATGTTCAGACCTTTGGTTCGCAAGGACAGCAGCGAACGACCGCCTTAAGTGTTAAATTGGCAGAAATCGATTTGATGAAAGAAGAAACGGGGGAATATCCCGTCCTTTTATTAGATGACGTTATGAGTGAGCTGGATGATTCCCGACAACTGCATTTATTGGAGACCATTGAAGGAAAAGTTCAGACCTTTCTGACAACGACGACATTAGAACATGTGAAAGACAAAATGTCTGTGGAAGCAGAGATTTTTTATGTAGAGCAAGGACATATTAAAGGAGAATAGACTGAATGACAGAAGAAGAAAAAAGCTTAGTTGAACGTGCAAAAGCCTATGATGCCAGTCAGATCCAAGTGCTGGAAGGACTAGAAGCCGTCCGCAAACGACCTGGGATGTATATTGGTTCTACCAGTTCAGAAGGTTTGCACCACTTAGTATGGGAAATCGTCGATAACTCGATCGATGAAGCACTAGCAGGCTTTGCCTCAAGTATTCAAGTGATCATTGAACCAGATAATAGTATTACGGTCGTCGATGACGGTCGGGGGATCCCCGTTGATATCCAAGCCAAAACAGGCCGTCCAGCGGTAGAAACCGTCTTTACGATCCTGCATGCCGGCGGGAAATTCGGCGGTGGCGGCTACAAAGTATCTGGTGGACTGCACGGGGTAGGGTCCTCCGTCGTTAATGCGTTATCCACGACTTTAGACGTAAAAGTCTATAAAGAAGGCAAAGTGTATTATCAAGAATACCATCGTGGGGCAGTCGTTGATGATTTGAAAGTGATCGATGAAACCGACCGCCACGGAACGACCGTCCACTTTGTTCCAGATCCAGAGATCTTTACGGAAACAACCGTATTCAATTTTGATAAATTAGCGACACGGGTTCGGGAATTAGCCTTCTTGAACCGTGGCTTAAAAATCTCGATCGAAGACAAACGGGAAGAAAAACCCGTCTTGAAAGAATATCATTACGACGGTGGGATCAAGAGCTATGTGGAGCATTTGAATGCAAGTAAGACAGTGATTTTCCCAGATCCGATCTACTTAGAAGGAGAACAACAAGGAATCACGGTTGAAGTTTCCATGCAATATACCGATAGCTACCACAGCAATCTGTTGAGTTTTGCCAACAACATCCATACCTATGAAGGCGGAACCCATGAATTCGGGTTTAAGACTGCCTTGACACGGGTGATCAACGATTACGCCCGCAAGTCAAAATTGATGAAAGAAAACGACGAAAACCTGACCGGAGAAGATGTTCGGGAAGGATTGACGGCAGTTATCTCTATCAAGCATCCAGATCCTCAGTTTGAGGGACAAACGAAAACCAAATTAGGAAATTCCGAAGTGCGGACAGTCACTGATCGTCTTTTTTCCGAACATTTCACGAAATTCTTGATGGAAAACCCGAATGTGGGTCGTCAAGTCGTGGAAAAAGGACTTTTGGCATCAAAAGCCCGTCAAGCAGCCAAACGTGCCCGAGAAATGACTCGCCGAAAAGGTGCGTTAGAAATCAGTAACTTACCTGGGAAATTAGCCGACTGTTCCAGTAATGATCCAGAAAAATGCGAACTGTTTATCGTCGAAGGAGATTCTGCCGGCGGTTCAGCAAAACAAGGCCGCAGTCGCGAATTCCAAGCGATCTTACCGATCCGTGGGAAGATTTTAAATGTCGAAAAAGCCAGCATGGACAAAATCTTAGCAAACGAAGAGATCCGTTCATTGTTTACAGCAATGGGAACTGGGTTTGGTGCTGATTTTGATGTAGCAAAAGCCCGTTACCACAAGCTAGTTATCATGACCGATGCCGATGTCGATGGTGCCCATATCCGGACCCTGCTTTTGACGCTTTTCTATCGTTATATGCGTCCAATCGTTGAAGCTGGTTATGTCTATATCGCACAACCGCCATTGTACGGTGTCAAACAAGGGAAAAATATCCACTATATCCAACCCGGCAAGAATGCCGAACAAGATTTGAAAAATACGATTGAATCACTGCCTGCGACACCAAAACCAACGGTTCAACGCTACAAAGGTCTAGGGGAAATGGATGACCACCAGTTATGGGAAACCACGATGGACCCTGAAAATCGGATGATGCTGCGGGTCAGCGTAGATGATGCCATAGAAGCCGATCAAATTTTTGAAATGCTGATGGGGGATCGCGTCGAACCAAGACGGGCCTTTATCGAAGAAAACGCGCACTACGTGAAAAATCTTGACATCTAGCCAATCGTAGAGGAGGAAACAGCTTGAGTGAAGAAGCAAAACAAAATATTCATGACGTCAATCTGACCAGTGAAATGCGCGAGTCCTTTATCGATTATGCAATGAGTGTAATTGTTGCTAGGGCTTTACCAGATGTGCGGGATGGCTTAAAGCCGGTTCACCGCCGAATTTTATATGGAATGAATGAATTAGGGGTCACACCAGACAAGCCCCATAAAAAATCAGCCCGGATCGTCGGCGATGTCATGGGGAAATACCATCCCCATGGGGACAGTGCGATCTATGAATCAATGGTGCGGATGGCACAGCCCTTTAGCTATCGCTACATGCTAGTCGATGGCCATGGAAACTTTGGTTCAGTCGATGGTGACGGTGCCGCTGCGATGCGTTATACCGAAGCCCGCATGAGTAAACTGGCGATGGAGATGCTGCGGGACATCAACAAAGATACCGTTGATTTCCAAAGCAACTATGATGATACAGAACGAGAACCAGCGGTATTACCTGCCCGCTTCCCGAACCTTTTGGTCAACGGGACGACTGGGATCGCTGTTGGGATGGCGACCAATATCCCGCCTCATAACTTGAATGAAGTCATTGCAGCCATCGATCTATTGATGGAAAATCCAGAAGTTACAACGAGTGAATTGATGGAAGTCCTACCAGGACCAGACTTCCCAACTGGCGGGATCGTGATGGGAAAATCCGGTATTCGCCGTGCCTATGAAACAGGGAAAGGTTCGATCACTGTTCGCGGAAAAGTCGAAGTGACTGAAATGCCCAACGGCAAAGAACGGATCTTAGTGACTGAATTGCCGTATATGGTTAATAAAGCGAAGTTGATCGAACGGATCTCTGAGCTGCACCGTGACAAACGGATCGAAGGAATCACCGATCTGCGGGATGAATCATCTCGTGAAGGCATGCGGATCGTGATCGACGTTCGTCGCGACGTCAGTGCGTCGGTGATCTTAAACAATCTCTACAAAATGACTGCACTGCAATCTTCTTTTGGCTTTAATATGTTAGCCATTGAAAAAGGCGTGCCGAAGATTTTGAGCTTGAAACGAATTTTAGAAAACTACATCGAGCACCAACAAGAAGTGGTGACTCGTCGGACACAGTTTGATAAAAACAAAGCAGAAGCTCGTGCCCACATCTTGGAAGGATTACGGATCGCATTGGATCATATCGATGAGATCATTGCTTTGATCCGGGCATCAAATTCTGATGATGAAGCGAAAAATAGCATGATGGAGCGCTTCAAATTGTCCGATCGCCAAGCGCAAGCGATTTTAGATATGCGTTTGCGTCGCTTGACTGGTTTGGAACGCGACAAGATCGAAAGCGAGTACCAAGGCTTGTTAGAATTTATCGCTGATTTGACAGACATTTTAGCAAATCCACAACGAGTCCTAGAGATCATCCAAACGGAGTTGCAAGAATTAGGCCAACGCTTTGGTGATGATCGCCGGACTGAATTATTGGTTGGGGAAGTCTTAAGTCTTGAAGATGAAGATTTGATCGAAGAAGAAGAAATCGTCATTACCTTGACGAACAATGGGTACATCAAACGAGTAGCTAAGTCTGAATTCCGTGCACAACGCCGCGGCGGACGTGGCGTTCAAGGAATGGGGATCCACGATGAAGACTTCGTGAAGACGTTGGTTTCTTGTTCGACTCATGACACATTACTGTTCTTCACCAATAAAGGGAAAGTTTACAAAGCCAAAGGCTATGAAATTCCTGAGTATGGTCGGGCAGCCAAAGGGATCCCTGTGATCAATCTCCTAGGGATCGATTCTAGCGAACGGATCGAAGCGATCATTTCGGCTTCTGGTGGGCCTCAAGAAGGACGCTACTTGTTCTTCACGACGCGTCTAGGTGTGGTCAAACGGACCTCAGTGACGGCCTTTTCAAATATCCGTGCCAATGGTCTGATTGCGATCGGTCTTCGGGAAAATGATGAGTTGGTCAACGTAATTGAAACCCACGGCGAAGATGTCGTGATCATCGGAACCCACGATGGCTACTCTGTGACCTTCAAAGAAGCGCTTGTGCGGGATATGGGCCGAACAGCTGCTGGTGTGCGAGGCATTCGTCTAAGAGACGGAGACTACGTGGTAGGCGCTGCAGTGATCACAGAAGACAGTGAAGTCTTGGTCATCACTGAGAACGGCTATGGCAAGCGTACCAAAGGCTCTGAATACCCAATCAAAGGTCGTGGCGGAAAAGGGATCAAAACAGCCAACATTACGGCGAAAAACGGTCCATTAGCCGGCTTGACGACGGTCAGCGGTGAGGAAGACATCATGGTGATCACCGATAAAGGCGTCTTGATTCGTTTCAATGTAGCGACTGTTTCCCAAACTGGTCGGGCAACCTTAGGGGTTCGTTTGATGAAGATGGAAAACAATGCCAAAGTAGTGACGATGGCAACGGTTGAACCAGAAGTCGAAGAAGAACTAGCGACTGCTGAAGAAACAGCGGTACAAGACGTACCAGATGTGGAAGAAACAACGGAAGACACCACGGATACACAAGAATAAGCAATACGTTTTCTAGGAAGACAGCAACCTGCGAACCTGCAGGTTGCTGTCTTCCTATTCTTTTTCAAAAAATCGGCAGAAGCTGACGTATTTATCAGTGTAAGCGATTGTTTGCGGTGATGGGTAGATGCAGGGACGCAAAAAAACAGCTTGCAGTAAGGACGAAAAAAGTGTATAATAATTATTTGTGAGTAGTCTAATTAGACCACTCTCTCTGCTCCTAGAAAACTAGGGGCCAAAGTCCACAGGGAGGTGAAAAATCAATGGAAAACACGAAATATGAGATTTTATATATCATTCGTCCAAACATTGATGAAGAAGCAAAAGCCGCATTGATCGCTCGTTTTGACTCAATCTTAACTGATAACGGCGCTGAAGTTATCGAATCAAAAGATTGGCAAAAACGCCGTCTAGCGTATGAAATGGATGGATTCCGTGAGGGTATCTATCACATCGTTAAAGTTTCTTCTTCAACAACTGCAAGTGCAATCAACGAGTTTGACCGTCTTGCGAAAATCAATGATGACATTATCCGTCACATGATTGTCAAAGAAGAAGCATAATATTGTTTCACATGAAACAAAAGCGATGAGGAGATGATGAACTTTGATTAATAATGTTGTACTAGTAGGAAGACTAACCAAAGATCCTGATTTACGTTACACTTCTAATGGCACTGGTGTCGCAACCTTTACCTTGGCGGTAAACCGCAATTTTACCAACCAAAGTGGAGAGCGCGAAGCTGATTTCATCAACTGTGTTATTTGGAGAAAACCAGCGGAAACATTAGCAAACTATGCACGCAAAGGAACTTTATTAGGGGTTACTGGACGTATTCAAACCCGTTCATACGACAACCAACAAGGCCAACGTGTTTATGTAACAGAAGTCGTTGCTGACAACTTCCAATTATTAGAGTCGCGGAATGCTTCCGAGCAAAGACGCACAACTGATAGCGGATCTGGCAGTAACAATACGTATAACTCAAACAGTTCTTCTGGATTTGGTAACAATAACTCAAATCAAACTCAATCCTCTCAACCATCAGGAATGCCTAATTTTGATCGAGACAACTCCGATCCATTCGGAAACTCATCAATCGACATTTCAGACGATGATTTACCATTCTAAGAAATTGATAGGAGGGAAATAGGATGGCACAACAAAGAAGAGGCGGACGCAAACGTCGTAAAGTAGACTACATTGCTGCAAACCATATTGAACATATCGATTATAAAGATATTGAATTACTAAAACGTTTCATTTCAGAACGCGGTAAAATCTTACCACGTCGTGTAACTGGTACTGGTGCGAAAAACCAACGCAAACTTACCATTGCAATCAAACGTGCGCGTATCATGGGATTACTTCCATTCGTAGGCGAAGAATAAATCGAATGATTTTTATTGACAAGTTTCTTTTGAAGCTTGTCAATTTTTTTATCCAGCGAAGAGTAACTTGTTATTTTATATATAGATAGAATAACGAATGATAGAAATTTTTTCCTAGTTGGTTCACCAAAAAAGTTTCACGTGGAACTTTTTTGCATCAATCGCCTATTTGATTGTTTTGTGGTAAAATAAGGAACAAAGCTTCAAAAAAATGGAATGATACATTGAGGGGTAAAAAAGATGGCAGCAATTGGGTTGATTTCAATTGATAATTACGATGATTTGATTGAGAAAAAAGACGACAAACAAGTTTCTTATTTGAACTCGCTGATCACGACATTGATTTCTGATTGGGCAAGTGAGAATCATGTTTTTTACAAACGAATCAATTCCGAGCGGTTTCTTTTCGTCGCGAAGTATTCAGATATTGAGCGGATGAAGGAAGAAAAATTCCAATTTTTGACTAGAGTACGGCAAGTTGCGGAAAAAAATGATCTGCCATTAACGATCAGTATGGGGATCTCCTATGGGGAAGAGTCTTTTGAAGAGATCGGGGAAGTGGCACAAAACAATCTCGACATTGCGTTAGTTCGTGGCGGTGATCAAGTCGTTTTAAAAGAAGCCAAAGAAGAAGCAAAACCGCAATTCTTTGGTGGCAATACAGACGGCACACCCAAGAGAACGCGTGTTCGTTCTCGTGCCATGAGTACGGCGTTGAGAAAGATTTTTGCTGAAAACCAGCGGATCTTTATCATGGGTCATCGTTACCCAGACATGGATGCCTTAGGTTCGGCTTTTGGGGTGGCTTACATGGCGATGATGAGCGACAAAGAATGCTACATCATTTTAAATCCAAAAGAGATCACCGCAGACATTCAGCGGGCATTGGAAGAATTGAAAAAATACCCCGAGCTGGAACGATTTGTGATCACTGGGGAAGAAGCAGTTAATTTATCAAATGAAGAAAGTGTCTTAGTGATGGTAGATTACCATAAGCCGTCGATGTCGATCTCGCAAGCGGTCTATGATGAATTTGACAAAATCGCAGTGATCGATCACCATCGTCGCGGGGATGAGTTTCCCGATAAGCCACTCTTAACGTATATTGAATCTTCCGCGTCTTCGGCATCGGAACTGGTAGCAGAATTAATCCAGTATCGTGCTTCTCGCAGATCGCAAGTCCCGAAATTTATTACGACTTCCTTATTAGCGGGCATCTACGTGGATACGAAGAACTTCACGGTGCGAACCACTGGTCGGACCTTTGATATTGCTGGTTATTTGAAAAACCAAGGCGCAGATACGTCATTGGTTCAATACATGTTGAGTACGGATCTCGATTCCTATTTGATGATCAGTGAACTGGTTTCTCGCAGCCAGCATTTCCGAGAAGATATCGTGATTGCTGCAGCGGATGAAGATCGGGTGTACGATAGTGTCACTGTTGCGAAAGCGGCCGATACTCTGCTATCGATCAATGGGATCCATGCCGCATTTGTCATTACTAAACAACCAGGAGATTTGATCGGTATCAGTGCTAGAAGCACTGGTAAAGTCAATGTACAAACCTTGATGGAGGCATTAGGCGGCGGCGGACATTTTACCAACGCAGCCACGCAAATAAAGAACAGCAGCATTGGTGATGTAGAAAACCAGCTGCGAGCGGAATTAACGAAAAATGAACAATAACAAGGAGTGACCAAGATGAAAGTTATTTTCTTACAAGATGTCAAAGGCAAAGGCAAAAAAGGCGATATCAAGGAAGTCCCTAATGGCTACGCACAAAACTTTCTGATCAAAAACAACTTAGCCAAACCTGCCAACAATGAAAGCATGGCAGAATTAAAAGGCAAACAAAAAGCCAAAGAAAAACAAGACGCAGAAGTCTTAGCAGAAGCGAAAGAGTTAAAAGCACTTCTTGAAAAAGAAGAAACCGTTGTGAAGATCAATGCCAAAGCAGGGGAAGATGGCCGCTTGTTCGGTTCGATCCCATCAAAACAAATCGCAGATGCCTTGAACAAGCAATACAAAATCAAAATCGACAAACGCAAAATCGAATTGGATCAGCCGATCCGTGCATTAGGCTTTACGCAAGTACCTGTAAAATTGCACCCACAAGTAACAGCAACGATCAATGTTCATACCATCCAAGAATAAGCATTACTCCCAACAGTCACATGTTGGGGTTTTTTTCGGCAAACGTCCAAGCAATCTTGTACTTTGGATGGGAATCTTGTAGAATGAATGGACGAAGGAGCGAATGGCATGAATGAAGTTTGGCAAAATCAAGTTCCCCCACAAGATATTGAAGCGGAACAAGCGGTCCTTGGGGCAGTCTTTTTAGATGCCGATGCGATCATCGATGCAATGGAAGTAATCGCCCCAGAAGATTTTTATCGCCGCAGCCATCAAATAATTTTTCAAGCAATGATCCAGTTGAACGACCGTAGTGAATCGATCGACTTGATTACGTTGAAAGCAGAAATTGAAAAAAGCAACAGTCTTGAAGATGTTGGCGGCCTGACGTATCTGACTGAATTGAGTCAAGCTTCACCATCAGCAGCAAGTATTGCTTATTATGCGAAGATCGTTGACGACAAAGCCACGTTACGCAATCTGATCCAAACAGCGAGCCGCATCGTAACCAAAGGCTTTGAACAAGATGAAGATGTGCAGTCGATCATTGATCAAGCAGAAAAAAGTATTTTAGAAGTATCCGAAAAGCGCAATAGCAATGGCTTCCAATCGATAGCGGAAGTCTTGAATCGGACGATCGAAACGATCGATCAGTTGGCGCAAAACAATGAAGAAATCACCGGATTACCTACGGGTTATGCGGCTTTAGACAAAATGACGGCGGGGCTGCAAAAAGAAGAGCTGATTATTCTCGCTGCCCGCCCCGCGGTAGGGAAAACCGCGTTTGCCTTGAATATCGCGCAAAATGTCGGAACGAAAACCGATCGTTCCGTAGCGATCTTTAGTCTGGAAATGGGGGCTGAATCATTGGTCAACCGGATGCTTTGTGCGGAAGGCTCGATTGAGGCCAGTCACTTGCGGACGGGGCAGCTCTCAGAAGAAGAGTGGCGCAATTTGATCGTTGCCATGGGCAGTCTTTCTAACGCCAATATCTATATCGATGATACCCCTGGGATCAAGATCTCTGAGATTCGGGCGCGTTGTCGGAAACTGGCGCAAGAAAAAGGCAATCTCGGCTTGATTTTGATCGACTATTTGCAGCTGATTGAAGGAACGGGTCGCGAAAACCGCCAACAAGAAGTCTCTGAGATCTCTCGCCAATTAAAGAAACTGGCGAAGGAATTAAAAGTGCCAGTGATCGCACTGTCTCAGCTTTCTCGGGGTGTGGAACAACGACAAGACAAGCGTCCTGTTTTAAGTGATATCCGAGAATCAGGATCGATCGAGCAGGATGCCGATATCGTTGCTTTCTTGTACCGAGATGACTACTACCGCAGCGAAGGCGATGATGACGATGAACCAGAAGAACAACAAAACAACAATGTGATCGAAGTCATTATCGAGAAAAACCGGAGTGGTGCCCGAGGGACCGTCGAACTTCTATTTATCAAAGAATACAATAAGTTCTCCTCGGTCTCGCCGCGAGAAGAGTTCGGGTAAGACACCAACGATGTGAGAAACCAAGGCTCCTGCTGCCGTCTGCATTGCGCTGATGGCAGCAGGGCTTTTTTTATGTGCTGACTTTATTCGTTTTTACGTGTATAAATAATTATTGAGAAGAAAATAGTTCGTTTTTTACCCCTGAAAAATGAGAATTTAAAACGATTATTCGATTTTAGATTGAAAGAGCTTGCGAATCTTGTTACAATACTTAAGGAATGCACTAATTAAAGAAAGAGGTCATTATATGTCATCTGTAGTAGTAGTAGGTACACAATGGGGCGATGAAGGTAAAGGAAAGATTACGGACTTTTTGAGTGAAAACGCGGAAGTCATTGCACGTTATCAAGGTGGAGACAATGCCGGCCATACGATTAAATTTGACGGTGTGACCTATAAACTGCATTTGATTCCTTCTGGGATCTTTTATGCAGATAAAATCAGTGTCATTGGAAACGGGGTCGTTGTGAACCCGAAATCATTAGTTAAAGAATTAGCATACTTGAAAGAAAACAATATAATAACAGAAAACTTAAAGATCTCTGATCGTGCTCATGTTATTTTACCTTACCATATCCATTTGGATCAGCTGCAAGAAGATGCCAAAGGTGACAACAAGATCGGTACGACGATCAAAGGGATTGGACCAGCCTATATGGATAAAGCTGCCAGAGTCGGCATTCGGATCGCTGATCTTTTAGACAAAGAAATTTTTGAAGAACGTCTGCGTATCAACTTAGAAGAAAAAAATCGTCAATTCGTGAAAATGTTTGACGCAGAGCCAATCGCCTTTGAAGACATTTTTGAAGAGTATTACGAATATGGCCAACAAATCAAAAAATATGTGACGGATACTTCGGTGATCCTTAACGATGCCTTAGATGAAGGCAAACGGGTTTTATTTGAAGGGGCACAAGGCGTGATGCTGGATATCGACCAAGGAACCTATCCTTTCGTGACATCATCCAACCCCGTTGCTGGGGGAGTCACTATTGGTAGTGGTGTGGGTCCTTCAAAAATCAACAAAGTCGTTGGTGTCTGCAAAGCTTACACCTCTCGGGTAGGAGATGGTCCTTTCCCAACGGAACTGTTTGATGAAACAGGTGAACAAATTCGTAAGATCGGTCGTGAATACGGAACAACGACAGGACGTCCTCGCCGTGTGGGCTGGTTTGATACCGTCGTGATGCGCCATTCAAAACGGGTCTCAGGGATTACAAACCTATCCCTTAACTCGATCGATGTTTTGAGCGGTTTAGAAACCGTGAAGATCTGTACCGCTTATGAACTAGATGGTGAATTGATCTATCATTACCCAGCAAGCTTGAAAGAGTTGAACCGCTGCAAACCAGTCTACGAAGAACTTCCTGGCTGGTCTGAAGACATTACTGGCTGCAAAACATTAGCAGATCTGCCAGAAAATGCACGCAATTACGTTCACCGCATCTCTGAATTAGTCGGTGTCCGCATTTCGACCTTCTCGGTAGGACCAGACCGCAGCCAAACCAACATTTTAGAAAGTGTTTGGGCGCAAATCTAATCTGACGCAAAAGCTTCAGAACAAGACGAAGAACTCCTGTGTCAAAAGCAGTCAACGATAAGTTTGGCTGCTTTTGATGAGAATTTCTTCTGTCTTGTTCTTTTTTTGCTATAATAGGGGGTAACGAGAGGGGTGAAACCATGTTTCAAATCATGACAGATTCCTGCTGTGATTTACCAGCAGCAAGATTAGCGGAGCTAGATGTTGCGTATATTCCGATGCTGATCGAATTAGACGGCAAAGAATATATCGATGATATGGGCAAAGAATTTGATACGGAATGGTTTTTAGGAAAACTAAAAGAGCATGCGCAGCCGACAACTTCTCAAATCAATGTCGGACGTTATATGGAGTATTTTCGGCCATATGTCGAAGCGGGCACACCGGTCCTTTATTTAGGTTTTTCTTCAGGAATGAGCGGCTCATTCCAAAGTGCCGTCCAAGCCGTAGCCTTACTAAAAGAAGAATACAAAGAAGTTGCGATCACCTTGATCGATACGCGCTCTGCGAGTTTAGGCGAAGGCTTCTTAGTGGCTGAAGCAGCCCAACAAAAAGCCCAAGGACGTTCGTTGCTAGAAGTCAGCCAATGGGTAGAAGAAAACAAACTGCGTTTAGATTCATGGGTCACCGTCGACGATTTAAAACAATTGGAACGCGGCGGCAGAATCTCTAAAACGGCGGCAGCGATCGGCGGATTGCTGAACGTGAAACCAATTATTACCGTCGATACTGCGGGAAAATTACGCAGCGTTGATCGAGTGCGGGGACGCAACAAAGCGATCCAAAAAATCGTAGATCAAACCATCGCCAATCTTCACGAATCAAAAACCAATACGGTTTATTTTGCCAATGCTGGCGATGCCGAAGCGGCGGAGAAAGTCATCAAACGTTTGACCGAAAAAATTCCTGACATTATTATTCATCATTATCCATTAGGTCCAACGATCTCCAGTCATACCGGCTACGGCTGCTTGGCGCTGTTTTCATTCGGCAAAGCCCGTTTAGAACAAGCGTAACCTGCCAAAAATACCCGAAGCACCTAGGAAAAATAAAAGAAACGCTCCAGTTGCAGCCTTGGTGGCGGGCAACTGGAGCGTTCTTTTTTTCAAAAGCAGCTTATTGATTCATTTCTGCTACGCGTTTTTGGACATCTTTGTTTTCTAAGAATTCATCGTAGGTCGTTTCGGCACGATCCACCACGCCTTTGCTAGAGACCGCAATGATACGGTTCGCAAGGGTTTGAATAAATTGGTGGTCATGAGAAGCAAACAACAATGAGCCGGTGAAGGCCATCAAGCCATCGTTTAATGCGGTGATCGATTCTAAGTCCAAGTGATTGGTTGGATCATCCAATACCAATACGTTGGCTTTTGAAAGCATCATTTTCGACAACATGCAGCGAACTTTTTCGCCCCCGGAAAGAACATTGACGGGTTTTAATACTTCGTCACCAGAGAATAACATGCGACCTAGGAAGCTGCGCAAGAAGGTATTGTCGTCTTCTTCTTTGCTTGCGTATTGACGCAACCAATCAACGATCGGGGTATCCGTATCAAATTCGCTGGTCGTATCTTTTGGCAAGTAGGCATGCTGCGTGGTCACGCCCCAACGAACACTACCTGTATCAGGAGTGATTTCCCCCATGATGACTTTGAATAGCGTCGTGGTGGTGATATCGCTATTGGCAACAAAAGCGACTTTGTCGTCTTTATTCAAGGTGAAAGAGATATTGTCTAAAATCTTTTTGCCATCGATCGTCACACTGACATTGTCGACTTGCAGCAAGTCATTCCCGATTTCACGTTCTGGTTTAAAACCGACAAACGGGTAGCGGCGAGACGAAGGTTGAATATCATCAAGAGTGATTTTATCCAACATTTTTTTCCGAGATGTTGCTTGTTTGGATTTTGATGCATTGGCACTAAAGCGTGCGATAAAGTCTTGCAGTTCTTTGATCTGCTCTTCTTTTTTGGCATTTGATTGGGATTGTAATTTCGCAGCTAATTGGCTTGATTCCAACCAGAAATCATAGTTGCCGACAAACAATTTGATTTTGCCGAAGTCTAGATCGGCCATATGGGTACAAACTTTATTTAAGAAGTGGCGGTCATGGGAAACAACGATGACGGTGTTGTCAAAGTTGATCAGAAACTCTTCTAACCAGTTGATAGATTGGATATCCAATCCGTTGGTAGGCTCATCTAGGAGCAAGACGTCTGGCTTGCCGAAAAGGGCTTGTGCCAGTAAGACTTTCACCCGTTGACCAGCAGTTAGATCTTTCATCAAGACATGATGCAATTCATCGGGAATGTTCAAGCCTTGCAAAAGAACCGCTGCTTCGGGCTCTGCTTCCCAGCCATCAAGTTCCGCAAATTCGCCTTCTAGTTCGGCGGCACGAATCCCATCTTCATCAGAAAAGTCTTCCTTCATGTAGATCGCGTCTTTTTCTTTCATCACTTCGTAGAGACGTTTATGGCCCATGATGACCGTTTCGATCACTGGAAACTCTTCGTAATCATAGTGGTTCTGCTTCAAGACAGCCATCCGTTCATCAGGACCTAAAGAAACATTCCCGGTCGAAGGTTGGATCTCACCAGATAAAATTTTTAAAAAAGTTGATTTACCAGCACCATTTGCACCAATCAAACCATAACAATTACCAGGCGTAAACTTAATATTAACATCATCAAACAGTTTGCGGTCTGAAAAATGCAAACTTACATCACTTACTGTAATCAATTCTTTTCCTCACTTTATATAAATTGACATGGAGTCTCCTAGCATTATAGCGATGAATGTTGAAACTTTCAAGTAAAGCCGAGGATTTCATCAGGAAAGGCTTAGGGCTGGTGAAAGAAAAATTTTGGCTGCTGCTGCCTTCCTAGTAGAACCTGACGGCTTCCTATGCTAGAGTATTGGTAGAATAGTTAGACAAAGGAGCAGACGAATGGTGGATTGGTTGGTTGGATTGTCGCCATGGCAGCAAGCGTTGGCGGGGACAATCTTTACGTATGGTATGACGGCGCTTGGGGCAGCGCTAGTCTTTTTCTTCAAAGAAATCAATAAAAATGTCCTGAATACGATGCTGGGGTTTGCCTCTGGCGTGATGATCGCTGCTAGTTTCTGGTCGTTATTAGATCCTGCGATCGCACGAGCCGAAGAAAATGGCGACATTCCGTGGCTTGTGGTCAGCATCGGGTTTGGATTGGGTGGTTTGTTTCTATATGCAGCAGATAAGACGCTCCCGCATATGCATTTTGGTCCGAATCATGAAACAGAAGGTTTGCCCAGTCATTTGAAGCGAACGATCTTGCTGGTCTTTTCCATCACGCTGCATAATATCCCAGAAGGCTTGGCGGTAGGGGTAGCGTTTGGGGCGGCGGCTAGTGCCGATGATCCGCGAGCAGCGATCTTAGCGGCGCTTTCGGTAGCGATCGGGATCGGGATCCAAAATTTTCCAGAAGGCGCAGCCGTTTCGATCCCCTTGCGCCAAGAAGGGTTAAGCCGAACCAAAGCCTTTATGTACGGGCAAGCGTCAGGGATCGTAGAACCGATCGCCGGTGTGATCGGAGCTTTGCTAGTAACGAGTATGTCCGCTGTCTTGCCGTATGCGTTGGCTTTTGCAGCGGGTGCTATGATCTATGTAGTGGTGGAAGAATTGATTCCAGAAGCGCAGCAAACCTTGTCTAGTCGCCGCCATTTTGCGGTCTTTGGCGTCATGCTAGGCTTTATCTTAATGATGGTTTTAGATGTAGCATTAGGCTGATCGATAAAAAAACACCTGACTTTCCAAAAGTCAGGTGTTTTTGATTTACTTGTAATTAACGATAATATTTTCTTGGCTTTTGGCGAATCGATGTTAACCAGCGAACGATCAAAACGGCTAGCAGCAAAGGAATCCCGAAACGGAAGACCAATCCGATCAACCCACCAATAATGCCTAATACAACGGATAAAACAAGGGATGCTGCGATTAAAACTGCCACGACAGTAACGATTCTTCCTAATAAACTTTCTGTATTCATTGTGACTCCTCCTAGACTTTTTTTCTTATCCCAAGCATAACAAGAAAGAAAAAGAAACACATCCAACTTAAGACGGAATAATTGCTCCGCCGTGCGCCATAGGTTTGTGATAAACTAAACATGAATGAATCATGAAAGGAGTCAAAAAGAATGAATGCAGAAATTCTCACGAGCCAAGTCATCACAGAAGGAGGGTGCAATGCCTGTTTGCCTTATGAACTCAATACCTTCACGCTGCAGCTGCCGGATGGTCGTCGTTTTTCGTTAGAAAACTTGGATGCTGCTGCATTGGTGATGCCAATTGCCCAGATCAATCAGTGGCAGACTCGCTTATTATTAGAAGAAGACGAAGGATTGATCTATCAAAAAGGAACGCAAGAAGTAATTTTCGTAGAGGGCAACCGTCAGGATACGTTTTCCAGCAAAGGAAAGACGATTTCTTGTCCGAAAAAGAGTTGCGAAGCTGACGTCTTTGCCACAACCAATCGAGTGCTGACAGAATTGTTTGGCATCGAACCGATTTCCTTCGTTCTGCGGGCTGCACAAGCATGAGAGGACGAAAAAAAGCCGCTTGCGCATGTACCGACCTTTTAAAGTTAGCTTTTTAGTCTAACTATTGGGAGTCATGACAGCAAGTGGCTGTTTTTTTCGTATCGTTACTTACGGATCTGGCCTTCGCCATAAATAATGTATTTGGTAGAAGTCAGTGCTTCTAACCCCATTGGCCCACGGGCATGGAGTTTTTGCGTCGAGATGCCGATCTCGGCACCAAAGCCAAACATAAAGCCATCGGTGAAACGGGTCGAGGCATTGACGTAAACCGCCGCCGCATCAACTTCTTTCAAGAAGCGTTGGGAAGCGAAATAATCATCGGTGATGATCGCTTCAGAGTGCTTCGTATTGTAGCGATTGATGTGGGCAATGGCTTCTTCTAGCGAAGCCACCACTTTGATCGCTAAGATATAGTCTAAAAACTCGGTTGCCCAGTCCTCTTCAGTGGCAAGCTGCGCGTTGTTCAAAAACGCCAACGCTTTTTCATCTCCTCGCAATTCGACTTGATCGGCAAATTGCTGTTCTACCATAGGCAAAAATTCTGCCGCCACTGCTTCATGGACGAGGATCGTTTCGATGGCATTGCAGACAGAAGGGCGTTGCGTCTTTGCATTCGTGACGATCGCCAGAGCCATCGGCAGCTGGGCTGCTTGGTCGATGTAGATATGGTTGTTGCCGGTGCCGGTTTCGATCACTGGTACTGTGGCGGTCTCTTTGACACGACGAATCAAGCCGGCGCCCCCCCGGGGGATCAAAACATCCAAGTAATCTGTCAGCCGCATCAGCTCAGCCGCTGTTTCGTGGCTCGT
The DNA here is from genome assembly GCF_058135755.1 of Enterococcus sp. R12. Classification (NCBI taxonomy): domain Bacteria; kingdom Bacillati; phylum Bacillota; class Bacilli; order Lactobacillales; family Enterococcaceae; genus Enterococcus; species Enterococcus sp. R12. Next base: position 20,647 of record NZ_CM176874.1, read on the forward strand.
GTCTTCGATAAACTGGATCGCATGGCGGGAGTGTCCGTTGGCAGCTAATGCCTCTTGTAAAATAGTCACGAGGACTTGATTGGAGTGGAAGGCTTCTTTTCCGCCACGCAAAATCACGGCATTTCCTGATTTGAAACACAGACTAGCCGCGTCAGTAGTGACATTAGGGCGGGCTTCGTAGATGATGCCGATGACCCCTAAAGGCACCCGCTGTTGACCAATCAAAAGATCGTCAGCATTGCGCCACATTTTATCCACGGCACCGATTGGATCGGGCAATTGGGCGACTTCTCGGATGCCGTTAGCCATCTCGGTGATCCGTTGTTCTGTCAGCAACAGACGATCTAGCATCGTTTGGCTGGTTCCTTTGGCTTTTGCGGCGGTTAGATCTTGTTGATTAGCAGCTAAAATCTTCTCGGTAGCTTTTTCTAAAGCATCGGCCATCGCTGCCAGTAGGTGGTTTTTTTCACTGGCACTCAGTAAGCTTAATGCCTGGGCGCTTGCTTGTGCTTGTTGACCGATCGTTTGTAAATTGCTCATTGCTCATCCTCCGTTCGTTGATAAAAGTGGGTGCCGACAGGTTCCCCTGCGAGCAAGTCAAAAATAATTTTCGGCTGCTTGCCGTTAGCCAGCAGCATGTGACTGTTCAAGTCTAAGATACGTTGAGCGGCTTTTAATTTGCTGGTCATACCGCCGGTTCCATAAGGACTGCCTTTTCCCGTAGCTTGTTCTAAAAGTTCCGGGGTGATTTCATTGATCTCGGAATACAAAACAGCCTCAGGATCATTCAGCGGATTGGCGGAATAAAAGCCGTCGATATCAGAAAGCATGATCAAAAGCTCGGCTTTCGTCAACTGAGCGACGATCGCTGACAGCTGGTCATTGTCGCCAAATTTGGTGAGATGGTCCAATTCATCCACTGCCACCGTGTCGTTTTCATTAATGATCGGGATGATCCCCATCGTAAGTAATTGCTCTAAGGTGTTGCTAACGTTTTGACGGCTTTGGGGGAATTCGATGATGTCTCTGGTCAGCAGGATCTGTGCAGTCTGCTGGCTATAGCTTTGAAAACGCTGGTTGTAGATCGTCATCAGTTCTGATTGGCCAACGGCTGCCACGGCTTGCTGCTGCGGGATCTCCACGGGTCGTTCTTTCAAATTCAACTTGTTCATGCCAACACCGATCGCACCAGAAGAAACTAAGATGATTTCTTTGCCTTGGTTTTGCAAAGCTGCTAAGACAAAGGCTAATTCATCGATGCCAGCTAGATTGATGGCACCATTGGGATAAATCAACGAGCTGGTGCCGATTTTTACAACGATTCGGTTTTTGTTTGAAAGATCTGCGCGCATATGCCACCGCCTATTTTTTGATATTTTTTCTATTGTACTCGCAAACGGGCGTTTCGTCATGTCCTTTTTTCTTTTTGGTCTATTTTTAAACGAAGAAATTGTAAAGACTTTTCGATAATTGTGTTTTCCATGAAGAAAATAGTTCTTCCTATGCTAAAATAGCTATATGTTTTATTATTGGAGGAACCCATGAAATTACGAGGATTTGAAATTATTACAGCATATAAAGAAAAAAGCATCACCTTGCCTCAACGTGCCACCCATCATGCGGCTGGTTACGACTTTGAAGCAGCGGAAGAAATCGTGGTGCCAAGCATTTGGAAAGCGGGCGTGATCGACGGGGTCAAAGCGCTTTTTGCGAAAGAGACCGCAAAACAGTTGAAGCCAACCTTGATTCCCACGGGGATCAAAGCCTATATGGGGGAAGACGAGTATTTGCAGCTGACAAATCGTTCCAGCAATCCTTTGAAACGTTTCTTAGTCTTGACGAATGGTGTCGGCGTCATCGACAGCGATTACTATGACAATCCAGATAATGAAGGGCATATCATGTTTCAGTTTACCAATTTCGGCCCCACAGATGTCGTCATTAAAAAAGGCGAACGGATCGGCCAAGGAATTTTCTTGCCGTTCTTAAAAGCTGATCAAGATACAACCACTGCCAGCCGAACCGGCGGCTTTGGCTCCTCGAATCAGTAAATCCTGCCTGGGGGTCTGTTTGATAGAAGTAGTGGAGGAGATCAATGGCAAAAAAAGCAAAAAGTCAATTTGTCTGTCAAAATTGTGGGTATAGTTCCCCTAAATATTTAGGGAAATGCCCCAATTGCGGCAGCTGGAATTCAATGGTGGAAGAAGTGATCCAAGAAACCGCCGATCGTCGAGTACGTACGACATTGACGGGGCAAAAGATGCAGCCGACGAAAATCGCCGATGTCGTACCGAAAAAAGAACCGCGGGTCCAAACGAAACTCGCTGAGTTGAATCGCGTCTTAGGTGGCGGCGTGGTCCCAGGCTCCTTGATTTTGATCGGTGGGGATCCAGGGATCGGAAAATCGACGCTGCTCTTGCAAGTTTCCCAGCAATTAGCAGCGATCGGCGGGACGGTCTTGTATGTGTCAGGAGAAGAAAGTGCCGAACAAATCAAAATGCGGGCGCAGCGCTTAGGCGCCATCGACACAGAATTTTATCTCTATGGGGAAACGGACATGTCAGAGATCAGTAAAGCGATCGAAAACATCCGCCCAGATTATGTGATCATCGATTCGATCCAAACCATGACCCAACCGGATATCACCAGCGTGGCAGGCAGTGTCAGCCAAGTGCGAGAAACGACCGCAGAATTGCTGAAAATCGCCAAAACCAATGGCATCGCCATCTTTATCGTTGGCCACGTGACGAAGGAAGGCTCGATCGCAGGACCGCGGATGCTGGAGCATATGGTGGATACCGTCTTGTATTTCGAAGGCGAAAAGCACCACAGTTTTCGAATTTTGCGGGCCGTAAAAAACCGCTTTGGGTCCACCAATGAGATCGGGATTTTTGAAATGGAAGAAGGCGGGTTGAAAGAAGTCGCCAATCCGTCACAAGTCTTTTTGGAAGAACGCTTAGAAGGCGCAACTGGATCGGCGATCGTAGTGGCAATGGAAGGCAGTCGGCCAATCTTGGTGGAAATCCAAGCACTGGTCACGCCAACGATGTTCGGCAATGCCAAACGCACGACGACGGGGCTAGACTTCAACCGCGTCTCGCTGATCATGGCGGTTTTAGAAAAACGGGCAGGCTTGCTGCTGCAAAATCAAGATGCCTACTTAAAAGCAGCCGGCGGGGTCAAATTAAATGAACCTGCGATCGATCTAGCGATCGCTGTTAGTATCGCGTCTAGCTACAAAGAAAAAGGCACCAGCCCGACGGAGTGTTTTATCGGTGAAATTGGCTTGACGGGTGAGATTCGCCGAGTCAACGCGATCGAGCAACGGGTCAAAGAGGTGCAAAAACTAGGTTTTACGAAAGTTTATTTGCCGAAAAATAATCTGACTGGCTGGCAGCCGCCCAAAGGCATCGAAGTCGAAGGCGTGTCTACCTTAGCCGAAACCTTGCGGAAAGTCTTCCGTTAAAGTGGAGTCAATGCAAGAGCAAGGGGCAATCGCCTCTCCTCTTGCCCTGACGCTGCTGATTCATTCGTTTGAACCAACCGACCGACAGCCGTTGACTGGCGGAAGGAGCCGGATTTTTGAACAAAAGAAACCTACTGGAGTATGGAGGAACATGTATGCAGAAACGAGTCATTACCGCACTAATGGTACTTGCCGGAGCAAGTCTGGGGATCTCACTGATGCCTATCGCATGGCAAGCCATTGGGCAAACCCAAAATGAATGGCTGAATAATAACATCACTAATAGTTTGCTTGGAGCCCTTATTTTCTTTTTATTATCTTTACTATTAGCGAAATATATTGCAGCCGGTATTCGCAAAATTGAAGAAAAACTAAGTGAATTGAGCTTAACGTATCTCTTGTTTGGCGCAATTGGTTCGATCATCGGTCTGATGATCGGTGTGATCGTGTCGATTCCTTTTTACAATTGGGATATTCCTTTTATCAACGGGATCGCCCCAATCTTAGTGATGGTCCTGTTAGGGTATCTCGGTTTTCAGATCGGGACGACACGGATCGATGAATGGAAAAAAGTCTTTGCCCCGAAAAACAAAAAGGCAGAGCCCCAAGAGCAAGATGAACAGCAGATGCTGGAAAGAAAGATCGCGGACCACTTCCACAAATACAAAATTTTGGATACCAGCGTGATCATTGATGGTCGGATCTATGACATTGCTAAAACAGGCTTTTTAGAAGGCGTCTTGCTGATCCCGAATTTTGTCTTGTACGAATTGCAATACATCGCAGATTCTGGCGATAGTTTGAAACGGGTTCGGGGCCGCCGCGGCTTGGATATTTTGAATGCTTTGCAAAAAGAAGAAGGCATCGCAGTTGAGATGTATGAAGGCGATTTTGAAGACATTTCCGAAGTTGATAGCAAGCTGATCAAGTTAGCGAAGATGCTGGATGGTGTCGTCGTGACCAATGATTACAATCTAAACAAAGTTTCTGAATTTCAAAATGTGCCTGTCTTGAATATCAATGCGTTAGCCAATGCGGTCAAACCAGTGGTGATTCCAGGAGAAAGCATGCACGTCTTAGTGGTGAAAGCTGGCACGGAGCGCCAGCAAGGGGTCGCTTATCTAGATGACGGGACGATGGTCGTGGTGGAAGATGGCCAGCATTACATGAATGAACACATCGAAGTGATCGTCACCAGCGCCTTGCAAACGGCAGCTGGGCGGATGATTTTTGCCAAACCAGCCCATTCTGGTCGCGGCATCGACAACAAAGAAGGATCGAAATCAGAGAAATAATCCTAGGCAGCTGGCGTAAAATATGCCAGCTGCCTTTACTAATTGGGTTATTGATTGTACAATTCAACTTGAGGGTTCTGTTTTTTACGCGGGTCTTTCCCACTAAACTGAACAATAAGCCCCAAGCAGCTTGGCTGGCTTGGAAATCAGATGAAGGAAGAGGAAAACAATGACAAAAGTACGTGTACGTTACGCGCCAAGTCCAACAGGACATTTACACATCGGGAATGCTCGGACGGCTTTATTCAATTATTTGTTTGCTCGTCACAATGACGGTGAATTTATTATCCGAATCGAAGACACCGATCAAAAAAGAAACATTGAAGATGGTGAAAAAAGCCAGCTTGAAAACTTGCAATGGTTAGGAATGGATTGGGACGAATCACCTGAAAATCCAGGAGAATACGGTCCGTATCGTCAATCAGAACGCGGCGATATCTACCAACCACTGATCGATCAATTGCTTGCAAGCAATCGTGCGTATAAGTGTTATTGTACGGAAGAAGAACTGGAAGCCGAACGTGAAGGCCAAAGAGCTCGTGGCGAAATGCCCCATTATGCAGGGAAATGTGCCAACTTAACACCAGAAGAGCAAGCCGAAAAAGAAGCACAAGGCTTGAAACCAGTGATTCGTTTCCGTGTCTCTCGCAATACTGAATACAAATTCCACGACATGGTCAAAGGCGAGATCGTTTTTGAATCAGATAATGTCGGTGGCGATTTTGTCATCCAAAAACGTGACGGTATGCCGACTTACAACTTTGCAGTAGCAGTCGATGACCATCATATGAAAATCACCCATGTGCTGCGTGGAGATGACCACATCGCCAACACACCAAAACAGTTGATGATCTATGAAGCATTTGGCTGGCAAGCACCAGAATTCGGGCATATGACGTTGATCATCAATAGCGAAACCGGGAAAAAATTAAGCAAACGGGACGAATCGATTCTCCAATTCATCGAGCAATACCGTGAGTTGGGTTATCTACCAGACGCTATGTTCAACTTCATTGCACTTTTAGGCTGGTCACCAGTAGGGGAAGAAGAAATCTTCTCTCAAGAAGAATTGATCAAAATCTTTGATCCTGAACGGTTGAGCAAATCACCAGCTGCCTTCGATGCCAAGAAGTTGGAATGGGTCAATAACCAATACATGAAACAAATGGATCTGGATGAATTGACGGCAATGTGCGTCCCTTACTTGGTAAAAGCCGGTCGCATCGAAGAAACATTGACCGAAGAAAAAGCTGCCTGGTTGAAAAAAATCGTTTCCCTGTATCAACCGCAAATGAGTTTTGCGGCACAAATCGTCGACCTTTCGGAATTGTTCTTCGAAGAACACCCTGAATTAGATGATGCAGCCAAAGAAGTCTTAGCAGGAGAAACTGTACCGACGGTTTTGACAGCCTTTAAAGAAAAATTACAGGCGATGCCAGTCGTTGAGGCTGCGGCAGTCAAAGCAGCCATCAAAGAGATCCAAAAAGAAACAGGCATCAAAGGCAAGAATTTATTCATGCCGATCCGCGTGGCGGTCTCAGGCCAAACCCACGGACCAGAACTACCAGATACCGTTGAATTATTAGGGAAAGAAAAAGCCCTTGATCATTTGAATAACGTGTTATAAACACAGCGAATAGACGAAGTACTAGCCGATTTTTTTCAGAGAGACCACGGAAGGTGAGAGTGGTCAAAAAAGGCTAGGAAATGCACCTAGGAGTGGCTTTGGCGCAAGTCAAAGACGAAGCAGCGGACGTTACCCGCTTGAAGGCAGTGCCGAACTGCGAACAAAAGTGGGACCACGCAAAAAAGCGTCTTTTGAATAAGGAAACTTATTTGAAAGACGCTTTTTTCGTATCAAGAAGTTTGGATAAAGTAGGTGAGAAGATGACTTGGTTCAAAAAAGCAATTGCGGCAACAAAAAAACATGATCCATCGGTACGATCAACGTTGGAGATCATCATCACATACCCAGGATTTCATGCCTTGTTTTGGCATCGTTGGTCGCATTTTTTGTTTCAGCATCGCTGGTATTTTTTGGCAAAACTGACGGCCCAGTTTTGGCGTTTCTTGACTGGGATCGAGATTCATCCTGGTGCGCAGATCGGCCAAGGGGTCTTTATCGATCATGGGATGGGCGTCGTGATCGGGGAAACGGCGATCATTGAAGATGATGTCGTCTTGTTTCACGGGGTCACCTTAGGGGGAACCGGTAAAGAGCGGGGCAAGCGTCATCCCACGGTCAAAACCGGTGCGTTTCTCTCAGCCCATGCGCAGATCTTAGGCCCTGTCACGATCGGTGAGCGTGCAAAGATCGGCGCCAATGCAGTGGTTTTGAAGGATATCCCCGCAGAAGCAACTGCTGTCGGAATCCCAGCAAAGATCGTTCGAATCAAAGGAAAGAAGGTTACCCACGATGATTAAAATCTATAATACGCTGACACGAGAAAAAGAAGTGTTTCAGCCATTAGAAGAAAAAAAAGTAAAAATGTATGTTTGCGGACCCACCGTCTATAACTACATCCATATCGGGAATGGCCGCAGTACTGTGTCGTTTGATACCGTGCGCCGTTATTTTGAATACCGCGGCTATACAGTGGACTATTTGATGAATTTTACCGATGTCGATGATAAAATCATTCGTGCGGCAAAAGAATTAGGCACGACGGCCCCAGAAGTGGCAGAGCGTTTTATCAACGCCTTCAATGAAGATACCGCAGCGCTGAACGTCAAACCTGCTACGATGAATCCTCGTGTGATGGATCATATCGAAGACATCATTGCCTTTATTGCTGCTCTTGTAGAAAAAGGCTATGCCTATCCAGTCAATGGCGATGTTTATTACCGTACCCGTAAATTTGCTCACTATGGGCAATTAAGCGACCAATCCATCGATGAGCTGGAAGTCGGCGCAAGCCAGCGGACCGGTGAAGAACAAAAAATCAAGGAAGATCCGTTGGATTTTGCTTTGTGGAAAGCGGCAAAAGGCGATGAGATCGCTTGGGAATCTCCTTGGGGAGCCGGTCGTCCTGGCTGGCATATCGAATGCTCGGTGATGGCTACCAAACACCTAGGCGAGACCATCGATATTCATGGAGGCGGACAAGACTTGACCTTCCCGCATCATGAAAATGAGATCGCCCAAAGCGAGGCGAAAACTGGCAAGACCTTTGCCAACTATTGGATGCATAACGGCTATGTGACGATCGGTGAAGACGAAGAAAAAATGAGTAAGTCACTGGGCAACTTCGTCACAGTGCATGAGATGGTCAAAAAAGTTGATCCGCAGGTGCTGCGTTTCTTTTTGGCAACGACCCAGTACCGCCGACCAATCAAATACAGTGAGACTACCTTGCATGAAGCACAAACCAACCTGCAAAAATTGCGGACGACTTATGAAAATGCCAAATTCCGCTTGAATAGCAGTCATTATCAAGCCAGCGATGAGGAAATCCATGCAGCGGTTCTGGAAGAATTTGAAGAACGTTTCGTCAAAGAAATGGACGACGATTTCAATGCGGCTAACGGGATCACTGTGGTCTATGAATTGGCGAAGTGGCTGAACTTAGCTAGCGAAGACCCAGAAACAGATTTGGCTTTATTAGCCGCTGGATTAGCCAAATTCAGCGAATGGCTGACGATTTTCGGGATTTATTTTGTATCCGAAGAATTGCTGGATGAAGAAATCGAACAGCTAATCAATGAACGGATCGCCGCCCGCAAAGCCAAAGATTTTGCCCGCAGCGACCAAATCCGTGATGAGTTGAAAGAACAAGGGATCATCTTAGAAGATACCCCGCAAGGAACCCGATGGAGACGAGAAGCATGAGAGATTATAAACAATTGAATGGTTTGGCATTGGCCTATGTGGGGGATGCGGTCTATGAAGTCTATATTCGCGATTATTTAGTCGCCCAAGGCCAAACCCGCCCGAACCAACTGCACCATATGGCGACCCACTATGTGTCGGCCAAAGCCCAAGCGGCATTGATCCAAAAGATGTTGGATGAAGAGATCCTGACCGAAGAAGAACATGATTTTTACCGCCGCGGCCGCAATAGTAAAAGCCATACGGGCGCCAAAAATGCCGATGTCACGACGTATCGTATCGCTACTGGCTTTGAATCGCTGATCGGGTATTTGCACCTCACGCAGCAACAAGAACGCTTAGACGAGCTAATAGACTGGTGTATAAAGAAAGTAGGAGAAGAAGATGCGAGAAAAACCGCAAAGAAAGCGTCCAAATAAAAAAACAGCTGGCCGATCAGAAGCCAGACAAGAAAATAAACCGGATCGCCGCAAAGAAGCCGCTGGAGAAGCCATCGAAGATAATTTTGTCTTCGGCTATCATGCGGTTGCTGAAGCCTTGAAAGAAGGGCGAGGCAACAAGCTGTTTCTTTCCGAAGAAGCACGGGGAGAAAAAATCGATCGTTTGAAAGAAATGGCGCGGGAACAGGCAGTTCCAGTCAAATGGGTGCCAAAACAAAAGCTGGATACGATGAGTGACCAAGGGGTCCATCAAGGCATGATCTTGGCGATCACCCCTTATCAGTATTTGACCTTGGATGAATTGTTGGCCCAAACGAAAGAACAGCCGCTGTATCTGATTTTAGATAATCTAGAAGATCCCCATAATTTCGGCTCCATCATGCGAACCGCTGATGCCAGCGGCGTAGACGGGATCATCATTCCAAAACACCGTGCGGTGGGGATCACGCCAATCGTGGTGAAAACGTCGACCGGCGCAGTGGAACATATCCCTGTGGCCCGCGTGACCAACTTGACCCAAGCAGTCCAGCAACTGAAAAAAGCTGGTTTTTGGATCTTCGGTACGGATATGAGTGGCAGTGATTACCGCACATGGAATGCCCAAGGGGCGGTCGGTTTGATCATCGGCAACGAAGGTCGCGGAATGGGGGAAGGTTTGAAAAAAGAAGTGGATCAAATGCTGACGATCCCAATGACTGGGCACGTGCAGAGCTTGAATGCCAGTGTGGCGGCAGGTTTGTTGATGTATCAGGCCTTTACTAGCCGAAATGGGGCGTCCCAATGAAAACCCCTTTGCTGATCGTGGATGGCTACAATATGATTGGCGCTTGGCCGGAGCTGGTTCTTTTGAAAAATCAGGACCGTTTAGAAGATGCCCGAGAAGCCTTACTGAATCGGCTGTCGAATTATGCAAAATATGAAGGGTTGAAAATCATCGTTGTTTTTGATGCCCAACTGGTGCCTGGTGTGACCCAAAGTTACACCAAATATCAGCTGGAAGTTATTTTTACCGAAGAAGGAGAGACCGCCGACAGCTACATCGAACGAATCGCTGGTGAATTAAACAATCGATTGACCCAAGTCACCGTCGCTACCAGCGATTTAGCCGAACAGTGGGTGATCTTCTCTCAAGGTGCTTTGCGAACTTCGGCACGGGAATTGTACAAAAGCGTGGAAAAAACAGAAAAAGACATCCACGAGCATCAAACCGACTTGCGGTTTGAAAATTTCCGACGCAATTCCCCTTGGTCACCTGAACAATTAGCCGAACTTGAAAAGAAATTGCAAGACCTTAGTTAGGGACAAAGTTGGTCTGGTAAATTAGAAGATGTCCAAGCCATTTATGATACGCTCCTTTTGTAGCAAATGAAGCAAAAACAAAAGGAGTGATCTCGATGCGCACAAAGGAAAGACAAGTATCGCACCGTTCAGATAGATTTGAAGAGTTGTTCAGAAAATATCGACCGATCGTTGAGATTTTGCATAAAAAGTATTATCTGCGGGATTATGACTTAGACGATTGGCTGCAAGAAGGCAGGATCGTTTTTAATAAGTGTCTAAAGACTTACGATAAGGACAAAGGAACGACGATCGGTATCTTGTTTAAGCGTTCCTTTGAGAACCGTATCTGCAGCCTGTTGCGGGCGCAGCATGCCCAAAAACGCAAAGCCCAGGTCGATGCCTGCTCGCTGGAAGAAAAGCTTTTACAAGAAGGCAATCGGTTTTTGACCGATCATAATCGCTGTGCGGAAACTGCAGAGACCTACTTGTTCGTTAATGAATCGTTGGCAGAGTATCCGAAAAGTTTATCGTCTTTAGAACGAATGGTTATAATGAATTATTTAAAAGGATTAGAACTTGATCAGATTGCCGCTCAAGAAAAGCTGCCTTATGAAAAAATAAAAAGCGCTTTCAGTCGCGGTCGGACAAAGTTGATAGCGCTTATCAAGGGTGTTTAACAAAAATCTTATTGAAAGTAGAATTATTTTATGGTAAACTTGAAATTTTCTGCTTTTCGTGGTATGATGATGCTCGAGGTGAATGCGATGCCAACAACTTTAGCTACGATCAAGAAAGATTTAGAAGGCCGTATCGGTAGTGAGATTATGCTAGTTGCTCAGACTGGACGTAAGCGTCAAACTGAACGTCGCGGCGTTTTGACAGAAACTTATCCTTCAGTTTTTGTTGTAGATTTGGATCCAAATGAGAATTCATTCGAGCGGGTTTCTTATAGTTATTCAGATATTTTAACTAGAACTGTTGAGATTGAATTTTTATCAGAAGCTGTTTGAAACAAGAAGAGTTGACACTTTGTTGACTCTTTTTTGGTTCAATAAGATAAGGAGTGATGGGATGGCGTTTTTTCTAAAAGAGTTAGGGGAAATGACTGGGGTGGAGTTTTATCAGCTTGCCCGTTTGCGTACAGCGGTTTTTGTGGTGGAACAAGCGTGTGCGTATCAAGAGATCGATGCGATCGATGCACAAGCTAAACATTTATGGGCCCTTGATGAGGAAGGGCAGATCGTTTCGTACGCCCGTATTTTCCAGCAGGAACAAACGGTGCATTTTGGTCGGGTCATTGTGGCACCAGCATACCGGGGGCAAAAAGAAGGCCATCGTCTGATCAAAGAAGTTTTGCATCGCATTGAGCAGTGTTATCCAGCTTTGCCTATTGAGATCGAAGCACAAGCCCACTTAGAAAAATTCTACGGCCAGTATGGCTTTAAAACCATTACACCGCCTTTTTATGAAGACGGGATCCTGCATGTCGGGATGAAAAAAGAAGCAAGCACAGCGACTCTCTAGCGAGGTTCGCGTGCTTGCTTCTTTTAGCGCTATGATTGATGGATCGGATGAATCCGAATCGCTTCTTTCGACCTTATTGACTAAGAGCCGTTTTTTTATCGGATCGTATCATCCAATGATGTTGGACGTGGATCAACAGTGTTGGCAGGAGGCGTTTGCGCTTTTAGAAGGTCACGAATCTCTTCTAAATAATCCTCTGCAGTGACTTCTGGTACTTCTTCTTCCTCAGGTTGTTGTTTCAGATTGCGTAGTTTGTTGACTGCTTTGACAATCAAGAACAAGACAAATGCGGTAATCAAGAACGTAATAATGGCAGTAATTACGCGGCCGAAATCAAAGACCACATTTTTGGCTGGTTCAAAGACCAAGCCAGAAAAGGCATCTGCGTTACCAAAGAGTGATAAGATCCATGAAACCAATGGTGTCAGCAATCCTTCAACTAAACTAGTGACGATTGCGGTGAAGGCACTCCCGATCACGACCCCGATCGCCAAGTCAATGACGTTTCCTCGTAAAATAAATTCTTTAAATTCTTTAATCATCCTGTATCCTCCCTTCTAAATCTTACTGACAGTATAGCGAAAAACGCGGGATTTATAAAAAAAAACGCTCGCTGCAGCAGGTTTGATCAGCGAGCCGAGGAGAAAGTTTGTCAGCTATGCTATAATTGAAGAGATAATTTTGCTTCTAGAAGGGGTGTCACATGTCTATTGAATTAAAAAAAGGTGTTCGGTTAACGGTGCTACCGACCAAAAAGTATAAAACGATCCGTTTTTTCGTTCGGTTTACTGCACCATTGCAGGCTGAAATGACCGCCAAACGGACCTTATTGACCAGTTTATTAGAAACGACTAGTTTGGCTTATCCGACACAGACCGCATTTAGCAGTCAGCTGGCAGAGCTTTACGGTGCCAGCTTTGGTATGAATGTCAACAAACGGGGCAATCTGCATCAAATCAATGCAGCGATGTCCTTTGTCAACGGGAAGTACGTGTCAGATGAAGCAGTATTGCCGCAAGCAGCCGCTTTTTTAGCAGAAGTTTTGTTCCATCCGAATGCCCACGAGGAACAGTTTGAAGAAAAGAACTTCACCATCGAAAAGCACAACTTGATCGCCTATATGAACAGCGTGGCAGAAGATAAGCAAGCATTGGCTTCTTTAGGGCTGCAAGAGTTGTATTTCGAAAACGATCAGAATCAGAAGTATCCGAGCTTTGGCCGTCCCCAAGACTTAGAAGCTGTGACCGCAAAAGAGCTTTACCAAACCTATCGCTCAATGATGGACAATGATCAAATCGATCTTTTCGTGATCGGCGATGTGGTTGAAGCAGAAGTTGCGGCGCTCTTCCAAAACATGGCCTTTACCGATCGGCCAGACCAAGCAATGCCGGTCTTTTATCAGCAAGCGGCGGAAAATATCATTCGCGAGAAAATCTTGCGGGAACCAATCATCCAAGCCAAATTGAACTTAGGCTATCATACTGGCGTGTATTATGACCAAGCCGAGCGGATCGCCTTTATGGTCTTCAACGGGTTGTTTGGCGGATTCCCTCATTCAAAACTGTTTATGAATGTCCGAGAGAAAGAAAGTTTGGCGTATTATGCTTCTAGCAGTATCGATACGTTTCGTGGGTATTTGTCGGTCCAAACGGGGATCGATGGCAAAAACCGCGATAAGGTCTTCAAATTGATCGAACAGCAGCTGCAAAGCTTGCAGCGTGGCGAAGTCACCGCGGAAGAACTGGCACAAACAAAAGCGATGTTGAAAAACCAGTACTTGCTTTCATTGGATAACCCACAAGCACTGATCGAAACAGCCTATCTGAATCAGTGGGTACCGAATACGAAAATGACGGAAGATGAATTTATGCAGAAATTGGCACAAGTGACCGTGGCTGATGTCCAAGCATTGGCTCAAAACGTGTCCTTGCAAGCTGTATTCTTCCTGGATAAGGAGACGACCCATGAATAAAAAAGTCTATCAGCAAATCAATGAGACCCTTTATGAAGAAGTATTGCCAAACGGCTTGAAAGTTTATTTGCTGCCAAAAGCCGATTTCCATAAAACTTACGGACTTTTCAGTACGAACTATGGCTCTGTCGACAATCATTTCGGGTTTTCACCCGAAGCATTGCATCAAGTTCCTGATGGCATTGCCCATTTTCTAGAGCACAAACTGTTTGAAAAAGAAGACGGCGATGTCTTTCAAACCTTTGGTCAGCAGGGGGCTTCTGCCAATGCCTTTACCAGTTTCACGAAAACCAGCTACCTTTTTTCGGCAACCGATCAAATCAAGCTGAACCTTGAAACGTTGATCGATTTCGTTCAAGCCCCGTATTTCACAGAAGAAACCGTCGAAAAAGAAAAAGGGATCATTGGTCAAGAAATCCAAATGTATGATGACGATCCAAACTGGCAGCAGTTTTTCGGTATCATCAAAAATCTGTATCCGAAGCACCCCTTGCATATCGATATCGCTGGTACGGTGGAAAGCATTGCGCAGATCACCGCTGAAGACTTGTATCTTTGCTACAATACCTTCTATCACCCAAGCAACATGACGCTTTTTGTGGTAGGCAATATCGATCCTGAAGAAACGATGGCGTGGATTCGGACCAATCAAGCGGCCAAGACCTTTCCAGAAACGCAGGCGATCATTCGCCAGTTTCCTGAAGAAACCTTTGCCGATATTCAAGCAGAATCAAGTCTTACCATGCCAGTAACACGTGCCAAAGGCGTATTAGGGATCAAAGGGGACTTGAACAAACTGCCGAAATCAGGAAGAGAGCTCTTGCGCTTCAAAAATGCGTTGAATCTTTTCTGCCAATTGGTGTTAGGCAATACTTCCGCCAATTATTTGCGTTTGTATGATCAAGGCATCATCGACGACACATTTGGGTTTGAAGTGAACTTGGATCGCGGCTTTTACTTTGCCGACTTCTCGGGAGATTCTGAAGAGCCAGAAAAAATGTTGGCAGAGATCGAAGCGATCGTAATGAATTTTCAGCAAGATCCAGAGATCAATGAAGAAAACTTGACGTTATTGAAGAAGAAAATGCTAGGAAAATATTTCCAATCACTGAACTCACTGGAGTTTATCGCAAACCAGTTTACCCAAAGTTTATTCGGTGAAACGACGCTCTTTGATCTGCCAGAGGTGATCCAATCGATCACTTTGGAAGATGTCCAGCAAGCGGCTCGTTCCTTTATCGATCCTAAAGCGTTTAGTCGTTTTTACATGTATCCAACGGAAAAAGCCTAAGCGAAGGCTGGTTTTGTCAAACAGCTATCATCTAAGCGACACTGACTGATTCAAGGAGGAACGCCCAACAGAACAAGGGCTGGCCAACTCCTGAGTCATTCAGTGTTTTCTTTTTGCGTCAAAGGGTGGTTTTTTCTTGCAATTTGATGCCAATTTGGCGAAAAGTATTAAAATTTGTTTGCGAGTTGTGGTTAGGCTATCCTCAGACTTTTTCTTTTATGGTATTCTTTAATTATTGAAGCAAAATCTTTTTTTGTTTTTTTACAAAAAATCACGGAAAAAATGTTATATTTAGTAGACGGCGCGCTCAGATGGCAATCGGCGTGACGGAGTTTTTTTTATTGACGTATACAGGGAACCCCTGTTTTAAAATGATAGAGCAGCTTTGCTGACCTTACGACAAGCAGCGAAGCGATTTTAGGGCTTTTTTTAAAGATGAATAAAAGACTGGAGTAGATGATCGAGTGGCCAACGAAACAACGATTGGAGCAAAATTACGGCAAGCCCGTTTAGATAAAAACATTTCATTGATTGAATTACAACAAATGACAAAGATCCAAAAACGCTATTTAGAAGCAATTGAAGCAGAGCGTTTTGATCAATTGCCAGGCACTTTTTATGTCCGTGCGTTTATTCGCCAATATGCAGCAGCGGTTGGAGAAGACGGCGACAAATTGGTAGCCGTTTTTGATGGCAAAGATACGTTAGACGCCCCCTTACCAAAAAGACCGCAGCCTGAAACCGTCAGCGGCTCACGAAAAGCACAGCACGTAGAAGAAAAAAGCGGCTCATTTGTCGTCCGCTATTTGCCGATGATTCTATTAGGCCTGGTGGCCATTACGATCGTGAGTATCGTGGGCTACATGGCTTGGCAAGACCGGAATACAACGCCGATGATCCAAGGAAGCTCTTCTCTTGTGGTAGAAAATTCAGCGTCTACCGCTTCCACCACGTCAAGTACGGAAGAAACCAGTACCTCCAGTGAAGCGACTGAGTCCTCAAGTACGACGGAATCCAGCGAAGCGAAAATGACGATGACTGCCAGTGATTCGACGCAATCGTCGATCACGATCACGATGAAAGATGCGGAAAATCCTATTGAATTAGCATTTACTGGGCTAGATGCTTCTTGTTGGGTCGGTGTACAAGTCGACAACGCTTATGTGTACCAATACACTGTTCAAGCGGGAGAAACGCAATCGATGACGCTGCCAGAAGGCGCCACGAATGCGACCTTGACCCTGGGCGCAAGTCAAAATATCTCCATCACTGCCAATGGTCAGGAAGTGGACTTTTCTGACCCGCAATTTGAATTGTTACAAAAGACAGTCCGCCTCGTGATTGAATACCAAGACGATGCGGCATAAATCTGACAAATGCGCCTTATTGAGGTATCATTAGCTAAAAAGTTATCTGTTGCATCCGACCATTGAAAAGCAGAAGTAGTGGCATGATTTGCCGTTATTTCGTACAATAGTCGGCAGAGAGGAGTCTATTTCGTGAATTTACCCAATCAATTAACTGTATTACGGATCATTATGATCCCCATCTTTATTTTGGTCTTGGTTTTGCCAATCGATCTTGGCACGCTGACCGTTGGTACGACACAATTAGAAAACACGCACCTTATTGCAGCGATCCTTTTTGCGGCAGCCAGCATTACAGACTGGCTAGATGGCAAGATCGCTCGTTCCAGAGGCCTTGTTACCAACTTCGGGAAGTTTGCTGACCCGTTAGCAGATAAAATGCTCGTCATGACGGCTTTTATCATGCTGGTTGAATTAGACAAAGCCCCAGGCTGGGTAGTTTCGATCATCGTTTGCCGCGAGTTGGCAGTGACAGGTTTACGCTTGTTGTTAGTGGAACAAAGCGGGGAAGTCATGGCTGCTGCGTGGCCAGGGAAAATCAAAACCGCGACACAAATGGTTGCGATCATTTTCTTGTTCTTGAACAACATTCCCTTTTCAATGATCGGTTTGCCTATCGATCAAATCATGTTGTATCTATGTTTGATCTTCACGATCTATTCCGGGGTCGATTATTTCATAAAAAATACGAATGTTTTTAAAGATTCTATGTAAAATTTCTAGATCTAGATAAAGAAGCGATAAAAACAAGGATACAAGTCACGAAAGTTCAGAAGTTTTCTGGACTTTTTTTGTCAATATGAAAGACTTTTACGTATCTGATAAATGAAGGAGTAAACGAATGAAAGCAGAAATTATTGCAGTCGGGACCGAATTACTTTTAGGACAGGTGGTGAATACGAACGCGACCTTCTTGTCGGAAGAACTGGCAAGTCTTGGGATCGATGTTTTTTATCATAGTGTTGTCGGGGACAACCCCAATCGCTTAGAAGAATTGCTGACGATCGCCGACAAACGCAGCGACTTGATCGTATTGTGCGGCGGCTTAGGGCCCACCGACGATGACTTGACGAAACAAGTCACTGCCCGTCATGTGGGACAAGAGTTAGTCAGAGATGAACCAGGTTATCACCAATTGAAAGCCTTCTTTGAAAATAGTCAACGGAGGATGACGGAAAACAATTTGCGGCAGACCCTCGTTTTTAAGGACGGTGTGTCTTTGCCAAATCCCAATGGACTAGCGATCGGGATCTTTTATCAGACAGCCGCTACCAGTTATTTGCTGCTGCCAGGACCACCAAGTGAACTACAGGCGATGTTTCTTACCCACGCAAAACCACTTCTGTTAGAGCAGTTTCCCCAAGAAGAGGTCTTGCTTTCTCGCGTTTTGCGCTATTACGGGATCGGGGAATCGGCATTGGTCACAGAATTGGCCGATTTGATCGAGAATCAAGTCAATCCCACCATCGCTCCTTATGCCAAACCCAATGAGGTCACGCTGCGTCTGACGGTCAAAACCGCAGACGAGGCGCAAGGGATCAAACAATTGGATGCGTTAGAAGAAACCGTCCAAGCACGGGTCGGTGCGTATTTCTATGGGTATGGGGAACAAAATTCGCTGGCAGAAACAGTCGTCGAGCGACTGATCGAGAAAAAGAAAACCGTCACCGCAGCGGAAAGTTTGACCGCTGGTTTGTTCCAAGCGACCCTAGGAGGGATTCCTGGCGTCTCTGAGGTGTTTCCCGGTGGGTTCGTGACATATTCTGCTGCAACAAAAAGCAAGCTCTTAGGCATCGATCCAGGGCTTTTGGAAAGTTATGGAACTGTTAGCCAGGAATGTGCAGAAGCAATGGCCGTCTATGCCCGCAAACAAGCCGAGACTGATTATGCGGTGGCGTTTACTGGTGTTGCTGGTCCAGACGAGTTAGAAGGTCAGCCTAAAGGCACCGTTTGGATCGCCTTAGCTTCTGACAAAGGCGTCTCGAGCCAGCTGTATCACTTCAACCGCGACCGCGCCTATATTCGGCATAGTGCCGTCATGGCGGGCTTAAATCAAATACGTAAGGAATTATTAAATTAATGCGAATGTTTGTTCGTTTTTTCTTGCAATTTCCCGTCAGAAGGACTATTATTATCTTATGAACGACACACGAAAGTGATGAATATAAGGAGGATTATCCGTTTGGCAGATGATCGTAAAGCAGCCTTAGATGCTGCACTAAAGAAGATTGAAAAGAACTATGGTAAAGGTGCCATCATGAAGCTTGGCGAAAAAGTTGATCAACAAATTTCAACGATCCCAAGTGGTTCATTGGCCTTGGATGTTGCATTAGGTGTAGGTGGTTACCCACGAGGACGGATCGTAGAAGTTTACGGCCCAGAAAGTTCTGGTAAAACGACAGTTGCTTTACATGCCATTGCGGAAGTCCAAAAAAATGGCGGAACAGCAGCATTTATCGATGCCGAACATGCGTTAG
This sequence comes from Enterococcus sp. R12, assembly GCF_058135755.1. Classification (NCBI taxonomy): domain Bacteria; kingdom Bacillati; phylum Bacillota; class Bacilli; order Lactobacillales; family Enterococcaceae; genus Enterococcus; species Enterococcus sp. R12. The sequence goes on from NZ_CM176874.1 coordinate 39,589, forward strand.
ATCCTCAATATGCGCAAAAATTAGGCGTAAATATCGATGATCTTTTGTTATCACAACCAGATACAGGGGAACAAGGATTAGAGATCGCTGACGCCTTAGTTTCAAGTGGTGCGGTTGATATCGTGGTCATTGACTCGGTAGCAGCTTTAGTCCCACGGGCGGAGATCGACGGTGAAATGGGTGATACCCACGTTGGTTTGCAAGCTCGTTTGATGTCACAAGCATTACGGAAACTTTCTGGTTCCATCAACAAAACGAAAACGATCGCGATCTTTATCAACCAAATTCGGGAAAAAGTTGGGATCATGTTTGGGAATCCAGAAACGACGCCTGGTGGTCGTGCGTTGAAATTCTATTCAACCATCCGTTTGGAAGTACGTCGTGCTGAGCAATTGAAATCCGGTACAGATATCATCGGGAACCGCACGAAGATCAAAGTAGTCAAAAACAAAGTAGCGCCACCATTTAAAGTAGCAGAAGTCGACATGATGTATGGTCAAGGGATTTCCCAAGAAGGTGAATTGCTGGATATGGCCGTGGAACAAGACATCGTCGATAAAAGCGGTGCGTGGTATGCCTATAAAGGGGATCGTATCGGTCAAGGTCGTGAAAACGCCAAAAACTACATGCGTGAACACCAAGAAATGATGCTAGAAGTTTCTGCTCGCGTCCGCGATGCTTACGGGATTGGAACAGGAGAGACCGTAACCCTTGAGGAAGCGCAAGAAGAATTACCATTAGACGACTAAGTCTTGAAAAAGCCAAACAACCTCGTTGTTTGGCTTTTTTGTGGTTTTTTGCTAGATTCGTCCATTGTTGAAAAAACATCCGTAAAAAGGAAGGGTTGCGAAAGTTTACTTTATTATTTAAAGTTGACACTCTTGGGTTCAAACATTAGAATAAACGTATGTGGATTTCCACATAAGAAGTAGCGAATTGATAATTTTGTTATCCTTTGTTAATCAAAATTACAAAATATTTAAAAAGATAGTATGGAGGTGGATTCATTGGAACTACTTTACATTCTCCTCGCTATCATCGGTTTAATTGTCGGTCTTGGATTAGGAGTTTATGTGACGAAATCTCGTCATGAGAAAGAAATCAACGGCGCCCAAAATTCTGCAGCTGGAATTATCGAAAGCGCTAAGAAAGAAGCAGAAACTCTTAAAAAAGAAGCATTGTTAGAAGCTAAGGAAGAAAATCAGAAGTATCGGTCAGAGATTGAAAGTGAGTTGAAAGAAAGCAAACTTGATTTAAAATCACAAGAAAATCGTTTACTCCAAAGAGAACAAGTACTTGATCGTAAGGACGATTCTTTGGAAAAACGAGAACGCTCACTTGAAGATAAAGAAGGCAGACTTAGTGAGAAACAACAATTAATTGACGAGCGAGAAAAAGAAGTAGAAAACTTAATCGATGGACAACAGAAAGAATTAGAGCGCATCGCTGCGCTGTCTAGAGATGAAGCAAAAGAGTTGATCATGAAATCAACGGAAGAGGAATTGAACCATGAATTAACGATCATGGTCAAAGAATCTGAACAGCGTGCGAAGGAAGAAGCAGATCGAAAAGCAAAAAATCTCTTGTCCTTAGCAATCCAACGTTGTGCCGCAGACCAAGTGTCTGAAACCACGGTATCGGTCGTATCATTACCAAACGATGAGATGAAAGGTCGAATCATCGGAAGAGAAGGTCGGAACATTCGCACCCTTGAAACCTTGACAGGGATCGATTTGATCATCGATGACACGCCAGAAGCAGTCGTCTTATCAGGATTTGATCCGATTCGCCGTGAAATTGCTCGTATGACCCTTGAAAAACTGATTCAAGACGGCCGGATCCATCCAGCCCGAATTGAAGAAATGGTCGAAAAATCTAGGAAAGAAATGGATGAGCATATTCGTGAATATGGGGAACAAGCAGCCTTTGAAGTCGGCGCCCACACCCTTCATCCAGACTTGATCAAGATTTTAGGTCGTTTGCGTTTCCGTACCAGCTACGGACAAAACGTCTTGAACCACTCGATCGAAGTCGCAAAACTAACCGGTGTTCTTGCCGCAGAATTAGGCGAAGATATCCAGTTAGCCAAACGTGCTGGACTCTTGCATGATATCGGGAAAGCCCTTGACCATGAAATCGAAGGCTCTCACGTTGAGATCGGGGCTGAGTTAGCTGCCAAATACAAAGAAAATGGTGTGGTGATCAATGCGATCGCTTCTCACCATGGAGATGTTGAAGCAACATCGGTTATCTCTGTTTTAGTTGCAGCCGCAGATGCCTTGTCAGCAGCCCGTCCAGGTGCCCGCAGCGAATCATTGGAAAATTATATTCGCCGCTTGCAAAATCTAGAAAATATCGCCAACGGCTTCAAAGGGGTCGATTCCAGTTTTGCAGTCCAAGCCGGACGTGAAGTCCGTGTAATGGTCAAACCAGAAGAGATTTCTGATTTGGATGCTGTACGATTGGTTCGCGACATCCGCAAGAAGATCGAAGACGATTTGGATTACCCAGGTCATATCAAGGTAACCGTTATTCGCGAGACTCGCGCAACGGATTACGCCAAATAGCAAGCAAAAGCAGTATCCTCTCAGAGGGTACTGCTTTTTTGTGTAGCTGATTGTTAATAAGAACGGCTGAGTTTTGCAAAATCAACTCTATTTCATCAGTCCCATAAATGATCGTGCCTTTTTTATTCGCCGGCAATAGAACAACGAGCAAGCAAAAGGATGGCTCGATAGCGACAGAGGCGAAAAATGGGAGGATCGATCCAGTATTATCGAGTGGGAGGCTATTGAAAAACAAAACAGACCCAGACTTCTCGGGGAAGTCCAGGTCTGTTTCATGTGTTTCACGTCTATACGTCCATCAAATCTTGCGTCGGCGGGCAAAGTCCACAAAGCGGAATTTATCCAGTCGGTGGATCGATTCGGTGTATTCAAAACAGCGCGTGTCTTCTAGATACACGAGGCTGCGAACCGTAACGACATGCTGATCTTCAGGACGCAGATCCATTAGATCCCGCAATTCTTTGTTGACGGGGTCAACAGTGATTTCTTTTTGTGCATAAGCGATCTCAAGGCCAAGGTCATTTTCAAAGTAATCAAAAATCGATACTTTCGCTCGGTTTTCTGGCAACTCTTCGATGATAGAAGCATCAAGGTAATCTTTATCCAAAATCACCACTTCTCCATCGATTCTCCGCTGACGGATCAGTTTCCATGCCTCAGAGGCGACAGGCCAACCAGTAGTCTCGTGCAGCTTTGGCGAGACGGCGATCTTACGGATCTCGACAACCTTTGTTTCACTAGGAATGCGTTGGGTATCTTGCAGCTCTCGAAAACTCGTCAAGCCAGAAATCGGGAAATCAAAGCGATTCAAGTCTAAAACGATTGAACCTTTCCCTTGTTTCTTTTGGATATAACCAGCATCCCGCAATAAATTCAATGCCTTACGGACAGTCTCGCGGGAGACACCATAAGTTTTGATCAATTGGTTTTCGCTAGGCAGCAAAGAATGCGGAGGGTATTCGTTTGCTAGAATTTTTTGTTCTAAATCTAAAAATATTTCTTTGAACTTGTTCATCGGATTGCCCCCTCTTTGGCTATTATAGCGAGGCCAATTTGGAAATGCAATCGACTATTTCGCCAAAAGTTCGTCAATGTTTAGGTCCGTTAATTTTTCAACGATCACATCTGCACCGTGTAATTCTTCTCCTGAATAAACGCCTACCGCATACATACCAGCAGCTTTGATACCGTCGATCCCTGCTTGAGCATCTTCAAAGCCAACTGCTTCTGCCGGTTCAATGCCTAGTGCCAGCGCTGCTTGGATAAAGATTTCTGGATCTGGTTTGCCTTTTTTCAAGGTTGCTGGGTCAACGATCGTATCAAAGTCTTGCATGACCCCAAGTTTGTCCAAAATAAACGGTGCATTTTTGGATGCCGAAGCGATCGCACAAGGAATGTTTTTTGCTTTGGCTTCATCAAGGAATGTCTTTACCCCTGGCAATAGATCATCAGGAGTCAAGCTTTGTAATAATTGTACATAGTGGGTATTTTTCTTCGTCGCTAACGCTTCTTTTTCGACTTCTGTGTAGGCATCATTTTTGTTGCCTAGGGTTAAGATTCGCTCTAAAGAGTCCATGCGGCTGATGCCTTTTAACTGCTCGTTGAACTTCAAATCGATCTCAATCCCGATCTCCGCAGCTAATTCTTTCCATGCAATGTAGTGGTATTTGGCCGTATCCGTGATAACGCCGTCTAAATCAAAAACAAATCCTTTTTTCATGTGTAACACTCCTTTTAGTAAGTAATCGTTGCTTCTTTCTTTGCTTCTAGAGAAACTTGTTGCCCATTCACTAAGATCATGACTGGCTGATCAGCGGTAATCGTCAATGTTTCATGTGTAACATTCATCGCAAAGCGGGTGCCGCGAACTTCTAGCTGAAAGGCTAAGCTGTCCCAAGCTTTCGGCAAGTTTGGCGTGATCTGCAGCTGCTCTTCTCGAATATCGATCCCAGCAAAAGTGGTTAATGGAATAAACAACGTAGCAGCCATGACACCGGCGTGAATGCCTTCTGCTGTAGTCCCGCCTTGGATATCACGGTAATCAGAAGAGAGGGCTTCTTGGTATAATGACCAAGCCAACTCCTGATCATCTACCATTGCCGCCAACTGGGCATGAACGATGCGTGACAACGTCGAGCCGTGGGAGGTACGAGCCAAGTAATAATGGAGATTTTTTTCAATATAGTCTGTTGGCAGCTGGTAAGAAAGATCTGCCAAAATCTGATTGACTTGCTCTTTTGAGAAATTGTAGAAAATCATCAAACTATCCGCTTGTTTCGCGACTTTGTAGCTGTCAGCACTCTTGCCTTCAGCGTTCAAGATGCGGTCCATCCGATAGATGTTGCCATATTTCTCTTTGTAGTGAGCCCAATCCAGATCTTCCAGCTGGAAGTACCCTTCAAATTGTGCAATGATGCCTTCTGGATCGATCTCTAAGCCCAGCTTGGTACGAATATCTGCCATAGCAGCAATATTTGCAGGGGTTAAAGCCGTTTTCTCTAATACCGCTTGGAAGCTCTCTGCGGAAAGTTGTTGTTGAAGGTTCTCGATCTCTTCAAACAACCATACTACCATCATATTGGTATAGGCGTTGTTTTTCAAGCCGCCTTGTTCACTATTTGGGTAGCTTTCATGAAATTCATCTGGTCCCATGACTTTATCGATAAAGTAACGTTGAGCAGCATCATCCCAGGTGGCAGCACTTTGCCAGAAATGAGCGACTTCTAACATCAATTCTAACCCATATTGTTCCATGAAGACTCGATCTTGCGTGTTGTGCCAGTATTGCCAAATGTTATAAGCGATCGCTAAGGAGACATGGCGTTGCAAGCGACTGTGATCTTCTTTCCATTCGCCGCTGATAGGGTTCAAATGCAGTTCTTGGGATTGCTCACTGCCATCCAATCCTGATTGCCATGGGAACATGGCGCCTTGGTAGCCAGCTTTTTGGGCATCTTTTTTGGCAGCAGCTAAGCGGCGGTAGCGATACAGCAAAATTTCTTTGGCGGTGTCAGGAAAATGTAGAATGTAAAACGGTAAGATAAACAGTTCATCCCAGAAAATATGACCGCGATAGGCTTCACCATGTAGGCCACGGGCAGTGATACTGGCATCTAAGGACTCCTGATAAGCATTCGGTGCTGCGGAGACCAGCAGATGATACGTATGCAGATTCAGCATTTTTTGCGACATCAAGTCACCAGTGACTTCGATGGCCGCTTTCGCCCATAATTCAGCCCAGGCTTGTTTTGAGGCGGTATACATCGTCGCAAAATCAGGTAATGCTAAGGAAGAAAACGTAAATGCCGGTTGCGGCTCTTCTTGGCGATAAGCGGCAACAGTGACTGATTTTTCGACCCGATAAGTTTGTCCTTCCGTCACCTCAAGGGTTACTTGCTGACGGATGAGCTGGTCGGTTGTTTCAGCTTGCAGCTCAGCCAATGGCAGGTCCTGTGAAAACAGTTCAGAGGATTGGACAACGGTAATCTGTGATTGGTTAGTGGTGACCACTAAATGCGCTTTGTTTTGTTCAGCTGCTGCCTCTTTCACGGTCAAATGCTGGTTAGTTAAACTACGGTAACGAGCGACGTTATAGTTATAGACCGATCCGTCGGCTTCACTGACGAAGGTAACGGCGCCAGAAAAGTTCAGCGGGGTAAACTGATAGACCAAGCTGTATTGGTGAACGTCTTGCATATTGGCGATCTTCTTCGTTTCGATTCGCAGACGCTTTTGTTTTTTGGTTTCAATTTCTGCCACTGATTGGAACAAGCCGGTCTTCAGATCCAATGTCCGTTTAAAGTAAAGGAGCTGATTGTTGGCGATATCGATCACTTCATCATCGATCTTTACGTACATTTTTTGCAGATTCGGTGCATTGACGAAGTCTTCATTGCTGATGGTATGACCAGAAACATCCGATTCCACCGTATTGTAAAGACTTGCTAAATACAGTCCTGGATAGTTCGCTTCACAAATGGTCATCTCAGGCGTTGTGCCTCGCAGCCCTAAATAGCCGTTACCGACGGTTAAAAGTGACTCCACCGAGTATTCATCTTTACCAGGGGTGTAGCCATAGTATTCGAGGCGCCAAGGAATTTCAGCAGTTTTTTCTTCATACTGTTCTTTCGTAGTGCAAACAAAGGGACGATTCAATTTTTCTGTCAACCATTGGTCCAGTGAAAAAGTCCCTTCTTCATTCGTAAACACCAGCGATTCAGAGACGATCCCGCCACCTTCCATTTGCTGCAGCTGCGCGGTCAGTGCGGCAACGCGCTCACTGTCAGTTCCAGAAAACGGATAGGTCGTACCAGTTTGATCCGTTAACAGCCATTGTTCCTTAGACAATATAATCGTATTCACAGTAGTTGTCCTCCTTTAAACTTGTCTATACATGCAAAATGATTATAACGTAAATTGTAAGCTATTTCAATTTATCTAGCCTGTTTTTTTATTCTTTTTTGTAAAATAAACAGTAAATAAAGTTGTTAGCAATATTATTTTATATTAATGAAATATTTTAAAAAACGTTTATTTATCAAGGTTTTTATATCGTAACTTTGCTATTTGCTTGTATTGTTTATAGAAAAAGTGAAAAAAATTGGTTTGAAACGCTTGCAATATCAAAATTATCAAGTTATGATTAGTGCGTAATCAAAACATATATATACAAGTGGAGATGAAAGGGGTTTATTAATTATGGGAAAGTATCGTGATGATGCTGAGAAGCTGCTGGAATATGTTGGCGGCAAAGAAAATATCGCCGCAGTAACACATTGCGCGACACGGATGCGTTTTGTTTTGAACGATCAGTCAAAAGCAAACGAAAAGGCAATTGAAGAAATTCCAAGTGTCAAAGGAATGTTTACCAATGCGGGACAATTCCAAGTCATTATCGGCAATGATGTCTCAACGTTTTACAATGATTTTACCGATGTATCAGGAATAGAAGGTGTTTCTAAAGAACAAAGTAAAGCGATTGCAAAAAACAATCAAAATATCGTGCAACGAGCGATCGCTACGTTAGCTGAGATCTTTACCCCGTTATTACCAGCGATTATTGTCGGTGGTTTGATGCTAGGGCTGAGAAATTTCTTAGAAGGTGTACCGCTAGAAGCTCTAGGTGGACAAACCATTACACAAGCTTCTACTTTTTGGAACGGTGTCAACGGCTTTTTATGGCTGCCCTGTGAAGCCATCTTTCACTTTCTACCAGTAGGGATTACTTGGAGTATTACACGTAAGATGGGAACCACGCAAATATTAGGGATTGTTTTAGGGATTACATTGGTTTCACCGCAATTATTAAATGCTTATTCAGTAAGTTCAACTTCTGCTGCAGAAATTGCTCAAAATTATACGTGGGACTTCGGGTTCTTCACTATTGATAAAATTGGGTATCAAGCACAAGTGATCCCAGCAATGCTGGCAGGTTTCTTATTGGTTTATCTTGAAAGATTCTTCCGGAAATGGATTCCAGAAGCGGTTTCAATGATCTTCGTTCCATTGTTCTCATTGCTGCCAACTATTTTAGCAGCCCACATGGTGTTAGGTCCAATCGGTTGGCAAATCGGATCAGGCATTTCTTGGGTCGTAAATGCTGGCTTGACCTCACCATTAAACTGGTTATTTGGTTTCATTTTCGGTGGCTTGTATGCGCCTTTGGTTATTACCGGATTGCATCATACAACGCTAGCGATCGACTCTCAATTAGTAGCGGATTTTGGGACAACCAACCTTTGGCCAATGATCATGCTGTCAAATATTGCGCAAGGTACGGCAGTATTGGCGATTTGGTTCCTTCACCGTGGCAATAAAAAAGAAGAACAAGTCTCTGTTCCAGCAACGATTTCTGCTTACATGGGGGTTACTGAACCAGCGATGTTCGGGATCAATTTGAAATATGTTTACCCATTTGTCGCAGCAATGGTAGGTTCTGCCTTTGGTGGAATGCTGATCACTGCAACGAATACCCGTGCATTAGGTATTGGTGTAGGGGGACTGCCTGGCTTCTTATCATTTAAAATTGAAAACTATCCAATGGTCTTCATCTCAATGGCGGTGACGATTGCCATCACGTTTGTTTGCACCATCATCTTTAGAAAAGTTACCTTCTTAAATAAATTAGAACCGCAATTGGCTGCTGATACAGCTGCAGCAGCGGCTGTTGCACCAACGACGGCTGCACCGACAACTGCAGCCCCAGAAGCGGCACAAGTTTCAGAAGAAACCCTTTATGCCCCAGCTGATGGGAAAGTAGTTGCCATCACTGAAGTTTCTGATCCTGTCTTTTCTCAAAAAATGATGGGTGACGGCTTTGCTGTTCAGCCAACGAATGGAACGATTTATGCTCCTGTTGCAGGTACGATCTCTAGCATTTTTGAAACAAAGCATGCAATTGGGATTTTAACGTCTGGTGGCGCGGAAGTTCTTGTTCATATGGGCTTAGATACTGTGGAATTAAAAGGTGCGCCATTTGAGGTCCTTGTTTCTGAAGGTGACACGGTCACACCAGAAACGAAGATTGCAGTGATGGATCTAGATGCAGTGACCGCAGCTGGCAAACAGACAGATGTTTTAACAGTCATCACGAATGCCGAAAAAGTGCGTCAGCTTTCATTGACGACCACAGGCACAGTGACAGCCAAAACAGCGGTTGGTTCAGCTGAATTAAACTAAAAAAATAATCCGTTTCCGAGAGCGCCCTTTGACTAAGAAGGGGGATCGGAAGCGGATTTTTTTATGGCCGCCCTCAAGGGAGAGCGGCTTTTGTCTTGGTTTTCAATGGGTAAAGCCGCAGTTAGCTGACGGCTTTTTTGTCGGTGCTTTTACGGAAGTAGTTGATCGTTAATAGGAAAGTCAGTAAGACTAAGGCCCACAAAAAGAATAAGGCGATTTGAGAGCCGATGACCGTCCCTTGGGTGTAATCGGTCGCCGCATTTTGTGCCAAATTGATGATGGTCGCCACCACAGCCGTCGCCACTGCACCAGAAAATTGCTGTAGCGTATTAAAGATCGCATTACCGTCCGCGTACAACGCAGGAGTCAGCTTGTTTAAGCCGGTGGTCATCATATTGCTGTAGGCTAAGCCGATCCCGATCATGTAAAAGACATGTCCAGCAACTAGGCTCCAAATGAAAGGCGAACGCAAAACGAGGGCTAAGGAAAGCCAACCGATGGCAATCAACGTCAAACCAGACAGGATCGGTTTTTTCGGTCCAACTTTATCCAGCAACCGACCAGAGATCGGCGCAAGGATCGCCCCGATCGCCGCCCCAGGAAGCATAACTAATCCTGCAGTAAAGGCATCTTTTCCCAAGACGAGTTGGACAAAGTTCGGCAAGACAAAGGAAATGCCCAGTAAAAGGAACTGACAAACAAGAAAGCCAAACAGAAACAAACTGAAGCTACGGTTTTTCAAAACAGCCAAACGAATCAAAGGGTTCGGGCCTTTTGAGCGTTGATAAAACAAGCCAGCACCAATGAAACCGAAAAGCAGCGGCAGTAGACTCGCTAAGGTGCCTACTTGATTCAAGAACAATAAGAAGCCGCTGAACATCAAGACGATTCCTAATACACTCAGTAAATCCAGGGAAGTGTCTTTTGCCCCAGCCGTTTTAGGGATCGAGTAAAGGCCGAGTACTAGGGAGATCAGCAAGACTGGGATCAAGAAAAGAAAGATCGCATTCCAAGACCAATGGGCGGTCAATAAGCCCCCATATGTCGGTCCGATCGCTGGAGCGATGGAAGTGGTCAAATTCCCTAAGCCGATTGTCGCTCCCCGTTTTTCAAAGGGGGAGTAAGTCAAAATGATGTGGAACATCAAAGGCAGTGCGATCCCTGTGCTGGCACCTTGGAAAAAGCGGCCAATCAGCAAAACGGCAAACGTCGGCGATAAAAAGTCGATCACCAAGCCAACAAGGAAAAAGGCATTGGCAGCTAGAAACAAGGTTCTCAATGAGAAGCGTTTCAAAAGGTAGGTCGATATTGGGACAATGATGGAGATGACCAGTAAGTAGATGGTCGTCACCCATTGAACATCGGATGTTGAAAGCGTAAATTGATCGATCAATGTCGGAAACGTTACATTCATGGCTGTTTCAATCAGCACACCTGCAAATGACATCAATCCGGTTGCGAGGATCGCCCCCACGAGTTTTTTGTTGTTTTCCATATTCTCACCTCTAAAAATTCGCAAAAAAAGAGACCGTTTCTATTCTCATAGAAACCGCCTCTCTCTCGACAAGCGAACCCGCTTGTTATCTGTACGATTTAATCTATCGCTATTCTACTGACTTCATAAGAAAGTGTCAAGAGAAGTGGATAAAAAAATAGCAAAAAACTTTTTTGAAAGTTTTCAAACTTTTACTTACACGAAAAATTTTCTTCTGCTAGAATAGTCGAGTACGAAAAAGAGAAAGGAAGTTGTTACATGCCCATCAACAAAAAAGAAAGTTTGATCTATACGACACTTATGTGTATTTTTATGGTGTATTTTATGAGTGTTTATAACCTCATGTTTCAAGTCGGTGTTTCTGCATTGGCATTCCAATTGGCGTGGAATGAATTGCCATTAGCCCTTTGTGTGGCCTTTATTTTGGATTGGTTCATTGTTTCTGGTCCGGCAAAAGGTTTGGCGTTTCGATTTTTGGACCATCAATCAGCTACTTGGAAAAAAATCGGGTTGATTTCTTCATTGATGATCGCCGGCATGGTGATCTGTATGTCACTCTTTGGTGCGTTGATGCACCCAAACCCTGATCACTCGGTGTTCGTCAATTGGCTAAGCAACATTGGGAAAAATGTGATCGTCGCATTGCCGTTGCAATTGTTCATTGCAGGTCCAATCGTTCGCCGGGTGTTTCGCGCCTTGTTTCCTATTGGCACTGTGCAAGAACAGCCAGTACTAGGGGAATAATCGATCATTAGAAAAAACGTACTGCAGACAGGTTCTGCCAAGGTTAGCTAAAACAGCTGGCTTGGCGATACCTGGACTTGCGGCACGTTTTTTTGCTTTTATAGACAGCAAAAAAACCCATAGGATGGTATGGGTTTTTCTGGTTACCCTATGAAATAGGATACAGGATGTACCTATATAGTAATATGGTTCCGTCAAAAAGAGAAGTTCAATTTTTTCACCGATACATGAAATTAATGCAAATTGCTAGTTTTTCTGACGAAAAAATCAACTTATAATTATTTTCCGTCTGTTATTCCGTATAGAAACCAACGAGTTGATACCAGCGACGATGCTCAATATGGTAGGCATCAGGTGAGTAGCCTGACATTGAAAAACCGATAAAGGTGATGACCAGTCCGAGAATAATAAACAACAGACTGAGAAAAACGAAAAAGCGCTTATTGATTTTGATCATAGGACTGCCTTCTTTCGATAGTTTTGAACAAATGATTTCGGCCAAACAACAAGGGAGTGGGTAAGACGTGAAAAAGGTCGGCTCATACTATAAGTGGCGATCAGGCAAAGCAGCCCTAAACCAAATAAGAAAATCCCCATGCCTAACTGACTTAAAAAGAGATAGAAACCATCCGCCATCAGCATGGGACTTAAGACAACGCTGGCGATCCCACCGATAAACGTAGTGACACCAATCATGCCAGTGGTGAAAGGCACACACCAGATGATTATTAAAAAGCTTAGGATCAGCAAAGCGGCACTTAACAAGAGGCTGCCCCACAATGGGAAGCCCAGTACTAAAATCAAGAGCAAAAAGGGATGAAAGCGGCGGGGAATCTCTACTACGACCTCTTCCGTTTCGGTAACTGCTTGGATCAGTTCTTTTGGGGAGCCAAGGCGTGCCACGGCTTCTTCTTCGGTGTATCCTTCTTCCATCAAATCTTCGATCATCTCGTCATAATAGTTGATCAGCTGATGAATCTCGCTAGGTCTGACTTTTTCAGATAATTCCGCAGCCAATGCCTTGATAAAATCAACTCTGTTCATCTAATGTTCCTCCTTTAATAAATCGCTGGATCAATGTCAATTGGGGCCAGTCGTTGGTTAAAAAATCGTCGATCCGCTGTTTTCCGATTTTGGTCAAGCGGTAATATTTTCGGGTCCGTCCTTGATGGCTTTTATTATAAGTCTCAACCGCTCGGCTGGCTTCTAAGCGCTTCAAGATAGGATAGAGCGTTGATTCTGAGATTGGCAGTAAAGGAGATATGTTTTTGACTAATTCATAGCCATAAGAGTCACCATGCTGCAAATAAGCCAACACACAAATTTCCAATAATCCTTTTTTTAATTGGGCATCCAAAGGCTCTCCTCCTGTTCATACTCATACTATACATTACATAGTATCATTCCACAAGCAGCACCAGTCAAAATCAGCCTTAAGTCTGAGCACCATAAGACAACAAGAGTTTCTTTAATAAAATGGTCAAAAATAAAAAATAAAATTAAGAAAATCGGCGGAAAGTATAGGTTAACGTGCTCTTTTTTGTTAAAGTAGAAGTATAAAGATTACTTTCAGTAAGAAAATGGGCGTTGGTTGTGCTTCTAAAAGCTGCAAGTAGTCAAAGTGAATGAGACGAACATCAGCAAGAATTGGTGACGTCCAGAAAGGAAGGGGTATTATGAGAAAAGCAACGATTACGAAAAAATATTTGATCAATTGCTTAAAAAAATATCTGGTGGAATATCTTTATCGACCAATCACTGTCCGCGACATTGCTAAATATGCACGAACATCGACCCAACCGATCTATTTAAATTTTTCAAACATGCAAAATTATAAACAGGCGATGGTTGATGATGTGTTTCGCGACATTCACGAAACAAAAAAAGAGTCAGAAGAGACACTCGATTCCTTATACAGCTTTTGGCAGGACTATTACGTATTTGCCAGCCGCAATCGTAACCTCTTTTTCGCACTTTTTTTAAATGATATTGGCTGTGGTCCTTACATAAAAGAGCGTTCTTTTGCTTATTTTCAAGAAGCAATTGCTGAATCAGCTGTTTTTCAATGTGCGCATAAAAGCGATCTGAGAAAATATCATGAAGAAGCCTTGATCTTTTTTAGTGGGTTGGTATTGCTGTTTATTCGAGAAGGAAATACGCAAGATAATGCTAATTTTTTGAAAGAGACACAAAATTATTGGCAGCGAGTCCTTCATGAACCAATCGATTTTTATCAAGGTGATTTACCTAAAACCTTACTCGAATCAGGTCTAGCTGTAAGTGATCAATAGATAGCGAGAAAGAGAGGAAGAGATTTCAGAATATTGTGACAGCTATCATTGCCATTATTGATTTCTTCTTTTTCAACAATCCCCATCGGAGCATTGACCTTAAAGATTAGAAGCAATAGCTATTCTTTAAGAGCCGTTCAACGAGTGGGGGTTTTTCTTTTGATAAAAAGAGGTGTGGAGTCGTTTAGCAAAATAAGAAAAGGGCTTGTCTGTAGTGTTAAGGCTTATTTTTAGGTCAAAGAAAAGGCGGCTTATTGTTGGCAATTTTCAAGAAATATGAGAAGGTAGAAATAGCAGAAAAGTAACTGGGTTTTATAGTTAGCAACGTTGAATGGAGGAATTTTGATGGGACAAAACACGCAGTATGGAGAAAAAAAGATTGCGATCGATCGCAGGATCGGTTTTTTAGAAGAACATACGTATCACGGGAATGATCTTGGTGTGACTTTTCAAGGACAGCAAACCACGTTCAAATGCTGGTCACCAGAAGCAGAGGCCGTTTCATTATTGATTTATCAAAGCGGTGTCGCTGGGGCTGACGATCGCCTGCTGACGCTGCCAATGGTCCAAGAAGACAACTGTTGGCAAGTCACGACGGAAGAAAACGTCAAAGAGCTATTTTATACGTTTGAATTTCAACGGGACGGTCAAAAAGTCGAAGCGGTGGATCTTTATGCCAAGGCAGTAGGGATCAACGGGAACCGTGGGGCCATCATTGATTTAAAGGAAACAGATCCTGAAGGCTGGCAGGAGACTCACGGTGTCGGTCAGCAATCGATCACAGATGCCTATATTTGGGAATTGCATGTCGAAGATTTCATCGGCGCCGAAAACAGCGGGATTTCACCAGAAAATCGCGGAAAATATTTAGCCTTCACTGAAAAAAAGACCCATCTGGTGGGAGATGAAAGTCAACCAACTGGCATGGCCTATTTAAAAGAGTTGGGGATCAATTATGTTCATCTGCTGCCGATCTTCGATTTTGACAATGATGAAACTTCGTCTGCCTACAACTGGGGCTATGATCCGAAAAATTACAATGTACCTGAAGGACGATACGCTTCTGATCCTAGTGATCCCAAGGCGCGGATTCGTGAATGCAAGCAAATGATCCAATCGCTGCATGAAGAAGCCATCGGCGTTGTAATGGATGTGGTCTTCAATCACACTGCGATCACAGAAGAATCGTGGTTTAATTTAACGGTGCCTGATTATTACTACCGCCAAGATGATGCGGGGAATTTTGCAGACGGTTCTGCTTGCGGCAATGAAGTGGCTTCTGAACGGAAAATGATGCGCAAATTTATCATTGATTCAGTTTTATATTGGGCGCAAGAATACAAAATCGACGGCTTTCGTTTTGATTTGATGGGCTTGATCGATGTGGAAACCATGAACCAATTGCGGCAACGCCTAGATGCTGCCGGCTTCAGCCATGTGATTTTATACGGCGAACCATGGGATGCCGGCAGCAATCAAATTATTCAGCCGAATATCCCAGCGAATAAAAGCAATGTTTGGGCACTGTCAGAAGGCGTTGCGGTTTTTAGTAATGATTTAAGAGACAGTATCAAAGGCGATGTCTTTGAAGAAACAGACGGCGCGTTTATTCAAGGAATGAATGGTCAACCGCAAGTCAAGCAAACCTTTTATGCGGCAAATTTGGCAACGGCGATTCAAGGAAATACGAAAGTTGCTGGACAAGAAGGCGCCGAGCGTTGGGCAAAATCGCCCCGTCAAGTGATTGCCTATGCGTCAGTCCATGATAATTTGACCTTATGGGACAAACTGGTGGCAACCATGCAGGCTTCAGCGAAGGAAAGAAATTATGACTTTGATCCTGAGCTTTTAGCCCGTAACAAACTAGCAGCAGCCATTTTGTTTACTAGCCAAGGAGCCGTGCTGACTCAAGCTGGGGAAGAATTTGGCCGTACCAAAGAAGGCGATGAAAATTCCTTCCGTTCGCCACTGGCAGTCAATCAGCTGGATTGGGGACGTGCTAAAACCTTCAAAGAATTGCGCGAGCTGTATCGGGGCTTGTGGGCATTGCGGCAGTCCTATGCACCATTGAGAGATACCACGACCCAAACGGCTGAAAGCATGGTCTTTTATGAGACAAAGGATGAAAATCGCTTGGCGTATCAAGTACCCAATCGTGACGAACAGCATCCATGGCGTTCCTTGTTCGTTTTACTCAACAGCACGGAAGAAAGCTGGTCCTTTGACTTACCGACGGCAACAGAAAATACTTCTTGGCACCTCGTTGCTGACCCCAAAGGAGCTGGGATCGCTTCTCGCGGCGTAGCAGCGCCAAGGATAACCATCGACCCATTGTCCTTCTGCATTTTGGCGGAACAAAGTAACTAATCAAAGTAGAAGCTAAAACAAACTAAAAATTTTAGTTTGTTTTAGCTTTTTTGGTAGTAAAAAAACAATTCTTTTGCTATACTTTTAACAGAATGAGAAGCAGAAAGCGGTGAGCAAATGAAAGTTGTGATCTCTGATATTGCCCGAAAAGCTGGCGTTTCCAGCGGAACAGTCTCTAATGCGATCAACAATCGTAAGGGGATCAGTGAACAAAAACGGCAAGCGATCTTGAAGATCGCTCGTGAGATGGGGTATTTTGATCAGCGAGAAATTAAAAAAACGGAAAGCCAAAAAATCAAATTTGTCGTAATGAACAAACAAGGAAATGTCGTAGGGGATACGCCTTTCTTTTCTGAATTGATCCGAGGAATCGAAATGGAGTGCAGTGCGTTAGGCTATGAACTGGTCATTTCCCATATCACACTGGCACCAGAAGAAGACCCGATTGAAAAGATCCGTCCAGAATTAGCAGATGGTTTGCTATTGTTAGGAACGGAATTGGAAAAACAAGATTTAGCAGTCTTTCGCCATTTGGAAGTACCGTTAGTGATTTTAGATACGGTGTTTAATTCGCAGGACTTTGATTTTGTCGCCATCAATAATCGTGACAGTGCCTATGAGATCGTTGAAAAGATGATCGAAAAAGGCCACCGTGACATCGGCATCATCAATTCAACCTTTCAAATCAACAACTTTCGGGAACGCAAGCAAGGGTTCATCCAAGCGATCCAAGAGCATGATCTGATCCATTATGAAGAGACGGAAGCCTTAGTAGAACCCACCTTGGAAGGCTCCTATCAAGACATGAAGGTCTATTTGGAATCCTTGCGTGCCGATCAGCGACCGTTGCCAAGCGCTTTTTTTGCGGTCAATGACAATATCGCCATCGGTGCCATGAAAGCCATTCGCGAAGTGTTTCCCGATCATCCGTTGACCATTGTTGGGTTCGATGATATTCCTTTGGCGGAATTTTGCAACCCACCGCTGACCACCGTCAAAGTAGATAAAGTATACCTTGGTCGCCAAGCCGTGCGACGCTTGATCGAGAAAATCACGAGTGAAGATGAAAACCATCTGAAAATGCTGGTCGCCACGACGATCGTCGAACGCGAAAGCATCAATTAAGAAAAAAATAAGAAGAAGGACAAAACGTTTAGCAAGCGTTTTGTCCTTTTTTAGTTATTTAACAAAAATATTTATCTAAAACTATTGCAAAATATTTAGCTTGTGCTATATTTAAGGTGTAAAAAGTAAGGGATTACATTTTGAGGAAGTGAATAGATGACACAGATCGGTCTCTTTTGTGCCACTGGACTCTCCAGCGCACTGCTCGTCAAAGCGATCAAAGAACAACTAGCGGATGATCAGCATTACCAAGTCAATTCCGCGCCTTTTTCAGAAATATTTATGGTGGGGAATGACTATGATTTTTTGATTTTAGCTCCTCAAACCCGCTTCAATCAAGCGAAAGTCGCAGCAGCCTTTCCTGATAAAAAAATCGTTTTACTGACGGATGAGGAATTTCTAATTAAAAATGTAGCACGAATCGTCGAAGAAATAAAAATTTAGCTAAATATACTAAAACGAAAAGGGTGGTTTTATGGATAAAGTAACCATCGGGTTCGCCCCGACTAGAAGAAATTTGTTTAGTGCAGAAGCAGCCATTGAGTACGCCAATCTGACACGACAAAAAATGGACGAACTCGCCATTGATTATGTAGATATTTTAGATATCAATGAAGACGGCTTACTATACGATGATGAAGGGGTTGAAAAAATCGCCGAAAAATTCAAAGCAGCAAAAATCGACGGTCTTTTTCTAGCCAATGAAAACTTTGGTACGGAATATGCCTGTGCTCGTTTAGCCAAAAAACTAGATGTCCCCGTCTTACTGTGGGGACCTAAAGATGAGACGCCAGCCGCCGACGGTTCACGTTTGCGGGATACGCAATGCGGTCTTTTCGCTATTGGGAAAGTCTTGCGCCGTTTCAAGGTACCTTTCACCTATGTCAAAAATTCTGATATTGATTCACCAGAATTTGCCCGCGGCTTGCAAGACTTTATCAAAGTCTGCAATGTCGTCAAGACCTTCAAACAAACACGAATCTTGCAAGTTGGCCCACGCCCCTTTGATTTTTGGACCGTGATCTGCAACGAAGGCGAACTATTGGAGCGTTTCAATATCTCGCTATCACCAGTACCGATCCAAGAAGTGGTGCAAGAAATCAAGAAAGTCAAAGAACAGCAGCCAGATAAATTGAAAGCAGTCATTGATTATTTCGAAACCAATACGGAAGTCCAAATTTCGGCGAAAGATTTGGAGATGGTGGCAGCCCTTAAAGTGGCCTTGCAAAACTTATGTGAAAGCTACGGCTGCAATGCAGGAGTCATCCAGTGTTGGACGGCCTTACAAGACGAAATCGGTATTTTACCGTATGCCTCCTTGTCGCTGTTACAAGAAGAAGGCTTGCCTTTTGTCTGTGAGACGGATGTCCATGGGGCGATCTCGGAACTGTTGGTCGAAGCCGCTTCGTTGGGGGAACACCGTGCGATCTTTGCGGATGTCAATTGCCGCCATCCAGAAAACGAGAATGGCGAATTGCTGCAGCACTTAGGAGTTTTTGCTTATTCCACCGCGGAGACCAAACCAATTTTGCCGCAACGACATTTTGTTTTTGACTATCCAGGATCAGTCGCTTTTCGGGCAATCAAAGACGAGTATACGCTGTGTCGCTTTGATGGGGACAACGGCGAGTACTCACTGCTGATGGGTACTGGTAAAGGGATCGATGGCCCATACAATCAAGGGACCTATCTCTACCTGGAATTTGCGAATTTGAATCGCTTGGAATTCAAACTCGTTGAAGGCCCTTATATTCATCATGTTGCGGCGGTCAGAAAAAATGTGGTGCCGATCTTGTACGAAGCGTGCAAATACATCGGTGTGCAGCCAGATTTTTATGATCCAATCGAAGAAGACGTCAAAGCATACTTGAGAGGGGATCAATCATGGAAATAAACGAGCTGGAGATGAAGGCTTTAACGATTCGAAAATCCGTGTTAGAGCTGATCTATCAAGCAAAAACGGGTCATACTGGTTCGGATCTTTCTTGTACCGATATTTTAGTGGCCTTGTATTATCGGATAATGAATGTCGATGCGAAAGATCCTCAAAAGCAAGATCGTGACCAGTATATCCAAAGTAAAGGACATGCTGCAGAAGTATTATGGGCCGTTTTAGCGGACAAAGGTTTTTTGCCGAAAGAAGAATTAGCCACCTTTTCGCAATTTGGTTCAAGACTGATCGGTCATCCAAACAATAAAGTAGCTGGTGTTGAGATGAATACTGGTTCGCTAGGTCACGGCTTACCCGTCGCAGTAGGGATCGCCTTGGCAGGCAAACTGGATCACCGCACGTATCAAACCTATACGTTGTTGGGAGATGGCGAATTAGCAGAAGGCTCGGTATGGGAAGGAGCCATGGCGGCTGCCAACTACCAGCTGGACAATTTGACCGCCATCATTGATCGCAACGGCTTGCAGATCACTGGAGCCTCGGAAGATGTGATGGCAGTGGAGCCGCTAGATGAAAAATGGCGTGCCTTTGGTTGGGATGTGCATATCGTTGATGGCAATGATATGGCTGCCTTGGTGGCTGCATTAGAAAAACCGCATCAGCCCAATCAACCGAAGCTGATCATTGCTAAAACCATCAAAGGCAAAGGCTATTCTGCAGCCGAAAATCAAGCGCAATGGCATCATAAAGTGCCAACGGCAGAAGAGCTTGCACAAGCCATTGCCGAACTTGATCAGCAAATGGAGGTTTTGACTCATGGGAAAAAATAATATTGCCAATCGCCAAGCGATGTGCGACGTATTGATTGAAGAAGGAAAAAAGAATCCTGCGATCACGGTGTTGACCAGTGATTCTCGTGGTTCCGCTTCGTTAGCACCTTTTGCCAAGGAATTACCGACACAATTGGTGGAAGTAGGGATCGCAGAGCAAAACATCGTCAGTATTGCGGCTGGCTTAGCCCATATGGGCAAACGCCCTTTCGTTGCCTCCCCTGCTTGTTTTCTCAGCATGCGCAGTATCGAGCAGATCAAAGTCGATGTCGCGTATTCGAATAAGAATGTCAAACTCGTAGGCATCAGCGGCGGTGTCAGTTATGGGGCATTAGGCATGAGTCATCATTCCTTGCAAGACATCGCAGTGGCACGAGCGATCCCTAATTTGCAAGTGCTGTTGCCAGCAGATCGCTTTGAAACGATCCAAATGTTTAAAACCTTAGCGGCATCTAATGAACCAGCCTATATCCGTCTCGGTCGCAATCCTGTTGAAGATTGCTATGATTCTGCAGATTATCCTTTTGAGATCGGCAAAGCCATTGAGCTGAGAAGCGGCCAAGATGTCGCATTGATCGCCACCGGTGAAACCGTGCGCCAAGCGTTGGATGCTGCTGAGCTATTGGAAAAACAAGGTATCACTGCTACCGTTTTAAATGTTCATTCCTTGAAGCCTTTTGATTCAGAAACGGTCAAACGAGTGGCGAAAGAAACAGGCACCGTGATCACTGTGGAAGAACACAGCCAATACAACGGCTTAGGAGCTGCCGTGGCGGAAACACTGACAGAAGAAACGGACATTCGACAAAAAATCATTGCTTTTCCGGATGAAGCCTTGATTACTGGTTCTTCGTCAGAACTGTTTGCCCATTATGGATTAGACGGTGCCTCCATAGCGAAAACAGCGGTTGCGTTTCTAGGAGCTTAAGATGGACAAGACCTATCAGCTGGTTTTAGATCAGAGTACATCCGGTACCAAGCTCTTACTGTTTCAAGAAGGGAAAATCCTGCAGCGTTACGATAAAAAACATCGCCAAATTTATCCAAAAGTCGGGTGGGTCGAACATGATCCCCTCGAGATTTGGCAAAATGTCCAAGAATTGCTGGCACAAGTGTTTCAAGAACAAGCGATCACTGCAGGTCAAATCGTTTCCTTGTCCTTGACCAATCAGCGAGAAACGATCGTTGCATGGGACCGATTGACTGGTAATCCCTTGTACAATGCGATCGTGTGGCAATGCAACCGCAGCGCCGCGATTTGTGAAGAATTGACGGCACAAGGCTGGGAAAGGACGATCAATCAAAAGACCGGTTTACGCTTAGACCCGTATTTTTCTGGCACCAAAGTGAAATGGCTGGCACAAGAATTATCGGCTATCAAGGAAAAGTCGGGAACTGGCGAGTTGGCGATCGGTACGATGGACAGCTGGCTGTTGTGGAATTTAACGCAAGGGAAGGTATTTGCGACAGAAGCCAGCAACGCTTGCCGAACATTGTTTTACAATATTGAAGAGGGCCGTTGGGATGCAGAACTCGTCAAACTTTTTGGCATCCATTTAGCAGACTTGCCAGCGATCAAACCTGCTGATACGGTTTTCGGTAACTATCACGGAATCCCTATCAAAGGAATCTTAGCCGATTCACAAGCGGCATTATTCGGGGAAGGTTGTCAAAGCCTTGGGGATGTAAAAATCACGATGGGTACCGGTTGTTCGATCATGATGCAAGTGCAGCAGGAGCAGACGTTGCGAGATCGCCGCATTTTGACGACGGTCGGCTGGCAAACTAGCCAGGAAACAGCGTTTGCGCTAGAAGGCATCATCCGTTCCTGTGGTGACGCCATCAACTGGTTCAGTGAGCAAGTGGCTCCGCTGCCAGATGTAGCTGAGATTTGTCAAGAAGTGCTGACCAATGACAGTCAAGAAGACATCTATTTTATCCCAGCATTGCAAGGAATGGGTGCCCCTTTTTGGGATAATACGATGACTGCCAGCTTTGTCGGCATGAAACGCACAACGACGACTCATGAGCTGTTGAAAGCCGTTTTAGAAAGCATCATTTTTCAAATCAAAGCAGTGATCGATGTGATGGAAGAAGTCGCTGAACGACTGATCAATCAAGTAATGATCGATGGCGGTGTTTCGAAAAACCGCGCCTTGATGAGCTTATTGGCGACTTTGATCAATAAACCCGTCATCGTCAGCGAAGTCGAAGAATTTTCAGCCATCGGCACGATGCTTGTTGCTAATCCAACTATGAATGAACCAGCTATTCAGCAAACCACGATCGTTCCGCAAGCCGAACAGGCCGTGATCCGTTTGAAATATGAAAAATGGAAACGGTTCATTGAGAAGTCAGCTGCTTTTAGTGAAGGATAAAGGAAAATTATAGGAACAGGATGCCTCGTTTTGCTTTTTCGAAATGAACAGGATGGCTGAATTTTTAATAAAGCAAGACACTATTTTTGTAAGAAAAGGAGATGATAACAATGAATAACAAAGCCAGAACAATTATAACAACCGACGGTGAAGTCGATGATATGAATTCATTTTTACGCTATTTACTTTATAGCGACTGTTTTGATACCGAGGGGATTGTCCTGACAAGTTCAGTTTATCATTATGCGGGCGATCCAGCTAAAGACATTGAACCGTATCGGTGGACAGGAACTGAGTGGATCAATGAATTTATTGATCTTTATGCTAAGGTATATCCGAACTTGAAAATACACGCTGCGGATTATCCTTCTCCCGAATACTTAAAAAGTATTTACTATATCGGCAACATTGATTCACCGGGAGAAATGACCAAAGAAACCGAAGGCTCCAAATTCATTGAGGATTATTTGATGAATGATGAGGATCCACGCAAACTATACATTCAAACGTGGGGAGGAACGAATACAACGGCTAGGGCATTGAAGTCAATTGAGGAAAAATATGCCCATCAGCCAGATTGGCAGGCAATCAAAGAGCGAATTGAAAAAAAGGTGATTATTTATATCATTTTAGATCAGGATGTCACCTATAGCGAATACATTGAGAAAAATTGGTCGATTGAAGTCATCAATGATCGTTTCAATTTCTGGTATTTTGCCTATGCTTGGAAAATGGTTGAGTCTCAGCTAGCTACACGGTTACAGCCTAAATGGCAATTGAATCTAAGAGACAATCACGGTCCGCTATTAAAAAAATATGCATTGATCGGAGATGGCAATGTTTTAGAAGGCGAGCTTGAAGAAGAACAGCGTGGGATCGATCGCTATTTAGAAAAAAATCCAGACTATGCGCGCTTTGATTTTATCTCAGAAGGAGATTCCCCTTCTTACTTCTATTTCTTAAACAATGGGCTGCGAAATAGTGATGATCCTAGCTATGGCGGTTGGGGCGGCCGCTTTGAAAAAGTGGCTGGTGCCCGCAAGTACATCAATAGTGCAATGGACTATAATCCTTATAACCAAAGGTATGAAGCACAATATACCTTAACGAGATGGTTCGATGACATTCAAGATGATTTTAAAGGTCGGGCAGCCTGGTGTGTTGCCAAAACGTATGATGAAGCGGCCCACTATCCGATTGTATCTATTAAAAAGGGGAACGATCAACAAGTTACTCCCGGAGAAACCGTCCAGATTCAAGCAAAAGCATTTGATCCAAATCAGCGAGATTTAGCGTTTAAATGGTGGCATTACTTTGAGGCATCAACCTATCAAACGGCACCTGTTCCCACAGGCGCTGAATTTGAATCAATGGGCTTATTGTTTGGCAAAGTATCTGAAAAGCTTGCTAAACCACCCGTTGATCCAATTAAGCTTGTTCGAGAAAACACAGAAACCGTCGAAGTGAAAATTCCAGAAAATATCCAATCTGGTCAAACAATTCATTTGATTTTAGAGGTAACGAATGGCACTTTGACAACGTATCAGCGAGTTATTTTAATCGCAAAATAAAATGATGGAGTGATAATTATGCAAACAAATAGAAAATCTGAACACTTCATGTTCAAAGTAGCCCTTCTTTCCTTATCATTGATGTTGACAACGAGTGGCGCAATTGCAGCAACTGTTAGCTTGATGCAAGAATCGTTTGTCGATCAAAGTGCAACGGCGGTAGAAGCATTAGTAACTGCCTCCAACTTCACAGTAATGATTTTCGTGTTGCTTAGTTCCTTTTTTGTTCGAATGATTGGGACACGAAAAACAGTGTTATTGGGATTGATTTTATCTTTTCTTGCAGGAATATTTCCTGTCTTTTCCAGCAGCTATTCATTGATCTATATCTCCCGTTTGGTCCTAGGTGCGGGCTTTGGTTTGTTCAATTCCCTAGCCGTTAGCTTGATTGGTGAATATTATGAAGGTGAAGAAAAAGCGCGCCTGATCGGCTTACAAAGTGCCGTTCAGAGTGCTGGACAAACAGCAGTTACCTTTTTGATCGGTATCCTGATGTTTAGCGGTTGGCAAATTGCTTTTGCTGCCAACTTTGTCGGAATCATTCCTTTAGTGCTTTATTTTATCTGGGGACCTCGAGATGATGAACCAAAACTTACTGATATCGTCGCGTCAGAGGAAGAAATTGGGAACAAAACAAAGCAATCCGTCAATTTACCAGTTATTTTACAAGCGATCGCATTACTGATCAGTTTTGCATTTTTGATGGTCTTTTTCCTAAAATCAAGTATCTTCGTCGCAGAAGAAAACTTTGCCAATCCCTCGTTCATTGGTATCGTCATGTCGATCTACACGTTTGTTTCGATCATTGCCAATCTGTTTTACAGTAAACTCGTCAAACATACAAAACATTTTTCTTTACCAATTAGCTATCTATTTCTGGGACTTGGGTTTATCTTTCTGAGTCAGACTACGAATTTTGTTACATTTACTCTGATCGTTGTTTTCTTAGGCTTTGGCGGATCCTTGCTACTGCCTTATTCATGGGGATTGATCATGAGTAAAGCACCAAAAGGATCGATCAATTTGGCGATTTCAATAGCAATGGTCGGCACAAATCTGGGTTCTTTTCTAGCCCCATATTTCGGTTCGTTACCGACGATCATGTTTGGCAATGAGCGTGCTGCTTTTGCTTTTATCTTTGCTGGAACTGTCATGCTGGTTTTTGCGGTGATTTATTTGTTGATTGGCAAACGGTTGACATTAGATTAATGAGTCGCAAATAAAAATAGAAATTAGAGGAACGTAATGAAATATTTAAGTATAGATGTTGGGGGCACGTTTATTAAATATGGTGTTGTAGATGATTCTGGACGCTTATCTGCCTGTGACAAACAAAAAACGCCTCAAAGCTTGCAGGATTTTCTTGAAGTAGTCCGAACGATTGTTCAGCCATTCAAAACCGAAATTGCAGGTGTAGGTCTTAGTCTACCAGGAAAAGTAGATACAGAAGGAGGAATCGTTTATTTTGGGGGTTCCTTGGGTTATCTCCATGAGGTCCCGATAAAAGTATTGATCGAAAAAGCTTGTGGCATACAGTGTGAGCTGACAAATGATGGGAAAGCAGCTGCGCTTGCTGAGCAGTGGCTGGGAAATTTGCAAGGTGTAAAAAACGGTGCAGCGATCATTTTAGGGACTGGTGTTGGTGGTGGTTTGATTTTAAATCATACATTATTCGAAGGCAGTCATTTTCAAGCCGGTGAATTAAGCTTCATGATTCAGGCTCCTTCATTGATGAATGTCTCAGATGTGACTGGTTTTACGCATTCGGCGGTTGAATTTGTGAAGCAAGGTACCGCATTGTTAGGGCTTGAAGATGAAAATGACGGACCAGCTGTTTTTGAAGCAATCCAACAAGAAACTAATTGCGAATTAACACTGCTTTTTGAAAACTATTGTGAACGTATTGCAACGCTGATCATCAATCTGCAAGCGGTCATCGATATAGAAACCGTCGTGATTGGGGGAGGGATCAGTCGACAAAGTATTTTGATCGATCAAGTTCAATCGAAGTATCAGGAGTTGCGTGACCGAGTGGATTTGATCGATTTGATGTTAGCCCCACTGAAGATCAAAGGTTGTAAGTTTCAAAGTGAAGCGAATCTTCTAGGTGCAATCACGCCATTTCTCAGGAGGGGGAAGGAGGCTCTTTAAAAAAAGAGCAGACAAAGCAATTGTATTTGCCATACGAGAAGGACAACCGACTTATGTCCTGACATCTAGATAGAAGAGCCTTACAAAATATAGAAACAACGATTGAGAAGAGTATGAATTCGATTAGGGTGATTATGTTTATTCTTACACCGTTGGTTCAAGTGTTAAATGAATACAAGGACCTTCAACGGGGGAAACGGTTTAAAAGAAACCGATTTTATGATGACAAGCCAACGAGTTAGTGCTATAGTTAAAGAAAGAAAACCCACGTGGATTGTTACTGACTCGATCAGGCAAGACCTAAATAAGAAAGCGCTCTTCTCGTTTTAGCAGCGGCTCTTATTTAGGTTTTTTGTTTTTATCGGGGATTTTTCAGTAACCAGCTAGGTAGGTTTATCAAAAGAAAACAAAAGGAGAACGAGCAAATGGCAAAATTTCCAGAAAATTTCTTATGGGGCGGCGCGACCGCAGCGAATCAATTAGAAGGGGCGTTCGATCGCGATGGCAAAGGCTTGTCAGTGGCGGATGCAATGCCTGGCGGCAAACAGCGTTTAGCGATTTTAGGTAGTGATACGTTTGATTGGACGATCGATGAGGACAAATACACCTACCCAAATCATCGCGGGATCGACCATTATGACCGTTTCAAAGAAGACATTGCGTTGTTTGCAGAAATGGGCTTCAAGAGCTATCGTTTTTCTATCGCATGGACACGTATCTTTCCAAATGGCGATGAAACGACACCAAACGAAGCTGGGCTAGCATTTTACGATGCGCTGATCGATGAATGTTTGAAATACGGGATCGAGCCAGTGGTTACGATCTCTCACTATGAAATGCCTTTGCATTTAGCCAAAGAATACGGTGGCTGGAAAAATCGAGCATTGATCGATTTCTATGAACGTTTTGCAAAAGTTGTCTTGGAACGGTTCCACAGCAAAGTCAAATACTGGATGACCTTCAATGAGATCAACTCTGCTTTCCATTTCTCCGCATTGAGTCAAGGAATGGTCAACAGCACAGGTGCCAGCGACTTTACAAACGTGATCCAAGCGTGGCACAACCAATTTGTTGCCAGCAGTAAAGCAGTCAAAATCGGCCATGAATTAAACCCAGAGTTACAGATCGGTTGTATGATCATTTATGCAACGACTTACAGCATTGATGCGAACCCAGTCAACCAAGTGGCGACGATGATCCATAATCAAGCCTTCAACTACTACTGTGCCGACGTGCAGGTACGTGGAAAATACCCATCCTTTACGGATCGTTTGTACAAAGAACACGGCGTCAATAAAGAGGATCTTGAGATTACCGAAGAAGACTTAGCCTTGATTGCTGAACATACTGTTGACTATGTTGGCTTCAGCTACTACATGTCTTCTGCCGTGGATATCACCACAGAAGAAGCCGATGAAGTGCAAGGAAACTTGTTAGGCGGCGTCCGCAATCCATTCTTAGAAGCAAGTGAATGGGGCTGGCAAATCGACCCAGAAGGGCTGCGCATCGCGTTGAATGAATTGTATGATCGTTATCAAAAACCGTTGTTTATCGTGGAAAACGGCTTAGGAGCCATTGATACCTTTAACGAAGAAGGTAAGATCGAAGATGACTATCGTATCGATTACTTGCGCCGCCACATTGAAGCAATGGGGGAAGCGATCGCTGATGGCGTAGACTTGATCGGTTACACGCCATGGGGCTGTATCGACCTTGTCAGTGCTTCAACAGGCGAAATGAGCAAACGCTATGGCTTTATTTATGTTGACTTTGATGACGAAGGCAACGGCACGATGGATCGTTCCAAGAAAAAATCCTTCGATTGGTACAAACAAGTCATTGCAACAAACGGAGAAGAGTTGGCCTAAGTGTTTCGTTAGACTCACGGATGACACAGGATCCGTTATAAAAGAAAACCGATCAACGGTGCTCCTATATAGGCGCATCGTTGATCGGTTTTTTGGTGATATTTGGGTTTAACGGGTACGCTCATAGCTGTCTCGTAACAAAGATTGGAGTTGTTTTTCTGATACAGAGCCATCTAGTAATGCGGTGAGCCAATGGTTTTTATTCATGTGATAAGCGGGTAAATAGCCGCGGCTTTGATTGATGATCGAAACCATTTCGGACGCTGCTTTGACATCTAAAATCTCGATCATTCCCGTTTCTTCTAGGCCTAATTTTTGCTTTTCTACAGTCATCAGCAAGCCAAACCATTTGCCGCTTTTGCGGTGCCGCAAGACTTGGTACTCGGGAAACTTTGCAAATGGATGGTCGACCTGAACATCATTAAAGGTCTGAGCGAAGGCGATCAGCCGGTTTTTAAGATCCATGGGTATCCCTGCCTTTTTATAATAGAAAACTACTTATATTATACCATTGATTCCTTTTACCTAGCGTAACCGTTTCTGATAAAGCATCCGTGCCAAGAACCAGCTCACCACTACGATACCGCCACACCAGCTAAAGGCACTGATCAAGGTGGTATCTTTCAAGTTTAACAAAAGCCCGCGCAAAGAATGGATGATCGGCGACATTGGTTGGTATTCAGCAAAAACGGCTAATGGGCGCGGCATGGTTTCCGTAGGGACGAAACCAGAGCTTAAGTAGGGCAAAAGGGTGATCAAGACAGTAAACAAGGTCGCTGTCTCGGGGCTTTTGGCGATGAGACCAACCAGAACGGAGACCCAAGTAAAGGCGAAGGTGAAGCAAAAGATCAATAGGAAAGCGAGTCCCCAGCCAGCAACTGTGGCTTGAGGGCGAAAACCGATGACCATGGCAACGATCAACACGACCAAGGTGCTGATCAAGCTCCGAAGAGTCGCGGCGAAGACATGGCCGTTTAAAAAGGCTGAGTTAGAGATGTTCAAGGTCATCAGCCGTTCCACCATGCCGGATTTCAAATCTTCCGTCACCGTTACCCCAACGGAGGAGGCGCTTTGGGCGATACATTGGACGAGAACACCAGGAACGACAAAATCGACATAAGAGGTATCGCCGACGTTCATGGCTCCCCCAAAAACATAGACGAAGAGGATCATTAAAATCGCTGGGGTCAAAATCCCACTTAGCAAAGTCTCCATACTGCGAATCGATAGCAAGAGATTGCGTTTGAATAAGGTGTTGGTTTCTATAATTGCTTTCATTGGTTTCCTCCTTGGACAAGTGTTAGAAAAATATCTTCTAACGAAGCATTCTTTTGATTAAAACTGGTTATAGTGATCGGTAGTTGATTGAGTTCCTGCAACAGCGTGAAGGAATGCTGGAAGTCTTGACTGACGGGAAATGCCAGAGAGAGACTGGACTCATTGACTTGCAGCGGAAAGTCAGACAGATGCTGTCGCACGGTCTGCAAGTGTTCTTTCGTCAATACGCTGATTTCCATCGTTTGTGAAGGATGCAGTGCTTTGACTTCCGTTGGTGTTCCTTGCAAGATGATTTTCCCTTCATGCAAGATGGCGACTTGATCTGCTAAAAATTCAGCTTCTTCGAGGTATTGAGTCGTCAGGAAAATCGTTCGTCCTTGAGCGGCGATCTCTTTGATCATGTGCCATGTGGCTAAGCGGTTTTGCGGGTCTAACCCGGTCGTTGGTTCATCCAAGAAGAGCAGGTCAGGTTCGCCGATAAAACTCATGGCGATGTCTAAGCGTCGTCGCATGCCACCAGAATAATTTTTGACTAGTCGGTTGCTGGCATCCACCAAATCAAAACGCTCTAACAAATGTTGGACGATAAACTGTTTGTTTTTGACATGGCGCAAGGCAGCAATCATCAGCAAGTTTTCTCGCCCGGTCAGTTCTTGATCGACGGCGGAAAATTGCCCCGTCAGACTGATTTTCTCGCGAATCGTTGCTGGATCTTTGGTCAAGTCGATCCCGTCGATCAGCGCGGTTCCTTGGTCAAAAGGTAGGATAGTGGACAAAATTTTGACTAAAGTGGTTTTTCCAGCGCCGTTTGATCCTAGTAAGACAAATACTTCGCCAGGAGTGACGTCAAAAGTGACCTCTTTCAAAACGGTTTTGTCTTTGAAGCTTTTTTGTAAATGTTTCACGTGAAGCATTTTCTTTTTTATATGGGTATCCATAGCTTTTCCCTCGTTTCTATAAGATAATTCAACTATAAAGGCTCTTTGGGAAAAGCAACTGCTTATTTCAATATATTGAAAAAGAAGGTGAAAAAATGAACAATTATGGTGCGACAGTGAAAGAGCTTCGCAAAAGCAAAGGCTTGTTGTTGAAGGAATTAGTGGATGAACAATTGTCGATGTCTTTGTTATCGCAATTTGAAAATGGCAAAACGACGATTTCCTGCGAACGATTTCATCGTTTGCTAGATAAACTAGAAGTGAGTTTTGCCGAATTTCAGCTGCTGCATACGGGGGAGCATCATTCGGAGGCTCAAAAGCTAATGGTTGACTATGTCCGTTCGATGGGGATCGAATCCATTGATGAAGTACCTAAATTAAAAAAGAAATATCAAAAGCTGACCACGTACTTTCAACAGCATTACTCCTTGGAGCTGGACCACTTCTTACAACTGATCCGTTTTGACTACTTGATGAAAGAGGAGCTTTTTAAAGGGGTGCCCATCGAGGAGGCTTACCTGAAACACAATTACTGTTTGGACTCTGCCAAGCATTACTTGCTGAATACCGATACATGGGGTGTTTATGAGCTGCGGCTGTTTGCCCGCGTAGCAATTTCGATGGAGCCAGCTTTGCTTTGGCGCTGCTTGACGATCGCCATCAAAAAGAGTCAGCGCTTTGCAAAAATTCCTGGCAATGAAGATATTTTGTACAACACGTTTGAGACGGTATTTTCTGTCTTTGCTGTTTTCGACGAGGCGAATTATGCGGAAAAGACCTTTCATTTATGGCGAGATCATGTTTATGAAAAAGAACACATTGAACAAGCGATCTTTATGCCGTTTTTTGAAGGCTGGACGCATCTATTAAAACAAAATAAGGCACAAGCGGCGGACTTGATGCAGCAAACGTTAGATCAGCTGGAAAGATTAGGGATGAAGAACACGTTTGCTATGTATCAATTATTAAGCACATCTGTATTGAAAGAAGAGTTTCCGGGGATTTTATTGAGTGATCCATTGCTTTCTGAAGGAACCCGTTTTGGCTGGGAGTAGCTAGAATAAGCTGTATTCCGCTGATGAAAGCGCCTTATGTTTAAGAATCGGAGAGGAAGTGATTAAAAATCAGTAAATGCAAGCAATTTGCTTCTTTTTTACTGATTAGAGGAGTATATTCGAAGTTGGAATTTTTCTTTATTTAGAATTATTTTAATGTACTTTTTTATGAAATAGGAGGATGTAGGATGGATATTGTGACACTAGCGCGAATCCAGTTTGCGATGACGACGATTTTTCACTTTTTCTTTGTACCGTTTTCGATCGGAACTGGTGTCGTCGTTGCAATTATGGAGACACTTTATGTGATCAAAAAAGATGAAAAATATCGCCGGATGACGAAGTTTTGGGGGAATATTTTTCTATTGAGTTTTGCTGTCGGGGTCGTGACAGGGATCATTCAAGAATTTCAATTTGGGATGAACTGGTCAGACTATTCTCGTTTTGTCGGGGATATTTTTGGTGCGCCCTTGGCTTTAGAAGCTTTGTTGGCGTTCTTCTTAGAATCGACGTTCTTAGGATTGTGGATCTTTACATGGGATCGGGTCAGTCCTAAGCTGCACGCCACCTTTTTCTGGTTGGTGACGCTTGGTTCGATGCTATCGGCGTTTTGGATCTTAGCTGCCAATAGTTTTATGCAGCATCCAGTGGGGTATACCTTGAACAATGGCCGGGCAGAAATGACTGACTTCGGTGCATTATTGGCAAATCCACAAGTGTGGTATGAGTTTTTACACGTGATCACCGCAGCCATCACGATGGGCGGAATCATTGTTGCTGGCTTATCAGCCTTTCGTCTATTGAAGAAAGACAAAGACATTGACCGCGATTTCTTCAAAAAATCAATGCGGATCGGTTTTGCGGTGGCATTGTTCGGTTCATTCACCGTCTTGCTAGCCGGGGATGAACAAATGAAATACTTGGTTGAAGAACAACCAATGAAATTTGCCGCAATGGAAGGAACTTATGAAGATACCGGGAGTCCTGCGGCTTGGACTGTCGTTGCTTGGGCGAATGAAGCGGAACATCACCAAGTCTTCGGTATTTCGATTCCATATATGTTGAGTATCTTAGCCTTCAATGAACCCTTCGGCTCAATCGATGGGATGGATACGGTCAATCAGCAATTGATTGAAACCTACGGCGACCGTAATTACTACCCGCCGGTCAACACACTCTTTTGGAGCTTCCGGATCATGGCTGGTTTTGGTGCCTTGATGCTGTTGGTTTCTGGTCTGGGGTTGTATTTTACGCGTAAGAAGAAACCGTGGCTCTTTGAAAAACGCTGGCTGCTTTGGGTAGTGGCGATCACTTTGTTCACCCCATTTATTGCCAATACAGCTGGTTGGTTGATCACGGAGTTAGGACGTTACCCATGGACGGTTTACGGCTTGTTTACGATCGAAGATAGTGTGTCACCAAACGTTTCCGTGACCTCACTCTTGATCTCAAACATCGTTTACTTCCTCTTGTTCTCTGGCTTAGGTGGAACGATGGTCTATCTGGTGAAACGGGAAATGGATCATGGACCTGAAAAAGAGGCCTTCGGTGAAATCAGCCAAGGAGACAACCAAGAAGGGTACGAAGACCCATTTGATAAGGAGGCGTTTGAAGGATGACCGGTCTGCAATTACTATGGTTCACGTTGATTGGGCTTTTATTTTCTGGCTTCTTCTTCTTAGAAGGGTTTGACTTTGGTGTGGGGATGTCTGTGCAGACATTGGCTCACAATGAAGAGGAAAAAGACCAGATCGTTAAAACGATCGGGCCTGTCTGGGATGGCAATGAAGTGTGGCTATTGACCGCCGGCGGAGCGATGTTCGCCTCGTTTCCATACTGGTATGCTTCTTTGTTCAGCGGTTTTTATTTGATTTTGTTATTGATCTTAGTCGGGTTGATCATTCGCGGTGTTTCCTTTGAGTTTCGAGCGAACTTCCCGAAAGAACACAAAAACATTTGGAACTGGACGTTGACGATCGGCAGTACGATCGTACCGTTTTTCTTCGGTCTGATGTTTGTCAGCATGATCCAAGGAATGCCTTTGGGTGAAGATGGCAACATGACGGCAACCTTTACGGATTACGTCAATCCCTTTTCAATCGTTGGCGGTATCGCGTTGACTTTGTTGTGCTACTTGCACGGATTAAACTATATCGCTTTGAAAACGGAAGGTCCGATTCGGGCACGGGCACGCAACTATGCAAGTATTTTTTATGGCATCTTATATGCAGGCTTAGTCGTCTTTGCTGTGATGCTTTACTTCCAAACGGATTTCTTCGAAAATCATTTTGCGACAACGCTTGGTTTGTTGCTCGTGATCGTTGTACTGACACTGATTGCAAATATCGGCGTCTTTAAAGGCAAAGAAATGATGGCTTTCATTGCGAGCGGCTTGACGTTGATCGCTTTGGTGGCATTGATCTTCACAGGGTTATTCCCAAGAGTCTTGATCAGTTCGATCGATTCAAGCTATGACCTGTTGATCGCTGATGCGTCTTCAAGCCGCTACACATTGAAGATCATGAGTTATCTTTCACTGACGATCTTGCCTTTCGTCTTGGCCTATACGGCTTGGAGTTACTATATCTTCCGTAAACGGATCAGTCATACGGAGGCGTTGGAGGGGTATAAATGATTGATAAACAAATCATGAAGCTCCCAGGAATGAAACAACTTTTAGGGCTGCTTGCGGGACTTTCGTTCCTGCAGGCGCTCTTCATTATTGGGCAGGCGTATGGATTGGCACGTGCCATCACTGGCTTATGGGAAGGACGACCATTAGAGGAACAGTGGGGCTGGATTCTGCTGTTCTTTTGTTCGTTTATCGCCCGACAAGCCGTTATCTATTTCCGTTCCAAAAGACTCGATGATTACAGTTACCAGCAAGCCGCCGATCTGCGGGATCAATTGTTGGAGAAATTGTTTCGGGTCGGTCCTCAGATCGCACAACAGCAAGGGACGGGGAATGTAACAACGATGGTCTTGGAAGGGATCAACCAAGTCGAAAACTACTTGAAATTGATTCTTGCCAAAATCATGAATATGTCGATCATTCCTTGGGTCATTTTGGCACTCGTTTTTTATCTGGATTGGGAATCCGGCTTGGTCTTGCTGTTGGTGTTCCCCTTGATCATCATTTTTATGATCATCTTGGGCTATGCCGCGCAAAGCAAAGCGGAAAAACAATACCGAACGTTTCAATTACTGTCCAATCATTTCATCGACTCCCTGCGAGGGATCGACACGCTGAAATTGTTTGGGGTCAGTAAAAAATATGGCAAGAGTATCTTTGCTTCCAGCGAACGGTTTCGGAAAGCGACGATGGCTTCATTAAAAGTCGGTATTTTATCGACCTTCGCCTTAGACTTTTTCACGACCTTATCGATTGCCGTCGTGGCAGTCTTGCTAGGCTTGCGGCTGATCAATGAAGGAATCTTGCTGTTTCCAGCGTTAACCATCTTGATTTTAGCACCAGAATACTTCTTGCCGATCCGCGACTTTTCCAGTGATTACCATGCAACCTTAGACGGAAAAAATGCGATGACTGCGGTGACGGAAATCTTGCATCAGCCCGAAGCCCAAGTACCGGCAGTAACGGTGCCTCGTTGGCAGGAAGACGCCCAGTTAACGATCGATCAGCTGGCGTTTTCCTACGAGGAAAAAGCGGCTTTGACGGATATCAACTTGAACGTGACTGGCTTCAAAAAGATTGGGATCATCGGTCTGAGCGGTTCTGGCAAGTCTACCTTGATCAATACTTTGAGTGGCTTTCTCGTGCCAGACAGTGGCGAGATCACTCTCGGAGGGGCCAAGACCACGGCCTTTCGCCAAGCAAGCTGGCAAGAACAGCTGATTTATATTCCGCAAAATCCTTATATCTATCGGTTGACCTTGCAGGAAAATGTCGCGTTTTATCAGCCGACAGCTACCAAAGAAGCCGTACTGAAAGCCATTGAAGTGGCAGGCTTGACTGAGCTTTTAGCAGAGCTGCCGCAAGGGTTGGACACGATGTTAGGAGAAGGGGAACGGCATCTAAGTGGCGGACAAGCCCAACGGATCGCTCTAGCCCGTGCCTTTTTAGACCAGCAACGAAAGATTCTTTTGTTTGATGAACCAACGGCTCACTTGGATATTGAAACCGAAGTTGCCTTAAAGGAACGGATGCTACCGCTGATGGAAAACCGTTTAGTCTTTTTTGCAACCCATCGCTTGCACTGGATGGAAGAAATGGATGAAATCATCGTGATGGATCAAGGAAGAATCGTGGAACAAGGAACCTTGGCACAACTGCAGCAAAAGCAAGGTGCTTTTACAGAACTAGTCAATGGAATGAGGAGGGAACAGCTTGAATAAAATCGGCTTATTGCGCTCGTTGAAAACTGATACGTGGGTCAAGCCTTTCTTGTCAAAATACAAAAACGTTTTGGCGCTGGCCTTATTCCTAGGCTTCTTGACCTTTTTCT
Organism: Enterococcus sp. R12; assembly: GCF_058135755.1. Classification (NCBI taxonomy): domain Bacteria; kingdom Bacillati; phylum Bacillota; class Bacilli; order Lactobacillales; family Enterococcaceae; genus Enterococcus; species Enterococcus sp. R12. The sequence continues at coordinate 75,279 of NZ_CM176874.1, forward strand.
GTGGTGGGGCACTGATGTTTAATTCTGGGTACCTGATCAGCCGCTCGGCATCGATCCCAGAAAACATTCTATTGGTTTACATCCCCATCGTACTGACCCGAGCGTTTGGGATCGGCCGTCCAGTCTTTCGCTATTTGGAACGGTTGACCAGTCATAGCTGGGTCTTGCGCATGACCTCTAATTTACGATTGAAATTGTACAACGTAGTAGAAAAAGATGCGATCTTCTTTAAGCAAGCGCATCGCACAGGGGATATCTTGGGCTTATTGGCAGAAGATATCAACCATATACAAAACCTGTATTTGCGGACGATCTTTCCTACCGTGATCGCTTGGATCTTGTATGCGTTCTTGATCATTGGACTCGGCTATTTTTCTTGGTGGTTTGCTTTGGTGATGCTGCTGCTATTAGGGATCATCGTCTTTGTCTTGCCGCTTTGGTCGGTGATCATCAACGGCGCGCGGCAAGAAAAGCAAAAACACATGAAAAACAACTTGTATACGACACTGACGGATAATGTATTAGGGGTTTCTGATTGGGTCTTCTCTCAAAGAGGCAGCGAGTACGTGGCTGCCCATAAGGAACTGGAAACGCAGTTGCGGGCGGTGGATGAACAGATGCTGTCCTTTGATCGCCGGCGTGATTTTCTTTTACAAAGCATCTTTGGAGTGATCGCTGTCGCATTGCTGCTTTGGACCAGCATTCGCTTTCCAGGTAACCACGGAGGAGCAGCCAACTGGATCGCTGCCTTTGTCCTGTGTGTCTTTCCTTTAGTTGATGCATTTGCGCCATTACCGTCTGCTGCTCAAGAAACCAATCGCTACAAAGACTCTATCGATCGCTTCAATGCATTGCCAGAAGAAAATCGCCAAGTCTCCATGGAGCAACCGTCAGTACCTGAAGTGACGGGCCTCGTGTCGATCACAGCCAAGGACTTGCATTTTCAGTATCCTGAAGGCAAAGAAGTGCTTCATGGGCTGGATCTAACGATTCCTGCGCATCAAAAACTAGCTATCCTTGGTCGCAGCGGTTCTGGGAAAAGTACATTTGCCTCCTTGTTGCGAGGCGATCTGCAACCGACGCAAGGGTCGATCACCTTAAACGACGTGCCTGTGACGGCATTGAGTGAGTCGATCAGTGACTTGATCGGTGTCATCAATCAAAGTCCCTATCTTTTCCATACGACCGTCTTGAATAATATTCGGCTAGGCAATGAGTCGGCTTCGGAAGAAGAAGTCTGGCGCGTACTGGAGCAAGTCGGGTTGAAAGAAATGGTGGCAGCTTTGCCTAACGGCTTGGCGACGATGGTGGATGAAGCCGGCTTGCGTTTTTCTGGTGGAGAACGGCATCGTTTGGCATTGGCGCGGATCTTGCTAAAAGACACTCCGATCATCTTATTGGATGAGCCAACCGTCGGCTTAGACCCGATCACGGAGCAAGGTGTGCTCGAAACCTTTTTCCAAGTGCTGGAGAACAAAACGATCATTTGGATCACCCACCACTTGCAAGGAATTTCGATGATGGACCGTGTGCTCTTTATTGAAGATGGTCAGTTGACCATGAGCGGAACACCTGCCGAATTGGCAGCAGAAAACAAACATTTTCAACACTTATTGGCCATTGACCAAGGACGACGATAAAAAAGAGCGTCCATCAATCAGTGATGGACGCTTTTCTTCTCATTGCTCTATGGCTCAGTAATTGCGCTGCAAGAGCAGTTCAGTTAATGAACGAATTTTGGCTTTGCTAGGTGCTTCGGGCAGCAGATCGATGTCGTCTAAGGCTTTTTGCGTGTAGGTGACCGCGAAAGCGCGCGCTTTTTCGACACCGCCGTAACGAACGACAAGATCCGCAACTTCTTGGGCTTCTGCCAAGGAGAGTGCTGCTTTTTTATTCAAATAAGGAGCGAATGCTGCAGGTGCCTGTTCTTTGGCAAATAGCAGCGGTAAGGTATAGACCCCTTGCGCCAAATCTTCTAGAATCGGTTTTTTCAAAGTGCCGCTATCAGAGGTGTAGTCGAGAATATCGTCGAATACTTGAAAGGCGATCCCGATGTTGCGACCGATCTCACCCGCCCGCTCTTGGTTTTCTGTGTCGAGGCCGCCAAAATGAGCGCCTTCGAGACAAGCGAGCCAAAACAGTTCAGCGGTTTTGCCGTTGATGCTTTGCAGATAGTCGTCAATCGATTCATGGATGTTGTAGCGAGTGTGCATTTGATCAAGTTCACCTAAAAGGAGTCGTTTCATGGCTTGTGCGTTGGTTTTTAAAAACGGGGAGCCATTCATACTTTCGATCAAAAGCTCAAAAAATTGGGTGAACAAAAGATCACCCGTGTAGACCGCGATATCCTTGCCGTATTTGGCTTGAACAGTGACTTGACTGCGCCGCAGCGGCGAATCGTCAATGATGTCGTCGTGGATCAAAGTGGCCATGTGTAAAATTTCTAGAGAAGCAGCAATTTTTGTTAATTGGTCGGTTTTTTTATAATGGGGATCGCCTAAGTCAGCAAACAAAAAAAAGAGCGCTGGCCGCAGCATTTTTCCACCTGAATAAGTAAAGTCGATCAAAACATCTTGTATCTCTTTGTTACGAACAGTAACGTGTTCTTCAATGATGGAACATACGGTTTTCAATCGTTGTTCGATCGTCGGATAATCGATCCAAAAGTCAAACATAGTATAACCCTTTCTAACAGTCATTCAGCCCTTATTCTAGCGTAAAGGGGCGTGATTGACTAGTTTAATGCACTCACTAAAGGAGGTGAAGTTGTGACGCTACCTGTATTTTTAGAACTCGTCGAATTTAAAGCAAAAACCGCCAGTATTTTGCCATTTTTCATTGGTGTCTGCTACAGCTGGTACAATTATCAAACGATTCATCTTGGCTATGTCCTATTGTATTTCATTGCCATGCTGATCTTCAATATGGCGGTGGATATTTTAGATAACTACAACGATTACCATCATGCCACAGAAGGGCATGATTACAAAGAAAAAACCAATATCATTGGTCGGGAACAGTTGTCTGTCAAATTGGTTTTTTGGTTGATGGTCTCCATGATCATCGTTTCCGCCGCCATGGGAATCGCCTTGGCAATGGTGGTTGGTTGGCCGCTCTTTTGGATGGGGCTGTATTGTTACCTAGTCGGGATCTTTTATTCCTCTGGTCCACGGCCGCTTTCTAGTTTGCCTTTAGGCGAGTTCTTTTCTGGCTTTACGATGGGCTTTATGATCTCGTTGATCTGTGTCTACCTTAATGCCTATCAAACCTTTGAATGGAACATTGCCACGATTGGCAGTATTTTCTTGATCTCATTACCCAACACATTATGGATCGCCAACTTGATGCTGGCAAACAACATTTGTGATCTGGAAGAGGATGAAAAAAATGAGCGCTATACGCTGGTGCATTACCTTGGTAAAGCCCGTGCGTTGAAATTATTTATCACGATGAACGTCTTGGCGTTTGTTGCGATCATTGCCTCAGTTGCCCTCAACATTGCGCCTTGGTCACTGGTTCTGACCTTTTTCGCGGCGCCCTTTGTCTGGCAGCAGACAAAACGATTTATGCAAAAACAAATCAAAAGAGAGACCTTCATTTGTGCCGTTCGGATCCTTGCGGTCGGAGCATGCGTACAAGTGCTGAGTTTTGCGATTGGTTTGATTTTATAATTTTTACAGCAAAGAAAGGAAGTAAGGAAACATGAAGGAAGTTGTCATTTTAGGAGCAGGGTATGCTGGATTGCGAGCATTGCACGTACTGCAAGGAGCAAAAGAAGCGTTTCACATCACATTGATCGACAAAAACGATTATCATTATGAGGCAACCGATCTTCATGAAGTTGCGGCCGGTACGCAACCAAGAGACCGCATTTGCTATCCCATCAATGATGTCGTTCGTCCCCAAAAGACTACCTTTGTTCAAAAGGAAGTGGCGTCGATCGATCGTAACCAACAAGTGATCGTTTTTAAAGATCAATCCACGTGCACCTATGATTATTTGATCGTGGCGTTAGGCTTTGAATCAGAATCATTTGGGATCCCTGGTGTCGAGGAGCATGCGTTGGAAATGGTGGATGTCGACTCCGCAGAAAACATCTATCATCATTTGTTGAAACAAATGAAGGCATACAAAGAAACACAAAATCCTGACTACTTAAAAATCGTTGTCTGCGGTGCTGGTTTCACGGGAATCGAATTGCTAGGTTCATTGGTGGAAAACCGTAAAACCTTCGCGAAAGCAGCAGGTGTCAAACCAGAAGACATCAAACTGTACTGTGTCGAAGCAGTGACTCGTTTATTACCGATGTTTGATGAAAAACTATCGGATTACGGGATCAAAAATCTCGTTAAATGGGGCGTAAACTTCCTGACTGGTAAACCCATCAAAGCAATCAAACCAGGTGTCGTTGTCTATCAAAATGATGCCGATACAGGAGCAACAGCAGAATTATCAGCCAAAACCATCGTTTGGACCACAGGCGTCAGCGGCAGCCATGTGATGGCTGAATCAGACTTTTCTGCTCGTCGTGGTCGCGTGATGGTCAATCAAGACCTAACAGACCCTGATCATAGTAACGTCTATGTTGTCGGTGATGTTTCAGCAGTCATGGACCCAGCGACCAATCGCCCGTATCCAACAACGGCTCAAATCGCTTTGAAGATGGGGCAGCATGCGGGTAAAAACATCTTACGTCAAATGAACGGGGAAAAACCAGCAGATTTCCACTTTGAATCATTAGGTTCAGTGGCATCGATCGGCAATACCCATGCCTTTGGCTTAGTAGGGAAAATGGGCATCAAAGGCTATCCCGCTTCCGTGGTGAAAAAAGCCATTATGGACCGTTCCTTGTACCAAACCGGTGGGGTCAAAGAAGTATTGGCGAAAGGCCGCTTCGACTTTTATCATTGAGCAATAGAAACAGCAGACTGCGAGGGTGACCTCGCAGTTTTTTTTCAAAAAAAAGCAGCAGCGGTATCCCGCAGACTACTTTTTTCTCCCAGAAACTGCTATGATAGCCAAAAGAACAGAACAAAGGAGCAAGGACAATGCCAGAATGCCAACGAGTGTTACAGGGAATGGGAACGGTGATCACGATTTGGGTGCAGCATGAAACCCCAGAAGCGATCTTAGAGGAAGCAGCCAAAAGAGCTGCGGCCTTTGAACAGCGTTTTAGTGCCAATGACCCGACGTCGGAGTTGATGCAGATCAATCAGCAGGCAGGACAAGGAGCGATCGCTGCCACACAGGAATTGTTTGAATTGATCGCACGAGGGAAAGCCCATAGCGTACCCAAAGATAGCTACTTAAATATTGCCATCGGTCCTTTGGTGCAGGAATGGCGGATCGGGTTCCAAGATGCCCATCTACCAACGCCTGAGAAAATCGCGGAGCTGCTGCCAAAGACTGATCCTGCCAAGATCATTTTGGATGAAACGCTGCAGACCGTCGGGTTAGCTGCTGGCATGAAGCTTGATCTAGGGGCTGTGGCAAAAGGATATTTTGCTGATTTGTTGATGACCTATTTCAAACAGGTTGGTGTCACAGCCGCTTTGATCGATCTTGGAGGCAATGTGGTGACTTACGGCGATGCCCCGAGCCACCAAGATGGCTATTGGCGGATCGGGATCCAAAACCCTTTCTTACCAAGAGGAAATTTTGTCGCAGCGTTGAAGGTTCGTAATCAATCAGTCGTTACATCAGGGATCTATGAACGAACCTATCAGGTAGCGGGCAAGACCTATCATCATATTTTTGATCGAGAAACGGGCTATCCGTTAGAGTCAGCCATTGCCAGTGTCACGATTCTCTCCGACCAATCGGTTGATGGAGAGATTTGGACGACCCGCTTGTTCGGCAAAGAGCCACAAGCCATCTTGCAGGAGCTGGCGCCGTTAGAAGGGATCACTGGGTTAGTCATTACCAAACAAGGAGAACTGATCTATCCGCAAGAATTAGCCCGTTTGATCGAAACGCCAACAGCAGAATGAAAACAAGCAGCGATCACCTAGGAATATAGGTGGTCGCTGCTTGTTTTTTTGTAAAAAAGAAAGCTAGACGTGTTGCAAAAAGGTCTCGATCAAGTCGGCTTCGCTGTTTGACAATGCCCGTTCGGCTTGATGGGCAATAAAATAGGTGAGGGACAAGAGTTCCTCTGGCATCGGATAAAGATTAAAAGGAGTCGCAGTCGCTGCTTGCAGCACGCTTTCTGGTACGATCGCAATCCCAAGGTTGTTTTCTGCCAATGCTGCTGCTGTATAAATATTGCTGCTTTCTATGAGAACGGTCGCCTCTACTTTGTATTTTTGCAGCAATTGATCGATTTGGCGCCGAATCGCCGAGCCGCTGGCAGTCAAAATCAACTGACTTTGCAGCAAGTCTTTGACTGCCAATGAATCAGGTGCTAAATACCGCTTCTCTGGTTGATACAGGGGAGAACAAGGCGGAATGATCGCTAGATACCGTTCTTGATTGGTACTGTGGACTGTTAGATTCGGTGCGATCGTCTCAGGATTTTGTCCGATAAAAAAGTCCAGCTGCCCATTCAAAAGTCGTTTTTCATTGTGCTTCGGCAGGTCTTCCCGTAAGAAAAAGTGTACGTTGGGATAGTGTTCATAATATGCAGGCAAAAAGAGTGGCAGCACATAGGAACCAAGGCTAGGCAAGATGCCTAAGCGCAAAGAACGCTTCTCGGTCGCGGTATACCAAGACAGCCGACTTTTCAATTTGGCAGACTCTGTTTCCAAGGTTTCCAGATATTGATAATAGATTTTACCAGCTTCCGTCAGTTGAAAATGACCCGGCTGCCGATTGATGATGGGGGTCCCTAGCTCTTGTTCGGCACGTTTCACGGTTTGTGTCAAGTAAGGCTGTGAGATGTAGAGGTCTTTGGCGGCTTTGGTATAGTTGCTATGCTTTAACAAGGTATCGAGGTATTGCAGCATCAGATGGGAATCTTTAAGTGCCATTGCGTGGTCCTCCTAGTCATTTTTTTCATTATAACAAATTTGTTATCGATAGATAGTTAAATAAATATTTCACAAATAAAGAATTCAGTCGTACACTAAATGGGTACTTGGGGAAGATTTTTTTGTTTAGAAAGAAGCCTTTCATCTCAGTAGGTCTTAAAAACCAACTTGAGAAACGATTGAAAAAAGAAATCAAAGCCAATGGTCAAAAACTTTTTATTTATTGTTAAATGTTAAATTATTCACAATTAGGAGAGATGATAATGAAATTGATTGGAATCGTAGGAACCAACTCGACGCGTTCGACCAACCGTCGCTTACTGCAATTTATTCAAAGCCATTTTAGTGACCAAGCGGAGATCGAACTTTGCGAAATCAGTGATCTGCCAGCATTTAATGAACCAGAAGATCGGACGGCACCAGCGGCAGTCCAAGCCTTGTCAGAGAAGATCGAAGCAGCAGATGGGGTGATCATCAGTACACCAGAATACGATCACTCGATCCCAGCGGTGCTAAAAAGCATGATTGAATGGCTTTCTTATACGACGCGGCCTTTGATCGATAAACCAGTGATGATCACGGGTGCTTCTCTTGGTGCATTAGGTTCATCGAGAGCCCAAGCCCACTTGCGTCAGATCTTAGATGCACCAGAAGTAAAAGCTCGAATCATGCCGAGTGCGGAATTTTTATTAGGGCACTCCATGCAAGCCTTCGATGAACAAGGAAACTTGATCGATAGCGAAAAAGTTGCCGAACTAGAAGATTGTTTCAATGAATTTGTCTTGTTTGTCGAAATCACGAACCGTCTGGTCAGTGAATATTCAACGGCTAAAGAACGAGCAAAGAAATTTTCGTGGGAACAAGCATAAGAAAGAGAGGAACCAGTCATGAAATTTGTCGGCCTAATCGGAACGAACGCCAAAAAATCCACCAATCGCCAATTAGTGGCGTTTATGCAGCGAGAATTTGCTGCCCTAGCAGAAATTGAACTACTGGAAATCAAGGATGTCCCAATGTTCAATGAAACACAAGATCAAACCAATAGTGAAGTGATTCAACGGTTAAATAGCAAGATTTTAGCAGCCGATGGGGTGATCATTGCGACACCAGAGCATAACCATTCGATTCCTTCCGCATTGAAAAGCGTCTTGGAATGGCTCTCCTTCAATCTCCATCCCTTTGATGGCAAACCGGTAATGATCGTCGGTGCATCCTACGATGTACAAGGCTCTTCGCGAGCACAGCTTCATTTGCGCCAAATCCTTGATGCACCGGGTGTCAATGCGACAGTCATGCCAGGAAATGAGTTCTTGCTGGGACGTGCCCATCAAGCCTTTGATGAACAAGGCAATTTAAAAGATCAACGAACGGTCGATTTTTTGGAAAGCTGTTTCCGCAAGTTCGTTCGGTTTACGGAAGTCGCTAATTTGTTGAACGTACCAGAAGAAGTCGTTTATGAGCCTGGCGAATACACCGTCACAGCACCAGGACATAATGGGGATCTACCAATGGTCGTCAAATTGAGCGAAGAACGGATCGAAGCTATCGATATCGATACTTCTGGTGAATCCGAAGGGATCGCTGATGTCGTTTTCGTACGGATTCCTCAAGAGATCATTGAAGGGCAAACCTTAAATGTCGATGCGATCTCTGGTGCTTCGGTTACTAGTAACGGTGTCGTTGATGGCGTAGCAAAAGCCGTGAAAATGGCTGGTGCGAACCCAGATGTCTTGCGCAAACGGCCAAAAGCCGCCAGTGCTTTGCAAACAGAAGATGAAACGTATACCACCGATGTCGTTGTCGTAGGTGGCGGCGGTGCGGGTCTGAGTGCAGCTGCCAGTGTGCTGCAAGCCAATAAAGATGTGATCTTAGTAGAAAAATTCCCAGCGATCGGTGGCAATACTGTACGTACTGGCGGACCGATGAATGCCGCGGATCCAAAATGGCAAAACGGCTTTTCCGCATTGCCTGGCGAACGCAGTGCTTTAGAAGAAGTGCTGACGATCGATGAGCAAGAGATCGATACAGAATACTTACCAGACTTCAAAGCTTTGAAGGCACAAATCACTGCGTATCTTTCAGAAACGACGCCAGAAAAAGAATACTTGTTTGATTCTGCTTTGTGGCATCGAATTCAAACCTATTTAGGCGGAAAACGCAAAGATTTGAATGGTCAACCGATCTATGGGAAATACGAGCTAGTGAAGATCTTGACGGATCAAGCATTGGACTCAGTGAAATGGCTAGAAGAAATCGGCGTAGAATTTGATATGAACAATGTCGATATGCCAGTAGGAGCGAAATGGCGCCGAGGACATAAACCAGTCAAAAACGAAGGGTATGCCTTTGTCTCTGCTTTGCATCAATTCGTGAAAGAACATGGGGGAACGATCTTAACCGATACGCCTGTCAAAGAATTATTGATCGAAGATGGCAAGGTTACTGGAATCATCGGGGAAGGCCGTAACGGTCAAAAAGTCACGATCCATGCCAAAGCAGTGATTTTAGCTTCTGGTGGGTTCGGAGCGAATACGAAAATGTTGAAACAATACAATACCTATTGGACAGAGATCGAAGACGATATCAAAACGTCAAATTCACCAGCGATCACTGGTGACGGGATCAAACTAGGGGAAAGTGCTGGCGCGGACCTTGTTGGCATGGGCTTTTCGCAAATGATGCCCGTATCTGATCCAAACACAGGGGCTTTGTTCAGTGGCCTGCAAGTGCCACCTGCTAACTTTGTGATGGTCAATCAAAAGGGTGAACGCTTTGTCAATGAATACGAAAGTCGCGATGTATTGACCCAAGCGGCGATCGATAATGGCGGATTGTTCTATTTGATCGCGGATGAAGAGATCAAGAAAACCGCTTATAACACGAGCCAAGAAAAAATCGATAAGCAAGTAGCTGCTGGTACGCTGTTCCGCAGTGAGACCTTGGCTGGTCTGGCAGAGCAGATCAATGTTGATCCAGCCGTCTTAGAGGCGACCGTTGCGAAATACAACAGCTATGTGGATGCTGGGAAGGACCCAGAGTTTGGCAAGGATGTCTTCGACTTGAAAGTGGAAAAAGCACCTTTCTATGCCACACCAAGAAAACCAGCGGTTCACCACACGATGGGGGGATTGAAGATCGATCCGCAAACCCATGTGTTGACGAAGGAAGATCAAATCATTGAAGGGCTGTATGCAGCAGGGGAAGTTGCTGGGGGGATCCATGCTGGCAATCGCTTAGGCGGCAACTCGTTGACAGATATCTTTACTTTTGGCCGAATTGCTGGAAAAACAGCAGTCGCAGAACATCTCGAATAAAAAGCCTTGCGCGTTGTGTTTCGTCACGCGCGCTAGCTTTTGAAAAAACATGTGAATAAAGTAACATGCTTAAAGCAAAGGAGAGAAAAAATGGAAACAAAAATCAATCGCTGGCTGATTCTGATCGCTTCGACCGCGGTATTGCTGTGTACGGGCGCTGTTTACGCCTTTAGTGTTTTTGCAGGACCTCTTAGTCAATTAAAAGGCTGGTCCATGGAAGAGATCATGTTAGCCTTTACCATCAATGCCGCAGTTGGCCCGATTACCATGATTTTGGGTGGTTTGCTGACAGACCGAGGAGCCGCTAGATGGGTCATCGCTGGTGGAGGCGTGTTGTTCGGAGCGGGCTTCTTCTTGACGGGATTGGTCAACTCACCCGCCATGTTGTACCTGACTTATGGAGTCTTTGCTGGTTTAGGGCAAGGCTTTGCCTATTCGGCTTGTTTAAGCAATACGATTCGGCTATTCCCGGATAAACGGGGACTGGCGTCGGGCTTGATCACAGCAGGTATGGGTGGGGCAGCGATTATTGCCGCACCGATTGCGAATCGTTTGATCGAATCACAAGATGTACTAGCAGCGTTTCGGATTTTAGGGATCGCCTATATCGTGATCGTCTTAGTGGCTAGTCTGTTTATTCGCAAGGCACCAGAAGATTATCGCCCAGCAGGTTGGCAACCAGCTGCGCAAGGGAAAAATGGCCCACAAATCAATCTGAATTGGTTGGACATGCTAAAGACCCCAACCTTCTACTTGATTATCGTTATGTTAGGGGCAGGGGCTTTCTCAGGTTTGATGATTGCTTCTAACGCATCAGTGATCGGGCAAAGTATGTTCGGTTTGACGGCAGCCGCCGCTGCTTTTTATGTCAGCTTGTACTCATTGAGCAACTGTTTTGGTCGTGTCCTTTGGGGCACCGTTTCTGATAAAATTGGTCGGACGAATACGTTGATGATCATCTATGGCGTGGTGGCATTGTCCTTATTCTTATTAACGCTTGGTCAAACAACCGTGATCTTCACTGTCGGGATCATCGGTTTAGGACTGTGCTTCGGGGGCGTGATGGGGGTTTTCCCATCGATCGTTATGGAAAATTACGGACCGATCAATCAAGGAGTCAACTATGGAATCGTCTTTATTGGTTATTCTACGGCGGCATTCTTTGGGCCTAGAGTGGCAGCAGCAATCGCTGAAAGTAACCAAGGAGATTATACAAAAGCCTTTTATACAGCAATTTTCTTGGCGGTTTTTGGGCTCGTTCTCAACATTGGCTATGCGATGCTGAAAAAAGCCAAAAAGCCCGCACCTGTTATTAAATAACAATTCAACCAAAGCAGTCTTTTTGATAAAGGCTGCTTTTTTGGTGCCAAAACCACTCTTTTTTCTTTTTTTAAAACAGAGGATTGGCGGATGAAGCAAAAGAGAGAACTGTTTCATAGCAAGAAATTATCTCGTTGATTTCACTGTTTTTTCATCTTAACCCCCCATTTTTTAATAAATCGTGTTACAATAAAAAAAGGCTAATACGACGGAGGGATTAAATGACAATTCGTAAAGAACGACGCCGCTTAGAAAAGCGCTTGAAGCGCACACAATATACCCAAAAAAGTATTACGATGGCTACTACTTTAGTAGCGGGATCAACGTTTATCCCGACCTTAGGGCATGCGGCTGAAACGGCAACGACAGAAACTAGCAATGACCTCAAGGTCGTTGAACAAACAACAAACACTACACCAGAAACCGACAGCACACCGGTTGAGGAAACGACAGCATCGACGACAGCACCTGTTGTGACCGAAGAAACTTCGGAAACGACGGAGGAGTCAGGGACGGAAGTAGTCACTGAGGGATCAGAAACAGCGACGACAGAAAGCACAACAGTCGCTAGTGATGAAGTCTTAGAAGCAGATGAAGTACCATCAGCCCTTTCGGATTTGACCAGTCGGGCATTATTTTCACGGGCAACGATCGATCCGGCTGCCTTTATCAGTCAGATTTGCGGCTATGCAACGGAAGTAGCGGCAGCAAACGATCTGTATGCCTCTGTCATGATGGCACAAGCGATTTTGGAATCTGGCTGGGGCGCATCAACTTTGACGACCACGGCCAACAATATGTTTGGGATCAAAGGTAGCTATAATGGCCAATACGTGACAATGGATACGTATGAAGATGATGGTTCAGGCAATTATTATTTGATCAGCGCCAAGTTTCGGAAATACCCATCATTAAAAGAGTCTTTTGAAGACAATGCGTATGTGTTGCGCAACACGAGTTTTTCTAGCGGCAACTACTATTACAGCGGTGCGTGGAAAAGCAATACGACCTCTTACACGCAAGCGACCGCTTGGCTGCAAGGGCGGTATGCAACCGATACTTCTTATGCCAGCAAATTAAACAATTTGATCAGTACGTATAATTTAACGCAATATGACACTGGCAGCTCAAATGCAGGCGGCGGCAATAGCAATGAAACGATCGTCAGTGATGAAACAGCGATCAATCAGCAAATGAAAACCACGTCATCCATGAATATTCGTTCGGATGCCTCCACCAGTGCCTCTATTACTGGTTCGTTAGCAGCCAATACGACGTTTACGGCAACGGCGACCAAAACGGGCACCAGCGTCAACGGCAACACCACGTGGTATAAAATTTCTGGCAAAGGCTGGGTCAGCGGTGCATATTTGACGAAGGTTTCGACCGATTCTTCAAATAACAATAGCGGATCAGGCAACACCGGTTCTGACAATAGCAATTCTGGCACGACGATCAACAAAAAAATGAAGACGACGGAAGCGATGAATATTCGTTCCAGCGCTTCTACTAGCGGATCAGTGGTAGGATCACTTAGCAAAGGCACGACCTTTACAGCCACTTCTATGAAAACCGGCACATCAGTCAACGGCAACAAAAATTGGTACTATGTCTCTGGCAAAGGTTGGGTCAGCGGTGCCTACCTTACTGAAGTGACCAACAATAATGCTTCTGAAGCAGAAAAAGAAGACAACAGTTCAAGCATCAATCAAAAAATGAAGACGACGGCCGCATTGAATGTCCGCTCGGATGCTTCTACCAGCAGCCGTGTCGTGACGACGCTTGGTCAAGGGGTGACCGTTACCGTGACAGCGAAAAAGAACGGCACTTCAGTGGAAGGCAATAAAACGTGGTACTACGTTTCTGGCAAAGGTTGGGTCAGTGGTGCCTACTTGACAACAACCAGCAGCTCTTCCAATAACAGCGGTTCAACGACGACAAATCAGAAAATGAAAACCACCGATATTTTAAATGTTCGTTCCGATGCTTCTACCAGCAGCAGTATTACTGGTTCTTTAAGTAAAGGGGCAACCGTCACGGTTACCGCAACAAAAACCGGGACGACCGTCAATGGCACGAACAAATGGTATTATGTTTCTGGCAAAGGCTGGGTCAGCGGTGCCTACTTGACAGCTGCTAGCAGTGGGTCTTCTAATACGAATACCAGCAGTAGTTCAACGAAGACGCACACGGTGAAATCAGGTGACAGCCTATGGTCACTGGCACAAAAATACAACACCAGCATCAGCCAAATCGCATCATGGAACAAGATCAACAGCAGCTATACGATCTATGTCGGGCAAAAGTTGATCGTTTCCAAATAATAAGCAAAAGCAACCGCGTGTATGCCATTGGCTCACGCGGTTTTTTATGCTGGATCAAGCGTTCACTAAGCTGCTAGCGGTTTATCAAGAAACTACTTGTTTTTCGTAAGCGCAATCAAACTATTTGGTCAATCAGGGAACCCTGCGTTAGAATGAAAGAAGCAATAGAAATTGCTAGTTTTAAAAGAATTGCTTCAGAACCAGAACAATCGAAGCGTACACAAAATAAGGAGGATTTCACATGCACAACAGAAACCTAACGATTATTGGCAGTTACGACACTCGAACAGAAGTATTACCGGTTATTGAGCAATTGACAAACGAAGGCTATGGCAAAGACGATATCGTGCTGTATGCGAATCAAACAGTCATCGATCAATTTGGGTTAGAATCCATCGATGATGTGGAAGTGGAGCATGCTGCTAGTGAAGACGAAGATCGTTCGCTTTGGGAAAAAATCAAAGATGCGTTTTCTTTTGGCGATTCAGATCACAGAGACGATGAACATGATCCATTATACGGCTACCGAGATGACATCGAACGAGACAAACTCGTTGTCGGCGTCTACGATTATCAGCCGATGGACAAAATAACGGATCGTGATGCAGATACTGAGCCAATCATCGATCAACCGTTACCAGGTGAAACAGCGATGCCCGATGAGTCCGTTCATCCAACACCGCGCATGGGAGACAGTGATATTGAAGCACCGATCCATGACCCGAATCATCTGCGAAACTTATAAGTAAAAGAATTTCTTAAGTAAAGGAACCATTAAAGCCAGAGGAACGAGCATCCGTCGCACCTGCCAACCCTTAGTGAAGGGATGGGCCCGCAGGTGATCGACCGTCGCCCTCGGTTTTTTTTGTTGCGCAACGGGCATTCATGTCTTTGTCATCTTTGAAAATAAAACTTAATTTGTTGACGATTGCTTTTTTTTGTATAATATAAGAATGAGATAGATCATTGACGGAAGGTCCAACCATATTTTTGGGAAAGGATGGGGAGTGCGATGAAATTCAAGTTCAATATGCAGTCGGCATTAGTCAGTTGTTTTGTTGCGGTTTTTTTGAGTGTGGCGATCAATCAAGATGCCAATGCCTTTGTTGCCGCGCCCTTTGTTCGAGATTCTTCCAGTAGTTCCTCCGAGCCACCTTACCAGACCGCAAGCAGCAGTATCGAAGAAACCTCTGATTCCAGTCAGATTTTTTATGAAGCCAGTGTTAGTTCGTATACACCGTCTTCAACGACTAGTCGCTCGATCGAAGCGTCGACAAATGAAGGCACGTCTGTTTCTGTAAGCGAAGTAGAGACAGAGCCTAGCGTCAGTACTTCTGCAAGTAGCGAAAGCAGTTCGAGTACCGCGCCGAGTGGCGGCTCAACGACCACCAGCGATACCTCCAGCAGTAGCGCTAGCAGCAGTTCTTCAAGCTCTTCGTCTACGAGTTCGACCAGTACTACAACAAGCAGCTCCAGCAGTGAAACGACTGAACCGTCTTCGGAAACCTCCAATAGCGATGACGAAGCTGCGGAAGATACGAGTGAAAACGTTGATCTAACAGTCGAAGGAGTCAACTGATCCCAGTTTATAAGGAAAACCAGTCCAATCCAAAGGCACCATTTCAGCTAGGCTTTATGCCTAGCTTTTTTATTTGCTTGTGTGAAGGAGGTCACGCCCGGCCATTGCTATAAACAGGCTTTTTCGTTGCTGTGTTTCCGTAAAGTCGCAGAAAGCAGCTATCCCTTTTGACTAGTGAAAAAAGCGACTACCCTCAGTCCTGCGTGTTTATTTTCTTCCTTCCTAAAAAAAGCTGCACTTGCAAGCATATCGTAAAGTGATTTTGAACAGTTTCGCTATAATAAGTGCGAGGAGGGGTGTTATGGGAAAGTATTTTAAGCACTTCGAAAAAATGATTAGTGTGATTGTTGATATTATGTTAGGACTGTTGGTTCTGTTGGTTTTGGTGGTGATGGCGGAAGCGATCTATAAAATCGTTGTCCATGTGATCCCGCTGCATGAAGTCAGTGATCTTTCCTTATTGATCGAAGAGATCGCGACATTGTTTATTTTACTGGAAATTATTTTGATGTTATTGCGTTACGTAAAAGAAGGTCACCATATTCCGGTGCGTTACTTGATTTTGATCAGTATTACAGCAATTTTAAGAGAGCTGCTTTTGGCACAAGGAAAAGGGTTAGAAACGCTCTTTTTGGCCTTAGCGATCTTGGTCTTGATCATTGTGCTGCAGGCGTTGGAAAAACTCAAAGCCTTTCATAGTTCTAAAGGACTGTAAAAAAAATCATCCGATTGGTTGACGAATGACTCGTCAAGGGATCGGATGATTTTTTAATTCTTCAAAAAGCACTCGGCTTTCTTGCTGCAGCCGCTTGCCGATATCTGTTTGCCCTACCGTTGTTCTTTCCGTTTGCCGCACGACGATTTTTTTCTGAGTGACGATGTCACGTCGCTGCTGGATGGCTTGCTGGCGATCTGTAAAGGGTTGATGGGCTGCTAAGGTCATGCCGAAGGAATTTGACAACAGCGTGTAACCAGCAATGCCTGTGACGGATTGATAGGAGCGAGAGAGTCCGCCATCGATCACCAATAAACGACCATTTGCCTTGATGGGCGTCTCACCTTTACGCACTTTCACAGGGGTGTGGCCATTGATGATGTGGCCTGTCGGCGGCAGACCGAAGGCAGCTAGGACACGGCAGCAGAAGTCTTCGTTTTCCCTTAAAGAATAATAGGCATTTTTTTGTTCCGTATGGGTGTTGCGATCTGCTATAAAGTAGCGCTCAAAGGTTTTCATGGCTTTTTTGCCGAAGAGGGAAGAGCCTTCGCCGCACCAAAGATACCAGATCATATCGGTGGCAAGGTCTGTTTGCTTTTCTGGTTGGACAAAGCTTTCCTGCAAACATTGCTGAAAAAAGTCCATCAACGCTTTGCCTGCTAAGGGCTGCTGCTGGAAAGTAAAGGCCAGGAAATCGCCGTTTTCCTGACAAGGCAGGCAGCCGTGATACAGCAGGTTGTCGTTGAAGCGCTGGTACAATGTGCCATGCTCAACTAAAAAGCGCATATGCGCAGCTAAGCGGGGCGAGCGTTGAAATTGGCTCAGCAAATCTTGCAGTACCTCATGTTCTTCTGCTGTCAAACGGTAAGGATCATCGGGATCTACTAGTTGAAAACAGCCGTTGATCAAAGGATAGGTCTGGTCTAGCTGGATTTGTTGCCGATCTTGAGACAAGCGATGCAACAAGCAGCGCTCTGCCATCGCAAATGCTGGTCGCCGCTGGATCACGGCTGCTTCGACTTTGAATTGGATGATGGCAAACGCCTGTTGCAAAAGCATGGCTGCTTTTTTTTGCTGGCTTGATAAAGGGTCCACTGTTTTTTGCGGATAAAAGCCTTCATTTTCTGTGTAATATTTTTGGCTAAAAGCCAGTGCTTTTGATAGATCGATCCCATAACCATCTTGTAATAATGCCAGATTGCCGTAGCGAGCAGCGATGCGGATCGTATTGGCCAAACAGGGCAGCGAGCCGCAAAAGCTGCCGATCCACAAAATATCATGGTTGCCTAGCTGAATATCCAGTGAGGGCAAAGTCATCAAGCGATCGAAGATTTTGTCTGGCGCTGGTCCGCGATCATAAATATCGCCTAAGACGTGGAGATGATCCACTACGAAGCGCTGAATCAAGTACGCCAGTTCTTGGCAAAAAAGCGGGGCTGCCTCTAATTCAATGATCTTATCAAAAATCGCCCGATAGTAAGCTTCTTTATTGAAGTCAGCATCATATTGGTACAACAGTTCTTCTAAGATATAAGCAAAAGAAGACGGCAGTGCTTTGCGTACCTTGGAGCGTGTGTATTTACTGGAAGTAAAGCGGGCAACTTTCACTAGCTGTGCCATCTTTAAGCGCCAATCGGCAGGGGTCCATGCCTGTTCTTGTAATAGCTCCTCTGGATAATAAATGACAAAACAAAGTTCGGTCTGTTCTTCTTTCGTCAAGACGCCAGTAAACAAAATCTCGACTTTTTCTCGGATACTGCCAGAACCATTCCGCAAAATATGGTCAAAGGCATCGTATTCACCATGCAGATCGCTGACAAAGTGCTCGGTGGCTTTCGGCAGCTGCTGGATGGCTTCCAAGTTGATGATCTCGGTCAGGTTTGCCAAGGCGTCTTTATTGAACATGGGCCTGTTCTTTGGCTTGTTCTTCAATCAGCATCGCGCTTTCTTCAATGGAGCGTTTGCTGACATCGATCACCGGAATGTTCAGCTTTTTGAACCATTCATTCGCGTAAGCTAATTCTGCTTCGATTCGTTCACAATTGGTGTAATGGGTCTCTTCTTTTAAGCCCAATGAATGCATTCGGGATCGCCGAATCTCGGTCAGAGATTCTGGATTCGTGGTCAAACCGACCATTTTTCGCGGGTCGACTTGGTGCACTTCGGCTGGCAAAGCAACTTCAGGAATCAAAGGCAGATTTGCCACTTTGTAGCCGCGGTTTGCCATGTATAAACTCAATGGTGTCTTCGAGGTTCGCGAAACCCCTAAGAGGACAAAGTCAGCATCGAGAAATCCCCGTGGGTCTTTGCCGTCGTCGTATTTCACCGCAAATTCCATCGCTGCCACCCGGCTGAAATATGCTTGGTTCAAGCGATGCAAGGCACCAGGCTCTTGGACGGCTTCTACACCGAATGTTTTTTCCAGCATCGTGGTCAAGGGCGACATAAAGTCGACATACTGCAAACCAGTCCGCTTGGCAAAGGCATCAACAAAGGCGACTAACTCTTTATTGACTAAGGTGGTAACGACGATCGATTTGTCTAGCAAGGCATCTTTGAGGATCTCGCCTAAGCTCTCTTCATCATTAGTAAAGGGAAAGAGCTGGATGTCTGAAAGGTCGATCGTGGGAAACTGCGCGGAAACGGCTGCGATCAGCTTTTGTGCCGTTTCGCCTACGGAATCTGAAATCAAATATATTCGAACGTTCTTCATTGTTTTTGCCCCCTAAAAGTGTGTGTTGTCACTGTCATTGCCTGCTTGAATAAAGTAATTCATCAGCCGTGTCTTCGTGATTTTGCCGATGACTTTTTTTGGTTCCTGCGGATCGACCACAGGCAAGGTATCGACTTCATGTCGCCCTAACAACGTACCAGCCGTCAAAATCGTTTCTTCGGGTGTGATGGTCACGATGTTTGGCATGCGAGTCATGATCATCGCTACAGGTGTTTTTTCTGGTGCGGCATTGCTGATCGCAAAGCGCAGTAGGTCTTTGCGGGAGAGGACCCCAATCAGCTCGTCTTGGTCATTTTTGACATAGAGGGAACCGACATCGTACATAAACAAAGTCGTGACCGCTTCATAAACGGAGACCGTTTGTGAGATCAGCAACGGTGGGATCATGATTTCTGCAACTTTGGTATGATAGAGTTTTTCGAAAAGCAAAGGCTCAACGGTTTGTCCTGTATAGAAATAGCCGACTTTCGGTCGGGCGTCTAATAAACCGGTCATGGTCAAAATCGATAAGTCATTCCTCAAGGTTGCGCGGCTCAAGCCCAACTGCTTCGCAATGGTCTCCCCACTGATCGGCTGATGCTCTTTGACGATCTCAATGATTTTCATTTGTCTTTGGCTTAATTCCAATGTGTCACCTTCTTTCTTTTATGTGCTATGCTATTAATTATATGATTTTCCGAATAAAAAGGCAATCCTTCTCTTTTAAAAAGGATAAATCCCTTAAAAGTTTTCTTTTTTCAGCTTGACGATTAAATGTGTCATACTATATACTGCTAATTAATCGAAATAGTATATAACATTTAAAAGGAGGAACATGATGGAAAAAGCAGTCGTATGGTTTTCAGAAGGCACAAAAGAGCAAAAAGCACTATTAGGCGGGAAAGGGGCAAATCTTGCGGAGATGACCAATTTGGGTTTGCCTGTTCCCCAGGGATTTATCGTCCCTGCGACTATTTGCCTGACCTATTTAGAAGAACAGGTTCTTCCTGAGGCGATCATCAAGCAAGTCAAAGCTGCCATCGAAGAATTGGCAGTCCGCAGGAACAAAACATTTGGCGGACTGCAGTCGCCGTTGTTGGTTTCTGTCCGCAGTGGGGCTAAGTTTTCCATGCCAGGGATGATGGATACGATCTTAAACCTTGGGTTGAATGATGAAACCGTCCAAGGCTTGGCTCAGCAGACGGGGGACCCCGTTTTTGCTTATGATTGTTACCGCCGTTTGATCCAAATGTATGGGGATGTGGTGAAAGGTGTAGCAAAAGAGCACTTTGAAGCCTACTTGACAGATTATAAGAAACAGCAGAATTATGCGTCAGACCAAATGATGACCGGCAATGATTGGCAAATGATCTGCCGCGTGTTTCAAAGTATTTATATGGAACATACTCAAGAAGCGTTTCCGCAAGACCCGTTTCAGCAATTGTTGGCAGCCATCACGGCGGTTTTTCGCTCATGGAACAACCCACGGGCAAAGACCTACCGATCTCTCCATCGCATCCCTGACGATCTAGGGACTGCCGTAACGATTCAAGAAATGGTGTTTGGTAACAGCGGGATAAATAGCGGGACGGGTGTCGCCTTCACCCGCAATCCAGCAACCGGGGAACCGGGACTTTTCGGCGAATTTTTAGTGTGTGCCCAAGGGGAAGATGTGGTTGCAGGGATTCGTACACCGCAACCGATCCAAGCGTTGGCACAGCAGCATCCCATGATCTATCAGGAATTAAAGCAACTGGCTGAGCGTTTGGAGGATCACTATCAAGACATGCAAGACATTGAGTTTACCATCGATGACGGCCAGCTGTTTGTCTTGCAAACGAGAAACGGCAAACGAACCGCCGCTGCCGCAGCGCAAATCGCAACGGATATGGTCGCAGAAGGTCGGATCACTATTAGGCAAGCACTAGATCGCATCACACCAGAAATGATCGATCAATTGCTGCACCCGTTATTTGCCCCCGAAGCCTTACAGCAAGCCAAAGCCTTTGCGCAGGGCTTGCCGGCTAGTCCAGGAGCAGCTTCAGGACATGTCTATTTCACTGCAGAGGCGGCGGAAAAAGCCAACCGCGCAGGAGAAAAAGTCCTGCTGCTGCGGCAGGAAACCTCACCTGAAGATATTGAAGGCATGGTGGTGAGTGAAGCGATCATTACCGCTCGTGGGGGGATGACTTCGCATGCGGCGGTGGTCGCCCGTGGTCTGGGGGTCTGCTGTGTGGTAGGGTGCGAGGCATTAAGTGTCGATGTATTTTTGAAGCAGGCTCGCTGTGGTGAGCTGCTGATTGAAGAAGGTGACGTGCTTTCGGTAGACGGCAGCACTGGCAAACTGTATCAAGGGCAGCTGCCTATGACCAGTGTCCAGGAGCGGGTCTTGCTGGATCAGCTTTTGACGTGGGCACAAGCCCAGGCAGATCTAAAGGTTTACGCAAATGCGGAAACAAAAAATGACATTGAGGCTGCGCTGGCCTTTGAGGCAGCGGGCATCGGTCTGGCACGGACGGAGCATATGTTTTTTGGGGAAGAGCGTTTGTGGAAAATGCGGGAAGTCATTTTGGCAGAAACGAAGGCGGAACGATTGAAGGCGTTGGCTGAGATCAAGGCTTATCAAAAAGCCGATTTCCAAGAAATGCTGCAGGCCGCGCAAGGAAAGAAGTGCACGATTCGTTTATTAGATCCGCCACTTCATGAATTTTTGCCCCATGAGCATGAACGCCTTGAAATGGCTCGCCGCAGTCAAAAATCATTGGCAGTGATCGAGCGGCGAATTGCCGAGCTGCAAGAGGTCAATCCCATGATGGGGCATCGCGGCAGCCGTTTAGGACTGAGCTATCCAGAAATTTATGAAATGCAAACAGCGGCGATTTGTGAAGCGGCTGTGGAATTACGGCAGCAAGGAGTCGAGGTAGAGGCGGCGATTTTATTGCCCCTGATCAGTTTGCCCGCAGAGCTGCAGGTGTTGAAAGCGACGTTGACGCAGGTGATCGCTCAAGCAGAAGCAACCCTGCAGCAACCGTTGCACATCGAGATCGGCATGATGATCGAGACACCTAGAGCGTGCTTGATCGCTGGGGAGTGTGCTGAAGATGCTGCGTTCTTTAGTTTTGGTACCAATGACTTGACCCAAATGACCTTTGGCTTTTCGCGGGATGATGCAGGCAGCTTTATTCAAGCCTATTTGCAGTCGGGGATCTTACAAGAAGATCCTTACCAGCACTTAGATCAGGCGGGTGTTGGCACGTTGATGCGCCAAGCGATCACTGGCGTAAGAGATCGTCAGCCAGAGCACTCGATCGGTGTTTGTGGCGAAGTCGGTAGTGATCCCTATTCCATTGCATTTTTGCGAGAGATCGGCATCGACTATGTTTCTTGCTCCCCATACCGAATCCCTGCTGCCTGGTTAGCGATCGCCCAATCCGCCCCCATCATCGAAGAGGCGTCAGTGGGCTCCCGCTAAAATAGGAGAAAAAAATACACCGCAGTCCACTAGCAAGGCTCGCCTGCTTGGTGGATTACGGTGTGTTCGTGCAGCGTCGTTCTTACAGGGGCTGATCCGTTTTTTGAATCGCGGGTTTGCGTCCTTTTAAATACCAAGTGATCCCAATGACATGGGCGAGGTAGATGGCAGCGAGGACGAAACGTACCAGCAGATTAGGGATCAATAGTGCAGGAATTGCAAAGACTACCAGCATCATGGCAAACATCCGAACCATTCCCTTGGTGCTCAGCTGTTTTTGTACGAGTGGTTTTTCAATGTATTTTTGATAATTTTCTGATTGAACCAAGCGTTGATAATAGGTATCGGAACTCCGCAGCCAGAAATAAGCCGTCAGCAAGTAAAAGACCGTTGTGGGTAAGAAAGGTAAAAAGATTCCTAAAGTACCTAGACCGAATGTCAGTGATCCACAAAGAAAAAATAGTGTTTTTTTCAAAAGTAACCCTCCTTATTTGGGTGTTTCGTGTCTTACCCTCAGTATAACGGAGGAGGGGCAGCTTGAACATGCGTTTTGTGTTTTTCCCCGTTTTTTAGCGGCAATAAGAGTTTTTCTTCCCCTTACTCCTGCTTTTTTGATAGACTAGAAACAACACAAAGGGGGAAGCAGCATGGAAACGATTGAATTGAATACCGGCATTCAGATTCCAGTGATCGGCAGTGGGACGAATACATTTGGGAAAGAAAACCGAGAATACCAAGGTGCGATCAATGATGATACGACAGAGCTGTTGACTGCCATCAAGCTTGGGTATCGGCATTTTGATACGGCGATTTCTTACCGCAACGAAGCCGTGGTTGGCAAAGCCATCAAGGAAAGCGGGATCGACCGCAGCGAATTTTTCCTGACTTCTAAGATTCCTGGCAAACCAGAGCATACGCAAGATGCAGCTGCCGTGAAAGCGTCTGTCGAAGCGAGTTTAGCAGCCTTGCAGACGGAATCGATCGATCTTTATTTGATCCATCATCCGTGGGACAACTTGGCAGAGATCGCAGCTGTCTGGGCGGTTCTTGAGGCTTATGTCGATAAAGGAGTCTTAAAAGCGATCGGGGTGTCCAATTTCCAAGAAGAAGAACTTAGCTATTTATTGGCAAACAGTCGGATCAAACCAGCGGTCAATCAAATCGAATCGCATCCAGGCAAGTGGAACGATGCGATCATCGCCTATTCCTTAGCCAATCAGGTAGTTCCAGAAGCCTGGGGGCCACTTTCACGGATTTCAGAAGCGGCACGGGAAACCTTGACCCAAATCGGTGAAGCGTATCAAAAAACCTGGAGCCAAGTGGTCTTGCGTTACCAAATCGAGCGTGGGGTGATCGTGATTCCGAAATCCCATTCAGAAAAACATCAAGCCGAAAATTTAGCGCTCTTTGATTTCGCTTTAACTGCGGAAGAAAAAGCCGTCATCAAAGAATTATAGGCAATAAAAAGCAGTCCCATTAAAGGGAACCTGAAGCCAGTGCGGAAACTTCCGTGCTGGCTATTTTTATGCAGTCGCAACGCTCCTTCATGACTGAGGAGTTTTTCTATTCGTTAGATCAGCAACCGTAAGCCTTAGCAAAAAAAGAAAATGCGCTTGCAGCCGTTTCTGCCAATGAACCCTCTTAATCATTCAAAGAAATAACCGATTATCCTTACTAAGGGTCGTCTACGGACGAGTCTTCATTGGATCGTGTGAAATTGGAAATGAAGGAGTGGCACAGTTGTGAAAAAAAGAAAAAAGACGATAGGAATTTATGTGATGATCACCTTGATGCTGGTTGCGGGGATCCCGATCATTGTCATGCTGACAAGTTCCTATTTAACCACCAAGAACTTATTGATTGAACGAAATGATTTGAACAAAGAAAGTGCCGTCAATTTGATCTTGGCGGAAGAAAAGAGTTTGCGCCGATCGACGGAAAGCAAATTGAAGTCAATGGCTGAACTGCCAGCGATGAAAACAGAATTCAGCATGGGGCGCATCCGTTCAGATCTTTCTTTAGCGATTGCTGGGAGCAACAGCTTCTTAGCGGTGACTTTTGGGACAGAAGATGATGAGTATGTGACCTTCAATCCCTTACCAGATGATTATAAACCTACGATTCGGCCATGGTACAAAGGGGCCGTAAAAGCCGAAGGAGAAGTGTATTGGACAGCACCTTATTTAGATACGGTGTCGAATCAATTTGTGACGTCGGCTTCGATCAGGGTCAAAAATTCCCATAATCAAGTGGGGGTTTTAAGCGTCGATGTTTCCTATGAAAGCATTCAAAACATCTTGTCTTCCTTTACCGTAGGGCGGACTGGGAATGTCACCTTAGTTTCAGAATCTGGGGTCATCGTGACCTCAAAAAACACCAAACAAATCGGTAAGAATATCAAAGAAGAAGAAGTGTTCCAAAAAATCAAAGAAGCCAAAGATCCGACAGGCATGGTTGGTTTAGGCGACTCGAATAAAGTCAACGATGTGTTGTATGACAAGTCTGCTGATTCCAATGTTTGGGCGTACTCCGAAGTCAAAGCTAGTGATCTAGACAAAGAGTTAGGGGCGTTAGTCCGCACCACCATTATCGTTACGATCTTGATGCTGCTCTTTGTAGGACTGGTTTCTTATGCCGCGATCAAAGTAGTCGCAGCGATCATCGATTGCTTCAATCGTTACTTTAGAAAAGTCGGTGAAGGCAAACTAGAGAAGATGAGCAAAACCAAAAGAGCCAAAGGCGAAAAATGGACATGGGATCAATTGGCACGCCGAGTTGTATATCCAGACAAAGCAGGCAATGAGATCCAGCAAATGGCGGACAATTACAATGTGATGATCGAAGGCACGGGTGCATTGATCCAAAAAGTACAAAAAGAAAGCAACAGTGTCGCAGGAATGTCGGATTCTTTATTAGAATTGTCAAAACAAACCAATATTGCGACAGAAGAAGTCTCTCAAACCATTACGGGGATTGCTGAAGTGACCGGTGCGCAAGCCCAAGAAACAGAATACAGCGTGTCACAAATGCAAAACCTCTCGCAGGTCGTGAAAGAATTACGAGAAAATGTTGGCGGCATGAGCAGCAAGTCGCAAGAATCTACGAAGATCAATCAAGAAAACTTAACGATCATGGATCAAGTCGATGACAGCTGGCGACAAGAGTTGGCACAGATGGAGCGTTTGATGTCGAACATGACGGGAATGAATGATAGTATCCAAAACATCAACTCGATCATTGGGGTCATCAACGATATTTCTTACCAAACCAACTTGCTAGCCTTGAATGCATCGATCGAAGCCGCAAGTGCAGGTGAGTCGGGCAAAGGCTTTGCCGTCGTGGCTGCTGAGATCCGTAAATTGGCGGAACAAAGCAAGGCTTCTACCAAAGAGATCGAAGCGATCATTGAAGAAATTCGTGAGCAGTCTAGTCAAATGGTCAAACAAACGTCGGCGTCTGTCAAAGGCGGCGTTCGCCAAACCAACTTGATCAAAGAAGCGATCTCGTCTTCAAAAGAAGTTTTCCAACGCAGCAGCTATATGATCGAAGGCATCCATCATATTGAAGCAGCCAGTGCCCGTATCGAAAACATTCAAAACAGTGTACTGGAAAACTTAGAAAACATTTCCGCATCAACGGAAGAAAATGCCGCTGGTACACAAGAAGTTTCCGCAAATGCAGAAGAAGTCTTGGCAACCATGGATGAATTTACCAACCATGTGGCAGATCTCAGAGACATTGCAGAAGAGTTGAAGCGATTGACCAATCGGTTTGAAGTGGAAAAATAAATGATTGATTAGCGAGAGCTGATCATCCCCCCATTCCCAATAAATTCGTTGGTAATGGGGGTTTTTTGATGTGTATGGTTAAATCAGAATTGTCCAACTGCAAAAAAAGAAGGTCAGTTAGGAAACCGTAGGGTGAGGCATGAAGCATCTGTTATAATGAGAAGAAGCAACCAATGGCTGTCGACTTTTGCCAAGCAGCAACATCAGACAGGTGAACTGTGATTGCTCATTAAGAAGCGTACACTTTAAGTTGAGAAAAGGAGGGGTACGGTTGCTGAAGATTTTTGGAAAAGAATACCAATTGATTCGTCTCGCCTCTTGGCTGATGCTAGTTATGGGTATCATCATTTTAGGCTTAAAAGGGTTGCTTTTTATGGTTTTTGAGGTTCCTTTTATTGACCGTTCCACATTGGTGGGCATTGTCATCATTTGTTACGGCTACTACAATTTATTTATAGATAAAAAAAACGATCGCCTTTGAAAGGGGATCGTTTTTTTAATTGGAAAAGGTTATTTATTGAGCAGCTGCCGTTTCAGTCCGCTGAATGATCATCTCCACGCGGCGGTTTTCCGAGCGGCCTTGGGGGGTGTTGTTATCGGCTTTCGGTTCGGTATCGGCAAAGGCTTGGATGGCAGCATTTTTTTCTAAAACGGCGCCTTTGCTGATGAAGTACTCCATAACGGTAATGGCCCGAGCGGAACTAAGATCCCAGTTAGATTGGTAGCGGCCATTGCCTTTTTCAGGTACGTTATCGGTATGCCCAGCGATCACGATTTTGTTGGCTTTTAATTTTTTTAGTGAGTCCGATAGCAGATCCAGTGACTGACGAGTGGTGTCCGTGATCTCGGCGCTGCCAGAGGCAAACAAGATGCTGCTGGCAAGCGTGATATGCAAGCCATCGGATTCCAAGCGGACTTCTGTCTGCTCTTTTAAGCCAGAAGCTGCCAGCTCTTGTGCCAGCTGGTCGCTGATTTTTTCTAGTTGCTGATTTTCTAGTTGGGTCCGAACCGCTGCTTCTTGCGCTTGTGCTTCGGCAGAAGTGGCGGCTTTTTTTCGCGGCGTGGTCTCGCCCATATCGATCACCGACCCAATCACAGATGAATTGCTGTGGTGGCTGGAAAGGATGGTGCCAAATTCGCTTTTGATTTCTTGGAACTTCTCATCATCGACTTTCGCCATGGCAAACATGACGATGAACAAAGCCAGCAGCAAGGTCAACATATCCGAGTAAGGCAAAAGCCACGCTTCGTCTACATGTTCTTCATGTTTCTTTTTTCGCTTCATGTCGCTTCACCCTTTATAATTGTTCTTGCCGTTTTTTCGGATCGATCAAGCTGTATAATTTTTTCTCAATGCTTTTCGGCGATTGTCCGGCTTGGATCGCTAAGACCCCTTCCACGATGATCGACATCATTTGGACCTCTTGCTCCGATTTCAAGGTCAGGCGTGAGCTAAAGGGAATGAACAGGACATAGCCGAAGAAAATACCATAAAGGGTCGCCACGAAGGCCGCCGAGATCATGTGCCCCAGTGCCTCTACATCCTCTAAATTACCTAGCGCCCCAATCAGCCCGATCACGGCTCCTAACACCCCTAAGGTCGGGGAACTCGTTCCGGCGGTTTTAAAAATAGCCGAGCCGATGCGATGCCGTTCTTCGATCCCATAGATCTCATTCTCCATGATTTCTTGGATCTGTTCGGCAGCGATGCCATCAACCACCATTTCCAAGCCCTTTTTTAAAAAAGGATCTTCTAAGTTTTGGATGGCACCTTCAAGAGATAACAAACCGTCGCGCCGGGCTTGGTTGGCTAATTCAACGATGGTATTGATGGTTGTTTTTAAGTCGTATTCTTTATTTTTCAGCAGAACGCCGAAGATCTTCGGGATTTTTTTGATATCACTGCTGGGAAATGAATTGATAACGGCTGCGATCACACCAACGAAAATGATGATCGCGGCTGCCGGATTGATCAAAACGGCCACATTGGCACCTTTTACAATCATCCCAACCACCACAGATATCAATCCTAAAATAATACCGATCAGCAAGAAAAAATCCATTTGTTGCGTCCTCCTAAATTCTATTTCCAGGTTTTAAACCCTCATTTATTTTATCGGTGAATTAAAATCATTCTTAATAGCAAAAAAAAATAATCCTAAAAATAACTAAAATAAATTTTCAGCTTCTTCTTTTTTTGTTGTTTTTTGGACAAGTTGCGGCAAATTTTTGAAATGGTACAGCTTGCAATTTTTGTGAATATTTATAGATGGTACCGTTTTTTTTCGTGAATCGTTTCTCAGGGTTTGTCATGTCATTCAGCACAAATGAAAATGTTTTAATCAATTTTTCGAATAATGCTTGTTTTTTTATCAAAAAACTGATTTTGATCAAAAGGCATAGATATGCTTGTAAAACGCTTTATATCGATCGTTTACTTTTTATAACTGGGGACGAAATTGCGATGAAACAGTGTTTAACAAATAACATAACATGGTTGTAACTTAAATGTCATACCCGTAAAGTTGCAAAAATCAAATTGTAAAATAAAAATAATTCTACTATAATGACATCACGTCTTCTTGTTTTTTTAATCTATAACAAAAAAATAAATAAATATATTTGTTTCTGTTCCATCGCTGAAAAAAACGTTTGGTACAGAAGGTGGAAGGAGCAATTATTGTTGGATACCTATGATTTATTAAAAACAGCCATGAACGTTTCTGCCCAACGCGCAGAATTGATTTCGTCTAATATCGCCAATGTCAACACGGATGGGTACAAAGCCAAACGCATCGTGTTTGAAAGCGAATTAAAGCAGGCACTCGCTTCATCAGGGACGGACGCTGCAACCGAAGCGTCAGTTTCTCAAGTAAAACCGAAAATCACTGAAAATGCAACTACCAGCATCAAAGACAACGGCAATAACGTGGATCTTGAAGTGGAGATGTTGGATCAAGCAGCCAATGGGTTATATTACAGTGCATTGACCGCACAAGTCAACGGTCGCTTGCAAATGATGAACCTTGTATTGAGTAATTGATAGAAAGCGCAGGAAAAACAAATGGGTATGTTTAATGGACTAACGATCAACGCGAGCGGTCTAGCATTGGAACGGTTAAAACTAGATACGATCTCCAGCAATATCGCAAATGTAAATACGAATCAAACACAAACAACCGCTGCTTATCAAAAAAAGAGTATTCTTTTTTCAGAAAATTTAAAAAATAGTCGCGAAGGAACACCGGCTACATACGGTGTCAAAGTGACGGGGATCGCTGCCGATGAGACGGAAAAACTGACCTATGATCCTACCAATCCCGCTGCGAATGATGAGGGATATGTCGGTCAATCAAATGTGGATATTGCCGATGAAATGGTGGCAATGTTGCAAGCGGTTCGAACGTACGAAGCCAATGTTTCTGCTTCAGAAATGAATAAAACGATCTTGAAAAAAGCATTAGAAATATCAAAGGGGTAACGAGAAAATGGATGGACTTTTAACGACAGGATTAACGGACTACCAAAACGTTTTGCGGACACTAGGCACGGGGGCTGCTTCAAACGAGACCAGTGTTGCAGGCGCCGAGGAAAATCAGTTTTCTTCTTACTTGACCCATGCGGTCGATCAGTTGAATCAAAAAACGGCGGTCATGGATCAAGATACTGTAAATTTGATCACCGGCGATGAAAGCGATCTAGGGAATGTGATGATTCGCATGACGGAGGCGCAATTGGCGCTACAAACAGCCGTTCAAGTACGAAACAAGTGTTTAGAAGCTTACAATGACGTGAAAAATATGCAGTTTTAGCAGTGGGTGAGGGAATAAGGATAAATGATGGATAAAGTGAAAGAATGGACAGAACAACTCAAAGACCGTTGGCAAATGCAAAGCTCTTTAAAGAAAATGATCGTTGTTCTTTCCGTTATCAGCGTTCTCGGAATCACAGCAGCTGTGTATTATTTAAATACGCGAATTGAATACGGTATCTTGTTTACGGATCTAAGCGATGCCGATGCGGGAACGATCAGCAAGGATTTGGAGGAACAGCAGATCGCCTACAAATTAGCCGACAATGGGACGACTATTTTGATCGACAAGGACCAAGTCGATGAATACCGCATCAATCTTGCCGTGGACAATAAATTACCAAATACCAGTACAGGCTTTGAATTATTTGATGATGCCAACATGATGACAACCGACGAAGACCGCAAGATCATGTATCAGCGGGCAGTAACGGGCGAACTGCAACGGGCGATCGAGTCGATCGATGCGGTCAAATCCGCCAAAGTTTTACTCGTGATGCCAGAAGAAAGTGTCTTTTCTTCTGAGGAAAGTGCGCCAACTGCTTCTATCGTGTTGACCTTGAAAAATCAGCAGATTGCAGACGAGTCCGTGCAAGGGATCGTTACCTTGACTTCAGGGGCAGTGGAAAAGCTGAAGCCAGAAAATGTAAAAGTCGTTGATAGTGCGGGCAATACCTTGACGAGAACCGAAGATGAAGCCAGTCAATTAAGTGGCCTGAACAATAAATACATTGCCATCAAAGATTCCTACGAAAAAACGCTAGAAGAAAAAGTAGCGAAGCTGCTGACACCGATCTATGGTGCAGACAAATTCCAAGTGTCGATCAATTTAGACTTGAATTTTGACTCGATCGAGCGGAAGAAAGTCACTTATGATGACCCAGAGATCAAGAGTGAGACAGTGCAGGCTGCTGGTTCGCAAGGCACCGTCCAAGAAGCCCAAACAGGGACGGTGGATGACAATGTCTCCAATGTGACGGGTACGGATGGAGAGGGAAACAATTCCTATAGCCGTTCGGTGGAAAACGAATTGGATACCGAGACCACCACGACCATTACGGCCCCTGGCATGATCGAACGAATGACCAGCTCGATCGTGATCAATGCGAACCTTTCGCAAGCGGATCAAGCAGAATTGCAGCAGTTGATTGCTAGTGCCGTCGGCTATGACAATGACCGTGGTGATCAAATCGCGATCCAAGGATTTGACTTTGCCCAAGCAGAGGTTGATCCAGCCGTTGATCCGCAAGGGAATGAACCGATTGCAGCTGCCAAAGGTTATCTCAAGTATGCCATCATCGGCGGCATCGTGTTGACCTTGTTCTTAGTGATTTTA
This sequence comes from Enterococcus sp. R12, assembly GCF_058135755.1. Classification (NCBI taxonomy): domain Bacteria; kingdom Bacillati; phylum Bacillota; class Bacilli; order Lactobacillales; family Enterococcaceae; genus Enterococcus; species Enterococcus sp. R12. The sequence goes on from NZ_CM176874.1 coordinate 106,619, forward strand.
ATGATCGTTGGCGTGATCCGACGTCGTCGTAAAGAAGACGAGCTGGAAGTCGATGTGACGGAGGAAATGGTCACTTTTGCACAACCGTCAGCAGTTAGCACTGGTACAAGTCCGTCAGTTGCACAAGAAGTCGTTTTTGGCGGTGTCGGCAATCGGTCTGCTGAAACGAAACCAGCGGTGCCAGAAGCATCCACACAAGAAGCCGCAGCAGAACATTCAGGAGAACCAACATTGGATCAAACGGCTAGAAATTATGCCGAAAGCAATCCTGAAGTAGCGGCGGAATTGATCAAAGCTTGGATGAAAGAAAAATAAGGGGGCAGCCATGGATACAATAGACGGGGTAAAAAAAGCAGCGATTCTTCTGATCTCTCTAGGATCAGATACCTCTGCAAAGATCATGAAGCTGCTGCCAGAATCATTTATACAAAAAGTGAGCTATGAGATCGCCAACATCGACTTTGTCAGTCCCGAAGAGCGGGATCAAGTATTGGAGGAATTTTCTCATACCGCAACGGCCCGCAAATATGTCTTAGACGGCGGGATCGATTATGCCAAAAATTTGCTGAACCAAGCATTAGGCCCTCAAAAAGCCAAAGAAGTCATTGACGTATTGACTCAGATCCAGCTGCGGGAACGGCCCTTTAATATCGCTCGCAAAGCCGATGTTCAACAGTTGACCAATCTGTTGATCGGCGAACATCCACAAACGGTAGCGTTGATTTTGTGCTACATGCAGCCGGACAAAGCGGCCAGCGTCTTGTCACAGTTTCCCGATCATTTGCAAGTGGAGATCGCTGAACGGATCGGGACGATCTCCAGTACGTCGCCTTTGGTGATCGAACGGATCGAAAAAGTGATCGAGAACAAATTCTCGAATTACATTGAGAACGATACGGAAAATGTCGGTGGTGTGCACACACTGGTAGAAATCTTGAACTCAGTCAGCCGCAGCACCGAAAAGAACATTTTGAACGACTTAGAAAAGCGGCAACCGGAACTATCCAACGAAGTGAAATCCAGCTTGTTTACTTTCGAGGATATCGTGACCCTCGATCGCTTGGATGTTCAAAAAGTCTTGCGAGATGTTCAAAACGATGTCTTAGTCTTAGCGCTTAAAGGCACGACCGATGACATCAAGAACTTTATTTTCTCCAACCTCTCATCACGGGCGGTGGAAAATCTGCAAGAAGAAATTCAATTTATGGGTCCTACCCGCTTATCTGCTGTAGAAGAAGCCCAACAAAGTGTGGTGGCTGTGATTCGACGGCTAGATGAAACCGGTGAGATCTACATCGGAAGGGGCGACCAAGATGCAGTGGTCAAATAGCAGTTTATTGAAGCAGCAGGCGGTCAAAACGACCGAAGCTGCGCGCAGTATTTTGACGGATACGACCATCAAAGCGCCGATTGAGAAACCAAGCTTAGATCCAGAACTGCAAGCGGCTAGACGTGCACGCCAGTTGGAGCAGGAACGGCATCTGCAGCAAATGGAAGCCTTGAAGCAGCAGATTTTGACCGATGCACAAGAACAAGCGGCGCAAATTCTAGCAGAAGCGAGAACGGAAGGCTTTCAAGCAGGACAAGCAGACGGCTTTCAACAAGGCTATCAAGAAGGAATCAATGCCAGCAAAGAAGCCGCGCAAGCATTGATGGCACAAGCCCAAGCCAATGTCGCTGAAGTCGTTTCTGAGATCAACACCTTTCGCTCAGAGAAAAAGCAAGAAATGATCGCTTACGGCACGGCAATCGCTGAAGCCTTGATTAATCAACGTTTTACAGATGAGCAAGCAGGCTTCCTGCCTTTTGTGGAGTCTGTGCTATGGCAATTTGAACAACCCGATCAATTTGTGACTGTTCGCAGCCAAGAGCAGCATCTTGCAGGGGTGCGAGAATTGTTGGAAACCAAAAAGCAGACGATCAGCGGGTTTCGCTATTTACTCATGGCAGATGACAGCTTGGCGGAACACGATTTTTGTATCGAATCTGAAAATGCCTTGGTGGTTTTTGAACTGAGGAAAGAAATCGCTCGCTTTTTGAGCCAATTTCTAGAAAGCAGTGTGAAGGAATGACGTTTGAATTACCGATCACAGCGCTGCGCAAAACGGCGCAAGCACAGCCGTTTTTTACCACCTACGGCAAAGTCAGCGAAGTCGTAGGTCTGCTGATCAAAGTCGAAGGGCTGGCGGTTTTCATAGGGGAAATCTGTGAAGTCGCATTGCAAAACAAGACACATACAGCCTTAGCTGAAGTCGTAGGCTTTGTAAAAAAAACCGTGCTCCTGATGCCCCTTGATCAGCTAGAAGGCATCGGACCGGGCTGTTTGGTGCGGCCAACTGGCAAATCGTTGACGGTAAAAATCGATGATACACTGCTAGGGCACACCTTAGATGGACTAGGGCGACCGTTAGATATGGCGCTGGAGCTGGAAAGTGCGCCAGAATATCCAGTTAGTCAAGATTCTCCTGACCCCTTTCGCCGTCAAAAAATCGCTGAGATCATGCCGACAGGTGTCCGGGCGATCGATGGTCTTTTGACCGTCGGCCTTGGCCAACGGATCGGCATTTTTGCCGGCAGCGGGGTCGGTAAGAGTACCTTATTGGGGATGTTGGCTCGTTATTGCGAAGCCGATGTCATCGTGATCGGCTTGATCGGCGAGCGGGGACGAGAAGTCAAAGAATTTATTGAAAATGATCTAGGCCCAGAAGGTTACCGCAAGTCGGTCGTTGTCTGTGCTACCTCCGATATGCCGCCTCTCGTACGATTAAAAGGGGCTCATGTGGCAACAGCGATCGCTGAGTATTACCGCGATCAAGGGAAGAAAGTCGTATTGATGATGGATTCGGTGACCCGTTTTGCGATGGCGCAGCGGGAGATCGGTCTATCGACTGGCGAGCCGCCGACGACCAAAGGTTATACCCCTTCTGTGTTTACAGCTTTACCGAAGTTGTTAGAACGCAGTGGGATGTCGGACAAAGGCTCGATCACGGCCTTTTATACTGTCTTGGTAGAAGGGGATGACATGAATGAACCGATCGCTGATGCGGTGCGGGGAATTCTTGATGGACATATTCTGTTGTCCCGAAAAATTGCCGCTCAAAATCATTATCCTGCCATCGATATTCAAAACAGCCTCAGCCGCTTGATGAAGACCCTTGTTTCTGAGGAACAGCATAAACATGCGGGGGAACTAAAAGAAAACATGGCCGTTTATGCAGAGGCCAAGGATTTGATCGATATCGGTGCCTACAAAAGCGGCAGCAATGCGTTGACCGACCAAGCGATCGCGCTGCATCACCCCATCCTGCGGTTTTTACAGCAAAAAGTGGATGAGCGGATCCCATTTGAACAAACGATTTTTGAACTGGCGCATTTGTTCAGTGAAGAAGCGCTGATCGAGCGCCAGCGTTCGACCATGTAAAACAGATCATAAAGGAGCAGCTATGCAAGCATTTCACTTTTCCTTAGAAAAAGTATTGGATCACCGAAAAACCATTGAGCAAGAAGCCAAACGCGCTTACGCCCAAAAACAACAGTTGTTGATTCAGCAAGAACAGCACCTGAATACGCTGACACAGGAAAAAGCCCAGCTTTTTGATGTCAATGAGATGACCATTGGGCGGATGCAAGTGCAACAACGCTATTTGCTTGCGTTGAATGCCACCATCGATGAGGTTCAGAACAAAATGTTTCACGTGAAGCAAGAATTGGCAGAGTCTTTATCGGTGGTGGTAGAAGCGCAGCAGGAACGCAAGATCGTGGAAAAGCTGCGAGAAAAACAATTCGCTGAATACACCTATGGACAGCAATTGGAAGAGCAAAAACAATTGGATGAGTTCGGCAATCGCGCCATATTTTCTTAAAGCACTAATGGTTTTAGTGATGAGACGACCTTGGTTTCAAAGCATCAGCTGAGAGGAGGTGAACAATGAAAGAGATCACAACAAGTGCCGCAACCGCTGTACCTGTCGGTAGCAAATCAAAAAAGACGGAGGCGTCACCAGAAGTCTTCAGTTTGCTGATGCAACAGCTGACGGAACAGACAGTAAGCAATCTGCCAGCATCCTTCGAACCATCAGGTATGACGGAGCAAACCGCCACCGCACCAGAAATGGGGATTGCCAGCAGTAGGGAACATCTGCCACAGGAGCCAGAAATCACTCCAGCAGTCGAACAACCTGCAACGACACAAGCGCCAGAAATGAGCCAGATCAGCCAGGCACCTTTTGCAGGCTTGGTTCAAGAAGCGCCACAGGCATCAATGGCAACGACGGAGCAGAACCAAACGAGCGCCACAGCAGCTTCTCTCGACAGTGTTTCAGCAGCTTTTCCAGCACCAATAGACGTAGCCACCACAGTCGTCAACCCCTCCGAGCCTGCGCTTGAAGGTCTAGCTTTGATGACAAATGACAGAAGTGAAGCCGCAGCAACAACGCTTGAAACACCTTTGCCAGAAGACTTAGTAGGCGAGGAGCAGACCACGGCAAAAGGAATCGCTCCTTTCAAGGAAATCAAGGAAGTCGATTCAGTAACACAAGCCGCGATTGCGCAAACGACAGAAGCACAGCTGAAACAGTCCACCGAAGGGACCGCGCAATTGGGCCAAACGGGACCATTAAATCAAGTGTCGCCAGTGACCAACCAAGCGACGGATACGACTAGCACCTTGCAACGCACGAATGAAACAGTCGCCAAAAAAGCGGAAGCTGTTTCTGCACAAGCCATTGCTTCTTCAGCAGTAACTGACAATGAAATGGCGGCACCAGCACTGCAGCTGCTTGATGTTTCTCCCCTTTTGACCAAGCAAGGACCAACGCCAACAAAAGCGAATATGGAACAAGCGGTCCTGCCCTTAGCAAAAGCGACTGCCCAACTTGTCCAAACGAGCAGCACGGCAAGCGAGAAAAAAATCACGCTGCAATTCGTTCCCGAAAAATTAGGCACGATCCAGCTTTCCCTAGAAACGAATGCCCAAGGCAGCCGCTTAGAACTGACCGTTCAGCAGCCGCAAGCCAAAGAATTATTGCTGTCCATCAAGCATGAGCTAGAGCAAGTTTTGCAAAAGCAAGAGCAGCCGATCCTAGCGATCAAAGAACCTACGTTAGCTTCTGTCCAGCAGGCTAGTCCGCTGGCAAATCAATCCTTTGCCGGCAGTATGATGGCAAGTGACAGTCAGTTAAGCCAACAGCGGTTTTTACAGGCTCAAAAAGGACAAAGCAAAAAGCCGTTTCATCAAAGCAATACGGCTGAAGAAGAGCCGCAATTAGCACCGATCGATCATGCGATCAGTATTTTAGTGTAAAGGAGGAGACCTATGGCAGATGAAATTACAGCAGCTGCGGCCGGTATTGCCAATACATCGGCATTAACGCAAACAAAAAAATCTTCAGATATCTCCATGGATGATTTTTTGAAGATCTTAGCCGCATCTATGAGCAACCCATCGATGGGAGGCAGCGATTCTTCTGGTGGTGGTAGCACCGACTATATCTCGCAACTGGTTCAATTTACGACCTTAGAGAGCTTGAATGAATTGAGCGAAACATTGACGACCTCGGTGATTTTACAGCAACAGCAGCAAGCTTTTAGCTTGATCAATAAACAAGTCACTCTGATGGACGGCACAGAAACATTGTCAGGAACCATCGAAAAAGTCCGCTTTGCCAATGGCTACGCCACGATCGTCGTAAATGGCAAAGAATACAGTATGAGTGCGATCCAAGAGATTGGCGGCGAAGCAAAATGAGTTTGACGATTCAACAGGGGCTGCAAAAAGTTGCCGGGGAGCCTTATCAACATCCCCGCAAAGGCGTGGACAAACAAGCCTTTTCTGCAATGCTTGAACAAAAACAAAGCGACATCAAAGTCTCCCATCATGCGCAAAAGCGTTTGACCGCAAGAGAATTGACCTTACAAGACGAGGATTATCAATCCCTTTCAACGGCGCTTAGTGAGCTCGCGGAAAAAGGCAGCAAAGAATCACTGCTTGTTTACAAAGATATGGGCTTGATCGCCGATGTCTATTCACGAACCATCATTACGGCGATGGGGATGAATGAGCTTCACACCGTCACCAATATTGACAGCGCCACATTTATCAAATAGCAGCTGGACTGAAAAGGGGCTGCAAGTATTTTCTGAATGACAGAGGAAAATACGCCAACCATAAGGAGGAAAACAAGCATGTTACGATCATTATATTCAGGTGTTAGTGGAATGAAAAATCTTCAAACGAAAATGGACGTGGTTTCCAATAATATCGCCAACGTCAATACGGTTGGATTCAAATCAAGTCGAGTACTTTTCCAAGACATGATGAGCCAAACGATGTCTAACGCAACTGCGCCAGGCAATGGCTTAGGCGGGATCAACGCAACGCAGATCGGTTTAGGGGTTCAGACGGGCTCCATCGATACTATCAATACAGTCGGTGCCCCGCAATCGACAGGTCGCAGCATGGATTTTTATATCAGCGGACAGGGCTACTTTATGGTACAAGGACCAGGAGCAAATGGCGAAACCTATTACACACGAGATGGCGCATTCGTGCGCGACAGCAACGGAACCTTGACCAATAGTGATGGGATGCAAGTCCTAGGTCGTTCAGTCAATGGCGGTCAACCAGTTGTCTATGATGACAACTTTGATGAAAACACGGCATTGAGCGGACAAGATGCGGTATCTCCCTTGTCGATCCCAAGCACACTGACCGTCAATGGGGAAACCTTGACCTATAACTCCATGGCGATCGATGCCAATGGCTTAGTGTTGGCAAAATACGGCAATCAAACCTTTGTGATGGGAAAAGTCGGTGTCGCAACCTTCAATAACCCAGAAGGCTTAGAAAAAGTCGGCGGCAACAACTATATCCAAACCAGCAACTCAGGGAATCCGATCGTTGCAGGACCTGGCAACAATGGCGCAGGAACGCTGCAAGCAGGTGCCTTGGAAATGTCCAATGTCGATCTTTCGACAGAATTTACCGAAATGATCATTGCGAGCCGTGCCTATCAAGCAAATTCAAGAAGTATTACAACTTCTGATGAAATGCTGCAAGAATTATTGAATCTAAAACGTTAAGAACGTGACGCTTCATCATTGAGAGGAGTTTGACCATGATTCTAGTGACAGCATTGAATGGCAAGCCATTCTATTTAAATCCAACATTGATTTATCGGATCGAAGAAATGCCGGATACATTGATCACACTGACAGACGGCAAAACATTAGTGGTGACGGAAGCTGCGCAAGAAGTTGCGCAGCGGGTGATCGAGTATCATACGGTGATCCATTCGAACCAAGTGAAAACGTAAGGGTGGGAAAGATGGCAAAAGAAGAAAAAGCACCAAAAGCAGAAAAAGAGAAAAAAGGCTTGAGTATGGTTGTTTTACTGCCGATCCTCTTGATCGTGGTAGTCGGCGGCAGTATCGGCGGGACCTTAGTGACGAATCACTTTTTGACGGGGGAAAAAACAGCAGCTGCTGAAACAGCAAAAGACAGCAGCAAAATCTCCTCAGACGAAGCGATCGTGGCATTGGATGAATTTTTAGTCAATCTGGCCAAAGAAGACAACCAAGAGCAGCAATACATGAAGGTCAATTTATCGATTTTAGTGGCGGATGAGGAAAAAAGCGCGGAAGCCACGAAAAATGTGGCCGTCATTCGTGACAGCGTCGTAAATTTATTGCGCCAACAAAAGGCCAGCGGTATTTTGAGCTCCGCCGAAAGTGTACCGAATTTAAAAAAAGCATTGAAAGAAACAATTAATCAGGAATACGGATCAGAAATCGCCAAGGATGTTTATGTGACGGATTTAGTGATCCAATAGAAAGAGGCATGTTGATGGAAACATTTTTATCGCTGGTCAAAATGATTGGGTTTTTGCTGCTTATTCTTTATTTGATCAACATCAGTTTGAAATATTTGAATCGTTACACGAACCAGCACAATCACCAGCTGCGTATTTTGCAAAAAATCGCCGTCAGCAAGTCGTCTTCGATCGGGATCGTCCAAATCATGGACAAATGTTATGTCATGAGCTTTTCTGAACAGCAAAACCAAATCATCAAAGAGTTGACGCCAGAAGAAACGGCCGCTTTTTTACAGCAAAGCCTAGAAAGCACCCAAGTGCAAGCTGGCAAAGACTTTTCTGAATGGCTCAACAAAGCCAAGGCGGAAATTGCTGGAAAACGAGGCAAGCAAAAATGAAGAGCAAAGGCAGAGATATCAAGATCATGGCTGCGGTCCTTTTCAGCAGTCTGATGCTTCCGCAGACGGCGTTTGCGCTAGACACGGAAGACGTCAGTTCCACCATCAACAATTTATTGTCGAATGGGAATGGCTCAAGTGATACGATCAATACCTTCTTGTTGCTGACGCTGCTTTCCCTTTTACCAGTCTTGCTGATCATGATGACTTCTTTTACTCGTATCATCATGGTCTTGTCCTTTGTGCGCAGTTCGTTAGGTACACAGCAAAACCCGCCCAATCAAGTGTTGATCGGGTTGGCCTTATTCTTGACATTTTTTATTATGAAACCTGTGTATACCGACGTCTACCAGCAAGCGATCGAACCGTTTGATCGACAAGAGATCAGCCAAGCCGAAGCCTTTGACCGCTCAGAAAAACGGATCAAGGCCTTTATGATGGTACAGACACGGGAAAAAGACATTGCCTTGTTTGCGGAAGCTGATGGGGAGACCGAAAAATATCATTCTTCTGACGATGTTCCTCTGACCGTTATGGTACCGGCGTTTATTATCAGTGAGTTACGAACGGCTTTCAGTATCGGCTTTTTGATTTTTATCCCCTTTTTGATCATTGATCTGGTCGTCTCCAGTATCTTGATGTCGATGGGGATGATGATGCTGTCGCCGATCATGATCTCACTGCCCTTCAAGATCTTACTATTTGTTTTAGTGGATGGCTGGTATCTGATCGTGGAGTCGCTGATCAAGAGCTTTCAATAGCCGCTAAGAAAGGAGCCAAGAGGAAATGACAGTAGAAATGGTACTTGATGTGCTAAGGGAAGCCTTTCTTCGAATTTTAGCGATATCTGGCCCTGCCTTATTAGTCGGCATGCTCGTTGGATTGGTGATCAGTATTTTTCAAGCCACTACCCAAATCCAAGAACAAACGTTGAGCTTTGTGCCGAAACTATTAGCGATTTTTTTGACCTTGATCTTGGCGGGGAATTTTATGCTGAATCTCTTGTTGAATTTTACCAAAATGATCTTCAAGATGATTGCGGCAATGTAAGGAGGAAACCTGATGGCGCCGATTCAAGCGACGGTGTTGATTTTTTGTCGAATATTGGCGTTTGTCGTCCTTTGTCCGATCTTCTCACAGCAAAATTTTCCGTCACTGGCAAAAATCGTGATCGGCATGGCGTTGACGGTCCTATGTCTGCCGACGGCACCTGCGATTCCCGAGCTTTCCCTCTTTATGCTGACGGTTTTCGTCATCAAGGAAGTACTGTTTGGGATGGCGATGGGCTATTTGAGTCAGCTGGTCTTTACTGGTGTGGAAATTGCGGGTCAACTGATCGACTTTCAAGTAGGCTTTTCGATGGCGCAAGCCTATGATCCGACGTTGCAAATCGCCTCTTCCCAGTATGGCAAAACGTACTATTGGCTGACGATCGCTGTGTTTTTTGGACTTGATCTGCATCATCGACTGATCACAGCATTGCTGTTGTCTTTTCGGATCGTGCCCTTAGGCTCTGTGGTGATCCAAGGAACGACGGTTGAAGGCATCGTCAAACTTTTCAGCCAAATGATGGTGATGGCAGTCAATCTTGCGGCACCAATGATCATTGCGCTGCTGTTGGTGGACCTGGTGCTAGGTGTGATTTCTCGGTCGATTCCCCAGATCAATATTTTGATGATGAGTCTTTCGATGAAAACCGCCATCAGTTTTGTGGTGTTTCTCTTGCTACTACCCAATGTCCTTTCGTACTTAGGCAAACACTTGCCAGATACGGTCCGCTATTTGCAGGAGTTTATCGAGTCCTTTCAATAAAGTAACAGGTAGCCAGCAGGAGGTGAGAAGATGGCAGAAAAAGATGGCAAAACCGAACTACCTAGTGCCAAGCGGCTGCGGGATGCCCGCAAACGCGGGGAGGTCCCTAAGACCCAGGAATTAGCAGCAGCTGTTTCGCTATTGGTCTTCTCGTTTTTGATCCTGTCTTTATGGCAGTTTTTCGCAGCTTCTTTTTTGCCTTATTTTTCCCGAAGTTTGGCGCAGCTGGCTGATTATCAAACCAGTTTGGCGGATCTGCCGAAACTGGGGGTGCAGAGTATCTTGCTGCTGCTTTTGTTGTGTGCGCCCGTCTTTCTGGTCGCGCTCGGAGTCGGGCTTATCACGAATTATGCCCAAGTTGGTCTGTTGTTTTCTGGCAAGGCCGTCAAACCAGACTTTAAAAAGCTGAACCCCATCAGCGGGATCAAGCAGCAATTCAGTTTGCGCTCGTTGATGAATTTAGGCAAAACATTGGCGAAATTCGGCGTGATCGTCTACTTGTGCTACCAACAATTTTTAGCCGCCGTCCCTGTTTTACTGGGTTTGAGTGAAGTGGGGTTGGAAAAAACGATCCTGTTCATGCTGCTGCGGGCCAAAGAATTGTTTTTACAGATCTCGATTTTCTTGATCGTTTTGGCCGTAGTCGACTACGGCTACCAACGCTATAGCCATCGTAAGAACTTGATGATGAGCAAGCAGGAAGTCAAAGAAGAGTTCAAGCAAATGGAAGGTGATCCGCAAGTCAAAGCACAGCGCAAAGCGAAGTACCGTGCGATGACCCAAAATGCCATCGCCAACGTCAAAGAAGCGACGGTTTTGATCACCAATCCGACCCATTTCGCCATTGCGATTCGTTACGATGCCAGTAGTGAAGGGGTGCCGCGGGTCCTGGCCAAAGGGGCAGATCAGCTGGCGCAGCGGATGAAAGCAGAAGCACTGAAAGAAAATATTCCACAGATCGAAAACCGTGAAGTGGCACGAGCCCTTTATCGCCAAGTAGAACCCGGGGATCTGATCCCGGTTGAGATGTATGAAGCCATTGCCGAAATCATCGCTTTGGTCTATCAGTTAGAAGAAAGCCAACGCGGCAAGATTTAAGGAAACAGGAGGAACAAAAATGAATGAGGCTGCCTCAAAACCGAAAAAAGGCATTGGTCTGGCGGATATCTTAATCTCGGTGATCGTCCTAGCTATTATTGGTTTGATTATTATTCCATTACCGAGTGCACTATTAGATATTCTGATCATTATCAATTTGACGATCGCGATCAACATTTTACTGATCACCCTGTTTACCAAATCAGTGTTGGAATTCACTACGTTTCCAACCTTGCTGCTGATCACAACGATGTTTCGTTTAGGTTTGAACCTATCTTCCACACGGTTGATCTTGACCCAAGGAAATGGTGGACACGTGATCGATGCCTTCGCCAATGTCGTTGCCGGCAGCAATTACATCGTGGGGATCATTTTGTTCGTGATCATCATGGTGGTTCAGCTAGTCGTCGTGACCAATGGTGCAGGGCGTGTCTCAGAAGTGACTGCTCGCTTCACATTAGATGCGATGCCCGGCAAGCAAATGGCGATCGATTCCGACCTAAATGCCGGTTTGATCACGGAAGCGGATGCCCGCAAACGACGAAAAGATCTGCAGCGAGAAGCTGATTTCTTTGGTTCGATGGATGGTGCCAGCAAGTTTGTCAAAGGGGATGCGATCGCAGGGATCTTGATCACTGTCATCAATTTAGTCGGCGGGGCGATCATTTTCTCCATGGGGGGACAAATGACCGTCATGGAAGCCTTCGCCCAATTCGGGAAACTGGCGATCGGGGATGGCTTGGTCAGCTCGATTCCCTCTTTATTGATTTCCATTGCTTCTGGGGTGATCGTGACTCGTTCTGATAACGATAGTTCCTTTGGTTTGGATATTGCGGCAGATGTGATGCGTAATCCCCAACTGTTTCGGATCGTGGGGGCGATTCTCTTCGTCTTAGCCTTAGTTCCTGGGTTTCCTTTTGTGCCTTTTGTGTTGATTGGCTTAGGCCTTTTCGCAGCCAGCTTTCTGGTTACGCAAAAAGAAGAAAAGCAGCGAGTGGAACAAAAACAATGGGAACAAAAATTGGCACTGGAACGCAAAAAAGAAGCACAGGAAGAAGACGATTCCGTGGCTTCCTTCCAAGTGGAACCAATCTCAGTGGAAATCGGTTATGGTCTGATCCCTATCGTGGATAGTTCGATCGACAACAGTTTGATGAACCGCATCGTGGCGATCCGTAAACAGAGTGCTAGAGAATTAGGGATCTTAGTCAGTCCCGTTCGTATTCGCGACAATCTCTATTTGGATGCCAACGATTACGTGATCAAGATCCGCGGCAACGAAGTCGGCCGCGGCGATATTTACCCGAATAAAGTCATGGTGATCAGTCCGAATGAAGAGCCGTTTCCTTTTCAAGGAATCGCAACAAAAGAACCAGCCTTTCATCTGGATGCTATGTGGATCGATGAATCCGATAAGGAGATGGCGGATCTGCAAGGGTTTACGATTATCGAGCCGTTGACCGTGATCGCAACACACTTAAAAGAAATCATCTATGCCCATGCACCAGAGCTGTTAGGTCGCCAAGAAGTCAAGAAATTATTGGAGGGCATCAAAGAGCAGTACAATGTCGTGATCGATGAATTGATCCCCGATATTTTACGGCTCGGCGAGGTCCAAAAAGTTTTACAAAATTTATTGGATGAACAAATTCCCATCAATGACTTAGCAACGATCTTAGAAACCTTAGCCGATTACGGCGTTGTCACGAAAGACGTAGAAGTTTTGACAGAATATGTTCGCCAAGCACTGAAACGGACGATCGCTGCCAAGTATGCCAATGAGAACCACGAGCTGCAAGTGGCGGTGATCCAGCCGAAACTAGAAGAAATCATCGCTCAAAGTATCCAAAAAACCGCAACTGGCTCGTACCCGGTCTTAAAACCAGATACCGTGACCAAGCTGTTGGATTCCATCAGTGGGATCCAACATGCGGCGATCGCTCAAAATATCAATTTCGTGATTCTGGCATCGCCTAAGATCCGGTTAGCATTCAAAAAAATGATCGTTTTTAATTTTCCAGATATCGCCGTTCTTTCTCTAAATGAGATTCCCAATGAAATTGCGATCGAAACGGTGGGCAGTATTGACATTTAAGCAGAATTTTCTTAGGAAGGGGCATCGCCGATGTATGAAGTCGATCGAGAAGCGGAGATCATCAAGTATCTGCCGCTAGTGGAACGGGTGGTTCAGCGCCTGTCTATCAAAACCGCCGATTATGAATCAGGCGATCTCTACAATATTGGGGTGATTGGGTTGATGGATGCCTTGCGGAAATTCGATCCCTCAAAAAAAGTTCCTTTTGAAAGCTATGCAGCGATTCGCATCAAAGGGGCAATTATTGATGAAGTACGCAAGCACGCCAAAATCTCCCGATACAAAATGGCGGCAGTCAATCAGTTTTATCAAGCACGGCAAGAGTTGGAGCAAAGCCTCAAAAGAGAAGCGACCGACACCGAGATCTGCAAACAGCTGGGAATCAACCAAAGTCAACTAGCGGATATTTATGAGAGTCTGCACTACTTAGCCAGCGTCTCTTTGGAAGATACCTTGTTTGCTTACCAAGAAGAAGGCATGACCTTAAAAGATATGGTTCGGGATCCAGCCGAAAATGTCGAAGAGACCTTGGTCGCTGAAGAAAAACGCACCGCCTTGGTGGCGTGCATCAAAAAATTAGGGGAACGGGAACAATTGATTTTAAGTTTGTACTATACCGAAGAACTGACGTTAAAAGAAATCGCTGAAATCTTAGAAGTCTCGATTCCGCGAGTTTCACAAATTCATGGCAAAACGATTGCCAAATTGCGCACATTGATTGAGGAGGAACTGGCATGATTCGAGGATTGGATGTCTTATCACGGAACATTTCATTATTACAAAAGCGACAAGAGACGACGAGCGGCAATATTGCCAATGTCAATACAACAGGGTATCAAGCAAAAACTTTGTTCCAGTCGGCGCTAGATGAAGTGGCATTGCATAATTACCAAAGCGGGCCCAATGCGGATACCCGCCGTGATATCGGTGGATTGTCTTTAGGGACCCAATTGGCAGGCAGTACCATCAGTCAAGACCAAGGCGCCGTCAAACAGACCGGACAAGCCAGCGATTTTGCACTGCTTTCCGAAGGCTACTTTGTCGTTCAAAACAATGCGGGGCAGCGGTTGTATACGAGAAATGGCGACTTTACCGTCAATCAGCAGAATCAATACGTGACACAAGAAGGCTATCTTGTCTTGGGTGCCAATGGACAAGCAGTCAGCGCCTTGGGACCAGCGAACTTTCTGATCCAAACATTCCCCCCAGAAGCATTGACTACAGCTGGTCAAAACTATGTGACTAGCAACGCAGCAGGAACCACGGTGAATGCACCCGTGATCCAGCAAGGTGCCTTAGAACAAGCCAATGTAGCGGTTGCCGATGAAATGGTGGCGATGATCCAGACTTCTCGCGAATTTGAAGCCAATCAGAAAGCCTTGAGTTCAACGAATCAGACATTGCAAAAAGCGGTCAACGAATTAGGAAAGATTTGAGGATGAGTCAATGAATATCAGTGGATTATTAGGAATCAGCCGTTCTGGGTTGAATCATTTGCAGACAAACTTAGACACGACAGCCAACAACATCGCCAACGTCAATACCAATGGCTATCAAGCACAAACGACCCATTTTCAAGCATTGATGGAAAATGCCATCGGTGCAGAAGAAACGCTATTTAATGGCAACGCCGCCCAATATGGTGCGTCAATGGGGGCAAAAGCGACTACGACTACCAGTTTTGCCCAAGGCAATCTGGCGGGCACCACTCAGCCATTAGATCTCGCGATCCAAGGCAATGGCTTTTTCGGGGTCCGGGACCAAACTGGTCAATTGCTGCTGAGTCGAGCAGGCAATTTTCATTTAAGTGAGAACAAGCAATTAGTCAATAGTGAAGGGTACCCTGTGGCAATGACCACAAACGTACCGACCCCTCAGTGGCCAGATGCGCAGCAAATCGCAATAGATGCCAGCGGTCAGCTGACGACGGAAGAAAATGGTCAGACTCGCGTGTTGGGGCAGCTGACCCTTTATCAGCCGACGAATACAGAAAACATCACGCCAGTGGGCAACCAACTTTACCGTGCCGGTGATCAAGCGTTGCTTACTTCGCAAACCAATCCAGCAGCCTTTGGCAGCGTCTTGCAAGGACAGTTAGAACAGTCGACGGTGGATCTAGCGACGTCCATGACAGACTTGTTAACGACCCAGCGTGCGTATGGATTGAATACGAAAGCCATGCAGACAGCCGATGAGATGTGGTCCGTGATCAATCGTTTTACAGATTAGAGGAGAAAGAACATGATTCGCTTAACCAAGGTCAGTAAAAAATTCAGCAATGGCACGTTGGCATTGGCCGATATTTCTGTTGCGATCCCTCAAGGAGAATTTATCTATGTGGTGGGTCCCAGCGGTGCGGGCAAATCGACCTTATTCAAATTGCTCTTGAAAGAAGAAGAGCTTTCGGCTGGTTCTATCCAAGTCGGCAATGTCTTGTTGGAACAACTCAAAGACCGTCATCTCTATATGGTTCGACGACAAGTCGGTATCGTCGGACAAGAAGACCTTTTGCTTCCTTATCTGACGGTTGCCAAAAACGTCGATTATGCGCTGCAAGTACTAGGCACTCCCCGCAAGCTGCGTCAGGAAAAAACCGCCAAAGCGCTGCAACTGGTGGGCATGTTTCCTCAAAAGGATCACTATCCTGAGGAGCTTTCCGTGGGACAGCGCAAAAAAGTAGCGATTGCGCGGGCGATCGTCACAGAGCCAGCAGTCTTGATCGCCGATGAGCCCACCGCCAATCTAGATGCCAAATCAGCCGTTGAAGTCATGAAACTGCTCTTGCGGATCAATCAAGTCGGTGCCACGATCCTCTTGGCGACCCACGACAGTACGATGGTCAATACGGTCCGTAATCGGGTGGTCGAGCTGCAAAACGGTCGCTTGGTTCGTGATGAATATCAAGGCGGCTATACGCGCTTTGCTGATCCAAAAGATACATATGTCTGGTGAAGATGCTTAACTTTTCTAGCAAAAGATCCGATTAAAGAACTAGAAGATTGTTTTCATAATCGGATAAAGAAGGAGTGACCCAACGATTATCAAGTGAAGAGCGAATCTTGATAAACAGCACGACTGATCATTTTGCATAGGAAAGGATACTGTTATGAAGAAGAAGGTACAAGCTATCATCAAAAAAATCCGCTTGGCGGCGTTGATTCCGCTAGGATTTACCCTGATCGTATTATTAGGATGCTATTTCTTCGTGATCCGCACCCACGGAGACGGACAAGCAGCAAAAAGTTTCTTTATTTTTTCAGTAATCGTACTGCTGCTAGAAATCGCAGTGTTAGTAGGAATGACCTATTTGGTAAAAAAAGAGACCCACTCGGGCATGGATACGTTATTGACAGAACTAGAAGCAGTCGGTTCTGGCGATCTGTCGCATATCGATGAGATCGGCAGCAGCGACCAGACTTCTCTTTTTGGGCAAGTTCAAAATCGTTTTCAAGGGGTTTTAAACACCTTCAAAGCGGTGATCGTTGGTATGCACGAAGAAAGCAGCCGAATGGAAAAAATGGTAGGCGGCCTAACGACAACCTCAAAAAATGCCAAAAATTCAATTGAAAATGTGCGTCAGACGATGAATGCCATCGCAGATGCCACTAGTTCACAAGCCTCCGAAGCGGAACAAACCTCCTTTGATATGGACGAGCTAGCCTTAAGTATCGAAGAGATCCATAAAGAGATCGAATTGATGAATGGCTATGTCGGTCAATCCCAAAGCAGCAATGTCCACAATTCAGAAATGATGTTCCATGTATTTGAAAGCTGGGAGATCGAACGGCAAAACCAAGCAGAATTAGTAGAAAGCATGAACGACATGAACGAAGATGTCCAAAGCATCGGTAAGATCGTTCAGCTGATCAATGACATTTCTGATCAGACCAACTTACTGGCATTGAATGCATCCATCGAAGCAGCTCGAGCTGGAGAAGCAGGCCGAGGGTTTGCCATCGTTGCGGAAGAAGTCCGCAGCTTGGCGGAACAAAGCAGTCAATCAACGAAAAGCATTCGTTCGATCATTGAAACGATCCGCAAAAAATCGGAAAAAGTGGTCTCTGCAGTGACGGATTCCTTTGAAAGCGGCGAAAAACAAACCAACAATATCAACAAAGCGATCGAATCAGCCAATGAGATCTCTGATATTGTTGAAAAATTGGTTTCAAGTATTCAAGCTGTGGAAGCCCATATTACCGGGATCGTTGAGAAAAAAGACATGGTTCAAGTTTCCGTCAGCAACATTTCGGCTGCTGTTTCGGAAACCTCTGCCGGCACCCAAGAAGTAACGGCAAACTTAGAAGACTTCTACTTAGTCATCGAAGACTTTGAACGGAATGTGCAAGAGATCGAAACGATCGCCACTATCCTTAAATTCCAAGTGGATAGTTTCAAATTCTAAAAGGAGCAGTGACGCCAATGGAACAATACGTTGTATTTAAAAGTCATCAACAACTCTTTGCCTTGCGTATCGATTATGTGGTACGGGTCATTGAGGCTGCTTCTTTTACACAGCTGCCAGAAGTGGCGGATTTCGTGCTGGGGATCCAGCCTTTTGAAGAGGCGATGGTGCCGATCATTGACATCCGCAAAAAGCTGTTTGATGAATTTACACCGGAAACCGGGCAAAATGTGGTCTTGTTGTGTCACTGGCAAGAGCAGGCGATCGGCCTTTACGTGGAAGAGATCGTCGGCATTTTACCGCTCGTTGAAAGTCCTAGCAATGCGGAACTAAATACATCAGGACTCAAGCAAAACTATATCGAAGCCTTTCTGAAAAAAGACGATGAACTTGTGCTGGCATTGGAGCTGCCGTTTCTCTTCAGCTATGAACAAGCCGCTGAGATGACGGCGGAGTTAGACGCCTATCAGACAGAGGAATTGGCAGCCGCCAATGACCATGACAATGATGACCGTGAATGAGGAACTGCATGTGGGGATCTCGGAGTATAAGATCGCCCAAGCGCCAACGCGTTTGATCACGGTGGGTTTAGGTTCTTGCATCGGCACGATCATTTACGATGAAGCCAGTCATATCGGCGGCTTGAGTCATATTATGCTGCCAGATAGTCAGCCTTTTTTGCACAAGCGGGAAATCAAGCCCGAGAAGTTTGCGGATTTGGCATTGCCGGCGATGGTGGCTGAGCTGGAACAAAAGATCCGTCGGCCTCGCTTTCAAGCGAAAATCGTTGGCGGCGCCAATATGTTTCAGTTCCAGACGCTTAACGCTGCCAGCAATATTGGCCAGCGCAATATTGAAGCCGTCGAGGAAGTCTTGGCTCGGCTAAACATTCCGATCGTAGCCAAACATGTTGGCGGCAGCGCTGGTCGAACGATGATCGTAGATCTTCAGGATTTCAAGACCATGGTTCGGCAAGTCAAACAAGAAATCGTTTATTTGTAAAAGGAGTACAGGGACATGAAAAAAGTAATGATCGTCGATGATTCGGCATTCATGCGGAAAGTAGTGACAGATTTATTGAATCAGCTGCCTGATATCGAGGTGACCGTCGCTGCCCGCAATGGCAAACAAGCATTGGACTATCTGACCAAAGAAGCGATCGATTTGGTAGTAATGGATGTGGAGATGCCAGTGATGAACGGATTAGAGACCTTGCGGAGGATGAAACAGCAATCAGCCATTCCCGTCATCATGCTTAGTTCATTAACCAATCAAGAAACCACGATTGAGGCATTGGCGCTTGGCGCCCGAGATTTTGTGGAAAAACCCGTCAGTCTATCGATGATCGAAAAAGAATGGATCGCTGAATTTCATCAAAAGATTTTGGCGATGGATCATGAAGTCGGTACGGTTCACCCGCCAGTACCAACGATTGACCAGCCCACTAAGCTGACACAAAACAGCTTGCCGGTATCACTTGATGCGCTAGTCATTGGTGCTTCAACAGGCGGACCCCGTGCTTTGCTGGGAATTATTCGCCGTCTGCCTGCACGTTTGCGTTGCCCGATTTTGATCGTTCAGCATATGCCAGCGGGCTTCACGGCTTCCTTTGCAAAACGCTTAGACACAGAGACAACCGTCCGAGTACAAGAAGCAGTCGACGGCATGCGGATCGAAAATCAAGTGTATCTTTGTCCAGGGGATTACCACATGACGGTCCAACAAGGGAACCTGCAGCTGGACCAGCGAGAAAAACGGCATGGGACGCGGCCAACCGTCGATTATCTTTTTTCCTCAGCAGCTGACTACTATGGCCCGCAACTAGCGGCAGTGGTTTTGACGGGGATGGGAAAAGACGGCACCGCTGGCTTACGACAGATCCAAGCGGCTGGGGGCTATACGATCGTTCAAGACAAAGAAACGTGTACAGTCTTTGGGATGCCGCGGTATGCCATTGAACAAGGAGTCGTAGATGAAGTCCTGCCATTGCAGGGCATTGAAGCAAAAATTGCACAGATGGTCAGGTGAAGAAGATGGAAGAAGAATTTGCCTTATTTAATGCGTGGGTGGATCGCCGATTAGGGATTCCCTTAGCCGCATACAAAGAAAATCAAATGCAGCGCCGCATTCTTACGATCATGGAAAACAGCGGGGCAAAAACGTTGAGGGAGTACCAGCAATTGATCGAAGGCGATGACGGGGTGCGGGCGGCTTTTTTAGCCCATATCACCATTAACGTAACGGAATTTTATCGCAACAAAGAACTGTTTGACGCCTTTGAACGCGTCTTGAAAACCATTGTTCTCCCGAAAACCACGCTGCCCAAAATTTGGAGTGCCGCATGTTCGATTGGGGCAGAACCCTATACGATCGCGATGCTGCTAGAAAAAAACCAAATTGCCGCAGCCAATGTCTTGGCTACCGATATCGATACGCAAATTTTGGCAAAAGCCAAGCAAGGACTCTATCGAGACCACGAATTGCGGAATGTCTCAGCGGCAGAACGTACCCGTTTTTTTGATGCAAAAGAAAAGAACCAGTATCAGATCAAAGCGGAAATCAAACGGCGGGTTCATTTTAAGCAACACGATCTTTTGAAAGACCCGTATAATGGGCCTTTTGATGTGATCGTTTGCCGCAATGTGACGATTTATTTCAAAAGCGATGCTCGGGATGCCGTCTATCAAAAATTCAGCGATGCATTGGTCCCAGGGGGCATTTTGTTTACGGGAGCGACAGAAACGATCAATTTTGCGGAACAATTCGGTCTCAAGAAAATCGATTCGTTTATCTATCAAAAAGTATAATTTTGTAAAGGAGGGACCCATTTGGATGACAATAGTGTCTATCGTACCCTTTTCTTTGAAGAAACAGACGATCATTTAGCGCAGTTGAATGATCATGTCTTGCAATTGGAAAACGATCCAAAAGATAGCGCCTTGCTGAATGATATTTTCCGTTCTGCCCATACCCTTAAAGGGATGGCGGCAACGATGGGCTATGACGTCATGACGCAGCTGACCCATAAAATGGAAAATATTTTTGAGTTATTTAAAACTGGGACCTTGCAAGTGACCCAGCAATCGATCTCATTGATTTTCAAATGTCTGGATCGCCTGTCAGAACTTGTGGAGGACTTGCGGGAAGAACGCGACCTGCAGCCAGTTCAAATTGCCGATTTATTGGCCGAACTTGACCAAACGGAACATTCTGGCGGTATATCAACCGAGACAGAAGCAAGCCAAAACCCCACCGCAGTGGGCGCGTTAACCCCACAGCTTCAACAGATCGATCCTTCTGATCTGTATGTGATCGAACAAGCGGCTGGAGATGGCTATCAAGCGGTCCAAATTGCTGTTCGCTTAGATGCCCAATCCATGTTAAAAGGTGCTCGTGCCTTCTTGATCATGGAAAAGCTTGGCCAAGTAGGGGATGTTCTCTATACAGAACCAGATACCCAAACACTCGAAGAAGGCACCTTTGAATCAGATTTTTCACTGCTGTATTTGACGCAGCAAACACTGGCTGATGTCGAGCAAAACATCGCCAGCAATAGTGAGATCGAAGCCTTCGTGGTGGCACCGTTTGATCCATCAGCCGCTGTGTTGGAGGAGGCAGAAGAGCTGCTTCAACCAGTGCCGACCCCAGAGCCAGAGACTTCTGCTCTTCAACGAGCGACAACAGAAACGAAAGAAAAATCGCCGACGCCCGCGCATCATGCGTCCGCCCAAAATCAATCGATCCGAGTCGACTTGAATCGCTTAGATTCATTCTTGGATCTCGTGTCCGAATTGGTGGTCTATCGCAATCAATTAGAAGATGTCAGTGAGCGGGAAAACATCGAAGCAGTCAAAGACCCCTTAGAGCAAGTTTCACGATTGACCTCTGAGCTGCAAGATTTGGTCTTGCGGATCCGCATGCAGCAAGTCAATGTCGTCTTTAGTCGCTTTCCGCGAATGGTTCGGGACTTATCCAATGAACTGCAAAAGGAAATGGAACTTGTCATTTTTGGGGAAGAAACGGAATTGGATAAAACAGTGGTTTCTGAGTTGAGTGAACCTCTGGTCCATCTATTGCGTAATTCTGTCGATCACGGCATCGAAGCACCCGATGTTCGGGAAAAACTGGGCAAACCGCGCAAGGGCACGATTCGCTTGGCGGCCTACCAAGAAGGCAATCGCGTGATCATTACTTTAGAGGATGATGGCAAAGGCCTTGATCCGCAAGTAATCAAAGCAAGTGCTGAAAAGAAAGGCTTAGCAACGGAAGGTCTTTCCGATGAAGCGTTGCAGCAGCTGATTTTCCATCCTGGTTTTTCAACGGCACAAGAAGTGACTAACATTTCTGGGCGCGGTGTCGGGATGGATGCCGTGCAATCCAAGATCACCCAACTAGGGGGCACGATCGAAATGAAGAGCCAGCCAAATAAAGGCACGCAGTTTGTGATCAAATTGCCATTGACTCTGTCGATCATTCAAGCGTTGATGGTTCGCGTCGGAGCAGAAACCTTTGCGATCCCACTAAATCTCGTCGAACGCGTGGTGATGGTCAAAGAAGAAGAGATCATCCAGACGGTCTCGGATGAGGTCTATCGTTTTCAAGAGGAGTTGATTCCGTTGGTTCGGACCGATCAACTCTTAGCGATCGAAGGCGATCCATCTGAGAAAAAATTCGCCATCATCGTCAACAATGACCAGCAGTTTCACGGCATTTTGGCAGATGAGCTGATCGGCCAGCAAGAAATCGTCATCAAGAAAATCGATCCATTGCTGCAAAAGCTGAATCGCTATCAAGGGGCAACGATTATGGGCAACGGCTCGATCGCACTGATCCTAGACATTCATGCCATCTGTCAGGAAAAAAAGGATGACCGCTTATGAGCTATACAGCGCTGCAGATCGATGGCCTAAAAGAACTGATCAATATCGGCGGTGGTCACGCTGCGACTAGTTTATCAAAGCTCGTCCAACAACCGATCGATATGCGGGTACCGGAAGTCGAGATTCTAACGTATGAGGACCTGTATCAGCAGATCATGGCGGAAGACAAAGAAGTTCATGTGGTGATGAGCCAGATCGAAGGGGCATTTCGAGGGATCTTCTTGTTTGTCTTAACGGATGAATCCGCCGCAAAATTGCGTCAGTTGATGATCCAAGAAAGCGATCCGTCTGAAGAATTGAAGCAATCGGTCATCAACGAGTTGACCAACATTCTTACCAATTCTTTTTTGATCGCGATCGGCCAACTGTTGGAAACTCAGCTGAGTGCGTCTTTACCAAGCGCCAGCTATGATTTCTTTGGCGCAGCGATCAGCTCCATCTATTTGGCGATGGCCCAGTATGATGAGCAGGTGATGGTGATCCGTAATGAGTTCGTCTACGCCAAAGAAACATTAGAGGCATCGTTATTTTTGATTCCAGAAATCGGTGTACTAGAAAACATATTTGATTCATTAGGAATTTGAAAGGGGCAAATACAATGTCAAAAAAAGTATTGATTGTGGATGATGCGGTATTTATGCGCATGAAATTAAAGGATATTTTAGAAAAAAACGGCTATGAAGTCGTGGGGGAAGCCCAAAATGGCCAAGAGGCTTTTGAAAAATACCAAGCAACGACACCAGACTTAGTGACTATGGATATCACGATGCCAGAAGTGGATGGCTTAGAGGCATTAAAAATGATCCGCACGTTTGATGCGCAGGCCAAAGTCGTAATGTGCAGTGCCATGGGACAACAAGGAATGGTGATGGATGCGATTCGCGCCGGTGCGGTGGACTTTATCGTGAAGCCCTTTGACACGGACCGCGTAATCACTGCCATCGACAAAGCCTTTGCCTAATGCCTAGGAGGATAGCGACATGCAGATGATTCTTTTCAAAATGGCTCAGCAGTACTATTTGATCTCAGCGGACTCGGTGGACGAGGTCATTGATGCCCCTTCCTTTACGAAGGTGCCCTTAGCACCAGAGTGGGTGGAAGGGCTGATCAATCTGCGGGGGTCTGTCGTAACGGTGATTCGTTTGGCAAAATTGATTCCCATCATGGAACCAGCCTACGAAAAAAACATATTGATCATGAAGAAGCAAGAGGAGACCAAAGGAGTCCTTGTAGAAGAAGTAATTGAAGTTCTTGATATCACCGAAGACGATATCCAACTGAGCAATCAAGAGACAGAACATGCCGTTGGGGTCGTGACGATCGGTGAAAAAGTAGCCAGTGTGATTCAAATCGATCACATGATTTTTTAAAAAAATGGGGGATTAGTGTGGATCAGGTATTGACGCAGCAAGAGATTGATTTATTGTTGAATGCGATGAGCAGCGGAGAGATCGATCAAGAAATTATTGAGATAGAAGACAAACAAGCCAAAGTGAAAGCCTACGATTTTCGCCGACCAACAAAGCTGTCGAAAGAATACGTCAATACCCTGCACATGATCTTCGAGGATTTCTCGAAGATGAGCAGCAGCATGCTTTCTACCCAACTGCGGACCAATGTTTCTTTGCAGTTGGCAGCTATCGAACAAGTCAGTTATGACGAATTTATCCATTCGATACCAAAATTTACTTTGTTGGGGCTCTTTCATTCGCAGCCTTTGAGCGGGATTCAAATGATCGAGATGAACCCACAACTGTGTATGATGTTGGTGGAGTTGTTGTGCGGCGGCTTGGATGTCTATCAAAACAAGCCGATCGAAATGGATTTTAGCGAGAAAAAAAGTTTTACTGATATTGAAACAGCAATCTTGGAAGAAGTGGTGGCACAATTTGTACGGGTCTACCAAAATGTTTGGAAGGACATCGTTGCCTTGGATTCGGTTTTGGATGGAATCGATACGAATCCGCAATTGATGCAAAACATGTCGCCCAACGAACCCGTCGTGTTAGTGACCTTTACTATCAAAATTTTTGAAGTGAAACATTTTATCAATCTATGTATCCCTTATGTCTTCTTTGAAGGGATCATTGATAAATTAAGTTTCCGCAATTGGTTTGATAGCAATCAGCCAGTCAACCAAGACGATAGCCGCGAGTTGCAAAAAAGTTTGAATGGCGTCGGATTGAATTTAGAAGTTCTGCTGGGCCATGCTCAAATGAGTCTTTCCGAGTTTCTCCACTTAGAAGAAGGCGATGTCATCAAACTAGACAAAAAAATTACTGAACCATTGGAGACCTTCATCGATGGAAAACCTTACTTCCGAGCAAAACCTGGGAAGCAAGAGGACCGTTTAGCCATTGAATTATTAGACAAGTTAGAAGAGGAGCAAGAACTATGAGTGAACGTTTATCCCAAGCAGAAATCGATGCATTGTTGAATCAAAGTGCCCCAGCCCAGCCGCAAGGATTAGAAGAGCAAGTCAAAGTCGACATTATCGGCGAAGTTGGCAATATCTCCATGTCGCAAGCGGCGACGACGTTGTCTTCCATTCTTGATCGTCGGGTCAGCATCACGACTCCCCGGGTGTCTAAAATCAAATTTGGTGAGATCTTAAACGACCTCGTTGCACCAAAAGTAGCGACGACAGTTGAATTTAAAGAAGGCCTTTTAGGCAGTAATTTGATGCTATTAGAAGTCAAAGATGCCATCGTGATCGCCGATTTGATGATGGGTGGAACTGGTGAAACCAGCAACACTCAATTTACGGAATTAGAGCTAAGTGCTGTGGCAGAAGCTATGAACCAAATGATTGGGACTGCCTCGACTTCGATGGCGACGATGATCAGTCGCAAAGTGGATATCTTGCCGCCGATCGTCAAACTATGGGAGACACCAGAAAACATTGAGTATAGCGGGATCGAGGCAGAGGAAGAGATTTATTGTATCTCATTTTCTTTGCGCGTCGAAGGTCTGATCGAAAGCAAAATCATGCAGATCTTTACCGATCCTGTGGTCAACGATATCGCCAGTGCGATGCTCTCAGACGAAGCGACTGTCGTTACTCGGGAAACACCAACACCGCAGCCAACGGCACCCGTTGCTGCGCCTACGCCAGAACCAGCGGCTGCATCAAAGCCCGTGGAAGTCAGCAAACCTGCGTTTCAAACATTGGCCTCCAGCGGAGTGAGCGATGGGGATAATTTGGACTTGATTCTTGATGTGCCATTGGATCTAAGTGTCGTGTTAGGCCGCAGCAAAAAAACCATTAAGGACATTTTATCTTTCAATACGGGGTCCGTCATCGAGCTGGAAAAACTGACGGATGAACCGCTAGAGATTTTGTTGAACGGCAAACTGATCGCCACTGGGGAAGTCGTGGTCATCAATGAAAACTTTGGTGTGCGGATCACCAACATTCTTTCGCAAAAACAACGCATCCACAATTTGCATTAATTTGAAGAAATCGCAAAAAGTTAAACATATGGGTTTAACTTTTTTGTGATTTGACCGATAGTAGAGGGTAGAAGAATGAGAACGGAGGAGAACCTATGAAAATCGAAAGAGGTTACGCAGAATACAGCGACAAGGCCATCAAACGTGAAGCGGTCAAACAAGAAAAGCCATCTGCTGCTCAGACAGAAAAAACCGTCGATGTTCAATTGTCCGAAACAGCTCAAGCCATTCAAAAGAGTGCCAATCAAACAGCCAGTCGCAGTGAGCGAGTGGCAGAATTGAAACGAGCGATCAAAGAAGGCACCTACCAAGTATCTGCCGAAACGATCGCAGATAAAATGCTGCAGCAAGATGAAAAGCAGGTCGACTAGATGACAGAACGGGAATTTGAGCGTCAGCTTCAGCAGTTCTTGCGGTTGCTGCAAAAAGAAAAGACCTGCTTGATCAAAAATCAAGCAGAAAAATTACCAGAACTCGTCGAGAAAAAAACCGCCTTCGTACCCGTTTTTTCCACGTATGAAGGAACTCTTTCAGTGGCGATCAAAGAACTCATCCGTCAGATCCAAGTGCAGCAAGCCGAAAATCTCCTGCTGACGGAGCAAGCCATTAGTTTCCAAACTGTTTTGATGGATGCAGTCAAAGAAAATATCAAGACACCGGCAAATACGTATTCGAAATACCAAGAAAAACAAGCTGTCTCAACAGCGATCATCGATCAAAAAATGTAAGGAGTACTTCTATGACAGGACTATTTGGTTCATTAGGCACCGCAACCCGGGGCATGACCGCCAATCAAGCAGCGTTGCAAACCAGCAGCCATAACATTGCAAATACCAATACAGACGGCTACTCAAGACAACGAGTCAACTTGCAAGCCGAAGCGTCTTATCATTTAGCGGGTGTCGGCAGCATCGGTATGGGTGTGAAAGTCGGCAGTGTCGAACGGATCGTCGATGATTTTGTCATTGGACAAGTACGCAATGCCAATTCTACCTATACATATTATGAACAAAAAGCAGACATATTAGGACAGCTGGAAAGTTTAATGAATGAGCCTTCTGACAATGGACTGTCCAAACAGCTGGCAACGATGTTTGATTCTTGGACCGCATTAGCCAACAATCCTGAACTGGATACGTCTAAGACCCTTGTGCTGGAAAACAGCAGTACGTTTGCCGATACCATCAACCAAATGGGCAAACAAATGACGCAGCTGCAAAGCGATACGCTGGATACCATCGAAAAATCCGCGCTGGACTTCAATGAGAAGGTCAAACAGCTGCAATCCTTGAATGAACAGATCTATGGGTTGACGACGAGTGGTGAGACACCCAATGATCTTTTGGATCGTCGAGACAGTCTGTTGAAAGATCTCTCGGGTCTAGCAGGGATCGAAACCAAGACCGATCAGTATGGCCGTGGGTTTGTATCCATGAGCGGACAGACGATTTTAAGTGCGGAGGAACGCAATACCCTTAGTGTGGTGGTGGGACAAAGCGACACAGGCGCCTTGGTTTCCAAAGACGGCAACGCCTTGAATCCTGCCGAAACCATTACAGGGTCTTATCCAGCTGGAACCGTCTTGTTGACGAAAACCACCGACAATGGCGAAACCGCCTATACAGAATTGCCGATCAAAGAAGGCGCGATCGGAGGCCTGCAAGCATCATCTAGTGAAATCGGCAGCCGCTTGACGGAATTGAACAACTTTACGACGACGATCGCGCAAGCCATGAACATGGTCTTTACCGGCGGCGCTTCTCGCACAAGCGGACTATTTGAGATCGGCCAAGATGATACCGGCACAGCGACGACGATTCGGGTCAGCCAAGCACTGTTAGATAACCCAAGTCTGGTGACCGGCGGAACGAGCAATGCAGCAGGAGATGGTTCAAGAGCTGCTGCAATGGCGAAACTCAGCAGTGCCAAATTGGATTTCCCGTTGTCAGAAAAGACGATCGCTTCTTTTGATTCTGAGACATTGACGTTTGCCAATGCAGCATCCGGCATGAGTGTCAGCAGTTATTTTAACAGCATCGTCACCAAAAACGGGATCTCAAAACAGCAAGCCGACAATACAGTCAGTGCCCAATTGTCGCTGCTGAATCAACTAGAATACAAAAATCAATCGGTGTCTGGGGTTTCATTAAATGAAGAAATGTCCGATGTGATTCGTTTCCAACAAGGATTTCAGGCCAATGCCCGCATATTATCGGTCGTTTCTGAAATGTTAGACACATTGATCAATCGAACAGGAGTGTAGACCATGCGTATTTCCAATTCAATCACCTACAATGATTTTTTACGAAATCTAGGAACCAACGCCTCCAAAGTCCAATCCACGTTGAATCAGCTATCGAGCTTAAAAGAAGTCAGCAAGTCCTCGGATAATCCGCTGCTGGTTTCAAAAATCATGGATCTCAATGTGTCGTTAAATCAAAACAAAACTTACAACAATACGATCAAAGACAGTATTTCTTGGACAAAAGCCCAAGATTCTGCTTTAGAAAGCGTCAGTACCTCGATGCTGCGGATTCGCTCGTTGGTTCAATCTTCTGCCAATGCGACAGCTGGCAGTGAGGAATTAGGGGCAAATCGTTCAGAGATCGAGCAAGAGATCGAAGGCATCGTTGAATCATTAAACACCAACTTTGATGGCCGCTATCTATTTAGCGGAACGAATACGACGACGGCGCCTTTTGAGATCGTCAAAGAAAATGACGCCATCGTCGGTATCAAATACAATGGCACGAGCGAAGACTTGCCGCGAGAAATCGCAAATGGGGTCTCGGTGGATCTGTTAGCCAGCGGTGATCGTCTGATGAACGAGACGGGCACCGCTGCGGATCCCCAAAATTTAAGCACCTATTTCAATGATTTGTTGTCTGCATTGCGCAGTGATGATAAAGATGCCTTAGGGGGCGAGCTTTTAACCGCTCATGACCAGCATGCCACTAATGTGGTGAATGTACGGGCGCAGATCGGCACCCTCTACAATCGCTTGGAGGCGGCAGCTGATCGAAATGAGACGGAAAAGCTGAACTTGACCGAAACACTGTCCAACAAACAAGACGTCGATATTGCGGAAAAGTATATGGAATATCAAAATCAAATGACTGCCTACCGTTCAACATTAGCGATGGGAACAAAGATCATGCAGATGTCCATTCTAGATTATTTAAATTAACCCAAAAACTTTTGTTCTTTGCTGAGAGCAAAAGTTTTTTATTTTTTTTAGAAAAAAGGCTTAACCCTGAACGGTTTCTTCCGATAAATAGTAGCAGAGGGAAACCTTAGCGAATAAAAATTAGGAGGAACTACACATGAGAATCAATACAAACGTTTCAGCATTGAATACTTACTCACGCCTAACGGCAGCAAATGCTTCTAAAAGCAATTCTTTGTCTAAATTATCTTCAGGCTTACGCATCAACAAAGCTGGGGACGACGCAGCTGGCTTAGCAATTTCTGAAAAAATGAAAGGCCAAATCGGCGGTTTGTCACAAGCTAAAAGCAACGCACAAGATGGTATTTCATTGATCCAAACAGCAGAAGGTGCATTAAATGAAACCCACAGCATCTTAGGCCGTATGCGTGATCTTGCGGTTCAAAGTTCAAACGGTACGTTAAGTGATGACGACCGCAGTGCGATCAACAAAGAATACACCGCATTGTCTGATGAAATCGACCGTATCAGCAATACCACTGAATTCAATACAAAAAGCTTGTTAACTGGTGAAGGCGATGATGCGAAATCATTCACTTTCCAAATCGGTGCCAACGCAAACCAAACAATGAGCGTTTCAATCAATAACATGAGCTCATCTGCCTTGAAAGTAAAAGGCTTAGATTTAACACAAGCCATTGATACAAGCGATGCCAAAGCTGTTGCTGCAGCAAAAGATAAAGCAGTAGCGACTGCCTTCAAAGCAGATGCTACAACAAAATATGCAGCGGACGGCACAGTTGATGCGGCAGCTGGTAAAACAGTTGCTGAATTACAAACAGCCATCGATACAGCTGCTGATGATACAGCAAAAGCAACAGCTCAAAAAACATACGATGATGCTTTAGCAACATTTACCGCTTCTGATGAAGGCAAAGCAGCAGCGGCAACTGTCAGCGTTGAAAACAACCCAATCACAAAAATCGATGAAGCGATCAAAGCAGTTTCTGCACAACGTGCGGATCTTGGTGCGGCGCAAAACCGTCTAGAACACACAATCAACAACTTAGGTACAACACAAGAAAACCTATCTGAAGCAAACTCACGTATCCGTGACGTTGATATGGCGCAAGAAATGATGAGCTTTACGAAGAGCAACATCCTTTCTCAAGCAGCAACTTCAATGTTGGCACAAGCAAACTCAATGCCTAACAGCGTATTGAGCTTGTTACAAGGATAATTTTTGATCAAGTGAACCACTGACACAAGGACTGCCTAGGGGAAGCGCAGTTCTTGTGTTTTACATAGCAGCACAAAAACGCTTAGAAATGAGGAAGCTCTGATGGATATTCAGCCAATGTCAGGAATACACCCGATCGAAGCCGTTGCGTCGGTCGCTAAAGCACGTCCGATCGAATCCTTAGATCAAGAGAACGCCAACCTTCAGCCGCAACACCAAGAGGGGAAACTGGCGGAGAAAAAGGAACAGACAGCAGTGGCCACTGAACCGCCGATCCACTATTTTTCAGTAGCCGATCAGCACAAGATCGCAGCCTCCGTGGAGGAAGTGAATCAGCGACTACTTGGCAAAGATATGAAATTGGCTTATGAAGTACATGAGCGCACAGGGCGTACGATGGTGCGTTTAGTGGATATGCAGACCAACGAAGTGATCAAAGAGATCCCGCCCGCCAACATGCTAGACGTGATTGGGAAAATATGGGATGACATGGGCATCGCGGTCGATCGAAAGGGATGAAAACATGGCAAGTGTAACCAGCAGTTCAGGAATCAGTACAACGCTAGGGAGTTATTCTGGCGTGACTTCAGAAGATATTGAAAAATTATTGGCGGCAGATGCGATCAACAAGACCCGCGCTGAGAATAAAATCACGTCGCTAAAAGCACAAAAAACGGCATGGAGTGATATCAGCACTCGCTTGACTAACTTTTTGTCAAAAGTCGATGCATTACAAAAAGATGATGCTTATCAAACGAAAAAAGCGACGACCACCAATAGCAGCATCGCTTCAATTGCAGGAACAACGGAAGCTCCAGAAGGCACCTATGATCTAAAAGTCAACCAACTAGCAACAGCCACGAAGGTGACGGGGAGTCAAGTAGCTCAAAGCAGCAAAACGGCCCTAAATGTCAGTGGTCAGCTGTCATTGACCAGTTCGGAAGTCGATGAAGATGGCAAACCGATCACCGCTTCGATCGAGATCACGGCCGAAGACAGCTTAAAAGATGTGGCAGCCAAGATCAATAGCCAAAGCAAGACGACCTTCGTCGCGGCGAGCATCGTGGATAACCGTTTGATTTTAACAAATACCAAAATGGGCGACAAAAATTTCTTGATCGACGGCAATGCCGCCGAAGGGTTAGGGATCGGTTCAACTGCGACAACGACACAAGGCCAACCGGCTATTTTTGAGCTA
This sequence comes from Enterococcus sp. R12, assembly GCF_058135755.1. Classification (NCBI taxonomy): domain Bacteria; kingdom Bacillati; phylum Bacillota; class Bacilli; order Lactobacillales; family Enterococcaceae; genus Enterococcus; species Enterococcus sp. R12. The sequence goes on from NZ_CM176874.1 coordinate 138,171, forward strand.
GACGGCATGAAGATCACTCGCGACAGCAACAGTGTGACGGATGTTATCGATGGTGTCACGCTGACGTTAGCGAAAAAAAGCGAGGAGCATGTGACGCTTTCTTTAGCCAATGATACCTCGAAAGTCGTTGATGCAGTGCAAGGATTAGTGGATCAATACAATAGCTTGATGAGTTTTATCGGCGACAATTTGACCGTGGGAGATCCTAGTAGTGAAAACAACAAGACGGGGACCTTGGTGGGAGACAGTGCATTGACCCGTCTACAGACCCAATTGCGAAATTTGATCACCATTCCAGCCGTCAGCGGCTCAAAGCTGACCGCCAATAAGCTAGGCATCTCCACCGTCGATAATGATGGTACATTGGGATTGGATACGACAAAGTTAAAAGAAGCCTTAGCGGAAGATCCCGCTGCTGTGAAGTCTTTCTTTTATGCAAGTACGAAAACTAAAGAAGCCGATGGCACTGCGAGCACGAAAGAGACTGGCTATACACTAGCCCTAAAAGAATTAGCCAACAGCTATGTCGTCAATACTTCAGCCAATAAAGGGATCATTGCCACCAAATCTGCGACCTATGACAGTACCATCAAGGATTTAAACAAGCAGATCACACGGTTTGATGATATTTTAGCAATGAAAAAAGAGCGTTACATCACAATGTTTACCAAGTTAGACTCCGTGATGATGGAGGCTGAAAATCAGCTGAGCTACCTAAGCAATCAGTTTGCCAATACGTCAAACTAGGCAGGATAGCCGATTAAAGCAGTCATTTTTTCATTCGCATAAGAAACCCTCGTCAACATGAAAGGAAACAACCGATGGAGCCACACGTATCATTAGATGAACGTTTGAATCAGATTTTAACTGGTTTTGCCCAATGGCGCGGCGACAGCGAAGAAGCCAGTCGTTTGATGGCAGCCAATGCAGCGGTCATAGCAGCCATGCAAGCAGAAGCACAGAGCCATAGTCCACAAACCAGTGCATTGGCGCAACAAGTGATCCAAGCGTATCAAGCATTCTTAGACCAGGTCAAAGCCCAGCAGCAAGAGATCAAACAAGAATTGGGGCGTTTGAACCGCAAAAACAATCTTGTCAAAACGTATTTGCAGCAAGAAGACAGTGCCGCCTTCGTCGAATTTGATTTATAGTGAGGAAAAAAAGATGAATTATCAAAAAATGCAAAACAACTATTTGCAGAACCAAGTAATGAGTGCCTCCCCCAACAAACTGATTGAAATGCTGTTGCAAGCAGCGATCAAAAATATCAAATTAGCAGTGATCGCATTGGAAAAAGAAGATTTAAGCCAAGCTCATCAGCAATTTGTCAAGGCGCAGAATATTTTATTGGAATTACGGGTCTCTTTAGACCGTGAGCAAGGTGGCGCTATCGCTGAAGATCTCGATTCTCTGTATGGCTATATGTACGATCAGCTAGTCAGTGCCAATGTCCAAAAAGAGGCAGCCCCTGCAGAAACGGTCGTCCCGCTTTTAAGCGAACTACTGGAAAGCTGGCAAACGATCACCCAATAAATTTGAGAAAAAGCACAGAAACGACCACCTAAAACCTAGAAAAGTTTAGTAATTGGTTAAATTTTTACCATGTATCCCTTTTCACTAAGCTTTCTTTTTCCCCTCCTCGTCCCTATCTGGTACTCTTTTTATGAGCGTACCGAAAAGGTGCAAGGAGGTTTTTTTTTGAAACAAAAAATAGTACAAAAGCCGCTTTTCTGGCAAGTGGTGATTCTGATTGCAATGAGTGGTGTTTTTTTATTGCCGCAGATTTTAGGCCAAGGCATGATTTTGGGCTCTGATGTGGTCTTTCACTTCAATCGTTTTTATGAGACCAGCCAGCAGATCAAAGAGGGCAATTTTCAATATTTTCTTTCTATCTACGGGTTTCAGCAATCTGCTCGTATCGTCAATGCATTATACGGGCCCTTTTTTGCTTATTTCCAAGGACTGCTGGTCTTGCTGAGTCCTTCGTGGTTTTCCTACCAGCTGCTCGCCAACGGGCTGCTCTATTTGTTAGCAGGGTTTTCGATGTTTGGCTTATTAAAGAAATTACGAGTCAATGGTTGGCTGTCAGTGGGGATGAGCGTCCTGTTTATGGCGACCTATTCTGTCCAGTATTGGATTGAGCGACAGGGCTTTTCTGCTTGGGGGGCGGCTGTGCTGCCGCTGTGCCTGATCCCACTGATCGCACTAGGGGAACATAAACGGTTACGGCCTTTTGCGGTAGGGGTTTCCGTGGCGGTCTTATTTCAAATCCATGTGTTTTCAAGCATCTTGTTAGTGTTCTTATACGTGCCCTTTTTCTTACGCGCCTTTTTTGTTGGGACTTCTGGCGAAGAAAAACGACAATTGGTGCTGCGCTTAGCAGGAGCGATCGGGATCTTCTTGCTACTGACCGCCAATATTTGGTTAGGGATGTTGGATCTTTATACGAGTAACACGTTGATCGCGCCTTTTGTGAATCGCAACATGCAGAACAATACCATTACTGGAACCAGCAGCTATTGGTGGACGACTCCGTACCTGCTGCCCATCTTATGTGCTTTGTTCTTTTGTGGTGCGATCCGTGTGTGGCCACGTCTATCTGGCGGCTTCAAATTAATGACGGCAGCTGCAGCAGTCTTTTTCGTTTTATCATCGAACGCTGTTCCTTGGCAATGGCTAGGCAGTCTGGACAATGGTGTAATCAATTTACTGCAATTTCCTTTTCGGTTCTTTGTTCCTGCCACGATTTTGATCTTAGTCGGTTTGTGCCTGCTAGTTCCTTATTATCGGGGCAAGCCATTGGCAAATCCGCGTTGGTTTGTCCTCGTTTTAGTCTTGAGTGTTGGTCAAATCCTGATCCAAAACACGGTCAAAATGCAGGACTGGCACTCCGATGAAGCTGCGGTTTCACTGCGAAACCACACCTATCTGTCGGCGGAATCTGAAGCGCAATTGAAGGAAGCCTATTTTAGTAAAGACAAGTCCTTAGCATTAGCGCTGTATCAACGTTCTACGCCAGATTATCTGCCCCTCTATCAAGAAACCAAGAAGAACAAGTACAATTTGTACGGGGAAGAAATCATTGAAAAGAATGATACCGTGGCAAAAACCGTAGAAAACGGGAAGCTTACTTTACGTTGGCAAGGTGATCAAGAGACGTGGAAGGCGTTACCGATCATCAATTACCGATATACTGAATTGACCCTCAATCAGCAGCCACTAACTGAAAAAGATGTCTCTTTGAGTGCCATTGGTGCCGTTTCTGTCCAACAGCAAGCAGGGGAGAATGTCTTAGTCGTTGATTACGACGCGCCTTGGTTTTTCGACGGAGCTTTATGGCTGACGATCATTTCTTGGCTCGCTTTACTCATCGGCTTTATCAGCTGGAAAACAAGACAGCTGTACCGTCGTCGTAAGGTCGTACAAGCTTTATTGAAAGAATCTGAATAAAATGAATCAGAAAAGAACTTCAGCGAGAGGGCTGAAGTTCTTTTTTTGCTGATCAACAACAGTGTACCTGTTGCTTTTCGTCAGAAACAATAATCGTTGCGCACGCAACGATTATTCCTTATAATAGATTAGACACTTTGAAGAACTAAGAAAGGCAGGAGTGCTCATGGAAGCCATTATCCGCTCAATCAATCATATTGCCCGTCTCGCCACCCTTTATCGGGAAAAAGAATTGAAAAAATTTGGTTTAGGTGGGATGCATCATACCTATATCTTAAACATTTGCCGCCAACCGGGGATCAGTCAAGAAGCCTTAGCCAAGAAGATTTTTGTGAATAAAAGCAATGTTGCCCGTCAACTAGCAATCCTAGAAGAACGAGGATTTGTCACTAGAACCAGCAGTCCCACCGACAAACGACAATTACTGGTTTATCCAACCGAAAAAGCACTCGCCGTCCAACCAGCGATCCAACAGCTGCTTCAAAGCTGGAATGAACAAGTCGTAGCAGGTTTTTCTGCTGCCCAACAGCAGCAGTTGATCGCCGATCTGGAAATCGTCAAAGAAAATTCCCAGCGGCTTTTAGCGAAAGATGAGGCGATGGAATGAATCTTTTGACTCAATATTTAAAACCCTATATCGGCCGCATCTCCCTTGGCGTCAGTATCAAATTCTTCGGCTCCCTGATGGACTTGCTATTGCCTTGGATTTTGGCGTACATCATCGATTCTGTGATCCCCACGAAGCAGGTATCTGCGATTTTTGCTTGGGGTGGGGCGATGGTGGTCTGCTCCATCATCGCAGTCGTCACCAATATCATCGCCAACCGGATGGCCTCCAGTGTTGCTCGCGATACCACCGGTAGTATACGCCATGATTTATTTGAAAAAGTTTCCTATCTGTCGATTCCGCAAGTCGAAGAAGTCGGGATCCCTTCTTTGGTGTCTCGCTTAACGACAGACACTTACAACATCCATCAAACGGTAGGCATGATCCAACGGATGGGGATTCGTGCCCCGATTCTGTTATTAGGGGGGATCATGATCACTGCCACATTAGATCCCGTGTTGACGCTGGTCTTAGTAGGCGTCTTGCCCTTCACTTTAGTGGCGGCAGTCACGATCTCGAAACGGGGGATCCCCTTGTTTGCTTCATTACAAAAGCAAGTGGATGTGTTGGTGCGAACTGTCCGTGAAAATGTGACTGGGGCTCGGGTGATCAAGGCCTTGTCCAAAGCAGATTACGAGAAAAAGCGCTTTGACCACGTCAACCAAGACGTAGTAGCTGCGGAAACCACCGCTAATCGAACGATGGCTGCAACACCGCCCCTGATGGACCTATTTTTGAATATCGGACTGACGCTAGTGATCGTCGTCAGTGCCTTTCGCGTCAATCAAGGATTGACGCAACCAGGCGTCATCATCGCCTTTTTGACCTATTTTACGATCATTTTGAATGCCATGCTCAGTATCACGCGCATCTTTGTGATCGTGTCGAAGGGGCTGGCTTCTGCCGATCGAATCCAATCCGTCTTGCGCCTGCCGCAAAATATGCAAGTCATTGAGGCGCCTGTCAAAGAAGAGTCTGCGCATATCGTTTTTGAAAAAGTTTCCTTCACCTATCCTAACGGTACCCAGGTGCTGAAAGACATCGATTTTTCCTTGCAGCCGGGAGAAACCTTAGGGATTATCGGTGCGACTGGTAGTGGAAAATCAACGATCGTCAAACTACTGCTGCGGCTCTATGACCCAACGAAGGGCATGATTCGCATCGCTGGTCGCGACATTCGCTCCATCGATCCGACGGAGCTGCATCAGTTATTCGGTGTCGTCTTACAAAAAGACGTGCTTTTTGCGGAAACGATCGAAGAAAATATCGCTTTTGGTCGGCGGTTTTCCAAAGAACAGATCGAAGAAGCGGCGGCTCGCGCCCAAGCCAAGGAGTTTATCAATCAACTACCCAAGCGCTTAGCTCATCCACTGCATGCTAAAGGCAGCAATTTAAGCGGGGGGCAAAAGCAGCGGGTCTTGTTATCGCGGGCCTTGGCGGGGGATCCAGAGATTTTGATTTTGGATGATTCTGCCAGTGCGCTGGATTATCGGACCGACGCTCAGTTGCGCAAGGTCCTGAGACAGCAGTTTCAACAGACGACGACGGTCTTGATCGCGCAGCGGATCAGCTCGATCCAGCATGCCGACAAAATTTTGGTACTGGAAAACGGGCAAATGAACGGCTTTGGCAGTCACCGAGAATTACTAGCAGAAAATGCGATCTACCAAGCCATTTATCAAGGTCAGACAGGAGGTGCCGACGATGCCGAAGAAAAAAACGGAAAAACCGCAGGATAGTAAGAAAACACTACGGCGTTTGTGGGGCTATCTCTACGAGTACAAAGGTCTCCTGCTGGCAGCCGCTGTATTGATGATGGCCAGCAACATCTTCGCCTTGGTGGGCCCGTTGCTTTCAGGATACGCCATTGATGCCATTCAACCGGGTCCCGGCAAGGTCATTTTTGATCGAGTCTTCTTTTATTGTGGGCTGATGCTGCTGTTTTATCTTGCGTCTTCCCTTCTTAGTTATCTGATTTCGCTCATGATGATCCGCTTGAGTCAGCGGGTGGTGGCAGCGATGCGCAAGGCGATTTTTGATAAAATCACCGAACTGCCGGTTGGGTATTTTGACCGAGTCGCCACTGGGGATATCATCAGCCGCATCAGTTATGATGTCGATACCATCAATACGTCATTGGCCAGCGATGCCATTCAAGTCCTCAGCAGTCTTGTGACGATCATTGGTTCGTTTGTGATGATGGTTTTGATTTCGCCGCTGCTGGTGCTGATTTTTGTCGTAACGGTTCCCGCTTCGATCTTTTTGACCCGCTTTTTGATGAGCAAATTTCAACCATTGTTTCGCCGTCGTTCCCGCAAATTAGGCGAATTGAACGGCTTTGTGGAAGAGATTATTTCTGGTCAGCAAACGATCAAGCTGTATAACCAAGAAGAAGCGATCATCAGCCGTTTTGACGAAAAAAACCAAGAAGCGGTGGATGCCTATTACAATGCCGAGTACTACGGCAGTATGACTGGTCCTTCCATCAACTTTATCAACAATCTGTCGTTGTCCTTGATCAGTATGTTTGGCGCCTTGCTGTTTTTGTTCGGTCATCTGACATTAGGGAATGTTTCTTCCTTTGTTCTTTACTCCAGAAAATTCTCAGGACCAATCAATGAGTTAGCCAACATCTTCAGCGATTTGCAATCAGCATTGGCGGCGGCAGAACGGATCTTCCGTTTGCTGGATGAAGAACCTGAAGTTTCTGATGTTCCTAGAGCCTACGAATACCACGAGGTGTCTGGTGATGTCGCCTTTGACCATGTGACCTTCGGCTATCAAGCACAGCAGCCCATCATCAAAGACCTTTCGCTACAAGTACCAGCTGGCAGCTTGGTCGCGATCGTCGGACCGACCGGAGCGGGGAAAACCACCATCGTGAACCTCTTGATGCGGTTTTATGACCCTGACCAAGGAGCGATTCGGTTAGACGGTAAAAATATCCGCCAAGCGACACGCCGCAGCTTACGGCAAAGCTATGCGATGGTGCTGCAAGATACCTGGTTGTTCACGGGAACGGTTTTCGACAATTTGGCCTACGGCAAGGCGAATGCGACGTTGGCAGAAGTCCAAGCTGCTGCACAAGCCGCCCATATCCATGACTTTATTATGAGCCTGCCAAAAGGCTATGATACTTTGACCTCTGAAGACGGAACCGGTATCTCACAAGGGCAAAAACAGCTGTTGACGATTGCACGAGCAATGCTGTTGGATGCCGATCTGTTGATTCTTGATGAAGCCACATCGAATGTCGACACGCAAACAGAGCTGCTGATCCAAGCAGCGATGACCAAATTGATGAAAGGCAAAACCTCCTTTGTGATCGCTCATCGCTTGTCCACGATTCGACATGCCGATACGATCCTCGTGGTGGAACAGGGGAATATCGTAGAGCAAGGGACCCACGAAGAGTTATTAGCCAAAGAGGGGCGTTACGCCGCACTCTATCAGGCACAATTTGATGCATGATCCATAGCTAGTCCACATCCTTGCAAGGAGAACGCCACTGCTTGCAAGGATGTTTTTGCGTGCCATCGGCTTTCTTGGCATAGGTACAAAATCTTCTTATGACAAATCAGGCAATTATCGGTATACTTAAGAAAGGGGTATCATCAAACAGAAAGAAGGGAAACAATTGGATCATAAACAACTAAAAGAATTCCCCAATGATTTTTTATGGGGTTCAGCATCAGCAGCCTATCAAGTAGAAGGCGCATGGCAAGAAGACGGCAAAGGCGCTTCGGTTTGGGACGATTTTGTCCGCATTCCAGGAAAAACCTTTAAAGCAACTAACGGAGATGTCGCAGTCGACCATTACCACCGCTTCAAAGAAGATGTTGCCTTGATGAAAGAACAAGGATTGAAAACCTACCGTTTTTCCATTGCTTGGACACGGATTTTTCCAGAAGGACGAGGAGAAGTCAATCAAGCAGGGTTAGACTTTTATTTAGCATTGATCGATGAACTGATAAAAGCAGGGATCGAACCGATGGTGACCTTGTACCATTGGGATCTGCCACGAGCCTTGCAAGAAGAATACGGTGGCTGGGAATCTCGCAAAATCATTGAAGATTTCACCAACTATGCGGCCGTATTGTTTGAAGCCTTTCGCGGCAAAGTCCACTATTGGGTCAGCTTGAATGAACAAAATATCTTTACTTCTTTAGGTTATCTTTTAGCTGCCCATCCACCAGGAGTGACCGATCCTAAACGGATGTATGAAGTCAATCATATCGCTAACTTGGCGAATGCTTCGGTGATCAACAAGTTCCATGAGATGAAAATCCCAGGGAAAATCGGACCAAGTTTCGCCTACTCACCAAACTACCCGATCAACAGCGACCCGAAAAATATTTTGGCAGCTGAAAACGCGGAAGACTTGATGGCGCATTATTGGTTAGACGTCTATCTATGGGGCGAATACCCGATTGCGGCAATGAATTACTTGAAAGAGCAAGGGATCGCACCAACGATTGAACCAGGAGATATGGACTTGCTGCGTTCAGCAAAACCAGATTTCTTAGGGATCAACTATTACCAAACAGCAACAAATGCCTACAATCCATTAGATGGTGTCGGTGCGGGGAAAATGAACACCACTGGGAAAAAAGGCAGCTCCGAAGAAACCGGGACACCAGGAATGTTCAAAAAAGCCGAAAATCCATTTGTGGAACGGACGAATTGGGATTGGGAGATCGATCCTCAAGGGCTGCGGATCGCTTTACGACGAATCACTAGCCGTTATCGGGTGCCTGTGATCATTACAGAAAACGGACTTGGTGAATACGACAAACTAACCGACGATCATCAAATCCATGACCAATACCGCATCGATTATTTAGCAGGGCATGTCCATGCCATTAAAGAAGCGATCAGCGACGGCGCGGAAGTTCTTGGCTATTGCACCTGGTCCTTCACTGATTTGCTAAGCTGGTTGAACGGCTACCAAAAACGCTATGGCTTTGTCTATGTCGACCAAGATGAAACGCAAGAAGGATCTTTGGCACGCTACAAGAAAGACAGCTTCTACTGGTACCAAGAGCTGATCAAAACCAACGGGCAAGAGTGCTAGCCTCCTAAAACCAATACCTGAATAAGCGAAACGATCCCTGCAACGGCAGTGATCGTTTCTTAGAAAAAAGTACGTTCCACCTGTAGCGACCGCCCAAAGGTAGACCAAAAGTCTCGCGTTTTGGGCCGCTTCAAAGGAGAACGTCCTTTTTTTGAGTATTATCGTTGACAAGTGTAAACGATAATTGTAAAGTAGAAGAAGATTACAACTGTAAACATAAAAGGTTAATGGGTTTGCATAGCAAGCAAGGAGGAAGGAAACAATGATCGAAAAGAATTATGGGGTAAAAGGGATGACCTGTGCGTCTTGTTCCCAGACCGTCGAAAAAACAGTCAGCAAGCTGGCGGGGGTCGACCAAGCAGCTGTCAATTTGGCTACTGAAAAATTACATATTCGTTATGATGAGCAGCAGCTCACCGAAGAAACACTCGCTGCGACCATCAAAGCAGCGGGCTATCAACTGATCGGCTCCCAAAGACAAGAGACCTTTGCCATCTCGGGCATGACCTGTGCGTCTTGTGCCCAAACAGTAGAAAAAGCTGTCCGAAAATTAGCGGGTGTGGAGCAAGCCTCCGTCAATCTGGCAACAGAAAAACTGACGGTCAGCTATCAACAAGATCAAGTGACCGCCGCGAAGATCGCAGCTGCCGTGAAAGAGGCGGGCTATGATGCACAGCTGCCGACCGCTTCTGCCGACAAGGTGGATTCAAAACAGGCAGAGATTCGTGCTTTATGGCAACGGTTTTGGCTTTCAGCGCTCTTTACGATCCCCTTGTTCTATTTGACGATGGGGGAAATGATCGGTTTGCCGATCCCTGGCTTTTTAGATCCGATGGCCTATCCAGTCAATTTCGTTACCACTCAATTGCTTTTGGTCTTACCGGTGATGGTCCTCGGTCGCGCCTTTTACATTGCTGGTTTCAAAGCGCTTTGGAAAGGCCATCCCAACATGGATTCCCTCGTCGCATTGGGAACCAGTGCTGCCTTCTTTTATAGTATTTATGGGACCGTGATGGTCTACCTGGGCACGACCCACTATGCGATGCACTTGTACTATGAAACGGCCGCCGTTATTTTGGCATTAGTTACTTTAGGAAAATACCTTGAGTCGGTCTCGAAGGGCAAAACCTCCGAAGCCATCAAGAAGTTGTTGGATCTCGCACCGAAAAAAGCCCGCGTGCTTCGCGGCAGCGGGAATCAAGCCGAAGAAGTCGAAGTGGGTATTGAAGAAGTCGCAGCTGGCGATATCTTAGTCGTACGACCTGGTGAGAAGATTCCTGTGGATGGGATCGTTACCCAAGGGCGCTCTGCCATCGATGAATCAATGATCACTGGAGAAAGCTTACCTATCGAAAAACAAGTCGGTGATCGGGTGATCGGCGCCAGCATCAACAAAAACGGCTCCTTTCAATATGAAGCCACCAATGTGGGAGAAGATTCAACGTTAGCGCAAATCATTCAGTTAGTAGAAAATGCCCAAGGCTCCAAAGCGCCGATTGCCCGCATGGCTGACAAAGTTTCGGGTGTGTTTGTCCCGATCGTCATGGTCTTGGCGGTTTTTGCAGGACTTGCCTGGTTTTTCTTAGGACAAGAAACCTGGATCTTCTCATTGACCATTACGATCTCTGTATTAGTGATTGCCTGTCCGTGTGCCTTAGGATTAGCGACACCGACCGCCATCATGGTGGGTGCGGGCAAAGGGGCAGAAAATGGCGTCTTGATCAAAAGCGGCGATGCGTTAGAAACAGCTAGAAATGTGACGACGATCGTCTTTGATAAAACCGGCACGATCACAGAAGGCAAACCAGTCGTAACCGATCTCCTGCCTGCAGGTAATCACACGCCGACGGAATTGCTGCAGCTGGCGGCTTCTGTTGAAAAAGGCTCAGAACATCCATTAGGCGAAGCGATTGTGATCGAAGCCCGCACGCAAGCTCTCGCCCTACAAGAAGTTGACGGATTTGAAGCGATTCCAGGTCATGGAATTCAAGGAACGATCGCTGGCAGTCCAGTCCTATTAGGCAACCAGAAATGGTTGGAAAAACAAAACGTTGCCATCGCTGGCCTGATCGAGCAAGCCCAACAATTGGCTCACGAAGGGAAAACACCGATGTATGTTGCCAAAGACGGCGAAGCGATCGGGATCATCGCTGTGGCAGATACTATCAAAGAAAGCAGTCGAAAAGCCATTGAACGGTTGCATCAAATGGGCTTGTACGTAGCAATGATCACGGGCGACAATGCCCGAACGGCCCAAGCCATCGCCAAACAAGTCGGTATCGATGAAGTGATCAGTGACGTCTTGCCAGAAGATAAAGCCGCCAAAGTAGCTGGCCTGCAAGCCAAAGGCCAAAAGGTTGCGATGGTAGGTGACGGGATCAATGATGCGCCCGCGTTAGCCCAAGCCGATGTAGGGATCGCGATCGGCTCCGGTACCGATGTCGCCATCGAATCGGCAGACATCGTACTGATGCGCAGCGATCTGATGGACGTCCCATCAGCGATCGAGTTAAGTCGGGCAACCATCAAAAACATCAAAGAAAATCTTTTCTGGGCTTTTGCTTATAACGTCTTAGGCATCCCTGTCGCAATGGGTGTGCTGCATCTTTTCGGTGGTCCCTTGCTCAATCCAATGATCGCTGGGGCGGCCATGAGCTTCAGCTCGGTATCCGTTTTATTAAATGCCTTGCGGCTGAAACGATTCCAACCCTCAGCGAAAAAATAAACGAAGCAACGAATGCACCAACAAAAAGACCTGCCCACGGTTTTCTTCCATAAGAAACCGTGGGCAGGTCTTTTTAGTGCTGGACATCTAAATAAGAGTAGGCCCGCACGTCATAACGGTTGCGACTACGGGAAAATTCGATAGGTGAGCCATTTTTCTGATAGACGATCTGTTCGATCTCTAAGACCGGATCATCGGCTTTACAGTCCAAATACTGTTGATCGTACGCGGTACTTTTATCAGCGGCGATGGTGCGGTAGGCGCCAGCAAACTGGACCCCTAGTTCCTCTTTGACATAACGGTAGATAGAACTTTCTAAATGGCCACGAGTTAAATTGGGCACCAAATGGACGGGCATATAGGTATATTCTAAAATAAACGGTTGGTCTTCAAGAATCCGCAAGCGGACAATACTATAGATCGGCTGTTCTTCCGTTAACATCAACTTTTCTTGGATCGTTTGGTCAGGAAATTCGACTTGAAAATCGATGACCTGACTGACTAGCTTGCGGCCAGCTTTGCCCATTTCCGTTGACAAGCCTTCATAGACCGTTAAAGCAGTGGTGTCTTTTTTTAAGAATGGGTGGTTCAATATTTTTGTTCCAGCGCCCCGCTGAGAATAAACCAGTCCTTCCATGGCTAAAATACCGATGGCTTTTTTGACGGTCATCCGGCTGACTCCGAATTCCTCGACTAAATCAGTTTGATTCGGCAGTAAGCTGTCAGGCGGATACGTTTTGTTTTTGATACGTGTGCGTAAAATATTGGCAATTTCTTGGTATTTTGGCATCTGATCACCTCGCAAGAAGTATAGCTGAAAAAAGCGGTTTCGACAATCAAACCTTGGTTTTTTTATAAAAAGAACGGCTGACTGAAAAAATTCAGCCAGCCGTTGCGCTTAATCGATCGATGGTTCTGCTTGACGATCTAACACACGTAAGAATGGATACCAGATCAAGCCGACGATCACCACGTCAATGACTTGCAGCAAACCACCTAACCAAGAGTTGGTTGCTAAGACACCACTGAAGACCACTGGAACGGTCCAAGGAACAGAAACCCCAGTTGGTGCAGGAACAAGTCCAGCCGCCATCACTAAGTAGTTGAAGGTCGTTACCACAAGAGGTGCTACGACCCAAGGAATCAGGATCGTCGCATTCAAGACGATCGGCATACCGAAGATGGCTGGTTCGTTAACGTTAAAGATTCCTGGTGCTAAAGCCAAACGACCCACATCGCGGTATTGTTTTTTCTTCAATACGAAAGCCATCAAGATAACAACGGCTAACGTCATACCAGAACCGCCTAATCCAACAGTAAAGGTTTCCATAAATGGTTTTGTGACGATATGCGGCAGTGCATCCCCATTTTGATACGCTTCTAAGTTGTCTAACATCAATGTATTCCAAATCGGGTCCATCACAGAGTTGACGATGATTTGACCATGTAGACCGAAGAACCAAAGGAATTGAACAAAGAACAAAGCCAATAGAGTTGCTGGCAAGCTGCTGCCTAGTCCAGTCAATGGTTTTTGGATCAATTCATAAACCAAGTCATGCAAGTTGGCATTGAAGACACCCGTCATGATGGCATTGATCACTAAGAATACCGTTAAGGTGATAATTGCTGGAATCAAAGCGGCAAAAGATTTAGAAACTGCTGGTGGCACCCCATCAGGCATTTTGATCTGCCAGCCGCGTTTTGTGATGCGGCAATAGATTTCAGCTGCCAAAAATGCTGCGATCATCCCGATAAACATCCCTTTTGCGCCAAGACGATCAAGAGACAGCACACCGGAGATCGTTTCGCCAGATTCAGTAGTCATAAAGAAAGGAGTCAAGATCAAAAAGCTGGCAAACGAAACGGCACCACCAAAAATCCCTTCCACATCATATGATTTTGATAAATAATAGCCAATACCGAAAGTAACGAAAACAGTCATGATACTCATTGTTGCATTTTGCCCATTGCCAAACAGTGTTCCTAATGTTCCTTTAGTGGCATCACTGAAGAAGGGCAGGTTGTTTAAAACGACCACGATCGATCCAAACATAGTGATTGGGAACGAAAGCATAAACGCGTCCCGCAAGACGGTCAGGTAGCGATTTTGTCCTAAGGCATTCGCCAAGGGCAAAATCTTTTCAGATAACTTGTCCATAAAACCATTCATTATTATTTCACTCCTTAAATTTCTTTTTGCAATCGATTACATTGATAATGTATCATGTTTTATTTTAAATGTCTATACATTTATTTTAAAAAAGATTGATTTTTGTAACTGCTTCCTTTATGATTAGGGCAGCAAAGAAAAAATGAGGAGTGAATGAAGATGGATTATCAATTTCCAGCAGGCTTTTGGTGGGGGTCAGCCGCTAGTGGCCCACAAACAGAAGGTGTATTTGAAGGCGATGGCAAAGGGGCAAGCATCTGGGATTACTGGTATCAGCAGGAACCAGAGAAATTTTTCAATGGGGTAGGTCCTGAAAAAACCTCGCAAGTCTATACACGCTATCAAGAAGATATTCAACTAATGAAAGAAACCGGCCATACGACGTTTCGGACGTCGATCCAATGGAGCCGTCTCTTCCCGCAAGGCAAAGGAGAAGTCAATCAAAAAGCCGTTGATTTTTACAACGCCTACATTGATGAGCTGATCGCCAATGGGATCGAACCTTTCATGAACCTTTACCACTTCGATATGCCGATGGCGCTGCAAGAAAAAGGCGGCTGGTTGAACCGAGAGACCGTGGATGCCTATGTCGCATTTGCGCAAACCTGCTTTACATTATTTGGTGATCGTGTCAAGAAATGGTTCACTCATAATGAACCGATCGTCCCTGTTGAAGGCGGCTATCTTTACCAATTCCATTATCCGAATGAGATCAACATGAAACATGCAGTCCAAGTTGGGTTCCACGAAACGTTGGCGAGTGCTAAAGCCATCAAAGTCTATCATGAGATGAACCTTGATGGGGAGATCGGCATCATCTTGAACTTGACGCCAAGCTATCCAAGAGATGAGAACGATCCAGAGGATGTCAAAGCAGCGCAAATCGCGGATGCCTTCTTTAATCGTTCTTTCTTAGACCCTGCGGTCAAAGGCACGTTCCCAGAAGAATTAGTGACCATCGTCAAGGAATTGGATATGGTACCAGCGATGGAAGCCGATGATTTACAAACGATTCGCGAAAATACGATCGACTTGTTGGGGATCAATTATTATCAACCTCGTCGTATCATGAAGAAAGAATCACCGATCGATGAAGCGAAAAGTCCAATGCCTGATGATTACTTTGATAACTATGATATGCCGAACAAGAAAATGAACCCGTATCGTGGATGGGAAATCTATGAAAAAGGGATCTATGATATTTTGACGAACACGCGAGAAAACTATGGCAATATCAAGTGCTACATTTCTGAAAATGGCATGGGTGTCGAAGGAGAAGAACGCTTCGTCAATGCTGATGGCGTGATCGAAGATGATTACCGCATCGAATTTGTCTCTGACCACTTGAAGTACGTCCACCAAGCGATCCAAGAAGGAACCAATTGTGTCGGCTACCATATGTGGACCTGCATGGACAACTGGTCATGGACCAATGCTTACAAGAACCGTTACGGATTTATCTCCGTTGACTTAGCAAATGATGCTAAACGAACGGTGAAAAAATCAGGTCGTTGGTTTAAAGAAGTTTCAGATAATAACGGCTTTTAATAACAATGAAAAAAGCAATGCTGTAGGGATAAGCATTGCTTTTTTTTGTGTAAAATCGCGGATTTTTCTGTCTTGTTCCGAAGGGCATTCTCTATTAAAAAACCACCTGTTTTTGCAAATGATAAGCTGAGTTAAATAAAAGCACAGTTTTGATAAATAAAAGACTAGACATGGAAACGTTCTCGTGGTATTCTTTAGTAGAAATCGGTTTCATTATTTTGTTTAGGGTTTGAAAGGAGAAAAAACAATGGATAAATTTATTGGATTTATGGAGAAGCACTTTATTCCGATCGCTTCTAAAATAGGCTCTCAAAGACATCTAGTGGCCATTCGTGACGGATTTATCGTAACGATGCCGTTGATGATCTTAGGCTCTTTTGGGGTATTGATCAACAACTTACCAATCCCTGCCTATATTGATTTTATGAATGGCATTTTTGGTGAAGGAACATGGCAAGCCTTTGGGAACAACTTGTCAGCAGGTACTTTTTCAATACTTGGTCTGTTAATCGCTTTCACAGTAGCGTATAATTTAGCTAAAAGCTACAATCAAGACGCATTAGGTGCTGGGGCGATCTCAGTTGCAAGTTTCTTCGCATTAGGTGCAATGGCGACAGGCCCAGATGGTTTGTTAACAGCTGCCGGACTTGGTTCTCAAGGATTATTTTTAGCATTAATCGTATCGATCATTTCTACTGAGATCTTCCGTCGTCTAGCTGGCAACCCACGCTTAGTCATCAACATGCCTGATGGAGTACCACCAGCAGTTTCACGTTCATTTGCTGCATTATTCCCAGCAATGATCACCGTATCGATCTTTGCTTTGTTTACAGCAATTTTCCAAGCATTTGGTGTGACAAGTATCGTATTGTCCTTCTATGAATTGGTGCAACAACCATTCATGGGCTTGGCAAACTCTTACCCAGCTGCTTTGCTATTAGGTTTTATCTCTGCATTCTTATGGTTCTTTGGTTTACATGGTGCCAACATCATCGACCCGTTCATGCAAACGATCAATGTGCCTGCGATCGAAGCAAACGCACGAGCATTAGAAGCAGGAACAGATTTGCCTTATATCGTGAACAAACCATTCTTTGATTCTTTCGTGAACATCGGCGGAACAGGTGCGACACTAGGTCTTTTGATTGCGATCTTTTTAGTTGCTCGTCATCATAAAGCGTATATGACTGTCGCAAAACTATCCGTTGCACCAGGTGTGTTCATGATCAATGAACCAGTGATGTTTGGGTTGCCAGTTGTCTTAAACCCAATCTTGTTCATCCCATATGTGTTGACCCCACTTGTTTTAGTAACGACTGCTTATTTTGCAACCGCAACTGGCTTAGTTCCTGCAAGTACCGTCATCGCACCATGGACGACGCCACCAATCATCGGCGGTATTTTGTCGACACAAAGTATTGCTGGCGGAATCTTGGCAGCTGTTAACTTGATCTTGTCGATCGTTATCTACTTGCCGTTCGTGAAAATGGCGCAAATTCAAGAAACACGCCGTTTAAAAAATGCGTAATGTCTGATCGAGTCGATTAGAAACAAGCGCCAAACGTAATAGACCTTATCCGGCCGCGATCAGAGTGCAATACCCCTTATCACACTGCTTCATTGGAAGGTGCAGTGGTGTGATGACACTCTTTTCGTTTGGCCGGTTCTTTTCTCGTTTTTCAATCAATACAATACAACACACGTTTTGGAGGTGGCAAAATGCCCAAATATATGGAGATCGCAGATGTTCTGCGTAAAAGAATCAAGGACGGAACTTATCCGAAAGACAGTCTTTTACCTTATCAAACAGAGTTAGTGGAAGAGTTTGGCGTCAGCCGAATGACGATTAAAAATGCGGTGAATATCCTGATTATGGAAGGCTTGCTGCTGACAAAGCGCGGCTTAGGGACCAAAGTTTTGAATCATTCCTTTTGGGGCAAAGATACCTCATCGGTGACAGAATACAAAGGCCTGAGCTATCAGATGAAACAAGAAAAACGGACATTGACTAGCCAAGTCATCACCTTTGAAGTCTGTTTTCCTACAACAAGAATTCAAGAGATGCTTCAGATCACTGCCGAACAACCAATCTATCATGTGATCCGTTTGCGGATCTTAGAAGGCAATCCATACATACTCGAGCATTCCTATATGCCGTTGGATCTGGTCAGCGGTTTGACGAAAGAAATCTTGGAAGAATCCGTCTATGATTATCTACTGCAAGATTTAGGCTACAAATTTGCTGGTGCTTATCGGACCTTTCAGGCTGCCAAAAGCGATGAATACGATCAAACCTATTTAGCGTGCCAAGCAGATGACCCAGTATTGGAATTAGAACAGATCATCTATTTAGAATCGGGACGTCCAGTGGACTATTCCTGCAGCCGCAATCGGTATGATGTTCGTGGCTATTCCATGTTAGACATGAAGCCTGATCTGTTACAGCACCGCAAAAAGTAATGGCTTACAAAATGCTTCTTCAACGAAAAAACGCTTCATAGCTACTGTTGGCTATGGAGCGTTTTTGTTTTGACTTAAGAAGTGGGTTGGTTTTGATCACCTAGTTTGGCTAAGATAGTTTCCGCAACGGCTTTGGGGATGCCAGCTTGCTGGATCTCTTCCACGGAAGCTGCTTGGATGTTTTTTAACGACTTGAAGGTTTTCATCAGCTGTTGCTTGCGTTTTGGTCCTAAGCCAGGAATTTCATCCAGTTTGGAAGAAAAGCTGTTTTTACTGCGCAGTTGGCGATGGAAGGTGATCGCAAAACGATGGACCTCATCTTGGATCCGTTGCAGCAAAAAGAATTCCACAGAATTGCGTTCCAGCTGGATCGGATCTAAAAATTCCCCGAAAATCAACTCGCTGGTTTTGTGTTTGTTGTTCTTCACTAAACCGGCAACGGGAATATCTAAACCTAGCTGGTTATGCAGCACTTCTTGGGCAGCACCGACTTGGGCTTTCCCACCATCGATGATGATCAGATCAGGAAAAGGCAGGTTTTCTTTTAGGACACGAGAGTATCGGCGATAGATGACTTCTTGCATAGAGCCATAATCGTCGCCGCCTTGTGCGGTACGAATCTTATATTTCCGATAATCATCTTTAAACGGCTTCCCGTCGACAAAAACCACCATTGCAGAAACCGGATCGGTCCCCATGATGTGGGAGTTATCGAAGGCTTCGATCCGATAAGGTGTCGCGATCCCCATGGCTTCGCCTAGACGATCCACTGCACCGATCGTCCGTTCTTCGGTACGCTCGATCAACGCAAATTTTTGCGCCAAGGCAATGCGGGCATTTTTATTGGCCAAATCGACCAATTTCTTTTTGTCGCCTCGTTGGGGCTGCAGAACTTTGGTTTCCAGCAGCGCTTCTAACGGTGCAGCATCGACATTTTGCGGAACAAAGACTTCTTTGGGAATGAAGTGTTCATTCTTTTGGTAAAACTGGCCGACGAAGGTCAAGAAATCTTCATCCGCTTCATTGTAGAAAGGAAACAAAGAGACTTCTCGTTCGATCAGCTTTCCTTGACGGATAAAGAAGACTTGGACACACATCCAGCCTTTGTCGACACTGTAGCCAAAGACATCACGGTCCATCAGGTCGGTCAGGGTCATTTTTTGTCGCGTCATGACGGTATCGATCGCTTGGATCTGATCCCGCAGCTCAGCCGCTCGTTCAAACTCTAACGTTTCAATGGCTTCGCCCATCTTCTCTTTCAGGTCTTTCAAAATATCAACGTGACCGCCGTGGAAAAAGTGTTTGACTTGATCAACGATCTTCTGATAATCCTTGGGATCTACATTGTTGACATAAGGACAGACACATTGACCCAAATGATAATAAAGACAAGGCCGCTTTTGAGAAGGACCGCATTTTCGTAAAGGAAAGAGGCGATCCAGTACCCGTTTGGTTTCATTGGCTGCTCGTGCATCAGGATAAGGGCCGAAGTATAAAGCCCCGTCTTTTAAAACTTTACGAGTGATGATCAGACGCGGATAGCGCTCTTTGGTCACTTTAATAAAAGGATACGACTTGTCGTCCTTTAGCATGATATTGTATTTCGGTTTATTTTTTTGAATCAAATTGATTTCCAGCAATAAGGCTTCCGTATTTGATTCGGTAACGACGTACTCAAAATCATTGATTTCTTGAACGAGCCGTTCGGTTTTCGTATCGTGACTGCCGGTAAAGTACGAACGGACACGATTTTTTAAAATTTTGGCTTTCCCAACATAGATGATTTTGTTATTTTTATCTTTCATTAAATAACAACCAGGTTGATCGGGAAGCAGCGCTAATTTGTTCTTGATTTGTTCGTTCATTTCAAGATCCTTTCTTACTGGTTTGCTCACGAACTGCAAAGGTAGTCAAAGGGCGGTCTAAGATCCACCGGAAAGGGGAACATTAGAGCCCATAGCCAGTACTCTTCATTTTAGCACAAATTTCTTAAGAAACAATCAAACGGGCCAGATCGGCAGCGAGGAAACGTAATCGTAAGAAAAGGTTAAGAAATCCCACGAGGCGGTGGTTTCCTCCCTTAAAAACAAGTGAATTTATTTGCTTTCTGCTTGTGAGGAATCCTCTTGCGACCACTCCTGAATGAAGGTCCGCAATCCCTCGATGGCTGGTTCTGTGACGGCTTTGCGCTGGATGAGGTAAAATTGCCGCTCAAAATTTTTATCCAGCAGTTGATAGCCAATGCCGTGGGCGGCTCGCTTGGAAAGGATCGAACAGCCGAAGCCTTGTTTCAGTAAAGCGACGATCAATTCATTGCTGGCGATCTCAATGATCGGTCCTTGAATATTTTGTTCCTCTAGATAGCGCTTAGTGTAATAGTAGACACCAGAACTCGCTTCTCGAACGAGCCAAGGACCGACTTGGGGATCACCAGCTAAGACGAGCTGATCTTTCAAAATCGGGAAACGCAAAATACTTGGTGCAGATAAGGGTTTTTCAATGATCCCTAAATCTAATTGATGTTGTTCAAGGGCTGTTAAGACTTCAGCGGAGTTCATCATCGATACCCGAAAACGCACCGTGGGAAAGGCGTTGTATAAAGCAATCATCAAGTCAGGCATCAAGGCCATCGCATAGGTATGAGAGATGCCTAGGGCACAGTGGCTTTGATGCTGCGTGTTGGTATGGATCTCGCTGGCGATCGTCGACCACTCATCCAATAAATTCAGTGCCTTTTCGTAAAGGTACTCTGCTTGGGGCGTGGCGATCACGTTTTTGCGACCATTGCGTAAAAAAAGCGGTGTATCCAGGTCTTGTTCCAACTGCTTGATCTGAGCAGAAACCGTGGGCTGCGAAATAAACAGTAATTCGGCAGCTTTCGAAAAATTTTTCGTTTCATAGACCATCTTGAAGGTCTCCAGTAATTTTAACATTGCAATCCCTTCCATTAGAAAATTCAATCATAACTATTATACCAATAAATCCTACTGATCGGTCAATCTGTGTATAATGGATGTTATATGAAAGGATGAAAGCAATGAAGCAACGACAAACAGCTTTGATACTTCCCGGTTTGTTCCTATCCTTTTCGGTAGCCGTCATCGCCCGAATCATGGCTTTGGCTGTGCCAAAATTAGGGGGAGCAACCCTTGCTATTTTATTAGGAATCATTTTAGGAAATACACTGTTCAAGCAAGAACGCTATCAAGTCGGAACGAAGGTTGCGGAAAGTCGGCTCTTGGAATATTCGGTGGTTTTGCTGGGCTTTACCGTCACTTTCCAGACCATCAGTGAAATGGGCCTTCGGGGCTTTCTCTTTATATTGCTGATGATGAGTTTGGTCATTACCGCTGCTTATTTGATAGGGAAAAAAATGGGCTTTAATCAAAAGATGAGCCTGATGATGGCAGGCGGCAACGCTGTCTGCGGGTCCTCTGCGATTGCGGCGATCGCACCAGCCATTGATGCCGATGATGAAGAAAAAGGGCAGATCATCACCTTGGTCAATCTTTTAGGAACAGTGATGATGCTGACGCTGCCGTTTTTAGGATTGGCCTTATACGGCGATGATCTGTTGCAAAAAAGCGCCTTACTTGGTGGCACGCTGCAATCCGTCGGACAAGTCGTGGCGGGGGCTAGTTTGATTGATGCCGACACCGTCAAATACGCGATGCTCTTTAAAATCGCGCGCATCATCATGTTGGCAGTCGTCGTCATTGTTTTTGAACGAATGACGACAAAGACCCCCACCAAAACCAAAGCCAAAGGCAAGCTGCGGCTGCCGATCCCTTGGTATGTGTTGGGCTTCTTGACCATCTGTATCTTGAACAGCTTCTTGCCGCTGCCTAGCTGGTTGAATGAGGGCGCTCATTTTATCAGTACGTGGTTTGAAACGACGGCGTTGGCAGCCATTGGTTTGCGCTTGGATTTCCGCAAGTTTTTAAAAGAAGGCCCACGCTTTTTATTCTATGGTCTTTCCGTTGGTGCTGTCCAAACCGTGGGTGCTGTTGCATTGATTTGGTTGCTGCGGCTCTAATTCACAAGAGGCACGACCCATAAAGCACGTTTGAAGCGCACGATTGTTTAACGAAAAAAGCCACGACGGTTGATCGAAGGGCACGCTTTGCTGTTTCTGTTGAAAGAGGCAGCAAGGCGTGACTTTTCAGATCAACTGTCGGGCTTTTTTTAGCGGCAAAGAAGGTTAGACGGGTACTTGGATGACTTGAACACCTTGTTGCTCAATCAAATCGATGACTTTGGGATCAGAATAATGATCGGTGATCAGCAGATCGATATCCGCAATTGCGCCAATCGTAAAATTGGATTGCTTACCGATTTTGCGATAATCCGCGATAACGATCAACTTGCCAGAATTTTCGATGATTTTCGCATTGACTTTGGCTTCGTGGATTACTGAAGTGGAAATGCCGGTCTGTAAATCTAACCCACTACAGCCAATGATCGTAACATCAGAACGAACGTGAGAAAATGACTCCACGGCGATGTCTCCTGACAATGCCGCTTTAGGGTAACGTATTTCGCCGCCACTTAAAACAATCGTTGATTTTGGATGGTGTTCCATTTGGATCACACTCGTGTTGTTTGTCAGCAAACTGATTCGTTTGTCTGTGAGATGGCGCAACGTTTGAGCCGCACTGGTACTCGTATTGACGAAAAGGGTATCGCCATCTTTTACTTGGCGAGCCGCTTCTTTGGCCAGTCGATCTTTGATGTACTCGATCGAGTCGGTGGGATGCGCTTCATCTTCATAAGCTTCACAGTATTCGATTTTTCCGTGGGTTTGTTTGATCTGACCCATCTCACTGAGGACAGTACAGTCTCTGCGGATCGTCATCTCTGATACTCCCAACTGATGACTGAGGGTCCTCACATCAGAAAGACCAGATGCTTTTATCAAATCGATCAATTGTTTTCTTCTTTGCCTCACTTCTTCATTGGAACGTTTCACGATACTTCCTCCTCACATGCGCTTTTTTCTATTATTGTCTTCTATCATTTGTCCAGCTTGCAATTATCTTGTGCAGCAAAATCACGTGTCTCTTTCTCACGAATTCGCGGGATAATCGCACAGCCGTCGTTTAGAAACTGCCATTTTTTTATCGTTTCTTCTTTCGAACTCATTTTAACATATCACAGAAACATTACCATATATATTAAATAATCACATTTATTTCTCGGTAAATTAACATATAATAAGATAAATTAACATAAAACTTGATTGAAAGCGTTTTTCTATATGTTAGAATCAAGGTGTAAATAAGCAAGGGAGGAACAAAGATGGTACACGTAAATGATGTTTCGAAAGAGAGTTGGCTGTTAAATACGTTTCCAGAATGGGGAACCTATTTAAACGAGGAGATCGAAAGTGAACTTGTGAAAGAAGGCACAGTTTCCATGTGGTGGCTAGGCTGTACGGGCATTTGGTTAAAGAGTGCGGAAGGAACCAACATTTTATGCGACCTTTGGTGCGGCACTGGCAAACGCAGTCATGGGAATGGGCAAATGAAAAAAGGCCATCAAATGATGCGGATGAGTGGTGTACAGGAAATGCAGCCTAATTTACGGACGCAGCCCTTTGTGATCGATCCATTTGAAATCAAAGGAGTGGATGCGTTAGTGGTGACCCATATTCATTCCGATCATTTAGACATCAATACCGCAGCTGCAGTCCATCAAAATTGTCCAGAAGCAAAATTCGTCGGTCCCCATGAAGTCGTTGCAACTTGGTTGAAATGGGGAATACCAGAAGAAAAAACCATCGTGGTCAAACCAGGGGATGAAGTGTCCATTGGGCAGGTGAAAATCGTCGCTTTAGAAGCATTCGATCGAACCGCTCTGATTACTTGTGAAGATCCGGATACCAGCTTGAAAGGAAAAATGCCACAGGACATGGATCGTATCGCAGTCAATTACTTGTTTGAGACTTCCGGTGGGGCGATTTATCACGCTGGAGATTCTCATTATTCGAATGTATTTGCTAAACATGGGAATCAGTACAAGATCGATGTTTGCTTAGGTGCATATGGCGAAAACCCGCGGGGCATCACCGACAAGGTTACTTCAGTCGATATGTTGCGGATGGCAGAATCCCTCAATGCCAAAGTAGTGATACCTGTACACTATGATATCTGGTCCAATTTTATGGCTGATCCAAAGGAGATCACTGAGATTTGGAAGTTTAAAAAAGATCGTTTGCACTATGAGTTTAAACCGTATATTTGGCAAGTTGGCGGCAAATTTACCTACCCAACGAATAAAGATGATCTTGAATTTAATTTCTATCGCGGCTTCAAAGATGTGTTTTCGGTCGATAATGATACGCCATTCCCTTCTTTTTTATAAAAGAAGGGGGGATGCTGCAAAAGCCAAATTTGAAAGGAGCAAAGGTAATGCTGCGTTATTTTTATGAAAATGAGTTGGTTGCGATCAATCATGAACAGCCCGAAGATTGGGAAGCCGCTATCTGGGCGAGTGGCGAAGGATTAAAGCAAAAGGCGTTGATCACGGATCAGTATATTGAAGATGTCATTCGGGATATTCATCAATACGGTCCTTATATTGTGATCATTCCCAAAGTAGCCATGCCCCATTCTTCAGCAGAAAGCAAAGGCGTCTTAGGAACGGGGATCGGATTGACGATTTTTCCAGCCCCCGTTTCATTTCAAGATGATGACCCCGACAAAGAGGCGCAGTTGTTCTTTATGCTCGCTGCCAAAAACGCTGAAGCACATATGAACAATATCGCTAGTTTATCCGAAATGCTGATGGAAGAAGGGCTGGTGGAAGATTTACTAGGTGTAAAAACAATGGCAGATTTTGAAGCGGTGATGGAGAAATATGACCAAAAAGAAAGCAGGGATTAGATGGAAATGGTAGGAGATTTCTTATTGAGATGCTGGGATTACTTTGCTCAGAATATTTTGATGCAGCCAGCTTTTTTGATCGGTTTTATTGTACTGATTGGTTACTTACTATTGAAACGGCCGTTTGTTGAATGTGTTGCAGGTTTCTTAAAGGCCACCGTTGGTTACTTGATTTTGACGATTGGCTCTGGTGGATTGGTCAATAATTTCCGTCCGATCCTGGTGGGGCTTAAGGAGCGTTTTGAATTAGATGCGATGGTCACTGACCCGTATTTTGGTCAAAATGCGATCACCGCCGGCATTGAAGAACGATTTGGACGCACCTTTGGTGACACGATGCTCTTATTATTGATTGCCTTTGTTTTTAATATCTTACTCGTTCGCTTCAAAAAATATACGAAGCTGCGGGCCGTCTTCACTACTGGAAATGTGCAAGTACAGCAAGCCGCAACGGCCTTTTGGCTGCTGCTATTCTGTTTCCCAGACCTGGGTCGAATCGAAGTCTTACTTGTCATGGGCTTGATCTTAGGCTGCTATTGGGCGGTGGGGTCCAATTTGACCGTTGGCATCTGTCAAGATTTGACGGAAGGTGCTGGTTTTGCGATTGCCCATCAACAGATGTTTGGTGTTTACTTCTTTGCACGACTTGCGGAACGCTTCAAAAAGAACAAATCCAACCGCAAATTAGAAGATGTCGAACTACCGGGTTTTTTATCGGTCTTCAATGAAAACATGGTATCGACTTCGATTTTGATGCTCTTTTTCTTCGGTATCATTTTAGTAACGCTTGGACAAGATTATTTAATAACAGCAGGATTTATGGCAGAAGGACAAAGTTTCTTATTTTATATTTTACAAACTTCACTAATGTTTGCCGTCTATTTAGCAATTCTTCAATTAGGTGTCCGCACCTTCGTTTCTGAATTGACCGAGTCATTCCAAGGAATCTCGAATACGATTTTACCAGGTGCTGTTCCAGGGATCGATATCGCCGCAACCTTTGCCTTTGGGTCGCCAAATGCCGTGACGGTGGGCTTTTTATTCGGTGCATTAGGACAATTCTTAATGATTGCTTTACTGATTTTGTTCCGTTCACCAACGATCGTCATTGCTGGGTTTATCCCACTGTTCTTTGATAACGCAGCGATCGCCGTTTTTGCCAACAACCGCGGAGGCATCAAAGCGGCTTGTCTCTTCCCATTCTTATCCGGCATTATTCAGATCGGTGGTTCGGCATTGATCGCTACTTGGGTAGGGTTGTCTCAATATGGCGGCTATCTTGGGATGTTCGACTGGGCGACCGTCTGGCCATTCTTTACAGTATTGATGAAATTCTTAGGCATCATTGGTGTGGTTCTTGTAGTGGTGATCTTATTAGTGATTCCACAGTTGCAGTACCGCAGAGATCCAGAAGGGTATTTCTTGATCGTAGATGATTATGATGCGTATGTAGAAAAACAAAAATAATGAATTCTTAGGAGGAAAAGAAGATGAGAGTATTGGTATCTTGTGCAAATGGATCAGGAACAAGTTTGATGATGATGCGGAGTGTCGAAAAAGCTTTGAAGTCAGAAGGGATCACGATCACCTCTATTCATCATTGCGCGATTTCTGAAGGCAAAAGCACCGCCAAGAATTACGATGTGGTCTTTACGCCAATGAACTTTGTCAATATGTTCGATAAAGCCAAAGAAAAGGGCGTAACAGTGATCGGAGTCAGAAATGTGATGTCCCCTAAAGAAATTATTGAGCGGGTCAGAGAAGCGGGTCTTTCGAAGGAGTAGTGCATCAGGACGTGACAAGAACAAAAAGATGATCGAACAAAAGAGAGGGGAATTTCATGAGTATACCAAAACTGCAGATCGCTTGCGATCACTCCGATTTAGCTGGTGCACTGGCTGATATCAAAAAAGTTGGCGATGTGGTGGATATCATTGAAGCAGGAACTATTTTACTGTTGCAAGAAGGAGCACAGGTTTTACGCTGCTTCCGAGCGATGTATCCGGAGAAGTTGATCGTAGCAGACACAAAATGTGCCGATGCCGGTGGGACGGTCGCCAAAAACTGCCAGCAAGCTGGCGCGGATTATATGACCGTGATTTGTGCAGCAACGATCCCAACAATGAAGGCAGCGGCAAAAGAAATTGCTGAGATCCAAGTAGAATTATATGGTGACTGGACCTACCAGCAAGCACAGCAGTGGCTAGATGCCGGCATCTCACAAGCTATCTATCATCAAAGTCGTGACGCACTGTTAGCTGGTGAAACATGGGGAGAAAAAGATTTAACGAAAGTCCGTAAATTGATCGATATGGGGTTTCGAGTGTCAGTCACGGGAGGATTGAGCGTCGAGACGTTGGCTCTGTTTGCTGGCATTGATGTGTATACCTTTATCACAGGACGAGGCATCACTGCAGCTGACGATCCGCAACAAGCAGCAGTGGATTTCAAGCAAGAGATTTTACGGATTTGGGGGTAGTTTTCCATGAGTTTGATCGGTCTATATGAAAAAGCAACACCCAAAACCCTCTCTTGGTCGGAACGATTGCAGTTTGTCAAAGACCGAGGCTTCGATTTCATTGAAATGTCCATTGATGAAACCGATGAACGCTTGGCACGCTTAGAGTGGGACCAAGAGCAACGCAAAGAGATCGTCGAGGCAATCTATGCCTCGGGGATCAAAATCTTGTCTTTATGTCTCAGTGGACATCGGCGGTTTCCCTTTGGTTCGATCGATGAAAAAAAGCGCAAGCACGCGATACATCTGATGGAAAAAGCCATTGACCTGGCTTCAGATTTGGGTATTCGCTGCATCCAATTAGCCGGATACGATGTGTACTATGAGGAAAAAAGTCTTTGTAGCCGAGAATGGTTCATTGCCAATCTAAAAGAAGCGGTCGCTAGGGCGTCTGAAAAGGGTGTCGTTTTGTCACTAGAGATCATGGATGATCCGTTTCTAAATTCTATCTCAAAGTATTTACGGATCAAGGAGCAGATCCCTTCGCCCTATCTACAAGTCTATCCAGATGTCGGGAACCTATCGGCCTGGCCAGAAAATGATGTCGGTTATGAATTAGAAAAAGGCATTTGCGAGATAACCCAGATTCATTTGAAAGATACATTGGCGGTTTCAGATAAGTTTCGAGGAAAGTTTAAAGAAGTACCGTTTGGCACTGGGTGTGTTGATTTTGATGGCTGCTTACGCACGCTGAAGCGGTTGAATTATAACGGTTCTTTTGTCATCGAGATGTGGAGTGAGACGAGCGCTGACCCGATTGCGGAAATCGAACAAGCCAAAGCATTTTTATTACCAAAACTAAAGGAGGTCGGTTACCTTGATCAATCAGCTTCAATTGATGAAAGAGCGAGTCTATCAAGCCAATAAGAGACTGCCTGAGGAAGGACTAGTAAAGCTAACTTGGGGAAATGTCAGTGAGATCGATCGAGATTTAGGGATCATCGTCATTAAACCCAGCGGTGTTGATTATCAGACGATGACGGTTGATTCAATGGTAGTTTGCGACTTAGCGGGAACGCCGAAAGAGGCGAAGGCGTTGAAGCCTTCCTCGGATATCAAAACCCATGCGCTATTGTATAAGCACTTCGAAGGCGTCAAGGCGATCGTCCATACGCATTCGACAAATGCGGTAAAATGGGCGCAAGCACAGCGAGACATTCCTGCATATGGAACGACGCATGCGGATACTTTTTATGGTAGTGTCCCTTGCACACGACCGTTACGGGCCTCTGAGGTAACGGCAGACTATGAAAAAGAAACTGGCAAAGTCATTGTCGAGACGTTTGAAAAGCGGGGATTAGATCCACTTGCATGCCCAGCTGTCCTCACAGCGGGACACGGTCCCTTTACTTGGGGGCAATCTGCGGAACAAGCGGTCAGCAATAGTATTGTTTTAGAAGAGGTCGCAGAAATGGCATTAGGTACCGAAGCTTTGACCTTGGATCGAACACCGATCGCTGATTATTTGCTGGATAAACATTATTTCCGCAAGCATGGCGAACATGCTTATTATGGACAAGGATAACGGCAAAGCAGCCATTCCTAGCGATCAAGGAACGGCTGCTTTTCTATTCGTTTTCTTCAGCGAGTGTTTTCACATAAAAGCGATCCATCGTGGTATGCTGTGCTGCCAATAGTGGCTGACACAATGCGCGATAGCCGGCTTTTTGATAGACATGCAAGGCTGCTTCTAGAGAATGATGGGATTCTAAATAGAGTTGCCGATAACCTAGTTCAACAGCTTTGGCCTCGATCTTCGCCAGCAAGGGATAGCTGAGGCGCTGCCCTTTGGCAGCATCACTGAGATAAAATTTTTGCAGCTCGGCGATTTTCCCTTCTGAATCATAAGCGGCAAGACCACCGCCGCCTAAAAGGGTACCCGATTCATTAGTGACGACAAAATAATGGCGGCTAGCAGGATCTGCTGCATAAAATTCACTTAAGTGGTCTAACTCGGGATCAAAATAGGCAGTCCCTGGAACCGCCAACTGGTGGTCGGTCAAGCTTTTGCGAATGATAGCGGCTAAGGGCGCATCATCTTGAGATTGGATCGAACGAAATATCGGCTTCATGCAGCTCCTCCTTAAAGTGAAAGTAAATGAATAGCTATAGTGTACCACAGCATTGAGGTAGTGTTTAGTGATGATAAGAAAAGCCATCCTCGCAATGGCGCCCCTCTTTAATAAAAAAACCGCCCCTCGTTGCCGGGCTCCTAATGTGAAAAGGAGTATGGCGCAACGAGGGGCGGTTTTTGTACGTTAGTCATGGAAGCAGTAATTAGAGCGTTTCACCATTAGAGGCGATCACTTGCTGGTACCACGCAAAGGAATCTTTTTTCAAACGATTCAAGGTTCCTTTGCCAGTATTGTCTTTGTCGACATAGATCATGCCATAGCGTTTCTCCATTTCGCCGCTGCCGAAGCTGACGATATCAATGATCCCCCAAGGCGTATAGCCTAATAACGGTACACCATCTTCAACTACCGCTTTTTCCATCTGTTCGATGTGCTCTTTCAGGTAAGTGATGCGGTAGTCATCATGGACTTGCTGCTCATCGGTTAATTGATCGTAAGCACCGAAGCCATTTTCCACGATAAATAGTGGCAAGTCATAGCGTTGATAGATCGTATTTAACACATAACGCAACCCGACTGGGTCAATAGGCCAGCCCCAATCAGAAGCACTGATATAAGGATTACTCACGATTTTTGCTCCTGGGATATCCTCAGTTGGTGTGCCAGCCACTTCATCAAGGGTTGAGATCGTTCCTGACATGTAATAGCTGAACCCAATATAATCAACGGTTCCCGCTTTTAATAGCGCTTGTTCCTCGGGCGTGATCTCAATCGTGATGCCTTTTTTCGCCCAATATTTTTGCACATAGGTTGGGATCTTGCCTCGTACGTGGACGTCGCTGTAAAAATAGCGACGTTCATTGGCTTTGACGGATGCCATCAAATCAGCGGGTGCGCAAGAGTAGGGGTAGACTGGGACATAGGCCATCATACAGCCAATCTGAAACTCTGGATTGATTTTTTTGCCTTCGATCACCGCTGCCGCACTGGCAATCAACTCATTGACGCCCGCTTGAAAGACGAGTGCTTCTTTTTGACTGTCATCCTCGATGATCATGGCAGAATTGGTCCAAACGTGCAGCGGCTCTTGCCCATCTGCTTGATTATTGATCTCATTGAAGGTCATCCAATACGTTACTTTGTCACGATACCGTTGAAAAACGGTCTTAGCGAATTTGACAAAGAGGGGAATCACTGCTTTGTTAGCAAACCCACCAAATTCTTCATAGAGGGCATAAGGCATTTCAAAGTGGGACAAAGTGATCACGGGTTCGATGCCGTTTGCCTGCAATTCGTCGAAAAGATCATCGTAGTATTGGAGACCGGCTTCATTTGGTTCTTCTTCTGTTCCAGTTGGATAGATCCGACTCCAAGAAATCGATGTCCGTAGACATTTCAAGCCCAGCTCTTTGAATAACTGGATATCTTCTTTGTAACGGTGATAAAAGTCAATGGCTTCATGGTTCGGGTAATACTCTCCTTCAATGACGCCTTTGGTGATTTTACGGGGAATACCGTTGCCGCCGGCCGTCATAACATCAGCGGTACTCATTCCACGGCCAGCAACATTCCAAGCGCCTTCCGCTTGATGGGCAGCGATCGCGCCGCCCCATAAAAAATCTTTTGGCATTTTTGCGGACATAAATTTCATTCCTCCTCGACTCATTCATTTGCTTATAATTCTACTTTTTGGGAACGGTTAGAGGCGATCACGAATGGCAAATAGATCAAGACCGAAATCGCAAGACAAACGACACCGACAACTGCAGCGATCGCATTTCCTCCAGTTCCTAAAAAGAGATTAATGACTCCGGGGGTCGTCCATGGTACCCCAATCGCTGGGGTCGGCATGATCGGCCAGACAACAGTGACAAAATAACCCACTAAAATATTGACCATTGGCGTCAAAATAAACGGAATGATCATGATTGGGTTCAAGACAATCGGTAGACCGAAGATCATCGGCTCATTGATTTGGAAAATTCCTGGAACTAAAGACATCTTAGCGATCTCACGTTGTTCTGGACGTTTTGAAGCGATGAAGATCGCAATGATCAAGCCCAATGTCATACCAGTTCCGCCCATATTTGCGAACATATCATTTAAAACGCCCCAAGTTTCTTTGTAAGGAACGTCCCACAAGGAGCCGCCTTGGTTGATAAAGTCTAGGTTAGCTAGGTCCTGTTCGGTAAAAATCGCTGAACGAACCGCATTTAATGTGTTTGGTCCATGGATCCCGATCGCAAACAACGTAGTTTGCAAGAACGCCAAAATCAAGACACCGACGACATTGCCCCCCAGATCCCGCAATGGACTTTGGATCCCATTATATATCAGTTCATTGATGCCTTCTGGTGCGATCATCAAAACTAAGAAATTGATCAAAGCAGTGACTGCCACGATGATCACGATCGGAATCATGCCAGAAAAGGAGCGAGAAACTGCTGGTGGTACCATTTCAGGCATTTTGATCTGCAGTCGTTTGACTTTGAAAAGCTTCGGCAAGAATTCACCGACCAAACAAGCCACGATCATAGCTACAAACAACCCTTGGGCGCCTAAATATTGTGTGGAGATCACATTGACATCATCTACTGCAAAGGAGGTCGGGTACAAGATCATAAAGGCAGCGACACTTGTCAAACCAACTAGCGTAGCATCTGCTTGGAAATGCTTGGCTAAAAGCTGAGCAACAAGAAACGCAATAAATAAACTCATAATGTTGATGGTCCCGTTCGCCACGGAAGCCAGGACTTGCTGGGCACTTTCCAGATTCGGGAAAAGTCGATTCAGTTGAAATAATTGCACGATGAAACTCTCATTGGAAAATAAAATATTGTTGACCAAAATAACGAGAGAAGAAGCGATGGTCAGTGGGAAAATCAGCATGAACGCATCTCGAATCGCTGCTACGTGGCGTTGATTGTTCAACTTTGTTGCGATTGGTACCAACGAGCGGTCTAACAGGTCATTGAATTTTTGCATAATAATAACACCTTTCATTAATTGATGCCATCATTATAGCGAATGAAAACGACTAAAAGTAAGCGGATACGGATTCCGTACATATCTCTCAAGAAATGAAAAAAATTCCGCAGCTGGAACACAGTGTTACAAAAAAAGATGGTTCAGTAAACTGAACCATCAAGAATGGGTACGATAATCTTGCAAATAGCCGATCAGCGTTTCTAAAATCGCTACTGAAGGCAGTTGACTAGTCAAATCAAGAAAGATGTCTTTGCGTTCCTCTTTGATCGCATACTCGATCGAATAATCGCACAGACGTGCCAACGTACTTTCCCGATTTGGGGTAATGCAGTACTTCTGCACGATCGCCTGATTGTCTAAACCGGTAATGACTTCGATCAGTTCTTTGGTTTCACCAGAGACACTCAAAAAAACCAAAACATTCTTTTGATCTTTTCGTAAAAAGCTTTTGATTGGGTAGGTCAGTTCATCAATGCTGATGCTAAAGTAACCGAGACTGGCTAGTTTGCGGGCAACGTATTGCGCGATCGCACCGGATGCCCCCATCCCCATAAATAAGATCAAATCGGCATCCCGCATCGCTTCGGCGAGTTTTCGTATTTGGTATTCCGCATCAGGGTGGAAGATCTGCATATTCAAGCCTTTGATGCGCGCTTCTAAACCTAAGTGTTCAGGATGCGCATCAAAATGGGCTTTTTCTAAATGATTTTTGATATAGAAGCGAAATTCTGGAAACGACTGAAAGCCGACTTTTTGAATAAAACGAAAGACCGAAGTCGAAGAGACATGGGCATCATCGGCAATGTCGCGCACGCGCATATACGGGATCTTTTCTAAGTGATTGACGATAAAACGGTAGATTTCTTGTTCTACCGCAGAGAGCTTGTTCAAGTTTAATTGTTCAAAAAGCGCCATGCTGGTTCCTCGCTGTCCTAGATAATCAATTTACACCAGTATAGCATATCCGAACTTTTAACGGTGCAGCTGTTGGTGGATCTGATAGACTGCGCCGATCAAGCCGGCGTCGTTTTTCAGCTTCGCTGGACGAACAGGTGCGATGGTTTGTCCGCGCAAATAATTGATCGCTTCATGCCGTGTTTCCGTGATCGTCAAGCGAGCCTGCAGGCGTTCCCAGAAATAAGGATTGGCACTGATGCCGCCGCCGATCAATATCAATTCTGGGTCAAAGCAGCTGATCAAATTGATCAGCCCTACAGACAGATCCGTCAGAAATTGGTCCGTCAGCTTCAGCGCCAACGCTTCGCCTTGCTGCGCGCGGTCAAAAATTTCTTTGGCGTCTTGGGTGGGTTCAAAGCCAGGAACTGCTGCCCCCGCTAAATTGTAGAGGCGAATCAAGCCGCCTACGACGGCAGTTTTTTTATTGATGGAACTTTCCTCGATATTGCCTTCTTCTGGCAGATGATCGATCACCATCCAGCCAAATTCACCAGCCATGCCATGAGCACCTCGGTAGACTTGATTATTGATCACGATCCCACCGCCTACACCAGTGCCTAGGACAAGACACAAATAGTTGGCAGCCTCTTGCGCATTGCCGATCCATTTTTCAGCGATCGCTGCTGCATTGGCATCATTTTCCACCGCCACAGGCAACCCTGTACGCGCTTCCAAGACTGCTTTGAAATTTTCGCCATATAACGATTTGATGGCGCCCGCAGTTAACATAAAGCCGTCTTTTTGAACGATCCCGGGGGCGCTGATCCCAATGCCATCAATCGTGTGGCGGTTCTGGGCATCTTCGATGATCGTGAGTAGATCCTGATAAAACTGGGCTGGTTCATAGCTAGTAGGGATCGCTGATTTTTCAAGGATCACTCCGCTTTCATCTAAAACACCATATTTAATACTTGTTCCGCCAATATCAAATCCTACGTACATTCTTCTTCCTCACCTTCTAAAACATTGTTGCCTTAAGTGTACCATCTGGCAGGAGGAATTTTTTTCTTTTTTTAGCTATTTTTTTGCCTGCCGTTTCCGCTGCATCCAAATAAAACAAAATGTCACTTTTGCCTTCCTGATTGGTTCCTTTGTACACTTCCGTATCCAGACCTCCGATACGAAAGCCTGCTCGCAAGTAGAACAGACAGGCAGAAGGATTGTTGTCCTGTGCTTGCGTGTAGATGCCGCGATAACCTTTGGCAAGGGCCGCTTTCAGTGCCTGGTGGATCAGTAGTTGACCGATTCCTTGCTTACGGTAGTCTGTGTTGACCTTTAAGTCATAGAGGTACAGATACTTGAAAAAAGCGTCTTGAACGATCGCTAAGCCGATGCATTTTCCATCATCATAAGCACCGATAAACAGACTGTTTCGGCTCATTTCGTCATAGCAATAATTTTCATCTGGGAAACGCATCGTCTGAATGTCTTCAGATGCAAATTTACAGATCGTGTACTGCCAGCTGCCCTCATTATAAGACGGCAGCAGTTTCCCCCATAAGGAGAAGGGTTCGTTTTTTAAGCGGATGTCAGCTTGATGTTTTTGATCGATCAGTTTGATTTCTAGCATGGGGCACCTCGATTTTCTATAGATTTCAATCATGAGTATTTAAAAGTAAGTTGTTGCAGTTTAGTTTACTACAAAGAATGAAAAATCACGATACTTATTAAACAGTCTGGTCTTCCTGTGAGAAGGGACGTTTTTGTAGGAGAACTTAGTTGTTTGTCTATACGTTGAGGTTGGAAAAAGCAGAAATATTCCATTGATACCTTAGTCACAATGACCGACGGAAAAATACGCCTTAAGTTTGATTATATTTATCGCTTGTTTTTTTATACTGAAGGTAGATAGAAAAAACGGAGGACAATCACTTGAAGAAAGCAATTAGTATGATCCTGCTCGTGTTAACGATCGGGACCGTCACATTGGTTACATGGTCTTATTTTACGAAAGATGATTCCAGCGAACTGGTTCAGCTGGTGGATCGTTTCAATCCGTTCGTACCGGAGAAAAAGGTCTATGTCAAAACATCCGACGAGTATGGTGTGTTGCAAGAACACGATTCCTACGAATATACACAAGAAGGGGTCAATGAAGATGGACAAAAGATAAAAATCACGTTTTGGGCACCACAAAAGCTAAAAGAAAATGCCTACCTAGAGCTTGATGCAAAGGGCAAACATGTGGAGTCGTATCAAGAGGTGACCGAGCAAGATCTCCCTGACGCCGTCAAAGACGAGTTGGTTACGACTCATTGATCATCAAGCCTGCTTGAAAAAAAGGACAGGAAGTCATTTCCCGCAAGTTGGGAGATGGCTTTTTTCGTGCATTCACTTAGAGAAAAGCTCGCCAAGATTTGATTTAGGTGAAAAAGATTAGAGGATGATAGAATTTTCAGAAAAAATAGATAATTTTTTCAATTCTTAGTTGCAATAGCAGAAGCGTCTGGTATTCTCTATGAGGTAGTTAAAAAAAATCATTCATATAATTAAAAATAGCGACAATGAGAGAATCACCTTGTATGGAGGATCAACGGTTTTCAAGGAGGAACCTATGACAGAAAAAAATCAATTAAAAAAGCAGATGAAAACCAGACATATCACTATGTTGGCACTAGGTGGCGCCATCGGTGCTGGCCTATTCAAGGGCAGCGGTGAAGCGATCCAGTTAGCGGGGCCTGCGGTCTTGCTGGCGTTTATTTTTTGCGGGCTGATCTTATTTGTCGTCATGACAGGACTGGGACAGTTGGTCTTATCTGACCAAAAACAACATGGTCTTTCGGGCTTAGTCCAGCCATATCTTGGCGTGCATACAGCCGATTTCATTGACTGGATCTACTGGTCAATGTGGATGATCAACATCATCGCCGAAGCAGTTGCTGCCGCAAGCTTTTTGCAGTTGTGGTTTCCCAATATTCCAGCTTGGATCTTTGTGTTGATTTTGGCACTGCTCACGACCACCATCAATTTGTTTTCGGTTCGCTTGTTTGCGGAAACGGAATACTGGCTTTCCTGGGCCAAAATCAGTGTGGTGATCGCGTTGATCTTGGTGGGTCTCTATCTGGTTGC
Source organism: Enterococcus sp. R12 (assembly GCF_058135755.1). Taxonomy (NCBI): domain Bacteria; kingdom Bacillati; phylum Bacillota; class Bacilli; order Lactobacillales; family Enterococcaceae; genus Enterococcus; species Enterococcus sp. R12. The sequence goes on from NZ_CM176874.1 coordinate 174,696, forward strand.
CACGCAAGTCTTTGATTTGGGCTTTTTCCCGACGATGAGACAAATGACAGACTATGGTGGTTTTGCCCCCCATGGTCTCAAAGGGTTTATCAATTCTTTACTGGTCGTAATCTATTCGTACGGCGGTTCTGAATTAGTAGCCATTACGATCAGTGAAGCGGAAAATCCCAAAAAAGCGATCCCGCAAGCAATCAAAGGAGTGATGACTCGGATTGCCGCTTTTTACATCATTCCCTTGTTTCTTTTACTGATCATTTATCCGTGGAATCAATTAGCCGATCCAAATGTCAGTCCTTTTGTGATGGTGTTTCAAAAAATCCATGTCCCATTTGCCTCCGACATCGTCAATTTAGTGATTATTTTGGCTTTGTTTTCGTCGATCAATTCTGGGGTCTATGCTTCTTCAAGAACGTTGTTTTTCCGATTAAGCAACAATGGCCAGAAAAAAAGCCGCTTTACGATGCTGAATAAAAACAGCGTGCCCCAACGAGCGATCATGTTTTGCAGCGGTACATTATATCTTGGGGTCGTTCTTTCTTACTTTTTAGGCGACAAACTCTTCAATTATCTAGCAGGCTCCCTGTCTTATACTGTATTGCTGATCTGGTTGCTGATCAGCGCGGCGGCGTTTGTTTTGGTACGCAAGCAGAAGAAAATGGGCTATACGATTTTCTTGAGTGGGGCGATCCTTGCACTGATTTTGCTGTTTGTCGGTATTTTGATCACTAACCCATTGGCGGTCACTGGCTTCACCGCACTATTGTATACGATCATTTTTCTTAGTTTTTATTGGAACCATCGAAAAATTGAGAAAACCAGTGAAAAAAGTTGAAGAAACGTCCCTTAAGACATAAACTGATGGGGAAGGAACCCCGCGTTCGGTTGTTTCTTCGGTTCTCAGGAATGTGACGATAAAATAAAGTGTAGGAGAAGACGAAAATGGTTAATTTTTGGACATTGATTTTCGGCACCCTCAGCTGGATCGTGGTGGAAAGTCTGCTTTACAATCCGATGCATAAGTGGGGCAAGTTTTGGGCGAAAGAATCAGGAATGGCAGAGAAGATGGCTGATCAGCAGATGACGACCGGTGACATGCTCTTTACCTTTGGCGGCACGATCGTTGGTGGGATTCTCTTATCAGCAGCGACCTATCAAGTCGTCTATTGGTTTGCAACATTCGATCATGATGGTTGGCTGATGACCTCCTTGCAAGTCGCTTGCTTATTGTGGCTAGGGGTTTATGGGGTCGCCACCTTCGTGATGGCTGTTTACTCGGGACAGTCCCGCAAATTAGTCGGGTTGCACCTTGTGAATGGGTTTCTAGGAGTGATCGTTTTAGGACTTGTTGTCGGCTTGATTGGACAGTAGGCAACGATCATACCCCAGCGAGAGCGTTCAAAGGTCTCAACGAATCAATCCTAAAGAAAGCCGATCTTGTTTCAACAAGGTTGGTTTTTTTTGTGCGTAAAATTAATCTTACTATAAAAAATAGCTATAAAAGCAAATAATTTATGCTATACTAAAAGCACTTTAATCTGTAGGAAACCCAAATCCGCGGATTGCGGAAAAATCATCAAAGAAACAAAATTAGGGGCAAAGAGGAGGAAAAAATGAAAACGAAAAGCATGTTAGGTAGAGGAATATTTGCTGCCGTTTGTTTAGCGACACTATTTTTCTTGACAAGCTGCAGTAGCTCAGGGGTTGACTCTGCAGCTGCGAATCAAGTATTGACCAATAGCAACAGTCATCAACAATATGCTTTGTATCTATTTGAAGATGGAAGGATCACTGTCAATAAAACGCTGACTTTTTTTACCAATCCGAATCAGGAACCTGCGGACTTGGTAGAAGAACAAGAGACACAATTAGCACAGATCAACGAAATACTACAAGCAGAGTTTCCCAAAAGCAAAGCACTGACTGCGGCAGACATCGGTCCTATGCACACCTTTGAAGTGACAAATGCCCAAGTGATCATTGATCAAGAGAAAAAGGAAGTGCGCATGACTGGCGATGATTTTGAGAAAGTATTCAAAATGGCGGACAACAATGACAAGCGTCTGATCGATGACGAACAAAACGAGTACGAGTTTTCGTATGAGGAAAACTAGCAAGTGACAAAAAAACGGCTGCCTCCGACGAGACAACCGCTTCAGACAGTAGACAAACCTTAGACAAAACTGAGGTTTGTCTTTTTTTCGTTGCAAAATTTAGTGGCTATTACGGAAAACATTTTGCGCAAGGAGTAAGTCCGCGACTTTGCGCTTCTGCTAAAGTTGCAGGCGTGTAGGTACCGTTGCCGCATTTTCTCGTATGGTATTTCGAACCTGTTGGTGTAACGAGGACCGACGTTTGGGCTTGATTGCTAGCAGCGGCTGGCTGGTTTTCTTCTGGCACAGCTGCCGCTGCTTGTCGTTCTTCCTCCGCCTTGGCTTGGGCGGCTGCTTGTTCGTTGGCAGTGATCGTTTGCGCCACTGTTTTCGTTCGAGCAGCTAATTCCTCATCGGGGGTCTTGAGACGAGCGACAGCATCTTCTGCACGAGCAAGGGTATCTTTTGTCGGCTCCGCCTCTGCTGCTTCCACCGCTTGGACAGCTTCTGCAACGAGGGCTTCTGCTTCTTTCTCAGAAATCTTGGTTTCTACAGTGGATAACCGACTTTCAAACGTTTCCTTGTTCAAAACCGCTTGTGCGACCAATTCTTTTGCCTGATCGAAATCACTGCGTTCAAGAGAAGCTTCAGCAGTATCAAGGGCTTTGCCGATGGCAAGATGGTCTTCAACTACCGCGAGCCGAGTAGCGAGATCTTCGTAGGTTTTACTTAAAGCATGAATCAGCGTCACGGCTTCGTCGTAATTCTTTTGGTTTGGCTGGGTTTCGGCAAGAGCCAGTGCCGTCTCGGCTTTTACCAGTGCTTCTTGTTCTTGTTTTTCAGCTTGCAAACTCGCTAGAAATGCGCGAGAAGGTTTGACGGTGACGACCTCTTCTTTAGTGATTCCACCCATGGAGGCTTGGAGAGTAAATTCCTGTTCCTCTTCATCTTCCAGTTGGACAGCATAAGAAAATGTTTCGTCCGCCAGCGAAACCTCCACCCCGTTGATCGTCAGTTGCGCTTCTGGGTTGGTTCGCCCAGTGATCGCCGCTTCTCCTTGCTCATTCGTAACCAGTTCTGCTTCATCTATGTGAAGCTCCGGTGTTGCTGCAGGAGTCAATAGTGCCCCGCCAATCAATAAGAGAAAACCACCCATAAAAATAACGATTTTGTTGCGAAGCGGCTTTTTCTTGATCAATCCAAGAATAAAAAAGATTCCGCTTACAACCATTGTCAAAAAACCAATAACAAAAATAAACATCCCCATAACTTTTTCCAATTCCTTTCTTGTGAATATTTTAATTATAACATTTTTATTAACGTATCCGCCATCAATAACCGACTAGTAAGGGTTGCTGAGCGTACGGAGGGAGTTTAATTAGTAAATCATCGGATATTTTTATCAATAATAAATAGATTTAAGATGTTTTTTATTATAAAATGATATAGAAAGAGATGTTTTTCGTTTGCGGTTGTTTTTTTGCTAAACAGCTCTTGGTACAAATACACTTGTTTGCTTCATCACTGGAAAAAATGTTTCGAACAAACGGATGAGAGCGAGCAACTACCTGCAAACAAGCAGCTTTCCTTCGCTGCTTCCCCCAACTAACACCTTAAAAAAGATATTCCCCCTCACTTGCAACCAAGCCACTTCATTGATAAGAAAATCAGTATGTGCAAAAGGAGAAGCAATGAAAATCACACAAATCCAATGTCCCAGCTGCTTGGGTCAGTTAACCGTTGACTGGGAGACAGGAAAAGCAGTCTGCCAGTATTGCTTAACTAAGTCAGTCCTACATTCGCCGCCAAAACAAACGCAAGAAGCTTCGAATGAACAAGCTCCCGTAGTTTTTCAAGAAGTCAAAGAAGGGTTTTATTCGTTTACCTTTAATGAAGACGAGGTAGCAAATGCCTTGAAAAAATGGCTGATCCAACAGGAATCAGTTCCTGAGGACATTGTCGTTCATCTTGAAGTCAGCGAGGTAAAAGGATATTTTATTCCGATTTATGAATTTCAGGTGACCTATACGATGCACTGGGAGGGGGCCTTTGGCTACGATACCCATTCCATTGCTTGGGACGGCTCGCATACGACCACGTGGGAAAAGAAGCGCGGCGACCATCCAGATGAGACGGTCATACTCTATCAATGCGGCAGTTCGGAGGTGATCGAGCAAGAAATTCCTCAGAGCTTCGAGGTCAATAATGAAATGAAAAGAAAACCGCACTTTAGTACCGATCAAAAGGAATTTCAACAGCTAATCTCAGCACATGCTATTCATGTTTTTCCCTTTGATATTGAGCAAGAGCAGGCGCTCTTTGGTTCTGAAAAACAAGCGGAACTGAGAGCCCATGCGAATGCCGTGATCCAGAAGAAAGAATCTGCCGATCATCTAAAAGAGCTGCACCTAGATCTTTCCCTGATCAGCTGTGCTACAGAAAAGCTCTACTTTCCCCTGTATATGGGCACCTTCAAGTACCAAGAGCGATCCTTTGAATTTGCGATCGACGGCAAAGATCCTGACCGAATGAAGCTGCCGATTATCCCACAGTGCCAAGAAACCTTACAAACGGTTGCGAATTTTTCAAAAGCTCGCAAGGTTTTTGGCTGGTCCTCCGTACTCTTTTTTACGTTAGGTGTGCTCCTGCTGTTCTTTGCACTATTCATTTCTGAATGGATCCCTCTAGGAAGAGTGTTCAGAGCTGTCATAGGGGGGATTGTCATGAGTTCCCTGCCAACTGCCGTCTATTGGGTAGTATCGGGGATAGTGTTGCACTTTCTAAAAGAACAGTATCTCAAAACAGTCCAAAAATTTAGAGATGAGCTTAAAAGAGCATTATTAGGCAAGAAAACGGCCGGGGCAGCTTTGTTAGCAAACTACGAGAAGCGTGGAAAGCATCTTGCAAGAATGAGGAAATTTTATGAATGGCTCGATACGCTCGCTTATGTGGTCGTGGTCGTTACCCTTATTTGGAACATTCTTCGGTTTCTTTGATAAACCATCTTGTTGAAAAGAAAAAAAGATTCATAAAAGGAGAAAAAATGAAAATCACCCAAATCCAATGCCCCAGCTGTCTGGGACGTCTAGAAGTTGATTGGGACTCAGGAAAAGCAGTCTGTCAGTATTGCTTGAATGAGCTGTTGATCAAACCGGAACAAAAAAAACAGGAACAAACAAACCAAGCCGTCTCGCTGAAAGAGTTGCCACGCATTCAAGGGACCGTCAAAGAAGGATTTTATCCGTTTGCCTATGATGAAAAGGCATGTGAAGCTGCGTTGAAAAATAAACTCGCCTGGCAAGAGACCATCTCGGAAAGTATCTTTTTTGAGCTAGAGATGGTTCATCTAAAACGTGTATTCATCCCGATGTATTATTTTCAAATTGCTTATGATGCGCAAGTGAGAGGAAGCTATGTCCACGAGGAACAGCAGAGGGAGAGTGGGCGCATTACTGCCGACATTTCTTTACATAACAGCGGGAACACAACGGTTTTCAATGAATATTTCCCTACGGATACCCAAAAAGAAGCGGATTACAGTATCAATGGTAAGCTGCCGCTGCATCTTCAAAAAGGAGCCGCCTATTGCACGGATATGCAGCAGTTTTCGGCACTTAGCCAAGACGTTCAGGTGCTACCCTTTGATATTTCCAGAGAAGCGGCACTCTCTGATACCCATCTATTGGAAGTCTTCGAAGCAAAAGCCAAAGACCATTTGGTGGGAGCAGATGTTGCTAATGAGGTTCAACTGACTCTTTTTCCGAAACAATGTGATACGGAAAAACTGTATTTTCCTTATTACATTGGCGAATTCAAGTACGGAAACCAAACCTATTCTTTCGTGGCTGATGGCACCGATGCTGAACGTCTTTTTCCAACCCAGCTTCCTGAATGTGAACAGCTCGTGCAAGTGAAAAAAAGTTTTTCCAAAACCAGCAGTGTCCTATGGCAGTTCTGCTATACCTTTTTTTCATTCGGAATAATTTCAGGGACCCTTTTAAATGTTCTTTTTGGTGGCTTTTTAATGCCTGCTGTTGCCTTTAGTCTGCTCGCTTCAGCGGTCATCTTGCTGATTGCTTGTCTTGCGACTTGGTATTTCTTGCTCGTACCAGAGGTCAAGTTTTTCTCAGAGTACGGAAGATTCAAAGCAGAACTTTCTCAGACGTTGAGTCAGTCGGATGGATCAACGGCTGCTGTGAAGAAAGCTTTTGAAGCCCGTAGGAAGAAACTCGTCCGAAAGACAGTATTTTACAGCGGTCTGGAAAACATGGCGTATGAATTTGCCTTGATCCTTTTTTTAGCAATCCTGACTTGGTATTTCGGTTTTTATGGCTTATCGTTTCTAGTGCTGCTGGCGTTTGTCAGCTGGAATACGATCCGTATCTTTACCACGGATAGCTCCGATACCTGTATCGAAACGAAAGGATGATTCAATGGATATTATTCCGATTCAATGCCCCCACTGCCTAGGAGAACTAGAAGTCAATTGGGACGCTGGCACGGCGATTTGTCTGTATTGTCGTGGGAAAATGGTGATCAAACAATCTTTCGATCCTACCAAAAGGCCGCATGCCAATTCTATGGCAGCAAAACAGCTTTCGTTGACGCACCTTGCTTTTTTGCTGAAGAAAATCAGTCAATCAGCTGCTGCCAACCAAACGATGGATCCTCTTCCCCTGGGAAACTCCTCAGCGGCAGGGGGTTCAAGTGATCACAAGCAGTCAAAGCAAGCGGCAATGAATCAGACGTCTTTGATTCAGCGGGCGCCACGCGATCCAGTCAAGGAGCGACAAACTCGTTTGAAAGCTTTTTTGCAAGAGCAAGATTTTTTGTTCTATTTTTCTGGAGAAAGACAAGTGCTGCCACGGCAATGGCAAAGACAAGTCCTTACCAGTTTTCAAGTGCCTGAAACGGAGACGCCTCTGGCACTGCTAACGGCACAGATGACTGGCAAGAAAGCGAATGCGGGGCTACTTTTTGGTATCGAGCGAGTGTATTTGTGCACGTACGAAAAGAAAGAAAAACGAATAGCCAGTTTTTCGTGGAGTATTTGGAAAAACCTCGCCTTTGAGGTCCAACATAAAATCTTTGGCAGTTTTTTGGTGGTTCAACAGGAATATCGTGTTCCTCTTCAAGCATTGGGCTTTGCGACCCAATCATTTTTGCAAGAATTACAGCAGTTGTTGCAAGAGTGGGAGGCTGGCTAGTGCTGAGTATCAATAAAATCAAATAATGGATCAATTTATTGGTCAAAAAAACAAAGAGAGCGTCGCAAACAGCGGCGCTCTTTTTTTATTCATTTGGTTTCTAGGTTTCCAACTCAGCGTCGTTGGTTTCTGATAAATACTCGGCTTCATCGTTTAAAAGACTGGCCGTCGTTCGCAGCGTGTCGTAAGAATGCAAAACGGCAGCGAGGCTTTTTTGCGAATCACTGATTTTCATGGTCGTCGAATCGGCACTATCTAACACGACTAAGGCTTGTTGGTTGATGGCTTGCATGGTTGCGGCAATGGTTTGGGTCAACTGCTTGGTCTGTTCGGCTAATTTTTGCATTTCATCCGCAACCACCCGAAAGCCAGCTGCCTGTTCGCCGATCCGTGCCGTTTCGATGGAAGCATTGAAGGACAGCAGTTTGGTTTGTTGCGCAATGCGGTCGATGTCATGCAGCACCGCTGTCACCTGTTGGCTATCCATTTCTAAGGCATGGGTCGTTGCTTGATTTTGATCAGACAGCTGTTTGACTTGCGCCAAGTTCTCTGACAAATGATCGACTTGCTGGTGTCCGTTGGCAGAAAGTCGTGTCAGGGAAGCAGCACTTTCTTGCACTTTTTTGATAGTGACCGCTAAGGCTTGTTCTCTTTGGGTAATGTCAAAAGCGATTTTGACGACGTTAACGACTTCTTGCTGCTCATCGAGGACGGGGAAGTAAATCCCTTCTAAAATCAGTTTTTCTCCTTGTTTGTTTTTCCGAATGATTTTGTCTTGAAACCGTTGCTTTGAGTAAAGCAGTTGATTCCAGAAAGTTTGGTAATCCGTACTGGCAGCATAATGGTCAAAACAAAAGGTCCGATGCGGCAAGCCAATGATTTCTTCTTGGCTATAACCTAGGATATCCGTCATGTTGGCATTGGCGAAAACAACTTCTTTTTGCGGATCAAAGACTATGACAGCGAGTTCTTGAAAAATAGCAGCGAGCAGACGGTTATTTTGTGTTTCATCTAATGTGAATTTCATACGTACTTACCTACGCCTTTCAGTTTTTTGGGAAGTTTACACAGCGAGTGTCTTACAGTTATCGGTGATGAAGGCAAGGCAGTTAAGAGTGCAAAAACCACCTTTTTTGTCGAGCGAAATGCCTGGAAGTAGAAGGAAGCAAGATTCTTTGCATCAGAATGACTTGGTGGTACCCTTAAGGTCAACACGAACGATTTCAAACAAAAGGAGAGAATCGTATGACAGATAGAATTTCGTTGGAAAAAGCAGCCGTTGAATTTAGTGAGGCAAATGCACCGCACCCACGGATCTATGAATTACCGCCAGAAGAAGGGCGCGCACTATTGGAACAAGTCCAAGAGTCACCCGTCAATAAATTGGCGGTTGAGATAGAAGATCAGACCGTAGATACAGGCGAATGGGGGACCATCAATGTTCGTTTTGTTCGTCCTGAAGGAAACCATGCGATTCTCCCTGTCATTTATTATCTCCATGGCGCGGGCTGGGTCTTCGGCAGTGCCGCGACTCATGATAAATTGATCCGTGAATTGGCGGTACGAACCAACTCGATCGTCATTTTTCCTGAATATAGTCGTTCACCAGAAGCAAAATACCCAACGGCGATCGAACAAAATTATGCGGTCTTGCAGCAATTACCGGGATTTGTCGATGTCAAAGGCTTAGACCTTAGCCGTTTGACCGTGGCTGGCGATTCCGTAGGTGGGAACATGGCGACGGTTATGACCTTGTTAACGAAAGCCCGTGGCGGCATTCCGATCGCACAGCAATTATTGTTCTATCCTGTGACAGATGCCCGCTTTGATACGCCTTCGTATGAAGCATTCGGTGAAAATTATTTTCTGACCAAAGAAGGGATGCAATGGTTCTGGGATCAATACACGACGGATGAAACACAGCGGGATCAAATGACCGCTTCTCCACTACGCGCGACCAAAGAGGAGTTAGCCGATCTGCCGCCAGCGTTGATCATTACAGGCGAAGCAGATGTCTTGCGGGATGAAGGGGAAGCCTATGCGCAGCATTTACGAGCAGCTGGCGTGGAAGTCACCCAAGCACGGATGCAAGGGATCATCCATGATTTTGTGATGGTCAATGCGATGGATCAGACCCAAGCCGCACGAGCGGCCATGACACTGGCTGTCGGTTGGCTGACGGAAAAAAATGTCCCCGCAGAATAAGAAACCGACGAAAGCAGCTTCTTTTTATGCGGTGTTCTGATACAGAAAAGGATGTATGGAGTGGAGCGATCCACTCCTTTTTTTGTCGGAAAAATGGAAAGACGTACACCTGCAGTCTGAAGCAGATGCAAACGCTCTCTAAAAAAACTCGCTTTTATAATACAGATTTTAATAAGTGTTTTTCGTTGATAAATAAATAAAAAGTGCTATTATATGTATTGTGATTAATACAGTTTTTGAAAAGAGGTAATACAGTGAGTGCAAAAGGATCAGAAATCATTGTTGAAAGTTTAGAAAATCATCGGGTGCCTTATATCTTTGGGATTCCCGGTGCAAAAATCGATGGCGTGTTTGACGTGTTGAGTGATCGGGGACCAGAGTTGATCTTGGCACGACATGAACAAAACGCGGCCTTTATGGCACAAGCAATCGGTCGCCTGACAGGAGAGCCAGGAGTCGTCATTGCAACAAGTGGACCAGGAGCCAGTAATTTAGCGACTGGGTTGGTCACGGCAACTGCCGAAGGTGATCCCGTCTTGGCACTAGCAGGCCAAGTGAAGCGTTCTGACCTTTCAAAATTGACCCACCAAAGCATGAATAACGCGGCGTTGTTTGCGCCGATCACGAAATTCAGCAGTGAAGTCCAAGATCCTGAAACCCTTTCTGAAAGTATTGCCAACGCCTTTCGCATCGCAAAAACAGCGAAAAAAGGGGCGAGCTTTTTATCCATTCCTCAAGATGTGACAGATGGAACCGTTCAAGGGGCAGCGATCAAACCACTATCTTCGCCTAAATTAGGCAGTGCCGATGCAGAAGATATCCAGGCACTCGTCGATCGGATCAAAGAAGCCAAATTGCCTGTCTTACTCTTAGGGATGCGGGCTTCAGGCGTGAAAGAAACACAAGCGATTCGTCAGTTAGTTGCAAAAACTGGGTTGCCTGTCGTAGAGACCTTCCAAGGTGCTGGGATCATTTCTCGTGAGTTAGAAGAGCATTTCTTTGGCCGCGTCGGCTTATTCCGCAATCAGCCTGGTGATATGTTGTTGAAACGCAGCGACTTAGTGATTGCTGTAGGGTACGACCCGATCGAATACGAAGCCCGCAACTGGAATGCGGAAAAAGATGCCCGCGTGATCGTTATCGATGAAGTACCGATGGAGATCGATCCATTTATGCAGCCAGAAGTTGAACTGATGGGCAGTATCGCGAAAATTATTGAACAACTATCAAAAACCATCGATCAGTATCACTTGAGCGAAGACGCCCAAAACTATTTAACGACGCTGCAAACCAAACTCAATGAAAAACCAGCGGATGTCGAAGGCAGCAACAATACCTTGCATCCTTTGGAAATCATCGATGCTTTGCAACAAGAAGTGACCGACGACATGACGGTAACAGTGGATGTCGGCAGCCATTACATTTGGATGGCCCGTCATTTCCGTAGTTATGAGCCACGGCATCTGCTCTTTAGTAATGGCATGCAGACCTTAGGAGTCGCTTTGCCATGGGCGATCGCTGCAGCGCTCGTGCGACCAAATACTCAAGTGATCTCTGTATCTGGCGATGGCGGCTTCTTGTTTTCTGCCCAAGAGTTAGAAACAGCTGTCCGTTTGAAACAAAACATCATTCACTTGATTTGGAATGACGGTACTTACAATATGGTGAAATTCCAAGAAGAAATGAAATATGATCGTGCTTCTGGGGTTGATTTTGGACCCGTTGATTTCGTAAAATATGCCGAAGCATTTGGTGCCAAAGGTTTACGGGCAACCACTAAACAAGAATTGATGGCAGCCATCGAAGAAGGCTTTGCAACGGATGGTCCAGTGATCATTGATATCCCTGTGGATTATTCAGATAATGCCGATCTGGGCAAAACGATCCTGCCTGATCAATTTTATTAAGACCAAAGGAGCAGCAAGATGAAAGTGAAAAACAAAAGTTATTTATATCAGCATGGCACCCTAGGTGGGTTGATGCAGGATTTAATGGATGGTACAGAGCAAATCGGCAAAATGCTTGAATATGGCAATTTTGGGATCGGTACGTTGGCTGGCTCCAATGGTGAAGTGATTATTTTAGATGGCGAAATCTACCATGTAGACGAATCGGGCAAGGTGCAAGTGCTCCAAGGCAATGAAGGAACCCCCTATGCGGCAGTCGTTGATTTTTCTGCAGCGAAGCACCTGCAGGTCAGCCAAGAAATGACCGATGAAGAAGTGAAAAACCACGTCCTGACAGAAGTCAGCCCGAATTTGTTTTCCGCTGTCAAAATCCATGGGGTATTTACCAAGATGCACGTCCGCGTTGCCCCAAAGCAAGAAAAACCATACCCAAAATTCATTGAGATCATCCAGCATCAGCCAGAATTTCAGGCAGAAAATATCAGCGGAACGATCGTCGGATTCTTTACCCCGCTGTTGTTCCACGGTGCTGCGGCTGCTGGTTTCCACCTGCATTTTATTAGTGATGATCGGACATTTGCTGGCCATGTCTTAGACTTTGAAGTGGCAGCTGGTGAAGTCGAATTGATGGAACTAGCCGAATTTCGTCAGCATTTTCCTATCGACAACCAAGACTACTTGCAGCGGGAGATCGATGTCGCAAAAATTGCCAAAGATATTGAAGCTGCCGAATAAGCAGCAGACAGCAAAAATAATTGATCGCCAGTAGAGTGGTCTTGAATCGAATGGAACGCAAAAAAGCAGTGAAGCCAACGCTTCGCTGCTTTTTTGTGCTTCTTTCTATTCGGATGGTTGGTATCGTCATGTATTATCAAGTACAACTAATCGCAAAATCCTTGGATTGATCCGATTCAAGAGATGATTCCAATCGGCAGCATCAGGTATCGATTTTAATAAGACGCTTTCGACATCCAGCAAATACTCCGTCGCATATTCAGGGTAGTTGGTAATCAGCAAGTTGATATTTTTTTCCTTTAAGTACTCATGGGAAAGCTCGTTTGAATCAGGGTAGTACATTTCATGATAAAACCCTAGATATTTTCGGATAATGCTTTCGGCATGCTCGCAAACATATTCATTGCCTTCAAAAATAACGGCAATGATTCGCGGCTTGCCCCAATTCTCTTCAATAATTGCTTCCATATGGAACGTGAGGCTTGTACAAAAATCATCCAAATGATCGAGAGAATAGAGATTTTTTACAAGCGGGTGGGAAAGGAGAAACTGGCGATTTTTCGCAAATTCTGCGGCAAACTTTTCTTGGACAAAGTCATTGAGGTCGTCAATATTGATATTCATCGTTGGCGATAACAATTCACGGAGTTTGACAACGATGAAAAAAGATTCTAGCCAAAGCAAGTCTTTTTGTTCATCCAAACTATGCCCGCGACTTTGTGCGTAAAAATCTGCAGTGATCTGTTTGATCTCTGGCCATTGGTTGTAATTGCGGCAAAACGCTTCGCTGGCTGCGAGGTCGGTGTTGATTTTGCGGCGACAAATGATACACGTCAAAAGGTAGACGGCTTCTTCTTGAGGAAATTCATAATGAAAATAACGCCGAATGATTGTTTTTAGCGCCTCATAATCAAACAGCAGATCATTTTTTTTGATCAGCTCCTTGAGTTGAGGGGAGGGGGCAGCAAGTAAACCACGTTTGCTGCGCTCCACGCTAATATAAAGGATATAAGCAAAATAAGAAAACGAAGAGCTCTGTAAGGCCTTCGTTTCCAAAAGATCAGTGATTTCCATCACCGCATCTTGGACATGGATCGAAGGGAATAGCGTGTGGACATTAATGTCAGACTCGTAGTAAAAAAGACAGAAAAATTTCCGAATATCGATCTCAGAACCTGCCAAAGAGACGGGGTCAGTTTTGATTTTTAAACCGAAAGGGGATAAAAAAGGCTGTATTTTTCGGAAATAGCTGATCAGTGCTTGTTCAGAAATATTAAGCGTTAAGCTCCAATCAAGGAGTGACTGCTGCTCATTATAAAAAATACTCTCTAAAATTTGGAAAATCGGTTCATCATTTACTAACTCTTGCTTTTGCTTTCGATACCTATCCTGATCGATTACTTCAAAAAGGTACCCGATTTTTGCTGTATGGATCGCAATCGCCCCTTTAAAGTGCTCTCGCAGGCTAGCGATGTCAGTAATCAACGTACGGGTACTGCTTTCGGTCACTTCAGCAAGTTCTCCCAATGTACGGGTGGGACTTTTCTCAAATTCATTTAACAATTGCAGCCAGCGAATCAACGTGCGGTTTCGCATGAATTTTAATTGAAATGTTTTCATGTCAGCCTCCAACAAAATAAGTTTCAATAATTATAGCATAATCATTTGCACAGATAATGAAACCTTCAACTGTTCGGCGTTTTTAGTCATAGTCCCTTGAAGACGCTGACTGCCAGCAGAAAATTTCTAAGAATATCAATTCTTCAGAGTAAGTATAGCAAGGACCTGAGAAACCAATTGCCAAAAATCATACATAAACTTGAGAAAAATGAAGCACGAATAGAAAGGGTCCCAACGCTCGATAAAAAGCCAATGGAGCAAGAAGAGACAATTGAAACACTGTTGTTCAACGGGCAGCCGCCTATTTGAACAACAGTGTTTTTTTCTGATGACGCCAGAGGATCTTAGGCAACAGAAAAAAACTGCTGAAGCCGAGGATCGACAATGCGTTGGATGCAAAACGTGATCTTTTACCAGTAGACCCATTCTCCAAAAGCTCGTTCTCTTTCGCTAGGGCGGGAGTCATTTGCTTGAGTCGAAAAAACGAAGCGTAGTATAATAAAAGAGAATTGATATTTATTTACTAATTGGATGGCAAGATGTTTTTTCAATAGAGGTTGTTAAGAGGAAAAAGAAAGAGAAAGGATTTCGCCTATGAAGCATTCGCAAAAAGGGGTAGCGCTTCTTTTGGTTTGCGGACAACTTTTAGCTGGTGTGCCAGTTTCAGCTGCGGTTGTTGCATCAGAAAGTACGACCGTTACCCAAACATCAGAAACAGCTGCACAAGCAAGTGACAGCAGCACAGCAGGGACGATCGAAGAAACCGCTCCAGCAGTGGAAGGACAAGTGCCCGATCCTGAGCAAGGATCGGTACCTGTAGAAAGTGTACCAGAAGGATCTGAGACAGCGCCGGAGGGAACAGGGCAAACCGAAGAACCAACCCCAGTTCCCCAACCGACCCCAGAGCCAGAGCCAGAACCGACGCCAGAGCCAGAACCAGAGCTACCGAGTAAGCCAGAGCCTTCTCAGCCAGAAGAACCAACGCCAGCACCGAAACCAGAAAAACCAACACAGCCTGAAGCACCCAAACCTGAGACGCAGCCAGAGAAGCCCAAACCGTCAAAACCTGTAGAAACAAAACCGACACCAGAAGCAAACAGTGATGCAAGTCAAGAAACACCTGCGGCTGTGTCACCAATCATGCCACCAAGTACCCAAGCACCAAGCGCGCCAAGTCAATCCGATCCGACACCGCAGCAAGGCAGCGAAACGACCTTGACGGTCACACCAGTAAAAGAAGTGTGGGATTTTATCCGAGAAATTGGTGAAGATGCCCGAGAAATCGGCTTGAAAAATGATTTGTACGCTTCTGTCATGATTGCACAGGCTATTTTAGAGTCAGGTGGAGGGCAAAGCAGACTGAGTCAGGCGCCGTACTTCAATCTCTTTGGTATCAAAGGAACCTATCAAGGACAGGGTGTCGCTTTTCGGACACAAGAAGATGATGGTTCGGGAAATCACTATACGATCACGGCAACGTTCCGCCAATATACTGGCTACAAAGAGTCATTGATGGACTATGCTCGCTTGTTGAAAGAAGGGGTCGGGCAGCAGTCTGATTTTTATAAAGGCGTATGGAAATCAGAAGCGGCTTCTTATCAAGAGGCTGCCCGTTATTTGACTGGTCGGTATGCCACAGATACGACGTATGATCAAAAGCTGACAGCTTTGATCGAAGCCTATGCGTTGACCCGTTATGATCAGAAAAAACCTGATGTGACCGCAAGTGAGACGTATCTTTTTCCTGTTGAAAAAGCCGTTGTCACTTCTACTTTTGGCCCACGTTGGGGAAGCTTTCATCGGGGCGTTGACTTTGCCGCAGCGTTTGGGACCCCAATCCTGGCGAGTCAATCTGGAACGGTCATTCGTTCAGAGGTTCATCCTTCTTGGGGGAATTATGTAGCGATTCTCCATGAGGACGGGATGACGACACTCTATGCCCACAATCAACAGAACCTTGTGAAGGTTGGTCAACAAGTGGAACGAGGAGAAACGATTGCCCTCATGGGTAGTACGGGCAATAGCACAGGCGCACACCTGCACTTTGAAGTCAGTGCATCGCCAAGCTTGAGTCAAGCGCAATTGATCGATCCAATCGCTTTTTTAACAAAATAAGAATAGACAAAAAAGAGAGTATCAGAGATGCTTTCTTTTTTTTGTTTCTTTCTAGTCATTTTTTTCGAGAGCAACGATTTTAATTTTTTTTTCATGAAAACCGAAAAAATGTTTAAAAAAATCGTGCATAGATTCTTTATAATTTTCACATAACCGCAACTGTTGCTAATCCATAAACTGGCGTGAGCAGATCGGTCAGCAAGTAGCACAAATGGTAGATTCGCATGCTCTTGGTGACGAGCGGAGAAGCAAAATCGTTACAGTTGTTACCCCTACGAATAAAAATTTGCTAACGAAGTAGGGGAGCGAATAATCAGGAAGTGCATCAATTATAAGCCTAATCCTTTTTCTATCAGTATTGATCGTTGAAAAGAACTAACAAGAAATGATTAACCATAAAAAAGTAGAAGAGATAAATGAGCTGCTCTTTTTCTGACAAACGAAAAGAACGTCGTAAACAGTGATGCATAAAATAGAAAAAGAGGGGAACATTTTATGAGAATAAATAAAACGGATTTTGAGACAGTGATGGCTAATAGCGAATTTTTAGACTATTACTATCAACTATTTGAACGAAACGGCGTAGGGTCAGTCGTAGATATGCAAGTAAAAGAATTCCAGTATTTGATTCACCAGCAAGTGGCAGCAACGATTCAACAGACTGCACGCTATTCTTTTTTTACTCAAACATACAAGCTGCCGCAAACACTCGCAAAGGATTACCAACTGCTAGCGGAGTGTACTGAGCGGCTTTCAAAAATAGAAATGGATCAGTTGATACCCAAACAATTTATTGAACAGGACTTTAACGTGCAGGTGAAAAAAACAAGTCAAGAATCTCAATATGAGCAGCTTTTAAACATCATGTCAGACACATTTAGACAAATAAAGAAAACATAGTCGATTTTTCACGCAGCAGCTTTTTCAAGCATGAAGCAAGATGCGTATCCGCCCTAGGTGGTCTCTGAGGAAAGCAAAAGCGAAATCCTTGCACTATTTTCAATAGCCGATAAAATAATTGTTATACAACAGTAGTCTTGAAACAACGCTTTTTTTCATCAGGCTATGAAAAAACCGATTTTTTATGTAGGATGAAAACCGATATAATGAGACTGCTTAGGCGCCTTTCATGCGTAATTTAGCCGCAAAAAGAAATCTTTTAGTAAGGAGCTTATGTTTGAAAAATTTTCAATTGAGTTTTGTCACCAGCAAATCGACCGTCCGATGGTTGCAGATTCTAAGTGAATTTGAAAAAAATGAAATTTGCAGTGCCAGTCAATTGGCTGAAGTAACAAGTAGTACCACCAGGACGATTGGCAAAGACATCAGTCAGATCAACGAGTATTTCTGTGGGCTGATCCTGATCACTTCCACCAATCAAGGCTATTCGTTTGAACTATTTGATTATTCACAGTATGAAAAGAAAAAAGCCTCGCTTTTAGCGAATGAACCGCTCTTTATTTTATTGGAAAATATTTTTATTGGAGAGTTAAAGACGATCGATGAGTGGGCGGACTGCTTGTTTTTATCCAAGAGTACCTTATCGAAGTACTTGCAGCGCATTCATGAACAACTGGCACGTTTTGATCTCCAGCTAGCATTAGATCCTGTGAATATCGTTGGGGAAGAAGCAGATATCCGCAATTTCTTCTGTACCTTTTTTTATGAAACGGACAGCACCCCCCACACTGTATTTCCGCCAGCAGCGGTCCAGCAGGCAGTAACGGAAATCGGCAGGATGTTTGACAAAAATAGTTACCACACCGTTTCGTTTTCACAATACACGTATCTGCTCTATATTTCGCTTGAGCGATTTATGCAAGGTAAGACTGTGCAAATCAACGCCGAATTGTACCACGCCTTGCGACACAGTATTCAGCTGATGCATTTTCAACGAATCAATGGGGTCATTGAAAAGTACTTTCAATGTCGATTGACGAACGATGAACTTATCTTCTTATTTGTTAGTATTATCACAAAGAAAAAACTGCAAAATGTGATCGTCGAACAAAAGTTTTGTCTTTCTTATAATCATTGGACAGAGATCCGCATGTTGACCAACGATTTTTATCAGATGTTGAAGGTATCGTCGAAAAAGCCCAAAGAGGATCAGATTCTGATTGAATCCTTTTTTACCTCTGCTAAATTGAAGGAGTGCTTATCCACGTCTGCCAATCGCAATATCTATGATGTGAATGCGTTTATTAAGAAAACCTTTCCTAAGGAGTTTGCTGCTTACCGAGAGTTTTTAGAAAATAGTCGCGAGTACCACAACCTTTATTCTGAGGAGTATCTGACGGATTTTTGTGCAAACTTAGTGATTTATATCGAGTCTGTTCGAGAACGTCATTGGTTTCCCCGAAAAAATATCGCCTTTATCTTCGAAGGAAATAACAATATCGTTCAGTACATTGAAGGCTGGTCTAACCGCTATTTTAGCCGATCTCATCAAGTCTTTTATCCTGACTCAGGGGAAGTCAATGCTCAGTATTTGGAACAAAACACCATCGATCTGCTAGTGACGAACTATGCCGAGCATGCGACCGAATTTCGAGATATCGTTGAGTGCATCGTCTTCAAAACGATCCCTTCTTCTTCTGACTGGAATCGACTGCTTGAACGGATCAATCCTAACGTCACCCGCCAATTTGCCTTAAAAGACCTCTTCTAGTTTCCCATTATGTTTTGACCTAAAGAGCTGCTAGAAAGGGCCTTTTACATGAAAAGAAAGCATTTTTCCTTCACTGCTTAAATAGTGAAAAGGAAAGATGCTTTCTTTTTTAATGGCTTGACTCTCCGCAGCTGTGCAGGAGTGTGGGGAGGGGAAGTGGGGAGTGCATCAGGTACGGATGCAAGCCTTTGGAACCAGCGGTTTTCAATTCAATCGATCGATGTGGGCGAACTCATTGGGCTTCACTTAAGTAAATCAAACTCCAAGGCGCCTTTTGGTTTAGCTGAAGACCGGTCAATTCCCGATAGAAACAGGTTTTGTCTTTGACCGTCAGCTGAATGATCTCTTCTTCCGTATACTCATTTAAAGAAGAAATTTTTAAAACATAAAGTTCTTTTAGTATTTGCAGCTGTGCGTCGATATCTAGTAGCAACGACATTTTTTCGAAAAAAGTACCCTCTTCTTGTTCATAGATCGCCAAAAATCGTTGGCGCAAAGAGAGATAAAAATTAAAGATTTTCGGATGAGTATAAGAACAGGGCGAGTGGATAAATTCTTCGTCAAAAAAGTTTAAATATTCTTCGGCTGATTGGATCGTTTTTAAGTTCATATCAATACTCCTTATAAGTGTTAGGAAAAAGCGACAATACGTGTCATTATCAAAAACAGTCACTGTTAAGCAATGTCTTACTGAGAAGGTCCGTTTGTTTTTTTAAAATGATTGGGGGAAGGACTTTCGCTACATTCAATGTACAGGATATTCCAAATTGGCTCAAACGCGTTTTTTCGTAACCATACGAAGATTTGTTTTTCGCTGGTATTAACGTCAAAAATGTTCAAATATTCTGATAATTGTTGTTATAAAAAGAATATTTCCGTAAATGACCAAATTGCTGGGGTTCCATTCTTTGCCAGCAGGTTGTTTTTTCATTTGCTGAAATCATGGTCGCAGATAAAGCAGTATCAATTGACCGATAGGCTCATCCCCGTCATTTTTTCAAAGGTGTGATACTATAGAATTATCTAGAAAAACGATCCTTTGATTCAAGCTGCCAATGCCAAAACAGTGCCAAGACACGCAGTTGCAGTGAGACGCAACCGTCTGTTTTGACGAGAAGGTTTGGCTAAATAGGGTCGTTCATTAAAGCAAACGAGGAGCAATTCAATGAAAGAGAAAAAAACAGTTGTAGTGATCGGCGGCGGACTTGGTGGTCTATCAGCGGCGGTCTCATTAGCCCAAAATGGCTTTGATGTATCATTATATGAAAAAAATCAACACTTAGGCGGCAAGTTGAACCGACTGGAAACAAACGGCTTCGGCTTTGACTTAGGTCCTTCGATTTTGACGATGCCGCAGATTTTCGAAAAGTTATTTACTGGCAGCAATCGCGATATGGCGGATTATGTTGTGATTCGCCGATTGCCATTGGAATGGCGCTCCTTTTTTCCTGACGGAACAAAGATCGATCTCTATGGCGATCTTGCACGCATGGCAAAGGAAAACCCGCACTTGTCGGAAAAAGACATGGCCGAGTACCAAGACTTTTTGGACTATGCGCAAAAGATTTATGAAATCACAGAAAAAGGCTATTTTGAGAAAGGCTTAGATACCACGAAAGAAATCTTGAAGTATCATGGCGTGATCAAAGCGCTGAAAGGCTTTGATTATTTCTCTTCGATGCATGATGCCATTCAAAAACGTGTCAGCAATCCGCAGCTGCAAGACATGCTGAGCTATTTTATCAAGTATGTCGGCTCATCTCCTTATGACGCTCCAGCCGTCTTGAACATGATGATCTATATGCAGCATGCCCAAGGTGTCTGGTACGTGCCAGGCGGGATGCATCGTTTAGCCGAAGGCATCGTTCGCTTAGCAAAAGAGATCGGTGTGACCTTCCACACGGGACACAAAGTGGAAAAATTGATCGTTGAACAGGAACAGATTCGTGCCGCTCGTTTGGATGATGGCACGTTGATCGAAGCCGACTATTTTGTTTCCAACATGGAAGTGATCCCGGCCTATGAAGAGTTGTTAGAAGAAGCGCCGACCTTTACTCAAAAACTGGAAGAAAAATTTGAACCAGCAAGTTCTGGTTTTGTCTTGCACTTAGGGGTCAAAACCTCCTATCCGCAATTGGCCCATCACAACTTTTTCTTTTCAAATGCCTCAAAAGAAAACTTTGATCAAAATTTCCATCAGCATCAGCTGCCAGAAGATCCAACGATCTATTTGGTCAATGCCAACAAAACCGATCCTTCGCAAACAGTGGCAGGGCATGAGAACATCAAAATCTTGCCTCATATCCCTTATTTGCAGGATAAGCCCTTTACGGAAGCGGAATACGATGCTTTTCGTGAACGGATCTTGATCAAGCTGGAAAACATGGGTTTAACGGATCTACGTAAGCACATCGTGTATGAAGACCGCTGGACACCCGAAGACATCCAAAAGAATTATTTGTCACATCGCGGTGCCATCTACGGCACGGTCTCTAATCGCAAGAAAAATCATGGCTTTAAACACCCGAAACACAGCGAACGCTACGACAATCTATACTTCGTTGGCGGTACGGTCAATCCAGGTGCCGGCATGCCGATGGTGACCCTCAGTGGCCAGCAAGTCAGTGAGATGATCACTAAAAGAGAACACTAAGACAAGAAAGGATGATGACTGTGTACCTGCTGCTCGCTGGTCTTTGCGCCGCTTGGCTGGCAGGCTGGCTGATTTTTTTTCGCCTGCCGACGATACCCACCCGCAAGGAGACAGCCGCATCCAAAGACTTAACGGAGAGGGGAGAACTGTCGATCATCATCCCCGCCCGCAATGAAGCAGAAAATTTGCCGCAATTGTTGGCGTCCTTGCAGCAGCAAACCCTTCATCCTGTGGAGATTTTGGTGGTTGATGACGGATCGGAAGACGAGACGATCGCTTGTGCCAAGGGCTTCGGTGCGACGGTCTTGCAAACCGCTGCTGATTCTGCTGGAAAAGCGGCGGCTTGTTGGTTAGGCGCCTCACAAGCGGTGGGCAAGTATCTATTATTTTTGGATGCCGATACCTTCTTTCTAGCAGAAGATGGCTTAGAGCGTCTTTTCGCTGCGTATGAGGAGCGATCGGGACAAGGACTGCTCTCGGTGCAGCCCTATCATCAAACGAAGCGCCTGTATGAACAACTGTCTGCCGTCTTTAATGTCGTCTTACCTGTCGGGTTGAACCGCTTTTCTATCGTAGGCGAAAAACTCTCAGCTGGCGGCGCCTTTGGTCCGTGTATTTTGTGCAGCAAAACTGCGTACCTTCAAGCCAATGGACATCAGGACATGCCACAAGGAATCTTAGATGATCTAGCATTAGCGAGACGCTTTAAGAAAAAACGCTTGCCGATCGCCTTGTATGGTGGAAAAGACTTGGTGGCCTTTCGGATGTATCCAGCTGGTGTTCGTCAACTTGTTCAAGGCTGGACGAAGGACTTTGCCACTGCTTCGCAATCCACTCACCCTTTGATTATGGCGGGCGTCATCTTGTGGATCAGCGGCGGCATTGGGGTACTGGCGGCACCATTTCTGATGGAACCGCTTTGGCTAGGACTGCTTTTTTATGCTGCTTATTTTGGACAAACTCTGTGCTTTGCCCGCCGTGTCGGCAACTTCAACCGAATCCTGCTGCTTTTTTTCCCATGTTACTTTCTTTTTTTCCTAGGCTTATTTGGTTGGTCGTGGATCCAAACCCATTTGTTGAAATCCGTGACCTGGAAAGGACGCAAAATCAATTTATAGGAGGCGATGCACATGCCGCTGATCACCTTATCCCCACTGCTCTTGCTCATTACAGACAGCTTGGCTTGGCTGCTGTTTCATCTAGGCATCTCCTTTGGCTTGCGCAAAGTCAGCGATGCCTTTTTTGAACGTCATGCCAACTGGTTCCGTTCTTTTGCCTTTGAAAAAGGCGGTAGGATCTGGTCGGAGGTGTTTCGTATTCGTCAGTGGAAAGACAAATTGCCCGACGGCACTGTGATTGCCAAAAAAGGCTTTGACAAATCCCGCTTGGCTCAACAGCAAAAGGACTATCTGGAAAAATTCGTCATTGAGACACGCCGAGCAGAGTTGACCCATTGGCTGCTGATGGTTCCAGCACCGTTCTTTTTCCTCTGGAATCCTGCGTGGGCGGGCTGGGTGATGACCGTCTATGCGTTATTGGCTAACTGCCCATTCATCATGATCCAACGCTACAATCGCCCCCGTTTGGAGCGAGTCTTGCGGAAAAAAAGTGCCCTGCAAGTCAAGCAGAAGGCGACGGTCTAGGTTCCTGTAGGTGCCGCTTTAAGATTCGCTGAAAAATAGGCAAACTGGAAATCAAAAGGATCGGAGGGCAACTGCCTTCGATCCTTTTTAAAAAATTGGTGTTAATTTTTATGGGATGTGCCAAGTCCATTTTTTGTACACTAAGGTCATTCAGAGGAAAGGGTGATCGTATGTCATCAGAAGGATGTGGGCAAATTTTCGAACTGCCATTGCAGACTGCTACATTGGTTGATCGTGTGTTTGGACAGGCACGAAGTATTTTTGTAAGTGTAGAAAAGAGGGAGGGATGCGCAAGATGATTGAAGATAGCCGACAACGGGACCACTATTACGACATGCTGATTGAAAAAAATTCCCAATATGAAGGGATTTTTTTCGTTGGGGTAAAAACCACCGGCGTCTTTTGCCGTCCCACCTGCCCAGCGAAAAAACCACTCAAAAAAAATTGCGAGTTTTTTCAGACGGCACAAGAAGCGCTGCTGGCGGCGTATCGTCCCTGCAAACGATGTCGCCCGCTCAGCTCGCCTAGCCACTTATCCCCTGACGTGAAAAGCCTGGTGGAAGCCGTGGAGAGTAACCCAGAGAAAAAGTGGACCGACAAAGATTTTGAAGCACTAGCGATCCATCCCAATACCGCACGCCGACAATTCAAAAAATATTTTGGCATGACCTTTATCGAATACTCCCGTGCACGCCGCTTAGGATTAGCGTTTAAGCAGATTCGTGAAGGAGAACCGCTGATCCAAGCGCAATTAGAAGCCGGTTTCGATTCTGGCAACGGCTTTCGAGATGCGTTTTCTCGGATTATGGGGGAGTTGCCTTCCAACAGCCGCGAAAAAACGATTCTTTCTTCTGCTTGGCTTGAGACCAAGCTGGGGTCGATGTTGGCGATCAGCGACCAGCAGCAGCTTTACTTGTTAGAATTCGTGGATCGCAGAGGGCTAGAAACGGAGATTGCTGTTTTGAGAAGCCGCTTGAATGCAGTGATCATTCCCCAGCAAACAGCAATCATTCAGCAACTCAAACAAGAACTGACGGAATATTTTGCAGGGAATCGAACTGTCTTCACGGTACCCATCGCATTGATCGGCTCTGATTTTCAGAAAGCCGTCTGGCAGCAGCTGTTGGCGATGAAGATCGGAGAAACATACTCTTACAAACAATTGGCACAGCGAATCGGCAATGAAAAAGCTACCCGAGCTGTTGCCAATGCCAACGGAAAAAATCAATTGGCGTTGATCGTTCCATGCCACCGCGTCATCAATAGCGATGGCAGTATCGGCGGCTATGGCGGCGGGATCGAACGCAAAAAGTGGCTGCTGGCTTTGGAAAAGCAGGTGCAGCCGACTGTAAAGGTTTGAAAAAGAGATAGCTATGGACACTGAGGATGAAGGGGCAATGGGAGAGCCAGAATGACATTGACCGAACATTTCTTATTAAATCTTATATTCAGCGGAAATCATGGTACTTTCATGAATTCCGCTTTTTTGCTGTCTTTTTTAATAGTACTAGATAAGGTGAATTTGCTCTATCAACGCTGCTTCAGTATACAAATATACTATGTTTTTTTGTAATAACATTGCGAGTGCTTACGATCTATTAGTAAAATCCGATTTTTTTACAAAAGAGAGCAGTTTTTGTTGTGCTAGGCTTTTCTCTTGGCTTTTTACCATACAAAGATCGACTGACTGAGAGATTGCAGGAGAAAGCGGAATAACAGTGACTGTTTCTTTATAGACTTCGGTAATATTTTTATTCATCAATAAAGAAATTCCCAAGCCATTTGAAACAAAATCAATAATGTTCGATATCTTTGAATCTGTAAAAACGATTTTAGGAGAGAAGTTATTTTCTGTACATAGGTCAATGACAGTATTATATGGTCGTGACCCTTCCGGAAGTAAGACAAAGTGTTCGTTTTGAAGCTCCTTGATGGTTATCTGTGCTTTATTAGCATATCTATGACTATTCGGTACGACCGCCATCAATTGATCTGTTGTAATCTGTTGTTTATTAAAGATTTGAGTAGGATCATACACATCGCGAATAAATGCTGCATCACAGCGACCTTCTTTTAGCGAAAGCTCAAGTTTTTCAGAGGGTTCGGTGATAACATGTACGTCAACCTTTGAGTGCAATATGAACTTAGTAATTAAATCCGTTAGATGATATTTTGCTAAAGACGGAATGGCACCAATGATCAAAGTATTTTGTTTTTTTGGTAACTTCGAATGAAGTTCGTGAAGGCACTCATTTTCTAAAGAAAGCATTTTTTCTGCGTATGGTTTAAAAACTTCTCCGTATTCACTTAATTCAACACTTTTGGTTGTACGTTCAAAAAGTGGTACACCCAGCTGGTGTTCCAAGCGTTTTATTCGTTTGGATAGAGTAGATTGAGTTATGTAGCATTCTTCTGCGGCAAGACTATAGTTTTTGTATTTAGTTAATGTGATAAAATCACGAATTATTTGGGTATCCATCAGTGAGGGACTCCTTATATTTATTCCGTTTCGTCATAAAAGTAGCCTAAATGGAATTGCTTGTCAATAGCAAAATCTTCATAATAGCAAGTAGATAAGCGGTTACATTGAATGAGAAAGCAGGTAAAGAAATGATTATAGATGCAAATATGTACTGGCTTCCGCAAAAAATTTTTTCAGATAAAAAGATCCGAAATGAATTTCTTCGCTCTATACCCCAAAAATTCGGAACGAGCATTCACGTAGAAGAACAAGCTGAAAGAACGAGTATGATCGTTGAACGACCAATGGGCTATCCGAGCTTAAACTACACTGATACTGATTATCAGCTAGAGCAGCAATTATCTGATATGAATCACCATGGAATTGATGTCGGACTGCTAAAATTACCTGGATGCCAAGAGTGGCTTCCGTTAGAATTATGTAAATTAATTAATGATGAAATGGCGGACCATATCAAACAAAGTCGTGGAAAACTAAGAGGATTGGCAGTGGTTCCTCCCTATGCCGATGAGGAAACAATTTTTGAGTTGGAACGAGCAATTGTAGAGCTAGGACTAACCGGTATTCAGCTATCTGCACATTATGGGAACTATTATTTAGACGATCACCAGTTCAGGCCTTTTTTTAAAAAAATAAATGAGATGAAAATTCCAGTCTATGTCCACCATACTCCGGTTCCAGTGGACTACCAGTCAATCTATCAATATGACAATTTAAGACGAACGCTAGGCCGCAATATTGATCAGCTGACTGCAATTGGTAGAGAAATATTCAGCGGGATGTTCGAGGAATTGCCTGAATTAACATTTATTCATTCAATGATGGGGGGACAGATCAGCAATTATTTAAATGCATTGTTTCCTCAAGATAGTGGCAATGGCCGTTTTGATGATCGAGCGACTCAGTTTAAGAATCGTTTCCGCAGACACATCTTTTTAGAAATGTCTCATGCTCAACCTTGGGGAAAAATACAGCTTGAGGCTGCTGTCAAAGAAATTGGTGCGGACAAAATTATTTATGGTTCTTCTTACCCCGTCAAGAGCAGCTGGTTTACAGAAGGTGTTTCTTTTATTGGTGGGTTGGAGATCACAGAAAAAGAGAAAAAAGAGTTGCTATTTGAAACTGCAAACAGCTTGTACAAACTAAATCTAACTGGAGGAAAATAACATGAAAAAGTTTACGGAACTACTAGAAAAATATTTACAACCATTATCTGGAAAAATATCTAGTCAAAAAGATTTGAGTGCCGTAGCTGCAGGACTAGCTCGGGTCACACCGCTGACAATTTTAGGATCTCTGTTTTTTCTATTGGCGAATTTTCCGATTGAATCCTATAAAGCGTTTCTGCAAGAAATAAACATTCAAAGTACGTTGATGATTCCTTATAATATCACTTTTGCTATTATTTCAATTTATACGACATTCTTTATTGCATACAGTTATGCACAAAGCGAAAAACTAGATGGCGTTTCGGTGGGCGTTCTTTCGATGGTTTCTTTCTTCATTTTGACGCCATTGACTGAAACAGAAGGTGCTTTATCTTATGATTTTACTAACTTAGGCAGTCGAGGCTTGTTTGTAGCAATATTAGTGGCTATTTCTGTCACTCGACTTTATCGATTTATTGTTCGGAAAAATTGGATTATACGTATGCCTGATGGGGTGCCGCCGTTTGTTGAAAAAAGCTTCTCTAGCCTTATTCCTGCCATCTTGATTTCATTCATTATGTTGATCGTTGCTTTTGTATTTAGCCGTACTTCTTTTGGAGATGTCCATAGTTTGATTTATACGGCATTACAAAGACCTTTATTGGGATTGGGTGGCTCATTTGGTGCATTTTTGATTGCTTATGTACTGATTCAAATCCTTTGGTGGTTTGGGATTCATGGATTTAACGTTGTTGGCGCTATTATGCTACCGATTTGGTTAGGATTAGACGCTCAACGATTAGAGCAGATTGCTGCCGGGGAACAAGTGACGACATTTGTAGGTAGTGCCTTTATGACTGCGATTGGTGGGCCTGCACTGGCAGTAACCTTGACGTTCTTACTATTTGCCAAATCTAAGCAATTGAAGGCTGTCTCAAAAATTGCTTTACCAGCGGCTATTTTCAACATTGCTGAGCCAGTGAATTATGGGATACCAACTGTTTTAAATGTGACATTGTTTTTGCCAGTTGCAGTAATTATTCCCTTGTTCAATGCCTGCATTCAATATTTTACGATGGTTGTTGGAATTGTTCCTGCTTTAACTGGCGTCCAAGTACCTCAACAAGTTCCTCGTGGTCTGTGGGGGATTCTACAAGGAAATTGGCAGATTGGTATCCTGCAAATTGTACTAGTTCTCATTAATATTGCGATTTTGTATCCATTTGCTAAAGTTTATGACAATCAATTGCTTCAAAAAGAAAAAGAATTAGAGGCAAAAGAAGTTACTGCGTCTGCTTAAATAGGGTAAAAGACAGACATTCGTTTGTCAAAATTATAGTTGAAGAGAGGGAAGTCTATGAAAGTTGGACGTGGGCGTGTCTGTTTAAGCCCGTATAATAAGGAGTTTTATTTAATTGGTTATAAGACTCCTTTCCGTAATTCTCCAGCAGAAGGGATTCATGATGACATTTTTTGTAATGGATTATTGATTGAAGCAGACGATAAGAAGATTTTTCTAGTCTCTCTTGATTTTTTGGAGCTTGAGGACGAGATGGTGGCGGAGGCAAAATCACGACTTTCAAAAGCATACGGCATTGATCGTGATCTGATTATGATGAGTGCTACTCATAATCATTCATCAATTATGAGTTACCATAAGCACTGGCACTCAGGTATTTTTGAACCTGATTATTATGAGTTTGTTATGAATCAGTTGCTTCTAGTATGTCAGCAATGTTTTGAGTCTCTGCAACCAGCAACAGCGGCATATGGCAGTGATATTATTGTGGGTTATTATGGAAATCGTAATCATCCAGGAGCGCTAGCAGATAACGAAGTGACAGTTATTACATTTAATAATTCGGAGGGAAAAGCCGCCGGTGTTATCGTAAACATAGCGGTTCATTCGACTGTATTAAGTGCTAAAAATAATTTATTAACTAGTGAATTAGCAGGAAATATTTGTAGTCGCTTGGAAAAAGAGTGGGGAATTTATCCATTGATGCTAATTGGAGCAGCCGCGGATTCCAGCAATCGGCATCAACGACAAGGGGATGATTTTACAGAATTAGAACGAGTTGCAGAAGCTTTGGCTGATCGGATCAGTCAGATCAGGCAAGTTCATCCTTTATCCATTGATCGAATTGCTTATCAGACTCTTAGTCATACGATTTATAATGATATGGTAGATACTCATCAAGAAGTACAACACTTTTTAGACAGTGATTCGCCGCTCAAAAATCCTGGGTTAATCAATAAATGTCAAGAGATTTTACAGGTGGATCATTTTTACCAGCAACTTGAATTCGGTGTCTATCATTTAGGAGAGCTCCAAATATATAGTTTTCCTGGTGAGTTAGGTTCGGCTTTTGGCATTCAGCTAAAAAAAGCAAGTGCTACTCACGGCTGCTTAGGAATCGTGGCTGGATATACCAATGGGTTTCATTACTATTTTTTACCCAAAGAAGAGTATGGTCTGTCATTTGAAACAATTGGTAATCCAGTACCGTTAGGTGAGCCAGAAAAAATTATTATAAAGATGATCCAAAGTGCGTTGTTACTTAACAGTCAACTATTAGAGGAGCAAGGCAATGAATGAGTCTTTGCATGGCGGAGTTGGGAAGGCACAAATTAAACTACGAACACAAGATTTTCCAATCAAAGAGTTTGTTTGCCAACATGATCCACTTTATATCCGAGCTCTTTTTTTACAAGCAAAAACAGAATTTTTGCTTCTTTCACTTGAACTTACCTCGTTGACTGAATCGATGGTTTATGACTTGAAAGCAAGCGTTTATGAAGAATTTAATATTCCAATAGAGAATATATGGATTACAGTCACGCACACTTTTTCGGCACCTCATCTTGATAAGTCGTATCCTATCTTTATCAAAAAAGTAAAAGAAGCTGTACAATTGAGTGTTTCTAGAGCATTAGAAAGAGTTACAAAGCTTGCAATTAGTACGGATTCTGTTACGACGAGCCTGAACTGTTCCCGCAATATCGAAACTCCTTTTGGCTGGTGGTTAGGTAGAAACGATCTAGAATATTCGAATCATGACATACGAATATTGAAAATTTATGAGATAAAAACCGATCATCTTCTTTGTGTTCTTTTCAATGGTGATTTGCCTCCTTCCGTAATGGCGGATTCCTATTTGGAGCAAGGAGGTAAGGCTGTCAGTTCAGATCTTATCGGTTATACTTGTCGAAAATTAGAGGAAACAGTGACTCAGACAGCAATTTTTATTTTGGGTGCTGCTGGAGATCAGCGGCCCCTAGAAAAATCTTGTGAGGATATTGTTTCTGAAGAATGTCTGAAGCGAAACGATCTGCATGAAGCGGGTTTTAAATTAGTTGAAACACAAGGGGATAGACTCTATGAAGAAATTTGCAGCTCATTAGTAAAACCCAATCCAATATTTCTTCCTATAAAGGCAATTTCTATTTACGAAAAAAAAGTTTTCTTGGAAGAAAAAGTAATGCCGATTCCCACAAAAGAACTTAAACCGACAAAGCACTTCGATTTTTCTAAAACAGGAAGACAACAAGAGCTGACAATAGCTGGCGTATCATTGGGTTCGATAGTTTTACTAGGTATTCAACCCGAGGTGAATAGCTTGTTTGGAGAGAAGCTGCGTGAGCTTGTAAATGTTCAAACAGTCTTTATTGCATCGATGGTAAACGGAGCGATAAAATACCTCCCTGAAGAAAAAGATTTTGAACGAGTCACCTATACGGCAATGAACACTCAGTTAGGTAGAGGTAGCAGCAAACAATTTTTGGAAGAAGTACGCAGATTTTTAAAAGAGAGTAATCTTTCTGTTGATAAGCAA
Organism: Enterococcus sp. R12; assembly: GCF_058135755.1. Taxonomy (NCBI): domain Bacteria; kingdom Bacillati; phylum Bacillota; class Bacilli; order Lactobacillales; family Enterococcaceae; genus Enterococcus; species Enterococcus sp. R12. Next base: position 205,008 of record NZ_CM176874.1, read on the forward strand.
ATAAACTAAAAAATCAAAATCGCCATTAACTATATGATACATCATCTATTTTCCCTATAAAACGACGGTCTACTCCTCATCAAGGAGTGGCCGTTTTTTTTGAGCAGTCAAGCAGTTTGCAAGGTTGCAGAATGAATTTCTTGTTCATAGGGGGGATAAACAAAGCATATCCTTTTACAACTTACAAAAAGTAAGTTATGATTATCTCGAATTCGAAATAAAGAGGTGAGGAAAATGGCGCATCAAGAAGAAGCGCTCAAAGCGTACATCGGTTTACTGCGTACGGCGAGTCGTTTGGAACAAGTGGCAAAAAAAGATGTCCGTTGTTATGGCTTAAATATCACAGAGTTTTCCGTACTGGAATTGCTTTACCATAAAGGCACCCATACGACGCAGGCCATCAAGGAAAAAATCTTGATCGCCAGCAGCTCCACAACCTACGTGGTCGATCAATTAGTCAAAAAAGGCTGCGTGCAACGGGAACCTAGCCAAGAAGATCAACGGGTAACATACGTCAGTATTACGGAAGCAGGCAGGGCGTTGATGGAGAAAATTTTTCCCAGTCATGCACAAAAGATTGCGGCGAGTTTTTCCGAACTCAGCAGTGAAGAATTGCAACAATTAAAAACAATTTTACGAAAAATAACTTACGATCAGAAATGAGGAAAAGAAAATGAGAAAACAAGACCAATTATTAGGGGTACACCATGTGACGGCTATGACAAGTGATGTGGAACGGAATTACCATTTCTTTACAGATGTGTTAGGGATGCGTTTAGTGAAAAAAACCGTCAATCAAGATGACATTTATACGTACCATACCTACTTTGCGGATGATTTAGGGTCACCGGGAACGACCATGACGTTCTTTGATTTTCCCAATACCGCTCGCGGCAGCAAAGGAACCAACTCGATCACCCGCACCAGTTTCCGAGTACCCAGTGATGCTGCCCTTGATTATTATGCCGCACGCTTTGATGAATTTGAGGTAAAACACGAAGCAATCACCACCGAATTTGGGAAAAAAGTGTTGCGTTTTTGGGATTTTGATACGCAAGCCTATCAATTGATCTCTGATGAACACAATACTGGCGTGAAAGCTGGTACTCCTTGGAAAAAAGGACCGGTTCCTACTGAATTTGCGATTTATGGCTTAGGTCCTGTCGAAATGTCTGTTTCTTACTTGGCAGATTTCAAAGGGCTGCTGGAATCCGTTTTTGATTTCAAAACCATTGATCAAGTAGATAATCGCTATTTGCTAGAAGTCGGTGAAGGCGGCAATGGCGCTCAAGTCGTTTTAGTGGAAGATACCACGAGCCCGCAAGCGCAACAAGGCGATGGCGAAGTGCATCATGTCGCTTTTCGCTTAGCTCACCACGACTCATTAGCAGTTTGGCAAGAAATCTTTGATAACTTGGGATTGGCCAACTCCGGCTATGTGGATCGCTACTATTTTGAATCCTTGTATGTGCGCATCGGCCATATTCTTTTTGAACTAGCGACAGATGAACCAGGGTTTATGGGGGATGAGCCATATGAAACATTGGGCGAGTCCTTATCATTGGCACCATTTTTAGAAAATCGCCGTGAATACATCGAAGGAGTCATCAAACCCTTCAATACAAAACGCGCCTAAGGAGGCACATAGTATGCAACCCATTCAACAGATCCACCATATTTCAGCCATCGTAGGCGATCCGCAAACGAACGTTGCCTTTTACCGTGACGTGTTGGGGTTGCGCCTCGTCAAACAAACCGTCAATTTTGATGATCCCTACACGTATCATCTTTATTACAGCAATCAAGCGTTAGAAAATGGGACCATCATCACTTTCTTCCCTTGGGCAAATGCCCATCCTGGACGAGTAGGAAGCGGACAAGTCGGCACGATCGCGTTTCGTATTCCTAAAGGTAGCAGTGCCTATTGGCAAGAACATTTGGCGAAACATCAAGTAACTGTCCAAGAAAGTACATTGTTTGATCGGCCAACTTTAGAACTTCATGATCAGCATGACCTGTCTTTGGCGTTAGTCGAAGCCGAAGAATCGGCGGAAACACCAGCGATTGTAGGCTTTCATGGGGCCGTCTTGCTTTCGGCACAACCAGAAGCGACCATTCAAACGTTGGCAGATGATCTAGGACTAAACATTTTTAACAAAACAGAGAAAAGCACCCATCTTCATACCGCAGGCACCCTCGCTCATGAGATCGTCGTGCCCCATGAAGCAAAGCCAGCAGGGCGCTGGGGTGTCGGCACCGTCCATCACATCGCGTGGTCTGTGCCAACGGAAGCAGTGCAAAAAGAGTGGCAAGAGTACTTGTACGATCAAAGATACGGAGTCACTGAAATCAAGGACCGCAACTATTTCAAAGCCGTCTATTTCCAAGAGCGGGGCAACATCGTCTTTGAGATCGCAACAGAAACCCCAGGCTTTTTCGTTGATGAACCATTAGAAACGTTAGGACAGCAGTTGATGCTGCCAGCCCAATTTGAAAGCCGCCGTGCAGAGATCGAGGATCGCTTGCCAGACTTATCGGTTTAGAAAAAAGGAGACGCTGTATGCACTATTTAGATCCCAAGGATTTGACCCAACGAGAAAATTATAAGCTACTGATTGGCTCCATCATTCCACGGCCAGTGGCAGTGGTCAGTACGCAATCAACCGATGGTATCGTCAACATCGCCCCATTCAGTTTTTTTAACATCGTCAGCTCAGAACCCGTGATCCTCTCGTTGGCTATCCAGCGCAAAGAGGGGGAACTGAAAGACACCGCCCGCAATCTGTTGGCGACGAAAGAAGCCGTCGTGCATATTTTGGATCAAACAAATGTCCAAGAGGCCAATAAAACCGCGGCATTATTGCCCGCAGACCAAAGCGAGTTGACGGTTTCTGGGTTTACCACAACGACATCGAAAATGATTGCCGTTCCTGGCTTGAAAGAAGCCAGTGTCCGCTTAGAAACGATTCTGCATCAGCACGTACCCATCAAAAAAGACCAGCAGACCACTGCCGATCTCTTATTGTTGGAAGTCGTCGGCTACCAGATTGCAGAGGATGTCTATCAAGACGGCAAGATCGATCCCCGTGCCTTACAAGCAGTCAGCCGGCTAGCGGGAAATTCTTACGCAACGATTGGGGAGATTTTCGATATCAAACGACCAAGTTAAAGGAGGAACTTCGATGAAAGCAATCTACCAACAAGGAGCAGCCGACGCACCAGTTTTGGTGCTGCTCCACGGCACTGGTGGCGACGAACAGTCGTTGCTGGAAGTAGGCAAAGCCCTTGATCCCCAAGCATCACTATTAGGTATTCGCGGGAACGTTTTAGAAAACGGCATGCCCCGTTACTTCAAACGTCTAGCTGAAGGAGTGTATGATGAAGTCGACTTAGCACTTCGCGGCGACGAATTAGCCGAGTTCATTCGGCAATCCGCCAAAGAATACAACTTTTCGTTAGCGCAAGTGGTACTGGTGGGTTATTCCAATGGCGCCAACATTGCCATTCGCTTATTACTAAATGATAGTGACCACTTTAAAAAAGCGATCCTCTACCACGCCATGTATCCAGTCGAGAATTTACCGACGAATTCCTTGCCTGACACTCATGTGTTTCTGAGTTTTGGCAGAAACGACCCGATCGTTTCCCTAGCTGACAGTGCTTACGTCCAAGAGATCTTCACCTCCCGGGGCGCAGTCCTTTCAACCGTTTGGACACCAAGTCATCAGTTAACATATGAAGAAGTTGAACACTCACGCATGTGGTTGACCGAACAATAAAGCAGTGCCTCTTTCCTAATCAAACAGCGATCCTGCTGGTTGGTTAGGTTTTTTTGTTTCACGTGAAAACATTGAACAGAGAGTAGATCAGCTCCACCAAGATATGCTTTACATTAGTTCTGTTAGTATGGGTGGTTTTTATATTCTTAAAGCTTCTGGATTATAAGGTAGCATGTTATTTCTAACCTGTTTAAGTTAATAACATGAATTATTCTTAAAAAAAAATGGCAATATAATTTAATAAAACGCATAATGGAAAATGAGTTTGGCGATGATCAAAACCAGTTAGGGATTATACCTAACTGGTTTTTTTATTAAGGCAGCAAATTTGCTGATAGTTCCTTTATTCAACAACGTTGATTGCTGTATCGATGAATGGTGGAGTGACTCATGGTTCTTTAGATACCAGGGCGCAAAAATCAGTGGATTTATTAGTTAAAAATAACGTTGTTATCGTACTATTGATGAATTTCAATACCTTTATCAAGTGGTTTGTTGTTTTAAAATCATTGTTTTGGCGCTATTTTTCGTATTTAAAGATAACAAAGACATTTTTATATAAAAACAAAAATTTTGTTGACAGACAAAATGAAAGCGTTTATATTGGATATGTGGTTACTACCAGTTGAGAATAAGGGGAGGAGATAAGATGCTTGGTTTGGTTTTAACAGGTCATGGAGGATTTGCGCAAGGGATGGAAAATGCGCTTGCGATGATTGCAGGGCCGCAAGAACAGTTTCTAGCAGTGCCGTTTTTAGAGGAAAATCCGTTAGCTGACTTTGAAAAAGAGTTGCAAGGAGCAATCGATCAATTAAAGGAAACCTGTGATGGGGTCGTGATTTGTGCAGACCTTGTGGGCGGAACCCCTTTTAATGTTGCGATGACCGCTGCCAATGAGGATCCGCAAGTCGAGGTCATCGGCGGCAGCAATCTACTGATGCTAGTGGAAGGTTCGTTGACTAGATATACAGCAGCTGATCCAGAGCGTTTTTGCCAAGAACTGGCAGAGATTGGCAAGAGCGGTATTTTTCACGGAAAGATCAAAGGCCATGAGGAAAGCAAGGAGGAAGAAGGGATTTAACGATGTGGGAAATGATCTTAGCAGCCTCAATCGTGGTGCTTGTTTTTCTCTTTCTCTTTTTGGCGGTCTCGTCTTTCTTGAATGGGAAACATCTGAAAAAGCAAAAAGGCTATTTCGCTGAATTGCAGCAGTCCTTGAAAAAGGGGCAGAAAATCAAATTATATGGCGGCATTATTGGGGAGATTCAAGCACTTGGGAAAGAGACAGTAGATCTAAGGGTGAAATCGGGAACGGTGATTGAAGTAGAACGTAGTGCGGTTGCAGAAATCATGCAGTAAATAGAAGGAGGACATATTTATGGGAGAACCAAATATTTTATTGACGCGAATCGACAATCGGTTGATTCATGGGCAAGTTGCCACACAGTGGAACGGTACATTGGGGGCAAATCTAATTTTAGTGGCAAATGATAAGGTCGCCAAAGACAAAGTCAGACAAGGGTTGATGGATATGGCGGCGCCAGCTGGCGTCCAAACGAGGTATTTCTCGCTTAAAAAAACCATCGAGATCATTCATAAAGCATCGCCAAAACAAAAAATTTTCATGGTGGTTGAAAATCCGCAAGATGCGTTGAAATTAGCTGAAGGTGGGGTGCCGATCAAGAAACTGAACATTGGGAATATGCATATGTCAGAAGGAAAAAGACAGGTTGCTACGACAGTTGCCGTCGATGAAGCAGATGTCGATTCCTTTAAAAAACTGAAGGAAATGGGGGTGCAATTAGTGATCCAGCGGGTTCCAACGACACCTGTTGAAGATGAAAAGAAATTGTTTCAGTAATGCAGAGGTAAGGAAGGAGAAAGAAAATGGATTACACGATTTTTCAAATCATTTTAGTCTTCATAGTCACATTCATTGCCGCGATCGATCAATTTAGTTTTTTAGAATCATTGTACCAACCCATTGTTACTGGGATGGTTATCGGACTTATTCTTGGAGATCTTCAAACCGGCTTGATCGTTGGCGGAACCTATCAGTTAATGACGATCGGCAATATGCCGGTGGGCGGCGCGCAACCGCCAAATGCGGTGATTGGCGGAATTATGGCAGCAATCTTAGCGATCACGCTGCAGCTGGAACCCACAGTAGCGGTTGCTACGGCGATTCCGTTTTCTTTGCTGGGGCAATATGGGGTGACGATTATCTTCTCACTAATGTCGCCAGTGATGTCAAAAGCCGACAGCTACGCCCATGATGCCAATACGAAGGGGATTGATCGAATCAATTATTTAGCGATGGCGGGTCTTGGTACGATCTTCGGCTTGATCGTGGTCTTATTCTTTATCGGCGGTGCTGCCTTCGGGAATCAGGCGGTCGCAGCGATCCCTCAATGGTTGATGGGTGGGCTCGGCGCAGCTGGGGGCATGATGCGGTATGTCGGTTTTGCGATTTTACTAAAAGTGATGGTTTCCAAAGAAATGTGGGGCTTCTTCTTTATGGGGTTTGGTTTAGCCACGATCGTAATGGCGGCACCTTCCTTGCAAGGACCAGCCTTGATCATTCTAGCCTTTATCGGTTTTGCATTAGCCTTTTGGGATTATCAAATCCAGTCCAAATTTAAAGTAGCAGCAGCCAATACCTATGATTTCGGAGGCGATGAAGATGGCATATAATATTCCCGATTCTTATAGCGAACAAGCGCCCGCAGAACAACTGGATAAAAAGACCTTGAACAATATGGTCTGGCGTTCCTTATTTCTACAAGCCTCTTTCAACTATGAGCGAATGCAGGCAGGAGGCTGGTTATTCAGTATTTTACCGGGATTGAAAAAGATCCACAAAAATGAAAAGGACTTGGCTGCTTCAATGAGCCATAACTTAGAGTTTTTCAATACTCATCCATTCTTGGTGAACTTTGTGATGGGGATCATTTTATCGATGGAACAAAACAAAGCCGATATTCCCATGATTCGGGCAGTGCGAGTCGCCGCGATGGGACCGTTAGGCGGGATCGGTGATGCGTTGTTCTGGTTTACCTTGGTACCAATCACGGCGGGTATCACAGCCAATATGGCGATCAGCGGCAATATCGCTGCACCGTTTATATTCTTACTGGTATTCAATGCGGCCCAATTTGGTTTGCGGTACTTCTTGATGCACTGGTCCTATCGTTTAGGGACAGATGCAATTGGCATCTTAACGGAAAATGCCAAAGAGTTTACCCGAGCAGCGAGTATTTTAGGGATTTTTGTTGTTGGCTCCTTGACCTGCGTGTATGGAGCGACGTCTTTGGATATTCAGATCCCTAACGGCACTACCAATGAAGTGACGCAAGCGACGACGATCGTGGATGATCAAGCAGCCATTGCCGCTTACGAAGACATGCTGTATACCACGGATGAGAATGGTCAATTGACCGACACATTGCAAGAAAATGCTGCGGTCAACGAACTGGCTAACGGCAAATATGAATTGACGTTTAACAAAGTCAACGAAGTGCCTGTGACGATCGATATTCAAAAAATCCTCGATGGGATCTTGCCGCAAGTGATTCCATTGACCATCACATTGATGCTGTATTTCTTCTTATCAAAACGCGGCTGGACGCCGTTGAAATGTATCGCTTTGCTGCTAGTGATCGGCTTGATCGGTTCTGGCTTTGGCCTGTATCCATCCATTTGGCCGCAATAAGCAAGCTAGCAGAAGAAACGGCGCAACACGTAGGAGGAGTTTTGCTAAGCAAGCAACAGCTGACTTTTCAGCTTAGCTCGTGCTGGCAATTGGTTCATTTTCCTGCGTGAAAAGACACAAATTCAGGAAACAGAGCCCCTGTAGACGATTGTTTGACACGCCTATCGGGAAATAGTACACTCGTTATGTGGTAGTAACCAGTTTGGAGGGGCTTATGAATATCAATAAAAATCGACAACCATTATACGATCAATTGTTAAATTTACTGATTGAAAAAATCGAAAATGAAATGGAAGCAGACACAATGCTTCCCTCAGAAAGAGAGCTGTCAAAGCGCTACGGATTAAGTCGGACCACCGTTCGCTTGGCTCTACAGGAGTTAGAAAAATTAGGCTATATTTATCGCCAACATGGCAAAGGCACCTTTGTCTCGGATATCCGCAAGCAGGCAACCAATTTATCAGGTTCGTATAGTTTTACCGAACAGATGAAAGCACTAGGGAAACAACCAGAAACTAGAGTATTGGCATTCAAAAAAATGGAAGCGACAAAATATTTTGCCACTCAGTTGCAAGTTTCCATCGGCGAGCCGATCTACAAGTTAAAACGATTGCGTCTTGCTGATGGCCAACCGATGATGATCGAGCGTTCTTATCTGCCGGTCAAACGCTTCATGCATTTAACGAGTGAGATGATCGAGCAAAAACCATTGTACGATATATTCCATGAAGACTTTCATCAAGTGATCCGCCTCGCGGACGAAGAATTTTTTGCCAGCATTGCCAGTGCGAAAGATGCGGCATTGCTGAAAATCCACGAAGGTGCGCCAGTGTTGAACCTGGTACGCAGCACGTTCAATATTGAAAATGAAGTGATCGAATACACCTTGAGTGTTGCCCGAGCAGACCAATTTAGATACAAAGTCCGCCACTTGCGTAACGACGAGTAGCGCATTTCCTAGACAGTCTGAAATGATCCACTCGAGCAAAGAAAAGGCGTGTATTAAAAACCAGTGAGGTCGGGGAAGTTTGCCCTTTGGGTGATCGCTAAGCATTCATCCAAGACAAGCGCTCCTCGCACCGTCACTGGGAATACATACTGGAAAAACAGTAGCTAGGAGGAAGAAAGATGTTTCAACTGTCAACAAAGGAATTAGCAGAATTAGGTGCGGAGATTACAACAAGAGAAATCAAACAACAGCCAGAACTTTGGCAAGAAACCTTGACGATCTATCAAGAAAAGCAAGAGGCGATCGCGACTTTCTTACGTACCATCAAGCAAAAGACGGATAAACGCATTCGGGTGGTCTTCACGGGAGCGGGGACGTCGCAATATGTTGGAGATACGATCGTTCCTTACTTGAATAAGACGGGCGCAACTGCGGATTATCTTTTTGAAAGTATTGCTACGACGGATATTGTCGCAGCTCCAGAACAAGTTTTATTTGCGGATGAACCAACACTGCTCGTTTCTTTTGCTAGAAGCGGCAATTCACCAGAAAGTTTAGCAGCGGTCAAAATCGTCGATCAATTCGTTGCCGACAGTTATCATTTGACGATCACTTGTGCAGCCGACGGATCTTTGGCACAACAAGCTGCCGCTGATGAAACGAGCTATCTGTTATTGATGCCTGAGAGGTCAAATGATGCTGGCTTTGCAATGACGGGAAGTTTTTCTTGCATGGCTCTTTCCGCACTGCTGATTTTTGACCAGACGCCTCTGACAGAAAAGAGGCATTATGTTGAAACCCTTAGCCGATTGGGGCAAGAAGTGATCGACAGAGAAACAGAACTCCAAGTACTGACGGACCGTTCCTTTAAGCGGATCGTTTACCTTGGGTCAGGCACGTTGTCGGGGTTGACCAGGGAAGCACAGCTAAAAGTATTGGAACTGACTGCGGGAAAAATCGCCACCGTGTTCGATTCTTCGATGGGCTTCCGTCATGGACCGAAATCATTCGTAGATGACCAAACCCTCGTCTTTGTCTTTGTCAGCAATACGTCCTACACGCGGCAGTATGATCTTGATATGTTGGAAGAATTAAAGAGCGACGGCATCGCCGCCGCAGTGACTGCTATCGGACAGCCAACCGCTGTGAATTTTTCAGGAACAAACTTTTTCTTTCCAGATAACACATCATTGCCAGACGGTTATCTTGCCTTAGCAGACATTGTCTTTGCACAAACGATCGCACTGCTGGCATCGATCAAAGTCGGGAATACACCCGACACACCTTCGCCAACGCGTACCGTCAATCGGGTGGTCAAAGGCGTGACGATTCATCCGTATAACAACGAACGATGACTGAGAAAGCCCACCACGAGCACGTATCTTTTCGTGTACGAAGTCGATACGTGCGGTGGTCAATCAGTTGAACGGCTTCATCAATAGACATTTTTATACGTGCTGACAACCGTTTCGCCAACGCTGAAAAAAGTGAAAGCGGTTGATTCTTTGGCATGGACAAAAAAGGAGGAATTTTAATGAAAGCAACCGTAACGAAAGCCAAAAAAGCAGCGATGGATCGCCTGTCAACGAAAGAAGGAGTGATCGCAGCTTTAGCGATCGACCAACGAGGTGCCTTGAAAAAAATGATGGCAGCACTTGGCGTGGAGGCTGAAGCAGAGAAAATCAGCCAGTTTAAAACGCTAGTCTCACAAGAATTGACCCCTTACGCGTCTTCTATTTTATTAGATCCAGAATATGGGTTGGCAGCTGCGCAAAGCCGTGATCCAGAGGCGGGGCTTTTGCTGGCGTATGAAAAAACCGGCTATGATGCGACTACGCCGGGACGTTTGCCTGATTTATTAGGGCAATGGTCGGTTGAGCGATTAAAAGCAGCTGGCGCAGATGCCATCAAATTTTTGCTTTACTATGATGTAGATGAAGATGCCCAGATCAATCAGTTGAAACATGTCTTTGTGGAACGACTCGGCAGTGAATGCCAAGCGGCTGATCTGCCCTTCTTTTTAGAAGTCCTTTCCTATGATGCTAAGCTGCCTGAAGTCGACTCAAAAGCATATGCGCAACGCAAACCAGAAAAAGTCATTGGATTGATGAAGGAATTTTCAAAACCGCAGTACAAAGTCGATGTGTTAAAAGTGGAAGTACCAGTCAACATGAATTATGTGGCAGGTTTTGCTAAGGAAGAAGCCGTGTATACCAAGGAAGAAGCTGCCGCGTATTTCAAAGCGCAAAGCGACGCGACGCATCTGCCGTTTATTTTTCTCAGTGCAGGCGTATCAGCCAGCTTATTCCAAGAAACGCTGGTTTTTGCCAAAGAAGCTGGCTCCACCTTCAATGGCGTCTTGTGCGGCCGGGCAACGTGGAAAGATGGTGTTGAACCCTTTGTAAAACAAGGAACAGAAGCAGCCAAAGAATGGCTAGCAAGTACTGGAAAACAGCACATCGAAGACTTGAATGAAGTGATCCAAAAGACCGCCACTTCTTGGTGGGACAAAGTCACGGTCGAAGAATAGTTTTTTCGCTGTTTGACAAGAGAAATGGCCAGTAATCAGACATCTTAAGGGCTTTTGAGAAGAAGTGATAGGCTTCTGACTTAAGGCTTTAGGGTGTCTTTTTATGCCTTGACAAGTTCGGTTATCATCGTAGGAATGCAACGTAAATAGGAAGAGGTTGCGAGAGTAATTTACGAGGGGACTTGAATAGGATAAACTAGCAGTAAGAGCCATCAAATCCACCTGCTTCACTTTTGGTCGAAATAAAGTTCAATAAACCTACAATAAAGGAGCATTCATGAACGAGTATACGTTTCATTCCGTCACGTCAGAAAACCAACAAGCTGCCTATAGTATTTATCAGAAAAACCAGGCCTATTTTGCTTTAACGAAAGAGACACCTTCCATCGAACAACTCATGCGTGACATGACTGTTCTTCCGCCAGCCGTGGTTCAAGAGCAAAAGGTATTTTCTATCATTTATTCTGATCAAAAACCTATTGCTATCATGGATTATCTTGTTGATTATCCGCAAGAGGGCACTGTGTATATTGGCTTGCTACTGGTTGGCGAAAGACGTCAGGGGCACGGGCAAGCTATTTATCAGCAAGTAGAACAAGACTGGCACTTAAAGGGACTTTCCTTCGTTTCTCTCGCTGTTATTGAAGAAAATACAGCAGGTAGATCTTTCTGGAAGAGTCAAGGATTTAAAGAGACACGAAAAGCCGTGACAACAGTCAGTGATCAGGAGGTAAGTGTGGTCTGCTTTGAGAAAAAGATGAAATAGGTACTTAAAATAGAAGCAGCTAGAATAAAAGTAAATAACGTCCAATAGTTACTCTAAAGAGAATTATTGAACGTTATATCAAAGATAATTAACTAAATTGAATTATAAAAAAGAATTTAGATTTTCAGTAAAGGAATAAAATCCTACTCTAAACACTCCATTTAGGGGGCTTATCCTATAAATATATTTTTTAAATGGTATGTTAAAAATTCTTTATTTAAATCTTCTCTTTTATATGTTAATTCCTTATTATGAAAAGGATTGTGCGGGTCTGTATGAATAATTTTTTGTGAGTGAACGTCTATTGCAATTGCCCCATAATCAAATTCAACATGGTGGTTGGGACAAAGTATAATAATGTTACTCTCTATATCTGGCCCTTGATGAATACCCCCAAGTTTTTTTAAATGATGTCCTTCGGAGTAATATTTTTCTTTGGACAATGAAATAGATTTACCGCAAATTTGGCATTGATTATTGTATTTTTGCTTCATTTTTTTAACAAGAGACGTGTCCCTAACAATCCTATCGATAGTTGTTTGAATCCGGGCAACCTTCCCACCACTTCCCACACTAAGAAGTTCTTCTGAATCGCCTTCACGTACAATATTTTCTGATCTCTGCTTGTTTTTTTCGTTATAGTAGATAGGTTTTTTTATATAAGGAGTTAAGATTTCTAATAGCTCATTGCTAACAGGCGCCAAGTATTTCTGGGCGGGTTGCATTCGCACACCTGTTTCCGTATAAAAAGATTTTTGAGGCGCTATCGCTTTTAATGCGTCTTTGTTCTGATCGATAACTTCCTGTAAAAAAACTTTGTCTTGAAATTCTGTGTAGTGCTTTAAGGGGATCTGATAGTATTCGTCATATCCAACCCAATTAGCTGGGATCGGTGGCGGGCTTGATAAGATTTTATAGGAACCAGCAACTTGAGAACATCCCCATAATCTATGATTGATATTTCTTTTTTTGTCTTTGATAGAATGTAGAATCATATCCCCCTCTTTGGGTTTCCTCATAATCGTGTTCCATGATGAAGCTACAGGACTCCATAAAACCTCTCCTAGCTCCCAACCTTCTCCTCCATGGATGGGATTAGACAATTCAATATATACGGCCATCTGCGCACTCCTTTCTGATATTATGGATATTTATTCAAATAACGGATTCTATTTTATTATAGACAATCATTCTTCTTTCGTCATGTCTATTTGAATAACAGTTTTATTTTGTCTTTAAGGTATTGTTAATCCTTAGAAATATTCGAATTAAAAAAATGTGAGAAATATTTATTAATCGATAGATATTTATAATATAATTTCTAGGAAATTTTTATGAAAAAAATCGTGGGATTACTGATGAATTATCATATATTCCTCATTTTATCTAAGTTAACTTTCGCCATTTCTCCAATCACTTTCCCATAGCTTCAATTCCTCTTTTTTTGTTAACAGGTTAAGTCTAAAATCCCTCGAAATCTTTTCTCATTTTTCAGCAGTATTGCCAGTAGAAGATCGCTTGATAAAAAAGCCGTTGCTTGCTATTCTGTTCTGTAAATTGATAGAAGGAGATGGCGTATGAAGCAAATGGCAATCAAAGAGAATCCGTTTTTGACGCGTCTGGACTATCAGCGGGCATTGGAAGACATGATCACTCCTTTGCAAGCAGCGATCTTGGCAGATGACTATCTAGGATTGAATCTAGGTAGCAGTGGGGCCGTATATGATCGAACACGAGCTGAGATGGAAGCGCTTGTGCGTCCTTTGTGGGGGCTGGCGCCTTATTGGAGGGTTTGCCCAGATGATCCGTTACGAGCAGCTTACGTAGAAAAAGTGATAGCAGGGACAGATCCTGAACACGCGTTTTACTGGGGAAGGATCACGGATTATGATCAATACATCGTGGAAGCAGCCGCATTGTCATTGACCCTATTGTTGCAAAAGGACGCTTTTTGGACAGCGTTGCCGCAGAAGAACCAGCGAAAGCTAGTGGCTTGGCTTTCCCAAGCACTTGAGTGCAAGATTCCTAAGAACAACTGGACATTCTTCAAAGTGTTGATACGCGTTGCCTTGTTTCACTGTGGGGAACCGTTGGCAAAAGAAGCATTGTCCCAAGAGTTGGCATTGATCGATTCCATGTACGTTGGCGATGGTTGGTACGTAGACGGGAAAACGACGCAGCGAGATTACTACATTCCTTTTGCGTTTCATTATTACGGCTTGATTTACGCTACATTTATGCAAGACGAAGATCCAGAATGGGCGCAGCGTTTTAAAGAGCGAGCCACGCTATTTGCGCAAGACTTCGTCTATTATTTTGATGAAGATGGCGAAGCCTTGCCCTATGGCCGCAGCCTGACTTATCGGTTTGCGCAAGGGGCGTTTTTCTCGGCACTGGTTTTCGCAGACGTCGAAGCGATCCCATGGGGACAGGTGCGAGGACTACTGGCGAAGCACTTGCGCAATTGGATGGCACAAGAAATTTTCACTTTCGATGGTCGCTTGTCCATCGGGTACCACTATGAAAATCATGTAATGGCAGAAGGGTATAATGCACCAGGCTCGCCTTATTGGGGGCTGAAGACCTTTTTGCTTTTAGCGGTCGCAGAAACGCATCCTTTTTGGCGGGCTGAACCTGAGCCAATCAAAAGAGAGCCGCAAAAACGGATTGAAAAAGGCAATATGTTGCTGGTGCACAATGAAAAAAGCCATCATCTGTTGGGGTATCCTGCAGGCTTGATGCTTGAACAGCAAGCCCATGCTCAAGCAAAATACAGCAAATTCGTCTATTCGAGCAAATTTGGTTTCAGTGTGCCGAAAGCTGGCGTCACGTATGCCGAAGGCGCCTTCGATAGCACATTAGCTATTGCTCGAGATGGCAGCTATTTTCGCACGAAGGGCGCAGTCAGGGATTATCGAGTGACGGAAAAAGGGGTCTTTTACCAATGGGCACCCTTTGAGGAGGTAGTGATTGAAACTGAGATTTTTCCCTTTGGTCAGTGGCATGTGCGCGTGCACGAGTTGACGACGACGATTTCGTTGGACCTCCGTGAGGGCGGGTTTAGTGTACCGCTGACTGGACAGTTGCCTCAGGCCCAAACAGGACCGACCTGGAGTCGAGTCAGTGAAGGAGGCTTTTGTTCTCAAATCATCAACATCGAAGGCTATCAACAAGCCAGTATTGTTCAGCCAGAAGCCAATACCTCTGTCTTTTTTCCAAGAACTAGTTTTCCATACTTAGCACAACATATTCCACCAGGGAAGCACCGTTTGATTTGTTTAGTCGGTGGTATCGTAGAAAAAGAAAGGAGCGATCCAAATGATTACGCTAGCAATAAAAAATAAGCAGGACCAGGTGATCGTCGGTCGCATCGACCATGAAAAAGAACCCGCGCCGTTTCAAGTTTCTGGTGATGATTTGGCCGTATTAGCCATTAAAAACTATCCCTATGAGGAAGGGGATAAGATCGTCGTTGAGGTGACGGGGGAAAATCCGTATTATGTCCTTCAGCTTGATGAAACCTTAGCACCATCACTGATCTATCTTTCCCAATCCACTTGGGAATATCAGATCCCTTGGACGGAATCTCATCGAAAGTCCTCGGTGGAAACGGCCTTTGCCTCGCAGCGCCATCACCTGATGGTGCGTAAAGCCCATGCGTTTGAGATCACGAATTATCAAAATTTATCCTTCAATGCCCATGATCAAAAGTCAGCGACAGGGGCGTATCCTCATGCTTCAGCGAATGTGGAGACGCGAGATGATTCCGTCTTTTTTGCCAAGAATGCGATCGATGGAAAATATGGCAACCGATCCCACGGTTCGTATCCGTTTGCTTCTTGGGGCATCAATCAGCAAGCCGATGCTGCATTGACCATTGATTTTGGTCGTCCCGTCTTGATCGATCGGGTTCGTTTTCTATTACGGGCAGATTATCCCCATGATAGCTATTGGACCAAAGGGACCTTGGTCTTTGCTGATGGAGAAGAGCTGGTGGTGGAAACGACAAATACGGCGTCATTTCAAGAAGTTCGTTTTCCGAAAAAAGAAACGACTAAGCTAACCTATAAAGAGCTGCAAAAAGCAGAGGATGATTCCCCATTTCCAGCTCTTACACAAATCGAAGTATTTGGTTGGAACTGTTAAAAAAAAGAGGACAAGAGCATGACAGGTCTGCATTTGTGGGCAGTTGTCATGCTCTTTTTTTAGGAATCAATGAAGGAAGGTCGCTTTTTTTGTTCGTTTACGTTATAATGATTTCAGTTAATATGTTAACAAGTTAAGAGGAGGGTAAACATGCGTCTGCATGAGAACAAACAACGCTTGATCCTGTTAGGAGAAAAAGTGACCGATGTGTGGTTAGCGGATAAAATCACCGCGTGCATCCAACAGATCGAAAAAAATAGTCAGCGCTTTGGCACACAGTTTCCTTCAGCCTGTGCCACCAATGGCAAATATCGGCTGAAAGGCAACGATGATTGGACCAATGGCTTTTGGACCGGGATGTTGTGGCTCGCCTATGAGTGGACCAAAGAGAAGAACTTTTTGACGCGAGCAATGGAGAATATCGACAGTTTTCAAACGCGCTTAGACGACCATTTTGTATTAGATCATCATGATATTGGATTTTTATATAGCTTATCTGCCGGTGCGGGCTACAAGATCACTGGCGATGAACACTGCAAGCAAGAAGTCATTCAAGCAGCAGATGTTTTGTTGGCACGTTTTCAAGAAAAGGGGGAATTTATTCAAGCTTGGGGCACTTATGGCGACCCACAAGAATACCGCTTGATTATTGATTCGCTACTGAACTTGCCGCTTTTATTTGCAGCAACCCAATTATCGGGAGAGACTCGTTACGCAGAGGCCGCGAGTAAGCATTATCAGACAGTGCGAAAGACTGTCATCAAAAATGACGCCACCACCTTTCATACGTATTATTTCGATCCTGAAACGGGGCAGCCAAGTCACGGTGCGACGCATCAAGGAAACAGCGACCAATCGATTTGGGCACGAGGGCAAAGCTGGGCGATTTTAGGGCTTCCTTTGAATGAAAGCTACTTGCATAGCCAGCCTTTTCCAGAAAATTATCCGCAGATCGTGGATGTGTTTTTGGCTCATTTACCCGCAGATCTCGTGCCGTATTGGGACTTTGATTTTAACGACCAACATCCTGCTGAAAAAGACAGCTCAGCTTTAGCGATCGCGGCTTGTGGCTTGTTGGAAGCAGAGAAAATGGAGGCATATCCTGATGCCCAAAAAATCGCTAAAGGGATGCTTTACCAATTAGGCGAGCAGTATGCAGCGAGCCAAGTGCCAGAAAATGAAGGCTTATTGCTGCATGGTGTGTATGCTCATGCGGAAGGCAAAGGCATCGATGAACCCAATCTTTGGGGAGACTATTTCTATTTAGAAGGATTGATCCGATTGGCATTGCCTAATTGGCAAAGATACTGGTAAAGGGGAAGACGACATGCGAACGTTTGAGATAAAAGAAGATTTTTTGTTAGATGGAAAACCAATCAAATTGATCAGCGGAGCGATCCATTATTTCCGCATGACACCGGCGCAATGGACAGATAGCCTCTACAATCTAAAAGCACTGGGAGCCAACACAGTTGAGACCTACATTCCTTGGAATCTCCACGAACCTCGTGAAGGAGTCTACGACTTTGAAGGAATGAAAGACATCTGTGCTTTTGTAAAGCAAGCCCAAGCGCTAAGCTTGATGGTCATTTTGCGGCCTTCCGTCTACATTTGTGCTGAATGGGAATTTGGCGGGTTGCCAGCTTGGCTGTTAAACGAACCGATGCGGTTGCGCTCAACCGACCCACGCTTCATGGCAAAGGTGCGCAACTATTTCCAGGTCTTGCTGCCAAAGCTTGTGCCGTTGCAGATCACCCATGGGGGTCCAGTGATCATGATGCAGGTGGAGAATGAGTACGGCTCTTATGGAATGGAAAAAGCGTATTTGCGCCAAACCAAAGAGTTGATGGAAGAATGCGGCATCGATGTACCCTTGTTTACTTCAGATGGGGCATGGGAAGAAGTCTTGGACGCTGGGACATTGATTGAAGACGACGTCTTTGTCACAGGCAATTTCGGCAGTCGTTCCAAGGAAAATGCGGCTGTGATGAAAGAGTTTATGGCAAAACATGGCAAAAACTGGCCCATCATGTGCATGGAATATTGGGATGGCTGGTTCAACCGCTGGGGGGAGCCGATCATCAAGCGAGACGGTCAAGACTTAGCCAATGAAGTCAAAGAGATGTTAGCAGTCGGCTCCTTGAATCTCTACATGTTCCATGGAGGCACGAACTTTGGTTTTTCCAATGGCTGTTCCGCTCGGGGGGCGCTGGATCTACCACAAGTGTCCAGCTATGATTACGATGCTTTACTGACAGAAGCAGGAGAACCTACCGACAAATACTATCAGGTACAAAAAGCCATAAAAGAAGCCTGTCCCGAAGTGTGGCAAGCCAACCCACGGACCAAGCAATTAGCGGCATTAGGAACCTTTCCCATCGAAAACAGTGTCTCGTTACTGGCCATCAAAGACCAGCTGATGGCACCGCAAGAAAGCATGTATCCTCTAACAATGGAAGCTGCCAGCACAGGCTACGGCTATTTGCTCTATTCGGTTCAGTTAAAAAACTATCATCGAGAAAACAAATTAAAAGTGGTAGAAGCTAGCGATCGGCTGCATATTTTTACCGACGGCCAATTACAGGCGATCCAATACCAAGAGACGCTAGGTGAGGAGCTGTTGATCCAAGGGACACCTGATAAAGAAACCATCGAGCTAGATGTCTTAGTAGAAAACTTAGGGCGCGTGAACTACGGGTTTAAATTGAATGGGCCTACGCAAGTCAAAGGTATTCGTGGGGGCATCATGCAAGATATTCATTTCCATCAAGGCTATCGTCATTACCCATTGACGCTTTCCGCAGAGCAGCTACAAGCCATCGATTATCAAGCAGGAAAAAATCCGACACACCCCTCCTTTTATCAAACGACCTTCAGGCTGACAGAGGTAGGAGATACGTTTATCGATTGCCGTGGGTATGGCAAAGGCGTCGTTATCGTCAATGGCATCAATCTTGGTCGCTATTGGCAACGTGGCCCCGTGCATTCCTTATACTGTCCGAAAGAATTTTTGAAAAAAGGCAGCAACGAAGTCGTGGTATTTGAAACCGATGGCGTGGAGATCAAGGAACTCGTTTTCTGTGAACAACCTGTCGTAGAATAAAAAACTAGAAGTAGAGACCCAAATTTATGCGGGCTCTACTTCTATTTTTGTTTTGAAATATTTCCAATGCTTGTAGCTGACGATGTATTCAGCGACACTTCCATCTGCTAAATAGGAGTGCTTGACTTGTTTGACCGCAGGCTCTCGGAAGCTCAGTAGCAATAAGTTCAACAATTCAGCGTCATCAGGAAAGACGATTTCGTTGGTTTCAACAGAAGCCAATGAGAAAAGGTCGATCGCAAAGTCTTTTCGGACCCGCTCATAAACACTGGCATATCGGTTGAGGTTTTTGGCGATCGGTTCTTTCATCAGCTTCTTCGGCAAATGAGTGATGTGAACCAAGAAAGGAACATCGCCAAAATAGCGGACCCGTTTGATTCGGTAGTAGGAAGCACTGGCAGCCAAGCCTAATTCTTTCAAAATCTCAGGGTCATTTCCTTCTTCCACCGCAAGAACCTTGACCTTTTCTTGGTCTAGTGAATGCAGCTCAATGTCGGAAAACTTCACACTCTGAGATACTTTTGCTTTTGAAACAAAGGTTCCTTTGCCTTGGATGCGATACAGATAGCCAGCACTCGTCAATTCATTCAACGCTTTGACTGCCGTGATCGAACTAACAGAATACATCCGCTTGATATCCGCCTCTGAATAAAACTTATCACCGGGAATGAATTTATGGTCTTTGATTTCTTGTAAAAGATCTTGCTTGATCTGCTCATACTTTGGCAACACAGTGGTTTCCCTCCATTCCATATGAATACATCAAGCATAACATGTTAAATCCTTTCCTGCCACTTAATTATTGTAGAAAATTCGTTGTTTTCCAGTCTGTACAGGCCTAAAAAATAAAATTCAATATGTTAAGATATTAGGTTTACGGATGGCTTGCCATGTGGTATAGTATGCTTACAAGGAACATAACATGTTAAGTAGGGCGACCTACGGAGTAGGAGGGAAATTAGTGGAAAACATTGTATTGATCAGTCATGGAGGCATGGCAGAAGGGGTCAAAAGCAGTCTGGAGATGATCGTAGGCCAACAAGCAAACGTTCACACCGTTTCATTACGACCAGATAGTGACAATCTGCAGTTTGAAAAAGAATTGAACGAGAAAATGAAAGCCCTTAACGGTTCAACATTGATTATTGCGGATCTATTAGGAGGAACCCCGTGCAACGTTGCAGTCAAGAATTATTTAGAGGATGACGAAGTGGCGATTTTCGCTGGAATGACATTGTCCGTAGTGATCGAGGCAGTCGTCAATCAACGAGCGACGATCAACGAGCTGCTTTGCTTAGCCAAAGAAAACATCGTTGATGTCAAAGCAGGGATGAACCAGGCAGAACAAGAAATTTTAGAAGAAAAGCAAGAGGAATTAGGGGATTACAGTGCGTATGCTGGGCAAGAAAATATCGTCAATAGTCGGATCGATGAGCGCTTGATCCACGGACAAGTCGCCGGTATCTGGTCCACCAGTTTAAACACGCAACGGATCATCGTGGCCAATGATGAAGCCGCCGCAGACCCATTACAAAAATCTTCTTTACGAATGGCAGCGCCAACTTCGATGCGACTTTCCGTCCTTCCAGTGGCAACTGCAGCCAAGAATATTCGCGCTGGTCGTTACGGCAAGCAACGGTTGTTTTTACTTTTCAAAAATCCCCAAGATGTTTTGCGTTATATTGAAGCAGATGGACCGATCAAAGCGATCAACGTCGGCAACATGAGCTACAAAGAAGGCGCACGGGAAGTGACCAAAAGCATTCAAGTGCTGCCAGAAGAAGAGCCGATCTTTGAAGCGATCGCCGCAAAAGGAATCACCGTCACGGCACAGCTTGTACCCAATGAACCATCGATCGACTTTATGAAGAAATTACGAGGGTAAATCAGGCAGCGCTTCGATCGAGGAGAATATGTAGCGGAAGATTTGTCAAAAAACGAGTGTTTTTCACGATTTATCTGAGGCGACACAACGATCGATAACCAGCCAGTTAAGACTCGTTCATACAATTAGGAGGAAAATTCATGCATTTAGCAGCGTATCAAATCATTCTTATTACTGTTTATGCTTTTATTGCTATTAATGATTCACTTATTTCCAATACGTTGACCCAACCAGCGATCGCCGGAATGATTTCTGGAATGATCATGGGGGACTTGAAGACCGGTTTGATGGTCGGTGGGACCTTGCAGTTGATGCGTTTAGGGATCGCCGCATTTGGTGGTGCATCCGTCCCAGATTATTTTACCGGCGCAGTACTGGGGACAGCGTTTGCCGTGATCTCAGGAAACGGCGCGGAATACGGCATCGGCTTAGCAGTTCCAGTGTCCTTACTGATGCTGCAACTGGACGTCGTGGCTCGTTTTTGTAACGTATTTCTACTACACCGAATCGATAGAGCCATCGACAACATGCAAGTCAAACGAATCCCACGGTTAGTTTTATCGGGTTCTTTCTTATGGGGATTGTCACGGGCGATTCCGATTTTATTGATGCTTTTAGCTGGAGATGCAGTCGTTACGACGATTACCGATAACACGCCAGAATGGCTGATGACTGGACTAAAAACCGCTGGTGGCGTCTTGCCAGTCGTCGGGGTAGCGATCTTATTGCGCTACTTGCCAACAAAGCACTACATTCCTTATTTGTTATTAGGCTTCTTTTTAGCTGCGTATCTGCAAGTCCCAATGCTCGGCGTTTCCATCATTGGGCTCGTAGCAGCAATGTTAGTCTTTAAACGAGATAGCGAAAAAGGCACCGTTGCAACGGCAGCTGCTGGAGATTTTGAAGGAGGATATGATGGCGATGAGTGATCAAAAACTGACAAAAAAAGAGTTGAATACCATTAGCTGGCGCTATATTTTGGCAAGCCAATTAAACTGGAACTATGAGCGAATGATGAGTTCAGGTTACCTTTACGGCATCCTGCCCGTCTTGAAAAAATTCTATGGCCACGATGAAGCTCAGCTACAAGATATGCTGCGGACCCACAATCAATTTTTCAATACCAATGCGATCTTTGGGAACTTGATCATGGGGATCGATGTCGCGATTGAAGAACAAGACGGACACAAAGCCAAAGAAACGATCATCGCCTTGAAAACGGCCTTGATGGGTTCCTTGGCCGGTGTCGGTGACTCCTTGTTCCACGTGATTTGGGGAACAATCTTTGGCTCTGTTGCCGGCACATTGGCGCAAAATGGTTCCGTCGTTGGCTGTGTCATCTGGATCATCGCCAACATCGCGTTACTTTTCGGTCGGGCAGCGTTGCTACCTCTAGGTTACAAACAAGGGGTCAAATTAGTGACGACCTTGAAAGACAAATTATCGGCCTTCACCAATGCCGCAACCGTTTTAGGGGTTACAGTAATTGGTGCCTTGATTCCCTCTGTGGTCAAAGCAACTGTTCCTTTTGTCTATAAAAAAGACGGTGTCGAATTAGTGATCCAAGACACGTTGGATGCCATCTTGCCATCCCTTGTACCTATCTTGCTCGTCTTGCTGACCTACTGGATGCTAGGCCAAAAGAAACTAAATTCCACTCGAGTAATTTGGATCATCTTGATCTTATCGATCGTTTTGAGTGCGTTTGGTATTTTGGGTTAGAATTAGCAGTAACAACTGATAGATAAGAATATGTAAATAGAAAAAGAGTGTGGAATATTTTTCCGCACTCTTTTTTTATAAAATAATTTGTACGTTTTTACTCGTAAAGAATTTAGTTCAATTGGAAACATAGAAAAAAATAAAATTGGTCATTCCCTTTTTGCTCGTCTACTAATATTTTGATGTGTATTGAATATCTGTTGGAAAGAATCAAAATAAAAAAAGACAGAAACCCTTGATACAGAGGGTTTCTGTCTTTTTGAAGATTATTCCCACTCCACAGTAGCAGGTGGTTTGCTCGTAATATCGTACACGATCCGATTGACGTGTGCGACTTCGTTGACGATGCGGACACTGATTTTTTGTAGGACTTCCCATGGGATGCGGGCAAAGTCAGCGGTCATGCCATCGATTGAAGTGACTGCACGGATGCCGACGGTATAATCGTAGGTCCGGCCATCACCCATGACACCGACGGAGCGGATGCCTGGTAAGACGGTAAAGTACTGCCAAATGTCGCGGTCTAAGCCGGCATTTGCGATTTCTTCCCGCAAGATTGCGTCCGAGTCGCGGACGATCGTTAGTTTTTCTTCTGTTAATTCGCCAAGGACACGAATGCCTAGACCTGGTCCAGGGAATGGTTGGCGCCATACGATACTGTCTGGCATGCCAAGCTGGGTTCCTAACTCACGGACTTCGTCTTTGAACAAGGTGTTCAATGGTTCGATCAATTTGAATTGCATGTCTTCAGGTAAACCACCTACATTGTGGTGTGATTTGATGGTTTGAGCAGTCTCGGTCCCTGATTCGATGACGTCGGTATAAAGGGTTCCTTGGGCAAGGAAAGAAACGCCTTCTTCGCCAGCTAGTTTGGTTGCTTCATCATCGAAGACGTACACGAATTCATTTCCGATGATCTTGCGTTTTTCTTCAGGATCAGAAACCCCAGCAAGTTTTGATAGGAAACGTTCTTTGGCATCAACTTTGATGATGTTCAAGCCGAATTTGCCGCCTAAGCTTTCCATTACTTGCTCGGCTTCGCCTTTACGCAAGAGGCCGTGGTCAACAAAAATACAAGTCAGCTGATCGCCGATCGCTTTTTGTAAAAGAACACCAACGACAGAAGAATCGACCCCGCCGGAAAGACCAAGCAAGACTTTTTTGTCGCCCACTTGTTCGCGGATTTTTGCGATTTCCATATCGATGAAGTTGTCCATTGTCCAATCACCTGTACATTGACAAACGTCAATGGCAAAGTGACGCAATAAGTCGTTGCCGTATTCTGAATGGCGAACTTCTGCGTGGAATTGGATACCGTACATTTTGCGCTCGGCATCTTGGATAGAAGCAATCGGGCAATCTTTGCTCGTTGCCACGACATCAAAGCCTGCAGGTGCTTGAGTGACCAAGTCCCCGTGGCTCATCCACACGGTTTGGGTTGCGGGCGTGTTTTGGAAAAGGGCCGCTGCATCAGAAGTGACTTCCAATTCTGCTTTGCCGTATTCACGGTTTTTGGCAGGTTCAACTTTTCCGCCTAATTTATAAGTAATCAACTGCATGCCGTAACAGATCCCTAAAACTGGGATGCCTAACTCAAAAATTTTCTCGTCGATGCCGAAAGAGTTCTCGTCGTAGACGCTGTTTGGTCCGCCAGATAAGATGATCCCTTTTGGGTTCATCGCTTTTACTTCTTCAGCGGTAATGCGGTGGCTCAATAATTCTGAGAAAACACCGAACTCACGAATACGGCGTGTAATCAGCTGGTTGTACTGACTACCGTAATCAAGTACGATAATTTTTTCGACGTTTGGCAAAGTGTCAACGTTTGTCACAATAAATTACCTCAATTCTTTTAGTTTTTATTGAAAAAAGGCTGGGCCTTTTCAACAGCATAATCATAAAAATGAAGCGGTCAATACTTGCGCAAGAACACTTCATCGATCAAATGGTGCTTTGTTTTATGAAGAATTATATCGGCTCTGCTGCGTGTAGGCAAGATATACTCGTGTAAATTCTTTAAATTCACATTTTTCCATACTTCTTTTGCCATTTTAATCGCTTCCTTGCGATCCCCGATCGCATATTGGTAATAATAATTGCTGGGATCTTGAAAGGCCGTGTCTAGTAATGATTCAAATCGTTCCAAATACCATTTTTCGATCAGTGCTGGTTGGGCATCCACGAAAATTGAAAAATCAAAAAAGTCACTGATATAGATTTGTTGGTTGGCAGGCAGTTGCAGGGTATTGATGCCTTCCACGATCAAGATATCTGGTTGACTGATCGTTTCATACGTATCAGGAATAATATTGTAGACTTCATGGGAGTAGACGGGGATCTGAATGTCTGGTTCTCCTGATTTGACCGCATTCAAAAAGTTGATCAAGGCTTCCATGTCATAACTTTCTGGAAATCCTTTGCGATTCAAGCTGCCGCGTTCCTCCAAGACTTCGTTCGGGTACAAAAAGCCGTCAGTGGTGATCAGTTGGACGGTTCTACGGGGAAACAAACGGGCCAACAAATTTTGGACGAGCCGTGCGGTGGTGCTTTTGCCGACGGCGACACTTCCAGCGATGCCGATGATAAAAGGCGGCATTTTGACGTAGCGGTGTAAAAAGAGTCCCTTGCTGAGGGTCAATGATTCAAACTCTTTCATATAAAGATGGATCAGATGGCACAAAGGCACGTAAACATCTTCCACATCTTGGACCGAGATCCGGTCGTTCAAACTTTTGATATTATCCAATTCTTCTTGAGTGAAAGGCATCATGCCGTTCGTATAAAACCCTTGCCATTGCTCACGAGGAATTTGATAAAAATTCATGGTTTCTTGCATAGTAGGCTCCTTTTTTGCGGCATCATCGGTTTCTGTTAGAAGCGACGGGCCACTGTTCGAAAGTATTTTACCATAGAAACTTGCGGAACTTGAAAAAAAGACATGATTTCCTTTGCAGAAACAACAAAAAACTGTTTTTTCGTTGTTTTTTTTGCTGGGCGTTTACTTCTGACTGTTTTTCGGTATGATTAGAAAGAAGCAGCAGACAAATCTTGCAGGGCTTTTTTACTGGTGATTTCACTATGTTCACTTGTTCGAATAGAAGAAACAAGGAAAAACTAGTAGAAACCAGTAGAAAAAACAAGCGAAGAGGAAATAGAAGAAAGGAGCATAACCATGAGTAATCATTACTATACAGAAAATCCTGATACGGCCCATGATTTTGAGCAGTGGTCGTTTGAATTAAGAGGAAAGAACTTTCATTTTGTGACAGATAGCGGGGTGTTTTCCCGTGACACGGTGGACTATGGCTCGCGGGTGTTGATCGATGCGTTTGAGTGGGGGGAGCTACCAGAAGGAAGTCTGCTGGACGTTGGGTGCGGCTATGGACCTGTTGGCTTAGCGTTAGCTTATGCGAGTCAACGACCTGTCGAGATGATCGATATCAATCAGCGGGCAGTGGATTTGGCAAAAGGCAATGCCCAGCGTAACGGCATTGAACAGGTAGATATCCATCAATCCAATATCTATGCCCAATTAAATCAACCTGCTTATGCGGCGATCCTCAGCAATCCGCCGATTCGGGCAGGAAAAGAAGTCGTTCATGAGATTTTGACGGGGGCGTTTCCTTTGCTTAAAGCAGGCGGGACTTTAACGATCGTGATCCAAAAGAAACAAGGGGCGCCGAGTGCTCAAAAGAAAATGCAAGAGACCTTTGGCAATGCCGAAATCATCAAAAAAGACAAAGGCTATTACATCATTCAAAGCGTAAAAGAAGCGTAGCTGCTCCTTGATTCTCAACAGATCAAAGGTATCGCCAAGACAAGCACTGGTTAGCGGCAACTAGACCAGTTGGTTTCTCAAAAAGCCTGTTGTCATCAGCCTTTGGAGCAATCGCAGCTCCGCTAAAAGAGCTGTCTGTATCATCGGGCCATTTTTGATCAACGAAAAAGAAAGTCGCACACTTGTTGAAAGTGTGCTATTTTTTTTGAGAAAAATTTGCTACACTTTAGGCAAGAGAGGAGAGAAGCAGATGAAATTGACGATTAAACAGATTGCTGAAATGGCTGGCGTCTCTGTCACGACCGTGTCGCAGATCCTAAACAATAAAGGCAGCCGTTTTAGTGAAGAAACCCGAAAGCGGGTCTTAGATATCGTAAATAAATATCACTATAAGCCGGATTTTTTTGCTTCGAATCTTATCAACCGCCATTCAAAAACGATCGGAATGATCGTGCCTGATGTGACGGATTTCTTTTTCTCTAAAGTCATTGAAGGGGCGGAAAGTTATTTCAATCCACTAGGTTACATGCTAGTGTTATGCAATTCGCGCCACAGCCAAGAAAAAGAGGTTCAATATTTGAATGAACTGTCTCATCGTTCGGTAGATGGCATCTTATTAGCGACGCCGCATTTGCTGCCAGAGGATTATTCCTTGAAGAGCGGGTTCTTTGATGACCGACCAATTATTTTAGTTGATCGTGGGATCAATCAGCGGGACAATGGTCGTTTGATCGTGAAAGAATACGAAGGCGCCTACCAAGCCGTCAGCTATTTGATCAAAAATGGTCACCGCAACATTGCGATGCTCAAAGAAATCACCGGCTACTATCAATTAGAGGAACGGTTCAATGGCTATCGCCATGCCTTAAAGGATCATCAGATCCCTTTTAAAGGCCGATATGTAGAAAATGCTGAATTAACGGTTACCGGCGGGTACGAAGCAACGAAGGAATTATTGAAGTACAAAGAGATCACAGCGTTCTTCTGTGGCAACGATGCCATGGCGATCGGCTGTTATCAAGCGATTTATGAGGCGGGCAAAAAAGTACCAGAAGACTACTCGGTGATCGGCTTTGATGCCTTGAAATTATCGGAATACATCACACCACCGCTTACCACGGTCATGCAGCCGACTTTTGAGATCGGGTTTACCGCAGCGAAGTTTTTAGTGGACGCCATTGAGTTTCCGACACGGCGAATTCCAAATAAGATTTTTGATACAAAATTAATTATTCGTGAGAGCGTGAAGACATTGACAAGCGAGAAATAATGCGGTATATTTCTTCTTGTAAGTGTTTTCATAGTTTTGCGATATTTAGTAAACTGTTTTACTAAAGTGGTTTACCCTACGAAAAATTATTGTATAATGTTAAAGGAAGCGAGGGTCATTTCGATGCGAATGGTGGATTTAATTGAAAAGAAACGTGACGGCAAGTCATTGACGAAGGAAGAAATTGACTACATTGTAACTGCGTATACTGAAGGAAGTATTCCAGATTATCAAATGAGTGCCTTGTTGATGGCTATTTTTTATGTAGATATGACAGATGAAGAGATCACGAACTTAACGCTAGCAATGGCAAATTCTGGTGAAGTGATCGACCTATCCTCAATTGAAGGAATCAAAGTCGATAAGCATTCGACGGGCGGTGTTGGTGATACGACCACATTGATCTTAGCGCCCTTAGTGGCTAGTGTTGGCGTACCAGTTGCGAAAATGTCTGGGCGCGGCTTAGGCTATACTGGTGGGACGTTAGACAAGCTTGAAGCGATCCCTGGATTTAAAATCGAGCTTTCTGAAGCCGACTTTATCCGATTAGTCAACGAAAGCAAAGTGGCCGTGATCGGTCAATCAGGAGATTTAGCTCCTGCAGACAAAAAACTGTATGCCTTACGAGATGTGACGGCAACGGTTAGTTCGATCCCATTGATCGCCAGCTCGATCATGAGTAAAAAAATCGCGGCAGGTGCCGATGCGATCGTGTTAGATGTAACCACAGGCGATGGCGCCTTTATGAAAAACTTGGAGGATGCCAAACGCTTAGCCCAAACGATGGTCCGCATCGGAAAATTGGCAAATCGCCAAACGATGGCAGTCATTTCTGATATGTCACAGCCTTTAGGGGAAGCGATCGGCAACAGTTTGGAAGTGGTGGAAGCCATTGAGACACTGCAAGGAAAAGGACCGAAAGACTTGGAAGAAATGTGCTATGCACTGGGCAGCCAAATGGTCGTTTTAGCGAAAAAAGCTGATTCATTGGAAGAAGCACGCCAACTGTTGGAAGAAGCCCTGCATTCGGGCAAAGCGTTAGAAAAATTCAGACAGATGATCACAGACCAAGGCGGAGACGCTACAGTGATCGATGACCCGAGCAAGATTTTGACAGCGAAATATGAAGTGGAAGTCCCAGCGAAAACTAGCGGCGTGGTGACGAAATTAGTTGCCAATGAGCTAGGGATCGCGGCGATGATGTTAGGGGCAGGTCGTAAGACCAAAGACGAAGACATCGACCATGCCGTGGGCATCAAATTGCATAAGAAAGTTGGCGAATCCGTAAGCAAAGGGGAATCGCTATTGACGATCTATAGCAATACCGAAGCAATCGAGGATGTCAAAGCATTGATCGACCAAAATATTGAAATTGGGGAAGATGGCGCAGAACCGCCATTGATCCATGACATTATTACAGAATAAGGAGCGAATAAAAATGGAATTGAATCGCATGATCGACCACACGATTTTGAAAGCAGACGCAACGGAGGAAGATGTTTTACGAATCATCGAAGAGGCAAAAACCTATCACTTCTATTCTGTCTGCATCAATCCAACGTGGGTTTCATTAGCAGCAGAAAAATTACAAGGCGAACCAACGGCTGTTTGTACCGTGATCGGTTTTCCTTTAGGGGCAAACACATCTGAGGTCAAAGCTTATGAAACAACAGATGCGATCAAAAACGGCGCAGATGAAGTCGATATGGTAATCAACGTAGGTGCCTTGAAATCAAAACAATACAAAAAAGTTCAAGCAGACATCGAAGCAGTCGTTGAAGCAGCCAAAGACAAAGCGCTTGTCAAAGTAATCATTGAAACAGCGTTATTAGACAACGAAGAAATCGTCAAAGCCTGTGAATTAGCCAAAGCAGCTGGTGCAGATTTCGTGAAAACCTCAACTGGCTTTTCAACTGGTGGGGCAGTCGTTGAAGATGTTCGCTTGATGCGTGAAACAGTAGGACCAGAAATGGGTGTCAAAGCTTCCGGTGGTATCCACAACGAAGCAGAAGCTGCAGCTATGGTCGAAGCGGGCGCAAACCGCTTAGGAACAAGCGCAAGTGTTGCCATCGTGACTGGCTCAACAGGTGCTGGCTACTAAGCTTAGCATTATTAAGTAAAGTAGCAAAAAATAAAAATAAGAGCGGGGAAGACAATGACAATAGCGAAAAAAGAGTGGATCGACACCGCCGTTTCCGCCTTAGATAAAGCGTATGTGCCGTACTCTAAGTTTCCGGTCGGTGCTTGTCTCGTTGCCAAAAATGGTACGATATATCAAGGGATCAACATTGAAAATGCCTCATATGGCTTAACAAATTGCGCAGAACGAACCGCTTTTTTCAAAGCCGTTTCTGAAGGCGAAAAAGAGTTTCAACATTTGGTTGTGGCGGGTCATACGCCAGAACCGATCTCTCCTTGCGGTGCTTGCCGCCAGGTCATGGTGGAATTTTGTGCGCCAGATATGCCGGTGACCTTAGTCGGCGATGATGGTGTCATCAAAGAAACCACGGTAGAAGGCCTATTGCCTTATTACTTCACGAACAAAGATTTATAAACCATGTTCATTCAGTCGATGCGGCTGTTGAAAAAAACTATATTTTTAGGGGGCTTTACAGCAATGAAAAAAGCAAAATTATTTAGTTTAGGTATTGTTGCAGTAGCTGGGTTGACTTTACTTGGTGCTTGTGGCGGAGGAAATTCAGGTTCAACTGATTCAACTGGCGGAGGTTCTGCAGACGGTACGACTGATGCAGCGCATAGTGTCGCAATCGTTACCGATATCGGTGGGGTGGATGACCGTTCATTCAACCAATCAGCGTGGGAAGGCTTAGAAGCATGGGGTGAGGAACACGGGATCGCTCGCGGTGCTGGTGGTTATGACTACGTGCAATCAAATGAAGCTTCAGAATACACAACCAACGTAAATGGTGCCGTTCAAAATGGTTTCAAAACAGTTTTCGGTGTAGGTTACTTATTGAAAGATTCAATCGCAGCAGCAGCTGACCAAAACCCTGATACACAATTCGGGATCATCGATGATGTGATCGAAGGCAAAGACAACGTTGTTTCAGCAACATTTAAAGATAACGAAGCAGCTTACTTAGCTGGTTTTGCCGCAGCGTATACAACCAAAACAAACAAAGTCGGCTTCATCGGTGGTGAAGAAGGCGTCGTTATCGACCGTTTCGAAGCTGGTTTCATGAAGGGCGTTCAAGACGCAGCTGAAAAATTAGGCAAAGAAATCACGGTTGATCCTCAATATGCAGCATCATTTGGTGATCCTGCTAAAGGGAAAGCATTGGCAGCTTCAATGTACCAAAGTGGCGTTGACGTAATCTTCCACGCATCTGGTGGTACTGGTGCAGGTGTCTTCCAAGAAGCAAAAGCAATCAATGAACAATTGAACGAAGCAGACCTAGAAGACAAAAAAGTTTGGGTCATCGGTGTAGATAGCGATCAACAAGACGAAGGAAAATACACAACTGCTGACGGCAAAGAAGATAACTTCACATTGGCTTCAACATTGAAAGGTGTTGGCGCAGCGGTACAAGATATCTCAACTCGTGCGTTAGAAGACAACTTCCCTGGCGGCGAACATATTGTTTACGGCTTGAAAGATGGCGGTGTAGACATTACTGAAGGATTCCTTTCAGATGATGCCAAAGCAGCGATCGAAACAGCGAAACAAGACGTGATCGACGGCAAAGTAGAAGTACCAGAAACACCTGAAAAATAAAGTTGTTCTTTTCGGTTATCTTGCCCTAGTTTAGGGCAAGATGATCGTCATTGGATTACTATGTTGATGAAAGCTACGGGTTTTCATGAGGATAGTAATCATCCTAAGCAATAGCAATTATTTTTTTGACATGACGAATGGTTTGTATAAGCGAATTAGAAAGTAAGGATGTGAGTAATTTGGCTGAGGAAAAATATGTTGTAGAAATGCGTCATATCACCAAAGAGTTTGGAACGTTCAAAGCCAATGACGATGTCAACTTGCAAGTAAGGCCAGGAGAAATCCACGCATTGCTTGGTGAAAATGGAGCGGGCAAGTCGACCTTGATGAATATGCTGTCAGGATTATTGGAACCAACATCTGGTGAAATCTGGATGAATGGTGAAAAAGTGAATATCACGAGCCCGACCGCAGCAAACAAATTGGGGATCGGTATGGTGCATCAGCATTTCATGCTGGTAGACGCCTTTACTGTAACAGAAAATATCATTTTGGGGAGCGAACCACATCATCTCGGTGTGTTAGATCGCAAGAAAGCCCGCAAAGAAATCAAAAAAGTTTCTGAACAATATGGTTTATCGGTTGATCCAGATGCTTATGTGCGTGACATCTCTGTCGGGATGGAGCAACGGGTAGAGATCTTGAAGACTCTTTACCGCGGCGCAGATGTACTGATTTTTGATGAACCAACGGCAGTTTTGACACCGCAAGAAATCGAAGAGCTGATCGAGATCATGCGCGGATTGGTGCGTGAAGGCAAATCGATCATCTTGATCACCCACAAACTGGATGAGATCAAAGCGGTGGCAGACCGTTGTACAGTTATCCGTCGGGGACAAGGGATCGGCACCGTCAATGTCAAAGACGTCAGCTCGCAACAGTTGGCCGATATGATGGTTGGTCGTTCTGTGTCCTTCAAGACACCGAAGAAAGAAGCGTCACCAAAAGAAGTCGTGCTTTCTGTTGAAAACTTAGTCGTAAAAGAAAACCGTGGCTTAGAAGCAGTCAAAAACTTAAGCTTAGAAGTACGTGCAGGTGAAGTATTGGGGATTGCTGGGATCGATGGCAATGGGCAATCAGAGCTGTTACAAGCCATCACTGGTTTACGGAAAGTCGAAAGCGGCAAGGTCTTGCTGAATGGTGATGACATCACTAACTTCAAGCCTCGGAAAGTCACCGAAGCCGGCGTTGGTCATGTGCCAGAAGACCGCCATAAATACGGACTTGTCTTGGATATGATGTTATCAGAAAACATCGCCTTGCAAACCTACTACAAAAAACCTTTGAGTAATGCAGGTGTCTTGGATTACGGAGAGATCAACGAGTTTGCTCGTGATTTGATTCAAGAATTTGACGTACGAACAGTCAACGAGATCGTACCAGCACGGGCATTGTCCGGCGGGAATCAACAAAAAGCGATCATCGCACGAGAAATCAGCCGCGATCCTGATCTATTGATCGTTGCCAATCCGACCCGTGGGTTGGATGTTGGAGCGATCGAATTTATCCACAAGCGCTTGATTGAACAGCGGGATAAGTTCAAAGCGGTATTGTTAGTCAGCTTTGAATTAGATGAAATTTTGAATGTATCAGACCGCATTGCTGTTATTCATGCTGGTGAGATCGTTGGGGTCGTTGATCCGAAAGAAACATCAGAGAAAGAGCTTGGCTTGTTGATGGCAGGGTACTCCTTGGAGGAAGCAAGACGAGAGCTGCAAATGGAGGAAGTAGGTGGTTCGGTTGAATAACCGCAAAGAAAAGATCCGCAATATATTAGTGCCGATCATCGCTGTCTTGTTGGGATTCGTCCTTGGCGGGATCATCATGGCGGCCTTCGGCTATAGCCCGATCACAGGGTATACACAAATGTTTCGGACCGTTTTTATCAACGGACAAACAGGTGGGTTAAATGCCCGCAACATTGGTGAGATTTTTGTTACAGCAGGACCATTGATCTTTACCGCTCTGGGGTTTGCCGTTGCAAACTCAGCCGGATTCTTCAATATCGGTCTTTCTGGTCAAGCGCTAGCAGGTTGGGTTGCCAGTATCTGGGTCGCACTAGCGATGCCAGATGCGCCTCGGTTGGTGGTCTTGCCATTAGCCGTGATCGTAGGGGCTTTATGCGGGGCGATCGCAGCTGCGATTCCTGGTTTCCTACGGGCATTCTTTGGAACAAGTGAAGTCATCGTGACGATCATGATGAACTATATCTTGCTTTATACGGGGAACCATTTAGTCAATAATGTGATGAGCGAATCCATGATCACGACAAAAGGGGTCACAAAAATGGTGGGGGAAAATGCCTCCATGCAGACGCCGTTTCTAGCAAGCATCACGAGCAACTCTCGCTTGAACTTAGGGATCTTCTTAGCCTTGATCTTCTTAGTTTTGGTTTGGTTCTTGATGAAAAAAACCACTCTTGGTTATGAAATCCGTGCGGTGGGCTTGAACCCAAGCGCTTCTGAATATGCGGGGATGAGCAGCAAACGGACGATCATTATCTCCATGATCATCTCTGGAACGCTTGCTGGATTAGGTGGAGTCGTTCAAGGACTAGGAACGTTTGAAAACTTCTTCGTTCAAGGGTCATCATTGAGCATCGGGTTTGACGGTATGGCTGTATCCTTGTTAGGAAGCGGCTCATCGATCGGAATCTTGCTTTCAGCCCTCTTGTTCAGTATTTTGAAATTAGGTGGACAAGGCATGCAGTTTGCAGGTATTCCATCTGAATTAGTCGATGTCAATATCGCAATTATTATTTTCTTCGTAGCGATCAGTTTTGTGATTCGTTTCTTGTTGGCAAAAATCTTTGATGGCAAAAAAGAAGCGCTGGTCGTACAGGAGATTGAAGCCCAACCAAACGATCAAGATCAGGAAGGAGGAACCATCTAATGGATATTAGTTTAATTTCTTCGATCGTCACTCAAACATTGATTTATGCGTCTCCTCTGATTTTGACGGCGCTAGGTGGCGTGTTCTCAGAGCGCAGCGGGATCGTTAACGTGGGTCTTGAAGGAATCATGGTTATGGGTGCTTTTAGCTCGATTGTTTTCAATATTGAATTTGCGTCACAATTCGGTGCGTGGACACCGTGGTTAGGGATGCTCGTCGGCGGACTGGTCGGTGTGGTTTTCTCCTTGCTGCATGCGGTGGCAACCATCAACTTCCGTGCCGACCATATCATCAGTGGTACGGTGATGAACTTGATGGCACCAGCTTTGGCCGTGTTCTTAGTCAAAGCGATCTACAACAAAGGGCAAACGGATAACATCCAACGGACATTGGGGTATTTCAATTTCCCGATTCTTAAAGATATTCCTATCATTGGCCCGATTTTCTTTAATCAAACATTCTTACCGGCGTACTTCGCTATTTTGATCTCAGTGATCGCATGGTTCGTGATTTTCAAAACACGCTTTGGGTTGCGTCTTCGTTCTGTCGGTGAGCATCCACAAGCAGCGGATACCTTAGGGATCAATGTTTACGTGATGCGCTACTCAGGTGTCTTGATCTCTGGTTTCCTTGGCGGGATGGGCGGTGCCTTGTTTGCTCAATCGATCGCGGGTCGCTTTGCCGTGACAACGATCGCCGGTCAAGGGTTTATCTCGATGGCTGCGATGATCTTTGGTAAATGGAATCCACTTGGTGCGATGGGAGCTGCGATTTTCTTCGGTTTTGCGCAAAACATCAGTATCGTAGGTGGCCAACTGCCAATCATCTCTTCCATTCCAGCGGTTTACTTACAGGCTGCGCCTTATGCCTTGACGATCATCGTGCTCGTTCTTTTCCTTGGAAAAGCCGCTGGTCCGAAAGCTAACGGGAAGAACTACATTAAATCTAAATAATTTTTCAGTATGAAAGGGTGGGGCTATGGGACATGAATGTGTTGCTGTGTCCTGCCCTTTTTCTATCCTCTGGGTGAAAGGAACGCATCAGGAAATTTCCAAAGCAACCCAGCGCAATTTTTGCTTAAGTTTAGTATGATAGAGGTAGTAGATCCGCTTGTAAAAGCATAAAATAAAGAAAGTAGGGAATAGAATGTTTAAACGTGTACACTTGATCGTGATGGATTCAGTCGGAATTGGTGAAGCACCTGATGCGGCAGCTTTTGGTGATGTCGGTTCAGATACGTTAGGCCATATTGCAAAAGAAGCAGGCTTGACGATCCCTCACTTGGAACAATTAGGCCTAGGGACGATCCGTCCTTTAGAAGGCGTGAAGGCGGTAGCTGACCATGATGGGTATGCAACCAAATTGGAAGAAGTTTCCGTTGGGAAAGATACGATGACAGGGCACTGGGAGATCATGGGCTTGAATATCCAAAAACCTTTCCGCGTATTTCCCGATGGGTTTCCCGATGAATTGTTGCAACAGATCGAAGCGTTCTCTGGACGTAAAATCGTCTGCAATGCGCCGTATTCAGGGACAGCAGTCATTGATGACTTCGGCGAACATCAAATGAAGACAGGCGATCTGATCGTTTACACCTCGGCTGATCCAGTGTTGCAGATCGCCGCGCATGAGGAAATCATTCCATTAGAAGAATTGTATCGTATTTGTCAGTACGTCCGGGACATCACGAAAGATGAGCCATATATGATCGGCCGCATCATCGCGCGTCCGTATGTCGGTGAGCCTGGAAACTTTACTCGTACGAGCAATCGTCATGACTACGCACTCGATCCATTTGGCCATACAGTATTAGATTCCTTGAAAGAAGCTGGAAAAGACGTGATCGCCGTTGGGAAGATCAATGATATCTTCAACGGACAAGGAATCACCGATTCTGTACGGACGAAGAGCAATATGGACGGTGTGGATCAGTTACTGAAGGTGATGAAACAAGACTTTACGGGTCTAAGCTTTACGAACTTGGTCGACTTCGATGCGCTTTATGGTCACCGTCGCGATGTCGTAGGGTATGCCCATGCCATTGAAGATTTTGATTTGCGTATTCCAGAACTTTTAGAAGCAATGGGAGACGAGGATCTGTTGTTGATCACAGCTGACCACGGCAATGACCCAACCTTTACGGGAACGGATCACACGAGAGAATATGTGCCATTATTAGCGTACAGCAAGAAATTCCAAGGCCAAGGCAAATTGCCACAAGGCTATTATGCGGATATTTCCGCAACGATCGCTGAAAACTTTGGTGTTTCAGCTACAGAAAACGGAACAAGCTTTTTACAACATTTAAACTAGAGGTGATGAAATGACAACGTTACATGAGAAATTACAAGAAACAACGGCATTTATCCAAGAAAGCGGCGTCGGTGAAGTGGAATTTGGGTTGATTTTAGGATCTGGCTTAGGTGAATTAGCCGATGAGATCGAAAACCCAATCGTGTTGCCTTACAACGATATCCCGCATTTTCCTGTTTCGACAGTGGTCGGTCATGCAGGACAATTGGTCTATGGAACATTAGCTGGGAAAAAAGTCTTAGCGATGCAAGGACGATTCCATTATTATGAAGGCCATTCGATGCAGACGGTCACTTACCCCGTCCGTGTGATGGCGGCATTGAAAGCTCACTCTTTAGTCGTGACCAATGCCTGTGGCGGCGTAAACGAAAGCTTCCAGCCGGGAGACTTGATGTTGATCACCGATCAAATCAACTTTATGGGGGACAACCCACTGATTGGTGAAAACGAAGAAGAAATGGGGCCACGTTTCCCAGATATGAGCCAAGCCTACCATTTGCCTTATCGGGAAGCGGCACAAAAAGTTGGTGCATCAAAAGGATTGCACTTAAAAGAAGGCGTTTATATGGGCTTCTCAGGTCCTACGTATGAAACGCCAGCAGAGATCCGCTTTGCTCGGACGATCGGTGCCGATGCTGTCGGTATGTCGACTGTCCCGGAAGTGATCGTTGCTGTTCACAGTGGCTTGAAAGTCTTAGGTGTTTCTTGTATCACAAACTTGGCTGCTGGTATGCAAGCGAGCTTGAATCATGAAGAAGTCGTGGAAACGACGGAACGGGTCAAGGCAGAATTTAAAGCGTTGATCAAAGAAACGTTAGCAGTACTATAAAAAGCAGACCAAAGGAGAAAAACGAATGAGCGTTCATATCGAAGCAAAAGCAGGCGAGATCGCAGACAAAATCTTGTTACCAGGTGATCCACTGCGGGCAAAATATATTGCTGAAACATTTTTAGAAGACCCGATCTGTTACAACAACGTTCGGGGGATGTTGGGCTATACAGGCGTTTATAAGGGCGAGCGGGTCTCTGTCCAAGGAACCGGCATGGGCATGCCTTCAGCGAGTATCTATGCCCATGAATTGATCAACTCTTACGGCGTGAAGAAATTGATTCGGGTCGGTACGTGTGGTGCCATCTCAAAAGATGTCCACGTGCGTGATCTTGTGATTGCCCAAGCGGCAGCAACAAGTTCATCGATGGTAGCAAAAAACTTTCAAAGTTTCCATTTCCCACCAATCGCTGACTTTGCACTGTTGCGTAAAGCCTATGATACAGCGATTGAATCAGGATTTACGACTCACGTCGGTAACATCTTATCTGAAGATACCTTCTACAAAGATGACATGACGGAAACGTTACAGTTGGCAGACCTTGGGGTGATGGGTGTTGAGATGGAAGCCGCAGCCTTATACTATTTAGGGGCGAAATTCCACGTTCAAACTTTAGCGATCTGTACCGTCAGCGACCACATCATCACTGGAGAAGAAACAACGCCAGAAGAAAGACAAACGACATTTAACGACATGATCAAAGTTGGCTTAGAAACAGCGATCGCGTAAAAAAGATACCGCAGGATCGGTGCATGAACGATGCGAAGGCTGCTTGCTTTTGATAGAGCAAGCAGCCAAATCGTATTGGTTTGCATGCAACCGAGAATGTGTTATCTTTTTTTGTTGGCAAAAAGCCACGAAGAAGCGTTGCACTTTTGCCAGAAAATGGTTTAATGAAAAGAAAAGGTGTAAAAAGGAGACGAGACAATGAATAATTTTACGTTTCATGTAACGACGGACAT
The DNA here is from genome assembly GCF_058135755.1 of Enterococcus sp. R12. Taxonomy (NCBI): domain Bacteria; kingdom Bacillati; phylum Bacillota; class Bacilli; order Lactobacillales; family Enterococcaceae; genus Enterococcus; species Enterococcus sp. R12. Next base: position 243,381 of record NZ_CM176874.1, read on the forward strand.
TCGTTTTGGGAAAGACCGTCTGAACGAGCTGCCAGAAGTACTGAATACATTTGGAAAAAACGTCTTGCTAGTCTATGGTGGCGGCAGTATCAAGAAAAACGGTTTGTACGATGCAGTCATGGCGCAATTGACTGCCAACGGCAATCAAGTCACTGAATTGACTGGTGTCGATCCAAATCCACGAATCGAAACCGTTCGTCAAGGAGCCGCTCTTTGTCGTTCAGAAAAGATCGACGTCATTTTAGCTGTTGGCGGCGGTTCTGTAATTGATTGCAGCAAAGTGATCGCTGGGGCGGCTTGCAGTGAGCAAGAGCCTTGGGACTTAGTTCTTTCCAGAAGCTATCAAGGACCAGCGATTCCATTAGTAACGATCTTGACCCTTGCGGCTACTGGCAGTGAAATGAATCGCGGCGCGGTGATCTCTAATCTAGAAACGAAACAAAAACTTGGTGTTCACGGACCCGAATTTTTACCGAAAGTATCTTTTTTAGATCCAACAACGACCTTTAGTGTCAGTCGCTATCAAACGGCTGCCGGTTCAGCGGATATCATGAGCCATCTGATTGAAAATTATTTCAGTAAAACAGAAGGAACAGATGTCCAAGACGGTGTAGCAGAAGGATTGCTAAAAGCAGTCATTAAAAATCTGCCCATCGCATTAAATGACCCCACAGACTATGATGCACGGGCGAATTTGATGTGGGCGAGCACCTTAGCCTTAAATGGTTTGACTGGAAGCGGCAAGGGTGGTGCTTGGTCTTGTCATGCGATGGAGCATGAGTTGAGTGCATTTTATGACATTACCCATGGCATCGGCTTAGCGATCCTGACCCCACGCTGGATGCTTCATGTATTGAATGAAGAAACGGCGCCGAAATTTGCGCGGTTTGCTAGAGAAGTCTTTGGTGTCCAAGAAGCAGTGCCAGAATTAGCTGCCCGAATGGGGATTCAAAAACTGTATGACTTTTTTGCTTCTTGCGATATTCCGATGACTTTGCCAGAAGTAGGGATCGCCGATGACACTCATTTTGCTGAAATGGCGGCTCAAGCAGTTCAATTCAGCTCTATTGCAACAAATGCGTATGTACCGCTGCAAGAAGAAGACGTGATTGCAATTTACCAAGATTCCTTGACTCCTTCAACCTATCTTTGATCATAAAAAAGACCGTTCCTGCGACTTGGTTGTCGCGGAGCGGTCTGTTTATTTACCCTTCAGAAGAAAAAGCCAAACGGGCCATTAGCTGATCTGCAATCAAGGCGTGTCCAGCAGGAGTGGGGTGCACCCCGTCATCGCCTGTCAGTGCCTGCGGGGAGCTAGCAACGGCAGCTTCGGCAAACAAGCCATCCAGCGGCAGCAGCTGACAATGAAAGGCGGCAGCTAAGTGACGAACGATTTGGATTTTCGGATCAAGATCGATCCGCCAAGTTTGGCGATCCTCAGGATATGGCAAAACAAAAGGTTCCAGCAAGAAAATGCGCGTGATCCCCTGTTGGGTCACTTGTTCCAGAATTTGACGGTAGGTTTCCTCAAAGGACGTTGCGGCCTCTTCTGAACCAAAATCGGGACCACCGGCATTGTGCCACGTGTCGTTGATCCCAATCATAAAGATCAAGACGTCAGGTGCTAATTGAAGGCAATCTTCTTGGAGACGGGCTAAGACGTCGGCAGCTTTGTTGCCGCCGATCCCCCGATTATAAAAGGTAAATCCTGCAGTGGGGAATGTTTCTGCCAGCTGATCGGCAACGAGACGGGCAAACCCATGTCCTAAATCGTGGGGATCTTGGCGATCACGATCGCAATCTGTGATGCTGTCACCTAAAAATAAAACGGTATCATTTTTGACTAGTTCCATAGTAAGCTCCTTTCGAGTACGCCCTCAATTATAAAAGAGGGGGGAGGAATTGCCAATAAAAAAACTGCCCTTTTTTAAAAAAGGGCAGCGATAAGCGAGGCTTATAAGTAGTATTTTTTCGCAACAGTCAAATCATCGTTCAATTCATAAACAAGTGGTTGACCAGTTGGGATCTCAAGATCCATGATATCTTCGTCAGAAATACCTTCGATATGTTTTGCTAATGCACGTAGAGAGTTTCCGTGAGCCGCAACTAAGACAGTTTTGTCGTCTTTTAATGCTGGGGCGATTTCATCTTGCCAGAAAGGCAATGCACGTTCTAAAGTAACTTTTAAGTTTTCTCCACCAGGTACGTCGCGAGGGTCAAGCATTGCATAACGACGGTCGTTTGCAGCAGAACCTTCATCTGAAGCTTCCATCAATGGAGGTAAAACATCGTAAGAACGACGCCAGATGTGTACTTGTTCGTCACCGTATTTTTCAGCAGTTTCTTTTTTATTTAAACCTTGTAATTTACCGTAATGACGTTCGTTTAAGCGCCATGATTTGATCGTTGGTACCCAAAGTTGATCAGAATATTCTAAAATGTAATTACAAGTTTTGATGGCACGAGTTAAAACAGATGTGTAAGCAACGTCAAATTCGATGCCTGCTTCTTTGATTTTACGTCCGCCTTCGATTGCTTCTTCGACACCTTCTGGCGCTAGATCAACATCAGCCCAACCGGTAAACTGGTTTAATTTGTTCCATTCGCTTAGTCCATGACGAGAAAATACTAATTTTGGCATGTAAAACTCTCCTTTAGATATTCGATATTTTTCTGAAATTTTCAATTCCGTATTTATTGTACACTCTTTCTCAAAGAATTTCCATGGTTTTGGAGGAAAAGCTGGGGGAAAACGCCATTCTTAAGGAAAAACAAAAGGGGATCATTAAAAAGAGGACCGCTTTTGTTTCATGCTGTTCTAGGGGGAGTCGACAACTATGAACGTAACTTGTTCCATTCTTCTTCGGATAATTTTATGTATTTATAGCATGTACCTACAGAAACACCGCATTTTTCAGAAATATATTGAATCGTTTCTTTTTTCTCGTAGTACAATTGACGGATTTTTTTGATCGTTTTCGGATCGATTTTTGGACGACCACCAATTTTGCCTTTTTTGCGGGCTTTATTTAAGCCGACCAGCGTGCGCTCTTTGATGAGTGAGCGTTCCATGATCGCAAGTCCTTCCATTAAATTGAAGTAAACCTGTCCCATCGGACCGCGGGTATCGATTTGTTCTGCCAGTGAAACCAGATGAAGCTCTCGCTGTTTTAATAGATCAGTGAGATCGGTCAGCTGTCTGGTGGTTTTCCCTAAACGATGCAGTTCCGTAACGACTAAGGTGTCGCCGGGCTGCATTTGTGCCACCACTGACTCCAATGAATGATTTTCTTCACTTTCTTCCACGCTAAATGTCTCATGGAAAAATTCATGACACCCAAATTCTTCGAGCTTGTTTAATTGTTCACTTGTTGAGTTGTCGGTGATCGTTGAACGAGCATAGCCTATGATTTTCATAAACCCTCCTACCTTTCCCTTTTTATTGAATGTATCATAATTATTTCTTAAATGATAGGGTAATTTGCACAAAAAATAATAAAAATTAAGTCGATTGAAGAAAAATAACGAAAAAAAGAGAAGCGATATCGCTCCTCTTTTTTGTTTCCTTTATCTAACGTGCTTGGTACTCGGGCCTTCAGGCAATCCAACAATGATCGTATGCACCATATCCAAAAACAGACCGTGTTCAACCACGCCTACTGTAGCATCTAATTCCTGTGCCAACTCAGTAGGGGCGGTGATCGTTTCTAGATGAAGATCGATGATGTAATTGCTGCAATCGGTTTTTAACGGTTCGCCTTCTTCATTCAGACGCAGTTTTGGATGGTAGTTTTTCTTCTCGAACAGACGCAACAGCTGTTGGCTGCCATAAGGGATCACTTCCACTGGCAACGGGAAGGCACCAAGTGTTTCGACCATTTTCGATTCATCAACGATCCACAAGACTTTCTTGGAGTTAGACGCCACGATTTTTTCGAATAAAAGGGCTGCACCGCCGCCTTTGATGCCATGATAATCCTGGCTGATCTCATCTGCACCGTCGATCGTTAGATCCACAGCGTCCACTTCATCGATGGTGCGAATCGGGATACCTAATCCTTCTGCTTGTTTTTTCGATGCCCAAGAAGTTGGGACACCCGTGATCGATAGACCTTCTTCTTTTACACGTCGACCCAGTTCTTCAATCATGTAGTAGGCTGTTGAGCCAGTGCCCAAGCCAACGACCATGCCATCTTTTACATAACTAGCCGCTTCAATGCCGACCATTTCTTTTAGGTTCATTTTCTTCCCGCCTTTTTTAAATAAATGCTTTGTCTCTATTATATAGGAAGAAGCGCAAAATTTGCGGATTTTTTCGTAACAGATTTCTTTTGAAAAAAGCTTAGGAGGATACTTGACAGGTAAGAATAAGCATGATATTCTATCAAAGGTGCTTTATCTACAGGTCTCTCGTTGGAGACGTGCTGACTGTCTATCAAAGCATAGTTGATATGAATGCAGAGAATGCATTATTTTTTATCGCAAAAAAAGAACCACCTGGATGTGTGGGACTATAAAGCGAATCAAGGAAGGAGGACAACTAGGGATGCCTACAATTAATCAATTAGTACGTAAACCTCGTAAATCCAAGGTTGAAAAATCAAATTCACCAGCATTGAACAAAGGATATAACAGTTTCAAGAAAGCTCAAACGAATGTTAACTCACCTCAAAAGCGTGGGGTAGCTACTCGTGTGGGAACTATGACACCGAAAAAACCGAACTCAGCTCTACGTAAATATGCGCGTGTTCGTTTGTCAAACTTGATTGAAGTGACAGCTTATATTCCAGGTATCGGACACAACTTACAAGAACACAGCGTGGTCTTGTTACGTGGTGGACGTGTAAAAGACTTACCAGGGGTACGTTACCATATCGTTCGTGGTGCATTGGATACTGCCGGTGTTAACGATCGTAAACAATCTCGTTCTAAATATGGTACAAAACGTCCTAAAGCTTAATCTTTAAGACAAACAGATCAAATGAATCTTATTTAAATCAGAACTGATATCTCGGAAGGAGGAGTTACGGATGCCTCGTAAAGGTCCTGTTGCAAAACGTGATGTTTTACCAGATCCTATTTATAACTCAAAATTAGTAACTCGTTTGATCAACCGTGTAATGGTTGATGGTAAACGCGGTGTTGCTGCAAATATTATCTACAATGCTTTTGGCATTATCAAAGAATCTACAGGAAATGATCCATTGGAAGTTTTCGAACAAGCAATGAAAAACATTATGCCTGTATTGGAAGTTAAAGCTCGCCGTGTCGGTGGTTCTAACTACCAAGTACCAGTAGAAGTACGTCCTGAACGTCGTACAACTCTAGGTCTTCGTTGGGTGGTAAACTACGCTCGTTTGCGTGGCGAACACACAATGGAAGAACGTCTTGCAAAAGAAATCATGGATGCAGCAAACAACACTGGTGCTTCTGTGAAAAAACGCGAAGACACACACAAAATGGCGGAAGCCAACCGCGCATTTGCTCACTATCGTTGGTAAGATCCTCACTGCTTTTTATTGGAAGGTACTGAGACAACCTTAGCTTAAGTTAAGTAAGAATGAGAGGGGAACAACCTAGAATGGCAAGAGAATTTTCGCTAGAAAAAACTCGTAATATCGGGATCATGGCCCACGTTGACGCTGGTAAAACAACGACAACTGAACGTATCCTTTATTACACAGGTAAAATCCATAAAATTGGTGAAACACATGAAGGTGCTTCTCAAATGGACTGGATGGAACAAGAACAAGAACGTGGGATCACAATCACTTCTGCTGCGACAACTGCGCAATGGAAAGAAAACCGCGTAAATATCATCGACACACCAGGACACGTGGACTTCACAATCGAAGTGCAACGTTCATTGCGTGTACTTGATGGTGCTGTAACTGTGTTGGACTCACAATCAGGTGTAGAACCTCAAACAGAAACAGTTTGGCGTCAAGCGACAGATTACCGCGTACCGCGTGTTGTATTCTGTAACAAAATGGACAAAATTGGTGCAGACTTCTTATACTCTGTATCAACTTTACATGATCGTTTACAAGCAAATGCTCACCCAATCCAATTACCAATTGGTGCGGAAGATGACTTTACTGGTATTATCGACTTAGTAAAAATGAAAGCTGAAATCTACACAAATGACTTAGGAACTGAAATCCAAGAGACTGAAATTCCTGAAGAATACGTAGAATTAGCTGAAGAATGGCGCGAAAAATTAATCGAAGCTGTTGCTGATACTGATGAAGAACTAATGATGAAATTCTTGGAAGGTGAAGAAATCACTGAAGAAGAATTGAAAGCTGGTATTCGTCAAGCAACATTGACTGTTGACTTTTTCCCTGTTCTTTGCGGATCTGCCTTTAAAAACAAAGGGGTTCAATTGATGTTGGATGCAGTCATCGACTACTTGCCTTCACCACTTGATGTTCCTGCGATTAAAGGGATCAATCCTAAAACAGACGAAGAAACTGATCGTCCGGCTGACGATGAAGCACCATTTGCTTCATTAGCATTTAAAGTAATGACTGACCCATTCGTAGGTCGTTTGACATTCTTCCGTGTGTATTCAGGTATCTTGAACTCTGGATCATACGTATTGAATGCTTCAAAAGGCAAACGCGAACGTATCGGTCGTATCCTACAAATGCACGCCAACACTCGTGCTGAAATCCAAACAGTATACTCAGGCGATATCGCCGCTGCTGTTGGTTTGAAAGACACAACAACTGGGGATACACTATGTGATGAAAAATCACCAGTAATCCTTGAATCAATCGAATTCCCAGAACCAGTTATCGAAGTCGCTGTTGAGCCTAAATCAAAAGCTGACCAAGATAAAATGGGGGTTGCTTTACAAAAACTTGCTGAAGAAGATCCATCATTCCGTGTGGAAACAAACGCTGAAACAGGCGAAACTGTTATCGCTGGTATGGGAGAACTTCACTTGGACGTCTTAGTTGACCGTATGCGTCGCGAATTTAAAGTTGAAGCAAACGTAGGTGCGCCTCAAGTTTCTTATCGTGAAACATTCCGTGCAGCAACACAAGCGGAAGGTAAATTTGTACGTCAGTCTGGTGGTAAAGGTCAATACGGTCACGTATGGGTCGAATTTACACCAAACGAAGAAGGTAAAGGCTTCGAATTCGAAAACGCGATTGTCGGTGGTGTGGTTCCTCGTGAATACATCCCAGCAGTTGAAAAAGGACTTGAAGACTCAATGGCGAACGGTGTCTTAGCCGGTTACCCATTAGTAGACATCAAAGCAAAACTTTATGATGGTTCATACCATGATGTCGATTCAAGTGAAACTGCCTTCCGTGTTGCAGCTTCTATGGCTTTACGTGCTGCAGCGAAGAAAGCAAACCCAGTAATTCTTGAACCAATGATGAAAGTAGTTATCACTGTACCAGAAGATTACTTAGGTGATGTTATGGGTCACGTAACTGCTCGTCGTGGACGCGTAGAAGGAATGGAAGCACACGGTAATTCACAAATCGTGAACGCAATCGTGCCATTAGCTGAAATGTTCGGTTACGCAACAACACTTCGTTCATCAACACAAGGTCGCGGTACGTTCATGATGACATTTGATCACTATGAAGATGTACCTAAATCTGTTCAAGAAGAAATCATCAAGAAAAACGGCGGCAAAGCTGAATAATTGATGGAAGTATAGGAAATTAAGTAAAAAGCTATATTTTTTTCTGAGTTTCGTGTACAATATTATCGATGATAAGGGATGGGGGGCTGCGGCTCCCTACCTATCAAATATAAAAAATAAACTGCATTTTTAGGAGGAACATTTTAAAATGGCAAAAGAAAAATTTGACCGTTCTAAACCCCACGTAAACATTGGTACGATCGGACACGTTGACCATGGTAAAACTACACTTACAGCTGCTATCACAACTGTATTATCTAAAAAAGGTTTGGCTCAAGCTTCAGCTTACGACCAAATCGATGGCGCTCCAGAAGAACGCGAACGCGGAATCACTATCTCAACTGCTCACGTTGAGTACGAAACTGAAGCACGTCACTATGCTCACGTTGACTGCCCAGGACACGCGGACTACGTTAAAAACATGATCACTGGTGCTGCTCAAATGGACGGCGCGATCTTAGTAGTATCTGCTGCTGATGGTCCTATGCCTCAAACACGTGAACACATCTTGTTATCACGTAACGTTGGTGTACCATACATCGTTGTTTTCTTAAACAAAATGGATATGGTTGATGACGAAGAATTACTAGAATTAGTTGAAATGGAAGTTCGTGACTTATTGTCAGAATATGACTTCCCAGGCGACGATGTTCCTGTAATCGCTGGTTCTGCTTTGAAAGCTCTTGAAGGCGATGCTTCATACGAAGAAAAAATCATGGAATTAATGGCTGCAGTTGACGAATACGTTCCAACTCCAGAACGTGACACTGACAAACCATTCATGATGCCAGTCGAAGACGTATTCTCAATCACTGGACGTGGTACTGTTGCTACAGGCCGTGTTGAACGTGGACAAGTTCGCGTTGGTGACGAAGTTGAAATCGTTGGTATTGCTGAAGAAACTGCTAAAACAACTGTAACTGGTGTTGAAATGTTCCGTAAATTGTTAGACTATGCTGAAGCAGGGGATAACATTGGTGCATTGCTACGTGGTGTTGCTCGTGAAGACATCCAACGTGGACAAGTATTGGCTAAAGCTGGTACAATCACACCTCATACAAAATTTAAAGCTGAAGTTTACGTTTTAACAAAAGAAGAAGGTGGACGTCACACACCATTCTTCACTAACTACCGTCCTCAGTTCTACTTCCGTACAACTGACGTAACTGGTGTTGTTGAATTACCAGAAGGAACTGAAATGGTTATGCCTGGTGATAACGTAACAATCGACGTTGAATTGATCCACCCAATCGCTATCGAAGACGGAACTCGTTTCTCAATTCGTGAAGGCGGACGTACTGTTGGTTCAGGCGTTGTAACTTCAATCCAAGCTTAATTTGATTGATCAAAGAGCAAAAGCGTACGCGCTTTTGCTCTTTTTTTGACTCTTGTAGAAAAAAAGCCGCTCTTTCTAGCGTGGATGAATCCGTTACGGTTCATCGAAGCTAAAGAGAGCGGTGCTTTTTATTTTATTAGATTTTGCTTCTTCAAGAAGGCGTCAAATCCTTGGTCAGGACGATTGCTGTAAAAGCCAGCGAATTTTTCTGACCATGGTTTGGTCTCGCGGGCTTCTCCAAAAGCAGTCATCGTTTGATCGTACGCTTCGATCGCCTCATAAGAATAGTCCTGATAATGGTTGTAATGAATGACCGCTTCTTCTGGCAAGCGAGGTTTGACCTTCATTTCTACGATTGGTTTACCGATGCTCAAACCAGCCACAGGATAGACATATTCTGGTAAGTGCAACAATTCAGCGATTTTGGCGCTGTCTTTGCGGACACTGCCGGAAATGACGGTGCCTAAGCCCAGTGATTCAGCAGCGATCGCACCAGATTGCAAAGCGATGCTGGCATCAGTTGTGGCGATCAATAATGGCTGATAGCCCTCATCGATTGGATAGGGAGTCTGTTTTTCGTCAGCAACTTTTTTGGTTCGGTTTAAATCAGCTAAGAATAGCAGAAAGAGTGAACTTGCTGCGATATGAGGATTGCCAGGATTCCATTCGACCATTTGTTGGCGAATCTGCGGGTCGTCGATCACTAAGATCGAATAGGCTTGCCCGTTCATCCAGCTAGGTGCTTGACGAGCCGCAGTCAAAATCGCGGTTACTTGCTCTTGGCTCAAGCGGTAGTCAGGATCAAATTGTCGGTAAGTGCGGTGGTTGTGTAAAAGCTCAATGGTTTCGTTCATAGGTTTGCTCCTTTAACTGTTGGGTGATTTTTGTGAATCGTTCTTGAAATCGCGGTAAATCATCTTTGGCTAAGCGGGTATAGTTCAAACGCAAGCCATTCGTATCGTTACTGAAAAGAAACGCAGGTGCTACTAAGCAATCGTTCGCCAAAAAGAGTGCCCAATCTTTGCGAGTCAATGTGCGGTGACGCCAAGTCAACCACAGGTAAAGACCACCTTTCGTCGGCTGCCATTGCCAATCCTCCTGAAATGCCTGCAAGAGTTGGAGTAAGTCTTGCTGACGCTGGGCCATTTCTGCAAGCAGTGTCCGCTGTTGCTGGTGGTAATCAAAGGAGCGTAAGGCGATGTTGGCAAGGACTTGCGGGAAGATCGTGGTATCGATCGCCATCCGTTTTTTCGCTTGGGCAAATTGGTCGGCTAACGCTTCTGGCACCAAAAGCCAGCCGATTTTGATGGATGATCCTAGTAATTTGGAAAGCGAACCTAAATAAATGACGGTTTCGGGAGCCATGGATTTTAGCTTGGGCGGTACTTTCTCAAAAGCCAACTCGCTAAAAACATCGTCTTCTATGATCGGTACTTGGTAGGTCTGGCAAAGGCGGATGATCGCTTGGCGCCGATGGTCACTCATAGTATGACCCGTTGGATTTTGGAAGGTGGGATTCAGATAGACGAATTTGATCTTCTTTTCCTTCAACACTTTTTCCAATGCCGCAGGCCGCATCCCTTCGCTATCTTGCTTGATCCCGATCAGCTGGACATTCATCGTGGAAAACAAGGGGAGAGAGAACAAGAAAGAAGGGTCCTCTGTCGCGATACAATCCCCCGCATGCAATAAGACTTGCATTAGCAAGGTGATTCCTTGTGTCGATCCAGCAGTGATCACTAGTTTTTGTCCGTTGGTGGGCAAATTGAAGGAATCAGCAAGGTGCTGCAATAAGATTTCTTGCAAAGGTTCATAACCCGTCGGTAATACTTTGGTGCTTTCCTTGCGAATCTCTTCCCAGGTAAAGGCAGGAAACGTGAAATCGGGGATCAGATCGGCAGGTAGATCACCTGTGTACAGATCCAGCACATCCTTCTCGGTGCGCAAATGCTGAATCTGTTGAACGTAAGGGTCTTGCTGCAGATAAGGGCTGCTTAAAGACGAGCGCAAATAAGAAAGTGGCGTTTGGCGGTTCCCCCAACGGCCTTCCAATACACGAGAGCCGCTGCCTTGTTTTCGTTCGATCCATCCTAAGCTTTTTAATTCATCTAACGCTTTGACGACGGTGGAACGATTGACGCCAAAAGTCTGGGCGAGGCTGCGCTCTGGTGGCAAACGATCCCCAGGTCCATAGATTCCCGCTTGGATCTCTTCGATAAAATGAGTCACGATCTGCTGGTAAATCGGTTGTTTCTTCTGTTTGTCGATACTTGATGAAGCCATCCTGCACCACCTTTTTCAATTGGATGGTTTAAAAATAAGCCAAATGGCTCTTTTCGTCAAGGGGAAGATTGACTATACTTAGCAAAAAGCACAAGGAGATGAGGAAGATGGAAAAAGTCCTATCAATTGCTGGGTCAGATTCAACCGGAGGTGCCGGTATCGAAGCAGATTTAAAAACATTTCAGGAATATGGTGTCTTTGGTTTTGCCACGATCGCTTCGATCGTCACGATGGACCCACAAGCAGGTTGGAGCCATGAAGTAACAGCGATGGAAACAGCGCTTGTCGAAAAACAATTGATCGCTGCTTTTGCAGGTGATCCGATGGATGCTCTGAAAACGGGCATGTTAGGCAATGAAGACAATATTGTCCAAGCTGCGCAGATGATCCAACAGCAGCAAGTCAAAAATGTGGTGATCGATCCTGTCATTGCTTGCAAAGGGACTGCAGAAATCTTACAGCCAAAAAGCGTCGATGCCATCATCACGCATTTGTTGCCGTTAGCAGATGTTGTCACCCCTAATTTAGTAGAAGCGGGGATTCTTTCAGGTTTGGGTGATTTGACGAGTGTGGAGGCCATGAAGCAAGCTGCTGAAAAAATCCATGAATTAGGTGCTAAATACGTCGTGATCAAAGGGGGGCATCGCTTGCCAGGAGCAAAAGCCGTTGACCTCGTTTATGATGGGCAATCCTTCCTCTTGTTAGAAAGTGAAAAAATCGCTACCGATTTCAATCACGGGGCAGGCTGCGCCTTTTCAGCTGCGATCGCTGCTGGTCTTGCAAAAGACAAACCCGTCGTGGAAAGCGTTCGGTTAGCGAAAGCCTTTGTCACAGCGGCAATCAAAGAAGGAGTGGTGATCAATCCTTATGTGGGTCATGTGTGGCATGGTGCCTATACCCACGCCCAAGACCGTATGCAGGAGGAAGCGCCGCAATAGCAGGTTTTCTTCTATAATAAATGGGAAATGAAGAAGTGCTTAAAAGAAGCGGTCAACGCTTCTTTTTTTGTGTTACGAAACCAAAAGAAAATTTTCTGAAAGAAATGCAAAAGAATCCCGGTTTTTCCATAAAAAAAGCTTGCAATCAATGTTTATCCGTAATATAATCATAAAGGTGCTGTTTACGTAAATACGTAAGTCACACTGGCAGCAAAGAAATTTTCTGCCGGCTACGAAACGAGAGGTTGCGACACGCCCGGACGCTTTGCCATGGACGAGCGTGACGGAAAATTTTCGTGGAGCTATGTCTACTTTTCAAAATAGGCGAAGGAGGGAAAACAATGGCAAAACAAAAAATTCGTATCCGTTTAAAAGCGTATGAACATCGTATTTTAGATCAATCAGCGGATAAAATCGTAGAAACTGCAAAGAGAACTGGAGCTGGCGTATCTGGTCCAATTCCATTACCAACTGAACGCAGCTTGTACACGATCATCCGTGCGACGCACAAATACAAAGATTCACGCGAACAATTCGAAATGCGTACACACAAACGTCTAATCGACATTGTGAATCCAACACCAAAAACTGTTGATGCTTTAATGAAGCTAGACTTGCCAAGCGGTGTTAATATCGAAATCAAACTATAATAATTAAGATGGAGGTGTAATCATGACCAAAGGAATCTTAGGGAAAAAAGTGGGAATGACTCAAATCTTCACTGAATCTGGCGAATTGATTCCAGTAACTGTAGTAGAAGCTACACCAAACGTAGTGCTACAAGTGAAAACAATCGAAAATGACGGCTACGAAGCAATTCAAGTCGGCTACCAAGATATGCGTGAAGTTTTGTCTAACAAACCTGCGAAAGGTCATGTTGCAAAAGCAAACACGGCTCCTAAGCGCTTCATTCGCGAATTCAAGAATGTAGAGCTAGAGGGCTTAGAAGTAGGATCAGAAATCAAAGTTGATATTTTTGAAGCAGGAGACATCATCGATGTAACCGGCACTTCGAAAGGTAAAGGATTCCAAGGCGTTATCAAACGTCACGGACAAAGCCGCGGACCAATGGCTCACGGTTCTCGTTACCACCGTCGTCCTGGATCAATGGGTCCAGTTGCACCTAACCGTGTATTCAAAAACAAACGTCTTGCTGGACGTATGGGCGGAAATCGCATCACGATCCAAAACTTGGAAATCGTACGCGTAGACGCAGAACGCAACGTTATCTTGATCAAAGGTAATGTACCTGGCGCGAAAAAATCATTGATTACAATCAAATCAGCTGTGAAAGCTAAATAAGTAGATAGGAAGAAAGGAGGAACTAAGGAATGCCGAATGTAGCATTATTCAAACAAGATGGAAGCCAAAATGGCGAAATTACATTGAACGAAGAAATCTTCGGAATCGAACCAAATGAATCAGTTGTCTATGATGCGATCATCATGCAACGCGCTTCATTAAGACAAGGAACACACGCTGTGAAAAACCGCAGTGCCGTTCGTGGCGGTGGCCGTAAACCATGGCGCCAAAAAGGAACTGGACGTGCCCGTCAAGGTTCAATCCGTTCACCACAATGGCGTGGAGGTGGCGTAGTCTTCGGACCAACACCACGTTCATACAGCTACAAACTTCCTAAAAAAGTTCGTCGCTTAGCAATGAAATCTGTATTGTCAGAAAAAGTTGCTTCAAATAACTTGGTAGCAGTAGAAGGATTAAGCTTTGATGCTCCAAAAACAAAAGAATTCAAACAAGTTTTAGCTAACTTGACAATTGACTCTAAAGTATTGGTAGTTTTAGAATCTGAAAACGACTTTGCCGCTTTATCTGCGCGCAACTTGCCAAAAGTTTCTGTAGTTACTGCTGATAACATTAGTGTTTTAGACATCGTTTCTAACGACAAAATGTTAGTGACACAAACTGCTCTTACTCAGATCGAGGAGGTGCTTGCATAATGAACTTACTAGACGTTATTAAACGCCCAGTGATCACTGAAAAATCAATGCTTGCCATGGATGACAAGAAATACACTTTTGAAGTGGACACAAAAGCTAACAAAACTTTAGTAAAACAAGCTGTAGAAGCTGCCTTTGACGGAGTGAAAGTGGCAAACGTGAACATCATCAACGTTCGTCCGAAATTCAAACGCATGGGTAAATATGCAGGATATACAAAAAAACGTCGCAAAGCTGTTGTGACTTTAACTGAAGATTCTAAAGAAATCCAAATTTTCGAAGCTGCTGAATAAGCAACTCACGCATAAACTTTACATGGGAGGGAAAAAGACGTGGCGATTAAAAAGTACAAACCTACCACGAACGGCCGTCGTAATATGACAAGTTCTGATTTCGCTGAAATCACAACTTCAACACCAGAAAAAACATTGTTAGCTCCTTTGAAAAACAATGCTGGTCGTAACAACAACGGACGTATCACGGTTCGTCATCAAGGTGGCGGTCACAAACGTCAATACCGTTTGATCGATTTCAAACGTAACAAAGACAACGTCGTTGCTACGGTTAAAACGATTGAATATGATCCAAACCGTTCTGCTAACATTGCGTTAGTACATTACGAGGATGGAGTAAAAGCATACATCTTAGCACCTAAAGGATTAGAAGTTGGCATGACTGTCGTTTCTGGTCCAGATGCAGATATTAAAGTAGGGAATGCATTACCACTAGAAAACATTCCAGTCGGTACTGTTATCCACAACATCGAAATGAAACCTGGTAAAGGTGGACAATTGATTCGTTCAGCTGGAACAAGTGCTCAAGTACTTGGTAAAGAAGGCAAATACGTATTGATCCGCTTGAACTCTGGTGAAGTACGGATGATCTTAGCATCATGTCGTGCAACAATCGGTTCTGTTGGTAATGAACAACACGAATTGATCAACATCGGTAAAGCCGGTCGTTCTCGTTGGATGCGCAAACGCCCAACTGTACGTGGTAGCGTAATGAACCCTAATGATCACCCACACGGTGGTGGTGAAGGTAAAGCACCAATCGGACGTAAAGCACCAGTTTCTCCTTGGGGACAACCTGCACTTGGTTACAAAACACGTAACAAAAAAGCAAAATCAGACAAACTTATCGTTCGTCGTCGTAAAACTAAGTAATATACTTGACCGTGTGTCGCACATTTTGAGAGGAGGTACACCATGGGTCGTAGTTTGAAAAAAGGACCTTTTGTCGATGACCATTTGATGAAAAAGGTCGAAGCACAAGAAGGCGCTGAAAAGAAAAAAGTGATCAAAACTTGGTCACGTCGTTCTACAATTTTCCCTAATTTTATCGGATTTACAATTGCTGTGTATGATGGACGGAAACATGTACCAGTTTACATCCAAGAAGACATGGTAGGACACAAATTAGGTGAATTTGCACCAACAAGAACTTATCGCGGACATGCTGCCGATGATAAGAAAACAAGACGCTAATTTTGAGGGGAGGATATCCAAAAATGGCAGAACAAATCACATCAGCGAAAGCAACTGCTAAAACAGTCCGCGTTTCTCCTCGTAAATCTCGTCTAGTTATTGACTTAATCAGAGGGAAAAGCGTTGCTGAAGCAATCGCGATCTTAAAGTTCACACCAAACAAAGCAGCTGGAATCATCGAGAAAGTCTTGATGTCAGCTATTGCCAATGCAGAAAATAATTTTGACTTAGATGTTGAAAACTTGATTGTTTCTGAAGCATTCGTAAACGAAGGACCAACGATGAAACGTTTCCGTCCACGTGCGAAAGGTTCAGCTTCACCGATCAACAAACGTACAAGTCATATTACTGTAGTCGTATCAGAAAAATAAGGAGGGACAATCAGTGGGTCAAAAAGTACATCCAATTGGAATGCGTGTAGGCATCATCCGTGACTGGGATGCTAAATGGTATGCTGAAAAAGAGTATGCTGAATTTCTACATGAAGATTTGAAAATCCGTAAATTTATCGCATCTAAACTTGCTGATGCCGCTGTGTCTACAGTTGAGATCGAGCGTGCAGCAAACCGCGTGAATATTTCAATCCACACAGCTAAACCAGGTATGGTTATCGGTAAAGGCGGATCTGAAGTCGAAAACCTAAGAAAAGAATTAAATAGCCTAACTGGCAAACGAGTTCACATCAACATCGTTGAAATCAAAAAACCAGATTTAGATGCTAAATTAGTAGGCGAAGGAATCGCACGTCAATTAGAAAACCGTGTTGCTTTCCGTCGTGCTCAAAAACAAGCGATCCAACGCACAATGCGTTCTGGCGCTAAAGGAATCAAAACACAAGTTTCTGGCCGTCTAAATGGTGCGGATATCGCTCGTTCAGAAGGTTACTCAGAAGGAACCGTTCCACTTCATACATTACGTGCGGACATTGATTACGCATGGGAAGAAGCAGATACAACATACGGCAAACTAGGAGTTAAAGTGTGGATTTATCGTGGAGAAGTTCTTCCAACTAAAAAGAACACTGAGAAAGGAGGGAAATAAACATGTTAGTACCTAAACGTGTAAAACACCGTCGTGAGTTCCGCGGAAAAATGCGTGGCGAAGCGAAAGGCGGAAAAGAAGTAGCATTCGGTGAATACGGCTTACAAGCTGTTGAATCACACTGGATCACAAACCGTCAAATCGAAGCTGCCCGTATCGCAATGACTCGTTATATGAAACGTGGCGGGAAAGTATGGATCAAAATTTTCCCTCACAAATCTTATACTGCCAAAGCTATCGGGGTACGTATGGGTTCTGGTAAAGGGGCTCCTGAAGGATGGGTATCACCAGTTAAACGTGGTAAAATCATGTTTGAAATTGCCGGTGTACCTGAAGAAGTTGCGCGCGAAGCGCTACGTCTTGCTTCTCACAAATTACCAGTGAAAACGAAGATCGTAAAACGTGAGGAAATGGGTGGTGAATCGAATGAAGGTTAAAGAAATCAGAGAATTAACCACTGCCGAAATGCTAGATCAAGAAAAACAATTGAAAGAAGAATTGTTCAATCTTAGATTCCAATTAGCAACAGGTCAATTAGAAAACACTGCACGTATCAAAGAAGTACGTAAATCGATTGCACGCATTAAAACAGTATTGCGTGAACAAGCTAAGTAATAGTGGAAGGAGGCCATTTAGCGTATGACTGAAGAAAGAAATCAACGCAAAGTTTACCAAGGTCGCGTGGTATCAGACAAAATGGATAAAACTATCACTGTTGTCGTTGAAACAAAGAAAAACCACCCTATCTACGGCAAACGTCTGAACTATTCTAAGAAATACAAAGCACACGATGAAAACAACGAAGCAAAAGTTGGCGATATCGTGAAAATTATGGAAACTCGTCCATTATCAGCTACGAAACGTTTCCGTCTAGTAGAGATTGTTGAAAAGGCAGTGATTATCTAATCACACGAGATTTTCCTATATAGATTGTGAATTGCAAAATCTGAAAGGAGGATACACATCGTGATCCAAGCAGAAAGCCGATTAAGAGTGGCGGACAACTCAGGTGCCCGTGAAATTCTAACGATCAAAGTCCTTGGCGGATCTGGTCGTAAAACTGCCAATATTGGTGACGTGATTGTTGCTACGGTTAAACAAGCAACGCCAGGTGGGGTTGTCAAAAAAGGTGACGTCGTTAAAGCCGTTATCGTTCGTACTAAATCAGGAGCTCGTCGTACAGACGGTTCATACATCAAATTCGATGAAAATGCTGCGGTTATTATCCGTGACGATAAGAGCCCTCGTGGAACTCGTATCTTTGGCCCAGTTGCCCGCGAATTGCGTGAAGGCAACTTTATGAAGATCGTTTCCCTAGCACCAGAAGTATTGTAATAGTGATTCTTATCTAAAGGAGGTGCGAAACAAACATGTTTGTTAAAAAAGGCGATAAAGTTAAAGTTATCACTGGTAAAGACAAAAACAAAGAAGGCGTTGTGCTAGCAGCGTTTCCTAAAAAAGACAAAGTCGTTGTTGAAGGTGTCAATGTTGTCAAAAAACACCAAAAACCTTCTCAAACTGCTCCTCAAGGCGGAATCGTTGAAATGGAAGCACCAATTCATGTTTCTAACGTGATGGTGGTTGATCCATCGAACGGTGAAGCTACGCGTGTCGGTTACAAAGAAGTTGACGGCAAAAAAGTCCGCGTTTCTAAGAAAACCGGAGAAGTTCTTGATAAATAATCTGATGAAGGAAGGAGGGGCTAACAGATGAACCGCCTTAAAGAAAAATATTCAAAAGAAGTTGTCCCATCATTAATGGACAAATTTAACTACAGCTCAATCATGGAAGCACCAAAAGTTGATAAAATCGTTATCAACATGGGTGTCGGTGACGCTGTTTCTAATGCTAAAAACTTAGACAAAGCTGTTGAAGAATTACAATTGATCTCAGGTCAAAAACCATTGATCACAAAAGCGAAAAAATCTATCGCAGGATTCCGTTTACGTGAAGGAATGCCAATCGGTGCGAAAGTAACACTACGCGGCGAAAGAATGTATGAATTCTTAGATAAACTAGTAAGTGTGTCATTGCCACGTGTCCGTGACTTCCACGGTGTGAGCAAAAAAGCGTTCGACGGACGCGGAAACTACACTTTAGGTATCAAAGAACAATTGATTTTCCCTGAAGTAGATTATGATTTGATCGACAAAGTACGTGGTATGGATATCGTGATTGTAACAACAGCAAACACAGATGAAGAATCTCGTGAATTGTTGACACAATTAGGCATGCCATTCCAAAAATAAAAAAAGGAGGCGAACTACGTGGCTAAAAAATCAATGATTGCTAAAAACAAACGCCCTGCTAAATTCTCAACGCAAGAATACACTCGTTGTGAACGTTGCGGACGTCCACATTCAGTTTATCGTAAATTTCATCTTTGCCGTATTTGCTTCCGCGAACTTGCCTATAAAGGACAAATTCCCGGCGTGAAGAAAGCTAGCTGGTAAACTATACTCGCATAAAGGAGGTAAATTATCCCATGGTCATGACAGATCCAATTGCAGATTTTCTAACGCGCGTGCGTAACGCAAACATGGTTAAACACGAAAGCCTAGAAGTACCTGCTTCAAAAATCAAACGTGATATCGCTGAAATCTTGAAACGTGAAGGTTTCGTCCGCGATGTTGAATACATTGAAGATGACAAACAAGGCGTGATCCGCGTATTTCTTAAATACGGTAAAAACGGTGAACGTGTTATCACAAACTTAAAACGTATCTCTAAACCAGGCTTGCGTGCTTATGTCAAAGCTGACGAAGTACCAAAAGTATTGAATGGTCTAGGAATCGCGATTATCTCAACTTCTGACGGTGTAATCACTGACAAAGAAGCTAGAGCAAAAAATGTTGGCGGCGAAGTAGTCGCTTATGTATGGTAATTTAAAATATTCCACAAGGAGGTGCCTCTAAGTGAGTCGTATCGGTAATAAGATCGTCGTTCTTCCTGCTGGTGTTGAAATCAAGCAAAACGGAAACGACATTACAGTTAAAGGACCTAAAGGTGAATTAACACGTACTTTCTCTTCTGATATCACAATGAATATCGAAGGAAACGAAGTAACATTCACTCGTCCAAATGATAGTAAAGAAATGAAAACTATCCACGGAACTACCCGTGCAAACTTCAACAACATGGTTGTTGGTGTTTCTGAAGGTTTCCAAAAAGCGTTAGAATTAATCGGGGTTGGGTACCGTGCTCAATTACAAGGGAAAAAACTTGTATTGAACGTTGGTTACTCTCATCCAGTTGAAATCGAAGCGCCAGCTGGAATCGAAATCGAAGTTCCTTCAAACACTTCTGTGATCGTTAAAGGATCAGATAAAGAAGTCGTTGGCGAATTGGCTGCCAATATCCGTGGCGTTCGTCCTCCAGAACCTTATAAAGGCAAAGGAATTCGTTATGTTGGCGAATTTGTACGCCGTAAAGAAGGTAAAACTGGTAAATAGTCGTAATTCTTTACGACTAGCAGCTTAGGCTAGCAAAATTAAAAGAGGTGACAAATTGTGATTACAAAACCAGATAAAAACAAGACACGTCAGAAAAGACATCGTCGTGTACGTAACAAAATCTCTGGTACTGCTGAGTGCCCACGCTTAAACGTGTTCCGTTCGAACAAAAACATCTACGCACAAGTAATTGATGACGTAGCGGGTGTGACGCTAGCAAGTGCCTCTGCCTTAGACAAAGAAGTTTCAGGTGCAACAAAAACTGAACAAGCACAAGCTGTCGGTAAATTAGTCGCAGAACGTGCAGCAGCAAAAGGTATTAAAGAAGTAGTCTTTGACCGTGGTGGATACCTTTACCATGGCCGTGTAGCAGCTTTAGCTGAAGCAGCTCGCGAAAATGGACTGGAATTTTAAGAGAAGGAGGAACACCATTCATGGTTTATATTGATCCAAAACATTTGGAATTAGAAGACCGCGTTGTTGCGATCAACCGTGTAACTAAAGTTGTTAAAGGTGGACGTCGTCTACGTTTTGCTGCATTAGTTGTTGTCGGTGACAAAAACGGACACGTAGGTTTCGGTACTGGTAAAGCACAAGAAGTACCAGAAGCAATCCGTAAAGCAATCGAAGACGCGAAGAAAAACTTGGTGGAAGTACCAATGGTTGGTTCTACAATCCCTCACGAAGTTATCGGTGTATTCGGCGGCGGACGCATCCTTATGAAACCTGCTGTAGAAGGTTCTGGGGTAGCTGCTGGTGGACCAGTTCGTGCCGTATTGGAATTAGCTGGGGTAGCTGATATCACATCTAAATCTTTAGGTTCTAACACACCAATCAACGTTGTTCGCGCAACAGTTGAAGGTTTAAAACAATTAAAACGCGCTGAAGAAGTGGCAGCACTTCGCGGCAAATCAGTAGAAGAATTAATCGGTTAAGGAGGACACTATAATGGCTGAATTGAAAATTACTTTAAAACGCAGTATTATCGGACGTCCCCAAAACCAACGTGATACTGTTAAAGCGTTAGGTCTTACAAAGTTGAATTCAACAGTTGTAAAACCTGCTAATGATGCAATCAAAGGCATGGTTAACACTGTTTCTCACTTAGTGGACGTTGAAGAGGTCTAAGGATCAGCAGATCTAGTTTGATTAAGGAGGTGCCAAACCTATGAAACTTCATGAATTAAAACCATCAGAAGGCTCACGCCAAGTACGTAACCGTGTCGGTCGAGGAACTTCATCTGGTAACGGTAAAACAGCTGGACGTGGACAAAAAGGTCAAAAAGCTCGTTCAGGCGGCGGAGTACGTCTAGGATTCGAAGGTGGACAAACACCATTGTTCCGTCGTTTACCAAAACGTGGCTTTACAAATGTGAACCGCAAAGAATATGCAGTCATCAATCTTGATGTCTTGAACCGCTTTGAAGACGGTGCTGAAGTAACACCTGTTGCTTTACACGAAGCTGGAATCGTCAAAGACGAAAAAGCTGGAATCAAAGTATTAGCTAACGGAGAATTAACGAAGAAATTGACTGTGAAAGCAGCTAAATTCTCAAAAGCAGCTGAAGAAGCAATCGTTGCTGCTGGTGGATCAATCGAGGTGATCTAATGATCAGACTATTGAAGGATGCCTTTAAGGTTAAGGATATTAGATCCAGAATATTGTTCACCGTCTTAATCTTGTTTGTCTTTCGTCTGGGAACACATATTACTGTGCCAGGCGTAGACGCAAGTCGCCTAAATACCATCGCAGATCTACCATTTTTAAACATGTTAAACTTGGTAAGTGGTGGCGCCATGCAACAATTTTCGATTTTCTCGATGGGGGTTTCGCCTTACATCACTGCCTCAATTGTTATTCAGTTGTTGCAGATGGATATCGTCCCTAAATTTGTTGAATGGTCGAAGCAAGGTGAAGTGGGTCGTAAGAAACTAAATCAGGCAACACGTTACTTGACGTTGGTATTGGGCTTTGTTCAATCCATGACATTAACGGCTGGATTTAACTATTACACTCAACTCGGGTTTGTAAACAATCCTAATATGGCAACCTATATCGTGATTGGTCTGATTTTAACAGCCGGAACGATGTTAGTCACTTGGTTAGGAGAGCAGATCACCGAGCGTGGTATCGGAAACGGTGTGTCAATGATCATCTTTGCAGGGATCATTTCACGCTTACCAGCAAGCATCAAAGAATTGATTGAAGATTACTTCATTAACGTGGATCAATCGGATATCTGGCTAAATGCTATCTTTATGGCGCTGCTTGTGATCGCTGTGTTGATCGTCATTACTTTAGTAACGTATGTTCAACAAGCAGAACGCAAGATTCCGATCCAATATACAAAACGGGTAGCAGGAGCGCCTACCAGCAGTTACCTTCCTTTGAAAGTAAATGCTGCCGGGGTTATCCCAGTTATCTTTGCCAGTTCTTTTATTACAACACCAAATGCGATCATTCAAGCATTAGGTAGTTCATATAAAGGAGAAACTTGGTACGACGTGGTGCAAACGATCTTTAGTTACAACACTGTACCGGGTGCGATCATCTATACTGTCTTGATCGTTGCGTTTACTTTCTTCTACGCATTTGTTCAAGTGAACCCTGAGAAATTAGCGGAAAACTTGCAAAAACAAGGAAGTTACATTCCGAGTGTGCGTCCTGGTAAAGGAACCGAAGAATATGTATCACGTTTGTTGATGCGATTAAGCACGGTTGGATCGATCTTTTTAGGATTGGTTGCTTTACTTCCAATCATCGCTCAGATGGCTTGGAATCTACCGCAATCGATCGGTCTAGGTGGAACGAGTCTATTGATCATTATCGGTGTGGCACTTGATACTGCCAAGCAGTTAGAAGGGCTCATGCTGAAACGGAAATATACTGGTTTCATCAATTAAAGTTATTGAAGTGTTGAGGATTTCCTCAACACTATTCAAAAACTTACAGGAGGAATTAGAATGAACTTCATTTTAATGGGATTACCTGGTGCTGGAAAAGGTACTCAGGCAGAACGTATCGTTGCTGAATACGGTCTTCCTCATATTTCAACAGGCGATATGTTTCGGGCTGCGATGGCGAACGAAACAGAACTAGGCCTTAAAGCAAAATCATACATGGATCAAGGCGCATTAGTTCCTGATGAGGTTACCAATGGGATCGTTAAAGAACGTTTAGCTGAACCTGATACCGAGAAAGGTTTCTTATTAGATGGTTTTCCTCGTACATTGGATCAAGCAAAAGCGTTAGATGAGATGCTAGCTGACCTTAACAAAAAACTTGATGCCGTTATTGATATTCATGTTCCTGAAGAAGTTCTTGTAGAACGTTTAGCCGGCCGCTTCATGTGCCGCAATTGTGGGGCAACTTATCATAAATTGTTCAATCCTCCAAAAGAGGAAGGAACATGTGATCGTTGTGGAAGTCATGACTTCTACCAACGTGAAGATGATAAGCCTGAGACGGTCAAAAATCGTCTAGCTGTCAATATCAAAAGCAGTGAACCAATTTTGACTTATTACAAAGACAAAGGGTTATTGCAATCGATTGATGGGGATCGCGACATCGACGCTGTATTCGAAGATGTTCAAAAGATCATTGACTAATCATAGATTGCCCGAGTCCAACTTGCAGCTTAAAACTTTCTCTTGAAATCTTTGACAGGATATGATAGAATATGTCAGTCCGACTTCTACTTTTTATTAAGTAGGAGCATAGTTTGAGAATATCAGGTGGGAACCGAGTTTCCGCCATTTTATCGTGTGAAAATCACAAGTACAAGGAGGTACTGTGCGTGGCAAAAGAAGATATGATTGAAGTCGAAGGTACAGTCGTCGAAACTTTGCCGAATGCAATGTTTAAAGTAGAATTGGAAAACGGACACCAAGTTCTAGCGACCGTTTCTGGTAAGATCCGGATGCACTACATTCGTATTTTACCTGGAGACAAAGTGACGGTGGAATTATCCCCGTATGATCTGAACCGTGGCCGCATTACTTATCGCTTTAAATAATTGTACTCCGTAAAACCACAGGAGGTATTATCATGAAAGTAAGACCATCAGTAAAACCAATGTGCGAACATTGTAAAGTAATTCGTCGTAAAGGACGCGTTATGGTGATTTGCCCAGCAAATCCAAAACATAAACAACGTCAAGGATAATCGGAGGTGTAACAAATATGGCTCGTATTGCAGGAGTAGATATTCCTCGTGATAAACGTGTGGTCGTTTCACTTACTTATATCTATGGTATTGGTAACACGACTGCAAAACAAATTTTAGCTGACGCTGGCGTGTCTGAAGAAGTTCGCGTTCGTGATTTAACGAATGAACAAACAGATGCTATCCGTGCGGAAGTTGATAAATTAAAAGTTGAAGGTGACCTTCGTCGTGAAGTGAACTTAAACATCAAACGATTGATGGAAATCGGTTCTTACCGTGGAATCCGTCATCGCCGTGGATTGCCAGTTCGTGGACAAAACACGAAAAACAATGCACGTACTCGTAAAGGCCCGTCTAAAACAGTCGCAGGCAAGAAAAAATAATTCCTAAGTGAAGGAGGTTAAAACTTCATGGCAGCAAAAAAAGTGAGTCGTAAACGCCGTGTGAAAAAGAATATTGAAGCGGGTATTGCACATATTCACTCAACATTCAATAATACAATCGTAATGATCACTGATACTCATGGTAATGCATTAGCATGGTCATCAGCTGGTTCATTAGGTTTCAAAGGAAGCAAAAAATCTACTCCTTTTGCCGCTCAAATGGCAGCAGAAACAGCTACCAAAGCAGCAATGGAACACGGATTAAGAACTGTTGAAGTAACAGTTAAAGGACCTGGTTCTGGACGTGAAGCAGCAATTCGTTCATTACAAGCAGCAGGTTTGGAAGTGAGTGCGATCCGTGACGTGACTCCAGTCCCTCATAATGGATGCCGCCCTCCAAAACGCCGTCGTGTTTAATGAGTGCTGCTCATTTTGAGTGTAACAAATACGTCATTGAACAAGACACTTTTCGTTTTGAAAGGGGTAATAGATAAGAATGATTGAATTCGAAAAACCAAGAATCGCAAAGATTGATGAAGACAAAGATTATGGCAAGTTCATCGTGGAACCTCTTGAAAGAGGCTACGGAACTACACTAGGAAATTCCCTACGTCGTATTTTATTATCTTCTTTACCTGGTGCGGCAATCACCAATATTCAAATCGATGGAGTTTTACACGAATTCTCAACTGTTAAGGGTGTTCGGGAAGACGTTGCTCAAATCATCTTGAATATTAAAGGTCTTGCATTGAAAATGTACGGGGATGAAGAAAAGACCCTTGAAATTGATATTTCAGGACCTGCTACAGTAACTGCTGGCGATATCATCGTCGATAGTGATGTAGAAATCCTTAACAAAGATATGTATATCTGTACCGTTTCTGAAGGTGCTACGTTCCATGCTCGCTTAACAGTGAAACCTGGCCGCGGCTACGTTCAAGCGGACGAAAACAAAAAAGAAGACATGCCGATTGGCGTTCTTCCAGTCGATTCAATCTATACACCAGTACGTCGTGTCAACTACCAAGTAGAAAACACACGTGTCGGTCGTCGGGATGATTTCGACAAATTAACGATGGAAATATGGACTGATGGCTCAATCGAACCATTGGAAGCAATGAGTTTGTCTGCGAAGATCATGACTGAACATTTAGACATCTTTGTTAACCTAACGGATGAAGCGAAAAACGCTGAAATCATGGTTGAAAAAGAAGAAACACAAAAAGAAAAAATGTTGGAAATGACGATCGAAGAATTAGACTTATCTGTTCGTTCATACAACTGTCTAAAACGTGCAGGAATCAATACTGTACAAGAATTGACAAACAAATCTGAACCAGAAATGATCAAAGTAAGAAACTTAGGCCGTAAATCTCTTGAAGAGGTCAAAGTGAAATTACATGATTTAGGTTTAGGACTACGTAAAGACGATTAAACCGTTTTCGATTACGTTAGTTCGGTTCGTCTGACCGATACAACATTCGAAAGTGAAGGAGGGAAACCACGTGAGTTATCGTAAACTAGGACGCACATCTAGCCAACGTAAAGCGATGTTGCGTGATTTGACAACTGATTTATTCATTAACGAACGTATCGTTACGACTGAAGCTCGTGCGAAAGAAGTTCGTTCAACTGCAGAAAAAATGATCACTTTAGGTAAACGTGGTGATTTGCATGCACGTCGTCAAGCAGCAGCATTCGTTCGTAATGAAGTTGCAAGTGTACGTGAAGAAAACGAAGAAGTAGTTATTGAATCAGCATTACAAAAATTATTCAATGATATCGCTCCTCGTTACACAGATCGCCAAGGTGGATATACTCGTATCTTGAAAACAGAACCAAGACGCGGAGATGCTGCACCAATGGTTATCCTAGAACTTGTTTAAAATCACACTTATCATCACTTTATAGATGTTTACTAAGAGTGTTATGATGTTGGAAGAAACTTTCCGAGTCTAGCTCAGCGCCTACACCTCGATGTATTTCGAGGTGTACGCACTCATCATAAAGTGCTTTTTTTTTACTTTCGATTACCTGTCAAGACAGGTAATGGCAAGTGAAAAAAAGATCTGGAGACAAATCGTGCGTGAATCATTGAAAAACGTGCACTTTTTTGGTAGTGTTAGAAAGAATTAATCGCAAATGAAGGAGTCTATCATGAAGCCAATCATTGAATTGAATGCTATTACTGTGCGTTATAGCGAAGAAGAGCGTGCCGCGTTAAATAACGTACCCTTTTCCATCAACAAAGGGGAGTGGGTGGCGTTGATCGGCCATAACGGCTCTGGTAAATCAACTTTAGCAAAAACCATCAATGGCTTGATCTTGCCGCAAGAAGGCAGTGTTTCTGTCGGCGAATTGCCTTTGAATGAAGAAAATATCTGGAATATTCGAAAAATGGTCGGTATGGTCTTTCAAAACCCTGACAATCAATTCGTTGGTTCGACGGTGGAAGATGATGTGGCTTTCGGTTTAGAAAATCAAGGAATCCCGCGAGAAGAAATGCTGGTTCGTGTCAAAGACGCTCTGGAACAAGTACGGATGAGCGAGTTTGCGACCCGGGAACCCGCGCGTCTTTCTGGTGGTCAAAAACAGCGGGTAGCCATTGCTGGCGTCGTTGCATTGCGCCCAGATATCATCATTCTTGATGAAGCCACTAGTATGCTAGATCCAGAAGGTCGTGAAGAAGTGATCGCAACGATCAAAAAAATCAAAGAAAAAAACAATTTGACCGTGTTATCGATCACCCATGATATCGATGAAGCAGCCAACGCCAATCGGGTGCTGGTGATGCGTCAAGGAGAGCTCGTCCGCGAAGGGACACCCGCAGAGATTTTTTCTGCAGGTCCAGAACTGATTGAGCTAGGCTTAGATCTGCCATTTCCTGAAAAATTAAAGGCGGCACTAAAACAGCGGGGCGTCACGGTACCGCAAGCGTACTTAACTGAAGAAGGGATGGTGGATTGGCTATGGACATCCGTTTTGAACAAGTAGGATTCACCTACCAACCGCATTCTCCGTTTGAACAACGGGTTTTGTTCGATATTGATTTAGAGATCAAAGAAGGCTCTTATACTGCCTTAGTCGGTCATACAGGGAGCGGAAAATCTACGTTGTTGCAGCACTTGAATGCATTATTAAAACCAACGACCGGCACGGTCACGATCGGTGAGCGAGTCATCAAACCCGAGACAGACAACAAAAATCTAAAACCGTTACGTAAAAAAGTCGGGATCGTTTTTCAATTTCCTGAATCCCAATTATTTGAAGAAACCGTTGCGAGAGATATCGCTTTTGGACCGAAAAACTTTGGGGTCTCCGAAGAAGCAGCCAAAGGTTTAGCCCAAGAATACATTCAATTGGTAGGTTTAGATGAAAGTTTTCTGGAACGTTCACCCTTTGACCTTTCAGGGGGCCAAATGCGCCGTGTAGCGATTGCTGGGGTCTTGGCTATGGAACCAGAAGTTTTGGTCTTAGACGAGCCGACAGCTGGCTTAGATCCACAAGGACGCAAAGAGATGATGGAAATGTTTGATCGCCTGCATCGGGAAAAGAACATGACGATCATTTTAGTGACCCACTTGATGGATGATGTGGCAAACTATGCTGATTATGTCTATGTGTTAGAAAAAGGCCGTCTCGTCAAAGCAGGCACGCCGTCTGTTGTGTTTCAAGACACTGCCTGGCTGCAAGAAAAGCAGTTGGGTGTACCGACAGCAACCGCATTTGCGGAGCAACTACAAGCCAGAGGATTGGCATTTGAGCAGTTGCCGCTAACAGCTGATGAGCTGGCAGATGTTTTAGTAGCAAAGGGGGCGACTGCCCATGATGAATAAACTGATTTTCGGTCGTTTTATTCCCGGGGACTCCTTGATTCACCGCTTAGATCCACGAGTCAAATTGATTGCTAGTTTTTATTTTATCGCGATTATCTTTTTGGCGAATAATTGGCAAAGCTATTTATTAGCGGGTGCTTTTACGCTCTTTTGTATCTCCTTTTCAAAAATCGATTTTGGCTTCTTTATTCGAGGCGTGCGTCCTTTGATTTGGCTGATTTTATTTACTGTGGCGTTACAGATTTTATTTACTACCGGCGGCGACGTCTACTGGTCTTGGTGGATCTTTAACATCACAGAATTTGGTGTCCAAAACGGGATTTTTATTTTTTGCCGTTTTGTTTTGATCATTTTCATGTCGACCTTGTTGACGTTAACGACACCCCCATTAGAGCTTTCAGATGCGATCGAATACATTTTGCGTCCTTTAAAAGCGATCCGTTTCCCTGTCCATGAAATCTCACTGATGCTGTCGATCGCGTTGCGCTTTGTGCCAACCTTGATGGATGAAACAGAAAAAATTATGAATGCTCAGCGTGCCCGCGGGGTCGATTTCGGCGAAGGGGGACTGTTGCAGAAGATGAAGGCGATCGTTCCTTTATTGATTCCTTTATTTGTCAGCAGCTTTAACCGTGCGGAAGATCTAGCTACCGCTATGGAAGCCAGAGGCTATCAAGGCGGCGAAGGGCGTACGAAGTATCGGATTTTGCACTGGCATCAACGGGACACATTGGTTGTCATCGTTTTTGCGCTCTTTACAGTCGCGTTAGTGTTCTTAAGAGGATAATCGAAGACCTATGATTGAAGTCAACCCACGAAAGGTTCTTAACGAAGCAACGAGGCTGCTGGCGATCCCAGCGGCTGGTTCGAAAAGGCCTGTCGATCGATCAGACTTTTCTCATAGGCTTTTTTGTGAAAAAATAGAAAGAAACAGGTGATTCAATGGTCCGCTATAAAGCGACGATCGCTTATGATGGCACGAATTTTCAAGGGTTTCAGCGTCAACCCAATGGACGAACGGTTCAAGAAGAGATTGAAAAGACATTAACGAAGATGAACAATGGGCAGCCGATTCAGATTCATGGCTCTGGCCGCACCGATGCGGGGGTCCATGCGCAAGGGCAAGTGATCCACTTCGATTTCCCTCAAAAGCGCCCACTGGAAAAAATGCGCTTTGGTTTAGATACCCAAACGCCAGAAGATGTTGCGGTAAAATCGGTGGAGATCGTTGACGATACCTTCCATGCCCGCTACTTAGTCGTTGAAAAAACCTACCAGTTTCGAGTAGACATTGGGAAACCTCGCAGTCCTTTCCGTCGCCATTATGCCAGCTATTATCCGTATCCGCTAGATTTGGAAAAAATCCAACGAGCGTTGCCAGATTTTTTAGGCACCCATGACTTTACCAGTTTTTGTGCGACGGGCAGTTCCGTTGATGACAAAACACGGACGATCCATGAAGCGTCCATGGCGGTCAATGACGCTGGAGATGAGTTGATTTTCACCTTTCGCGGCGATGGATTTTTGTACAAGATGATCCGAATCATGGTGGGCACATTGTTGAAAATCGGCAATGGACGCCTCGCACCTGACAGTATTCCTGCGATCATTGCGCAAAAAGACCGAAATGCGGCAGGACCCACAGCTCATCCAGAAGGATTGTATTTGGTTCACGTTGCCTATGAATAAGGAAAAACACAAGCTTCGCTGCTCTTGTCCAAAAGAGAAAGCGAAAGCTTGTGTTTTTATTTTTTCTCAGGCAAAACAGGGGAAGTTTCTTGCCAATCTTCAGTCCTTTCCGCAGTGGTTTTAGACGCAGCAGTGGTGGGTGTTTTTTCTAAGGTACTGGCAGCGACTAAGGCGGCGATGGCTACCAAAAATGCGAAAAGCAAGTAAAGCAGCCAGCTCCAAGCAACGTGATAGCGATTGCCGATGCCTAAAAAGACCATTTGACCGACGGGTCCCCCTAGCATCACAATGGTGGAAAAGATCCCGCTGCTGATGGCGAGATGTTCTTCATCGATCTCACGAATCAGATGTGCCGAAAAGCGAGGATTGATTTTTCCAATCAGATAGCCTTCAGCAAAGAGCAGCACAATCATGAGCCAACGATTATGCAGGAAGAGAAAATTCAAGGTCAATAGACATAAAACGAAGGAGGTATACGCAATCAAGCGAACCAGACCAGTATTCTTGAACCAGTCGGCAGCAAACAAGGCGCCAGCGACCATGCCGATGGAAGTGGCGATGCCTGCCATCGCAACGGTGTTGCCATAAGTGGCAAACCAAAGCGCAAGATCATCCAACAGCTGGAGATTTAGTAGACCGCTCGTACTAGCGGCTAAGGTATTGATCAGTAAGGCAAAGAGAATCATCTTTTTAAGAAAAGCCGTACCAGTCAATAATTTAAAGGTTTCCGAGAAATTCTGAAAGAGTGGTGTTGGTGCTTGATTGATTCTCCCAGGCACCGCATTAAAGAGCGAGCGGTTCCAGAAGATCACGATGGCGGCTAAGAAAAACGTCACGGCATTGATCAAACCAAAAGCGGCAAAATTATTATTCAGTAAAATGATCCCCCAAGCACCGATCCCTTGAAAGACGATTTGAACGGTGGTTTGACACGCCATTTGAAAGCCCATGGCACTGTCTAAGGCGTCAGCAGGCACAAGACGGCGAACATAGGGCAGCTGCAACCCAGAACAATAAGCACCCAAACAATCAGATACAATGTTGATGCCTAGCAAAAGGAAGAAAGACCATAAACTAGGCGGCAGTTGGATCAAAAAAGCGAGTGCCACAAAAAGGACCCCTTGTAATAGTCGACTGCTGATCATCCATTGCACTTTATTTTTGGTACGATCGGCTAGATAGCCAGTCAGGATCCGTAAGAGATCAGGGACTAACAGTGCCATGGAGGCTAAGGAAACAGCAAGGGCATTAAAGGGTAATGTACTGGCATAAACTACAAAGACGATATTAAATAAACTCATGCCGATGCCGCTGAGTAAGGCGGCGTTGACTAAGGCACGATAGCCTTTGTTTTGTTGATATTCTTTCATCGAAATCATCCTTTCACGTTCTACGTTGTAAAATCAGTATAGGATGCTTTATACTAAGAGAAGAAAATAATCCACTATAGTGGAATTTAAATGTACCAGGAGCGTACCAGAGGTTACTGTCACGAGTGGCTAACAGCTAAAAGAGTGGCATGTAAATAGGGTACCGTAGATTTTGTTCCTCAACATTTTATAAGGTTGAATCTAAATTTGAATCTAAAATAGTAGCATTTAATGGCAGAGCTTCATTCGTAAAGCAAATTTGGTTTGGCGTTTGCAGACTGATCGCTAGGAGGATGGTTATGGAAGAAGGAAAACTGTACCGACAATTGCGCAAAGAGCGCGGCTATACGATCGCTCAAGTGGCGGATGAACAAAACAGTCGCTCGTTTATCAGTAAATTTGAGCAAGGTGCTTCAAGTATTAGTATTCATCGATTGGAACGCTTATTAGAAAATATACATGTTACGGTGGAGGAGTTTTATTATTTACGTGCGCAGCAAAAAGGCATAAAAAGTCACGACAACCTGATGAGCTTCCCCAGCTATATGACGAGCGAATTTATGGATTTACTGGATCGAATTTTAGGGATCAACAAAGAAGCTTACTTGAGTAACGCCCACGCCCAGCGAAGCAAAGAAGGGCTGGAGGAAATGCGCAGCGAACTGATCGCCGCTTCCAAACAGCATTCTTTTGTTTTTCTGTACCTTGAGATCACAAAGGAGATACATGAAATCAATCTCTCAGGTCCTAAACCCAATCACTCTTCTGGTGACTATATGGAAAAGCTGCGCACCAAAACTCGCCCCGTCATTCCCTACCTTACGAAAGTAGACAACTGGGGCGTTTATGAGATTTTACTGTTTCGGTATTTTCAATTCTTGTTTCCTGTCGAAACCTCCTATCACTTACTGCAGATCGCTATTTCCCGCACAAAAAAAGAACAAGGCTTGTCCTTGATGCGAGAAATTCAAATGGATTTGATTTTTAGTTGTTTTACGACGTTTGTCAATTTTCGCCGCCTGGAGTGGGCAAAAGAGGTGTTGACCATTGCAGAGGAATTATTGGCAGAGCGCGGAGACATGCTAAACAGCACGCATCTTCTTTGCTATCAAGGGTGGTACTGGTATATTTATGGCGATCAAGAAAAAGGACTGTTGAAAATCGACCAAGGGCTTTCGATCTTTCGCGTCTTGAAACAAACCAAAATGGTTAACTTATGGGAGCGATCGTTGCACTCCATCAAGAAAAATGCGGAAGAACCTAACAGTTATCTTATGTTTCGCTAAACGCTCTAAGGGCTAACGGGCTAGGCATTTGCCCCCGCATCGAAGGGGATCTAGTCGGCAGTGGAGGCTAAGACCACTAGAGCGAACAACTGCGAAACGCCAGCACAAAAAAAGAACCAAACTCGCCGATCATTGAGCGACACCCATAAGTCAGCGTTTGCTCTAACTTATGGGGAGCGCCTCAAAAAGACGAGTTGGTTCTTTTTCGATTAGGTTTCTGGTGGTTGATCCATGAGTTGACGTTGGTCGTCTAAGACTTGCTTTTTGGCTACTTGTTTCTGGTAAAACCAAGCAAACAGGATAAACAATGCGATGCAGCCGAAGAACAAGCAAACACCGATAACAAAGCCTTGCGGCAAGAAGGACAGTTCCAAGTGATGGGTGCCACTTGGGATCGTCACACTGATAAAGCCGTCTTGAAAGGCGGTGATTGGAACTTCTTTGCCGTCAAGCGTAGCAGTCCAGCCCTTGTCATAAGGGATGGTCGTTACAAGCTGTTGCTCTTTTTCAGTCGTGATATCGGCTTTGGCACTGCGTTTGCCGACCGTCATAGCGACCCCTCGATCTTGGATCGCATCAATTGCTTGTTGGTAAGCGTTGGTATCCAAGGTCACGACTTGCGGGTTTTGGAAGGAGATTTCAGGCGTTCCGTAGAAGCTGACGGTGAATTGAACCGTCGTATCGGTCTCATAGTGCCCTAAGTCGTAGTATTGACCGTTGATACTGATTTGCGTTTCTCGCTGCTGACCGTTGACTGTCACGGTGGCAGATGAGCTTTCCAATTCCCCAAAGTTGGCAGGGAAAAGACTCAAGTATGCTTGCGAGTTCGCTGGAACCTCCACTTGCCAAGTCACTTCTTTTGCGACATTGCTTTCTTGCTCGGTAAATTTCATATACATGCCGTCATTGGTGATATCTGTATTTTTACTATGGATCACCGTGATCGGCTGAAAGGCAAAATACTCTAAATTTAAATCCGCCAAGCCATTGAAAAGATTTTTCTGGCTCGTCAAGTTGTCATTTTGCGGCTGTTCAATCGATTCAATGGTTGGTTCAGCCAAGAAACCTAGCGGTAACGCATTTTGATTCTCATAAAGCTTGTATTCACCAGATTCCCCCACACGTTGAAAGCCGTATTTGGTGAGATTTGGCTTGGAGATATTGTATTTGATCCCTGTAAAAGCATCCATCAGCAAGGTATTGTTCGGATAGCGGATATTTAAATTGGTGCCGCGGGACCGAAAGCCCAGCTTATCCAGGTAGCTTGAGGAATTGCGGTTACGGATCGAAGAAAACATGCTGACACCGCTGTAGCCATAATTGATACTGTCGTTGGAAGAAACAGGATCAAGGTTTTCTAATCGGAAAAAGGTATCATTGTCTTCGTTGGCTTGAGTGACTAGTTTTTTTATGTCCGGATAAGGTTCTGTATACAAACTGCGAGAAGCATAGTTCCAATCATTCAAAATTCCGCGAACCATGCCGCTCGTATTGACGGCCATTTCTCCGCAGACGAAGATCAGCATCAAGATCGTCACTCGTTTTTGTGTTAAAAGACCTAATTGCCCGAACCCAATACATAACAAGTAAAGAACAAAGAATACGATCGTTAGCGCAAAAGAAGTAGCGGAAACATATTCATAGGTTCCAGGTCCTTTCAATGCGTAGGAGAGAGCAAACACCACGATCGTAGAAAGACCAATAATGAGAAACAATCCGCGATCTTTTTGCTGCAGCTGCTCCCACCCGTATCCCGCCAGCATGATCACTAAGAAGGAGAACAAATAGGCATAACGGAAAAGGAACATATTTGGGGCATGCATCCCGTGCCAAAAAAGATTCATCGGCACGATATAAAAACTGGCGATCAAAACAGCAAACATGCCAGCGTATAAGAATTTATCCTTCAAGCGAATTTTCTTCGAAACAAAATATAAAATACACAACAGCAGCGGCAATAACCCGATATAGATGAAGGGAATGGAGCCGTATTTTGTCGTATCGTAAACACCGATCATGTTTTTCATCACAAGGTCAAAGACATCGGTGGCTTCGGTTTTAAAGGAAGATATCGTCGTCAATTCTTCCCCGTTTGAGCGTAAATCCAATAAGGCAGGTAAGATGATCACCATTGAGGCGCCGCCAGCTAACAAGGAGGTGATGCCGTAAGGGATGATCGCCCCCCGAGCTTGCTTCCAGTTGCGACCCAACTGAACCAAGAAATACATCACGGAAAAGAGACCGATCATAAAGCCCATGTAAAAACTGGATAAAAATAACAGCAGATAACTGATAAATAACACGACTGGTTTTTTCTTTTTCACTAAACGGTCAATACCTAAAATCACTAGCGGTAGATAGATCATGGCATCAAGCCACATGATCAGTTCCGAATGGGCGGTGATGAAGGACATCAAGGCATAACAGACAGCTAAGGTCACATGCTGCCAACGTTGGATCTTAAAGGTTTGGCTGGCATAAAACCAAAACGCCAAACCCGCACTGCCGATCTTGATCAAGGTCAAGAAGTACAACGCATCTGGCATCAGCTGATTTGGGAAAAACAAGACCAGAGGAGTGAAGATTCCGCCTAAGTAATAGGAGATCAGTGCCAGATAATTCAAGCCTAAAGAGGCGTTCCATGTATAAAAGATACTTTGTTTGCCTAAGAGCATATTGCGAAAGCTGGCATGAAAGTTTGAGAATTGCGAAAAGGCATCACTGGCTAAGACACTGCGGCTGCTGCCAGGGTAGATGCCGATGGTCAAATAGATCACTGCCATGATAAGAAACGGCAAGAAGAAACTAGCAAGCATATAAGGCCAATGTTGTTTGGCAAATGTTTTTATTTTCGTCACAAGAAGTCACCTGTTCTTTATCAATTTTTTCTTAGTTTACCACAGGTGAATCGATTAAAAAAACAAAGACCTGTTTTCTTTAATGAAAACCTAAGTGAAAGCGCACCAAAGAAAAAAGGGTACAAAAAAAGCCGTTCAAAACGAACGGCCGAAAAGGTCTAATTATACGCGCTCAACTTTTCCAGATTTCAAAGCACGAGTTGACACCCAAACTTTTTTAGGTTTTCCGTCAATCATAACGCGAACTTTTTGCAAGTTAGGTTTCACAGTACGTTTTGTCGCATTCATTGCGTGAGAACGATTGTTTCCACTTGTAGTTTTACGTCCAGTAAAGTAACAAACTTTAGCCATGTGGTTATTTCCTCCTTTGCCTTGATGTTGGAGCGCTATTTCAGCTCATACCATCTGAATTTATCACAGAAAGGTGAAAAAAGCAAGAGTAATTTTCAAGAAACATTGACTTTTCCCGGTAAACATTGTAAATTAAACAAGGTCGAAATGCAAGACGTTTGGTCAGAAAGCCCCTTTTCATATGTCTCATCCTTTTATTTGCGGTACAGCTATGATAAAATATGTAAGAAGAAAGATGGGTCATGCCCATTGAAGGAGGCTATAAAATGGCTGTAAAAATTCAAACCTCATCAGGTATTATTGAAATCAGCAATGAAGTCATTGCAACAGTGGTCGGAGGCGCAGCAACAGATGTGTTCGGCATTGTTGGTATGGCTAGCAAGAAACAAATCAAAGATAACATCAATGAAATTTTACGAAAAGAAAATTATTCTCGCGGTGTCGTTGTCCGCCAAGAAGAAAACGGCATTGCAGTGGATGTATACACGATCGTCAGCTATGGAACAAAAATTTCCGAAGTTTCCCGCAACGTGCAGGAAAAAGTGAAATACAACTTAGAAACGATGCTAGGTGTATCTGCGAACTCGGTGAATGTATTTGTTCAAGGCGTACGTGTACTGCCAGATTAGGCAAGGGATCCGTTCATGGCGGATGATTTTAAGGAGGACTATCTAAGTGAAGGTAACGAATATCAGCGCAAGTCAGTTTCAAGAAATGGTGCAGGCAGGCGCGGCTCGTCTACAAGTTAATGCAGAGTTTGTCAACTCATTGAATGTGTTTCCTGTTCCAGATGGAGACACTGGGACAAACATGAATCTATCCATGACCAGTGGAGCAAAAGCGGTCGCAGATGCGACTTCAGAAAACGTCGGCGATCTTGCCGCTACACTTTCAAAAGGACTATTGATGGGCGCACGTGGGAATTCTGGCGTCATTTTATCTCAATTATTCCGCGGTTTTTCTAAAGCTATCCCGACCGCAGAAACACTTACTGCACCAGAATTGGCTCAAGCCTTTACTCATGGAGTAGAAACCGCCTATAAAGCAGTCATGAAACCTGTGGAAGGAACCATCTTGACTGTGGCACGCATCGCAGCTGAATATGGCGAGAAAAAAGCACAAACTACCGATGATTGTATCGAAGTGATGAAAGCCGTGGTTCACGGTGCAAAACGTTCATTGGCGAAAACCCCAGATCTATTGCCCGTCTTAAAAGAAGTCGGCGTGGTAGATAGCGGCGGTCAAGGATTGTTGTTCATTTATGAAGGCTTCTTAAATGCGTTGACGGGTGAATACCCAGCCGATGAAATCTTCGAACCTTCCCCAGCGGCTATGGATGAAATGGTCAATGCCGAACATCATCGCAGCGTTCAAGGACACTTAGCGACAGAAGATATCACCTTTGGTTACTGTACAGAAATCATGGTGAAGATCGGTGAAGGTCCGACTGTAGATAGTGAATTTGATTATGAAACATTCCGTAATTACTTAAATGAGTTAGGGGATTCCTTATTAGTGGTCAACGACGATGAGATCATCAAAGTCCATGTCCATACGGAACATCCTGGCGAAGTCATGAATTATGGTCAAAAATTCGGCTCATTGGTGAAAATCAAAGTCGACAACATGCGTCTTCAGCATGAAACGATTTTGGAACACGACCAGCAAGGTGCAAAACCTGCACCAGTGAAACGTCCACGGACACCATTTGCGATCATCGCGATCGCGGCTGGCGAAGGCTTGAAAGAATTGTTCACTAGCCTGGGTGCTTCATATGTCATCAGTGGCGGCCAAACGATGAACCCAAGTACGGAAGACATTTTGTTGGCCATCAATGAAGTTAATGCCGACCAAGTGATCGTTCTACCAAATAACAAAAATATCTTTATGGCTGCACAGCAAGCAGCGGAAGTTTCCGAGATTCCAGTAGCGGTTGTTGAAACACGGACGATCTCACAAGGGATGACAGCGATGCTGGCATTCCACGAGCAATCCACACTAGCTGAAAATCAGCAAGCTATGACCGATGTCTTAGCAAGTGTTGTCAGCGGATCAGTGACTCATGCGATCCGTAATACATCAATTGATGGCATCGAAATTACAGAAGGCGACTTCTTAGGAATGGTCGACGGAAAAATCGTTGTTTCTGTTCCGGATCGTTTCTCTGCTTCCATGACTACCTTAGAAAAAATGATCACAGAAGATACTGAGATCGTCACCATCATTATCGGTGAAGAAGGCAAAGCCAAAGAAGCAGCGAAAATTGAAGAAGCGATCGTTGAGCTGCATCCTGAGATCGAAGTAGAGATCCATCAAGGCGATCAGCCAGTTTATCCGTATCTTTTCTCAGCAGAATAAACAAATTAGGCGGCGGGGGCAAAAATCGTAGATGATTTTTGGCTCCGTCTTTTTCTATGAATGCAGGAATCTCTGCAATAAATAAAATTACTTTGGAAAAGGAGGGTACCTATGCTGAATCAGCCACTTACGGTATTAAAGGGTGTCGGAGAAAAACGCGCCCAAGACTTGGCGAGTTTAGGGATCGAAACCATTGAAGACCTGCTGAAGTATTATCCGTTTCGTTATGAAGACATTCAAGAACGGCAATTAGCGGAGATTCAAGACCAAGAAAAAGTAACGATCAAGGGGATCGTCGTTTCCCCGCCGGTCGTCAATCGCTTTGGCTATAAGAAAAGTCGGTTGCAATTTCGCATGATGCAAGACCACGACGTCTTTAATGTCTCCTTTTTCAATCAGCCTTATTTGAAGGATAAAGTAGAGGTCTCAGAAGAGATCGCCGTCTATGGCAAATGGGACGCCAAACGCAAAGGACTGACGGGAATGAAAATTCTCGGCAGCAAGAGCGCAGAAGACTTTGCCCCTATTTATCATGTCAATAAAGCCGTGCGTCAAAGTGTATTGATCGAACTGATCAAACAGGCATTCCTTGATTTTGGTGATCAGATCACAGAAATCTTGCCTTTGTCATTGATCGAAAAATATCGCTTGTTGGATCGGAAATCCGCGATGTTTGCGATGCATTTTCCTAAAGATCCCCAAGAGAGTCATCAAGCGAAGCGTCGAGTGATTTTTGAAGAGTTCTTTTTGTTCCAGATGCAAATCCAAGGACTGAAGAAAAGCGAAAAAGCCGAGAAAAACGGCTTAGCGATCGATTATGATGTGCAACGCTTGAAAGAATTTACTCGTAAACTGCCCTTTGAATTGACGAATGCGCAAAAGCGCGTGACCAATGAAATCTGCCATGACCTGAAAAGTCCGCAGCACATGCAGCGACTCTTGCAAGGAGATGTAGGAAGCGGGAAAACAGTCGTGGCGGCGATCGCCCTTTATGCCACGATGACGGCTGGCTTTCAGGGCGCACTGATGGTGCCGACTGAGATTTTGGCCCAGCAGCACCTAGAAAGCTTGAATCAGCTCTTTGACCCCTTAGAAGTGACCACCGCTCTTTTGACAGGCTCGACCAAACCGAAAGAACGGCGAGTCATCTTAGAACAATTAGCAGCCGGGGAGATCGACATCATCGTCGGGACCCATGCGCTGATTCAAGAAGGCGTGGACTTTGCACATCTTGGCTTAGTCATCACCGATGAACAACACCGTTTTGGGGTCAATCAGCGAAAAGTCTTACGGGAAAAAGGCTATCTGCCTGATGTGCTCTTTATGACCGCCACACCGATCCCTCGTACGTTAGCGATCACGGCTTATGGCGAAATGGATGTTTCGGTGATCGATGAAATGCCAGCAGGACGGATTCCTGTAGAGACTCGCTGGGTCCGTCCGCCGCAGTTTGAATCGATCTTAGAGTGGGCGCAAAAAGAATTGGCACAAGGGCATCAGATGTATGTCATCTGTCCTTTGATTGAAGAATCCGAAATGCTGGATGTCAAGAATGCCACGGAGATTTATGAGCAGCTGCAAAGTTACTTTTCTCCTACTTATCAAGTGGGAATGCTGCATGGGAAAATGAAGAATCAAGAAAAAGACAGCATCATGGAAGCTTTCAAAGAAAATCAACTGCAGATCTTGGTTTCCACGACGGTCATCGAAGTAGGGGTCAATGTCCCCAATGCGACAGTGATGCTGATCATTGACGCCGATCGCTTCGGGTTAGCCCAGCTTCATCAATTGCGTGGACGGGTAGGGCGCGGTGCCGATGCTTCTTACTGTATATTGATCGCAAACCCGAAGAACGAGACAGGGGTCGAGCGAATGAAGATCATGACAGAAACCACCAACGGCTTTGTAGTCAGCGAAAAAGATTTGCAGTTGCGAGGACCAGGAGAAGTCTTCGGCAATCGACAATCGGGCTTGCCAGAGTTTGCGGCTGCCGATTTGGTCGCGGATGCCCATATTCTAGAAGTGGCACAAGTCGAAGCTGCCCAGCTTTGGCAAAAAAATGGCTGGCAGCTGTTGCCAGAATTTTCGGCATTGGCAAACTATTTAGCAGCAAAAAAAGCAGACAAACAATTTTTTGATTAAAGAATATGCTATACTGATTGGGAAAATGAAGGGAGTGGCAGCGAGATGCGGATTGCTGTTGATGCAATGGGCGGAGACAACGCCCCAAAAGCGATCGTAGAAGGAGTCATGCTGGCAAAAAAAGACTTTCCAGAGATTGAATTCCTCCTTTACGGAAAAGAAAATGAAATCAAAAAATACATGACGGACGATAAAAATGTCACCATTATCCACACGGATGAAAAAATCAATAGTGATGATGAGCCTGTCAAAGCGATCAGACGAAAAAAAACCGCCTCAATGGTCTTGGCAGCACAAGCGGTCAAAAATGGTGAGGCAGATGCGATTTTTTCAGCTGGAAATACTGGGGCCTTATTAGCGGCTGGTTTGTTTATCGTCGGTCGGATCAAAGGGATCGACCGTCCCGGATTGATGTCCACAATGCCAGTGATCGGCAAAGATGCTGGCTTTGACATGCTGGATCTAGGTGCCAATGCCGACAATAAACCAGAACATTTGGCAAACTATGCCGTCTTAGGGTCCTTTTATGCCCAAAAAGTTCGCGGGATCAATCGACCACGGGTCGGCTTGTTAAATAACGGGACGGAAGAAACCAAAGGCAGTGAATTAACGAAAAAAGCCTTTGAACTGCTTTCGCAAGACCCGACGATCCACTTTATCGGCAATGTCGAGGCTCGGGAATTATTGGATGGTGCAGCTGACGTCGTCGTGACAGATGGCTTTACTGGAAATGCTGTTTTGAAATCGATCGAAGGAACCGCCTTGAATTTGATGGCGCTGTTGAAACAATCGATTCTCGATTCCGGTGCCAAAGGGAAATTAGGCGCATTATTATTAAAAGATGCGTTGCGGAAAGTGAAAAATGAAATGGATTATGCGAAACACGGCGGTGCCGTATTGTTTGGGTTGAAAGCCCCAGTCATCAAAACCCATGGTGCGACAGGACCAGAAGCGGTGGCGTACACCATCAAGCAGATCCATACGATGTTAGCGACAGATGTCGTGGCACAATTGGTCGCCCATTTTGAAGAAATGCCGACTGACAAAGACGAAACGCAATCATAATGCAATCATTGTAATGAAATTGCAAAAATATCTAGACAAAAAGCATAGAAAGCAGTACAATGTTTGTTAGCCATTCTATGTTTTGTGCAAACGCGTGGAGGTGAAGCCAGTTGACACGAGATGAAGTATTCAAGAAAGTTGCGGTCGTGATCGCCAATCATTTTGAAATTGACGCAGAGAACGTAACGGATACGATGAGCATTAAAGACGACTTGAACGCTGATTCGATCAGTGTGATGGAATTCGTCCTTGAACTAGAAGATGAATTTGGTACCGAGATTTCTGATGAAGATGCCGAGCAGATCGAAACAGTCGGTGGAGCGGTTGATTATATTTCAAGCCATCTTGCTTAAGACAGACATAAGAGCTAAGTCCTAGATGACTTAGCTCTTTCTTTCTCATAATTGATCCGCAGTGATTTTGAGCGGCTTTTCTTTGGTAGTGAGATCTAAAAAACGGTCGTTAAACCTGACATGACGGCGTTGAAAGCATAATGTAAATTTTCTGAAAATTCAGTGTATTAACTTTTCTGGGACTTGCATTATTGGTGGCATTTCTATATAATTATTAAGAATATATTATACAATGTTAAGAAAGCTTTTGGAAATGAAATGCATGTTCCTTCTTTTTTTACATTAAATTGCAAGACATCTTAGAAAGTAGAGAGGGGTATTCGATTGTCCAGAGATAATCAATTACTAGATGTTCAAAACCTTCACACAGGTTTTCGTATTAAAGACGATTACTATGACGCAGTAGATGGTATTTCTTTTACACTGGATCGCAATGAGATCTTAGCGATCGTAGGAGAATCTGGTTGCGGCAAGAGTACGTTAGCTACAACGATCATGGGGCTGCATGACCCAAACAACACGAAAATCACCGGAGAAATCTTATATAAAGATTTAAACTTGTCAAACTTAAACGAAACGCTGTACAACAAAATTCGCGGAAATGATATTGGGATGATTTTCCAAGATCCATTGTCTGCACTGAATCCTTTGATGCGGATCGAAGATCAAATCAAAGAAGGGTTATCCTACCATACGGATATGACCGCCGAACAGCGTCAAGCACGAGCATTAGAATTATTAGAACAAGTGGGGATCCCGAATCCACCGCGAGTAGGACGTCAATACCCTCATGAATTGTCAGGTGGGATGCGTCAGCGGGTCATCATTGCGATCGCGATTGCTTGTAAACCACCAATCATTATTGCCGATGAACCAACGACCGCGTTGGACGTGACGATCCAAGCACAGATCCTTGATCTACTAAAAGATTTGCAAGAAGAAACGCAAACGGGGATCATTTTGATCACCCACGATTTAGGTGTCGTAGCAGAGATGGCCGACCGAGTAGCCGTAATGTACGGGGGACAGTTTGTGGAAGTCGCAACAGCCGAAGAGTTGTTTGCCAATCCGAAACATCCATACACCCGCTCATTGCTTAACTCGATCCCTCAAGAAAATTCACAAGACAGTGAACTGCACGTGATTGAAGGCGTAGTTCCTTCATTGAAAAATATGCCACGGACGGGTTGTCGGTTTGCCGCACGGATTCCTTGGATTCCTGAAAGCGACCACGAAGCAAACCCAGTCTTGCATGAAGTAGCACCTGATCATTTGGTCCGTTGCACATGCTACAAGCATTTTCATTTTAGAGACGAAGAAGGAGAAGTGTAGATGACAGAATTAATTACAATTAAAGATCTGAAAGTCCACTATCCTATTCGCAGCGGATTTTTCAACCGCGTCACAGACCATGTGTATGCCGTTGACGGTGTGGACTTCATCATAGAAAAAGGAAAAACCTACGGATTGGTTGGTGAGTCTGGTTCTGGTAAATCCACGACGGGGAAAGCCATCGTTGGGTTAGAAAAAATCACCAGTGGCGAAATCATTTATGATGGGCAAGACGTGACCAAACGTTCCGTCCGCAAAAAAATGAACTACAACAAAGATGTCCAAATGATTTTCCAAGATTCAATGTCCAGCTTGAATCCTAAAAAACGCGTGGTAGACATTATCGCCGAACCATTACGCAACTTTGAACGCTTAAGCGATCAAGAAGAGAAAAAACGAGTGAAAAGCCTTCTGGATATCGTTGGGATGCCAGAAGATGCCCTATACAAATATCCTCACGAGTTCTCTGGTGGTCAACGTCAGCGGTTAGGGGTTGCCCGCGCGGTAGCATCCAATCCAAAACTGATCGTCGC
Organism: Enterococcus sp. R12; assembly: GCF_058135755.1. Classification (NCBI taxonomy): domain Bacteria; kingdom Bacillati; phylum Bacillota; class Bacilli; order Lactobacillales; family Enterococcaceae; genus Enterococcus; species Enterococcus sp. R12. The sequence continues at coordinate 287,260 of NZ_CM176874.1, forward strand.
CGATGAGCCGGTTTCAGCCCTTGACTTATCCGTTCAAGCGCAGGTACTAAACTTTATGAAACGGATCCAGCAAGAATTTGGCTTAAGTTTCTTATTCATCTCTCATGACTTAGGGGTCGTAAAACACATGTGTGACAATATCGCCATCATGTATAAAGGCCGCTTCGTTGAGATCGGGACACGGGAAGACATCTATCAAGACCCGCGTCACATCTATACAAAACGTTTATTATCAGCGATTCCTCAAATCGACGTAAAAAATCGCGATGCTCACAAAGAAAACCGCCGCAAGGTCGAGTTGGAATATGTGACCCATCAAAAAGATTACTACGACGAAACTGGCAGAGTGTATGACTTGCGTAAAATCACCGAGTCGCACCAAGTCGCATTGAAAAACGGGGGTGCTGAATAATGTGGAAAACAATTCTACGTCGTTTGTTGTTGATGATCCCGCAAGTCATTATTTTGAGTATCTTGATTTTCTTGATCGCACAAGCAATGCCTGGGGATCCATTTACCGGTTTGATCAATCCAAACCAAGATCCAGCTGTTATTGAGCGGATGCGTGAAGCCGCTGGTTTGAATGACCCATGGTATACCCAGTATTTCCGTTGGATCGGAAATGCCTTAAAAGGGGACTTTGGTCAAAGTTTCATCTTTAAATTACCTGTTTCAACGTTATTAGCAGGACGTATCAGCAATACATTGTGGTTATCTTTACTGACGGTCATTTTGACTTACGTGATTGCCATTCCTTTAGGGATGTGGGCAGGACGTTACCAAAATTCATTGCTTGATAAAGTCGTCGTTGTTTACAACTTCTTCAGTTTCGCCGTACCGTTGTTTATCTTTGCGTTGATCGCATTGTTCATCTTCGGTTACCGATTGGCTTGGTTCCCAACGGGTGGTTCCGTTGCACCGGGGGTCAGCGGCATGGCTGAGTTTTGGAGTCGCTTGTATCACCTACTATTACCGGCGATCACTTCTGCATTATTAGGAACAGCAGTGACGATCCAATACTTGCGAAGTGAAGTCATTGATTCGAAATCATTGGATTTCGTTCGTACCGCTCGTTCAAAAGGGGTACCAACGAATAAAGTCTTCTCACGTCACGTTTTCCGTAATGCGTCGTTGCCGATCGCATCACAAATGGGCTACGAGATCACTTCATTGATCGCAGGTTCTGTGGTCATTGAGAAAATCTTCGCTTACCCAGGTGTCGGAAAACTGTTTATCGATAGTATCGTCCAACGGGACTATGCCGTGATCACTTCACTGACATTGATCTTAGGACTAGCGACCTTGATCGGTACGCTGCTATCAGATATCATCATGAGTATTGTCGATCCAAGAATCAGAATCCAGTAATAGGAGGGGATAAATGTGTCTGAAAAGAAAGAAAAAGTACTAAAACAAGAGAGCATCCCGCCTATGGGATTAAAAATGATTTTTCGCGAATTCTTAAAAGATAAAATGGCGATCTTTTCATTAGTTTTGTTAGTCGCAGTTTTATTGTTCGTGTTTATCGGCTCAGCAGTTATCGACCAATCACAAGTGATGCGTGTCAGCATCCTTGATAAATACGCTGTACCCGGCGCGATTTCGCCAAACGGCGGCATCTACCTTTTAGGGGCGGATGAAGGTGGCCGTGATGTTTGGGGACAATTGATCATCGGTGCGCGTAACTCAATCTTGATTGGTTTTTCAATCACGATCATTACGTCGATCGTTGGGGTCGGACTAGGGATCATCTCAGGTTACTATGGTGGCATCATTGATAACATTTTGATGCGTATCGTTGACTTTGTTATGATTTTGCCGATCATGTTGATCATTATCGTTATCGTATCGATCGTACCTCGTTATAACGTTTGGACCTTTATATGGGTCATGAGTGCCTTTTACTGGGTCGGAAAAGCAAGGCTCTTCCGAAGTAAGACCCTGTCAGAAGGCCGTCGCGACTATGTTAGTGCATCGAAAACCCTCGGAACCAATGACTTCGTCATCATGTTCCGCGAAATCATGCCGAACCTTAGCTCATTGATCATCACCAACTTAACAATGAACTTTGCAGCGAATATCGGTATTGAAACGACACTAACATTCTTAGGTTTTGGTCTGCCGACCAATGTTCCAAGTTTGGGAACACTGATCGGATATGCCAGCAGCGGTGATGTGCTGGTCAACAGACAGTGGATCTGGTTACCCGCATCAATTCTAATTTTAGTCTTGATGTTGAGTATCAATTACGTTGGTCAAGCATTTAAGCGTTCAGCGGATGCGCGTCAACGACTAGGATAAACAAGGAGGATACAGGATGAAGAAAAATATTTTTGGTATGGTCACTCTTTTGTCAGTGTTAGCATTGGCAGCTTGTGGCAGCAACGGCGGCGGAACCGATTCTTCTGGTGGCGGCAGCAATGCAGCAAACGATACGGAAGATGTAAGCAACTTCCCAATCGAAGTTAGCAATGATGCAGAGGCAATCGAAGGTGGTACTTTGGATGTTGCAGTAGTGATGGATACGCAATTCCAAGGGTTGTTCCAAACAGAATTTTATCAAGATAACTATGATGCACAATTTATGTTGCCAAGTAATGAAAGTTTATTCGTCAATGACGCTGATTTCAAAATTGTTGACGGCGGGGCTGCAAACCTTGAGCTAGATGAAGACAACAACACAGCAACAATTACTTTACGCGACAACCTGAAATGGTCTGATGGCGAAGATGTTACGGCAGATGATATCATCTTCACTTACGAAGTAATTGGTAACAAAGATTATACTGGTATTCGTTATGATAGTAACTTTACTAACATTGTTGGTATGGAAGATTACCATGATGGTAAAGCTGATACTATTTCTGGTATCACCAAAGAAAGTGACAAAGTCGTTAAAATCGAATACAAAGAAGTTCACCCTGGTATGATGCAAGCAGGTGGTGGTATTTGGGCTTCAGCATTACCAAAACACGCCTTTGAAGGAATCGAAGTCAAAGATATGGAATCAAGCGATCAAGTTCGTAAAAATCCAATCGTCTTCGGACCTTATGTAATGTCAAATATCGTAGCTGGTGAATCCGTAGAGTACGTTCCAAACGAATACTATTATGGAGATAAGCCAAAACTAGATAAATTATCATTTAAAGCAGTTCCAACTTCATCTATTGTTGAAGCGATGAACGCAAAACAATATGATATGGCTTTATCAATGCCGACAGATACGTATCCTACTTATAAAGATACTGACGGTTATCAAATCTTAGGCCGAACAGATACTGCTTACACTTATTTAGGTTTCAAATTAGGTAAATGGAATGCCGATGAAGGAAAAGTTGAATACAATCCTGATTCAAAAATGGCTGACAAGTCATTGCGTCAAGCAATGGGTTATGCATTAGATAATGATGCTGTCGGAAGCCGTTTCTACAATGGCTTGCGTACAAATGCAACGACATTGATCCCACCAGTATTTGGCTCATTACACAATACAGATGTTGAAGGTTATACTTTAAACATCGACAAAGCAAATCAATTACTTGATGATGCTGGCTACAAAGATGTCGATGGCGACGGTATGCGTGAAGACAAAAATGGTGAGAAATTAACCATTAACTTTGCTTCAATGTCAGGTGGCGAAACAGCACAACCATTAGCAGATTACTACATCCAACAATGGAATGAAATCGGACTTGATGTACAATACACAACAGGTCGCTTGATCGACTTCCAAGCATTCTATGACAAATTGGAAAATGATGATCCTGAGATTGATGTTTATCAAGGTGCATGGAATACTGGTTATGACCCATCACCAATGGGCTTGTATGGACCTAACTCTGCGTTCAACTACACTCGTTTTGAATCAGAAGAAAATACGAAATTGCTAGAAGCAATCGATTCAAAAGATTCGTTTGACGAAGCAAAACGTAAAGAAGCATTTGATGCATGGCAAGAATATGCTGCTGATGAAGCGTTTGTTATCCCAACACTTTACCGTAGTGCGGTGTTACCTGTATCAAATCGCGTCAAAGACTTCACATGGGCTTATGATGTGAATTACAATCCTTGGGCAACAATTTCAGTTACAGCTGAATCTCGTTAATCAATAATCGATGAAAAGACGTCCTTTCCAGGACGTCTTTTTTTCCTGTTTTTTTGCGGGTATCTGAGGAAAACAGGCTTTTTTATACAGGAGAAGATTAAGTAAATAAAATTTTATTACAGTCTTTCCAAGAATTTGGAGGAAACATTTCATAATTCGGCAAAAACCAGTATAATAGGGAAGTGTCGATAAACTAATGAAGGAATGTGACAAATGAATACACAATTAACGAAAGAACTAAAAGAAAAGTTTGATATTGTGTTCCATGATGTAGATCTGCTTGAACAAGCGTTTACGCATTCATCTTATGTGAATGAGCACCGCAACTTGCACTTGTCAGATAACGAACGTTTAGAGTTTTTGGGCGATGCTGTCTTAGAGTTGATCGTTTCACGGTATTTGTATCGTGAATTGCCAGATCTGCCCGAAGGTAAGCTGACGAAGCTACGGGCGGCAATCGTTCGCGAAGACAGTTTATCCATGTTTGCCAAAGATTGCCGATTCGATGAATACATTCGTCTAGGCAAAGGGGAAGAAAACTCTGGCGGTCGTAAACGACCTTCTTTGCTTTGTGATCTATTTGAAGCCTTTTTAGGTGCGTTATACTTGGACCAAGGACTGGAAAGTGTCAGCGGCTTTTTGACGAAAGTTGTCTTTCCAAAAGTAAAAGCAGGTGCTTTTTCCCATGAGATGGATCACAAGACCCGCTTGCAAGAAGTCTTGCAGCGTGGCGGCGATGTTTCCATCAATTATCGTTTGATCAAAGAAGCAGGCCCCGCCCATGAACGGATTTTTTGGACGGAAGTCTATTGCGATGATACCTTGATCGGAAAAGGACAAGGAAAATCGAAGAAATTATCAGAACAGGACGCCGCTGCGAATGCCTTGGCGGATCTTGAACAGTAAGAGAGGACTGGCGGAGTGTATTTAAAACGAATAGAGATTGCCGGCTTTAAATCCTTTGCCGACCGCACAGTCATTGATTTCGAACATCGAGTGACTGCAGTCGTCGGACCAAATGGCAGTGGCAAGAGCAATATTACCGAAGCGATTCGTTGGGTTTTAGGAGAACAATCTGCCAAAAATCTACGTGGTGGCAAAATGCCTGATGTTATTTTTGCAGGTTCTGACACCCGCAGAGCGCTAAATATAGCGGAAGTGACGATCGTTTTAGACAATAGCGATCATTACTTGCCGATGGATTACAGTGAGATCAGCGTGACTCGCCGCTTGAGAAGAACCGGCGAAAGCGACTTTTTCTTAAATAAACAAGCTTGCCGTTTAAAGGATATCCAAGAGTTGTTTATGGACTCTGGGTTGGGGAAAGAATCATTTTCGATCATTTCCCAAGGCAAGGTAGAAGCAATTTTCAGCAGCAAACCAGAAGACCGTCGTGGGATTTTTGAAGAAGCGGCGGGGGTATTGAAATACAAACAGCGGAAAAAGAAAGCCGAGCAAAAATTGTTTGAAACTGAAGACAATTTAAGCCGTCTACAAGATATCATTTATGAACTAGAAGATCAGTTGGTGCCTCTGGCAGCCCAAAGTGAAGCAGCCAACCGCTTTTTAGCGTTAAAAGAAAAATTGACGACGGTCGATGTGGCGTATGCGGTCTTAGAGATCACGAAAGCAAAAGAAGCGTGGGAGACAGCCAAAGCTCAACTGAGTACCTTTAACCAAGAACTGGCGCAGATTTCCGAAAAGATCAACCAAGGGGAACTGTCGCTACATTCTTTGCGGCAACAACGTACTGCTTTTGATGAAACGTTGGAGCGTTTGAATCAGCAGCTTTTAGAGGTCACCGAAGGACTGAAGCAAGCCGAAGGGCAAAAAGAAGTCTTGGATGAACGTTCAAAGCATACGCAAAAAAGCTCTGCCGAATACCAAGAAACTTTAGAGGAAGTCACAGAGCGGGTCACACTTTTAAATGAAGAAAAAACGGAACTGATCGGCTTGCTTTCACAAAAGAATCGTAGTGTGCAGGAAGTTGAAGCAGCGATGCTGGCGTGTCAGCAAGAGCAGGAAAAGTACCAACGTTCAGCAAAAGAAATCATTGAAGAATTGCGCAGCCAATATGTCGAAGCCATGCAGGAGCAGGCAACGATCGGAAACGAATTGAAATACTTGGAGCGGCAATACCAACAAGAAGCCGCGAAAAATCAAACGGCGCTAAGCAAGCAGACGCAAATGAATACGTCGTTGAAAGAAAAGACGACGGAAGCGCAAATCGTGGAAGAGCAGCTGACGCAGGCTAAAGCGATTTTAGAAGAACAACGCAAGCAATACATCCATCTTCAAGAAAAAGCTCAGACCAACAAAAAACGCTTTGATGAAGAACAAAAGAAAATGTATCAGTTAATGAGTCAAGTGCAGCAGGTACGAGCGAAACAGCGCAGTCTGCAAGACATTCAAGAAAATTATAGCGGCTTTTATCAAGGCGTTCGCTTGATTTTGAAAAACAAACAGCAGATCAGCGGTATCGTTGGCGCAGTAGCGGAGTTGATCGATGTGCCGCAAGACTATACCGTGGCGATCGAGACCGCATTAGGCGCCGCTGCACAGCATGTCGTCGTTGAAAATGAGCGGGATGCGCGAGCAGCCATCACGTATTTGAAAGAAAATCGCGGGGGTCGTGCAACCTTCCTACCGCTGACGACCATCAAAGCCCGTCATTTGCCAGATTATGCCCGCAATCAAGCCAAGCAAGTGTCTGGATTTATCGGCGTTGCCAGCGAATTGGTCCAGTCGCCCGAACACGTCCAAACCATTACGGATAACTTGTTAGGCAGTATCTTGATTGCCGAAGACTTGCAAAGTGCCAATGCGTTAGCACGGGCATTGAACTATAGCTATCGGGTCGTTTCCTTAGAAGGGGATGTCATGAATGCTGGCGGTTCCATGACGGGTGGCGCAACGAAGAAAAATGCCGGTAGTTTGTTTAGCCAAAGCAACGAGCTGCAACAATTGACAGCACAAGCGGCGCAACTGGATGAGCGGCTTTTAAAAACGGAAAAGCAAGTCCAGCATTTTGAAGCAGCGACTAAAGAAGCACAAGCAGCACTAGAAGAATTGCGGGCGCAAGGAGAACAGGCTCGCATGACGGAGCATGAGCTGCAAAGCCGCTTACAAAATCTTGAGAATGACCTGAGCCGCTTGAAGCAAGAGCAGCAAGTGTTTGATTTTGAACATCGCGAAGTGCAAGCCTTCTTTGAGGAATATGATGAGAAGAAGACGAGCTTGGAAGAACAGCAAAAGAATATTGCGGCGCAATTGGCGAAAATCGACCAAGATATTCATCAAATGAATGCCGAAGAAGACTTGATCGAGGAAAAACGCCAAACCTTAGCACAAGAAAGTGCGCGCTTGCAGGCAGCTTTCGCAGTTCAAAAAGAACAAGTGGCGCATTTGCAGCAAAAAATTGCCGCTACGAATCAAGCATTAGAAGAAAACGAAGCGCGTCAACTCTCCTTAGAACGGCAGTTAGCTGCCTTGACAAGCAACGTCAGCGATCATGAGTTTTCAGAAGAAAGCATTCTTCAGCGAATTGAAGCCTTCACAAAAACCAAGCAGCAGGTAACAGCGGAATTGACGGTGATTCGTGAACAACGTCAAGTCGTTCAACAAGAAATCGGCGCATTAGACGAAGCCCTGAGTGCTGAAAACTTAACGCAAAAAGAAAAGCTGTCAGAAAAAACCGAAGTTGAGATCGAAAAAAATCGCGCAGAATTGGTGATGGATAATCGTTTGTTGTATTTACAAGAAGAATACAATCTCACCTTTGAAAAGGCAGCGCAAGATTTCCCTGAAATTGAGGATGCAGAACAAGCCAAAGTCGACATTCAGGAACTAAAACAAGCGATCGAGCAAATTGGTCCAGTCAATTTAAATGCGATCGAACAATATGAACAAGTCAATCAACGGCATTTGTTCTTGACGAGTCAGCGAGACGATCTGCTGTCGGCTAAAGCACAGCTGTTTGATACGATGTCTGAAATGGATGAAGAAGTCAAAACCCGTTTCGGCGAAGTCTTCGATGCGATTCGTCTGCAATTCAAACAAGTATTTCCTAATATGTTTGGCGGCGGTCATGCGGAATTAGTCTTAACAGATCCGAAAGATTTATTGAACACTGGGATTGAGATCGAAGCCCAACCACCGGGCAAGAAATTGCAAAACCTCAGCTTGCTATCAGGGGGCGAACGGGCGCTGACAGCGATTGCGTTATTGTTTTCCATTATTCAAGTTCGTCCAGTACCGTTTTGTGTGCTTGACGAAGTGGAAGCAGCATTGGATGAAGCCAATGTCTCTCGTTTCGGTCATTACTTGAGTGCTTTCCAAAATGATACACAGTTTATCGTCGTAACTCACCGCAAAGGAACGATGGAGGCAGCAGACGTGTTGTATGGTGTGACCATGCAAGAATCTGGAGTGTCGAAGACCGTGTCCGTGCGCTTAGAAGAAGTGCGTGAAGGCGGTAGTTTTGCAGCAGATCAAGCATAGAGGAGGAATGATATGATTAAACTGATTGCGATCGATTTAGACGGAACGTTATTGAATGACAAAAAAGAAGTGACTCCTCGCAACAAAGAGGTACTTGCTCGTGCCAAAGCACAAGGCGTAAAAATCGTCATTTGTACGGGACGTCCATTACGGGCGATCCGTCCCTATTTAGAAGAATTATCGCTGAAAGAACCCGGCGACTATAGCATCACCTTTAACGGCGGTTTGGTTCAAAAAAATGAGACTGGCGAGATCATTGAAAAAGCAGCGATGCAGCTGGCAGATATCCATGAATTGGTTTCAGTAGTGGAAGACTTGAATTTGCCTCTAGACGTGGTATCCGAAGAGATCGTCTTGAGTTTACCCACTTCAGCAGCGCATCCATCGATTTATGGCTCGTTAAATCCTTTATTGGATTGTCGTCCTTTTGCCGTAGCTGATCTTGATGAATCGATGCTCTATAATAAAGCGGTGATCGCCTACCATCAGGAAGTCTTGGATCCTAAGATCCCTGAGATTTCCTCAGAGATCCGCGAGAAATATGAAATCATCAAAAGCCGGAATAACCTGTTGGAATTTATGCCTAAAGGAATCACCAAAGCTTATGGTATCAGCCTATTGGCGCAAGATTTAGGGATCAAGCAAGAAGAAGTGATGGCGATCGGTGATGAAGAAAATGACTTGCCGATGATTCGCTATGCAGGGATTGGCGTAGCGATGGCCAATGCCGTGCCAATCATTAAAGAGGCGGCTGACGTTGTCACCGTTTCAAACCAAGAAGACGGTGTGGCAGCAGTGATTGAAGAATATGTCTTAAAAGGAGGTGCGTAAGATGGGATTTTTTGACAAAATCAAAAAAGCGCTGATTGGAGAAACCAAAGAAGCAGAGCAAGAAACCGACAAACCGTTAGTCGATGCTGACTCACCAGAGGCACAGCGTTCAGAAGAAAGCCAGCCAGCACAAACTCCTGCTGAACAAGGCGCTTCAGAACCAGTGGCACCTGCAGAAACCGCCGACTCCAGTGATTTGGAGGCAGAGCAAGAAACTGCTGAAGTGTCCCTGCAGCAAGAAGCAACGACAGCGAATAAAGAAGAAGCACCAAGTATTCCAAAAGGAGTGGCTAAGGATATACCATCAGAGGAAGTACCAGCTTCTGAACCAATCCTTCAACCAGCGCCAGAAACGGAAAGCGTGCAGGATAAATACACCAAAGGATTGACGAAATCACGGAAAACCTTTGGGCAACGGATGAACGAATTGTTTGCCAACTTCCGTACGGTGGACGAAGACTTCTTCGAAGAAGTGGAAGAAACGCTGATCGGCGCAGACGTCGGCTTTGATGCGGCGATGAAAATCGCGGATGCATTGAGGCAAGAAGTCAAACTACGTAATGTGAAGAAAACGGCAGATGTCCAAAATGTCATCATCGAAAAATTGGTTGACCTATATGGGGAAGCGGGTGTCGGTGAAGTCAACGAGTTGAATATGCAGTCAGGGCTGACCGTCATTTTATTTGTTGGCGTGAACGGTGTTGGAAAAACCACCAGTATCGGGAAATTAGCCCACCAATTCAAAGCCGAAGGCAAGAAAGTCTTATTGGCTGCAGCGGATACTTTCCGTGCCGGTGCCATCGATCAATTAGTGGTCTGGGGTGAACGGGCTGGTGTTGAAGTCGTTCGTGGCAATGCAGGAGGCGATCCAGCAGCAGTCGTGTTTGATGCGATGGAGCGCGCAAAACGAGAAAATGCTGACGTTTTATTAGTAGATACAGCGGGTCGTTTGCAAAACAAAGTCAATTTGATGAACGAACTAGAAAAAATCAAACGGATCATTCAACGAGTGGACCCAACGGCCCCTCATGAAGTCCTGCTCGTGTTGGATGCAACAACAGGTCAAAACGCGATGAATCAAGCAAAACAATTTAAAGAAACGACGGATGTTTCTGGCCTCGTCTTAACCAAACTTGATGGAACAGCCAAAGGGGGGATCGTCTTGGCGATCCGTAACGAGCTGCGGCTGCCCGTCAAATTAGTGGGACTCGGAGAAGGCATCAATGATTTAGAACCATTTGATCCAAATGAATTTGTCGTTGGCTTATTCAAAGGCTTGATCAAAGAATAAAAAAACAGAGCCCTGTGTTAGGTGATACACCTACACATGGCTCTCCTTTATTGTTGCTTTTGTGAGATCAAAGGGAAGAGAAAACGGGTCGTCGTCTCTTTCCACGAGCTTGACTTGTGACGTAAAGCTGAGAACACTTGGCGTGGCAAATGTGGGTACAGCGATGCACGACTTTGCCAAAAACCAGGAAAAGCAGTTTGAAGACTTCGTTTTCTTCTGCACTGTCTAAAAACTTTGGGAAGTATCAGGCAGAATACAACGAGTTCAACGGTAGGGAAAGATTATTTCTTAAGTTCCCCTTGGCGCTCAGTGATCATTTTTTCCAAGTTGTTCAATGTATCGATATCTTTATTGGTTTCGATAAAGTTCGTAATCAAATTCAATAAAGATTGATCAGACAATTCTGCTGCTAAGAAGTCTTCTTGGGTCACATTCGGAGAATACAACCGAGTCAAAACAGTACCGCTGTAGCCGATATCCGCTACTTTCAATAAGTCGTGGTTTTTTAGTTTACGTACGACTGCTTGAATGGTATTCTTGCTTAGATCTTGCTGTTGGACAGCAATGTCATTTGCAGAAAGAGGTTTGTCTGAATTCCAAAAGATATTCATGATTTGACGTTCGCGTTTGGTAAGATTAAGTGGCTTCATTCACTATTCTTCCTTTCAAAAAAGAGTAATATGGACATAATAATTTACTGTTCTATAAGCAGTATACTTTATTTTGAAGGTAAATATCAAATTTATTCAAGTATTTTATAAATTCTTGGTAATTTTAGTAAGAGATATTACAAGTGAGGAGCAAATTTCTGCATTTTTCACCAGTTTTCACTATAATAGATGGAAAGAAATAGCATTTGAGAAAAAAATTAGTAGAAGAACATAGAGGGCAGTCGAATGAAAATAAAAACATTGTTATCACATAAAGAGCTTTTTCCCTATTTATTGAAAGGACGCTACGGGATTGAGCGTGAAGCGCAGCGGGTGCGGCTCGATGGGACGTTTGCAGGTACCGATCATCCTAAAACGTTAGGCAATCGGCGCTTCCATCCGTATATCCAAACGGATTTTTCCGAAAACCAACTGGAACTGATTACGCCCGTCGCTGATTCCGTGGATGAATTGTTCCGTTTTTTAGGGGCTATTCATGATGTAGCGTATCGTTCGATGTCAGCAGAAGAAATGCTCTGGCCATTGAGTATGCCACCGGCTTTACCAGAAAAAGAAGAAGACATCGTCATTGCTAAATTAGACCAATTTGAAGATGTGCTCTACCGCCGCTATTTAGCTAAAACATATGGTCGCCGCAAGCAAATGGTCAGTGGGATTCATTTCAATTTCGAATTTGCGGAAGACTTTTTGCAACAGCTGTATGCTTTGTCTGAAACGAAGGAAAGCTTCCAGACGTTTAAAACGGCACTTTATTTGAAAGTAACTCGCAATTATTTGCACTATCGCTGGTTTTTGACGTATTTCTTTGGGGCGACTCCTGCTTCAGAAGCCAATTATTTTACGACAGAAAACGGACCGCAAGAACCAGTCCGCAGTATTCGCAATAGCCGCTATGGGTACACGAATCACGAAGACGTCAAGGTATCTTACGCTTCGTTAGAGACCTATCTTGCAGATATTGCCAAATTAGTGGAGACGGGAAAGCTTTCAGAAGAAAAAGAATTTTATGCGCCAGTGCGTCTACGTGGGGGAAAACGGGTCGCAGATTTAGCCTCAGCGGGTATCCGTTATATTGAGTTAAGAAATATTGACATCGATCCCTTTGCCCGCTATGGGATTTCCAAAGAGCAAGTCGCATTCTTGCATTTCTTCTTATTGTTTTTAAGTACAAAAGAAGAAGGCAGCGATGCGGATGCGTGGATCGAAGAGGGCAATCAGAAAAATGATCAGGTCGCATTAGAACATCCGCTTGCACCTTTGACTTATCAGCAAGAAGCGCAAGCGCTGATTACTGAAATGATGGACTTTGCCCAAGCCCTTGAGCTGCCGCATCCACCATTTTTGGATCTGCTTTCAGAAATGCTGGCTGAACCAGAAAGAACCTTCGCGGGACGTCTTTTCTCAGCAAGTCAAGCAACCAGTCAAGCCCAGACAGCAACAGTGCTGGGACAAAAGTATCATCAAGCTGCTTGGGAAAAACCATATCAATTAGCTGGCTTTCGAGCAATGGAATTGTCGACCCAGATCCTCTTGTTCGATGCGATCCAAAAAGGAATCGAAGTGTCGGTACTGGATGAAACGGATCAATTCTTGAAATTAGCCGTGAAAGACCACATCGAATATGTTAAAAATGCCAATATGACCAGTAAGGATCAGTACATCGTCCCATTGATCATGGCGAATAAAACGGTCACTAAAAAAATCTTAGCCGAAAATGGCTTTCATGTACCAAGTGGCGCTGAGTTCGCTTCGGCAGAAGAAGCGATCGCGTTTTATCCTCAGATTGCCCACAGCGGGTTTGTGGTAAAACCGAAAACCACCAACTATGGGATCGGTATCTCGATTTTCAAAGAAGGTGCCTCTTTAGCGGATTATCAAGCGGCGGTCGCCATTGCCTTTGCGGAAGATGATTCGATCCTCGTTGAGACTTTTTTGTCAGGGACGGAATATCGGTTCTTCGTGATCGATGGGCGAGTCGATGCGATTTTACTACGTATCCCTGCCAATGTCGTGGGTGACGGCAAGCGCACGATCACGGAACTCGTCGCAGAGAAAAATCTCGATCCATTGCGCGGCACCCATCATCGGACCCCATTAGAGCTGATCCAATTAGGGGAACTGGAACAACTGATGTTAAAAGAGCAAGGGTATCAAGTGGATTCAGTACCCGAAGAGGGGCAGATCGTTTATTTGCGAGAAAACTCGAATATCAGTACTGGCGGTGATTCTATCGATGTGACGGATGACTTCAACGATGATTACAAACAAGTAGCAGTCGATGCGGTAGCCGCATTACAAGCATCTATCAGCGGAATCGATCTGATTATTCCAGATAAAACCAAGCCAGCCAATGAACCGGGGGCTTATGGAATCATTGAAGCCAATTTCAACCCAGCGATGCATATGCACGTTTATCCATACAGCGGGAAAGGCCGACGCTTAACTATGTCTGTTTTACGCCTGTTGTTCCCTGAAGTCTTCGAGAGCTGATGGAAGTACAAAAAGCAAAGAACTGCACACTTTGGAAGGAGAGTTCCTTTCAAAGTGTGCAGTTTTTTTTATATCGTTGTTTGATTCCTGATCTGACAGTTAGCACAATAGTTAATTCCCTCTTTTTTTGTCTTTATTTATCAAAAAATATTTATTTTAATATGAATACTGGAAAAATAATTGTATTTTTGGTAATCTAAAGAGAGGAAGTTCTAGTTTTTTTATACACGATTAAATAACTATCGTTTTTTGAAGAGTCGCTAAATTAGGTCAACATGTATAAAAAGATATGAACATAGATATTGTCTTTCAACTATGCTTTTACATATAACAAAATGGTTGGCATCAAAAAAGCGGCAAAGGCAGACGGGTTCTCTTAACTTTGTTATTGACAAAAGAAGCGCAAAGATTGTTTTCAATTGAATCAAAAATGAAAGTTCATCATCGGAAACGGAGTTGAATCGATACTCAATGTTCAAGTTATTTGGAAGTAAGGCAGGTATTATAGCCGAAACTGATTGTGGTTCGATGGGTGACTCCTAAACATAGGCGCATTGCTTTAAGAATTTGTGGAACGGTCCTTTGGCAGCATCTTATAGGTACACAAAGGATATGGATGATTTTTTCCGATCCCTGCGAATGTTTGACAGTGCTTTGTCGGTTCTTCATTCAGTGTGCAGGCTTTTTTCGTAGGCTTAAATCAATGGTTTTAGTGCTTCTAACCGAGGAATCACTTTTTCTTTAGCCGCTCTTTTCTGTCTTTCAACGGGCTATGATTCACAAGAGCCCTTCTGCGTAGATAAGTATACTAAATTTATTATACAGATCCATCCTGAAATTTTAATCAGGTTATGGTGTGTAATAAGTTGAATATAATAGCATTACAAAAAAGGAGAGTACGGAATGAAAAAATTTAATGGTAAGATTGTTAAAACGTTGGCATTACTAGCAACAATTTTTACGGCTGGTGCGTTATCAAATCAAGTTTCGGCATCAGAAGAAACAGCATCCCCTATTTCTGCAAGCGTATGGGTTGCCAGAACACCCGAACAAATCAAAGCTGATATTACTGGGAATGAATATACGATTGTTTGGGGTGATACACTTAGCGCCATCAGTAAAGCGACAAATATTACGATCGAACGTCTAGCACAATGGAATAATATTTACAATATTGACTTGATTTATGCTGGCAACAAATTAGTGTTCGATGGAAATGTGGTTTCTCTAAAGGATGCAGAGGGGAATGCGATTAGTCAAGCAGTGATTCAAGATACTGACAAAATTGATCCGACCAAACCAATTGGGGGAGGAAGCAATACAAATCCTGGAAACAGTAATAATGGATCAAATGTCTCTACAAAACCGACACCTCCAGCAACAGATAACGGATCAGGAGACGGATCCACAAAACCAACGCCGCCTGCAACAGATAATGGATCAGGAGATGGCTCCACAAAGCCAACACCACCAGCAACGGATAATGGTTCAGGTGGAGATAATGGTTCCACTAATCCACCAGCTGATCGAGAGTTTGAAGTGACAGTCGTTGCAGAAAATGAAGAAATTACACGCCTCCGTGTCGGACCATTCTTAACTACCGATGAAGTGGCGGCATGGCTGCTTGAAAACTATGTTGGCTTAGTTTCAGACCTACAAATCTATCTAGAAGGAAACTATATCTATATTGAGTTCAATATTCCGACACCTGATAATGGAGGCGCGACTGACCGTGAAATTGTAGTTGAAGTTGTCTATGAGAATTCATATTATACTCGTCTACGTGTCGGACCATTCCTAAGTAACGAGGAAGCTACTGCTTGGAAGCATGAAAATTATCCAGAAGTAGTTAAGGGGCATGAAGTTCATTTTGTAGGTGATTATATCTATATTGAATTTGGTGTTGGTAATAAAGATAACGGTGGAGCAATTGATCGTGAAATTACGATTACCGTTGTCTATGAAAATTCATATTATACACAACTGCGGGTCGGTCCATTCTTAAACACAACAGAAGCCTCCGCATGGCTGCGTGAGAATTACCCTGATGTAGTCAAGGGCTACGCTGTTTATCCAGAAGGTGATTACATTTACATTGAGTTTGGTACATCAAGCCATGGAACTGGCGGCGATAACGGAACCGACGGCGGTGGTACAGACGTAGACGGCGGCGATAACGGAACCGATGGTGGTGGTACAGATGTAGACGGCGGCGATAATGGAACCGATGGTGGTGGTACAGATGTAGATAGCGGCGATAATGAGACCGACGGTGGCGGTACAGACGTAGACGGTGGCGATAACGGAACCGATGGTGGCGGTACAGATGTAGATGGCGGAGAAGATGGCTCTGGCGATGGCGAAACAGATGTGAATATTCCAGTCAATCTGGGCAATAGCGGCATTTTTGCAGCTACTAGTGCAGAAGCGAGTGCAAGTGCATATTCTTTATGGGCTGAAGGGAAGTTTTTAGAGTTTACACGCTTTGTTATTCGGCCAGCGCTAAATGCAAATGGAGATCCAATTGGTTTTACAGTTGATTTTTACTAAATAAAAAAAGTTAAGTTGATTCTTTGATGTTTCATATAAATTAATAAGAATACAACTTAAAACTAATAAAAACCAGTCAGAAACTGCCTCTGACTGGTTTTTCTTTGAAGAAATCATGAGAAATACGTTAACGTCCTGCTTTATGGTTCGCTTCATTAGCAATCTATTATATCCAGTACTTTCTATCTGCAGGAAGTATCGTGAACCTTTCTTTATCTTCTTATCCTTCAAAAGCAGCGATCTCAATCGTTTGTTTTGTTTCTTCCACCTTGAGACCCGTTCGGGCTTCCCACCATTGTTTCATTTCTTTTTCATACGTGGTAGGAAAACGTTGGATCAAGGTTAATAACGGTACGCCTTGAATCGAGGCGTAGGGAAAGTTTAAAACCAGATTGTACTTCAGTTCCGACAGGAGGCTATAATATTGAAACATCATAAAGTTCATTTCATTCTTATCCTCCAGCAGGAGTACTTTCGGAGCGCGATCCAGCATAAAACCCAAGCTGCGCATCATGAACAATACGCCATCTAGATGGCTGGATTCGATCGTGGGTGCCGTTTTTAACAAATCGATATGCAGATCCAAAGCATCAAGCAGTTCTTTCTTTAATGAAAGGTAGGGCGGTGTTGATTGTTCCATGATAGTTCCTCCTTTTAATGGAAAAGACGTTTCCAAAATGACGTTTTCTCTGGTTGTTCCTGCTCTTTATCCGATGGAGCGGCAGCTGCAGGGAATTTTTTTTCGATATCGATGACGTCTTCATTGACGGCTTCTTTCCCAGCAATCAGCAAGCCGATACTGTCTGGACCGGCATCTTGGGCATCGGAGACGATCCGAAATTCCATCTGTTGCTTGGTCAGTAAAGTGATGTAATCGGTCTGGATCGATTCTGGCAATTTTCCATTAAGCAGCACGAGCGCTCCTTGATAATCTGGTAAGGCGTTCAAGAGCGTTTTCTGGTTGTCCTTCTTCTTCATTTCTGTTACTGTCATACTAAGATAACACCGTTCACGAAACGTGCCTAAATACTTGCGCTGTTCATCTGGGTTGACGCGAGGCGTCCCATACATTCCTGTATCAAGGCGTTTTTCTAATTCGTCTGACATTGAAGTATCCTCCTCAAAGCGTTTACTTATGCTTATTATAGCATATCCAGCAAATAGCAAAAGAGGGGTGCGATCGTGAGAGAGTATTGACAGAAAGTAGGGATCCTATGACAACAAAAGAACGACATTTGCTATTGTTAGCAGAAAATCAACGGTTGGAGACACCGAGGCTGCTCTTGCGTCCTGTTTCCTTGGCAGATGCAGCGGACATGTTTGCCTATGCAAATGATGAAGAAACGACGACCTTCGTCTTTGCTAGACATGGGTCGGTTGAAGAAACAAAACTGCGTATTGCCGAGTATTTTGTTGCTGCACCCTTAGGAAAATTTGCGATCGAAGAAAAAGACTCAGGCAAAATGATCGGGACCATCGATTTGCGGGTAGAATCAGAAAAAGAGATCGCTGAACTCGGTTATACATTAAGTCGCGATTATTGGGGGCAAGGGATCATGCCAGAAGCGGCAATGGCATTGCTGCATTTCGGTTTTGAAACACTCGAATTGATTCGAATTTTTGCTCGACATGATGCCCGAAATCCCAAGTCTGGACGGGTCATGGAGAAAATTGGGATGAAATTGGAAGCAACAATCCCAGCTGCCCGCAAATCGGGTGAAGAAATCATCGATGAAGTCACGCGCGGCATCACCCTGGAGGAATGGAAAAAACGTATCATGTAAAGGAGGGCTCTCGTCATGGAACTGAACATTGAGCCAGCAGCAATTGAAAAAATAACCCCTTATGTGCAGCCAGATGATCGTCTCTATTTGGATTTTGAAGACGGCGTCGGTCCGTTTCCTGCAACGGAGATCACCTGCCGTTTGGACATCCATTTTCGCCTGATCATCGTGCCGCAAAGCTATCCAGAAGAAGGATTGGCGATCTACGACACCCCTTTAACGACACCCTTAGGCACGATTTGGTTGAAGCAAGGGGCTCAGGTGTATTTAGAAGAACAGATTCGGATGCAGGTGGAACCGACCTATCAACGGTTGCAATTGGTGGGAAATAGCGGGATCTTAGCTAACGATGTCCAATTGTTACGGATCGAAAAGCAGACGGCGGGCCGCTGAGATGGGCACGCTGGCGGTTATTAGCGACTTGCACGTCGATATCAACCAATTATTTGATCCCCATCTGCAGCTGATCGCTGATTATTTGCAGCAAAATCAGGTGACCCATCTACATCTGGCAGGAGATGTGGCGAATAAAAAACAACGGCTATTAGACGTGGTCGCATTTTTTCAAAGTCGACAGGTGCCAACGACCTTTCACTGGGGCAATCATGAAATGGTGGACTTGACGGAACAAGAGATCGAGGCTTTCGATGATCCCGCCTTTCTTAATTTTCAGACGTATCGCTTATCAGAAAAAACACTGCTGTTGGGAATCAATGGCTGGTATGACTACCAATATTCTGATCTGACCAGTGAAGCTGAGATCTTGCGGCTGAAAAATTTGTTTTGGTATGACCGCATGATTCAACGAAAGGGATCGGATAAGGGGATCAGCCAAGCCATCAATGAGCGTTTAGCGGAAACATTGGCCCATTTGCCGCAAGACCAAGAAATTCTTCTTTCTACGCATTTTGTGCCCCAAGAAGCGTTTATTGTGCGGCAGACCGGCAAGTACGCCCGCTGGAACCACCTAAATGCGTTTTTGGGGTCGCCTGATTTTGGCGCAGTGATCGATCAGTACGCCAATGTGCGGGCAGTCGTCTTTGGGCATACCCATCGACGCTTTGAGAAAAAAGAACTTGCGGGAACCAGCTACTATTGCCGTCCCTTCGGCTACTATTATGAATGGCAGTTGACCCGACGCTTCGTTTTGGAAAATCACTTAGCAGAAGCATATTCTCCAACGAAAGTTCGGACGCTGCTGCGAAACCATCATGAGACATTTGAGGACTATAAAACGGCGCATCTTGTAGAGGAATTGGCGCAAGCGATCACGCTGCTGCCGTATTAGCGCAGCAAACGAGTCCTGCTTGTTTTCGTGATTGAATTTCCAAGCAATTTAAACCATTAGAAGAAACACACAAAGGAGAAAAATCATGACATTTGAAGAAATCTTACCAGAATTAAAAGCCGGCAAAAAAATCATTCGTGAAGGTTGGGGCGGCTTTGAACTTTATGTGACATTCGTTGAAGGCGAAGTGTACGACAATGCCCCAGTCACCCCTTACTTTTTGATCAAAACAGCGGATGAGGGATTCTCGAGTTTCGCACCGACTGTTTGCGACATTCTTGCGGAAGATTGGAAAATCGTGGAATGACGGCATCGTGGATCGATGACAAAACGATTGTGTTTGTCACAGGGGCTGCTTCAGGCATCGGTAAAGCGCAAGCAGAGGCGTTTCTTGCAGAAGGCGCTCAAGTATTTGGTGTTGACTGCCAATCGTTTCCTGATTCGCTTTTAGCCCAGCCCCGCTTTTTCGGCACATGTTGTGACTTAGCGGTGAAAGAAAATTGTCTTGCAGCGGTCCAAGCTTGTGTGACGCACTTTGGCGGTATCACAGTCTTGTTAAATACAGCAGGAAAACTTGACGGCTATCATACGATTGCTGAGACGACGTCAATGGAGTGGGAGGAGATATTTCAAACCAATGTCTCCAGCATGTTTTATTTAACGAAAGAAATTTTGCCGCTGATGCAAACCAATGGCGGCGGAACGATCATCAATATGGCGTCGATCGCTGGAATGGTCGCAGGTGGTGGCGGGATCGCCTATACAACCGCAAAACACGCGATCGTCGGGTTTACCAAACAGTTGGCATTAGATGTTGCAGATCAAGGGATCTCGGTGAAGGGCATCGCGCCAGGTGCGATTCAAACGCTGATGAATGCGGCTGATTTTGCGGGTGACGGGAAAATGGCGCAATGGGTGGCAGAAGAGACGCCAGTCAAGCGTTGGGCGCAACCAGAAGAAGTTGCAGCGCTGACCCTTTTTCTTGCCAGTCCGCAAGCTAGTTACTTGCAGGGGGCGATCGTGCCCATCGACGGTGGTTGGACCTTGAAATAACTAGCCTGAACCCATTAGAGGAGGACGCCAATGAAGGAACAAGCGATCCAGAACTTGTTTGCAAAAAATCGTGAATGTCGACAACTGCTTACGATCATTGAAGCGTTGCAGCTGTCGGATTGCTGGCTGTGTGCTGGGTACCTGCGGAATTATTTATGGGAGTTTCTCAGTGGGAAAATAGCGGAGGTGCCAATAACCGATATTGATGTCGTGTTTTATGATCCGACTGTAAGCATAGAAGAAACAGCAGCGATCGAAGCGCAACTGCGCCGTTCGTTTCCCGAATTTCCTTGGGAGGTTCGAAACCAAGCGTTGATGTACCAACATAATTTTGCCGAGGAGCCGCCTTATACAAGCACCTTCGATGCTTTAACGAAGTTTCCAGAGCGTTGTACAGCGGTAGCGGCACGAATGAATCAAGGCAAGCTTGAATTGATGGCGCCTTTTGGTTGGCAGGATATTTGCAGTTTTCGGGTGCGTCCAACACCGCATTTTGCCCAAAATGAACAGTATCTTGCGGTTTATCGACAACGCCAAGCGATGAAGCAGTGGCAGAAAATTTGGCCGCAGCTCTCGATTGAAGAGGGGAAGAAATAAAAAAGAACACTCGCGTGATGCGGCGATTTTCAAAAGTTAGACGAAAAAGCTAACTGATGGGAATCGCTGCATATGACGCGAGTGTTTTTATTAACGTAAAGCCAATGGTTGCGCCAAGCGGTTTCTTAAAAAGATGCCTAGATAAGCTGCGGCAACGGCTTTGATGATCCCAGGGATAATAAACAGAACAAAGCCACCGTTAAAGGCAGCCGGCCATGCCATGCCCGTGCTCCACTTCAGCCACAATGTACCAAACAACAAAGTTGCCAGCGCACCGACAATATTGCCGATCACTGCTCCTGTGTAGCGAAACGCTGTTTTTTCTACGATCAATCCAGTAAGCAATCCATTAAAGAGGAAGCCGACTAAATAGCCACCAGTTGGTCCTAACAAAACACCGACACCGCTGGAAAAACCAGCGAAAACGGGCAAACCAATCAATCCTAACAGCAAGTAGATGATGATCGCCATCGTTCCTGTTCGCGTGCCGAGGAAAGTCACCGCCAACCCGATCGCAAAGGTTTGTCCTGTCAATGGGATCAAACCTAATGGAATCGTCAGTTGGGAAAGACCAGCAATAATGATCGCAAATAAAGCGGCATGGATTTGTTCACGTAATGATAATTTCATCGAATCCTTCTCTCTAATAATAATTTCGTTAACCTAAAATTAATTTATTTGGTTAACGAAATTATAAACGGTGGTTTACCAAAAGTAAAGAAGAATCTTGTTTTTTTAGTGTCCTTTTTTTAAAAGGACAATCAAGTTCTTTGAGGAGAGGAAAGGGGCGATCTCTTCCAGCTCATCTGTTGAGAAGGGCAGTGCTTGAACGAGCCGGCAGATCGTTGCTTCTGTTAGAAACGGCAGCAGTTCTTCGATTTCATCATAAGCCAAGCGTTCTGCTGCGGCAACGCTTGGCTGTTCCAGGGCGGTCAGCAGGAGTTCATCCAGATACGGCGCAGGTAAAAAGGGCAGCAGTTCTTCAATCTCAGAAAAGCGGAAGTCAGGATTTTCAAGCCAGCCTTTGATTTCTCCCGCCAAAAAGTTGGGGGGTAAAAAGGGCGCCGCCTCTTCCCAAAAAGCCATGGAATAGTGCTTGCCTTTCAGGAGCTCTTCTACTTGGGGCTTTTTCAAAAACGGCAGGAGTTCTTCCAGTACCTCTTCTGGGATATTCTCGGCACCATTTAGCAGGTGCTGCAAGTCTGCGCTGGTCAAATGAGGTGCTAGCCTAGGCAATAAGTCTAAATCTAAAGAAGTTTCTTGAAACGGTTCTTCTTGAATCAACGCTGACAATTCTTGCGGTTTGATCAGCGGAGCTAGTTCGGCGATTTCTTCTGGCTGTGCGGTTCCCGCTTGATAATGTTGCACCGCAGCTGCTGGCTTCCCTAACAGCTCATCGATGGATAGGTCTAAAATCGCTGCTAGCTGCGGCAATTTTTCAATGTCCGGCAGTGAGTTGCCCCGCTCCCAATTACTGACCGCCTGATAGCTGACAAGTAACTGGTCGGCCAAGTTGCTTTGGGTCAGATTTTTTTCTTTGCGTTTGGCAGCGATCTGCTGACCGATTTTTCTCATGTTGAATTCACTCATAAATGAATTCCCCCTTTCATGCTCTAAGTATAGTTTCTCAAAAGGTGAAAACGCAATCAAGCTGTGATTGAGCAGGCAAATGCCGACTCAATCACAGCTTGAGTTTACGAATGGATCAACTGAAGGAGGTGTTCACCAAACGCTTGTGTCGTTAAACAGACCGCTTCTGGCATCAACTGCGCGAAGTCGGCAGTGACGTGTTGACTTTGCAAGGCTTGTTCAATGGCTTGTGTTAGGATTTGAGCTGCTTCTGGCCAGTTCAAATGTTCTAAAAGCATGCACGCTGACAGCAGCAGCGAACAGGGATTGGCTTTGCCAAGTCCTGCGATATCCGGTGCTGTTCCGTGGGTAGCTTCAAAGATGGCTGCCCCAGTAGCGTAGTTGATATTGGCACCGGGGGCGATCCCGATGCCGCCGACTTGTGCAGCAAGTGCATCAGAAATGTAGTCGCCGTTCAAATTACAAGTGGCAATGACGTCGAATTTTTCTGGATACAAAAGGATCTGTTGTAAAAAGTTGTCTGCGATCACGTCGTTAACAACGATTTTCCCAGCCGCTTTTGCCGAGGCAAGGGCGGCTTCGGCTGCCTTTGAGCCGTTTTCTGCTTTGATTTTGTTGTATTGATTCATTGTAAAACACTGGTCGGCGTATGTGGTCTCTGCAAGCTGATAGCCCCAGTTTTTAAAGCCGCCTTCTGTAAATTTCATGATATTGCCTTTATGCACCAGTGTCACCGTGGGCCGCTTTTGAGCGATCGCATACTCAATGGCAGCAGCGATCAAGCGCTGACTGCCTTCTAAAGAGATCGGCTTGATGCCGATAGCGGCAGTTTTAGGAAAACGAATCGCCTTGACAGCAAAGTCTGCTTGCAATGTCTGGATCAGACGCTGCGTTGCGTCGTCGTCTTTGGCAAATTCGATGCCAGCATAAACATCTTCAGTATTTTCTCGAAAGATCACCATATCGGTTTTTTCTGGCTGCTTTAAAGGCGAAGGGACCCCTGTAAAATAGCGAACAGGTCTGACACAGGCATAAAGATCCAGCGTTTGCCGCAAGGTGACATTCAAGGAGCGAAAGCCCTCGCCAATTGGGGTAGTCAACGGTCCTTTTAAGGCGTATTGTTGAGCCTTGATCGTATCGATGGTTGCTTGCGGCAGCCATTCCCCCGTCTGTTCAAAGGCGGCTTCTCCAGCTAAAACTTCCAGCCATTCGATGCGGCGTTGATTGTCATAGGCTTTATTTACAGCGGCATCAATCACAGGTTGCGCAGCCTGCCAAATCTCGGCACCGATGCCGTCTCCTGCAATGTAAGGAATGGTGATCGTCGTTGCTTCATGGGTTGTTTGGTTAGGCATGGGCAGTTCCTCCTAATTCAGCTTTTTTTCGAATGACCATCGGTAAAATTCCTTGATGCTTCCAATAGCGAATATCTGCAGGGGCATCAAAGCGCAGGCGGGTCATAAAGGAGACAGTCCCTCCGTCGATCCGTTGCGCACTGACTTCGATCAGCTGCTTGACCACTGGCTCTTCTGGCAAAGCGATCGAGAATGTTTCGCTGCCGTCCAAATCAAACGATGCGGCACTTTCACCAGCAAGATATTCAAGCGGAATGATCCCCATCATGACCAAGTTGCTGCGATGGATTCGTTCGAAGCTTTCTGCTAAGACGACTTTAACGCCTAATAATTGTGTTCCTTTGGCGGCCCAGTCGCGAGAAGAACCCATGCCATAATCTTTACCAGCTAAAATGATACAGCTTTGACCAGCTTTTTGGTAATTCATAGCTGCGTCAAATATCGACAGGGTTTCCCCAGTTGGAAAATAATGCGTGACACTGCCAGTACTGCCAGGCACTAGCTGGTTTTGCAGACGGATGTTGCCGAAAGTCCCCCGCATCATAATCTGATGATTGCCGCGTCGCGAACCAAAGGAGTTGAATTCACGATACGGAACTTCTTTTTCTTGTAAAAATTTTCCAGCTGCAGAATCCATACTGATGCTGCCAGCAGGAGAAATATGGTCAGTGGTGACGGAATCACCCAATTTTGCCAAGACTTTCAGATCAGCTAAGACATCTGGTTTAGGCAACTCTTTGGTCAATGTTTCAAAGTAGGGCGGATGAGCGATGTAGGTGGATTGTTCCTCCCATTCATAACATGCGCTCGTGGTGGTTTCGATCGCATTCCAGCGTTCATTGGCATCAAAAAGATGCTCATAGGCAGCGCGAAATGCTTCTGGTCCGACGTACTCTTGAACGTAAGCATTGACTTCTTCATTGCTAGGCCAAATATCAGACAAATACACCGGCTCGTCATTGACGATAGCTAACGGTTCTTTTGTGAGATCTTTGCGAATGCTGCCAGCGATGGCATAGGCAACAACTAATGGCGGTGAAGCCAAATAATTGGCTTTGATCTGTGGATGGATTCTTCCTTCAAAATTTCGATTGCCTGACAGAACCGATGCCACCAGTAGATTTTCTGCCTCAATTGCTTCAGCGACCTGCGCTTCTAAAGGACCTGAATTTCCGATACAGGTGGTACAACCGTAGCCCACTAAATAAAAGCCGAGTTGCTCTAAATACGGCAGCAAACCACTGTTTTGCAAATAGGTGGTCACGATCTGGGAGCCAGGTGCAAGGGAGGTTTTGACCGTACGAGAGACTGTCAGACCTTTTTCAATGGCTTTTTTAGCCAATAAGCCTGCCGAGAGCATGACGAAGGGATTGCTAGTATTCGTACAGCTAGTGATCGCCGCCAAGACGATATCGCCGGTCACTAATTTGTCAGGTGCAGCATCTGGCCAGGTAACGCTGGCTGCTTTTTGCCATTCGTCCTCTGAAAGACCAAAGCCCTTGGGACCGACGGCAGCCGTGACCGATTGTTCAAAATCCTGACGGACTGCTGGAAGCAAAATCCGATCTTGCGGGCGCTTAGGGCCCGCTAATGCTGGCTGAACTTCTGCTAGATCGATGGTGATCGTCTTAGTATAGGTCGGCACGATCGTTTCATCATAAAAGAAATGGTTGGCTTTGGCGTAAGCGGCAACGAGTTCGATCAGCTCGCTGGAGCGACCGGTCGTTGCTAAGTAGTTCAAGGTCTCTTGATCAATCGGGCAAAAACCGCAAGTCGCACCATATTCGGGAGCCATGTTTGCTAACGTTGCTCGATCAGCTAAACTTAAATGACGATAGCCAGGACCGAAGTATTCGACAAATTTTCCGACCACTTTTTCGATCCGCAGCACTTCAGTTACTTTTAGTGCTAAATCGGTGGCGGTGGTACCTGCAGGCATCTCGTTGATAAATTTCACCCCGATGACTTCAGGCGTAGGGAAGAAAGAAGGTTCGCCAAGAATCGCAGCTTCCGCTTCAATACCGCCAACCCCCCAACCGAGAACCCCCAAGCCGTTGATCATCGTGGTGTGAGAATCGGTTCCTTGCAATGTATCAGGAAACAGCAGTCGTTGATCTTCGTGTGTTTTTTGCAAGATCACATCAGACAACGATTCGATGTTGACTTGATGAATGATCCCTGTTTCAGGTGGAACGACTTCGAAATTGTCGAAAGAACCTTGCGCCCATTTCAAGAATTGATAGCGTTCTGCATTGCGTTCAAATTCCCGCTCCGTATTAAAAGCGATCGCCCCAGGAGTACCGGCTTGATCGACTTGCACAGAGTGGTCGACGACGAGTGTGACGGGAATCTCAGGATTGATGTCTTCTGCGGCACCGCCTAAAGCGACCATCGCATCCCGCATGGCAGCCAAATCAACGACTGCGGGTACCCCAGTAAAGTCTTGCAAAACGACCCGCTCTGGTTTGAATGGCACGACACCAGTAGGGGTTTCTGCCTGCCAGTTCGCTAAAAATGGTAAATAATCCTCTGTAATTTCCTCGTCTTGATGACGAGCAACACTTTCCAATAAAACTCGAATGGAGTAGGGCAAGCGAGATAAATCAGCCCCTAAGTCTTGGGTGATTTTCGCTAAGTCAATATACGTGTATTGCGTATCATTGACGGTGAGTTGAGATTGCCACTTCATAAGAATCCTCCTTTTTACGAAGATAAACGTACTTATTAGGAATAATTATACGTTGATAATTTAAAAAATCAATTAAATTTATGAAAAATATTTCATTTTCTCAACATCGTGCTATAATGTGTGAAAGTTTGTTAAAAAGCAACGATTTTATAGGATGACTATTTTAACGATGTTTGTATACGGTTAAATAACATTGTAATCGATAGTTTGTAGAAAGATTGGAGGTAACATCACCGTGGAAAGATTAGAAAAGAAAGAGAAGATGTCCTATCTTGCATCGCAATGTCAGAAATACAATTTGATAGATGTGAATCTTTATTCAGAATATGATGTGAAACGTGGACTGAGGGATTTAAATGGCACGGGGGTCTTAGCAGGGCTTACGACGATCTCAACCATTTATCCTGAAAAAATCATTGCTGGCAAGCCAATTGAAGCTTGTGGCGAGTTGCGTTATCGCGGAATTGACATCAACGAGTTAGTTGCAGGGTTCGTCAATGAAAAACGCTTTGGCTTTGAAGAGATTGCATATTTATTACTTTTCGGCGAACTGCCAAACAAAACAGAACTTGCGGCCTTTCATTGCCTATTAGCAGAAAAACGTACATTGCCGACCAATTTTGTTCGTGACGTCATTATGAAAGCACCTTCTTCTGATATCATGAATAGCTTATCTCGCAGTATCTTGACACTGGCAAGTTACGATCCACAAGCAGATGACATCAGCATTGAAAATGTATTGGAACAAAGTCTGATGCTGATCAGTGTCTTTCCGCTCTTGGCAATCTACGGCTATCATGCCTACAATCATTACAATCAAGGGGAGAGTATGTATATCCACCGTCCGACCGAAGAGTTGAGTACAGCTGAAACGATTTTGACTATGCTACGTCCAACGAAAGAATATAGCTTCCAAGAAGCCCAAACATTGGATATGGCACTGGTTTTGCATATGGAACATGGCGGCGGGAATAATTCGACCTTTACGACACGAGTCGTTACCTCCAGTGGGACGGATACCTATTCAACGATTGCTGCAGCGCTAGGTTCTTTGAAAGGGCCTAAACACGGTGGTGCTAATATCAAAGTGACGGAAATGATGGGAGATTTGAAGCGCAACGTTGCTGATCTTACCGATGAACAGGCGATCCGCAGCTATTTGGAAGCAGTCTTAGATAAAGAAGCGTTTGACCGTAAAGGATTGATTTATGGCATGGGCCACGCGGTATACAGCGACAACGATCCACGTGCGGCGATTTTTAAAAATTATGTGGCAAAATTGGCCCAAGAAAAAGGATCAGAAGCTTGGCAAGAATATCAATTGTATACGATGGTCGAACGTATTGCTCCTCAAGTCATCAATGAAAAGCGCAAAATCTACAAAGGAGTCAGTGCCAATATCGACTTTTTCAGCGGGTTTGTTTATAACATGTTGGATCTGCCAGAAGAACTGTATACACCAATGTTTGCTATCGCGCGGATCGTCGGCTGGTCCGCCCATCGGATCGAAGAACTGGTCAACGCACAAAAAATCATGCGTCCCGCCTACAAAGAAGTGTCAAACGATCGGGAATATATCGATATAGAGTCAAGATAGATCAAAACAGCAGGGAGGAAGCTCGCTGCTGTTTTTGTTTTGGACACTCGAAAAGAGAAGGATTGAGCCGTTTTTTGCGTATTTTTACTAGAGAGCAAATGAATGGCTTGGATCATTCATTCGTTAGAAAAATCAAGTTTTTCTCGTTTTTCATATAGGAATGCAAAAATTGATTACAAAGTTTCTTGCATTTTTTGTATGATAGAGGGAGGAATAAAGGAGGAAAGTTCACGAATGAAAATAAAAAAATGGATGGCGATTGCCATTATTACCAGTCAATTTTCAACAATGCTGCCAGCATCGGCTGCGGCATCTGTTTTGACGAACGAGTCTACTGCAGGTCAAAATACAGCTGAGTCAACGGTTCCGGGAGTGAACGGGCCAACCATGGGCTTGGTCCCTGAAGATGCCGCAACGGTACCAGGAGAAAACGGCGAAGTAGTTCCAGGAGAGTCAACACCTGCTCCTGAACAGCCAACACCAGAACCTTTGCCAGAACCAGAACCAACCCCGACACCAGAACCAACACCAGAACCAGAAGAGCCGACACCAAATCCTGATCCTGAGCCGAATCCAGAACCAGAACCAACACCTGAGCCGGTGCCAGAACCAGAAGAACCAGCACCAAATCCAGCACCAAATCCAGCACCAAATCCAGAACCAGAACCAGAGACAACACCAAATCCAGAGCCAGAATCAACACCAAGCCAGCCTTCGCCTGACATCAAAGAAGTACCGAATGTACCAGAGTTGACGGTAACGCCGCCGCAAGAAGATGAGCCAGCAAAATTTGAAGTCACGCCAGTCAAAGAAACGTGGGACTTTATTATGGAGATTGGAGAAGATGCTCGTAAAGTTGGACAAGAAGAAGATCTTTACGCATCGGTCATGATTGCCCAAGCGATTTTAGAGTCTGGCAGCGGAAGAAGCCGTCTGAGCCAGGAGCCTTTTTATAACTTATTTGGTATTAAGGGACTTTATGAAGGGAATGGGATTTCCTTCCAAACACAAGAAGACGATGGTTCTGGTAATTTATACACAGTTCATGCCACTTTTCGCCAATATGACAGCATCGAATCTTCTTTGAAAGATTATGCGAAATTGTTGAAAGAAGGATTGGACCACAATCCGAATTTTTATAAAGGTGTTTGGAAATCAGAAACGGAATCTTATGAAGACGCCACGGAATATCTGACCGGACGTTATGCATCAGATACACAATACAATGAGAAGCTGAATGCGCTGATCGAAGCGTATGCCCTGACGAGTTATGACAAAGAGAAACCAGAATTACCGACAGGCAGCGAAAAGATGATCTATCCTGTCAGCAATCCAGTTGTCTCCTCTGTCTTTGGTCCACGAGGCAATGGGTTTCATCGTGGAGTGGACTTCGCCGCACCGCAAGGAACGCCAATCATGGCTAGTCTTTCAGGAACAGTGATCCGCTCAGAATATCATTCTTCATGGGGAAATTATGTTGCCATCGAGCACAAAGATGGGCTGACGACATTGTATGCCCACAATCATCGCAATTTAGTGGAAGTCGGTCAAACGGTCGAACAAGGCGAGGTGATTGCTTCTATGGGAAGTACGGGGAACAGTACAGGCCCGCACTTGCATTTTGAAGTCAGTCTTTCACCAAGTTTAGCGCGACACCAACTGATTGATCCGTTGGAAGTTTTGTCAAAATAACACGAAAAAAAGAGAGCGTTGTAGATGCTTTCTTTTTTTTTGTCAAGAAAAACGAATCATTTCAGGAAAATTATGCTTTGAGATTTTTTTAGCGCATTCATTTTATCTTGCACGATAAATTTATTCCAAAAACAAGTGTTTTTCTTTGTAAAAAAAACAAAAAGAATTTATGCTAGAAAGGTAGGGAAAAAAATTCCCAAGAGGAATGTCCACTTTAGACAAGGTCGTGTATGCGACTTTGCGATGTCTCTAGTATCCTTTCTTATTTAACCAAGGAGTGTGAAAAATGACTGACGATCAGCAAACAACGAATGTGTCTAATGAAGCAGCGCAAGCAAGTACACTGTCCTTTGAAGAGAAAGTCATTGAAACAATTGTTGGTGTCGCTTTGCAGTCAATTGATGGCTTGATTAGTGTAAATGGCAGATTTCTTTCAGATATGACCGAAAACCTTGAAGAACAGCCGCAAGTCGCTTCTGGCATTGATGTGGAAGTTGGCAAAGAAGAGGTTGCAGTTGATTTGGAAGTAATCGTGGCTTACGGCAAAGATATCCCCAAACTCTTTGCGCAAGTCCAAGAGGTGGTCTTAGAAGAAATTAGCCGCTTGACTTCTTTGAAAATCAAAGAGATCAATATTCGAATCGCCGATATCGTCAAACAGGAAACGATCGATCAAATCGAAGGTTGAGCACCAAACAAAAAATCGAAGTACATCAAAGAGAAAGGAAGAATGAACAAATGATATCACTATATACAACACCCAGCTGTACGTCATGTCGTAAAGCCCGTGCATGGTTGACCGAAAATGAACTACCATTTAAAGAGAGAAACATTTTTAGCGATCCATTAAATAGTGATGAACTAATGGAGATTCTTTCTTTAACGAAAAATGGAACGGAAGACATTATATCTACTCGTTCGAAAGTGTACCAAAAGCTAGACATTGATTTAGAAGAGTTGAAGCTAGAAGAGCTGCTTTCATTGATCGAAAAATACCCGAACTTATTGAAACGACCAATTATCTTAGATGAGAACAAGCTCCAAGTGGGGTACAATGAAGAAGACATTCGTAAATTCGTGCCACGAAACTTACGAAAGATCATTTTCAAACGTCGCCAAACAGAGCTGCTCATGTTTAATTATCGCCAAAAGCAAGAAGAAGGCGAATCTGTTGCGAACTTTATCTAAAATAGGAACAAAACCGGCAAATGAATACAGCGATGTATCATTGTCGGTTTTTTTGTATTTTTTTAAGGGTCTTCTTAAAGGGATCCGTAAATCCGTTGAGTCCACAAAAAAACACGATTCCCAAAAGGAATCGTGTCGGTTGAAATCTTAAAGTTTTTGGTTGTAGAATTCAACGACTAGTGCTTCGTCAACTTCTGCAGACAATTCATCACGCTCAGGTAAACGAGTTAATGAACCTTCTAATTTTTCGCTATCAAAGCTTACAAATGACGCGCGGCCAGCTGTTGCTTCAACTGCTTCTTTGATTGTTGAGATGTTTTGTGATTTTTCACGAACGCTGATGACTTGTCCAACTTCAACGTGGTATGAAGGGATATCAACGCGTTTGCCATCAACTAAAACGTGACCGTGGTTTACTAATTGACGTGCTTGACGACGAGTAGTTGCTAAACCTAGACGGTAAACAACGTTATCTAAGCGTTGTTCTAGCAAGATCATGAAGTTAACACCGTGTTTACCTTCTTTGATTTTGCTTGCTTTGATAAACAATGTACGGAATTGACGTTCGTTCATGCCATACATATGACGCAATTTTTGTTTTTCAGTTAATTGCATGCCGTATTCTGATTTTTTGCCACGGCTGTTTGGTCCGTGTTGACCTGGAGCGTAAGGGCGACGTGCCAATTCTTTTCCAGTTTCTGATAAAGAAATTCCTAAACGACGAGAAATTTTCCATGATGGTCCTGTATAACGAGACATAATTTAGTTCCTCCAATAAAATAGTTTGGAGTAAAATAATCCGTTGAAAAACTCACATTCGTGCAGTTCGTTCTTCAATCTTCACCTTTGCAGCCGCGGTTACGCAATTGCACCCGAGGGGCAACGAACTGGTGACGAGCTGTTATTTTCCTGCTGCATTATTTTACACAAGGAATAGTATACGACAAACTAGGGGCAAAAGTCAAGATGGAGCTGGCTTTGGATTTGATGAAAACAAAGCTTGAAATTTTTCATTAATTACTTATATTTTCAAATATCTCTTTACAAATCAGCATTTCGTCATTAGAATATGGAAGTATTGTGCAAATTATAACGAAGTAAAATTTTTCATAAAAGGAGTAGAAAAATGAATCCAGTATCCCCATTATTTGAGAAGATCGATTCATCCATAGAAAAGAAAATCGATTTGATCAAGAGTAGTTATTTGCGTTACGCTGTACGTGCGATGATGGCTTGTTTATTCTTGACCCTCGGAACAGCTATTGCTTTTGCGATCGCTATGAAAGGTGAATCAATGGTTCACGGGTTAGGAAAAATTTTGTATGCATTTATGTTTAGCTGGTCTTTAGTCATGATTCTTTATATGAACGCAGAATTAGGAACATCGAATATGTTGTATATGACTGTTGGGGTTTACCGTAAACGTCTAAGTATTCCTTTGGCATTGAAAATTTTGCTTACGTGTGTCTTGTTCAACTTGATCGGCGGGGTGATCTTCGGCTCGATCGTTGCGCTAACGGGACCTTTTCAAGGGCTGACCGCAGACAACTTTATGCTGACCTCGATCACTGCAAAATTAGAAAAATCCACTATCCAAATTTTAGTGGAAGCGATGTTCGCTAATATCGTGGTAAACACAGCCGTGTTGGTAAGCATGCGGATGAAAGACGATGCTGGAAAAGTCGCAGCAATCATTTTCATCATCTTCATCTTTGCTTTCTTAGGCTTCGAACACGTCATCGCTAACTTCCCAGCGTTTACCTTAGCTTTCTGGGCTTCAGGCGGACACTTGGCAGGCATGACTGTCGGCAGTGTGATCCATAATTTAGTTTTTGCCTTTATCGGTAACTATATCGGCGGTGGCTTGGTCATGGGACTTGGCTATGCATGGTTGAACAACTCAAAATCGACCTATGTCGACTAATCAGAACCTACAAAAAGAAGCAGCGATGCTTCTTTTTTTCTTTTCTCTAACATTTCTCCAGGAAGAAGCTATCATCCCTTAACGGAGCGTTGAAATCAGCGGTCATTTGTGTTAAGAATAAGTATGTACGGTTTTTCTTGCTGTTTTTTGTAAAAATGACCGCAACCAAGACCAAAATCTTAGTTACTTCTTAATAGAAAGCGAGCCTTAACCTTTTATGAATCGGAAATTCTTTGCCTTTGATATTGATGGAACCTTGCTTGACTCGAACAAACAGCCACTAGACAGTACGCTAAAAGCCCTTGACCTTCTGCGAGATGCTGGCCATTTCGTGACCGTTGCCACTGGGCGCAGTCGTTTTCACGCCCAAGACATTATTCGTTCATTGTCCTTTGATAATTACATTTTATGTAATGGGGCAGCCGCCTTTCTTTCGCATCAGCAGGTGTATAAAAATTTGCTCGATGAAACGCAATTGGCTGCTTTCGTGGCAGAAGCCCAAGAGCTTGGGATCGACACGGCCTTTGTCGGGATGGATACAGCGAAACGAGCGTCTTCGTTGGATATTGCTAAAATGGAAGCAGCGATGCATTCCTTTGGTGCCCAACTTCCTGAGTTGGACATGGACTTTCCTGAAGAAAAAGAAGTCTATCAAGCATTGGCTTTTTACGGAAAAGAGTATGAGCATTTCTTTGACGAGAAATACAGCAAACTGCGTTTTGTACGTTGGCATGAAAACAGTGTGGATGTCGTTCCAAAAGAAGGCTCCAAAGCAGCAACGATCCTGTGTGTCGCAGAACAATTAGGGATAGCGCAAGAAGATGTGATCTGTTTTGGTGATGGCCAAAACGATCGTGAAATGCTGACTGCCGCAGGTGTCGGTGTGGCAATGGGCAATGCGGTCCCTGAGATCCAACAAGTCGCAGATATGGTGACCGCTAGCAATGATGAAGATGGCATCTGGTTAGCCTTGAAAGAATTACAACTGATTTAAAAAGGAATCCTTTAGACATAGCACAGTCGATTTGCGGCATCTGTGCTATGTTTTTTTGTTTTTTCTCGGTCGCAAAGAAAATAAATTGGTACAATAGAAAAAAGGGGGAATGCAGCAAATGAAAATCGCATTGATTGCTCATGATCGAAAAAAGGATGTAATGGTAAAATTAGTGACTGCCTATCGAGAAATTTTAGCGCAGCATGAACTTTTCGCAACAGGAACTACGGGGAAGAGGATCGAAGAAGCAACCCAGTTGCCTGTCCACCGCTACAAATCAGGGCCGTTGGGAGGAGACCAGCAAATTGGCGCCATGATTTCGCAAGATGACTTGGACATGGTGATCTTTTTGCGTGATCCTTTAGCCGCACAACCCCATGAACCAGATGTAACGGCATTGATTCGCTTGTCAGACGTGTACGAGATTCCTTTAGCCACCAATATGGGAACGGCAGAGATCTTGCTGCGCGGCTTAGCAGCTGGCTTTGCTGATTTTCGACAAGTGATCCACGAAACGGACAATCGTCCCCTGTCGTTATAAAGATAGTAGAAGAATTGAAGAAAAAGGACGTGCAGAATTGAAAGCAATCTTAAAGGATTTTTTGACCTATGCAAAAATGAATACTCGCTCGGATGCCACGAGTCAGACCATCCCAACGACGCAGGGACAAGTTGAGTTGGCTCTTTTATTGAAAGATCAGTTGATCGAGATGGGATTAGCGGATGTTGCTTACTATGAAAAGAATAGTTTTGTGATCGGACGTCTACCTGGTAATCCTGAAAAAACGGCGATTGGCTTTATTGCCCATGTAGATACGGCAGATTTCGAAGCTGAAAATATTCAACCGCAGATCCATGAAAATTACGATGGCAAGGATGTTTGTTTAAATAAAGAAAAAGCCATTTATATGACAACTGCTGAATTTCCTAATCTCAAAGACTATGTCGGCGAAACGTTGATCACAACGGATGGAACGACCCTGCTGGGTGCAGATGATAAAGCTGGTATCGCAGAGATCATTGATGCGCTGCGGATCTTACAAACGATGGATGCGCATAAGCGTGGCGATGTCTGGGTCGCTTTTGGTCCTGACGAAGAGATCGGGACTGGCGCTGATCGCTTTGATGCGGCGGATTTTCCAGTAGCATTTGCTTACACGATGGACAGTGGTCGCGTGGGCCATATGGAGTATGAAACCTTTAATGCGGCTCGTATCGATATAACGATCGACGGTACGAGTGTGCATCCTGGAACTGCCTATGGTCGTTTGGTCAACGCCTTGAAAATCGCGCATCAAATCGATGATGCCTTACCAGCAGAGGAAGTTCCTGAACGCACCCGCGGGTATGAAGGCTTCTACCTGCTGCACAATTTGACGGGACATATTGGTCGAGCAGAAGTTTCTTATATCATTCGTGATCACGATCATACGCTTTTTGAACAGCGAAAAGCCAACATCGTGGGGATCATTGATGAACTGAACACAGCCTATGGGCAAGAACGTATCACCTATACGCTGTATGACCAATATTACAATATGGGGGATTTGATCAAGAAAGATCCCCGCAGTATCGAAGCTGCCCGAGCAGGGATGCAAGCGATTGGCGTGACGCCGATCGAAGCACCGTTTCGTGGCGGGACCGACGGATCGAAAATCACCTATAAAGGGATCCCAACACCGAACTTATTTGTCGGCGGTGAAAACTTCCATGGCCAGTATGAATTTATTACCGTGGAAGCGATGGAAAAAGCCCGTGATTTGATCGTGGCGATCGTAGAACATGTAGGACAAGAGGACACCACTGTTTCCTAAGAGAATTAAGCGACACGCTAGACTGATGCGAAAGAGTCTAGCGTGTTTTTTTGTTCTGCTGCAGGGAAGAACCGCAAGTGAAAGAACCTTTTTTTTCTGGACCAAAACCCTTATAATAGAAAAGAAGCTAAAAGAGAAGAGGAAAAATGTGTGCGGGTATTATTCATTGGAGATGTAGTTGGTTCATTAGGAAGAGAAACGATCACGGAGTACCTTCCAAAATTAAAAAAGGCGTATCGGCCACAGGTGACGATCGCAAACGGCGAGAATGCTGCGGCGGGTCGTGGGATCACTGGTAAAATCTATAAGAAATTTTTGCAAGATGGTGTCGATGTCGTGACACTAGGCAATCATACATGGGACAACCGTGACATTTTTGAATTTATTGGCGATGCGAAGAAAATGATTCGTCCAGCCAATTTTCCAGAGGGAACACCGGGCGTCGGCATGGTATTTGTGAAAGTCAACACCATTGAATTAGCGGTAATCAACATGCAAGCTCGCTCGTTCATGGTAGACCTTGATGATCCGTTTCGCAAAATGGATGAACTGGTTGCGATTGCCCGCAAACGTACACCGTTTATCTTTGTGGATTTTCATGGGGAGACCACCAGCGAAAAACAAGCGATGGGCTGGTATTTGGATGGCCGTGTTTCGGCAGTCGTCGGCACGCATACCCACGTCCAGACCAATGATGCGCGGATTTTGCCCCAAGGAACGGCTTATTTGTCAGATGTCGGCATGACTGGTCCTTATGATGGGATCTTGGGGATGAAACGCGAACCAGTCATTGAAAAATTTTTGACGGCGTTGCCGCAACGGTTTGAAGTGATTGAAAAAGGCCGCAGTATTTTGTCGGCTTGCTTGCTTGAGATTGATGAAGCCACTGGTAAAGCAAAATCGATCCGTCCGATCCAAATCAGTGAAGATCGCCCGTTTACAGAATAGGAGAAGCATGGAAGAGCAATTAGCCAAGGAACCACACGTTGCCCAAGAGCTGGCTGCTTTGCAAAGGCTCTTGTCTGATCATCCGATCGTTCAAGAATTTCAAGAAATTCAAGCACGAGCCTTGCAAAACCAAGGGCTATTGGAGCTGGAAGAAGCGCTGAAGCAAGCGCAAAAAGAGATCGTTCAATTTGAGCATTATGAGAAACCCGAAGCAAAAAAAGCTGCCGAGCAGCGTTATGCGTCATTGACAAACGAATACGAGCAGCATCCTTTGGTGGTTGCTTATCGCCAAGCGTTACTGCAAGCAGATGAATTGCTGCAATATGTCACGACGGAGATCCAAAAGAAAATGAATAAAGCCATCGAGGAGGATGAAACCAATGCCTCAAAAAACTAAAAATACCCCGATGATGGAACAGTATTTAAGCATCAAGGCTCAGTACCAAGATGCTTTTTTATTCTATCGTTTAGGGGATTTCTATGAATTATTTAATGAGGATGCTGTCAAGGCAGCACAAATTTTAGAACTGACGTTAACCAGCCGCAACAAAAATGCGGAGGAACCGATCCCTATGTGTGGGGTGCCTTACCACGCTGCCAGCAATTACATCGACACCTTGATCGAGCAAGGCTACAAAGTAGCGATTTGTGAGCAAGTGGAAGATCCAAAAACCACCAAAGGAATGGTCAAACGCGAAGTCGTTCAACTGATCACGCCGGGAACGGTGATGGACAGCAAAGGCCTATCCGCCAAAGAAAACAACTTTTTGACAGCTGTTTTGCAGCAAGGGGAGCGTTTTGGCTTTGCCTATGTCGATCTAAGTACCGGTGAATTAAAAGCAGCGCAATTGGAAGATGAAGAAGCTGTCGTCAATGAGGCCGCCGCTCTGCAAACGAAAGAAGTCGTTTTGTGCAGCGAGATCCCTGAGTCATTGCAAACAACACTGACCAATCGCTTGAATGTCGTGTTTTCTAAGCAAGAAACGTTGGAAGAAAATGCCGAATTTCAATTTTTAACAGAACCTCTCTCCCAAGAGTTAGAAAAAGTAGTCACAGGGAAGTTGCTAAGTTATTTGGCGATCACCCAAAAACGCAGTTTAGCGCATATTCAACAAGCCGTGGAATATCAGCCCGATCATGCCTTGAAAATGGATCATTATTCCAAATTCAACTTAGAATTGACGCAGTCGATTCGAACTGGCAAAAAACAAGGGACTCTTTTGTGGTTGTTGGACGAGACAAAAACCGCAATGGGTGGCCGTTTGTTAAAGCAATGGTTGGACCGTCCCTTGATCCAGCCAAAGAAAATCACTGCCCGCCAAGAAATGGTCCAATCGTTACTGGACAGTTTCTTTGAGCGAGCAGATCTGCAAGAAGCGTTGACGAAAGTCTATGACATGGAACGCTTAGTCGGACGGGTCGCCTTCGGAAATGTCAATGGCCGCGATTTGCTGCAGTTGAAATCTTCTTTGGAGCAAGTGCCTTTGATCGCGCAATTGCTGCAAGGCATCAACCGTGGCGAGTGGAATGACTTGCTGCTGGAATTAACGCCCCTAGATGATTTGGTTGCACTGATCGAAGCTGCGATCGATGAAGATGCCCCGTTACAGATCACGGAAGGCAACATTATAAAAGATGGGTTCCATCAACAATTAGATGAATACCGTACAGCGATGCGTAACGGCAAGCAATGGCTGGCGGAATTAGAAGCCAACGAACGCCAAGCGACGGGAGTCAAAAACCTGAAAGTTGGGTTCAACCGCGTCTTTGGCTATTACATTGAGATCACGAAAGCCAATCTAGTGAATTTAGATACCTCTCGCTACGAGCGCAAGCAAACGTTAGCCAATGCGGAACGGTTTATTTCCCCCGAGTTGAAAAAACTGGAGACTTTGATTTTAGAAGCCGAAGAGAAATCGGTGGATTTGGAATACCGCCTGTTTCTTGACGTCCGTGAAGAAGTGAAAAAGAGTATCACCCGTCTACAAAAGTTAGCCAAAGCCGTCAGTGCGGTCGATGTCTTACAAAGTTTCGCCACAGTTTCGGAACGCTACCAATACGTGCGGCCGACAGTAGCGAAAAAACGAGCGGTATCGATCATCGACGGCCGTCATCCTGTAGTGGAAAAAGTCCTTGGTCACCAAGAGTACATTCCGAATAGTATCGTGATGGATGAAGAAACAGAGATCTTGTTGATCACAGGCCCAAATATGTCTGGGAAAAGTACGTACATGCGGCAGTTTGCCTTGCTAGTCATTATGGCGCAGATCGGCTGTTTCGTACCCGCACAATCTGCAGAGATGCCGATTTTTGATCGGATCTTTACTCGCATCGGTGCCAGCGATGACCTGATCGCCGGTCAAAGCACGTTTATGGTGGAGATGATGGAAGCCAACCAAGCGCTGCGTCATGCAACGCCTAACAGCTTGATTTTGTTTGATGAGTTAGGGCGTGGGACTGCGACCTATGATGGGATGGCATTGGCACAAGCCATCATTGAATATATCCACAAAGAAGTTCATGCCAAAACACTTTTCTCCACCCATTATCATGAGCTGACGGTTTTAGATGAGGAATTGGCGCACTTGCGTAATGTCCATGTTGGTGCCGTTGAAAAAGAAGGCGAAGTCGTCTTCTTGCATAAGATGATGGAAGGGCCCGCAGATAAAAGCTATGGGATCCATGTAGCCAAAATCGCTGGACTGCCAAGTGCACTCTTACAGCGCGCAGCCACGATCTTAAAAGCGCTGGAAGAACATGAACCGACGGTACAGCCAAAACCCGTCGTCGAAGAAAGTCAGCAGTTGTCGTTGTTTAGTGAAGTATCTACGGAAGAAATCGGCGTCATCGATCAATTGAAGAAATTGAATCTGTTGGAAATGACCCCGATGGATGCTCTGAATACATTGTACGAGCTGCAAAAACGAATTTAGAAAGAAGGTCAGCAGATGGGAAAGATCCAAGAGTTATCCGAACGTCTGGCGAACCAAATCGCGGCAGGAGAAGTCGTTGAGCGACCGGCTTCTGTCGTCAAAGAATTAGTTGAAAACGCCGTGGATGCCGGCAGTACCCAAATCGATATTTTTATTGAAGAAGCGGGCTTGCGTAAAATCCAAGTCATCGATAATGGCGAAGGAATTGCAGAAGAGGATGTCTTGACTGCCTTTAAACGCCACGCCACCAGTAAAATCCACAATCGGGATGACTTGTTTCGAATACGTACCCTCGGGTTTCGCGGGGAAGCTTTGCCTAGTATTGCTTCGGTTTCAATCCTCTCGATTGAAACGGCAGTCAAAGGCGCCCAACAAGGCTCCTTTGTGCGCTTAAAAGGCGGCGCTGTTGAAGAGCATCTGCCTGCCAACTTGCGGCAAGGAACCAAGATCACTGTGGAAAACCTCTTTTACAATACACCGGCACGTTTGAAATATGTCAAGACGCTGCAAACGGAACTAGCGAACATCGGCGATATCGTCAATCGGATCGCCCTGAGCCACCCAGAAGTGGCTTTTCGTCTCGTTCATGAAGGCAATAAGATGTTGAGCACCACTGGAAGTGGGCAGTTAAAACAAACCATCGCAGGGATCTACGGGGTGGAAACCGCCAAAAAAATGATCGCGATCGATACTGAGGACCTCGACTTTAAAGTCACTGGCTTTGTGTCACTGCCAGAAGTCACCCGAGCCAGCCGCAACTATTTATCCACGATCATCAATGGTCGTTATATTCGCAACTTCGCTTTGAATAAAGCGATCGTTGCTGGTTACGGATCAAAATTGATGGTCGGTCGTTTTCCATTAGCTGTCCTTGAAATCAAAATGGACCCCTTATTAGTCGATGTCAACGTTCATCCGACTAAACAAGAAGTTCGTTTGTCAAAAGAAGAAGAATTGACCAAGCTAATCAGTAAAGCCATCAATGAGGCGCTGCGGGAAATCAATTTGATTCCTAACGCGGCTGACAATCTGCGTTTTAAGAAAAAAGTTGCCGATCAGCCAAAAGCCCAGCAGCTTGGCTTGGAACTGGAGTCAGCAGGAAATTCGACTTCTGGGTTGTCTTATAATCGCGAAACAGGGAAATTTGAGGTGCAGGGCAACACTTATCAACAGACTGTGGATAACTCTGTGGAAAAACCTGTGGAGGAAGGTGGAAAACTTCCAGAAATGCCACAGGAATCTAGCGAAAACCTGTTGGAAGAAACCGAGGAAACCTTTCGCAGTTTGGAAGAGACGCTGCCAAATAAGCCTGTCCGAAAACCATTTGTGGAAGGCCAGACGGAAACAAAAGCGTCGCTGCCAGAAGCGCCAGTCTTTCTCCCAGATGAGACGCCAGAGCTTACGGCGCAAGATCTGCAAAGTCAAGCGACTCTGCATCCTGAAATGCATGGGGATGACCGCAACTACCTAAAAACGGTCGAACGGTTGCTGGAAGAAGAACCAGCGAAGGAGCGTTTTCCCCAATTGGATTATTTTGGGCAGATGCATGGGACCTATTTGTTTGCCCAAAGCGAGGCGGGGCTTTATATCGTCGACCAGCATGCGGCGCAAGAACGAATCAAATACGAGTATTACCGCGAAAAAATCGGCGAAGTGACCAATGACCTGCAAGAATTGTTGGTGCCGATCGTTTTGGATTATCCCAACAGCGATGCACTGCAATTACAAGAACAAAGCGACAAGCTGGCAGAAGTCGGGATTCATCTGGAATCTTTTGGGACCAATAGTTTCATCGTCCGAGCGCACCCGACGTGGTACCCTAGCGGTGAAGAAGAAGCCATCATCCGCGAGATGATCGATATGTTATTGACGACAGGAAGTGTCAGTGTCAAAAAGTTTCGTGAAGCAACCGCGATCATGATGAGCTGCAAACGATCCATCAAAGCCAATCACTATTTGAATGAAGCACAAGCTAGGATCTTGTTGCAAGATTTAGCGAAATGCGAGAATCCCTTCAACTGTCCCCATGGTCGTCCGGTGCTGATCCATTTCACCAACAGCGACATGGAGCGGATGTTC
Source organism: Enterococcus sp. R12 (assembly GCF_058135755.1). Lineage (NCBI taxonomy): Bacteria > Bacillati > Bacillota > Bacilli > Lactobacillales > Enterococcaceae > Enterococcus > Enterococcus sp. R12. The sequence continues at coordinate 329,223 of NZ_CM176874.1, forward strand.
AAACGGATTCAAGATCCTCATCGAGCAAGGAGTGGGATGGAATGATTATTTTGGCTTCACAGTCGCCGCGGCGCAAAGAATTATTAGCAGAGTTAGTCTCGGAATTTGCGGTCATACCAGCAGATATCGACGAGTCGGTCCGACCAAACGAAGCTGCGATCCCTTATGTCCAACGGATGGCAGCAGAAAAAGCGGCGGCTATTGCGCAAACCTATCCTGAAGATCTGGTGATCGCGAGCGATACGACGGTCGTGGTGGGTGAAGAAATCTTAGGAAAGCCAGTCGACCGTAAAGATGCTCGGTCGATGTTGCGAAAAATGAGCGGACATACCCATTGGGTGCATACCGCCGTCTTTTTGCAAAAAGGCAAACAGCAACGCCAAGCAGTGGTTTCGACGGAAGTTGTGTTTCGTCCTTTGACGGATCAAGAGATCGACAAGTATCTTGCCTTAGATGAGTACCAAGACAAAGCGGGCGCCTATGGGATCCAAGGGGCAGCCAAAATATTTGTCTCATCGATAAACGGCGATTTTTATACGATCGTAGGATTTCCTGTCGCTACGGTCTATCAGTTGTTGCAAGAGTTTACGGAGGAGGAATAAGGATGGATGTTTCTGGTAGTTGTCTTTGCGGCAAAGTCACGATCAACTTGACGGGAGTTGCGAAAGAAATCACGGTTTGTCATTGTAGTCTCTGCCAGAAATTTCATGGCGGACCGATGTTTGCTCTTGCGCCATGCGCTGAGGACCAGATAGCTCTTCAAGGAGCGAAGTGGCTGCGACGTTACGATTCTTCTGAGTGGGCACAGCGAGGATTCTGCAGTCAATGCGGCTCGAGCCTGTTCTTTTACCTCAAAGAAGCACACACCTATTTTTTTGCGGCTGGGTTGTTTGGCAACTTGCCAGAAGCTGTCTTAACCGAAGAAATCTATACAAAAGACCAACCGCATTTCTACCACTTTGCGGAACCAACGACTCGTTGGCAAAAGCTGCAAAACCCTTAAACAATTTGAGCAAGTCATTTTACATTCGCTAAGAAAAAAGGCATGATAGAGCATACAGGATGAGTCTAGAGGAAAAGCAGGTGAAAAAATGACAGATAAAAAAGAATTAAAAGAAAAATTGTCGCCGATCGAATATGCGGTGACCCAAGAAAATGCAACCGAACGCCCCTTTACTGGCGAGTATGATGATTTTTATGAAAAAGGGATCTATGTTGATATCGTCAACGGAGAACCATTGTTTGCTTCTACTGATAAATATGACGCAGGTTGTGGCTGGCCGTCCTTTTCGAAACCGATCAGTCGCCAAGATATTCAAGAAAAAGCCGATTTTTCTCACGGCATGCATCGGGTAGAAGTCCGCAGCAAAGAAGCTGACTCTCATTTAGGACATGTTTTTTCAGACGGTCCTCAGGACAAAGGCGGTTTGCGCTATTGTATCAACTCGGCAGCATTGAAGTTCATCCCTTTAGCAGAAATGGATGAAAAAGGCTATGGCGAATTCAAATCACTCGTTGAGTAAGTATTAGGAACTGTGTGCGAAAAAAAGACGCAGCAGCATGTCTCGTTTGAAAAAATGCGACTGAAACAACGGTTTTTCCTCCGTTTGTTTCCTGCTAAGCCTTTTCCTTCGTTCACAGTCCTTTTTTTGCCCTCTCGTCTGTGCTACAATAAAGGGAACATATGTACAGAAAGGAAAGCACATGTACGAATATATCATAGGAAAAGTAACGGATATCTTTCCGGCGTATATCGTCGTTGAGACCCATGGCATCGGCTATCAGATCGCTTTTGGCAATCCGTATTCATTTAGCGGCAAGTTGAACCAAGAAGTAAAAATCTATCTGCACCAAGTGATTCGTGAAGATGCTCATAGTCTCTACGGCTTTGCCACGATCGAAGGCAAGCAGTTGTTTTTAAAATTGATCAGTGTCTCAGGTATTGGACCAAAGAGTGCGTTAGCAATCATGGCCAATGAAGACCATACAGGGTTGATCACGGCAGTCGAAAATGGGGACGTCAATTATTTGACTAAGTTCCCAGGTGTCGGTAAAAAGACGGCGCAGCAAATGATCCTAGACTTGAAAGGCAAAGTGGCTGAACTGGTTGGAGAAGAAGCGATCGTTCCTCTAAGCGTAGCAACGACTGCTTTAGATGAAGCGATGGAAGCCTTGAAAGCATTGGGTTATAGCGAAAAAGAAGTCAAGAAAGCCGAAAAACAATTAGCGGCGAATACCACAAAATCGACGGATGAGTACTTGCGGGAAGCTCTCCGATTGATGATGAAAAAGTAAGGAGCAAGTAGACGATGGATGAACGAATTGTTTCGCCAGAAAGCACAGAACAAGAAGAGATCATCGAAAAATCCTTGCGTCCGCAAACCCTTGCGCAATATATCGGACAAGACAAAGTCAAGCAGGAGCTTTCGATTTATATCCAAGCGGCGAAAAATCGAGAAGAAGCGTTGGATCATGTCCTCTTATATGGTCCGCCAGGCTTAGGGAAAACAACGATGGCAATGGTGATCGCCAACGAGATGCAGGTCCAAATCAAGACGACCAGCGGTCCTGCGATCGAAAAACCAGGGGATTTGATTGCAATCTTGAATGAGCTGCAGCCGGGGGATGTTCTGTTTATCGATGAGATCCATCGCTTGCCTCGTGTCGCCGAAGAAATGCTTTATTCGGCAATGGAAGATTTTTATGTGGATATCATGGTGGGGCAAGGGACAACGGCTCACCCAGTTCATTTTCCGCTCCCGCCGTTTACCTTAGTCGGCGCAACGACGCGGGCGGGGATGCTCTCGGCGCCACTACGGGATCGTTTCGGGATCATTTCTCATATGCAATATTATGAAGACCATGATTTAAAAGAGATCGTGCAGCGGACTGCGTCGATCTTTGAAACGGATATCGTGGAAGAAGGGGCGATCGAAATCGCCCGCCGATCCCGAGGCACTCCACGGATCGCCAACCGGTTGCTTAAACGAGTTCGCGATTATGCGCAAGTGCAAGCGGATGGGTTGATCGATCGCACCGTTGCTGACCAGGCATTGGCGCTTTTGGCAGTCGATCATGCTGGCTTGGATTATATCGATCAGAAATTGATCCGCACGATGATCGAATTGTATCAAGGCGGCCCGGTGGGAATAAGTACGATCGCTGTCAATATCGGAGAAGAAACCGAAACAGTGGAAGATATGTACGAACCGTTTTTGATCCAAAAAGGTTTTTTGAAACGCACCTCGCGTGGGCGGATCGCAACGCCGTTAGCCTATGACCATTTTGGCTATCCCAAAAGAAGTGAATAGAACGAATCAGCAATCAACGATGATTGCTGCTTTTTTGCGCTTTTGGTGAAACGTTTCTTTTTATTTTTTAATGATTTCTGTGAATTAATCGATGTTGAAAAAATACAATATTTGTGAAATTTGATTAAAAGGAAATGTTTGTAAAAATGATTTCTTCTGAAAAAGCTGATATGAAAGCTTTTTTATTTGTGAGGAACCCAACGAAATTTGTGAAAAAAGAAAAGCTGAAAAAAATAATTGGAAAGGCTTGCATTTTCGATTGGCAGCGGATATAATCTTTTTGTAGAAACGTTTCACCAAAATGTGGAGATATACGTAGTGTTGCGAGGATAGAAAGAAGGAGATTTTGTGTATGAGTAAACTGCAAAAGTTTTATAGTCAACGGCAGCTTCACTGGATGGTTTTTCCCGGCGTGGCATTTATGATCGTATTTAATTATATTCCGATCTACGGAATTATAATCGCTTTCAAAAACTATACGGTGATTGACACGATTTCATCAGCACCATGGGTCGGGTTAGAGAATTTCCGTATCATTATGAATGACAGTTTTTTCTGGGAAGCGGTTAGAAATACGTTAGCCATCAGCTTATTGAAATTAGGTTTAGGTTTTGCGATCCCGATTGTGTTAGCCATTATGATTTTTGAAATGCAAGATGGCCGCTTGAAGAAATTTATTCAAACGGTTTCATACATTCCCCATTTTTTCTCATGGATCGTGCTAGGTGGGATGATGATTTCTTGGCTGTCAACGAACGGCTTTATCAACCAAGTGCTGATGTCCGTAGGATTGATGGACAAAGGGGTCAATCATCTATTGGATCCAAGCAAATATTGGTGGATCGCGGTCCTTTCTGATCTATGGAAAGAAGTCGGCTGGGGAACGATCCTTTACTTGGCAGGTATGTCGCGGATCGATCCAACGTTTTATGAAGCCGCACGAATCGATGGTGCCAGCAAGCTAAGACAGATTCGTTCGATCACATTGCCATTACTGACACCGATCATCTCCTTAAACTTGATTCTGAATGTGAGCGGTATCTTAGGGTCAAACCTAGATCAAACATTAGTTTTAATGAATTCACAGAACCAAAACCGTTCAGAAGTCATCAACTCCTTCGTTTATAAAATGGGGTTGACGCAAGGTGATTTCTCTTATGCAACTGCTGTCGGCTTGGGGATCGCGGTCATTTCCGTCATCTTATTGGTGATCACGGATCGAGTGACCCGCAAGTTGAACAACGGCAATTCAGTTATCTTATAGGAGGAAAAAACATGATCAAAAGAAAAGCAAAAGAAAACACGTGGTTTTACTTCTTCAATACCGTGATCTTGATTTTATTCTCATTGATGATCATCGTACCGATTTGGAATATCTTGGTTTCCTCCGTGTCTTCTAGTTCTGGATTAGCGGGCAACGGCCTCGTGTTATGGCCCAAAGGCTTTACCTGGGAAAACTATCGGAAAGTTTTTTCCGACGCAAGTATCCCCCGTGCCTTCTTGATCTCAGTGTTAAAAACGGTTCTTGGGGCTGCGACCCATACCTTGTTTTGTGCGATCGTGGCTTACGGATTGAGTAAATCACGCTTGGTCGGCCGCAACATTTATACAACGATGGGGGTCATCACCATGTACTTCAGTGGTGGGATGATTCCAACGTACTTGCTGATTCGCTCGCTAGGATTACTGGATTCTTTCTGGGTCTACATTATTCCAGCTTTGTTCAGCTACTATGATGTCGTGATTTTAATGAACTTTTTCCGTGAGATTCCGCCTTCACTCGAAGAATCGGCGAAGATCGACGGTGCAAGTGAATTCCAAATCTTCTATAAAATCTTCTTACCATTAACGAAACCGGCATTGGCAACCATCATCTTGTTCAACGGGGTTGGCCAATGGAACGATTTTATGACAACAAAACTGTATATCACAAAAGAGTATCTCTATCCGCTGCAAATGAAGATTTATGAAATCATCGTCCAATCCAACTTGAGTACGATGACTGAAAGCGGTAGTACCGACTTTATCGTCCAAGCAACGACCCGTGGGGTTCAGTTGGCTACGATCGTCATCACGACAGTGCCAATTTTAATTATATATCCATTGCTTCAAAAACACTTTATCGGCGGTATGATGGCCGGTGCAGTAAAAGAATAGAAAGAGGGATAGACATGAAAAAAGTAGTAGGCGGTTTATTGGCAGCATCAGCATTACTCAGCTTAGCAGCATGTGGCGGCAGCTCAGACAATGCCAGCAGTTCGGATTTTTCTATCAAAGATCGGTATGAGTTAGATGAAAAGACACCAGCATGGAAACTCGATACCAAAGAAGAACCAACCAAGATCACATGGTACATCAATTCAGACTGGACAGCTTTGCCATTTGGTGAAGATGTGACGACAGCCCAAATCAAAAAAGATTTGAACATTGATATTGAATTTATTTCAGGGGATGATTCGAAATTAAACGCTTTGATTTCAAGTGGTGATATGCCTGATATCGTGACGTTGATGGATAAAACCAGCCAAGCAGCCACAAAAGCTGATAGCTGGGCATACTCATTGAACGATTTAGCGGAACAATACGATCCGTATTTGATGAATGTCGTGACCGAAGATACCTTCAAATGGTTTGCTTTAGATGATGGCAAAACTTATGGCTATCCAAACTATTCCAACACAGCAGCAGACTACGAAAGCGGCAATATTCCCGTCAACGACAACTTTGTGATCCGTGAAGATGTCTATGAAGCATTAGGCAAACCAGATGTTTCGACGCCAGAAAACTATGTGAAAGTCATGAAAGAAATCAGCGAGAAATTCCCTGATTTGACACCAATGGGCTTCACAACGATCGGCGAAACAGCAGGACCATTCTTAGATAAATTGCAAGATTTCTTAGGTGTTCCATTAGAAGATGAAGATGGTGCGTTCTACGACCGTAATTTAGATGAAGAATATATCTCATGGTTGAAAACCTTCAATCAAGTGTATCGTGACGGCAACATCAGTGATGACAGCTTTACCGATGACGGTCCAACCTATGATGAAAAAGTAAAACAAGGGGACTATGCAACGATCTTAGTCGCAGGAACGAGCGGACAAGGTGGGAACTTCACTGAATTCATGAAAAACTCTGACACACGCTACATCGCAATCGATGGCCCTGCCAGCACGTCTGGTCGTGAAGCAACCTTGAACCAAACAGGAATCTCTGGCTGGTTGATCAACTACATCACAAAAGATGCGGCGGATCCAGCAAAAGTAACCCAACTCTTCACGTACTTGATCGATGAACCAGGACAAATTTTGACAAAATTCGGTGTTGAAGGCGTGACGTATGAATACAACGATGAAGGCAAAATCGATTACTTGCCAGAAATCAAAGAAATGGAACAAACCGACAACGAAGGCTACAACAAAAAATATGGTATCAGCCGTTTCAACTACTTTAACAATGACCGTGTCAATGCACTGAAAGTCAAAACCGAAAATGCGTTGACTCAAATGCAAGAGTGGGGCGAAGGCAAATTGTATCCACACTTTGTGATCGAAAATACGGATCCAGATGCTGGAACTGCTGAAGCACGTTCAAACACAGCCATCAAAACCAAAATCAACAGCACGATCATCTCATTGATCCGTTCAAAAGATGAAGGAACATTTGACAGCACACTAACCGACTTTGAAAGCTTCTTAGATTCAAACAACTGGGATGCAATCAAAGACATTAAAACTGAAAAAATGGCCGAAAACCGCGAACGACTAAAATAACCCCCATAGGAGAGGAAAGGAAGCCAAAAAAAAGACCTTTCCTCTCCTTTGCTTTGAAACACAGGTTTTGCGCGTACTTTGCGCAAAATCTGATGTTTCAAAGTACTAGGCGACCGCAGGGAGCGTAGTGACCGTACAAAGAATCACTGCGATTGGCTCACGTAGTGAGACATGCAAGCTGCAAGCTGCAACCCAGAAAACTGTACGTTGAGAAACGACCCAAATTCACAAGAAGGCAAGAAACAAGTTTACGTAGCACCCGCAGCACAAATCAGCAAGTTTTGATTGGAGGATCATAATGAATCGACTATTTTCTTATGAAGGATGGTACTATCGGGTCTTTGCTTTTTTAGCAGATATGATCATTGTTAGTTTTCTCTTTATGATTCCAGCAATGACGCTGATTCTCGCAGGACCAGCATTGATCGCGCTGTATCAGACGATCGATCAATTGTACAAGGAACGGGATGTCCCGATTTGGCAGCGATACAAGCAAGCATTCTTAAGCAACCTCAAACGTGGGCTCTTCTTAGAAGGTCTTGTTATTGCGTATGTCGCAGTCTTTGCTGGGTTGATCTATTCCTTGATGATGATTACACCTTACTTTGGCGTTTTAGCCGTGATCCTCGTTAGCTTGGCTGCGCTGTATCTCGTCGTGTTCGTTCTCTTGTACAGCTTGTTTGCCCAATCATTGCAAGAAACAGCAAAAGAAACGGCCTATGCGGTTCTTAGCAGTACGGCGAATGCGATCATTTTATTGGTGGTCCCCATTCTTGTCTTTGTATTGTGCAGCAAAGTGAACCTATTCTTATTTGTTTGTTTAGGGATCTCAGGCTCAGCCTTTGTCCAAGTGTTGTTTTTCAATAAAGTATTAGCGAAGGGGGAAGAGACAAATGACTGAATCCACAGCGACGGATCGATCCTATTTTTGGGCTTCGGTCCAACAAGAACTTGACGCCCTTCCGCTAGCCTTTGAAAGAACCAAACAAGCGCCTTTGCTGAAAGGGATCGATTGTTTTACGATTTCTTTTCAAAGTCTTGGTAATGAAACGATCTATGGGCATCTGCTGCTGCCAGAACAAGCGGCAGATTGTCCAATCTTGATTGATTTTTTAGGCTATATGAATCATGTGCAAGAACCGTTCCAATTTGCTCATTGGTTATTGATCGGCTGCGGCTGTCTTGTCATCGACAATCGCGGACAAGGGGGACGCACGCAAGATCAGGTTCCCTATGAAACCACGCAGCATGAAGCACCTTTTGGACGCGGCATCTTGAAAAAAGAAGATTTTTATATGAAGCGATTGGTCGCAGATAGTTTGCGCACACTAGAAGTCCTTCAACAGATACCGGAAATCGATCCGCAGCGCATTATTTTAAGAGGCGGCTCACAAGGAGGCGGCATCGCCTTATTGGTCAACGCATTAACGAACGTCCCGATTTTTGCGACGTTTGCCGATGTGCCAAGCCACTCCAATCTTGTCCATCGGATCGAACAAAAAACAGGAAGTTACCAGGTGATTCAAGAGTATATCGAACAATTTCCAGAAACGCGGGAAACGATCTATCAAGTCATGAGTTATTTTGATTTGAAGTATTTTGCTCATCAGATAACTGGTCCTGTTTATACATCGGTCGGCAGTGCTGATCCCATCTGTCCCATGGAAGATTTCTTCGTTTCCTATAAAAAGATTCCTGGACCGAAAGAATTGCGTATTTACTTAAATAAAGGGCATGGCGGCGGCGAAGCGAAACAAATCCGACGTGAGATGCAGCAAATCACAAAATTACTCAAAGGAAATGAATGCAGATGAAAGCAGCAACCTACAATCTACGAGTCGATACCGACTATGACCAAGAATGGCAATGGCACTATCGATCGGAGGCGGTCTGCTCCTTGATCGATTACTACGACTGGGATGTTCTGGCGATCCAAGAAGCTCGTCCCAGCCAATTTGCAGATTTAGCAAAGTTAGCGCAGTATGCTTCCGTCACGGCTGAACGTGACGGTGATGGCTTAGGTGAAGGCATCGGACTGTATTATCAAAAAGAGGCTTTCGAGTTATTAGCTTCAGGTTCGTTTTGGTTGTCATTGACACCGACTGAACCAAGTATTCATCCAGAAGCTGCGTATTCACGCTTATGTGTTTGGGCAGTTTTGCAGGAAAAAAAGAATCCGCCGTTTCTTGCTATCACGACTCATTTAGATAATATTTCAGAAATGGCTCGTTTTGAAGGGATGAAAGTGATCCTTGAGCAGCTGGCAGATCAGATCGAACGCTATCCTGTATTGCTGATGGGCGACTTGAATGCGGAGCCAACGGAGCGGGTGCATCGGTACTTAGAGCAGCATTTTCAAAATGCCAAAGAACATGGACAGAAGCCCCATCATGGGCCAAAAGGCTCCTATCAAAACTTTATTTATACGTTACCATGGCAAGAACTAGAAGAAATTGATTATATCTATACGAAAGGCTTCACGGTGGTCAAAACCGCCTGTCTAACGGATTCTTATGATCGTCGTTTTCCCTCCGATCATTTCCCTTTAGAAGCAGAAGTCCAATTTGAAGAAAGCAAAGGATGAATAAAAATGGAACAGCAGAAATTAACCGAACTACTTTCAGAAATGACCTTAGACGAAAAAATCGATCAGTTGTTGCAACTGGCAGCGGCTTTTTATTCAGATAAAGCAGAAGAGAAAACAGGTCCGATGGGCGACTTAGGACTGACACAAGAAAACATCAACAATGCGGGAACAACGCTAGGTGTTTCTGGTGCAAAAGAAGCGATCCGCGTCCAAAAAGAGTATATCGCCAATAACCGCTTGAATATCCCGACGATATTGATGGCGGACATCATTCACGGCTTTCGGACGATTTTCCCGATTCCATTAGGATTAGGTAGTTCATGGGATTTGGCAGCAGCGGAGAAAATGGCGGAAGTATCTGCCAAAGAAGCAGCTGTTTCTGGCTTGCATGTGACCTTTTCACCGATGGTGGACTTAGTAAGAGACCCACGCTGGGGCCGTGTCATGGAATCGACGGGGGAAGATCCTTACTTGAACAGTCGCTTCGCTGAAGCCTTCGTCAAAGGCTATCAAGGGGATGATCTGCGAACGGATTTCAACCGCGTGGCTGCTTGCGTCAAACATTTTGCGGCTTACGGTGCGGCTATCGGTGGTCGCGATTACAACACGGTCAATATGTCAGAACGCCAACTGCGAGAAAGTTATTTGCCAGGCTATAAAGCAGCCCTTGATGCTGGTGCCAAGCTGGTGATGACCTCCTTTAATACGGTAGACGGCATTCCAGCCACGGCCAATCGCTGGCTTTTCCGCGATGTTTTGCGAGAAGAATTCGGGTTTGAAGGCGTTGTGATCTCTGACTGGGCAGCAATCAAAGAAGTGATCGCTCATGGCGCAGCGGAGGATGAAAAACATGCCGCTGAACTAGCCATCAAAGCTGGAGTCGATATCGAGATGATGACGACTTGCTACACCGATAACTTGAAAGAGTTGATCGCAGAAGGCACCGTTGAGGAAGCCTTAGTCGATGAAGCGGTGCTAAGAATCTTGACTTTAAAAAATGAGCTGGGGCTATTTGAAAATCCATACCGCGGCGCTGATGAAGCCGCTGAAGCAGCCACTGTTTTGTCTCAAGAACACCGAGAGATCGCCAGCGATATCGCAAAGAAATCAATGGTGTTGTTGAAAAATGAAGGTGTCCTGCCGTTGCAGAAAACCGAAAAAGTCGCGATCGTGGGCCCAGGTGCTCACTCCCGTGATCTATTAGGTGCTTGGTCTTGGCAAGGGAAACAAGAAGAAGTAGTGACTTTAGTGGAGGGTGCCCAAGCCTTGGGTGCGGATCTTTTGATCGGTCAAGAGCCCTTTGATTATTTTGCACCGTCTGAAGCGGCGATCCAAGAAGCGATCGAATTAGTGAAGGCAGCCGATAAAGTGGTCCTAGCGCTAGGAGAGCAGGAATGGATGAGCGGCGAAGCTGCCAGCCGCAGCGACATTCGTTTGCCGCAAGCCCAATTGTCCTTGGTTGAAACCTTGAAAGAATACAACGAGCAAGTGATCGTAACTCTTTATAACGGTCGTCCTCTTGATTTGCAAGGTGTGGATGCAGCCAAAGCGATCGTCGAGGCTTGGTTCCCTGGAACCGAAGGCGGAAACGCACTTGCTCAGATCCTGTGGGGAGAATACAATCCAAGCGGTCGCTTGAGCATGTCATTCCCAGAAACCGTTGGACAAGTTCCTGTGTATTACAACGTTGACAATACCGGTCGTCCTTATGAAAGTGCACCGGATGAAAAATATGTCTCAAAATATTTGGATGTCTCCAATTATGCCAAATATCCATTTGGGTTTGGCTTGAGTTATAGCCCAGTTGCGTATTCTGCGGTGACGTTGGATCAGCCGACTATGACCAAAGATCAAACGGTCACGGCTTCCATCACTGTTACGAACCAAGGAACAGCAGCGGTCTGGGAAACGGTCCAATGCTACATTCGCGATTTAGTCGGTGAAGTGGTTCGCCCAGTGAAAGAACTGAAAGGCTTTAAGAAAATTTGGCTAGAGGCTGGCGAATCAGCAACCGTTCAATTTGAGATCACGGAAGAACTGCTGCGCTATGTCCACAGCAACCAACAATTAAGCAGTGATCCAGGGAAATTCCACATCATGATTGGTGGGAACAGCCGAGACACCCAACAAACAACCCTGCAATTAGTTAGGTAAGATAGGAAGGTTTCTATGACGAAAAAAATAGTGATGAATAACGCAAATACGACCGTGACGTTTTTACCAAACGGTGATTTATATGAGATCCAAAGTCACGGTGTGATGATCAATCAGTTGAACGGAAATGCGCTAGATGGTAGTTTGAATCAAATCTATCTACGTCTGCGTGAGGCGGGGGAGTTGTCCTCTATTCCCTTGATCGGTTCAAATGCTAACAGTGCCTTTGTCTACTCAGAAAAACAGCTGACTTGGACTGGGACGTATCAGTCCATCGATTACCAAGTTGATTTCCAATTGGCACAAGATTGCTGGTTCTGGCGGGTTCAATTGAGTGGTTCTGGGGAAGCGGAACTAGTTTACGGACAAGATCTTGGTAATGCCGCCAAAGGTGCTGTTCAATCCAATGAAGCCTATGTTTCGCAATATATCGACCATCATGTTAGCCATGATAAGGGTCGCATCGTGCTTTCTTCGCGCCAAAATCAACCACAAAATGGTCAATTTCCATTAGTGGAACAGGGCAGCTTCCAAGCCTTAAAAGGCTTCTCGACGGATGGCTATCAATTTTTCGGTCGCAGCTACAAAGAAACGAATCAACCAGCTGCACTTAGCCAAGAAACGTTAGCCAATGAAGTGTATCAATACGAATTTGCCTATACGGCACTGCAAACGCAATGGTTGACGGTAAGTGAGACGCCTACGGAAATCGTTTTTTACGCAGCGGTCAAAGCCAATCAAGCGACGGCAGTCAATGAACCGCAGTTTGCACTTGAAACGCTGAAAGAAACGTATCAAGCCTTGTCCTTTGACTCGTTGCAAGCAACGGCGCAGCCACGAAAAAACTTCGGTCGACCGCTCACAGGGCTGACATTTTCCACAGAAGAAATCAACGAGCGGTTCCCGCAGCAAGAAGCAGTGGAAATCGTTGATAAGCAGCTTTATTCCTTTTTTACCCCTGACTATCACCATGTCGTGTTGAAGGAAAAAGAAGCACAGATGGAACGCTCCCATGGACATATTTTGATGAGCGGACAAGAGTTGATCGTCGATCAACCCATTTTGAGCACGACTGTTTACATGACGGGGATGTTTAACTCCCAAATCGTATTAGGCAATACGAACATGAATAAATTGTTGAGTAATAGCCGCAACTCATTGAATCTGTTCAAACGTTCTGGTCAGCGGATCTATCTAAAAGACGGCGATCAATGGCGGATTTTAACGATGCCATCTGCTTTTGAAATGGGCTTGAATTCGGCGACGTGGTACTACAAAACAGCGGATGATGTCATTCAAGTAACGACCTTCACGAAAGCAAACGGACGCACGATCGCAACCACCATCACCAGTGAAGCAGGACGTGCCTACACCTGGGCCATCACTAATCAATTTGTGATGGGGATCGATGAAGCCACACCAACTGCTACTGTTACGAAAGACCAGCAATTGCTCACCATCAAAGGAACAGCGGATTCACCGATTGCGGAAACTTATCCAGAATTGACGTATTATCTCCATGCAGCTCAACCTTTTGAACTGACCGATGAAGCAATCTTCAATGTGGCCGCTGCTGATAGCACGACCGTATTGACCTTTGCAGAACAGCCGACGGTTTCCTTCGTGATCCAAGGCACACTGACTGGTGAACCCTTTGTTTCCGAAACGTTAGATCGCCAGCAAGAAGACACTGCCTATACGGCCTTTGTCGATGATTTGTTGAATCAGTTTGAATTGAAACATTCGCAGGCGGACGTTACATCCTTCAATCACTTGGCACGTTGGTACACCCACAATATGCTTGTTCATTACTTGTCTCCTCATGGTCTTGAACAGTACGGTGGTGCTGCTTGGGGGACTCGAGACGTTTCCCAAGGACCGACTGAGTATTTCTTAGCACTTAATCGTCCTGAAATGGTGGCGTCCATCATCGAGCATTTGTTTGAAAATCAATTTGCAGATGACGGCAACTGGCCACAATGGTTTATGTTTGATCGCTATGAGAAACAAAAAGCCGATGAGAGCCACGGAGATGTGATCGTCTGGCCAATGAAAGTCGTTAGTGACTATCTCGAAAAAACCAAAGATTTCGCGATTTTGGAAAAAGAACTGCCTTATACGGATCGCGCAACCTTCCTGAAAACCAAGACCAAAGCTTCGTTGTTTGATCATTTGAAAAAAGAAGTGGCGTATATCGAAGCGAACTTCTTGGAAGGAACGTACCTGTCTTGTTATGGCGATGGCGATTGGGATGACACCTTGCAGCCAAATAACAGTAAGTTGAAGAAACAAATGGCCAGCAGCTGGACCGTTGCCTTGACCTATGAAGTATTGAAAAAATTAGCCAGCCAGTTGCAGTCATTTGACCCAGAGTATGCCAAACATTTAACAGAACTGTCTAAGGGCATCAAACACGACTTTGAAAAATACATGTTAGCTGATGGCACGTTGCCAGGATTTGTCTATATGGAAGATAGCGAGCACGTGGAACTGATGGTCCATCCGACTGACAAGAAAACTGGTATCCAATACCGCTTGCTGCCGATGCAACAAAGCATGATCGGTGAGCTGTTATCTCCCGAACAAGCCGATCATCATGTGGCGATCATCAAGGAGCATTTGCAATTTCCAGATGGGGTGCGCTTGATGAATCGTCCAGCGACTTATGTGGGTGGTGTCAGCACCAATTTCAAGCGAGCAGAACAAGCAGCCAACTTTGGACGAGAAATCGGTTTGCAGTACGTTCACGCCCACATCCGCTTTACCGAAGCGATGGCGAAATTAGGTCGAGAAGAAGAGACTTGGCAAGCGCTAGGGGTCATCAATCCGATCCAGATCGCTCAACGGGTCGAAAACGCGGAGATCCGTCAAGCAAATGCGTATTTCAGCAGTTCTGATGGCGATTTCAAAACAAGGGTTGAAGCCCAAGAAAATTTTGGTAAACTTAAGGAGGCAGCAGTCGGCGTCAAAGGCGGCTGGCGCATCTATTCTAGTGGACCGGGGATCTATATGAATCAGTTGATCAGCAATGTGTTAGGCATTCGTACCTTTGTTGATCACGTTGAACTTGATCCTGTCTTGCCAGCGGAGCTAGCAGGGTTGACACTGACGTATCGACTCTTTGATCGGCCGGTCGAAATCGTCTATCATTCGGCAAGTACGCCGAAAGTATTAATCAACGGCGAAGAAATGTCCACTGAGTTTGCGGAAAATCGCTACCGTCAAGGTGCGCTTGTCCTGAAGAAAGCAGTACTTTGCGCCAAATTAAACGAAAACCAAACCAATACGATCGATATTTATCGTTAAGAAAGGAGAAGCCATGGTAGGAATCAAAGATATTGCCCAAAAAGCGGGTGTCTCCATATCCACCGTTTCGTATGCATTGAATGGCAGTCCAAAAGTGACCGAGGAAACCCGCGCGCGGATTCAAGCGATCGCAAACGAATTGAACTATGTTCCGAACATGGCTGCTCGCACACTGAAACGCAGACAAACCAACATCATCGGTGTTTATCTCGCCGATTATGCGGGAAGTTTTTATGGGGAATTGCTAGATGGCATCAAGAAAGGGCTGGAACTTTTCGGCTATGAAATGATCGTCTGCAGCGGCAAGAAATCACACTTGTTTATTCCTGAGCGGATGGTGGACGGTGCCATCATTTTGGATTGGACGTTTCCAGCAAAGGAAATCGAGCAATACGCCCAACGAGGGCATCAAATCGTCGTGTTAGACCGCGTCTTGTCTCATGAAAACATCCATCAAGTCTTGTTAGACAATAAAGGAGGGGCTGCGCTGGCGATCGATCGCTTGATCGCTGGACAAAGCCAAAAAGTCTTCCTCTTAGCAGGGCCAGAAAAAGGCTACGACAGTCGGGAGCGCTTGGAAGCCAGCACGAAAGAATTGACGCGCTTTGGTATTCCTTATGAAGTCATTCCTGGTGACTTCACGGAACCTTCTGGTTATCGAGCGGCAAAACAGCTCTTAGCAAATGATCCCCAGTTTCCCATTGATATCTTTGCCTTCAATGATGAAATGGCGATCGGTGTCTACAAATATGTCCGCGAGACCGACTATCGCATCGGAAAAGAGATCCGCATCATCGGGTTTGATAACACGGAATTAGGCGCTTTTGTGCAGCCGCGCTTAGCGACGATCTCCTATTCGAAACATCGATGGGGCATGGTGGCAGCTGAGAAAATCGTACAATCGATCCAAGGGGATCCAGTGGCGGACGAGCATATTTATACCACTTTTGTGGATGGCGGATCATTTATTTAATTGATCCATTAAAGAAAAAAGAGTTGAAAAAGGAATGGTGAAATGGGAAGGATTTTATCTTACAGAACATACCAAAGCAATTGATGGAGAAAGAACTATTGAAAGAAGTAAACCAATTCAAAAGTTCCAGATGGATGTTAATGAGATCGCCGAAACTTTAAATCAGGCAACACTCAAGAACAAATCAGTAGCTATCTAAATTGAAGCGCATGATCGAGATGGGAATTACTTTCCTGATATAGTTGGCCATATTTAGGGGGCATGATGAACTAGAAATATATGTTGGTGGTAATAAGGTTGGCTATGATAAAATTAGGAATATTAAAATAGCCAACATAACCAAGTGGTCGGACAAAAGTAACCTCTTATAAAAAGTACTCACAAATTATTAAATTATATTAGCGATAATTATTTAAAGCTAGCTTTCTGATATAATAGTTTGTAAAGGAGTGCTAAGATGATTAACTTTTTAAAAGGTTTAAAAATAAGAATCCTATATATATATTCAATGATTTCGCTACTTATAGGTGTCTATTTAAGTGTAAATTGGATTCCTGTAAGCGTTGAAGGACTAAGCAAATCCCAAAAACAGGAGCTTTTAAGAGAAGGATCAATCAACTGGGAACTTGGTGTAGTTTTTAAGGTATTAGCCCTGATACTTTTCTTGGGTGCACTAGTAAAATCCATTATATATATCTTAAACAAAAAGAGATAAGCGTAAAGCTCATCTCTTTTTATACTATCTAGAAACTTCGTGGATCACTTCGATTTTATAAGGAATGATAAAGCCTGCTCTTTGCATTGCATAACAATAATTGTTTCCGAATCCCACCTCGAAGTTGCCATCATAACCATTTAGCTCCCATTTGAAATCAAATATATCCGTAACCTTTACTTGAGTCCAATAATTTCCATTGGCTTGTTTCTTATAAGTTACTGTGTAACTAACTCCACGTAACGCTGTGTGAAGTTGGCCGCTTAGAAATGTATAACTTCCTGAGAAAGAACCAGATTTTTTACCTGTAGAAAATGCTTCTTTTTTAAGTCTAGAATAATAAGCGGTCATTAACTCCTCGCCGTCTACAGTCTTTGCCCAGCTATCGTTTTTATTAACATATGTCGAAGGTTTCCATGTTGGATTCCAATAGTAATTCTCAGCAGAAATAATGGCGTGCTTCATATAAGCAGCAGTCTGATTGTGACCTTTTTTCTTAACCATTGATATACCTTTATTGTATGCAGCAATTGCAGCCGCATAAACTGGATTTGCAGGAGTTACCGATGATCTAGCACCTATCTTAGACTTTGGTTCAACATAAAAAGGATCAACTGATTCGGCAACGTCCGCTTTATACTCTTCCAACAATGCATCTTGTTCGGCATCATAGGAATTTAAAACTGTTAAACTCTCATTTAAAGATGCGTTGAACTCTTCAGCACTATCAGAATCTTCAAACATTCTAATTACACCATCAATATACTCTCTATTGGACTCTTCATTGGATATTGCCTCATTAATTAATGATTGATTAGTTTCATCTATCTCAAAACCATTCTCATCTGCATAACCATTTATTTGACCAAAACTTAAAACTGATATACCAAACACTACAATAATTAAAAACTTCTTCATTGTTTTAATCTCCTTTTTCATTATTATTTTACTAACAAAATTAATATAACATACTATAATATATAAAAAGTGTTTTAAGTTATATTTATATCCTAACAATTTTGTAATATGTAGGAAAGGATGTAAAATTGAACAAAGTTGAATACAATAATATGCAAGTAAACCTTCGTTCTTTGCGGCACAAACTTGATTTTCAATGTATAATATTCGTTATACTGTATTATTAAAAAACGAACATAATAGGGTATTTATGAAAAAAGTATAAAAATATTAGGGTTTACTTGTTGGTTATAATTGGATTTGTAGGAGGCTATTTTCTATCTGTAGATCCAGCTAAAGACTTCTATGGTGATTGGTATGGTGTTGCTAACGAGGGGAAGGAGAGTTTTCTTTTAGAATAGATAAAGAAAAAAATAATCGATTATGGAAATGATGATTATAATTCACCTGGTTTTCCTTACACAGTGAAAAAGTCTGGAAATGGATTTTATATTGAAGTGTCTGATGATGAGCTAAAAAATATTTTTCCCGAATTAATAAACTTTAAGTATAAAAACAATATGACATTTTTACTGAATGATGATGAAGAATCAATTGAGTACTTTGTGGCTATAGATGGTTTTTTGAATAATGTAAAACTACATAAAACATCCTTTGAAGATTCGTATAACAAAACCGAAGAGTCAACATCACAAAGTCTAATAGCAAGTGAAACAGAAACTTCTTACAGTTCTTTGCTTAATGAAACTCATTCATCAGAAACGACATCATCAATTGATTCTCCAAAAGTATCAGATCTAAGTGAAAAAATTGATTCATTTATTGCGAATTATACGTCAATTCCACCAGATTAGATTATGGAAAAGGAACTTGATGGAATTACAATAAGAGCAACAAACTTTACTGCAACAAATGAAGCCGAGGCATCATCTATTCAGTATCATTTGCTAATGGAGAGGCAACATCTTGCAACGATGTATACGCACAAGTCATTGGAGAATAATAGCTATTTTCAATAGAGGCTAATATGCAAAAAGATAAATCTGAGCAGGATGAAACTCATTCTAGCTCAGATTTTTTTGAATATTATTTTCCTTGTTTTGTATTCATATTTGTAGAATCATTCATACCACTTATCGTCCTCTTAGTTTGTTTATTTTGTCGTGATTTAATCATATTAGAGAACGATATTTTTTTTTAATACCGAAAATGAAAATGAGGCTGAAGAATCAATTTTGACTCATCAGTCCCATAAATTATAGAGCCTTTCTTGCGGCTTTCTTTTATGGGCTTTTGTCACAGTCTCTTTTTTGCGTTATTTCAAAAATAACTTTACTTATTTTATCAAAATCAGTGATTTATAAAAAAAATAATAATTTTTATTTTGTTATTTTATATGCAATGGAATTTTTAAATAACGTTTTTTATTCATTTTTGATTATAACATTATCATTATCTACAGTCAGAAGATAGGAAGCGTTCTTTTAACTTATTATTTTAGGTCGTTAGAAAAGAGTTTTGTGCCGCTGAATTTTGTCAAATATTCTAACTTTTTATTTATTTTTCTCATCTTAATTTAATTATGAGTGTTGATTTATCCCTCGTTTTTTGTATGATTTATGAAAGAGAAAAGCAGTTTTTTGAAAAGAATCGATGATTCATCCTGATAATTTGCGCTTTTTTTCAATCGATGAGTCACAGATAGCTCTAAGATGTGGAAGTTACAAAAATCAGAATTATGAAAAATCAATTATAATCATAATTTTGAATGGAAGAAAAAAAGAATTATAATTCTCTTTCGCCAACTCGCTAAACTAAGAGTTGTAACACAGGGCGTGCACTGCGCGATACGTTTATTTTTTTAAGATAGGAGGGATAAAGTGAAACGGTTTTTAACAACTTTACTTGTTTTTCTACTAACATCAGGTCCGTGTTTTTCATATGCAATGGTAGTGGCACAAGCCGAAAGTGTTACAAAAACAAGTGAAGAACAAAGTATGTCTTCTTCTGACCCTGTCGTTTCATCGATCGACAGTCTGGAAGAGACGAACGAAACTGAAGTGCAAGCATCTAGTGAACCTGCTTCGACAGATTCGTCTACAGGAGCCACTGACACAGCTTCATCTGAAACAGAAGCTTCATCGGAAGCTGCAGAAGAAGTACAGGTGACCTTTCTGACAGACACGGAGCATCTATTTGCTACCGGGGAAACCCGCACTCAGATCAGCAAAAACAAAGGGGAAGCACTAAAAGAAAGTGAGTTGCCAGTTTTTGAAGATGATACTGCTTTTGAAGGCTGGTCGTTAGATGGCACGGTCTATACAAGTCAAGCGTTAACCGAATTGATTCTCACGGAGAACCAAACCTTAACTGCTGTTTTTAAACCGACGGTTAAGGCAAGAGCGGCGGACATCTCGTTGGCAGAGCAATCGATCAAAGAGATCATTGCAGAAGCCGATAAAACGAAAGTGATCGCTGTACCAAGCCCAGCTGGAGATGGATCAGCATATGCGGAATACACCAATAGTGCTGAAGGCATTCGTCAAGCGTTGTTTGATATGTATCAAAACGGCAATGGCCAAGAATTTGCTTTGTATGTTGGCTCGGGTGGATCGCTATCACTGCCAACGAATCTGACTTCAAAGACGATTCCAGCCACAGTCGATAATACCAACATGACTTTTTATGCGCTACAAGGAAAAGTCAGCCGCTTGATCATCACAGGGCATAGTGATGATCCCATCACCGATGCAACAACGTTGACCACTGGGAGTCGCACGGTTGCACTTGGCACGGACATTTACTTCGGTTCTGATGTAGTGATTCGAAACCTCAACTATAGTGGTACGAGGATGTACATGAATGGGTATAGCCTTTCATTGAACGGTGGGTCCACCGGGAACGGTCTTGCGATTTATGGGGGAAGCAACAATGGCGACCTTTCGGGAAACCCAACGATCACATTGAATGCGACAGGTTCAGGAACTTGGAACATTTATGGGGGGAATCAAAACGGTGGTACGTTGACCGGGAATACAGCGATTGTCGTAAATAATACAGTAGGTAATATCAGTACGATCGCTGGAGGTGCCAATATCGGTACGATTGATGGGAATACCAGTGTCACGATCAATCGTTTAAATGGCACATTAGGCAGTTATTATGGCGGTGGTCTTGGAACGAACGCTTCCAATACAGCCAATGTGACAGGCAATGTTGAAACGACGATTCAAACCACCAATGCAAGCTTCCGTTTAAGTACTTTTGCTGGTGGCGTTCAATATGGCAACATCAATGGAACGATCCGCAGTACGATCTCGGGTGCAGGCGGTTGGTCAGGAATATCCAATCGGTTTGTAGGCGGTTCATTTTATGGCAACATCGGCTCTGACCGTTCTAAGGATGCCATCGTGACTAACCTTGATGCCAGCAGCTATTCCACTGGTCGGAGTGAATTTGAAGGTGGCAATCGGAATACTGGTACTATCACAGGAAACATCGTCAATACCGTGAAAGCGGGACCGAGTGCCAGCGTCGGCGGAATTGGTGATTTTAACGGCGGTGGAGGAAACAACGTTAGTACCTTGACTCAAAGTTCAATGGGGGCTTCGAATACGACGACGTATGACAATTATACTCCGGAACAACGAGCAGCACTGGCAGAAGCAGCGGCAAGTTTTAAAGTTTATGGCGATATCACTTCTCATCTAGTCAGCGGTTCCTTTTCAAACGGTGCGATTTATTCGACGGCAGCTGGTCGAGGCGGCTATGTTGAGGGAAATACGACGATTGAAGTTGGTACGATCACTTCGGATGGTAGTCCTGGGGGAGATGGGATTGCTTACACAGGATCCAGACCGACAAATCTAGATTACTCAACGAGCAATAAAACGAGAGGCTATTCATCTGGATGGGATATCGTTGGTGGCGGCGGTTATCCAGGAACAGCTTGGGATATCTATATTAAAGGGAATACCAAAACGATCTTGAATAACACGGTTGCTCGCTGGACCTACGGTGGTTCCTTCTCAGGTGTCATTGAGGGAAATTCTTCCAATACTTTGAACTCTGGGATCGTCGATACGCTAGAAGGAACAGGCTATACTGGACGCCGTGTTTACGGAGATGGACGAACGACAGTAAATAATGGGCAAGTAGACTGGTTTTTATCTGGTGGCGGCTGGGATGACTTATTAGTGACCGGCAATGTCGCAGTAACGGTTTATGATGGGGTGATCAATGCCTCACTCGGTGCCTCTTATGGTGTCGCTTCTTCCCACACCATTAACGGAAACTCAGATAATCGAGTGTTTGGCGGAAACTTCTCAGGTACTCCGCGTACAGGGTCTAATGGTTTTTCAGGCGGTGTTACGAACAATGGACGGTTATTAGGAAATGCCAGTTTGACATTGGATTTGAGAAATTACGATGGTGAGTTTGCCCTTCCTTCTGGAACGAACATCTCAGGCGGTAATCCGTTTAACAGTACAAATATCGTTGGGACCGACAGCTCCAATACGATTACATTGAACATTTACACAAAGCCGGGGTCAGATGCGCTGAATGGGGCAACGATCTATGGTGATGGCGGACGGACTGCTAGCAATACGAGAAGTGGCAAAATTTATATGAATATCCAGGCGGAAGGATCAAGTATCGGGAATTTATACACCACGTATTATTCCAATATTTCTTCCAATCAAATTTTAAGAGATGTCGAGATGCGACTTCAAGGAGCCAAAAGTATCAATGGGATCTCAGGCGGAAACGCGTCAGATAACTTTACGAACACGATCGTAGCCAACAGCAGTAATCAAGTGAAGATGAACTTTGGTGAAAATGTCGATGGGACAGCTTCTTATCAAACCGACCCGATCGCTGTGACAGGTCTGGGGATCGTCAACTTTACCGAATTGAATGTGACAAACGGCATCAAGCTGATGGCCAATGGGGGAGACATCAAAAATGGCCGTTCAGCGACTGCTGCCAATCACGCAACGACCTATCATCAGTTCGGTGACATCCATCTTTCCAAGGATGCTGGTATCGGGATTTCTTCCGCAACGAATTTGATTTCAGGAGCGAAGTTAACGGTAGAAGACAAAGGGACGATCGAGTCGCCGCCGGGAACGGGGCGAATCAATCTTTCAGATTTCGCTACACCAGATACGGACAAAGATCACTTAACGTGGCTGAAAACGACGACCAATGATGCAGGTTCTCGAGTCAACAGTCAAGGAACGTGGTTTGGTGCGGTTAGTGCCTATCAAGTACTGACCATAAATCCAACTGCTGCTAATGCTGCAGCAATCACGCCAATCAATTTCAGCGGGATCGAAAAAGCGACTGGGAAAACCTTCATCGGGGATAACGATGTGACCAATGCAGCCAACGGGTACGGTATTGCAATACCAGGTTCGATCATTGACTACGAAGTCGAAACACCCGGAGTCGCGAATGGGATCGGTGCCATTAGTCACAATGTAACGGCAGTCAAAGAGAACAATACGCCGTTGACTTTGCA
Source organism: Enterococcus sp. R12 (assembly GCF_058135755.1). NCBI lineage: Bacteria > Bacillati > Bacillota > Bacilli > Lactobacillales > Enterococcaceae > Enterococcus > Enterococcus sp. R12. Next base: position 352,484 of record NZ_CM176874.1, read on the forward strand.
AGCATGGGGAACTGAGCAGGCGGGGACACAGGTGCAAAAAGGGCGATTATTGATTCCCTACACGGTAACGGAATTGCCAACATTGACGTTCACACCAGAAACCCAAACGTCCGGTTCATGGGTCTATGCGGGTCAAATCAAATCCAGCAAGCTGGATAGCACGGAGCAGCAGTTGACGGAACAACCAGATTCAGAGCCAGTTGATTGGACGAGTCCTGATGGGGAGTATAGTTACGATATCAGTGTCCGCTACTCAAATAAGGCGGAAGTCCAAGCCCGCAATGTGATCCTTACAGAGCAAGAGGCACAATCGCTGACAAAAGAACAAGCCGTGACTTATCTCGAAGCCAGCGGGCGTCCTTTCTTTAAGGATACGCTGACAGATGAGGTCTTAGCTGCGATTCAAGAACCGTTAGAAACAGCGGTCTACCGCAAACAAGCGGTCACTTTTTCTGTAGGGGAAAACGATCAGAATCAGGCAGAAACTACCGTGAATCTGGTGGTGGTCAAAAATGAAAGTGTCATTTCTGCTGATCGGCAATTTGCCGTCTATGCAAAAGATGTCCGTTTGACCTTACCAGAAGCAACGGCGCTGACAGATGAAGCCGCTTTGGCAGACTATACCCAAGCAACCACGATTTTTGCAGATAATCGGGCAAATGTACCACCGACTGTCGATCCGCAAGCTTTTGCCGCGATCCAGCAAGCAACGGAAGCTGAGCTGTTGAAAAATGTGTCAACGGCTTACCATTATGAAGCAGGCAGTCAACGGGCAGAAAAAGTCGTCAATGTCGCAGTTGCCGGCGAGCTTATTTTAAGCAGTGTGCCAACAGACTTTGATTTTGGGCAGCAGAAAGTTGCTACAGAAACACAAGATTATTGGCCAACGATCACAGGCGAGCTAGCGGTGAAAGATACGAGAGGATCCGAACGAAGTCCATGGCGCTTGACGGTCAAAGAGCAACAGCCATTAACGGATGGAACAGATCAATTAACCGATGTCTTCCGCTTTGTGACAAACGGTCAAGAACAGATGATAACTAGTGGGGAAATGATCATCGAGGAAACGGAATTGACAGAAAATGGCACCTACGTCGTGAATCAGCACTGGGGCGAAAGTCAGAATGAAGGAATCAAGCTTACCGTTCCAGTCGAACAGCAAAAAGTCGGGGACTATCAAGGAACCTTGAGCTGGCAGCTAGTTTCGGCACCTGGCAACCCATAAAGGCAGGAAAATAAATGAAAAAAATCATGATCGGTATTATTGCTGGCTGTCTATTAATGTTTCCTCAGCTCGTTTCAGCAGCCGAAGCAGGTGCCTATGACAGCAATGGCATTACTTCCTTTTTCGGTGTCTATGAAGAACCAGTTGAGGAGCCAGAAGAGCCCGTAAAAGAACAGCCAGGGAATAAACAAGTAAATCAAAAAGGCAACAACATTCTGCCGGCAACAGGGTCGGATCACTTTAATAGCTATCAAAGCAGTGGTCTTGTCGTTTTGTTGGCAGCAGGAATCATTTTAATCAAAAGGAGAACAAAAAATGAAAAAACTTTTCTTGACGGCAGGCATTCTATTGATGAGCACTGCTCTGTTACCAACAACCGTTAATGCCGCTGAATACACCTCAAATGGAGCAATCACTTTTGAAGCGGACCCGAATCCAACCAATCCAGTTGATCCGACCGATCCAGAAAAACCAGTGGATCCCGTCGATCCAACCGATCCAGATGGACCAAACCCTGGAACGCCTGGACCATTATCGATCGATTTTGCTTCAAGCTTTCAATTTGGCAACCAATTGATCACTTCCGAAACAAAAGATTATTACGCACAGCTGCAAGAGTTCACAGCTGGCGCTGCTGGACCAAACTATGTGCAAGTAACAGATAAACGAGGAACGCAAGAAGGCTGGTCATTGAGTGTTGTGCAAAACGGACAATTCAAAACGGCTGATGACGAAGAGCTAGTCGGCGCTTCATTATCGATCGCCTCAGGTGCAGCAACTTCAGTCACCGATATGCAGTATGCACCAACGGTTACGGCAAGTCATACCTTTGTACCCGATAGTGAAATCACATTGGTCAACGCACCTGTCGGAAAAGGAATGGGGACTTGGATCTACAAGTTTGGGAACGATGCAACGGAAGGGTCAACGGCAGTAAAATTAAATGTACCAGGCAGTTCCGTAAAATTAGCCAAAGAGTATCGGACGACATTGACTTGGAATTTAAAGAATGTCCCTGAAAGCAATTAAAATCACTGATTTTCAGTAAAACAGATAAAGGAGTGTCAAATAGAAATGAAAAAAACAGCATGGGTCTTTTTAAGTCTTGCCGTATTGGCAGCAGCGAGTGCAGCAACTGAGGTTTCAGCAGCTGAAGCGGCTTCTTACACCTCAAATGGGGCGGTTGATTTTATTCCAAATACCGATCCGACGAACCCAGTCAATCCAGAAAATCCAGATCCAGAAAACCCAGTCAATCCTGTGGATCCAACCGATCCAGATGGACCAAACCCAGGAACAAATGGACCATTATCGATCGATTATGCCTCTAGCTTAGATTTTGGTGTCAATAAAATCTCCAATAAAAATGAAGTCTATTATGCACGAGCACAAGGGTATTTGAATGACGATGACACAGCTTCTACATTAAAAACTGCCAATTATGTTCAAGTAACGGATAATCGCGGTAGTAATGCTGGTTGGCGGTTGTCTGTGAAGCAAAATGGGCAATTCAAAAACGAATCGACGTTGAATCAAGAATTGACTGGTTCTGTCATTACCCTAACAAGTCCTGCTGTTAAATCAAATGCGATCGGCGTTACTGCTCCAGTGGCAGAAGCGACGATCACATTGGATGCAGCAGGTGCTGAATCAGTGGTGATGACCGCAGCAAATCAAACGGGGGCTGGAACATGGGTCAACGCTTGGGGAAGCGTTGAGACGGTCACTGAAATAGATAAGGATGGCCAAGAAGTACAAGCAGATGTTACCAAAGCAGTCGCACTTTCTGTACCCGGCAGCACACCAAAAGATGCCGTTAGCTACACGACTACACTAACTTGGGTATTATCAGATACACCAGGAACGGAAGGATAAGGAGTATAGACATGAAAAAAACACTAGCATTTCTCTCAGTATTAGGGCTAAGCTTCGCTGCTCCTGTGCTGGCACAAGCAGCGGACAGCGCAGAATACAATTCAAACGGACAGATCACTTTTGAACCAAATACAGACCCAACCAATCCAATCAGTCCAACAGACCCAGATCCAGAAAATCCGATCAAACCAGTTGACCCAACGGACCCAGATGGACCAAATCCAGGAACCAACGGACCGTTATCGATTGATTTTGCTTCAAGCCTTTACTTTGGCACGCAAAAAATCACCTCAAAAACAGAGATCTACCATGCGGAAACCCAAAAATACGTAGATTCAGCAAATGTGAATCAAGAAGGACCAAATTTTGTCCAAGTGACAGACAATCGGGGAACAGAGAGCGGTTGGACATTGAATGTTCGCCAAAATGGTCAGTTCAAAACAGCAGAAGATCAAGAATTGACCGCCGCGCAAATTCGTTTGACGAAGGGAACTGTAGTAACACCTTCCTTGTCACCAAAACCATCAAATGTGAGTTCAACGATCACATTGAATCCAAATGGTGCCCAATCCTTAGTGATGAGTGCCCAAGATGGCGAAGGGGCAGGGACCTATCTAATGAGCTGGGGCGATAGTTTAGCTGCAGCTATGGATAGCATTGAGTTGGAAGTTCCAGGCTCAACGACAAAATATGCCAGCCAATACAACACCACGTTTACTTGGTTACTGACAGACACACCAACAAACCCATAAGTACCAGCTTTCTCCTTGAACCCTTTCGTGGTTTAAGGAGAATACATAGAAAGAAGGGACATCCATCATGAAAAAAATCAACCAGCTTTTGGCGCTCCTATTCGCAAGTATTTTCTTTTTTGTACCAACGATAGGAACCGCTTCTGAATTTAACTTTGCCGTCAATCCCGTAATTCCAGAAAATCAAATCGATAAAGAAAAAACTTATTTTGACTTGAAAATGGCGCCGGGTGCGGTACAAACCGTTGAAGTCCAATTGCGTAATGACACCGATCAAGAGGTCGTCATCGCACCAGTGATCGCTTCAGCTACCACAAACTTAAACGGAGTCGTGGAATATGGCGAAAACGACATCGAAGCGGACGAAACCTTGCCTTATGATATGGCTGATTTGATTGAAGTGGATGAAGAGATCACGATCCCCAAACAATCCCAAATCACCTTACCCTTAAAGATCACCATGCCTTCAGAATCCTTTGAAGGGGTCATCGCAGGCGGATTGACCTTAAAAGAGACGACAGAGGAAAACGATACTGCTGACAGTGAAGAAGAGCAAGGGTTAGCTATCAAGAATGAGTATGCCTATGTCGTTGCGATTTTACTGCGACAAAACACAACAGAAGTTTCACCGGATCTAAAACTGCTGGATGTTGGACCAGGTCAAGTCAACGCCCGAAATACTATCAATGTCACCCTTCAAAATCCTGAAGCAGCTTACTTGAATTCATTACGCCTGATCAATGAAGTGAAGAAAAAAGGTGATAGCGACGTCTTGTATTCTTCGGATACCTCACGAATGCAAATGGCACCTAATTCCAACTTCTCGTACCCAATCTCTTTAGAAGGACAACGTTTAGAAGCAGGGACCTACGTGTTGACTTCCGTTGCCTATGGTGGAAAAAGCGATGAAGGGCAATACAAAATTGAAAATGAAGAAGGCGAAGAAGAAAGCTATCTCTATAAATGGACCTTTGAAAAAGAATTTACAGTGACGGGAGAGGTCGCACGTGATCTTAATAAGAAAGATGTGACGATCGAAACAGATTACACATGGCTTTATTTCTTGATCGGCGGACTGTTGCTACTACTCGCCTTGCTGCTGCTTTTATGGTACCGACGAAAGAAAAAAAATGAAACGGATGAAGCGTGAGCACCTTGAGAAATACTTGATCGATGGGTTGATCATCGTAGGTATTCTTTTGCTGGCACTGCCTTTTCTCAAAGAAAGCATCGTCAGTTGGCAATTACGCACCACGCAATTGACGATAGCCACGCAGCTGCCGGCAACGATCCCAGAAGAAGAAACGATCCAAATGCCAGCTCTGTCAGATGTATTGGCGCCTCAGCCGACAACGATCACTGGGTACGGCTTTGTCGCAATCGAGGCGATCGATTTCCAGCAGCCGCTGTTGGTGGGACTAACGAATCAACAGCTGCTGAGAGGCGGCGTCGTGATGTTTCCCGAACGTTCGTTGAAAAATAGCAATTTTGTCGTTTTAGGGCATCATCTTGGCAGACAAAGTTTGTTATTTGGTCAGTTGCTAGAAGCACAGGTGGGGATGGAAGTATCAGTGACCTATCTCGAGGAGAGCCAACAGTATATCATCACGGATAAAAAAATCGTAGACGAGTCGGACTTGTCGGTGCTAGAGGAAGAACAGACACCAAAATTGACCTTGATCACTTGCCCTACGCCTACTCGAACAGAAGAACGGTACGTGCTGACAGCAATTCCTGTTGAGCAGGCAACTGCCGATCACCCACAAAAACCAGCGGCGACAATCAGCACGCCGAAAGCAGAAAAAGTGATGGTTGAAAAACAAGAAACGGTATGGAAACAACAATCAATGAAAAATTGGTTTCTTTTATTTGTTATTTTATTTATAATTAGTGGATGTCTGCTGGGCGCCCATAAGTTGTTGGACCGTTCAGCGTCGTAGAAACATCATCAGAAGATGCGCTGATGATAAGGAGGGTGAATAAAATGAAACGCAGATTTGGCTTTGTCATTGGTGCGTGCATGATTATCGGAATGATCGATCTTGTTACAGAACAAGTCGTTTTTGCGACCATTTATAATCCGCTGGACCCCTCAGAAGAAATCGTCCCCACGGACCCACCAGAAGAAATACCAGAAAAAGTGGAGGAACCGCCAACTGAAATGGAAGAATCCAAAGAACAACCCGCGCCTGAACCAGAAACCGTTCCGAAAAAAGAGCCGGAGCGATCCTCACTGTCAGAAAGCAGTTTTTTGGAAAAGCAAAAACATTTTGCCCAACGAGTCATGCTGGAGGATGTCTTTGCGCCGGATCGTTTGAACGTCGATCTAGCACTGCCAGGAAATAATACAGATGGTGATGGCGATGATAAGCCTTCTTATCTTGCCAGCTTGTGCTACTTATTTTCAGGAAACGTCCTTTATGGCCAAAAAAACAATGGAGGCTTGAAAACGCATGTTTGTGACATTTTTGAATAAGGCGGACAAACGAAAACTGGTGATGCTGCAATATTTGGAAAACGCAGTCGCTCTTTCGGAAACGAAGGAAACATTGATGGATCAATTGACCATGTCGGAATTTTTGATCAACAAAACCGTTCAAGAATTGAATCTTGATTTTTATGAACTCGGATTGAACGAGGAATTTGAGATCGTGACCGATGGGACGGTCATTAAACTGAATGCCTCGGGTCTGGCAACTTCCGATACACTGCTGACCTATTATTTGGATCAAGCGTTGAAATTTTCCATGTTGAAAGAATGTTTTTTTGAGCAATTGTCTTCTTTATACGAATTTGCCACCAATCACTATTTAAGCCATAATCCCGTCTATAAAGAATTTAAACAGTTCAAACTGATCTTGAAAGAATATGATATTGAAGTGACGAAAGAATTTCAGCTGGTTGGGGAGGAAAGTGAGATCAGGGAATTTATTTTCCTCTTTTTTATGAAGGAATACTATCTGAATCATTCCCCTTTTCCAAAAGAAATCTTGGAGAAAGAAAAGACCTTTGATCGTTTTAATGAAAGCACCTGGCTTAAACCAGAACAGTCTGCTCGCATGCGGATTCGCAAGAAACATTATCTAGGAATCGTTTTGGCACGGATGACGAATGGTCATTACCTGCAAAACAGCGTGGAAAATGATTTAGTCTTGCCCAAACATCTCGTGATCATTGAGGAATTGAAACGCTGGCTGCAGGAGATTTTGACGATCACCGATCAAGAAGTGCTAGAGCGTGAAGCTCGAGATATTTTGCGCTTTTTGATCGTTGAGGGCTGGCTGATCGACAACAATAGCTACATCGATCAAGAACAAACCTATATCCAACAATTAAACGAGCATTTTATTCAAGCCGTCCAACAGCAGTTTTCCTTAACCGCAGATACGTTGGCACTTCTTCATGCTGAAACGACAACGATCCATTATCAGCTTTTGTCGTTTTCCTTTAGTTCTCGCTATGAATACCAATATATGGATGTGACGTATTTTCTTGAAACCTATCCAGAATATGCTGCCTTTTGCCGTAACTATCTGGAAGAAAGCCGCAACCGGCCGATCTTATGGAACAATAAAGAGTTTTTGTTTTTCAGGTATCTGATTCTGTTGATTTCCACGATTCCGCTAAAAGAGATTTTGGTTCCCTTGTATGTCTGCGTGGACTTTTCATTTGGCGATTCCTACAATCAGATGATCCAAAAGAATATCGAAAAAATCCTCGATTTGAATGTCCAATTCCAAAGTTACCCAGATGATCATACGCATCTGATTCTTTCAAACTTACCCTTTTATGGTGCATTGGGGATCGACCATATCTTATGGCTGGCACCACCTAGACCCATCGACTGGGCCAATTTCACTGAAAAAGTCAGTGTGATTCGAAGAGAACAGTTTCAAACCAAAATGGCACAATGAGCAACCTGCCGTTTAACTATCGAAAGCAACGTCTGCCTCAAATGGAGGCAGGCGTTTTTTGTAGAAACCTGTCCTATTTAAAAAGCGCCCAGGAATCTATTGCTCTGATGAAGGTTTCGGGGAAGGTCTGTGAAAAAGGACCATTTGATAGGATTTTTTTTTGCAGGAAAATTTGGTATGATAGAAAGAGAAGAAAAAGAGGTGCCCTATGATGGATGGGAAACAAACGAAGGCTGTGATTGGCCAGACATTGATTACCCTTTGTGAGACCAAAGAAGTGAATAAAATCAGCGTACAGGAGATCGCCGAAAAGGCGCAAGTCAATCGGCAGACGTTTTACTACCATTTTCCTGATAAAAAAGCTTTGATCCAATGGATCTATCGGCAAGATGCCCTGATTTTTTTGACGACAGAAGATGTCTCCCTTGATAACTGGGAAGAAGCCGCCTTGCGCATGCTGAAAGCAATGAAACAAGCGCCGGCCTTTTACCGCAAATCACTGGCTTATGACCGCGAAATCTTAATGAACGGATTTCTACAGATCACAGAACCGCTTTTTCAGCGCTTGTTCTTGGAGGTCGATCAAGAGCAGCAATTGACGAAACAAGACATTCTATTTTATAGCCGGTTCTTTTCCTACGGCTGCGGAGGCATTTTGGAAAATTGGATTCACAACGACTTTCCAGAGACCCCTTTAGAGATTGCAACGCAATTGTTTCGTTTGGCGAAGGATGTGGAATTTTTTGGCCACCAAATCTATGAAAAAGAGGAGCAGTGAGCGATGACGAAAGTTTTATTTGTTTGTTTAGGTAATATTTGCCGTTCCCCCATGGCAGAAGCTATTTATAAAGCAGAAATAGCAAAACGCAATTTGGATTGGCAGATCGATTCGGCAGCGACCAGCTCATGGGAAGTCGGACATTCTGCTCATCCCGGAACCAAAAAAAGATTGCGTCAAGCAGACTTATCGAGCGAGGGACTCATTTCACGGCAGATCACGGAAGCAGACTTTGCCAAATTTGACTGGATCATCGGTATGGATCAAAGCAATGTTGAAACACTTCAAGCGCTGGCACCTGCCGATACCAACGCAAAGATTCGTTCGTATTTGAGTGTTGTTCCTGGTAAAGAAAACGCGGAAGTACCAGATCCTTATTATACAGGAGATTTCGAAGAGACCTATCAACTGCTGCAAGAAGGAATTCCTTTTTGGCTAGAGGTTATTTCTTCTGAAAAATAAGGCGTGTTCGCTTGTATTTTACCAAAAATTTGCTAAAATAGAACCATGGAAATGCGAACGTATGTGTGGTTTTTATAAACTGCTGCAACGCGCAGAAAGGAATGTCCAATGGAAAAGAAACCATCGCCCATCAAACAATTGGGCAAACTCATTGTGATGACATCCACAACGTTGCTGGATACCTTTTTCAGTGATGATGCTGACAAGAAGAATCAGTCTGAAAAAGTCAAAGAAATCCAGCGAACGCTGCAAGAGGCAGCCGCTGCCAAGCACCTGGTCGTGCTGCAAGTAAAAACAGAGAAATTGGGTGGTTTTGAAACCGTTACCGGCTGGATCGTCGGCAAAACGGTAGCAAAAGAACAAGTTGTCTTGAAATTACAAAGCGACCGCCAGCAGCTGCGGATTATTCCCCTGCATCATGTGCTAAAAGTTAGCACCTTGAATACAAAACCTGGCTTGTAGACAAGCCTGTGCATAGCAAAAAAACCGCTGCGTCATTAGACACAGCGGTTTTTTTATTGCTGGTTAAGCGTGCTTGTTTTTGACTTCTGCGAGTCGCCAAGCGGTCATCACAGCGATCAGTTCGTAAGGGATCGGCTGTGCAAAAGGAAACTGAACCGCCCCTTTACTGGTTTTGTAGGGTTGTAGGTCTTCTTGGAAGGCCGTGATCGCAGAAGGCGTGGGATAAAAGCCAAGATGCTGTTTGGCGCAGGCAAAATGCACGATAGTTTCTCCCTGATGATAGGTAGGCATTTGATAACTGATTTTTTCAAACGCTTCAGGTAAAACGGCTTTGATGGTTTGACGGACCTTTTTTAAAGTCGCTTGTCGTTCTGCTGGAGCTGCTGCAATGTATTGGTCAACTGTCGTAATGGCTTTTGTCATAGGACACCTCCTGGCTTTAGTATACGGCAAACCCCGTAAGAAAAAAAGGAGCCTGTCAGTGGGTAGCTGACAGGCAAGGAGTAAAAATGAAAAGTGTTAGTTAGGGTTGTTTGTTGGGTTATGTATACTATACTGTTCAAATATGAATTTTTTGTGGAGAAAAGATTGGAAAGTGTTTAAGTTTGCTGGCTGCGAAAAGAAGCAAAAAAAGACCCGTCGGTGGGTGGCCGACGGGAAGGAGTTAAAAATGAAAAAGTGTTAGTTAGGGTTGTTTGTTGGTATACATAGAGTATACGAGATAAATATGAATATTTTGTGACAAATCTTTTCGGAAGTTCTTAAGAAACCGTAACGGTTTGATTACAGAGAAAGGTTCTTTTCATCAAAACGGTTTTTCAAGGTACGATACAAATCAATGTATTGCCGATCATCTGCCGCATAATCCCAAATATAACTCATTTTTTCTGGTTTGAGTTTTTTCATCAACTGATTGGAACTAACGATGACATCATAGTTTTCTTGCTGGTTTAGATCATAAGGTTCTGCTGCTACGAAGGTCAAGTCATGTAAGAATTGATTCAATCCTTGAACGACTAAGAAATTGTCTTCTAACGCAACCCCTACCCGTAAACGATTCGAATAACGGATTTGATCATAAAACGGCAGCAGGGCGTGGGTATACATCGTTGCCATCTGCTCTTGGTTTTCATCGTTGATATAGTCCACCGCGGATTCTTCGCGATAACTCGTTAAGAATTCATCGATTTTTTGCTGCAGCTGCTCTTCAGCAGACCCGCGATTGATCGATGGCGTCAGCAAGCGATAGATATTTGGAAACGGCTGACGGAAAACGTAGTTGCCGAAAGTCACATTGATTAAATTGCCCACGACCAATGGCTCATCTAACAGGCCAGGTTGTGAAGCAAAGAAGGTTGCTTTCATCTCTGCTAACAAGTCTGCGACTAATGGATAAACTGGGTTTTGTTTGCTTGAAAAGAATTGCAAGGTTTGTTGCAACGCTTCTTCTTCAGGACTCAAATAGAATGGGAAGATTTGCGCCATCAAGTAAATAAACCCTGATTCGCCTTTTAATTGTTTGTCTGTCATTGAAACTTCAGGATCAACGACTTGTGTCAAACGCTCAAAATCGAAATATGGATTATTTTTCATTAGGAAATTGTACCGCTTGTCGTATTTGGCAAAATTTCCTTTTTTGATTCGTAAAAGAATCAAGGCGGCGAAATACTTCAACTCTAATCGGCCAAGATAAGAATGAGTCATTGGGAAGTACTCCGTGAATCGATCCACCATTTTTTCTGTCTCACTCTCAGCGATCGCAAATGGCCATTCTATTCCACGAGTACCTAACCAAATGATATTGAATAGGGAGAGCCGCACAAGACGCTCATCGCCCACCAAGTTTGATTCAGTGTACGTAAAGCGAAGCTGAAATTGCTTCAAATGTTTTTTTAGATGTTCAAATTTGCGAGACACCGTTGAACGACTGACATCGTATTTTGCACAAAAATCCGTGATCGTAGGATGGTCTTCATTCAGCATGTAAAGAACATATAAGAACGGAACGCTTTTATTCAATAAATAGAAGCGGTATTCATCGATCGTTACCGCGATATTCTGAGGCTGTAATTTACCGCCACGACCGAGTATCGACATATGATCCGGAGTTAACTCAGTTAGATCTTGGTCGATCTCAGTCAACTCTATAAAAGCTTGTTGGTAGCTTAACTCCATTTCCTTTGCCAATTGTGCGATTGGGTGGCTAGGGTTTTGCAGAGTCAGCATACGCCGGAATATTTTAAATTTAATTAATGTTTGCGGGTCCATCATAAGTTCTTCATAAAACATAGGTATCCTCCTTTGTGGCTCTATTGTATCTTTTTTTTACGAAACTGTCAGTCTTTTTAATCAAAAAAATAGCCTACCCTTTAAAAAAAGGTAGGTTATTTTCATCTTTTTAACTAATTTAGGCTGAAACAGGGTCTTTTTTGAACCACGACCATAGCAAACCGATCAAAAATCCGATCGCAGCCGGTACGACCCACCCCATCCCGATTTGGAAGAAGGGCAGATATTCTGACGCAAAAGACAAGATTCCTTGCACGAAAGCGTTGTTGGTAATCAGTGCAGGACTTGCATTTAAACCGTCGATGATTGCAGCGATCAATGTGAAGTATGTCGTCATTCGATAGACACTGGCACGATGATGAAACAAGGGACTGATAATCGCCAACAAAATCAACGTGATCGCCAGTGGATAGATAAACATCAAGACTGGAATAGAAAACTCGATGATATTGGTCAAGCCGACATTGGCGAAGATCGCTGGCAAGATACTTGTCAAAGCGATAAAGAACCCGTAGCTTTGCTTGGGAAACAATCCAGCAAAGGTTTCGGAAAAAGCCGTGATCAAACCAATGGCAGTTTTTAAACAAGCGGAGATAACGATCAAAGCTAACAGCAGACTGCCGACAGTGCCAAGGTAATGGTTGGCGATTTGTGCTAAAGCGATCCCCCCGTTTTCGCTGATAGGAAATTGCCCTAGACTTTTGGTTCCCATATAAGAAAGTAAGGTATAGATGATCCCCATCAACACGATGCTGACAGAACCAGAAAGGATCGTATCTTTTGCGACCGTCGTAGGTTTTTCAACCCCCATATTGCGAATCGTCGAGACGATGATGATCCCGAAGGCTAAAGATGCCAGCGCATCAAGGGTATTGTAACCGTTGGTGAAACCAGTAAAGAAAGCATCGCTTTGATAGCTAGGATAGATCGGCGCATCGCTGATGGTTCCTAGAGGTTGCCAAAAAGCAAAAAACAGCAAAACGCCTAGTAAGACCAGAAATAATGGATTCAAAAATTTCCCTACATAATCTAAGATTTTGCTTGGTTTACGAGAAAACCACCAGGCAGCGCCAAAGAAGAGGGCAGAAAACAACGCCAATAACCAAGTTTGCATGTCAGATGAAACATGGGGAGCGATCCCGATCTCATAAGAAGTGGTAGCCAAACGGGGCAAAGCAAAGAACGGCCCGATCACTAAATAAAGCAAAATCGTAAAAATAAGTGCGTAGCGTCGATTGATTCGAGAAGCTAATTCAAAAACACCGCTGCTTTGGGAAACGCCAATAGCAATGACCCCTAAAAACGGCAAGCCGATTCCCGTTACTAAAAAGCCAAGGTTGGCTAAACCGACATTCGCACCAGCTTCTTGTCCCATGTGAACTGGGAAGATTAGATTTCCGGCACCAAAGAAAAGACCGAAAAGCATTGATCCAACATACATATAATCCTTAAACTGTAACTTTTTTTCCATAAATGAAAGCTCCTATAATTCCTTAGTTTTAAAAAAAATAACAAAGTTTCTAACAAATAGCAATGGTTTTTTGTGATTTTTTGATAAATTCTGACAATTGTCGTTTAGAGAATAAAAAAACACTTAGCATTGAATTCTTCCAAGCGTACTTAAAAAGGACGAAAAAGCTCGGAAGAAGACCGCTAAGTGTTTCAAGACAGAAAATTAATTCAACACACGGGAAAGGAATTCTTTGGTGCGCTGTTCTTTTGGATGAATAAAGATATCTTCAGGAGTCCCTTGTTCGGCAATGACACCTTGATCCATAAAGATGACCCGATCAGACACTTCTTTGGCAAAGCCCATTTCGTGGGTAACGATCACCATCGTCAAGCCAGTATGAGCTAACGTATTCATGGTCTTCAACACTTCACCGACCATTTCTGGATCCAGTGCAGAAGTCGGCTCATCAAACAACATGACATCTGGATTCATCGATAAGGCACGGGCAATGGCTACCCGTTGTTTTTGTCCGCCTGAAAGCTGGGAAGGCTTGGCGTTGGCATATTGAGCCATACCGACTTGCTCTAGATTTTCTTTGGCAGTCGCTTCTGCTTCTTTGCGATCACGTTTCAAAACAGTGACTTGTCCCGTCACGCAGTTTTCTAATACATTCATATTGTTGAATAGGTTAAAGGATTGGAAAACCATTCCTAGATGCGTACGGTATTTCGGCAAGTCGTAGCCTTTTTCCAGCACATTTTCACCTAAGTAGATGATTTGCCCACTGGTTGGTTTTTCTAACAAGTTGATGCAGCGAAGAAGTGTGGATTTTCCTGAACCAGAAGAACCGATGATCGTGACAACTTCTCCTTTATTAACAGACAAACTGATGTCTTTTAAGACTTCGTTGTCGCCAAAACTCTTTTTTAAATGGTCAATTTCAATGATTGCTGACATGTTCTTCCTCCTTATTCGTTCGGGTTGATGTCTTCTAATTTGACATACGCACTGGGACCGTCCATTTTGCGTTCAACAAAGCGCAAGATCTGGGTGGCACTGATGGTCAAGACTAAGTAGATCACACCGATGATCGCAAATGTTTGGAAGTATTGGAAGTTCGTTCCAGCAGCTGATGTACCTTGGAAGAAGAGGTCCGCAACACTGATGACACTTAAGACGGCAGTATCTTTGATATTGATAATGATCTCATTTCCGGTAGCCGGTAAAATATTGCGCATTACTTGCGGCAACACGACTTTGATCATGGTTTGCCAATGGGTCATTCCGATGGCTTGAGCTGCTTCAAATTGACCGTCATCTACAGCAAAAATCCCTCCACGAACGATTTCAGACATGTAGGCACCCGTATTGATAGAAACGATCAGCACGGCTGCCAGCGTGCGATTCATGGAGACACCAAAGGCTAGAGCCGTTCCGTAGAAAATAACCATTGCCTGAACCATCATTGGGGTACCGCGGAAAACTTCGATATAGATGGTCAGCAGGCCGTTGACGATTCGTTGGAAGAAACGTCCTACTGGATTTTCTGAAAGCGGCAATGTCCGAAAGATACCGACTAAAAGACCGATGATCAATCCGATGATCGTTGAAAGGATCGCGATGAATAAGGTCAAGCCAGCGCCTCGTAAAAAGAGCATGCCGTAATCATCAATGATTTTTTTGAAATCAGCGATCAGGCCTTGATCCGCCGTTTCTCCGCTGGCATCTGCAGGCTGATCTAAGACTGCTTGATCCATCAGGGAAACCCGTTCTTCTTCAGAGATTCCTGCAAGGATCTCATTGACTTTTTCAACATCGGGATCGCCTTTGCGCATCCCGACTGCTACTTGGACGTCTTCTGGATTGGTTTCAAAACCAGCCCCTTCATCGAACTCGACCATCTTCAGATCAGGATTTGCCCCGACGGCAGTGACGCCTTCTGGTCGTTCGCTGACGTAGCCGTCAATGATGCCCGAAGCTAAAGCAACGCGCATGGAGGAGAAGTCCCGCATGGCTTGTTCTTTTTGGACCTCAGGGATTTGATCAATGACCGTATAATGGAAGGTATTCAGCTGAGCAGTGATTTTTGCCCCCGAAAGATCGGCGAGGCTTTTGGCATCGGCGAATGCCCCATCTTTACGTACTACGACCACCAAGTCGGATTCATAGTAAGGATCGGTAAAATCAATTTGCTCGCGGCGTTCGGCCGTTGGTGACATACCAGCGATGACGGCATCGATAGTCCCCGCCTGTAAAGCTGGCGGCAGACCGTCCCATTGGGTTTTAACGATCACTAATTCCTTGCCTAAACCTTCAGCGATTCGTTTGGCGATCTGGACATCGTAACCGCCGGCAAACGCAGAGCCTTCTTCCCCAGAAATCGGCACGGCACCATTGGTGTCCGTCGTTTGCGTCCAGTTGAAGGGGGCATAGCCTGCCTCCATACCGACACGGAATTGTTCCGCAGGCGTTTGGTCATCCGCTTGCACGGTTAGGGGCAGCTGAATGAGGGTTAGACAGAGGGCGAAGACCGCCCAGATCCAATTATTTTTTTTCATTTTATCTCTTTCCTTTCACGAGTTGGACAAGCAGGTAAGGATGAAAAAGCAAAAAAACAGCCGTACTCCATGATTGGAAAACGGCTGTTGACAGGTCATCGTCGACAAACCTTTCACAAAACATAGCGCAACTTAGACAAGCTAAGACAGTCCGCAAATTGTTCATTTGCGGCCCAACAAAATCGATGCAAGCAAAACCGATCTTGTTTCGGCGATGTTCCCTAGCTCTGCTGTAAACGTGTTGCTTCACTCAGCAGGATTAATGAACCTCGCGACCTCTACCTAAATGTTAAAGGGTACTCGTATTTAATTTGATTCTTCTCAGAGTTTAGAAGAAAAGCACCCAAATGTCAATTCTTTTTAACAAAAAAACGACCATTTCCCTATTTTTATCAAAGAGAAAGCGGATCGTTTTTACGAGTGTCTATTGGAACCCTTAAGCGACTTTCGCTTTTGGTTCACGGCCTAAAACAGCTTGGATGACTGTCAAGCCAAGCAATAAGCCAAGTGCTAGATAGATGAGGCTTGAGTATTGTGTAACGCCCCAATCTTGTCCTAAGGTACGGTAAACCACAAGGACGATGGCTTGAATGATTGCAGTGATGACATTTAAAAAGCCGAATGCCCATAAATTGCCATTTTCTTTACGTGCTAAATAGAAGATAGAGAAATATAAGCTGACTGCCAACCAACCGAAACTGATAATGATCATTGCCCAATAAATAATAGCTGCTACCAATGTATTTCACCTCACTTTGATTCGTGACTAGTTTACCACGTTTTTTGTTCCTTGTCATGAAGGAATCTCTTTCTTTGTGAGGCAAAAAACAAAGCGCAAAAGCAGTAATGAAAAGATCGTCTGCTACATTTGCTATTGGTGGGTTTGCTGAAAAAGGGATGATTTTTCTCACTAGGGCTATTTTCAGCTGTGTATAATAGAAATAAGTTGTTTTTTTGCAAAAAACTACGAGTTAAGAATCAATTAATAATTAGTTAATAGCTGATTTAGATCTGCTTGCTAGAATGATCACAGAAGCAAGCAAGGAGGAAGTAGAAATGGAAAATGTTCTTAAAATCAAAGGATTAAACAAGCGTTACGGCAAACAGCTGGCGCTGCATGATGTCGATCTAACGATCGCCAAAGGAGATATTTATGGATTGGTAGGGAGAAATGGTGCTGGGAAGACGACCTTACTAAAAGCGATCGTGCAGTTGATCCAACCCACCAGTGGCAGTCTGCAATTGTTTGGTGTTGAAGGCGGCAAAGCATACATCCAGATGCTGAGACGGGTCGGTAATGTGATTGAGACTCCAGTCGCTTACGACCAATTGACGGCTGAACAAAATTTGAGCTATTATTGCAAAATCAGCGGGGTGGTGGAACCTGATGCCGTTAGTAAAGCACTGGCGTTTGTTGGTTTGACCAATGTCGGCAACAAGAAATACCGTGATTTTTCTTTAGGGATGAAACAAAAACTGGGCTTAGCGATTGCTTTGTTGAATCAGCCAGATTTTCTAATTTTAGATGAACCGATCAATGGCTTGGATCCTGTCGCGATCGTTGAATTTCGAGAGCTGCTTTTACGATTGAATCAAGAACGCGGCATGACGATTTTGATCTCCAGCCATATTTTAGAAGAGCTGTACTTAGTGGCTACACGCTTTGGGGTCATTAGTGAGGGGCGTCTGATCAAAGAGATGACCAAACACGAATTCGATCTGATGGCGAAACGGTTTATTCAATTAGAAGTCGATGATGTAGCCACAGCTAGCCGCTTACTGGACAGTCAACTGATTTCTGAATATAAAGTTGTCAGTGACCACAAGATCCACATCTACCAAGAAAATGTATTGATTCGTGATCTAATCCGTCAATTGGTTTATGAAGGGATCGCTATCGACCAGATTTCTTTTGAAGGGGAAAACCTAGAGTCGTATTTCAAAGAGTTAGTGACAAGTGAAGGGGGAAATTAAGATGTTGAATTTTATTCGGGCAGATTTGTATCGTTTATCTAAAAGTAAAAGTTTTTGGATCACAGAAGGAATTATTTTATTGTTGGTGATTTTAGCGGTTGTTTCAAATGGTGACGTGGGAGTCACCCTGGGAGATAGTACGCAAACCACAGGCAGCCTTGCCGAAATGACGGGCTTTCTTGCGATCCAGACCAGCCTGTCTTCCATGTTATTGTATTATTCACTGCCGTTAGTGATGCAAGTTTTAGGGAGTGAGTACACGAAAGGGACGATGAAGAATATCATTACCGTCGGTGTTTCTAAACCCGCCTATCTCTTTGGAAAATTCTTGGTGTATGCGTTGGTACTTGTCTTGCAAATTTTGGCTATTTGCTTAGTGAGCTTTGTTGCGGGAACGATCATTGGCGGTACCGGCTTTGAAGACATCTCTCAGCTAGAAAACTTAGTGTATTATTTCGCTGGCTTTGTATTGATCTTACTGGCTACCTCATCTTTTGCCTTGTTGGTGTTGTATTTGACCAAAAATACAGCAGTCAGCGTGTTGGCGACGATCTTTATTCCGATGGGCTTTGCGATTGCACGTTTTTCTTTGCCAACCTGGAAATTCTTAGAATACTTGGATTTCCAAGGCGGATTAGAGATGGTGACTATGACCACTTTCAAAACGTGGGAAATGGTTCAACCAATTTTTGTTGGGAGTCTGATTAGTTTGTTGCTTTGTCTTTTGGCTGCACATCTGGTGTTTAAGAGACAAGAATTATAAAGAAAAGAAAAACGTCCAACAGGACCGACCGCAAAAGGTCAGACTGTTGGGCGTTTTTGTCCGTGTAGCCAGTGTTTAATGGGACTTAGCAGACTGCTGCCAAGCCAAAGTCAAACGAAACGTCTCTTCGGTTGTATCCAGTTGAATCTCGCCAGCTAATGCATGAGTCAATGCCGCGATGATATACAGACCAAGTCCAGCTTGCTGTTTGTGCCGTGAAAGGTCTTCCGTATAAAAGCGGTGAGTCAATTTTTCTGGATGCTGGATCGGTGTCCTCAGCTGATTTTCCTGTTGGAAAACGATGCGATCTCCTTGTTGTTTCAAGCGGATCGTTCCCGTTTCATTGCCATGTTCCAGCAGATTACCAAGGACATTTTGAAAAATACGCTGCCAACTTTTTTTATCTGAAATGATCATGATATTGGGTTGGATCGCCACCGTCAGTGATAAATGGTTTTCCTCAAAAGAAGGATAGAGCTGGAGCAGTTCCTCCTCCAGCAAACGAGAAAGATCGAATTCTTCTAAGGTCAAAGCCAGTTGATTGTCTTTGAGGCGCTGATAGGTCAATAACTGTTCCAGATGATTTTCGACTTTTTCTAGGTTACTGCTGACTTTTTCCAACAGCTGCAGCTGTTGGTTGTTGAGGGTCGTATCGGCTTGCAGCAGTTGTGTGTAGCCGCTGGCGACCGTTAAAGGTGTGCGCAAGTCGTGAGAGATATTTTGAATGGCTTGTTCCAATTGCTGGTTTTCTTGCAGCATTTGATAGTGTTGCTGCTTATTTTTTCTAAGTATCTGATTGTTTAACAAGGCGATCGCTTTTAAAACGGGCACTCGGGTCTGCAAATGGATCTCTTGATTTGTTTCGATTTCGCTGATTCTTGCTAATTGTTGGTGGTACTTTTTCAGATCATACAGTAAAAATAGCCAGTAACCGATCAATAAAGCAACGATCAAGGCAGCGAAAAACTGAAGTATATGCATGGGGTTCCTCCTTTTTAAGCTAGCTTGATGCCGATGCCCCAGACAGTATCGATATACGCTTCCTCTGGATCGAGTGTTTTGATTTTGCTGCGTAAATGGCTGATATGGACATTGATCGTGTTTTCTTCACCGTAATAGGGTTCTTGCCAAACAGCTTCATAGAGCATTTCTTTCGTATAAACTTTTTTGGGGTTGGCTAAGAGCAGGGAAAAAATCTCAAACTCCTTTTTCTTCAACTGAACCGTTGCTTCTCCTCGTTGCAGCTGAAACGAGTCAGGCAACAGTTGAATGTTTTTATACGAGAGGCTGCTGGCAACAGGAGGGGCTTGTTTATTTGTGCGTAACTGAACAATGATACGGGCTTTTAATTCTTCGACATTGAAGGGTTTGGTCAAGTAATCATTGGCACCCGCCAGCAAAAGGGTGGAAACATCGGCTGGTTCATCTAAGGCAGTCAAGATAATGACGGGGACCCTGGAGGTTTGGCGAATCTCTTGCAAGACTTGTGTCCCATCTTTACCAGGGAGCATTCGATCTAGCAAAATCAAGTCGAAAGCATCTTGCTGAAAAAGTAGCAGACCTTCCGTGCCTGAATAGGCTTGCTGGACAGTATAGTCAGCTGCTAAAATAGTAGCCAACATTTCGCTGATCTCATTGTTGTCTTCGATAATCAAAATTTTCATTTGGTTTTCCCATTCTCCTTGCATTTATTTCATCTATTATAAGCAATTCCGCACGAAAAAGCATTAGTTGCTTTTAAAAAAGAAAATAGCTGATTTTTCGCAAAAACGGTTCTTTTTCGGTTAGAATAAGAGAAAAGCCATAAAGGAAGTTAGAACGATGAAGGTATCTATTGAGCAAGCAATCGCAGCGGTCACCGCCGCATCATCCGTGACCTTTTTGACGGGGGCTGGTGTTTCGACCCCATCTGGCATTCCTGATTACCGTTCCTTAAAAGGGGTCTATCAAGGAGTGGCACAGCCAGAGTATTTGTTAAGTCATGACTGTTTAGAAAACGAACCGGAAACATTTTATCAGTTCGTCAAGCACCTCTACCATCCTCAAGCACAGCCTAATATCATTCATCAAAAAATGGCTGAGCTGCAAGCGAAGAAAACCGTCTGGGTCGTTTCGCAAAACATCGATGGCTTGCATGAAAAAGCAGGCAGTCACCAAAGAATCGATTTTCACGGCTCTTTGTACAACTGTTATTGCCGAAAATGCGGCAATCAGGTACCTTGGCAAGCGTATTTGCAAGATTGGCACCATGCAGGGTGCGGTGGTCAGATTCGGCCAGCGATCGTGCTTTACGGGGAAGGATTTACGGATGAAACCATTGAAGGAGCCATTCAAGCCGTTGCTCAAGCCGACCTGACGGTGGTCGTGGGGACTTCGCTGCAAGTCTATCCTTTTGCAGGGCTAGTCGATTACAGCCAGCAGGTGTTGGTCATCAATAAGGAACCATTGGCGATCCCGAATGAATATGGCATGTTGACCGCAGCAGCCGAAACGTTTTTCCAGAAAATTGAATGAAGGAGTTTATGATATGACACAACGTACCGAAAAAGAGAAAATGATTGCTGGCGAATTGTACTTTTCCCCAGATCCAGAATTGGTGGCAGATCGAAAATATGCCCGTGAACAAATGAACCTGATCAACCAAGAAACTGATACAAAAATCAAAGAGCAGTTACTAAAAGAAACTTTCGGCTCTGTGACTGGTCGAATCTATATCGAACCGAATGTCCGTTTTGATTATGGCTACAATATTTCTGTCGGCAAAAACTTCTATGCTAACTATGATTGTGTGCTATTAGATGTTTGTCCAATTACCTTTGGCGACAACTGTATGCTGGCACCCAATGTTCGGTTGTTTACGGCGACTCATCCATTACATCCGGTCAAACGAAACAGCGGCTTAGAATTAGGGGCACCGATCGTGATTGGCGACAACGCATGGATCGGTGGTGCGGCCACGATTTTGCCAGGGGTCCGCTTAGGCAACAATGTCGTGGTAGGCGCTGGCAGTGTCGTTACCAAATCATTCCCAGACAATGTTGTGCTGGCGGGAAATCCAGCACGGGTCATCAAGACGATCGATTTAGAAGAAGAAAACAACCAGCAAAATCCCTTGGCTGTTCAGCGGGCAGCGATCGATGACATTGATTGGCAACTCACGCATCTTTTGGAAAAACGTATGAGCACGGTCAACGAAATCGTACAATTGAAGAAAAGCAGTCAATTGCCAGTATTAGATGAAAATCGTGAAGAGAAAGTGCTGGAAAACATTCTGCAGGCGATTTCTAATCAAGCCTATGAAGAAACGATTTTGGCTATGTTTAAATCAATTATGAACCACTCAAAAACCTATCAAGAGAATCAATTGGAGGAATGAGTATGGATGGAGGAACACGTCGAGAAAACATTTTAGCGGCATTGAAGCAAGCGGACAAAGCGATCAGTGCCAGCAAACTGGCAGAATCCCTCGGAGTCAGCCGTCAAATCATCGTTGGGGACATTGCCTTATTGCGAGCAGCTGGTGAAGCGATTGTGGCTACGGCTCGCGGTTATCGTCTGCAAGCGCTGTTGGATGAGGCAGGACATGTAAGTAAGCTAGCAGTGCAGCATCGACCTGAACAAACGGAAGAAGAATTGCGCATCTTTGTCGCTTGTGGTGTGGAAGTGGTCGATGTCATCGTTGAGCATGAGATCTATGGAGAGATCACTGGCAATTTGCAGATTCAAACAGACCAAGACGTGACTGATTTCATCAACAAAACCAAACATGCAGAAGCCCGCTTGCTCTCAGATTTAACCAATGGGGTACACTTGCATACGTTGCGCTACACCGATCCTGCGGCTCTGGAAAAAGCCAAACAACAGTTAGCAGAAAAAGGCATGCTCTATCAAAATTGAGGCGTAAACCATTCTGGCAAGGACGCTTTGCGGAAGTCTTGGCAAATCCTCAGATGAAAAAATTGTGATTTTTTGTTGACAAGGCGTTCATTTTCCAGTAAAGTACTCTTCAACAAGAATAATGAATCTGTTGAGAAGGAAAGTAACCGCGGATACTTCAAAGAGAGACTCTGGTTGGTGGAAAGAGTCAAGTCAGAAGCGATGAAAAATGGCCTTGGAGGATTGATTGTCGATAAGTAGGCAATCACGGATGCGCACTACCGTTACAAAGTGCACCAATCTCTAGCACGACTAGACGTTGGGTTGAGGGAAGGGAAACCTTCTAAACAAAAGGTGGTAACACGAGTATTCGTCCTTTTATTAGCAAACGCTGGTAAAAGGACTTTTTTTATACCCAAAATCAAATAGCACCACACACGAAGAATTGGTAAGTACAAAAGCACGTTTTTTCAACAGAGAGCTTCGGTAGCTGAAAAGAAGCATCAAACGACTTTTAGAAAATGGCCAAGGAGTGATTCGTTCCGAGCAGTAGTTTGCAAGGCGACGACGGTAGCGACCGTTATCTGGCTAGAGTATGATCGTACTCGAAAAGGAGCTGTATGCGAGTGCAGCTTAAACTGAGGTGGTAACACGCAAAAAGGCGTCCTCAAACAAGTCACAGGTGACTTGTTTGAGGACGCCTTTTTTTATTGAAAAAGACAAGAACTAGGGGGAAGACGATGATTTCATTAAAAGACATATCAGTAACATTCAATCAACCAAAGAAACCCGCGATCCAAGCGGTCAAAAACGTATCGATCGAGATCGACAAAGGGGACGTTTACGGCATCGTGGGCTACTCAGGCGCCGGGAAAAGTACACTCGTCCGTGTGATCAACTTATTGCAGCGCCCAAGTAGCGGCAGCGTCGTCGTCAATGGTACCGAGCTGACCACGCTTTCTGCGAAAGCCCTGCGAGAAAAACGGAAAACGATCGGAATGATCTTTCAGCACTTCAACTTGATGGACAGCCGCAATGTTTTTGATAACGTGGATTTCTCCTTAAAATATGGGGGACGGTCCAAACAGGAACGTCATCAGAAAGTAACCGAGCTGTTAGCATTGGTGGGATTGGAAGAAAAAGCCCAAGCGTTTCCTAGCCAACTATCTGGAGGACAAAAACAGCGGGTCGCGATTGCCAGAGCGTTAGCGAATGATCCAGAGATCTTGCTTTGTGATGAAGCAACCAGCGCCCTTGATCCGAAAACGACCTTACAGATATTGGCTTTGTTGAAAAAATTAAATCGAACCCTCGGCTTGACTATCGTGATCATTACTCATGAGATGCAAGTCGTCAAAGAAATCTGCAACAAAGTGGCAGTGATGGAAGACGGCGAAGTCATCGAGCAAGGTTCAAGCGTTCAGATTTTCAGTCAACCAGAAAAACCATTGACCAAAGATTTCATCCGAACGGCGACGCACATCGACCAAGCCTTAGAAACGATCCTTGGCAGTTCGAAGTTTTCTTCCTTGGCACCAAATGAATGGCTGGTGGAGCTGTCCTACGTTGGCGATCAAACCAATGAACCACTGATCGCCCAATTGTACAGCCGCTACAAAGTGACCACCAATATTCTTTACGGCAACGTGGAGATCTTGCAAGAAGTGCCGATCGGCAGCTTAGTCGTTAGCTTATCTGGCGAATATCATCAGCGTAAACATGCCTTAGAATACTTGAAGGCTCAAGGAGTTTACACCAATATTTTAAAAGAAAATCATGCAGAACCATTAAACAATGTGATTAAAGGAGGATTTTAGATGGCTGCCTTATTAGAAAGATATTTTCCCAATGTTGTTGCGATCCAAGATGAATTTGTGACAGCAACGATCCAAACCTTGTATATGGTTTTTTGGACCTCTTTGATTGCGGGCATCTTAGGTATCTTGTTAGGGATCGTCTTGGTAGTAACTCGACCGAATGGGATTTTAGAAAATCGACCGCTCTTTGAATTTCTCGATAAAGTCATCAATGTGGTCCGCTCGATCCCCTTTATTATCTTATTGACGTTATTAGGAACCTTTACCCGATTCCTTGTTGGAACGACCATCGGCGAAACAGCAGCATTGGTTCCTCTGATTGCTGGGATCATTCCTTTCTTTGCTCGGCAGATCGAGATCGCCTTGCTAGAAGTTGACCCTGGTGTCGTAGAAGCAGCTGAAGCGATGGGCACCAGTCCTTTCGGTATCATTTTTCGGGTCTATTTACCAGAAGGCGTGGCGGGAATCATTCGGGTCTCTGCGTTGACCGTGATCAATGTGATCGGATTGACCGCTATGGCAGGAGCAGTTGGCGCTGGCGGTTTAGGCAACTTAGCCATCACCCGCGGGTACAACCGATTCCAGACCGACGTCACGATCATGGCGACCTTGATCATCTTAGTATTCGTTTTTATCAGTCAATTTGTCAGCAACCTACTCATTAAACGAGTATCACACTGACCACTACTTACGTACAAATAAAAAAACAAGCAAGTCTATGGAGGAAACAAAAATGAAAAAAATCGTACAATCAATCGTCTTAGGGGCAGCATTATTATTTATTACAGGATGCGGAAACAATGGCAGTGCCGCAGCCAATGACCAAGAAGAAGTGACGGTGAAATTAGGGGTGATCGGGGCGGACACCGACGTTTGGGATGATGTCAAGGATCGTTTGAAAGACGAAGGCATCAATTTAGAATATGTCCAATTCTCTGATTACAATCAACCCAATGCAGCTTTAGCTGATGGTTCCATCGACCTTAATTCATTCCAACACCAATTTTTCTTGGACAACTATAATGAAGAATTTGGTACTGATCTCGTATCGATCGGCAATACAGTCAATGCGCCATTAGGCATTTATTCCGACAAAGTGACGGATGTCAACGACTTGGCTGAAGGAGCTAAAGTTGCGATCCCTAATGATGTGACCAATGGTGGTCGGGCATTGCTTTTGTTACAATCAGCTGGATTGATCAAAGTGGATGAAGCAGCCGGCCAAACACCAACGGTCGCGGATATTACAGAAAACCGTTTGAACTTAGAAATTTCAGAACTGGATGCAGCGCAAACCGCCCGGGCACTTTCGGATGTCGATGTTTCGGTCATCAATAGCGGCATGGCGGTGGATGCAGGATTTGTGCCAACCGAAGATGCGATCTTTTTAGAGCCTGTTGATGAAACGGCCCGTCCTTACGTCAACATCATTGCCGCCCGTAAAGAAGAGGAAGACAATGAAGTTTACCAAAAAGTGGTCGCGGCTTACCAAACAGAGGATACGAAAAAAGTCATCGAGGAAACGTCAAAAGGATCAAGCGTTCCTGCTTGGGAAACCTTTGGAGCAAAATAAGCACCATGTAATTTGATAAAAAAACTGAAAAAGCATGTATAAAAAGGAGAGATTTGATTATGACAACAGCAACTATTACGAAAGCAGCCATCAAACCATTTATCCAAGAGCGTTTAGCCGCTTATCAAGCCTTGGCATTAGATATCCACAATCACCCAGAAGTCAGCAACTATGAGTTTTATTCAGCCGATGCCCTGATCGCCCAATTAGAAAAAGAAGGCTTTGCTGTTAAAAAGGATGTGGCAGGCCATCGCACCGGCTTTGATGCCCGCTATGTCAGTGGGAAACCGGGTCCGACGATTGCCTTTTTAGCCGAGTATGATGCGTTACCTGGCATCGGTCATGCCTGCGGACACAATCTCTTCGGGACTTATTCCGTCTTAGCTGCCAGTGCTCTGCAACCTTTCATCGATGAGCTAGGCGGGGAGATTCGAGTCTATGGGACGCCAGGAGAAGAAGGTGGAGAAAATGGTTCCGCTAAAGGCAGTTTTGTCCGTGAAGGGTTCTTCGATGATGTCGATGCCGCTCTTTGTGTCCATCCAGCCCATCGCTATGGCAAAACGACGGCTTCATTAGCCAATGATCCAGTGGATATCAAGTTCTATGGTCGGGCTTCCCATGCGGCAGCTGCACCAGAAAAAGGCATCAACGCGTTAGAAGCATTGCTGCAAGTCTTTAACGGGATCAATGGGTTGCGCCTGCATTTACCAAAAGATGTCAATATTCATGGTGTGATCACCGATGGCGGCGTGGCAGCCAATGTCGTGCCAGAATATGCAGCCGGTCGTTTTTATTTACGAGCTGCCAATCGAGCAACCTTGAATGATGTCTACGAGAAAGTCAAAAACATCGTAAAAGGAGCCGCTTTAGCTACGGGAGCGACCTATGAATTTGGTTTGTTCCAAAACTCCGTCGACGATGTGATTGTGACACCAAGTTTTGATGAGATCTTCTTCGCCCATGCCCAAGAAGCGGGCGTACCTGCCGATGAGATCGATACGGAAGCCAAAACAAGCCTTGGTTCGTCTGATGTCGGCAATGTCAGTCAAGTGATCCCGACGATCCAACCCACCGTTTCGATTTCAGATGACTACATTGCGGGTCATTCGGAAGAATTCAAAGCCGCTGCCAAGAGTGAAAAAGGCTTGCAATCGATCGCCATCGCGGCGGAACTTTTAGCGCTGACGGCATTAGACCTTTTTGAGCAGCCAGCGTTATTAGAAAAAATCAAAGCCGATCATCAAGAAAGCCTAGCGAAAGGCAATTAATGCCAAAACCGTGAAGGAAGATAGTCAATAGTATAGAAAAAAAGTCTCTGCCGCAAAATGTCGGTAGAGACTTTTTAGTTAGTCGATGACTAAAATGCCTTCTTTCAATGAAAAAGGATTTTGTTGATTGATATGATCGTAGAACATGACCCCGTTCAAATGATCGATCTCATGCTGAACGACGATCGCAGGATAGTTCTTCAAACGAACTTTTTTCTTTTTGCCGTTGATGTCGTAATAGCTGATCGTGATCCGGGCATGGCGTACCACGTAGCCAGGGACTTCACGGTCCACGGACAGACAGCCTTCGCCTTCACCCAAACAAGCTTCTTGCACGGAATGACTTAAAATTTTGGGGTTGTATAGAACATCTTTAAAATCAGGTTCTGTTTTTTCTGGGTCGCTACTAGGGACGAGGACCGCTGTGATTCGTTTTGAAATATCTAATTGAGGAGCTGCTAGACCAACGCCGCCTCTTAATTCAAGTTCTTCTGCCTTGACTGGGTCTTGGCTGTTTTCTAAAAAGGTCATCATTTCTTTTCCTAGTGCGATATCTTCTTCGCTCAAAGGAAAAGGTACTTCTTTTGCTACTTCACGCAAGGTTGGATTGCCTTCGCGAATAATATCATCCATTGTAATCATTGATGATGTGATTCCTCCTACTATGTAAAAATGACGAAAGCAAGTTTCGTTCCTAATAAAGTGTACCATAAGTGTAGAAAGAAGGGCATAAGAAAGTTTAAACGGTAAAGCTTTCTTATTAAATGAAATTATATTTCTATATTAATGATTTAATTATGAAATATAGTTGCGAACGGGAAAAGAATCAGTTATAATGCTTTTATAGAAAACGGTATCACGAAAGTGACCCACCAAGGAGGCAAAGAGATGTTCGGCTTTTCTGTATTTATGAACGAAGACTTGACGGCAGCAGAACTTGAGCAGATGACTGCGATGGCATCAGGCTTTAAAGGGATTTTCACCTCCATGCACATACCAGAAGATGATCGCAGTACTTACCGGCAGCGTTTGACGGACTTGGGAGGTTTCGCAAAAGACCATCAGCTGTCTTTAATGGTAGATATTTCTGGAAACGCATTAGCAGAAGCGGGCTTTTCCATCGACAATCTGGCGGAACTAAGGGAGATCGGTGTCACTGGTTTACGAATGGATTATGCGATCGATAATCAGCAAATCGCAGCTTTTTCAAAGGAAATGACCATCAGTTTGAATGCCAGTACATTGACGGAAAAAGACATTCGAGAGCTGCAGGCGTATGGAGCCGATTTTACTCGTTTGGAAGCTTGGCACAATTATTACCCCCGACCAGAAACGGGACTGGATGTTGGCTGGTTTCAGGAGAAGAACCGCTGGTTGAAAGCACAAGGCTTTTTCGTCCAAGCCTTTGTTCCAGGGGATGCCAAGAAACGCGGACCGTTATTTCAAGGATTACCCACACTGGAAAAACACCGCAACTGGTCGCCTTTTGCCGCAGCGATCGACTTATTGGCAACTGGCTCAGTCGATGCTGTTTACATTGGCGATGGCATGGTTTCTGAAAAAAGTGCCCAGCAGTTTGCGACGTATCTGCAAGAAGCGCGGATCGTTTTGCGGGTCAAAGATCTTGGTTCCACTTACTTTGAACACGTCTTAGGGAATCACCAAAATCGTTACGATGAAGCTCGGGATGTCTTGCGCAGCGCCGATGCCCGTTTCAATGCCATTCCAGAAGTCAAACCTGAACTTAGTCAAGAGCGGCCAGTGGGGGCTGTGACGATCGATAACCAAGAGTACTTGCGCTATATGGGAGAGATCCAGGTGTGCAAACGACCTTTGCCGGCAGACCCAAAAGTCAACCTCGCCGCTCAGGTGATACCAGCCGATCTGCCGTTGATCCAACAAATCAAAGCAGGGATGCGATTTAAATTAGAAAGAGATGATTCCGATGAATAAAATCAATTTAGACAAATTAACGACCGAACGACGCAATAGCGAAACGAGCAATTTAGATGAAATGACGATTTTAGAAGCGTGTCAAAAAATGAACCAAGAAGATCAAAAAGTTGCCTATGCGGTGGAAAAAGAAATTCCTAGTATTGAAAAAGTGATTGAACAAACCATCGTCGCTTTTAAAAAGGGCGGACGCTTGATTTATCTTGGCGCTGGGACGAGTGGTCGATTAGGCGTCTTGGATGCGGCCGAATGTGTCCCAACCTTTGGGGTATCACCTGAGATGGTGGTCGGTTTGATCGCCGGTGGCGAAGAAGCGATGACGGTCGCTGTCGAAGGAGCAGAAGACTCCTTAACGCTAGGGAAACAAGACCTTATCGATTTGAAGTTGAACCAAAATGATATGGTGATCGGGATCGCTGCCAGTGGCAGAACCCCTTACGTGATTGGGGCGCTTGACTATGCCAATGAGCTCGGTGCCACAACGGCTACGATCGCTTGTAATAAAGATGCGGAGATCTCTCAGCATGCCAGCTTTCCAATCGAGGTCGATTGTGGACCAGAATTTCTGACAGGTTCGACTCGTTTGAAATCAGGGACTGCCCAAAAATTGATTTTGAATATGATTTCGACGTTATCGATGGTAGGGATCGGCAAAGTCTACAATAATTTGATGGTCGACGTGAAAGCGACCAACGAAAAATTGGTGGAACGCTCAAAACGGATCATCATGCAGGCGACTGAAGCTGATTATGAAACAGCCGCCGCGGCATTTGAAGAAGCAGATCAGAATGTCAAATTGGCGATCGTGATGCTGTTGACTGATAGCACGAAAGACGAAGCACAAGCAAAACTTGCCACGGCACAAGGGTTTGTCAAAACGGCGTTAGGAGGAGAAAAGTAATGGCAAAAGAAACACTAACGGTAGAAGAGTTAGCGGAGAAGATTTTTCAAGAAGCCGGCGGAATGGACAACGTAGAAACAGTCAATCACTGTATGACTCGCGTACGAATGACCGTCCGCGACCACGACAAGGTCGATCAACAAGGGTTAAAAGAGATTCCCGGTGTGATGGGTGTGGTCAATGATGAGCAGCTGCAAGTCATTATCGGACCAGGGAAAGTCAACAAAGTAGCCAATGCAATGGTGGCAAAAGCTGGTGTTGATTTAGGGCAAGAGATCCCACCGCAAAAATCAGGCAAAGAGGCGTTATCAGAAAAAACGGCAGAGATGAAAGCAGCCCAAAAAGCCAAACAAAAATCATCGCCATTAAAGTCGCTGCTGAAAGATATTTCTAATATCTTTGTTCCAATGATTCCAGCCTTCGTTGGTGCAGGACTCGTCGCAGGGATCGCTTCTGTTCTGACCAACATGATCACGGCTGGCCGATTAGATGGAGATACTTGGAATTATTATGTCATGATTTTAAACGTCCTCAGAAATGGGATGTTCACCTATTTAGCGATCTTTACTGGGGTCAATGCAGCGCAGGTCTTTAAAGCCAATCCAACCCTTGGTGGCGTGATCGGTTCGATCATCTTGCTGACAGGTATGAACCCAGAAGCCCCGATCCAAAACTTGTTCACTGGCGAAGCTTTAGCTGCCAACCAAGGAGGGATCATCGGTGTGATCTTCGCAGTATGGCTTTTGGCGAAATTAGAGGCAGTGCTGCATCGAGTGATTCCTGAAGCGATCGATATTATCGTGACCCCGACGTTGTGTTTGCTGATCATCGGTTTGACGGAGATTTTCTTGATCATGCCATTGGCAGGTCTGATCTCTGACAGCTTAGTCGGTTCGATCACTTGGGTCTTGAACGTGGGCGGTGCTTTCTCTGGGTTTGTCTTAGGGGCGGCCTTCCTACCAATGGTCATGTTTGGTTTGCATCAAATTTTGACCCCGATCCACATTCAAATGATCGAAGCAACAGGCAGCACGCAATTATTACCGATCTTAGCCATGGCTGGTGCTGGTCAAGTCGGTGCAGCTTTAGCCTTATGGGTACGACTACGTAAAGACAAAGAGCTTTCTGAAATGATCAAAGGCGCATTGCCAGTTGGGATCTTAGGCATCGGCGAACCATTGATCTACGGAGTGACGTTGCCATTAGGTCGACCATTTATCACTGCTTGTATTGGTGGTGGGATCGGTGGTGCGGTCATTGGCGCTTTGACAAATATCGGCGCAACGGCGATTGGACCATCAGGGCTAGCTTTGATCCCCTTGATTGCCAACGGCCGTTGGATGGGCTATATTTTCGGCTTGTTAGCAGGCTATGCTGGCGGCTTCGTTGCCACCTACTTCTTTGGGATTCCGAAAGATCGCTTAGAAGCAGTCAAAGAAAGCGAGGCAGAAGAAGCAAAACCAGCTGCAACCGTTACTGTGCAACCGCAACCAAAAGAAACGAGTGAAACGGCTGCAAAGGAAACGACAGCAAATCCATCAAAAGAAACGATCGATACCCCTTTATACGCAGTAGCCACAGGCACGACAAAAGCGATCAGTGCATCAAGTGATCCGGTATTTTCGCAAAAAATGATGGGCGACGGGTATTTCGTCTTGCCAGACAATGGTGCGATCTATGCACCAGCAGCAGGAACCGTCACGACGATTTTTCCCACGAAACATGCATTGGGGATCAAGACTGCCAGCGGGCTAGAGATTCTGCTGCACATGGGTGTTGACACCGTCGAATTGCAAGGAGCACCTTTTGAGATCCTGGTGGAGGAAGGCCAAGCCGTGACACCAGCTACCCAAGTTGCCCAAGTCGATTTGGCACAGTTGACGGCTAAAGGCAAAGCTTCTGAGATGCTCGTGATCATCACCAATATGGAGCAAGTAGCCAATATCGAAGGGTTACCAGGAACAGAAACAAAAGCGGGTCAAGCCGTCATGCATGTGGCAACGATAAAATAATGTTAAAACCTCTATCGGATAAAGATAGAGGTTTTTTTTAAGAAGTTACTAAATAGATTGCGAAAAATTTTCCTTTATGTTACAGTTTCGTTACAAAGGGAGTGATCCCATTCGAGGAGGCAATGAGGATGAAAAAAATAATTTGGTTCGGACTAATGACGCTGGCTTTTTCACCACTGATGGTTCATGCAGATGAAACAGCTACGAGTGAAAGTGGCAATCAGGCTGCCGTTAGCGAGACGCTTTCATCAGAGGAGCAGTCAGGAACGGATCAGACACAAGCTGCTGTCCAAGAAAGTACAGTAGAAAATCAAGAGACGGATCAATCCGCTGCTTCAGAAACTACGACTACCGAGAATCAAGAACCAGTCGATTCCGAAGCTGTTATTGCCTCGATCCAAGCAGAGACGGGGACGCAAGATGTCAGTGAGATCAACACGTTAGCCGATGAACCTAGTTCGCTGCGTAGCGCCTTAACCCAAGGGATCACTGAAGGAAGTGTGACCGCATTTACCCAAGAACAGTTGGACCAGTTGACAGATGAAGAATTGACCAATGGCAATCGTCTGGCGCTACGTTATTCCAGTGATGCGATGGGCTTTGATATTGCTTACTTAGCAAAAATCATCGGTGCCTTGTTTGTCGATCAGACGTTATCCTGGGAAGCCATTGAGCCGCAACTGGCTTTTGATGCAAATAGCTACGCCAGTTTTGCTGACTTGATTCCTGTTGTGGATCAGCTGCAGGAATATTTACGGGTCGTCTATCCAGCAGACGGAGTCTTTTTACATTTGAATCAAGCCGTTTCCAACGAATGGATGATCTCAATTTTGACCAATTTAAATCAGATGGAACAAGAGATGCAAGTCGATCCAGGTGCCTTTGTCCCAGGACGGATCTCTTATATCATTCAAGCGGCAAATGATTCCATGTATCTGCCTACAGGCACGCAAACGAGTACGACTGAAGAAGCGACCGCAACATCGACGAGTGCTCAAGAAACAGCGACAACGACTTCTTCGAAAGAGGCCAACGCTACTGCCGATGGTGAAAAAACATTACCTAAAACCAATGAAGCGCCAAGCTATACCTTACTGATCGCAGGTGTTATCCTGCTGCTGATCGTTTTCTTGATTCTATGGCGCCGCAAGAAAAAATGATTGTTATTTATAATCGTCAGAATGAAAAAATAGCAACCTTCGTTTTCCATCAGGGAAACGAAGGTTTTTTGTTTTCAGAAATTTCATTGGTTATTTCTTTTCAAATAACGCCCTTTATAAAAAGACCAGAATCGATTCCTTCATAAAAAAGTCAAATTTAAATTCTTGCATTCTCTGGTGAGGGGTGTATAATGACACAGTGTCATATGACAACGTGTCATATCGAGAGCTGTGATTTATTTTAAATTAGAAAGGAGTTGCTTGTGATGCCGACCGATACATTTTTTCACTTGCCGCCAGAAAAACAAAAGCGCATCTTAAATGCGGCGAAAAAAGAATTCTCAAGACTGCCGCTGAAAGACGCCTCGATCGCCAACATCATCAAAGATGCCGAGATTCCTCGCGGGAGTTTTTACCAATACTTCGAAAACAAAGAAGATCTTTATTACTATTATTTCCATACGTTGAAAAAAAATAGTCAGCGAGATCTGCTGAAATCGATCCAACATGAAAACGGGGATCTGTTTGCGGGGTTCGAATGGTACTTTTCACGGATGATCGCCGAGGTTTTCAAAGGCAAAAACGCAAACTTTTACCGCAATTTATTTATGAGTATGGATTATCGTTCCTTCCATAAAGTCGTGCCAGAGATGCAGCACAAGATGCATCAAGAAAACAAAGCCGATCGGCAGAAGCAGCAAGCCATCTTTTTGTCAGAGGTCGACAAAGATTTATTGAAAGTCAAAGACGACCATGAGTTGAAAATGCTGATCCAGCTGCTGATGCATACCGTCTTTTCGACGATTGCCGAAGCCTATCGCCAATCAGCGTTTGATCCAGACTATGATCCTGCCGAAGCGATCGCTGATTTCAACAGTAAAGTCCGCTGGTTAAGAGAGGGCGCAAAAAAAGAAAGAGGGGAAACCTATGATTAAGCTGATAAAACGCGTATCCGTCATTTCCATAATCATGGCAGTGGTGTTTATGGTGATCCAAGTCGTTTCTGATTTGTATCTACCGACATTGACTTCCAATATTATCAACAATGGGGTGGCGACAGGCGACATTGATTACATTTGGAAAACCGGCTTTTACATGATCGGCTTTTCATTGATCAGTATCATCGCCGCTTTAGGAAATACGTATTTCGCAACAAGAGAATCACAAAAATTAGGACAAAAACTACGTTCGGACATTTACCAAAAAGTTGAGAATTTTTCTTCTCGATCTTTTGATAAATTTGGGACCGCATCATTGATTACAAGAACCACCAACGACGTCAACCAAATTCAAATGGTGACGCAAATGTTTTTACGTATGATGATCAATGCACCGATCACACTGATTGGGGCGAGTTTCTTGGCCTATCAAAAAGATGCCCAATTAACACGAATCTTTTTAGTCGTTATTCCTATCATGCTAGTATTGGTCGGCGGTATTATGTATTTTGCCGTTCCTTTATTCAAAAGTATGCAAAAGAAAACCGACCGTTTGAACTTAGTCTTTCGTGAAGGCTTGACGGGGGTCCGCGTTATTCGGGCATTTGACAAGACGGATTATGAAGCGAATCGCTTTGATGAAGCCAACAAAGATTACACCCACACCGCGATTAAAGTAAACACCATCGTGGCATTGATGATGCCATTGATGACGTTGATCATGAGTGGGACGAACATTGCCATCACATGGTTTGGGGGTCATTATATTGCCGAAATGACTTTAGAAGTCGGAAACTTGATTGCGTTTATGACCTATGCAATGCAAATTTTGATCAGCTTTATGATGCTGTCCATGATCTTCGTGATGGTGCCAAGAGCCCAAGCATCAGCTGATCGGATCAACGAAGTCTTAAATGAAGAAGATGAAATTCTCGATCCAAAAACACCAGCGACATTGAGCTTACAAGGGGACCAAGCAACCTTGGCCTTTGACCATGTGGCGTATCGCTACCAAGGCGCTGAGAAATTGGCGTTGGAAGATATCGATTTTCAAGCAAAATCTGGTGATTTTGTTGCCATCATCGGTGGGACGGGCTCAGGGAAAACGACCTTAGTCAATCTCTTGCCTCGTTTGTACGATGTGGAGTCTGGTGCAATCAAAATCAATGGGGTCAATATTGCAGAAGTCACCCAGCACAATCTACGAGAAGTCGTGGGCTTTGTTCCGCAAAAAGCGGTACTGTTTTCTGGTACCATTCGTGAAAATATGAAATACGGAAAACCCGATGCATCAGATGAAGAAATCTGGCAAGCCTTAGAGATCGCCCAAGCCAAAGATTTTGTCTCCGAACTGGCAGATGGCTTAGATAGCCGTGTAGAACAAGGCGGCGGCAACTTCTCTGGTGGACAACGTCAACGTTTAGCGATCGCTCGTGCGTTAGTGAAACAAGCAGATGTCTATGTCTTTGATGATTCCTTCTCCGCACTGGACTTCAAAACCGATGCTAACTTACGAGCAGCGCTGAAACGCGACATGCAAGACAGCATTATGGTCGTGGTTGCCCAACGGGTCAGCACCGTCATGGATGCCGATACGATCTTAGTATTGGATGAAGGAAAACTCGTAGGAAAAGGGACCCATGAATCATTAATGGCAGACAATGAAACCTACCAAGAAATCGTTTCTTCACAATTGAGAGAGGAGGATCTTGCATGAGTGAAAAGAAAACAACAACACAACACCGTGGCGGACCAATGGGCGGCGGTCCAGGCCGTAACATCGGTGCCAAAGGACCAAAACCAAAAAACTTTTGGGGGACGGTCAAACGGCTTTTCGGGTACATGTCGAAACGCTCCATCGCTATCATTGCCGTCTTCGTTTTAGCGATCGCAGCCGTGATCTTCCAAATCCAAACACCGAAAATTTTAGGGGAAGCGACCACTGAAATTTTTAAAGGTGTCATGATCGGTGCGCAGCAGATGCAAGCCGGCCAACAGGTAACAGAATTTCCTATCGATTTTGAGAAAGTTGGTCAAATCATTTTGATCGCGATCGGCATGTATGTGATTTCAGCCGTCTTCAACTTTCTACAACAGTTTATTATGACCCGTGTCTCGCAA
Source organism: Enterococcus sp. R12 (assembly GCF_058135755.1). NCBI lineage: Bacteria > Bacillati > Bacillota > Bacilli > Lactobacillales > Enterococcaceae > Enterococcus > Enterococcus sp. R12. The sequence goes on from NZ_CM176874.1 coordinate 388,608, forward strand.
CGGACGGTTTATGAGCTGCGTCGTGACTTAGATGAAAAAATGAACCGCTTGCCGATCTCTTACTATGATACTCACTCAAATGGGGATATCATGTCACGGGCGATCAATGATATGGATAATATCGCAAGTACCCTGCAACAAAACTTGACCCAATTTATTACGAGTGTCGTGACCTTTATCGGGGTTTTGTGGATGATGTTGACGATCAGTTGGCAACTGACTTTGGTTGCTTTAGCAACGGTTCCTTTAAGCTTGATCGTCGTGATGATCGTCGCACCAAAATCGCAAAAATTCTTTGCGGCACAACAAAAAAGTTTAGGATTGCTCAATGACCAAGTCGAAGAAACTTACGGCGGTCATACCGTTGTCAAAACCTTCAACCATGAAGCCGCCGATCAAGTCGTTTTTGAAGAAGAAAATGACCGTCTGTATTCCGCTGGTTGGAAAGCCCAATTTATTTCAGCGATCATTATGCCCTTGATGAACTTCATTAAAAACTTAGGCTATGTCTTCGTGGCTGTCCTTGGTGGGATCAAAGTGGCGAATGGGAACATGACGTTAGGGGATGTGCAAGCATTCTTGCAATACACCAATCAATTCTCTCAACCAATCACTCAAATCGCTAGCTTACTAAACACCATCCAATCAACCGTTGCATCTGCCGAACGGGTCTTTGAAGTCTTGGATGAAGAAGAAATGACTGATGAGCCTTCTGGATTGCCAGTGGAAGACAGTGAATACAAAGTTCGTTTCGATCATGTTCAATTTGGTTATGCGCCAGACAAATTATTGATGACCGATTTTAATCTGGATGTTAAAGCTGGTGAGATGGTGGCTATCGTAGGACCTACCGGCGCTGGGAAAACCACGCTGATCAATCTCTTGGAACGTTTTTATGATGTTTCTGGCGGTAGCATTCGTTACGATGGCAAAGATACCCGAGACTTGACTCGTGATGAGTTGCGTAGTAATATCTCGATGGTGCTGCAAGATACGTGGTTGTTTACTGGTTCCATCTATGACAACATTCATTATGGAAATGAAAAAGCAACCAAAGAGCAAGTGATCGCTGCGGCGAAAGCTGCCCATGTGGATGATTTTGTTCGCAAATTGCCAGAAGGCTATGATACGGTCTTGAATGAAGAAGCCAGCAACATCTCCCAAGGTCAACGTCAGCTGATCACGATCGCCCGCGCCTTCTTAGCGGATCCCGACGTTTTGATTTTGGATGAAGCAACTTCTAGTGTCGATACGCGGACGGAAATCTTGATCCAAAAAGCAATGGGTCGTTTGTTAGAAAATCGGACCAGCTTTGTGGTTGCTCACCGTCTCTCTACGATTCGTGATGCTGACAATATCATCGTGATGAATCACGGGTCCATTGTTGAGACTGGAAATCATGAGGAATTGATGGCACAAAACGGTTTCTATGCAGACCTGTATAACAGTCAATTTTCAGAAGAAGTGGCGTGATCCACTGTTTGTAATGAAAGAAATTCTTCCCCAAATGATGATAAACAGACCGCCAAAGGTTGACTGAAAGAAAGCAGTGATTGTCACTGCTTTCTTTTTTTTATGAATTTTTATCGCTTTAATTTAAATATTTATTGCAATTAACTGGATTGAAATGTATATTAATACATAATTTCGAATAATCCAAGACAAGGAGTGAAACCAATGAGTCATCTTTTTCCTAATTACAGCCGTTTACCCATCGATATCCAGCAAGGCAACGGCAGCTATGTGGTAGATTCGCAAGGCAACCAATATTTAGATTTAACAAGCGGCATCGGGGTCGTTAATCTCGGTTATGGGCATCCCAAAGTGCAAGCCGCATTGATGACACAAGCAGAGCAGATTTGGCATGTGCCGAATTTGTATGACAGCCAGTTGCAAGAAGAAGTTGCCCAAAAGCTGACCCAAAATCAAAAGAGCGCTTCAGACGAGCCGTATCTGGCTTATTTTTGCAATAGTGGCGCTGAGGCGAACGAAGCTGCTTTAAAGTTGGCTCGCAAAGCGACTGGCCGCAGCAAAGTCATTAGTTTTGAACAATCTTTCCATGGTCGGACCTTTGGGGCGATGTCTTTGACTGGGCAAAGTAGTATCCATGATGGGTTTGGACCGTTAGTACCAGAGATGGTGTATGTACCCTTTAATGACCTTGAGGCATTGCAAGCCGTTTTAGATGAGCAGACGGCAGCCGTTTTTTTAGAATTGATCCAAGGCGAAGGCGGTGTGATCCCTGCTGAGGTGGCGTGGGTCCAAGCGGTGGCAGCCCTTTGTCAGGAGTTGGGGGTACTACTGGTGGTGGATGAGATCCAAACCGGGATGGGACGGACAGGAACACTGTTTGCTTTTGAAGGATATGGCATTGAACCTGATCTTTTTACCGTAGCAAAAGGGCTTGGTAACGGGATCCCTGTCGGAGCGATGCTAGGCAAAAGCCATTTGCAAACGGCTTTTGGACCCGGTAGTCACGGTTCGACCTTTGGTGGCAATAAATTAGCGATGGCCGCTGCTAGTGCCGTTTGCAGTGTGTTGCAAGAAGGGGACATTCAAGTCAATGTTCACTTGCGCCAGCAGCAGTTTCTCGACGGATTGCAAGGACTATCTAAGGTGCAGGCGATTCGTGGGAAAGGATTGATGATCGGTATCGAATTAGCCGATTCGGAAAGCTTGCAATCCGTGTTGACCCAACTGCGGAACCAAGGCCTCCTCGCATTAAAAGCGGGAACCAAGGTTTTGCGCTTGCTGCCGCCTTTAACGATCTCGCAAGAGGAAACGACAGCAGCCTTGGCGATTTTGCAAGCTGTCTTAGCATAATTGCATAAAAATAGATTTTTCGGGCTTTTTTTCTTATAAAAACCGAATAATAGCGAATTTATTTTGAATAGTTTTATAAATAATCATTGACAGAGCGATGGGAGTTTCTTATAATCTTAAGTAAATTCTTTTGAGGAGTGACGTGTTTGAAGGCAGCAATCGTTGGTGTAACAGGGTATACCGGAATTGAATTGATTCGTTTGATCCAGCAACATCCCCAATTGGAGGTGGGCACCTTGCATAGTCATTCTATGCATGAAAATTCATCTGTTTTGTATCCTCATTTAATTGGACTGACAGAGCGGCTGATCGAACCTTTTGATGCAGAAAAAATCCAAAAGGAAAATCAACTCGTGTTTTTTGCGACTCCTGCTGGAATCAGCAAAGAACTCGCAGCGACTCTTGTCGCAAATGACTTTCCAGTGATTGACCTTTCTGGTGATCTGCGATTGAAGGATCGGGATAGCTATCAAAAATGGTATCACCAAGAAGCTGCACCTGCCGAGTTGTTGGCACAAGCGACCTATTCGCTGCCTGAGTTTGCAACGACTCCTGGCAATTTGATCGCCAATCCAGGCTGTTATGCGACTGCTGCCATTTTAGCTGCTGCGCCGTTGGTTCAGCAAAAACTATTCAGCGGTACGTTGATTTTTGATGGCAAGTCGGGTTTGTCGGGTGCTGGTAAGAAATTGACGGACAGCAGTCACTTTGCAACCGCTGCGGATAACATGACGATGTATAAGCCAAATCAGCATCAGCATATTCCTGAGATCATGCAACAGTTTCAGCAATGGGATCAGGCAATGCCGCCGATCCAATTTTCTACCAGCTTACTGCCTGTCAAAAGAGGGATCTTTATGACGCTTTATGCGCCTATCAAAGACGCGATTTCGCAAGAGGACATCTATGAGCAGTACGTAAAAACGTATCAAGACCATCCGTTTGTCCGAGTGCAACCGTTAGGAAAGCTGCCCGAGCTGCGGCAAGTGACGGGAACGAATTTTTGTGACATTGGCATATGTTTCAATCCGCTGACCCAAGTGTTGACCGTTGTCGCAGTGATCGATAATTTAGGCAAAGGGGCTGCTGGCCAAGCGATCCAAAACTTCAATCGATGGGCAAAGATACCAGAAACGACTGGTCTTATGCAAGCACCGTTATATCCATAAAATAGCCAACAGACGCGTGAGGATACTCGTGTCAGCCAGTGGACAATCCGCAAAAAGGTGGCAGTAGGAGGAAAGAAAATGAAAGAAATCGAAGGAACGATCGCAACCCCCAAAGGTTTTTTTGCCGACGGTCTGCATTGCGGTCTGAAGAAAGAGAAAGTCGATCTTGGTTGGATCGTCTCTGAAGTGCCAGCCAGTGCTGCGGCAGTCTTTACCACCAATCAAGTACAAGCGGCACCCATTCTCGTTACAAAGGAAAAAATGCAAGCAGGCACCTTGCAAGGCGTGATCGTCAATGCGGGCAATGCCAATGCTTGTACCGGGGAGCAAGGTTTAAAAGATGCACAAGAGATGGCAGAATTGGCAGCAGCCCAGCTGCATACGAGTCCCGAAGCCTTTGCGGTAGCCTCCACCGGGATCATTGGTAAGAGCTTACCGATGGAAAAAATCACTGCAGGGATTCAGCAACTAAACAGGCAAGGGGATGCCCACCGATTTCAAAGAGCGATTTTGACGACGGATCTGACTGAAAAAAGCAGTGTCATCCAATCAACGATCGCTGACAAAACGGTGACTGTTGCGGGCTGTGCCAAAGGGTCTGGTATGATCCATCCCAATATGGCTACGATGCTGGCCTTTGTTACGACGGATGCGGCGATCGCTCCAGCACTCTTGCAAGCACTGCTGAAAGAATTAACCGACGTTACCTTCAATCAAATCACGGTCGATGGCGATACATCCACCAATGATATGGTGTTAGTTTTAGCTAACGGGTTAGCCAAAAATCCAACGATCGAAGCTGGCACGCCAGCTTATCATGAGTTTAAAGGGATGCTCAAAGCAGTTCTGACCGCACTAGCCAAAGCAGTTGCAAAGGACGGAGAAGGCGCCAGCAAATTGATCGAAGCTCATACGAGTGGAGCTGTGACCGATGAAGCAGCCCGAATGATCAGCAAAACCATCGTTGGTTCGCCACTGGTCAAAACAGCCCTCTTTGGCAAAGACCCGAACTGGGGGCGTATCTTATGTGCAGTGGGCTATAGTGGGCAGCCGATCGATCCAGCAACGGTATCGATTGCATTAGCCGACATTCCCGTCTTTGTCCAAGGGACACCGGTAGCTTTTGACGAAACCATCATGCAAGAACAATTGGCGGAAAATGAAGTCAAGGTCGTTGTCGAGCTGAAAGAAGGGGCAGGTGTTGGCACCGCTTGGGGCTGTGATCTGACGTATGACTATGTGAAAATCAACGCACTATATCATACCTGAAAGAAATCAGGTACTAGACAAAAAGGAGCGAGTAGATGGAAACGATCGTAGTAAAAATCGGCGGTGTCGCCTCAGACAATTTAACCCCGTCATTCTTTGAGACTATAGCAGATTGGCAAGCTGCGGGCAAAAAAGTAGTCATCGTCCATGGCGGCGGTCACTACATCTCAGAAATGATGGAGAAAATGGCGTTGACAGTCACGATCAAAGACGGCCTGCGGGTGACCGACCCCCAGACGCTTGAAGTAACTAGAATGGTCCTTTTGGGACAAGTTCAACCGCTGATCACGACCGCTTTCCAGCAAGCTGGGTTCCATGCCGTAGGACTGAATGCTGGCTGTGATCAACTGATTCAAGGAGAAGTCATTGATGAAGAAAAATTAGGACAGGTGGGGAAGGTTCAACAAATCAACGCTGCTTTCCTGCAGCTCTTGACAGAGAAAAAACATGTCCCGATCTTGGCACCGCTAGGAATTACCCCAGAGGGGCAATGGCTGAACATCAATGCCGATGAAGTAGCGTGTCAGGTTGCTGCCAGTTTACAAGCCGAAAAACTATATTTGTTGACGGATGTCCCTGGGATCAAGCAAGAAAGCCAGTGGTTATCGGCTGTTTCTTTTGAAGAGATCCCCCGTTTGATCACCGAAGAAGTAGTCACAGGCGGCATGCTGCCAAAACTAAAAAGTGCGCAGAAAGCCTTGAAAGCAGGGGTAGCTGCCGTTTGTATCACCGATCGAATCGATCGTTTAGGAACCCAGATCCTCGCGGCAAGTCCAGCCGCAGCTGTCTGTAGCTGAAGTCATTAGCAACACCCAAATGCCTCTTCTCTACTCATAAAAATGCAAAATTCTGACTTTTCTGTGCTTTTCTTCTTATTTTCTCTAAAAAAAGAATAAAATAGGTAGGGATTTCATTTGCTAGAATTTCGTTTTATCAGTACAATGAGTACATATGTAAGTAGGGGGAGAAACAATGACAGATTTCTTATTGGGGAGCAGTACGAAGTTGCTGACTGTTGCAATCCGGGTAAAAGACCGCGATCAAGCGATTGCCTTTTATCGGGATGTACTTGGTTTTGAGTTGAAAAGAGAAGAAAATGAATTGGCCATCTTTGGTCTAAAAGGATTAGATAGAGAAGTTTTATGGTTGGAAGAAAGCCCGCGTGCCAACGATCACTTCGGCGAGATCAAAAAAATGCAGCGCATCGTCTTAGCCGTATCCTCATTAGAAGAAGCGGCAACTATCGCGAGCAATGCCCAACAAAAAGCGATTGCTTTCGAAGAAGCTCGTTATGAAGCGAATCAATTAGGCTTTATTATAGCTGATCCAGAAGGGAACAAAATTGAAGTCTTATTTACAGCACCCGCAGGAACTGCGGTACCAAAAGACGAAGCAGAATTGATCAAAGCGGCACCTGCAAAAGCGGCTGGCTTATCAAAAGAAGCTCATTTTGGCAAGCTGTATTTAAACGTCAGTGATCTAGCCAAAGAGCAGCTTTTCTTAGAAGAAAGCTTAGGCTTGAAAACAAAAGAAGCCGAAACGAAGGAATTTATCCTCAATGATGGTGACTTCCAAGTCGGCTTGACTGAAGCACAAGGTGGTACGATCGATTTGCCGACCCATGAGGTGCTTGGCTTAGACTTCTTGAAAATCTCCATCAGTCAAGAAGATATCGATACATTGGAAAAGCACTTGTCTGAGAAGAACCAAGAGTTCTTCATCGACAAAAAACGGAAGTTGTTGACGACCTACGATGCGATCGGTATCGAATGGTGGTTTATCGTTAAAAAATAAATCTAAATAGATAAGAAAAAACATCGGAAACTCTTTTGAGTAGTCGATGTTTTTTGATGACTAAGAAACCAAGCAAGCGAATCGACTAGCTGATCGAGTCGGATAGTTGGAGGAAAAAAGGGGATAACGAGTTTTGTTTGCTGCTAAAAAGTGCTAAAGTTAGAAGCAAGACAAGCCTGAAAGGAGCGAGTATGGAACGATGACAATGTACCCAAAAACAATACAGCTCATTCAAGAAAAAATGCCGACCGTTTTCCCAGGAGCGGTGCTGCGTTTTATCGCTGGTGAAACCCAAGAGACCCATGTATTCGGACAGGCAGCGCTTCTTCCGAAAACCGAACCTATGACGAAAGACCATTTGTTTGATTTAGCCTCATTGACGAAAGTCGTTTGTACAACGAGTGTTCTGTTAAAATTGTGGGATCAAGGAAAAATCGAGATGGAGGCGCCGCTTACTCGTTGGCTGCCAGCGTTTAAAGACGATCGGGTAACGATCAAGCACTTGCTGACGCATACGGCAGCCATCAACACGTGGATTCCTCATCGAGACCAGTTGGATGCTGCTGCCTTGCGCAAGGCGTATTTGCAGCTTGAAAGCAGTGATACGATCGGTCAAACGGTCAACTATACGGATACTGGGACGATTTTGCTGGGCTTTTTATTGGAGGAGCTGTATCAAAAACCAGTGACCGAGATTTTTCAAGAAGAAGTCTTGACGCCTTTAGGCATGAAGAACAGCGGCTTTCCGCCTTTTCCTCCCTCACAGCTGCCAATGATCGTGCCTACCCAGCAGCAGCCAGACGGCAGCATCCTTAGAGGAATCACCCACGATCCTAAGGCACGGGTGTTGGGAAACCATGCCGGCAACGCAGGGTTGTTTTCTACCGTGGATGACTTGACGCTTTTCGTTCAACTGTTACTGGCAAATGGTCAGCAGCAAGGAGCGCCGTTTTTCTCAGAAAAAGTCATGCAGGCGCTAGCTCACAGGCAGACGCCTGAAAGCACAAAGCCCCGCACCTATGGCTGGGACTTATTGGGTGCGCCGTACCAATTATTTCATACAGGCTATACAGGCACGTTTCTCGCAGTAGATATCCCTAACAAAAAAGCGTTTATTTTCTTATCGAATCGGGTCCATCCAGTGGATCATCGAGAAAGCTACTTGGGTCATCGTGACGAAATCCTGCAATGTTACTTAAAAGAATCTGCCGAATAAGCGGATTCATGCTATAATATGCACGAACAACTAGAGAGGGGAACAATTATGGAACCATTGTTTATGAAACCTGTTTTTCAAGAAAAAATTTGGGGCGGCAGTCGCCTGCATTCTGTTTTTGGTTTTGATTTACCGAGCGACAAGATCGGTGAAGATTGGGCGATCAGTGCGCATCCTCATGGGGTGAGCGTCATTGAAAATGGTCCGTTTAAAGGCAAAACATTGGCGGATCTTTGGCAAGACCATCAAGAACTATTTGGTCATTCAGACGAACCAGTCTTTCCATTATTAATTAAAATTTTAGACGCGGAAGATGATCTATCCGTTCAAGTCCATCCTGATGACACGTATGGGTTAGCCCATGAAGGGGAATTAGGGAAAACGGAATGCTGGTACATCATTGATGCCGAACCAGGTGCGGAAATCATTTATGGCCACCATGCACAAACCAAAGAAGAACTTGCGGAAATGATCGAAGCGGGTCGTTGGGATGATTTGTTAACAAAAGTCCCTGTGAAAAAAGGCGATTTCTTCTATGTGCCAAGTGGAACGATCCATGCCATTGGAAAAGGGATCATGATCTTGGAAACCCAGCAGAGCTCGGATACGACTTATCGGGTGTACGACTATGATCGTACCGATGATCAAGGACAAACTCGGGAGCTGCATATCCAACAATCGATCGATGTGACGACGATTCCTGCACGGACGCCAGAATTATCGATCCGTGAGGTCAAACAAGGACAATCAGCAGTTGTTACCTATCTTGAAACGCCATTTTTCAATGTGTATGAGTGGGAAGTACGTGGAAAATTATCGTTGGCACAAAAGGCCGATTATACCTTGTTGACCGTGATCGATGGGTATGGGCATTTGATGATCGACGGTCATTCCTATGAACTAAAAATGGGCACGAGTTGCATTTTGCCAAACCCGATCAAGAAATGGGAATTGGTTGGTGAATTGACTGTCATTGCCTCTGAACCTGGAAAAAAATAAAACGATCAGTAAGTGACGTGAGCCGCACGAGCAAAACAGCACACGTTCCTGATTTTTCGTAAGGCTGAACTCGTTCAGCTGCCTGTCATCATTGGCGATTTTTCCGCTTTTGACTGACAGGTTTTTTCGTATGGACACTCACGATAGACGTCTGAGGAAGATTTGTTATAATGGCAGTAATGAAGGATAGGTGAAAAGAATGGTTTACTTAGATCATGCAGCAACGACACCGCTGCATCCAGAAGTGATCAAAGTGATGAGTGAAACGATGCAGACATTTTTTGGCAATCCATCAAGCATTCATCATTATGGTCGAGACGCCCACACCCAATTAGAATTGGCTCGTCAAGCGATCGCTCAGCAGCTAGGAGTCAAAGAACATGAGATCATTTTTAATAGTGGTGGTACCGAAAGTGATAATACAGCAATCATCGGTACAGCCCTTAGCAAACAAGCACAAGGCAAACATATCATTACGACCCAGATCGAACATCCGGCGGTCATTGAGAGTATGCGCTATTTAGAAGGCTTAGGCTTTGAGGTGACCTATTTGCCCGTAGATCAAAAGGGGCAGTTGGCCGTCAGTGAAGTTGAGGCTGCCTTACGTCCCGATACGATTTTAGTATCCATAATGACGGCAAACAATGAAACGGGCAATTTGCTGCCGATTGCAGAAATTGGGGCCCTTTTACGGGAGCATCCCGCCGTGTTTCATACCGATGCCGTGCAAGCTTATGGCAAGATCCCGCTTGAAATCAATGAAAACAGTATTGATCTTCTAAGCATTTCTGCTCACAAAATCAACGGACCAAAAGGGATCGGCTTTTTGTATAAACGAGATGGCTTGTCGCTGCCTGCGCTACTCCATGGCGGCGAGCAAGAAGAAAAACGGCGAGCAGGGACGGAAAACTTAGCAGCCATCATGGGAATGGCCAAAGCAGCTTCTTTGCATACCCCCGAAGCGCAGCAAGCAGCGGCGGAACAATATCAAACGTTTGCCGATGTGCTGATGGAGACCTTAGCAGCACAAGGCGTCGATGTTCAGTTGAATGGTGATCCAGCACACAAATTGCCGCATATTTTGAATCTGCGTTTCCCAGGTGTCAGCAGTGACTTGCTGCTGATGAAATTGGACTTAAAAGGGGCTGCGATCTCGACAGGCAGCGCTTGTACGGCGGGCAATGTGGAGCCCTCCCATGTGCTAGAAGCGATGGTGGGCAAAGAGCATCCAGCTATTCGGGAATCGGTCAGAGTCAGCTTTGGCTATGGTAACACATTGGCGGAAATCGAAGCATTTGCTCAGCTATTAGCAGAAACTGTCTTAGCCACGAAAAAGTAGGAGAACAGCTAGCAATCTCGCTGAAAACTATTTATAATGAAAGAAATGATGTTAAAGAGGTGAAGAACATGGCATTTGAAACAACAGCAACCGTTTTAGGCGCAGCAACCCAATACCGCATTGCTCCTGAAGCAAAAAAATATACGTTGCGGGACAATGGCTTTACAGAAACGAACGGCGGCAACTTCCAATTGATTCGCGGCCTTGAAGCAACACCCCAAAGCAAAGAAGGCTTTAAATTAAAAATCACTGTTGCAAAAGATCTGCAAACCTTCAAGATGTCCATCACGACAGCCAATGGGTTAAAAGCAGTCAACATTTTCAAAGATGAACAGCACAAAATGCTGCAAGAAAAATTTTACTTTTTAATGGATGGTTTTATCAGCCGCGGGTTGTTTGTCAAAGCGTAAGCTTTTGTCAAAAGCAGCTATATCGTTCAAAGGGCAAGAAGTGTGTCACTCCGCCAAGCAGGCATGGGATTGATACACTTCTTTTGTATCTTTGGCGGTTTCTTTTTATACTATAGAAAACAAACCCAAGGTGTTCGCAGGAACAGGATGAGTTAAGACGAGAAAGAGGGAATCAAGATGAAACGAACCTTAAACAAGCAATCAGTGCTAGCCGTCGGCATGGGGACTTGGCATATGGGGGATGACCCAGCTAAGGAAAAAGCCGAGATCGATGCGTTGCAAGCGGGCATCAAAGCTGGAGCGGCTGTCATCGATACCGCAGAAATGTACGGCGAGGGAAACGCAGAAACGCTAGTTGGCAAGGCGATCCAGCCCTTTACACGAGGGGATCTTTATTTGATTTCAAAAGTCTATCCCTGGAATGCCTCCGCAGATGAATTGCCGAAAGCTTTAGACCGCAGCTTAACGCGTTTAGGCACCGACTATCTTGATCTGTATCTGCTCCACTGGCGAGGAGATGTGCCGTTAGCAGAAACAGTTGACGCACTAGAAGCTGCCAAAGCCTCTGGAAAGATTCGTGCATGGGGTGTCTCTAATTTTGACGTGGCAGATATGGAGGAGCTGTTGCGGTTAGAAAACGGCGATCAATGTGCCGCCAACCAAGTACTCTATAATTTAGGTGCCCGGGGGATCGAATACGATCTTTTGCCTTGGCAGGCAGAGGCTGAGATTCCTGTGATTGCCTACTCACCCATTGCTCAAGGCGATCGGCTAGGGCACCACTTCAAAAATGATGAAGTGTTGAAAGAGCTGGCAGAAGCCAAAGGCTGCACGATCTTTCAGCTGCTTTTGGCATGGACCCTTCGACAACCCCACGTCTTAGCGATCCCCCAAACCAGTGACTCGCTGCATATGCTGCAGAACATTGAAGCTTGCAAAATCGTTTTTTCCCAAAGCGAATTGGCAGCAATCGATGCGCGGTTTCCTGCACCGACGAAAAAGCAGCCGCTAGCGATGATTTAAAGACGCTGATCACAGAAAAAGCACCAAGGTAAGGAGCGACTATGAAATTTTTTACGTCTGATACCCACTATTTTCATGCAGCCTTGCTCGGGGACAATGACTTTGCCCCACGCCCCTTTGAGACAGTGACGCAAATGCATGAAACGATGATCGCCAGCTGGAATGAGGTCGTTGCGGATAAAGATGTCGTCTATCATTTAGGGGATGTCGCGATGCACCCTGATTACGAAGCGGGCTTTCCAGAAATTGCTGCGCTGTTAGCACAGCTGCAGGGAAAAATCGTTTTTATCAAAGGCAATCATGATACCCGAGCTTTCTTTGCGTACTTGCGCAAGCATGATCCTGGTTGTTTGGGAGCCGAAAAGTATGCGTTTGAAGATGTCGGTGTCTTGCTGAAGTTTGCTCATCAGCAATTTATACTGACCCATTATCCTATGCTGCTGGGGATCACCAAAAACAGCCGTAATCTGCATGGGCATATTCATCATCACAGTGTACCGATCGCTGAGAATCTCAACGTAGGAGTCGATGCACCAGAATTGGCGTTTCTGCCACAGCCGCGTCCTTTTGGTCGGCCAGTTTCCGAAAATGAACTGGCGGTGTTGTATCATGCAAAACAACAAGAACTTACTAAGCTGGCTCGTTAACAGATAACAAAAAAAGCAAGCGTCCAAACAGATTTGGGCGGCTTGCTTTTTTTGTGATGACTTTGACAGCAAGCTTTGATTAAGGAAATTTTTTTGATAAAAATAAACTTTATATGTAAAAAATAATCGATTCCAAGAGTTATTATTTGATGGATATTTAAGAAATGTGTATGCTTTAAGTAGAAAGCAGTAAAGGAGGTTGCCAATGCGTAAGATTTCTAAAGTGATTTTTATCATCGGATTGCTTTTACTCTTACTTGTCTTTTATTTTGGGATCATCGCCAATCAGCAAGCGGCTTCATTGCCTGTTTACTTGATTCCTTTGGATGAATATCCTTGGGTCGGATCTTCCATGAGTATGCTGCTCTTTTGGTTATCTGTTGGCTTTGCCATTTTTACCGTGATCGCGCTCTTTGTCGTTTTGTTTTATCCAAAACGTTCGGACCGCTTGATCATTTCCCACAAGACAGGCGATTTAGTGATTCAGAAGAAGGCGTTAGAGCATTTTGTGCTTGAACGGGTGAAACAAGCAGATTTCATCCATCAGCCGTCCGTAAAAATCAAAATCGTCAAGAATAAAGTATCCGTAAAAATCGATGGAGAAATGAAACAAACAGCAGCCATCCCGCAAAAACAAGAAGCATTGGTTGGTGAGATCAGCAGCAGTCTGCAGCAGCTTTTCGGTATCGAAAGCAATATCCAAACGGAAGTTGTCTTAAAAGATACGCAAGAAACGCCAGCAGCCCATAACCAGCCGCGTGTAGTTTAGGAGGAACAGGTATGAGTGAATGGTTCTACCACTATAAGATCCCGCTTATCTTTGCAGGTTTCGGTTTGATCCTAGCGATCCTGTTTCTAACGATCGGCTTTTTGAAAACCATACTGCTGGTGCTGTTTACGGCACTAGGTATGTATCTGGGATTTTATCTCAAAGAAGTCGGATTCTTTGAACAATTTCAAAGACCGCGCCGTTAACTTTGGTAACATTATTAGTTTAATTTATATCAAGATTATAGTAGGAGGAATGTACGATGGAAAACCAAACAAAACCAACAACAGGTGTTAAAGGAGAATTAACTTACGAAGATAAAGTGATTCAAAAAATCGTAGGCATTGCATTAGAATCTGTAGACGGACTCTTAACAGTCGATGGCGGTTTCTTCTCAAATATTGCAGGTAAATTAGTCAACACCGATGATGTGACTTCAGGGATCAACGTTGAAGTTGGGAAAAAACAAGTGGCAGTCGATCTTGATATCGTTGCAGAATACGGCAGCGACATGACCACGATCTACGACCAAATCAAAGAGGTTGTTTCAACACAAGTCAACAAAATGACGAATTTAGACGTCATCGAAGTAAACGTGAACGTAGCAGATGTCAAAACACGTGAACAATTCGAAAAAGACTCTGAAACAGTTCAAGACAAAGTAAGCAGTGCGGCAGAAACAACTGGCGACTTTGCGTCAAAACAAACACGTAAAGCCAAAGGTGCCTTCAACCGAACAACGACGCGTATTCAAGAAAACAACGAACCACGCGTTCAATAATAGTAAGATAAGCAAAAGACTAGCTTCGGCTAGTCTTTTTTTGTCCCACAAAAGGCGTATTTTTGCAGCTTCAGCCGATCAGAACGTCAAAGCCAAAAGCTCCAATAATGGATTCCTTCTGCTTGAAAGACATCGTTAGGATAGCTTTTCTCATAATGGGCTTTTTCGGGGGAATCATTAGGATCGAATACTTGAATCGCTCCTTCTTTGTTCAAAGCCAATACCATGATATGTCCTGAGGTCGTAAAGGTTCCTGCTTGAACCGAGACCACAACGGGGATGCCTTGTGTCATTTTCTCATAGGCAGCCGCAAAGGAACTTCCTAAATCGGCAAATTGGTAACCAAAAGCTTCGGCAAACTGAGGAAAGATTTGCCAACTCGTTCCTTGTTTGGGAAGATAAAATTGATCGCCAGCCCACTTTAATAGTTTGTCAGGATTCGACGGATGATCCGTCCAAAAAGAATCGATCATCGCTAAAGAAGCAATAGCGCACCCGTTTGCTGCAAACGTATTTTGCGTTTCTCCATATCCATATGTGTCATTGCCCCAGCGTTGATCGGTTTGTACAATCAACGGCACTTGCTGCGTGTCTGCCATCGCTTGTTGAATCGCTTGATTGGCTTGGTGAGTGAACTCTTTTGAGACAAGCGCTGTCTGATCAAATTCAGCATCCCTGGCCTGATCCATCACGTAATGAATGACAAAAATACCACCGATGAGAAAAAGTAGTAGCGCCAGGCTCTTTCTTTTCTTTCCGTCGTTTCTCCTAGTTTTCGATATCCCTGTGTGTGATCTCATGAAATGCCCCTCCTCGTAAAGTAGTATCTAAAAGAAGTATAGTCTTTTTCTGATAGCGGCATTTCTGCATTTCCTGAAGAATTCCATACGATTTTATGACAAACGACCGTTTAAAAGGTGAAATGCGGCTTCTTAGCATTCGCTTATCTAGTGGTCTTTGAACAATGGGAGTCGTTTGGACGGCTGTCGATAAGATACACAAAAAGCAGCGCTTCTTCTATTGGGCTGAATGGGGGAAGAACGAACAGCGGGTTTCCTCCAGATGACTTTTCTAAAAATGATTTTGCCCCTAGTGATTTATTACGCCAAGAACAGCAGTAATAAAAGGACGGCTGTGGATCGAATGAAAGAAGAACTTATCTAGTAACAAGGAATTTATAAGAAAAGACAGCAAACAGTGAACTTTTTTGTGTTTTGTTGTATAATGCAAATTACTGAAAAGTTGCGACCTTCAAATCGTAGATGATTTCAGAATCTATAATTGAAATGATGGTGAAACGATCATGTCTAACGAAAACACCCGTGTGGTGGTTGGAATGAGTGGCGGGGTAGACTCGTCAGTAACAGCACTTTTGCTGAAAGAACAAGGGTATGATGTTGTCGGGATCTTTATGAAAAATTGGGATGATACCGATGAAAACGGTGTTTGTACCGCAACAGAAGACTACAAAGACGTAGCCAAAGTGGCTGCGCAAATCGGGATTCCTTATTATTCAGTGAATTTCGAAAAAGAATATTGGGACCGTGTATTTGAATATTTCCTTGCAGAATACCGTGCCGGACGGACACCTAATCCAGATGTCATGTGTAACAAGGAAATCAAGTTCAAAGCCTTTTTGGATTATGCGATGGATCTTGGTGCCGATTATGTAGCAACTGGCCATTATGCGCAAGTGACCGTTGATGAAAACGGCGTGACTCATATGTTGCGTGGCGTGGATAACAACAAAGATCAAACGTATTTCTTAAGCCAATTGTCACAAGAACAATTGAGCAAAACCATGTTCCCACTAGGCGGCATGGAAAAATCAGAAGTACGAGCGATCGCTGAACGGGCAGGTCTAGCAACAGCCAAGAAAAAAGATTCCACGGGTGTCTGCTTTATCGGAGAAAAGAATTTCAAACAATTTTTGAGTAATTACTTGCCAGCGAAAAAAGGCAATATGGTTACATTAGATGGCGAAGTCAAAGGACAACACGATGGCTTGATGTACTACACCATCGGACAACGTCAAGGCTTAGGCATTGGCGGCGGCGGTGCCACTCAAGAACCATGGTTTGTCGTAGGAAAAGACTTGGCGACCAACACTTTGTATGTGGGGCAAGGATTCCATCACCCCGCATTGTATGCAGATCGCTTGGAAGCAAGCCAAATCCACTTTACTACAGAACAAGACCGCGGCACGGAATTTTCATGCACAGCAAAATTCCGCTACCGTCAACAAGATGTACCAGTAACGGTGCGTCTATTAGATGGAGATCGAGCAGAAGTGATTTTTGACGAACCAGTCCGCGCCATCACTCCTGGACAAGCAGTCGTTTTTTATGACGGGATGGAATGCTTGGGCGGCGGTTTGATCGATGCAGCCTACAAAGAAGCCAAAGAATTACAATATGTTTAACCACTAACACAATCAGTCCTAGCTAAGAACACTGAACCAATCAGTTGCACTTAGCTAGGGCTTTTTATCAATCAATTCGAAAATCCGAATAGAGCGAGCGCTTTCTATTTTAAAAAAATAGTCAAATTATGCTATAATTTAGATAGAAAATGAATGTTTTTGATGCATTGGCATTTTTAAAAGAAAGGAGGAGGAGCATGAATCGTACAAAAGCCAATCTCATGAAATCGGGGTTTGTCGTTAGTGTCGTAGGGGTGGTGGTGCTTCATCAGACTCAGGTCGTTTCAAGTCAAATCAATCATCTTGCCTTAGCCGTACTATTTGGGTTAGTCGGGTATTTGATTGTTTTTAAAAAGTTCTACTTTTTGTCCTCTCAGATTGCGGGGCATTCCGATCAGTATAACCAAGCAGAAGTCAAGTGGGGCAAAATTGCGGGAGTGGTCGCCTTCTGTATTGCGCTGATCAATTTGATTTTGGTCTTTGTGTGAGTGCGACGGAAAAAAAGCCGCCAAAAGAAATCTTTGGCGGAAACTGGGTTGCTTTGCTCATGATCGATCATCAAATTCGGCTTGGTGTGCTTGAAAAAAGCGGTAATACTGCTGGACACTGGCTAACTGGGTCCACTTCCGAACATCGACGGGCGTTTGATCCAAATCATAGATTTTGGCTTCCTTTAAAGATAAAACGAAAGGACTATGGGTAGCAATAATGAATTGACACTGTTCATAGCGGACAAAATCTTCCAGTAACTGCACCAATTCCAGCTGACGCTCAGCAGAAAGAGAATTTTCTGGTTCATCTAATAAGTAAAGGCTGTTGGGACGAATCTTTTCTTGAAAGAAGCGAAAGGCACTTTCACCATTGGAATATTCTCGGACATTGTCGATCAAGTGCTTGCGGGTGAATTTGGACTGTGTGTTGGATCGTGCAAGATTGATTTTCTTCAATTCATGGTAATCGTCAAAACCCGTGAAACGAAAGTCTGCATACTTTGCTTGGTAGTATTCTTGGAATACTTCTTCTCGGCGATGATCGATCCCTTGATTCAAATTTCGAATAGCCAGCATGTAATCAAAGACATCATCGCTGGTCAAAAGTACTTTTTCTTGCGGTTCGTCGATGCTGCCAGTAGTACAGTAGGCTAAGTAGTCCTCGAAAAAATTCGAGCGATTATACGCAGCAAAGCGCTGCGCGTGGATCTTTTCGGCAATCACGTTCAATGCGGTGGTTTTGCCAGAACCATTGCCGCCATATAAAATCGTGACCGGTTCAAAATCGATCTGCTGAAAAAGGCGGGCACTGAGAATCTGAAAAGGGTAGTAAGAATCATAAACGGTTCGTTTGATGGAAAGGAAAAAATCAAACTCGGTCTCTTGATCGGGAAAAGTGATTTGTTCGAGATACATGGGGCACCTCCTGGCAATTTCGTGGTTGTCATTATTGTAGCATATCCATCGCAGACAAATTTTTTTTACGAGGTTAAAATAAATCTTGTTTGATATTTTTTTAATCTTTTGATGTTATATTCACAACAGGAAACATCTGTGCTAGACTATAGGGGCATAGAAATAATGTAATCTTAAACAACCGATAAATCGTACAAAAAAACGAGGGTTTAATGAATTTTTAAAGCAATGTTTAAATGCTGAAACTTATTCCTTGCAAGTTTAAGTAAAAGTGACTAATATGAGGAAGGAATCGTGAAAGGAGCAATGGAATGTATCAAGTAGTAGTCATGTATGGGGACAATGAACCGTGGTGGTTTTTTGAGGGATGGCAGTCAGATATTCAAGAGGCGTTCACATTTGCAACTTTCAGCGAGGCGCAGTCATTTTATGAACAAAAATGGCAAGAAATCAGAGAAGAGTATTCGTACATAAATGCAAAATCAAACTTTATGACGGCTTTTTGGAATGAAGAAGACGAACGCTGGTGCGAAGAATGCGACGATTACCTCCAACAATATATTGGACTGGCATTGCTCAAAGAATATCAGCAAGTCGTCGATGAAAGCAGGAAAGATTTTTATGAAACAACTAATTCTAGCGGAAAAGCCAAGCGTTGCCAAAGACCTCAGCAAAGTTTTGGGCTGTGAGCAAAAACATAAAAATTATTACGAAGGACCCAAGGTGATCGTTACTTGGGCCCTTGGTCATTTATTGGGCTTGAAAATGCCTGAAGATTTAAACAAAGACTGGGCATCATGGCAGATGGAAACGTTACCGATGATCCCTAAGTCCATCGGGATCAAGCCGTTGCCAAAAACCGGTCATCAACTAAAAGCCATCAAACAGTTGGCTCAAAGAAAAGATGTCGGGGAAGTCGTGATCGCTACCGATGCGGGAAGAGAAGGGGAGCTAGTCGCTCGCTGGATTTTGGAGTGGGTTCGTTTTGACAAACCAGTCAAACGTTTGTGGATTTCTTCGCAAACCCCTAAAGCCATCAAAGAAGGCTTTGCAAAATTGCAGTCAGCCAAGCACTACGACAATCTTTACTACTCCGCCCTTGCGCGGGCAAAAGCCGACTGGCTGGTAGGGTTGAATGTCACCCGGGCGTTGACGGTCAAATATCAAGACAATCTTAGTGCGGGTCGGGTCCAAACCCCTACCTTAGCTTTGGTGCGCAGTCAGGAAATGCAGATCGAGAGTTTCCGTCCGCAAACCTATCATGTGATTACCCTAAACGTAGGCGATGCCAAGGCTCGCCTGCAGCAAAAAAATCCTTATCAATTAAAAGAACGCAGCGATGCCGAAGCATTGGTCAAACAGATGAGTCAACAGAATGGTCGCGTGACAGCGATCGAAGAAAAGGTCAAAACAGAAAGTGCACCACTGCCATACGATTTGACAGAGATCCAACGAGAAGCCAATCAGCGTTATGGTTTTTCTGCCAAGAAGACCTTGTCGCTTGTTCAAAGCTTGTATGAAACCCACAAGATCGTCACTTATCCAAGGACGGATTCCAAGTATTTGACCAATGATATGAAGGCAACCATGAAGGAACGCCTGCAGGCAGTTGCGGATTTTGCCCCAGAAGTCAAAGGATACTTGAAAAATGGCGGACAAGTGGTGCAGCAAGCTGTCTTCAATGATAAAAAAGTTACCGATCACCATGCCCTATTGCCAACGGAACAGCGGGCACGTTATGAAAAATTAACTACCGATGAACAACGGATCTATCAAATGATCGTTAGTCGTTTCTTAATGCTCTTTGCGAAACCCCATAAAAAGCAGCAGCAGAAAGTGACCGTGACCTTTGGTTCAGAAACCTTTGTATTCAACCGCAATATCGTGTTAGAAGCGGGATGGAAAACGACTTCTGAAGAAGAAACCAGTGATGTGGCTTGGCAAAAAGGCAGTACCGTCAAGCCTGAGTTTACCATCCAGAAAGAGTTGACTACACCACCGAAACCGTTGAATGAAGGAACTCTTTTAGGCAAAATGGAAAAACACAGTCTTGGTACGCCGGCAACCCGTGCGGAGATCATTGAAAAGCTGATCAAATCTGAGCTGATGGAGCGGGCCCCAAGCGGCTTGCAAGTATCGCCAAAAGGCAAGCAGCTGTTAGTCTTAGTCAATCCATCCTTGGTGACACCAGAATTGACGGAAAAATGGGAGAAGGAACTGGAAGCCATTGCGAAAGGCACCTATTCTGCCCAAACCTTCCTCGCACAAATCGAAGCAGACACAAAACAATTGGTTAAAGAAATCAAGCAAAGTGAGAGCAAGTACCAAGATTTCTCATTGACCCAAAAACGGTGTCCAGAATGCGGCGAACCCTTGCGGGAGAAAAATACCCGTGATGGCAAGATCTATGTTTGTTCCAGTGGCACCTGCAAGTACCGTCGTCGGAAAGACCCGAAAGTTTCAAACCGACGCTGCCCGCAATGCCACCGAAAGATGGAGATCATTGAAGGCAAAAACGGCGCCTATTTCCGCTGTAAATTCGATGGGACCACCGAAAAAATGGCGGATAAAAAGGAACGCAGCAAAAAGCTGTCGAAACACGAAGAACGCCGCTTGATGAACAAAATCAATCAAGAAGAACCGCAAGAAAGCCCATTAGCAGCTGCTTTAAAAGCTGCGATGGAGAAGAAATAACTGCATGAGGTAGAAAATGAAAAAGAGTGAGGACGATTTTGCTGTCCCTCACTCTTTTTTTGCATCCCTTCACTCATCTAGGCATTTTTTTGACGGTATTCTTTCGGTGAGATTTTTTCTTTCTTCTTGAACAAAAAGGAAAAATAATTTGGGTCATTGTAGCCAACATCAAAGGCGATCTCAGATAGCCGTAGATTGGTCGTTAACAGCAGTTCCTTAGCTAAGGTCAACCGTTGCTCGGTCAAGTATTCGATAAACGTAGAATCAGTGGCTTGCGAGAAGATGGTGCTGAAATGTGCTGGACTCAAATGAACTTTTTCAGCAACTACATTTAAGTAAATATTGGGATCAGAAAAGTGCTCACTAATAAAGGCTTTGGCTTGATTGATGACGCTTTGATATTTCGCCATTGCAGGATTGATGGGTTGTTTGGTTAATAATGGCAACAGTTCTGCCAGAGTCGTTTGATAGTTCTCTGGCTCATGGGTCAATGCCGCTAGATAGTCTAAGTCATGGGCGTGCTGAACGATCTGGGGCAGCGAATGACTGTCTTTTTTCTTCAACAATGCCAGCAGTTCGACTAAGACGAACAAACGGTACATTTGCGTTCGCTCAACGGTTCCTTGAGGCGCCATCAATTCAGCGATCAGCTCAGGGATCGTCTGTTTCCCAGCATTTGCCAGCCGTGAAGCAAGGTCGGTTTTGAAAGGATTGGTGGGGGACAGTTCCCCTTCGCGAATGTCGTCTTCATAGCTGATGATTTTTTCCTTGCGGATGCTGCCATAGGTTTTTAGCATGTCACGAGCTTTCTGATAAGAAAGAGAGATGCCCGAGAAGCGATCTGCTACCGGTCCGATCGCCACTGCTACTTCTTCCCCAGAACCATGAACGAGGCTTTGAGCGATCTGATAGGCTTTTTCTAAAACTTGTTCTCGGTCATGGTCAAAAAGCAAAAACTTGATGAAGCGGCTAGAAACACTGGAGAACAAGACGGCATCGTCTTGTTCATAGGCTTTGGTCAGCTGCTGGCTAAAGCGAGTGTAGTCAGAAAAGCTTTGATTGAAGGGGGTTTTTGCTAAGAGTACACAAAACTGTTTGCCTGAAAAGCGCCGGCCCAGTTCTTCTG
Source organism: Enterococcus sp. R12 (assembly GCF_058135755.1). Lineage (NCBI taxonomy): Bacteria > Bacillati > Bacillota > Bacilli > Lactobacillales > Enterococcaceae > Enterococcus > Enterococcus sp. R12. The sequence goes on from NZ_CM176874.1 coordinate 410,495, forward strand.
CTTGCAAAAAGGCTTCTGAGATCGTGATCTTTTGTTTAAAGAGGTGATTCAGAAAGTGATTCTTTTTGATTTCCATTTCGAATAAATCGTCTTCTTTGGATAATTGTTGATGAGTGGCTTGTTGTTCATCTAAATGTTGAACGACGGTTTTGATGGCTTGTTCTAATTCTTCGTTTTTGATGGGCTTGAGCAAGTAATCGTCTGCTTGCAGCTGCAGTGCCGTTTTTGCATAGTCAAAATCATCAAAGCCGCTAACGAAAATAATGCGAACTTGCGGCAATAATTTCTTGGCTTCTTTCGCAAAGACCAAGCCGTCCATAAACGGCATTTTGATATCACTGATAATAATATCAGGACGCAGATCAAGGATCGAAGCCAGCGCCAATTCGCCATCTGCGGCTTCATCGCTATAAACGATCGGGTATTGTTTGGCAAGAGTCATGATTTGGTGGCGCAAACTATCGCGAATCAGATGTTCATCTTCAACTATGAACACTTTGTACATGGTTGGGTTCCTCCCTTTTTGGTACTGTGACGTTAATCGTGGTGCCTTCTTGGTATTGACTGTGGATCGTCAGTTGCGCTTCGCTGCCGTAGTTCAGCTGGAGACGGCGATAGACGTTATATAGGCCATAGCCGCTCTCAGAGGCGGGATCAGTGGTTTCTTTAAGGTTACGACGAATCTCCTCCAAACGCTCAGGGTCGATCCCAACGCCGTTGTCACTGATGGTCATTTGAATCTGGTGAGGCAATTCTGACACTGTGATTCGAATCATGCCGACACGACGGACAAATTTGGTGCCATGATATACGGCGTTTTCAACAAGGGGCTGCAGGACCATTTTCAAAACCTGTAGTTCTGGACTGACAGTTTGATCTTCAATGGTGTAAGACAGCATCCTGCCATAGCGGATCTGCAAAATCTTCAAGTAATCGTCCACATGCCGCAATTCTTTTTCCAGCGGAATCCAGTCTTGCCCTTTGCTTAAGGAGATGCGGAAAAAATCTGACAGCGCATAAGTCATTTCGGTTGCTTGCTCGTAACGGGCAGCTTCGATCAAAGAAACGATCGCATCTAAACTATTATAGATGAAATGTGGAGTGATCTGGGCTTGTAAGACCCGCACCTCACTTTGGGCTAAGTGATACTGCTTCAAGGCATTTTCTTCCAAGAGCCGAGTCAAGTCATCTGCCATTCGATTCAAGCTACTCGTCAGAGTCCGCAGCTCTGGGGTTTCGGGCAGTTCTGCTCGGTAGCTCAAATGTCCTTGGGATAGTTCATTGGAAAGGTCTAACAACCGATCCAGCGGGTATTGCAGATTGTCACGAACAAAGCGGCGGTTTTTATTGATGATCGCAAAGATGATCAAAAGCAACACGACCTGAAAAAGGATCAGCAGCAACACGGATTGGACCAATTCGTGATTGGTTTGGCTGGCTAAGCTGATCTCTACCCCGACAAACTGCTGCAAAATATCGGATAGCAAATCGATCACCGAATCCACTTGGATCATGACGTATTGGTTTTGTTCCACCGGTTCATCGTTGAGAATATTATCGATCAACTGTTGCTGATAGGTTTCTAAAGAATCGAGCGTCCGAAAGGCGACTGCTAAAATATTGAGCTCTTTGGCAGTGCTGGTATTTTCTTGAATGTGCTGCAGATCGCTCCTTAGTTCATCGATCACATTGGTTTCTTGGACTTGTGCGACGGTTTTTTGACCAAAGACTAAATCCCACATTTCTTCCAAGACAATGGCATCGACTTTTTCCGATAATTGATTGGCTTCTTCAATATTGTTGATGGTGTTTTGGTAAATAAAAATCTGTCGCGAGTAAAAGACACTGCTTACTACGAGGGGGATAAAGGCGACGAGGATCATCAGTTTGTTGGTCTGCTGGAAGATGCCCTTGATACTTTTTGTTTTCATCTTCGTCTCCTCAATAATTTCTCGGTGGAATTTGATCAAAGTCCATATCACTGGAAAAAACTGTTTCATGGACATAGATTTCACGAGGAATGGCATCGGCGCCGCGAGCCAAGTAGCGCGAGATGGCATTTTTGACGAACACACCAGCGTCTGGGTTGCATTCAACGACACAATTGACGATCCCTTGCTTCAATTTGTCGATCATTTCTTTTTGGGCATCGATCGATACGATCACCAAATCCTTCCCTGGCTCAATATCGGTTTTTTCGAGGGCTTCAAGAGCGCCAAGAGTCATCTCGTCATTGTGACTGAACAAGACATCGATCTGCTCCATTTTGCCTTCTGCGATGTATTGTTCAATGACTTCTTTGCCTTTGCGGCGAATGAAGTCACCATTTAGCTCATCTTTGACTTGGATCGTTACATTGTTGTGGGCATAATCACGCTTGATGGTTTCTCGGAACCCTTCTGAGCGCAAATACGTCGGAGAAGTAGCATCCAGTCCCGTCAATTCTAAAACATTGATCGTTTCATTTTGATGTTCTTTATAATAATTGCTGACGTAGAGACCTGCACGATTGCCCTCGGCTTTGAAGCTTGGCCCGATATGAGTCAGAAACAAGGAGGGATCGCTGACGTTGACATGACGGTCCACCACGAAAACGGGAATCCCCGCTTGCGCAGCTTCTTCCAAAATCGGTTCCCAATTGTTTTCCTGAATCGGGGTAAAGACGATGGCATCGACTTGATACACGATAAAACTGCGGATATCTTGAATCTGACGTTCTTGATTCATATAGCCGTTACGATAGAGCACTTCATAGCCTTCCTTCTCTAATTCAGTGCGAATCGATTCGGTGTGGCGCTTGCGCCAGCTGCTTTCTGTTCCCGATTGAGAAAAACCGATCACGATACTTTCTTCCGATGTTTCAGCGGTCGTTTCTTTGACTGCTTGGCAACCAGCCAAGAAAGACAAACACAACCAAACGAGTAACCCAATTTTTATATTCCTCATTTTTTTCACCTCTATGGTCTATTCTACTAAAAAATACGGAAGCGCTTTACACAAAATATCAAATCAAATAAAAACCAAGGGAATCTTAAAAAATCCAAGATTACGAAAAGAAATGGGGGCAACTGAGTCGTTTTTTCTCAAGAAATCCAAGAAACCTCGAAAAAATCTAAATGTAAGCGATTCCTTAACTGGCTATACTGAGAATGTAAGAAAAAGACATGGAGGGATCACAATGAAAGGTACTTTTGGTAAATTGGTCGTCCTAGCATCCACCTTATTGGTTGGCGGATTGTTAGCAGCTTGTGGGAATGGATCAGACAGCGGGGCAAACGGTGACGGAGACAAAGGATTTGTTGGGATCGCGATGCCGACCAAATCGGCAGAACGGTGGATCGCAGATGGCGACAACATGGTAGAAGAATTAGAGAAGCTCGGCTATAAAACTGACCTGCAATATGGAGAAGACAAAGTAGAAAACCAAGTGGCACAAATTGAGAATATGATCACCAAAGGCGTTGATACTTTAGTGATCGCCTCGATCGATGGTTCGGCACTGACAGACGTGTTGGAAAAAGCCCATAACGAAGATATCACAGTCATCGCCTATGACCGTTTACTGATGAACTCGGAATACGTCGATTATTATGCCACCTTTGATAATTTTGGAGTCGGCGTGCTGCAAGCGTCTTATATTGAAGACAAATTGGGTCTCAAAGACGGTGAAGGACCATTTAACATTGAATTATTCGGCGGCTCTCCAGATGATAACAATGCACTGATCAATTATAATGGGGTCCTTTCGGTCTTCCAACAATACTTTGACAGCGGACAGCTAGTCGTTCCTTCTGGTCAAACCAACTTCAACCAAATCGCTACTTTGCGTTGGGATGGTTCAACTGCGCAAGCTCGGATGGACAACTTGTTGAGTGCCAACTATACGGATCAAACATTGGATGCCGTTCTTTCACCTTATGATCCAATCAGCCTAGGAATCATTTCATCGCTTAAAGGCGTTGGCTATGGTTCTTCCGATAAACCACTACCTGTGATTACCGGTCAAGATGCGACGGTGGCAGGGGTGAAATCGATCATCGCGGGCGAACAGACCCAAACGATTTTCAAAGATACACGGGTGTTGGCGAAAAACACGATCGAAATGATCGAAGCTATCACCAATGGCGAGGAAGTGCCAGTCAACGATACGGAAACCTATGACAATGGCGTCAAAGTCGTACCAACCTACTTGTCAAATCCCGTTTCTGTGGATAGCGACAACTACAAAGAAGAACTGATCGATACCGATTACTATACAGAAGAAGAGCTAGGCATTTAAGCAAGAAGCGCTGATCCAGCGAGAAAAGATACTAGTTTCCCCGAAAGCAGTAGGGAAGAACGAATCATCCCCAATATTCGTTCTTTCCGCTTTTCTTACAAAGGCAGCGCACCACTTTTACATAAAAAGGAAAAGGGTGAAAGAACATGGCAGATAATATTTTGATGATGAAAGGCATCGTCAAAGAGTTTTCAGGGGTTCGCGCCCTTGATAACGTCAACCTCTCGATCGAGCGAGGAGAGATCCACGCACTGTGTGGAGAAAATGGCGCTGGCAAGTCCACGCTGATGAATGTCTTAAGCGGACTCTATCCTTACGGCAGCTATGACGGAGAGATCTATTATGAAGGGGAGTTATGCAAGTTCAAAGATTTGCGGGACAGTGAGGACAAAGGAATCGTTATTATTCATCAAGAGTTAGCATTAAGTCCTTACCTGTCGATCAAAGAAAATATCTTTCTAGGAAACGAACAAGCCAAACACGGCATCATTGATTGGGATCTGACCGAAAAGAAAACAGACAACCTCTTAAAGATCGTTGGCTTGAAATTAGACCCGAACACGCTGGTTTCACAAATCGGTGTCGGGCATCATCAGCTGGTGGAAATTGCCAAAGCATTTTCAAAATCCGTCCGATTGTTGATTTTAGATGAGCCAACCGCGGCGTTGAATGAAGAAGAAAGTGCCAATCTGTTAGAGCTGATCAAAGAGTTTCGCAACCAAGGGATCACCTCGATCATCATCTCTCACAAGTTGAATGAAATCGTCAATGTGGCGGATCGCATCACGATTTTACGTGACGGGCAAACGATCGAGACGCTGAGTGGTGCCGAAATCTCTGAAGAGCGCATCATTCGCGGCATGGTTGGGCGAGATTTGACCAATCGCTACCCCGAGCGGAACCCCACTATTGGTGAACCGTTTTTTGAAGTCAAAAATTGGACGGTCCATCATCCAATCGATCATACCCGTGTGGTGAATGAGAATTTGAACTTGATGATCCGCAAAGGAGAGATCATCGGCATCGCTGGTTTGATGGGTGCGGGACGGACTGAGTTTGCCATGAGTGTCTTCGGTCATTCCTACGGCAGTTCGATTTCGGGGGAAGTCTATAAAGACGGCCAACCGATTTCTGTCAAAGACGTGCCAACCGCCATCAAAAATGGGTTAGCCTATGTGTCGGAAGATCGAAAAGCGCTGGGCTTGAATCTGCTGATGGATATTCGCGAGAATACCACCATTGCTAGTCTTGCCAAAATCAGCCGCCAAGGGGTCATCGATAAAGAAAAAGAAGTCACGATGGCTGAAGAATTCCGCAAAAAAATGCGGACGAAAACCAATTCGATCTATCAAAACGTCGGCAGCTTGAGCGGCGGGAATCAGCAAAAGGTCGTTTTGGCAAAATGGCTGATGACCACACCAGACATCTTATTTTTAGATGAACCGACCCGTGGGATCGATGTCGGGGCGAAATACGAAATCTATACGATCATCGAAGAGATGGCAGCAGCTGGCAAAGCCATTTGCATCATCTCCTCGGAGCTGCCAGAACTATTAGGCATGTGTGACCGAATCTATACGATGAACGAAGGCCGCTTCACTGGCGAGGTCCTGCGGGAAGAGGCGGACCAAGAACGATTGATGAAACTAATGACATTAGAAGAGAGTGGGGTTTGAGATGGAAACAACCAATAAATTAAAAAAAGAACGCAGCCATTCGCTGAAAGAAAAGGCACTGGAAATCTTTAGCAAATACAGTATGATCATTATCTTAGCAGTGCTGCTGGTGGCCTTTCAGCTCATGACCGACGGGATTTTCTGGCGGCCGCTGAATATCACCAATCTCGTGTTGCAAAACAGTCATATTCTCGTTTTGGCAGCTGGTATGCTCTTGGTCGTCTTGTTAGGACACGTTGATTTATCCGTAGGGTCCGTGATGGCGTTTGTCGGTGCGATTGCAGGCGTCTTAATGGTCAATAACGGCATCAGTCCTTGGCTGGCAGTGCCTCTTTGCTTACTGATGGGCGCAGTGATCGGTGCCTGGCAAGGGTTCTGGGTCGCGTATGTCGGTATCCCAGCATTTATCGTGACCTTGTCTGGTTTACTGATGTTTCGAGGACTGACCCAAGTCGTCTTAGGTGGTCAATCATTGGCGCCGTTTCCCAAGGCATTCCAACAAATTTCTACTGGGTATTTGCCAGATATTGCAGGCGGTCAGATCCATTTACTTTCCATGATTTTAGGTGTAGTGATCACGGGCATCCTGATTTTAGGCCAATGGCGGACCCGTGAGCGTCGCAAAAAAAATCTTTTTGAAGTGGAATCAATGGCAGCCTTTGCCTTTAAAGCCGTCTTTACTGCGGTCGTATTTCTCGGCGCTACCTATATCTTTGCCTCTTATCAAGGGTATCCGATCATTTTGATCGTCTTAGGGGTGATCGTGGCTGCTTATGGCTTTTTGACTAACAAAACCGTTGCTGGTCGTCAAATCTATGCAACCGGCGGCAACAAAAAAGCAGCCGAACTTTCTGGGATCAAGACGAAGAAAATCACCTTCTGGGTCTTCGTGAACATGGGGATGATGGCAGCTTTGGCGGGCTTGGTTTTAGCCGCTCGGTTGAACGCAGCCACCCCGCAAGCAGGAACGTCAATGGAATTAGATGCAATGGCCGCAGTGTATTTCGGCGGTGCTTCCACCTCAGGCGGTATTGGTACTGTGATGGGTGCGATCGTTGGTGGGCTCGTGATGGGTGTCTTAAACAATGGGATGTCGATCTTAGGAGTCGGTGTCGATTGGCAGCAAGCCATCAAAGGATTGATTTTGCTGCTGGCCGTCGTGTTGGATATCTACAATAAGAAAAAGAAAATATCGTAGGAGGGCCTGTTTATGGAGGAACAAGCACAAAAGACGATTTTATTGATTTGTACCGCAGGTATCACTACGGGTCTCTTAGTGAAAAACATGCAGCGAGCTGCAGATGAAAAAGGATTAGCCGTGCATATCTATTCGGCACCAGCCATCATTGCTGAACAGATCCTGCAGCAGCAGACTGTCGATGCCTTGCTGATCGGTCCGCAGACGAAGTACGAAGTCAATCGATTGAAAGACTTTCTCATGGTCAAAGCGGTGCCTTATAAATTGATCAAAGAAACAGATTACGAGTTGTTAGATGGCGAAGCTGTCCTTGCAGACAGCCTGACCCTCTTGCAAAACGATCGCTAACCAGCAGCTTGGCAAAAAGCTAGGTGGTCAGCAGTTGAATAGGCTCCCCAGAGTAGTGCTTGTCATCCCCCACAAGCACTACTCTTTTTGCGGTGCTTTTCTGCCTACACTAGCCAAGAAAGCCCCTCTTAAGCAGCAATGCGTGGCAAGCCCGTTGGTTCGTTTTCTCGTGTTTAGGACATCGCATCATAGACAAACAAAAGAGAAGTTGAGGGGGAAGAGGACGAAGCTGACACCACGCGTATGCTGTCTAAAGGCAAGTGATGGGCGAGTGTCGCCCTTAAAGCATCGTGGCTGTGGGCGGTAGGAGGGGGGAAATGAGCGGATTACACCGCTTCTGGTTTCTCGTTCGTAACTAAGCGTTTCGTAGGAAACACAACGAAACCCAAAAACAGACAGTCTGCTGACTGTCTGTTTTTAGGGGATACAAATAAGGAATAAAAGTGGATATTAGTTAAATGCGACTGCCTAGGGGGCAAATCCGAGAACAGTGCATGGTAACTACAAATTAAGGAAGTGTGATGACATTTTCTGAATCTTTGTCGAAGAAGTGTGCTTTGTTGATGTTGAAAGCCAAATCAACTGTTTCACCTGGACGGTGGAAGTCACGAGCATCAACTTTCGAGATAAATTCAGTCGCACCTACGCGTGTATAAAGCATTGTTTCTGCACCTAATAATTCAGATACGACTACTTCGGCACGTACAGTTGCTTCAGGAGAAGCTTCCAATGCGATTTGTTCACTGTGAATATCTTCTGGACGAATACCAAAAACTAATTGTTTGCCTTCATACCCTTTTTCCACAAGAATCTTGTTCTTGCCTTCAGGAATACGTAAGTTCAAGCTTTGTCCATCAGAGATCATACCGTTTTTCAACGTAACATTGAAGAAGTTCATTGCTGGTGAACCGATAAAGCCGGCAACGAAAATATTTTTCGGTGTATTGTAGACTTCTTTTGGTGAACCGATTTGTTGAATGAAGCCATCTTTCATGATAACGATCCGGTCAGCCATGGTCATCGCTTCTGTTTGGTCATGGGTTACATAGATCGTCGTTGTTTCTAAACGTTGGTGTAATTTTGCGATTTCCGCACGCATGGCAACCCGCAATTTCGCATCTAAGTTTGACAACGGCTCATCCATCAAGAAGACTTTGGCATCACGGACGATGGCACGGCCTAGGGCAACCCGTTGACGCTGACCACCTGAAAGGGCAGCTGGTTTACGATCTAAGTATTCTGTCAATCCTAAGATCTCAGCGGCATTTTCTACCCGTTTTTTAATTTCTTCTTTGTCGTATTTACGCAATTTCAAACCAAATGCCATGTTGTTGAAAACAGTCATATGGGGATACAATGCGTAGTTCTGGAAAACCATCGCGATGTCGCGGTCTTTTGGTGCCACATCGTTCATTACTTTTCCACCGATGCTCAATTCGCCTTCAGAAATATCTTCTAAACCAGCGATCATTCGAAGCGTTGTTGATTTTCCGCAACCAGAAGGTCCAACGAAAACGATGAATTCGCGATCTGCGATATCTAAATTAAAATCAGTTACCGAATACGCATCATTATTATCATATTTTTTGTGGATATTTTTTAAGGCCATTTCTACCATTGGGATTACCTCTTTCCATTTAGTTTACATGAACATCATAAATGAAAACGCTTCGAAGGTGCAACGGAAACATGCACAAGAAAAAAACGTTTTCTTGTGCATGTTGTTTAATTGCTCTGATGGGTGAACTGATCGATCAATAAATAGCAAAGCAGCAGATCATCCATATTTTTTAAATTTAAGCGCGTCAGTGTTTGAAACTTATCGATCTTATATAGGAGAGAATTCCGATGCATGAACAGTTCTTTGGCTGTGGAGCTTGCATTGCCTTGATTGCGCCACAGGGATTGAATGATCGTTTCGGTCTCTTCTTCAAACCAATCTAGATACAAGGTACGAAACAAGGAAATATACTCGGAAAAGCCGTTGCGAAAAAGAGAGAAGACCACTTTGGGCAGATCCATACTTTTACTGGTGGTTTTCGTTTTTAACTCATTTTTGAACAGGCTAGACTCACTTGCCCATAAGGCAGTGAAATCGTGGCGTGGATGATGGAAGGGACCGACGAACAGCTGGGAATAGCAGTCGAAATCCATATCCAAAGCGACGAATAAGCCGTCGAGATCTTCGATGGGCAAATTGGCACCATCTTGTTTTTCTACGATCACTGCATGGTCTTCGGTGAGGAAAAAAAGATCCACCACGCTAGGGAGCATTTGCTGAATCTCTGCGAGCCATTCGGATTGCAAAGAGTCGATGGTTCGGGTGAAATGAACTTGCAGCAAGCGAATCCACTCTGGCTCTTGAACGGGCTGATGTTCAAATAAAATCGGATACCATGGATGGTTTCGGTTATCGATTTCTGGTTGCAAAGAGCCGTTTCCCAGTTGGATCAGCAATTTTTCACTGTCACTTAATTGGTCAGTTGGCAGCCAAATATATTTTTTGCCGAAGGCGATGGATTCGATATCCTTCGTTGTGGCAACTTTGTCATGCAACGTTGCCTGGGGGAAACGTGCTTTGATGTCATTAAAAGAAAAAATGAGAAAGACCTCCTTTGAGATACTCTACGTATTCTTCAATTAGTATAGCATGTTCTAAAAAAACCGTTCAAAATTTTCCCAGGAAAAAAGCACAGCCCTTCACCGAAAGCTCTGCCTTCTCATGGCAGGAGGGCGGCTTTTTTCTCCGAAGCGATTGCTTCTATAATCCTAACAGTTGTTTTTTCTTGAATGCAAATTCTTCTTCAGTCAAAATTCCTTCGTCGACCAACACTTTTAGTTCGCGTAGTTCAGCAATGAGCGCTTCCGTCGGCTTCGCAGCTGGTGGTGGCGATGGGTTCGTTAACGGGACCGACCGCTCCCGAGGGAAGTTGGTGAGGTAGCGCTGTATGATCCGAGCAATCACCAGGTCTTTTTCGGCAAAGCAAAGGGAATGATTCGGTTCCATTCGTCTGAAGGAATGAGTTTCTCTGATCGCTCCGCCGCCAATATACAATTCTAAAAAGCCATTGCCTTTCCAAAGACCTGATTCAGCAACTTCTTTCAGATTGACACTGGTGATTTGGGGAATCTGCAGAACCTGTTTCGCTTTCTTCTTGTAATCGATGATTGTGAGGGTATCTTCTGAAATGACCCAAGCATCACGATAATGATAGGAAAGTAATTTGATTTTTCCAGCCTCTTCATCCACGTAACTTTTGGCTGATTGCCCACCAAGTGCTGCCAAATGATCCGTTAAAAATTCATAGGCTTTTTGGGCATCGATTCGATTGGTGAAATAGAGCAATTGAGAATTACCTGGTACCTGCAGTCGGAGGTAGTCCACTAAGAGACCTTTGCCTATATGTAATTCCACATCGGCAATTTTTGCCATGGGGATCTTTTCATCTGGGATTTTCGGATGGGTGTTGTTTATCCAGACGCCTTTTTTCGTAATGAGCCAACGACAGCTAGCATCATGTCTGCGATTTTCTCGATATTTTTTTGAATACAAAATAATGGGTTCCTCGTAGGTTTCATTAGGTGTTCTCGTCAAAATACTTACCTCCTTAAACGTAATAAGCAACATTTTATTCAATTATACAACAAATATCATTTCGATTCGTTTTATTCTGATTAAAATAAGGGGAATTTATCATTTGCCTTCTTTTCGTTAGGTTTTTTTAGAAAAAAAGCCATAGCAGTAATTGACACGGAAGCGGTTTCTTGGTATCTTAGATGTACGGACAACTTTTGAAAGATGGGATTAAAATGGCGAATAAGTACGAACAACTTGCGGATATCTTAAGAGAGAAGATCCGCTTAGGCACCTATCAAGAAGGCGATGCGATCCCTTCAGAAGCAACCTTACAGGAAGAATTTCATTATAGCCGTCACACGGTACGCCAAGCGATCGCTGTTTTGGTCAATGAAGGCTATTTAAGAAAAGAACGGGGCTCAGGTACCTACGTTTCAAAACCTGAGACTGTCAATCATAAAAACCGCAAAACGATCGGGATCATCATGACCTATTTGTCTGATTATATTTTCCCTTCGATCATGCGCGGCGTGGAACAGACATTGCGGGAGCAAGGCTATTCACTGCTTCTAGGATCAACCAACAATGACCATGAGCAAGAAAGAGCGTGCTTGCAGCAAATGATGGATCAAGGGGTAGACGGGTTGATCGTTGAGCCAACGAAGAGCAGCCAGTACAACCCAAATCTTGCTTATTATGTCGCCCTCCAAGAAGCCGGGATTCCTCTCGTCATGATCAATGCCTATTATGAAGAACTAGACTTGCCGCATATTTGTGTCAACGATACACGTTCTGGTTTTTTAGCAACCAATTATTTATTAGAACAACAGCATCAGCAGTTGATGATGATCACGAAAATCGATGACTTACAAGGGAAATATCGGATGAAAGGGTTTGTCAAAGCATTGACCCAAGCCAAGCGGACGTTTGCAGCAGAAGACGTCTTGACGTATACGACCGAGACGAAAGAAGCCGTTATTGAACAAGCGATCCAGCGCTTGACGGCTGCCGATAATCAAGTCACAGGCATCGTTTGTTACAACGATGAGATCGCGCATCGCTTGATTCAAGCATTGACGGCTGCTGGGAAGAACGTTCCTACTGATTTTTCGATCGTGGGTAACGATGACTCGCCTCTTAGCACCTTGTCCACACCGACGATCACCACACTGACTCACCCGAAAGAAGCGATGGGGGAATTGGCGGCACAATGGATCACTACAGGTAAGGCAACAGAAGCGCAACGCTTTTATTTTGAACCGGAGCTGATCGTTCGCGGTTCAGTCAATAACCAAAAAGGAGAATAAGAAGATGACGCAACAAGTAAGGCAAGCAATTATTGACGGGCGCACGTCTCTTGGGATCGAGCTAGGCTCGACACGGATCAAAGCTGTCTTGATCGATGAGCAGTTTCAGACGATCGCTTCAGGTAGCTTTGAATGGGAAAATCAATTGGAGCAAGGGATTTGGACCTACTCACTAGAGGCGATTTGGCAAGGACTGCAAGCCAGCTACCAAGAGTTGGCGCACAACATCCAACAGCAATTTGAGGTACCTTTGACGACGATCGGCAGTATCGGTTTTTCTGCAATGATGCACGGCTATATGGCTTTTGATCAGCAAGGCACGCTGTTGGTACCTTTTCGGACATGGCGCAATGCGATCACGGAAGAAGCAGAAAAAGCCTTGACGGCATTGTTCCAATACAACATCCCGCAGCGTTGGAGTATCGCGCATTTGTATCAAGCGATTTTGAATCAAGAAGCCCACGTCCCAGAGGTTGCTTTTTTCACTACCTTAGCCGGCTATGTCCATTGGCAGCTGACAGGGGAAAAAGTTATCGGAATCGGCGATGCATCAGGGATGTTCCCAATCGACAGTACGACAAAAGACTATGATGCGAATATGCTGCAGCAATTTGATGCACAAATCAGCAGTCTAGGGTATCCTTGGCAGATCAAAGACCTTTTGCCGCAAGTGTTGACAGCAGGCGAACCAGCCGGCACATTGACGGCAGAAGGGGCAAAAAAACTCGACCCAACTGGTACTTTGCAAGCTGGCATCCCGTTATGTCCGCCAGAAGGCGATGCGGGCACTGGCATGGTTGCCACGAATAGTGTGGCACAGCGAAGCGGGAATGTTTCAGCCGGGACGTCTGCTTTTGCCATGATCGTCTTAGAAGAACCCTTAACTAAAGTGTATCCAGAGATCGATTTGGTCACGACGCCTTCTGGTGATTTGGTGGGGATGGTCCATACGAATAACTGTACCTCGGAGATCAATGCCTGGGTCAAACTTTTCCGCGAATTTGCCGACGCAGCTGGAATGAAACTCTCCACGGAAGAATTGTTTACGACCTTATTCAACGAAGCATTGAAAGGGGATTCAGACTGTGGCGGGATGCTTTCTTATGGCTATTATTCTGGTGAAAATATCACTAAGATCCCTGAAGGACGGCCGCTTTTCGTCCGATCGCCAGAGAGTTCTTTTACTTTAGCAAATTTCATGCGCTTACATCTGTTTAGTGCCTTTGGTGCGATGAAGATCGGGATGAAGATTCTGGAAGCCGAAGACGTCGCGATTGATCGAATCGTTGGTCACGGTGGGATCTTCAAAACGCCAGAAGTTGCCCAACGTGTCTTGGCAGCTGTCATGGAAGCCCCAGTCACGGTCATGGAAACGGCTGGTGAAGGCGGCGCCTGGGGGATCGCCCTTTTAGCAGCGTACCTTCGCCGTCATACGCCAGAACAATCCTTGGCAGCATTCTTAGCAGATCAAGTGTTTAAAAATGACCACGGCGTGACCTTAGCCCCGACAGAAGCCGACATTCAGGGGTTCACCGTCTTTACCCAACGTTACCAAGCAGGGTTGCCGATCGAGCAAGCGGCAATCGATGCGTTGATTTAAAAAGAAAGAAGGGAATTTTGTGTTAGAAGGATTAAAAGAAGAAGTCTTTCAGGCCAATTTGGCATTGCCTAAGCAAGGATTGATCAAATACACCTGGGGCAATGTGTCAGCAGTGGATCGCCAACAGCAATTGTTTGTCATCAAACCTAGCGGTGTTGACTATGAAACCATGCAAGCCAGTGATATGGTGGTTTGTGATTTTGAGGGCAACGTAGTGGAAGGAGCGAAAAATCCTTCCTCCGATACGCCAACGCATGCCGTTTTATACAAAGCATTTCCAGAAATTGGTGGAATCGTCCATACCCATTCTACTTGGGCGACGAGCTGGGCTCAGGCAGGACTCGATCTGCCAGCGATGGGCACGACCCATGCCGATACGTTTTATGGAGCAGTCCCATGTGCGCGCTTTTTGACGCAAGCCGAGATCGATGAAGGCTATGAAGCACAAACAGGACAGGTGATCGTCGAAACCTTTAAGGAACGCGGCATCACGCCAGAAGAAATTCCTGGTGTCTTGCTTCACGGTCATGGACCGTTTACCTGGGGCAAAACGGCGGATGCGGCGGTGATGAACGCAGTGGTCTTAGAAGAAGTTGCTAAGATGAATTTTATCACGCGTCAGCTGAACAGTTACGCACCCGAATTGCCGCAGCGGGTCTTAGACAAACATTATTTACGCAAACATGGAGAAAATGCCTATTACGGGCAAAAATAACGAAAAAGGAGCAAGTAGAATGTTAGAAATCGGGAAAAAAGAATTTTGGTTCGTCGTAGGATCACAGCACTTATACGGAGAAGAAGCATTACAAGAAGTACGGGACCACGCAGAAGAAATGGTCAAAAGCTTAAATGACAGCTCAAAGCTGCCTTATCCAGTCGTTTTACAAGAACTCGCTGTTACTGCCGATACGATTACGAAAATCATGAAAGAAGTCAACTATCGGGATGAAGTCGCTGGGGTGATCACCTGGATGCATACCTTCTCACCAGCAAAAATGTGGATTCGCGGCACGAAATTATTACAAAAACCATTGCTGCACCTTGCCACTCAATACAATGAACAAATTCCATGGGAAACCATCGATATGGACTTCATGAACTTGAACCAAGCAGCTCATGGTGACCGAGAATATGGATTTATCAATGCCCGTTTGAAAAAGCAAAACAAAATCGTTGTCGGCTATTGGAAAAATGAAGCCATCCAAAAAGAAATCGCTGCTTGGATGGACGTGGCAGTCGGCTACAATGAAAGCTTCCAAATCAAAGTCGCTCGTTTTGGCGACAACATGCGTAACGTTGGGGTGACCGAAGGCGATAAAGTCGAAGCACAGATCCAATTTGGCTGGACCGTTGATTATTTTGGGATCGGCGATTTGGTTCAAGTCGTCGATGCGGTGACTGACGAAGAAGTCGATGCACTCTTTGAAGAATACAGCCAGCTGTATGATTTCGATTATGGCGATTACGACAAAGAAGAATGGGCACGTCATGTCAAAGCCCAAGCCAAACAAGAAATCGGTCTGCGCCGCTTCCTTGAAGCAGGCGGCTATACGGCATTTACCACGAACTTTGAAGACCTATATGGTATGCAGCAGTTGCCTGGTTTAGCTGTACAACGTTTGATGGCAGAAGGCTATGGGTTTGCTGGTGAAGGGGACTGGAAAACCGCCGCTATTGACCGCTTGATGAAAATCATGGCCCACAATAAAGCGACTGGCTTTATGGAAGACTATACCTATGAGCTGACACCAGGAAAAGAAGCCATCTTGCAATCCCACATGATGGAAGTCGATCCAGTATTAGCAGCCAACAAACCAAAAATCGTGGTTTCGCCATTGTCGATGGGGGATCGTGAAGACCCAGCCCGACTCGTCTTTGACGGCCAAGGCGGCGAAGGTGTCGTGGTTTCGATGGCCGACTTTGGCACCCACTACAAATTATTGATCAATGAAGTCGATGCCTTTGAGCCAACTGAAGAAGCACCAAAACTACCGGTTGCACGAGTAATGTGGACACCAAAACCAAACTTCCACGATGGCGTCAAACAGTGGATCGAAACAGGCGGTGGCCATCACACCGTTGTCTCACTCGTCCTAAATTCTGATCAGATCGAAACATGGGCGAAGCTTGTGGGATTAGAATACGTAACGATCAAATAAGTACCCAATCACAAAAGAAACCGTTGGCGATGGTCGGCGGTTTCTTTGCGTTTTTCTTAAGCTTTCTTGCTTTCTAGCTGCAAAGTGCGGATAAGCAGACCCCTGAAAGCACCAGCAATCAGCAAAATTGACTTTTAAATATAGGGGGCATAGACTTTTATGTAAGAGTGGAACAATGGACTAAAAGGAGGAGCACAATGAAGACAACCTACGATACACCAGAGTATTATCAGAAAATGAACGCTTGGTGGCGAGCAGCCAACTACCTTTCCGTTGGTCAGATTTATTTGAAAGACAATCCCTTATTGCGCCGCCCCATCGAAGAAAAAGATTTGAAAGTGAATCCGATTGGTCACTGGGGAACGATTGCAGGGCAAAATTTTATTTACACCCATCTCAATCGCGTCATCAATAAGTACGACTTAAACATGTTTTATATCGAAGGACCAGGCCATGGCGGACAAGTCATGGTTGCGAATGCTTATTTAGACGGCAGCTACAGCGAGATCTATCCAAAAGCCACCCAAGACGAAGCAGGAATGAAACATCTATTCAAAACCTTCTCTTTCCCAGGTGGGATCGCTTCTCATGCGGCACCTGAAACGCCAGGTTCGATCCATGAAGGCGGCGAGCTAGGCTATTCCATCGCCCACGCTACCGGAGCTATTTTAGACAATCCCGATGTCATTGCAGCAGTAGTGGTCGGTGATGGCGAAGCCGAAACTGGACCATTAGCGGGCAGCTGGTTTTCAAATACCTTTATTAATCCAGTCAATGATGGCGCAATTTTGCCTATCTTGCATTTGAATGGCGCCAAGATTGCCAATCCAACGATTTTGGCTCGTAAAAGTGACCAAGATCTCACGAAATATTTTGAAGGCATGGGTTGGACCCCTTATTTCGTAGAAGGGGACGATCCAGAAGCCGTTCATCCGCAATTGGCACAGAAAATGGATCAAGCCATCGAACAGATCCACGCGATCCAAGCAGAAGCCCGCAAAGGTTCTGCGGAAGAAGCCGCTATGCCTCATTGGCCTGTTTTGATCGTTCGCACACCGAAAGGCTGGACTGGACCGAAAGTCTGGGATGGCGAGCCGATTGAAGGGGGCTTCCGTGCCCACCAAGTGCCGATCCCTGTCAATGCGAAACATATGGAACACGTGGATGCTTTGACGGATTGGCTGCAGTCTTATCGTCCAGAAGAGCTTTTTGACGAAAACGGCCGCATCAAAGCTGAGATTCAAGAATTGGCACCAAAAGGAGAGCAGCGGATGGCGGTCAACCCAATCACCAATGGGGGGATCGATCCGCAACCGCTACGCTTGCCAGATTGGCAAGCACATGCCATTGCGATCGAGACACCAGGGGAAACGACTGCCCAAGACATGATGGTCTTTGGGAAATTTGCTCGTGACATCATCAAAGAAAATCCTGACAACTTCCGCATTTTTGGCCCAGATGAAGCCAAATCTAATCGGTTGAACCATGTGTTTGAAGTCACGGACCGCCAATGGTTGGAGCCAAAACATCCTGATTATGATGAATGGCTGTCTTCAGTGGGCCGTGTGATTGATTCACAATTATCAGAGCATCAAGCAGAAGGCTTCTTGGAAGGCTATGTGCTGACGGGTCGTCATGGCTTCTTTGCCAGCTACGAGTCATTCTTAAGAGTCGTTGATTCTATGATCACGCAACACTTCAAATGGTTACGAAAAGCCCATGATCTTGACTGGCGCAACCCGTACCCCTCATTGAATTTGATCGCTTCATCAACGGTCTTCCAACAAGACCATAATGGGTACACCCACCAAGATCCAGGGATCATGACCCATATTGCAGAGAAAAAAGCCGACTTTGTGCGGGTCTACTTACCAGCCGATGCCAATAGCTTGATGGCTGTCATGGCAGAAACGCTCGCTTCTGAAGAAAAGATCAATCTAGTGGTCTCTTCAAAACACCCACGTCCGCAGTTTTATTCGGCGGATGAAGCGAAAGTGCTTGTCAAAGATGGCTTGAAAGTCATCGACTGGGCATCGACAGATGAAGGACAAGAACCCGATATTGTGATCGCAGCTGCTGGGACGGAACCGAATTTGGAAGCTTTAGCTGCTGTTTCGTTGCTGATTGAAGCCTTCCCAGAGTTGAAAGTCCGCTTCATCAATGTGGTTGATCTATTGAAATTGCGTCGTCCAGAAGTCGATCCTCGTGGGTTGAGCGATGAAGCATTCGAAGCCTACTTTACGAAAGACAAACCGATCGTGTTTGCTTTCCACGGGTATGAAGGACTGATTCGCGACATCTTCTTTGGCCGTCGCAACCAACAGCTTCATATTCATGGGTACCGAGAAAATGGCGACATCACGACACCGTTTGATATGCGGATCCTTTCTGAATTGGATCGCTTCCACTTAGCCAAAGACGCCGCCGAATGGGTCTATGGAGAAAAAGCAACGGACTTTGCCCAAAAAATGGCAGACACCGTTGCGTATCACCATGACTTTATTCGAGAAAACGGCTATGATATCGCCGAAGTCGAAGAGTGGGAATGGAAACCATTGCGTTGATTTATTCTCCACAACGCCAACGTAAGACAGTTTAAGAACAAAAAAAGCACAAAAGAAACAAAACGATCCGCAACAGGGTCGGGACACCTTACTAAGGAAGCCCGACCGACTGTCTGCGGATCGTTTTTTTAAAAGACGTCGAAACCGTAGTTTTTGATATGCTGCTTCAACAAGGCGAGATAGTCCAAAGCCATCTCACTCAGTTCCATTTTCTTGTGTTTGAGGTAACCTAGTGTCATCGCATCATCGACTTCCAAAGGGATCGCAACGATTTTTTCATCATTCAGCTCACTGCTGATGATCCCAGAGCTGATGGTATAGCCGTTGAGACCCACCATCAAATTGAAGATCGTGGCACGATCGCTGATGCGGATGTGTTTTTTGCGCTGTAAAGTGCTTAAGATCTCTTCAGAAAAGTAGAAGGAATTGGTTTCCCCTTGTTCGTACGACAGATAGGTATATGGTTCCAAATCAGCTAATGTGATGCTTTTTTTCTGAGTCAGGGGATTTTCTCGGCCGATGAAGACGTGGGGTTTGGCTTCAAATAAAGGAATGAATTGCAGGTCTTTTTCGTGGATCAAACGGGTCAAGACCGTCGTGTTGAAATCATTCAGATAAATGACCCCCAATTCGCTCTTAAACGTCTGGATATCATCCAGTACATTTTGTGTCTGGGTCTCCCGCAAGGTGAATTGAAATTCATCTTCCCCTAACTGTTTGACCAGTTCCACGAAGGCGTGGACGACGAAGGCATAGTGTTGTGCGGAAACACTGAAAACATGCTTGCGATGGCTGTCTTTGCGAAAGCGTTCGTCCAAGAGATTGACTTGGTCTAAAACATTTCGAGCATAGTTGAGAAAGGAACGGCCATCATCGGTCAAAGTCACCCCTAATTTACTGCGGTAAAACAGCTGAAGATCATACTCTTTTTCCAACTCTTTCATGGCTTGAGAGAGGGAGGGCTGACTGATGAAAAGCTGTTTGGCGGCTTCATTGAAAGAGCCAGTTTCTACGATTTTTTCCAAATATTCAAGCTGCTGGATACGCATGGGATACAACCTCCTTTTTATGTTATAGGTATTGCCTATGGAATATATAAGTTTATAAGTATTATCTATAGTATAAGATGTTTGCTAGAATAAATCTAACAATTTTGAAAACTTTGTATAGGAGGAATGGATATGGCAACAGACAAATTTCAGCTTGTGGGGTCATTGTTACGACCACAAGATTTATTGGACTACAAAAATCAAATCGAGCATCGGGAGGATATCCGCTACCCGTTTTATGATGCGTTTCCTGGCTACCAAGAAACGGAAGCAAAAGCGATCGCTGACATCATTGCAGCGCAAAAAGAACACGGCATCACAGTCATCACAGACGGCGAACACGGCCGCTCAATGTGGCACCTGGATTTTCTTTGGGGATTAAAAGGCGTTGAGCGCTATATCTCCGATCATGGGTATGCCTTTGAAGATTTGGACGGTGGACATTTTGAGACACGTAAAGACATCGGCATCCGAATCACAGAACCATTATCTGGCAAAAACCATCATTACTTGACGTTGTTTAAAGAAACCAAACGCCAAGCTGGCGACCTGCCAGTCAAAATCACCGTCTGGGGGGCTGCCCACGCCTTTACCGAGCTGACTGTCTTTAACGACCTCGTTGGTGAAGGTCAGGTGTATCCAACGAAAGAAGCCTTGCGGGAAGGGCTGCTTAACGCCTACAAAGAATTCTTGCAGGAATACCGAGAAGCAGGTGGTGAAATCGTTCAGTTCGATGATTGTTTATGGGAATTATTTGCCGAAGACAATGACAAGAGCTTCTTCACCCAAGGCAATGACGGCTTAGAAGCGTTAGCCGATGAATTCGTGGCGATCAACAACGAAGTCGCTGACTACGCCCACGAATTAGGATTAAAAGTCTGGACCCACAATTGTCGCGGCAATTACCAAAGCCGCGCGGCAGCCAGCGGTACTTACAAAGCGATCGCCGAAAAATTCTTGCGTGATCAGCATTATGACCGCTTTTTCCTAGAGTGGGACGATGACCGTGCTGGTGATATCTCGGCTTTAGAAGCGCTGAAAGATCGTCCAGAAGTGGAAGTTGTCTTAGGCTTATTATCCAGCAAAACCGCCACATTAGACGATGAAGAGCGAGTGATCGCTTTATTAGACAAAGCCAGCCAAATCATTCCTAAGGAGCGGCTTTATCTTTCTCATCAATGCGGCTTTGCCTCTTGTGACTGCGGCAATGAGCTTTCGACTGAGCAGCAATGGGCAAAAATCAAGCAAGGGCAAGCCTTAGCTGAAGCGTACTTCGGTTAAGCAGCTGCGTCTTCTTTTCCCTAAATCTTCCCCTCGAAACCGGTGCATGCGACAAAGTTTCGAAAATTTCAGAAAAAATGTTTGACATTTTCTTTAAGAGCGAGTAAAGTAAGACACAACTTAATGAAACAGACATCGAAAAGAAGAGTAGCAAGGCTTGCTGTTTGAAGAGAGTCTCTGGTTGGTGCAAAGAGATAACGCATGGTTGTGAAACACATCTTGGAGTCGTTTTTCCGAAAGAAAAGTAGGAGAGACCGGGTTTGCCCGTTACAGCAGCAGTCATTGATTGATGACTTTCTGAGTTCAGGTGCTGTGAAGCACTGATAAACAAAGGTGGAACCGCGTTGATAACGTCCTTTAGCTGTAATGGCTAGGGGACGTTTTTTTTCTCTTTTTTTGCATCTCACCGAAAACCGAAAGTGGAAGGATCACAAGGACTGCACGAGGCCTTTTCCTGTGAAGGAAAGGCAAATTGAGGTGGAACCACGTATCAAGCGTCCTCTGGCAAATGCCAGTGTGCGCTTTTTTTGTTTTTCTTTTTTAGAAAAATGAAACTTGCCAGTTGCCCCTCACCAGCCAACGCCCAGCGTCACATAAGCGTCGGAGCAAACCGTCGCGAAGCTGTATCGCTGCCAATCGAAATTGAAACCTATCAAGGAGGAAGTCACCATGTTTGAGTATTTAGTCAATGTTATGCCCCAACTAATTTCAGGAACTGGAATCACCGTTAAATTGTTCGCACTGACCTTAATCGGGTCCATTCCCTTAGGCATCTTGTTGGCCTTTGTTTTAGCCAGTCGCCTGCGTATTTTGAAATTGATCGTGCAAGTCTACGTTTGGTTGATGCGAGGAACGCCTTTATTGCTACAGCTGATCTTCGTATTCTACGGTCTGCCGATCTTAGGGATCGTCTTTGACCGCTTTGAAGCAGCCTTGATCGCCTTTATTATCAATTACGCTGCTTATTTTGCCGAGATTTTCCGTGGAGGGATCCAATCGATTCCAGCCGGACAATACGAAGCCGCGAAAGTCTTGCGTTTGTCCCCGATCCAAACGATCCAAAAAATTATCATCCCACAAGTCGTCAAGATCACCCTGCCATCTGTCGGCAATGAAGTCATCAATCTTGTCAAAGACACATCCCTCGTTTACATCTTAGGATTGTCAGACGTGATGCGAATCGGGAAAATCGCCATGGAGCGAGACAGTACCTTGCTTCCGTTAGTTGGGGTCGGCTTGATTTACTTGGTGATGACAGGCGTCTTTACGTTATTGTTAAAACAAATCGAGACCAAACTGGACTATTACCGTTAGGAGGAACCACATATGTTAGAACTAAAACAAGTATCAAAGTCATTTGGCGCTAAAAAAGTCATCGATCAGCTAGACTTGACGATCGAAGACGGCAGTATCTTAGCGGTGGTCGGTCCTTCCGGTGGCGGGAAAACCACCTTGCTTCGGACACTGGCTGGTTTAGAAACGATCGATTCTGGAAGCTTTTTACTGGATGGCAAAGCCTTTGATCCCACCGACACAAAAGAACAAGAACAAGTCGTCGGTGTCGTCTTCCAAGACTTCCAATTGTTTCCGCACTTGTCAGTTTTTGAAAACATCACTTTGGCGCCAAAAATGGTGCTAAAACAAGACAAGGCCGCGTATACAGCAAAAGCCGAACAGTTGGCAGAAAAACTAGGGTTAAGTGACCTACTAGCCCAATATCCCTTCCAATTGTCCGGGGGGCAGCGGCAACGGGTGGCTATCGCACGAGCGATGGCGATGAATCCCAAAGTGTTGGCCTATGACGAGCCTACCAGCGCCTTAGATCCAGGCTTGAGACAGCAAGTCGAACAGCTGATCTTGGATCTGAAAAAAGAAGGAGTGACCCAGATCGTGGTGACCCATGATTTGGTTTTTGCCGAAAATATCGGTGATCAATTATTAAAAGTAGCAGGAGAATAAGGGGGAGAACAAAATGAAAAAATTACTATTGACGGGAATCGCAGCAGCAAGTGTATTTTTATTAGGGGCGTGTGGCAGCAGCAATGACACCACAACCAGTGCCGCTGACAAAGAAGAAGTGATCGTCGGCCTAGACGATACCTTCGTACCGATGGGCTTTAAAGACGACCAAGGCAACATCGTTGGGTTTGATGTGGATTTAGCCACAGCGATTTTGGATCTAACAGGAACCAAAGTCAAATTTCAACCAATCGATTGGTCCATGAAAGAAACCGAACTAAGCAATGGCACCATCGATATGATCTGGAACGGGTATACTAAAACCGCAGCTCGTGAAGAAAAAGTATTGTTTACAGATACTTATATGGAAAACAAACAAGTCTTAGTCACAGCAAAAGCCAGCGGCATTACTAGCTTTGATGATATGGAGGGCAAAGTCTTAGGTGCCCAAGAAGGTTCTTCTGGTTATGAGACCTTCAACAACCAACCGGAAGTTTTGAAGGATCTCGTAGACGGCAATGACGCAACCTTGTATGCTAGCTTTAATGAAGCCTTTATCGATCTAGAAAACGGTCGGATCGACGGTCTTTTGATCGACCGCGTCTACGCAGAATATTATTTGACTCAAACAGGCAAAACCGATGACTTCAACGAAATCGAAAGCCCCTTTGAAGCAGAAGATTTTGCTGTAGGTGTGCGTAAAGACGATCAAGCCATGGCAGATAAAATCAATGATGGCTTGAAAGAATTGCAAGACAATGGCACCTTTGCTGAAATCTCTGAAAAGTGGTTTGGCGAAGATGTCACACCAAACTAAAACAAGTCAACAAGATACACTGGCTGCTTAGCAGCTGGTGTTTTTTTTACATTCATTTCTTTTGCGTATTTAAGGAAAGAAGGAACGATTGAAGTATATACTTGTGTATACATATGCGTGCTCATGTTATAATGATCGGTAGTAAGGAAAATCCGATAAAGAGGGGGGAGCCGAGTGGAACATTATAAAGAGACCGCTCATTTGATTAAGTGGGGCAATGGACAGGGGGTTCGCTTGTCTAAGAAAATGATTCGGAAATTGGATCTCCAGGTAGGTTCTGAACTAGAAATGGAACTGGCAGAAGAAGTCAATGGCAAAAAACAGTTAGTTATTACAGAAAAGCAGTCAGTAGGAGAGTTGTCCCCAGAGGAGAAACTTCGTTTAGTCGATTCTTTGCAAGGCATTTTAGCAGATTCATTTGAAACACCTGACGTTGTGGACATCAAAAAAGTAAGAAACGAACGGCGTAGGAAAAAATATCTGGGAGAATAAAATAAGCATGACCAAATACAAAGCCAAACGAGTCGTGATTGACACCAATGTGATCCTTGACTATTTATTAGGAAGAGGGTCTAAAAGCCATCAAGAAGCCATCAAACAGATATACAACAGTTCCATTTATGGACTTTGCGAGGGCGTGATTACGGCAAGTACCTTAACGGATCTTTTCTATATTCTCGATGGAGCAGCAGGAGTCGATGCTCGGAGGGAAGTCAAAAAACTGATCCAAGTGCATACCGTCTTAACAGTTACGGAAGCAGATTGCGTTCAGGCGCTTGATTCAACAATGACAGATTTTGAGGATGCTGTTTTAGCAGCTTGTGCGAAGCGAAATCAAATCGACAGTCTAGTAACGACCAATACCGCTGATTTTGAATCATCGGGACTGATTGTCTATACAGTCGCTGAATTTGTGCAGCAGCTAAAAAGAGGATGATCACTGCTATATCTGGCAGACATCCTCTTTTTTCCTTAAATTCCAACAGCTAACCAAAATTTCTCACAGGAAAACTTTTGTTCGCCTTCTTTTTTCGTTATAATAGGGAAAGATGAAAAGAGGGATAGAAATGGCGCAAAAAAAACGCGCAAAGAAACGCAAAACAAAAAAACAACAAAAACAGCAAGAGAAATTAATGCTGGTCGGCGTCGGCCTGCTCTTTGTCTTGTTTTCGATATTTGGCTTTTTCCATTTAGGTTTTTTAGGAACCTTGATTGCCAACGGGTTTCGGATCGTTGGCGGAAACACGTACCAATTTTTGAGTGTTGCCCTAGCCGCTTATGGTGTCTGGTTAGCGATCAAAACGACCGATGCTCGCTTTAAAAGTATTCGGCGAGTGATTGGCTGTGTATTGGTGTATTTTGGTTTGCTGATCATCCTCCATGCGCAAATCTTTAGTAATGTGGTGGGAGAACAAGCCAATATCTTCCAAACGACGTGGATGACGCTGTTAGGCGATATTCGGCGCAGCCAAGTGACCCAAAATGTCGGGGGCGGAATGATTGGCGCCATGCTCTATGGGGCGACCTATTTTCTTGTTTCCCAGATCGGCAGCTACATCATCGCTGTTTTACTCATGATGATTGGGGCGTTCTTGTTCAGCCAAATGAGCAGCCACGAGTTAGTCGAGCACCTGCAAGCAGCTGGTGACAAGCTGCAGCGGTTGTTAGAAGGCTCTCCAGAAAAGCAAGCCGAACGAGAAGCCCGCAAAGCGGAACGAGCAGCAGAGAAACAAGCTGCGAAAGAAGCCAAAAAAGAAGCCGAACGAGCAGCAGTCATGGCGGAGATCAAAGAAAAGAATCAAGTCCGACCAATGACAGAAGACGAAAAATCAGCAAAAGAACAACAGATGCAAGCGCCAGCTGATTTTGAACCAGAGCAGCTGAGCTTTGTACCCATCGACCACTTCCAGGAATTGCCGCAAGCGGCGGGACCAGAGGCCGCTCAAGCACCACATCCAGCAGGAAACAAACCAGGACCAAGCAAAAAGGTCAATGAAGACGGGGAGATCCTCGATGATGATGGTGAAGTATTGGAATTTGAGATTTCGGAAGAAGCTGAAAATCGTGATTATGAATTGCCTTCAGCGCAATTACTCGATTCGATCCCTTCAACGGATCAAAGCAGCGAGTACAAAAAGATCGAACAAAATATCGGTGTGTTAGAAACCACCTTCCAAAGCTTCGGTGTTGATGCAAAAGTCGTCAAAGCCAGCTTAGGACCAGCAGTAACCAAATTCGAAGTTCAACCAGCAGTAGGGGTCAAAGTAAGCAAAATCGTCGGGTTGACCGACGATATCGCCTTGGCCTTAGCTGCCAAAGATGTGCGGATGGAAGCGCCGATCCCAGGGAAATCATTGATTGGGATCGAAGTTCCAAACAGTGCAGTCAGCATGGTTTCATTCCGAGAAGTGATCGAAGCCCAACCGGATCATCCAGATAAACTATTAGAAGTACCTTTAGGACGCGATATTTCTGGCCGTGTCCAAACGGCAGACTTAACGAAAATGCCCCATCTCTTGATTGCTGGATCGACCGGGAGCGGGAAGTCCGTAGCCATCAACGGCATCATCACCAGTATTTTGATGCGGGCAAAACCCCATGAAGTCAAACTGATGATGATCGACCCGAAAATGGTTGAATTAAATGTTTACAATGGGATTCCCCATCTCTTGACACCTGTCGTGACCAATCCCCGCAAAGCGGCGCAAGCGTTGCAAAAAGTGGTCAAGGAAATGGAAGAGCGCTACGAAAAATTTGCGGCAACTGGGGTCCGAAACATTACTGGCTACAACGATTTAGTGATCAATAAGAATTTAGAAGACGGCGAAAATCGTCCGATCTTGCCATTCATTGTAGTGATCGTCGATGAGTTAGCCGACTTGATGATGGTTGCCAGCAACGAAGTCGAAGATGCCATCATTCGTTTGGCGCAAATGGCACGGGCAGCAGGTATCCATATGATCCTAGCAACGCAACGACCAAGTGTGGATGTCATTACAGGGATCATCAAAGCCAATGTTCCATCACGGATGGCGTTTGCTGTTTCCAGCGGTGTCGATTCGCGGACCATCATTGATGGGAACGGAGCCGAAAAACTGCTGGGACGCGGCGACATGCTGTATCTGCCGATGGGTGAGAACAAACCGATTCGGGTCCAAGGGGCCTTTATCTCCGACCAAGAAGTCGAACGAGTGGTTGAATTCGTGACCGATCAGCAAGAAGCCAATTATGAAGAAAAAATGATGGTTACTGAGGAAGAAACGAGTACCGGCAGCAGCGGACAACCGCAAGATGAGCTATTCGAAGATGCCAAAGCCCTTGTGGTGGAAATGCAGACCGCCAGCGTTTCTCTCTTGCAGCGACGTTTTCGCATCGGCTATAACCGAGCGGCTCGGTTAGTGGATGAATTAGAAGATCAAGGTGTCGTTGGCCCTTCTGAAGGCAGCAAGCCACGGAAAGTCTTGATCGAGCCGCAACCAGAAGACATTCCTACCTTTGATGAATAAGGAGAACAAGACCAATCCAATGAGAGAAAGGCGAGATAGCAATGAAACGCAAACACATTCTTTACCGTGATGTTGCCGATAAGCTCAAAGAAGACATCATGTCGGGTCGCTACCCGATTGGTTCATTTTTACCGACGGAAACAGAATTGGAAGCCACCTTCAATGTCAGCAAGATCACTGTCCGCAAAGCCATCGAATTGTTAGCGGCAGATGAGTATGTGGAAAAACGCAGCGGACGTGGGACGACGGTTTTAAGCAATCGCCCTTATAACAAGCTGTCAAAAGGCACGACGTTTAGCCAATTGCTTGAAAAGACTGGCAAGGAATACACGAAGAAAAACCTCAGCTATGAATTAGTCGAACTTGCGCCTGAGCACCCCGCGTATTCTTTGATGGGCAAAGAAGTCATGCGTTTACGTCGCATGTATTATTTTGACCACCAACCCTTTATTTACTATGAGTACCATTTGCCAAAGCAGCTAAAGGGTACCTCCATCGAGGTCTTTGAAGAAAAATCATTGTATCGCCTATTGGATGAACATCGAATGATCATCGATCGCTTTCAAGATGCGTTCGTGGCAACGACCTTGACCGAAGAGCAACAGAAGTTTATGATCACGCCAGAGGTCGCTGCCTTGAAACGAACCCGTTATTCGTATGATCTACAAGGAGAAGTGGTAGAATATACAGAAGGGATCTATAACACCGCCTTGCATCCGTATATGATCGAGTTTGAAGCCTAGTCATTGATTAGGCTTTTTTAGCAAAAAGTGGTACCAAAATCAGAAGTGGAGCGTGAAAACTATGAGAAAAATCGCCTTTTTAGGAGCCGGTAACATGGCAAAAGCCATCATCAACGGCTTGATTGCAGCAAACCTGTATGAACCAGCAGAGATCTTGGTTTATAACCATCGCTACGAGCCGACTTTGGCACAATTAGAAAAAGAAACTGGGATCACTGGGACAACTAAGCTAGCAGATGTCACCGGAAAAGCGGAGATCCTCGTCTTAGCAGTTAAACCTTTTGTCTTTCCCCGCTTGCTTGCTGATTTAAAAGACGGCTTGACCAAGGAGCATTTGCTAGTATCTATTGCCGCGGGTGTGACGATCGCGCAAATGGAAGAAATCATCGGTGCGCACAAAATCGTGCGGGTCATGCCAAATACCCCTGCACTGGTGGGGGAAGGGATGTCTTCTATCAGTCCCAACGGTCAAGTGACGGAAGCCGAAGCCAACGAAGTCAAACAGCTTTTTGAAAGCCTGGGCAAAGCCGAGCAAGTACCAGAAAGCATGATCGATGCAGTCATTGGTGTCAGCGGTTCTTCACCAGCCTACACATATTTGTTCATTGAAGCTTTGGCAGATGGAGCAGTGGCTGAAGGAATGCCGCGGCCGATGGCGTATGAATTTGCTGCTCAAGCGGTATTAGGCGCAGCGAAGATGGTACTAGAGACGAAGGAACACCCAGGTGTCTTAAAGGATCGTGTCAGCTCACCAGGGGGCACAACGATCCAAGCAGTCAAAACCTTAGAGGAAAATGGCTTTCGCGCGGCTGTCATCAAAGCAGTGCAAGCAGCTGCTGACAAAAGTCGGGAGATGTCTTGATCCCCAGTGAGTGAGGAAAAAATCTTAGCAAAACGAAGGAGCGTTTATGAAAGAACTTTTGATTTTTGATTTTGATGGATTGTTAGTCGATACTGAAAGAGTCTATTTTGATGGGTGGTTGGCGCTATTTAAAAAGTATGAGCTTCCGATTACAGCCGCTGATATTTTTGGTTGGCGTGGTCAAAGTTGGCAACAGACTGCCACTAAATTAGCCGACCTCGTAGGCGGTCAGCAGCGGGTGCAGGAATTACGAGCAGAACGGGAAGTCTATATTGCCCAGCAAATAACCGATGGCACCTTCAAAACCAAACCCTATGCGAAAGAAACCATCGCCTTGGCTCGTGAGAAAGGCTTCCAAACGGCATTAGCCACCTCGACGATGAAAAAAAGAGCCTCTGAATTGTTGACGCATTTCGATTTGTTGCAGGCCTTTGACTATCAGACCTTTGGTGATGACGTCTCCGCCCATAAGCCTGATCCAGCACCGTACTTGCTGACTTTAGAAAAAGCGCAAGTCGCAGCAGAAAAAGCTTTAGTCATGGAAGATTCTCTTGTGGGAGCAACAGCCGCGACACGTGCGGGCATCGATGTCGTGCTGATTCCCGATCAAAGCTTTGATCAAGTGTATTCCCCAGAGGAAAAAGCAGATCTTCAATTATATGGCGAAGCTACCTCGTTGAAGTATGTGTATGAGTTATTGGCAAAGGATCAACTGAAATAATGCCTAAAAAAGCTTCCTTTTTCGTTGCAGAAAAAGGAAGCTTTTTTTGTATAGGAAAGACCTGTAAAAAAACAGATCAAAGGATATGAGTGGTGTGTTTTTCGCCATCATGGTAAAGTTAAAGAAAGTTTAACAATAAGCGAAAAAAAACAAAAAGTAAAGGGGTTTCATTTTGACAAAAACGTCCATTTGTCAAAAGGACTTTTCTTGGTCGATCCTAGCCGTTGGCGGCGGGGGAAAAACATGGTAAATTATCCTTCGACGAAGAACTAGTGGGGGAAGAAAAAATGAATAAACTAAAGAATGTTTTCTATTTATATAAACTGGACTGGAAGCGAATTTTCAGCAATCCAATCTCTGCATTTTTGATCATTGCCTTAATGATTTTACCCTCGCTTTATGCGTGGTTCAATATCAAAGCCCTCTGGGACCCATACGGCAACACCAGTGAATTGCCGATTGCCGTTTACAGTGCGGATAAAGGGGCAGAATTTCAAGACAAGCACATCGATATCGGTGATGAAGTCATCGACACCCTCCATAAAAACAAGCAGTTGGGCTGGCGCTTCTTGGATTCAAAAGAGGACTTAGTAGAAGGGGTCAAGTCAGGAAAATATTACGCGGGTATTTATCTGCCAGCGGATTTTTCAGATGATCTGATCAGCTTTACCAGTGGGAAAATCGAAAAACCGACCATCGAGTATTATAGCAACCAAAAAATCAACGCCATCGCACCAAAAATCACCGATAAAGGAGCCAGCAGCCTTCAAGAAGAGATCTCACAAAACTTTATTGAAACCGCCAGCTCCACGTTGATAAAAGTCTTCAATGAAATCGGCTATGACATTGATTCCAACTTAGTCAGCATCAACAAAGTCAAATCGATGATCTTAGACACCGATGACAATTTGGCTACGATCGATGGCTATACGAAAGAGATCGTCACTTTGCACGATAAGTTTCCAGAAATCAAAGAAAAGATCGCAAAAGCCGAAGAATTCACCGATTATATCCCACAAGTGGATGCCATGGGGGAAAAACTGATCGGCTTAAACGATAAGCTGCCTGCATTGAAGAAAGAAGCCAGCATCATTTTGACCTTGCAAGAAAAGATCCCAGAGATCCAAAATGCTGGCAAACAATTGAAGATGATCGACGATGATTTTGATGACATTGCCAGCACTATGACGGATGGCATCGACACCGCCAAGCAAGGACTGCAAGTCATTGAACAAGTGCAAGCCGCGTTACCACAGATCGAACAACTAGGCGACCAAGCCGCCAGCTTCGCCACCGCGACCAAAGATGGGGCGCAACAATTGCAAGATGCCCTGCCAAGTATTTCTAGCAGTGTGAAGGTGACGATTGAGTCGATCAGTCAAGTGGCAACCACCACAGCCGGTCTAACAAGTACGATTCGCCAAGCACTGGCTGACAATGAACTAACAGATGAAGAGCGTCAAGCAATCAGTGCAACGATCACTGACTTTCAAAAGAACATCCAACAACAACAAGCAGCCTTGGATTCCTTGATTGCCTTTTTAACCAATATTCAGAATTCTGGCAGTAACGCCGACCTAGAAGGTATCATTGCACAACTAAGCAATGCCAAAACAACGTTAGGTGTTTTATCTGACCGCTTATCGCAATTGAATAACCTTGTTCAAAATGGGTCTGTTGATGAAATTACAGCGTATCTCGATCAAGTTACCGCAGCTGCTCAAAACGTTGCCAATCTCATGAACAGCATCAATGTTGATTCAATCACCACCACCATCAACGACATCCTAACCAAACTAATCGAAACCATCACCACCGCCGAAGATGTCTTGAAAAAAGCCCAAGAGATCGATTTTGACTCGTTGCTGTCTTCCACCAAATCAGTGGTCAGCAATGCCGTGACGATTTTGGAAAAATATCAAAAAGAATTGCCTGCCATCAAGCAAGAATTGCACGATGCCAATACGATGCTGAATGGTCACATGGATGAAATCGTCAATGCCATCAACAAAGGAGCCGACCTATACAACAACGAATTGCCAGTGGTCGAAGAAAAATTAGGGTTGGCCGTAAACTTCTTGCAAAACGACTGGCCAACCATCAAATCAGAAATCAGCTCTACGATGGCAATGGTGGATGAAAAACTGCCAGAAGTTGAAAAAGCCTTGGATGCGGCTGTCGATTTGATCAATAACGATTGGCCGAGCATCAAAGCAGGCATCCACAAAGCCGCTGATGCGATCCGAGCAGGAGAAAATGAAGTCGATCTTGGGGAAGTCATCAAATTATTGAAACTTGATGCCACCGATGAAGCCGACTTCTTCAAACAACCAGTGGAATTAAAAAGCAATGAAATCTATCCAATCGCCAACAATGGTTCAGCTAGCACCCCGTTTTATACCGCATTGTGTTTGTGGGTAGGGGCATTATTGTTGTCAAGTGTCGCTACAACGGAGTATCATTTAGAGAAGAAAGACAAAAAACGCTTTACCCAACGTGAAACCTTTGTGGCACGAATGCTGACGTTCTTGACGATGGCAGTCGCCCAAAGTTTGATCGTGACCCTAGGAAATATGTTTTTATTAGGCGTTGATGTCCACAATCCAGTGTACAGTGTCTTCTTCGCATTACTCGTCGGACTCGCCTTTATGATGATCGTTTACGTACTGGCAGGACTGTTCGGCAACCTCGGGAAAGGGATCGCCATCATCATTTTGGTTCTCTCCATCTCAGGTGGGGGAGGAAACTACCCGATCCAAGTTTCTGGGAAGTTCTTCCAATTCATTAATCCGCTGCTGCCATTTACCCATGCAGTCAATCTGTTAAGAGAATCAGCTGGCGGGATCTATTGGCCAAATGCCGTGCCACAATTGGTTATTTTAACGATTTTGTTCCTGGTCTTTGGGATCGTCGGTACCTACGCGTATCCTTATCTAGTCAACTCTACGAAGAAATTAAGCGACATTTCCAAAGAAAGTCATTTCTTCCACTAACATCGAAAAGCAGAAAGAGCATTTGTTCTTTCTGCTTTTGTGCCATCACGTGAAATTTCTAATAATCAAAAGAGGGAAAAAGGGTCGTTTTTTCATCTGATTTTCATTGACTTTTCGCGGTTACAAGAGTAGCATACAGTCTTGATAATTCAATATTTGTGAGGATATCGTTACAAGTTTAACGAAGGATTTTTTCATGAAAAGGAGTGTAGAAAAAGTGGAGTATTTGAAACGTTTGTTGGTCGGACGTCCATTGAAATCCGCAGAGAATGATGAACAAAAACTGAGCCGGACGGCGGCCCTTGCGTTGCTATCTTCTGATGCTTTGTCTTCGATTGCTTATGGGACAGAGCAGATCGTTGTCGTATTAGTGGCACTTTCCGCTGCTGCTATCTGGTATTCATTACCGATCGCTGCTTTTGTTATTATTCTTTTGATTTCATTGACCTTGTCTTACCGTCAGATCATTCATGCATACCCTCACGGTGGTGGGGCGTATGTAGTAAGTAGTGAAAATTTAGGGAAAAATGCGGGCCTGATTGCCGGCGGCTCACTGTTGATCGATTATATGCTGACAGTAGCAGTATCCGTCTCAGCAGGGGCGGAAGCCATCACTTCTGCTGTGCCAGCGTTGTTCGGCCATCAAGTGGCCATTTCTGTCGTGATCGTGCTCTTGATCATGATGATGAATCTGCGAGGGCTGCGAGAATCAGCTAGCTTCTTAATGATTCCAGTCTACACCTTTATCGCAGTGATCACAGTCTTAATCGTGGTCGGCTTGTACAACATCGTAACGGGTGCGCAACCGTTGAATGCAACCGCACTGCCGGGAGCTGTGGTGCCTGGGGTATCCGTAGCCTTGATCTTACGGGCTTTCTCATCAGGTTCCTCTTCTTTGACGGGGGTCGAAGCGATCAGTAACGCGGTGCCATTTTTCAAAAAACCACGGGCGAAAAATGCAGCTGCGACCTTGACGATCATGGCTGCGATCTTAGGGTTCTTCTTCGTCGGTATCACTTTTATCAACT
This sequence comes from Enterococcus sp. R12, assembly GCF_058135755.1. NCBI lineage: Bacteria > Bacillati > Bacillota > Bacilli > Lactobacillales > Enterococcaceae > Enterococcus > Enterococcus sp. R12. Next base: position 444,162 of record NZ_CM176874.1, read on the forward strand.
ATTGGTACGGTATCGTACCAGAAGCAGAAGTGACCGTCCTATCTCAAATCGGCTCTGCTGTTTTTGGTCATGGGTTTATGTACTACGTTTTGCAATTTGCCACAGCGCTGATTTTAGCAGTTGCCGCAAATACTGGATTTTCCGCCTTCCCCGTGTTGGCGTATAACTTAGCCAAAGACAAATATATGCCACACATGTATCAAGACCGTGGGGATCGTCTCGGCTACTCAAACGGGATCATCACCTTAGCTGCTGGTTCCATCGTCCTATTGTTTATCTTCCAAGGATCGACCGAGCGTTTGATTCCGTTGTATTCCATCGGGGTATTCATTCCTTTTGCACTATCCCAAAGCGGAATGGTCGTCAAATGGAAAAAAGAAGGCAAAGGCTGGTTCTTTAAATCGATCGCCAACATCATTGGGGCTTTGATTTCTTTTGCGATCATTGCCATCTTGTTCGTGTATCGCTTAGGCGATATTTGGCCATTTTTCATTATCATGCCGATCCTCTTGTATATCTTTTACAAGATCCATGATCATTATAAAAAAGTCGCAGAACAGCTGCGATTGGAAAAACAAGAAGCACTGCATGTTTATGAAGGAAATACCGTGATCGTTCTCGTCGGAAATGTTACCCGAGTAAATATCGGCGCATTGAACTATGCCCAATCGATTGGTGATTATGTCGTGGCGATGCACGTCTCGTTGGATGAAGATGTGAAGAAAGAAAAAGAGATCGAACAAGAATTTAAGCAAAAATTCCCAGACGTGCGTTTCTCCGTCGTTCATTCTTCGTATCGTTCGATTGAAAATCCCATCTTGCGTTATGTGGATCTAGTCAGCCGCAATGCAGCCAAACACAATTACACAACGACCGTCATCATTCCACAGTTTGTCCCAAGACGTCGCTGGCAAAATATTTTGCACAACCAAACAAGCCTACGCTTGCGTTTCAGACTCTCTTGGCGTGAGAACATCATTGTAAGTACGTACAGTTACCATTTGAAGAAATAACAAAAACGCTAGTTTAGCGACCTGATTCCCAAAAGAAATGTTTGGGTCAGCCGCTAAGACTAGCGTTTTTTTTAGCTATAAAACATTTTCAGTTTGATATCCTGATCGTAATTCCCAAACCCCTTGCCAAAGAGGGTACAACCGCCGACATGCTCGGCATCTTCTTTGACTTCCACTTTTAAGTGCCACGTATCTTCGTAGGCAGGTATATCCTTGATCGTAATGTCGGAAAGAGGAACACCTTCCATGTAGGTTCCGTGATCCATGATGCGGATCGTCTTCAATAACCCGTACTGATTGAGATTGTCTGGATACCAATCCGGTGTATACTTGCCGCGAATATCTGCAAAATCCCCTGGGCTAGTCCATGTACCAAGCTCCACACCATTTAAGCTGAAGGTGATGTCTGACGGCCAGTTGTTATTGGAAAAAGGAAATTCAGACGAAACTTCCATTGAAATCTCCATCATTTCCAGTTTTTCTTCTCTTGCTAAAAAGTTTGGCGATTGGTATTCAACAAATCCTTTAGTAAACCACAAGATGCGGGCATCCATTCGTCGAGGATCCATGAAAAACTTCGGTTCATCCACCATTCCCACAAAATCAGCTGAAGTAGCAAGCCCGCACGTTGGTTCTACCGAATAATTTGTATAATGACCGATCGGTATCGCCGTTTCTTTTGTATCAAAGGCATTAAAGATTTTCTCAGGAAAGTTGATATCGATATGATCCACTCTTAAACTGGAAATCTTTTTTTGCCCCACACGCTCTGTTTTGATAATTTTGGCTTCTTCTAATTTTTTGATGTGCATCGTAATGATGGCGCTGCTTAAGCCCAACTCCTGTGCCAACTCTTTGACATTCATCTTGTTTTTAGCCAGCAATTGAATGATTTTGATTCGCACGTTACTGGCAAGTGCCTCATAGACAGGCAATGCTTCTTGATTGATTTCTAATTGCATCGTGTCACCTCCGCTTAAACTGTTTGATTTACTTGAATGTTAACATATTTGCTAATTTGTGTAAATAGCGTTGTTTATTTCGCTAGTTATTAATATATTTGTTAATTAATATAGATATTATCCTAAATAAATTAATCAAAATATTGTTGACAGCGATTACAAATCAAGTTATGATTTATTTGTAAATTGAAAGTGTTTGCAAACGCTAGAAATGAATAATGCAATTATAAATGCTGGGATAGCAAATAAGAGAAGGAGGATAGGCGTGTTCGGCTTCAAAGACCAAAATTCAATTTCTATGAAAGAGGGAAAAACATGAAGAAGAAACTTATTATTATTGGTGCTTTAGTTGCAGTCGTTGCAGTTGCCCTTATTGGTTTTAATCGTTATCAGGCAGCGGAAAAAGAAAAATACACGATTAATTTTTGGTCACCCCTTACTGGTGATGATGGCGCTTATATGGATCAGATCGTAAATGAATTCAATGAACAATCAGGTTCCGATTATACAATCAATCATGTGATCACGTCTGATATGTACACTAAATTAAGTACGGTCGTAAGTTCTAAAAGTGGGATTCCAGATTTGACTTTGATGCATTCTTATAAAGTAGAGGAATTTGTCAATTCCGATATTATTGATCCGGTTGATCGTCTGGTTTCTTATCAACCTGAGTTAGAAGAAAGCAATTATTTAGATACGGCGTGGAATGCAGGGAAAATCGGCGATACTCAATATACGATCCCATTAGATATTCATGCCAGTGCCATGTATTACAATCAAGATCTTTTAGAAAAATACAATGTAACTTCTTGGTTAGACGATAACATCGTGACGTTTGATGAAATGATGTCATTAGCAGGGCAGATGGAAGAAGGCGATTATGTCGTAAATAATGCGTTACTTTCTTGGGTTATCTTAGCGCAAATCCGTAACTTAGGCGGCGCGATTTCTGACGATGCTGGGAACCCGACGGTGAATACGCCAGAAATGAAAGAAGCGTTAGAAAGAATTAAAGCGTTAACAGATGCAGGCCTGATGACACCTTATGGAGAAGATGGGTATTTGATGTTCCAAGGCGGAAACGTACTCTTATCAACAGATGGTACTTGGACTTCTACCGCTCATGATGCGGTTGAGGGCTTGAATTGGGGCGTAACAAATATTTATTCGACTTCAGATGACATCGCAACCAACCGAGCAGCTTCTCATATGTTTGGCATGTTGAAGAGTGAAAGCAGAACAGAAGAAAAAGAAGAAGTAATCGCAGAATTTTTAGAATTTGTTCGTACAAACTCGAACGAATGGGCAAAAGCCGGTCAAATCGTTGCAAGTAAAGATATTTTAGAAAGTGATGATTACCAACAATACCCACAATCATTCTTTACTTCTACACCAGAGGAAGAAGAAACACTTTACATCTTTGACTACGTTTATTTCTCTTATGTCTTAGAAGCATTAGATGTTTATAGTACAGATATCGCTTACGGTGAATTAGATATGGATGAAGGATTAGAAACGATGCAACAATATGTCGAAGACAAGATTGCAGAAGTAGCTAGATAAGTGAAGGGGGGATAATTCTATCCCCTTTTCCAATTTTTAGAAGGGAATGAAAGGAATGAAAAAAAAGAGCATTAACTGGGCATCGATCGCATTCATTGGACCACACATGGTACTCTTTATTATTTTTGTATGTATTCCAACGATCTATGGTATTTATGCTTCATTTACGCAATGGAATTTGATCTCTGATCCAGTCTGGGTCGGTTTTAACAACTATAAAACATTATTGTTTGATAGTTCCTCGACGTTCTATACCCAATTTTGGAATGGTTTGAAAAATACCTTTATTTTCGTTTTGATCATGGTGCCGTTACAAATCATCATTCCACTGATGATTGCAGCTGCATTGCAGCATAAAAAAGTGAAGCTGAAAGGACTTTTTCAAGCAATTCTATATATTCCAGGTCTTATCTCTGTTTCAGCAGGTTCTTTGATTTGGTCATTGATTTTCCACTCTCGATTAGGTGCCGTCAATAATATTTTTGGGTTCGATTTCTCTTGGGCTTCGCGACAACCCTATGCTTGGATCTTAATTTTTGTTGTCAGCATTTGGGGAGCAATCGGTGGTAACATGATCATTTATCGCTCAGCTTTAGCGGGTGTCAATGAAGACCTTTATGAAGCGGCAGAGATCGACGGAGCGGGAGCATTCCAAAAATTCTTGAATGTGACCTTGCCATCTATTCGCTTTCCACTTTTATATACGATCGTGATGACAACTGCTGGAGCATTTAATGTCTTTGCACAGCCTTTGATGATGACAGGTGGAGGTCCAAACCAAAGCACGACTGTATTGATGATGTATATCCGCTCACTGGCTTTTAGTCAAGGAGAGTCAATTGCAGGAATGGCTTCGGCAATGGCAGTCATCTTAGGATTGATCATTATGTGTGTGTCCGTATTTCAATATTTTCTTTTAGATAGAAGCAATACTTAAGGGGGCAAAAAAATGAATACACAAAAGAAACATATACCTAGTATGGTCATCGCATATTTGTTTCTGATCGTTTTATGTATCATCTGGGTTATTCCATTGATTTTTAGCTTCGCCACTTCTTTTCGTTCTCAAACCGAAATCGTCTCCACTGGGTTTCGTTTATTACCCGTAAACTGGATATTAGATAACTATGTAGCGATTTTGACTAATACGTCTACTGCACCAATAATGCAGTGGTTATGGAATTCAATGTTTATCGCAGTCACGCACACTGTTTTAGTTGTGATCGTTGTTTCAGTGACCGCTTATGGCTATGGCAGAATGCGGTTTAAATACCGTGATCGTATCTTTTATCTTTTGATGGGGATCTCGATGTTTCCCGGTGTAGTGAATTTGATTCCGTCTTACAAAATCATTGAAACCTTCGGCTGGGTCAACTCTTCTCTTGCCATGATCATTCCAGGCTTAGCAGGGATGGGAAATATCTTTCTTGTGCGACAGTTTATGAAAGGTATCCCGCTTGAATTTGACGAGTCAGCACGAATGGATGGTGCAGATGAATTTACAATTTTTGCAGAGATCATCGTTCCTTTGATCAAACCTGTGTTGATCGTTGCAGGCCTCTTTTCTTTCACAGGTTCATGGAATGATTTCTTGTGGCCAGTGATCGTGTATACGGATGTTAGTAAAATGCCGATCACAGCCGGTTTACTATTACTACAAGACATTTATGGCAACTACCGAATGATTGGTCAATTGATGGGCTCGGCATTGATTGCGATCATTCCCACCGTCATGCTGTTTCTATTTGCTCAAAAATACTTCATTGAATCTATGAACTTAAATGCAGGAATAAAAGGATAGTGAAGATCATGAATCGAAAATTGGAAAGAAATTTACTACGTGCCAGTGCGGTCTGGGATGTCTGTATTGGTCTTGTAACGATGTTTGGGTATTATCCTTGGTTTGAAGAACAAGGGATCGCAGCATTTCAAAATCAAAATCAGTATGAATACTTGCAGTCAAGTCTGGTAGGAATGATATCGAAGGTAGTTATGATCGTTGCGTTAGCGACGATTTTGATGGGCGTTATCAGTTGGATCAACGCGAAGAATATGCGAGACAAACAAATAAACAAAGGAACGATACGTTGGATGATCGCCTGTGTCATCATCCATTTGATCATCTATGATGTGATCGGTGTTGTCCTCTATTTACTAGCTACGACGATGTATATGTCTAAAAACAAAGCAATAAAAATACTAAAAACGGAAAATGGAATTATTTAAGAAGGTGTAGAATTTATGGCAGAAAATTATTTGGAACCGATTGTATTAGAACGTGCAGACCCATGGATATACAAGCATACCGATGGATATTATTACTTCACTGGATCAAAACCAGGGTATCAGGAAATCGAATTAAGGCGTGCGAAAACCTTGAAAGGACTGGCTGACGGTGAAGTAAAAGTCATCTGGACGGCTCATGCCGAAGGCCCCATGAGTGAACTGATTTGGGCACCAGAGATTCATTTTATTCAAGGGAAATGGTACATCTATTTTGCTGCTGCAGATCATGGAGAAGTCAGAAATGATCAGCATCATCATCGGATGTTTGCGATCGAAAATGCGAACGAAGATCCCTTTGCAGGCGAGTGGGTAGAAAAAGGACAGATCAGGACGCAATTTGAGAGTTTCAGTTTAGATGCTACGGTATTCGAACACAGGAACCGATTGTATTATGTCTGGGCACAAGCAGATCCAAACATTCCAGGCAATTCCAATCTTTATTTATCAGAGATGGAAAATCCTTGGACATTGAAAGGAAAGCAGATTCTGCTGAGCATTCCTTATTATGAATGGGAAAAAATTGGCTTCAAAGTGAACGAGGCACCAGCTGCTTTGATTAGAAATGGAAAAGTGATCATTACTTATTCAGCCAGTGCGACGGATGAAAACTACGCGATGGGACTGTTGTGGGCAGATGAGGATAGTGATTTATTGAATGGGTATTCTTGGCATAAGTTGAAGGAACCAGTCTTTTCAAGTTCTGAACAAAATTCCCTATACGGACCAGGACATAACTCCTTTACAGTCGATGAGGAGGGGAAACAAGAGATCTTAGTGTATCATGCAAGACCAGAAAAAAATGATTACAGTAATCCTTTAGAAAATCCCAATCGACATGCGTATGTCCAACCGTTTACTTGGAAAAAAAATGGATTACCTGATTTTGGCGAACCCGGTGTAGTCAAAGGATAGATAAAAGAGAGGGAAAAAATGAATACAAAAAGAAAAATGCTCTGTTTAACCATGTCCGTTTTTTTTACTAGTTTATTTCTTGCTGGCTGTCAAACAGGAGATGCTGCTGAGCAACTTTCACAAAAGGAGTGGGAAACAACGACAAAAAATCGAGTGTCGATTCATGACCCATCGATTACTTCTATTCATGTTGGTGACCAAGAGCTGTTTTACGTATTTGGTTCGCATCTCGCCCAAGCGAAAACAGAAGATTTACAAACTTGGGAAGTGCCTTTCACTCACGAATATGAATCAATGGAAGACAATATGATCTATGGTAACACAAAAGAAAATCTAGCTGAGACTTTTGAATGGGCAGGCTATGATGATGCCGATTCACAAGGTGGTTACAGCCTTTGGGCACCAGATGTCATTTGGAATGCTGATTATGAATGGTCAAATGGAGACAAAGGAGCCTACATGCTCTACTACTCAGCTAGTTCTACTTGGCGGCGTTCAGCGATTGGATTGGCCGTAGCTAAAACGATCGAAGGACCCTATAGCTATGCGGATACCGTGATCTATTCTGGCTTTACAGAAAAAGATTCGACAGATGGTAGTGAACGCAATACCAACTATCAAAATACCCATTTGGCCAAATTGATCAAAGAGGGGAAAATCAGTGGGTTCAGTGAAAACTGGGCGATCGAAGATGGTCTGACGTATAACACCGATTATGCACCAAACGCCATTGATCCAGCGTTGTTTTATGATGAAGAAGGGAAACTATGGATGACCTATGGTTCTTGGTCTGGCGGTATCTTTTTATTGGAAGTTGATCCAGCCACTGGAAAACCAATGTATCCTGGGGAAGATAGCACGACGGAAGATGGGCGTATCATTGATCGCTATTTCGGGATCAAGCTTTTTGGCGGCTATCATCAGTCAGGAGAAGGTCCCTATATTGTTTATGATGAGGAAACCGATTATTATTACCTATTCGTCACTTACGGTGGTTTAGCAGCAAAAGGTGGTTACAATATGCGACTATTTCGCGCTGAAAAACCAGAAGGACCTTACCTTGATGCCCAAGGAAATAGCCCAATCTTAGAACAAGGGGACCAAAATTCAAACTACGGCATCAAATTGATTGGCAACTACCAATTCTCGTTTCAACAAATGGGGTATCGAGCAGCGGGACACAATTCGGCGATCATCGATGAGAATGGTCAGTGGTCCTTGGTGTACCATACGCGCTTTAACAATGGAACCGAAGCCCATGAAGTGCGGGTCAACAGAATGTATATGAATGAGGAGGGCTGGCCAGTTCCAGCACCCTACGAGTATCGAGGCAATGAACAAGTAGCGGATGCTTTGACAGAAGATGACATTATCGGGCGCTATGAAATCATTAACCATGGTACCGACAATGGAACGACCATGCTAAAAACGCAGACGATCGAGCTTCAAAAAGATGGAAGCGTTACTGGTGACCTGACCGGAACTTGGACGTACGATGCGGGATACTTGGCATTGAATTTTGAAGAAGCGACCTTCAAAGGAATTTTATTAACTCAGGAAATAACAGAATTTGAGCAGCAAAAATTAACGTTCTCAACGATTGGCGATAATAATGAGTCCATTTGGGGAATCAAAGAATAGGAGTATAACAATGACGATTAACATTCAAAACACAAAATCAGGAACAACGATTAGCAAATATATCTACGGTCATTTTGCAGAGCATCTAGGCCGTTGTATCTATGAAGGATTATACGTTGGAGAAGATTCGCAGATCCCAAATAAAAATGGGATGCGGATCGATGTGGTTGAAGCACTGAAAAACATTCAAATCCCTGTGCTGCGTTGGCCAGGCGGCTGCTTCGCCGATGAATACCATTGGAAAGACGGGATTGGTCCTAAAGAAAACCGCAAAACGATGGTCAACACTCACTGGGGCGGCGTGACTGAAAACAATCATTTCGGGACCCATGAATTTTTTGAATTGATCAAGCAGCTGGAATGTGACGCGTATGTCAACGGCAATGTCGGCAGCGGAACGGTGCAAGAAATGTCGGAATGGGTGGAATACATCACGATGGATGGCATTTCTCCGATGGCTAATCTTCGCAGAGAAAATGGCCATGAAGATGCGTGGGAAATGAAATTCTTTGGCGTAGGAAACGAAAACTGGGGCTGCGGCGGCAATATGCGGCCAGAGTACTATGCGGATCTGTATCGCCGCTATCAAACCTATGTCCGCCAATACGGTGACAAAAAAATCTACAAAGTTGCTGGCGGAGCGAATGTCGCAGACTATCATTGGACAGAAACGCTGATGAAAAACGCCCATTGGTTGATGGACGGCCTAAGCTTGCACTACTACGTTCATCCGCAGGGCTGGGAAGAAAAAGGGAGCGCCTTGGAATTTGATGAGGCAGAGTGGCAAGTGACCTGTGAAAAAGCAGCCTACATGGATGAATTATTGACCCGCCACAGCGCGATCATGGACCAGTATGACCCAGAACAGCGTGTGGGAATCATTGTTGATGAATGGGGCACTTGGTTCTCAGCAGAACCTGGGACGAATCCAGGCTTCTTATACCAACAAAATACGATCCGTGATGCCATGGTCGCAGCGATCACCTTGAATATTTTCCATAAACATGCCAAGCGAGTGCATATGGCAAATATCGCACAAACCGTCAACGTCCTGCAAGCGATGATTTTGACAGATGGCGAACAAATGGTGAAAACTCCAAGCTATCATGTCTTTGATTTGTACAAAGTCCATCAAGATGCTGAAACCATTGATAGCCATGGAACTAGCAGTGATACCATTACGTATACGATTTCGAAAAAAGAGGATACGATCCATCTATCGGTTTGTAATTTTGCTACCCAAGGCACGGAAGAATTAACCTTCTCCCTGGAAACAGCGATCAATGAAGTGAAAGAAGCTCGTTATATCGTGGGGGACAAAATGAACGCACACAATGATTTTGATCATCCTGAAGATGTGGTGATCCAAGACTTCACCGCTTACGATGTTAAAGAGAACAAAGTCAGCTTGCGGGTGCCAGCAATGAGTGTTCTAACGATCTCATTGACAGTCTGATTCCATGACTTGTAAAGGATGCGAAGTGAAAGATGCTGCTGCAGCAGCACAGGAAGACATTGAATCCTTGATTGCAGAACAACTTTCTTTAGAAAGCGACTTGGCTTCGCCGGAGATCGTCAGTAGGAGAATCGCTGTTTGTGAGACTTGTCCATTGCGATTGAATCATACCTGTACCAAATGCGGCTGCTTTTATCGGTTTCGCGCAAATTTAGCTAAGAAAAACTGTCCTGCAGGAATGTGGGAACAAACAGGACAGCTCGTCAAGTAGCTGTCCTGTTTGTTTCAATTGGTCAGAAGGATCAACAGATAAACTATTTTTTGATTACGCTTACATAATCGTTGTAGATACGCTATGATTAAACGAAAAACAATGTTAACAAAGTGGAAAGTGAGCGAGTGATTCAATGAAAATAAATCAACCTGCAGCGCTTGCTTATTATGAAGCTGCGAACCATGGCACGGAAGATTTCCCATTAGCATATTATCCTAATTTAGTGAGTGTTTGGCGAGAATTCTTTTTTGTGCCACATTGGCATAAAGAAATCGAAATTTTATGTGTCCATCAAGGACAGCTAGAATTAGTCGTTAATGGAGTCTCACGCAAGATTAAGGCAAATACGATCGTCCTGATTCCTCCCAACACTTTACACACTGCCTATCGAATCGCACAACAAAGCTGCCGTTTTTCGTGTATCGTTTTTTCTGAACAATTAATCACGAGTCGACAATCAGATAGAATTCAAAGCCAACAAATCGATCCTTTTTTGATACAAGAAGGTGTTACTTCTTATGTGGATTTTCCAGATAAAAGTCAACAAAGTCTCACCTTGTTTCAACTATTTGATCAATGCTTTATGGGGAAATCGTCCTATCGTGAATTACGTCTGAAAGGGATTGTTATCCAACTCTTGTCACATCTATTAGAAGTTGGGACCGACCAGCCAGCAAAAAAATCAAGCGAGCGCCTCCAAGAAAAACGGGAAAAAATAGTTTTATCTTATATTCATAGTAATTATCATGAAATGATCCAATTACAAGATTTGGCCGATTCTGTTTCCTTAAGTAAAGAGCAATTTACACGATTTTTTAAACAATCATTTCGAACTTCCCCAATGGCTTATCTAAATCATTATCGCTTGATCCGATCGGCAGAATTGTTGCGAGAGACTGATTTGACCATGGTGGCGATCGCTCAAGCTGTCGGTTTTTGTAATAGTAATCATTTTTCTGTGTGCTTCAAAAAGATGTTTGGTGAGACCCCTACACAATATCGGAAAAATGACATGATTACGATAGAACACGCCATAAAATCGAAGGATAGCCCTCTGTAATCCAGCTATACTGAAAAAAAGGAGGGTTCAAAAATGTCGTTTTTTTCAATAGGTGAGAATTACCTCGAATTTCAAAATGGAAATGAAGTCGTGCGCATTATTGCTTGGGGCACGAACAGTTTGCGGGTGGTGAGTGCACCGTCTGGTGAACTAGATTTATCCTGCTGTGCATTATTAACACAAGATTCTAAGGCCGAGGTTGCGATTGAGGGGGATGTAGGATCTATCGGTAATGGAAAAATCCACGCAATAGTCACCAAAGAGTCAGGCTGGAACAACTATGGCAAGATCACTTTTTACAATCAAAAAGGCGAAGTGATTTTGAAAGAAGCAGCATCTGGCGGTGCGCTCTTGAAAAAGGCGCGGTTTTTTAAGTCGATTATTGGAGGAGATTTTCAACTAAAAGCTACTTTCGAAGCCAATCATGAGGAGAAAATCTATGGTATGGGGCAATATCAGCAGGATATTTTTGATCTAAAAGGGTGTAATTTAGAATTAGCGCATCGAAATTCACAAGCTTCGATCCCCTTTTATTTATCAAACAAAGGATACGGCTTTTTTTGGCACAATCCAGCAATCGGTTCGGTCTCTTTTGGTAAAAATACGACCGAATGGCGTGCCGAAAGTACGAAGCAATTGGATTACTGGATCACTGCTGGAGAGACACCAGCTCAAATCGAAGAACAATTTAGCCAAGTGACAGGACGGGCACCTATGATGCCCGAATATGGTCTAGGATTTTGGCAATGTAAACTTCGCTATGCGACACAAGCGGAAGTAGTGGCGATCGCTAGGGAACACAAAGAGCGGAACATTCCCGTTGATGTACTAGTGATCGATTATTATCATTGGCCGCGCTGTGGTGATTTTCGCTTTGATGAAAATTTCTTTCCAGACCCCAAGGCGATGGCAGAAGAAGTACGAGATAAATATGGAATCGAGCTAATGGTATCGATCTGGCCCCAAATCGACACGCGTAGTGAGAATTTTCAAGAGATGAAAGAAAAAGGCTTATTAGTCAAAACGGATCGCGGCATTGATGTACAGATGTTGTTTCATGGGAATAACATTTTTTATGATCCAACAAATCCTAAAGCTCGAAACTATGTCTGGGAGAAAGTATCAAAAAATTATGTCAATAACGGCATTCGCTTGTTTTGGTTGGATGAGGCTGAACCAGAATTTGGTACGTATGACTATGATTCCTATCGTTATTATGTAGGGAGTGTGTTGCAAAAAGGCAATATTTATCCCCGTGAGTATGTTCGTGGTTTTGATGAGGGAGAAGCCTCCTCACAAAAAGAACATTCAATCAAATTGGTTCGTTGTGCTTGGGCGGGCAGCCAACGATATGGGGCATTGGTTTGGTCCGGCGATATTCATTCGACTTATCAAGACTTTCGCAACCAAATCGTTGCTGGCATGCAAATGGGGTTAGCAGGCATCCCGTGGTGGACAAGTGACATCGGCGGATTTCATGGTGGTTCTGTGACAAGTCTAGATTTTCAAGATTTATTGATCCGCTGGTTTCAATACGGGACTTTTTGTCCAGTCATGCGATTGCATGGTTCACGTACTCCCCATAAAAAAATCTTCAAGGCAGATGGTGAAGAAACAGAGCAAACCGGAGCAGCTAACGAAATATGGGCGTTTGGGGAAAAGAACTATGAGATTATGAAAAAATTTATTGGAATTCGTGAATTGATGCGGGACTACTCGCGTGAATTGATGCGCGCAGCTCATGAAAAAGGAACGCCAGTCATTCGCCCAACTTTTTATGAATTTCCAGAGGATCACCAGGCATGGGAACTGACAACACAGTATCTCTATGGTTCTGATATTCTAGTAGCGCCCATCGTTGTAGCGCATGCTACTGAGCGTGAGGTATATTTGCCAACAGGAGCAAAATGGACCGATGCTCGAGATGGAACTATCTATGAAGGTGGACAATGGATTGTCGCACAGGCACAAATTGATTCCTTACCAATCTTTTTACGAGAGGGAAAACAGAGTTACTTGATTCATGAAGTGTAACTGGAAATGGTTACGGTGAGTTGTTTGTAAGACTAGTAGGTACCTTGTTGAGAGGGGAAGAACCATATGAATAGAAAAGCAACACAATGTGCTCAGCACATTGTGTTGCTTTCATTGAGAGGACTATTGTAATGGGCTTTTGAGTAACAAGACACCATGAGTAGGAACCTCAGCATCGGCAATTGTTTGTTCTTTTTGTTGCCATAACTCAGTGCCGCTTTTAATTGGTAGTAAAGCAGCGATCGATTTTGGGATGGTTTGCGTTTGATCAGAAACATTGAAAATGGCATAGTAGATGGCTGTGTCGCTCAACGCCTCCCAAATGATCCACTCTTGATCACGATAGAACTCTTTTTTCGTATGAATTCTTCGATACATTTCTAAGACTTCAGTATTCGTCAATAAACGTAAGGTAAAGGGATCGATGTCTGGTAAAGTACCACCGAACATCAATGGAGATTGGAAGATCGTCCATAAACTCATCAATAAGTATTGCTCGTCTTCCGTAAAACGTGTCCAACTATCACCACCGCCACCATCAACTGCCCGAATGCCGATATGACCCAACGGTAGCATATCACAGTCAGGCCAGTTACCTGGACGGACGAAAGGTGCCCACTCTGCTGCTCGGTCAAACATGGCGTAAAGGGCGTCCCAATGATCCCAAAAGTCATCCGTCAAGCGCCACATATTGGCATGATTTTGAAAGAAACTACCATTTTTGAGGGCAGCTGGTCCGGGAGACAAAGAAAGGACGATCTCTCGACCCGATCGATCGATCGCACGGCGAATCGCTTTGATTTCTGCTTTATGGGCATCACCGTAAATTTTCGAATCGCCGATATCATCCACCTTTATAAAGTCAACACCCCAAGAAGCATATAATTCGAGCAAAGAATCATAATAAAGCTGTCCTTCAGGCAATGAAACATCGACCCCATACATATCGGAATTCCAAGGGCAGATTGAATTCATAGCAATGTCCCGTGCCCGTTTATCCGTTCCTTTGATCGGCGTATTTTGATGAACTGCTTGTCGTGGAATGCCGCGCATGATATGGATACCAAACTTCAGCCCTTTTTGATGCAGATAGTCACCAAGTTTTTTGAAACCAGCGCCATCTTTTGCTGAAGGGAAACGGTTCTCAGCAGGAATCAAGCGAGAATAGTCGTCCATACACAACGGATAAAAATCATTGTACCTTGTAGACTTTGCTTCTGGTTCGCTCCATTGAATATCCACGACGACGTACTCCCAACCATAAGCTTTCAAATGCTCTGCCATAAAATCTGCATGGGCGATCACTTCTGCTTCGGTTACAGAAGCGCCATAGCAGTCCCAAGAATTCCATCCCATTGGGGGTGTTTGTGCAAAATGTAAAAAAGACATTGATTTCCTCCTAGTACGTTTTTCTTATAGTATAGTAAGCAATAAAAAAGAGAGGGAAAGTTTTGTCTACTAGAAATAAAAAAGAAAGAAATCGTCAACGAATGAAAAAGGAGTTGATCAATGGTGTTTCCACAAGAAACAAACTATGCGAAGATTACAGCATACTATAGTGTTGCCCTTGAGCGTTTTTCCATGGATCCACATCAACACCCAGCGTGTGAGATCATGTTTGTGACCAAAGGGAAGTGTAAGATAAAGGTGCAAGATCAAGTAATTGTTCTGGAAAGAAATGATTTCGTTTTCATAAATGCGTTTGTGGAACACGCCTTACTCGTTGAAGGAGATTCCTGCACCTTACTGAATATTGAATTTCTTCTGAGTGAGACACCGTCCGGCCTTTGTGTTCGTGATGTTTTTGCATACATCAAAGGAAATGTACAATTGAATGAGCCTTACGCGAAAAGTCGCGATGTCCGCCAATTTGGACAAGCGATCAAGTCATTGCTGCAGCTGCTAATGATCGATGATACTCAAGAGCAACCGTCTGCTGAACGGCAATTTACGATCGAGCTCTTGTTTAAGCGGATGTTGATGGAATTAGCCTTTTCATTACGTACGAAAGAAACCAAACGGGGCAATTGCTATGTGAACGCTGCGGTCAACTATATTCAACAGCATTTTGATGAAGATATTCAAGTCTCCCAAATCGCAGCGGCTGTGGGGATTACGAAAGCCTACTTGCATAAACTCTTTCATGAGCAACTGGGAGTGACGGTCAACCATTTTCTCACTAGTGAGCGTCTGAAGCAGGCAGCATTTTTACTAAGCAATAGTCAGCTGCCAATCGTCGAAATTGCCGCTCAAGCAGGATTCAACAGTAGGCAGCACTTTACCAATACCTTTAAACAGAAAAAAGGCATGAGTCCTAAAGTTTATCGTCAAATCTACACCCATCAAATCAAAGAAGAAGCCGGACAACATATATTAGGGGAACATACAGCTTTTTTAAGAATGAAGTAAAGACAGATAGTTAGAAAGTGTGAAGCGATTGAAGATAAAAATGAAACTTATGGTAACGATCATTATTGCGAATGTCGTTACTTCGTCACTGATCATTCTCTTTTTTTCTAATACCGCGAATAAGATCATTGATAAAAATATGGAGATCCAAGCGAAAGAGATCGAGGTCTCTATTTTACGTAATATCCATACGATCAGTACGGATCTTAATCATATCAATTATAAATTGATTATGGATGGCTACGACACGTTGAAAGAGGCCAGTGAACAACCACGGATTACGAGAGACACCTTTGAGAGCATCAAACTGACCATGGAATTGAAGGAGATCGTGGAACCATTGTATCAATTTCAACCTTATTTGCTGGGAATGGCGATTTATTCCAAAGAAAATCGGTTGATGTCGTTTGGGTTAGTTGATCCAGTTGTTGAAGAAACGTTGATTGGTTACACCAATGAGGCCGCTTATGCAAGAGAAATTGATGATTCGACTGTTTATATCAAAAATGAAATCAAAGTCGGACAAGTAGTCCTAGGGCACTTGGTGGGATTTCTTCATACAAGCGAGTTTCTTAATGATCAATTAGAAAACCTCCCAGCTGGGACGCAGATCGCCTTGTTAGATCAAAAGCAAACGGTGCTTGCTGAAGTTGGCACCATTGATGAAGACCAAGCCAATTTGTATGAGAAATCATTCTATAGTGAAGAAGTCGAAGCGTGGTTTCATCTCCATCTCCCCAAAAAACCATTTTTGGGACCGTTGACACAGAATTTGCGACTGATGATTTTCCTGTGTATCGTGATCGTCAGCATGAGTATTTTTGTGGCTACGCTGATTATATTAAAACTGTCGAAACGAATCGATCAATTAAACCAAGCAATGGAGCGGGTCAAGAATAAGGACTTATCGACCACTGTTGAGATTCAAGGAAATGACGAATTAAAACAAATGAGTATAGTCTTTAATTCGATGGTTGCCAATATCAATACTTTAATGGAAGAAAATAAAGCCAGAGAAAAAGAGAAAAAAGAAATTGAAATCGACTTTCTACAAGCTCAAATCAACCCCCATTTTCTGTCCAATACGCTAAACTCGATTACCTGGATGGCTGAATTACAACAGGCTAACAATATTGCCCATCTTTCGAAATCACTTGTATCATTGTTGCATGCCACGATGTATAAGGGACAAGACTTGATTCCTTTGTCTGAAGAAGTAGCCCATGTCAAAAGCTATGTTTCCATCCAAAAAGTTGCCTATATTGATAGCTTTGATGTTCATTGGGCGCTTGATCCAGCGATTTTATCTTGCCGTATCCTTCGATTTATTTTGCAGCCCATTGTTGAAAATAGCATTTTGCACAATTTTGTTGGAACGAATAGCGAAAAAGGGCAAATAAAAATAAGTGGAGAAAAAAAGGGAGATAAGCTTTGTTTAATGGTTGAAGATAATGGCAATGGACTAACAGAAGAAGCGATAAAACAGATAAATGAGCGAGAAAAAAGCAATGGAAAACACTATTCGAAAATTGGTATCCATAATATCGATAAACGAATCAAGCTCTACTATGGTCCAGACTATGGGATCACATATGAAACAGAGTTAGGGGTTTATACCCGGGTCATTATTGAGCTTCCTATGATTGGAGAAAAAGACGATGAAAAAAATAGCCCTCTTAGATGATGAGTTGATTTCACGCAACAAAATAAGTACTATTTTACAAAATTTCCCTCAATTTGAAATTGTACTCAGTACGGCAAATCCTTACGAGTTGTTAAATTATCTGGAGATTTATTCTGTAGATCTCATTTTTTTAGACATGAATATGCCAATTATGAATGGCTTAGCCTTTTTAGAACAATTGGAACTGATCGATCGCACGACTAAAGTGATCGTGATGAGTGGCTACGCCGACTTTAATTATGCGAGTGGTAGCATGAAATATGGAGTCGTTGACTATCTTTTGAAACATGAATTGAGCGAGGATGTGATTTCGGAAGCGCTGAAAAAAATCAATTTTTTTACAGACGAGCCAATGGCTGCGCCTGCTTACGAGACACCCTCTCTACGAGACTTTTTTCATGGAAATACAAGCTTCTTGATGCAACAGTATCCGCATTTTGTAACTGAAAAAATGGTAGGACTTGTTATGATACCTATCTCTATCAGCAAAAATGTTTGGGACAAAGAAAAGTATAAACGAAAAGTGAGCGCTGTTTTAGAGCAATTGATTTTAGACACAAAGAATGAAACCATAGAAATGCTCTCTTTCGTGACTGATGATGGGAAGCTTTTTATGCTTTACTCGTTTGCAAAAATCAAATCCTATAAAGCGATCAATGATTACTTGGAAACGATCAAAACCAAGTGCTACCATGCTGCCAAGCGCTTACTAGATGTTGAACTTTTTCTCCTGCGATCCCCAGTAAGCAATCAACTGTCGGAGGTATTAGAACTATTTAAGAGCGATGAACGAATCTCAGATTTACTCTTTTTTTCACGTCCGAATGAGTTGCTGCATTTTTCAAGCCAAGAATGCAGTAAAAACGTCTTTCAACAGCATGAGATCGCTTTGTATCTGAAAAAAATCTATTTTTATACCAAATACATCGAACCAGAAAACATCGAATATTATAGTAAAAAACTGTTTGAGTATATAAGAGAAAAACGGGTCGCACGTTCGCTGGCCTTAGAGCTAATTGCACAAATTGATTTTCAAATCAGTTTAGCGATGAGTAATAGCTTTAGACAGCCGATGGAAACGATGATTCAAATCAATTATTATCAACAGTTCGATACGTTACTAAGAATCGAAGCAGATTTTTTTGAAGCCATTTCATTAAGTGTAAAAAATTTCCAAAAAGAAGTCTTTAAGCCTGTTGACGAGCCGGTAAAAAAATGTATTCTTTATCTTCATCAACACTTCAAAGAACCGATCAGCTTGCAGACCTGCGCCGAAGCGATTGATTTAAATTATTCCTATTTAAGTAGGGTGTTTAAGCAGCAATGGGGACAGTCTTTTTCAAAATACTTGTCTGAGTTGCGGATCGATTATGCAAAATTATTGTTGAGTACCTCGTCTTGTAGTGTCAATGAAGTCGCAAGGCAAAGCGGATTTGCGAACTATAATTATTTTTTTCGTGTTTTTAAAGAACGTGTAGGAATCTCTCCATATCAGTTTAACCGCAACATTATGGACTATGAATGAAGCGGATCATGTAAAAATGGTTGGCGAGTAAAAAAAAGAGAGTAGAAGTAAAAATTGTTAATAAAAGCGTTTTCATTTTCGACGTTATACTTAGTGTAACAAGAGTGAAAGGGATGAGAAAATGAAAAAATTAGGTTTGGTGTTTTGTTCTGCAGCATTGATCGGATTGCTCTCTGGATGCGGGGGAGGATCTTCAAGTGAGGGAGATGGAGAGTCGTCAAGCAACCAGTTAAATGTGTTAGTGGTAAAACATGGCTTGACGCAAAAGAACAAAGATATTGAGTGGTTGAACAAACTAGAAGAAGAACTTGAGCTGACCATAAAGTGGGAGGAAGTTTCCGCTGATTGGGATCAGAAAAAAGCCCCAATGTTGGCTTCTGGAGATATTCCCGATTTGATTCTGGGACCAAATGTTGTGACGGATGCGGAATTTGCGAAGTTTCCTGGCTTGTTCACCGATTTATCTGATCACTTAGATGCCCTGCCAAATGTTCAAAAGATGTTTGAAGAAAAACCAGAAACAAAAGCACTTGCTACTCAACTGAATGGAGAGATCTATGGCTTACCAAAATACCAGCGTTTTTGGCCTAAATCTGCTTCTCGTCAATATATCAATCAAACGTGGCTGGACAATCTTGGGTTAGACGTACCTGAAACATGGGATGAACTATTCGAAGTGTTGGTCGCATTCAAAGAAAACGATGCGAATGGAGATGGGGATGCCAGCGATGAAATTCCAATGGATTGGAGTCCAGTTGGAACCGGCGGTTTTGGCTATTTCCAACCAATGCAGCTTTTAGCAAGTACGGGTATCGTTGTTTCTGAAGGAGGAAATACCGGCTACTTTGCTGAAAATGGACAGGTAGGCAACTTCTTTGTTGATGAGCGTTACAAAGAAACAGTGGAATTTTTGAACAAGTGCTGGGAAGCTGGCTTGATTAATCCTAAGGCTTTTTCTCAAGATTATAGTGCCTATCAGTCCACTGGTAGAGGAGAAGGCGAGACGGCAAAAGTCGGTTTTACTTGGGGCTGGGAAGCTTCAGACCGATTTGGTAATCAGTTAGCAGATCAATATACATCAATGGCACCATTGATTCAAAAAGCTGGAGTGGAACCGACATGGAGCTATGAAACCTCGCTTAATTATGGGGTAAACTTTGCCGTTGTTTCCTCTCAAACCAAAAATATGGACGGAGCCTTAAAATTCGTCAATGCGCTATACGATCCAGAAATCGGAATCCAAGCATTGTTTGGGTCATTGGGCACTAACATCGAAAAAGACGGGGACACTTACCGCGTCTTGCCACCTGCAGATGAAAATGTCGATCCAGGGACATGGAAGTGGACAACAACTTGGGCGGACAATAGTCCAATGTATATTTCAGACGCTCTTGATGTCGAACTTGGCGCAGATATGAAAGCGAATGAGGTCCAAGATGAAGTGTTGCATCCTTACGTGGATCAAATCGTTCCTGAAGAACAAGTAGTACCATTCAATCTCTTGAAATTTAGTAATGAGGATGCCACAACACTAGCAAACAACAATACAACGATCCTCAATGAAGCAATGACAAAATTTGCTAAATGGGTGACAAAAGGCGGCATTGAAGATGAGTGGGAGCAATATGTCACAACCTTGCAAAATAGCGGCTTAGATCAAAATATCGAGATCGTTCAAAAAGGATTTGATCAATATTACGGGAATTAAGTGAGTGGTGAGGCTGGTCAGAGTTGAGTAAAGCAATCGCAAGTTCATGCTTGAATAACAAAGACCAGCCATTTACCTAAATCTATCAAAGGAGTGAAGATCATGGACACAGTTCTCGTGAAAAAAAATAATCGGTTACTTTCTCATTTCAGGCGACAATGGCAGCTATGGTTGATGGTTTTACCGGCATTAGCGATCATTTTGGTTTTTAATTACATACCAATGTATGGTATCCAACTAGCATTTCGGGAATTCGACTTTACGAAGGGACTCACTGGTGGCGAATTTGTCGGTTTCAAGTATTTCCAACAATTTTTCGAAAGCCCGATGTTCCAAACCGTGATAGTCAATACGTTGCGGATCAGTGTGACAACGCTGGTTTTTGGGTTCATTGCTCCCATTTTATTGGCATTGATCATCAATCAAATCAGAAACCCTAAAAGAAAAAAAGTCATGCAAACTGCGGTTTATTTACCTCACTTCATTTCTACGGTCGTGATGGTAGGGATATTGCAAGTCTTTCTTTCACCAGAAACAGGTGTTTTAGTCAACCTCTTGAACTTGGATTCTTCTGTCAACTTAATGGGGAGCGACAGTACGTTCGTGCCCGTCTATGTCATTTCTGAGGTTTGGCAGCACTGTGGCTGGAACAGCATTATTTACTTAGCGGCACTTTCGAGTATCGATACGCAACTCTATGAATCAGCAGATATCGATGGCGCCAATCGTTTTCAAAAAATCCTCCATGTTGATATACCAGCATTAGTGCCAACGATGGTTATTTTGTTGATTATGAATATGGGTGGGGTTTTAAATGCTGGCTTTGAGAAGATTTTCCTGATGCAAAATAGTTTGAATTTGAGCGTCTCAGAAGTCATTTCTACGTATGTGTATAAAATTGGGATTTTAAACAGTCAATTTAGTTATTCAACAGCGATCGGGCTATTCAATAACATCATTAATTTTCTCTTTTTAGTTTTAGCAAATGGTCTTTCGAAAAAATACACGAACCGTAGTTTATGGTAAAGGGGTGGCTATATGAATCTATCACTAACAAACAAACCTAAATCAGATCTTCTTTTTAACCTAGCGATCATCATACTTTGCTTGAGTATCTTTTTGATTGTCGTCTATCCGCTCTTTTTTGTCGTCATCGCTTCAATTAGTGATTCCAACATGGTTTCTAAAGGATTAGTCACACTCTTTCCTAGGAATATCAGCTTTTTTGGTTTTGAAAAAATTTTACAAGATGCTAGGATCTGGACGGGCTATCGCAATACCTTGATTTATACGTTAGGAGGAACTGCGGTCAATTTAATTTTTACTTTGCCCGCAGCTTTTGCCTTATCAAGAAAGGAATTTAAACCTCGAAAACTTTTGATGTTTCTCTTTACCTTTACGATGTTTTTCAATGGTGGCTTGATCCCTACGTATTTACTTTATCGAGATGTGGGGTTGATCGATAGTATGTGGGTCTTTATTATTCCCTCAGCAGTCAATGTCTATAACTTGATCATTGCAAGAAGCTTTTTTGAGACAAGCATTCCGGATAGTCTCTATGAAGCAGCCGCTCTAGATGGTTGCTCCTATGCAAAATTTTTTGTTACTGTGACGCTACCGCTATCCAAAGCAGTCATTTCTGTGGTGGGTCTTTACTATTTGGTCCAACATTGGAACGATTTCTTTACAGGACTCGTATTTATTCGCGACTACGAAAAACAACCTTTACAGATCGTTCTGCGAGATATTTTACTATCAAATCAAGCATCTGCAGGTGGTGCGGGCGCTTTGGGTGATGGCTACGGACAACAATATGCAGATCAGATCAAATATGGCGCCATCATTGTTTCGACCTTACCGATTTTGGTGATCTATCCTTTCCTACAGAAATACTTTGATAAAGGAGTCATGATTGGTGCAATGAAAGGGTGAGTACATGAATAAGCTAGTCGATTTACATGTGAGCATTGGGAAAAAAGGCTTACTGTTATTTCTGTTGCATTGCTATTGGCTGCTGTTTACCTTATTCGGCTTAGTTCTTTTCGGACTATTGCCAGCAACCAATGCGGTTTACGAACTTTGCAATGATGAAAAATATCAAGAAGCAAATGCGATAAAATTGTTTCAGTCCTTTGCAAAAAGCTTTCGAAAAAACTTTTGGAGAATGAATCGATTAGGACTCTTTATCCTTCCTTTAGCAGCCCTTTTTTCGATTGACTTGATGCTAATGAGACACTATGTCTTTACCGAAGCCGATACAACCGTTTATTTGTTGATCCAACTTCTGATAGTAATTAGTCTCCTTTTTTTAGCCAATCTCTTTTGGTTTTTTCAACACGAACGAGCTTGGAAACCCATGCTTAAAAAAAGTTTGATTCTAATGCTTGGCAAACCTGGATTGACCGGTCAAATTTTCGTCCTTATGGTCGGGATCAGCTGTTGCTACTACCTACTACCGGGTTTATTCTTCGTATTTGGTGTTACACCGCTGGTTTATTTTCAACTTAATTTGTTTAAACAAAAAGATGCGTATGTCTTTTTACCTGAAAAAAAGCATACGACTGTCTAAGCTCGTACATTTACCATAAAATCTCAAAATAAAAGAACAGGAGAACGTAATGAAAGAATTCGCATTAAACAAGATCCAGCTCACGGACGAGTTTTGGCAAGGATACCAAGAGCTTGTTCGCAAAGAAACGATTCCTTACCAATACCAAGTCCTAAATGATGAAATCGATGTAGATGTTCAAGCAGAACGGGAAGATCCCAATTTGCCAGCTGGGAAAAGCCATGCATTGGCGAATTTTCGCATCGCTGCAGGGCAAATGGAAGGGGAACATTTTGGCTGGTTTTTCCAAGATAGTGATGTCTACAAATGGATCGAGTCGGCTGGGTATAGCTTGTTGAATACTAGCGATCCGCAATTGGAAACGACAGTAGATGAAGTGATTGACTTAGTTGCTGCTGCGCAAGAAGCGGACGGCTACTTAAATACCTTCTTTCAATTGACCCGACCGAAGTTAAAATACCGTCAGCTGTATTTCAGTCATGAACTTTATTGTGCCGGGCATCTAGTCGAAGCGGCTATCGCTTATGATCAAGCAACAGGCAAGGATAAATTACTGACCGTGGCAGAGAAAAATATCGCCAATATTTGCACGTATTTTGGGCGGGAGCCTGGAAAAATTCAAGGTGCTGATGGCCATCAAGAGATCGAATTGGCACTGGTGCGTTTGTATGAATACACTGGTAAACAAACCTATTTGACATTAGCTGATTTCTTTCTTGAAGTACGTGGGGAAGATCCTGCCTTTTACGAAAAAGAAATCTTGAAAAACCAAGCGGATGGCTTATCAGATGAAACACCAAGGGTAGACCTCACCTATTTACAAGCCTACGATCAACCTAAAAAGCAGCATGAAGCCAAAGGGCATGCGGTACGAATGCTGTATATGGCAAGCGGTATGGCAAAAGTCGCCCAGCATACCCAAGATCAAGCATTAATTGATGCTTGCGAAGCGATTTGGGAAGACATCGCCTGTAAGAAAATGTATGTGACCGGTGGCGTCGGCTCAACCGTTCACGGGGAAGCCTTTGTCGGTCCCTATGATTTGCCAAATGATACGATGTATTGTGAAACCTGTGCAGCTATTGCATTGGTCCAATTTTCTTTTGAGCTGTTCAAACTAACCAATGAACCAAAATATTTAGCGACGATGGAACGAGCGTTGTATAATAGCGTCCTTTCTGGTGCGGCAATTGACGGTAAACACTTTTTCTACGTGAATCCTTTGGAGGTCAATCCCCAACGAGATCAAAAAAATCCTGGCAAAGGTCACGTCAAAGCCCAACGACCCGATTGGCTCGGTTGTGCGTGTTGTCCGCCGAATTTTGCACGGATGGTCGCTTCGCTGCAGCGCTTGGTTTACACTTGCGATCAAGAGAAGCTTTACGTGAATTTATTTGTAGCAAGCCGTTTAGAAGAACCTGATCAATTTACGTTTGAACAAACGGGCGGGTTTCCTTTTACAGAGGACCTCACGATTCGCTATCAAGGCATTCCAAAGACGCTCATCATCCACAAACCTAACGGACTAAGTAAGTTTCAAATCGATAGTGAACACGAATGGCAGGAGACGAACGAGGCAATCATCTTTGAGGCAGTCGAAAACGTGACGGCCAATATCCGTTTTGAACAACCATTGCAAATCTTGCGTGCGAATCCTCAAGTTATTCAAGACATCAATCAAGTCGCATTGCAACGTGGCCCATTCGTGTATTGCATAGAAGAAGCCGACAATGGTCAAGCACTCTGGCGTTGCCGCATCGACCCACAGGCGCTGGAGGCGACATTTTCGAAAGAGGATACGTTGTTGCCAACTACTTTACGCTTGGCGATCAAAGGCTACCAAAGCGAAGAATGGTCGGGAACAACCCTTTACGAAGAACGAGCGGAAACGGTCATACCTCGTACGTGGCAACTGATCCCATACCATTTATGGGGCAATCGGGGCATAGGCGAAATGCGCGTTTGGCTGCCGCTCGTTGGAAAGGAGTAAGAAGTAAGCAGGGCCAAAGAGCTTCCCTAAAAGGAGGCTCTTTTTTTTCTAAACTCAACCTTCTTGGATTTGTTGCATGATTTCTTTAATTTGTTCCTATATTCCTATCTTTGAAAGCGTTATCGTTTTAGTGTAGGAATGTTGGCGGGTTTATGTAAAACAAGGAGGAAGAAGTGTGACAAGGATAATCAGTAAAGTTGGCGCATCTTTGTTGGTATTGGCAGCGGCAACGGCAATCGGCGGCTGCACCCAAAGTGAGGCGAAGACAACTGGAAAAGTCGTTTACCAAGAAACAGCCAAAAGTACGTTGGAAAAAGCGATGGACAATCAACCGGAGTCGTCTTATTGGTTC
The DNA here is from genome assembly GCF_058135755.1 of Enterococcus sp. R12. NCBI lineage: Bacteria > Bacillati > Bacillota > Bacilli > Lactobacillales > Enterococcaceae > Enterococcus > Enterococcus sp. R12. The sequence goes on from NZ_CM176874.1 coordinate 469,603, forward strand.
CCAGAAGATTTGTTGGCATGGTCTTTTGAAAAAGATCCAGATGCGAAATACAATACCAGCGTTGTTCCATTAGCGCAGCGGGCAGCTAAAGAGACGTTGCCGAAGATGAATGACACGCAAACGGCAGAAACCAAAGTCGTAGCGCTTTCGATCATGAATAGCAGTACGAGCGGCAATGCACCACGAGGGATCAATACCTTTGATGCCAATGTCTTTTCTTATTGGCAATACATCGATCAATTGGTTTATTGGGGCGGCTCTTCTGGCGAAGGGATTATCGTACCTCCAAGTCCTGATGTGACAGATGCTGCTCATAGGAATGGCGTGCCGGTTTTAGGAACGATCTTCTTTCCGCAAACTGCCCATGGTGGGAAGTTGGAATGGCTAGATACGTTTTTAGCTAAGGATGAGGACGGCAATTTTCCGATCGTAGAAAAAATGATCGAAGTTGCCAATACGTATGGCTTTGATGGCTGGTTCATCAATCAAGAAACCGATACGGCGGTCACTAGTTTTGATGATGCAGCGGAAGGTGTCGAACAATCGGGGACTGATGGTAAAGGATTAAATGAAAGCCACGCCAAAGCGATGCAAGAATTGATTGCCCAATTCAAAGAACAAGCCGACGAGCATTTAGAGATCATGTGGTATGATTCCATGACGAGTGATGGGAAAATGGATTGGCAAAACGCTTTGACGGATAAGAACAAAGCCTATTTAGTGGATGCAGAGATGAACCCATTGGCAGATAGTATGTTCTTGAATTTCTGGTGGACCACTGACAAACTGGCGGACAAAGAGCTGTTGAAGGCCTCCAATGAAAAAGCCCGTGAAATCGGTGTCGATCCTTACAATCTTTTTGCTGGGATTGATGTGCAAGAAAATGGCTATTCAACGCCTGTACGCTGGGATTTGTTTACGGATGAAAAAGGCGTTCCTTATACCTCATTGGGCCTGTATGTGCCTAGCTGGACCTATTCTTCTGCTAGTACGCCGGATGATTTCCAAAGCAAAGAGAATGCTTTTTGGGTCAATAACACGGGCGATCCTCGGGAAAGCCAGCTGCCAGAAGCGACAGAGTGGCCTGGGATCTCCACCTATGCCCTGGAACAGACCGCTATCACAGAGCTGCCTTTTGTGACGAATTTTAGTCTGGGGAATGGCTACAACTATTTTATCGAGGGAGAAAAAGTGTCCAGCCGCAATTGGAACAACCGAAGCTTGCAAGCTGTTTTGCCGACCTATCGTTGGGTCTTTGACCATGGAAAAGACAATGATCTGGCTGTATCAATCAATTATGCGGATGCCTATAATGGCGGAAATGCACTGAAACTACGTGGACAGTTGACAAAAGGCAGTACCAGTCACATGGCATTGTATCAGACAGCATTTCCTGTGACGAAAAAGACGAAATTGACGACGACTGTCAAAGCAACGGTACCGACAGCTCTTGATTTGGTCGTGACTTTAGCTGATGGTTCAACACAAACGATCAAAGGAGACAAAGAGGTCGCAACAGACTGGACGACGATCACTTACTCATTGAAAGACATCAAAGGGGAAGTGACAGCGATTGGTTATGACATAACCACGAAAGAAACCAGTGATGTCTATGAGTTGAATCTAGGGCAATTAACGATCGGAGATCAGAAAGCGGAGAAATTCGCTGCCGAAGCATTGACGGTTGAGGATGTGCTCTTTGATGAAGAAGAGGGCAACTATGCGGGGGTCCGTTTAACGTGGGAAGCTGCCAAGGACAAGACAGCTGCGGTTTATGAGGTCTACCAATTGAACGATGACGGCTCACGCTCCTTCTTAGCAGCTACGCCAGCAACCAACCACTATTTGAATGCCGTTGAACGACCAAAAGGGACGAAAACCAAGTTCGCGGTGGTGGCAGTGGATCGCTATGGCAATCGCGGCAAGCTATCCGATACGGTGGAGATCACTTGGCCAAACAATCAGCTGCCAAAAGCAGCCTTTACAGCCTCTAAAACCTTAGCGGCACCGGGGGAAACGATCACCTTCACGAATACCTCATCTGCGAATGCCGAAGCATTTGAATGGACGTTTGAAGGCGGCGATATCACAAGCAGTACAGAAGAAAATCCCCAAGTGACCTATTCGGAACCAGGTACCTACAAAGTCACGCTTGTTGCCAAAAACGAAGCAGGAGAGACCCCTCTGGAAATGGCGGGATTGATCACGATTTCTGCTGATGCGCCGAAAGAGTTGCTGCTGCTTTCAAAAGATGCCGAAGCAACTGCTTCATCGTTTGTCAATGATGCCGAAGCACCAGCTTTTGCCCTCGATGGTGATTTGAGTACGAAGTGGTGTGCGACAGGCAATGCGCCTCATGAGTTGATGATCGATCTCGGTCGACCACAAACGGTCAGTGAAGTACGCCTCGCCCATGCGGAAGCTGGTGGAGAAGGACCAGACATGAATACGCGGGCGTATACGGTGCTCGTCAGTGAAGATGGCAAAGACTATGAGCCAGTTTCACGAACGTTGAAAAATGAAGCGGGCACTAGCACCAATACGTTTGCCGTCAAGAAGGTGCAATATGTAAAAATCAGTATCGATAAACCAACACAAGGAGCAGACTCAGCAGCCCGAATCTATGAAGTCGAAGTATACGGAATGGATAAATAGCAAAAAAGAGCAGGGCGTTAACCCTAAAAAGGGAAGCGGCTGAAGCGATGCTTTTCTGAAAAATGACCGAACCAAAAAAGCCGTTGCGACCAATAAATGGTCACAACGGCTTTTGCTTTTTCCAAATAAGTTTAGCGTGAAGTACGGCTGGCGGGATCTAAGCGGCGTTCAATAAAGCTCAATCCAAGATCCGTAATGATCGCCATCAAGGCAGTTGGTAAAGCACCTGCTAAGATGATCGATGCACCATCCGTCGCATTGGTTCCGCGGATGATGATGTCCCCCAGTCCACCAGCACCAACGAAAGCGCCAATGGCGGTGATACCGATCGCCACGACTAAGGCGTTTCGAATCCCTGCCATGATCACCGAAACAGACAATGGCAATTCGATCATATACAATCGCTGCCAGCTAGTCATCCCCATCCCTTTGCCGACATCTAACGTATTGCGGTCGACTTGGCGCATGCCGGTATAGGTATTTTTGATGATCGGTAACAAAGAATAAAGGAAAATCGTTAAAATCACGACATTCACACCTAAGCCCATGCCGATCATTAAAATCGAGATCATCGCTAAAGATGGAATCGTCTGGATGATATTGGCGAAACGAATCACCCAATCTGCCAAACGCATTTTTTTAGAAATCAAGATCCCGATTGGAATCCCGACGATCGAGGCAAAAAGTACCCCGTAGATTGAAATCAAGAAGTGACGAATGAACTGAGCAAAAACATAGCCGCCATTTTCTTGGAAATAGAAAAGAAATTGTTGGAATAAATTCATGTCTGCCATTTCGTCACTCTCCTTCGAAGTAATTATTTTCTTCTAAGAAACGTTCGGCAACTACCGTTGGTTCTAGAAGGTCATTATCCACTTGGTAATTCAATTCTTGCATTTTTTCGGTATCGATTTTGCCTGCTAATTTGTTCAGGGCATCGCCGATTTCAGGTGTTTCTTGCAACAATTTGTCATCGACGATCGGTGCGGCATCATAAGGCGGGAAGAAGTTTAGATCATCTTCTAGCATCACGAGATCGTAACTGCCGATCCGGCCGTCGGTTGAGTACCCTAAAACGATATCCATTTTTCCGTTATCAACAGCATCGTAGACGAGACCGATCTGCATCGGTAGGATGTTTTGGAAAGAGAACCCATAGGCTTTCTGGAAGCCATCGTATCCATCGCCGACCCGTGTGATCCACGCGGTATCGACCCCTGCAACCAATTGATCTGCGACATCTTTCAAGTCACTGACTTTTTCCAATCCGTATTTTTCGGCAGTATCTTTTCTGACAAGAAAGACATATGTGTTATCAAAGCCGTAAGAAGGGAACCAAGTCTGTTGGTACCGTTGCTCAAATTCTGATTTGACTTTGTCAAAGGCGGCTTGCGGATCAGATTCTGGCTCCAACCCTAACGTCGTGGTCAAGTCAGTTCCTGTGTAGCGGGCAGCTGAGATCGACGCATCGCCATTCATCATCGCTTGGTGATTGATGGTCGTTGTTGCTAAGTTGTTAATGACGGTTGTGTTTTTATCCGTATAGTGTTCGACCATACCTGCAACCACTGCGCCAAGAATTTGGGCTTCGGAAGTGATGCCACCTGTGATCGCCACGGTATTCTCATCAGAAGTCGAGGCTAAACCGGGAAAGGAACAGCCGGACAGTAAAGCGACACTTAAGGAAAACAACAGCGCTAATTTTGAAGTTTTTTTCATTACGCATCCCCCCTTAAGGCAGCTGGTGTCAGTTTGTTTTCTAACAAACCCAGTAACCAGTCAGCTAATAAAGCAAAGATCGTCACTGGAATCGTCCCAGCGAAAATCAAAGGCGGTTGGTAGTTATTTAGTCCGCTAAAGATCAAATCACCAAGTCCACCGGCACCAATGTAAGAAGCCAAGGTAGCCCAGGCTAAAACATACACGGCCGATAAGCGGATCCCTGCCATGATCGTTGGGATCGCTAGAGGTAATTCCACACTGATGATCGACTGCAAGTTGGTCATCCCCATCCCTTTGGCAACATCGCGGTAATTCCAATCGACTTTTTTCATTCCAATGTAGGTATTTCGCAAAATCGGCAATAAGGAATAAATGAAAAGAGCGACGATAGCAGGGACTTTTCCGACACCTAAAATCGGGATCATCAATGCCAATAGTGCCAAAGAAGGCACGGTTTGCAACGCACTGGTGATGCCGATCACGACCGTTGCTGCTTTGGGGAAACGGGTCAAGATCACACCAATCGGTACAGCAACAAGAATCCCTAAGAGCAAAGCCGCAAAGGAGATATACAAATGTTCGAGACTTTTGGTGACCAATTGGCCGCCATATTCATTAAAGAAGCTTTGCATGCGCTAGACCTCCTCAGTTTCTTCAGGTTTCGCCGACTCAATGGCTTCCATGATCGATGGCTCATCGCCCCAAATCACGTCATAAACGATATCAACTAAGGAAGCACGGGTCAAAATCCCGACTAAATGTTTGTCGGCATCTACTACCGGCACATATTTTAAGCCGCGTTTTAAAATGCGTTGCAAGGTATCCCGCAACAAGGCGGTTTCACGAACGAAAAAGACATCTTTGTTCAAGATATCGCCGACACTAGTAACTTTGCCACGGTTGCGGTCGATGGATTCGACATCGATGTAGCCTTTTAGCACGTTGCTATTATCGGTAACCAGCAAGGTATCGACCCGTTTTTCCCGCATCAAGTGAATCGCTTCTTGTAAGGATTTTTCTGGTGTGATAGCGATCGGGGTATTCAACATCACGTCTTTGACTGGCGTTGTGTCAGGTTTTGCTTGCAACAAGCGGTCTTCACCGATCAATTCTTCCACAAACGGTGTTGCTGGGTGTTGCAGAATATTTTCTGGTGTATCAAATTGAATGACTTTTCCTTCACTCATGATCACGATGCGGCTAGCAAGCTTCAATGCTTCGTCCATATCATGGGTAACGAAGACGACGGTTTTTCCAAGCCGTTCTTGCAAGTCTTTGACCAAATCTTGTAAGGAGTCACGAGTGATTGGGTCTAGTGCGCCAAAAGGCTCATCCATTAAGATGACATCTTGGTCAGCTGCCAGGGCACGGACAACACCGATCCGTTGCTGTTGGCCCCCAGATAATTCGTTGGGGTAGCGGTCGAGCATTTCTCGCGGCAATTCCACCAAGTCGATCATGCGCTCGGCAGTTTTGTTGCGTTCTTCTTGGCTGACTTTTAACAATTTTTGAACCAGTGTAATGTTTTCCCGAATCGTCATGTGAGGCATCAAACCGATGCTTTGGATCACATAGCCGATTTGACGGCGTAATTCCACTGGGTTGATCTCTGTAACGCTTTTTCCATTGATCAAGATTTTTCCTTTAGAAGGATCCGTCATACGGTTGATCATCCGCATACAAGTCGTCTTTCCGCTACCACTTGTCCCGATGAAGCAAATGAATTCGCCTTTTTCAAAGGAAAGATTCACATCTTCAACAGCGACTTTACCACCTTTGTAAATTTTGGATACCTGCTGAAACTCAATCATGATGTCACCTCTATTTTTATTTAAGCAATCTGAATAATGGCTTAGAATCTGTACTAAGTATGCCGAAAAGTCCCTTGTTATTCAAATAATCTGCCCATTTTTTTCATAATTGTATAGACAAAACCGAAAATAGCGCCAGAAGCAAGTCCAAATTAAGGAGCGATGCATAGGGAATAGAAACGGCGAAGATCCCCCGTTATTTTTCATTGGGAAAAAGGGGGTTTTTCTGCAGAACGCCTTGGCAGCAGTCTCTTTATTTTTTTCTAAGAAAGGGCAGAATAAAAAGCTGTTTTTTCAATTTTTATAAAAACATGCTAGAATAGAGAAGAATTTAGGGAAAGAGAGGAACAACATGCTTACAACTGAAGATTTTGATTTTGAATTACCGGAAGAACTGATCGCCCAAACGCCATTAAGCGATCGCTCAAGTTCCCGTTTATTAGTGGTTGACCGTGAGACTGGCAAATTTGAGGACAAGCACTTCTATAACATCATTGATGAATTGGCACCAGGGGATGCTTTGGTGATGAATGATACGCGGGTATTACCAGCTCGTATCTATGGCGAAAAACAAGAAACAGGTGCCCATTTGGAAATCCTTTTACTGAATAATATTGAAGGGGATACGTGGGAAACCTTGATCAAGCCAGCCAAAAGAGCCAAAGTCGGCACGAAGATCACCTTTGGCGACGGACGATTAGAGGCAGTGGTGGAAGAAGAGCTCGATCACGGCGGCCGGATCATTCGTTTTCAATACAAAGGGATCTTTTTAGAGATTCTGGAATCACTTGGCGAAATGCCGTTACCGCCTTATATCAAAGAACGGCTAGAAGACCCAGACCGCTATCAAACGGTTTATGCCAAAGAAAACGGCTCAGCTGCTGCACCGACTGCCGGCTTGCATTTTACCCCAGAATTGCTGGAGCAGATCGCAGCAAAAGGCGTCAAGCTGGTTTATCTGACTTTGCACGTTGGTTTAGGAACGTTTCGTCCAGTGAGTGTCGATAATATCGCTGATCATGAGATGCACAGCGAATTTTACCGTTTGACAGAAGAAGCTGCCGCTCAATTGAACGAGGTTCGGGCAAATGGCGGCAAGATCGTTGCAGTCGGAACGACTTCGATCCGTACGTTAGAAACCATTGGGACTAAGTTTGATGGGCAAATCAAAGCCGATAGTGGGTGGACGAGTATTTTTATCACGCCAGGCTATCAGTTTAAAATCGTGGAAGCTTTTTCTACCAACTTCCATTTACCAAAATCAACCTTAGTGATGTTAGTCAGTGCCTTTGCAGGACGCGACCTAACACTTTCTGCCTACCAGCATGCCATCGATGAGCGGTATCGCTTCTTTAGCTTTGGCGATGCGATGTTCTTAAAATAAACAAAAAAACTGAGCGACGTAAGCGGCTCTTTAAGTTGAAACAATTTCTCAACTTTTAGAACTGCTTTTTTGTCGCCCAGCTTACTACTAGAGGAAGGTATAAGTGGTGGTCGCTTTTTGTGGTCCATGCAAAGCAATGTTTCTCGAAAATTTGTTTTCATTTACAAACTTACACATGTTTCGTGTATTCCGATACAAAATGAGACGTATCATTTTTCGATATGGAAATGTTCGATCCTTGTTACGTTTTTCTTCTTGTTACTTTACACGTTTGGTACTAGGTGAAACTTGTACGTTCAACAACTTTTAGTAGATTGAGTTTGCGATATTTACGAAAACCACCAACAGAGTTGCTACCTTCCTTACACGTATACTATAACACGAAACGGAAGCGTTTGCAAAAGAAAAAGGTCGTTTTCCTCAAAAAAAAAAGACCGGCGAACCGATCTTTTAAGCAAGTGCTCGTTTAGGCAGATTGTCATAAAACGCTGCTTTGGTTGCACTGATGTAAGGTGTCAGCCATAAGTAGCCGATTCCTGCAGTCATGATGGCCAAAATGTGCCAGCCAATGAAGCTCAGATCAAGGATGAACAGTTGACCTTTGTAGCCTCTCATTAAATGACGACTACCTGTGATGCAGCTGAGAAAATCTGGTCGCATGCCCGTTTCTTCATAGGTATCATAAAAGACAAAATATGCTTGAGAATAAGAATAAGCTTTAATGATCCCAGGAATGATAAACAGGAACGTCCACAACGTCGTGAAAATAGTCGACAGAATATAAATGACGATGATCCCTAACACGAAAGCACCACTGAAGCCACGAAAGACATCAGAAAAGGGTTGGATCGACTGTTTTTTACCGCGTAAAAGATCAAGGAAAGTCCAAGAGATCCCAGCACCGAATAAGGCAGAAAATAGACCGCTGATCAAACCGCCGCCGCCACTGCCACCACTGCCGCTAGCGGAATTGACTGCATCGGTAGAACCAAGATCATTGAACATACCGCTTTGATATAATGGAATAACAGTAAGGACGATAATGACGAATGCGATAGCGATCGAGATCAAAGTCGGTACAATACACATCAAAACACTGTCTTTCCAGCGTCCTCGCAGCATTGCTTTTGCTTCTGCTTTTAGTTCTCTATTTGATTTCATTTCAAAAAACCTCCCTTCAATATAAATAACATGATAGCAAACTTTCGCTAAATCTTCAAAAAAAAGTAATAGATGTTTCGCATGACTAGGAGAAAATACTCTTAGTTTCTTTAAACTTCCTTGCAAAATGTAAGGGCAACCCTTATCATAGATAGCGTTGCACAGTTAATCGAGTATAGAGAGAAAGTAGGGAAATGAATGACGGAACCAGCCATTCGTTATCGTCTGATAAAGAAAGAAAAGCATACCGGTGCCCGTTTAGGCGAACTGATCACGCCTCACGGAACCTTTCCAACGCCAATGTTCATGCCAGTCGGCACATTAGCAACGGTCAAAACCCTTGCCCCTGAAGAGTTGAAAGAAATGGGTGCAGGCGTCATTTTAAGCAATACCTATCACTTGTGGTTACGTCCAGGAGAAGACATTGTTGCAGAAGCAGGCGGCTTACATAAATTTATGAATTGGGATCAACCAATCTTAACAGATTCAGGTGGTTTCCAAGTCTTTTCATTAGCCGAAATGCGCAACATCGTCGAAGAAGGTGTCCATTTCAAAAACCATTTGAATGGGTCGAAAATGTTTTTATCTCCTGAAAAAGCGATTGATATCCAAAACAAATTAGGGTCAGATATCATGATGAGTTTTGATGAGTGTCCGCCATTTGATGAAAGCTATGACTACGTCAAAAAATCGGTGGAACGGACGTCTCGCTGGGCGGAGCGTGGCTTGAAAGCCCATGCCAATCCAGATCGGCAAGGCTTGTTTGGGATCATTCAAGGTGCAGGCTTTGAAGACTTGCGCAAGCAAAGTGCCCAAGACTTGATCAGTATGGACTTCCCAGGGTATTCCATTGGCGGCCTGTCAGTTGGCGAACCAAAAGCGGAAATGAATCGCGTGTTGGAATTTACGACCCCTTGGATTCCAGAAAACAAACCACGTTACCTGATGGGCGTTGGGGCAGCCGACTCCTTGATCGATGGCGTGATTCGCGGAGTTGATATGTTCGACTGCGTTTTACCAACACGGATCGCAAGAAACGGTACCTGTATGACTTCAAAAGGTCGTTTAGTCGTGAAAAATGCGCAATATGCCCGTGACTTTCGACCAATTGACGAGAAATGTGATTGCTATACATGTAAAAACTATTCTCGTGCGTACATCCGCCATTTGATCAAATGTGATGAAACCTTTGGTATGCGTTTGACGTCTTACCACAATGTCTACTTCTTATTGAATCTGATGAAAAATGTCCGTCAAGCCATCATGGATGACAACTTGTTGGAGTTCCGTGAGCATTTTATTGAAGAGTATGGGTTCAACAAGGAAAATGCGAGGAATTTCTAACATTCTCTACTAAAATGGTGGGAATAATAGAGGAATTCTGATAAAGTATCTTATAGGAAAGAAAATAAATCGAGGTGAAAAAAATGGCACAATCTTTACCAATGCTCTTTATGCTGGTTGCCTTAGTGGCAATGTGGTTCTTTATGAGTCGTTCACAAAAGAAACAACAGCAAGAGCGTAAAAATCTTTTAGAAAATATGAAAGCTGGCGATGAAGTCGTAACCATCGGCGGACTCCACGGCGTTCTTTCTGAAGTCAACACAGAAAAAAGCACCGTGATCATCGACTGTGAAGGAATTTTCTTAGAGTTTGATCGTTCAGCGATCCGCACAGTGAAACCCGGAACTGTTGCATCCGTTGAGACACAAATCGAACCAGCTGATGTCGAAGACGCAACGAGCATCCAAGACGAAACCAAAGAATAAGCACAAACGCACCGTCGCTTTCTCAGAAGCGATGGTGCATTTTTTTAGTAGTCGGACAGTTTCTAAAATAAAACAAGCACCGCAGCAAAACAGAGATCGCTCGTTTTGCTGCGGTGCTTTGATTGCCTTCGTTACTCGATCGGAATCAGTTTCTTTGACGCTTGTTTGCCTTGGTCTTTTGGCAACGTCAATTTCAAAATTCCTTCAGCGTAAGAGGCTTTGATTTCATCCTCTTTGACGTTTTCTAACAGGTATTGCCGCCGAACGCTTGTCAAGCTGCGCTCGCTGCGAACCAGACGTCCTTTTTCATCTTCGGTCGCATGATCCGTCTGGTGTTGTCCCGTAATCGTTAAAACCCCATTTTCATAGGTTACTTGAATATTTTCTTTAGGGATGCCAGGCAGTTCTGCTTCAACGAGAAATTCCTTGTCATTCTCGTGAATATCGGTTTTGATCAGGTTCGATGGAAACCCATCAAAAAAACTGCGGCCAAAATCTTCAAAGAAATCAAAAGGTGTCATACTGTATGAATCTGAGCGGCGTGGCACAATCTCATGTGTCATAAGAATCATCCTTTCTTTATTCTTTTGTTTTTACACTTTTTATTTTATTCATTTTTTAGCGAATTTCAAGTGATTTACTCGCTTTAAAAAAATCTTAAAAAACCTTTGATACCAACGTTTTTCTCCTTGATTTTGGCGTGTTTTTACCTTGCTTCGTTCCTGTTTTCCCCCTCATTTCGCCTGCTTTTTCTGCGTGACAGTATATACTTAATGATATATACTAAAAGCGAAGTGGAGGAGGAAAAACATGGCACGTTATAGAAAACGAATGCTTGTTGCTTTGATCTATGCATTGCTGTCGTCGATTGCCCTAAATCTCTTTTGGCTGCCGGGAAATATTTATGCGAGTGGGATCACTGGTTTGTCGCAATTGTTGTCGCAGCTTTTAGATGAGCAGTTGAATCTGCAGCTTTCGATCCCGCTTTTGGTGCTTTTTTTTAATGCGCCATTGTTAGCGGTTGCTTGGGTCAAAATCGATCGAGAATTTACCATCATGACGGTTTGTACCGTCGTCCTGTCTTCTGTTATGATGAAGGTGGTACCGGTCATTGCTTTAACGACCGATCCGGTGATCTGTGCCGTGTTTGGCGGATTGCTGCACGGGGTGTCGGTGGGCTTGACATTGAACGACGATTTTTCAACGGGTGGGCTTGACATTTTAGGGATTTTAGTGAAAAAAGCCACTGGTAGAAGTATCGGCAGTTTCTTTATAGGCTTCAATGTCAGTTTGCAGCTAGCAGCTGGGCTGATCTTTGGCTGGCCTTATGCTTTTTATAGTGCCATTTCCTTCTTCATCAGTGGGCGGATGGTCGACTACGTCAACCTGAAGCAGCGGCGTGTGCAGCTGCTGGTCGTTACAGAAAAAGCAGAACCCGTCATTACGACGTTGCAATGTGCCTTGCAGCGAGGCATCACGGTCATCAACGATGTCGAAGGTGGATTTGATCATCAACAGAAAAAACTATTATTACTTGTCATTTCCCATAGAGAACTCAAGACTGTCGAAGGCATGATCCAAGGAATCGATGAACAAGCGTTTGTCAGTGTTTCTTCTGGCGTCAGTGCCAATCGATCGTTTTATGAATGGTAGCAAAGTGAAAGAAAGTAGGAGAAACGTTGAAAAAACAAGCAGTATTTCAAGAAGTTGCCCAGCAGATTGCGCAACGGGTTCATGAAGGTACGTACGTGACGAGCCAAAAGCTTCCTTCCGATTATGATTTAGCAGAGGAATTTCAGTGCAGCCGTTTAACGGTGCGCAAAGCCATCGATCTATTGATTGGCCAGAATTTGTTAGTGAAAGAAAAAGGCAAAGGAACCTATGTCATGAAACAGCCCAAGATCCAAAGCGGCTCTGGCGGGCTCCAAAGTTTTACCGAGACTGCCAAAATCCAAGGGAAAAAGACCCGTACGGAAGTTTTGCATATCGAAACCGTCAAAGAGCTCCCGATAGAGATTGGTCAGCTGTTTGGCGATTACGCCAAGGAACCAATCGTTTATTTGGTGCGCTTGCGCTACTTTGATGATGAGCCGATGACGGTGGAAAATCTTTACGTACTGAAACGCTATCTGCAAGAAGACACCGCAGAACTCACGAAAGCTCAATTAGAGTCGTCTTTGTATCAAGTCATTGAAGCCAACATCGAGATTGGTTATTCCCATCAAGAGGTGGAAGCTGTGAAAAGTCCGGCCGATATTGCGAAACTTTTACAGGTGCCTCAAGAGGAACCGATGCTTTTGGTCCATTCGATGACCTATTCCGCATCAGCCAAACCGATCTTATACGATACATCCTATTACCGAGCAGACAAATATACCTTCAAAAATACATTAGTGCGTCAAAAATAAAATCAATCCTTTAGAGGTGAAGACAATGGATCCACTCACAGTAAGTATTGAAGCCAATTGGTCAGAATTTCTCACGCTTTTGAGCGAGGTGATGCAGATCGCAAGCGTCAAAGGTGAGCCGGCGCCTCATGCGCCTTATGGCACAGGACCACGAGAAGTGTTAGCATACGTCATGGAAAAAAGCGCAGCATACGGGTTTCAAACAACGGTCATCGATGATGCGATCGGCTATGCCCATTGGGGACCAACGGATACCGACTATATCGGTGTGTTAGGACACTTGGATGTCGTCTCGGCAGGTTCTGGTTGGAGCTACCCACCGTTTGCACTAACTGAAAAAGACGGCAACTTTTATGGCCGAGGGATCTTAGATAACAAAGGCCCGATCATCAGCTGTTTGTTTGCCATGAAAGTATTGAAAGACCTTGGTCATCAACCGCAATTACCGCTGCGGATCATTTTCGGTACAGATGAAGAAAGCGGCATGTCGGATATCCCGCATTATCTAGCGGTTGAGCAGCCACCGCGTTTTGGTTTTACGCCAGACTGCAAGTATCCAGTGGTTTACGGCGAACGGGGTGTCGTCAATGTGCAACTTGATTTTCCATTGCCCGTCCAAGAACAGCAGCTGTTAGCTGCGTTTTCTGGCGATCAATTCCGCGATCATGTGCCAGACCACCTATCGGTAACCGTAGGCAGCCAGTCCTTTGAAGCACTAGGCAAACGCTCCCCTAGCAATGCCCCTGAGCTAGGGGACAATGCCATTACAAAACTTGCGCAGCAAGCGGCACCGCAACTGGCGGCGACACCGTCATTGCAAGCAGCTTTGCAGTGGATCACCCAAAGTTTTCACCAGCAGCACTATGGCAAAGGCCTTGATTTGGTACTAGAAGATGCCGACTCAGGAAAATTGATCTTGACCCCTGTGGTTCTCCAAAAATCCGCCAGTGGACTAGCGTTAGAAGTGGCCTTTCGCTATCCTGTATCGGTAACGGAGGAACAAGTGCTCGCTGGGGTGCAAAAGGCATTGCCAAAAGGGGCAAGCCTTACGATCCTTCGCAGCATTCCAGGGTTCTGCCGATCAAAAGATGCCCCCGAAATCCAAAAGCTATCGACAATCTATCACCAAGTAACGGGCAATGATCCAACCCCCGTGACGACTACAGGAGCAACCTATGCCCGCAAGATGCCAAACATCCTTGCTTTTGGTCCGTCTTTTCCAGGGCAAAAAGGGATCGCTCATAACCAAGATGAGTACATGGCGGTTGCCGATCTACGGACGAATCTTGAAATTTATTTGCGCAGTTTACAAGCACTGACAAAATAAGCGAAGACACGAACGAAGAAGAGTTTTTCCAATTTTTTTGAGAAACTCTTTTTTTAGTATAGACATAGTAGTATATACCGTATAGAATATACTTGAAAGCGCTATGAAAAATGGAGGGATAGTTATGTGGGGAATGATTGCTACATGGCGGATGGCACACGATGGCGTGCTCGCTGCTAAAGCAATATTAGAACAACAAGGCTCCTGCCAAGATGCAGTAGAAACAGCCATTAAAGCAGTGGAAGATTATCCATTTTATAAATCGGTGGGGTATGGCGGGCTGCCCAACGAAGAAGGCGTGTTGGAAATGGACGCTGCCTTTATGGATGGTGATACCTTCAAAATTGGTGCCGTTGCAGGGATCGTCGATGTGGGAAATCCTATTTCCGTGGCACGCCGCCTAAGTGAGGAAAAATTCAATAGTTTTCGGATCGGCCAAGGAGCGGTTGCTTATGCGCTTGCCGAAGGATTCCAGCCCAAAGAGATGCTGACACCGCGAGCCAAAACCATTTGGGAAAAGCGCAAAGCAGAGATCGCTGCCAACAACCTCGATCCCTATGACGGCCACGATACAGTGGGAGTAGTTGCGCTGGATGAACACCAAAGCATGGCAGCAGGAACCTCTAGTTCTGGTTTATTTATGAAAAAAAGCGGTCGTGTTGGCGATTCACCTTTATCTGGATCTGGTTTTTATGTGGATAGTGAAATCGGCGGTGCCGCTGCCACAGGGTTAGGGGAAGACTTGATGAAAGGCTGCCTTTCCTACGAGATCGTCCGTTTGATGGGAGAAGGGCTAGCACCGCAAGAAGCATGTGATCAAGCCGTTTACGACTTTGAAGCGCGATTGAAGAAGCGCTACGGCAAAGCCGGCGCCTTCTCGCTGATCGCCTTAGATAAACAGGGTCGCTGGGGGGTGGCAACCAATGTAGAATTTACCTTTAGTGTCGCAACCACCAATCAAGAGCCTGCTATTTTTATGGCAACGCCAGGACCTGAGCAGACAACCGTGATCGAACCCATCACGAAAGAATGGTTGGAGGCTTATGAAAAACGAATCAAAGCGCCGGTCTAACAACCGCGATTGAGAAAAACAAACATTGGAGGAATGGATATGGCAACGAAAAAATCTATTTGTTTTGTGAAGCTGGAATGTCAACGAGTATCATGGTCAATAAAATGATGGAAGTCGTCAAAAAGCACAACATGCCTTTGACGATCGAAGCATTCCCTGCGATCCATGCAGAAGAAAAAGTCGAACAAGAAAAACCAGTCGCTATTTTGTTAGGTCCACAAGTACGACACTTAGATAGCAAAATGAAAGCAACGTTCGAGCCAATGGGGATTCCAGTCGGCACGATCGCGACAGAAGCATACGGCATGATGGATGGCGAACGAGCGTTGAAAGATGCCTTAAGCTTGATCAAAAAAGCCAAAGCAAAGTAATAAAAGTGTTGGAGTAACAGGGGACTACGTGTTATCTGCCAGATAGCACGCAGATGGGAGGAAGAAAAATGCAGAAATTTTTAAACTGGTTAGAAAAAGTGTTAACACCGATGGCAAAGACGATCGGTGAAAACAAATACTTGATTGCGATTCGTGATGGTTTCTTATTATCCACACCGTTGTTGATCGTGGGTTCACTCTTTTTAGTCTTGACCAATTTTCCGATTCCAAATTGGAACGAGATGATGAGCAGTTTGCTGGGAGACAACTGGGCAACGATGTTGAATATGCCAGCAACAGCCAGCTTTGACATTATGACGATTTTAGCCGTTGGTGGGATCGGGTATAGTTTGGCAAAACAGTTTAAAGTTGATGCCATGCAAGCAGCCATTATTTCACTCGTTTCTTTTTTTATCGTGACACCATTTACGACCGTTTTCACACCAGAAGGCTCTACGGAAGTATATGAAGTTGGCAGCCTGCCATTACGATGGATGGGTTCTAGCGGTTTGTTCTTAGGGATGGTCGTTGCCTTGATTTCCACCAGAATGTTCGTTGCGTTATTACGTAAAGGGTGGACGATCAAAATGCCTGACGGTGTTCCCCCAACCGTGGTGAAATCCTTTGAGGCATTGATTCCCAGCTTTGTGATCGTGACGGTTTTTATGATCGCCAACTGGTTAGCCAACTTGACATCTTATGGCAATCTGCAAGAGATACTCTTTAAGTTCTTACAGACACCATTGTTAAGTTTAGGAAATACTTTAGGTGCCATGATCATAGCCTACCTATTTTTGCATTTTTTCTGGTTCTTTGGGATCAATGGTTCCAGTGTGGTCGGCGCTGTCTTCAACCCTATCTTACGGGCATTATCTATTGAAAACTTAGATGCTTTCAAGAATGGCGCAGAAATCCCTAACATCATCACCGGTCAATTTCAAGACATGTTCGCGACCTTTGGTGGGGGCGGTTCGACATTATCTTTGATTTTAGTCATGATCTTAGTCTGTAAAAGTCAACGGGTCAAAAAACTATCACAGTTATCGTTGATCCCAGGTATTTTCGGGATCAATGAACCCATCATCTTTGGGTTACCGATCGTCTTGAATCCAGTTCTGCTGATTCCTTTTGCTTTAGTACCAACGATCAATATTATTATCTCATACTTCTGTATGGATCTTGGGTTAGTCAACTATACCAATGGAATTCAACTGCCATGGACCACGCCACCGATTATTTCTGGTTTCTTAGTCAGTGGTTGGCAGGCGTCTGTTTTACAAGTCTTGTTGATCCTCTTAGGAATGGCTATTTATTATCCGTTTATCAAAGTCTTAGATAATCAATATCTAAAAGAAGAAGCGGATGCCGTTGAACAAGAAGAAGAGGAAATCAATTTTGATGATTTCGATTTTGATGATCTATAAGAAAAGAGGCACCGCTCATGAAAAAAATAATTTTGATTCTCAATCATGTCACTGCAGGGATGGGAAGTGATGAAAATGCTCAGTTGCCGCCAAGCGGCAAAAAAGCTGCCCTTGGTCCAGGTCGAACCTTGAATCCACTTTTTCAAGAGCAAGACGCACAAATCGTTGCAACGCTTTATTGTGGTGACCAATATTATCACGAGCATCAAGAAGAAGTGAACAAAAAATTTGTGGGGTTTGCTAAAAAATTTGCCGCCGATGCCGTTCTTTGCGGACCTGCGATGCATTATCCTAATTTTGGCGAAATGGCAGCAGGATTGACGAAAGTATTCAATGCGCAAGGAATTCCAGGGGCTGCAGCGATGTCAGAGGAAAACCCAGCAGTGGCAATCTATGCCAAAGACATCTATATCTTGAAGATGCCGAAAAAAGGTGGAATCGGATTGAATGATTCCTACAAAAAGATGGCGCACGTTGTTTCCCAGCTTGCCCACAGAAAGCCTCTAACAGAAGCAGACCAAGAAGATTTGTTTTAAAGAGAAAGACGATCAGCGCTGGCTGGTCGTTTTTTTGACCTCAAAGGTCACTTTGAGCAATGTAAAATACTAGAGGGAAGAGATCGTTTCTAAATGTGAGCAGTAATCCAGTGTAATTTATAGATTGTTCAATCAAACACATGACATTTTTCTTAATAAAAATCGAAAATTTTGTCCACTTCTTTTCTTGAAAAGGCTTTGTAAACGGTTAAATACCAGAAAATAAAATAAACTGTGAAAAAAATCACAAAAACTATTTACAAACGAAAAAAGATGTTGTATGATCTGTATGTGAAGTAGTTAACAAACAAAACATGTTTAAAAACTAGGAGGACATACAATGGCTAAGACATTGGAAAAAGAAGTGACAATCGACGTACAAGCAATGATCGACGATTTAGCAACGAAGGCAAATGTGGCGTTAAAAGAAATGGAAAGCTTTGATCAAGAAAAAGTGGACCACATTGTTCATGAAATGGCAATGGCAGCATTAGACAAACACATGCCTTTAGCTAAAATGGCAGTAGAAGAAACTGGCCGTGGTATCTATGAAGATAAAGCGATCAAAAACATGTACGCTTCAGAATATATTTGGAACAGTATCAAACATGACAAAACAGTCGGCGTGATCAATGAAGACAAACAAAAGGGCTTGATCGAAATCGCTGAACCAGTTGGTGTCGTTTGTGGGGTAACACCAACAACCAACCCAACATCTACAACGATCTTTAAAGCAATGATCGCTTTGAAAACACGTAACCCGATCGTTTTTGCTTTTCACCCATCTGCACAAAAATGTTCAGCAGAAGCTGCACGTATCGTTCGTGATGCAGCCATCGCTGCTGGGGCACCTGAAAACTGTGTGCAATGGATCGAACATCCATCAATTGAAGCGACTGGTTTATTGATGAACCACCCAGGAATTGCGATCGTATTAGCAACTGGTGGCGCTGGCATGGTCAAAGCAGCATACTCAACTGGTAAACCTGCATTAGGTGTTGGACCAGGGAACGTACCTGCATATATCGAAAAAACAGCGAAAGTGAAACGAGCAGTCAATGACTTGATCGTATCAAAAACTTTTGATAACGGAATGATCTGTGCCTCTGAACAAGCAGTGATCGTTGATAAAGAAGTCTATGCCTCTGTGAAAGCAGAATTTGAAGCACATCAAGTCTATGTTGTAAAAGCAAAAGAATTACAAAAACTTGAAGATGCCGTGATGAACGAAGGAAAATATGCCGTAAATCCAGCAATCGTTGGACATTCAGCAATGGAAATCGCGAAATTAGCAGGCATCAACGTACCAGAAGGAACAAAATTATTGATCGCTGAACTTGACGGTGTCGGTGCTGATTACCCACTATCAAGAGAAAAACTTTCTCCAGTTTTAGCAATGATCAAAGCAAACAACACGGAAGACGCGTTCGAAAAATGTGAAGCAATGCTTGATTTAGGCGGATTAGGCCATACAGCGGTGATCCACACTGAAAACGAAGACTTGCAATTAGCATTCGGCCTACGCATGAAAGCTTGCCGTATCTTAGTTAATACACCATCTGCAGAAGGTGGTATCGGAAATATCTACAACGAAATGATTCCATCATTGACACTTGGTTGTGGTTCATACGGGAAAAACTCTGTATCACGAAATGTTTCTGCTGTGAACTTGATCAACGTGAAAACTGTAGCGAAACGGAGAAATAATATGCAATGGTTTAAATTGCCACCAAAAATCTTCTTTGAAAAGAACTCTCTAATGTACTTGGAGAAAATGGAAAACGTTGAACGTGTCATGATCGTTTGTGACCCTGGTATGGTTCAATTCGGCTATTGCGATACGGTTCGTGAAGTACTTGCTCGTCGTAAAAATGACGTGAAAATCGAAGTCTTCTCTGACGTAGAACCAAACCCATCAACAAACACCGTTTACGCTGGAACAAAAATGATGGTTGATTTCAAACCAGATACAGTGATCGCCCTTGGTGGTGGATCAGCAATGGATGCTGCCAAAGGCATGTGGATGTTCTATGAGCACCCAGATACTTCATTCTTCGGCGCGAAACAAAAATTCTTAGATATCCGTAAACGGACATACAAGATCGACAAACCAGAAAAAACGCAATTCGTTTGTATCCCAACAACGTCTGGTACTGGTTCTGAAGTAACCCCATTTGCGGTTATCACTGACAGTGAAACACACGTGAAGTACCCATTAGCTGATTACGCATTGACACCAGATGTTGCAATCGTTGACCCTCAATTCGTAATGTCAGTACCTGCTTCTGTTACAGCAGACACTGGAATGGACGTTTTGACTCATGCGATCGAATCTTATGTGTCAGTAATGGCATCTGATTACACTCGTGGATTGAGCTTACAAGCAATCAAGTTAGTCTTTGACTACTTAGAAAAATCAGTGAAAACACCTGATATGGAATCTCGCGAAAAAATGCATAATGCCTCAACAATGGCAGGTATGGCCTTCGCCAATGCATTCCTAGGTATTTGTCACTCAGTAGCCCACAAAATCGGTGGTGAATATGGTATTCCTCACGGACGTACAAATGCGATTCTTTTACCGCACATTATCCGTTACAATGCCAAAGACCCACAAAAACATGCAATGTTCCCTAAATATGACTTCTTCCGTGCCGATACAGATTACGCAGACATTGCGAAATTCTTAGGCCTTAAAGGCAAAACAACGGCTGAATTGGTTGAAGCATTGGCAACAGCTGTTTACGAATTAGGACAATCTGTTGGTATCGACATGAGCTTGAAAGCGCAAGGCGTCACTCAACAAACACTAGATACAACAGTTGATCGCATGGCTGAATTGGCTTACGAAGACCAATGTACAACAGCAAATCCAAAAGAACCACTAATCTCTGAATTGAAACAAATCATCGTTGATGCCTATAACGGCTAAACAATGAATCAAGAACACCCTGCGGTATCTTAGCTGCCGCAGGGTGTTCTTTTGTCGTCTCTTTTTTTGGAAAAGTAAGCCGACAGTTGCCGCCTTTTTGCACAGATCAGTTAAGAATGCGAAAAATAGCAAGTGAACAGGGTGGATCATAAAAAAGGAGTGGATTTCTCCACTCCGTAAAAGTCTCGTTTTTTCAGGATGTCACCAAGGCTGCTGCTTTTTTTTGCTAAAACAGATACGCTCGTTACTTGCTGACGTTTTTCTTCAAGCGTAGCATCTGGAAGCTTTGTTTTTCCAAGACGACACGCAAAATGCCGTCATTCAATTCCGCTGTTTTTCCATTGACGGGCACAACGTTGTTCGGGGTTGCTTCGGTATTGACGGCATGCAAGTCTGGGTGGTGCAAGACTTGATGGGTAGCGATTTGCAATGAATCATATTGACGCAAGTCGCAAGTGAATTCATTGGCATCCTGCAAATCCTTATTTACTAAGAAAAAGGTCAAATAGTCATCTTCGTTTTCGATCGCAATGGCATCCACATAAGAAGCTTTTCCGTGGCTGCTATCGAAATCAGCCCCTCGAAGGATGCTATGCAACACGTGACCGCGACCGTAGTTGCTGATCATTTCATAGGGATAAAAAATCGTTTGTTTCCAAGCGGCAGTATCGGAAGTCATGATCGGTGCGATCACGTTGACCAGCTGTGCCATGCAGGCGATTTTAACGCGATCTGCGTGATGAAGCATTGTGATCATCATGCTTGCGACGAGTAACGCATCTTCAAAGTGATAGACGTCTTCTAATTGTGGTGGGTGTTGACTCCAAGGTTCAATTTTTTGATCCTGTTCATTTGAGTGATACCAGACGTTCCATTCGTCGAAGGAAATATTGATCGTCTTCTTGCTTCGGCGTTTGGCTTTCACTGCATCACAGATTGCTGCAACTTGACTGATGAACTGATCCATTGCGACATTGCTTGCTAGATAATCTTGGCTATCGCCGTTACGGTTGCCATAATATTGGTGCATGGAAATGTAGTCGACTTGATCGTAACAATGACTTAATACTGTATCTTCCCACATGCCAAAGGTCGGCATCGTGAGAGAAGAACTACCACAAGCGACGGTTTCGATCGTTGGGTCCACCAAACGCATCGCTTTGCCAGCTTCTTCTGCGAGACGGCCATATTCATCGGCTGTCTTATGTCCTTCTTGCCAAGGACCGTCCATTTCATTGCCTAGACACCAAAGTTTGATGTCATGAGGATCGGCCACCCCATGGGCACGACGGAGGTCACTATAATAGCTGCCGCCTTTTAAATTGGTATATTCGATCAAGTTTTTCGCTGCTTCGATTCCTCGTGTCCCAAGATTGATCGCCATCATCGGTGCCGTATTGACTTGCTTGGTCCAATCCATAAATTCGTTTAAGCCGAACTGATTGCTTTCGATTACCCGCCAGGCCAAATCGATTTTTGCGGGCCGTTGCTCTTTAGGGCCGACGCTATCTTCCCATTTATACCCAGAGACGAAATTGCCTCCTGGGTAACGGACGATCGGCACATTCAACTGCTTGATCAAGGCAGCGACATCTTGACGAAAGCCTTGCTCATCGGCAAAAGGACTTTCTGGTTGATAGATCCCTTCGTACACACAGCGCCCTAAGTGCTCCACAAAAGAGCCGTAGATCCGTTCGTCGACTGGTGCCAAAATAAAGTGTTTGTCTAAATACATCGTAGTTTTCTTCAATTTTGCAACCCCTTTCTTTTCCTTCATTGTAGCGGTAGTCCATGAAAATAAACACTACATTCTGTCTTATTCTATTGACGTTTTGTCCGTTTTCTTTATACTAAAGGCAAGGAGGAAGGAGTGAGAAGTTGAACGTAACCTATTCAGGATTTCAAATGCACAATGCTGTTTCCGATCATATTTATCGCCCCTCTGGCTTAAAGCATTATCTTTTCGTGTTGACGTTGTCTCCAATGGTTTTCACTTTTGAAGATGGTCATCAAGAAACTAGTGAAAAAGGTAGCTGCATTCTTTTTCCTCCAACCGTCTATCAAGATTATCGTGGCAAAGAAGATTTTTTTAATAGCTTTGTTGAGTTTCAAACGGATCAGGTGATCGAAGAAACCTATGCGATCCCTTGTAACCAACTGTTCCAGCCGAAAAATATTCAACAAATCAACAAATTGATCCAAAAGATCAATCATGAATCCTTGTTGCCGCAACGACACACGGAAGAATTGATCGCGGCGTATATGACAAATCTATTGGTCTTACTTGAACGCAATTTTGAAGAAAGCATCCCGCAACCACAAAACGAACACTATCAACTGTTTCAAGCGATGCGGTTGAAAATGTTAGTCAATTGCGAACAGCAATGGGATTTTTACCAGTTTAGCCGAGAGCTTTCCATCGGTAAAAGCCAATTCTATAAGCTCTATCAACAGTTTTTTCATACCACGCCCAAAGAAGATTTATTGCAAGCTCGGTTTCAAAAGTTTTTTTATTTACGCAGCAACGAAACACTGACGATTCGAGAGGCGGCGTTTCAATCAGGGTTCCAAAACATCAACCATTTTAATCGGCTCTTTGCGAAGCGCTATGGCTGCGCACCGTCAAAGTACCAACAGGAGCAATCGGCAGGTCTGATCGGTAAAAACGCTGAAAAAAGTCCGACGAATTCTTGACGGATGAAAGAGAAAACGGGACAATGTCATTAGGAGGTGGCATATGGATACAGAAACGATCGTAAGCGAACTTTCTAAACGTTCAAACGAATTGGAAGCGCTACAAAGAAAATTGAGTCAAAGCCAATTAATGAACAATGAAGCGGCACAAACGTTCATTTTTGACTTAAAGGATTATTTAGATAGCTTAAAGCTCGTAACGGATTTAGTACCGTCAGCGGCAACTACAGCAGCGGAAGTTGACCAGTTGTCGTACGTCTTAGGTGAACAAAATCAAAGCATCCAGCAGCTGCTGGTTATTTTGGAAGAAGCCGAAGCAAATGACGACCAGCGCTTTTTCGGCAAAAGTGCGGGAGAAGTGCGGCGGATGATTGGCAGTCTGTCTGGGATCCTGGAACTAAACGGTCTGTTGCTGCAAGACAATCGTGGCTTTCAGCAAGTCGTGAAGGAAACTGGACCGCTTCAGGTGACTGAAACAAAGGAAGTCCCTGAGAAAAAAGGGTTTCTCCAAAAGCTTTTTGGGAAATAAGCACTAATCGTCGATCAAAACATGGATCACTTGTACCAAAAAAACGGCACTTCACAATACGTGAAGCACCGTTTTGTGGTACAAGTATTTTTTTGCTTTTTGCCAATAGAAACGGAGGGATCAGAAGGTACCGACGCTGAAACCTTAGACTGAAATCGAACTTCTGGGGGGACATTCTTCAATCCCGTAAATCAGAAAGGTGTTTTCGGTAGCTTTTCTACTAGCATTTGCCAGTAATTTTTTGCTAGTAGCTAAGCTGAATGGTTTTTCTCTGATCTCCTTGGCTCATTGCTACTTTGTCCGCTGTGATAGTGAAATCAAAGGGTGGAATCTGATCAGAAAAGGCATTGCCTAAACACGCAACGAGCCATTCCTGTTGTCCGGCGAGAACGGTTTTGCTTATTTGAGGGATGACTGTTCGACTATAAAGTAGATTCGTGTTGGGTTCTGGCATCAAGAGGGTACCTTCTTGATGCGTCGGGAAGCTTTTGATACCGACACAGCCAACCGAGCTTTGATAAAAGATGCCTTCTTTGCTAGAAAGCGCAGCACCATCAGCTGGTGCTGCAAAGCTGCCATTGACCAGTTGCAACCTTCGATCCGTTTGAATCCGATGGTAACGCAGATGCCAAGGATACATCGGAATCACAAAGGTTTCGATGACGACCTGCTCGTAGGGACGCCAGCGACTATAGACGTAGTCATCTTCAATCGCAAAGGCTTCGTAACCAAAAGCTGTTTTGAAATCCGTCTGCCCCTCTGAGATCGCCAATGTATTATCATAGGCACCTTGTTTCAATAAAACGGTTGCTTTCGGTACGCTAAACCCAAACGTTGTCGAATAGACAAACTTTTCGTATTTGGCATTCCCGTGAGCATGTTCGTGGGAATGTTGCCCCGCAGTGAAAGCTTGCAATTCTGTGCCTTCTTGGTTATGCACCAAAAGCATCCGACTATGCGGATTGCGCACCGGTGTGGCAAAGGTTGGCACCTGCTCCTCAAGCGTCCAAAATTCAGCATCCGCTGGGATGGCCAATACACAGAAATTTTTGAAAGCCCAATAAGGCGATCCTGGTGCGTTATAGCCTTCAGCCATATTTAGGTTGGGGTAGGCATAGCCAATACTTAAAAAGCCTTCTTGCGTAAAGATTGGTTGGCGAAACCAGTAACGCATGTTTTGTAACAGTAAATATTTTCCTTCATTTTTTGTGAAGCCTTCATATTCTATATTGGCGAAAGCACCGACAGCAAAGAAACTTGATTGCGCAAACCGATACGTTAGACTACGACCAAAAGGCAATGCCGCACCGGTTTTCGTGAACCACTGCTTAAAGGATTGCGCAAACGTAGCGGCTCTTTGACGATAGCTAAACTGATACGGGCATTGGGAACGACAAGTAAGAACACTGTAAAGGAGTCCGTAGTATTGCATCCCAAAAGGAATATAATAGTCGATTTGGTTTTCATAGCCATCAAAATACCAGCCGTCTGCTAAGTAATACCTCTCGATCTCTTCTTGATCAGCCAAAAGGGTGGTTTCTAAAAAAGGCAATGCTGCCATTTCAAAGAAGGTATTAACTAAAATCCGAAAGAAGAGCCAATTGGTTTTAGGGATCGTGTGCTGATTGATCTGATTGAGCCAATCAAAGAGATTTGTTTGCTCTCTTGGTGTGAGGAGATCCCAAAAGATGGGTTTGGTAAAAATCAAATAGCTGGCAAGGGCACCCATTTCCACAAACAATTGGTCGTAGTCATGCAGTTTTCCCCAGTACTCCTGAGAGGTCGGGGTGGTGCCTGCAACGATCCCGGCATTGGCTTGTTGAAAAAGTTTTGGGTAACGAAGACACGCTTCTTCTTGGCTGAACAATGGGCCCAATCCCCAGAGTGTCCGTAAAAAGCCTTCGATGTCACTCTTTTCCTGAGTATACACAGCTCCTGAATTTCCTAGGTGGACCCTTCCGGGAGTTCCTTGTTGTGCCATACATTCGTATACGGGAGTGACCAGATCAACAAGGGCCTCTTCTAGATCGGTTTTGGTTCGAAGAGGGTTCTTACTTAATGCTTCTTGGAAGTTTCTCATGTAAACAGCTCCTTTTATTTGTTATTTTACTTTATTTAGTAAAATAAAGAAATGGAAACTGTTACATTTTTCGATTTTAAGTAAAAAAATAGTAAAAAATCGCTGGAAACAGTTACATTTTTTTGTCGACATCGCTATAATGGAGAAAATACGAGAGGAGCTACATGCAATGACCCAGATTTCCTTAACGATTTATGACCAAAAGCATCAAGTAAAAAAAGGCAAACGAACACCTGAAAGTGAACCTACCCTTCTTCAAGCGACGGCGGAAGACTTTGTCACGTTGGCATCCCAAGAGTATGGTTACGAGGACGGAGATAAAATCGTTGTCTCACTCTCACGCAGTGGACAATTTGTGTGGGTCACACTCGATGAAACGCTGGCGACTACTTTGGTGTACATCAAAGGCAACGAGTGGATCTACCCCGTACATCTTAGTGAAAATGCCAAAGAAGCCGCGCCAGAAGGCCGTTTTGCTGGGAAAAGCCATTATTTGAGTGTGCGGGTAGCAACAAAAGAAGAACTAGCGGCTTACCGCAATGTCGCCTTAAACCCTCATGATCAAAAAGAATTCTTGGGTGCCTATCCGCATGCCCATGCCAATGTTGAAACAAGAGATGATGCGACGTTTTTCGCTTGTAACGCTATTGATGGCATTTTTGCCAATACGTCTCATGGCAATTATCCCTATGGCTCATGGGGGATCAATCAACAAGCAGATGCCGCTTTGACGATCGACTTTGGTCATGAGGTCCGCATCGACCAATGTGCGCTTACGTTACGGGCGGATTTTCCCCATGATAGCTATTGGCAACAAGTCACGTTGGCGTTTTCCGATGGCAGTCAAGAAATCTTGCAGACGGTCAAAAGCAGCCAGCCTCAACGGTTTTCTTTCCAGCCGCGAACGGTCACTTGGGTGAAATTGCATGAGCTGATCCAAAATGACGATCCCTCACCATTTCCAGCGTTGACCCAAATCGAAGTCTTCGGACGCTCTATCCAGGAGGAAAACGCGTGAATCCAGCAGATGTAAAAGAAGAAATTTTACAGGCAGCACAGGCGTGCCTTGACACTGGTGAGGTTCCCTATTTGCCTTATCAAGGCTATCAAGAGTATCTCGAATCGGGGAATCGTGTTGTCTTCGAATCCCATTATTTTGCCCGCCGACGGATGTTGGTGGTTTTAGGACTTGCTTATGAAATGGAGCGTAAGGCAGCTATCAAAGTGCTGCTGGAGCAAGTGATTTGGGAAATCTGCAATGAATATACATGGTGTCTGCCAGCGCATCTGCCGATTGTCGATGGCCAGTTTTCTTCGCAAGCGCGCCACACAGTCGATCTTTTTGCAGCTGAAACTGGGCAATCCTTAGCAGAGTTGTTTATGTTGGTTGGGGGAGACCTTTCACCAGTCATCACAGAGCGAGTGTTGTATGAGATCGATCAACGGCTTTTTTTACCCTTCGAGGAGCAAACCTGGGAGTGGGAGACAAAAGAGAACAATTGGTCCGCAGTTATTGGTGGCTGTCTTGGAATGACGGCGCTCTATGTATTGCCGAAAAAAAGCGAGCGACAATTGCGGATGATCAAACGATTGGATACTGCAATGCAAAGCTACCTCAACAGCTTTGGCGAAGATGGGGCTTGTGTGGAAGGTGTCGGATACTGGGCGTATGGGTTTGGTTATTTTTTGTATTATGCACAATTGTTGGCAGAAGTATTGCAAGAAGATACCTACCTTAAGCAGCCTAAAACCAGAAAAATTGCTGCTTTTCCTTACTACACGATGATTTCTCCAGGCCATTACATTCCTTTTTCTGATTATTCGGCGATCGAACTGCCTAGTGGCTTGGTCAGTTATTGCTACGAGCATTTAGGCGTGGCGGTTCCCCAATTATCGGGGGTCAGTCCGTTAGATTTTGATCCTTGCTACCGGTTTGCCCATAGCTATCGAAATTTGTATTGGCATAACGAGGCGATCACACGAGAAACGAATGCCTCGTTTCATCACTATTTTGAACAAGCGCAGTGGTTCATGGCAAAAGATGTGCAGCAGGATCTCTTTTTTGCTGCCAAAGGGGGGAGCAATCAAGAAAGCCACAATCATCTCGATGTCGGTCATTTTGTATTAGGAACGACAGAGGAGTTGTTTCTGACGGACCTTGGTGCAGGGGAATACACCAAAGAGTATTTTGACGAGAACACGCGTTATCACTACTTTCCCGCAGCCGCAATCAGTCATTCGCTGCCGATCATCAACCAGCACACCCAACGCCCAACAGCCGAGGAAGCAACGGTGCTCCAGGTCGATGACCAGCAATTTGACTTAGACCTCAGTGCGTTCTATCCGAAAGCAGCGGTCACTGAATACCAGCGGCGCTTCGTTGTCTCGCAGCAACAAGTAACGATCGAAGACCATTTTGTCTTTGACGAGCACCAACCAAAGAATCTGGTGGTGGAAAACTTTATTACGAACATACCACCAATGGTGCAAGATAAGACCGTTCAACTAATGACAAAAAAAGCACGCTGTGTTCTTGGTTTTACCAGTGATAAGATCCAAATACAGCCAGTCACTTATCAAGATCACCATGGTGTACAGGCACAAGCGTATTTGATTCAAGCCGAATACGCGCTTGAGCAGACAGGGGAAATCAAAACGACCATTAAAATAAAAAAAGGGTGAGAAGGATGCGGTGCTTCCTTGCAATGACATTGATCAATGCAAGAAGACACCGCAGCTTCTCAGCCTTCTTTTGGTTTTGCGGTAGATTGACGAATCACCAGCTGGGTACTTAAAAAGATGCGTCTGGCGATCCCAGGATTTTCGATGCGGTTATAGAGTAGCTCTAACCCCGTTTCACCCATCTCTTCAGTAAATGCTTGGACTGAAGAAAGGGGTGGAGAGACATAGCGGGACACCGAAATATCGTTGATGCCCATAACACTGATGTCTTCAGGAATCTTGATTCCATGAGCCGTTAACGTATGGATGACCCCGATCGCAAAGGCATCATTGGCTGCCAAAATCGCAGTCGGCAAGCGGTCTTGCCACAAAGCCAAAGCCTGCTCCGTTAATTCTTCCCCCGTTTGGACATCCAACCGACTATTTTCTTTCACGATGAAATAATCCTCATCAAACAGCTGATAATGCTGCATCATATCGACATAGGTGTTGACCGTTGGCGTTTTGTACCGCCGATACCCATACATATTTTGACTTTCCTCGGCGCCGATAAAGGCG
This sequence comes from Enterococcus sp. R12, assembly GCF_058135755.1. Lineage (NCBI taxonomy): Bacteria > Bacillati > Bacillota > Bacilli > Lactobacillales > Enterococcaceae > Enterococcus > Enterococcus sp. R12. Next base: position 498,718 of record NZ_CM176874.1, read on the forward strand.
ATTTTTTGATGACCAAGTCCCATCAAGTGAGAAAGAGCCAACTCCGTTGCTTGCGTAAAATCGGTATTGACAGAATCGTAGTCATCCAGGGGAAAGTTACTGCCAATCACACAGAGGTTGGGGTGTAGCTCATGGAGTTTTTTGACCCGCTCTTCTGTAAACTTGCCGATCGCCAGTAAGCCGTCGACGGACTGGATCACTGACTCATCAAGGTTGGAGATTTTTAACAGATCGCAACCCAGTTCGGCGGCTCGTTTTTCCACACCCAAACGAATCGACATATAGTAAATGTCTTCCAATTCTTCATCATCCATCCGCCACTGAACGATCCCAATCGATTTGTTGTGTTTTTTTGGTACATCCACTGGTAGTTCACGCTGCTTTTGCTTGTTTTTGTATTTCGTATAATTTAGTTTTTCAGCTGCCTCGAAAATCTTTCGTTTGGTTTCTTCGGTCACTGAAAGACTAGGATCGTAGTTCAGAACCCGTGATACGGTTGATATTGATACCTCAGCTATGGTCGCTATGTCGGTAATCGTAGCCATAGAATCCCTCCTCCAATGCTTCTCCTCTTCAGTATATTTCTTTTTAGTAAAAAAACCAAGAGAGAAATTGCCCTCAAGTAAAAATTTTACTTTTTTTAGGAAAAACTATTGATTATTTTCCTAAAAAAAAGTATGATTTGAAATGAAGAAAGCGTTTTAAAAATGAGGGTGGCATGAATGAAGTGGATTAATTCGTTATTTATCCTGGGTCTACTTATAGGGTTGACTGCTTGTTCTCCAAATGAAGCAACGCAGACGCAAGCATTTTCCCAAAGCAGCGAAAAGCAATTAAAAGAACGAGCGCTTTGTTATTCTGACGAAGATTTTTCGCAAGGTGTCGTCCCGTTGCATGAATTCGTGAAGCTATCTGGCACCATCGTAAAGAGTGATGCGAAAACAGCAGACATTGAGAAAGGGGATCGATTTATTCTAGAAACAGCGGCTGGACAGTACCAAGTATTCAATGAACAAAGTCAACAACTGAAACTGCAAGATGTGGTGACGGTCTACGGAGAATATTATGGTTTTATTAAAGCGACATTGATTGAAAGGAAGGATGCGGATGCAATCACAGAAGCTGCAGCAATTGAAAAAAAATAAATTTGAAAGTTATGAAGATGTAGCAGCCGGCTTCAAAACGATCATGGACCAACTCAAACCCGCTTTTGCAAGCAGTCGTCCCGGTCATTTGGCTTTAGGCAGCCATGGGACTGTCTATGAGAAAGAGGTACAGGAACTTGAAGCGTTCTTGCGACCGCTTTGGGGACTCGCGCCTTATCTAACCCAGCAAGAAGATTCATTCATGGAAACCTATCTCTCAGGAATTATTGCTGGTACAGATCCAGAGAGTCCCGATTATTGGGGTGTTGTGGAAGACTTCGACCAACGAATCGTGGAGATGGCTTCGCTAAGTACCTTTTTATTATTAAACAAGGAAAAAACGTGGGATGTTTTATCCCAACGCCAAAAAGATAATCTCCATGCGTGGCTGATCCAAGTCAATCAACGAGAAATTCCCGCAAACAATTGGCATTTCTTTCGGGTTCTCGTCAATGTAGCCATGAAGCGTTGTGGCCGCAGCTTTTCCCAAGAAAAGATCGATGCTGACTTGGCATTGATCGAGACCTTTTATTTAGGGGAAGGATGGTACTGTGACGGAGTAGCCACTCAAATCGATTACTATGTATCTTTTGCGATCCACTACTATAGTCTTCTGTACTGTCGATTTGTCCCTGAGGATCTTGAAAGGGGAAGGAAGTTCAAACAACGAGCCACCGAGTTTGCTCAAACCTTCAAGCATTGGTTTGCAGCAGGTGGAGCTGCCGTTCCATTTGGTCGAAGTTTGACGTATCGCTTTGCGCAAGTTTCTTTCTTCAGCGCATTGGTTTTTGCGGATGTTGAAGCATTGCCATGGGGAGAGATCAAAGGGTTGATCAGTCGTCACCTGCATCAGTGGATGCAGCAAGACATTTTTACTTCCGAAGGGATACTGACGGTCGGCTATTCGTACCAGAATCTGATCTTTGCCGAAGGCTACAATGCACCAGGTTCACCTTATTGGGCGTTAAAAACCTTTCTTTTGTTAGCGGTACCAAAGGAGCATCCCTATTGGCAAGCCACCCCGACGCCATTAGCGATCACTGAAAGAACACTGGCTCATCCCATCAGTAAGAACTTTTATCAACACAATCAAGACTTGACGCATGCCTTGATGTTTCCTGCAGGACAATTTATCAACTATCAAAGTCATGCCAGCAGCAAATATAGCAAATTTGTCTACTCAACGACGTTTGGCAATAGCGTGCCCAAAAGCAATTATTGGTTTTATGAAGGAAATTATGACAATACGTTGGCTTTATCAGAAGATGACCATTACTTTCGCACTAAAGGATTGGATCGCCAGTATCAGCTTTTACCTGATCGGATCATTCATGAATGGAATCCATGGGAAGACGTCCAGATAAAAACAACAATCATTCCACTGATAGGCAGTCACCTTCGCATTCATGAGATCAATTCTCAGCGCGCCCTTTCTTTCTATGAAGGTGGGTTTTCATCACCGAAAGAGCCTACTGCCATCACTGAAAAAAACGCACGCAGCGCTGCGGTACGAACATCGATCGGCTATTCGAAAATCGAGGCGATCGCTGGCTATGAAACGAGCGATGTCCTACGAACGGAGCCAAATACGAACCTCTTGTATCCTGCAACGTGGCTGCCGTATCTAACTGCTCAACGACAAGCGGGAAAGCACCTGTTCGTTTCCCTCGTCACCGGCTTGCTTCCACAAGAACAAGAACAAGCAGTGACCGTCGAAGTGACAACAAACAACATTACGATCAATCAATCCGGACATATGATCCAGGTTGAGCGAATAGGAGGAAAAAATGGAAACCAGCTATGACGTACAGCTATCACAATGGGTAGCCGAGCAAATCGACTTCACCGTTAATCAAGTAAGAAAGAATACTAAGACCTTTGACACGTTGGTCCCACCGGCAGCAAGTGAACAGCTTGTCTATCGACCAGAAGCCAACCATGATTGGACGGCGAGTTTTTGGACTGGCATGTTGTTTTTGAGTAAAGAACTGACGGGATCAACAGAATTTGATGAAACCATCGAAAAACAACTGCACTCTTTCCAAGAACGATTGGACCAAAGAATTGGACTAGAAACCCATGATATCGGGTTTTTGTATAGTTTGACTGCGATTGCCGACTATCGAGTGAACGGACGGGAAACTTCGAAAAAACTCGCGATTGCCGCCGCCGATCTATTGATGGCCCGTTACTCACCCAAAGCCCAGATCATTCAAGCGTGGGGCAATCTCGATGATCCGCAACAACGGGGGCGCATCATTATTGATTGCTTGATGAATTTGCCGCTATTGTATTTTGCTTCCCAAATGACGGGGGATGAATCCTACAAACAAGCAGCCTATGCTCATGCCAAGCAGACCCAGAAATACATCGTGCGAGACAACGCCACGACGTACCACACCTATTACTTCGACGTTGAAACTGGAGCGGCGATCGGCGGCAATACCCAACAAGGCTATGCCGATGATTCCTGCTGGGCGAGAGGGCAAGCGTGGGGAATCTACGGATTTACGCTGAGTTACCTTTACACCGGTGATACCAGTTTCTTGAAGACTGCTCAAGACCTTGCGGATTACTTTATTGCTGAATTACCGGCGGACAAGGTCAGTTATTGGGATTTAGTGTTTAACGATGGTAGTCAGGAAGAAAGGGATAGTTCGGCCGCCGCCATCGCAGTCTGTGGCTTGCTAGAACTGGCGAAACATTTACCGATCACGCAGCCAAACCAAGCCGCCTATCAGGAAAACGCCTTGGCGATCTTGGCGTCGTTAGCCCAAAACTATACAACGATCGACCATCCCGAATCAAACGGACTTTTGATGCATGGGGTTTATGACAAGAATTCCCTCAAAGGGGTCGATGAATGCATGATCTGGGGCGATTATTATTATATGGAAGCGCTGATGCGGGTGTCACAAAGTTGGTATTCCTATTGGTAGTTTTAGGGGCGACCCTTTAAAAAAATGTTTAATGGAGGAATGAACATGCACTTTTTGAAAAAAGGTTTATTAGCAGCAACGATGTTTGGGACAATCGCAGCCTTGGCAGCGTGTGGAGGCGGAGCGACAGATGATTCCGCTGCTTCTGAAGATGGCGACATCAAATTGACCGTAACCACTTGGAATTACGATACGACACCTGAATTCGAAAAACTATTCCGTGCCTTTGAAGAAGCGAATCCGGGCATTACCGTTGAACCTGTCGATATTGCTTCAGATGATTATGATACCAAACTGACGACGATGCTCTCTTCAGGAGATACGACAGATATTTTGACCATGAAAAATTTACTTTCTTACTCTAATTATGCGTTGCGGGACCAATTGGTGGATCTCACCGACCATATCGGATCATTGGATATTGCCCCAGCGCAAGAAAGCTATGACATGTATGACGTAGAAGGCAAAACCTATGCACAACCGTATCGGACGGATTTTTGGGTCTTGTATTATAACAAAAAAATGTTCGATGAGGCAGGTTTAGACTACCCATCAAACATCACCTGGGACGAATATGAGGAGCTTGCCAAGCAGCTAACAAAACCAGACGAACAAATTTATGGTGCGTATCAACACACGTGGCGTTCCACTACCCAAGCGATTGCAGCTGCCCAAAATGGCGCCAACTTGATCGATCCTCAATACGACTACTTGGAAGCGTACTATGATCGTGCATTGCGGATGCAAGACGAAAAAGCGCAAATGGACTTTGGGACAGCAAAATCAACGAAAGTTACGTATCAATCACAATTTGAAAATGAAAAAGCAGCCATGATGTACATGGGAACTTGGTATATGGGAGCGTTGATGACCAATATCGACGATGGCAAGACAGATGTTGAGTGGGGCATTGCGGAAATGCCGCAAAATGAAAAAGGGGAAGTAACGACATTTGGTTCTCCGACTGCTTTTGCCATCAATAAAAATTCAAAACATCAAGAAGCTGCACAAAAATTCTTAGACTTTTGTTCTGGTGAAGAAGGCGCCAAAGTATTAGCAGAAGTCGGTGTCGTTCCTTCGTATAAGACTGACGCCATTGATGAACTTTACTTCTCCCGTGAAGGCATGCCCGCCGATGAAGTATCGAAAAAAGCCTTCAATCCAGAAACCGTCGCGATCGAGTTTCCTGTCGATGAAAATGGACCAGCGATCGACAAAATCTTGCAAGAAGAACATGACTTGATTCTTGTAGGGGATGAAACACCAAAAGAAGGCATTGCGAATATGGAAAAAAGGGTGAAATCTGAAACCGAATAGTCCTAACGAGAGAAGGGACTTGGGCAAAAAAGTTCCTTCTCTTTATTAATGAAAGGGGGCCTGCTGGCAAGCAGCAGGAGACAAATATGGAAATAACCTCAAAATCAAAAGCAGCCAATAAGTTGAAACGCAAAAATACGCTAACCGCGCTGTCTTTTATTGCACCGAACTTTATCGGCTTTTTCTTATTTACCTTAGTGCCCGTTGTGTTCTCATTGATTCTGGCTTTCATGGAATGGGATTCCTTTCGTTCACCTGAATTTGTGGGAATGAAAAATTTCAGCAAAATGCTAGGGGACGACACCTTTTGGATATCGTTAAAGAACACCTTTCTCTATACGATTGGCGTCGTTCCATTGACGTTAGTATGTTCCTTAGGCTTAGCGATTTTATTGAATAAAAAAGTACGTGGAATGAAGTTTTTCCGTACGGCCTTCTTCTTTCCTTATGTCACCTCGTTAGTTGCGATCGCTGTCGTGTGGAACATGTTGTTTCACCCAACGATGGGACCAATCAATCAGTTTTTGAAATTTTTTATTGAAAATCCTCCTGGTTGGACCTCCAGCTCTGATTGGGCTTTGACGGCGATCATCATAGTCAGCGTCTGGCGTGGCATGGGGTATTACATGATCTTATACTTGGCAGGGTTACAAAGTGTGCCAAAGGAATTGTATGAAGCGGCTTCGATCGATGGCGCCAACAAGTGGCAGCAGTTTCGCAACGTGACTTTGCCGTCCTTACGACCAACGACCTTCTTTGTTTCGATCATGCTGGTCATCAACTGTTTCAAGATCTTCGATTTGGTCCAAGTCATGACTGCCGGCGGACCCGGTCGAGCCACCAATGTCTTGGTGTATCAAATTTACAACGAAGCGTTTGTGAAATTTAATTTTGGTTACGCATCTGCGATCGCCATGGTCTTGTTTGTGATCGTTTTGGGCATCACGGTGATCCAGTTTAAGTGGAACCAAAGACAAGAACGGGTGTAAGGAGGGAGTACAGATGGAAAATACACTGAGTAAAAAGAATGTTCAAGCCAAACCAAAACAAAAAGCCAAGCTGTCGGTCGGCAGTGTCTCCTTGATTCTTTTATTAACATTTCTCGCGTTAGTGACACTGATCCCGTTTCTTTGGATGATCTCTGCTTCTTTTAAGACCAATAACGATGTTTTTAGCGTACCGATCCAATGGATTCCAAAAAGTTGGCACCCTGAAAACTATACGGTGATCTGGGATCGCATTCCTTTGCTGACTTTTTTCAAGAACACAGCATTTTTGAGCGTCATCATTACCTTGATCCAACTGTTTACCTCTAGCTTTGCGGCCTATGGGTTTTCGAAGATGCATTTCAAAGGACGCGACCTGTTGTTTCTGACATACATCGGTACGATTGCGATTCCTTGGCAATCATATATGATTCCTCAGTTCATCATGATGCGCCAGTTCGGGCTGACAGACACGCTTTGGTCTTTGGTCCTCTTACAAGCCTTCAGTGCCTTTGGCGTCTTTTTGTTGAAACAATACTATAGTAGTATTCCTGACTCATTGTGTGAAAGTGCGCGGATCGACGGCCTGAGTGAGTGGGGGATCTATCGAAAAATCATTCTACCACTGACGAAGCCCGCTTTAGCGAGTCTGACCATCATCACCTTCGTCAATACGTGGAACGATTATATGGGACCATTTATCTACCTTTCCTCAACCGAAAACAAAACCATTCAGTTAGGGTTGAAAATGTTTGTCGGCTTATATGATGCCGAGTACGCCCTGATCATGGCAGCATCTGTGGTCTCCATTTTGCCAGTGGCGATCGTCTTTTTAGCAATGCAAAAATACTTCGTAGAAGGAATCGCTACTTCGGGAATGAAAAATTGAGGTGATCAATCATGTTTACCAAACCTACATTTGAAAATAATCTTTACATGCGGATCTTCCGCTGGCTATATATTGGCTTTGCCCTGAATATCAGTTTTTGGGTCGTGAATACACCCTACACCCTCACGGCAATGTTCTTGGCAGTCGATCCTAGAAACCTCCTTTGGTTTGCACTGGCATTTTTGCTGATTGGGCCAAGCATGATCAGCCTCCTGGCTGCGATCGATCGCTTTGCAGAACACAAAGACATCGATCCAGTAAAAGATTTCTGCTACTTTTTACGAACCTTTGCCGTGCGCGGGTTTCTCTATTGGCTCATCGGCTGGCTGGGAAGTGTCATTGCGATCGTGGATATTCTGTTTGCGGTTCAATTTGAAAGTGGCAAATGGCTCGTTCCTTTCTTTCTTTTGTTAGGGATGCTTTCCATAGCTCTAAGTATCAACGCTTGGTACTTCCAAGTGCGTAATCCAAAAGCCGCTAAGAAAGATGTCCTGCGTACCGCACTTTTCTTCACTTTGAAAAAATGGCCTGTTAGTTTGTTAGCAACCTGTTTGTTTGTTGCCGTTTTTGTCGCCTTGATTTTGAAGCCGCAATTTGGCTTTACTCTTTTTCCAGTCCTTTTTTTCGGACTCCTTTATTTAAACTTACGGAAATTTCAGATAAAATAGAAAGAAAGTCGTCTACGAATAAAGGAGACGACTTTTTTTAGGAGAAAGGGGGGCTTGATGATGGCAGAAACAGTCACACTTCAACCGATTACGGAAGAAATGATTGCTGAACTTTGGTCGATCAGCTATGGGCCTAAGGCAGATTTAGAATGGAAAAAATGGGACGGACCGTATTTCCAAGACCCCGTGTTGACGTGGGAAGAATTTCGAACGGGGTTTGGCGCTAGCTGTATCGACAACCCGTTACGTAAAGCGATCAGCTATCAAGGAAGAATCGTAGGGATCGCGACCGCTTATTGGGAAGACAATACCTTGCAGCAGTGGTTGGAATTCGGGATAGCCATCTATGATGCTTCCCTTTGGAATCAAGGTATTGGCAGCCAAGCAATTCGCCAGTGGATCAATGAGTTGTTTGAATCACAGCCTCATATCCAGCGTGTCGGTTATACCACGTGGTCGGGCAATCACCGCATGATGAAACTAGGAGAAAAGCTAGGGATGACCAAAGAAGCCCAGATCCGCAAAGTCCGTTTCTGGGAAGGCACCTATTATGATTCCATCAAGTATGGCATCTTGCGAGAAGAATGGGCACAGCAGAAGTGAAGGTAGGGGATGCGAGATTTTTTCGTGTCCTCTTTTGTTGTAGATGATTTATCAGATGCATTTTGCGTATAGTAAAGTACCTAGTAAAAAAGGGGCTGATCTCCTAGCTGTATTTTGTAATTACAGTAATTACGTGGTGAAATAGACTATATATGTTATGAAGGAAAGGTGATTGTTTTGGATACAGTGAAAACAAGAAAGCAAGGAAATGCGGTAATGGTCACGCTAGCAAGTAAGTTTGAGATTCCTGCTGGTAAGGCCTACTTTATCAGCAAAGAAAACGATGGTACGATTTCCTTGATTCCTAAGATCGATGATATTTTTTAGCTGCGAAAGAGAAAGAATTTGTTGATGAAGAAGATATGCTAGCTGCTGATTTTATTGTTGAAGGCAGGCAGCTTGATGAATAGGCTCGAACAAGGGACTCTTGTATTTATTGATTTTGATCCCTCGAAAGGGAGTGAAATCAAAAAGCGCAGGCCTGCTTTAGTCATCAGCAGGGATGAGTACAGTTACACTTCAAATTTGAACATTGTTTGTCCAATAACGAGTACAGATAGGAAGCGTCCTTACTTTGTCGATATTCAACACGATAAATTGAAACCTGGAAGTAAAGTAAATACAAAGCAAGTTTATACGCTAGATTATTCCGAGCGTGACGGTAGAAAGATTGAAATTTTAGGGAAACTATCAAAAAAAGAACTGATTAATGTTGCACAGCATTTTATGATGAACTTTAATTTTCCATTATAGTTAAAAAAAAGCAGGATGGAAAAAGTGAGGGACCCTCACAAAAAACGAGTGAGGGTCCTTCACTTTGATTTCCTAAGAATACAAGGTTTCAACAATAGAGAAAAGAAGATAGTGGAAAGATAAAAGTAAAATTTCAAAAATAGTCGACATTCTGAACAATAACCATGTACTATCTCTATGTAATACTTTATAATAATTCCAATGTACAGATTAGAAATATTTTAAAAAAGTCGGGAATAGCGTTTGAAGTTCATTCTCAATTAGTCTAAAATAGTGAGAAAGAAAAGATACTGGAGGGAAAGAAATGTCAGTTTTAGAAATTAAAAATCTACACGTCCAAATCGAAGATAAAAAGATCTTAAAAGGCGTTGACTTAGTGTTAAAAACTGGAGAGATCCATGCCATCATGGGACCAAACGGTACAGGGAAATCAACCTTGTCCGCTGCCATCATGGGCAACCCGAATTATGAAGTGACAGAAGGGGAAATTTTGTTCGACGGCGAAAATGTCTTGGAAATGGAAGTGGATGAACGGGCGCGTTTAGGTCTGTTCTTGGCGATGCAATACCCAAGTGAAATTCCAGGCATCACCAATGCGGAATTTATGCGGGCAGCGATCAATGCCAAACGTGACGAAGACGACAAAATCTCTGTCATGGATTTCTTGAAAAAATTAGATGAAAAAATGGATTTATTGAATATGCCAGAAGAAATGGCGGAACGCTATTTGAATGAAGGCTTCTCTGGTGGAGAAAAGAAACGAAATGAAATCTTACAATTGTTGATGCTAGATCCAACCTTTGCGATTTTGGATGAGATCGACTCTGGTCTAGATATTGATGCCTTGAAAGTCGTAGCAAAAGGCGTCAATGAAATGCGCGGCGAAGGCTTTGGCGCTTTGATAATCACCCATTACCAACGTCTGTTAAACTACATCACACCAGACGTGGTTCATATCATGATGGAAGGCCGTGTCGTGATGACCGGTTCGGCAGATTTAGCCAAACGCCTAGAAGCAGAAGGCTATGCTGGGATCAGTAAAGAGTTAGGGATCGACTACAAAGAAGAAGAAGCGTAAGGAGGCAAGGTAAATGGCAAAATTACAGGATTATCTTGAACAAGTCAACGTTTTTTCAGCGTTAAAAGAAGAGCCTGAATGGATGTTGGAATTACGCCAAGCAGCCCTTGCGAAAGTGGATGAACTTGCGTTTCCAAAAATCGAGCGGGTGCGTTACGAGCGTTGGCCATTGTTCAATATCGACGAACAAGCACTTGCAGGTGAAAAAGAATTTGCAGGCTTCATCGATCCAACCTTACCTGCAAGTGAATCTAAGGAGACAGGTGCTGGCTTGGTTCCCGCCTTTGACGCGATGGATAACCATCCGACTCTCGTTCAGTTTGATGACACCACCATCTTTGAGCAATTACCGCAAGAGTTGATCGACAAAGGCGTGATCTTCACTGACTTGTTTACAGCAATGAAAGAAGTACCAGAGTTGGTCAATCAATACTACATGACCAAAGCAGTGCCAATGGATGAAGACAAAATGACCGCAGCACATGCGGCGTTTATGAATAGCGGCATGTTCTTGTATGTACCAAAAAACGTGGTGATCGAAGAACCCCTTGAAGCGATTTTCTATCACAATGGCAATAGTCAAGCGCATTTCTTCAAACACATTTTGATCGTTGCTGATGAGCACAGTGAGTTCAGCTACTTGGAACGTTTCCAAACCAAAGGCGACCAAGCGAAAAAACTGTCTGGCAATATCGTAGTGGAAGTGATCGCCAAAGCAGGTGCGAAGGTCAAATTCTCTGCGATTGATCAGTTAGGTGTCAACATCACTACGTACATGAATCGTCGCGGCTACGTATTACGAGATGCGATGGTAGATTGGGCAATTGGAGTCATGAATGACGGCGACGTCGTGGCGGACTTTGATTCTGATCTTGTAGGCGAAGGCGCGCATTCGGAAGTCAAAGCGGTCGCAATTAGTGCTGGGCGTCAAACACAAGGGATTGACACCCGTGTTACCAACAAAGCACCGCATTCCATTGGCCATATCCTGCAACACGGCGTCATTAGAGAACGCGGCGTCTTAACCTTTAACGGCATCGGACACATTTTAAAAGGAGCAAAAGGGGCGGACGCGCAACAAGAAAGTCGGGTCTTGATGCTTTCTGACCAAGCCCGGGGCGATGCCAACCCAATCCTTTTGATCGATGAGCACGAAGTAACCGCCGGACACGCAGCCAGTGTGGGACGGGTCGATCCAGAAGAAATGTACTACTTGATGAGTCGTGGGCTGCGCAAAGCAGAAGCGGAACGTTTGGTGATTCGTGGTTTCTTAGGCTCCGTCTTGACCGCGATCCCAGTCAAAGAAGTGCAACAAGAATTGGTTGCCGTTATCGAAGGGAAGTTACTCGCATGATCGATGCCCAAAAAGTGAAACAAGCGTTTCCCATCTTGGATCAGCTCGTAAATGACGAACCATTGATCTACCTCGACAATGCCGCCACTACGCAAAAGCCAGAGGCGGTGCTGCAGGCGATCGCCGATTATTACCATCAAGACAATGCCAATGTTCATCGTGGGGTCCATACCCTCGCAGAACGGGCGACCCATTCCTATGAAGGCGCACGGGAAAAAGTGCGCAGCTTTATCCATGCGAATGAAACGGCGGAAGTGCTGTTTACTCGAGGGACGACCACTGGTTTAAATTGGGTCTCCCGCAGCTACGGCGACCGTTTTGTCAATGAAGGTGATGAAATCGTGATTTCCTATATGGAACATCATTCCAATATCATCCCTTGGCAACAATTAGCAGCCCGAAAAAAAGCTACCTTGAAATATATCCAGCTGACGCCAGAAGGCACCTTGGACATGGAAGATGCCAAGAAACAGATCACAGAAAAAACCGCTATCGTTTCGATCGCTCATGTTTCCAATGTTTTAGGCGTGATAAATCCGATTGCGGAGCTAACCAAATTGGCGCATCAGCACCAAGCCGTCATGGTGGTGGATGGTGCTCAGGCTGTTCCACATATGACAGTTGATGTCCGAGCACTGGATTGTGATTTCTATGCCTTTTCTGGTCATAAAATGTGCGGACCAACTGGTATCGGTGTCTTATACGGCAAGCGGCAATGGCTGGATCAGATGGAGCCCGTCGAATTTGGCGGTGAAATGATCGATTTTGTCCATCTGCAAGAAAGCACGTGGAAAGAACTGCCGTGGAAATTTGAAGCTGGTACACCAAATATTGCCGGTGCGATCGGTTTAGGTGCAGCGGTGGATTACTTAACAGAAATCGGCTTAGAAAACATCCACGCCCATGAAGCAGACTTAGCTGCTTACGTTTTGCCAAAACTGCAAGCCATTGAAGGCTTGACCATCTATGGCCCCCAAGAAGCAGCGAAACGCACGGGAGTGATCGCCTTTAATCTAGCAGGCATCCATCCTCATGATGTTGCCACCGCTTTAGACATGGAAGGCATCGCGGTACGGGCAGGTCATCATTGTGCCCAACCCCTCTTGACCTATTTGCAAGTCCCAGCGACTGCACGGGCCAGCTTTTACCTGTATAATACAAGAGAGGACGCCGATCGACTGGTTGACGCCATCAAGCTGACGAAGGAGTTTTTCCAACATGGCACTAACGAAATTAGATAATTTGTATCGACAAGTCATTCTGGATCATTCCAGCCACCCACATCATCGGGGCACCTTGGATGATTCAACGTATAAAGTCGAATTGAATAACCCTACCTGTGGCGACGTGATCCACTTGGAGCTCGCTGTCGAAGGAGACACCATCAAAGACATCGCGTTTACTGGCGAAGGCTGTTCCATCAGTACCGCCAGTGCATCCATGATGGGGGATGCGATTATCGGTAAGACACTAGCAGAAGCTGGTGAGCTATCAGGCTTGTTTTCTGAGCTCGTCCAAGGAAATGACATTCCCCAAAGCGATCGCTTAGGCGATGCTTCCATGCTTGGAGGTGTGGCGAAGTTTCCTGCACGCATCAAGTGTGCGACTTTAGCTTGGAAAGCATTAGAAAAAGCCATTGCTGCCGGCAGTACACAAGCATCTGTCAGTCACAGCCACGCCAATGAATCTGACACTGAAGAAACCAGCGAATAGACAACCGCACTACAAAAGGAGTGAGAACCATGGGTGTACCCGAATTAGAAGAATATAAATTTGGCTTCCACGATGACGTGCAGCCTGTTTTTAGTACCGGCGAAGGATTGACCGAAGACATCGTCCGTGAAATCTCACGGGTCAAGCAAGAGCCAGAATGGATGCTTGAGTTCCGCTTGAAGTCTCTTGAAGCCTTCAACAAGATGCCCATGCAAAACTGGGGCCCAGACCTGTCTGACATCGATTTTGATGCCATCAAATATTACCAAAAACCAAGTGATCGTCCTGCCCGTGATTGGGATGACGTACCAGAAAAAATCAAAGAGACCTTTGAACGCATTGGTATTCCAGAAGCCGAGCGGGCATACCTGGCTGGCGCTTCTGCTCAATACGAATCAGAAGTCGTTTACCACAACATGAAAGAAGAGTTTGAAAAACTTGGCATCGTCTTTACCGATACCGATTCAGCCTTGAAGGAATACCCTGAGCTGTTCAAACAATACTTTTCAAAATTAGTCCCACCAACCGATAACAAGCTTGCTGCTTTAAACTCAGCCGTTTGGTCAGGTGGTACCTTTATCTATGTACCAAAAGGCGTTCGTGTCGATGTGCCATTACAAACCTATTTCCGAATCAATGCCGAAAATACCGGTCAGTTCGAACGCACATTGATCATCGTTGACGAAGGCGCCAGCGTCCATTACGTCGAAGGTTGTACCGCCCCAACCTATTCAAGCAATAGTTTGCACGCAGCCATCGTTGAAATTTTTACCCTAAAAGACGCTTACTGCCGCTACACCACCATTCAAAACTGGTCAGACAACGTCTACAACCTAGTAACCAAACGGGCCAAAGCCTTAGAAGGTGCTACCGTTGAATGGATCGATGGCAACTTAGGTGCCAAAACAACCATGAAATACCCAAGTGTGTATCTTGATGGCAAAGGCGCACGAGGCACGATGCTTTCCATTGCCTTTGCAGGTGCCAACCAAATCCAAGATACTGGTGCAAAAATGATCCATAATGCACCAAATACCTCCAGCTCCATCGTCTCAAAATCAATTTCTAAAGACGGCGGTGCAGTAAACTACCGTGGACAAGTCACCTTCGGCAAGAAGAGCGCAGGCTCTATCTCCCATATCGAGTGTGACACTATCATCATGGATGACCTATCGAAATCCGATACCATCCCATTCAATGAGATCCACAACAGCCAAGTGTCCCTAGAACACGAAGCCAAAGTCTCCAAAATCTCAGAAGAACAACTGTACTACCTAATGAGCCGCGGCCTCTCCGAAAGCGAAGCAACCGAAATGATCGTCATGGGATTCGTCGAACCATTCACCAAAGAATTACCGATGGAATACGCAGTCGAATTGAACCGGTTGATTAGTTATGAGATGGAAGGTAGTGTGGGGTAACAACTATTTTGAAGCTAGAAACCTTTATGTATAAGGGTTCTAGCTTTTTATATTGCTCTAAAGTGCAAAATATCAGTGAAAAGGTCTGTGATACGATTAAGAACAAACAAAATTAGCAAACTTTGTAGCTGAGTTTTTAGCTTCCTCAGACATCATATGATAATAAATTTCTAAGTCAGGTTACTTGATCGTTTTGTTTGAGCTTTATTGATGCCTGAACGATTCATTGAATTTTTGGCACAGCTACCGCAAGTGTAGTTATGGTTACAATTGTTATTAGGATATTAAAACCTTAGTAAACGATGCTTAACAGAGGACTAGCATATGAGAATAAAAACTTGAAGGTACTAACAGTAGGAATGAATTTCAAAAGCGATTAAGTGTGTAATTTCTAGAAGATAGGTTACAGGAATGGTTACGAGAGAATTACGATGTAACCATTCATCAGATCAAACAAAGTAGTGATAGTTATGATCACAAGACAGTCACAACAGTTATTTCTATCAGGTGCACAGGCTAAATGAGGGGAGTAGCATGAGGAAAACAAGCAGATGTTCGTATCGTTACACCTCTTTTTAAAAATAATTGATTGTAGTACTGCAAGAATGAATGCAGTACTAAAATAAATAATTGAGAAGGAAGGAATTTAGTGATGATAAAATTACTCATGTTATTATCGGAATTTTATAAATGATATGGCATGTTTGTTTTCGTTGTTATTTAATACATAAAAATGGAAAATTTCATACAGTTGCTAAACTAATCTAAACGAATGTTTTTTATTTATTGAGGGAAATATGATTTAAATAATATTTAAATTAATATTATTATTTGAGTGAATTTTATTTACAATTATTGGTGATGATGTTATATTATAGTTAATAGAACCCCGCACACCTCTTAGCAATGTGTCCCAAGCGGGGACGTTTTTGTATATAGGAGAAAACAATGGCGTATAATCGATGTGCTACAACGCTTGATGAACAAATCGAAATACTGCGATCAAGAAATTTAACGATTGATGACGATTCTTTTGCGAAAAATGCAATTAAAAAAATAGGGTATTTTAGGTTTAAAGGATATTGTTTACCATATTATCAAGCGAAAGACTTCTTTGAAGACGAGGTAACCTTTAACCATATTTATGAGAATTATCGTTTTGACGAAAGGCTAAGGTTATTAGTGTTTCAAATTATAGAACATATTGAAATTGAATTGAGATCAGTTATAGGTAATGAATTTTCGCTATCAGCGTCACCAGTAGCCCATTACGATAGTCAGTATTTTGAGAATGAAACCTATCATCAGATGTGGCTAGCCTCTTTTCAAAAGCTTGTGGATCAGTCAGTGAAGCGAAAAGAGCTATATACGCATCATTACATATCTAATTATGAGAATACGTTTCCGATATGGGTTGTACTGGAAATATCCGATTTTGGGACCTTATCAAAATTTTACAGTAATTTGATGGCTGACTTTAAAAACAATATTGCTAAACAAAATTATGGAGTTTCAAGTAAATTCTTAGCGAACTGGATCTATGTCCTTTCGGTAGTTAGAAATATTTGTGCGCATAACGGTAGACTATACGATAAAATCATTCCGATTCGTGCTAAATGGTCAAAGAAAGAACGAAATTTAACAAACGATCGGCTTTTTGCAGCTATATTAATTTGCAAAAAATTATGTCTTGATAAGGAATATTTTTCTTTGTTTTTCAAAAATCTACGTACACTGATTAATATTTATGATGAATATATTGATATTTCTCTTATTGGGTTCCCAGAAAATTGGGAAGATCTTCTTGAGGGAGTATAAGCAAACGATGGATAGGGAACTTTTTCCGGCTCTTCGACATTTAGTGTTGGTAGAGAAAGATACGACTGAAAATTTAGGATCAGCTCCTTTTTTGGTTTTGAATATAGAGTGTGCATGTAAAGAGTTCGTAAAGGAAGTACGAAGAAATCCATAAAGTTTTTTAGCACAAAAGGGGCTCCAAAATTGTACGCTCCCTAATGTCTTGGATAAGGGCGAGATTGCGCTGACCAGTACAGGTCTACGACAATTCTATCACACCCATACAGCACCAATGATATTGGTATACTTATGGGTGTTTAGTTACGACTCTCTTTGTGAACGATGCGAGGGTAATCTTTAGGATCAGTGTAGGCACAAAAATGAATAGAAATTCTGCATTAGATGTCGATGTAGATATTTGAGAAGTCCATCACTTTGATGGGCTTTTTTGGTATAATGATAAATAAAAGGAGTCGGTTAAAATAGAATTTGTAGACTTAATAAATAAGGTCAAAGATTGTTTAGAAAAATGGTATGACTTGCACATAAAACCTACTTTACCGATAATCATTTCGTTTATCGTATTGATTATCATAGCGATAGCACTTATGATTTTCATTGACTGGAAATATAGAGGAAAGTATAAAATTAAGATCAAGACACGCACACTTCAAAATGACCTTGGTGGTGGACAAGAAGAATATCAGAAATATTGGTTATGGCAAAGACAAAAAAAGAAAATGATAGTTGCCTATTTTTATAAAAAAAATAAAGTGCCATATTCAAGACATGCTAGGAAGCGAAGGAAGTACATAAAAACAAAAGTTCCATTTAGAAAAGAAGTATATTGTGTTCTTTAATACGCATGAAAAAACGTCCATAAAATGAATAGTTACCCCTCATTAAATGAGAAACTGGCGTCGGTGACCTGTGAAAAGGTCTGTGAATGTAGGTGAAGATATACGTTCTTATCAGAATGCCATAATCATATATGCTGAATTGATGAGGCATACTTATCTACTCTAATCTATCTGAAACGTATATTTTAGATGGAAGAGTCTGTGGGTAATACCTATACACCACTGCTTTCAGAACTTTACTAACTAGTATATTGCTGTTTTCCACAAAAACAGTGAAAAAGGAGTACTCTCGGGAGTGCTCCTTTTTGTCTTTTTTTTTATTTGATAAAAGAAATATGGAGCACCACGAAAAAACTGTATCCAAAACCACACCATGTCTATTTTCCTTACCTTATCTGGAACTCAAACAAATGAATTGGCTTGATCGTTGTACTAACAGAAGAAAATACCAACTAGGAGATAAAAAAGATCAACAAAAGTTGATCTCACTTACTCTTTATAATGAATACTTCCATCTGGCTCTATTCTTGGTGTAAGTGCAACACTTTTTCCACTAGCACCTGTAACTATCGTTTGAATATACTGCACTTGTGTCTCAGGGTCGGTAATAATAAAGATTTCATTGGTGCTTTTTTTATAGACTTTTTCAACTGTAAACTCTGTATTGGTGGTCATACAATCACTCCTTTTAAATTCAGTATCAACAAAGGTATCAAACTCAAAAACTTTTTTAAGTAAAAAAGGCAACTCAAGAGTTCCCTTTTTCCGATATATTCTGTTTATTTTTCCTGTCTATGCCATAAGTAGCGAAAGCAGGGAGAAAGAGGACTGCCAAGAATATACCTACCCATTTGAATACTTTAGGAACTTTATTCAATAAAAAACGCCTCCTTGATAACAATGATCATAGACTGAATTAGTTATTAGACGTGTACAAAAAATAAAGAAAAGACCATTTTTGCAAGAAAGGAACCAGCGACAAAAGCAAGCGCAATCAACAAAATTTTCCATAGACTTAACCGAGTACTATTCTTTTTCATCGAATCACCTCTAGAAAAAGAATACCACGATAAATAAATAATATCAAAAGTAAATGGTACTAAAAAAACAAACATCCAATTTATTGAAATAAAAAAATAGCTAAACGAGTAGTAAGTAAAAGGCAGTTTACTAATGCGAGGTCATGATCATCCATGTGATACCATATTGATCTTCAACCATACCATAGAGCGAGGACCAGAATACTGGTGCAAGGGGATCAATCACTTTTCCGTCTATCGAAAGGCTATTGAAAATAGTAGTAACTTCATCAGCGGATTCTTTTACAAGACAAAAGGAGAAAAAATCATTTGCTGGTCTATTTAGTCTGCCGTCTGTCATCATGATTCTCTGTCCGTCGATGATGATTTCTGAGTCCATAACGAAATCATCAGGCATCTCAGGATCTAAACCTGAATCTACCGGAGCTTCACTCGCATAAACGATGGACTTAACTTGAGCATCTAACGACTCTTGATAAAATTTTATTGCATTTTCACAATTTCCTTGAAAACTTATAGCTGGGATAAGCATATAAAAATTCTCCTTTTTACTGATAGTATCACAAAGAAGTTACTCGCTTCTTTCAGTTTTTTCGTAGAGATCGGAAAATTTTGAATTGGTTATCCAAAAAAGGAGCAGAATACGTCGCTGCAATTAAATGACAAAATAATGTCTTGGAAAAATCTCAGTAGGTTTTTCTACGTTATATTTGATGGTCATTGTATTGCCCACACCATATCTCATTGGAACAGGAATACTATTTTCTGAGATATAATATTTTCCATCAATGAAGTAGCTAAAAGTTGCAAGTTTTGAATTGCGAAAATCCATCAGGTCGGGAAGAACAGTAGTGAATGCGACAATATTTCCCACGACTTCCTTTTTTTCAATTTTACCCATAGCTAATCACGCTCCTACTATAATTTTTATAGTGACAATTATAACATGCAGGAGTGTGCGTTAGGTGACATCAATGTCAATAATTCTTAATTTAAGTTCAAATAAACTGTTTAATCATTAGATAAGTATGTAAATATGATGATTAACTTAATTTTGTCTAGTCAAATGAGTATTTTCTGAATTTGTCTGATAAATGGTAGCAGAATAGGTACAAATTAGTTTTTACTGTTGTCATAGCATCGCTGGCTAAAGTAAATTTTTCATCGATAGAGGTAAATAACTACAAGTTAATCACCTCAAATAAAAATATAAATATGAAGTGATCTAGATTATAGAAAACAAAGATGTGAAAATAAAACAGTGAAATAAGTACTATAGTTAGAATTAATCTTTTCATCAATCATTGAATGAGGGAGAACAACAAAAAATCTGAGATAGAATAAAGTTCATTCTATCTCAGATTTGTTTTTGCACAATTTATAAGCCTATGGTGAAAAAGGGCTACTTTTTTGCTGTGCATGATCGAAATATTTATATTTCGCCTTTTTCATCTATCAAGGAATACCTAGAAAATCAAAATGTTAAGGCTTTGAATTTTTTGGATAGCAATTCTAAAGACTCAGTCTTTTTTGAAAAACATTCCTACTACAGTCACTATGAACATTAGTCCGAAGGTAAGCAAGAAGTCCCTGAACGCTTCGTTTAGTGGTGTTCTCAAGAATATAGTTGAGATTAAAAAATATCCGATTGGAAGAATTGCCGCTATAACAACACATATAAGTATAAAACCAATTATTTTTTTCATAAATCTATATTACCGCTTTTATCCCACATTTTCCAGCACTGAAAATAATTTGAGCTGGAATTCCACCAGGGACTAATTTTCCTAATATTTTTTTCAAAGCAGCTGTTCCTAATTTTTTTCCTAAGGTCTTAATGATTACTTCAGACGCTTTCTTCCATGCTTTACTAGCTATTAAATTTTTTACCTGAGGCGTGAAAATTTGTTTTGCAATATCTAAACCTACAATTTTTTCAAATTCTTTTTTCATACAATCGACAAAGTTTGCTTTTCTCAATTGAGGTTGTTGCTGACCAAAATCTCTTTCTAACATATCATAGAATTCATTATTACCATATTTTTCTCTCATCACAGTCAAGTTGATCTGAACAATATTTCCTTCACGGTCCGTCACAGCAGCGTGTTCATATATAAATTCTAAATCCTCTGCGTATTGATTAATAAGTTCTTGTTCGATTGCTTCTGTTTCCACAGAAGTATTGATCTCGTTTGCAGCTACAATTTGTAATGTTCCAAAAAAGGGCGAAATTACTATGAAAAGTGAAGCGATAAAACAAGCGATCTTTGATTTTTTCAGAAACGACATATTGAACCTTCTTTCTCATTTTTTTGTTAGTTAGACAACAAAAAAATAGTAACACATAAATAAAAATATAACAATAATATTTTGTGTTGATAATATTAAATTATCTGATTGCTTTAACGATGAAGAGGATACAAAAATATTGATTACATCTAAAACTTTTACAAGTCGAAAGTGTAACCAACTGACAGTAGGAAAATAAGCTGTATGGCGGTTGTTTTTATTTAATTGCTTGATGAAGATACGCTTCATATCAGGAAGTCTGCCGTTATATTTTGTTTATATATGAACCTGATTTTATTGTATTTTTTATAAATTTATTCATAATCTAAAATTTTCATATAAGCGAAATTTACTGGTAAAGGGTCGATTTCCTCTCTTATTTTTAATAGATAATCCACGGAATGCTTCAACTTATATAGTTAAATGTTAGATATCGTGCATAATGATGGAAGGTATGAAAAAATACTCATTTTGAAATTGGGTAGATACTTTTCTCTATCTAACTTGGATTAATGATCTTCTATTGAGTCCCGATTAGTATAAATATTTTTGTGGAAAAAAAGTTAATATAACTAAGAGAAAAGACAAAGCCGCAGTATTTGATTAGCCATCGCCATCAAGTGGACAGGGAATGGTTCAAATACTACGACTTTTTTTAGGATGAATTTCATTAGTATCAATTTAATATTCTTGAATCAGTATTATTTCTCCGCGTTTTCTTTAAAGTAGTCATCAATGTACGCCTTAATTTTTTCAAAATCCTTAGTCAGAAAAAATTTTGAAGGAACTTTTATGATGGGGAGGTTATTTTCATTATCAAAAGGAGCGAATGGCTCAGGAAGGACCAAGTAATCAACAGTATCTTTATCTCTCAGATAATTGATTGAAACATCGTAAAACGGTGAAAAATAGTCTTTGAGGCTTGTGTCTCTTTGATAAAGAACACCTGGAGTTAATGGTGTGTAAGATAATCCGTTGCTCAACACTAAGACAAAACAAATTCTTTTCATAAACAATCATCTTTCCTTTCGATTAGATACTAGCGTCATCTCAACAGTCAAGGATTCGTTATTCATTTGGTAAATCCATTTTAATAGACAAATGGATAAAAAATAGTGAGTAATAGAAACATAATTCAGTTGTTGGGTAAAAGGGAACCAGCAATCGCAAGTTGTTCCTTTAATTTAAAAAACAAGCGATAAAAAAACACCAAGAACAATTATGGTTAAGATTTCCAATGCTCTTTCTAGAAACAAATTGTTGCTTTTTAAAAATATTGTTTTCTTTTTATAAGGGAACCAAAATGACTGGCTTGCGTAGTCTGGCGGGTATACGGAATCTAAAAAGCCACTGATAAAAAGTAATGGAATAGCTTTGAAAATATTGTCATGGAAGGCTAAATAAATATAGTATGTTAACAAAGAAATTTGAGCGATCCGCAGATGTCTTAGGTTGGTAACTGTAAGGTTCATCAAATCATCCTTTCATAAATGATTATCGCATATTGAACGAATTAGTTGAATTAAAATGATAAAATATTTATTTGATGTAAAACTAAAAATGTTAGTGTGCATTATTTAACGATAATTTCTGAATACGCCTGACACAAAAATACGAATCCTATCAAAATAAGGAATGAATCGTTTTGAAACTGGTAGGGAACATTTTTAAACCGATACCGAAAAAGACTAGCAATAAGGACTAGCATTAACAAACTCTGCTGACCTAACTCGCATTTAGCAGAGGTAGGGGATCTTGAAACAGATACGAATGGATATACACGAGAAGAAATAATCGGCTTTATGAGAACTTTTTTCAAAAAGAATAATGCTGAAAAGCACTTCAACAATTATTGGAAAAGGACTTGATGCATGATCACGAGAAATCTTGAAAGGACAATCCAAACTATAAAGTTTGAGCAAGCTTAGATAGATAGCTTATATACCAAAACAGCCAAACTAAAAAGCTAGAAATCATTCAATGCGATGATTCCTAGCTTTTCCTATTTTCTTAACTACCGACCATTAACCGCTGCTGCAAACACTAGGTAATTGGCAAAATCCCCAATGCGTTTGCGGTGTTGGTTGATGTCTTGTCTTGTGCGCTTTTCTCGGTGTTCTTGCAAAAATAATAAAGAGGTCCATGTTTGGCTATCCCATTGATTCAATTGAAAGACTCGTTCGAGAAAGATAAATTGATCGATAATCGTGTTATGAAGGGTGGTACGCTCTGCATCGATCGCTCGTTTTTCATCTTGTGAAAAACTATGCCACTGTGCCCGGATCGTTGTGTATCGCAGTGCTGCTTGCAAAATACTTTGCCAGGCGTCTTGAAAATCAGTATCAGTGATCGTGCCATTTTTCAAAATTGCTTCGTGGATCGTCTGCATTTCGTCAAAGGTTAAAGCTTCGGGCTGTTCCAAATAGCTCTTGTAAGTTACTTCTGTCTGAGTCATTTAATCACTCCTAAATGTCTTTGTTTTAACTAGTGTACTATAACAAGGAGCGCAGTGCACCCGTCGTTATCGATTGGCGAAACGATTCAGGTGTAAGGCAGGTGCTGGCAGACCGACCGCTATATCTTTATATCCAACCCTTTTTTTGCTGACTGTGGTGTTTAGCAAAGTAGCGGTATAGGAGGTTTCTTCGAGAGAAATTCTGATCGAAAAACACACGAATAAAAAAGCATCTTGACGTGACTTGACAGAAGGGTTAAAATTAATTTAACAAAAAATTTTATTAGATTACGAAATTAATTCATCGCCTTGTGAGGTATTTATTTTTAAAATTCAATCAGGTATGATAGCTTTAGCCCCGAGGGTTAAGGCTTTTTTTATTCAAAAAAAAGAATTGGTGGGCAGACCAATTCTTTACGGCTCAGAAAGTTTTACGATCTCTTTTGCGATGGAGGTCAATTTCTCTTTATTGGGTGACTTTTGAATCAAATCGACAATCTTAACTAACTCGGGGTTATCGGATTCGAGTTCTAAAAAACCAAAAAACTGAGCAGGTGTCATCTGTAATCCTTTGATGATTTTCTCAAGTGTATTGAGGGTGATATTGATTTCGTTGCGTTCCACTCGCCCTAAGTAGGTGTCATCAATTTCTGAGGTACGAGAGAGGTCCGCTAGCGTCATCTTTTTGGCGGTACGATAATGACGAATTTGGCTGGCAACCATTTCATTCAGCACAAGAGCCACCTCCTTATAGATTAATCATAGAGGTTACGGATGGAAAAAATCAGATGACAAATGTATTTTTGGTGTATAAAATAATACATATATGTATTATATAGGGTTGTAAAAGAATAAATAAGCAGTATTTAAAAAACAAATGATGACTCATCTTCTGGAGAGGAGGATTGGGAAAGGGGATTCTCCGAAACGATCAAGCAAAAGGCAGGAAAAGAAATTTATTAAGAGGAGTTAGGGAAAATGAAAAAGAAACTAGTGATTGGTACAGTGGTTCTCTTGTTGGCGGCAGTTGGTGGCTTTGTTTATTGGAATCAGTCGCAAGAAACAGCCCTGCAAGAAACGAAGGCTCAGGCAACGCAACAGTACAACAAAATCAATGAGGCTATCAAAAAGGATGACTATGAAACAGCACGCCAAGAAATCAATGAGCTAGCTGATTTAGGACAGGAGGATCAAGTCCCAAAATACCTCGAACAAGTCGATCTGATGGCTAAAGCCAAAGAACTGACAGATGATTTTGAACTGACGAAAGCTGGAAATACATTGGAAAAATTAGGGGAGCAAGAGGAACTATTAGCAGCAATTCAGGAAAAACAAGCCGAGTTAACTAGTGAATTGGCAGAAAAAACGAATGAAATTGCGGAGGCAAAAAAGCGCTTAGACGAAGGGATTGCATTGTCGGAGAAAAAGGATTATCAGGCTGCGAATGATCTTTTAAAGGAGTTAACGGAAATTGAAGCCAAGGGGGAGTATCGCGAGCTGACGACCAAAGCTACCGATCAAATAAATAAGAACCAACAAGCGCTGGAAAAAGCCGAAGCAGAACGAGAAGAAGCCAAAAAAGCTGCTGCGCTAACCGAAGAAGAGGCGTTAGAAATTGTAAAAATGAACTTACCAGATCTCTTTGATTATGGACAGTCTTGGGCAAGTACGGATTCTGACGAAGCAAATACATTTGCTTTCAGTGGAGTGAATAACGGGCCGTTTCGTTCCATTTTAGTGGTCAAGCCAATCAATGATCAGCAAGTTTTTGTGACCGAAACAAGATTATCAAACGGTGGCGAAGACCAAGTGTCAGAATACACCTTTGATCGCATCGGTCCAGTTACTCCTATTAGTGAGCCCGTTGCAGAACAAGAGGATCCGCTCAGTTTAGCTCATCCACAAAAGTTTTTCGATGCTTATGCCTCTTTTACCGCAAAAGGAATCAATGTTATGCCAGCAAATCGCGGTACAGCGGTGTACACGGAGGAAATGATTGCTGCTTCAGGCTACAGCGCAGAACGTTTTTATCAACTAGAAGCAGGAATCGATGATTACTTTTGGCATCTTTGGAGTGAGGGAGAACTTTCGGAAGAACAAGTAAGGGAGCTTAGTCTTCAAGCAAAAAACAAACTGCTGAATGGCGATTACGCAGGCTACTAAAGAAATTGGAGGAGAAATGATGAGAAACTATTGGTTGGGGAAACAAAGAAAAGACACCGTCTATGCAGAGAGCAATGATGGCTTATTCATGCAGATTGTGGGGGCAATTTTGCTCTTTGTGTTTTTTGTTTTTGGTAAGGGATTCACTCTGGCTTATGAAAAATTAAAAGTGTACCGTTTATTTCAGCCAAAACTTTTGATACCGTTGGCGTGCCTTTTTATGATCATCAATACGATCGTCGATTGGTTCTTGCATATGAATTGGGTGATGGATCCATCTGGCGCTATGTATTGGACGATTTTAGAAGGCATTCAAATCGCTTGTTTTTGCTTCATCGGATTCGTGTTGTATCTACCAACAAGAAAAAGCTTACCGATTTTCCTTGTTAGTATAGGCTTACTGTTTGTGACGAGTGTGATCCGACCGTTTTTAGGAAACTTGATTTTTACGCTTATCCAGCTCGTCTCTATTTTTATCCTTTATCTTTGGGAGTTAGCTTATCAAGAACAATTTTTCCAAAAGCGATCACTGGCGACGATTCAACGTACAGCGATGAGGTTTGAAAAGGAAGAAGAGGAATTTTTAGAGGAGAGAATGCTAGAAGAAGAGAATCCAGCTAAGCTCAAGGTTGGCTTTACTCGATTCATTTGGGTCAATGAATCGTTTTGTCTAACGTTTATTATCCTGTTCCTTTTGAGCGTAGGTCAACTAATCGCGCTGCTAAGCGGCGACAGCTTAAGACCCCTTTTTACTACTACAAATCTTGTCTATATTACTTTCTTATCTCTTTTATTTTATCCCTATGTGATGGGGCTATTCAGTCGGGTCAAGCCATTATTTCTCTTTTTATCAAAAACAGAATTGTCAAAGATTGCAGAATCCTTTGAAGCGCTCAAGCATTCAAATGAAAAAGAAATTTTTTCTTATCGAAAAAATCAGCGTCGCGTGCTAAAGTCCTTCAATAGTGTTCGTTCAATAAGAAAAAATGTCAGAATTGGGAATACCTACCAAGATATCCAAGTAGACGTTCCCGTAGAAGAGCAAAGAGTCGTGAATCAGAGCTATTATGAAAAGGATAACCACCAAAGTATGTTCAAGCTGATCAAACTCGTTGGACAGATGCTGCTGATCCTACCGATTCGTTTGATGCTCTTTTATTTTTCACCAATCATTTTTAGTGTCTTTTTTATTATTACGATGCTAGCTGAAAAAAGTCCAGTGAACGAAAAGTAAGGGGTAGCTATGATGGAAGAATTTGGCGTTTCATTTTTAAACAAAGATGTTGGTACGATGGATCGTAAAGAGCTAGTGAATTATTTGTCGATGTATTTAAGCAATGCCCTAAATTATAAGGAAGTCGTTAAGGCAAAAGAAAGAAAAAAGCAAGCGATTCTAGCAGAGGCGGAGAGTACTCTTCGGGCAACTGAGGAGAACTACAAAAAATATGCATCTTTAGAGCTAAATAAATCACAACGAGAAGTCTGGCCCCAAATCACTGCGCTAATGGAAAAGATAGAGCAACAGGAGCCATATCCAGTCAAACGGCTATTGCTGCTAGTAACGGGGATAACTGGCGTCATCTTCATCGCACTCAATTACCTCATAAAAATCTGGGTAGACTTTGAAATGAGGCGCTTTGGTGAAAGAGTGGCGCTATTTGATAGAAGTCCTGAAACAGCAGGGGCATGGTTTCGCATGGATCTCGTTCGGCTGATTTTCAATTGGTGGGAGTCCAACTACGCTGTTGCTTTTATTGTCCTTGTGGTTGCAATCATTCTTTTTATAAAAGTGCGTGAAGGTGCCAAAGTAAAGCGCCTTGAGCAGAAAATAGTAAAATTGAGTGAAGAGGCAGCCGAAGCGGATCAAAAGCGGGTGGCAGGAAGAAACTTAGAGGAAGAATTTGGTTTAGCGGAAAAACGGCAAGAGATTGATGAATGTCGAAATCATGCGCTGGATCAACTAGAGGAATTGACCTTGGTACCGATTACGCAGTCATTGTCTACCCACGATCAATTAAGACCAGTCCTTCCTCCTTCCATGCAAACAGATGATTTGGATACTTTAAAACGCTTAAGCTATATCTACCAGATTCTGGAAGATCAGCGAGCAAGCAGCTGGGAGCATGCCTTTCAGATTCTAAGAGAAGAGGAGCGCCACCAAGAAAACTCAGAACTGATGAAAAAAGGCTTTTTGATGCTCAATGACCGACTAATGGAAGCAGACAATCAGCTGGCAAATTTGAATGCAATGACGGCAAAAAATAATCAGCAAACCAAAGAATTGCTTCATGAGATAAAAAGGTTGCCGGTCGTGTTTTATTAGAACGAGGGGTAGCGAGTGTTGGACAGGGAAAATAGTTTGCTACTAGTTCGAACACTATGCAGGAATCCTGACAATAAGCAACGATTCCTTGTTTTTCAGAACGTTCTCCTACTAGACGTCCCTTGTCAGAAAAAGATCTTTTCCCGCAGACGACTATCCAAAAAGAATAGGAAAAAAGTGTATATACTAAATTAGATTGAAATAATGAGTTATTCATATAGCATATCGTCCTCTAAGTGATTTATTTTATTGTGATTTAATCATACTAATGAACGATATGCTTTTTATACTAGAATGAAAATGGGACTGAAGAATCAATTCTGATTCATCTGTCCCATGAATTATAGAGTCATTTCTATCGGTCCTAAGTTTATAAACGCTGAGAGACACTTAGCTGGATTCCTATCAATTAGTACTAAAAATTCAGTATAATTTCAGTTATTCCTTATAGACTTTCTAGCTTATCATCTATTATTTTTATTCTATTATTTTCCATTATTTTAAAGAATGGATAGTAAATAAAAATGCTGACCAAGATAAGTACGAAGCAGAAAAGAATATTACGCCAATCCATACTAGAAAGATAGGCTTGCGCAAAGAAAGGTGTGAATGAGGGATCAATTATAAATCCTAATCCAATCCATCCAAATTGCTGAGCGAAATAAGTTAATAATAAAGAGACAATAGGTGTACATAAAAATGGAATTGCTAAAATAGGATTGAAGACGATCGGCAATCCAAAGATGACTGGTTCATTGATGGAGCAGATTCCAGGGATTAATGATAATTTTCCTATCGTACGATATTCTGGAACTCTACTTCGCATCATTAGTAACACTAATCCCAAGGTTCCACCAGCTCCGCCAAGAACGGAAACACGGAACATTTGAAGGTTCATCAAGTGGGTCATCGTCTCATTATTTGTCATTTGTTCAGCATTTAAGCCAGTTTGGGCGATTCCTAACGTGAAGACGATTGGGAAGATAATTGATGAGCCGTTAATACCAAACATCCACAAGATATTCCCTAAAGTTACAATAAATAAAAAACCTCCTAAACTGCCAGCAATGTTTGTTGCAGGCGTTAGTAATTGCATTATTGCTTCTGGGAAAATTGTATTTGTTGTCGATAAGACAATTAGATTGGCTCCATAAAAAATAATGATGTTAGTAAGTAGTGGCACCAACATATTGATGAAGGTTGAGACCATTGGTGGGACAGTATCTGGAAGTTTCAGCTTGATATTTTTTATTTCAAAAGTGCGATTCACCTCTACAACAAGCAAACCGATGATAATTGCAACGAAAAGGCCATTCGTACCTAAAAAATCTAGTGAAATCATTCCATCTTTCACAGGAGTGCAAACCGTTAGAAAAATGACTACTGCTATCATTCCGTTCATGGATGCATTGAATTTATATTCATGAGCAAGTGAGAAGGCAATACCAAAAACACTGATCAAACCGATGATACCCATCGTCAAATTATAAGGCGCAGTAATTACATCATAATTTGCTACTGCAAAATATTTCCAACCGGCCATGAATTGCATGAAGTAATTTGCTGTTTCTGGGTTGTAACGGTCAATATTTATAGGTGGATTGGCAAAAATCAGAAAAAAAGAACCGATAACAATAAAAGGCAGACTGAACATCATCCCACTGGATATAGCTTTCAAATGACGTTGATTTCCAATTTTAGCTGCTAATGGACTCAGTATTTCATTAAGCTTTATAACAAGTGCAGAATTTTCCATACTATTTCCTCCTATACTTGCCAAGGGTTGAAAGCAAAAGCACTTGGCACGACACGTTCTGGATCATATTTCTCAATTATTTTTTCATATTGTTCTTTGTAATTATTATCAATATCGGCTTGAGGAATTACTTTACTTGCTTCATATAAAAAATGTTCGGACCCTCGCCCCATTTCTTGCCCACGAGTGGTGTGTTTATCCAAAGCAATATCTGGTATTTCTGGAATATAGCCCATAGCGAAGCTCTTTATAACGATATTTTTGAGTAAATCGGATGAACGATCCTTTTCAGAATCACATAAGTAACGTATTGCATGGAAGAAATACATTGCACGGTCTGATTCATTATACTGGAATTCTCTACGCATCATGTTCAAATTATTAATCATGATGGCAGCTAAAGGATTACCCATTCCTACATCTTCTACACTAATTGCCAATAAGCGTCGCCATAATTTTTCTTCAAATTGTGGCGAGGTAATGTACATTTCATATGCAAACTCGCAAGCATCTTTTTCCTTTCCACGGCGAATCGATTTCTGTAGTGCAGAAATAACTTCATCTCCTCGCAGCCCGTTACGTGTGGTCATCTTTGCCCATGGATCTTGAATGAATTTACTTTCTGTCATGATATAATACTCCTAACTAAAAATTTGAGGTGGATCTTATGGATATTGAAATGCTTATTGACAAATATCAGTTGAACAATTCAGAAGCTGATGTCTTAAGATTTATGTGGAAAAATCGTCAGTCATTAAAAAACTTAGGTATTCGAGATGTTGCCAAAGTTTCTTATGTTTCTACTGCTACAATTATACAAATGGCTAAAAAAATTGGCTTTACAGGATATAGTGAATTAGTCTTTTCGTTAGGCAATCAACGGCACAGTATGACCTTGCCTAAAATCTTTTCAGACAAAGAAAAAGAGACATTTATTCGTCTGATGTCTGATTACCGAGATAGACGAATGATGATCCTTGGATCAGGATTTTCTCAAAATATAGCAAATTATTTTTCTGAAGCTCTTAATCTACATGGTTTTCGTGCGACTGCCAATAGTCATCTTGAATTCTTGAGAGAAAATGTTCAAAGCGATATCCTGCTTTTTATTATCTCAAATTCAGGGGATACTGTTCGTTTAGCTGAATTAGCTAAAGTTGCGAACGACCATCATATTGATTTGATTGCTTTTGTTGGTGAAAAGAATTCAAAGATAGGCAACTTGGCGACGTTAACAATCAGTACAGAAACATATACACCAAAAAGAATATCAGATTATCAACCCAATCTTTTTTTTGGAACAACATTAAATCAATTTGAAATCTTACTGAGTGAAGCATTATTAGCTATTTTTAGCTAGAAGAAAGATGTGGCCACTGTTTCTTCATTCATTAGTATAAATGGTTTCAAAACGAATGTAAGTGTTCTCTCGATATTAAAAACATGTTTTGAAATTTAAAAACTTGTTTAAAAATCATACTCTCAACTTTTAAATCAGCAAAGCTTCATTTCATTGTTCTCGCTAGTTTTAATCATTATTCGTATTTTAATTATAAGATTGGTGAAGTAGTTTGAAATAAAATAAGAGATTTTTATGTTAAAAAAGGAACCCTAAGTGCTATGTAAGTGAAATAGAAATATTTCTATACATTTTTTGTTCTAACTGTTCATTAAAATATTTATAAAAGAGCGATTGTTTTCTCTTTTTTGAATAAAAGAGAATCAATATAATTGATTGAGCAATTCTTGTCACTCTCAATAATTATTCAAAAAAATAAATTCACCCTTGATACCGGTTTCATAGTATGCTAAACTGTGTCCATAAGTGATAGGGTGCTACTATTAAATTAGGCACGACCGAAGAAAGGGTTCTTTCTTTGGTCGTTTTTTATTGTTTGAAAACAACTCGATAGTTTCAGAAAAATAGTTCTTC
Source organism: Enterococcus sp. R12 (assembly GCF_058135755.1). Classification (NCBI taxonomy): domain Bacteria; kingdom Bacillati; phylum Bacillota; class Bacilli; order Lactobacillales; family Enterococcaceae; genus Enterococcus; species Enterococcus sp. R12. Next base: position 530,200 of record NZ_CM176874.1, read on the forward strand.
TAATTTTGAAGAACTATGCGGAAAGGGGGACAATCAATGTTTGTGGTAAAAAAACTGAATCATAATGCCGTTTTGATTGATGATGATGGAGTTGAAAAAATAGCAATGGGGAAAGGTCTTGGGTTTTCAGCGGTAGTCAATCAGCCATTTGATCCAGTGTTTGCAGATAAAATTTTCACATTGGATTCAAAAGAAAAAACAAAGCGATTTAGTGAGATCGCTGCACAAATCCCGATTGAATTTATTGAGTTTACTGAAGAGATGATTCAACTGATTTCCACTAGGATCAGCTCTCCATTAGATTCCAATATCTATATTACATTGACAGATCATATGTATTTTGCCGTTCAAAGAAAAAGAGAAGACAGTCATGTAACTGCCATTATGCTACCAGAAATGAAACTTCTTTATCCAACCGAATATGATACAGCTGTCGAGGTAGTTGAACGGATCAATCACCAGTATCAAACGGAATTGGGTGCAAATGAGGTCGGATTTATCACGATGCACATTATAAATGCGGAATTAGGTGAGCCCAATAGCTTGAACAGTTTGAAAATATTAGAAATGACGACAACGATCTTGAGCTATTTAGAAAAATCTTATTTAGAAAACTTTGATAAAGAATCACTGACATATCATCGCTTAATGATCCATATCAAGTTCTTAGTCAAGCGTTTGATTTATAACGAAGCCTCTCCAGAAGAAAATTTTGGCTTTTTTACGGAAACTTTTAAGAGCAGCGAAGCATACCAAGCAGCTTTAAAAATCAAGGAGATCATAGAAAACCAGTTTCAGCTGGCGGTTCAAGAGAATGAAGTTATTTATTTAGCCATTCATTTAGCACGTATCTATTAAATAAGTGAATCTGGGCGTAACTAGTTGGTAGGCGCAACCGAATGAAACATAGCACACAAGCTATGCTCATTTGGTTGCGCTTTTTTATCGGAAAAAGAAAGGAAGAATGAAATGGGAAAAGTAATTTTTAATTCGGATGATTTTGGTTACAGCTATGGTGTTAACTATGGCATTTTAGATGCCTACCAGCGAGGGATCCTCACCTCGACAACATTGATGGCGAACATGCCTGGTTTTGAACATGCAGTGAAACTAAAAAAGGAGGTGCGGGGTCTAGGAGTAGGGGTTCATTTGACCCTAACATGCGGAAAACCACTTTTGGAAAACGTTGATAGTCTAACAGAAGGTGGCCGATTTAGACCGTTGAAGTTTTATCAGCAACCATTTGCTATTGACCAAGATCAGCTCTATCAAGAATGGAATGCTCAGATTCAAAAAGTATATCGAGCTGGGATCTTGCCTACGCACTTAGACAGCCATCACCATACGCATTCTTTTGGCAGCAATCAGGAAGTAGTGATTGCTTTAGCCAAAAAATATGATTTGCCCGTCAGAGGAAACTTTGAGCGAAGTGAAGAAGTGCGGCATGTCGATTATTTTGAGCCGTATTTTGATGACGTGGGAGAAAAAGAGGTGAAGAAAAGACAAATTAGTACGTCTATTGAAGCCTATTTGAAGGATTTGTATAAAAAGCTTCAAGGGAACCAAACGATCGAAGTCATGTGTCATACTGCTTATTTGGATCAGGAGTTATTAGAGGGGTCGAGTTTCATTTATCCTCGTTTGAAGCAGGTTGAATTTTTGATTCATTCGTCGTTTGCTCAGAAAGTAAAGAAAGATCCGTTGATTGAATTAACTACGTATAAAACAATTTAATATAGGAGGAATGTAATAATGACGAATTTTAAAGCAAATGTACAAAAGTTGGGGCGGGCAATGTTGTTGCCAGTTGCAGCAATGCCGCTAGCAGGATTGATCATGCGGCTATCAGCTGACGACATGTTGAATATTCCCGTTTTGGGAGCGGCCGGCAATGCAGTTTTCGGCAATTTGGATATCTTGTTTGCGATTGGGGTCGCAATTGGTTTTGCTAAAACCAAAGACAAAGGAATACCAGCACTTACTGGTTTCTTAGCAATAGCTACCTTGAAAAAAGGGTTGGAGATTATGAATCCAGCAGTAAGTATGGGTATTTTTGGGGGCATCATTTCCGGACTGATTGCCGCTTGGACTTATAACCGCTTTAAGGAACAAAAATTACCGATGGTTTTCTCTTATTTTGCGGGTGAAAAATTTCCTTTGACGATGGTAATGATTTTACAGACGATCTCAGCGGTTATTTTCGGTTTGGTTTGGCCGATCATACAAATGGGTATCGACAATTTTGCCAAAATGCTGGTTGACATGGGGGCACTCGGTGTTGGGATTTTTATGTTTTTAAATCGATTGTTGATTCCCTTTGGCTTGCATCACGTTTTGAACACCTATGTATATTACGATTTAGGAAGCTATACTTCGCCTAGCGGGGAAGTTTTCCGAGGAGAAATGACACGCTTTATTAATGGCGATCCGCAGGCAGGATTGTTTTTATCAGGTTTTTTTGTGGTGATGATGTTTGGAATACCAGCTATCTGTTTAGCGATTTACAAAGCAGCGTATAAAGAAAACAAAGAGATGGTTAAAGGAATCATGGGAAGCGGTGCTGCCACCTCGTTTATTGCCAATATTACAGAGCCTGTTGAATTCAGCTTTATGTTTCTCTCCCCCATGCTGTATGTGATCCATGCCTTTTTCGCTGGGCTAGCAGGGATCGTCTGTTACTTGTTTAATATACGAATTGGTTTCACTTTCGGAGCATGTATTGTAGATTATCTTATTAATTTCCGAATCGCGACAAATGCTATTCTGATCCTTCCAATCGGGCTCGTATTTTTCGCCTTGTATTACTTTACCTTTTATTATTTGATTAAAGCGAGAAATATCCAGACATTGGGCCGAGAAACTGCGACAGAATTTGGGGAAGAAATATCTCTAGAGGAAACAGAGTTGGGATTGGCGAGCAAAAATTATGAATACATGGCAAAAAAAATGCTCCAAGCGTTTGGCGGGAAAAACAATATTTTGGATGCATACAGCTGCAACACACGCTTGCGTGTTGAAGTTGCTGATTCTTCAGTAGTTGAGGAACAAAGAATCAAGCAATTAGGCGTGAGCGGGATTATCAAGCCAACTGAAAAAAACTATCAAGTGATCATTGGGTTAGAAGTGACATATGTAATGGCTGAATTTGATAAATTATTGGAACAATAGAAAGGAAGAAAATAGGATGAAAAAACAAATCATTACCATCGCTGGAGGCGGAAGTACTTATACACCAGGAATTGTTCAGGCTATTTTAAATAATGCACAACGTTTACCGTTAGCTGAAATCCGTTTGTATGATATTGATGCAGAACGAAATGCAGATATGTACTTGATTATTCAGTTTATGCTGAAAAAAGAGGGCTTTTCAGATGTTCAGATCATTTCAACAGAAGATCCTAAGCATGCGTTTACTGGCTGTGATTTTGTATTCTCACAGATTCGTGTTGGCGGAATGAAAATGAGAGAAAAAGACGAAAAAATCCCCTTGAATCATGGGCTAGTTGGACAAGAAACTTGTGGATTAGGCGGTTTTGCGTACGGCATGCGTTCAATGAAAGGATTGCTAGAGATCGTCGGTTATGTGCAAGACTATGCACCTGAAGCATGGATCTTGAATTATACAAATCCAGAATCGATCGTCTCTGAAGCGGTTCGCAGAACGTACCCAAATGCGAAAATGATCAATGCATGCGACATGACCATTTCGATCGAAGAAACGATTGCCGTCAACTATGGATACAACCGTGAAAATTGGATACCGACATATTATGGGTTAAATCATTTTGGTTGGTATACCTCTATCTATGATAAAGAGTTAAAACGAGAAATCATGCCGGAAATTATTGAAAAGCTGACAACACAAGAAATGCAGGTTGCTGACTTTAATGCAGGGGATAAAACTTGGCAAGAAGCGTTTCAAATGATGTCAGTCATCACGAGAAATTTTCCAAACAATATCCCTAACAATTACTTAGAGTATTATTTGTATCCAGATATGGTTGTAGAGCACACAGACAAAAAATACACGCGAGCAAATATGGTGATGGATGGCCGTGAGAAAAATACCAAAGAAATGGCAGATAAAATCCGACGCGGAGAGAAAGAAGATGTCTTAAATTTTAACTTTGGTGAGCATGGACAATACATTGTGGATATGGCGACATCTTTATTAAATGATGAACGGCGCCGATTTATGCTGATCGTGCCCAATCAAGGAGCGATTCCTAATCTGCGTTCGGATGCCGTAGTTGAGGTGCCTGCATACGTGGGAGCAACGGGAGTGGAGCCGATTGCACTGAGAGAACCAATTTGTGATTTTCACAAGGGATTAATGGAGGCGCAAGTGGCTGCTGAAAAGCTCCTTGTTGATGCTTACTTTGAAGAGTCTTATCAAAAAGCATTGCAGGCATTCACATTGAATCAGACCGTTCCGAATGCGCGAGTGGCTAAAAAAATCTTAGATGAAATGATTGAGGCAAATAAAGAATATTGGCCTGAATTAAAGTAGAGGTGATAGAACGTGCTCTTTTTTAAAGAAAAAAAAGTGTTGAGAGCTGTGGCAAAAGGTCAAATTATTCCTTTGGCAGCTGTAAAAGACCAAGTGTTTTCCTCGAAAATGATGGGGGAGGGCTATGCAATCATCGGTCATGACGGTCATGTCCATTCTCCCGTTGAAGGAATGATCGAAAATATTTTTCCAACGTATCATGCAATAACAATTGGCAGTAAATCAGGAGAGAAAGTTTTGATCCATATGGGGATTGATACGGTTGAACTAAAAGGGGCACCTTTTTCTATTCACGTCACCATCGGTCAGAAAGTGCATTGTGGTACTTTATTAGCTGAGATGGATTTGCAGCAACTGGTTGAAGCAAAAAAAGATGCAGCTATCATCGTTGTTTCACCTGATCTTTCGAAAGGAAAACTGCTGAAAACAAATCAACAAGTATCGATACAAGACGATTGCTATCAATTTTAAAAACGCAAGAAAAGGCTGAGTTTTTCGCTCAGTCTTTTCTTAAGCGTATATTATAGGAGAAATGATGATATTCTTTTATTTTTTACCAGCGATAGGCTGGGGTGTCATGCCGCTTATTGCGAAGCTGACTCGAGCCAAACCAATTAATCAGTTAGTTGGAACGACAACTGCTGCTGTGTCAGTCAGCTTGTTATTTACTTTTCTTATAAAACCAGAATTTACGAATATTTCCGTCATGATCGCATTTATTTCTGGATGTTTTTGGGCGATTGGACAATACTTCCAATTTTACTCGTTTCAATTTTTACCGGTATCAGAAGCGATACCTATTTCTAATGGTACTCAACTAATAGGGACAACCTTTGTTGCCGCCTTCTTTTTCCAAGAGTGGACAAATGTTTCCATGTGGCTGATTGGCAGCGGAGGAATATCTCTGATTGTACTTGGTATATGGCTGACGTCATGGAAAGAGAAACAAACATTAGAGAATCAAAAGCGGACAAACCGAAAAGCAGTTGCTTTTTTGTTGCTTTCCTCTGCGGCTTTAACCGTATATGTAGTTTTGCCGCAGGCATTTCAAGTAAGCGGCTCAGATATATTATTTCCGCAAGCAATAGGTATGTGGAGTGCATCAGCTGTTTTTGCTTTTTCTAAACAAAGAGAAATTGATTGGCAGCAAATCAGAAAAAATATTAGTACGGGCATTGCATGGAGTATGGCGAACATTAGTCTATTTTTAATGATTCCAATGCTAGGGGTAGCGAAGAGTTTCACTTTTTCACAATTTGCTGTTTTGATTTCCATGTATGGCGGATTGTTGGTTTTCAAGCAGAAGAAAAAGCGTAAAGAATTTCTTTTATTGAGTTTGGGGGGAGCTTGCATACTTGGAGGAATATTGCTGATTGGTTTCATCAAGTGATTTTGAAAAAGGATTGGCGAACAAGATTTTTCAGTGCTCTTCATCCGTCAAATGCTTTAAGAACAAAGATCACAATGCTATACTAGAATCAATAGTATTCGATTCCTTTGTATTGTAAACATGTATTTTATGTGAAAGCATTCTCAATACATCATTATGTATAAATAAAAATCAAGCGAACAACGGAGAAATAATTGATGACCAACCAACTAATCATAGAAGATCATCATTTCAAGAAAGGTGAGCTATCTAGCATAATGACGGCATATATCGATCAGTACCCAGTCGTTTACATACTCTACAACCGAAATGAAAAGAAAAGACCTGTTGCGTACATTGGTCAAACGGTTCAAGTGAACAAACGGTTGAAGCAGCACTTGAATAACTCTAAGCGCAGAGAAATTAAAGAAGTACTGCTGATTGGTCATGAAAAATTCAATCAATCAGCGACCTACAATATCGAAACCAATTTGATCAATCACTTCATTGGGGATGAGCAGTTTCAGTTGCAAAATGTCAGTCAAACAAGACAGGTACAGATGCATCAGTATTATGAAAAAGAGTATTATGATGAAGTGGTCTTCCAAGAGTTATGGGAAGAATTGCAAAGGCGTCAATTGGCGTAGCACTCAATCGATATGATTCGCAACAAAGATGTATATAAATTATCCCCTTTTAAAGAACTGACGCCAGAACAGTTAGATATAAAACTTGAAATCATTGAGTACTGTAAACAAGCGATTCAGCAGGATGAAACACAAAAAGTCTCGATGATTGAAGGAGAAGCTGGAACGGGAAAGAGCGTCTTATTAGCATCTCTCTATAACACCCTTCAAGACTATACAAAATCAGAGCCTGTATTCAAAGGCACCGATAACTATTTGTTGGTCAACCATTCAGAAATGTTAAAAACCTATCATACAGTGGCAGAAAGTTTGCTAAATTTAAAAAAGAATCATATGTTAAAGCCAACTTCCTTTATTAATAAAACAGATAATCAGAAGTTGCACCCAGACATCGTTATTGTGGATGAGGCCCATTTCCTTTTAACGAAGAAAGACAGCTATAACAGTTTTCACTATGAAAACCAACTAGAAGAGATTATCAAGCGAGCAAAAATTACGATTTGTATTTTTGATCCGAAACAAGTATTGAAAATCAAAAGTTACTAGGATCAGGACAAACTGGATCAGTTTCAGAAAAGGTACAATGCTTCTCGTTTTAAGCTAAAAGATCAATTAAGAATGAAAAGTAGTCCCCAAATTATTCAATGGATCGATGATATCGTAGAAAAACGTGTAACACCGATTCCAGAATCAACAGCATCTTTTGAGCTTCAGATTATGGAAACCCATGATGCGTTGAAGAATAAAATTTTTTCTCTCGATAAAAAGGAAGGTCTGTCACGGATCATCTCAACATTCGATTATGTTCATAAGAAAGACGGAGCTTCTTATCTTGTAGATCCTGGTGGGATCAACCTGCCCTGGAATACGACCGATACGAAGCGAACATGGGCGGAGCGACCAGATACGATCCAGAGACCGACCAGCTTGTCATCGATATCGATAAATACGAGGACAAAGGGGCGTTTACGGGACGTGACGATATGAACCAAGAATTGACGAAGAAAGCCAAAGAAACGATCATCCTTAATTCATTGAATGTATTAATGAAACGAGCAATCAAAGGGCTTTACATCTATGCAATCAATCCTAATCTGCGCCAAAAGCTCTTAACCCTACAAAACGAAAGGAGCCAGTCCTACCATGCAAAACCACCCCTCTCCAATGGAACGGATCAATAAATTCCGAGATGATCGCAATTGGCGACAATTTCATAATGAAAAAGATCTAGCTATTTCTATCTCCATCGAAGCCGCCGAATTGTTGGAGATTTTTCAATGGAAAACACCTGAAGAAGCCACTCAAGATTTCGAACATCTAAAAGAAGAAATTGCTGATGTTCTGATTTATTCCTATATGCTGGCAGACAATTTGGGTCTTGATATTGATGAGATCATCAAAGAAAAGTTGGAAAAAAACAACATGAAGTATCCGGTGAAAGAAAGTAAAGATTCGAAAAAGAAGTATAATGAATTGTAACAAAAAGAAGCAAGGACGCTGCAAGTTCTTGCTTCTTTTTTTTGATGGAACAGGAGCAACAACGGCTTTCTGAATTCATCAGTGATTGGTTACGAACGTCAAAAATCTGTCATAATTGAGAAAGTTGAAGATAACTTCAAATTGGTTACATTTTTTCGGAAATTTGAAGTTAACTTCAAATAAGCGCAATTTTTTATAAAAATGAAGTTAGACCTAGTGTCTGCTAGAGCAAAAACAAGATTATCCTATCCGAAAACGAAGACAAGATCATCGGTAAAAAATCGGCAACAATGAAGGTCATTTTCTATGAAAAATATTTCTCCCCAAAAACCTAAAAAACCTATTGCCCCCCAAGCTCACTTACTGTATAGTAAACAAGAATATTTCATGAAAATAACCAAAAATAACTAATTAAAAAGAATTTTTTATTGAAAATTGCGATTAAACGATGCCGAAAACGGAATGTAAGAAGGAGAAAACTATGACGTATCTAACAAACAATCTTGTGAATTGCATGATCACTTTAGGGTTTATCTTCATCCATCTATCTTCAAATGTTATCTCATCCAGAAAACTAAACGTGCAATACATGAGCTCCTTTGCCGCTGGTGTAGGGATCTCCTATGCGATCGTTCATCTATTGCCCCATTTGGCGTATTTTCAAACGGTGTTGATCGATGAATTTGGCTGGAATTCGGGGATTTTTTATAGTCATGGGGTCTATGGCATCGTTTTGTTTGGCTTAGTCTTCAGTTACGTGATCTACAAAATCGATGAGCGAACGTTTATGGTGTTAGAAAAGAAAGACATCACCAGTGCCAAAAACGCCTTTTTTTGGTCGGATATCGCTTTTCATGTGATCTACAATATCATGATCGGCTATATCGTGATTGCCAATACGCTATCAGAGCGTTTTTACATTTTGACCTACTTTATTGCCTTTGGTTTGCACTTTCTCATGAACGATTGGCTGCTCTATCATCATCATGGTGCCCTCTATAACAAATATGGCCGCTTTGTGCTTTCCTTCAGTATTTTCGCGGGAGCTGCGTTCTCCCTCTTTGTTTCATTGCCCTACTATTTGGTGGTCATCATTGAAGCCTTGATCACCGGCGCTTTGCTGGTGAATATCATCAAATTTGAGTTACCCAATGAAGGAGAAGGCAGTATTCGTGGGCTATTGGTAGGCACGATCTGCTCTGGAATTTTGTTTGTATTCGTCTAGCGCGAAAAGGAGGACTGAATCATGGATGATTCGGTCCTCCTTTTTTTATAAATACGCAAAGCAATTACTATTTTCTGTTTCAATCGAACAAATCACAATAGTTTTTTATTTTTTTGACCATTATTTACAATTTTGTTGCAATGTTCGCTTGCTTTTCCCAAAAACATTCTATAAAATGTAAGCGAATAGAAACCAAAAAAATAGGCACCTCGTATCTCTGCGCCAACAGATTTACGAGGCCCTGATCAGTCACTTCTCTAAACAGGATGACCAATCAAGTTGCCATAGTTGATCGCCAAAGGCATCAACGTGTTTATTGTACCCGATTTTCTTGTCGATTTCTAGTAGATTCAGGCAGGTTTTTGGGCAAAAACCGTGGGATGCTGGACGCTTATTTTGCTATGCCAAAGGCATTGGACAATCTTGTCCAATGCCTTTTTTGTCGTTTGAAACAGTTCATGCGCAGGATCGTTTGCGGCAAATAACAGGTGTGAAGATCAGTTGAGGACAGTCGCATGGAAAATAGGCAGTCATAGTTGAGAAATCCAATGCCATGCGTTCTTACTGTGTTCATAGAAATAGCGTTCTGGCGATCAGCACTTCAATCCTAGGTTCTTGAAGGTGGCAAGCCTTGGTTTCTATTCACACTTCGAAAAGATACCTGAGCGCACTCTTTCAGCGTTCTTTTAAGGTTAAGGAGGAAGCTTATGAAGGATTCGTTAAAGAAATTTATGGAAGAAAAAATGCTGCCATGGGGAATGAAAATTGGCGGTGAAAAGCATCTAGTTGCCATCCGTGATGGACTTGTCACCACGATGCCTTTGATTATTATCGGTTCCATTTTTGTTATTTTATCTAACGTTCCATGGGAAGGCTTTAACCTATTTGTTACTAGTATTTTTGGCGGGGAATGGCGCAGCAAATTAGACTTTGTCGTACAAGTGACCTTTGGTGTGATGGCGCTGTTCAATTCCTTTGCTATTGCGTATAGTTTAGCAACCACTTACCGCGTCAGCGGTTTATCTGCCGGTGTATTGGCAGCTTCGGTTTTTCTTTTAGTCACTCCGATTGAAGATGGCGGCATTCAAATGTCGTATCTTGGTAGCCGCGGGCTGATCGTAGCAATCATCACCAGCCTGATCACGGCGGAGATCTTCCGACTATTTGTGCAAAAGAATATCGTGATCCGCATGCCAGAAAACGTTCCCCCGGCGGTCAGTCGCTCCTTTATTGCATTGATCCCCTCATTCTTTTGCCTCTCGCTTTTCTGGGTGATTCGTTTATTAGTGGAATCATTCGGCAACACGAATGTTCATGATCTGCTGTACAGTCTTGTGGGACAACCATTGTCGATCATTGGCGGAGGCTTTATAGGCGGACTGTTTGCCATCATGTTTACGTCATTGTTTTGGTCAGTGGGCATCCACGGTTGGGACTTGGTCTTGAGCGTCTTGCAGCCGACATGGATTCAAATGATCGATGAGAATCGAATCGCTTTTCAAAACGGCGAAACGATTCCGCATATCATCAATTATACCTTTATGAATACCTTTGTCTGGATTGGCGGTAGTGGGGTGATTTTGGGCTTAGCGATCTTGCTATTAGTCAGAAGTAAAAGCAAGTATTTAAAAGAGTTGGGGAAACTCGGATTTCCATCAACGGTTTTCAATGTCAATGAACCCATCATGTTTGGGTTGCCCGTTGTCATGAATCCATTGATTTTGTTCCCATATATTCTGACGCCGGTCGTTTGCTATATCATCTCTTATACGACAGTTGCCATGGGGATCGTCCAACCTGCCGTCGTTTTGGTTCCCTGGTCGATGCCGCCAATCATCGGCGGTTATCTAGCCACAGGCGGACATATTTCGGGGGCAATCTTACAACTGGTGAATCTGACGGTTTCTATCGCCATCTATTATCCATTCTTCAAAATGCTGGATAATCGGACATTAGCCAGTGAACTCGGTTCAGAAAGTGGGGCGTAAAATGAAGACAAAACGATTATTGAATTGCACGGCAGCTGATTTTAAATCATTTGATAAAGACCAACTATTGGAAAGTATCCGAGGAAGTGCGGGGCGGACGATCGTTGCAGAAAATGATGTCCAAATCGATCCAATGTCTAGAGGAATCACCAATGCTGAATTCGTCGCTGCATTTGGGGCGGATTTGATTTTACTGAACCTATTTGATTGCGGAAATGGCGCTATCAAAGGATTACCGACAACGGATGACCCCATTCGCTTTTTGCAATGCTTAACGGGGCGGCCTATTGGGGTCAATCTTGAGCCTGTCGACGATTGTGCGGAGCAGATGGAACAGCTGACAACTATCGCTACTGGGCGTTTGGCAACAAAGAAAAACATGGCTCGTGCAGAAGCACTTGGATTTGATTTTATCTGTCTGACAGGAAATCCTTCCACTGGCGTTTCAAATAAAGAGATTACAGCGGCAATCAAACAAGCAAGAGCCGTTTTCTCTGGGATCATTATTGCTGGAAAAATGCACGGAGCTGGTGTCAATGAACCCGTGTTAGATGAAGAAATTGCGTCTGCGTTCATTCAAGCTGGAGCCGATGTTATTCTTGTACCCATCGCGGGCACGATTCCTGGGCTGAGTGAACAACATATGAGTGATCTAGTGGCCTTTATCCACCAAAAAGAGAAGTTGGTCATGGGCACCATTGGCACTACACAGGAAGGTGCAGATAAAGGTACGATCCGTGCCTTGGCATTGACTAGCAAACGTGCCGGCTGCGACCTTCATCATATCGGAGATGCAGGTTTTTCTGGGACCGCTGATCCCGAGAACATCTTGCAACTATCCATCGCCATCAGAGGCAAGCGCCATACCTATCACCGAATGGCCGTCTCAGTGAATCGATAGGTGGAACAAATGAGCACATGCCTATGAAAGGCAAGAAGTGTTAGAAAAATTTTTCGTTGAATGTTGAATAATGAAGTAAGACCGAAACAGAGAGGAAGTCTGCTGTTTCGGTCTTGTTTATGTATGTAACCTACATAGTAAGTCTTTGAAAAATGAAAGAAAGCAATTGGTTTTTTGTTTTCCTAAACGAAATCTATATTTAATAAACGAATTGGCGAGCAGTTGTTTTCTAAAGTACCTTTGATTAAAATAGGCACAGCAGCTATCATATACTAACTAAGCAAAGGAGTATGCTACATGGTAATAGGCAACAAAGTCACTTTAACCCCTGCGGAAATCAAAGATAAAGAAGCGGTCTATCAATGGTGTTTTCACTCTGAAACCACAAAATATCATTCCGGACCACCTTCTTATCCTAATGCACCGATCGCCACTGAAGCAGAGTTTTTTGAGGACTATCAAGAGTATTACTTTACTGGTGCCCAACCGCAAGATGGCAGAGGCTTTTTGATTCTACATGCAGGTGAACCGATTGGCTTTATTAGCTACTCCTCATTTCATCTAAAAGACGGCATAGCAGAACTGGATATCTGGTTGAATCGGGAAATTCATTGCGGCAAAGGATTTGGCACCGATGCGATCGTCACCCTCGGTGATCATTTACATGAAACATTCGGCATTCAAAAATTGATGATGCGACCATCGAGAAAAAATAGTGCTGCAGTCAAATCTTACGAAAAGGCTGGTTTTACGCAATCTTCCCAAGACCTTGCTGACTATTTGTTGGAAGAGTATCTTGATTTATATGCCGAAGGGGATTATGGGGCAGAAGAAACGATGACATTGATCAAAACGTTTCCGTCAACTGCATTGAGCTGATCTATAACAGTCGGCTTCAAACGGTTAAAGGTTATTTCATGAAAACAGTCCATTTCACTTTGCAAGCAAGGGGAAATAGACTGTTTTTTTACCTTTTAGCAATTTAAGGTCATTCAAAATACTCGTTCTTCGCTCTGTCTTCTAACTTCGTTCGCACGCTAAATTCCTTCCTATGCAACAGTTATCGAAAAATCGCATAAGCCCCCACCATTGCTATTCCAGCATTCAGAACAAAACATAAAATAAACATAGTTTTTTTTCAAAATTCCGAGAAACAGCGAGAATGTTTGTGCTATAATGGTCGCTCACTGAAAAAATTCAACAGAATCTGGGAGGGTATAGCATGCAGGAATACATTACGATCCACAACGCCAGGCAGAACAATTTGAAGGGCTTTGACTTGAAGATTCCCAAAAGAAAAATCACGATTTTCACGGGTGTCTCTGGTTCAGGCAAGTCATCGATCGTCTTTGACACGATCGCACAAGAAGCTGGGCGACAGCTGAATGAGAACTTTTCGAAATTTGTCCGCAACTTTTTGCCAAAATATAGCCAGCCCGATGCGGATGCCATCGACAATCTTTCGATGGCGGTAGTAGTTGATCAAAGCCGTTTAGGCGGCAATTCCCGCTCCACATTAGGGACGATCACGGATATCAATCCCTTGATCCGCTTGCTTTTTTCTCGTCTTGGTCAACCGTATTTAGGTCCTGCATGGAATTTCTCTTTCAATGATCCTCATGGGATGTGTCCCACTTGCGAAGGGATTGGGCGCATCGTCGGCTTAGATTTAGAAAAGGCACTGGATCTTGAAAAGTCCTTAAACGAAGGGGCGATCCTGCTTCCTGGCTATAAAGTCGGCTCTTGGCTGCTGAAGTCTTTCACCAATACGGGCTTTTTTGACAATGACAAGCCATTGAAAGAATATAGCGAAGAAGAAATGAACCGCTTTTTGTATGCCCAAGGAGAAAAAATCGATTCCTTGTATATGGAAGGGATGAGTTCCACCTATGAAGGCTTAGTCGCTCGTTTTAATCGCTCCAATATCAAAGGTGGCAATGAAAGCTCCGCTGCTACCCAGAAGAAAATCGCTTCTTTCATGAATGAGCAGAAGTGTCCTGACTGTCAGGGAAAACGATTCAATCCACAAGTACTCGCGTGCAAAATCGCGGGCTATTCGATTGCGGACTTTTTGGCGATGCAAGTGGATGAACTATTGACGGCTCTTCAAGAAATCTCGGAGGAGAGTGTCCAACCACTGCTTCAAAACATCCAAGCGAGAATCACTGATCTAATCAATATCGGGTTGGATTATGTTTCCTTAGACCGTGAAACGACGACCCTTTCTGGTGGGGAAAGTCAGCGGGTAAAAATGGTCAAACACTTGTCTTCTAGCTTGAACGATGTGATCTACATTTTTGATGAACCGAGTATTGGGCTGCATCCAAGGGATGTCCATCGATTGAATGAATTGTTAGTCAAACTACGGGACAAAGGAAACACCGTCATCGTAGTGGAGCATGATCCAGATGTCATTAAAGCAGCTGACCATATTATCGATGTTGGTCCTAAAGCGGGGAAAAATGGCGGCTATATTACCTACGAAGGAACCTTTGAAGGATTGCTGCGCTCAGATACACTGACTGGCAAAGCATTTGGACAGATGGTGGACTTTAAAGAAGCACCTCGCCAGAGTCAGCAGGTTATCGTAACGAAAAAATCGACGCTGCATAACTTGAAAAATACAGCAATGCGGGTGCCATTAGGAGTATTTACAGTGGTGACCGGTGTTGCTGGTTCTGGAAAGAGCAGTTTAGTGAATGGGGTTTTTGCTAAAGAATACCCCGAAGCCATTACGATCGATCAATCAGCGGTGGCGGGAAATATCCGCTCCAATCCAGCGACCTATTCTGGGATCATGAATGACATTCGGAAGTTATTTTCCCAAGAAAACAAGGTCTCAGCAGGTCTTTTTTCCTACAATTCCGAAGGCGCCTGTGAAACGTGCAAAGGCCACGGTACCATCAAGATGGAACTGTCCTTTATGGATTCCGTCGAGGTTTTGTGTCAGGCCTGTGGCGGCAAACGGTTTAAAGAAGAAGTCTACCAGTATCGCTTGAAAGGCAAGTCGATCGATGAAGTCCTTGCCATGAGCATCACAGAAGCGGTGGAATTCTTTGAGGAAAAAGCGATTCAAAGAAAACTAAAACAGATTTTGGCTGTGGGACTAGGATACATGACCCTTGGACAGCCATTGAATACCTTGTCTGGTGGTGAATGCCAGCGACTGAAGTTAGCAAAAGAATTAAGCAAAAAAGGCAATATCTACATTATGGATGAACCAACAACCGGATTGCACATGGCAGACATCAAGAGCATTTTGGCGATCATCGAACGACTAGTGGAAAAAGGCAACACGGTGATCGTGATCGAACACAACCTTGAGGTCATGAAAGCAGCGGATTGGCTGATCGATGTCGGTGTTGATGGCGGGATTCGCGGTGGCGAAGTGTTGTACGAAGGGATTCCAGAAAAACTGATCGAGTGCCAGTCCTCGATTACAGCCCAGTATTTATTTTAATGAGAAAACCAAAAAAAGCCGCAAGCAGCTCTTTCATCGAGCGCTGCTTGCGGCTTTTTTCTTTTTCCTCCAGCAAAAAAGAATATGATAAGTCTAAAAAGTGAATTTCTCCTCGTTATTTTTTTCATTTTTAGTAGGTTTTTTGATTAAAAATATATAAATTTGAGTATATAATTACCAAATAGTGTGCTATTTATGTAATAGTATAGAAAAGAATTTCTTGAAAAAAGGAGTGGGATGAATGAGAGAGTTGCAATTGGCCTTCATCAGCAACCGTACGACTGCGCGCTTGTTTCGGCTGCTGAGTACGATTGAGCGAGACCGTGTGTTCACGATTGGCGACTTAGCAGAGCGCAATCAGGTGACGCAACGAACGATTGCCAATGATATCAAATACATGAAAGAATATTTTGGGGACAGTATTGCCCTCGTTTCGGGCAATAGCGGGTTTGTTTTCGAAGAGAAAAAGCCAGCAGACTATCAAAAAAGAAAGCAAAGCTTGTTAAAAAATGAATGCTTATTTGAAATTATCGGGAATATTTTCCATGGCAAACTATCTAAGGTGGATGAGCTGGCACATCATTATCATTTTTCAGAGAGTACGTTTCGGCGTCTACTCAATCAGCGAAACCCTATTTTAAAAAGCTATGGCTTGCAGTGGGCATCTAATCCCTTAACGATTGAAGGAAGTGAAGCCAACTTGCGTAAGTTTTTCAAAGATTTTTATTACGAAGGTGTGGAAACGATCTATACGTTGGTTCCAGATCAAGCCTTGCATGACTTGATCTTAGGTCAATTGGAGGACAAGTTCGGCTATTATGAAATCGGATCTGGGGCGACTCCCGCAGCGTTTTACTACACGTTTTATATTGCCATCAAGCGTGCGAGCCTCGGCTATCGTATCACTATGCCGAAAGAACTGGTTAGACAAGCGTATAAAGGGAACAGTTTTTCCAAGCTCTACGCACTGAAGGAAGGCATTGAAAAAATCTATCAGGTTCAGCTGCCCAAAGAAGAATTCGCTTGGATCTACTTAGTCACCTTGTGCAAGCGAACCTTGGATCAAGAAGAACGAGAGGAAAAATTTTACCAACAATTTCATCAAGGCGAAGCCATCACAACTGTGACGGACTTGTTTCTTAAAAACCATGAGGTGCCCCAAGCACAAGCCAAAACGGTTGCGACATTTTTACGTTCTTTCTTTTTATCGAGAAAAATTAACCATGCGATTGCGCCGGTTTTGAACAAGGAAATGGATGATATCAAAGAGGTGATCATGCGTTCCAACAGTGAGAGTTACCAAAAGAACTTACAATTTCTTAAGGAGCAGAGCAAAAAACTCTCCTTGTCTACTGCTTACTTAGAAGACATCTGTGTCAGTTTAACGATTTATAGCGAGCTGATTTTCGATTATTATGCACCAGCAAAAACCATTTATTTCCTCTTAGAAGGGGATCATTTTGTGTGCCAGCATATCCAAACAAGAGCGATCCAGCGATTTGGCAGCAAGCATAAATTGACGTTTGTTCAACTGCAATATTTAACAAAACATACGCTTAATGCTGCCCATATCGATTTGATCGTGACCAATTACAATCGCTACCTTGTTGATTATAAAGTCAAAACAGATTACTTATTGTTAAAATCTCTCCCGGATGATCGCGATTGGGAACACCTCGAAAGGAAAATAAATCCCCATCAAAAACCGCTCTTTTAAACCAATTGCTGTGCTGTTCACGCGTTTAAATAGGTATGTTATTTATTCATCTATTTCAGGTGTTTATGAAAATAATGATTTTCCTTTGAGAAACGACCACGCTATTCTTAGTTTAGTAAGCAACACGCGTGTCATACTTACAAATAGTTTGTCCCAATAACCTTCGTTTTTGAGAATCCAGAACTCATATGTAGTTATTATTTTATGAAAACTTAATCTAACAACTTTCTCCAGACATTTGATTCATCAAAATGTCTTTTTTTGTCGTTCCCTCAAAAACGAAGAATATTGAGACAGCTTTGCGTGAAAAAGCAAGGAGCTATTCCCTAGCTTTCAGCTTTCTTAACGCAACAAAGACTTGAAGAAAGGAGGATATGATGAAATTACTTACATTGTTTTC
The DNA here is from genome assembly GCF_058135755.1 of Enterococcus sp. R12. Taxonomy (NCBI): domain Bacteria; kingdom Bacillati; phylum Bacillota; class Bacilli; order Lactobacillales; family Enterococcaceae; genus Enterococcus; species Enterococcus sp. R12. The sequence continues at coordinate 547,896 of NZ_CM176874.1, forward strand.
TGCCGTATTACTACTGAGCAGCACGGGCGTCAACACGACGATGGCGTTCCAGCAAGTTGCTTATGCAGAAACAGAGTCACTTTCTGAAGGGACGCAACAATCTTCTGGGGAGGAAACCAATAATTCTGCTGATCAATCGGAAACGCAAGAGTCAACCGAGCAAAGCAGCGAGGAACAAACAACCTCATCGGAAGCCACCGATGATTCAACGACCGCTAGCCAAGAAGAAGTAGAAGAAACTGAAGCACTGCCCGAAGCAGAAACGCCAGACAGCTCAGAAGATGAAGAGGAGCCAGAATCTGAAAACGAGCAAGTCGAAGGGTTCGATGCAGAAGCTGCAACCATCCCACTGACTGTAGCAAGTGAGGCGCAATTGCGGGCAATTTTACTTGGGGAACCCTTCACCGATGAAGAGGGCACGGAGTATCGTTACGAAGAAATCGCTAATGAGCAATCGCTAGTGCTTACTTTTGCCAGCAACTTGGCATTAACTGAGCCAATCAGTGGGATCCAACGGACGAACGTTACTTTTCGTAGTCAAGAGATGCCTGTGATCGTTTCACAGACGGCAGCCGAGAACCTGATGCAGTTTGCGGCACCTGCTCAACTGACTTGGCAAGGGGTGCAGCAACAAGGCATCCAGTCAGCGCAAGGGCTGGCTCAAACAACTGGGGCATCAACGATCACTTTTGAAGATACCCAATTGGAGCTGACCACTACCGCAGGACGCGTGGTGAATAACAACCAAGCACATCTTCATTTCAAAGGAACCAATGTGGTGACGACAGCGACGTCTTCCATTCCAACCTTATTCACGGCAGAAAGGCTTTTGGTTGAAGGGCAATTGACGATCAATCATCGCTCCTCAAATGCCACACCGATTTTTGAAATGAACCAAGTAGCAGTCGCTAGCCAAGCTGAAATTTCTGTCACTCGCAGTACCAACAGCAATACTGGCACCGTCTTTCACATGACGGGTACCGCAGCAAGCCTTGATTTTGGTCAAGGAAGTGTGACGACGATTCGCCAATCTGGTGCAATGGTCTCCTTGCCAAATGCCAATCAAGATAGCCGATTGACGTTAGCCACAGGGGCAACTCTGGACGTCGGCACAGGACAAGGACTTTCTGGGAACTCTACCAGTACGTTAGGAGAGATACGGCTACAAGCAGGTAGTCAGTTAAAGCTATCTGAGTATGGAACAGTCAGTACGACACCCGCCATTAATGTCGGACGCCGCTTCATCGTTGAAAATAGTACCGCAGACCAACCTACCATCATTGAAGGAACGCGGACGGGCACAACGACCGGGGCATTTATTCATGTTCGTTCCTCTGAGGCGGAAGTTCGCTTTGGTGCGTTCACCCAAATGAATGTAAATCAAACAGGGCCACTATTAACTGCTTCTTTAGCAGATGTTCTTGTGGGAGAAAACACACGGATCGATGCTGCGACCGGCAATGGCTTTACTGGTAGCACCATGGTCAAGAGTTTTCGGATGGAAGATCATAGTCATATTGAATTGCAAGAACGGACAAGCAGTAATTCAAATGTCCAACGGTTCTTTGTCCGAGATTCCTTTGTCACAGGCAACGATGTCACCTTGAATGCGAAACGACAAGTGACGACTGGTGACGCTGCTTTCATGCAATTACAAGCGGCGAATGCTCGTTTTATTTCAGGCGATAATAATCAAATGACCATTTCGCAGCGAGGAGCCATCTTCACTGGTTCAGCCACCACAAGTGAGCTGCACTTTGGGAAAGAAAATACCATCCAGCTCACCTCTGGGCGAGGATTAACAGGGAGTACCGGATCTACACGAAGGATGGTGGTGGGCGAAGAAACAAAAATTTTTGTATATGAACATGGCACAAATGATAACCAGCATTTTGTTCGCTTGCGTGATGAACTAAAACTGGAAGCTGGTGCGGAATTGCATATCCAGCGAACATCTACCCGAACAGCGGAAGCCATTCGGCTGACCCGCGCCAACTCTCAGTTTACGATGGAGGAAAGAAGTAAACTATTTGTCGAAGTCCGGGGGATCGCCTTTTATGGAACCACGACAACGAATGTCTATGTGGGTGACAATGCTGAAATAGATTCGAAAGCTAGTTACGGCTTTACAGGTCGACGAACGATTCGTTCGTTTGTTACTGGGAAAGAGGCAAAAATCAGTCACACTGAGGCAACCAGTGGAAACCTGACTGTGGCAACGGGCTTATCAGATTCGCCTTTTCGAGTGAGCCATACCTTTACACTGGGAGAAGATGCAGAATTTACTCTTCTACGTGAGCGCAATCGAAATGATGCTGGTGCGATTCGAATCAATAATACGAGTGGTGTAGCTACTTTGAAAAAAGGCGCAAAGATGTCCATTCAACAAGTCGGTGGTGCTTTCTATGCTCCCCGAGGTGCAAGTTTTGTGATGGAAGAGGGGGCATCCTTTTATGCCAATACCTCCAATGGCTTCAACTCAAGTACCCGTCGCTTTAGTCAAATGTCGATCGGGAAAAATGCCGATTTCCACCTGACAGATGCCGCTATGACCGTCAATCGCTCCACAAGTCGACCAATGATCGACATTGCCAATACGATCACAGTAGGAGAAGATGCCCAATTTCTGGTAGAGACAGAAGTCAATCGAAGCGAACTTATCTATTTTAGAAATTCGCGGGCCAACTTGAATATCAATGGCGTACAACGATTCGAATTGGTTCACCCGACGACACGAGCGGGAAACAGCCGTACCACTTTGCAACGCTTGATTCGCTCAGGAACCAATACGAATGCGAATGGGTTGAGTATCAATTTTGATAATCAGAAAGTGTCTCTTTGGACAACCACTGGGGAAGCACCAACAGAAGAATTCATCAATGTTTCTGGTACCTTGCGTATCAATCGCAATAGCGGATCGAATCCCTCGTGGGGGTCTTTCAATGTCGAGTCGCGTTCTCGCTACCTGAGTGTTCAGAATGCGGATGGGTCGCTAGAATCCTTAAATGGTGTCGACTTTGCTGCAGCAATCAGCGGAAACAACTACCGTCGTTTGGTTTTTTCAGAACCAGAAGGCCTCGTTGCCCGAATCGATGCATTGAGTGATCAGTCGACTGAAATCACTGGTTCCATGTACGAGGATACCGATGTCACCTTGATCTCCTATACCAATACTGACGGAGAACTCGTTGAATTAGACAAAAACTCAGAACGAATTGAATGGGGCGACTATCGTGATGAAAATCAGCTGTATCGCTATTTCCGTATTCCATTAAGAGAAAATGAACGATTGGAAACAGAGACAGAAGTGTCGATTTTCTTATCAAAACCTTCGATTGAGACCTATGTCGATGTCACAGCTCGTCAAACCGTCATCAAAGGGGTAGACCTTGAAGCGTACAATATCACCTTAGATCGTTATAGGATCAACGAGTTACCTACAAAAGAGGCATTGGATGCTTTGATCCTTCAAGAAAGTCGCGCGCAAGCCGCAGACGTCTTGACGGAAGCGGATATGACGGATGGCTTTCGCATCGTAGAAACGGATCTTACACGAGAAGTGGACGAAGACGGCAGCTACTTCGCTGTTCTTGAGGTGGGGAATAAAGCCTACCAGATGACTATCGGTATCGATGTGACCTCGAAACTGGAGCATATGCGAGTGACGATCCCAACCAAAATGGTCTTTGAATCCTTGTACAATACGGCGGAATCGAATCGTAATTTTGAAAGCCAAGCGTATGAGATCCGCAATCAATCGCCACTTGCTGTGGATACCTACGTCAATCAACTGGCGATCGATGACAGTGCCAGTATTGTCTTATTAGAAGCGGGAGAAGATCCTCTCGACTATGCCGAAAGTGAAAGCGAAGAAGAAGACCCAACCCTGACCTATGACGATATCTCAACCCCGCTGTTGCGATTGAATCTAAAAACGGAAGAAACACAGATCCAACTCTATGAAGCGATGGAGGAACAACACCTGGTTCGCCTAGAAGAAAGAAGCCGCGTGCCGATTTCCTTAACGGGGGACTTCTATGGAGACTATCCCCAATGGATCGTTGATACAGAAGCCGATCAGGGTGGGTATTATGAAGACTTGCTCGTACCGAAGTATCGCATCGTCTTACGCTTTGTCCCACGAGATTAAAGAAAAAAGATCGTACCAAACGTGAAGGAGGTGAATCCATTGGAGCAAACGAATCAAACCGAAACGAAGGATCGACGGAAATGGATCTTGTGGTTGTTGCTGTTGCTAGTACTTATCGGTGGGATCGGGTACTATTTTTACCAATCAAAAGCAGCAGTCCCTTTGATCAGTGCCGACCTGTTGCCAGAATCTGGCGATGCCACCGATCAGCGGGTTTCTGAACGAGCGCAGGAGATTGCGGATGCGAATTATTTCACGCTGCAAATCAATCCAGAAGCCATTTTTGAAGATGGTCAAAGCACGGGATCCATCGAGATCGTCAATCCAGGCACCAATGTGTACCCAATCGCCGTGGATATCTCTTTACTGTCGAGCGGGGAAGTCATCTATTCTTCCGGTGCGATCTATCCAAATCAATTTGTTGAAAATGTCGCCTTGGCGACACCGCTGGCCAAAGGGGAATATCCCGCAAAAGCCACGATCAATATTTACGACCCTGAAAGCAAAGAAAAACAAGGGGTCACTGAAGCTGAATTAACGATTATCGTTAAGAATTAAAAAAAAGGAAAAGTGAGGAAATAAAAATGAAAAAATTTGTAGCAGCCATTCTAAGTACAGCAACGATCGCAGGAGTAATCGCAAGCAGCACCACCGCTTTTGCGACACAAACCATTGACGGACGTGAAGGCGATACGTCAGGAGATGTCCAAGTAAACGGGATCATCGGTGAATTCGATAATACAACACCTGGACCAAATCCCAATGATTTGAACCAATGGATCAATGTGACGATTCCAACGACTGCTTTGTTCTATACGACAGAAGAGTCAAGCCACAAAGAGATCGTTTCCCCTAGCTACACTGTGACAAATAACTCAGCAGTTGGTGTGATCGCTTCTGTTGCGGGTGTCGATACACCATTGAATATGGATGAAGTAGACTTGTTAAACGTAAATGGTATCGAGTTGTTTGAAAACGGCACACCAACCGTAGCAGAAACAGAATTATTTACCCTTGAAGGCAACCAAGGAACGAATGAAGGCACGTTTGCTTTCACTGGTGAAGCAACACCGACCGATGCATCAGAAGAATCAAATCCAAGTTTCAAATTGGTCTTGAGCTTTGCGCCGGATGTAGAGGAAGACTAAGAATTGAAATCCCAGTAAAGAAGGGATCTATCGTATGAAAAAACGAAAACGAATCGTTCTTTTCGTCGCTGTGTTACTGACTCTGACTGTCTGGGATCTATCGGAAACCAGCGTCGCAGAGGCGACGACAGGGCAAGTCTCTGTGACTGGTCGAATCGGTGAAACGGTGACGCAAGAGGAAGAAGCAGACGATGACAATAAGAAAACGATCGTAGCAGATGGTTCTCAAATCGGACAAGGAAAATTACCACAAACAGGTTCGTCAAACACAAGCAGTTTGATCATTCTTGGGTATGCACTCCTAGTACTGTTTGTCGTCGCAGTAACAAGAAAAAAGAAACACGGTGAAAGCGTCGCTCCTTAACTATAGGCATCGCTAGAAGCGTAAAGGAGAAACTGTGGGGAAAACTTGCAGTTTCTCTTTTTTTGATGAAAGATTTAACAAAAAATGGACCAAAAGAAGAAACAGTACTTAGTGATACCACAAACGCTGTATAAGTGAGGTCAGTGATAGCTTTGAAAGAAGGATACAGAAGATGAAAATCAAGAAAGAAGCGTTTGAAAGAACCATCCTAAATAGTGAATACATCGGGTATTATACCCATCTGCTGAGTGCAGATAGTTGCCCATATCATCAAGGAAAACAACTCGATACCATGCGTTACTTACTAGAAAACGATCGTATAGAAGAAATAAAAACCAATGCTCGCTATTTATTTCCTTTACGTAAATATAAATTACCCAGCAACTTGCAAAAAGAGTATCAATTATTGGAAGAAAGTGTCTCCTTTATCTCAAGTTTAAATACTCATCTGCTGATTCCTCAAGCAGCCATTGAGCAAAGTCTTTCAATCAAGGCAGAAAATGGAGCAAAAGATCAAAAAGAGCATTACAAGCAGCTGGTCAGAGGATTGCTAGATATTCTGCATTGACACCTGTACCTGGGTGATTTTTCAGCAGCTAGAAAAAAAGTGAATGAATAACTAGAAGAACAAGCTGAGCTTTAGGAAGAAAATAACGGGACTTGTTCCCCTCAAAGAAAGGAGTAAAAAAGCATGACGGTATTTACTTCAAAAACAGAATACCTTGATGGATTTCAAAAGAAATTTGCGGAGTCACACCGCGCCAATGGCGATTTAGCGGCGTATGTTGAAAAGCAATTGGCCCTCCTTGATGAATTGGTAGCAGCCATTTCACCAGAAACATTTTGGGCGATCACCCCAGATATTTTGGGCATCGACGCCAAACTGGTCTTAGTCACAGAAATGATGCGATTCGACGATTTTTCCGACAATGAGATCATTCGAATCGTTGAAAATGATTACCGCTTTTATCTAAAAGAACTGTGTGGTTACAATCTAGGAACAAAAGCGAAACATTCTCTGGTTTTCAATGTGAGATGAATCAAAGAGGGGAATGGTAGGCATCACTTCTAGCAAGACGAGTAGGTAAGAAGTGATGACTATTTTTAATACTTTTGCAATTAGGGAAGGTGAGCGATTGAAATAGAAGGGGTGTATCGAAAAAAGAGTGAATAGACAAAAAGCATTCAGGAATTGACTTCTTGAATGCTTTTTGTCTATTCACCTATCAAAAAAAGGTCTTTTCTTTGATTTCTACTTTCTCTCATGTGAAATCACCGTTAAAACGATGCCGAATCAGCAAAAATTCTGCAAATAAAATTATTTGTGTTATATTTGAAGGGCATCTGTTCATTTTTTTAATAATCGTTTATTTTTGATCGCGTATAGTGAGAAAAATAAACGACGCGAGGACTATTTTTTTCGCTTTAATTGATCAGCTGGGGCAGGTTTGTCCAAATAAAACCCTTGTTGAAGAAAAATCTCTTCTTCAAGCAGGTACTCATGGATATCCGAGGTTTCGACCCCTTCGACAATAAATTGGATTTTACGATTGCTGGCGATATTTCGCCAGAAGTCGATCAAAAAGAAAATCTCTTTTTGGGACAGGACTCGCAACGAGATAGGCGAAAACTTGATCACATCGATTTTATCCAGCATCGGTGCAATATTTGTCAGTGAATGAATGCCTGTCCCTACATCATCCAATGCGACAGAGAAGCGCATCTTTTTTATTTGGTTGATTTTGTTCATAAGAAAGGACTTGGGATCACAAGCGATAGAAGGTTCTGTATCGTCTTCGGTGATCTCAATCAAAATACGATCATGGTAGGGAGCTAAATCAGCTAACATCAAAAAGGTTTCTGGGTAGCTGAGTTGTTGCGGGTGGATATTGAGACTGATTTTTGTTTCTTCGTTCGGATGAAGCAAGCTGAAAATTTCATTTCGATACCACTGCAGTAAACGAGTATGTAATTTTTTGTATTTGATCACTTGCTGGAAGAAGGAAAGGGGAAACCTATTTCTTTCGGTACTTCTCAATAATAATTCGTAGCCAATCACTTTCTGACTATCTGCTTTCATTTGAAAGATAGGCTGGGCATCAAAATATAATTGGGGAAATATCGATAAGAGTTCTTGTTCTATTTTCTCAGACATTGGTTTCTGCTCCTTTCTGGGGTCGCTTTATTTTTGGTTTCATGAAGTGCAGGAAAAAAGCTTATTTCGTGCGCTGCATCGTTAAAGAATCGAGCCTTTCAAAATCATGGGCGAACGATTTTAAAGAAAAATCTATGAAAGAAAGAAGGAGTAGTGTGTTTGTCCATCTGATTTATGCTGCGATCTATTCTGTGTTAGTCGTGAGCTTGCTCATTTCGTATGATTTGTTTATCAAGAACTTCAAAGAATTGAATTTACGCCTGTCGTTTAAAATTCTTATTGGTATTGTTTTGTTTATTTCGCAAGTCTACTTTATTATATCATTTTCTTTGAACAGTATCGGTTATGTTGCGTATGAATATACGATTCCAATCTTTATTTATTATTTTGGCATTCTCAAAGAAAAAATCTATCTGGTTGGGTTAGTACCCGTCATTTTGCTGACCTTTTTTGCATTGATCAATAAATTTGAATGGGAAGCCATGCTCTTTATTATCGGATTAAATTACATCATTTTAATCGTTACGGGCTTATTAAAGAAAAGATTTTATGGACAACCAAATCACACGGCGTTTTACCTATTTTCGATTTTCGTTACGGTTGTCTCGCCGATGCTCAACGCCTTGCTTTTTTATCGCCGCGAAATTAGCGTTTGGGATGTGGTGTCTTTAGGCATTGGATCTGTGGGGATCGTTTCTTTATGGAAGTATTATTTGCAGAATCAAAAAAATTTCCTGGAAAAAATCAACACAAAAATCATTGAACGCAATTATGATGAGTTGACCAAGGTGAAAAATTTCCGCAGTCTGAACGAGGATATTTCAAAGCTGGCGCTACCTGAGAAGGACCAACTCGTCGTGGTGATGATGGATTTAGATCATTTTAAGCGCATCAATGATCACCATGGACATCAAATCGGCAATCAAGCCCTATCCTTCTTTTCGGAAAAGCTGATGACGTTTCTCTACCAGAAAAGTCCTTCCCATTTAGTCGAAGTTTATCGATATGGCGGCGAAGAATTTTTAGTCCTATTTAAAGAGAATACTTCTGATGCTGTGAAAAAAATTATTGAAGAATTCCATTTGTTTTTAAGCAATGAACAGTTGAAATTAGAAACTGCCCAACTGACCCTTTACTTTTCGGCAGGGATTTCAGAAGCAGCCTCTGCGTTAGACATTTCAGAAACCTTTTACCAAGCAGATCAAGCATTGTACGAAGCCAAAAGGAAGGGCAGAAACCGCACGATTATTTTTTCTTGAGACGTTTGCTTTTCTAAAGAAGGTTTCGCAGTCTTTTCTCAAGTAGATCGGGTGTTGTAGGAAACCAAAAGGAAAGACAAGGTCGTATGATTTTTTTAGACGAATATTTTTCAGAAGAAGTTTTAATAAAGAGACAAGGTTCGCAGGCTTCTTTTTCCAGCGTCGTGTCTTTTTCAAAGGGAAGAGAGGAAGCAATCTGGTAAGTATAACGGTTTACCGATTATCATGAGAGGTTAATTGAAGGGAAAAAACAAGTAGAGTGCTTTTTAAGAAGTGGGAAGAAACCACTTCTTTTTTTGCACCAAGCATTGGGCAGTCGCGCTTGGCAGCATCGACTTGGTTTTCTGGCGTGTTTACAGTCTTTAAAAGCAATGGTATATTTATTTGATAAGTAAATAAAATTATTTTGTGCCTGTGCGTAACGAAGATTGACTAAGGAGACTTCCCTATGAAACCAATTCGACGAATACTGTACCAAAGTGTTTTGTACGTAGCTATTCCTTTGATCGTGAGTCTACTGATTGGTTACCTAGCCAAATGCTCACTCCTGATTCCTGCCTCCATTATTTATGGCGTTCTGTTGGTGTTTATGATCCCTTCCGACAGCTTTTTATCAAGCAGCGTGGACTACCAAACGAAAAGCATGAATCCAAGTTTTCGTCCTCCGCCATTAAAGAGAAGGTTTGAAAGTGCGCCAGAGATGATCAATTTCCTCTTCGTTTTAACTGCACTGGTTTTGTGTTTGCTGCTCTTGTTGGTTGGGTAAAGGGAGTTCATAGAAATCATATACTAAGAAGAATGACAAAAAGAAAAGGAGAACAGCGATGAAATTACTCAAACAAATCAATTTGATGGATGATAAAAAAACAATAAAGAGATTGAATCTCGCGGCGATCCCTAGTTTTATTTTTTTCTATGTGTTCTTTACACTCTTTGTCTTAGGTGGTCATGGGTCAAATGCTGAAACTTCGTTTGTTTTCGATCTTTTGATCTTAATGGTTGCGTATTTTATTCTCATCATTATTCATGAATTGATCCATGGTGCCTTCTTTAAGCTTTTTGACCCTAAAGGGAAGGTAAAGTTTGGGTTCAAAAATGGGGTAGCATATGCCACGAGTCCCCATTCCTTTTATTCAAAAGGGAAATTTGCCATCATTTTATTGGCGCCATTCCTTGGCATTTCTGTGGGTCTCTTTCTATTTTATTTATTTGGCTGGTTGACGGCATCTCTTTTTATCTTGATTGCTACCGCACATGCCGCTTCTTGTGTGGGAGACTTTTACTTTCTTTTTCTGATTGTTAAAGCACCAGCGAACAGTTGTGTAGAAGATACTGAAGTGGGGCTGAATATTTATCAAGGAGAGTAGTTTATTTTTCAATTGATCTTGGCAAAATCAAAGAGCAAGAAAATGTATGCTAGAAAATCTCTTACAAAAAAACAAACACCTCAAAAGTGTTTGTTTTTTTATAGGACTGTTTATAAAAAACGTATATAGCAAGAAGACTGTTCGGTCGACAAAAAGAAAACTTGTTTTAAACGACCGTTTTTTACTAGCGCTTTACCGATACAACGGCAAGCTGCCAGCGACTTTATTGATACTCTTTTTCTTGCCTTTTAAACAAAGACCAAAATAAGCCAGTGTTTCTGTGGGAATTGTCTCAAGCGTCTGACGGTATTGCTCGTAAGAATTGGTGGTCTGAGCAACGTCGGAAAAATCAATGATGGTTACTTCTGGATCTGCTTGTTGACTGATCGATTCACGAATGGTCTGCAACTGTTCCTTGTTCGTTTTTAAGATAGGAATGGGAAAGTTGACAATGCCAAGGTGTTTTCTGCCTGTGGAATCGTAAATATCCTCTCCGATTCCTTCGGGAAACAATTTGCCTAAGGTTGCGCCTAAAATTGCTGCAGTATTTGCAACTAAGCCAATCGGTAATTGTTCATCGATAATCATGACACATTTTTCTTGGTTATTCATACGTTCTCACTCCATCTTCTTGGTAAATTGTTTGGTAAGCTTTCGGGGTGACCCCAATCAAGCTTTTAAAGATACGGGTAAAATGACTTTGGTCACTAAAACCTGTCAGAAAAGCGACTTCTGCAATTGCTTCTTGTGCTTCTAGTCTTTTCTTGGCAGCACTGATGCGCACCGTACTTAAATATTGAAACGGCGACAGCCCATACGCTTTGGTAAACTGCCGAATCAAGACGTACTGATTCATTCCAAGAACGTCACTTAATTCACTCAAGGACAATTTTTCGGCATAATGTTGATCGATATAGGCTTTTGCCGTTGTGGCTTTATTTGACACCGGGTCCGTTTGTTCGTGGGTGAAATCCGCATACTGAACAAGCAGGTCGTGAAGCAGACAAGTAAAGCGTTCTTGCTTTTCAAACTCATCACCGCGATCCGACAGCAGCAGCTGATGCACTGCATGAAATTCCTCTTTTTCTTTCACTTGGCGAATGACCGGTTCAGGAAAGTGGGGCGTCAATTGAGTGTTAAAAATTTTTTGTACTTGTACCGCCATGTTCTCCGGGGTTAAGTGGATATTACGGTAAACCAGCTTCTCCTCCGTGAGTTGCTGGCAGCGGTGGGCAGCCTTTGGTGGAATCAAAATCAAGTCGCCTGCTTCAACGATATAGCAGGTATTTTGACAGGTGAATTGACGCGTCCCAGCTTCCATCAAGCCAATCACATAATATTCGTGCCAATGGTTAGGAAACTCCTGCTGGATGCCGTTAAATAATAAAGCTTCTACACCAAGGGTGCTATCTTGAATGATTTTTCGTTCATTTCTCATCTGCATTCTCCTTTTTGTTACTATAACAAAAGTGGTTTTTGGTGAATAGAATGATATTGACTTTTGACTATTTTTCTTGATGGAAGACACTTGGTTGGGACTGAGAAAAGGGACTGGAGAAGGTCGGAAAAGAGTGGATCAGGCTTGAAGAGAGAACAGCGGGTTATTTTGACGAATTTATGGAATGAATCACAGTAGATGGACCATGAGCCGTGAAAAAATAATGATAAATCCTTGGCATTTGAAAGTTTTATTGATGGAAGTATGGTACCATTTGACTGCAGTAAAGTTTGTGACGGTGGCTATCTTTGAAAGGTGGTGGTGCTTATGAATGTAAGTACTAACTCTTCAGAAAGGAGAAGCCTTTTTGTCCACAGCGGAAGCAATCGGGCTAATGATCAGTTTTGGTACATTTACCGCCATGCTGATCTTTGGTATCCTAGCCGCAGTGAAAAATGACAAAAAAAAATAACCGTCAACTTTAGCAGGAAAACGGTTATTTTTTAAGTTAATAAACCTGTCGCCGTCTTAAATGGCGCTGCAGAGGGGTTGTGGCCACAACTCCTCTTTACATAGTTAGTATAGCAAGAAGAGAGTGATTTTTCAACTTTAACAAGGATATTTTCAAACAAAATCGATAAGCGACATAGGCAAAACCTTATTCTCAATTGGAATAAGGTGTTCGATGTAGTCATTTTGGAGAAGTGTTCGAACATCTAAAAACGAATGCAATGTTTAAAGAAAAGGGAAGCATGATTATCGAAACTAGCGGCTAATAAGTTCCAGATAAATTCTGGTACATTTATTGCCATGCTGCTCTTTCGTATCCTAGCCACAGTGAAAAATGACAAAAAAATAACCGTCGACTTTAGCAGGGAAACGGTTATTTTTTTACTAACAAAACCCTGTCGCCTTCTTAAAAGGTGCGAAAGAGGAGTTGTGGCAACAGGTTTCTTCTATACAGATCACTATCGATCATATTCGTGAATGCTAATCTACCAGTCGCTCGAGATCGTAGGAAAAACCGTTTTGCTTACTTAGTTCCTTGTAAAACAAGCCGCTTTTCTTTATTGTACGTTTCTGTGTGGCTAAATCTAAAGAAACTAAGCCGTAGCGGTTTTTATATGCATTGATCCATGACCAACAATCAATGAATGTCCATAGATGGTATCCTTTTATATTACAGCCATCTTGAATTGCTTTCCATAAATAGGCGAGATGGTCTTGGATAAATTCAATGCGATAGTCATCAATCACCTGTCCATTTTCATCCATGAACCGTTCTTCATTAGCAACACCCATACCGTTTTCTGAGATAAAGGATTCAATATTTCCGTAGTTATTTTTGATGTCCATACATAAATCATAAATTCCTTTTTCATAGATTTCCCATCCACGATATTCATTCATTCGACGGCCAGGCATAATATGCGGTTCAAAGAACCATTCTGGTAAGAATGGACTTTCTAGATTAACGGCAGAAGTTCTTGCTTTGACACGGCGTGGTTCATAGTAGTTTAGACCAAGTATCTGTGCGGTATTCTCTTCAATAATTTTTAGGTCTGTGTCATTGAAATCAACGGGTAATTGGTCATATTCCTCCAGCAACGAGACTAGTTTTTCTGGAAATACTCCTTTGACCATGGGATCTAAGAAACTACGAGTATAAAAAAGATCCGCAATTTCTGCTGCTTTTTTATCTGCTGAATTTTGGCTTCTTGGGAAAGTCGGACTCAAATTGAGAATTACTCCGATTTTGCTAGATAGCTGGTATTTTTTAAAAGTTTGAATGGCTTTTGCATGAGCTAATATGGTAAAGAACGCTGCTTGAGCACCACGCTTAAAATCAATGAGATTTGGATAGTGAAAATCTTCTAAATAAGAGCCCAAGATTGGCCCCAAAGGTTCGTTAAAGGTGAACCAATGATAAACTAAGTCGCCAAACGCTAGAAAACAGGTATCAGCAAAATTTACATAAGCATCAACAACTTCACGTGATTCCCATCCCCCTTTATCTTGTAATTTTGCGGGCATATCAAAATGATAGAGATTCGCAAAAACTTTGATATTATTATTTTTCATTTCGGTAAAAAGATCTCGATAATAGGCTATCGCTTTCTCGTTTGGTTTACCAACCCCATCATTTGGAAACATTCGTGCCCATGAGATAGACACACGAAATGAATTGTGCCCCGTTTGTTTCATCAATTGAATATCTTCGTGGTAACGATGGATATGGTCTGTCGTAATACTAGGTCCAATTCGTTTATAAAAACGATGAGGTTCTTCGTGAAACCACCGATCCCATACGGTCTCTGCTTTTCCTGTTTCTCCACGCCCTTCAGATTGTTCTGCTGACCAAGCGGAGCCCCACCAAAAGTCATCTGGAAATGTTAACTGAGTTTGTCTTGACATTATCGTTTCCTCCTGTTCGTTTTTAATAGTGTAACATTGCTTTTAGTATAAATAAATACTTTTTATTAAAAATATATATCTTTTAGTGATGGGTATGTTTTTAGCTGTAAAAAGACAATTTTTTATGTTAAAGTATAAGTAATAGAGATGAGTATGAGGGAGTAAGTTATGAAGAAACAGCCAAAATATATGGAGGTTTATACGGAGGTAAAGAAAAAAATTGCCAATGGAACCTATCAAATCGGCGAAAAATTACCTACAGGCGATGAACTTGCGCATGAGTATCAAACAAGTAAGCTCACTGTGAAGAAAGGTATTGATATGCTAGTATCAGAGGGAGTTTTACGAACACGTAGTGGATTCGGAACGGAAGTTCTACGCAGACCAATTGATAATTCGAAAGTGTTTGGACCAAATGAAGGTCTTTTTGATTTAGTAGGGGAAGAACATGTGACTTCTGAAATCCATACGTTCTCAATTGAGTTGCCATCGAATGAAGTGGCAGAAATTTTAGAAATAAATCAAAAAGAGTATGTCTATAATATTATTAGAAGTCGTTTTATTGATGAACAACCGTATTCTATTGAGCAAACGTTTATGCCACTTTCTGTTATACCGGGGTTAGAACCAAAGCATTTGAAACGTTCTGTATATGGCTACATTACAAATGAGCTTGGTCTAGAGATTAAATCTTCCCATATTTGGATCAAAGGTGATGTGGCAAATGACTTCGATGCGGAAATTCTTTCTGTAAAACCAGGCGAGTTTATGATAGAGGTAGACAAAGTGGTGTCATTGTCATCTGGTGTACCGTTTGAATATTCTCTTTCGAGACATTTATACAAAGATTTTATTTTTGAAGCAGTTTTTGTTGAGAAGTGAAGACCAACGAATTTCGTTGGTTTTTTTTTGATTTTTAAAAAAGATATATAATTTTAAATAAAGATATTTACTTTTTTAAAAAGCTGGTGTATGATCATCCCATAAGCAATCGCTTACAACTAAAAAAGGAGACTGATCGGGATTATGAGTAAAAAAGATGCTATTTTTGAAAAGTTCGGAATAATAGCCACAAGGCTAGGGAACCAGATTCATCTTCGAACACTAAGGGATGCTTTCGCCACTTTTATGCCTTTTATGATGTTGGCGGGATTTGTTACATTGATCAACTATGTTATTTTAGAGCCAACAGGATTTATGGGAAATATCATTGATCCAGCAACATTAACGACGATTCAAGAAATCGGGACTTCCATCAGTAATGGAACGCTAAGTATAACGACGCTATTAGTTGTTGCGGCAGTTTCTTATCATATGTGTGTTAGCAGAAATTATACAAATCATATTGCTGCTGTTCTAGTCGCTATTTCAACGTTTATTGTTCTCACCCCTATGATGACGATGTTTACACCAGAAGGAAGTCAAGAAGCGCTGGAGGTAGGCGGGGTTATTCCCGTCACTCATACTGGTGCGTCAGGAATGTTCGTTGGAATTTTTGTGGGCTTAGCTGCTACGGAACTCTTTATTAAGTTATCAAATAACAAAAAGTTACAAATTCAGTTGTCAGGAAATATCCCACCAGCTGTGTTGAAGTCATTTAACGTCCTTATTCCAATCATGATTACCGTGACTACCTTCGCAATTGGTTCATTTGCTGTCAATCAATTATTCAATATGGATGTTAATTCGTTGATTACTACTCTAATCACTGGACCTTTAAGTAGGGTAACGACAGGTTTACCAGGGTTCCTCTTAATTACCTCAATTGCAAATCTATTTTTCGGGTTTGGAATTCATCAAGCAGTGATATCAGGTTCACTTCTCGATCCGTTCTTAATTCAAAATATGCAAGAGAATATGGCTGCTTATGCGAATAGGGAAGATATTCCACATATCATAAACATGGCATTTAAAGATACGTTTGCTGTTATGGGAGGATCAGGAAATACTATTGCTTTGCTAATTGCTATTTTTATCTTTAGTCGTCGTAAAGACTACAAAGACTTTGCAAAATTATCCGTAACTCCTGCACTATTTAATATCAGTGAACCGATCATTTTTGGTTTACCAATTGTTTTCAATATTAGTTTGATTATTCCATTTGTATTGGCGCCGATTTTTTCCCTAACAGTTGCATATTTTGCAACAGCTGTTGGTTTAATCAATCATGTTGTCGTGCAGATACCTTGGACCACTCCTCCTGTCATATCTGGATTTTTAGCAACTGGTGGCGATTGGCGAGCATCAGTCTTGCAAATTGCGATCATTGCTGTGAGTGTTTTTATCTACTTACCATTTTTACGTATCGATGAAAAAGTTACCTCAACAATAGGGAATGAAGAGGCAAATGATTGAGAAGAGGAAACTTCACAAGATTTTTTGAAGTCTTCTCAAACCAAAGGTAAGAGAAACAAATAAATTGAACAAATCTATATATCAAAAAGAGACCACATAGATACATGTGAGTCTCTTTTTTTTGTGGGAATATCGATCGGTGAACTTGTGAATAGAGGGAAAGAATTACCTGAAGAATTTTTTTTTACAAATCTATTGAGTTTCCATTCTATTTCTCACGGTTTTCGCTAACTTTTCAATAATGTACATTGCCGGTATCTGTGTTGTAATATCAGCTTCATTAATTTTTTCTAGCGAAATATTATAGGTTATTGCAATATCAGCTAATTTAGAAAGTGTTGAATTAGAGCTGCTGGTAATTCCTATTACTGAGCTTTCTGATAGATTCAAATGATTTAAATATTGAATGATTTCTGTGGTCTCGCCCGAAACGGATAAAGCGACGATACACATTTTTTTTGCTAACTCAGTGGATAGGTAATTAATAGGGTAATTACTAGGATCTTCAATGCGAATCGCCATGTTAAATAGTGACGAGAAATAAAGAGAACCATATTCAGCAACAACATTTGAGGAGCCTACGCCAATAAAAATAATCAGCTCTTTTTCCATCAATAAGTGAACTGCCTCATCAAATTTATCTTCAAAGAATTTGTCTTGTGTCCGTGCTAAAAAATTCAAGAGTTCACTCTCAAAATCAAGTGTTTTTACCTCTTTTTCTTCTTTAAGAGATTCGAGATACGCACTGAGGTAAATTTTAAATTCAGAAAAACCGGTACAGCGAAATTTTTTACAAAAGCGTAGTACGCTGGCAGTACTCGTATGACTTTTCTCAGCTAATTCACGAATACTCATGGAAGCAACTGCATTTACGTCTGAAATTATTGCTTTATATACTTCAATATCCGTTTCATTTAAGTCTGGTTGATAGTCAAGAAACAACATAGTAATCCCCTCCTGTTACAAATTGTAACAGGATTGTAACCGGTGTCAATCTTTTGCTTTTGTAACCGTTTACTTAAAGGCGGTATTTATGGAGATAAAAATAATCTATACTGACCATGTAGTTAAGTTAAAGGAGTGTTTCAGGATGGATAAAGGAATAAAAATTGCAACAATTGGCGGTGGATCAAGTTATACACCAGAATTGATAGAAGGATTTATTAAACGATATGCTGAATTACCGATTTCAGAATTATGGCTTGTGGATATTGAACAAGGAAGAGAGAAATTAGAAATTGTTGGGGAACTTGCTAAACGTATGGTAAAAAAAGCGGAACTTCCAATGAAAATTTATATGACTCTTGATCGTGAAGCGGCATTAAAGGATGCGGACTTCGTTACGACCCAATTTCGTGTAGGTCTTTTGGAAGCGCGAGCGAAAGACGAGAGAATCCCTTTAACATATGACACGATTGGACAAGAAACGAATGGTCCAGGAGGGCTTTTTAAAGGATTACGCACGATTCCCGTTATCTTAGAAATAGTGAAAGACATGGAGCGTCTTTGCCCAGAAGCATGGCTGATCAACTTTACTAATCCAGCTGGTATGGTGACAGAAGCTGTCTTACGCCATAGCAATATGCGTAGAGTAGTAGGTTTGTGTAATGGACCAATTGGAATAGAACGTGGCATTGCAGAAACATTAAAAGTACCCAAAGAAGAATTATATGTTGAATTTACTGGACTAAATCATATGGTTTTTGCGAAAAAGATTTATCATAAAGGGATTGATGTGACCCAAAAAGTACTTACATTGATGACGCAAGATGCTGGTGATGCAGTTGGTCTGAAAAATATTGCTGATTTAGAATGGGAACCAGATTTTTTCCGAACACTTGGCATGATTCCTATCGGCTATTTAAGGTATTACTATCAAACAGCCACTATGTTGTCTGAGCAAAAACAATCAGCAGAAAAAGAAGGAACTCGTGCAGAAGTTGTGCAGAAAATCGAAAATGAATTGTTTGAACTTTATAAAGATGAACATCTAGCAATCAAACCACCTCAATTATCAGAACGTGGGGGCGCTTATTATAGTGAAGCAGCATGTAATTTAATTAATTCCATCTATAATGACAAACGTGATATTCAAACGGTCAATACAAGAAATAATGGAGCCATCAGTGATATCGATTGTGATTCAGCGGTTGAAGTAAATTGTTTGATTACAAAACAAGGACCGATCCCTTTGACTACAGGTGAATTACCTATTCCTATCAAAGGGCTAGTTCAACAAATTAAGTCTTTTGAACGTATAGCGGCCCAAGCAGCTGTTACGGGAGACTATAACACTGCTTTATTAGCGATGACGATCAATCCCTTAGTTCCAAGTGATAGGACAGCAAAGCAACTACTTGATGAAATGCTTTTGGCACACAAAGAATATCTGCCGAATTTTTTTAAAGGAGAATGACAATGAATATAAAATACTATGTTGAGGCAAATTACCAGGAAGTCAGTAAGATCTGTTCAAAACTCATTTTAGATGTCTTGAAAGAAAAGCCAAATGGGTTATATTGCTTTGCAGGTGGTGATACACCCGTAGGAACGCTTAACATCATTGCAGAAGCAGCAATCAATAAAGAAATAGATTTATCCCAGGCAAAGTTTATTGAACTAGATGAATGGGTTGGAATCGATCCGAAAAATGAAGGCAGTTGTATATCCTATTTGAAAAGAAACTTATTCAATCGGGTTCCTATTGACCTAAAGCAACTTCACACATTTGATCCTTTAGCCGATGATTTAAATGAGGAATGCAAAAAAGCTGATAAATTTATCGAGGAGAATGGAGGATTAACACTGAGTTTGCTTGGGGTTGGAGTAAATGGTCACTTAGGTTTTAATGAGCCTGGTTCGTCCTTCGAAGATAAAGCTCATATAGTGAACTTAGACGAATCAACCCAAAGTGTTGGGAAAAAATATTTTTCAGACGAGAAAGTTGATCGTACGAAAGGAATTACGTTAGGGATAGGACAATTATTACAATCTGGAACAATGATCGTACAAGCTAGTGGAGCAAAAAAGAAATCTGCGATACAACAATTTCTAAGCGGTACGATTACAAAAGAGTGTCCAGTTACTTCTCTATGGTTGCACAAAGATCCTGTGTTGGTGGTTGATAAGGAAGTCGTGAACTAAAAGGAGGAAAAACGATGCAGGTCATTGAGAACAAGGTATTGCCTATATTGCTGAAAATAGGCAATAGTAAACACTTAGTTGCTATAAGAAATGGGATTTCCATGACGATTCCTTTTACTATTGTTGGAAGTATCTTCCTAATCATTGGTAACTTTCCAATACAGTCATGGATGGATTTTGTGTCAAATTGGGGGCCGCAGTTGAATGCACCAGTCAATGTTACGTTCGGAATCCTTGGACTGATATCTGCAATTGGCATAGGCTATCATTTAGGAAAAGAGTTTGGTGTTGATGCTATTTCTAATTCGATGCTCACAACTATCGGCTTTCTTCTAGCAACATTAAACGATGACTGGACGATAAATTTGGCTAATTTTGGTGCTAGTGGTATGTTTACCGCGATCATTGTTGGGGTATTTGTCACTCATGCTTTTAAATGGTTTGTCACTCATAATATTGTAATAAAAATGCCAGAAGGTGTGCCGCCCACTGTAGCAACTTCTTTTGCAACGTTAATCCCAGGAGCATTTATTCTGACCGTTATATGGATCGTCAGAACTTTATTAGGGGTTGATATCAATGAAATCATTACTATTGTTTTCCAACCTTTAATGCAAGGGATGGGAACACTCCCAGGCATGCTGCTATACACACTTCTCGTTTGTTTGCTATGGATATGTGGAATCCACGGAGACAATGTTTTGTCTGGAATTGCGACCCCTGTTTTCCTAAGTTATCTTGCTGATAATACGGCAGCTTTTCAAAGTGGTGTAGAAGTTCCTCATGTTTTTGCCGATGGATTTTGGATTGTCTTTATGTGTTTAGGCGGAACTGGAGCAACACTAGGTCTAGTGTTAAATATGCTCCATTCCAGAAGTAAGATGTATAAGTCGATTGGACGATCATCATTGCCGTCAGCTATTTTTTGTATCAATGAACCGGTTATTTTTGGTTTGCCTATTGTGATGAATCCTGTAATGCTTATTCCCTTTATAGCAACGCCTATGGTCCTATGTATCGGTACGTATATCCTAATGAATATTGGTATAGTAGGACCGATTGTTATTCAAGTTCCATGGACTATTCCTCCTATTATTGGTCCTTATTTAGCTACTAATGGTAGTATTGGAGCAGCTGTTTGGTCTGTTGTATCAATTGCTATCTCATATTTTATTTATATGCCATTTTTCAAAATATTGGAAAAGCAGCAAGTAAAAAACGAAGCCGCAAAGACACAGGAAACGGAAACAACGATTCCTGTTAGTATAAGTGAGTAGATAGAAAAAGCTTATTTTCCATCATTCATTAAGATAAGTCTTTTAGGTATCAGAAAATAACTTTAAAAAAGTATATTGGAAAAATGACGATTGCTTTTAATGATTCTGATAGTTTCAATAATAAAACAACAAATAGCATCAGTATCTAAGCGAATCAGTAAATGATTCGCTTTTTTTAATGTTGTATTTTTTATCCATTTGTTTCTATCAACAAAACTTTCTCGGATACTATATTGGATGTTATGGTAATCCTTGAAATCACCTCTTCGGTCCATCGTTAAAAAAAAACGAAGTTTCAGTTGTACCGAGAAATGATGGCGATTTCATTTTGTGCAAGCTATAGTTTAGGTGGGGGTAGCAAATATGATTCATTTCAAATTGACGTATCTGTTTTCAGAACCAAATGTTGAGGCGTTTCTTGATTTGACGAAGTGGAGGGATGAGGAATTTTTGGCGGAGATTGCCAAAATCAATCAAATCACTGAACAGCGGTTGAATCAACGAATCATGATTCATGAGGGAGAAGTTTTGATTCCTTCACTGATTCAACGAAAATGGCCGGAAATTCTTTTCGATGTCCAGAAGAATACGTTGTTTTTTTCGGAAGAAGAGCGGCGGTCCATGATTTATCTTCTGACTTTTTCAGCAGTGAAAGATTTATCCGTCTATCAGTTTCAAGAGCTGTTCTATGTCAGTAAAAATACGATTTTGAAGGATGTAAAGGGGATCAGAGAGGAACTTGCAGCTTTCAAGATTCAACTATTGTACTCTCGAAAATATGGCTTTTATCTAGAGGGAGAGGAATATCAGATTCGCGCTCTTGCCTTTCGAAAGGTCAGCACGTTATCCAATACGAAAAACGGGAACTTGCTCTTATTTGAGGGAATCTATGAGCAGGATAAAACGATATATGTTCAAATCAGAGATCGTTTGTCCGCAACACTGACTGATTTCAATCTGGTGATCGTTCCGAGTCGCTTCGAAGAAATGCTTTATTTTCTTAATTATCTATCCTTTCGGATGGCAGAAACGGCTGTTTCTTTAGCGGAGACAGAAATACCGCTGCTCCAGTCGCTGCATGTCCATCAAGTCAGTCAGCAGTTTTTAGCAGAATTTCCTGACATCAAAGATCGGAAAACAGAAGAACTTTATGTAACGATCCTGTTGAAAACGATTCTGCAAGGAGATATCGAAGATACTTCATTAGAGTTTTTATTGGAATGTGCCAGTAAGATCATTCATGAAATGGAACGGCTGGCAGCTATCGAGTTTGTGGACTATCGCACCCTTTTGATGAACACATTCTATCATCTTGTCCCAGCGTATTTTCGAATCCGCTACGGTTTTCCACTGGAGAATGTACTGATTGAAGAAATCAAGCTGCAATACAATGAGTTGTTTGAACTGACGAGACGAGCACTGGGTTCTTTAGAAGACCTAGTCGGCACGATCCCTGATGAAGAAATCGGTTATTTTACGATTTTGTTTGGTGGAGAAATCAGTAAACAAAAGGCCAAACGTGATTACTTCCAACTGAATGCATTAGTCGTTTGTCCCAGTGGCATCAGTTCATCCTTGATTTTGGAATCAGAATTAAAGGAACTGTTTCCCCAGATCCATTTTTTGCCGGCTCGTTCGATCGAAGAGTACGAAAATGTTCGGTTTAATGAAGAGATTGATCTGATTTTTTCCAGTGCGCCGATCAAAACCAAACGACCCTGTTATGTGATCAATCCGATTATGACACCCATTGAGAAGGATGAACTGGTTAAAAACGTACAAGCGGCATTTTTCCCTTCAAAAACTGGATTGCATTCCATTGACGATGTGTTAGAAGTGATTTTGCCCTATGTTGATTTAAAAGCAGGAATCAGTAAGCAAAAGCTGAGAAAAATTTTGCAAAGAAAAATCAATCGAGAATTGAATAGAAGGGAAGACCAACGTCCGATGTTATCAGATTTATTAACAGCAGAAACCATCCAATTTACCGAGGTGCCGCTGACTTGGCAAGAAGCCATTCGAGCAGCTGCTGCGCCATTAAAAAAGACCAATAAAATTGAGGAGCAGTATATTACCGCCATGATCAATAAAGTGGTGGATCACGGTCCTTTTATCCATATTGGAAAAGGCATCGCTTTGCCTCATGCACGTCCAGAAGATGGGGTCAATGCCATCGGGATGTCGTTATTAAAAGTCAAAGAACCAGTGCTTTTGAATGATGATCCGCAACACCCCATTCACGTGTTTATATGTTTGGCGGCGGTTGACAATGAACTCCATCTAAAAGCGTTAGCGAGTTTAACTAAAATTTTGTCGAATAATGAAAAACTAACTGCGTTACTTTCCGCAACCAATGCGGACCAAATAATTGAAGTGATTAGAGAAGGAGAAGATGAAAAATGAAATTTGCAGCAGTGTGTGGGTCAGGATTAGGATCAAGTTTTATGGTGGAGATGAATATCAATTCTGTTTTAAATGAACTGGGTGTCTCAGGCGTGGAAGTGTCCCATTATGATTTAGGAAGTGCTGCACCCGATATGGCGGATGTTTTCTTCGTTGGCGGCGATTTAGCCGATAGTGCGCAGCATCTAGGTGAGATCGTAGTTTTAGACAGTATTATCGATCTCGATGAATTGAAGCAAAAGATTCAAGCCGTTTGTCAGGAAAAAGGATTACTATAAAAAGGAGTAGACAGTCATGAACGAATTTTTAGATATTCTTGTTGATATCGCGAGTACCCCAGCGATCTTAGTTGCGCTGATCGCCGTTTTGGGGAATGTGCTGCAGAAAAAAGACATTGCCACGATCGTCAAAGGGGGCATCAAAACCTTTGTTGGGTTTCTCGTGGTCACTGCCGGGGCTGGGGTGATCGAAAGCTCTCTGGCGCCATTTGGGGAGATGTTCCAAGCAGCCTTTAACATGCAAGGGGTCGTACCAAATAACGAAGCGATCGTTGCGCTAGCGTTGACGACTTACGGCACCTATACCGCACTTATTATGTTAGCCGGAATGGCCTTCAATATTTTGATTGCCCGTATCACTCGCTTTAAATACATTTATTTGACTGGGCATGCCACGTTGTATATGGCTTGCATGATTGCGGTGATTTTGAGCGTTACTGGAATGAACACCTTTAATCTAGTTTTATTTGGCGGCTTAGCGTTAGGGATCTGTAACACGATTTTTCCAGCGATCGCACAGCCGTTTACCCGAGAAATTACCAAAAATGATTCCGTCGCATTAGGGCATACGGGAAACTTCGGCTATGCATTGAGCGGGTTGATCGGTAAATACGTCGGCAATAAGGAAAAATCTACCGAAGACATCAATTTTCCGAAAGGCCTGTCTTTCTTGCGGGATTCTACTGTTAGCATCACGATTACGATGGCGGTTGTATACGTGATCGTAGCAATTTTTGCTGGGAGTGAATTTATTACGGAAAATCTTAGCAATGGCACGAACTCGATCATTTATTCGTTGCAGCAAGCAGGTTCGTTTGCCGCTGGTGTCTTTGTGATTTTAGCTGGTGTCCGTCTGATTTTGGCAGAAATCGTACCAGCCTTTAAAGGGATTTCTGAAAAGCTTGTTCCTAATGCGATTCCTGCATTGGATTGTCCAATCGTCTTTCCTTATGCGCCAAATGCTGTTCTGATTGGTTTTCTAACCAGTTTTGTCGGAGGGATCGTTAGTTTGATCATCATGGTCTTCACAGGAACAACCGTTATCATTCCAGGTGTCGTGCCCCATTTCTTCTGCGGCGCAACAGCAGGTGTTTACGGCAATGCAACGGGTGGTGTGCGAGGCGCCGTCATTGGGTCCTTTATTCATGGGATCATTATCAGCTTTATGCCGATCTTGTTGATGCCAGTCATGGGAGATCTTGGGTTCCAAGGATCAACTTTCTCTGATACCGACTATGGGGTTGCAGGGATCTTCCTAGGAAACCTAGCCAATATGGGCGGTCAAATCGCCATCTTCTCAGGGATAATTGCGGTAGTCGCGGTCTTGATCGGATTGACGATTTTCAAGAAAAACAGTCGGGCAAAATCTGTTTCTGAATAAATAGAGGATGGAGGGATAAATAGTGGCAATCAGTGAACAAAAATACCACGAGCTTGAAGAATTAGCGGCAAAGATTCGTTTAGATACCCTTTGCAGCATCAAGAAAATGGGACAAGGCCATCTGGGCGGCTCCTTTTCAATTGTTGAATTATTGGCCGTTTTGTACGGCAAACAGCTGCGAATCAATCCACAAGATCCACAGTGGGCGGATCGTGACCGACTCGTCTTGTCAAAAGGGCATGCTGGCGCCGCCTTGTATAGTGCATTAGCAAATACGGGCTATTTTGATCGGTCGTGGTTATGGACGATCAATGAGGGCGGCACGAGACTGCCTTCCCATCCGGATCGCTGGAAAACGCCAGGGGTTGATGCCACCACAGGTTCACTGGGACAGGGGACTTCCATGGCTGCTGGGATCGCGACAGGCCTGCGCTTGGCAGGCAAGGACAATTTTGTTTATTTGATCGTCGGGGATGGTGAACTAAATGAAGGACAGTGCTGGGAAGCCTTCCAATACATTGCCCACTTTAAACTGAATCACTGTATCGTCATTATTGATGACAACAAAAAACAGCTAGATGGGCCAACCAAAGACATTCTTGATCCTTTTGATATCCAGCAGAAGATGACTGCTTTTGGCTTTTATACAGAAAAAGTTCCAGGGGCAGACATGCAAGCCATTGATGAGGCAATCGAGCGCTGCAAAGCAATCGAAGACCAAGCGGTTTGCATTGTCTTGGACAGCGTGAAAGGACAAGGCGTTCCTTTCTTTGAAGAACTAGATGCCAATCACTCCGTGAAGTTTACCACGGATGAGATCAATCAAGCGGCAGAAGTGGCAATCAAAGAATTGACCATAAAAATCGAAGGAGGACGCTAAGGCATGTTTATATTAAGTAAAACCACCGCTGCTGGTAAAGAGCTGCGAACTTGTGTCGTTGACACATTGGTGGAACTCATGGATGAAAATAACAAGCTAGTTGCGTTAGATGCCGACCTTGGCTCTGCCAGCGGCTGGACCACGATTGCCAACAAACATCCCCAACGCTTTATCAACATGGGGATCGCGGAAGCCAATATGGTTGGTGTCGCGGCTGGCTTGAGTTTAACTGGTTATACACCTTTTATCCACACCTTTGGGCCATTTGCAACGCGTCGGGTATTCGATCAGCTGTTTATTTCTGGCGGCTATGGCGGCAATACGATCAATATTTACGGTTCTGATCCAGGGTTTGCAGTCGGGCACAACGGCGGCACCCATACGACATGGGAAGATGTGGCATTGATGCGAATGATTCCCCAGTCGATCGTCTGCGATGCAGCGGATGAAGTCCAAATGGCGTGGATCATAAAAACTTTTAGCCAATTATCAGGCATTCATTACGTAAGAGGCAATCGGAAAGCGGTTCCGATGATTTATGAAAAAGGCTCGACCTTTGAACTAGGAAAAGGCAATATTTTAAGACCAGGCGATGAACTGTTGTTGATTGCTAGCGGACAATTGGTTTCTGAAACACTGCAAGTGGCAGAAGAATTAGCAGAAGTAGGAATCAGCTGTGAAGTGATCGATATGTTTACCATCAAACCGATCGATAAAGAAATGATCATCCGTGAAGTTCAGGGGAAACGGCAAGTCATCACCATCGAAAATCATTCTATCACCGGTGGACTAGGGAGTGCCGTCGCCGAAGTGCTTGCTGAAACTGGCAGTACTGTCCCTTTAAAGCGCATTGGTGTCAATGAACGATTTGGCCAAGTCGGCACACCCGACTTCCTGCAAAAAGAATATGGCTTAGATGCTGCTTCAATCAAGCAGCAAATAGTCAAGGGGAAGGTTAAGGGATAGAAAAAGGAAGCATCAACGAATCAATAGTTGATGCTTCCTTTTCATTCCTTTCAGATCTTGAAAAGAAAAGCGTCAAACAGCGCGTCAGTCCTGTTGTTTGACGCTTTTTTATGAACTAAGACAAAAACCAGCGCCGTAAGTTTTCTGCTTCGGTTAATGGAAAGTAGAAAAGCTTACTTTCGGTGAGAGTATCTTCGGTTTTGATGGTTAGCTGTGACTTGCCAAGCCCTCTTTTGTGCTGCCAATGCGTGGTGGTGACAGTGAAATCTTGGATTTTATTTTTCTTCAGATAAGCGGTCACCTTCGTAAGACCGCGAATCGTTTGACACAACAATACGTGGTTGTCTAAAAATTGATAGCCTTGTATTTTGCCCCGCCAAATACTTGATAACACGAAGGAGCCAAAGAACACGAAGAAAATCAGCGCTAACCACCAGAAAAAGAAGACGGAGATTCCTACAGCAAGCAGTCCGATCAGCAGCGGCCAACGGCAGAAGTACCAAAAGTTGGGTCGCGGATTTTTCACTAGAGCGGTTTGTTGAAACGACCATTCGGGTAAAAAGCGGGTCAATGTTTCGGTCAGCTGCGCCTCTTTCAAAATGGGGAACAGATAGACCGTATCATCACTTTCTGACGAACTGCCAGCAGCCAGCAGTAATTTGACGGAGCTTAAGTGAAAGATTCGGCGATAAAGGTTTTGTTCGACACTCAGCCCTTGGATCCTAGCGAGGGGAATCGTTTGGTGTCGTTTAGAAAACAAGCCCTGCGTGATCAGCAGCTGTTGTTGGTTCGTTTTCACCGTAAAGCCATAATAACGGAAAAGATTTCTGGCGATCGCAAGGAAGAAAAACAAAATCAGTAGCCCGAGTAAAAGTGCAGCACCTAATAAAAGGCCAAGTTGCTGCAATTCCGATGCATAGGCAAAGAGATTGGGAATGTTGTCGATCACGTTGTAGCCGATGACTAGAACCAAGGTGAAAACAGAAAAATCAGTGAGAGAAAACAAGAAAATCTCCTTGAATTTCAAAGTGAATGTTTCTAGCGGCGGCTTGGCTGACTTCTCAGCTGAAAACGCAGCGTAATCGTCGGTTGGTTCTTCTCTACTAGTTGTTTGGGCAGTCGGCTGTTGTGGTGTCGCAGCCGCCTTTTTTGACGCTTCGATGGAGGCAATGAGAGCCAGCGGTAATGCAGGGAAAAGAATTTCGGCTTCACCACTCGAACTTGCGGCGCTTTCCAACTTCACTTCAGCTAGTTTAAACGGACGTAAATAAAAGTAATGATTCTCTTGAATCGTTTGGATGCGTTCAAATGGCAAAATCGTTTGTTTTTGGATAAAGAGTCCTTTGTTGACTAGTACACTCGTTTGATCGATTTGAAAGGTAAAGCGGGCGTAAGACAGTACCGCAAAAAGCAGACAGACCAGTAAAAATAGCAGAATGCCACCCAGAATCATCGGAAAAGAAGGGGCGTCGTTGAATAATTTGAATACAAGCAGAAATGCTAGTACCAGAAAATTTTTGCAATTTTTGAACCAATAAAGACCGATACACAGCAACGGCAGTCGTTGTTTTTCATAGATCATATTTGACCACCTCGACTAAATTCATGATGGTTTCTCGCAAGCGTTCGGCTTGCGCCACTGGCAAGCCTTCAATGGTGTGGTTGGTGGCAGCCGTATGAATCTGTAAGGAGACTAAAGCGTATTTTCGCAAAAAGATCCCTTGGTCTGTTTCGATGTGCTGGATTCGACGGATCGGAATATACGTGGTGCTGCGAAATAGATAGCCACGTTGAATAGCGATATCCTTTTCTTGGATCTCGTAGCGATGGAATTTGTAACGATAGCTCATCAGCACAAAAGAAAGCAGATGACTGATCAAAGTCAGTGCCAATAGGCTTGACCAAAGGGCGAACACCCAGAAATGAAGCCAGTTTTGCATGGATAAAAACCAAAAAGAAGCAGCGAAAAGTAAACTGAAAATGATCAGTGAAGTAATTGTCCGCAACCGCCAAACACGGATGATGGTCTGAGGCATTTGTTCATTTAATAAGGGATAATTCAAGGGAAACGTCCTTTCTACATAGAAATAACTGGTTTACCCACAAATATAGTGGAGATAGAAGAAAAAAACAAGCTTAGAAATTAAAAATAGTTAATTGTGATTTAAATAGTGTGGCTCTATCGAACAAAAAGAAAAAGCCGCTTTTAGCTAACCAATGAACATGAGTTTGATCGTCATGAAAAAAGTGAGTCTGCTATTGACTCTCCCTCAAGAGGAGACAGTATGCTTTAGTAGAAAGGGGCGATTGCTGTGGAAAAAATGATTGAGGTTGCCGAGCTATCTAAGAAAATCAACGGTAGGAAAATTATTGATCAACTTACCTTCACCGTAAAAAAAGGCGAGGTGTTCGGCTTATTAGGACCAAATGGAGCAGGAAAAACAACAACGATTGAAACAATTTTAGGTATCAAAACACCAGAGGAAGGTTCTGTCAAAATTCTCGGATCAGATCCTCAAAAAAAGCGACGTGAGGTATTTGAAAAAGTGGGGGTACAGCTTCAATCTTCAAGTTATCAGAACAATATTCGCGTCGGAGAATTGTGCAAAGAGATGACGCTCTTGTATCGACAGCCTCAAGACTATCAAGAGCTTTTGCGTTTGTTTCAGCTGGAACCATTCGAATCGCAATTCATCGACAAACTTTCTGGTGGAGAAAAACAAAAGCTTTCAATTGTACTCGCGTTGATCCCGAATCCCGAGGTGATTTTTTTGGATGAATTGACAACGGGACTGGATACAAAAGCACGGAGAAGTGTCTGGCAAACGCTCCTCAAAATAAAAGAAGCGCAAATGACGATTCTATTGACGACCCACTATATGGAGGAGGCGGAGATTCTTTGTGATCGGCTATGCATCATCGCTCATGGGCGCAAGGTAGTTGAAGGCAGCACGAAGGAGCTGTTAAAAATAAGCGGTCAGCAAAAACTTGAAGAGGCATATCTTTGGTTTGTAGGGGAGGAGATAGAATGAGCAATGTAATGAAACTAGCAAAAATTGAAGGTAAGTTAGCGTTGCGAGGAATTGATGGGATCGTCTTTGGCATTGGCATGCCGCTGGTCGTCCTGTTTTTGACGAATATGATTGGTGGAGAGAAAGTGATTGGTGCTACTTCATATACATTTCAAGAGGGCAGTTTTGCTTCGTTGCTG
Organism: Enterococcus sp. R12; assembly: GCF_058135755.1. NCBI lineage: Bacteria > Bacillati > Bacillota > Bacilli > Lactobacillales > Enterococcaceae > Enterococcus > Enterococcus sp. R12. The sequence goes on from NZ_CM176874.1 coordinate 578,087, forward strand.
GTGGTGGGGATTTGCGCAACAGCCTTTATGGGGATTCCGTTAACTATCTGTGATTATCGAGACAAAAAGATTTTGAAACACTTTTTTGTTACCCCAGCTTCTCCAGTTCATCTGATTGCGGCTCAAGTGGTAGTAGCTGCAGCGACTGCACTGCTCTCAGCGATAGGTGTCGCATTCGTGTCGGTGGTATTTCTCGACTATCAAATGAAAGGCAGCTGGATAGTATTGATAGCTAGCTATTTTTTCGTTATGATTGCCATGTATAGCCTAGGACTATTGATTGCTAGTTTGTGTAAAAATATCAAGATTGCCAATCTCGTATGCACAGTGGTTTATTTTCCCATGTTGTTTCTTTCTGGGGCAGTGATTCCCTTTGAGCTCTTTCCAGAAGGTGTGCAAAAAGTCGCTAATGTTCTGCCATTGACACAAGGCGTTAAATTGTTAAAGAGTGTGAGTCTCGATCAACCAATCGGTGACCCTCGATTCATTCTTTTTCTATTGACAGTGGTGACGATCATAGGATTTGGTTTGGCAGTTAAGCTTTTCCGTTGGGAATAACAGGAAACGGAGGAAAGAGTTATGACACAAGAATGTGAAAAAACACCAGATAAGCTGTATCGAATCGGCATGTTTTCTAAAATGAATCAAGTGACGATAAAAACACTGCGTTATTATGATGAGGTGGGGCTGCTTAAGCCCCATTTTATCGATCCAGATAATGGTTATCGCTATTATATCTCTAGTCAGTTGGCACCATTGCATCGGTTATTAGCTTTACGCAGAATGGGGTATAACATCGATGAAATCAAACAAGTGCAAGCAGGAGAAAGCGAAAGGAGAATACTGCATCGCAAGAGACAGCAACTGATGAGAGAGATCACGGAACGGATGGCGATGCTCACGCAGATCGAAGGGTATTTGCAACAGGAAGAAGCCAATTACCAAATGATCGTGAAACGTTTGCCAGCAGTTATCGTCGCTTCAATGAGAATGGTCGTGCCAAACTTCGATCGGTTGTTTTCTATGATCCCAGAAATGGGGCTGCAGATGGAAACAGCTGGTTGCGTCTGCGCATTGCCCGAATATTGTTTTACTATCTATCATGACAACGAGTACAAAGAAGAAAACATTGATGTGGAAGTTTGCGAAGCGGTCACAGAAATGAAAGATAATCAAGGAAATTTGACCTTCAAGCAGATAGAAGAAGTACCAGAGGCAGTTTGCACGGTCCATAAAGGAGCCTACACTGAGTTTCCGAAAGCCTATGCTGCGGTGATCCAGTTTGCTGAAAATAACGGCTATCGAATCACAGGGCCTTTTCGTGAAAGCTATATTGATGGCATTTGGAATAAAGAAAGTGAAGAGGAATGGCTGACTGAGATCCAGCTTCCTGTTGAAAAAATCAGCAGGTGAAGGGAAGCAAAAAATCAGCGTTCTTGCAAAATTTCTACTCCGTAAGGCGTGAATTTCGGCAAGACCATCTTTTAATCGAGTGTCTACAGTCAATTCCCATTGACAAATCGACTGGCGCCTTCTAAACTAAAGGCAGAAAAACAAGAGAAAAAGGTGATGTCTCCGGCCTATCTGCTGTTATTCCTTCGTTAACAGGGGTAGGACTGGAAAAGAGTAAATAAAATCAATTTCATAGGCAAAAAATTGACTGCATGCAGTTTTATTTGAAGTGCCTATCATTGATTTTATTTTACTCTTCGCTTTTTGATCTTCATCGCTTGAAGATTGACCGCAGAGTAAAATCTGCGGTCTTTTTTGTTTTTCAATTATTTTGAAAGGGGAAAAGAAGATGTACCAAGAATTGAGAAAGGCAATCGAGCGGCCACCGCTCTATAAAAAAATGGCAGAGGCGTTTTGGGACGATGCGTATATTTCCAAGCAAATGTTAAAGGCTCATTTGGATCCTGATTTTGAGGGAGCGAGTAGAAAGGCTGACTTTATCGACGAATCTGTTCGCTGGATCAGTCGCATTGTTCCACCAGAAAAACAGACGCAACTTCTTGATATCGGCTGCGGACCAGGGATCTATGCGGAAAAATTTGTAGCGCTGGGCTATCAAGTGACAGGCGTTGATTACTCCAGAAGGTCCATCGCCTATGCGAGAGATTCCGCGAGTAAGCAGCAATTAAACATTACCTATCTATTTGATAATTATTTGGAGATGGCATTGCCTCAGCAGTTTGACTTTATTACCTTGATTTATTGCGATTATGGAGCCTTAAATCCAGAGAAACGAAAACTGCTGCTAAATAATGTGCTGGCGCATCTAAAACCAGGTGGCAAATTTTTGTTCGATGTATTTACGATTGCCCAGTTTTTAATGCTTGATGAAGAACAGACCTGGGAAGTTCATGAATCAGAAGGGTTTTGGCGGGGCGATCCTCATCTTGTGCTGAATCAACGATGGAAATATCCTGATCACGTCTTGCTGGAGCAAACAACGATTTTAGCAGAAACTGAGCTCACCAATTATTATTTATGGACGACCTATTTTACAAAAGATGCATTGCTGAGGGAAGTTCAGGCTGCAGGCTTTGATATCTGTGAGGTATTTGGCGATGTCAAAGGCAGCCCTTATAGCGAGGAAGGTTCAACAATGGCGATACTACTGAGAAAACCATGCACTCACTGAAAGAGTGGTTTTTATGTAAATAGAAACAAAAAGAAACGACGATTTTTTGTCGTTTCTTTTTGTTTGGCGCAGGTTTGGTCGATTGATTCCTAGGTACGAATGATGTGGCTCTTTTCGTACTATTCAGCGAACCGTCGAACCATCGTAATATCTGTTTCCAAATAGCCCATTTTTTTGTATAGCTGATACGCAGACTGATTATGGGCAAAAACGTGCAAGCCGATTTCAATGATGCCTTGCTGGATCGCCCACTTTTCTAAAGCCTGTAACGCTTTGGTGCCATAGCCTTTTCCTCGCTGGTCTTCCTCGATGATAAAGTCATAGATGAAGGCTTTCTGGGCAGCTGTGTTGACCCAAATCACCCCGATCGGTTCACTAAAATCAGCTGCAAATAAAGAAAACAAGTGATTGTTTTCGGTGGCAGTCCCTTGAGGAAGTAAAGAAGCAAAGCTTTCTTTGGCTAGGGCGAGGGCCTCGTCTTTGGCCCATGTGCCTGCTTGGACTTTGTCATTGGCGTATTCGAAAACTGCATTGGTTAAGTAGGCAGCATAGTCGCTGTCTTTCATTGGGATTAAGTTCATCTATTTCTCCTTTTGTCCTTTTCGGCTCTTCTTAACCTACAGAATGATTGTAGGCAATGAGAAACAAAGACATTTGATATGAAACGGTTTGTTTCCCCTTCAGTTGAGACGCTCTGACAGCGGGTCTCGTCGTTGAAACAAAAACAGGTCATCCGGTGCAAACTGGTGTCGTGCATCGCAGGTATAGCCTCGTAGCCAGTCAATCCCATCGATGCGGCGAACGTAGAATCCTTTGGGGAAATCGTCGGTTTTTTCCAAAGGCACAGAAGCGATCGTGATTGCGGCAGCTGGCGCTTTTCCTTGGGATTTCAATCCGGTACTATTTGCCAGTTGGCGATAGCCCAGACGAAAGTGTAAGGCCATTTCCAAGGTACAACAAGTCAATCCATAAGGAGGCGCAGCTGCAAAAATCTCCGTCAAAGAGCCGCCTTGGGGGAGTCCCAGTTCTTTAAGGGGAACAATCACACAAGCAGCACGCTGTTTATCGGCACTGAAGGAGAGCTGGGGATGGCGCAAGAGCTGGTTGGCATACGCGTTTAAGTGAATCTGATTTTCTTCCAACTGCTGGCAAAGGCGGTTTAGCGAAACCCCGCCATACTGTACGATCACTTCTTTCAAAATCAAACACTCCTTTCAATAGGGATCCTTTTCTTAAACAAATCAATTCGCACCCTCGTTCTTGGACAAATTGGCATAAATCGCAGCAACTTCTTCTTGGTAACGATTCTTTAGTCGAGGGGGACTTAAAATGCGTAGGCTTTTTCCAAAAGAGAACAAATAGGGCACTACCCAGCTTTCCTCGGGCAAATCAACGGTAACGACAGCAGTGCCTTCCTCCGTCAAAGTAATATCCTGATGATCGAACTCATCATATACCCGATAAAGAACGTCGGCTTGAAAGAATAGACGCGCAGGATAGGTGTCAACAGTCAACTCAATGGCAGAATCAGGCGCAGTGACTGGGAAAAAATGCTGGTCAGTGACGTAGACCTGACTCATGCGGCTGATTTTATATGTCCGAAAGGCATTCTTTTGCTGGTCGAAGGCTTGCAGATACCAAGCTTGCGAGCGAAAAAGCAGTTTATAAGGCTGGCAGATGCGTTTTTGCAGTCCCTGTTTACTGATATAGTCAAAGGTGATCACGTGGTTTGTTAAAATACTCTTTTTTAATAAATCAAACGTGTCGTTGCCGTTTTCTCGCCGATGCCAAGTGGAAAAATCCACTTCTAGCCAATCAGCATCGGGCTGCTTAAACAAGGATTGCAGTTTTGCCAGCGATTGCCCACTGATCTGTGGCGTCAGCTGGCGAATCCCTTTCAACGCCAAAAGCAGGTTTTTCCGTTCTTCCTCTGATAATAACACTTTATCCAACATAAAACTGCTTAACAAATAAACGCCGCCATTTCGACCCGTTTCGGTATAGATGGGCACGCCAATACTGCTTAGTGTATTGATATCTCTGGTGATGGTGCGAGTCGAGACTTCAAATTGTTTGGCTAATTCAGAAGTGGTTGCTTTTTCATGATTCAACAGGTGGTAGATAAGGCCGAATAGGCGTGTCGTGCTCACTTGGTTTACTCCTTTTATAAAAAGATGATAAAACACTGACACAAGGTGTCTAGGTTTCTATCGTATCATAAAGACAAAGAAGGAGGAACTCCAATGAAATTTTCGATAATGGCAACGGAAAGAACCAATAATTTTACTGATCCAGCGATTCAAGCAAAAATCACTGGCTTATGGGAGAAAAACAGCGAGGCGGTCAAGAAAGCCGCAGAAAAAGGAACGGTCATCGCTTGCGTTTACCACGAGTATGAGTCAAACTATCAAGGAGACTATGCCGTTTCGCTTTGTTTCGAAGAAACGGAGCAAGCAGACTTTGATACAGAAAAATATACTTGGAAAAAGTATCCGATCGATCGGCGCGATGCGCAGGGCATTTTGACTACTTGGCGTCAAATCTGGTCTGAGGAAGAAAACCAGCAGCTGCAGCGCAAGTATTCCTTTGATTTTGAACAGTATGCACCAGACGGCGAGGTGACGATTTTTATCGCCATTGCTGAAAGCGACAAAGAGCAGCTATTTTCCTGAATAGGAGGACAAACAATGAGACAATATGAAAGCAAAGCAGCGCTGATCCAAGAGATCGCAGAACGTTACCAAAAATTTCGCCAAGAATTTGATGAAATTCCTGAAGCCTTGCGAAATCAACGGATAGCAAGTGTCGACAAGACCCCTTCAGAAAACTTGTCTTACCAAATCGGCTGGGTCAGTTTGTTATTGTCATGGGAAGCACAGGAACAGCAAGGGATGAGCGTTCACACACCTGCTGACGGGTACAAATGGAACAACCTTGGCGGATTGTATCAATCTTTTTATCAGACATACGGCAGTTTGACCTTAGCACAGCAACAAGAGCTCTTAGACCAAAAAGTGACGGCCCTTTGCCAGTGGATCGAGGGCTTATCCGATCAGGAATTGTTTGAAGCAAGGCAGCGGGATTGGGCAACCACCAAAGCACAGTGGCCAGTCTATAAGTGGATCCATATCAATACAGTAGCACCCTTTACCAATTTCCGAACGAAAATCCGAAAATGGAAAAAGGAAGCACTGCATTGATCAATAAAAGAAGCAAGCTGGTTGAGCGTTTTTAGCAACTGAGGGAACAGCTGACTTAAAGAATTGTTAAACAGTTGATCTGTGAAGGTCAGCTGTTTTTTTGTTTTGTGTCATCGCAAGAAACCACCTGGAAAGCCTATGCTAGCTTATTGTCTAGTCGGTTCAGTTTAAGGAATAAACTGTTATTTTAATTCCTAAAGTGACGCGAAGGTGACAAAAATGAAACGCCAATTCGTAAAAGGGTATGCTATATTTTAAACAGTACTTGTTTTTTTACAGAAAAAAAGCGGGGAGTCGATGGCGTATCTTACGCAATCGACGCCAATTGTTTTTATAGAAAAAACACAAAACCATTCCCAAGTCTGATGCAAGTTTGCTGAATATTCAGCAAAATAAAAGTAAATGACTAAGAATAGAAAGGGTGAGGATCATCGAAAACAACCAAACCATTGGCTTGACGTCAGGAGAAGTCAAGGCGCGGGTGCAGCGCGGTCAAGTCAATAAGACAAAAAAGGATACGACGAATACGTACCCGAAAATCCTTTTTACTAATATCTTTACCTTTTTCAATTTGATCAACTGTGTCCTATTCTTTCTCGTCTGTTTGACGGGTTCTTATCAAAACGGCTTGTTCGTTTTTGTTGTCTTCAGCAATGTGATCATCAATCTCTTTCAAGAAGTTCGTTCCAAACGAACGCTGGATAAGCTGGCATTGCTAAAAGTTGCCAAAGCCGATGTTTATCGGGATGGCAAGCTAGAGAATTTGCCGATCCACAAACTCGTAATGGATGATGTGTTACGACTGAAAAGCGGGGATCAAGTGCCGACGGATGCCAAAGTTATTCAAGGATCTTTAGAGGTCAATGAATCCTTGCTGACTGGTGAAATGGATACGATCTACAAGCAGCCAGCAGACGAGTTGTTTTCTGGCAGTTTTATCACTGCTGGCGAAGCGTTATGCCAAGTGATCCACGTAGGCGCTGACAACTATATCGCAAAAATCAACAAAGAAGCCAAAACCATCAAACGACAAAAATACTTGATCCAAGGCAGTCTAAACAAAATCATTCGTTGGATCAGTCTGATTTTGGTCCCATTATGTACCCTCTTGTTCGTTAAACAGTTCTATTTTTCTCATGCAACTTTCAACACCGCCATCTTACGGACGGTGGCGGCAGCTGTGGGAATGTTCCCCGAAGGTTTGTTTTTATTGACGAGTGTCACGTTGACCATCAGTGCCGTCTATCTGGCGCGCAAAAAAGTGATGGTGCAGGAATTGAACTGCATTGATGCCTTGGCACGGGTCGATGTTCTTTGCTTAGATAAAACGGGCACGATCACCGAAGGCAAGATGACGGTGGAAAAGACGATTTCCTTTCAATCGGACACACCGTTGGCAGAAATCACTGGTAACTTAATGGCGCAGCTACCCGATCAGAACCCAACGGCAATGGCGCTGCGAACCTTTTTCCCAGAAAAAACGACGTACCAGATGCAGCAAGTCGTCCCTTTTTCATCAGATCGTAAATTCAGTTGCGTCACGTTTGAAGGACAAGGTACTTATTTCATCGGAGCTGCGTCGATTTTACTGGGAACCAACCATGAAGCTGTTTTAAAACAGGAAAGGCAGCTGGCAGAAGAAGGCTACCGTGTGATCGTTTTGGCTCACAGTACGCAAGGCTATGAGGAGGCAGGACTGCCGACGGATATTGAACCGTTAGGATTTTATTTACTGTCAGACACGATCCGTGAAGATGCCAAAGAGACCTTGGAGTATTTTCGTTCACAGGCAATCCAATGCAAGATCATCTCTGGCGATGATCCAGTGACAGTCAGTCAAATCGCGAAAAAAGTCAATCTACCAGGAGCAGCTGATTTTATCGATGTGTCAAAATTAACTGCGACCGAATTAAAAGAAGCTGTCAGCAACTATCAGATTTTTGGTCGAGTGACGCCGCAACAAAAGAAAGAAATGGTGCTCTACTTGAAAGAACAAGGGCATACCGTCGCAATGACTGGCGATGGCGTCAACGATGTTTTGGCGCTAAAAGAAGCCGACTGCTCCATCGCAATGGCTTCTGGTGTTGATGCTGCGCGTCAAGTATCAAATCTGGTTCTTTTGGAAAATCAATTTGATGCTTTGCCATCGGTCATGGACGAAGGCCGCCGAGTGATCAATAACATTACCCGCTCAGGTTCATTGGTGCTAGTGCAAGTCTTATTTTCCATCATGATCACCATGGGGACGTTGTTATCAGGAACGACCTATCCTTTTGAGCCGATCCAATTAACGATCATCAATGCCTGCTTTGTCGGCATTCCGACCTTCTTTTTAAACTTTGAACCAGACTTCAATCGGATCAAAGGGGACTTTATGACGACGATTTTCAAAAATGCTTTTCCAACAGCCTTGACGATTACGGTAGGAACTTTATTGATCATCAACTTTGGCTATTGGTTCAACAGCAGCAGTAAAGCTCTATCGATCATGAGCATTATTTTTACTGCTTGGAACTATCGCTTGATCCAGAAAAAAGTCTATCCAGCGATCAACAGCTATCGAACGATGATTTTTTTCAGCACCCAGATCTTGTACTTTGCCGCTTTGATCGTCGGTCGCGACCTCTTTAACCTAGGCAATACCAGCTATCTCAACCTCATTCTCTTGATTGCCTTGTTGAATTTTTCCGCTTACATGCAACGCTTTGCGGATAAGGGCATCGAGCTGCTGATGCGAAGATATACGAAGAAACGAGCGCTGCAGAAAGTGCAAAACTAATAGAACAAGCCTGAAATGATGGATACCACTCATTTCAGGCTTATTTTTTTGCAAAGAGGAGCTTTAAGCAATCATATTATCAAGACTGAACCTGTGAAAGGGAATCCTTGTCTAGGGGAGCTTGATTCAATGCACGTTTGCCGATATTGGTTACTAAGACGATTAGACTAATGATCACGCAAGCAATTCCACCGAATAAGAAGGCTTGTTCACCGGGATTAATCGTTAACCAACTTAGGATGATTGGTGAAAAAATACCGCCCAGTGAGTTCAAAAATTGGAACACGGACATAGCAATTGCAATCTCAAAAGGCCGTGCCTTCAAAGAGATATAGTAAGGAATGGTGGCCATAACCATAGCCATAGCAAATCCTGATAGAATAGCGCCGATAGACATGGTCAATACCGTTGAAGAAAAACGGCTGATCAAAAACGTCAAAGCTAACGATAGAAATCCTAATGCAAGTGTTTTATCTTTTGTCACGCGATTGATGTATTTCAAACTGAAGCCGGCAATGAACCCACCGACCGTTCCAATTGCATTGACTAATCCAGTCGTACTTGTACCGCCAATTTCTTTATGATTGATCAAAATAGAGAGATTACTTGGATAAATTGTGTAAATAAATGACATGAAAAATGAGAGCCCTGCAATAACAAAAATCAGTTTACTCATTGATTTTAAAACATCAATAGGAGCTAAGGCGGGCTGGCTCTTTTTATCAGCCGCCGTTTTTTGAATAATTTTATCCATAGGCAGATTAATTAGCAATAATAAGAAGATCAGGATGGTTATTAGAAAAATGTAGTAGGTATTCTGCCAATTTGATGCCCCTAACAACCCGCCACCCAGCATCATTACGACGGAGCCTAGCGAAGTAATTGCTGTTCCGATACCCATTAAGCCGGCTCGTTCTTCTCCTTCAAAGTACTCTGAGAGCAACATAGGACTGAGTGTATTCATAAAACCAATCCCAATGCCCAAAATAAGCGCAAACCCCAATAGGAGATTGATGCTTGAATGAAAGAAGATAGGGACTAATCCTCCAATAGCTGTTAAAAGAATTCCGAAGAGAGCTAAGATTTTTTTGGGGCATTTCATCGCTAATACTCCTACGAATAGTGTGGTAATCAAAGACCCTAAACTAGGGATCGTACCGATCATTTGAATCTTCGCAATCGGTTCATTAGGAAAATCAGCAATAATGGCACTGTAAGCATTCGTCACAACTAAGGCACTCATACTCATAAAACTCAGACTAATGATGCCGATTTTTAACCTCAATTTACTCATATATTTTCTCTCCTTTAATCGTTAAATGATGTTCGCCAGATGTTAAAACTTTTGAGGTCTCTCCATATTGGAAGACTGCGGTTGTATTCTGTGGCACACATAAACGGAATTGGTCATTGCTTCGTTCGATCTCAATGTCACCATATGCCGTTGTATAGTTCAAGTGATAACTTGGGATCACGTTTTGCTCAAGCGGTGAAATTGTAAAAGAAGTAAAACCAGGTTCTGTTACTTGCAATCCTGCCAAACGTCTCACTAGCCAATCCCCAACACAACCAAATGCATAGTGGTTGAAAGAAAAATCACAGACTGTACCATCAGGTTGAATCGATGCCCAGGATTCCCAAATCGTCGTTGCCCCATGTTTGACTTCGTAAAGCCAAGAAGGGCATTCCTCTTGTAGTAAGAGCTTCAGTGCCAATTCTTGATAGCCATAATCACAAAGAACGTCAAGGAGATAAGGGATGGATAAAAACCCAGTGTCTAAGCAATAATTGTTTGCAATAATCAGTTTGGATAGTCTTGCTGCTGCAGCTTTTGCCGCTGTTTCATCTAAAAGACCAAACGCGAGTGCGATCACATAGCTTCCTTGAAAATCAGCGGTAAGGTGATCATCGTGCCAGTAATATTTCTGAAAAGCAGCTTTTACCTTATGACTAAAATCATTCCAATCTTCTTCCTCTTCATCCAGTAGCTGGCTGATTTGAGCAAAAAGTTGAGACGAGTGTGCTAGAAAAGCCGTACCGAAAAGGTCTTTCGTGACGAATGCCGTTTCCATCGGACCTTTCGCATCTTCTCCGATCATAAAGCTAGGAAACATCCAGTCACCAAAATGAAACTTTGTATCCCATAAATATTGTTTGTCATCCTTCTTGTCTGCAGCTGCGCTTTTTCGACTAAAGGAGAGCCAACGCTTCATTGCTTGATAATTCTCGGCTAAAATTTCTAACTTGCCATACCGTTGATACAATGTCCAAGGAAGTAAGACGATTGCGTCACCCCAACCAGCAGAAGACAAAGAACCAGTAAGTGACTCTCCTTCAAAATAATCTCGTGGGGCAGGGGTATAGTCGACGATTTGTCCATCTACTTGTTGCTCCAATCGAACGTTGTCTAGCCAACGCCCTAAGAAGTCATAAACATCCATAAAGAAAGTTGCTGTGGGTCCGAACACTTGAATGTCACCTGTCCAGCCGACCCGTTCCCGTTGCGGACAATCTGTTGGAATCGATAGCATATTCCCTTTTTGACTCCATTGAATATTCTCAATCAGCTGATTTATTTTTTGATTGGATGTAGTAAAAGAGCCGGTTGCTTTCATATCAGAATAAATCGCATATGCCCAAACAGACTGTTTATCAGGCAGGACGTCAAGCCCGTCAATTTTGATGTAGCGAAATCCGTGAAAGGTAAAATCAGGCTCTAGGCAGGCTTCACGTCCGTTGCCAATAAATACATCTTTTTGGTCTTTGTTTCTTCCAACGATATTATTGAAAAAATGCCCCTCCCGATCGAGCACTTCGCTATGCTCAATGGTAATTTCCTGTCCATCAGCCAATGGAATCTGTAACTGGACGCGACCTGCGATCACTTGGCCGAAGTCTACGATCACAGCGTCCTTTTCCCACCAAATACTCTTTGCTGCAAGCTTTTCTTGGCGTTTGACTTGCGGTCCTCTTTGAGGAGTCAAATGATCGAAGCCATAATCTGCTTTTGATACTTTCGTAAATCCAGTTAGGTCAAAATCGGTTTCCCAGTTTTCCTTTTCTAAACGCAAATCTTGTTTTTCACCAATAAAAAGATCACTGTAGACATATTTGCCATGGCTGCTAACAAAATCTTCGTCTGTCACAATGATTTCATACGTACCGTCGGTATAGTAGATTTCGATTTCTCCTAAAATACCTAGTCGATCACCGAATTGAGCACTGCCGCCACTGACACTGACCCTGCCGGCGTACCAGCCGTCAGCTAACGTTACCGACCAAACATTTTTTTCTTTTAACATGTAGGTCACATCATATGTCTGGTATTGAAGATACTGCGTGTAAGAGGTATAATCTGGCGCAAATATGGCTTCTGATACAGCTTGTCCATTGATTTTTGCTTGGTAGATGCCGTGTGCCGTCATCGTAAGGGATGCTTGTTTGATAGACTTGTTTTCAACAGTGAATATTTTTTTCAAATAATGTGGTGGGAGTAACCTTTCTTCGGGAGGAGCCTGCACAACTTTTTTTCCTGAAAACATATCCGCCAAACTGAATGGTGGTTCTTTTCGAGTTGGCTCTTGCTGCGGTTCGATCCAAGTCGCTTGCCATTTTTTTGTCATAAACTGTCCTTCTTTCTTTCAACATTTGCCCTAAATGAAGCTTGCAATTCTTTTAATGGCTTGTTAGTATTACTACTAAGTTTTTGATACCTAAATTGTAAGCGCTATTCTTTTTTGTGTCTTAGCTATTATTGCCAACCCGATTAGTAAAAAAAGACATTGGAGGATTTCACAATGGCGACACTAACGATTCTTGAAAAAGCATTAAAAGAAGTTTATTTGGCTTGCCCAGAATTAGAACTCCAGGTACCGTTTCATGACAAAGTAATTCCCAAAAATTTAGCCTCAAGCAAACGGTTGATCCTAGAACAAATTTTCTCGGAATTCAGACCAGAACTCTCGGAGCACTACTTGATCGAAGAAGATGCTGACATTCAAGTGATTAGACACATTCGCTATTTACCGGCAAATTACCATGCACATGAATTTTTTGAAATGATTTATGTATTAAATGGTAGCTGTTATAATTTTTTTGAAAATCAGACCTATGAATTGAAAAAAGGGGATGTTGTGATCATTGCACCAAGGACTACCCATGCTATTAGTGGATTTACCGATGATTTAGAAGCTTTCAATATTTTGATTCGTAAAAGTACATTCAATGCTTCTTTTTTCGGTTTATTAGAGGATAAGGATATTTTATCGCACTTCTTTTTAAATGCACTTTACGAAAACAGCAAGCGATATCTTTATTTTCATACGAAGCCAGCTGCTGATTTATCAGAAGGAATTTTATTGATGACAGAAGAAATCAATAAAACGGATGGTTATTCTCAAAGAATGTTGAAGAATATTCTTGATACTTTTTTTATCAGGCTTTTAAGGGGATTACAAACCAATCAAGTCAGCCTAGATACTGAAGCGGGAGAGGAGTCAGAAATAATCGATATGCTTCAATATTTGCAGAATCATTTTGCAGAAGTATCAATTGCCGATTTATCTAAGAAGTTCAACTATAGCCAGCGACAAATTGCACGTATTCTAAAAAATAAAACTGGTAAAACTTTTTCACAATTGATATTGGAAATGAAAATCAGCAAAGCCAAAGTCTATTTAAAACAAACCAACTTACCCATCCAAGAAATTGCGGAACTCGTCGGTTATGGCGATTTGAGTAATTTTTATCGCTATTTTTTTAAAGTAACGGGTTGTTCGCCAAAGCAGTTTAGAGAAATGAATTGAGCGCTTATCAAAGAGAACTGCTCTTCTAGAGATGTTGAGCAGTTTTTTCGTATGCTAGGTAGTAGTTAAAGAAAAATAATGTGGGCAATAGTCTTGCTATGAAACTCGTTTCATACCGTACAATCAATCAAGAGACCTTTTCAGAAAATTGTCGAAAGTGGAACAACTAATTTTCTATGGTAGACTTAGGTCATTAGCAAAACAATCAGATAGGAATGAAAGAAATGGCAACGATTCGCGATATAGCAAAAATTACTGGTTTTTCGATCACGACGGTCTCTCGTGTGATCAATGGCCATCCTTATGTTGATGAGCAAAAGCGAGCAGCGATTTTGGCGGTGATGGAAGAACTGGATTACAAACCGAATAAAATCGCCCAAAAGCTCAGCTCGGGGAAAACCTATAATATTGGAGTCATCGTACCGTTTGTCAATCACGCCTTCTTTGATGGAATTTTAAATGGCATCATGGAAGAAGCCTTTGCCCAAAAATACAAGGTGACGTTGCTGCCGACCAATTTTGATCGGAAGCTAGAGCTAGAATATCTGGAAGAATTCGCTGCAAAGGGATTTGACGGCTTGATCGTCATCACTCGCGCAAATCATATCGAGACATTTTATCCCTACATGGAAAAAGGACCGATTGTTTTTTGTGAAAATTCGACCGGTACTGCCGTTCCTTTCGTTGCGATCGACTTGGTCGGCTCTGTGACAGCCAGTATCAATTATTTGAAAGAACAAGGTGTAAAACGCTTGGGACTGACGCTAGGGCGCAGCAAACGCCTCAGCTGCAATTCAGTCAACACGATCGCAAAAGCCAAGGAGCTGTTCCCTAATTTTTCTGAAGCAGATATTTATTGGGATTGCATCAAAGCACAAGATGGGATTCCCGCAGCTGCATTTTTTAAGGAACGAGGAATCGATGGGGTGATCACAAATGGGGACGAGATCGCAGCGATGATCTTAAATCAATACCCTCACGGAACAGCACCCGTCGTGATTGGGCAAGAAAACCTGCTCATCAGTCAAATGCTGCACTTTTCTTCCGTTGAGTTTCATCTGGATCAGTGCGGCAAAGAAGCCTTTCGCTTGTTTCAAGAAAGAAAACAAGAGCAGATCATTCTGCCTTACGAACTTATTATCCGTGAATAATCATTGTTATAAAAAGAACACACCTTTTTGTCGAGAGGTGTGTTTTTGCCTGCTTATTAAAGGGGAATTGTAGAGATAAAATAAAAAAATAAAGAAAAAATTTATTTTGAAAGCTTGCTTTTCACAGAGTAAAGGGCTACCATTGGTCTGTGGCTTTTTCGCCACAAAAATAGGAAACGTATCAGACAAGAGTACTTGGGGAAGATTCTCTTGGGGGAAGCCTGATACGTTTCCTTTTGTTCATTCTAACACTATTTATATATAAAGTAGAGAGATATTGAGTAGATAAATAAAAATACTACTGTAATTGATGAATAGGAAAAAGGCAATCTCACAGACGAGTATCTCTGGAGCGATTTCCTACAACATGCTGGATGGCAAATTGCTCCATCATGTTTTGATTAATTACAAAGCATCAACTAACTAATTGTGTTGCACCCACTAGAAAATTACATAATTTCGCAACACCTGTTTCAGCTGTTTCTTTGATTAGAACAGTCGCAGTATTTTCGTAAACATGAATCACACTAACTTCTTGTAAACCGGTAAAGCCAATAACATTTGCCTGATAGTTTTGACCAGGGAACACTTGGTATTTTTCCATGTTTTTATCTCCTTCATTAATCTTATTTCAAAAGAATAATAATTAAAATTTAAGAAAAAGTAAAGTGAAACGATTTTTCATTCAAAAACTCATCCTTTCGGCTGTTTATTCGAGTGGAAATCAACCTTTTCTGTAATTTTTCATTTGGTTTTTCAATAAATATACGATGGCTAGTTGAATATTATTCAATGGATCGTACCAATTTAGCGAGCGATCGACTACAAAGTTGAGGGAAAGAAAGCCAAAAATTCCCAGCTATTTTGTTTGTTTTGTCCCGTCTTCACGCTTATAATAAAGGTAGGAAGAACGATCGGCGTCACCACTTCCTAATTCAATTGAAAAGGGCGTGCAAGTTATGGAAAACGTATACCGAAATAACTTTGTCAAAAGAACGGTTCAACTGATGTTTGCACCAAAAAAAATCAGAAAACGTCCACCCGAACAATGGATCAAAATGCCTACCGACCGAGGTATTCGGAGAAAGGACGCGTGATCCAGCATCTCGCAGCTATGCGTGAAATAGTGTTTGAAGAAACGAAACTCAGGAAGTCCCGTCATGGGACTTCCTTTTTTATGTCATTTTTATCACATTCTTCATTGAGAAAATTATTAGTACAGGCGCTCTTTTACAGACGCAAGGTCAAGAATACGATGGAATAAGAAATCACAAACTACAAAGAAACGAATGTCAGAACTCAATGGATCATTGGGTGAAAGACTACAATCCTTCTTTTCATTGAGGGATTTCCCTGTTTCTTTTGATCGATTTTAAATTGGATATTGCCGGGAAAAATGCGCGCCAACGAACGATCACTTTCTAATGGTACAGGAGACCAACGTTTAAGGAGGGTAAAAGCAATCAAAAAAGCGCTTTTTTCGTACAAAGATTCTGTTAAAATGAAGATATGGATAAAAAAAAGTAATTGCTGCAAATCAATCATTTAAAGAAGGTGAAAGCATGGACTACCAAGAAATCGCGCGTCATTTTCAGACAACATCGTTTGATCCCCAACCGTTTGTGCAAACGGCGATCGATGATCGAAAGGTAAGGGAGAAGCTAGTGGAGAATGTCGTTGATGGTCAAAATCATATCAATGAGTATTTTAATAGTTATTTGATCATTAAAGAAGTAGCCATTAGAAATCCTGAGTTGATTTATGATGAGTGGGAACGGATTTGGGCATTGCATACCCACAAAAATTCCTATCATCGGTGGATCGCCCACGATTTGATCACGCAACTTCTGATGATCGATCATGAAGACAAGTTTGAAGCAATCAAGCGAGAATATGTACTGCTGCCAAAAGAAGAAAAAATCAGTAATTACAAGAAGATGTCTGAAAATATCCAAAAGGCTATGAAGCTCAAAGACCTCAGCAAAGAAATTTCACTGTTATGGAAAATTAAGTACATGTGATGAATGAACGGATAATCAGGTTGATGGTATTGCTTTCTATTAGCTAAATCATAGAAAAAACAGGCTATCTTTTTGTGATTCAAAAAAGAGCAGATGTATCAGTAGTAAGCAGCGATTATGAAGTTTAAAAAATTGATATCTCTGCTTTTTTTAGCCTGTAGTTGACTCATTATCCGATACTGAGCGCGCGTATTTCAACATGTCACTGTATGAAATAACAGGGAAATCTCCCTTAAGTCCTTGTAAGAAGCCAAGTGAAACTTTATACTAGAATGTAATACTTATTCAAAAAAAGGACAAATAAAATGAGGACATGAGCTTTTATGAAGAAATATTGTAAGGAAAATGTGCTAGAAGCGGCGATGACGCGTTTGGAATATATTTTTGATACGTTTCCCCATGTGTATTTCTCTTTCAGTGGTGGAAAAGATAGCGGGGCCATGATCCAATTGGCAGACCAAGTCGCACAGAAAAAAAAGAAAACCTTTGATCTGCTGATTTTAGATATCGAGGCAAATTATGATGCTACGAGAACGTTCATGGAAAAAATCAAAGCGTTACCAAGTATCAATCAAACCTTCCACTTCTGTTTGCCCTTTTACGAGGACAACAATACCAGCGTCTTTCAGCCACAATGGCTGATGTGGGATGAACAAGAACGTGAGAAGTGGGTACAGCCGATGCCAAAAGATGCGATTTCACTTGCTGATTTGGATGAATCATTGATGGAAATCTATCAGAGTGCAAATATGAACCCTGATAAGTTCTTACGAAACTTTGCTCATTGGTACGCAAGCTATCATCAGTTTGAGCCTGTTGCTTGTGGTGTGGGGATACGAACCCAGGAAAGTCTGTATCGGTATCGATCGATCACATCGCCAAAGTATAACTTTCGGAAGCAATGCTGGATCAAACGGCAAGTAGCAGATTCAATGGTCGTTAATTTTTACCCCATCTATGATTGGAAGACCGAAGATGTGTGGGGAGCCTATGCCCATTTTGACTGGCCGATCAATGGCTTTTATGAAAAGTTGTATGATCATGGCGTTCCGATCCATCAAATGCGGATCTGTCAGCCTTACGGTATGCAGCAACGAAAAGGCTTGTACCAATATGCTTTGGTGGAACCGGAAACGTGGGAACGCGTCGTAAATCGTGTGTCAGGAGCCAATTTTGGTCGCTTGTATGCCCAGACAGGATTGCTGGCGCATTACAATACGAGAAAGCCCAGTCATATGACTTGGCAAGAGTATGCGGTCTTTTTACTGGAATCAATTGGACTTTATTCAAAGAAATTACAGGATCATTATTACCGCAAAATCACGATTTTGATTGATCATTATCGAGAAAAGCACGGGATCGAAGTGGAAGATATACCCGATGTGACCAAACGTAAGGACTGGCTGAAAAACGAAGTACTCTGGCATGACTGGAAAGGGATCGCTCGTGCGTTAGAAAAAAATGATTTTTCTTTGAGTACGCGACAATATAGTTTGACGAAAAAAGATGAGTCTGAATTGTATGAGTTGGCGGTCGATTTTGGCGCGGCTTTGGGGATTGAGCATTTACCCAAGTATCAGTTAAAAAAATTGAATGCCAAATACGAGTATTTAACGAAAAAAATCACCTAACGATGGACGAGTGCGTCCTTAGAGAGGAAGGGTTTTGTGAACGAACGATTGGTTTTATTTTTTCCACCGTATAAGAAAAGCCAATTCTATCAATTGATGGGGGCTTTTTTTGCGGAACGGGTGTATCAGCAGCAATTTCCGTACTTAGTCAATGATGAGAACTGCTACTGGTACGTGATTCTTGATGACGAAAAACGGGTGACTGCTTTTTCTTATTATGAAAAAGGCGCCAACAAAGTGGAGCTAGGGGAATTTTATGAAAAAGATCCAGCCGCTCAATTTAAAAAGTTTCTTTTACGGAAAATGTTGGTGGATATCAGCCGCAACTACCCAGAAGCAGAGATTCTCGCTTCTAGTAACCAGCCTAGTGAAATTGCCCTTTTGGAATCAAAAGGGTTTGCGGTCTATCGCCAAACAAAAAATTATTCATTTCTAAAAAGGAGTGTAGTCCCTCATGAGCGATATCGATTTTCCAGTGTTAGCGGCGAAGCTGATCCCAGTCAGCAAGATTCACGCGAATACGTATAATCCCAACACCGTGGCTGCTCCAGAAATGGATTTACTGGAACTGTCGATTCGAGAAGATGGCTTTACGCAGCCATTGGTTTGTTACCACGATAAGGAGCAAGACAAGTATATTTTGATCGATGGGTTTCATCGGTACATCGTAGCAAAAGACCGCTTGGAATTGCCAAGTGTTCCGGTCACGGTGATCGATAAGCCTTTTGAGAATCGCATCGCTTCAACGATTCGCCACAATCGAGCACGTGGTACCCATGGCATCGAGAAGATGGGAAATATCGTGCAGCAGTTGGTGGCTAACGAGTGGTCGGATGAACGAATTGCCAAGGAATTGGGGATGGACCGCGAAGAGGTCTTTCGCTTTAAGCAGCGTTCAGGTTTAAAAAGTGCCTTTTCTAACCATGAATTCAGCAAATCTTGGATTGAGTTTGAAAAAAGATACTACAAAGGCAAAAAAGAGACCTGAGAGGTTGAAAAAACCATTGAAAAAACTATCTAAAAAAGCTATCTATTAGAAGATAGCGATTCGTTAATAATTCTTTTTAAATTTTGAATAGGTGTTTTTTACAACGATAACGATCAAATTGACCACCATCGACAAGCAAAGCGTCCCTAAGAGAATAGCTAGGATCACACCTAATGCGTCTCTTAAAAAGCTGAAGATCGCTTCAATGATAAACATGGTTTTTCCTCCTTTTCTCATCGTCTATTTTTTCTGACAATTGCAAAAACAGCTTCCTTGAGCAATAACTACCCAAAGACTTTGCCCTGCGGGGTACAAGCCTCAGTTTCTTGAGAACTCGTCGCTTCAAAATTGAGTATACTTTGTAAATGATGAAAAAACGTTTCTATTTTTTACAATCGGAGAAAAAATCGGAAATGTTAAGAATAACGACATCTTTTCTGATTTTTCTTCGGTTTACATGAATAATCGTATCAGGTTGCATAAAAAAAGTAAAATGATAACAAAAAATCGAATCGAGAGAAAAGATACCATCTCATAACTTTATAACCGTAAGCGAATTCAAAAACCCTGCTGCACCAAGTCTTTAATACGTAAAGACTTGGTGCAGCTCTTTTGTTTCCCGCTGTGACGAAGTTTACAAAATGACTGACATTATTTTTCTGGAAAAAGCATCATTGCATAAAAATCAATGCGGATTAAAACCGTTTTATAACAAAGATAGTAAGCGCATTTTTAGCTCGACGACAAAATTTTTTGTGATGCTGGGAGAAAGCATCAGTGGATGTTTTGACAATAAGCCGATCGACATGTGGGGATCAGGCAAAGGAAGCGAGATGATTTTTACTCGAGCATGAGTTTGCTCAATGATGGAACGAGGGATCAGACTGCAGTATCCAGTTCGTTCGATCAAGTAAGGAATCGTACTGATATTGCTGACAGACTCCCAATGGATCGAAGGAACCTGATTGTCAAGATAGCTTTCAATTTTTGTGCGAGCTGGACAGTCAGACTTGGAACGATAGAGATGGCTCCCTTCAAGGTCGGCTAGCTCATTGATGATTAATGGGTTTGAGAGTGAGGTAATGCAGCAAAGCTCTTCTTGAAACAATTCCTCGTAAGCAAAATGTTTCTCGTGAGGAAGTGAGCATAAGGCGAAATCAATTCGGTTTTCATTTAGTGCATTGGCTAATTCCAGTGTTGATCCCACGACGATCTCGAAGTTTATTTTTGGATAGTGCTGCGAAAAATCGTGAAGCAGTGCAGGCAAAACCAAAATGTCATAGGGTTGAAGGATGCCCATCCGCAACGAATACTCGACCGTATGGGAAGCATTGATCAACTGTTCTTTGACCCGCTCCCAGTGGGCAATCAGTTCGGGTACTTCCTGTTTCAACAATTCGCCTTCCAAGGTCAATACATTGCTTTTTCCTTCCAAAAATAACGCTACTTCTAATTCGTCTTCTAACTTTTTGATATGGTTCGTAACGGTCGACTGGGCATAGTTTAGTTTGGCGGCAGCTCTAGTAAACGTACCTTCCTCGACGATTGTTTTGAAGGATTGCAGCTCCTTGATAAAATCCACGTTTGTTCCCCTCTCTTTTTACCTATTATACAAAAAAGGAGCGGGGAGAAAATTTCTTTTTTTTCTAGTAAATAAAAAAAATAGATACAAATGTTATTTAAAGTATGCAGTCTGTTTTGACCGTATGTTTCTTTGTTTTTAAAATAACGCTTCTCACAGTTGGGGCTAAGAGTAGCTGCTAAAATTTCATTCATTAAAAAATCCACGAAGCAGGCCAACTTTTCAGGGATTACGAACAGCACACGAAAACAAGACAGTGGCTTTCTCCGCTGCGCTTGAATGGAAAAGCGTTTATTAGGAGAAGAATCTTGCGAAAAAGATCTGATTTTTTTCTGATGTGAAAAAAATAGACACGCTAAGAGAAATGAAAAATGGATACTTAGGAAAGGGCAAAATAGCGAATCATGCAATGAAAAACTGACGGCGCTTCCTTCAAGAAGGCCGCCAGTTTCCTTAGCTCAACGAATCGGTGTGATTCTTGGCTGAATCAGCTGTTCAATCGTTTTGTGGATGATCGTCCAATCCGAAAGGGTGGGGACATTGGAAATGCGCAGTTGCTGAAATTTGGTGTTGCTTTTCAGATGTAAGTCAAAATTGCTGACGATCAAATCTATTTCCCGATGGATCAATTCTTGTTCATCAGGAGCCACTTCAAAAAAGTAACTGATTTCTGTATGGTCGTTTTTAAATAATTCCGTTGATGCGGCTAAGAAAGCATCTAATCCAGCACCGCCTTGAAAAGCAAAGGCTACTTTGAGGTGTTTTTTCAGCTGGGGATTAGGCGCTAACTCGCTTAACAAAGTCAATGTGACTGCGATATGTTCCAAGTGTGTAAAGGAAAAGAAGCGGCTTTGATCGTTGAAAGGTTTCAACCACTCATTCCAAGAAAGGTAATCCGTCTTGAATGTCGTTTCAACAAAGGCTTTGATCTGCGGATCAGCAAACTCATAATTGGCAGAAATCATCGTCAGCAGGCGAAGATTTACGAGATAAGCGATGATCTTGTGGGCAGCTGCAGGTGGAATAGCGACGCCAGATTTCTCTAAAAAGGCAGCCGCTTCTGCAATAATTTCTGGTCTTTCTGTATGGTGAAAAATGTAATCCGCATCGCTTTCGCCGTTGATGTCCATCGTACTATAGGAAAGACAGTGGAGCGCATTGACAAAGATCCAAAGCAGCTCTTGTTGCGGCAAGTGGATGATTCGGTATTTTTTCAAGTAATATTCGTTTAATATTTCTGAGAAAATAGCGAAGCGTTCTTTCTCCAATAGATTGCGTTCTAAAGACGGCGGCAAGGTCAAAAAGTAAGAATAGCGCCACCTACGCTTGGCGATACTTAGCCACAGAGCAAGTCGGTAATGGCTGTAATGCAAATCTTTCGTGTTGGCTTCCTTGGCTTTTTGGACCAGCAGGCGGGCATCCGCTGGACTATCCTTATCTAAAATCGTGCTATCGCCATAAGCAGAAAAAAAGACGAACAGACAAAATCGGATGTCCGCTTCGGTACCAATAAAGTCAAGATGATTCGTGGCAATAGTTACAGAATAGGTTTGCAACGACTTGTTCATGTAGCTGATCGTCCGTAAAAGATGACTGCGAGAATAA
Organism: Enterococcus sp. R12; assembly: GCF_058135755.1. NCBI lineage: Bacteria > Bacillati > Bacillota > Bacilli > Lactobacillales > Enterococcaceae > Enterococcus > Enterococcus sp. R12. Next base: position 600,493 of record NZ_CM176874.1, read on the forward strand.
CCGAATTCAATCGTTGCTCGGTGAATAGAGTATTTTTTATTATCAATAATACTCGTCATGATTTTAAACTCCAGCGTTTCCATCCCCAGGTATTGGATGGCAGAATTGATGGAAGCGTTCGGCGCATAAGCGATCGAGACGATGTTCGTTTCTGAGAGTGTGATCTTGACCAGTTCTTTTGGCAAACTGTCACTTAAAATACTCAGCTCTTTGGTAACTGTAGGCAAAGATAGCCCTAGTAAGGTCGCTAATTCTTGTGGATGATACCCTGTCGGTGCAGCATTTAGCACTTGCAAGATTTTTACTTGTCGAGAAAATGCTTTGTCCCGATGCAAGTTGATAGATAAATTTTCTAACATTGAAGTCACCACCTATCCATTGAAATTACGCTCGTTTTAAGTAAATTATATAATACTCTGCGCCAATCAAGAAGTCTTATCCCTTGAAAATTGGCGGATTTCATGTTAATAGTGCGCCGCATGTTTCATCGAGTGTGAAGCAGTCATTGAAAACAGCTTTTTTAGAAAAAACAACCTTGCCAGTTGCAGACCTAAAACGCTTGGATAGATTGGTCCAAAGATAAGTGTGAATAACGTTGGGGAAAAGAAAAAGGAGAAAAAATGATAATGAAGAAACGCGTAGTTATAAGTAAGAGCGCTTTAGTAGGGATGCTGATTTTAGGGACAACCTTTCCAAGCACATGGCCGATCGCTCAGGCAACAGATACACAGCAAACAAAGCAGCAAACACCATCCATAGACTCATCGGTTCCCTTGCTGGCAGATTCAACAGGAAACATGAACACAGGAGAAACAAGCAGTGTCTTGCTAAGTGTGACAGGTATCTTATTCTTAATCGGCGGACTGGTGTTCTTGTACCGTAAGAAATCATAGAGAAAACAACAATAGGATCAACAGAAGAGCCAGAAGAATAAAACATACAGGACGAACAAGCTGGATGAATTGCTTTAAGAGAACAAATATCGATCTTTAAGCAATCACAAACATCAGCAATGTTCGTCCTGTTTTTTATATAGTGAGCAGCCGAAAGTACTAAGTTCAGCCAGCACGTGTATTTATGAAATGACCTCATCCTTCTCCAGACTAAGATAGCGATAAAAAGTCGAGCGCTTTAAGCCTGTTTGGGCACAGATATCCACAACGGCTTTTCCTTCCTTTTGATAAAGGTGCAATGCGTGTTGGATCAGTGCGGGATCGATTCGTGGACGACCGCCAATATTTCCTCTAGCACGTGCGGATTCTAAGCCTTCTTTGGTCCGTTCAACGATGATGTCTCGTTCGAATTGGCTGAAGGCTTGGAAAACAGTCATCATTAATTTTCCTTGAGGGGTTTGTGTATCAAAATTTTCTTTGATACTGATGACTTTTACGCCTTTCTTTTCAAAAAAGTAGACGAGATCAATCAGGTCTTTGGTACTTCTTCCTAGCCGCGAGAAACTTTCAATAATGATTTTATCGTTTTCTTTCACTCGTTTTTTTAGTTTATTTAATTCAGGACGATTTGCGCGTACACCACTGATCTTTTCAGTATAAATTTTGTTGCATTCATACCGGTCAAGTAAATCCAATTGACGAGAGAGATCCTGTTGTCTTGTGGATACACGGGCGTATCCATAAACCATATTTGTCATACAAATTCCTCCAGTTGCACAAAAGAGTCTACATAGAGAATACCTTGTTTGTTCACTTAAGTACATATTCTAACACCAACTTAAGTAAATTTGGGAAATAGGAAGGTTTTTTTATAGACGCAAATATTGTACTATAGAAAAGAAACCAGTCGGTGAAGGAGAAACACGGAGGGCAAAATGAGAGAATTGCAGTTAAATTTTATGCTAAACAAAACGACCGTTCGATGGCTTCAAATGTTAAATACCTTTGAGCGAGAACGGACTTGTTCCATCGCAAGTTTAGCCAACAAGCTTGATGTGACCCAAAGGACGATCAGCTCTGACATCAAGGAATTGAAAATCTATCTGCAGGAGGCAGCGGAATTTACTCTTGAAGCCAATGGCTATCATTTTAGGGAAACTGATCCGAAAAGATACTTGTCTCAAAAAAAGGAGCTTGTTGCAGAAGAAGGCATGTATCAAATCGTGGAAGCCATTTTCCACGGGGAATTCTGTTCGGTTGAAGAGTGGGCGCAGCGCTTGTATGTATCAGAAAGTACGATGCGTCGCTATTTGAATACCGCTTCTGCGACGTTACGAAAGTATCATTTGGAGTGGATCTTGCAACCGGTCAATTTGAGTGGATCAGAAGCCAATATTCGCAAGTTTTTTAAAGATTTTTATTACGAATCAGATGTCACGCCGCATACGCTCTTGCCCCCCAAAGAACTGATTGCGTTAGTCAGTGATGCCTTCTCAAAAATTCCCACAGCGCTGGTGAATACAGGCGTTTCTCCGAGTGATTTTTATTATAGTTTGTATATTGCGATCAAGCGCTATCAACTGGGAAAGACCGTTCAGATTCCTCGATCGTTGGCAGCAATCGTCGAAACGCATGAGGCATTTGCGATAATGAAGAACTTAGCGCCTAAAATCGAAGCGTTATACCGAGTAAGACTACCGCAACAAGAAATGATGTGGCTTTATTTAGTGACCGTGATGAAACGGACTTTGACCGAGCCTGAAAAAGAGCAGCAATTCGTTGCAGCGTTTGGGCTGTATCCTGAACTCGAAGAACTGAGTCAGCGCTTCGTGCAAGAATGGGGCATTTCCTTTCAAGAGCCTCAACAGGTTCAGACGATGATCCACGCCTTTTTCCTGTCAAAGAAAATCAATGAGCAGCTGGCGCCCGTTTTAAATCACTTGCTAACAGAAGTAAAAAATGAAGCGCAAAAGCATGGTTCTGCTGCTTATCAAAAAAATCTGGCATTTATGAAGCAGCACCAAGCGATTCTAGGAATCAAACAGGAGTATCTGTCAGATATTTGTGCCGCACTGACCCTTTATAGTGAAGCAATTAGGGAGCTTTATGCACAAAAAGTCAAACGGATTGCGTTGATAATAGAAGGTGATCTCTATGCCTGTCACACGATCCGTGCGCGCTTTTTGCGTTATGTCGGCAATGATCATCGGGTATTCTTTCCAAAAATCAATGAATTGACGAGCGATTATTTGAAGGAAAACGCCATTGATCTTGTGGTCACGAATTATAGTGAATATTTATCAGAGTTCATCTTATCGACTGATTCTCTTTTACTCAAAGCAATCCCCGATCATCAAGATTGGCTAAGAGTGATTGAAAAAATCGATCCTCAGTTAGGGCAAGCGTTAAGCGTTCCCACAACCTGATACACGTGTTGCAAAACAGCATGACGAGGACATAGGTGGATAGATCAAAGAGAAAAGCCGCAACCGTTACGATCGACGGGTGCGGCTTATATTCGTTTGTCTAATAAAAAAAGGAGTTATCTGAAAATATGCCCACTATTCCTGAATACCAAAAGATTGGGTTGTTTTGGTGAAAGAACAGCCTACGCGAAAATAATTAGTTGGCATTTACTAGTTTATCAAAAATCGCTTCAAAGGTTTCGAACGTATCACTATCTAACTGACAAAGCCATAAAAGGTAGCTTTTTTCTTTGAATGTCCATTCGATTGAAGGGTAAGAGGCAATCAAGGCATGGTATTTCTCTCGTTGTTCACTGGTAGCTAATAACCACCGCTTCTCAAAAATCTTTTTCTCTTCCATTTTTTATCTATCCCCCATAAAGAAACGTTGCCTGAAACTTCACTAACGGGCAACGTAAATCTAATGATACGCAGATCTATATTCAGTATACCAAAGAAAAATGAATTTTTTTAGAAGGTGTGTAAAATTACAACGAATTTCTTTTATTTTGCTTTTTTTCGGACATTTTTATAGAAATCGAATTGGCAGAAGAAGAGATCGTCAAGATGATCAAAAAGGACAAAAATGTCTATTACCGACAAATGGCAGGGATCGGCACGAACCAGAAAGCCCCCCATGGGTTGATCTACCTCAGCGAGAAATGAACACTCTGATCGGCTTGATCGATCAGAGTTTCAACCACTCGTTATGTAGGAGTTGTTCTTATAAAATAACGAGTTGCAGCTGCAACGATCCTACAAGATAGTGCCTGAGAAAATGTCCTATGCGTTGTTCAAAACCACCAGACGCAAGATTCGTGGATTGATTTGGTTAAGTAATCGATTCCAATCCGTGGCATCTGGAAAAGATTTTAGCAGGATACACTCGACTTCAAGCAAATATTCCATCGTATATTCCGAATAATTGGTTACTAGCAGATCAATTTGCTTTTCCTTTAAATAGGCTGGGGAGAGTTCGCTGGCATCAGGATAATACAACGTGTGGAAGCGTCCTAGATATTTCCGTACGATACTTTCGGCATATTCGCAGACATATTCATTTCCTTCAAAAATCACAGCGATCGTCCGTTGTGTCCCCCAATTTTCTTCTTTGATCGCTTCCATGTGAATCGTTAGACTGGCACAAAAGTCTTCGAGATAAGAAGGCGAATAGAGCTTTTTGACTAGCTTATGCTTTGCCAAAAATGCATAGTTTCTCTTATATTCGTGGGAAAACTTGTCTTTGACGAATTGGGTAAGATCGTCAATATTGACATTCATGATGGGAGAGAGCATGTCGCGTATTTTCACGATCGTAAAAAACGACTCTAACCAGTGTAAGTCTTTTTGTTCATCGTAGGAATTGCCGCGATTAATGGCATAGAAATCTTTTGCCACTTGTTTGATCTCAGGCCAGCGATTGTAGGATTGGCAAAATTCTTCGATCGAAGGATGATTGATTTTTCGGCGACAGATGAGGCAAAGAAGCAAATAAATGATTTCATCTTCAGGTAGGCGATAATGAAAATAAGAATAAAGGATCTCCGTCAACGTCTCTGGAGAAATCAATGAATCGTAAGCATAAAAAATCTCCTTCAGCTCAGGAGAAAGTTCGACCTGCAACCCTTTCTTGCTGCGTTCCAGCGTGATGTAGAGAATATAGGAAAAGTAAGAAAAGGTAGAAGCCGGTTGTTTTTTTGAATGCAAAAGATTCGTGATCTCAATCACGGCATCTTGGACATCCAATGACGGGAAGATCGTATTGACATTGATATCGGACTCATAATAAAACAGACAAAAAAAGCGGCGAATATCGATCTCGGAACCCACCAGTGTGACAGGATTCGTTGATAGGCGAAGGTTGAAGGGCTTTAATAAGCCATTCATTTTTTTTAAGTAGCCAAGCAATGCTTGTTCAGAAAGATTAAGGGTCAGGCTCCAATCCAGCACCGATTGTAATTCATCGAAAAAAATACTTTCGAGAATCATAAAAAAAGGTTCATCTTTGACTAAGTTTTGTTTTTGTTTGATATATGCCTCGGGATCCAGTTCTTCAAATAAATAACCAAACTTCGAGGAGTAGATTTCGATTGCATCATTGAAATGTTCACGAATCATAGCAATGTCCGCAATGATCGTGCGAGTACTGCTTTTTGTTACTTCTGATAAATCGCCCAATGTTGAAGACGGATTCTTCTCAAATTCATTTAATAATTGCAATCGTCGAATTAAAGAACGATTTTTGATAAATTTTAACTGAAAATTTTTCATAGATGCCCCCGTTGAATTTAAAAAAGAATTAATCACATTATAAACAATTGCTTAAAATACTTCAATTTTTATGTTTGTTTTTAATTTATTTGACTAAATACAAAGTTTTTATTATTCTAATGAATGTAAACGTTGAAACTATTTGGAACAATGTAGGTTTTTTCACCGACAGGTGAAAATTGCTATTTTTTTTTAAAGAGATTTGACGCTATAGTGAGACCATAGTCCGATGCTTAGGAGTATTTGTTTTTTCTCAAGAGGAAACCTGTGAATTGTTGGTTGGATCAAAAGAGAGAAGATGGAAAATAAATGGAACTAGCAAGTGCGTGAATGTGCCATCAATACCTAGAAATGCAGTGTCGTTGAAGGCTGTCCACGAATGAGATAGAAGGAAAAGAGATTGGTTGAAGAAAATCTACGGTTACTAGAAGAGGGAAACTGGGAACGATCGTACAGATAGATTACGAGGAGGCTAATATGCTGGCAGAAAAGATAGCGGGAGCAGAAGAATATTTGGCGCATTTTCAAACAGAGCTAGAAAAACAAGGGGTGTTACGCTTTTTTCCAAAACTAAATGCCTTTTATCATCGGTTAGCAAAAGAGTTTTTAACGATTTTTCATAGCAAGGAAGAAAACCTGTTTGTTCAATGGGGCAACTTATTGGCGATTGATGCACAATTGCAAATATTGATGGAAATCAGCAACAATCGCAAAGAAGGATTGCTAGATGACCTTGGGATGAGTGAGGAAGAAGTCATTGAAATGATTGAAAATGACCATAAGTATTTTTATCGTGAGATCACGGGGGCAAAGCTAACGCAAAAACCTAAAATGGGCTTGATTTATTTGAGCGAGCATTTAGCAGAGTCCTGAACATTCATTCTTGGTGCGCCGAGTTGTGTCTGAGAATTGGGAGAAAAGCTTGCGATAAATGGAAAACGATGACGAGCAATAGACTATTGGGGAAGTTTTATAGATAGAGCGTTTTTGGGATAGAAATGAAGAGTAGTAGTGGGGCGAAACGGACAATTTTCAGGTGGTAAGGACCCTTGAGAATAACCAAGAGCAAAAGGGCTACTCAAACAACGCAGTGGGGAAGGCAATTGGTTGGTCTTCCTTGCTTGAGTAAGAGCTTTTTTAGAAACGTTAGACTGACTGGTCAGGATCGTGGCAATGACGAACGCTGGTTGACCTTTTCGGCGAAACGAGTTACCTTGTAAGACAAGTCACAAAGAATACAAAAAGCGTATGAAGGTAGGACATCAATGGAATGAAACTTTTTATCATTTTTGCCTGTTTATCGGTAGGCATATCGGTGGCACAATATGGCGTATATTATTTCTTTCCCAGCATATCTGTGATCCTTCGCAGCTGGTTTCAATTGGGACAAGTCATTCTTTTGCTAGGCTATTTCTTTCTGCTGGTTATGTATTTTTGGGTGCAGCGCGACAGAACAAGGAAAGAGAAGCAATCTTTAGGAGAATGATCAATAGGTAAAGCACAAGGATCTGCAAAGAAGCGTTTCTTTTAAGTAGGAAGAAATAGCTTATTTGTAAAAAAAAGTATACATAAATGAAACGACCCAGACGATCCTTTTCGTAGGGGCTTACTTAACATAAGAGAATTGGCAGCAGATGTTTGCTCCTTTTGGTGAAAACCTAGGAGTGATCGTCTGCTGCTTTTTTGGTGCAATTGAACAGCCAATAATATATGTTTTCGGACGTGTGGAAGGGAACTGTAGAACAAGAAATTGAGAAATTCTTAAGGGGAAGGTTAGAAGAATCGATTCGTTCTGTAAATAATAACCAAAAATGGATGACTGAAGAATTATTTGTAAGAGAGTCAACAAAATGATTCATTTAGGAATTGTTTATTTGGCAAAGCGGCATTTCTAAGGAGTAATGAGGGATGTTAGATAGAGAGGATAAAGCAATGGACAGGTAACGCCAAATTTTTAGAGCCCCAATAGCCATCGGAGTACTCTTTGTTTTGACAGCATCACCTGTATTGAGAACAACGGATTGCTCAGTAAAGGGCTGGATAAGTGAAAGTGTACGGTAAAAGTGGCGATCTGAAAGAAGAACCATAGCTGCTGCTCCGTTAATCGTCGAGGAACCACCCAACCATTTTCCGCAGAAAAATACCCAACCGAGCGGAAGGCTACCACTGATAGACATGCTCCTTGTTCTTATCAGTTTAGTGATTCTAAGAAAAACGACATAAAAGAAAGAATACCCGACAAATGTAGCTTGGGGAATCAAATGAAAAGAGAGGAACGTTCTTAATAAGGATGACACTCCTTTTTTGACGTTATTTTATTGTACTTTTATACAAGGAAGAACTGCGGGTGCTTTGGAGAGTGATAAATGTTTTTTCTATGATAACAAGCGTTTTGACATATGTTAAGGATTGCTCACTTTAGTCAGATTCTCTGGTGAACAATTTATTTAAAACGGGGGTTTGTTTTTTTTATCTAGGCATCGATTTCATCAGCCAGTGAATTTATTGATTTTTCCCGCATCACAAAGATAGCTATAATGAAGTATATCGAGGGTAAAAACCAGCGTTTTTGAAAGCCAACTGAAACAAAGACCGATCGACTTTGTTCAAGGTTACCGTTTAAGTGAGGGTGTCTAAAAAATGGTGGTTTTTAGGCTTGATGATGTCAAAAAGGGGGAGGGAGAATGAAAAGAGCGAGGGGGAATGTTTGGGTCCACCTGATGATCTTCGCTGCTTTTTTTCAAGTGATCAGTGCTTCGACGATTTTGGTTTCGGCACAAGAGCAGCGTTCCGTCGATACAGAAGGCTCAGTGCAGTTCACGGGTGTCTATGAGACAGACAAACCAGAACCTTCACCACCGAGCGGACCGTCACAGCCTGGCGGCGATGGGGGACGTTTGCCCCAGACGAATACCCGAAAAAGTTCCAGTGCCACGGCACTCGGATCCTTGCTGCTATTGATCGCTGGCTATGCAACAGTGAAGAAGACACGCAGGTACCAAAAAGAACGAGCAACCTCACGAACACCAGAAAAATTGAGCAAGAGAGAATAAGGGAATGATCTTATGAGATTTTTGCGATTTGCAACGAGTACCGTACTTGCCGCAACCCTTTTGATTGGCGGGTTCCAAGGGACCGCCGCTGAAGTAAGAGTCGCTGAAACCGATGGTCAAGTCAGCTTTGTGCCCAATGACCGAGACCCGACGGAAGTCATCCCACCTGATCCAGGACCAGACGGACCAGATGTGGTGATCCCGCCGATCGGACCAGACGGACAAACAGGGCCATTGACGATCGCTTATGCGCCGACTTTGGATTTTGGTACCCAAGAAATCTCCAACCGCGATGCCGTCTATTCGATGGTGGCAGAGGAACAACAACTAGCGGATACTCAAGGGGAAGAAAACAAAGTGCCCTATGTTTCTTTCGCCCAAGTACAAGATACCCGCGGGTCAAATGCTGGCTGGCGTTTGACGGTAGCATTGAGTGCGTTTGAATCTGGGACGCAGCACAATGAACTGCGAGGGGCGCAAATCATCTTTGCCTCACGCGAAGTCGAGTACATTAGCTTTAATCAAGAGAATGCACCGTGTGCCCATGAAGCGGGCTTACGTTTGGATGCCAATGGGGCGGCACAAGCTGTTCTGACCGCCGATGCGGGCAAAGGGGCAGGCACCTCATCCGTTGTTTGGGGCGATCAAGATGAGCTGAATGCACAGTTCCATGACCAAGCGCCGGTGGTTCGCAATGAGGCGATCCAGTTGTTCGTCCCGGGAGCCACCGCCAAAGATGAAGCCCTCTATGTGGCGACATTGACATGGCAATTGAGCACCACCACCCCCCAATCAGGAGAAACAGTTCCAACGGCGCAAGCCGATGAAACAAACTAATTTAAAAGAAAGAAGGAATAAAAATGAAATGGATTCGCTTAACAACAGTCGCTGTACTGACCTCTACGATCTTCGCAGGCGGCGTACAAGTAGTAGCAGATGAGGAAGAAAATAATCAACCAAGAACACCACTTTTTGAAGTAGAGACACCAAATGAGGTTAACTTTGTCGAAGGGGAAGATGACGTTGATGACGTTGAAAATCCAATTCCTTACCCACCAGTTATCATTGATCCGCTTCCAGTAAAAGGTCCATTAACGATCGTTTACGTGCCAGAAATGTTCGATTTTGGTGAACAAGCCATTACTTCATCTTCAGCTGAATATTCTGTGATTGCTGAAATGCAAAAAGTAGATGAAGAACATCCACTTGCAATTGATGATGAGCTTACAGGCGAAGTTCCTTACGTTTCCTTCGCACAAGTCAGTGATACACGAGGAAACAGTGCGGCAGATTGGACGTTAAGTCTTTCTTTAACAGATTTTGTCGGTAAAGATACAAAAGATATCCTCTATGGCGCCCAGCTTCACTTCATTGATCCGCAGATCAAACACAATGATGGTACCGGGCCTGCTAACGAAGCGCCTGTAGCACCAGTAACTGAAACTGATGGCGATCGTGTGATTTTAAATGCTAATACAGATTTAGCATCGAGCATTCCAGTCATGACCGCAGGAGCCAACCAAGGACAAGGACGCTCCTCTGTCTTCTGGGGAGACCAAGACAAAATGATGGAGCAGTTTAATGATGATGATTTTAACGACACGATTCTGAATGATCGTATTCAGCTGTATCTTCCATCAGCTGCGACTCCACAACAAGACACCTATACAGCAACCTTGACCTGGACATTATCTACCACAGTAGGTGAAGATGGTGAAAATGGTGGCGATGAAAATGGCGGCGGTGAAGAGGACAACGATTCAAATCAAGAAGACTAATTTTCAAAGCAACGCAACAATAATGTGAAACAACTGGCAGGAGTAGACCGTTATTCCTGCCTTTTTTTGGAAGGAGAACCAACAGTGATCGAACAACCAACAAACCAACGCTGGCTGCGGCTTTTGACTGCAATGATCATGCTTTGCTCATTGATTACTTTGCCGACACCAGTACGAGCAAATGATGACATAGAATCAGAGTTGAATTTTTTTGTCACCCCGATTTTCCCTGATAGCCAGATAGAAGGCGGTGCCAGCGGCTATTTTGATCTGAATTTAGGCGCAGGGGAACAAGAGGAATTGCAGTTACGCATCCAAAATACATCGGAAGAAACCATCGACGTCGAAGTATCGGCTCATACTGCCTTCACCAACGTCAACGGAGTAGTAGAATACGGTCGTGATGCCGAATATCCTGATCCGACATTGCCGGCCTCGATTGCCGAATTGATTGAAGCACCCGGGGTCATCACCTTAGAAGCCCAAGAAGAACAGATCCTTACCCTTCCTCTGACGATGCCTGAAGAAGAATTTGAAGGAGTACTGGCAGGATCGATCCGAGTAGAAGAGGTCCGCGATGCAGCGGCAGCGGAGGCGGAAACAGAAGGAATCGGGATTCGTAATGAGTTTGCCTTTATTTTAGGAGTCGTCGTAAGCAATAACCGCTCGTCAACGGATCCGGGACTTGAATTGCTGGAAGTTTTTGCCAGTCAAGTCAATTATCGGAACGTGATCAGTGCCAAGATTCAAAACTACACACCGACTTTCGTCAACCACATAGAAATTGATGCCGAGGTTCGTGCCAGCGGCAGCGACACCGTCTTGTATGAAACACAGCGCACAAGTATGCAGATGGCACCAAATTCGCATATGGATTTTCCGATCCCTCTAAACGGCGAGCGTTTCCGTCCAGGAGACTATGTCCTGACTATGACGGCCCGTTCACAAGGGGAGGAATGGCATTGGGAAGAACCCTTTACGATTGCGGCTGCTGATGCTCGACGTTTGAATGAGGAAGACGTGACATTGGAACCAGAAACAAATTGGTGGCTGATAGGCGGAATCGCCGCACTTGTTTTGTTGCTGATCATCGTTGTTGTTTTAATCATTAACAAGAAAAAAAAGGCTAAGGAAAACAGTGAGCAATAGAAGAAAAGACACAGAAAAACGAGCGATCACATAAGATAGAAAGGTTTTGGATTTCTTTGTCTTGCTTAGCTGGTGATGTTTCCTTCATGGAAAAAAGGCAAGCGGCAGCTGCAGTTCCGTTACGCTTTTTTAGTTGTTCTTGAAAAATCAGACAGGCAGACAGCAATACCCTCGCTTTGCTGCTAGCGACCATCGATTTACTGGTGAGAGGAGCAGTAAAAGCAAAAGGGAGGCAGCGTTGTTCCGATGGAAACCGTTGATACCATTATGTGAGCGCAGAAAAACGAGGTTTTAATAAGAATCAAGCAGAAGCTGCTGGAAATTGCCTGCAGCTTCTCTACTTTCGGATGTGTGGGGAGGTGAAACGATGAGAAACAAGCCGTCTTTATTGATGAACAGTTTATTTTCAATGACGCGCAAACGGCAACTGACGATTTTGCGGCAGTTGGAATGTTACGGTCATTTAAGTGGGCAGCAGTTGGCACAAGCGTGCGGTGCTTCACGGCGGACGATTATTTCAGACATTGAGGAACTTCGCCAACTGTTTGGGGCTTCGACGATCCTCGCATCTGCCAGCAATGGCTATGAATTGGTGATCCAAGAATTGGCGGAGTATCAGGAAAAAAAGCGAGCATTGCTGGCGGATGACCCAAATCTGTTGTTTCTGCATTTCTTGTGTCAGCAAGAAACGGGGATACCTGAAAAACTGGCTGCCATCACCGGGTTAGGCAATCAAACCTTTTTGAAACAATGCCGCCAGCTTCAGACCTTGTTCGCTGCTTATGAGCTGACTTTGAATAAAAAGCAGTGGTGCCTAGAAGGGGCAGAAGGAAATATACGGTATTTTTATAAAGCCTTTTATTTTGAGGAAGAGGAACAGCCCCACCAACTCTTTGAGCAGCTGGCTGAGACGTTGACACTGCGGTATCGCCCCTCCTTGCCGATCGATCCAGTGGTTTCGCTGCAGTGGACGAAGGTCTTTCTTTTGCGGGCGCAACAAGGTGGGCGCTTGGAGGAAAATTGGGAAATGGCTGACTTTTGTCGGTTGTTTCTTGAAAAAACGGGCTTTGTCATCGAAGGCTTGGAGGTCTGCAGATCCTTGTCGCAGCAAGAACGGTGTGTCCTGCTATTCCTGATGATGGCAGATGAAGGGGTACTTTCGTTTTTATTGAAACATCCATGGGTCGAAGAAACGGTGCCGTTTGATCCAAGCGATAGTTTGCGAGAGACGTTTCCTAAGCAAGCAGAGACATTGAGAGAAGATCGCGTATTCGTGCAAGTGACGTTAGCAGTCATGTTACTGGATCGACTCTTCCATGTGCCCCCTCCATTACAGCGGGATCGTCAAAAGCCAGCAGTGTCTTCTGGTATTGGAAAGTCTACGGCACTTTCTAGCGCTGCTTCTCGCTACTTGGTGACATTGGGGGAGACGTATTTAAACAAGCAGCAGTTAAAAAACAAACAGCTGATGATCACCTATCACTTGAGTGGAAATGAGAAAATCAAAGGCTGGATCAAGCAACGTCTGAGGGATTGGCTGGTTGCACAAGGAGTGGATGTCGTCGTCGAGGCTACGAGTGAGCTGTCGATTTTCACCGCCCGCCAGGTGTTGGTCACCGATCAACCGCTCTTTTTGCTGGAATTGGAACAGCCCATCTATCGGTTGGAACGACCGATTGAGCCAAATTCCATCGAACGCCTCGGCAAGGCAATTTTAGCCGATTTTCTTGGTTCATGTGAAGGCTCGATTCCTAGTGAAGAGCTTCCAGCAACATCTGCCCTTCGCTAAAAGCGGTAGAGTCAACGGTATAATCAGTCAAAGGCTACGTACGACGTAAAATTATGGTAGAGGAGCAACAGGTATCATGGGTCGATTCCAAAAGCAATGGACACTTCGTGTGTTGGGAATAAGTTGTCTGCTACTGCTGCTGTTCTTTTTCTTTTCAAACTACAAAATTGCTCGGGTCAGCGGTGAGTCGATGGTCCCCATCATTCAAAACAACGAGTTAGTCGTTATTCAAAAGAATCAGCTGCCCCATCGCTATGATCTCGTGGCTTTTGAGCATGAAGGGCGGCTGATCGTAAAACGAGTGATCGGGGTTCCTGGCGATTCTTATGCCCGCAGTGGCAATCGCTTGCTATTGGGTGCGTCAGGTTCCTATTATGATTTTTCCTATACCTTTACGCTGACGCAAGAAACGGCGAGGGAACTGCCAATCGGGGGCATCTTGCAACCAGGTGAGTATTTCGTCGTCGGGGATGCGATCATGCACTCGATCGATAGTCGTGAATTTGGCATGGTGACGAGCGAGGCGCTTCGTGGGGTCGTCTTGAATTTATTTTAAGGGTTCAACGAGGTCAGTCAGCGTGTCGGATTGAAAATCGAGGCTTATTTAGAGACCGAAAGCTGGAAAGGGGGATGTCCGTGAAGATTGTTTATGGCAGTATACTGCTGCTTTGTTTTGTGGCGATCGGGGTACTTGCTCAACGGGGATACCTCGAAATCTTTGTTCGAAGGCTTGAGCGGCAAACAAACATGACGGAGTTGGAAAAAAGAAAACTGGCTTTTTTTAAGCATAAGATTCGTAATGAACATCCGTTAGCGTTGCTGATGGTCAGTGGTCTGTTTCTTTTAAGTCTGCTGCTTTTTACCTTTCCCCATTTTTCCTTACAGACGCAAGTTCGTAGGATTGAAAAGGAAAGCCAGCAGCTGAAACAGGAAATCTTGCATTTACAAAAAGAACAGATGGAAGGGATGCAACAACCGTTATCGGTGTACCCGTCTGCGGGGCTCCCTTTTGAAAGCCTTGCTTGGCAGACGCTGCTGATGGCGGATGATCGAGAAGCGCGATTTCAGCTAGAAGAAGAATTTGGGACACAAGTGACGCCCTTTTTAGGACCGACCGTCGTATTGATCCATATTGACCAACCGCTGCAAGAAATCACCTTAACGAGTGCCAGTCATTTGCGCTCAGTTGACGATTTTTCCACTTGGGAGGCCAACTTGGAACGAATCATCGATGATCTATCACAGGCACAAGGCGTGCAACGGTGCCATTTCGTTTTACAAGTAGCAGATGCGCCCGATACGTCATTTGAACAAACGATCGTCCGTGATGCCCAGGGACAGTGGCAAGTACTCAGCCGAAAAGAGCTTGCTCAAGCTTCAGACACGGGCGCTTAGAAAGAAACAATCAAAAGAGTTATTGATGAAAGGGAGGGATTCATGGGATGAGTAAGAAGAAGGGGCGTGGGTGGTTTTCTGCTCAGACGCTATTCGATGAAATGAACCAAGTATCATTGAAAGAATTAAAAGGATTTGAAGAAACGTATGAGAAAGAAAACGGATCTGCTGAGGCAGCTGTTGTCAGTGGACCAGTCAAAGAAACGATCACCGATACCTCAAAAAAGAAGACTACGAGTAACGATCAAGGGCTAACGGATACCAGTAGTAAACCCCAAAAAGGCAAAAAGCAGGGGCAACGAAACGGGCAGACGCTGGTACCGTCTCCTTCAGCACAAGCAGGGCTAGAGGAACGATCAGCGCCAGAAGGATCGCCTAAGCACTCTGCGCAATCCTGGTCGTCAGAAACTGGCATGCCCCATCCGACAAGCAGTAAAGGGAAGAAAAAGCGTAAAAGCACCAAAAAGCGCAATGACACCGTCAATGCGCCCTTACAGGGCTACCAAGAAAAACGCTCTTTTGAAGAGTTTAGCGCAGAAGCCAACAGGGGGCAGTTGGAGCTGGCGCCTGAGCTACCAGCAGATATGAGCTTTGAACAAACCCATCAAGAGTTAGCATTGGCACGTACGAGAATCACCGAACTTGAAAAACGGCTCCATGCAGAAGCCTTGCAGCGCTCACAATCGGATATCCAGCAAGTGAAAGAAAAAGCGATTTTTGAACGCTTGGATTGGGCGAGAGAAAAACAATGGTATGAAAGCAAAGCCCAAGAACAAAAACAGCTGTTGCTCCAAAAAGAAGAGGTCATCACTAATTTGGCGAACCAACTCGCTGAAAAAGAAGCACAGCTGGAGGAGCAGGCTCGAGGTGTTCAGGAAGAAGAAGCCGCTGCGCTTCGCAAAACAGTCAATGAGCTGCAAAAAGAAAACCAAGAGTTACAAAAAGAAAATCAGCAGTTTCAAGCGGAAATGCGGGATATTTTGCTATTTGCTAGAAAGAAAGCAGATCGGACGCTTGAAGAAGCGCAGGTTGAAGCAGAGCGGATGATCTACAACGCTGAAATGCGCTTGAATATCGCTCATCGGACGGCAAAAGAGATCCTTGATGAAGTGAGCGATACGAAAGAAAACATGAATACCCTCTTTGATTATTTGTATGAACAAGTCTATTCACTAGCAGACAAGCAAGTATTTGAAAAATATCCAGAGTAGGTTTGCTTCGGGCCACTAGAAGCAGACAGATAGTACTGTGAACGATACATAACGTTAGCGATCTTCGCTTTGCGCGGTGAGCGCTTGAAACTTCTCTTTGTTTCTCAAAGACATTTTGATTGGGAAATGGATTTGTTCTGTACCGGCTGCGATCGCTGATTCATAATACCAGCACTTATGGTCGATCAACGCCATCGATTGCTGCAAAGCGTCTATCTGCGCTTGCAGCGCTTTTTTTTGTTCAAGAAACATTTTATGGCGTTCTTGCAGCGAGTCATCACCAAGGCGTGTCAATTGTGCATAATCTTTGATCTCTTTAATGGTCATGCCTGTTTCCTTCAGACATTCGATCAATTCCAGCATCTCAATTTCGGTATCTGAAAACAAACGGTAGCCAGATTCTTTGCGCGCTAACGTCGGCAAAAGGCCTTCTTTGTCGTAATAGCGGATGGTTGACGTAGGGATATTTAAAGCTTTCGCAACTTGGGATATTGTATAGGTCATTTTTTCCACTCCTTAACATTGACTTTGAAGTTAACTTTAATGTTAGTATGACAGTAAGCAAAGGAAAAAGCAATGAGGAGGAAACAGAAATGACAGAAAAAACCATGAAAGCTGCTGTATTAAAAGGACCAGAAACAATCGAGGTCAAACAAGTCCCTGTGCCGAAAGTGGAAGAAGGACTGATCGAGATCCAAGTTTCAGCGTGCGGCGTCTGCGGCAGTGACGTGCATATGTGGCAAGCAGGGAAAGGTTGGGGCAAAACAGGGGAGTCCGATTTTATCATGGGTCACGAGTTTTGCGGTGTCGTGACGGATGCAGGCGATAGTTCCTTTAAAATCGGCGATCGTGTTGCTTTTTGGGCCAATCTTTATTGTGGGAAATGTGATATGTGCCAAAAAGGGCAAGAGCATTTGTGTCGGGAAGTAAATGGCACCAATTATATCGGCTTTGTCTGCAATGGCGCCTATGCCGAACGGTTTGTCGGAAAAGCGTCCAATGCTTATAAATTGCCAGATACAGTTTCAGATACAGCGGCTAGCTTGATTGATCCTTTGATGGTTGCCTATCATGCTGTCCGTAAATCCAACATCAAGTTAAATGACAAAGTCTTGGTTTCTGGAAGTGGGATCATCGGGCAATTGATTGGCGAATTGGCAAAAAAAGCTGGGGCTTCTTATGTGGCGATGTCCAAAATCAACGATACAAAAATAGAGAAAGCCAAGGAATTGGGAATCTTTGACGATTACTTTGACGCCAAGGATCCAAACCGTGGGGAAGTATTGAAAGACGCGTCTGCTGGTGGGTTCGATTTGATTTTTGAAGCAGTCGGTTCCAGCAGTTCCTTAGCGACGTGCATTGAGGCTGCTCGTCCTGGTGCAACGATCGTGGCGATCGGAAATTCCGTTGCTCCCGAAATTCCTTTTTCATTAAATCGGTTGGTCTTGCAAGAAATCAAGCTCATCGGCAGCGTTTCATGCACCCGCCAAGAGTTTGAAGAAACGATCGACTTGATTGCTAGTGGCATGATCGATCCCACAAAATATATCACGGAAGAATACCCATTAGAAAAACTGCAAGAGGCGCTAGAACGCCAAACGTTAGAAGATGATCCATTGGTCAAAGCGGTTGTGACGTTTTAACGCTACCTGCGGCACAGAAGTGAAGAACTTCTGTGCTTTTCGTTTGTAAAAAAGCATCTGGAATAAAAACACAAGCCCCCTCTCAATGTTGATTTGTTGAGAGGGGGCCACTCTTCATTTTATGGCGTAACTATTTTTTCCCAGCATTCTTCACGCTTTCTGCCACGACTTTAGCAACATCAGGCTGAAACGCATCTGGAATGATAGTGGTCGGAGTCAATGCTGATTCGGGGATCAAACTAGCGATCCCTTGTGCTGCTGCGATCTGCATCTCGATCGTGATGTCTCTTGCTCGAGCGTCTAATGCGCCTCGGAAGATTCCTGGAAAGGCCAAGACATTATTGATCTGGTTAGGGAAATCACTGCGACCAGTACCGACGATAAAGGCGCCAGCTGCCAGTGCTTCATCAGGAAAAATCTCTGGCGTTGGATTCGCCATCGCAAAAATCACTGGTTTTTCTGCCATCGTTTTGATCCATTCAGGGTGCAGCACACCAGGAGCGGAAACGCCTACGAAGACATCTGCTCCTTTAAGGGCATCTTCTAGTGTTCCTGTTAGCTGTTGACGATTGGTGACTTTGGCGATTTCTGCGTGATGGGGCGCAAGTTCATGGTTCGTTTCTGAAAGGATCCCTGCTTTGTCGACGACCGTGATGTGTTTGATGCCAGCAGCCAGAAATTTTCGGGTAATGGCAAGGCCAGCAGAACCACCGCCGTTGATCACGATTTTGACCTCTTCAAAGGATTTGTCGATCAGCTTCAGGCTATTGATCAAAGCGGCTAAAACGACGATGGCAGTCCCGTGTTGGTCATCGTGGAACACGGGGATCGGTAATTCCTCAATCAAGCGTCGTTCGATCTCAAAGCAGCGAGGGGCGCTGATATCTTCTAGATTGATCCCACCAAAGGTTGGTGCGATCGCTTTGATCGTTTGAATGATTTCTTCGGTGTCTTGCGTGTCTAGGACGATCGGGATAGAGTCGATCCCAGCAAAGCGTTGGAACAAGGCCGCTTTGCCTTCCATGACCGGCATAGCGGCTTTGGCACCAATGTTGCCCAAACCTAAAACTGCCGAGCCATCGCTGATCACGGCGACGGTATTTTTCTTCGTGGTCAAGGTGTAGGCGAGTTCTTCGTTTTCCGCAATCGCCGATGAAACAGCTGCGACCCCTGGAGTGTAAGCGATACTTAAATCTTCTTTTGAGTCAATAGTGACTTTAGAAACAACAGCTAATTTCCCCCCATTTTCCTCGGCTTGTTTCATAGCTGCTTCTTTGACATTGATCGTTGACATTCTTCATTTCTCCCTTCCGATTTCAAACAATTAAAATAATAGTCGTAACAGTGCGGTCATTGAGATAACCGTGATCGCGCCACCCAAACGTGTAGCTACTTGGGCAAATGGCATCAAATTCATGCGGTCGGCGGTACTTAAAATCGCGACATCGCCGGTTCCACCCATTCCGCTTTGGCAAGCAGAAACGATGGCCGCTTCGATGGGGTACATATTCATAAAGCGAGAAACGACAAAGCCCGTGGCGATCACGGTGAAAACAACGCTGATAACGACTAAAAAGTACTGCCAGGTCAGCATGCCGACGACATCCTTCAAAGGAATATAAAGCAGTCCTAATCCTGCCATGAGTGGAAATGTAAAGTTACCCGAGATGAATTTGTAAAGCTGTTTCGATCCTTTTTGGGTTTCTTTTGGTACGACATTCAAATATTTCAAGAAAGCGGCTGCTACGATCATGAGTACAGGTCCAGGGAACCCAGTGACGTGTTCCAACAGACCGCCTAGAATAAAGAGCGTACAAGCGGTCAGCACACCTGCGCCCATCAATTTGACATCGATTGGCGATTGATCTTCAATCAACGCATCTTTCAAATCATCCCCATCACTCATTTTAACGAGTTGGCCTTTTCCTGAAAGCCGCGGTTTTTGTTCCCCTAAGCGAGTCAACAAGCCAGTACAAACGATCGCGAAAAAGTTGCCGATGATGGTGGCTGGAATCAACTGCCCGACTAATTGCTCGCTACCTAAACCAGTGATGGCACTATAGCCTAAGGAAAGCGGCAAGATTCCTTCCCCAATACCGCCAGCTAAAACAGGAGTCACAATAAAGAACAAAGTGTGTTTCCAATCTAGCCCTAACAGGACACCGACAAGCGTACCTACGCCCATCGCTAAGACCATGCCTAACATCATAGGAATGATCATTCGCATCAACCCTTGGACTAAGATTTTGCGATTCATCCCTAAAATACTGCCGCAAACCAGACAGGCGATATAGAAATAAAGAAAGTTCGCTTGCTTCATTAAGATATTGGTTGATTCCAATACGTTTTGATTGATGAGATTAAAAAAGACCAGGATTGACGGAATCAACAAAGAAAAAATAGCGGGACCACCGAAATTCTTAATGATAGGGATGTTGGCACCAATCGTTCCTAATAACCAGCCTAAACTTAGGATAACTGCGAAGCCACCCAGCATATTGACAGGCAGTTGCTGCAGAAAAGCAGTGATCAAGATAATGGCAGACATTACCAGATAGACGGGCAAGGGAACGGAACCAACATAGAAAGACCACCACTTTGCTTTGGTTTGCGTTTTTTCAACAACGGGTTGTTTTGCGACGACTTGTTTCATTCAAATACCTCCTTTGGATGTCTCTAGTATAAGGAAGCGCTCACAAACAAAGAAGATTATTTAACTAATTTAATTAAATGCAACTTAAAAAAAGACCTTCGGAAAAAGATTCCTATGTTAAAATGAGCGTGTAATGAACGCTTATTAGCAATTGAGGAGGAACGACTATGCGGGAGCGGCCAGTCCGGCTGTGGATGCTGTTAGTAGGGATTTTTACCAGTACCTTATGTATCGTTCTAACATTATTTTATGTACTGATGATGATGGAACAAAAAGAGCAAATGCACCGAGATGAAGAAACGCTGCTGCTATCGATCGGCCGTCAGTTAGCGTCAGAAGCGGAGGTCAAGCAAGCACTGCGGGATGAGAAAGCCAGTCCCCAGTTGCAATCATATACCAATGAATTAGCAAAAAATTATGGGTTGGACTTTATTGTTTTGATGAACCAAGACGCTATTCGGATCACGCACCCAGATCCTGAAAAAATTGGTCAACCTTTTACTGGTGGCGATGAAACACCTGCCATTGAAGGCAAGGAGTCTCTCTCCATTGGCAACGGCACCTTAGGACAATCCTTCCGGGGGTTCGTTCCAGTGAAAGAAGATGGAGAACAACTTGGCGTCGTGGCATTAGGGATTAAAATGACTTCACTGCAATCGTTGATCTTACTATCACAAAAAGGCTATCGGAAAGCATTGTTCATCAGTTTGCTATTAGGCGGGGGGATTGCATTATTCGTGGCATTTTATTTGAAACGCCAACTGCATAATTTGGAACCACAAGAAATCTCACGTTTGTTAGAAGAGCGCAATAGTATGCTGGAAGAAACCAAGGATGTTGTTTTTGTCTTAGACTTAGCCAAGAACATCTTGCTGGCAAATCGAGCCGCCACGGCATTGCCGCTTGCTACTGCATCAGAAGATGGCTTGGTTGGCCAATCCCTGCTAACGATCCTGCCTGCTTTGCAGCATGTTGATTTTGACAAGAAGCAAGAGCGGTTAGTACAGCAAGAAGGGCAGGACTATGTCTTTTCATCGGCGCCGATCATCGTGAGAAATCAGCAGATAGGGTATATTATTTTTCTAAGAAATGCGACAGAGTCCTTATTCATTGCGGATCAGTTGGCAAATACGACAGCCTATGCGACGGCACTGCAAAGTCAAGCCCACGAATTTATGAACAAGCTGCATGTCATCTATGGTTTGGTGGACTTAGAAGCCTATGAAGAGTTGACGATCTATTTAGATGATATTTTGAAACCAGAGAAAGAATTTGCTCATCGGCTAGCGATTCTCATTAAAAATCCCTTGCTGGCAGGTTTTTTGATTGGCGAGCGGCAAAAATTTTTAGAAAAGAAATGCCAGCTGTTGGTAGAAATTTTTCCAGAGATTCCCCAAGGAGCCGTTGCACATGAAACCAAAGTCTTATTAAACCTTTATCAATATATACATCATCTTTTGCTGCAAAAGCATTTGACCCAAGAGGTATTTATGAAAATCGAGTACCAAGAAAATCAACTGCAAACGAGTTGGCAGCTAGCGGAAGAAATGCTGACACCCACAGAACAAGTGACTTTACAGCGAGTTGGCTATTTTCAGCAATTGTTGCATGAAGTCAACGGGAAAATCATTTTTCAACAAGCCCAAGGTGTTTTGGAAGTGACGATCACGAATGATTATCGGAAGGAGCAGCTATGAAAGCCAATATTTTGATTGTTGAAGACGACCCGATGGTTCAATTTATTCATCGCAGCTATTTAGAACGTTTGGCGGTTTTTGAGCGAATTTTTTCGGTGGAAACAGTGGAAGAAGCGCAAGAAATGCTGCAAAAAGAAACCATTGAGCTGCTCTTGCTGGATATCCATTTGAAAGATGGTAATGGTTTGGAGCTGTTGCAAACATTACGGGAACAACAACAGGCTGTGGATGTCATCATGATCACGGCTGCCGATGAAACACGATTGATCAGCCAAAGCCTGCATTTGGGGATGCTGGATTATTTGATCAAGCCGTTTTCCTTCGAACGATTTGCCCAAAGTATCCAAGTATTTCAGCAACGACGGGAAAGCCTCAAACATCCACGGATCGCTCAGCAGCAAATCGATCTGCTGCTGCAGGGAAACCAAAAAAGTCCGTGGATCGAACTGGAAAAAGGGTTGACAGAAGACACGCTTCAGCTGATCCAAGAAACGATTCGTACCATCAAACAGCCATTTACAGTCCAAGAATTGGCGCAAGCTTGTGCATTGTCCCATGTATCGGTACGAAAGTATGTCGCCCATTTAGAAAAGACCAAAGCCATTTGCAGCGAAAATGTGTATACAAAAATTGGGCGTCCATATAAACAGTATTTTTTGATCACTGACAAAGAAGAGTGAGCTTTGTTATCTTTATCCTTATCAGTGTTTTTGAAGCTAGCCAGTTCTCATGGTACTCGCCAAAAACAACGGTTCAAGTGATCTACCACTTGAAGGGGCGGTGAGCAACGGGCTGCATGGCTGGTGATTCCAGGCGCAATCATGGTAGGCGGTGTGTTAATAAGCGTACTGAAAAAGAAATAGGAGATGGTTCTAACTTATAATTCTATATAGTCAGCTAGACAAGTGTCTAGCTGCTTTTTTGTGCTTCAATCAGTTGAAATCGGCGCTGTTACTAAAAAAGCTGTGGCTTATTTGTGAGTATAGCTAGAAATTGATAAAGGAGAGATAATAAACAAAAACGTAGCGGAACTATTTAAAATAACAATTAATATTTACCTTTGAGAGTCTAAAAAATAGATGAATATTGATAGAAAGTCAATATTTTTGCACCCTCGTGTGCAAATGCTGGATAAAAAATAGGTGGTAATTTTGTTAGAATCAAACAAGAAACATTGCAACGATTCGAAGGCAGCGCTAAAGGAGGGACCTACGATTTGATAAATAATTTATAGGAAATTTGCTAAAGGAGATTAAGCCCGTGAACAGTCTTACATTCCAATTGGTAACGAACTCAGTGAATCGAAGAAGCCTAATACTATTGGCGTACATGGAAAACGAACAGATTTTGAGTGTCAAGCAGCTCTCAGAAAAAGCGAGTATTTCTCGGCGGACGATCTTAACGGACTTAAAAGCACTACGCACATTTTTTGGTGATACGATCTCTCTTGAAGGGACCCATCACGGGATGAAGTTAGTGATCAAGGATCATGGTGAGTACTATAAAAAACGACGCGCTTTCTATGAGCGAGAACCACTGATTTTATTAGTACAAGCTTTTTATGCGGGTCAAACGTTTCCTTTTCTAGCTTGGATACGAGCCATGCATATTTCAGAATCAACGGCAAATCGACTCTTAAAAAAATTACAGATGATTCTTGATGAATACGGTTTGGTGGTAACCAAAGCACCGATTGGGCTGATGGGAGAAGAAATCAATCAGCGAAAGTTCTTCTGGGATTTTTATTGCGAAACGCACTATTTTGAGTTGCCAGTTATTGATCATCAGCTCCAAGAAACGCTTTTAAAAAGAATTGAACAAAACGTGGGGATCGTTTCAAGAAAAAAGCTTCTCAATATTATTCGTTTGTCTTTTCAGCGTGCCACTTTTGGAACCTTGATCGTTGATCCTGAGGTCCTAGCAGTGATCCAGCAAGATCCGCTTTTTCTGACGATCAAGGAAACACTTCAAGAAAGTAGCAGTCTTCAACCCATCGCAAAAAAACGGCTCCTTCAGGAAGCGTGTTTTATTTACCTAATGCTCTATGCGCAGTGGGCGCTTCGGGGGAAAACGAGGATTCCCCTCAATACCTTTTCAAAAACGAGTAAGCGATTCGTTGAACTTTTTGTTGCTTTTTTTGAACAGCACAATTCTTACCTTGACGAACCTTGTGCAATTCAACAGGTCGTTGAAGATTTTTTAGTACGACAATATGCAAAAGTTGGTTTAGCACCTATCTACCTAAAAAATCCGGATAGTACGAATCAATTTGTGTTTTCTTTGCCTTTTGATCTGTATGAGCCTTTGATTAGGTTTATGGAAGTGAATGAGATTCCGCAATGTTTCAAAAATCAATTTTTGACGGACTTTTGTTGTTCCTTCGTTCTTTATCTTTTTGGCAATCAATTGATTCGGGTTTCGCAAAAAATCGTGGTGTTACTTGCCAATAATTATGTGATCGATGAATGGGTCTATAGTATCTTTGAACATCATTTTAGTGGTCGAATGGCTGTGCTCTATGAAGAGCAATTAACATCGGAACAGATCAACCAGCTTGACTGTGATATTTTGATCACCAATATCATCCCATTTGATTACTCCATAGAAAAGCAACCGCAGGTCTTTTTTTTGCCTAAATACATTGGGTATAAAGAAGCGATTAAAATGGTTGTCTCCATCCTAAATGAAGGATTGGAGGACTTCGTTTGTGTCTGAAGTATGTTTTTGGGAAGAGAAAAAGGAGTGAAAGGAAAATGAGGGGGAATACATGGCGCTTCGTAAATTGAGGTATTTTATTGTACCAATGTTGCTGTTAAGTTGTCTGCTAGTCGCTGATTTCGTAGAAGCCAAAGAAGTGTCCACCGCTAGAACAGAAGGGGTCATCCGTTTTGTTGGTGGCCAGGAACCTGAAAAGCCAGAGCCCAAACCGCCGACAGGGGAATGGCGAGCACCTGAAGAAGATTCGTCTGATAGCGCAAAAAATGATCGTTTTCCGCAAACGAACAGTCACCAACGACTACTTATTTGCTGGATAGGTCTGCTGCTCGTCATCTTGAGTGTGGTTGTTTACTTGAAACGATGCGCAGGACGATCCGCTAACGAGAAAAATGGCCTTTAGGCAATACGGTCGCGCGCTTGTTTTAGGATAAGGCAGTTGTGGATTTTGAAGAAAAGGAAAGATTAGTAAGTCATCTGGCAACCAATTCTAGCGAAAAAAGGTTTATGCATCGATCAATAGTAATCATCGTAGAGTCTTTCTACGAATAATAATAGTAAAAGGAGTAATTTTTTATGAAACGTATTTATTTAGCAACAATCAGTATCATGAGTATCGCTGTGTTATCTGGGGGAGTGACCGCAGCAGCAACACCCATCCTGCAAGGAAATACCGAAAATGAAGTAGACTTCATCCCTGGGAATGAGGAGGAGATCGATGTTGAATTACCTGAAAAAGAGCCAGAGGTAGAAATTGATCCGATCGATCCAGAGGTAACCGGTCCATTCACTTTGGTGCATGTGCCAAAGCGCTTCGATTTTGGGACCCAAGTGATCAGCACAGGACCTGGAAAATCCGCCATGCTTGCGGAGCTAGAACGACTGTCTGATGGGTC
Organism: Enterococcus sp. R12; assembly: GCF_058135755.1. Lineage (NCBI taxonomy): Bacteria > Bacillati > Bacillota > Bacilli > Lactobacillales > Enterococcaceae > Enterococcus > Enterococcus sp. R12. The sequence continues at coordinate 626,101 of NZ_CM176874.1, forward strand.
AGGAACCGCGCCATATGTCTCTTTTGCTCAAGTATTGGATACCCGTGGTGGACATAACGGTTGGACGTTAAATGTCGACTTGGATCAATTTACAAGTAACGATGCCACTTTGAATCATAAATTACGTGGGGCTTATATCGAATTTCAAAATCCACAGATTCGTTCGAATGCATTAGATCCGGCTACTTTCCCAACGGCACCTAGCGATCAATTTAACCATCAAACTATCGACGTTGGGACGGAAGGCAACACCTTGATGTCTGCAGCTCCTGGCCAAGGGGCGGGTCTTTCAACGGTTCAATGGGGTGATCAAACCCTGCTAAATCAACAGCATGCAGCTGGGGAAGAGGATATTCTCAATGAAGCGATTTGGCTCCATATACCGACAGGAGCGAATCCGCAAGCAACCGTTTATACGGCTACTCTGACTTGGCATTTAAGTGCCACTCCTGGTAATTAAGGAATAAGTTTTTTGGAAGAACACAGCAAAGAAGCCGGTCTTTTAGCTTGGCTCAAAAGCACGAATAAGGGCACATGGATTTAACGGATCATTTTACCAGTAAACGCGAGAGCGAATGATCCGCGTGTTGCGATTAGGGAAAAACGAATCGGGAAAGTGAGCAAGGGATATAGGGAATAGGCAGGAGACGAGTCGTTCCTGCCTATTTTGAAAGGAATGATTCATTATGAAGACACAAAGCAAGAGATCAATCAAAAAGAGGCTAGTAGCTGGGTTTGTTTTACTGGTGATAGTACTCGTTGGATTGCCGATGACAGGTTGGGCAGAAACACAATCAGAATTGCCATTTCATGTGGTTCCTAATTTACCGGAAAGCCAATTGCCAGATGGGAATAGTGGCTATTTTGATCTAGAACTAGCGCCAGGGACCGATGATGTTCTAGGAGTGACGATTCAAAATCGCGCGGAAAAGGAAATCACGATCGAAATATCCGCGCATACGGCGTTCACTAACGGAAATGGCGTCGTGGAATATGGCAAAGATGCCGCAGAACCTGATCCGACTTTGCCTTATTCGATAGCTGATCTAATCGAATCACCTGGAGAGATCATTTTGTCAGCCAAGGAAAAAAAGACGATCGAGTTACCCATACATATGCCTGAAGAAGCCTTTGCTGGTAGTCTAGTCGGCGGTTTACGTATTCGAGAGGTCATCGCAGAAACGACTGGATCAGAGGAAGAAGGTGTTGCGATCCAAAATCGGTTTGCTTATATTCTAGGCGTCGTTGTCCGCAATGAAGCTTCTATTATTGAACCAGAGCTTGCGTTATTGGATGTGTTTGCCGGTCAAGTCAATTATCGCAATGCGTTTCGGGCAACGCTGCAAAATCCGTTGCCGCGTTTTGTCAATCGCCTAGAGGTAGAGGCAGCTGTTCGACGAGCGGATCAGGAAGACGTTTTATATGAGGCGCAGCGTGAAGGGATGCAAATGGCGCCAAATTCACACTTTCATTTTCCCGTTTCATTGCAGGGGGATCGTTTTTACAGCGGAGAATATGTAATGAGCCTAACCGCTCGAGCTGAAGGCGAGGAGTGGACCTGGGAATTTCCGTTTACTGTGGAAGCAGACACAGCACGACAGTTGAATCGTGAAGATGTCACCATTGAAGAGGAGCAAAACTGGTGGTTGATCAGCGCATTAGGACTAGTGATTTTCCTTCTTGGCATAATCATTTGGCTGTTATGGAAGAACAAAAAGCCGACCATGGATACGTAAGAAGTAAAGGAGAGCATGGAATGAAAAAGCAAAACTTGAAGTATTGGATTCGCTTGCTGCTTGTTTTTATGGGATTACGCGTGATGAGTGTCCCTCTCATCGTTGTTTTTGCTGAAACCGAGCCGCCTTACCTTGCACAAACGCTAACGGATGAGGGCGTTCTTGAGGAGTTTGCCGCAGAAACCTCTGAGCCTGAAGGGACGGTGCAGTTCAAAGAACCTAAATTTGCTGGTACGGTAGGTCAACCGCTTACGATCGAATTGGTCAGCGACCAAGCAGTGGCAGAAATCTTCCTAGAATTACCAGCAGAAGTCAAGCTGATGACTGATGTATTGGCGCCCGGACAAACAGCAGTAAAACAAAGCGATCAAGGCTGGCAGATCAAAGCAAGTCAAGCGCAGCAGACATTTTCTGTCTTGGTCGTTGCCGAACGTCCTGGAAGTTTTGTTGTAGCCAGTGTAGGGAATGAAGCGATCGTCGAAATAGCTGCCGCAGAGACAGAAAATGAGGAAACACCAAAAGACATGGAAAACGAGTCCCAAAAATCGCCAGAAAAGGACAATGATCCTGCTGAAAAAGCAGCAGACGACGAAAGTTTGCAGCAAGCGTCAGAAGAACAGGTGGCTAGTGCGATCGTACCAAGCTCCTTTGCTGGTGGCACAGCTTTTGTAGCGAACATGTCGGAGTTTATTAGTGCTTTACAAGATCCAGCCGTATCAATTCTTTCCTTACAAGCAGACCTTGTCCAATCTACCCTCAGCATAATGACCATCGATCGTCCGATAATGATTCAAGGAAATGGCCATACACTGACCTTCACTAACAATAGTGCCTATTTTCGATTATTAGCTGTTAATGAAGAAACGATTTTTCGTATTGAAAATCTCACGTACCAAAAAACAGGCAACACCGCTTTGATCCAGACCACCAATGCGTTGAGTCAAAACTGGGTCGTTGAACTAGAGGGAGTGGAAGAAGCCGCGGAGAATCGGTCGCCTTTTATTTTAGCACGGGAAGCGACGGTTCGTTTTACAGGCGGTATCAATCGCTTTGAAGCAATGACGATGGATTCCGATACTCTGTTCAATCTGAAGGAAGTAGAAGCGAGCAATCAAGCACAGGTGGTTATTAATAAGCCGAATATGTGGATTTTTTATACAGCACCAGATATTCAAGAGCCACGATTTTTGCTTGGCGAAGAGACCCAAATGACCATCACTACGCGACAAGGGGATGCGAATACGATCGACCTGCGTGGCGATAATGGTCAAATGACAATTAATCACGGTGCCTCTTTAATCATTCAAAGCCCTGGAACAGCTGTTGATGCGACGATTTTGAATAACAATGCCGTGATCCTATCTGGGAAAAATCCCCGATTTATTGTAGCAGAGAACTCGGTTTTTTCCATCGATGTTGCGTTAAGAAAACGCGGGCTTGTTCTGACTGGCGAGCAACCAGAATTGACGATCCAATCTGGTGCAAACGTAACGATAAACACAATGCATGCGAGCGCCATTCTCTTAAATGGATTCTTTCCTTCTGCTACGATCTCAGGAGATACAACGCAAGTGCGAGTGAAAAATGAGACGGCAACAGATGCCAATGCGATCGAACTATTAGGAGACGACAGCAATTTTTATCTGATTGATGGAGGTACGCTCATTGTAGAAAGTCAAGGAGTAGCGACGGACACTTCTGAAGAACAAAATATTGCACTACTCATGAAGGGCGCTGATCCAAGAATGATAGTGGGGGAAGCTGCCTTATTGCAAATTGAAACGACACAAAAAAGGCGCGGCATTTATCTGACTGGAGAGAATCCTGAGTTGACGGTCCAGAACGGGTCAAAAGTACGCTTGATAGCCGAAAATGCAAATGCTTTACGAGTCAACGGAAAAAATGCCGACGTCACCATTAGTGGCGAAGACACACATGTACGGATTTTCAGTGAGATTGCAGCGGCAGAAGGAGCAGCAGCTTTTGTTTTAACGACACCGTCGAATGCGGCAGAAGCTGGCGTTCTTACTTTGAGTCAATCAGCAATTTTAGAGGTTGAAAGCATCACTGCTAGTGCGATCAATATCACCAGTCTCAACTTTACCTTTGAAGTGCAAAGCAATGGACAACTAATAGCTAGCAGTCATGAGGCTGACGGTGACCATGCTGTGATTCGCTTTTTATACTTCGGTATGGTGACGTTTCATGTGACGGATGGTGGAATAGTAAATGTTCATAAAAAAGGGGGCAGCGCACCCTTGATCCGAATTCCTAGTGGAGGAAATTCTTTTGAGATCACCGAAGGCGGCATCGTTGATCTTTATAATCCAGGAAATGGCAACGCGCATGATGGGAATGTTGCTGGAGGAAACCAAGGGATTTTTTATGCGAGAGGTATCCATGATAACGGGACAGAGAATAATTTTTCAATCGTAGGTGTCGATAGTAAATTTATGTGTGTAGCAGATAGTGGTCCAGGGATCGACATGCACACCTACTTCAATTCAACAATTTACGTTGAACAAGGATATTTCCAAGTGGAAGGGCGGACCAGTACCCCGAATGGTGGGGTATTTCGTTCAGGCAAACTATCTGTCTTCTTGAATGATCCAGTCTTTTTTGATTTTCGTAACGATCGGCTTGATGGAGGAAACATCTTTAGTGTTTCTAATCTTTCAACATTAACGGCGACGAATAGTGACTTAGCTGTCTGGAAAAATGGGTCAAATCTTTTTGGAGATCCCGATCTAAATTTCCCAACCCTTGATTTTGCTTTTTCAGGCGCTGATTTTGGCCTGTTGGGTTTGACGAATAAGCCAGAGATATTGAATACGGAGACCTTTGGCAATCAGGGACTGACGGCATATTCTCGCGTAAGTTCAAACAATGCGCGTTGGGCGATCGTTGATGAGTTGCGGGTGCCGACGAATGCGGACAAAAAAATTCATGGGCGAGTCAGCTTGCCTGTTGGGTTTGACGGGACTCGACCAGCTTGGGACGATGAAGCGAAAGTGACCGTTGAAATTGAAACAGCAGATGGTCAGAAGGAAGAAGTTACTGCAAAAACCGTTGGACATACAGAAGACACACCGGGGATCAGTATCTATGGAGAAGAGGCGCAAGGAGGAATTTTTGAGATTCCTCTTGTGGCTCCCTTGGAAGCAGGAACCATCGTCCGAGTCATCGCCGTCGAATTAACCAGCGGCGAACTGACAGAAGGTGCCCAGCATCAAATACGAACCGAGCCCGTGCAGGTTTTCCCCATTTTGCCGCCAACGCCCGCAGCTTTTGCTTCCTACGTTCTTCTTGAAGAAACAAACGAGATCCATGGCCACACGGAAGACACAAAGGTTGAGCTAAGTGCTACCCATAATGGTATCTGGTTTGATACAGAGGCGGTGGTTATCGATGAAGAGGGAACGTTTACGATTGATGTAAGTGATCGGCAGTTAAAAGCGGGGGATGAGATCCAAGTCTTTCTGAAAGATTCTGCTGGTTCGGCAAAAGAAGCTGGAGTGATCAATCCGCCGTCAACGAATGACGAACAGGGCAATCAGAATCCAGCTTCAGAACTCGTTTTTCGGGATACTGTGTTTCCCGCTGCAACTACCCTGCGAATCGCCCAGAGTGGCCCACTGCCGCCGGTTGATCCATTGGAACCAGATGTAGAGGTGAACCCAGAAAATCCACCGATCATTCCTGAAGACCAAGGATTACTTAGTCTTGATTTTGTTTCTCAGTTCCGATTTGGTCAAGCGCCGATCCGCAGTACCAAAGGAACGTATCACGCATTGCCTCAGCAAATGATTCCTACTGAAGGGGCAAGCGAAACTAAGGAACGTCCAAATTATGTACAGATAACGGATCAGCGTCAGGATACAGAAGAGACGAGTTGGCGTCTATCTGCGACTCTTAATTCACAGGGCTTTCGAAATGAAGACAATGAGCCCTTGATCGGTGCTCAAATCAGTTTAGCCAATCAACGGCTTATGACGACTTCAGAAAATTCCAATGCTAGTATGCCAGAGCTTTCAACGATGAAGGATAGGGTAACTTTGGCGCCAGGCGAAGCGCAGCCTCTACTAACTGGCGATAGTCAGAGTACGGGAACATGGGTCTATCGTTTTGGTGATCAAGAGACGGCAGCCACCAGTGTCACCTTAGAAGTACCTGCTGGTGCAAATCCCAAGTTGGGACGGTACCGTGCAACGATTGAATGGTCGTTAAGTAGTGTGCCAGAGTGAAGAACAAATACTACTCGTCCATAGAAACGAATGGAAAAGACGTGTGCGGCGTTCAAGTGCCGCACACGTCTTTTCAGTTATAGAAGGAGCTTTTTTCGGTGTTTTGCAACGCAAAATTATGGATGATTTTTGGGTTGATGATTTTCAAGAAATTGTTCCAATCATCTGCATCTGGGATCGATTTTATTAGGAGGCATTCAACATCCAGAATATACTCTTCCAAATACTCTGCGTAATTCGTCACGACTAGATCAATCTTGTTTCGTTCCACATAATCCAAAGAAAACTCACTGGAATCAGGGAATTGTAAAACATGATATCGACCAAAATATTTTACAGCAAAAGCATTGATGTGAAGGCAAATATGAGCATCCCCTTCTAAAAGAAAGGCGATCCGGCGTGGGTTGCCCCAGTATTTTTCTTTTAATCCTTCAAAGTACAAAGTGAAGCGGGCACTGATTGCTGGCAGAGCGGTCGCTTCAAAGAGAGGCTCTCTAAGAAGAAACCGTGTATTTTCCTCATACTCTTTAGGGTATTGTGTTTGTGCGTAATTGGAAATTTCTTCCATGCTTTGATTGTAGGTAGGGGATATCAGCTGCTTTATTTTTTCCGTAATAAAGAAAGAATGGAGAAAAACAAAATCTCGGGACTGATCATGATCGGAAATCTGCTGGAGCTGGCAAAAATTGGCAGTCAGTTCTTTTAGCTCAGGCCAATGGTCAAAGCGGGTAACAAATGATATTTCCCTGAGATAGTTGTTTATCCCACGGTTACTTGCTAGTAGAGCGAAAAGATAGACCAGCTCCTCTGACGGTAAAGACAAGGAAAAAGCGGTTTGGAGTCGTTGATTGAGGGGCTGGATTTCTTGGAAGAGTTCATCTGCCAAGACGATCTTTTTTAATTGTTCGGAGACAACGACAGTTTCTCCCGCTTGATGACGCTCAAGGATAATATACAACCAATAACTGATATACCAAAATGAAGCTGTATTATTGGTTTTGCCGCGTATATTGCGAAAAAAATCTAAGACGATATTTTGCACAGCAATGGTTGGACGTACCGTATGAGGCGTAGCGTCCGACTCATAATAAAAGGCATGGAAAAATTTGCGAATATCCGCTTCTGATCCGATCAGACGGAAATTCTTATGATCAACAGATAACTGAAAGGGCTTCAGGGCTTTTTCAAAAAGTGTCAAATAGCGTAAAAGGGAACTCTCAGAAAGATAAAAATAGTCTGCCCATTCGGAAACTGTTCGATATTCTCCCTTAAACAGATGCTCAAGAATAACGAATAACGGTTCATTTTGAAGGAGCGCTCGTTTTCGTTCCAGATATTCCTTCGGTAGTAATTCGTGAAGAGAATAGCCATTCGACGTGGATTCGATCATGAGCGTACTTCCAAAGTAGCTCCGTAGCCCCTCCATATCATAAATGATCGTGCGCCGCGAACTCTGGACAGCTTTGGACAACTCACGATTCGAAAGGATCTTATGCCGTTCCAAAAGATTCAATAGTTTCAACCAACGAATGGTGGTCGTAGAAGTAATAAACGTCATCTGAAAATTTTTCATTTGCAACACTCCCATACGGTCTGTTTGATGGATCATCGCTCACGTCTGATTATGGAATATGAATACGGGCAAGGCAAGGGAAAGGTTTTTGGATTCAAATTATCGAAGTGGGCGCAGAGTATAAGGAGAATTTCACCAATTCAACTTTGCTTTCCCTAGCTTTCATTGTATATTTAGGTGAAAGCGTATTTAGGAGGTAGATAGATCGAATGGAAAATAAAGGAACCTCAGTCAGAAGTCTTTTGTTGCGCTATTTAAATAATCAGAAAAAACAAGACAATAATTACTTTATTGCACAGGCGATTCTAAGAAGTTTTTCGAAAATCCCTAAGATGACCATTTATGAACTCGCAGAAGAATGCTTTGTGTCGACTGCAGCGATTTCGCGATTCATTCGAATTTTGGCTTTTTCATCTTATACGGAATTCAAACAAGCGGTTGAAAAAGAGATCGATATCGCCAGCGATTATTCCAAAAAAGTGATCCAGCCCGTGGAACAAAGGGAGGAATTTCTGGACGAATTCACCTCAAATCTTTTGATCAATTTGAGGTACGCCAAAGAACATCTCTCGATTTCAGAACTTGAAACAGTGGTCTCTGCGATCCATGAAACAGAAAACGTTGCTGTGTTTGGCTTAGAATTTGCTGCTTTTATGGGACAGCATTTGCAAAGCAAATTAGCAAGCATGGATAAAATTATTCGGATTGGTTTTACAGTGGAAGAGCAATTAAAAATTGTGGAAGAAAGCTCGCCAGATAGCTTGGTTTTGATTTTTTCGATGGAGGGTGGTTTCTTTTACTTTAGTGAAAAAGTGATTGCAGCCTTGAAGAAAAAGGGAATCAAAATTATCGTCTTTACGTTTAAGCATTCTCCAATCATTGAGCGAAGTGCAGACCAAATTATCCTCTGTGGAGAGATCAACGAAAACACCGAAGGACGGATTGCTATTCTATATATGATGGAGTTACTGATTTATATGTATATGAAAAAGTTCTATTTGCCTCAATAGTTTCATATTTTGAAACAAGACCTTTGGATTTGAAACCAGAGGTCTTGTTTTGTTGTCGTTAGAATTAATTCTGAATGGTATCGTTTTCTTATAAGGGAAAGGTGGAAGGAACAATGGTCAAAAAAGATTTTTATTGGGGGGCATCAACCTCAGCATTTCAAGTAGAAGGAGGCTTTGGTGAAGGTGGAAAAGGGGTTGCAACAACAGATGTGCGTCACGTACCGGAGGGAATTGCAGATTCGAAGATCGCGTCCGATCACTATCATCATCTAAGCGAAGACATTGAATTAATGGCAGACTTAGGGATCGATCTCTATCGTTTTTCGTTCAATTGGACACGTGTCATGGGTGATGGTGATCAGCCGAATCAAGAAGGCATCGATTTTTATAATCGTTTGATTGATGGGTGTCTTGAAAAAGGAATCACACCTTTTCCTACCCTCTATCATTTTGAAATGCCGCAAGCATTAGTAACCAAATTTGGCGGATGGAAATCAAGAAAATGTATTGATTACTTTGTTGCTTATGCAAAAGTTTGCTTTCAGCATTTCGGTGATCGCGTCAAGCTGTGGGGAACGATCAACGAGCAATTGATCGTCACAGCAGCTTCTGATTTAAATGGCAATCACGAAACGGATGCAGATGAAAAAATGAAGCAGATGTATCAAATGAGTTACAATATGTCGCTAGCTGAGAAAAAGACAATTCAAGTTTTTCGAAAAATCGTAAGAGATGGTCAAATTGGTCCCGTGTGCTCTATGCAAGTTGTTTATCCTGAAACACCTTCGCCAAGGAACATCTTAGCAGCTAAGAACGCCGAAGACTTTTTACAAAATTGTTTTCTCGACATGTCAGTATTCGGCGAGTACCCGAAAAGCTACTGCAATTATTTGAATGAAAAAGGTTGGTATCCAGAAACGGAACCAGCTGATCGAGAAATTTTGAAGAAGAATAAACCAGATCTTATAGGGATAAACTATTACTGTAGTACCTGTATTCGTGCCGTTGAACCGGGAGAAGATACAAGCAAACTACCACCATTTTATCGAAATGAGCGATTTACGTTAGGGAACAATCCTTATTTAACGAAGACGAAATGGATGGAATTTGGTATTGACCCTGAAGGATTATATATAGGTATGCGGTCGATTTATGAAAAATACCATTTACCAATGATGGTAACTGAAAACGGTTTAGCGTATTCTGATAGTATTGAAGACGGGCAAATTCACGATGTCTATCGTATTGATTACTTGGAACAGCATATTAAGCAATGTGAGCGTTTTATGGAGGAAGGATATCCTTTATTGGGTTATAGTCCTTGGTCACTACTTGATTTGGTTAGTTCACACCAAGGGTTTAAAAAGCGATATGGTTTGATTTTTGTTGATCGCACAGATGAAGATCCGAAAGAATGTCGACGAATTCCCAAAGACAGTTACTATTGGTACCAAAATAAAATAAAAAACACTAAAAAGGGGTAAGAAAAATGAATGCATTTATCCACTTTATGGAAAAGAGATTTATTCCCGTTGCGAATAAAATTTCTTTGAATCGCTATTTAAAAAGTGTGAGTACAGGTTCGATGTCATTACTAGGCGTTATTATGTTAGGTGCCATCTTTACAGTTATTTCTAGTTTAAGCTGGGAACCGTATCAAAACTTTCTATCAGTGACCAACATTGGGACAGTGATGAATTATATTCCAGCTTACACAATTGATTTATTAGGTTTGTATATGGCATTTAGTATTGCCTACTGTGGAGCAGGAATATTCGGGATCAAAGAACAAGCTTTGGGGACGGGGTTCATCTCATTGGTATGTTTCCTGTTATTAACGCCACTCACTGAAAATCCCGAAGCAAGAGCTTCATTTTTAAGTACCAATTATTTAGGCGCGCGCGGGGTCTTCGTGGCAATTTTCGTTTCACTGATCACGATTCAACTGATGAAATTGTTTGTGGAAAAAAATATTACGATCAAAATGCCTGATGGGGTGCCAGAAATGGTGACCAAGTCATTCACTTCTTTAATTCCAGCAGTTGTGATTGCATCACTTTTTGGAATTGTTAAATTTGGCTTTAGTGTAACTAGTTATAATTCGGCGACAGATTTTGTTTATACATTGCTTCAAGAACCATTGCAGCGATTGACGGGTTCCTTAACTGCCTTTTTGATTCTTATTTTGATCTCGAATCTCTTATGGTTTTTCGGGATCCATGGTTCAATGACCGTATTGCCGATTCTCATGCCGATTTTCTTGGGTTATCTTGCAGACAATAGTGCTGCTGTGGCGGCGGGAGAAGCAGTCCCTCATGCCATTAATTTTGGGTTATACGATTTGGCATGTTTAGGGGGCAGCGGTGCAACGATTGGTTTAGTGACTGACATGTTTTTATTTTCCAAGAGTAAGCGCTACAAATCATTTTCAAAAATCGTATTTCCAAGCGGTCTTTTTGGTGTAAATGAACCAGTTGTCTTTGGAATGCCGGTAATGTTGAATGTGATGCTTTTGATTCCGTTCTTATTGACGCCATTAGTGATCACTTCTCTTGGGTACGCATTGATTTCCATGGGAATCATTACCGCACCGATTGGCATCCTAGGGGCGGGCTCGTTACCTCCGCTGATCCACGGCATCGTTCAAGGGAGCCTCTCTTTTGGTATCTATCAACTATTTGCAGTTGCTATTTCTATGGCTATCTATTACCCGTTCTTTAAAACCTTAGATAATCAAGCAGTTCAAGAAGAACGTTTAGCACAAGAGCAAGCTGGATAAGAAACTCGCACAGGATTTACAGTTAACCATAATAACAACAAACGAGCGCAAGAGTGAAGTGATTCTTGCGCTCGTCGTCTGTGAAACTATCGATTGGAGGACAACTCAGTGAGAGAGACAAGAGAAACACTTTTCAAATTTACAGAGACAAGGAAAAAACAAATTCAGAAGATCGTAGAAAACATGTCAGTTATGGAAAAAATTGGTCAGCTTTTTTTCGTGATTGGACAATCAGGTTCTGTAAAGGAATTGACGGCTTTTATTAAGAAATACCAACCGGGAGGAATGATGTATCGCCCCGACAATGCTGAAAAATTGAAGGATCAGCTAAGAGCAGTCCAAGATGCTAGCACAATACCGTTATTTCTTTCAGCAAATTTAGAGTCAGGTGGGAATGGTATTCTTACGGAAGGGACATGGGTCGGTAATCCTATGCAGATCGCCGCTACAGATTGCACCGAAAATGCCTATTACTTAGGAAAAATTGCTGGGCTGGAAGCGGCTCGAATTGGTATTAATATGGCTTTTTCACCGATTGTCGATATTGATTATAACTTCAAGAACCCAATCACGAATACTCGCACATTTGGAAGTGATCAAAAACGAATTATTCGCATGGCTCAAGCGCAGATAGACGGTTTTTCTGAGAGTAACATCATTCCAGTGATCAAGCATTTTCCTGGGGACGGTGTTGATGAAAGGGATCAACATTTACTGAGTTCGATCAATTCACTCTCCGCGAATGAGTGGATGGAATCGTATGGGACTATTTATCGCCAGTTTATTGAAAAAAACGTCAGATGTATCATGGTGGGACACATTTATCAGCCTGCATGGGAGCGAAAACTTTCACCAACTATCAGAGAAACCGAATTGATGCCTGCTTCTTGCTCGAAACTTCTAGTTAACGGGTTACTAAGAGATACACTGGGCTTCAATGGTTTGGCTATCACTGATGCAACACCAATGGTCGGTTACACGACGATCATGCCTCATAGAGAGCGACTCGTTGCTTCAATCAATGCAGGAATCGATATGTTGCTTTTTAATAAAAATATTGATGAAGATTATGAAGTGATCGCATCTGCTGTAAAAGAGGGAAGCATTCGTATGGAACGTTTGGATGAAGCAGTCGCACGAATTTTAGCAGTCAAGATGTACCATGGTTTATTTACTGAAGTAAGGGAAGAGACAGTCAATAGTACTCCTAAAAGTGTCATCGATCGTACTGAATATCAGTGGGTAACGAAAAAAATTGCTGATGAGTCGATTACATTGGTCAAAGACAGAGAAAAACACTTACCACTCACCCCACAACGATACCCTCGAATCCGTCTCGTTATTTTGGGTGATTCTGACGACGGTGGATTTAAAGAGGGAGGACGAGTGGGTCCGCTTTTTCAAGCTGGATTAGAAGCTGCTGGATTTGAAGTCAACCTTTTCGATAATCAACAATTGGATTTCCAAGAGGTTTTCGAGGCAGGGGTTGAGGATCTTAGAAATAAATTTGATTTGGCATTGTATGTTGCTAATGTTGAGACCGCCAGCAATCAGACAACAGTTCGTTTGGATTGGAATCATTTGATGGCCGCAAATGCTCCCTGGTATGAAAAGGATCTCCCTACCATTTTTGTTTCTACTGCCAATCCCTATCACTTATTTGACATCCCTTATGTTTCAACTTTTATCAATGCGTATACAGGAAATCCAGAAACAGTGGAGGCTGTAATCCAGAAATTGCTAGGGAAAGAACCGTTTAAAGGTAAGAGCCCGATCGATCCATTTTGTGGGGACTTTTTAGCTAGAGCAAAATAACTTTTATAAGAAGGAGGAGAAAAAATGAGACAAAATCGATTACTGAATGATGGCTGGCAATTTCACTTAGGTGAGATAGAAGAGCCAATGAAAACAGTCAGAAAAGCCGCAGCTATCGGTGGCTTGGCAGCTCCGCTTGAAAATGAAGCGGGGGATACTGTTTTGATAGGTGCTGGTGGAGAACATTTTCTACGGCTGATTGCTCAAGGTGATCGTGAAAAAGGCTTGAGAATGTTGGCGAACACTGCTTTGGGAAGTGAACTTGACGAAGATTGGGTATCTGTTGATCTCCCTCATGATTGGAAAAATGAACTTCCGTATGTTAATGATCCCGATTTACTGATGAGTGGATCAAAGCCAGATGGCATTGCCTATTACCGTAAGACTTTTGCGTTAACTCTAGATGAAGTGAACGAAAAGCAAGTGACTCTCCACTTTATGGGCGTCATGCGTATGGCATCTGTCTGGTTTAATGGTGTATTTCTAGGTGATCATTACAGTGGATACGACGAAAGGCGCGGAAGGCTGGTGGTATGAGGGAGCAGGTATATATAAGGATGTATATTTAGAAATAAAGCCAAAGCTTCAGATCGTGGCAGAAGCATCGTTTATCGAAACAACTGAAATAAACCAGCAGGAAGCGCTCCTTAAAATCACCGTTGGTCTTGCTAACCATCATTTTGAGAAAAAACAAAAGATAACGATCAAAAGTCAGGTGGCTGATCAACAAAATATCCATGAGTGTAACGTGGATCCTTTGGCGACAACAGAATGGAGTTATTGTCAAAAAATCTGCGCGCCTCAGCTATGGTCTCTCGAGAATCCACATCTATACCAAGCTACTTTTCAACTATTTGATGGCGAGAACCAAATCGATGACTATCAGCTTTTTTTTGGTATTAGGACAGTCGTATATACTACGAAAGGTTTTCTGCTTAATGGGGAACGTAAAGAATTAAGAGGGGTCTGTGAGCATCAAGATTTTGGTGGTCTAGGTGTCGCATTACCAAAAGATATTTTACGGTATAAGCTGTTGAAAATGAAAGAAATGGGGGTAAACGCCTATCGCAGTGCACATCACTTTGCTTCTAAAGACCTCCTTGAATTATGTGATGAGTTAGGTATCATCGTTATGAACGAGAACCGCATCTTGGAATCTAGTGAGTGGCGGACAAATGAGCTGGCAAAAATGGTGAAGCAAACACGTAATCATCCTTCTCTTTGTTTTTGGTCCCTTTGTAATGAAGAGGTGATTGGTCATACGCCGCTTGCTTACCGAATGGCACAAAAATTAGCAGCTGTGATCCGAACCCATACTTCGCAAAGTCTTATTGTTTCAGCGGAATTACTTAATCCTGCTGGTCAGGTGGATGCTTCTTATATGCGTATTTTTGATGTGAACGGGGTCAATTATCCTGAGTCTGCTGTAAATGGGACAGGTTTAGTTGCTGTAAAGGAAAAGTATCCGCTATTTTCATATCTTAGTACGGAAAGTGCTTCTTACTTTTCGACAAGAGGGGTCTATCAAGATAACAGCGAAAAATGTCATACTTCAAACTTTGGTTCTCTTTATTCTATGGTCTTACCTGGGAAACGAAAGCCTGAAGAGCCAGGAACCGGTGGTACGGCTAAACCGAAAGAAGTACTGCGTTACTTAGAAGAACATGCCTATATGGGAGGTGTCTTCTTGTGGACATTTATGGATTACTACGGTGAGCCAGCACCGTTTCGCTGGCCTGGGATCAGTTCTCAATTTGGAATTACAGATACGGTCGGATTTGAAAAGGATTCTTTTTATTATTATCAATCAAGGTGGACTGAAACACCAATGGTTCATGTGTTTCCTCACTGGAACAAAGAAGGGTTAACAATTGACCAAGGGGTTACGGAGGTGAGGATTTTTTCTAATTGTCATACTGTTGAGTTGTTTCTGAACGGGAAGAGTTTTGGAAAGAAAAAAAATGATAAAGATGGCCTATCTTGGCGTATTCCTTATGAACCAGGTTGTTTAAAAGCCATTGGTGTCAAAGAGGAACAAACAATTGAAGCAACTCGAAAAACAAGTGGTCCGACTGATTCTGTCACAGTTAAAGAACGATTCTGTGGAGCGGACTACTCTCTATTTGAGATCCAAGGAATCGATTCAGAAGGGATCGAGGTGCCAACTGCAGACGAACTTGTAGCGGTTTTGGTAAAAAATGGCACAATCCTCGGACTTGCTAATGGCGATCCCGCAGATCTAGACGGGTATAATTGCCAAGAGAAAAAACTTTTTTCAGGAAAATTAATGGCAATCATAAAAAAAGAACCAGGAAAAGTACCACTTATCCAAGCAGCACTAAAAAAAGTTGAGTAAAAGAGAAACAATTGAAGGTAATAGTAGTTAGCTTTGGTGCTCACAGATTTTAACGGAAAAAGAAAAAAGCCGAACCACAACCTCGACAGTTTATAAAGTCATTGGTTGGTGGTTCGGCTTTTTCATCAAGCTGTTGCAAACTGGCTGTTATATAGTTGGGCGTAAAGGGAATCTTGTGCCAGTAATTCTGTGTGGGAGCCTTTTTCGACGACGGAGCCGTCTTTCATCACTAAGATCAAGTCAGCGTTTTTGATGGTAGAAAGACGATGGGCGATGATAAAGCTGGTTCGTCCTTGGGTCAAACGATCCATCGCCGTTTGGATCATTTGTTCCGTCCGCGTGTCGACACTGGAGGTGGCTTCATCAAGGATCAGGATCGTTGGGTCTGCTAAAATCGCCCGAGCGATCGTCAATAATTGTTGTTGTCCTTGTGACAGTTCGCTTTCGGAACCAATGACGGTATCGTAACCGTTGGGCAGGGTCCGCACGAAGTGGTCGCATTGGGCGGCTTTGGCGGCAGCCAAGATGTCTTCTCGAGTGGCATCGGGATTGCCATAAGCGATATTTTCAACGATGGTTCCTTGGAATAGCCACGTATCTTGCAGCACCATACCGAATTTTTTTCGTACTGCTGGTGCCGAAAAGGACATCATGTCTTGATCGTCCAGCAAGATCTTCCCACCATTCAATGGATAAAAGCGCATCAAAAGATTGATCATGGTGGTTTTTCCAGCACCTGTTGGTCCAACGATCGCGACCGTTTGTTTTGGTTTGACGGAAAATTCGACGTTTTCCATCAAGAGTTTTTCCTTGCTGTAGCCAAAGGAGACGTGTTGAAAATCGATTTTTCCTTTGATAGTTTGTGGAACTGGCAGTTGTTGGGTCGCAGTTTCTTCTTCAGGATAATCAAGGATCTCAAAAATTCGTTCGAGAGATGCTAAGGCACTTTGCAAGGTGTTCATAATATAAGAGGCTTGCGTGATCGGTTCAGACACTTGGTTGATGTATTGCAGATAGGCTTGTACGAGACCAATGGATAATTGCCCTTGCAACACCATCAGACCACCAACGACGGCGCTTAAGATAAAGCCGATTTGATTGATAAAGCGCACGAATGGATTGATAGCTGCACTGACGAACTGTGCTTTCCGAAAGGCTTTAAATTGGGCTTCACTCAATTCCGCCATTTCCGCTTCAACGGCAACTTGTTGGTTGTAGGATTTGATCAGCGGATTTGCGGTATAAAACTCTTCCGCACGACTGCTGACTGCACCTAATGTTTCTTGGTTTTTGGTAAAGTAGCTCAAGTTTTTTCGTGCGAGAACGGTAGTCACAAAAGCACTCAAAAGCAAAATCAGGACCACGCCGATCGTCAGTAATGGGCTGAGATAAAGCATGGCGATCAAGCCGAAGGTAATGCTGATGGTTGCGGTGATCAATTGCATCAAACCAACTTGCAAGACTTCAGATACTTTATCTAAATCGAGAATCACTCGGCTTAAAATATCGCCAGTATGGTGTTTGTCGTAAAAACTGATAGGCAGGCGATTGAATTTGTCACTGATTTGTTTGCGTAAAGTCAAGGTCAGGGTTTCACTGACACTGGCCATCGTATACTCTTGCAGCAAGGAAAAGAGACTGATCAAAAGCCACGTTCCCGCTAAAAGGACGACTGGACCTAAAATACTTTGCCAAAAATCATTGATCTGCCAGCCTTCTTGTTGAAACAAGGCAATCAGATTATCCAGTCCACGCCCCAAGATCAAAGGGGCGATGGACATTAGTAAGGAAAAGAACAAGGCGGAAGCGATAATCAGTAGAAAGCGGGCTTTTTGTTCCATCAGCAAACGCAGCAAGCGTCGGCTTGTATGTTTCATGTTTTTTGGTGTATCCATTGTTTGTTTACTCATCCTTCATTCCTCCCATTCCTTGAGATGAGGCAAACTCTTGATAAGTTTGGCAATTGCGTAATAATTCTTCGTGGGTTCCTTTACCGACCATTTTGCCGTTATCCAAGACAATGATTTGATCGGCATTTTTGACGGTCGATACCCGCTGAGCCACGATAATGACGGCGGCATCTTTCGTGTATTCTTTCAATGCACGCCGCAAATTGGCATCTGTTTGATAATCCAAAGCAGAAAAACTGTCGTCAAAGAAGTAGATTTCTGCTGGCTTTGTCAGCGCTCGGGCAATACTCAGTCGTTGCTTTTGACCGCCAGAGAAATTGCTGCCTTTTTGAGCAACTGGACTTTCATAACCTTCAGGCAAGCCTTCAATAAATGACTTGGCTTGAGCAACTTCAGCGGCTTTTGCCATCGCCTCATGGGTTGCTGGACGATTGCCGAAACGCAAGGTTTCTTGAATCGTGCCGCTAAGCAAGAGCGCTTTTTGCGGGACATAACTAATTTGGTCCCGTAATTCGGCTTGTGAGATCTCTTTGATGTTGCGGCCAAAAAGCGTGATCGAACCAGCAGTCACATCTTTGAAACGCAACAGCGCTTTGGCGATGGTGCTTTTGCCAGAGCCAGTTCCACCAACGATCGCTGTCGTTTTGCCTCGGTGGATCTCAAAGCTGATATCTTCTAAGACAGGTTCTTCGGCACCTTCATACGTAAACTGCACGTGATTGAAAGCTGCGATCGTTTCTGACACGGCGGTCTTGTTTAAGGTTTGGTCACCGTCGATCAAATCAATTGGTTCTTCCAAAACTTCTGTGATCCGTTGCAAGGAAGTCAAGCCTTTAGGCACCATCACGATCACCATCGCTGCCATAGTCAAAAACCAGAGACTCAGGATCGTGTATTCGATGATGGCAGTAATACTACCAATAGCAAGGTGGCCCTGCAGACTTTGATAGCCGCCGTAGACAAGGATAGTCGAAATCGAGAGTCCCATTACTAAATTGACGGTCGGATTCAAGACAGCAAAGAGGCGATTGACTTGGATCATGGTTTTCGCATATTCCGTCAGTGTTTGATCTGTCCGTTCTTTTTCGTAAGCAGCTTTGTCGAATGCTCGAATCACCCGAGCGCCAGTAAAGGTTTCTCGTAAGATCCGCATCATTTTATCGACTAGTTTTTGCGTAATTTGTGATAATGGGATCGCTTTGCGAATCACTCCATAAGCGATCATTGAAAAACATAGGATCGCTACGATTGGGACCCAAATCATCCGTAAAGAGACGGTGCCGGTTAGAAAAATTGAAGCAGCGACGATCATTGGGGCTGGCAAAATCATTTGCAGCGCCATCATCAAAATTTGTTGGATGTTGTTGATGTCGCTGGTGGTACGTGCCAGCAAAGTGGGCGTACCATAGCCATCAACAGCGGATACAGAGAGTTCTTGTGTTTTTTTGAAAAGGCGCATCCGCAAAAAATGCCCGAATTTTCCTGAAAGATGGGCAGATAAATAACTACCGCCTACAGAGACGATCACGGTGCCGATGGCAATGGCAAACATCCACCAGCCATTGTGCCAAATGGCTGTCGTGTCGACTTTCAAGATCCCTTCATCAATGATTTTTGCCAAAAAATACGGCAACAAGAGTGTGCCGAAGGATTGGACCAGCATCAAAAGAAATAAACTGAAAAAGAAGCGTCGTTCTTCTTTATAAAATAACTGTAATTGTTTCATGATTTCCCTCCAAAAATATCGTTCTATGGTAGAATAAACTGTAACGTTACGTTACAGTCAAGCAAGGAGTGAAATTTTTTTGAAAAAACAATTGACCATCAGTGAGATGTCCGCTTATGCTGGCGTGAGTCGGCGCACATTGATTTATTACGATCAGATCGATTTATTCAAACCGCATTCGATTGGTGAAAACGGCTATCGCTACTACGGCTTTGAACAATGCCTTGAGTTAGACGTGATTTTGCTCTTGCGTTCTTTAGACATGCCCTTGCAAGACATTCGACAATTTTTGAAAAACCGCAACCCTGAATACACGCAAAAGGAACTTGTGGAACGGCGAGGAGAAGTTCGTACCAAAATCGCTGCGCTGCAAGAATTGGAACGAACCTTCGATCGCTACATCCAGCGCTATGAAAAAGTACAGAAAGCCGATTTTGAGACCTTTACGATAGCGCACCACGAAGCAGAGGCGTTTATCGTTTCCGAAGAGATCGCTGGCGATGATCCAGAATCTGCTTATCAAGTGTACGCCCGTTTTTATCCGCTAGTGGATTATAAAGATGCTTTCAGTGGCTACCCCATCGGCTTTTTAAGTGCTGGAACGACATTAGAGGATCAGACCTTTCACGCATCGCCTTATCGGGCACTGATCTTGATTCCCCAAGATCGGCTACATCTCTATCCTGAAAAGCTGATCATCACGCGCCCTACTGGCACGTATGTGTCTGGGTTTGTCAGTGAGGGAGAGGAACAAATTGCTGCTTTTACCCATCGCATCCAAGCCTTTCTAAAAGAGAAGCAGTTGAAGATCGATGGCGATGTTTGGGAATTGTTATGGCAAGATGAAGTCTTTACCGCCCAAAAAGAATTGCAGATATTTGAAGTGATGGTCCCAGTGAAGCCCGAGTAATGGACGAGGCACGCGTATCTGTAGGAACCGAAAATCAAGATACGCAATCGCAATGGTTGTTGCGGGCTTTTCAATGGAAGCAAAATAGAAGCAAAAGAGATGGACGAAGCAAGATCCCTCCCCTACAAAGAGCCCAGAGAAGCGTTGAAATTCCCATTTTCCTTTTTTCTCGTTATACTTGAAAGAACAGATGAGAAAAAAGGGGAAATTTTAATGAAAAAAGAAACAGGATTACGCTCGCTTTATGCGTTGATTGGTGTCGCCATTTTAGGATTCGGGGCGGCATTGTTGCGGGTCGGCGGAGTAGGGCTAGACCCATACACAGCAGCCAATATTGGTGTCGGCGAGCTGCTAGGGTTATCTCTTGGGGTCTATCAATTGATGATCAATATCGCTGTCCTAGTATTGATTTTTATCTTTGGCCGTCGCCATATCGGTATCGGGACGGTCATCAATATGGTGCTGACAGGATTCTTCATCGACTTTTATACCAATGTTTTTGATTGGTTATCCGTCGGTCCGAATAATTGGTGGCAGCAAGGTTTGTTCTTGTTGATCGGGATCATCTTCTTTACCTTCGGAGCTTCATTTTATATGTCAGCGAATTTGGGCAGCGCCCCCTATGACGCGATCGCCCCAACCATCGTCGATCAGACGAAAGCTAATTACCGAGTGGTGCGGGTGATTCAAGACGTTGCCTTTGCCTTGATTGGACTCTTTACAGGCGGACCAATCGGGATCGGAACCTTCATCAGTGCCTTTTTAGTGGGCCCACTGATCAAATTCTGGGACAACCGTGTCTCTCAGCCATTCATCGAAAGCAGTGTCAAAAAAGCGATTTTTAAATAAAAAAGGTCTGCAGCAAAGAGAAGTCGAAGCGATTTAGTCGCCCACTTCACTCAGCTGCAGTTTTTTTGCCATTTGATCAAGGAATTCTTGCATAATTGCTTCTCAGTCGCTAGAATAAAAAAGCCGAGGAGGGGTAAGTATGCAATTACCAACACCGTTTATTGAAAAATACCAACAGTTGCTAGGAGAAGAAGCATCAGTTTTTTTTACCGCTTTAACCGATAATCAGCCAATCAAAGGCTTTCGCTTGAATATTGCTAAGCCGCACGCACAAGCGATGCTGGCAAAATATGGACCAGCTGCTGTACCCGCCCCCTATGCAGAAGCGGCTTATATTGGCGAAGTCAAAGGCCGTTCGCTGCTCCATCAAGCTGGCTATGTCTACAGTCAAGAACCTAGTGCGATGATCGTAGCAACGATCGCAGCCGCTCAACCAGGGGAGCGGGTCTTAGATTTATGTGCGGCACCAGGGGGCAAAACAACGCAGCTGGCAAGCCAATTACAAGGAAAAGGGCTGCTTGTAGCAAATGAGATTTTCCCCAAGCGTGCCAAAATCCTATCAGAAAATGTGGAGCGTTGGGGTTTTCCGAATGTAGTCGTTACCAATCAGGCACCGCAAGAATTGAGCCGCCATTTTCCTCAGTTTTTTGACAAGATCGTGGTGGACGCCCCATGTTCTGGTGAAGGAATGTTTCGTAAAGATCCCGTCGCATTAGAAGAATGGCAAGCAGATACACCTGATCAGTGTGCGATCAGGCAAAAAGACATTTTGGCACAAGCCGTTGCGATGCTAAAACCGGGGGGCCAGCTGATCTATTCCACCTGTACCTTTGCCCCAGAAGAAAACGAAGCGATGATGGCTTGGTTAATGGAGGAGTATCCCTTCACGATCGAAGCGATCGACTTGGACAATGTATCTCATGGGCGCAGCGAGTGGGGAGCTGCACCTGGGATTGAGAAAACCATCCGCTTATGGCCGCATTTAAACCAAGGAGAAGGTCATTTCGCTGCGAAATTGACCTCGCTAGCAGAAGCAGCGCCAGTGAAAAAGAAGAAAAAAGGCAAAGGAGCGACAGCCAAGAGTCCATTGGATGCAGCGACTCAAAAGTTGTGGCAAGCCTTTCGCAAGGAGTTTCCGTTTTTACAGGCACTGAATGCGACGCCACAGCTGCTAGGAGAAAACCTCTGGCTCGTTCCTGAAGAAATGCCTTCTTTAAAAGGGATCAAGTTTATGCGCCCAGGTTTGCACGTCGGCGTCGTTAAGAAGAATCGGATCGAGCCAAGTTATGCGTTGGCATTGGCGATCCATGCAGAAGAAGGGGCACCGACAGTGCCGATCACTTTGCCGCAATGGCAGCAGTATGTGGCAGGTGAAACCTTGAGCGTGCCAGGAAATGCTGGATGGGTGATTTTGACAGTCGATGAGATCCCAGTCGGTTTTGGAAAACAAGTCCAAGGAACCGTAAAAAACTTCTTTCCTAAAGGATTAAGATTCAAAGCGATTTAAACGAAATAGTGTTTTTATTTCAGTCCTCGTGCTATGATGGAAGTAGCAAAATAAGGGAGCTGATCGATATGAAAACATCATCAAAAGTAACGATTGGATTAAGCATTGCAGCGATCGCTGGGATCACTACTGCCGTCGTTGTATCAGACAAAGTATTCAATAAAGTACGCTTCGCTTGCAACCGACACAAAGTAAAGAAATTTGTCGATGACAAATTCAACGGCAATGAAAAATTGCTGGATGTCGTAGACGGCTTGTCTGACAATGAATTGGATTCGTTGTTAGGTGTGATGAAAAAAGTCAATGAGGGCCGCAACAAAATCTCTGTTTACGGAGACAATATCAAAGATTCGACAGAACATGTCAAAGACAAGTTGACGAGCTTTGTTGATTCCGTCTTTTAAGCCAATCATTCCATTTGAAACTCGCAGGGACATCGGTCTTTGCGAGTTTTTCTCGTCTTTCTAAGCGTTTTTCGTTATACTAACAAGGAAATGCACGAAATGGTGCGAGGTAGAGGAGTGAAAGTGAAGTCGTGGAAAAAACAAGTACCTTGACTGCCGAGGAAAAAGCCTTCTTTATGGAAGAAGCAATCAAAGAAGCCCGAAAAGCAGAAGGGTTGGCAGAAGTACCGATCGGTGCTGTCGTCGTCTTGGATGGTAAAATCATTGGTCGTGGGCACAATCTACGAGAAACGCAGCAGCAAGCCGCAGCGCATGCGGAGATGTTTGCGATCGAAGAAGCCTGTCGCACTGTCGGAAGTTGGCGCTTAGAACAAGCGCAGCTGTTTGTGACCTTGGAACCATGCCCAATGTGCAGTGGGGCGATGTTATTGGCACGGGTGGAAGAAGTGTATTTTGGTGCCTACGATCCCAAAGGCGGCACTGCCGGTACATTGATGAATTTATTGGAAGATGAGCGCTTCAACCATTGGTCCTATGTGGAAGGCGGCATTTTAGAAGAAGCATGCGGCCAGCTGCTAACAGATTTTTTCCGAGCATTACGAGAAAAGAAAAAACAAAAAAAGGCTGGCAATCTCTAACGAAATACGTTATACTAAGTTTTGCCGAAAGGCTAGGACAATGGAGGTCTTGTGAAGCGTGTCAGATCCGGAAGGAAGCAGCACTAAGCAGGATTCTCCATGTGTCTGATTGAAAAACTGCCTGCTATTGAAGAAAGCAGTAGTACTAATTGAATCGATGATCATTCAAACCTGAGACAGACTGTCTTAGGTTTTTTTATTTTTGAAATTCTTTGTGACACCAAGGACTGTTCTAATTGTATTCTGCTTTAAATCTAGGCAAGCGATAGCAGCTCTCAGAGGGTTAAGTTGTATTTTTGATACAAAGGCTTTATTCCTGTTTAGAACCTTACTCTGATAACTTTTGCGTTGGCGATTTTTATACTCTCAAAAAATCAGTAGTTCTGACGAACTGAAACATGGATTACCTGCTCTCGATATTCGATAGAATCGTCGTTTCAAAAACTCTTTATTTTCGCTTCAACGAATTGCCACCGTCGTGTTATCGATAGAACTTCCCCCAAATAACCAATAAAAATTACTTTCCTTTTTACAGTCAGAAAAGTGATTTTTTCTTTTGAACAACTGTCACTGCAGCTGGTTGTTTTTTACAAAAAGTCACCATTCTTTTCCAAGCATTCCAATGGTTTCCCAGAGATTTTATGCTATGCTTATTTTGTAGAGACTTCCGTCGTCTTTCTACTGGCAACCCTTGATGCCAAGAGAAATGGATAGTGATTTCAGGCGACGTATTTGAAAAGAGGCGCATAATGGAAAAAATTACGATTATCCATACCAACGATCTGCATTCCCACCTAGAACATTGGCCGAAGATGCGGCGTTATTTGGATCAAAGAAAACGAGAAGCGGATACGACCGAAGAAACAGTGATCGCAGTCGACTTAGGCGACTTTGTCGATCGCTGGCATCCTTTGACAGAAGCAACTGACGGCAAGGCGAATGTCGATTTGATGAATCAAGGACATTACGATGCGGTGACGATTGGGAACAATGAAGGGGTCGGCAATCCCAAAGAGGTCTTGCAGCATTTATATGACCAAGCAGAATTTCCTGTCATTTTAGGCAATTTATTTGATAAACAGGATTTACGTCCACCCAAATGGGCACAAGAATACAAAATCATGGAAAGCAATCAAGGCGCCAAAATCGGCCTGATTGCTTTTACAGCACCGTTTCCGCTGACATATGCCCCAAACGGCTGGGACATTCGCGAACCCTTGGAGATTTTGCCTTCATTGGTGCAGCATTTGCGCCCCGAGGTCGATCTGTTGGTCTTGATGAGCCATCTAGGCATCAATGCTGATCGCCAGATTGCGAGGGACTTTCCAGAACTAGATGTTATATTAGGTTCCCACACGCACCATTTGTTTGAAAAGGGCGAAGTCATCAATGGGGTTCAAATTGGTGCAGCTGGCAAGTTTGGTTTTAACATTGGCGAAGTCGAAGTGGTCTTAGATGATCACCACCGCCCGATCAAGCATCGCGCCCGTGTGATTCCGACGGATTCGTTGGTGGCTTTTCCGCAAGATGAGGAAGAGATCGCCGAATATCTATCGATCGGCCATCGCTTGTTGCGGGCAAATCAGGTGGCAGAAATTCCAGCAGCGTTTACGAGGGATTGGCAAAGTGAACATTCCTTGGTTCGGGAGGCGCTTTTGGCATTATGTGCCAAAGGACAGACAGATGTCGCCATCTTAAATACGGGGCTATTCTTAGATGATTTGCCACAAGGACGGGTTGATCAAGATCAACTGCACACGATTTTGCCCCATCCGATGCATTTGATTCGGGTGACGCTGCAAGGCGCGGATGTCATTCGATTGGTCTTAGAGATGGAAAAAAATCGCAACTTTTTGCGCAATTTCCCAATTATGGGAATGGGTTTTCGAGGGAAGATTTTTGGCGAACTGGTTTATGAAGGCATCCGCTTTGATGAAAAAAACCACCAAGTATTGTGGAAACAAGAGCCCGTCGATCCTGCTCAAAGCTACACGTTGACCCTTGTGGATCACTACTTGTTTATTCCGTTTTTCCCGACGATCGAGATTGCTGGAACCGTTGAGTTTCTTTTTCCAGACTTTATTCGCACAGTGGTCGGTGATTACCTGAGTCAGAAATACCCCATCCAGTAGTTCGTCACTCCTCCAGCTGGATTTTGCGAGAAAACCGCGACTATCATTGGGGAATAAAACAAGGTATAATAAACAGCAGGTGGTGAAAAAATGACCGAAAAACAAACGATCACAGATGAAATGACATCTGTACTAGAAGAAATTATTGAAGAACCAGCGAAACAACCGCAAAAAGGCGAGTTGGTGACTTTGTTAAATGATGAAGAATTAATGATTGGCAATCGACAATACAAATTGGTCATGGATTATCGTGAAGGCTTCAATCCAGAAAAACTTGGCGAGCGTTACAGTGAAGTGTTGGCACGTTATGATTATATCGTAGGCGATTGGGGTTATGAGCAGTTGCGTTTGAAAGGTTTTTTTGAAAAGGATAACCGCAAAGCATTACCCGATCAGCGTATCGACATGCTGGAAGACTATTTGTATGAGTATTGCAACTTCGGTTGTGCCTATTTCGTGATCCAACGAGTTGGCGGCAAAAAAGAAAAAAGTACCTCCCGCCGACGCAAGAAAAAGCCAACCCAAAACAATCAAAATCAAAACACACAACAAAACGCCCATATAGAAGAAAAGCGTGACACCGTACCGCAGAAAAAAAGCAAACCAACGATCAAAAATCGTAAACCAAAAGAAAAGAACGTCAAAAAAACCGAAACAACCACGGTGAAAAAAGGCAAAAAAGAGTTTACGATTCGACAAAGGGAAGAATAAGATGAAATATAAAGGCTATTTGATTGATTTAGACGGCACGATTTATTTAGGAAAAGCGCCGATCCCTGCTGGGAAACGCTTCGTAGAATCCTTACAAGAAAAAGGACTGCCCTATTTATTTGTGACCAATAATACGACCCGCAGTCCCGAAGTCGTGGCGCAGCGATTAGCGGATGAATTTTCGATCCATGTGGCACCAGAAACGATCTATACCGCAAGCTTGGCGACGATCGATTTTATGAAAGATCATGGCAAAGGCCGCAAAGTATTTGTGATCGGCGAAGCGGGGTTGATCGATTTGATCTTAGCTGCTGGGTTTGAGTGGGAGGAAACCAACCCAGATTATGTCGTGGTTGGCTTAGACAACCACGTGACGTATGAAAAATTTGTTTTAGCAACGTTAGCGATCCAAAAAGGGGCAACCTTTATCGGGACCAATCCAGACAAAAATATCCCGACGGAAAGAGGTTTATTACCTGGTGCAGGTTCACTGATAGCAATGGTGGAGACTGCCACCCAAACGCAACCGATCTTTATTGGCAAACCAGAAGCCATCATTATGGAAAAAGCGGTGGCACACATCGGCTTATCAAAAGAAGAGGTCTTGATGGTGGGAGACAATTATGAAACCGATATTCGATCGGGGATCCAAAACGGGATCGATTCTTTGCTCGTATTATCTGGCTTCACCCCGAAAGCGGCAGTTCCGACATTACCAGTAGCACCAACCTATGTGGTTGATTCTTTAGATGAGTGGGATTTTGAACAATGAAAAAACAAGTGTGGCTTGAACGCTTAGGATTTGTCTGCTTGTTTTTGTTTTTGGTCAGTCTAGCGATCACCCTAACGATCAATTTTCGACCGTTATATTGGTTTGATGTCGATCACTTGAATCTGCTGGATTATACCTCGCTAACAAGAGAAGAGTTGTTGAAGAACTATGGCTTATTGTTAGATTTTCTAAACAATCCCTTTGCAAGTACGCTCGCCTTGCCAGATTTTCCAATGTCTGAAGCTGGCGCTGGGCATTTTTACGATGTGAAACAGTTGTTTCTATTAAATTATGCCGTCATGATCGTCACTTTGCTGCCCAGTATCTGGTTCGTCAATCGGTTACGGCAAAAACAACAGCAATGGCGCTTGATTCGTCCCTTTCAATGGGGGATGATTTTGCCGCTGATTTTCGGGTTTTTGATGGCTGTCGGCTTTGACCGCTTTTTCGTTACGTTCCATGAGATTTTCTTCAGTAACGACGATTGGCTCTTTAATCCAGCCACCGATCCGATCATCAACGTGCTGCCAGAAACGTTTTTCATGCATTGCTTTATTCTCTTTTTCGTCTTGATTGAAGTCTTCTTTTTTGCCTTCTATTGGTGGGGCAAACGAGGCTTGAAAAAAACAGCATAATGAAAAAAAGACCAACGATCCCCTTCCTTTGAGGGAGGCGAATCGTCGGTCTTTTTTTATTGCGTAATGTAATGAGATTTACTTGGGTGTTGATGGGCTAAGCGACTTGCGGCAGAAGCTGCGATGGCACCTACGATATCATCTAAAAAGGTGTGAACGCGGGGACCGTCGTGCTTGTTCAGTTCTTTCAAAATACCCGGTTTGACTTTATCAATGTATCCGTAGTTAGTAAAGCCGATCGAGCCGTACACGTTGACGATGGATAGAGCGAGGATCTCATCGATCCCATAAAGCCCTTCGTCTTCTTTAACGATTTCTTGCAGTGGATGCAGCAGTTGATTTTCTTCTGCCAAAATATCCAATTGGACCCCCGTTAAAATCGTGTTGTGGACTTCCCGCTTGCTTAAGACAGCGTTGACGCTTTCGATACACATCTCCAAGGTGATGCCTTCAATGTAATCTTTTTGCAAGAACATCACCAATTCGCCAATGTCTTGCAGCGAGACACCGCGGTCGGCTAACAATTCTCTTGCTTTGTCTTCAAGTGTTTTGCTTTCTAATACCATATAGTTCCCCTCCATGTAAAAATAGTTTATTCAAAAGTCAACGTGCGACTGATGGATTGCGATCATAAGTAGTGCCCTATTCCAGTTGCAGGCCATGCCATTTGGGTCTTAATCCCTTCTGACATCCATTGAAGCACAGTTGTTGGCTAGTTCTGCTTTGGCTGCCACTGCCCAAGGATGGGGGACCACCAAGTCACCAGCAAAAAGCCAGTCCATATAATACCCAGCGGCGGCTTCCAAGGAATCATCGAGGCGGTCTAATAAGCCGGTTAAGAAAGGCGCTTGATCTTTGCGATCCCATTTGATTTTGTCGGCTAAAAAAACAACTAGATCGAGACGACGATAATGGGCCTTTAAGGTGGTATGACAGCTGATGGCGGACAGAATGTCTGGATCAGACACCTGAAAAACCGTTTTTGCCAACAAAGCGGATTGCTGCTGATGCAGCAAAAAAGGTGCTTGCCGCTCCGCATCTAAGATCGGTTCGCCTACCGCTATCTGCAAGGCGATTCGCTGGTCATGAGGGATGACGACGCTGACATCGTGCAGCAGTCCTGCCAAGTAAGCTTTCTCCGCATTGACTTGAAACCGTTCTGCCAATCGTTTGGCTTCTTGGGCAACGGCTAGATTGTGGACTGCCGTTTCGGCATGATCGAAGGCTTCCAGATACTGAACCATTTGCTCAGTGAGGGTCTCTCCCTGCAAAGGGAGGGTATAGGCGGCAAGTTGACGTTGACCAGCTTGTTTCATCTCAGCTACTCCTTAAAAAGACTTGTACTATGAGCAGGTTGTGTCCGCGTTTTGGGATTAATGTAGTGGAGCGCATTGTTCACCGCGGTTGGGGCTTCCCCGAAACCAGTAGCGATCAGGTCGACTTTTCCATCGTATAAAACGACATCCCCACAGCCATAGATCCCAGGAATAGACGTGCTCATATCTGAAGAGACGAAGACTCCTTGGCGGCTGCTTTTCATGCCCCAATCCTTGATGTTCAATGTGGAAGAAAAACCGTAATTGACGATCAAAGCATCCAATGAAAGGCTGACTGTTTCATCACCCTTGACTTGCTGCAACGAGACGCCAGTCAAACGTTGCTCTCCTTGGATTTCTTGGATCACATAAGGAGTCAAAATGTTGACGGCAGAAGCTTGCAATTTGCTGACGCTATGTTCATGGGCACGAAATTCAGGACGGCGATGGATCAAGTAGACTTCACTAGCGATCGGCTCCAGCATCAATGCCCAATCGATGGCAGAATCGCCGCCACCGGCGATCGCTACTTTGCGTCCAGCATACTTCATCAAATCGGTGACAAAATAGTCTAAGCCGTATCCTTCAAACCGCTCGCTTTCTGGCAAAGTCAGTTTGCGCGGCTGAAAGGAGCCGTTTCCTAAAGCCAAAATCACGGCTTTCGAGTAATGGATTCCTTTGTCGGTGGTGACTTCGATATAGTCTTCTTGTTTTTCGACCGACAAGACGGTTTCTTCTAAACAATATTGGTGATTGAAGGTCGTCAACTGTTTTTCCAGGTTTTGGACAAGATCGCCCGCTTTGATTTTCGGATAACCTGGGATATCGTAGATGTATTTTTCTGGGTATAAAGTAGCAAGCTGACCGCCTAATTGCGGCAAGCTGTCGATGATCTTGGTTTTGGCGTTACGCATACCGGCATAGAAAGCAGAAAACATCCCGCTAGGTCCCGCGCCGATAATCGTTATATCAAAAATATCCATGTTATTCCTCTTTTCTAACCACGTTGGGGTGAAGCGTGTTCGTAGTGTACGAATAGCTTCATTATAGCAAAAATTATCCAAACTAGCATTTTTTCAATTTTCTGCTATCATGGATTTATGAGAGAGAAGGAGGAGTTAATGTGTCTGAATTTCCACAGTTAGCATTAGAAAAACAAACTGGCCATAAAGCAGTCATCAAAACCAATCGTGGGGATGTAGTTGTACAATTGTTCCCAGAATTGGCACCAAAAACAGTGAAAAACTTCGTTGAATTAGCGAAAAAAGGGTATTACGATGGGATCATCTTCCACCGTGTCATTCCTGATTTTATGATTCAAGGCGGCGATCCAACTGGTACAGGGATGGGCGGCGAAAGCATCTATGGTGGCAGCTTTGAAGATGAATTTTCAAAAGAATTGTTCAATCTTCGTGGCGCTTTATCCATGGCAAACGCTGGTCCGAATACTAACGGCAGCCAGTTTTTCATCGTAAACAATCAAAATGTTCCTAGCAACATGTTAGGTCAATTAGAAGGTGCTGGTTATCCAGCTGAAATCATCGAAGCGTATCAAGCAGGTGGTACTCCTTGGTTAGATTTCCGTCACACAGTCTTCGGTCATGTGATCGAAGGAATGTCAGTCGTTGATGAAATCGCTGGCGTGCAACGGGGACCACAAGATCGTCCAGTGCATGATGTAGTGATCGAAACGATCGAAATCAGCGAATAAAACAAAAGAACCCAAAAGCAGTTTCAACGGTCATCCTCAAGGAGGTCGTTGAAATGGCAGCTTTAGGGTTCTTTTTTTCATAAGAAAGAGTTAACCGATCGGTTGGTCTTTAAACGCAGCGGCGATTTGATTGAGTGCTTTTTCTAATAGCTCTTTAGGACAGGCAAAGTTCAGCCGCATATGGTGACTGCCGCGAGGACCAAAGATACTTCCTTGATTCAATACGACATTGGCTTCTTTGATCAGTTTGCGCTGCAGCTGATTGTCCGTTAGGCCATAGGCAGAAAAATCCAGCCAGATCAAGTAAGTACCTTCGGGTTTTTGAAAGGTCACTGCTGGGAGTTGTTCAGTCAAAAAGTCGCAGACAAAGGTGCGATTTGCTTCTAAATAGGACAAAAGTTCTTCTAACCATGCTTCAGATTCACGATACGCTGCTTCAGTAGCGACCAACCCAAACGTATTGATTTCCCCTTGAACGTTGCGTTCTTGTGTTTTTGCAAATTGGCTGCGCAAGGTTTTGTCTTTGATGAATACCATCGAATTTTTGATCCCAGCTAAATTAAAGGTCTTGGTTGCTGAGGTCAAGATGATCGAAAAATCGGCAAAGCTTGGCTCGACTGTTTGGAAAGAGACAAATTGATTTGGTGCAAAAACGATGTCTTGATGGATCTCATCACTGACAACGATCACCTGGTGCTTTTGACAAATACGGCCGATCGTCAGCAGTTCTTCTTTGGACCACACGCGACCGCCAGGATTATGAGGATTACATAGAAGAAACAATTTTACCTTCTTTTCGATGATGGTTTGTTCCATCGCCTCAAAATCGATGACAAAGTGGCCATCTTTTTCTAGTAACGGTTCTTGAATTAAGGTCCGCTGATTGTTTTTGACAACATGGGCAAAGGGATGGTAGACCGGATCGTGGATCAATACGGCATCTCCTTCTTGCGTATAACTTTGGATCGCCAGTGCAATACTAGGGACCACACCGCTATTAAAAAGGATCGCTTCTTTATTGATGGTATAACCATGACGTCTTTGGTGCCAATCGATGATGGATTCAAGCAGCGAATCAGGGATGGTAGAGTACCCATAGATCCCTTGGGCAACTGCTTTTTCTAAAGCTTTTTTCACAGGTTCTGGTGCCAGAAAATCCATGTCGGCTACCCAAAGCGGCAACAAGTTTTCTTCCTTATAGGTTTTTGCAATGGTATCCCATTTGACGCTATTGGTATTTAAGCGCGGATGAACTTTGTCAAAATTGATCATGCGTTTCCCTCCTATATTGTGCAACGTTGTTTCTGATGCTTCAAATCTACCACTAGTTCAAGTATAATGAAAGTGGAAAAGAGAGGAAAGACTATGAATTATCAAATCGGGAACATTATAGAAGGAACAGTCACTGGGATTCAACCCTATGGTGCATTTGTTTCGTTAGATAAGGAAACACAGGGATTGATCCATGTTTCAGAGATCCAATCTGGGTTTACCAAAAATATCCATGAAGTCTTACAGATCGGGCAAAAGATCCGTGTACAAATCATTGATATTGACGAATACAGCCAAAAGATCAGTTTGTCCCGCCGTACATTGGAAACGAGTTTTGTTCAGCCACCCTTTAAGCGTAAACGCTACTTTACAAATAAGAATAAGCGGATCGGTTTTCGTACGATTGGAGAAGCTTTACCAGTGTGGGTGAAAGAGGCCAAAGAAATGTTAGAAAAAGAAAACAGCAGCAGATAATCGTGCATATTTTCTGAAAATGTGCTAAAATTAGTTTACAAACAGATGAATAACTGAGGTGGGTATTTTGGGATCCAAAAAAGTAGCGGGTACAGTTATGATGCACTTAGCAAATGGTTCGAAACGATTTTTGATGCAAATACACGAAGGCACTGCGGAATTAGCGTCAACGGATTTTTCTGAAGATAAAACCGGCTTGGCTACGATCTTACAATTGTTTAAAGACCGTATCCACCTTGATGTGACAGCGATCGAACTCGTTGAGCTCACAAATGGCAATATTGATACGCAAAACATTCCTTTATTTGTTTTTGAAACACAAGAAGCAGGACAAACGCAACAGCTGCCAGAAGGGTATGCGTGGGAAGAGCCCAATATCTTTCGTAAGATCATTGAAGACTACGAGATTGAAGGCGTTCCGTTCTTTTAGCACCTGAATATTAGCGAAAAGACTGAAGACCGTTACGACGGTCTTTTTTTATTGAAAACTTTTTGTAAATAAAATGAAATATTTCCTTGACCTGAGTCAAGAAGAATGGTAAATTAGTCAACGTTGGCAATGGAGCCAGCGGGTCAAAACAACAGTTGAAAAAACTTCAAAAAAAGACTTGACCAAAAATGCAACAGATGATATTATAACGAAGTCGCAATAATAAAACAGTTAATCAATGTTGATACATCAACAAAATTAATTGAAAAAAGTTGTTGACAAATAACAAATTATTTGTTATTCTAATTAAGTCGCTGAGACAGCCGCTACGAAGTTGAAAAACAACGAGCGAAAAAAACTTTTAAAAAAGAGTTGACAATTAAATGTCACTCTGATATGATATAAAAGTTGCTAACACAGCACGGTAGACCTTTGAAAACTGAACAAAGCAAGCAAACGAACCAATGTGTAGGACGTTTCAATTTATTGAAACAAATACATGCAAGCAATAGCTAGCAAAGTTAATTTTTATGAGCTTAATGACTGTATGGTCATTCAAACAAATCATTATGAGAGTTTGATCCTGGCTCAGGACGAACGCTGGCGGCGTGCCTAATACATGCAAGTCGAACGCTTTTTCTTTCACCGGAGCTTGCTCCACCGAAAGAAAAAGAGTGGCGAACGGGTGAGTAACACGTGGGTAACCTGCCCATCAGAAGGGGATAACACTTGGAAACAGGTGCTAATACCGTATAACACTATTTTCCGCATGGAAGAAAGTTGAAAGGCGCTTTTGCGTCACTGATGGATGGACCCGCGGTGCATTAGCTAGTTGGTGAGGTAACGGCTCACCAAGGCAACGATGCATAGCCGACCTGAGAGGGTGATCGGCCACACTGGGACTGAGACACGGCCCAGACTCCTACGGGAGGCAGCAGTAGGGAATCTTCGGCAATGGACGAAAGTCTGACCGAGCAACGCCGCGTGAGTGAAGAAGGTTTTCGGATCGTAAAACTCTGTTGTTAGAGAAGAACAAGGATGAGAGTAAAATGTTCATCCCTTGACGGTATCTAACCAGAAAGCCACGGCTAACTACGTGCCAGCAGCCGCGGTAATACGTAGGTGGCAAGCGTTGTCCGGATTTATTGGGCGTAAAGCGAGCGCAGGCGGTTTCTTAAGTCTGATGTGAAAGCCCCCGGCTCAACCGGGGAGGGTCATTGGAAACTGGGAGACTTGAGTGCAGAAGAGGAGAGTGGAATTCCATGTGTAGCGGTGAAATGCGTAGATATATGGAGGAACACCAGTGGCGAAGGCGGCTCTCTGGTCTGTAACTGACGCTGAGGCTCGAAAGCGTGGGGAGCGAACAGGATTAGATACCCTGGTAGTCCACGCCGTAAACGATGAGTGCTAAGTGTTGGAGGGTTTCCGCCCTTCAGTGCTGCAGCAAACGCATTAAGCACTCCGCCTGGGGAGTACGACCGCAAGGTTGAAACTCAAAGGAATTGACGGGGGCCCGCACAAGCGGTGGAGCATGTGGTTTAATTCGAAGCAACGCGAAGAACCTTACCAGGTCTTGACATCCTTTGACCACTCTAGAGATAGAGCTTCCCCTTCGGGGGCAAAGTGACAGGTGGTGCATGGTTGTCGTCAGCTCGTGTCGTGAGATGTTGGGTTAAGTCCCGCAACGAGCGCAACCCTTATTGTTAGTTGCCATCATTTAGTTGGGCACTCTAGCGAGACTGCCGGTGACAAACCGGAGGAAGGTGGGGATGACGTCAAATCATCATGCCCCTTATGACCTGGGCTACACACGTGCTACAATGGGAAGTACAACGAGTTGCGAAGTCGCGAGGCTAAGCTAATCTCTTAAAGCTTCTCTCAGTTCGGATTGTAGGCTGCAACTCGCCTACATGAAGCCGGAATCGCTAGTAATCGCGGATCAGCACGCCGCGGTGAATACGTTCCCGGGCCTTGTACACACCGCCCGTCACACCACGAGAGTTTGTAACACCCGAAGTCGGTGAGGTAACCTTTTTGGAGCCAGCCGCCTAAGGTGGGATAGATGATTGGGGTGAAGTCGTAACAAGGTAGCCGTATCGGAAGGTGCGGCTGGATCACCTCCTTTCTAAGGAATATTTCGGAAGACTACACATCGTTTGCCTTTGTTCAGTTTTGAGAGGTTTACTCTCAAACAAAATTTGTTCATTGAAAACTGGATATCGAAGAAATAATCAAAACAAGTAACACACACCGAGTTGAAATGTTAAAAGAGTTTTTTAATAAGTTCAACGCTTATTTTCTTGAGCAACCTTCTATCGCTAGAAGAAGTACTCAAAACCGACCGTAAGGTCAAAGGTTAAGTGAATAAGGGCGCACGGTGGATGCCTTGGCACTAGGAGCCGATGAAGGACGGGACTAACACCGATATGCTTTGGGGAGCTGTAAGTAAGCTATGATCCAGAGATTTCCGAATGGGGGAACCCAGCATCTTTTATAGGATGTTACGTCTGCGTGAATACATAGCGCAGTCGAGGTAGACGCAGAGAACTGAAACATCTAAGTACCTGCAGGAAGAGAAAGAAAATTCGATTCCCTGAGTAGCGGCGAGCGAAACGGGAAAAGCCCAAACCAACAAGCTTGCTTGT
Source organism: Enterococcus sp. R12 (assembly GCF_058135755.1). NCBI lineage: Bacteria > Bacillati > Bacillota > Bacilli > Lactobacillales > Enterococcaceae > Enterococcus > Enterococcus sp. R12. Next base: position 661,656 of record NZ_CM176874.1, read on the forward strand.
TGGGGTTGTAGGACTCCGATATGGTAGTCTATTCAGATAGTCGAAATACTTGGAAAAGTATGTCAAAGAGGGTAAAAACCCCGTAGGCGAAATTTGGATAACACCTAGGAGGATCCTGAGTACGGCGGAACACGAGGAATTCCGTCGGAATCCGGGAGGACCATCTCCCAAGGCTAAATACTCCCTAGTGACCGATAGTGAACCAGTACCGTGAGGGAAAGGTGAAAAGCACCCCGGAAGGGGAGTGAAATAGATCCTGAAACCGTGTGCCTACAACAAGTTAGAGCCCGTTAATGGGTGATAGCGTGCCTTTTGTAGAATGAACCGGCGAGTTACGATAGCATGCGAGGTTAAGTTGAAGAGACGGAGCCGCAGCGAAAGCGAGTCTGAATAGGGCGAATGAGTATGTTGTCGTAGACCCGAAACCATGTGATCTACCCATGTCCAGGTTGAAGGTGCGGTAAAACGCACTGGAGGACCGAACCCACGTACGTTGAAAAGTGCGGGGATGAGGTGTGGGTAGCGGAGAAATTCCAAACGAACTTGGAGATAGCTGGTTCTCTCCGAAATAGCTTTAGGGCTAGCCTCGGAATTGAGAATGATGGAGGTAGAGCACTGTTTGGACTAGGGGCCCATCTCGGGTTACCGAATTCAGATAAACTCCGAATGCCATTCATTCATATCCGGGAGTCAGACTGTGAGTGATAAGATCCATAGTCGAAAGGGAAACAGCCCAGACCACCAGCTAAGGTCCCCAAATAACTATTAAGTGGAAAAGGATGTGGGGTTGCACAGACAACTAGGATGTTGGCTTAGAAGCAGCCACCATTTAAAGAGTGCGTAATAGCTCACTAGTCGAGTGACCCTGCGCCGAAAATGTACCGGGGCTAAATAGTTTACCGAAGCTGTGGAGTGCACCATTAGGTGCATTGGTAGGAGAGCGTTCTAAGGGCGTTGAAGGCAGATCGTGAGGACTGCTGGAGCGCTTAGAAGTGAGAATGCCGGTATGAGTAGCGAAAGACAGGTGAGAATCCTGTCCACCGAATGACTAAGGTTTCCTGGGGAAGGCTCGTCCGCCCAGGGTTAGTCGGGACCTAAGCCGAGGCCGACAGGCGTAGGCGATGGACAACAGGTTGATATTCCTGTACCCGTTGTTTTTGTTTGAGCAATGGAGGGACGCAGGAGGCTAAGAAGTGCAGACTGATGGATATGTCTGTTCAAGCAGTAAGTCTTGGTAGGAGTCAAATGCTTCTACCTGTACGGACAAGCTGTGATGAGGAGGGAAATAATAGTACCGAAGCTTCTGATGTCACACTGCCAAGAAAAGCTTCTAGTGAGAAAACAACGGCCCGTACCGCAAACCGACACAGGTAGTCGAGGAGAGAATCCTAAGGTGAGCGAGAGAACTCTCGTTAAGGAACTCGGCAAAATGACCCCGTAACTTCGGGAGAAGGGGTGCTGCTCTAACGAGCAGCCGCAGTGAATAGGCCCAAGCGACTGTTTATCAAAAACACAGGTCTCTGCAAAATCGAAAGATGACGTATAGGGGCTGACGCCTGCCCGGTGCTGGAAGGTTAAGAGGAGTGCTTAGCGTAAGCGAAGGTACGAATTGAAGCCCCAGTAAACGGCGGCCGTAACTATAACGGTCCTAAGGTAGCGAAATTCCTTGTCGGGTAAGTTCCGACCCGCACGAAAGGCGTAACGATTTGGGCACTGTCTCAACGAGAGACTCGGTGAAATTTTAGTACCTGTGAAGATGCAGGTTACCCGCGACAGGACGGAAAGACCCCATGGAGCTTTACTGTAGTTTGATATTGAGTGTCTGTACCGCATGTACAGGATAGGTAGGAGCCGTAGAGATCGGGACGCCAGTTTCGATGGAGGCAATGGTGGGATACTACCCTTGCGTTATGGCCACTCTAACCCGCAGCCCTTATCGGGCTGGGAGACAGTGTCAGATGGGCAGTTTGACTGGGGCGGTCGCCTCCTAAAAGGTAACGGAGGCGCCCAAAGGTTCCCTCAGAATGGTTGGAAATCATTCGAAGAGTGTAAAGGCAGAAGGGAGCTTGACTGCGAGAGCTACAACTCGAGCAGGGACGAAAGTCGGGCTTAGTGATCCGGTGGTTCCGCATGGAAGGGCCATCGCTCAACGGATAAAAGCTACCCTGGGGATAACAGGCTTATCTCCCCCAAGAGTCCACATCGACGGGGAGGTTTGGCACCTCGATGTCGGCTCGTCGCATCCTGGGGCTGTAGTCGGTCCCAAGGGTTGGGCTGTTCGCCCATTAAAGCGGCACGCGAGCTGGGTTCAGAACGTCGTGAGACAGTTCGGTCCCTATCCGTCGCGGGCGTTGGAAATTTGAGAGGAGCTGTCCTTAGTACGAGAGGACCGGGATGGACTTACCGCTGGTGTACCAGTTGTCTCGCCAGAGGCATCGCTGGGTAGCTATGTAGGGAAGGGATAAACGCTGAAAGCATCTAAGTGTGAAGCCCACCTCAAGATGAGATTTCCCATTTCTTTAAGAAAGTAAGATCCCTGAGAGATGATCAGGTAGATAGGTCAGAAGTGGAAGGCCAGTGATGGTTGGAGCGGACTGATACTAATCGATCGAGGACTTAACCAAAAAGAAAAAAGCACGTAAACTCGTAGAGTTTTGATTTCTTCGATCCAGTTTTGAGTGAGCAAAACTTACTCAATTGAATAGTGTGGTGGCGATAGCAAGAAGGATACACCTGTAACCATGCCGAACACAGAAGTTAAGCTTCTTAGCGCCGATTGTAGTGAAGGGTTTCCCTTTGTGAGAGTAGGACGTCGCCACGCATTTCAATTTTTCCGGCATAGCTCAGTTGGTAGTAGCGCATGACTGTTAATCATGATGTCGTAGGTTCGAGTCCTACTGCCGGAGTTGCTTGATAGCATCTGCTATCTTTTTTTTTACATAAAATGACAAAAATAAAGACGTTGCCTTTGATGGGGCAGCGTCTTTTTTATTTAGATGAGATCAGAACGAAAAGGAAGAAGTGTTGCTTGTCCTGCTGTTTTTTTCTATACTATTAGAAAAGGAGACGATGGTGTGAGAAAGAAAGTACTTTTTGATTTAGATGGAACGATCATTGATTCGAGTGAAGGAATCTATGGATCGATTCAATATGCGATGGAAAAAATGGGAAAAGAGCAATTAGCGCAAGACGTACTGCGGAGCTTTGTGGGGCCGCCTTTGATTGATTCCTTCCGTGGCTTGGGCTTCGATGAAGCTGCTGCCCAGCAAGCAGTTGCCTTCTACCGGGAAAATTATCGTCAAGCGGGCATGTTTCAAGTCCAACCATATCTGTTGATCGAAGAAACATTGCAGGAGCTGGTGCAGGATCACGATTTGTATATCGCTACGTCGAAACCAGAAGTTTTTGCAAAAGAGATCCTGACCCATCTCAAGTATGATGGCTATTTCAAAGGAATCTATGGGGCGGATCTTGAGAATAAACGTGGGGAAAAAGCGGCCGTTATCCGCTACGCGCTAACTGAGATCGAAAAGGAGCAAAAAGTGCTGCAAGCCATCATGATCGGTGACCGTGAGCATGATATTTTAGGTGCAAAAGAAAACCAGTTACCGGCAATCGGCGTTCTATATGGTTTTGGGTCAAAAGAAGAATTGCTTGATGCTGGTGCGATCGCTTTAGCCGCTGAGACACAAGAACTCTTAGCGTTGATTCCAGATTCATTATAGAGAAAAAGAGCTGACAAGCACCTTACAAGGCGTTTGTCAGCTCTTTAGTTACGCATTCGTTTGTTTCAACTGTGGAGAGGATTCCAATAAAAGATTGGTATCCAGATAGCCGCTTTCGTTTTTCAAAATCAAGGTTCCTGAAGTTGGGTGAACATCTAGAATCAGATGACCAGTCAAGAACATTTGATCATAGGTTGATGTAAAGAAAGTAAACTGATTGCTTGAGACTAACTCATTGTATGGGTCTAACGGTTCGTCGATCGGTGTGATCAAAAAACGTTCACCGATCATACAGCATCCAGCTGCTGAAGAAAATTGGTTCGATCCGTCATTACTCGTCAGAATATATAAGTCGTGTCCTTTTGGAAAGCGAGCAGCGGCAGTAGGGGTAATATGTAAGTCCATTTTGCATGATCTCCTTTTTGAAACGAGTGAGCAGCAAACTGTTTCGTTTCGATAATTGTTGATAAACCAAGTGTATCACTCCTCTTAGGGATGTGACAGCAACTTGCTTTTCAACAAACCAAGCTTAAAGTTTTAGCAAGAAAAAGGCGATAATACCGATTATCAGCAAGAAAAGCCCTAAGTACAAGAGCACAGTGACCGCAGCCTGGAAAAAAGAGCGCATTTCTTTCACCTCGAATCATTCTTCTCTTTATTTTACTGCATAATCACAGAGACAAGTAAGGAACTTCACAAATCTTAAAGGAAGTTTTAGGTCTCTTAAGAGTAGACCTTGCCCTTTTTTGTAACGCTTCCATTTTTTGTGGTAAAATAAAGAAAAGGAGGCGATTTGGATGTTACGTAATTGTCAAAATGTACTTGTTGCCTTGGATGGGTCGGATCAGTCAGAAAAAGCGTTCCAAGAAGCACTCGCGATTTGTCGTATGAACAAAGCCAAATTGTATGTCCTCTCTGTTATCAACAATGCTGAGTTATCCACAAGTGCCTATGCTTTTGCGAAAATTTTCGACCAAGAAAAATTGCGTGTGGAAACGGACATGTTGAAAAAAATCTATGATGCCAATCAGCATGGGGTAGAAGATGTTGAGGTGATCGTTGAAGTCGGCGATCCAAAACGCTTTATCATTCATGCAGCAACAGAATTGTACCCGATTGATTTGATCATTATCGGTGCAACTGGTAAAGGTACATTGACCCGAGCTGTCGTAGGCTCAACCACCGATTATGTCGTCAATCATTCGAAATGTACGGTGTTGGTCGTGAAGTAAGAAGTTGAATCAAACGGAAACAGTATGTTATTTTTTAAGTCAGCATAAAGCGTATCCTTTTAAAAAATTCACTGCAGTTGAAAAACTCGCTCTTAGCTTTAGGAGAGCGGGTTTTTTGTGGTAAAAAAGATGTGTCTAAAATTGAGCTGTAAGCACCGATTGAAAAATCCGTTTTGTTCGTTTTGTAAAAAAGTATTTATTTAAATTGATAAAAATTAACTATTAGAAGAGATGGTTTGTTACACTTTTAATAAGCAAAGGCTGTAGGAAAAGTATTTGAGAGAGGGGCTGATAATTTATCGACTTTACAGAATGCAGCAGAATACAATCGAATATTGTTGGAAAGGAGAAATAAATGATGAAAAAGATTTTTAAAATTTTAATGATCATGTTTGTTATTTTTATAGTAATTATTTTTCTGCCTACTATTATACTTTTCATAATTAAATAGAAAGAAGGCATTTGAAATGAATTGGTTAAATTGAATTGAACCTTCACCCCGTGGTAATTGTTCAAGTTTGACTTGCGGAATTAAACCTTGTATTTCAGATTCTTGTTTAAATAATGAGGGACATTGAGAGGATGTTGGAATAAATCTTGTTATATCAATTTTAAACAATAAAAAAGGAGAATGAAATGAAGCGTGTTGCAGAAAACTATTTGGTTGTTTTTTCGATTCTTTTGCTGATTATATGGCTAGGTTTGATCCAAGTGAAAGAATATTCGCAAGAAGCAGTCCTGGCGATCATTTACTTTATTAATCTTTATACGCTCTTGTTTAAATTCAAAGATGCAGCGAGGATAGTGAAAGCAGTTGTATCTGTCCTACTATTGGGTTTTACGCTCTTATTTCTTTTGTATATCGCAGGGAATTAAGGGCGTACGAATGATTAAGTTCAGAAATTATCGCTATATTTTGGGAATTAGATGCACAAAAAAAAGACAACGTCCGACAAACGTTGTCCTACTAAAGCCACTTGACGGGCTTGAACCGTCGACCTCATCCTTACCATGGATGCGCTCTACCAACTGAGCTAAAGCGGCGTGTTATTTAACACAAGATATAGAATACCGTAAAGGCGCTGCTTTGTCAATGAGATTTTCGGATATTTCTTGAGAAAAACACTTTGCGGGAAGGGAAGTTTCTAAAAGGGGATTTTCTTGAAAAAAAGGAACAAAAAATTGATTTTTGCTCTTGCTAAATTATCTGACTATTTGGTATAGTACAGATAGATTCTTCCGGCATAGCTCAGTTGGTAGTAGCGCATGACTGTTAATCATGATGTCGTAGGTTCGAGTCCTACTGCCGGAGTATCAAAAACGACCTTCGTTTCGGAAGGTCGTTTTTTTGGTTGTGGATAGCCTGGGGATAATGGGTTCCCCAGTTTTTTCTCCAGAACACTCACTCCGCTGAGGAAATCTTCTGTACTAGTTCCTCGTATAAATCCGTCGTTTCGGCGGCTTTTTTATTTGTGTAAAAAACGGTTGGCCCATCTTTGGTGGTGACTTTTAAAATAGGTGTCGAGTTTATGTCCACGAACATTCTGGCAGGATCACCAGCAACGGTAAATTTACCGATTTGGTAACTGGCGGTTCCTACACCCATGGTACGAACACGAGGCGATGGCAAAGCTTCGATCAATTCCACCGTCTCTATATCTGCCAAAGAGACCGTTGTTTTCCCAGTCATTGGTGCATCGAAGGTGACTTCTTGTCCTTGCACTTCACCGATAATCGCATCAGGAGCGAAATCTAAGCGATACATCGGAATGATGGTACCGACCATTAATACAAGTAAGAAGACAGCGGTGATACCTGAGACGATTTGTCCGCTACGTTTGCCTAGATTGATGCCGATATTCATCCCGACACGGTCAGGAACGAACAGTCGCGCATCATTAGGATTGATGTAAAAACCATATCGCCAGTAAGCATCTTCACCATAATAGCGCGGTTGTCCTGCTGGTTCTAAGAGCTGATCTTGTTTTTTACGCAGATCTAGCAACAAGAAGAAGGTAAAGACGATCAAGAAAACAACCAAAACAACAAAGAGCACTAAGAGGATAGTACTGAATGCTCCAGTAGCGGACATGGATGCCAGCGGGACAGTCAACAAGAGCAGCGTAATGGTACAAGTGACAGCGATCAATAAGGACCAATAGCGCTTTGTTAAATCATTGATGTGCTGGTCGATAGCTGAATCACCGCTGATCCCGCGAACGGGTAAGCGGCTGATGATCACCCAGAGATAGACGAACAGCGCAAAAGTTGCTAAGGAGACGCCGCCCATCAAGTATCCTGTAGAAAGATCAGGCAACTGCCATGCTTGGTACAAACTGATCATCAACAAAATCCCCGCAGGAACGAGGCTATACCACGGCAGCATCCGTTTATTTTTGGCTTGAACGAGTTTGGTATCGATCCGAATCGGATCGATAGGTAGTTCCCATCCTTTGGCAAGGATCAATTGCCGCATTTTTCCAATGTAATGCACTTGCACCAGGTAAGCTGTCCCCAGCAAAGCGGCCATATAAAGCCAGAACAGGGTAAGGATGATGGAGTCAGATAAATTGAACAAAAAAAGGAGACTTGCTACACTAAATGTACCAACAATTTGTAAGATACGCTTGCGAAATTCTGTGATCAAGCTGTGGACGCTAGGATCATCCAGATGCTCAGGGGCAAGGGTATTTTCGAGTAAAACATTTTTGTGGGGTTTACTGATCAAGCGTAAACCAAAGGCGCTCGTCCCACAGAGGACAAGAGCAATAATGAAAAAAAGATAGGTCATTTGCATTCATTCCTTTCAGGAAATTGGTCCAGCAGTTGTTGAACATCCGTTAAAAGCGCTTGCTTGCTTTTGCCGTGTAAGAGAGCGGTTGCTAGCTGCAGCTGCAAGTTTTGGCGATACTCCGCTTCTTGTCCAGAAGTAAACGGTGGTGGCGCGGCAACGGCGGTTCCTTTACGGCGATCCGTGACCAACAAGCCTTCTTCTTTGAGGGAATTGTAGGCTTTTGAGATCGTCATGGTATTGATGCCGATCTCTTCGGCTAATTGACGGACGGATGGTAGCAATTCGCCAGCGGATAAATCGCCTTTTGCGATACCGACAATGATCTGTTCCCGCAACTGCTGGTAGATCGGTTGATTGCTTTGAGTTTGAATATCAAATATCATCGAAGACAGCTCCTTTGTATTATATATATTAATACAAAGTATACAAAATAGCAACTGGTAATCAAATGAACAAGAATCGTTAGGAAAAAGTAAATAGCTTGTTACAGTTCTGTTTCATGGATCAGGTATCCTTTGACAGATACAGCTTAGAGGAGGAACTTTTTATGAGCCAATCGCAAAGAACGGCTTACTTTGATAATGCAAAATTTTTACTGATGATCTTGGTCGTCTTCAGTCACTTACTACAGCCTTTTATCGGCGATCAGAAGTTTTATCATGACCTATATTATTTTATCTTCACTTTCCATATGCCAGCTTTTGTTTTTCTGGCTGGGTACTTTGCCAAACCGTTGACGAAGGGACACAAGCTTCGTGAGCTGATGAAAAAGTTCTTGCTGCCTTATGTCTTCTTTCAGGTGTTTTACACCGTCTATTACTGGTTGATCGGTCTACGGGAGTCGTTAAAAATCCAACTGTTGAATCCGCAATGGGCACTTTGGTTTTTGCTTAGCATGTTCTTTTGGCAGCTCTCCTTGCTGGTCTTTCAAAAAATGTCCAAAAAGCAGGCGATCTTGCTGAGTATCGGCTTGAGTATCTTCGCTGGCTACGTGCCATTTTTAAATCAAGTGTTGACCTTGCAGCGGACCTTTGTCTTTTTGCCGTTTTTCATCATCGGGTTTTATTTTCCCAAAAATGAGATGCGCTTTTTATTGAAACCAAAGATTCGGACTATCAGTTTGCTTTTCTTACCGATCATCTACACCTTTATCGCGTTTTTTCATGGGATGAACAAGTACATGGTTTTTGGTTCCAAGCCTTATGACGATTACTTGAGCTATCCGTTGTTCGGCGGTCCCTTGCGTGCGGTCTTTTTCGTGATCGGGCTGATGGGGATCATCGGCTTTCTGAGCCTCGTGCCTAGAGAGCACCTCTTTTTTACGAAGTGGGGCAAAAACACCCTGCTGGTCTATCTTTTACAGGGGATCTTCATCAAGGGCTTGCGGGCATTAGCGATCACCGACTTGAACCTGTCGGTATTAGGCTTTGTGACGTTGGTGTTAGCCAGTGTTTTACTGACGATCTTGCTAGCTAGTCGTCCGATCCGCTTCCTTTATGCACGATTTGAACGAGGACTATCCTTTGTTTTACTTGGCTTTTTGCTTTTGATGCTAACTCTTTAAATCCTTGATACGAGCAACCGCTCTTAGAAAGATGATCCTTTCATTTTTCTAGGAGCGGTTGTTATTTGAGAGGCAGAGGCGTAAAATGGAAGGAACGGAAAGTGAAAGGATGAAGAAATATGTCAGAAATTTCAAAAAAGACCACCGCTGCCTTTGCGCAAGCGTATCAAGACAATAATAAACAAACGGCACTGCAACGGAGTGTTGTGAAAAATGGGATCACCGCTTCTGCGGAAAACGTGTCAGCAAAAGTCAACAATGTGCCAGTTTTTTCAGTTGATGTGACAACCGGGAAAGTCTCAAACCAAAAACAATCAGGCCGCTGCTGGATGTTTGCCGCATTGAATACATTCCGTCATAAGATGCTGAATGATTTCAATTTAAAAGAATTTGAATTGTCGCAAAACCATACCTTCTTTTGGGACAAATACGAAAAAGCCAACTATTTCTATGAAAATATTTTAGCAACTGCTAACGAGCCTTTAACAAGTCGCAAAGTTGCTTTCTTATTGCAAACACCACAACAAGATGGTGGGCAATGGGACATGATCGTTTCGATTTTCCAAAAATATGGTGTCGTACCAAAAACGGTCATGCCAGAAAGCAGCAACTCTTCCAATTCTCGTGACCTAAACAATTACTTGAACAAAAAACTGCGTAAAGATGCGGTTGCTTTGCGTCAGCTAGTGGCTGAAGGCAAAACAGCTGAAGACATCCAAACAGCCAAAGAAGCGATGTTGGAAGACATTTATCGTTTCTTAGCGACTTCTTTAGGCACACCGCCAGAAACCTTTGATTTTGAATACCGTGATGAAGACAAAAACTATCACATTGATCGCAACTTAACACCGCAAAGCTTTTATGAAAAATATGTCGGGGTGGACCTTGACGATTATGTCAGCATCATCAACGCACCAACTGCCGACAAGCCTTACAATCAATCGTATACCGTAGAAATGCTAGGCAACGTGGTTGGCGGCAAAGAAGTCAAATACTTGAACGTCGATATGCCGACCTTCAAAAAATTAGCGATCGCTCAATTGGAACAAGGGGAGTCCGTGTGGTTCGGTTGTGATGTCGGTCAATCTTCTACCAGAGATACTGGGATCATGGCATTAGATGCGTATGATATCAACGACCTATTTGACATCGACTTTACGATGACCAAAGCAGAACGCTTAGATTTTGGCGAAAGCTTAATGACCCACGCGATGGTCTTGACTGGCGTTGACTTGATCGACGGCGAATCAACCAAATGGAAAGTCGAAAACAGCTGGGGTGAAAAAGTCGGAACGAATGGCTTCTTCGTTATGAGCGATGCGTGGATGGATGAATACACCTATCAAATCGTGGTTCGCAAAGAGTTCCTGACAGCAGAACAATTGGCTGCCTTTGAAGCAGAACCAACAGTCTTAGCACCTTGGGACCCAATGGGTGCTTTAGCGTAAGACAGCAATTTCTAATGATTGCCTGAATATTCTCTGAAATTTTTCAAAAGTCGAAATGAAAAAATAACGAACCAGTTGCCGCAATCCAACCGTTAGGAAAGTAGAAATCCTAACAGTGTGGGGTTGCGGCAACGGTTCTTTTTTTATTTTCTGACAAAAAAGCGGTACCACCCCAGAAAAGTGGGAACTTATTTATTGTAAGATGAAGCAAACTTCTTTAAAATGGAATAGTCACTAATGATGCCACACGTCTCATTAGAGTGAACTGTTGAAGAATGGTCACTGGGAACCTTTACTTCCTCTGACAGACTTTGTCATGTTTATTGAACAAAAGGAGGATTCAAATGACAAATCTGTTAACTATTATTGTTGTTCTACTTTTTGCTGCCCTTATTTATGGGTTCTACTTATTGCAAAAACGTCACGTGAAGTTTTCTACGCGGGTCTTTGCGGCGTTGTTCGTCGGGATCGTTTTTGGTGGCGTGCTGCAGCTGATTTTTGGGACAGGCTCTGACGTTGTCACGCAAGCTCTTGACTGGATCACGATGGTCGGTAGCGGCTATGTAGCTCTCTTGCAAATGCTGATCATGCCCTTGATCTTCGTTTCGATCGTTGGTGCTTTCACTAAGATGAAAGAAAGCGAAAAAATCAAGAAGATCAGTTTTACGGTTCTTGCGACTTTGCTAGGGACAACGGCGATCGCTGCCTTGATCGGAATTGTGATGGTCATGGTCTTTGGTCTTGACGGTGCCAGCTTTACCGAAGGGGCAACGGAAACAGCGCGGATCGCAGAATTAGCGGAACGTTCGACACAAGTCCAAGACCTATCGATCCCACAACAAATCGTTTCCTTCATCCCAAGCAATGTCTTCGCCGACTTTGCGGGTATTCGTTCGACAAGTACGATCGGGGTCGTGATTTTCTCAGCCTTTGTTGGGATCGCCTTTCTTGGTGTCAAACGTAAATCACCGAAAGAAGCGGAAACTTTTGCGAATTTGATGGACAGCTTATATAAAATCGTGATGCGTATCGTCACGTTAGTTTTGCGCCTGACACCTTATGGCGTTTTGGCATTGATGACAAACGTATTAGCTTCAAGTGATTTTGAAGCCATCTTGAACTTAGGCAAATTTATCATCGCCTCTTATGCGGCTTTGATTTTGGTCTTACTCGTTCATTCATTATTGCTGATCGCTGTTCGGGTCAATCCAGTAACGTATTTCAAAAAGGCCTTTCCAGTCTTGAGCTTTGCCTTTACTTCTCGTTCAAGTGCGGGAGCCTTGCCATTGAACATCGAAACCCAAACCAAAGCGTTAGGTGTTGATGAAGCCACGGCTAACTTTGCAGGCAGCTTTGGGTTATCGATTGGTCAAAACGGCTGTGCGGGTGTGTATCCAGCGATGTTGGCAACGATCGTTGCACCAACGGTTGGGATCAATGTCTTTGATTGGCAGTTTATCCTGCTGCTAGTTGCAGTAGTTACGATCAGCTCATTCGGCGTTGCTGGTGTCGGCGGTGGGGCAACCTTTGCTTCATTGATCGTCTTAGGCTCAATGAACTTGCCGATCGCCATCGTAGGCTTAGTTATTTCTGTTGAACCATTGATCGATATGGCACGGACACTCGTTAATGTCAGCGACAGTATGGTTGCAGGAATGGTGACCAGCAGTCGTATCAACGAACTGGATCGTTCGATCTTAGATGATTCTGCCGCCGTGATCGAAGCCGAATAGAAACGTTTTGTAACAAGCGAAAGCAAAGAAAGACTGCGTGTGGTCTTTCTTTTTTTTGTCCGTTAAAGCTCAGCTCATAGAAAAATCTAGGTTTCAGTGCCCTTAATAGCGAAGTTTCTGCTATACTTTTAACTAGAACATCGCGGGAGGGATAAGCAATGACACAATTGATTCAACTAGAACGAGCAGCAAACGTCAGAGAACTTGGCGGCTATCAAACGACAAACGGCACGACGATCAAACGAAAAAAATTGATCCGCAGTGCGGCGATCAATGAATTGACTGCTTCAGATCAAGCAGTACTGGCAAACTATGGGGTCAATCAGGTCATTGATTTTCGCTCTATCGCTGAAGCCAATGCACAGCCTGATCGACCAATCGCCACAGCAAAGCAGCTTTTTTTACCTATTTTTAAAGAAGACGAAACGATGGTTTCCTTGTCGCCAGAAAGCTTGAAGCAGCGCTTGGAAGATGGGGAAGATGCCGAAGAGCAGATGAAAAAAGTCTACCGTCACTTTGTTGAAAGCGACTATGCCCGCCAACAATATCGGCAGTTTTTTGATCATGTGATCGCCAATGCGGAAGGCGAAGGTGCAACCTTGTTCCACTGTACCGCTGGCAAAGATCGCACAGGCTTTGGCGCCTTTTTATTGCTGCATGTGTTGGCGGTGGCACCAACGACGATCAAAGAAGATTATTTAGCGACCAATCGCTATTTAGCGCCAATGCTAAAAGAAAAATTTGCCCCAATGACCCAGCATTTGCCGCAAGAGCTGTTAACGGCGATCACGGTTTTGATGAGTGCCAAAGAGAGTTTTCTTGATGAAAGCTTGGCTGCGATCGATCAGCATTTCGGTTCGGTTGATCAGTATCTCCTGCAGGGACTAGGGGTGACGAAAGAAGAGCAAGCGTATTTGAATGCCCAACTGACTGAGTAAAGAAAGGGACATCCGTATGGAGGAAGCATTGTTCGCAGCAATCGGGATGACCGGCTCGCTGACGCCCATCAGTGGTGGGGATGTCAATCAAACGTATCGTTTCACTACAGCAGAAAATCGCTATTTTTTAAAAACTCATCCTCATGTTTCATCGGTGTTCTTTCAAGCAGAGATCAACGGCTTAGCTGAATTAGCCCCTTTCGTGCGGGTGCCAAAAATCGAACATATCGGTCAGACTGAAGAGAGGGCATTTTTATTGATGGAATGGATCGATGGTGGGGAAGGACAGCAGCGACGCTTAGGTCAAAGCTTGGCTCGGCTTCATCAGCAGACGCAGGAGTCTTTTGGGTTTTACGAAGACAATTACATCGGCTTTTTGCCGCAAGTCAATCCGAAAACCACCGATTGGCTTGATTTTTACACAGTCTGCCGTTTGGATGTGCAAGTCGAATTAGCGAAGCTGGGTAACCGCTGGCATGCCAAACGGGGAGCTGCTTATCTGCGTTTGAAAGAATTTTTGCATGAAAATTGGCGTGATCGCAGCGTCACACCTGCTTTATTACACGGTGATTTTTGGCGGGGGAATGTGCTGTTCGATCAGCAAGGAGAACCAGTGTTTCTTGATCCAGCAGTCGCTTATGGGGATCGAGAAATGGATATTGCGATGTCCCAGCTCTTCGGTGGTTTTCGTCAGGAATTTTTGGAAGGCTATCAAGAAGTCTATCCATTAGATGAGGATTGGCAAGAGCGACTGCCAGTGTATCAATTGTATTATTTATTGGTCCATTTGAATCAGTTTGGCGAAAGCTATGGACCAAGTGTCGATGAAATATTGAGTCGTTTTTAGGAGGCAATTAGAACTATGGCAGCAAAGTATCAAACCACGCATGAAGTGGCGTATTATGAATGTGATGTCAACCAAACGATGACGTTTCCAGCCATGCTAGGCATCGCCATCAAGACAACAGAAGAACAAAGTGCGGCGTTAAACCGCGGACCAGAAGTCATCGCTAGTTATGGCTTGACCTGGATCATTACCAGCTATCACATAACGGTGACTCGTTTGCCGCGCGTAGGGGAGCAGATCCAAGTGGCGACCCAGGCGAGAGAATACAATAAATTTTTCTGCTACCGTTACTTTTGGTTATTGGCAGAAGATGGAACGGAACTGGTCAAAATCGAGGCGGTTTTTGCGTTGATGGACCCTGAGACGCGCAAAGTCAGCAGTGTACCAGATGAGATCGTGGCGCCTTTTGGCAGTGAAAAAATCAAGCGAATCAAACGCTACCCGAAGATCACCCCTATCACGCAAGGACAATTTTTGCCGTATCGGGTGCGTTTCTACGATATTGATAGCAATCAGCATGTCAACAATGCCATGTATTTCAATTGGCTGATGGACGTCTTAGGCTATGAGTTTTTAACAAAACATGAAGTGACACAAGTGACGATCCGTTTTGATCGGGAAGTGGCTTACGGCCATTTGATCGAAAGCCATTTTCAAATCAATGAGAAGACAGTCGATGAAGCCGGCGAGGCTGTGCCGCTGCAAACGATCCACGAGATCAAGATCGGTGAGGATACTTACTGCGAAGCCATCTTTACTTGGCGAGAAAAATAAAACAACCCTTTTGCCTCCATTAGCGGAATGGCAAAAGGGTTTTTGTTTGGTTAATTCTCCATGAAATCAGGCAGTTCATCCATGGTCAACCCACGGTTTTTCGCTATCAGCAATTTGATGCGGGCTTTTTGGCTATTGATGCTATTGCAGAAAATCACCCCAAGAGCTTGCAATTCGATCCCGCCGCCTAAGTAGTCATAGACCGGCTCGGCAACTCCGTTGAAGCAGCGAGAAACTAAGACGACTGGAATGTTTCTAGCGATCAGTTTTTTCAAAGGCTCTATGGTTTGCGGCGGCAGATTGCCAGCGCCTAAAGCTTCGATCACTAGTCCATCGATCAGCGAGTCGGCTAAAGCATCGAACAATTCCCCAGTCATTCCCGCATAGGCTTTGACGATCGGAAACAGACCATCGACACGATCAACATCCAAATGGCGGTTATTTAACAGCTCTTGCATGAACAAGATACGGTGCTTTGTGACTAAGCCGATCGGACCTAATGTCGGGGTGCGGAATGTCGCAATATTGGTGGTGTGGGTCTTCGTAACATAACGTGCGGAATGGATCTCATCGTTCATCACGACTAAGACGCCTTTTCCTAAGGCATCAGGTGATTTCGCCACCCGAATCGCACTTTCAAAGTTATAAAGTCCGTCACTGCCGATTTCATTACTTGAGCGCATGGCGCCAGTCACCACGATCGGTAACTGACCGCCGATTGTGGTATCTAAAAAGAAGGCTGTTTCTTCCAGCGTATCGGTTCCGTGAGTGATCACGACCCCATCGACACCGCTTAAATGCGCCAGCTGGATACGTTCTTTCAACTGCAGCATTTCTTTTGGAGTCATATGAGGACTGGGAATATTAAAAATGTCTTCGACGATCAATTCAACATCGTCGTCAATGTGGATCGGTGCATCCATCAGCGGATTGCTGACATCAGGGCTGACGCCGCCTGTCAGGGTGTCTTCTTTCATGGCGATGGTGCCGCCAGTGTGCAACACGAGAATTCGTTTCATTTTTTCATCACCTGCAATGATTTATTTACTCTTAACTCAAAACTATTGTATACTATTAAAATAAGAAAACAAGGAGCGATGGGAAAAAATGATTCGAATTGGCTGTACCACATTTAGTGAACATGGCAGTCTCGTGCAAAGAAAAAACTCGAAATTATTTGAGTATGCCCGTTATTTTCCGTTAGTTGAGCTGGATACCACCTATCATTTTTTGCCAAAAGAAAAAGACGTGCGCAACTGGTTGACCCAGATTCCCGAAAATTTCCGCTTTGTGTTGAAAGTCCATCAAAGTGTGACCACCCAAGGGGATTTGCCAGATCAGTTGACCATGACCGAAGCACTGCAGCTTTATAAAGAAGCGATCGCGCCAATGGTAGAAGCAGGCAAACTCTTTTGCCTATTGGCGCAGTTTCCCAACAGCTTTAAATGTACGAAAGAAAATGTCGCCTATTTAGACCAAGTGCGAGAATGGTTTGCGGGCTACCCAGTGGCGATCGAGCTGAGAGACAGCAGCTGGTATCAGCCGAAACTGTATCCGGGAATGATCGATTATATGAAGCGAAAACAGTTTTCCTTAGTAGTTGTTGATCAGCCGAAAAAGCTATCGACTACTATTCCCCTTGATCCAACCGTGACCAATCCCGCGTTTGTCTTGTGCCGTTTTCACGGACGCAACGACAGCGGCTGGACAGCGACAGGACCAGATGCCAAAAATCTGCGGACCTTGTATCGCTATGATCAAGCCGAACTAAGGGAGTTAAAACACGCAGTCCAAGCCATCGAAGCCAATGCCAAAGAAGTCGCAGTGGTCTTCAATAATAATGCCGGTCGTGATGCCGCTGACAATGCCCGCGCATTGATCGATGCGCTGCAGATCGATTACGAAGCATTAAATCCTAATCAGTTGAAATTATTTTGAGGAGTCATATGATAAAAGCAATCTTTTTTGATATTGATGGCACGCTGATTGCCAGCAACGGCAAGGCGCTTGCCAGTACCCGTGAAGCCATCAAACAAGCCCAAGCCAATGGCGTCCTCTGCGGCATTGCCACCGGACGTGGTCCGGTTGATTTAGAGAAGGTGATCGATTACTTGTCGTTAGACATGTTTATCACCTATAACGGCCAATATGTCTACACGAAGGAAAACTTGATTTATGCGAAACCTTTTCCAAAACAAACGCTGGAAGCGATCGTAGAATACGCAGATGAAAATTACCGCCAAGTCATGTTTGGCGGAGAAACCCAAGTGGCTGGCAGCTTGACGATCCGTTTAAGCCAATCACCCGTTATGCAGCGCTACTTGCGCTATGTACCGAAAAAATTTCCCGTCGGTTTTTTAAAGAAAGTCTTGCAGCGCTTTAGTCCTAATCGCAACGCCAAGCGCTATGAATCGTTGGACATTTTACGAGAGCCCATCTATCAGTGCATTATGCTGAGCCCTGAATCAGAGCGCGAAAAATTACGGTCCAAGCTGCCGCAATGTGATTTTAAGCGATCCAATGCCTATTCTGTTGACATCGTGCCGAAAAACGGTTCGAAAATTAAAGGCATCAAAGAATTTTTGGCCTATGAAGGGATCGCGATGGAAGAAGCGATGGCATTTGGGGATCATTTTAATGATGTAGAAATGTTAGAAGGCGTGGGGATCGGGGTTGCGATGGGCAATGCCCAGCCCATCACTAAAGCCAGTGCTGACTTTGTGACGGATACTAACGATCATGACGGCATCAAGAAAGCCTTGATCCATTTTGGCATTATTGCCGAGGATGCCAAAGCCAGGGAATGAAAAAAATAAGCAAGTAGCCAATCTATGAAGCAACGTAGAAGACAGCGCAGAACCATGAAACAGAACCATTAGAAAAAGCAGAAAGAAGCGAGCAAAATGAGTCCATTTGAAATGACGGAAGAGTTTCATAAAACCTTTGATCCAACGCGACCGCCATATCCACAAGCTTTTTCAGCGGAAAAAGCCCAGTTTCGTGCTGGTTTTAAAATTGAAGAATTAGTTGAGTTCCTTTATGCTGCCAGCAACAATGACGAAGAGACCTTTCAAGCAGGTCTGGAGCATTTGCATCAAGCGATCGATCAAGCCCAAGCCAAGCTGGCTGCCAAACAACAGCCTGTCAGTGATTCTCTAGTAGAACAAGTCGATGCGCTTTGTGATCTGCTGTATTTTACCTATGGCTCGTTTTCACTGTTAGGGGTCGATCCAGCGCCGATCTTGGCTATCGTTCATGACGCCAACATGGGAAAACTTTTCCCAGATGGGCAGCCTCATTATGATCCTGAGACCCACAAAGTCATGAAGCCGAGCGATTGGGAAGAACGGTTTGCTCCTGAACCGCGAATCAAGGCAGAAATCAACCGCCAATTGGCACAAAAACAAGTGCAAGCCCAAGAATCGTCAGAATAAAAACCAAACGTGCCAGTTGCCCGTTCCGATTGCTTATCAGCAAAAGGAGTGGTGCAACTGGCACGTTTGGTTTAATCAAAGAAAGTGTAGTAAAGGGTTCTGACAGCGGCTTTTTCTTGTTCTTTGTGGATACCGAACATGATGCTGACCTCAGAGGACCCTTGGTTGATCATCTCTAAGTTGATATTTTTCCGCGCAAGGGCAGCGGTACTGTCGGCAGTGATCCCGACTCGTTGACGCATTCCTTCACCAACGACGACGACCATGGATAGATCGTGGGTCATTCGCAGTTCATCGGGATCGATCTCGTAGGCGATCTTGCGCAGCAGTTCTTCTTCCAATACTGGATTCAACTGGTTGGAGCGCATAATGATCGAGATATCATCGATTCCTGAAGGCATGTGTTCATAATTTAAATCAAATTCACGGAAAATCTCTAAGACCCGTAACGTGAACCCAACTTCGCGGTTCATCAAGTATTTGCGGATATAGATCATACAAAAGCCTTCGTCACTGGCAACGCCGATCACGGGCTGATCCAAATTGTCCCTCTGGTTGGTGATCAAGGTACCAGGATGACTTGGATTATTGGTGTTTTTGATCACGACGGGAATTTTCGCATGGTATGAAGGCATCAACGCCTCATCGTGCAACACAGTAAAGCCTGCATAAGACAGCTCTCGCATTTCTCGGTAGGTCACTTCTTTGATGGACTCTGGATGATGAACATAGCCTGGATGAGCAGAAAAAATCCCATCGACATCGGTAAAGTTTTCGTACAATTCTACTTGCAGACCAGCCGCCACGATGGCACCAGAAATATCTGATCCTCCTCGAGAGAAGGTACAGATCTCGCCGGCTTCTGTGTAGCCAAAGAAGCCAGGAATCACTAAGATTTCAGGACTGTCGCGCCATTGTGCAATCTTGGCGTACGACTTGTTCAAGATACGGGCGTTTTGAGGTTCATCCGTCACCAGCAACCCAAGTTCTTGCGGATTCATGTAGCGAGCAGCTAACCCACGGCTTTGTAAAATCCCTGCGATCAATTTGGCATTGTTGTCTTCGCCGCTTGCCAAGACCGTATCATAAAGATGCGGATTGTCTTGGGTAGGCAGCGTTTGAAAAGCCGCCAAAGATTGCCAGATGCGGTCTAAATGGACTTGTTCGATCCCAAAGGGGGCAGCGATCGCTGTATAGCGGGCATAGATTTCTTCTATTAAATCAGTGATTTCTTCTTGAGCACACAGACGGGTACAGACTGCTAGTAACAGATCGGTGACTTTCTGATCGTCGCTGGAACGCTTACCAGGCGCTGAAACAACAACAAACCGTCTTTTAGGATCACTTTCAATTATCGCAACAACTTTTTCGACTTGTTCGGCTGAGGCAAGGGAACTGCCTCCGAATTTCGCTACTTTCATTTGACATTACTCCTGTTCAAGCTTTTTACTAGAGTACAGTTTCAATAGGGAGAAATCAAGCGGTTTCTTGAAAAAAATCGGAAAAATCAGAAAAAAAGTCACTTGTTGATGTAAATTTCACGATTTGTTTTCATTATCGCTGGAAAAGCCGTGATTTATTTTATTCGATGCGAAAAAAGTCGATCTTTTTTGCCTCAATCTAATGCTTGATTTTTTTCTTTATGCTATAATCTAGCGTAGATGCTTTTTTATAAAGGGACTATCTGTCCTTTTTATACTCAACGAACTTATCAATCAATCTGCTGATCAGCAGGTTTTAGACGAAACATGTATATTTGAAAATTGGAGGAACCACAAAATGGGAACTAATATCATCTTTGGAATTGTCATTGCCATCATCATCATCGCAGCGGTCTTGTATGCAATTGGCTTTTTCATGCGGAAGAAAAACCAAGAAAAGCTGAATGACTTGGAAAAACGCAAAGAAAATCTGTTTGACTTGCCGGTGATCGAAGAAGTCGATGAAGTAAAAAGAATGCACTTGGTTGGTCAAAGTCAAAACACCTTCCGTGAGTGGAACCAACAATGGACAGATATCTCCACAAAATCTTTTGCTGAACTTGAAAGTCAAATCTTTGAAGTGGAAGAGCTGAACGAACGCATCCGCTTTTTTAAAGCAAAAGGGGCGATCGTCCAAGCCGAAGCGACCATGGACGAGATGGAACGCCAAGTGGAAGAGATTCGCGCAGGCCTGAAAGAATTACGAGAAAGTGAAGAACGAAATTCCCTGGAAGTCCAAAAAGCGCTGGACGTTTACGAAGACTTGAAGAAGAAGCTGCGGGATCAAGGCGAAGAATTCGGTCCTGCTTACAATGAGCTGCAAAAACAAATCAAAAACATTGAAATTGAGTTCACCCAATTTGTTACCTTAAATACTTCAGGCGATCCTGTGGAAGCACGGGAAGTGTTAGACCAAGCGGAAAAACACACCTATGAAGTGGAAGACCTAATGAAACGGATCCCAGCGGCGTACGAAGAATTAAATCGTACCTTCCCTGATCAGTTGAAAGAAATCCAAGAAGGTTATAAAAAATTATTAGAACAAAAATATGTGTTCCCAGAAGCAAACTTCCAAGAAGAAATCAATCGTGTGAAAAAACGGGTTGAAAACTCCATGAACGATCTAGCGAAAACAGAAGTCGCTTCCGTTGAAGTGGCAAGCCGTGATACAGCAAGTGATATTGATGCCTTGTATACGGTGATGGAACGTGAGATCAATGCCAAGAAATATGTCATGAAAAATCGTCAGATCATCGAAGACTACATTGACCATGCAACGAAGAACAACCGTCAGTTGTTGATCGAGTTGGATCATACGGCACAAAGCTATACTTTGAATCATAATGAATTGGGTCGCGTCCGCGGCTTCCAAACCGAAGTGGACGAATTGGCTCGCCGCAACAACGAGTACTTACCGAAATTGGAAAAACATGAGATTCCTTATTCAGAAGTGCAAAGCTTCTACAAAGATGCCTACAAGATTTTAGATGATGTGGAAAGCCAGCAAGTCGAAATCGATGATTCTCTTGCGGAATTACGTCGTGGCGAAAAAGTTGCACAAGAAAAAGTGGAAAGCTTCGAATTCCGTCTACGCAACTTGAAACGGTTTGTTGAGAAACAACGCTTACCTGGTTTGCCAGGCGAGTATTTAGAATTCTTCTTCGTGGCAACGGATCGTGTCGAAGAATTAGGCAAAGAATTGAACAAGATTCGCATCAACATGCAAGAAATCAATAAATTGGTTTCTGTCTGTGAAGAAGATCTTGATCTTTTAGATGAACAAACGAAAGACTTAGTGGATGCTGCGGCATTGACTGAGCAAATGATGCAATATGCCAACCGCTATCGTCATTCTCATCCAGATATCAAGGCAGCGATCGATAAATCACTTTACTTGTTCAGTAAAGAATATCGCTACCAAGATGCGCTAGATGAAATCGGCACAGCGTTGGAACGAGTAGAACCAGGTGCCTTCAAACGGATCGAAAACTTCTACTTCAATAACCGCGACTTAGTATAATACGAAAGCCAGCAGTGAAAAACTGACTGGCTTTTTTCATGGAAAGAATGGCTCGCTGCATGAGTACCGCTTACGAAGGAAGGAAAAGTTTCCTTTAAAAAAAGCCAAAGCTAGCGAGTCACCTTGAAACTCAGCCCAAGAGCAGTTATAATGGGAAAGAATTTTTTTAGAGAAAGGGTCCTATCATTGATCTATTTTGACAACAGTGCAACAACCGCTATTTATCCACAAGCTTTAAATACATATGTCCAAGTCAGTCAGCGAATCATCGGCAATCCCTCAAGCCTGCATGATTTAGGAAATCAAGCCAATCGCCTGCTGCAGCAATCTCGACAGCAGATCGCCGATCTGTTAAACGTTTCTTCCAAAGAGATCGCATTTACCAGTGGAGGAACTGAAGGAGACAACTGGGTCATCAAAGGGACTGCTTTAGCGAAAAAAGCCTATGGGAATCACCTGATTATTTCCAGTATTGAACACCCTGCCGTCAGTGAAACAGCGGCTCAATTAGCCGAGTTAGGGTTTGAGGTCAGTGTTGTGCCTGTCGATGCCCAAGGCTTTGTCAACGTGTCTGAATTAGCAAACATGATTCGCAAAGAAACGATTTTGGTTTCGGTGATGGCGGTCAATAATGAGGTAGGGTCGATCCAACCGATCCATGAGATCGCAGCTGTGCTAGCGGACCATCCAACGATCCATTTCCATGTAGATGCCGTCCAAGCCATCACAAAGGTGCCGCAAGAACAATGGTTCAATGAGCGGGTCGATTTTGCCGTGTTCTCTGCACATAAATTTCATGGACCTCGTGGCGCGGGCTTTATCTATTGGAAACAAGGCCGTAAGCTGGCCCCATTGATGACCGGCGGTGGGCAAGAGCAAAACCAGCGCAGCGGTACCGAAAATGTGCCAGCAATCGTTGCTATGGCAAAAGCCCTACGTTTAGCGACAGAACAAAAGGCTGAAAAGCCGAACCATGTTCAATTATTAAAACGCTATTTGCAAGAAGCACTGGCTGGGTACGAGAAAGTCACGCTTTTTTCTGGCACAGAAGGGTTTGCGCCGCACATACTTTGTTTTTCATTAAAAGGGATCCGAGGAGAAGTTTTAGTCCATGCCTTTGAAGAAAAGCAAATCTATCTTTCGACGACGAGCGCTTGTTCCTCCCGTAAAAAGATGGCCAGCAGTACGCTTCATGCGATGCACGTTCCAGAACAGTTAGCAACATCGGCTGTTCGTATCAGTTTAGATGAGAGCAATACAATGGCAGAAGTCGAGCAGTTTCTGATCGTCTTCCACCAGTTGTACCAAAAATTTTCGAAAATCAATTAAGCACGACAGACCACTATAAAATCAATCCAAATCAAAGGAGTTTTCTCGTGAATTATTCAGAAATCATGGTTCGTTATGGCGAACTGTCAACAAAGGGCAAAAATCGTCGTAGTTTTATTATGCAATTAGCTTCAAACGTCAAACGTACCTTAGCAGATTATCCCCATGTCAAAGTTCATGCCGAGCGAGATCGCATGCACTTGCTATTGAACGGTGAAAACAGCCAAGAGATCATTCCTAAGCTGCAAAAAGTCTTTGGGATTCAAAACTTTTCCCCCAGCATTCGGGTCGAAAAAGATATCGAAGTATTAAAGAAAGCCGTTCAAGACGTCATGGCAGAGATCTATACGGGCGTTGAGACCTTCAAAATCATAGCCAAGCGCAGTGATCATTCGTTTGTGCAAGATAGCAACCAGTTGAATTTGACCTTAGGGAATGCGGTGATCGACCGTTTTCCTGCTATCAAAGTCCAAATGAAAAAACCAGACATCAATTTGCGTGTAGAAATACGGATCGATGGCGCTTATTTGTCTTATGAAACGATCCAAGGAGCAGCCGGGCTGCCAGTGGGCACCAGTGGAAAGGGAATGTTGATGCTTTCTGGCGGTATTGATTCGCCAGTCGCAGGCTACTTTGCCATGAAACGCGGCGTTGAGATCGAAGCGGTCCATTTTGCAAGTCCTCCTTATACGAGTGAACAAGCGTTGCAAAAAGCCAAAGATTTAACGAAGAAGCTTGCGCCTTATGTGGGAAGCATCCAGTTTATCGAAGTTCCGTTTACAGAAATCCAAGAAGAAATCAAAAATCGTGTGCCACAAGGCTATTGGATGACCATCACCCGTCGGATGATGCTGCGTTTGACGGATGCGATTCGGGAAGCTCGTCATGGCTTGATCATCTTAAATGGTGAATCATTAGGACAAGTGGCTTCACAAACTTTGCATAGCATGGTCGCCATCAATGAAGTAACCAATACGCCGATCGTGCGCCCAGTGGCAACGATGGACAAATTGGAAATCATTGAAGTTGCCGAAGCCATTGATACCTTTGAATTATCAGTTCAGCCATTTGAGGATTGCTGCACAATCTTTGCACCTCCTCAACCAAAGACGCGCCCAAGACTGGATAAGGTCCACCAATATGAAGAACGTCTCGATATCGAAGGGATGATGGAACGTGCGATGGCTGGGTTGAAACTGGAAGCAATCACGGCAAATCAAGAAAAAGCAGCAACGGAATTCGCTGAATTTTTATAATAAAACCCCGATTTTAATGCTACGACCACAACTGTTTTTGAATAGTTGTGGTCGTTTTTCATCGAGTGAGAGAGTTTGTGAATATTTTCTTGCTATTGAAAATGGAACATGCTACACTCAATATGTGAATCATTTAACAAGGAGGGTGGACAGGATGGAAGCATTAAGAGATAAAAAACTTCCGAAAGCGACGGCAAAACGTTTGCCAGCTTATTTACGACACTTAAAATTACTGGATGCCTCTGGTATTCAGCGAATCAAATCGAAAGAGTTTGCAGAAATCACGCAAGTTCCTTCAGCCACGATCCGCCGAGATTTTTCTCATCTAGGAGAATTGGGCAGAAGTGGCTATGGCTATGATGTTCCCTATCTGATTGAGGTATTGAGCTATATCTTAGAAACCAATGAAGAGAAAAAAATCGCCTTGATTGGTTATGGAAATTTAGGAAAAGCGTTAGCCAACAACAATTTTCGCAGAAATGAAAATCTTTCCGTGGTCGCGGTTTTTGACAATGATCCAGAAATGATTGGTCAGACCATTAGTGGGCGTTATGTCTATGGAATGGATCAATTGGCGGAAGTCGTAGCAGAAAAAGGGATCACCGTAGCGATTTCGACCGTTCCTAGTCGTTATTCACAAATGGCGATCGATGCGATCGTGGATGCTGGGATCACAGCGATTTTAAATTTTGCCCCTGATCCCGTCATCGTGCCAAAAGACGTCAATATCCAATACATTGATTTGACGACAGAATTGCAAACATTGATCTTTTTTGATACGACCTACTCGCAAAAATCGAAAGTCTGAGCAAATCCTTTTCGTTTTTTGACAATCTTTCTTATACTGGGAGAAAATGCTATAGGAGAGATGTTATGCAAGTTACACGCAAAGAAACGGTTTATGAGATGCCTGGCAACCAACCAAAAGTAGGGGATAAAGCGGCTGATTTTCGCTTGAAAAGTTTAGAGGACAAGGAATACACACTGACTGATTTTTTAGGAAAACCAACGATCATCAGCGTGGTTCCCGATATCGTGACACGCGTCTGTGCATTGCAGACCAAGCGTTTCAACCAAGAAGCAAGTCAATTGGATGACATCCATTTTGTCACGATTTCTAACAATACAAAAGAAGAACAAGCGCAATGGTGCGGCCAAGAAGGTGTTGACATGATCATGCTTCATGATCCGGCGAATACCTTCGGTGAGGCCTATCAAATCATGATCCCTGACTTCGGTCATTTTGCCCGAGCAATTTTCGTTTTAGACCGTGAAGGCGTGATCCAACACGTTGAGATCGTGCCTGAGATCTCCCACGAACCGGATTATCAAGCAGCCATTGATGCTGCGAAAGCAAACCTCTGATTGACTTTCAAAAAAGTTCATTGTAGAATGTAGCAAGATGAAACAAGAATCTATGATAGCAAGACAATGTTCAAGAGGAGTATCAGTGACCCTGGCGGTCAGAGAGAAGTCGGTCGGTGCAAGACTTCCCCAGACACTGAAAAGGTAGCTTGAAGGTCTTTGATCCGAACCACGGTTTGTTTCTTGCAGACAAAGCCGAACAGTAAGATCAAGCGCGTCGTGAACGTTACCTCACGTCAAAGTGGCAGAGCAATCTGCAATTTAGGTGGTACCGCGTATCAGCGCCCTAATGCCGAGGCATTAGGGCGCTTTTTGCTGTGAATCACTGCGAGTGGCCCACAAAGTGGGACAGAGCAGATGATGAACAGTACTAGGCGACCATAGGGAGCGTAGTAACCATACTAGGAATCACAATGAGTGGCCCACAAAGTGGGACAGAGCAGATGATGAACAGTACTAGGCGACCATAGGGAGCGTAGTAACCATACTAGGAATCACTGCGATTGGCTTGCGGAGCAAGACAGAATAGATGATGAACAGTACTAGGCGACCATAGGGAGCGTAGTAACCATACTAGGAATCACTGCGATTGGCTTGCGGAGCAAGACAGAATAGATGATGAACAGTACTCGAAGTCATCAAAATTGGTTCACGAAGCGAGGCAGATCGTTTGCCAAAATCCCTAAGACACAATAGCGGATCACGGAAGCGAGCCTTGACCTCTGTAAGCAACGTTTTTTTTACGAATAACAAGCGAGGCGTCAACAAACAGCTGATAATCATCTCTACCACGGCACTAATCCTGAACGATTCAAACATTGTCACGCTTTACCCAGTAACAGGCGCAAAAAACCCACACCAACCATTACGTCTAAAAAACGTAACTTTAGGAGGACCAACTATGACAGAAACTGAAAATCTATCCACCAAGTACAATCCCCAAGAAGTAGAAGCGGGGCGCTACCAAGATTGGTTAGAACATGACCGTTTTAAACCAAGCGGCAACAAAGAAGCAAAACCTTATTCTATCGTGATTCCACCACCAAACGTAACAGGAAAATTGCACTTAGGTCATGCCTGGGATACCACGTTACAAGACATCATCATTCGTCAAAAACGGATGCAAGGGTATGACACCTTATGGCTACCAGGTATGGACCATGCCGGGATCGCTACCCAAGCCAAAGTAGAAGAAAAGCTGCGGGAACAAGGGATTTCTCGCTATGACCTTGGTCGGGAAAAATTCGTTGAACAAGTATGGGATTGGAAAGAAGAATATGCCGGTCACATTCGGGAACAATGGGCGAAACTAGGTTTATCCCTAGACTATAGCCGTGAACGGTTCACATTAGATGATGGATTATCCGAAGCGGTCCGTAAAGTTTTCGTGACGCTATATGAAAAAGGCTTGATCTATCGTGGCGAGTACATCATCAACTGGGATCCGCAAGCCCGCACGGCATTATCTGATATTGAAGTGATCCACAAAGACATCGAAGGTGCTTTTTACCATATGTCATACGAATTAGCAGATGGCAGCGGTGTGGTGGAGATCGCAACGACTCGTCCAGAAACGATGCTGGGGGATACAGCAGTCGCGGTTCATCCAGAAGATGAACGTTATCAAGCATTGATCGGTAAAAAAGTGATCTTGCCTTTGGTCAATAAAGAGATCCCAATCATCGCAGATGAGTACGTGGACCAAGAATTTGGAACTGGGGTCGTAAAAATCACTCCTGCCCATGACCCGAATGACTTTGAGGTCGGTAACCGCCATGACCTACCACGGGTCAATGTCATGAATGATGACGGAACAATGAACGACTTAGCAGGTACTTATACAGGCATGGATCGTTTTGCTGCTCGTAAGCAAATCGTGAAAGACTTAGAGGCGTTAGGTCGTCTGATCAAAATCGAAAAAATGGTCCATAGTGTAGGGCACTCAGAACGGACAGGCGTAGTAGTCGAACCTCGTTTGTCGACACAATGGTTCGTAAAAATGGAGCCATTAGCAAAACAAGCCATCGACAACCAAGAAACCGACGATGCGGTGGACTTTTATCCGCCACGTTTCAACCAAACATTCTTACGTTGGATGGAAAATGTTCATGACTGGGTGATCTCTCGTCAGTTGTGGTGGGGCCATCAAATCCCAGCTTGGTACCACAAAGAAACGGGAGAAATGTATGTAGGACTTGAAGCGCCAGCAGATGCCGAAAATTGGCAACAAGATCCAGACGTATTGGATACCTGGTTTAGTTCTGCTTTATGGCCGTTTTCAACAATGGGGTGGCCAGATGAAACCAATGAAGATTTCCAACGCTACTTCCCAACCAATACATTAGTGACTGGCTATGACATTATCGCATTTTGGGTAAGCCGTATGATCTTCCAAAGCTTGGAATTTACTGGCAAACGACCATTTGAAAATGTCTTGATCCACGGATTGATCCGTGATGAACAAGGTCGCAAAATGAGTAAGTCGCTTGGAAATGGGATCGATCCGATGGAAGTCATTGAACAATACGGTGCCGATGCATTGCGTTGGTTCTTATCAAATGGCTCTGCACCGGGACAAGACGTGCGTTTCAGCTATGAAAAAATGGATGCCGCTTGGAACTTCATCAATAAAATTTGGAATGCTTCCCGTTTCGTCTTGATGAATGTCAGCGAAATGACTGCTGAAGACATTGATTTTTCTGGTGAAAAATCAGTGGCGGATCGTTGGATCTTGACGCGCTTGAATGAAACGATTGAAAAAGTCACTGACCTTTTTGAACGCTTCGAATTTGGGGAAGCGGGTCGTCAATTATACAACTTTATCTGGGATGACTTCTGTGACTGGTACATTGAAATGTCGAAAGAAACCTTATACGGTGACAATGAAGCAGCGAAACAAGTCAATAAGAGCATCTTAGTCCATGTTCTTGATCAAATTTTACGCTTATTGCACCCAATCATGCCATTTGTTACAGAAGAAATCTGGAGCAAACTGCCGCATACAGGGGAATCATTAGTCGTTGCTGAGTATCCACAAGTGGCACCAGAATGGACCGATGAAAAAGCGGCGCAAGGGATGGAAGTGTTGAAAGAATTGATTCGTTCGGTTCGAAACATCCGTGCAGAAGTAAACACACCACTTTCGAAACCAATCACTTTGCTGATCCAAGCAAATGAGCCTGAGATCGAAGAATTCTTGGTCGCCAACAAAAACTATATCGAACGCTTCTGTAATCCAGAAGAACTAGAAATCTCTAACAGCTTACAAGCCCCTGAATTGGCGATGTCAGCTATCCTATCAGGTGCGACGATCTACTTGCCGTTAGCTGGGTTGATCAACATTGAAGAAGAAATCGCGCGTTTGGAGAAAGAACTAGCGAAGTTCACCCAAGAAGTTCAACGGGTACAAGGCAAACTGGCGAATGAACGCTTCGTTGCCAATGCACCAGAGGAAGTCGTAGCACAAGAACGCAGCAAAGAAGCCGATTATCTTGAAAAACAAAAAGCAGTCCAAGAACGGATCGAGCAATTGCGCACGATTCAATAGGAAGCGTCGACTGTCTGCAAACAAGCATCTCTTGTAGATGCTTGTTTTTGCGTAATCAATAGAAACCGTCAAACAAATTTCTCGTTTAAAGGAAAGAAATTGGGAAAGCTGTGTGATTTTTGATAAAATAAGAGCGAGGTGAAGGAGATGACAAGCGAAGAAGCAACAGCGTGGATCCATTCGCGTTTGGCATTTGGGCAAAGACCCGGATTGATGCGTGTCGAAGCATTATTAAAACGAATGGGCAATCCTGAAAAAAACATAACCATGATCCATATCGCCGGCACGAATGGCAAAGGATCAACCGTCAGCTATTTGCGCAGTCTTTTAGAAGAAGCTGGGCAGCAAGTGGGGACTTTTACTTCCCCGCACATTGAAGCGTTCAATGAACGGATCGAAATCAATGGACAATTTATATCAGATGAGGATTTGGTCGCTTGGGTGGAAAAAATCCAGCCGCTGGTTGCTGAAATCGATCGTGATGAAACCCTGACGGGCATCACTCAGTTTGAGATCATTACTGCCATGGCATTAGGCTATTTTGAAGAAAAAAAGGTCGATGTTGCGATAATGGAAGTTGGCCTAGGGGGACTTTTAGATAGTACCAACGTTATTTCCCCGATGTTGACAGCGATCACGACGATCGGCATGGATCATATGGATGTCTTAGGCGATACCATTGAAAAAATCGCTGCCCATAAGGCGGGGATCATTAAACCACAAATTCCCCTTGTGACTGGCAATATCGTCGAAAGTGCGCTTTCGGTGATCGATTTGAAAGCTGCAGAAGCACAGGCACCTGCGTATCATGCAGGGCAAGAGTACCGTGTGACCTATCGTCACCCTGATGAAGAGTGGGGCGAATTGTTTGATTTTGAAAATGAGCATGGCAAAATCAAAGGCTTGAAAACGCCGATGTTAGGTCGCCATCAACCAGAAAATGCCGGTGTTGCGATTCAATTGTATAGCCTGTATTGCGACCTGCGGCAGCTGCCATTTTCAGCTAAAGAAATTCGTAATGGGCTAAGAAAGGCCTATTGGCCCGCCCGAATGGAACGAATCAGCAGTGAACCACTGGTGATCATCGATGGCGCCCATAACGTGCATGCCATGGCTCGCTTGGTGGATACGATGAAAGAAGAGTTCAGCGACTATCGCATCCATGTGCTGTTCTCAGCCTTAGAAACCAAAAACGTCAATGAGATGCTTCAGCAATTGCTGGCAATTCCGCAAGCCGAGATTTATTTAACGACCTTTGATTTCCCAAAAGCATTGCATTTAGCAGACGGCTATCAGGAACTCGATGAAAAACGAATCTCAACCGTCTCTTTATGGCAGTTTGGCTTGGCAGAATTATTAGAAAAAATGACCAATGAAGATTTGCTGCTGGTGACAGGATCGTTGTATTTTGTTTCAGAAGTTCGTGAATTGTTGTTGGCAATAGGAGGAAGAAATGGCTAAGTTACGTGGTGTGATTTTCGATATGGACGGCTTGATTTTTGACACGGAGCTGCTCTATTACCAGGCTACTCAAATCGTGGCGGATCAAATGGGGATTCCCTATACAAAAGAGTTGTATTTAGCTTATGTGGGGGTCTCGGATGAAGAAGTCTGGGCAGCTTACCATGAGCGGTTCGACGAAGCCTTTGGCCATCAAATGATCGAAGACTTTATCCAAGCGGCTTTTCAGCAAACGCTGGAAATGTTCCAACGGGGCGAGGCTGAATTGAAGCCGGGCATCCACGAGTTATTGCATTATCTTGATGAGAAAAAGATTCCCCGAGTGTTGGCGTCTAGCAACCAGCGCAAAGTGATCGATACCTTGCTGGAAGCAGCAGGCTTAACGGCGGAATTTCCTGAGATCGTCTGCTTTGATGATGTCACACGGGCAAAACCAGATCCTGAGATTTTTGAAAAAGCCCACGCATTATTGGCGGTACCAAAAGAAGAATTGGTGATCCTTGAAGATTCGGCTAACGGTATTCATGCTGCTCATGGGGCAGGGATCTCAGTCATTATGATTCCCGATTTGATCGCGCCGACGACCATCATTGAAGAAAAAGTCTTGAAAGTCTTACCATCACTAGAGGATGTCCCAGATTTTCTAGAAACCGCCTTTTCGATCTAGCTGCGATTTTTTGCGCACCTGACTCATGAAATACTCTCTCCTTTGCGTATCTTTTATTAGACCGACGCAAAGGAGTTTTTTTATGATCAATGAAACTGTGATTCCCCAAAGTTCGTTTCCCCGAGAGCGTTTAGTAGAATATGGAGTGGATGCCCTTTCGAATCAAGAATTATTGGCCATTTTGCTGCGAACTGGCTCACGTCCTCTGAATGTCCTCGAATTAGCGGCCAGTGTCTTAAATCGTTTTCAAGAATTGTATGAACTAAAGCAAGCGACGATCGATGAATTACAAGAAATTCGCGGCGTCGGACAAATCAAAGCCATCGAGATCAAAGCGATGGTTGAATTAGGTGTGCGAATCCAGCGCTCCGCTCAACCAAAGTACGGTAAGGTCAACTCTAGTATGGCGATCGCCCATCAGTTGATCCAAGAGTTGAAGGATTGTCGTCAAGAGCATTTACTAGGGCTATATTTGAATACGAAAAATGAGATCATTCAGAAAAAAACGATCTTCATCGGATCGTTGAATCAGTCGATCGCTCACCCACGGGAGATTTTTCATTGGGCGGTACGCTACAGTGCCGCCCGAGTGATCGTCGTCCACAACCATCCCAGCGGCAGTCCCCAAGCCTCAGAGGCAGATCTGCTGTTTACACGCCGCTTGATCAAGTGCGGAGACTTGATGGGGATCGACATATTGGATCATTTGATCATTGGCGACAACGCCTATGTCAGTTTGCGAGAAGAGGGACTGTGGCAACAAGAAGACTTGTAAAATAAGCCGAGTTTGCGAACATTATTAAAAATAAAGGTGAATTGTCTAATCGTCTGTCTTGCAAAAAAATACGGGCAAGTGTAAAATATTATTGTAATTTTGTTTGCTGAATAGATGTTGAAACGCACGTTAGGCCTCTATCGCACAAAGGCAATGTTACACACAATTAAGTGCTTATGCACGAGGAGGTTTTTTTTAATGGAACAAGGTACAGTAAAATGGTTCAATGCTGAAAAAGGGTTTGGTTTTATCTCTCGCGAAGACGGTACAGACGTATTTGTACACTTTTCAGCGATCCAAGGTGAAGGATTCAAAACTTTAGAAGAAGGTCAAGCAGTAACTTTCGACGTGGAAGATTCTGATCGTGGACCTCAAGCAGTTAACGTAAACAAAGCGTAAGCTTTCAAACAAACTGCCAGTAAGAGCACTTTGAAATCAAAAACCCCAAAAGACCATCTAATCGATGGTCTTTTTTTTTGCTTTTTATAACGGAAAGGAAAAAGGGTAGTTCTCAGTAACCTGAGAACTACCCTCGCATGTGAGACTATAAATCGTCCGGCGTCATGATCATCGAAAGGATCATTGGATGACGCTCGGTTTTTTCAAATAGGAATGGCTGTAACGCCGAAGACATCGCTTCTCTTAATTTGTGTTCTGTTGGGTCTGGTTGGTTCAAGACTTCCCGCAATGCACGGAAGAGGATCTGCTGTGCTTCATTGATCATCTCGCCAGATTCCCGCATATAAACAAACCCACGAGAAAGGATATCTGGTCCAGCAAGGACTTCTTTCTTCGCTACATCGACTGTCGCGACAGCTAAGACGAGGCCTTCCTCTGAAAGAATGCGACGATCTCGTAGGACGACATTTCCGATATCACCGATACCGCTGCCGTCGACATAAACATCATTGGCATTGAAATGACCAGCCAAGCGAGCGGTATCCGCTGTTAAGGCCAACATGTCACCATTTTCCATAATGAAACAATTTTCTTTTGGTACACCGACATCTTGTGCCAACTGGGTGTGGATGTTCAGCATCCGAAATTCCCCGTGGACAGGCATAAAGAATTTTGGCTTCATTAGACGCAACATCAGTTTTTGTTCTTCTTGGCCACCGTGACCAGAAGTATGGATGTTGTTCAATTTGCCATGGATCACGTTTGCGCCAGCTTCCAACAACAAGTTGATCAGCTGATTGACACTCGTAGTATTTCCTGGGATTGGTGAGCTTGAGAAAATCACGGTATCATCTGGGTGAATTTGGATTTGACGGTGAGTCCCGTTGGCAATCCGACTTAAAGCAGCCATTGGCTCTCCTTGAGAACCCGTACAAAGGATCATGGTTTCGTTTGCAGGCAAACGATTGATCTCATGAGATTCCACAAAGGTTCCATCTGGGACCTTGATA
The DNA here is from genome assembly GCF_058135755.1 of Enterococcus sp. R12. Classification (NCBI taxonomy): domain Bacteria; kingdom Bacillati; phylum Bacillota; class Bacilli; order Lactobacillales; family Enterococcaceae; genus Enterococcus; species Enterococcus sp. R12. Next base: position 695,455 of record NZ_CM176874.1, read on the forward strand.
TAGCCAAGGCGCTGTCCGTTGACGATTGCATTTTCCATACTGCGTCCAAAAACGGCGATTTTACGTCCAGTCGCAACCGCCGCATCTGCAGCTTGTTGGAGACGGAAAATGTTGGAGGCAAAGCTGGCGAAAATGATCCGACCATCGATTTTTTCAAAAATCTTTTGGATCGAGCTGCCAATCGTTTTTTCTGATTTGGTAAAGGTCGGAATTTCTGCATTGGTACTATCGGAAAGGAGGCAAAGGACGCCTTCTTCACCAATTTTTGCCATTTTGTGCAAGTTTGCTGGTTCGCCCACAGGCGTAAAGTCAAACTTGAAATCGCCAGTTGCGACGATATTGCCAGAAGGCGTTTTGACAACGACACCTAAAGCATCAGGGATACTGTGGGTCGTTCTAAAGAAGCTGATGGATGTTTTACGGAAACGAATCACCGTATCTTCATTGATTTCGTGTAATTCCGCATCCCGCAATAAGCCATGCTCATCTAATTTGTTGGTGATCAAAGCAAGTGCCAAGGGTCCCGCATAGATCGGGATATTGGCTTCCCGCAACAAGTAAGGGATTCCGCCAATATGGTCTTCGTGACCATGAGTGACGATCAAGCCTTTGACTTTCGGTAAATTTTGAACGATGTAGCTATAATCGGAAATGACATAGTCGATCCCAAGCAGTTCATCTTCGGGGAATTTGATTCCCGCGTCAATTAAGATGATCTCATCTTGGAATTGAACCCCATAACAGTTTTTTCCGATTTCGCCAAGTCCACCGACGCCGAATACGCCAGTCTCATTATTTTTCAGCGAAACTTTCATCTTAAAACTCCGCTAATTTGAAATCAGCGTTTTCTTTTTCGTAAGCTAAATGTTTTTCATCTAGTTCTTGAACGAACTCGATGTTGTATGGGGTATTTTGTTCAACCAGACGGCGTGCGATCACTGCATCGTCTGCTTCAATGTACAAAGAGTGGGTTTGTTCTCTCTTTGGGTTGCGGTCTTTTGTTTCTTGGTAATAAATTTTGTAAATCATATCTTTTCTCCTTTATCTGCTTTTCGCAGTAGTCTATTTGGTTGATGAATTCGCTGCATCACAAAATCGAGGTCCGAATAAAGTGACCTGAAAAGAAGGCTTCGAGAGCCGCTGCATGCTTTTTTCAGACAATCGTTGTGAGAAAAAAGAGAAAGCCTCGTCTTTGCTTTCCAAATGTCGTCATAAAAAATTCACCGGGTTTGTAAGTCGTTCCACTACAAGTATCCCTAGTTTATCACAGAAAAACGAATAAGTATAGAAACACGTCATTTTGAAAAGGCTTACTGAAAGAAAATGAAAGGACTATCGCTGAAGTTTGCTTTTTTTCGTTGAAAGTGCATTACAATAAGAATATTCCTATGCTATAGTAGAAGTAATGAAGTAAAAAAGGAGGGGATTTTTTGAAATTAATGTGGCACTACACGATGAGAAACAAGAAACTGCTGGTTTTTAATTTCATCTGTGTTTTTGGTTTTATTTTGATTGAATTAGGTTTGCCGACGTTATTGGCAAGAATGATCGACAAAGGGATCGCCGCTGGTGATCGCGACTACATATGGAAAATGGGTGCGGCGATGATCGCGATCACCATTGTGGGGATCACGATGAACATTTTGTTAGGCTATTTCACGTCACGTATCACCACTAACATTGTGGCAGATATTCGTGACGATCTTTTTGAAAAAGTCCAAGGCTATTCACATACCGAATATGAAAAAATCGGGGTTTCATCATTGATCACCCGTGTGACCAATGATGCGTATCAAATCATGCTGTTTATGCAAAGCATCTTACGGACAGGTTTGATGACACCCATGATGTTTGTGGTCAGCTTGTACATGGTCATGCGGACAAGTACACAACTAGGGTTGTATGTTTTGGGGGCATTGCCGATATTGCTGATGGCCGTCATCGCCATTGCCAAAATCTCGGAACCCTTATCCACTAAACAACAAGCCAATCTAGATAAAATCAATGGCATCTTGCGGGAAAATCTCTCTGGTTTACGAGTGATCCGTGCCTTCGTCAATGAAAAATTTGAAGAAAAACGCTTTGGCAAAGTTAACCAAGCCTATGCTTCTAGTTCTCGCAGCTTGTTTCGCTTGATGGCAACGGCACAACCGGGCTTTTTCTTCTTATTCAATATCGTGATGATTTTGATTATTTGGACGGGAAGTATTCAAATCGATCAAGGGCAACTGCAGGTCGGTGACTTGATTGCATTTATCGAATACATCTTCCATGCGCTGTTTTCTTTCATGCTGTTTGCGACTGTCTTTACGATGTATCCACGAGCGGCGGTTTCTGCTCGTCGAATCCAAGAAGCGTTAGATGCGACTTCTGAAATCAAAGAGCCAGAACAGCCAGTGACAGAAACTAAGACGAAAGGCTTCTTGGAATTCAAAAATGTTACCTTTGCTTATCCAGGACATGCTCAAAGTCCAGTGATCCGTAATGTTAGCTTTACCGCTTCACCAGGGGAAACCGTGGCGTTTATCGGTAGTACCGGGAGTGGAAAATCAACCTTGATCCAATTGATCCCACGTTTTTACGACGTCAGTGAAGGCCAAGTTTTGGTGGATGGTGTTGACGTTCGGGATTACAGCTTAACGACGTTGCGCAACAAGATCGGGTTTATCCCTCAAAAAGCGTTGCTATTTACAGGGACGATCGCAGAAAACCTACGCTATGGGAAAGAAGATGCCACGCAAGCAGAGCTGGAACGAGCAGCCGAGATTGCGCAAGCGGCAGATTTCATTTCTCGCACACCAGATGGCTTTGATGCTCACTTGGCAGAAGGCGGAACCAACTTCTCTGGCGGACAAAAGCAACGCCTAGCGATTGCCCGTGCGGTGATCCGCCAACCAGAGATCTATATTTTTGATGATAGTTTTTCTGCATTGGATTACCAAACGGATGCAAAATTGCGGGCACGCTTGAAAAAAGAAACCACAGAATCGACCGTTTTGATCGTTGCTCAACGAGTAGGAACGATCATGAATGCCGATAAGATCGTCGTCTTGAACGAAGGCGATGTGGTTGGCATCGGCACCCACAAAGAACTGCTGCAAACTTGTCCAGTATACTACGACATTGCGGCGTCACAATTATCAGAGGAGGAGTTGGCACAATGAAAGCAATCTCTTCTTTAAAACGGTTAGGTGCTTACATCAAACCGTACAAAGTACAATTTATCCTAGTCTTGCTGTTTACTGTTGCAACCGTCGGCTTCAATGCGGCCATGCCGTATGTTTCTGGATTACCGACGACAGAGATCAGCCGCAACATCGCCGCTGGCGAAGGCGTTAATTTTGATTACGTGATCCTTTGCTTGATCTGGATCGCAGTCGTTGGTGTCGGTTACTGTTTCTCACAATTGATGTCAGGGCTGCTGATCACCAACGTTGTCCAATCTGCGATGCGAGATTTGCGGCAAGATATTGAAGAAAAAATCAATCGTTTGCCCGTTTCTTACTTCGACCGCAACCAACAAGGGAATATCTTGTCACGGGTGACCAATGACGTGGATGCCGTCAGCGGTGCGATGCAGCAAGCCTTGATCGGGATCGTCAATGCCTTCTTAGGAATCGTTATGGCGGTTTCCATGATGTTTTACATCAATACCTACATGGCATTGGTTTCATTGATCATGATCCCAGCCTCCTTATTGATTTCTCGCACGATCGTCAAAAAGTCGCAAAAAGACTTCCAAGGCATGCAAAATGCGTTAGGGGATCTGAACGGCTACGTACAAGAAAACATGACTGGATTCAGTGTGTTGAAAGTGTATGGACGGGAAAAGCAAACACTTGAAGGGTTTAAAAACGTTAACCACCAGTTGCGCTATTACGGCTTTCGTTCTGCCTTTGTTTCAGGATTGATGATGCCGTTGGTGCAAATGACCGCTTACTTTACCTATATCGCAATGGCAGTCATGGGGAGCTTTTACGTGATCAGCGGCGTGATCGTTGTTGGTCAGCTGCAAGCATTCATTCAATACATTTGGCAAGTCAGTCAGCCAATGGGGAATATTACCCAGCTGTCTTCCGTCTTGCAAAGTGCCTCAGCAGCAGCAAAGCGGGTCTTTGAAATCCTAGATGAGGAAGAAGAGCCAGTCAATCAAACCGATATCCAATTGCCAGAACAAATCAGAGGCGACGTGACCTTTGAACATGTCGGCTTTGCCTATGATCCGAAAAAACCGTTGATCAAAGACTTGAACTTTGAAGTCAAAGCTGGACAAACCGTGGCGATCGTGGGACCAACAGGTGCTGGGAAAACCACCTTGATCAATTTGTTGATGCGTTTTTATGATGTCAATGAAGGGGCCATCAAGATCGACGGCATCGACACGAAGAAAATGGAACGTCACGATGTTCGGTCACTATTTGGGATGGTCTTACAAGATGCATGGTTGTACGAAGGCACGATCGGCGACAACATTCGCTTTGGGAAATTAGATGCCACCGATTATGAAGTCGTTGATGCAGCGAAAACCGCCAACGTCGATCACTTCATTCGCACGATGCCAGACGGCTACGAAATGATCATCAATTCTGAAGGGGACAATGTCTCCTTGGGGCAAAAACAATTGTTGACCATCGCTCGGGCAGTCATCTCTGATCCGAAGATTTTGATTCTCGATGAAGCCACCAGTTCGGTGGATACCCGCTTAGAAGCGCTGATTCAAAAAGCAATGGATAAAGTGATGGAAGGTCGTACCAGCTTTGTGATCGCCCATCGTTTGTCAACGATTCGTGAAGCAGATCTGATCTTAGTGATGGATCAAGGGTCGATCATTGAAAAAGGCAATCACGAAACCTTGTTGGCAGCTGGCGGCTTTTATAGCCAACTGTACCAAAGTCAATTTTCAGAAGAAGCCGAGTAAGCCCAAAAGAGCGTCCAGTCTGACTGGCGCTCTTTTTGCATTGTCGCAAGGGTGGTGCTATAGTGAAAAAAGAAAGCGCAGATCCGTTTATGGATTGGAAGGAGAAGTTGATGGACAAAGAACAATCAGGGAATGAAACCCACAAAACAGTTTCGCCAGCCTCGTTGCAAGGAACACCTTGTTTTGTGGCAAAAAATGCGACGATCGTAGGAAACGTGACTCTAGGAAAAGAGAGTACGGTCTGGTTTCAAGCAGTGATTCGAGGCGATGCCAATCGCATCGAAATCGGCGCGCGTACCAATATTCAAGATGGAACGATCATTCACGTTGATCACGATGCCCCGACGATCGTGGAAGACGATGTGACTGTTGGGCATCAGTGTATGCTTCATGGCTGTACCATCAAAAAAGGGGCGCTGATCGGCATGAGCTCGATTGTTTTGAATCATGCAGTGATCGGTGAAAATAGCTTGTTAGGTGCTGGTTCGTTAGTAACGGAAGGAACCGTCATTCCGCCCAATGTGTTGGCGTTTGGTCGTCCTGCACGAGTGATCCGTCCGTTGACAGAAGAAGAAATCGCCAAAAATCAGGCAAACATCACGCATTACGTGGAAAATGGGTATGCTTACCAACAGGGCGAATATGGTGAAGTCTGACGCCGAACCAAAAGACGCAAAAAGGTGTACGAATTGCTTCGTACACCTTTTTTTATGCAAGCTTATTTCAATTTGTTTGATTCCATGATCTCGTCGATCAAGCCGTAATCTTTGGCTTCTTGTGCGGTCATGAAGTTGTCACGATCGGTGTCGCGTTCAATCACTTCGATTGGTTGACCAGTACGTTCTGACAAGATTTTGTTCAGACGTTCGCGGGTTGCCAAAATGTGGCGGGCAGCAATTTCGATCTCAGTTGCTTGTCCTTGTGCGCCACCTAATGGTTGGTGGATCATGATTTCTGCATTTGGTAATGCAAAGCGTTTGCCTTTTTCACCAGCGGTCAATAAGAATGAACCCATAGAAGCAGCCATCCCCATAACGATGGTTTGAACATCGGCTTTGATAAAGTTCATGGTATCAAAGATCGCTAGACCAGCAGTAACGCTTCCGCCAGGCGAGTTGATGTACAAGTAGATGTCTTTTTCAGAATCTTGCGCGTCCAAGAATAAAAGCTGAGCAATGATCGAGTTTGCTAAGTCATCGGTTACTTGACCACTCAACATAATGATCCGGTCTTTTAATAGACGAGAATAGATGTCATACGCTCTTTCACCGCGAGATGATTGTTCAATGACTGTAGGAATTAAATTCATAGTGATAGTCCTCCTAAAAATCGTTATAGATATAGTTTAGCATAAAGTTTTCGCAATATCTAAGAGATAGTATACCGATTAGGTCAAGAAAGGTCAAATAAAAAGTTCGTTATCTTTTTTGCGAAACTTTCAAATATGATACAATATGAAAAAAGGAATGAGGAAGGATCGAAGAATGGCAGTAGCAATAGCAGGTTTGATCGGCGTCTTAGTGGGCGCATTGTTAGTAACCATCATTTTTAATTTACGCATTCGGTATGAGGAGCAAAAAGAAAAACAACGCCGTTTGTTGGAGCATAAAGTCAAAGAAATCGAAACGTTGGTTTTATTGAATCAAAAAATCAGTGAGATTCTACAAAAACGGGTCATGCTGATGGATGAGTATGTCAGCTTTGATGCCTTTGACGACTGTTATATCACCATCGATGATTTTGCCTATCTACAATCTTTTGCGGCGCAAAACAGTTTTTATCTACCGAATTTTTTCTTGGAAGAATTTTTCAAAAAAATCGGAACACGTCGGGTGATTTTATCCCCAGAGGAAACTGTTAAAATCGGTGGGTATACCTATAAAGGCGGTCGGATCATTATGGAAAATTTCCTTGATCAATTAGTCGAAATGGTCAATGAGCGTAAAACCCAAATGAAAAACATGACGAGCGAACCGTTGACCTATTTTTCAAAAACGATTTGATTCTACTGGTCAGCCGTTTTCCTTGGTTAAGGCAACCAAACCAGAGTATCGACGGTTGCGCTTTTTTAACTGATCACACACACTCTTACTGCGATCATAGTAAGGGTGTTTTTCTTTGACCGAAACAAAGCGTTATTATGCATTAAGAGGATCGAAACAAACAGAGGCTTTTTGGTTCTAGGAGATTCCATGGTAAAATAAAGAGTGAGAATGGAGTGAAAGAATGATGGTACAAATCGTTGCCCACCGCGGGAGTAGCGGCAACCGACCTGAAAACACGCTACCAGCATTTGCGGAAGCGGTGCGGGTCAAAGCTGATATCATTGAGTTAGATGTACATCTATCAAAAGATGGCGGCTTGATCGTCATGCATGATGAAACGGTTGATCGAACGACCAACGGCAAAGGTCGGATCTGTGACCTGACGGTTGCTGAACTAAAAGAACTCAATGCTGGCAGCTGGTTTTCTGAGGAATTCCAAGCCGCCAAAGTCCCCACACTAAAAGAAGTGTTGGATTTACTTGCAGCGAAGAATTATCGTGGCATTTTGACGATCGAATTAAAAACCGATCATTATGAGTATGAAGGAATCGAAGCCAAAGTATCCGACTTAATTAATAGTCAAGAATGGCCCTTTACTCATTGGTATTGTTCCTTCAATATCGAGACCTTGGATCGGATCCATGCGATCGAACCGGATGCGACCCTTGATTTTATTATGGGACGCGGGGAAGACAAACCACCGTTGGCGCTCAGCCGACCGTATATCGAAGGAATTCATCCTGCCTATCGCTGGGTCCAAGAGACAGCAACGGTCTTAACTGATTTTCCGATCGCGATCCGTCCGTGGACTGTCAACGAAGAAGCGGCGATTCGCACCTGCTTGGCTCTGGGGTTGACGGGGATCATCACCGATTTTCCAGAAAAAGCTCGGGCAATTGTGCAACAGGTCCGCGAGGAAACAAAAGGATGAAAAAAGTCTTAGTAATCGTGGGACCGACCGCAGTCGGCAAAACCGCCTTGAGTATCCAGTTAGCCCAAAAATACCATGGGGAGATCATCAGCGGGGATTCCATGCAAATTTACCGTCAGTTAGATATCGGTACCGCCAAAGTGACGAAGGAAGAAATGGCAGGGATTCCTCATCATTTGATCGATATTCGTGGGATGACGGAAGCATACTCTGCCGCTGATTTCCAGCAAATGGGGCGTGAAGCCATCGAGACGATCCAGCAGCAAGGAAAGCTGCCGATCGTTGTAGGGGGAACAGGGTTATACATCCAAGCGCTTTTGTATGACTTTCGTTTAGGGGCAGAAGAAGGCGACCCAACGATTCGTCAGCGTTACGAACAAGAAGCAGTAGTCATCGGCAAAGAAGCTTTATGGCAAAAGCTGCAGGCGGTCGATCCCTTGGCAGCAGCGAAGATCCACTACAACAATGAGCGGAAAGTGATTCGTGCGTTGGAGGTTTTTGAAACGACTGGCGAAAGTATCGCTGCACCAAAAGAGACACCACAAGCTTTGTACGATTTCTTCATGATCGGGTTAACCACTGAGCGAGAAGTGTTATACCAGCGAATCAATCAGCGGGTGGACTTGATGATGGATCAAGGCTTGATCGAAGAAGCAAAAGCTGTTTTGCAGTATCCAGAAACGCAAGCCGCTAAGGGGATCGGCTACAAGGAATTTTTGCCCTATTTTCAAGGGCAGGCCACATTGGAGGAGACCATTGAGCAAATCAAGCAAAACTCACGCCGCTACGCCAAGCGGCAGCTGACGTGGTTCAATAACCGAGCACAGCCCCGATGGATTGATTTAGTGAGGCAACCTGAAGAACAACGTACCCTTGAAACAGAAATCGACCAATGGTTGGAGGAGAAAAGATGAGCCAAGAACGTGTGATTCTTGTCGGAGTAGAAACGGAGAAAAACTATCTTCATTTTGATTCGTCAATGAAAGAATTGAAAAGCTTAACAAAAACCGCCAATGGTGAAGTTGTTTTTTCACTGGTGCAAAAACGGCAGCAAGTCGATCGACAAACCGTGATCGGCAAGGGGAAAGTTGCGGAATTGCAGCAGTTGGCAGAAGCACATGAAGCAGATCTAGTGATCTTCAATCATGAACTGACACCAAGGCAAAGCCAGTTGATCGGTGATGCGCTAGAAGTGCCAGTGATTGATCGCGTTCAGCTGATCCTTGATATTTTTGCGATGCGTGCCCGTTCCAAAGAAGGAAAGCTGCAAGTAGAATTGGCGCAGCTGGATTATTTGCTTCCACGCTTGATAGGGCAAGGAAAGAACATGTCTCGGCTAGGGGGCGGAATCGGAACGAGAGGACCAGGGGAAACCAAGCTGGAGACCGATCGTCGACACATCCGCAACCGCATCACCATCATCAAACGGGAATTGAAGGAAGTGGCAGCCCATCGAGACCGGACACGCCAAAAGCGCAAAGACAGCCAAGTCTTTCAAATGGGCTTGATTGGTTATACCAATGCTGGAAAATCAACTATTTTAAACATTTTGACCAGTGCGGATACGTATGAACAAGACCAGTTGTTTGCGACACTTGACCCTTTGACGAAACGCTGGCGGATGCCAGAAGGATTCGAAGTCACCATTACCGATACGGTTGGTTTTATCCAAGAATTGCCGACCCAATTGATTGATGCGTTTCATTCCACACTGGAGGAAAGTCAAAACATGGACTTCTTGCTGCATGTCGTCGATGCCAGTTCCGAAGAACGGGTCCAGCAAGAGGAGACGGTCTTAAAATTAATGGAGGAACTTTCTTTGACCCAATTACCGATGTTGACGGTCTACAATAAGGCGGATCGCATCGACGCCGATCAGTTTGTCCCAACACTATTTCCCAATGTCTTGATCTCAGCAAAGAGTACCAAAGGCAAAGAGCGCTTGACTCAGGCGATCAAAATGGAATTGATGCAGATCATGCAGCCTTATCATCTGGTGTTGCAAGCCGATGAAGGCAATGCGCTGAATCGTTTAAAACGGGAGTCGCTAGTGTTGAGTAATGCCTTCGATGAAGCAACACAGACCTATCATATCAAAGGATTTGCGCTGGAGGATACCTATCCACTACGCAGAATGGCGCAAGAACAGGAATAAACAGAAACGGTGCAACCGATGCACCGTTTTTTTGTGGTGACAAAATTATGGGAGTATAAGTGGTTTGACTTTCTTCAAGTGCAAAACCCGAACATTTTTGGCTAAGGCACCATTTCTTCCAGAAAAAGGACTGCTTGAACATGCGATCAAATCAAGGGCCCAATGGAAAAATCAAAAAAATTTGCATTCATGTCACTTTTTCTAACATCAGGGGTTGACACACAAAAAAAGAATTGGTATAGTTTCCATAAAGTTACGCAGCATCATTGAAACGGAGGGGAGCCAAGTTATGCGGGAAAAAGAATTGCGGCGCTCAATGTCAGTCTTTCCTATCGGAACAGTCATGAAATTGACCGATCTCACCGCCCGTCAAATTCGTTATTACGAAGAACAAGAATTGATCCACCCGGAACGCAGCGATGGCAATCGACGAATGTATTCGCTGAATGATATTGATACCTTGCTAGAGATCAAAGACTATCTTTCCGATGGACTGAACATGGCGGGAATCAAACGAGTTTATGAAATGAAAGTTGCCAAAGAAAAAGAAGCGAAGAACAAACCGCCGCTGACCGATGAAGATGTACGACGAATTTTTTATGATGAACTCTTGGCTCAAGGTGGATTGAATCAACAACAGCCATACCAGCAAAAAGGTCCACGAATGTAGAGCATTAGTAGATCGTTGCTGTGATATAAAAAAAGAATTGGGAAAAAGGAAGGGATACTATGCCAAAATTTGAAAGAACTGCCGAAGACATCAAACAAATCGTAAAGGATGAGAACGTGCGCTTTTTACGCTTGATGTTTACTGATATTTTAGGAACGAACAAGAACGTTGAAGTACCTGTAAGTCAATTAGATAAAGTACTGGAAAACAAAATGATGTTTGACGGTTCTTCTATTGAAGGGTTTGTCCGTATTGAAGAAAGTGACATGTATCTGTATCCTGATTTGTCCACCTGGATGATCTTCCCTTGGGAAAGTGAACATGGCAAAGTGGCTCGTTTGATCTGTGATATCTACAATCCAGATGGCACCCCATTTGCAGGCGACCCTCGTGGCAACTTAAAACGGGCATTAGCTGACATGCAATCCCTTGGTTTTACTTCTTTCAATCTTGGACCAGAACCCGAATTTTTCCTATTCAAATTAGATGAAGCAGGCGAAATCACAACGGAATTAAACGACAAAGGCGGCTACTTCGATTTTGCCCCAACCGATCTAGGGGAAAACTGCCGTCGCGATATCGTATTAGAATTAGAAAGCCTTGGCTTTGAAGTTGAAGCGTCTCACCATGAGGTGGCACCAGGGCAACACGAGATCGACTTTAAATATGCGGATGCAGTGGAAGCATGTGACAACATCCAAACCTTCAAGCTTGTCGTGAAAACCATTGCTCGTAAACATGGCTTGCATGCGACCTTCATGCCAAAACCATTATTCGGTATCAACGGTTCAGGCATGCACTGCAACATGTCCTTGTTCAAAGGTGATGAAAATGTCTTCTTTGATGAAGAAGGACCAATGCAATTAAGCCAAACAGCGTATCACTTCTTAGGCGGTTTGATCGAACACGCCCGTGCTTACACGGCTGTCTGCAACCCAACCGTCAACTCTTACAAACGCTTAGTGCCAGGTTACGAAGCGCCTGTATACGTGGCATGGTCAGGACGCAACCGTTCACCATTGATTCGGGTACCAGAATCAAGAGGCTTGTCAACACGTTTGGAATTGCGTTCGGTTGACCCATCCGCTAACCCATACTTAGCAATGGCTGTTTTATTACAAGCAGGACTTGATGGCGTTAGACGTGAGTTGACACCACCACCAGCTGTTGACCGCAACATCTACATCATGAACGAAACAGAACGGGCAGAAGCACAAATCGAAGATCTGCCATCAACGATCCACAATGCCATCAAAGCATTGCGTAAAGACCAAGTGATGATCGATGCCTTAGGCAAACACATCTATGCCAACTTTGTCGAAGCAAAACGATTAGAATGGGCAGCCTTCCGCCAAACAGTCTCCGAGTGGGAAAGAGAACAATACTTGGAACTCTATTAAAATCGCAAAAAAAGCCGCTAGAGATAAACAATCTAGCGGTTTTTTTATGATGAAACCAGCGTTTATCCTATTGACTCTGGTTTTATTTATTTCCGATCGTCAATAGCTACTTGATCAAAGTTTGGGAAAAACCATTGCGAAGCTAGAGCGGTTCTGTCTATAAGAAGTGTAACTCTTGACCATTGGGAAAAATCAAAAAATACCAGTCGGGCGAGGACTGGTAAGAGGAAGAAAAATAGTTTTGGTATAAAACTAGCATAGTCGGTCAAAGTAAAATGAACCTTAAAAAGTAGAAAGTTTCTTGTAAGAAGTCCTTATTCGTCAAAGGTTTCCAGCTCAGATAGTATTTTTGCGGGGACTTCTGATTGAGGGACTTCATTGGGACCAGAAATGATGCGGGTCTTACTGATTTCTGCTTTGACTAAAGTATTTGGAGCCAATGGTTTTACATTTTCGCCCGTCAGGTCATAGGTCATGAGTTCTTTTTCACCATTTTTCTTTACGAATTCAAAGGTGTATTTGTAGGTAAAAGAGCCATCTATTTTTTCACCAGAATCGCTGTAGGTTTGTGTCTTTTCAGGGACTTTGTTGGGCGTGATAGCATAAGCCGTGATGCCGCGATACGTTGTTGCATAGTACGTGTAGCCGAAATAGCCGGCTACGACAATAATCAAAACGCCAAGCGTTACTAGTAGTTTTTTCATGGGTGTCATTCCTTTCCATTACTAGCATCACTATAGCATGTGGCCACTAAAAGCACTCATCGAAAGGGATAACAATATTGTAAGTTTAGCATTTTTGAATAAAAATCCTGTAACTTTCTGTTTAACAATTGTGATAATGAAAAATATTTCTGAAACCTTCCTGCAATATTGTAATGTTATTCTCTTACTTGTGCCCGATAGCGGGACAAATAATCAAAAGAGAGGTTTTTTCATTTGAAAAAATTTGCATTTACAGTTGTTGCAGGATTTGGTTTATTCATTGGCGGAACAGTTGTTTCAGCAGCAGAACAAACCCATGTTGTCAAACCAGGAGACACTCTATCTGGGATCGCTGCTACTTATCAAACAACGGTCGAAGACCTTTTAGCTTTAAATGATTCGATCGAAAATCCAAATATGATTTTTGATGGCGAAACATTGTTGGTTTCTAACGATGGCCAATCAGTAGAAAACAAAGAAACAAGTACGAAAGAAAGCACAGAAAAAAGTGAATCCACAGCGACTGCTAACGTGAGTCAAACCCGTTCAAGCGTTCCTGGTGCTGGTTCTGGTGTCTTGAATCCAGTGGATGGGATCAATTACTTCAATGGTGTGAGAGAATCGTACTACTCACAAAAAGTCTTGCCAGGAGGCGGATTGAATATCCCTGGTCGCCATGTAGCATCAGACGGAACCATCCGTGATGCCGATGGGTACATCGTTGTTGCTAGTGATAATCAACCGAAAGGATCGACTGGTCAATCATCTTTAGGTGCCTATAAAGTCTATGACACAGGTGTCGGTCATAGCGGTATTGATGTTTATACAAATTGGTAAACAAGTAGAATACGAGTAGAGACGAGCGCATTTTAGAGCTCGTCTTTTTTTATTGGCGAGAAAAAATCGTCATCTGGTCTAGACTAATTATTGTAATTAAACACAACCTGTGGTATTATTGGACTATACCAAATAGAAACGGAGCGCTGATCATGGAAATTATTCGCGTTAAAGATGCTGCTCAAGGCGGAAAGAAAGCTTTTGAATTGATTCAAGAAGGTATGGCAAATGGCGCCAAGGTCCTAGGCTTAGCAACAGGAAGCACGCCAGAGACCCTTTATGCAGAAATGACTGCCAGTGAAGTTGATTTTTCAGAAATGACTTCAGTCAACTTAGATGAATACGTAGGACTAGGCGGCGAAGACGAACAAAGCTATCGCTACTTCATGAATGCTCATTTATTCAATAAAAAACCATTCAAAGAAACCTTCGTACCAAACGGCAAAGCGGAAGACTTAGAAGCAGAATGCCAACGCTACGATAGTGTGATTGCGGATCACCCAGTTGATATCCAAATCTTGGGTATCGGTCAAAACGGACATATCGGCTTCAACGAACCTGGTGCATCTTTTGAAGGAACGACCTCAGTCGTTGATTTGACTGAATCGACCATCAATGCCAACAAACGCTACTTTGATAAAGTCGAAGACGTCCCAACGACGGCAATTTCAATGGGGATCGGTTCGATTATGCAAAGCAAAAAAATCATTTTGATGGCATTTGGCGAAGTCAAAGCGGATGCGATCCAAAAAATGATTGAAGGACCCGTAACCAACGAATTACCAGCTTCTGTTTTACAAAAGCATGATGACGTGATCGTGATCATTGATGAGGCTGCTGCAAGCAACCTGTAAAACAAAATCAGCCCTTTTCAGAAATAAGTCAGAAGGAAAAATGAGCCATCCTCGCAGCTTCCCCCTGCGCTTGTGCAGTAGCGCCAGCGCAGCTGCGAGCAATGGTTTGTAGCTAACTTGCTTATTTTCTGAGGGGGCTTTTTTTATTTGGCTGATTCGGCGCTGTTTTTTTCTTTTTTTCATCAGAGATGCTATAGTTAAAAGAGAGAATACGAAGAAAAGAGGGATGCCAATGGTTGATATGCATTTATCCATTCCTGAAGTAGCGCTGAGATTGCTGCTGGCAATGATCATGGGAGGAGCGATTGGGTACGAGCGGCAATACAAAAGCCGACCAGCTGGTCTTAGAACCCACATCTTGGTTTGCATGGGGGCTTGTGTCATTGCTTTGATCCAAGTGGAGATCGCCACAGGTGCCATGCGAGATGCGCTGGATCATCCAGATTTAGCGGGCGTGATTCGTTCAGACGAAGCACGATTGATCGCCCAAGTCGTCAGCGGGGTCGGTTTTCTAGGCGCCGGAACGATCATTGTGACGAAGCGCTCGGTGACGGGGTTGACGACGGCTGCTTCCTTATGGGCGATCGCAGGTTTAGGAATTGCCATCGGGATGGGCTTTTACACCATCGCATTAAGCAGTTTTATCGGGATCTTCTTTGCATTGACGATCGTTAAGCGGATCGTCCGCGTACCGACAGCAAAAAAATTAGAGATCCAGTACATCCATCGCACCGAGACCAAAGAGTTTTTGACGGAGTACTTCCAAGAGAAAAATATCGTGATCGAAGATGTCAATTTTGATGTCAAATTCATGGAAGACTATCGCATTTATACCAACATTTATACGATTGATCTTCCCCGAGGACTAGGCTTTTCTGAAGTGATCGAAGAATTGTCTGTCTACAAAAATGTCACGAAGATCCGCTTAGTGGATATTGCTTAAAAGCAAAAAAAAAGCGAGATTGAAACGTAACGCAAACAGGTATCGTTTGCTTCGTTCCAATCTCGCTTTTTGTTGTGTTTTAGAAACGTGGATCGATCCAGTTTTTTGCCATAGCGCGACTAGCATCCCAGGAATCCCAGCCATACCAAGCAGGCTCATTGATCGTATCGATGGATAACTTATAGGTCCAGTACATATGTCCGGCTCCTTGGTTCCAAGCTGTGATTGAAGCACGCCACAAAGTTTGATAAACTTCTTCTAATTCACTTTTTGTCAAACTACGGTTACTGCTGAATTCTTCTTGTGTTGGATTGATGCCGCCTTTGGTATCTGTACCAACAGCATAGGAGTTGAACAAGGACCACTCTCCAACAAAAACCTCGACATATTGTGCAACCGTGGCGATCTCTTTGGCTAAGCCATCAATGAAAGACACGTAGGCTTCCAAGGATTGCTCTGTGCCGGCCATTTCTGCCATCATAACGTATTGGTGCGTATCTAGCATGACATTGTGAAAATCGTTTTGGGCGAAAAACTCTTTCCAAGCATGCAATTGGAAGCCGTCATGAAAGACGATCACTTTGTCATTGCTTAAATAGTTGCGCATTCTTCGATAGGCATCTTGATAAAAAGTTTTCAAAAAGTCTAAAGAGATTGGTGCGCTACCTTTTGCTAACGCAAGATCACGAGGTGGAAAACGATCCATGGGATTCATGCTGTGCCATACTTCACCATCTGTGATCGGTTCGTTTAATACTTCAATGCCCCACAATGCTTCGTGATCTGCATATCTTTGCGCCAAACGTTCCAAGACCGTTAATTCGAACGCCACTTCTTCGGGCATTTGTGCCCATCTGACTACACCCGAGAGACCACCATTGTCAAAACCATTTTGGCTGAAGGGTGCGGTATGAAGATCGATCAAGATTTTTAGGTCATAAGCCTTCGCCCAAGCGAAGGCTTTATCCAAATAGTCGATACAGCCAATAAAGGGGGCACGATCACCAAAAATAAAATAAGGGACAGGTATTCGAACGGTATTGAAGCCAGCTGCTGAAATGCGCAAGAAATCAGCTTCAGTGATGAATGTTTCACGATGAATCAACAACCGTGCTTGGTATTCAGCTTCTGGTAGATCATAGGCTAAATAATACTCGTCATCGGCAGGTGTTCCTTGAAAGAGACTAGGTGCCATCCATTTTTCTAATACAAGCCAACCGCCTAGGTTGACGCCTCTAAGTTTTTGTTCCATCTTATAGTTCCTCCTTACTAATAGGTGTGGTCGTTTTGTTGAAAGCGAGAAATAGAAAAATCAGAGCAATGATAGCCATGATTCCGGCAGCGATTCTGACTTGCATGACTGCCGTTGTCATGCCAAGTAGTTGACTGATAAAGTTTATGACATAGGGGGAGGAAAAAGCACCAAGATTACAAGCGACCATTGCCAAAGAAACAACTAAGTTATTGGCTTCTGGATCTACATCGCTAAGAATGACACTGTATACATAAGGCACTACAAGATTGGCAAGATAAACCACTAATAGACCAATGAAAAAGACGGTCATCGTAGGTGCTAAGGTTATCGTGAAAAAACCAACCATTGCGAAACTGATGACGACAACTGGCGTAAAGCGCTTTAATAATTTGGTGATTTGACCAAAAGCTAATGCGACCAAGCTGCTAAAAATACCGGCGATCGCTAATGAGGTGGAAAGAAATCCTTGATTCGTCAGCGCCAATTCTTGAATCAGTAATGCAGAAGAAGTAATGACGACCATCAAACTAATGAAGAATAAAAAGAGAGTCAAAATACCTAAAGTTACGCTTAATGGCAGCTTTCTTCTTTTTGCAGCGGTGGTTGATGGCTGCGTTGTTTTTACGGGTTTTTCATTGACGTTGCGGTAACCGAAAAGAAAAAGAAAGAGAATCGGTAAGATGACCAAGTACACTAAGAATGAAGCTTGCCACGAGATCGTTAACAGTAGGCCCGCAGCGAACGTCGCTAGGCTATTCCCTAAAGTCATCACGGCTGATTGAATACCTAATAAATTTTTTTGCTCGGCACCTGTAAAGTTGTCGCCGATCAAGGAGACGGTCATTGAGTTAAAGAGTCCCAGACCTGCGCCAAACAAAATACGGGCAAATAAAATCAAGCCAAAGTTCATTGTAAATGCCGGTAAGATGCCACCGACTAAAGCGATCATCAAGCCTAAACAGACCGTTCGCTTTTTGCCAAGTGCTTTGATAAACCATGAACTTAGCAGAATGAAAATCAAGATTGCCATTGATGGCAGTGTCAAAATAGATTGGATTTGTGCGGTGGTTCGGTCAGAAAAATCGTTCATAATAAAAGGTACGGCTGCTGCTACTGCACCAGCAGCTTGTACGACCAATGAAAGACTCAAAATTCCGATTTTTAACGGCAACCGACTTTTGATTGACATTGAATTTTCTGAAATCATACATATTCCCCTTAATGTAGTGCAAAGCAAGTGTGCTGAGAATACCCACTCATCTTGCTCTTTTGCAACTAACTGTTTTTATTCCTGCAAACGATTTCTTGGTATTAATCATAAAGAATGCAGACAGGACTTGAAATATCAAAAAAAAGGGGAAATTTACCATTTTTCATTTATTATGCGAAAAAAAAGCTTTTTTTCGCATCCTCAGAGGAAGAAGTAGGGGTCGCTTTTCTCGAATCATTATTTGTCGATTATTTATTTTGCTGCTTCTAACTGGAGCTTACGGTATTTATTCGGCGATATATTTGCCCATTTTTTGAATTGTCTCGTAAAGTGGGCGGCATTTTGATAGCCAATGATCTCAGCGATTTCGGCGATGGTCAATTTGGGTTGATGGAGATAGAATTTTGCCTGGTTGAAACGTAATTGATCTAAGTACTGTTTTGGACTACTAGCATAAACTTTTTTGAAAACCGTCAGCATCGTACTATTACTAATGTTCAATGAATTGGCTGTATAACTCATGGAAAGCAAGGCTTTGTTTTCTTCCGTTGGGCTTTGTGTGTACGTACGAAAATTTTGTTGGATCGCTTCAGCGATCGCTTTTGCTAAAATAAGGGAAGTGTTATCTGTATGCGCTAACTGATTTTTTTCATCTTCGACATAGTCTAGTAAGGCACGCATCAGTTCTAACAGTAAGATCTCAATGGCGATTTTTTCTTTCATTCCAAAGTATCCGCTTGCCAAAAACGCAATGTATTGCTGAAGGATCGCAACGATCGCTTGGTAGGCGGGATTCGTCTTTTTTAATAGTAAAGGACAATACATCAACAACTGTTGCTGAATCTCAGGATCATCAAGATCGAAATGCATACAAAAATACTCTAAACCTTCTGCTACGAGACAAGTATTTTCATGAGCGGTACCAGGCGGTATCAGGATCACATCATTTGCCACAAAATCAAACTGCCTGCCTTCAAAAATTGTTCGCTGCTCTCCATCAATGATCATCATGATCTCAAAAGCAAAGTGGGTCTCTTGTGGTGCACACCATCCTTGGGAAACACGTTGCTTGTGTCCGCCAAAGGTTTTTAAATTGATATCGATATCGGGTAATTTGACCAGCTGTTCTAGCCATTTAGGTGTTGGGTTCATTCAGAACGACCTCCTTAAAAATGAAAAATGGTAAGTATTGGCTTTTTTTTGATATTCATTCTACCCTAAAAGTTTCGTAAGATAAATGTAGCAACTAAATAAAACGGTTTCAATTTATCGCCTTCGCCTGCAAACGATGATAAAAAAACTGTCGTTTGGTTGCAAAACGAATAAAAAGTTAAGAATAGGAAGGAAGCTTATGACAATCATCAAAAATCCAGTTATTCCTGGAATGGCGCCTGATCCCTCTATCATTTGTGTGGATGAGCGTTATTATATCGCAACTTCAACCTTCCATTGGACACCTGCGATTCAACTTTTCGAATCAAAGGATCTTGCGAATTGGCAACTTGTTGGCTATGCCTTGAACAATGAAGAAGTGAATTTACGTGGAACCAATACACCAGCTGGTATTTGGGCACCGCATTTATCTTATGATCCACAAACAAAACGATTTTGGCTGGCGTATTCACATATGGTCAACATGGCAGGACGTGAATTTAATGCTGATTCTTATGCCATTTGGGCGACTGACATTCGAGGACCATGGTCAGAACCGATTTATTTTACCTCAATTGGCTTTGATCCAGCGCTGTTTCATGACGAGGATGGGCGGCATTATTTAACGATTTTGGAATGGGAAACAAGAGAAGGTTATCAAGCGCCGGGGCATATTGTTCTTGCGGAGATCGACTTGCCTTCAGGTAAATTACTGTCCCCTTGGCATCGCGTAACGCAAGGATTCACCACCAGAGGGTGTGCGGAAGCACCTCAAATCTACAAGCATCAAGGGGCGTACTTTTTATTGCTGGCATCTGGAGGCACGGGCTATGCTCATGGTGTGGAAGTCGGTCGCGCAGATACTATTTTTGGTCCTTATGAAGCGCATCCTTCAGGCGAACCGATCCTTACTTCTTCTCCAAGGCATCTGTTTTCTTTGGGGGACCCTGATGCTGGGCATTTTGAAATGGTCAATCCTCATTCAGTGATGCAAAAAGCAGGACATGGTTCGCTCGTCCATACCCATACTGATGAATGGTTCATGGCTCATTTAATGTCAAGACCCTTAGAGGGGCAGCTGTTGAATCCTCTTGGAAGAGAAGCTTCTATTCAAAGGATGCACTGGACCGAGGACAATTGGTTGGAAATGGAAGATAGAAGCAATTTGGCAAAAATGACTTTTAAAGGATTAGCTGGTGTTCCAATTGACAATGAACCAAACACTGATTTATTTGATTCATTTCAAGAGCCGCAGTATCTGTTAGAATTTATGACACCGTATCGCCAACAGCATCAGTCATGGGTCAGTACGCAAAAGCGGCAGGGGTTCTTACGGATCTATGGGGGCAATTCCTTGTTTTCACAGATGAATCCTGCCATCATGGCAACACGAGCAACCTCTTTCACCTATGAGGTGGAGACCTTGTTGGAGTTTCAACCGAACCATTATTCACAAACAGCAGGACTTGGGCTTTATTATGATTCAAACAATTGGTTATATGCTCATGTTACCTATTCAGAAGAAAAGCGATGTCCTTATTTGACTCTCTTACAAGCAAAATTAGGACAAAGGATCGAATATGTAAATACGCGCGTCGTCGTTCCCGAAGGAAATATTCAGCTGAAAATTGGATACGACCACGGGATCGCAAATGTCTACTATCGATTAGAGGAACAAGAGACTTGGCAAGTTGTGCTCCAAGATCTGTCAGTGGCTTACTTATCTGATGAAGGAGTCAATGGAATGCCTGGAGAAATAGGTGGCTTCACAGGATTGTTTAATTTTATTGGTGCCGTGGATGCACATCAACATCAATCCTATGCTGATTTTGCTTATTACAAAGTGACGAATCATTCGCCTGCATCTTAAGCAGGCTCCTTATGGAGTGAGCACCCGTATCATTCTTTCACTAAACAAATAAAAACCTTCAAGAGAAACACAAACGTGTAGCTCTCGAAGGTTTTTTGTATGAAGGAACTGTCATCGCAGTGGATTGCCTGATTACTTGAAAAAATAGCCAGTTAGCAAGACCGATACAATAACGATCACTATTGAAGTCAGCAAATTGACCCCTTCATTCGTTACAAAGGAAAGACCGCCGACTTGCTTGGTGGCAACGTCGTGGTGGACTTTTTTTTCGGTGTATTGGAGACAGACAGGGCATTGATAGCGCACCTGAATCGTTGCGCCCAGTAAGCTGTCCAAGAGACTGCCGCCAAAGCCTAAAGCAGTCAAGGTCAACCAGAGATCAAAGGAGAACGGCTTGCCGTTCAACCATAAGGCTGCTGCGAATAAACCAGTGATGGCGAGACTCCCTGCTAGGGAAGCGGCAGTTCCCAACCAACTGACACCGCCGGAAAGTCCCGGTGGTAATTTTTTTCCCGTTAGTAAGTGACGCGGTGGACTTGGACTCAGCACGCCTATTTCTGAGCCCCAAGTGTCAGCCGTACAGCTAGCGATTCCCGCCACAAATCCCCAAAGGAATAGCGGTTCTTTCGTCCAAAAGGCAAGCAGTAGAGCAAAGATGCTTGGTGCGATGTTCGCAAAGACTTGTTTTGCATCACGGCGAGCACCTTTGGCAAGCACAGCTAACTCTGGCTGACTGCGCATTTTCTTTAAAAGTCCAATGATGCCAGAGCTGGCAAAGAAAAAGCCAATCAAAAAGATGCTGTACCACGGACCAAAGCCAATGACCAGTGTGCCGCAAAGAATCGCAGCCAGTGCGCCAGAAACAGTCAGCCACTGAAAGACGAATGCTGCCGCTGCAACGAATGTACTGGCAAACAATCCCAGCATGAATTGATAAAAGAAAACCATTTGAACACTCCTTTGCGTATAGTGTAGCATAGGTCTCATTTATTTTACCGCAGTTAACAAAAAAATAGTCAGCCTGATAGCTTTTTACTCGTCAAATGAGAGCGTTTCATTTAAGCTAAGGGAGAGAGGTGATCCAATGAAAATCATTATCGTAGGCGGGTCCTTTGGGGGTGTCAGTTGCGCCCGTGAAGCACGCCGATTATACCCTGACGCAGAGATTTTATTGATAGAAAAAAAAGCCCATCTTGGGTTTGTTCCAAGCGGTTTGTTATTGCTGATCGAAGGCAGGATCGCATCGCTGGAAGAAGCATTCTTTTGTACGAAGGAGCAGCTGGAGGCAGAAACGATCGACGTTGCCTTAGAAGAAACGCTTCTGGAGATTTTTCCTTCGGATCATCGGATTCGAACGGATCAGCGAGAACTAAGTTATGATCGACTCGTCTTGGCAGCAGGCTCCAGTCAAGATTCCACTGTTTTGCCACAACCAGAAGAAGCACTACTGACCTACAAGGAATATGATGCAGCCAAGCATTTCTTGCAGCAATTGCCCCAAGCAGAGTCGATTACCATCGTAGGTGCTGGTCAAGCGGGGATGGAAGCGGCGAATACCTTGACTGCGATCGGAAAAAAAGTCAGTGTGATCGAATCAATGTCATATCCTTTATTCAAGTACTTTGATCACGATTTTTTGCAGCCCTTTTTAACGGAGATCGAAAAAATCCCCAACTTGCAGCTGCATTGGTCCAAGCCAACTTTGGCAGTCGTTAAAACGGAAACAGGCTTTCGGATCGAAACCGCCGATCAAGGCTATGAAAGCGATCTGGTATTGACGACAGTCAACGTTCATCCTCGCTTGCCAGAGGCATTTGCGGTCTTTGAATTACACAGTGATCAAACCATCTGGACAGATGCCTACTTGGAAACTTCTGCCACGGATATTTTTGCGGTCGGCGATTTGATCCAAATTCCAAATGCTATTACGAAAGACACGGTCTATATGCCCTTAGTCAACAATGCTGTTCGCTCAGGAATCGCAGCAGCTCGTAATCTGGCAAGCAAAACCACCCCGTTTCGTGGTGGATTGCGGACAGTCGGAACGCAACTGTTTGGGTGGTACTTAGCAAGCACCGGCTTGACCGAGTCGGATCGGTTTTTCTTCGAATCTCCGATCGTCTGTCATGCGTTTACTGCCGCCAGTTCCTTGTTTGATCCAACACAGGTTCATGGAAAAGTGATGATCGAACAAGCCAGCGGCCGAATCGTTGGTGCGCAGCTTTTATCAAAAGCCAATATTTTGGAAAAAATCAATTTACTAGCGTTTGCGATCGAGCAGCAGGCAACGATGGAGGAGTTGACCCAAAAAGACTTTTTCTTCCATCCACGATTCACTAATGTAATCGACGAAACTTTTCTGTGGTCGGGAAGTGATGCCGATGAGACTTGATCAGTTATTAGAAAAAAAAGAAGCAAAGCAATTGCAGCTGCTCAAAAAGCTTTTACTGGTGGGCGGAAAAATGGAGCTGCACGAGCTGGCGAGCTATCTTGGCATCAGTAAGCCTTCCTTGGAAAAATATGTGGAGGAGTTGCAAGATGAGCTGGCTCACTACCAAGAGCAGTGTCAGTTGTATTATCGAAAAGGTGTCCTGGTCTTTGAAATGAGTCCCACTTTTTCCCTCAATCAAATCGAATGGGCGTTTTATCGGTCAGCATTGAAATTTCAAATCCTCGAGCATCTTTTGCAGCATCAAGAGGTGACCACTGTCCAGCTGGCACAAAAATTAGCGGTCAGCGAGTCATCCTTGTTTCGCAAAATCAAAGAGCTAAATGGCTTGCTAGCAGAATTCGAGTTAGAGATCTGGCAAGGAAAGCTGATTGGGGAAGAAACGCAAATTCGTTATTTCTATTTTGAACTCTTTTGGTATGTCCATTCTTTCGACAGTCAGCCGCTGCCGATCGATGAAAAATACGTCGGTCTGATCACACGAGGTCTGAACATGACCTTCACGAAAGAAGCCCAACAGCGCTTGTCCCTATGGCTGAGGATCATGAAGGCGCGACTGAAAATTGCTACTCAATCCTTTCAAGTCTTACGGGAGAAAATGGTACCCTACACGAAAGATCCTTTGTTTCAGCAATTACGGGAGTTGGTATTTCGTGGGTTTGGCCATTATGCATTAGAAGTCAGAGAAGAGGAGGCGATGCTGCACTTTGTCTTTTTACTGTCGTTCTCGGTGTTATCCGAACACGATCTGCAAGTGTATATGCTGCAGCGTTCTCGGTTTACACCAACTGCCTTGACGGATACCTTGATTTTGGAACATATTTTGCATCTCTACCGCCCATCGTTTGTTCCCCGTGAAATCGAAGCCACTTGTTATGGTCACCTGCTGCAGATCCACAGCCGCGTGTATTTTTTCAAAGGGGATGTGGAGGTTTTTGATCGAGAAAATATTTGGCAGTTAGAAGCGCAGCTATCCAGTCGTAACATCCAGCAAATCAGTCACGAACTATTGGATAAGGCTTTAGCAGAGCTTGATATCAAGCCATCTGATAAAAATAGTTTGTTGATGATGACGATGGTCAAATACTTGAGCGTGATCACGATCATCGATTATCAAATCAATCGGGAGTTTCGCGTCGGGATCGCTTTGAAAATGGATGAACTGTTTAAAGAAGCCCTCTATTACATGTGGCTGCTGTATCTCAAAAATTTGAATGGCGTAGTCGTAGAACGCTATCGCCCGGAACAAGAATATGATTTGATCTTGGCAAATTATGCTATCGAGACGAAAACACCGACTTATCGAATCAGTGAACTAGGTACCGCTTATGATCGGGAAACGATCAAAAAAATGATCCGCGAACGCTTTCAATAGTGGATTTCGTCAATTTCTTAGAAATTTGAAAAAAAATTGACGAACCACATTGCGAAAGTTCAGCTAAAATAAAAGCAAGTCAGAAAGCGCTAACAAGAAAAGCGTATAAAAAACTAAAGGGAGCGAATCAAATGGCAGAAAAAAATTATGTAATGGCGATCGACCAAGGAACCACTAGTTCAAGAGCAATTATTTTTGATCGTAACGGGAAAAAAATCGGCAGTTCACAAAAAGAGTTTCCGCAATACTTTCCAAAATCGGGTTGGGTAGAACACAACGCCAACGAAATTTGGAACTCTGTCCAATCAGTCATCGCAGGGGCATTTATTGAATCAGGTATCCGACCAGAAGCAATCGCCGGCATCGGGATCACCAACCAGCGTGAAACGACAGTGGTTTGGGACAAAACGACAGGCCAGCCGATCGCAAATGCAATCGTTTGGCAATCCCGCCAATCTTCACCGATCGCTGACCAATTAAAAGCAGATGGCCATACAGAGATGATCCATGAAAAAACTGGGTTAGTCATTGATGCGTATTTCTCAGCGACCAAGGTGCGCTGGCTTTTAGACAATATCGAAGGGGCACAAGAAAAGGCGGATAATGGCGAGCTACTTTTCGGAACGATCGATTCATGGCTTGTGTGGAAACTGACAGATGGGCAAGTCCATGTCACCGATTACTCCAATGCTAGTCGGACGATGCTTTACAACATTCATAAATTAGAGTGGGATCAAGAAATCTTGGATCTTTTGAACATTCCAAGCTCGATGTTGCCAGAAGTCAAAAGCAACTCAGAAGTCTATGGTCACACCCGCAGCTACCATTTTTACGGCAGTGAAGTACCAATCGCTGGAATGGCTGGGGACCAACAAGCCGCCCTCTTTGGACAAATGGCCTTTGAAAAAGGCATGATCAAAAATACTTACGGCACTGGGGCATTTATCGTCATGAATACGGGTGAAGAACCACAATTGTCTGACAATGACCTACTGACGACCATCGGGTATGGCATCAACGGCAAAGTCTATTATGCCTTAGAAGGAAGTATCTTCGTTGCTGGATCAGCGATCCAATGGCTGCGGGACGGTCTACGAATGATCGAGTCTTCTCCGCAATCAGAAGAAATAGCTGCCAAAGCAAAAGGCGATAATGAAGTGTATGTGGTGCCTGCCTTTACTGGATTGGGTGCACCTTATTGGGATTCAGATGCAAGAGGAGCCGTCTTTGGCTTGACTCGTGGGACGACGAAGGAAGATTTTGTTCGGGCAACATTGCAAGCTGTTGCGTATCAATCAAAAGATGTCATCGACACGATGAAAAAAGATTCTGGCATCGATATCCCATTGCTGAAAGTCGATGGCGGTGCAGCCAAAAACGATCTATTGATGCAGTTCCAAGCGGACATTTTAGACATTGACGTGCAACGAGCAGCGAATCTGGAAACAACCGCATTAGGTGCAGCTTACTTGGCAGGGCTAGCGGTTGGCTTCTGGAAAGACTTGGATGAATTGAAATCAATGGCAGAAGAAGGGCAAATGTTTACACCAGAAATGCCAGCAGAAGAAAGAGACAATTTGTACGAAGGCTGGAAACAAGCGGTGGCAGCTACTCAGACCTTCAAATTCAAAGCGAAGAAAGAAGGCGAGTAAGCCATGACCTTTTCACATAAAGATCGGAAGCAAACCATTCAAGAAGCGGCAAAGACCACCTATGATGTATTGATCATCGGTGGTGGGATCACTGGCGCGGGGGTTGCTGTTCAAACCGCAGCCGCTGGGATGAAGACGGTGCTTTTGGAAATGCAGGATTTTGCCGAAGGAACGTCTTCGCGGTCCACCAAACTCGTTCATGGCGGTATTCGCTATTTGAAAACCTTTGACGTGGAAGTGGTCGCTGACACCGTGCGGGAGCGGGCGATCGTGCAGCAAATTGCTCCGCATATCCCGAAACCAGATCCAATGCTTTTGCCAATCTATGATGAACCAGGGGCAACCTTCTCCTTGTTTTCTGTCAAAGTGGCGATGGATCTTTATGATCGCTTAGCGAATGTGACAGGCAGTAAATACGAAAATTATCTGCTGACGAAAGAAGAGGTCTTAGAACGCGAACCTCAGCTGCAGGCGGAAAACTTAGTCGGTGGCGGTGTCTATCTTGATTTTCGCAACAACGATGCCCGCTTGGTGATCGAAAACATCAAACGAGCACAAGCCGATGGGGCAGCAATGATCAGTAAAGCCAAAGTCGTCGGCATCTTACATGATGAGCAAGGCATCATCAATGGGGTAGAAGTGGAGGATCAACTGACAAACGAGCGCTTTGAGGTTCACGCCAAAGTCGTGATCAACACGACAGGCCCTTGGTCAGACATCGTTCGTCAATTAGACAAGAATGATGAGCTGCCGCCACAAATGCGTCCGACGAAAGGTGTCCATTTAGTGGTCGATCGGGAAAAACTAAAAGTGCCGCAACCAACCTATTTTGATACTGGGAAAAATGATGGTCGGATGGTTTTCGTGGTACCAAGAGAAAATAAGACCTATTTTGGCACAACCGATACGGATTATACAGGCGATTTCGCCCATCCAACGGTCACGCAAGAAGATGTTGATTATCTACTGACCATCGTGAATGAACGCTTCCCTCACGCTCAGATCACCCTTGATGATATCGAAGCGAGCTGGGCAGGATTGCGTCCGTTGATTGTGAATAATGGCGGGTCTGATTACAATGGCGGCGGTAAAGGCAAACTATCGGATGAAAGCTTTGAGCAGATCGTTGAAAGCGTCAAAGAGTATCTTGAAGATGAGCGGCAGCGACCAGTCGTAGAAAAAGCTGTAAAACAAGCACAAGAACGAGTAGAAGCCAGCAAAGTGGATCCATCGCAAGTTTCTCGCGGCAGCAGTTTGGAACGCTCAAAAGACGGACTATTGACGTTGGCAGGGGGGAAAATCACCGATTATCGCTTGATGGCGGAAGGAGCAGTTAAACGGATCAATGAATTGCTCCAAGAAAGCGGTGCATCCTTCGAGTTGGTGGATTCAACCACGTACCCAGTTTCTGGTGGTGAGCTTGATGCAGCCAATGTAGAGGAAGAATTAGCGAAGCTGGCTGACCAAGCGCAAGCCGCTGGATTCGATGAAGCAGCTGCGACGTATTTGGCTCATCTTTATGGGTCGAATCTTCCCCAAGTGTTGAACTACAAGACGAAGTTTGAGGGCTTAGATGAAAAAGAAAGTACGGCCTTGAACTATTCCTTGCATGAAGAAATGGTTCTGACGCCTGTCGATTATCTATTGCGTCGGACCAACCATATCCTATTTATGCGAGACACCTTAGATGAAGTCAAAGCCGGTGTCGTTGCAGCTATGACCGACTTCTTTGGCTGGAGCGAGGAAGAAAAAGCAGCCCGTGTAGCCGAATTGAACCAAGTGATCGCAGAATCAGATTTAACAGCCTTAAAAGGAGGAAAAAAAGATGAATGAAACAACCCAGATCTTTAGTGAATTTCTAGGAACGGCTATTTTGGTTTTGTTAGGGGATGGTGTGTGTGCGGCTGTCAATCTGAAAAAGAGTAAAGCAGAAGCCTCTGGCTGGATCGTGATCGCAATGGGCTGGGCGACAGCGGTAACGATTGCCGTTTACGTTTCAGGGTACATGGGACCTGCTCACTTGAATCCAGCCGTTACATTAGGCATGGCGATGACGGGGAATTTTTCTTGGAGCTTGGCTGTACCGTTTATGCTGGCACAAATTGCTGGTGCGATCGTAGGGGCGATCCTCGTTTGGCTCAACTACTTGCCATTATGGGATGAAACAAAAGACCAAGGCGCGATTTTAGGTACCTTTGCAACAGGGCCTGCAGTTCGTAATTTAGTATCGAATACCATCACTGAAGTGATTGGTACCTTTGTCTTAGTCTTTGGCTTATTGGCTTTTGGTGCCAATACCTTTACGGATGGATTAAATCCCATCGTCGTTGGGATCTTGATCTTAGCGATCGGGCTGTCGCTTGGTGGACCAACAGGCTATGCCATCAATCCGGCACGGGACTTAGGACCACGGATCGCTCACCAAATCTTGCCAATCAAAAACAAAGGGACTTCCGATTGGGGCTATGCGTTAGTACCAATCATCGGTCCAATGATCGGGGCAGCGATCGCTGCTGGTTTGTTTATGATGTTGCCATTATAAACGATGTTATTTTAAGGATGATGCCTATTGGTATCATCCTTTTTTAATCTTTAGCGATTGTCATTGAATTTGCTAAAAAAACATGGTTAAATGAAAAAGCTGAAACAGAAAGAAGGAAGGAGCTTTTACTTGAAAAAAATTCTGCGCTTTTTCATGTGGGTGGCGATTGTCCTGATCGGACTCTTAGCTGCCGTTTTTCTGGCTTTTCAACTCTCCCCACGACCGGGGGCTTTTTTGATCGGTCATCTGTTTAACCAAGAAGTGACCATCAAGGATGAGGCAGCTTATCAAAAAAGTTTGCCGAATGTGACGGTCAAACAGGACTTGACGTATCAATCGGATTATCAACGTAGTACCTTTGATCTATATTATCCCAAAGAGGCACAAGAAGGCCCTGTTCCAGTCATTTTTTGGGTCCATGGGGGCGGCTATGTCGGCGGAGACAAAGAAGGGGTCAAAGAGTTTGCGACCTATGTCGTCGATGAAACCAAAGCCGCTGTGATTTCGATTAATTATGAATGGGCACCAAGTCTGCATTATCCTGGACAGGTCAAACAATTAGCCCAAGCGGTAGACTCGATCAAAGCAGATGCCCAAGCATACCCCATGCTGGATTTCGATCAACTCTTCTTCGGCGGGGATTCTGCAGGAGCCCAAATCGCTGGGCAATATGTGGCGCTGCAAACCAATCCAGCGTATGCGAAGGAAATGTCCTTTGATCAAGACATTCCTGCATCGGCCCTGAAAGGGTTTATTTCCTATTGCGGACCGCTTGATTTGAAGCAGATCGCTGGGACTTCTTCAGATGATCGCTTTATGAAATTCTTTGTCAAAACGGTGGCTTGGTCGTTATTAGGCAAAAAAGAATGGCAAGATAGTCCCCAACTGCAGGAGATCTCACTGGTGGATAAATTGACGGCTGATTTTCCACCAACATATATCACGGATGGCAATGCCTATTCCTTTGAAGACCAAGGCATTGCCTTTGCCAACCAGCTGCAAGCTCTTGATATTCCCGTGACGAGTCGCTTTTACAAAGGGGATTCGGAAACGGTGACCCACGAATACCAATTTGATTATAGCTTGCCCCAAGCACAGGCCTGTTTGACAGAAACGTTGACCTTTATCAAAGACCAGTTGGCTCACTAAAAAACACCTTGTTTCTCACCCTCAATTGGCGAGAAACAAGGTGTTTATTTGTCAGCAGATCAATCAAGTCCGATGAAGTAGTCATCGTCTTTCATCGCTTCTACGGAACCAAGCAGATACCCGTTCCCAACTTGTGAGAAGAAGTCGTGGTTGCTGGTACCAGTTGAAATACCGTTCATGACGATTGGATTGACATCGTTGGCGGTATCTGGGAAAAGCGGGTCTTGTCCTAGATTCATCAAAGCCTTATTGGCATTGTAACGCAAGAAGGTTTTGACTTCTTCGGTCCAGCCGATCTCATCGTATAATTCTTCGGTATAACGCTCTTCATTTTCATACAACTCATACAACAAGTCGTACATCCAGTCTTTCAGCTTTTGCTGTTCGTCTTCTGGTAATTCGTTGAAACCTAATTGGAATTTGTAGCCGATATACGTGCCGTGAACGGATTCGTCACGAATGATCAATTTGATGATCTCCGCTACGTTCGCTAGTTTGTTATTGCCTAAGTAGTAAAGGGGTGTATAGAAACCTGAATAGAATAAGAAGGTCTCTAGAAATACACTGGCGATTTTTTTCTCTAGCGGTGTGCCATTTTTGTAGATCTCATTGATTCGTTCGGCTTTCTTTTGCAAATATGGATTGGTGTTGGTCCATTCAAAAATATCAGCGATCTCCGCTTTTGTATTCAGGGTGCTGAAAATCGATGAATAGCTTTTTGCATGGACAGATTCCATAAATTGGATGTTGTTCAAGACCGCTTCTTCATGTGGGGTGCGGACATCTTTACGCAGTTGATCCATACCGCTTTCTGATTGAACGGTATCTAATAAAGTCAAGCCGCCAAAGACGTAGCCCACCGTTGTTTTTTCTAATGGAGATAGCGTCCGCCAGTCATCAAGGTCATTTGATAAAGGGATCCGCGTATCTAACCAGAATTGTTCTGTTAATTTTTCCCAAGTGGATTTATCGATGATATCTTCGATCTCATTCCAGTTGATTGCTTCATAGTAAGTCTTACCCATAGTCGGTTCCTCCAATAATCGTATCAAGACAACAGCCGACCCGCTGTCAAGAAAGAGCAGGGGCAGGCGGTTGGTTCGTTTTCAGGCAAAAGTTGGATTAGATGACGCAGCTTTCACATTGGTTGCTGCCGATCTCTTCTGCATCATCTGTAAAGGTCCGTACATAGTAGATCGATTTGATGCCTTTGTGGAAAGCGTAGTGACGCAAAATGTTCAAATCACGGGTGGTTTGTTTTGTCGTTTCTTTCCATTCGTAAAGACCTTCTGGAATATCTGAACGCATAAACAAGGTCATACTCATACCTTGATCGACGTGTTTTTGAGCAGTTGCGTAAACATCGATCACTTTGCGCATATCCATATCGTAGGCTGATTTGTAGTAGCCGATCGTCTCATTGCTCAAGTAAGGTGCTGGATAGTAGATCTTGCCGATTTTCTTTTCTTGGCGTTCTTCGATCATCCGAGTGATTGGGTGGATGCTGGCACTCGTATCATTGATATAAGAGATCGAACCATTTGGTGCAACGGCTAGGCGGTTTTGGTGATACAAGCCGGTTTCTTTGACGGTTTGTGCCAAGGCTGCCCAATCTTCACCAGTTGGTAAAAAGACGCCTTCAAACAATGCTTTGACTTTTTCCGATTTTGGTTGGTAGTCACCTTGGATATAATCGGTGAAGTAGCTGCCGTCTGCATACGCTGATTTTTCAAAGTTATGGAAAACTTCGCCTTTTTCTTTGGCGATGGCATTGCTTTCAACCAATGTCCAATAGTTCAACAACATGAAATAAAGATCAGTAAATTCAAGGGATTCTGGTGAACCGTATTCCATTTGATTTTTTGCAAAATAGGTATGCAAGCCCATTGCGCCTAAACCGATCGTGTGGTTCAAGGCATTCCCATTTTGGATCGATGGTACTACGTCAATGTCAGACGCATCAGTAACAAAGGTCAAGGCACGAGTCATTGCTCGAACAGATTTCCCAAAGTCAGGGCTGTCCATCAAGTTCACGATATTGGTGGAACCTAAGTTACAGCTGATATCTGTTCCTAAAACTTCGTATTCTTGTTTGCCGTTGATCTCAGATGGTGCTTGGACTTGAAGGATCTCGGAACAAAGATTACTCATGATGATCTTGCCATCAATTGGGTTGCTGCGGTTTGCTGTATCGATATTGATGATATAAGGATAACCAGATTCTTGCTGCAATTTAGAAATTTCGTTTTCTAGATCACGGGCTCTGATTTTGGTTTTGCGAATCCGTGGGTTCATGACTAAGTTGTCGTATTCCTTGGTGATATCGACATAAGAGAAGGGTACGCCATATTCTTTTTCGACACTGTAGGGACTAAAGAGATACATCTCTTCATTTTTGCGCGTCAATTCGTAGAATTTGTCAGGTACGATCACGCCTAATGATAAGGTTTTGACACGGATTTTTTCATCCGCATTTTCTTTTTTCGCTGATAAAAAGCTGATGATGTCTGGGTGGAAGACGTTCAAGTAGACCACGCCAGCCCCTTGCCGTTGACCCAATTGGTTTGAGTAGCTGAAGCTATCTTCAAACAATTTCATTACAGGCATCACACCACTTGCTGCCCCTTCGTAGCCTTTGATAGGCGCGCCGGCTTCCCGCAAGTTTGATAACGTGATCCCGACACCGCCACCGATTCGTGAAAGTTGCAGCGCGGAGTTGATCCCACGACCGATCGCGTTCATGTCATCAGTGATTTGGATCAAGAAACAAGAAACCAACTCACCGCGACGTTTGCGTCCTGCATTCAAGAAAGAAGGGGTTGCTGGTTGGTAACGTTGGTAGATCATTTCATCTGCCAAGCTCATTGCTAACTCTTCATTGCCATCCGCAAAGTAAAGGGCGTTGAAAGCGACCCGATCTTCGTAACGTTCTAGATACGCGGTACCATCATTCGTTTTTAATGCGTATTGTGAATAAAACTTGTAAGCAGCCATAAATGATTTGAAAGTAAAGTGTTGCTCATCTAAGAATTGATACAATTGCTCAATAAAGGCAGGGCGATACTTTTTGATAAATTCTTCTTCTAAATAATCATTTTCAATCAAATAATTGATTTTGTCCATTGCAGTCGCAAAGGTTAAGGTATTTGGTTCAACGTTTTCTTTAAAGAATGCCGCTAAGGCTTCTTTGTCTTTATTTAATGGAATTTGACCATCTACTGGACGGTTGATCTCATTATTCAATTTGAAATAACTGACATCTTTGATTTCTTTCAAGCTCATAAATGGCTAACCTCTTTTCTTGTTTTGTTCGTATAAAAAAGGACTTGCGGTCTGGACGACTGACAAATCCCTCAAAAGCATCACATTGAGAAAAATCTTAGCTCGCTAATTGACGTAGTTGATCTGGACGGAAACCGATGATCGTTTGCGCATCAGAGGTAATGACTGGCACACTTTGGAATCCTTGTTCTTTCAAAAATTCTAATGCTTCAGGCTCATTATCAATATTGATTTCTTCAAATGCAATCTGATTTTCACTTAAAAAGCGTTTCGCCATTTTACATTGCATGCAGTTGTTTTTAGAAAATAGTTTGATATTCATAATTGTTTCCTCCGAGTTGTAATAGTTATAAACCTAGTATAAATAAGTCTCGGAGAAAGTCAACGAAAAAACACTATATCTTGTGCTTGTGAATTCGACATACACAATTTATAGTGTTTCTGTGTTTTTTATGCAAGGGAAAAAAGCGGAAAATACTTAGAATTACAAGGTTTTTGCGTAATTAATACAGGGGATATGCAATCAAAATGAGTAAAAAAAATCCTTATTGTGAAGGAAGATTCAAAGTGAGGACCGAAACAGATTGACTTCTTATGGAAATGGCTCTATTATAATGATAATCATTCTCAATTAAAGTAGGTTAATTATAACAACACTTCACAAAAGGAGTAAGAAGCAATGAAAATGGCGCAAACTCGGGCTTCTGGAACATACAAAATCGACTCGTTGGCAACCACCAAAGAAATCACGGCTCATTTAAATGATCTTGGTATTCGCACGGGCGTTGAAATCGTTGTGGTACAAAAAGATCGCAAAGGCGGCATCATTTTACACCAAGGGACGCGGATCGCTTTAGATGAACGGGTCATGGAACAAATCGATGTCACAGAAACCCAGCAGCAAACCATCATTACCTCCTTGGATCAGCTGCAAGTCGGTGAAAGCGGGAAGGTCAATCAGATCGCCGCCAAAGGTGCGGTGCGCCGTCGATTGATGGATATGGGGCTTACGAAAAACGTCCATTTGGAAGTGGTGAAGCTGGCTCCTTTGGGTGATCCGATGGAGATTCGGCTCCGCGGCTATGAATTGTCTTTGAGAAGGCAAGAAGCAGCGTTAGTTTTTGTCGAAAAAGGAGTCGAAGCGTAATGACCTATCACTTTGCATTAGCAGGAAATCCCAATAGCGGGAAAACGAGTACCTTCAATCAATTGACCGGTGCCAAACAAACAGTGGGGAATTGGCCAGGCGTTACCGTGGAACGAAAAGCGGGGCGACTGCGAAAAGACCGACAAGTATTGATCCAAGATCTACCAGGGATCTATTCCTTGTCGCCGTACACACCAGAAGAACTGATTTCTCGCAATTATTTGATGGAAGCATCATTGGACGCGGTGATCAATATTATCGATGGAACCAACCTGGAGCGCAACCTGTATCTAACATTGCAATTATTAGAAATGAATGTCCCGACTGTGGCAGCCATCAACATGATCGACCTATTAAAGAAAAAAGGCTTGCAGATCAATTTCGAAAAGCTAGCTTACGGTCTAGGGATTCCCGTATTTGGCATCAGTGCTTTGAAGCAACGCGGCTTAACCAAAATGATCGAGGCAGCGAAGCATGTAGCCAATACACAACCGTTTCCTCCCCGCTACGATGCTCGTCTAGAAGCTGGCTTGACCGAGATCATGGCGATTTTGCCAGAGACGATCCCTCAGCAGCAAAAACGCTGGTTTGCCATAAAACTCTTCGAAAAAGATGAAGCGATTCAAACAATGTGTAAACTGACTGATTCCCAGCAGGCAGTCCTTCAGGAGACGATTTCGATTTTAGAGCTGATCTTTAAAGACAGCAGTGACGCCATTCTCGTCAATGAGCGCTATGGCTTCATTGAAGAATTGTTGGCGCTGGCAGTCATCAAGGAAACAGATCAGCACTTAGCCTTCAGCGACAAAATCGATCGCGTGTTGACCCATCGCGTATTGGCACTACCGATTTTTGCCTTCATTATGTGGGGAATCTACTATTTATCGATTCAGACGATTGGTACGATTGGTACTGATTGGGTCAATGATGTATTATTTGGCAGCTGGATTCCCGAAACAGCAGCGCACTGGCTAGAACAGCTGCAAGTCGCCCAGTGGCTGCAAGAACTGATTTTAGACGGCATCGTGGCAGGGGTCGGTGCGGTCTTAGGCTTTTTGCCGCAGATCTTCGTGCTGTTTTTTTGTTTGGCTATCTTGGAGGACTGCGGATACATGGCACGGGTGGCATTTGTCATGGATCGCCTGTTTCGCAAGTTTGGTCTATCTGGCAAGTCGTTTATCCCCATGTTGATCGCTACCGGTTGCGGGGTGCCCGGCGTGATGGCAAGCCGAACGATTGAAAATGAAAAGGATCGTCGGTTGACGGTGATGGTCACGACCTTCATGCCATGTTCTGCCAAATTGCCGATCATCGCATTGATTTCAGGAGCCTTTTTCCCTCAGTATAGTTGGGTCGCCCCATCGGCCTATTTTGTCGGCATGGGTGCTGTGATTTTTTCAGGGATCGTCTTGAAAAAAACGCCTTTATTTGCAGGTGATCTGGCACCATTTATTATGGAACTGCCAGCGTATCACTTGCCGCAGCTCACAACGATTTTGAAAAGTGCCTGTGATCGAGCCATTGCTTTTGTGAAAAAAGCCGGTACGATAATTTTTGTGGCTTGTATTTTTGTCTGGTTTACCTCCAGCTACAGCTTTGCCTTGCAGCGGGTCACAGGAGACCAAAGCATTTTGGCCTTTTTCGGACGACTTTTGGCGCCGCTTTTTGCTCCCCTAGGCTGGGGAACCTGGCGAGGCGCCGTGGCGACGATCACTGGCCTGGTCGCCAAAGAAAATGTGATCGGCACCTTTGGGATCCTCTACGGACAAACTGGGGAGTTGTCAGAAAGTGGGACGGAGATTTGGCAAGTGTTGCGCGGCGATTACACTGCTGTGGCGGCATACTCTTTTCTCGTCTTTAATTTACTATGTGCCCCTTGTTTTGCTGCTATCGGTGCGATCCACCGTGAAATGGGGGACAGCAAGTGGACGTGGTTAGCCATTGGCTATCAATGCGGCTTGGCATACTGCGCCAGCTTGTTGGTCTACCAATTCGGGCACGTCATCTTTGAAGGCGGACACCTCACGCTGGGTGTTTTCGCGGCAATCCTCATTGCTGGGCTATTGGTATTTGCTCTGTTGAAGAAACCATTCCGAGGGAGTGTACCCTTGATCCAAGTCGTAGGAGGCGAAAAATGATTGCTACAATAATTCTAAGCGGCCTGATTTTTGGCTATGGCACCCGTGTGGTGTACCGCATGGTGAAAAAGGATCATTGTTCTGATTGTCATAGCAGTTGTCCCGTGAAGCATGAGGAAGCAAAGTAGAAAATAGCAGTTGTAAGTAAAAATTTGTGTGAAAATACCTACGGGTAGAAATACAATTGAAACGGTAGATCTTAGCCATGAATAGATTGTTTGCTTTAAGAAGTTCTTAGTTTATTTAAGAGCTTCTTTTTTTATTGTGGGTGCAATCAAAAGATCTGTCCATTTTTGGTTCACTTTTTCCTTGAGAGAATAAGTTTTGTGAACTGCTCAAGAAGGTTATTGAGAAAAACTGGAGGCTAATAAAAAAAATAGCCAGTATACCTAGTCTTTTTGAAAAGAGCAGTTCACTTAATCTGGAAGCGCGTACAAATATGTGGTCTCAAATCGTCTATTCAGGCCAGAACTTTTCACTTATAGTGTGTGTATAGGAATGATCTCGAGAAATTCTTTACTAAAACCTAAAGAAATTTTTTTAGAAAGGAAATCGTCGTTTGCAAACTACATTATTAACAAAAGAAAACATTTTACTTCAGCAAGACAGTACCAGTTGGCAAGAAGCAATCAAAAAAGCAGCCCAGCCGTTATTGAAGAATGGCAGCGTTACAAAACAGTATGTCGATGCGATGGTTCAATCTGTCTTAGATGCCGGGCCGTATATCGTGCTTATGCCTGGGTTTGCTTTGGCCCATGCCCGATCAGAAGATGGGGTTTGTCGTTTAGGACTAAGTGCGATGACATTAAATACCCCCATCTCATTTGGTTCGCCCAATGATCCAGTGAAAGTCATTTTCTGTTTGGCAGCGATAGACCCGACCAGTCATTTGGAACTGATGGGTGAGTTAGCAGAAGTTTTAGCAAGGGACAATATCATTGATCGTTTAGCAAATGTGCAGACACCAGAAGCATTTATAAAACTATTAGAAGAAACGAGGAGTTAAGATGGGATTCTTTCAAAAAAAGAAAAATGATGCATCGATCCAAGCAGATGCAAAACCTAAGACAAGTAATGGCAAGAAATATTTGATAGCGGTTGCATGCCGTGCGGGGATGGGGAGTTCAACGCTGCTTCACATAAAAGTAAAATCAGTGATTGAAGAAAACGGCTATCCCATTGAAACGATTCATGGAAACCTAGACGTCCTCATTGGTTTTACGGGCGATGCCTTTATGAGTATGGCAGATATCGCAGCGGAACCTGATTTTCAAAACAAACCTTATGAAGTCATAGGCATTCAAAATATTATGAGTAAAGAAGAGATCCAAGGAAAACTAGAAACATTTCTTGAAACGATGCAAACAAAATAAATTGATGGAGCGAGGAATAAATTGAATGGCAATTTTAGTAATGAACCAATTCAGAAATACTGCTGTGTTGCTAATGATTTTGGCTTTGATTGGGTTACTTGCACAAAGAAAGCCTGCGAAGGAGACCCTGAGCGGTGTCCTCAAAGTGGGCATTGGGTTTATGATTTTTAATATTGGTGGTGGTCATGTAGGAACGATTGCTGCAAATTTTGCCACGTTGTTTCAGACCGCATTTGGTGTTCAAGGGACGGTTCTGGCAGTAGAGCCTGCTACAGCGTTAGCCATGGATGTATATGGTTTTGAAATATCAATGATTATGGGCTTAGGGTTCATATTCGGATTAGTTATTGCGAAATTGACGCCTTTAAAATCAATTTTCTTAACCGGTCAGCATTATCTTTTCTTTGCTGCTGTCATTGGGTTGATTTTTATTTCGAATGGTATGCCCACTTGGGTAACAGTTATCTTTGGTTCTTTGGTGCTAGGTTTTGCAGGAGCAGGGCTGCCCAAATTGGCTCAGAAATATACAGATGAGCTGACAGGTAATGCAGGGGTTGCACTAGGTCACTTTAACTTGATTTTTTACTGGTTCTCAGGTGTCATCGGCAGTGTCATTGGAGGGAAAAATTGGCAAGCAAAGAAAGAGAAAGCAGCCAATCGCGAGCTTCCTGATTTCTTCTCCGTATTCCGAGATTTTGTCTTCTCTGTTGCATTTTTCATGATTATTCTTTTCTACATTGCAACGATCGCAGCAGTTTTAAGTGGTCATATGGATGTCGTTCAAGAAATGGCTGGCAACGACTTATGGTTCTTATATCCGTTGATTCAAGGGTTGCAATTTGCTGCGGGGATGTCTGTACTGATTTATGGCGTGCGTCAATTTATTGCTGAATTAACGGCTGCCTTCGTGGCGATCTCAGAAAAGTATATCCCAGGATCAATGCCGGCAGTAGATGTTCCTGTGTTTTTCCAATATGCGCCAACCATGGTTCCTGTCGGTTTTATTACCTCGTTTATAGGTGGGTTAACAGCGACGTTTGCCATGGCTGCTATGGGTTCTCCCGTTGTGCTTTTGCCAGCAGCTGGGATTGCTTTTTTCTCGGGTGGAACCATGGGTGTCTTTGGTTCAATAAGAGGCGGATTGAAAGGGGCGATCATCGCATCCTTCTTAGGCGGTATTTTGCTGACCGCATTGCCTTTGGTGCTTTTCCCAGCTTTTTCTGAATTAGGCATCACAGACGCTGGATTTCCTCAAATCGACTACAATATTATCGGAATTTTACTAGACAAAATCTTAAAACTATTTAGTTAAACAGTATGATTAGCAAGGAGAAGGATGGATACAATTTCTCCTTGCTATAAGAAAGGAAAATCTGTATTGAATGAAAAAAACGTTTTGTTTGCATATAGTACGAATTTAAAAGCCCAAAGCGATGCTCAATTTTATCGGCTTGAAGAAGAAGAAGTCTATCAACAGATGGTGAAGGCCAAAGAACTTATTCTCCATGCAGAAAAAAATCATAAGCGCGTTCATGTAACAGGCGTGGGAAAATGTTCCTATGTAGCAGGCTATGCAGCTTCACTTTTCTCCTCTGTCGGTACGCCAGCCTATTTTTTAGACACAACCGAAACTGTGCACGGATCGGCAGGACAAGTCGTGGCTGGCGATGTAGTGATTGCGATAAGTAATAGTGGGAACACCAAAGAATTAGAATATGCACTTGCTGCCTTAAAAGCCAATGGCGCTGTAATTTTAGCGGTAACAGGAAATGAAGATTCTTCCCTAGCTTCCTGTGCTGAAGTCACATTGTCTTCTTATGTTTCCCAAGAAGGGGACTCATTGAATAAACCGCCACGTTCCTCTGTGATCGCCCAAATGATCCAGCTGCAGGTTTTGTCGGTGTTGCTGCAAGAAGCAAAAGAAATCAATTTAGAAGATTACCTTAAATGGCATCCAGGGGGAAGCTTAGGAGCAACGACAAAAAAGGAGCTTACGCAATGAAAATCAGAGGAATTATACCAGCAATGGTCACACCATTAAATGAGAACGGCATCAATGAAGAGGGCACTAGAAAGCTTGTAAGGCATTTGATTGCTGGTGGTGTCCACGGGTTGTTTATTTTAGGAACCAATGGCGAATTTCATACCTTAAGCAAAGAAGAGAAAATCCAGTTTGCAAAAATCGTTGTCGATGAAGTATCGGGCAGAGTACCAGTATTTGCAGGTGCCGGAGATATCGCAACGAATAAAGTGATTGAGTTAGTAAATGCGTTTGCAAAAATCGGCGTTGATGCTGCTTCCATTATTACACCATATCTTTTGAAATATACCGATGAAGAGCTGATTCATCATTACCGTGTGATTGCTGAGCAAACGACACTACCAATCATTTTGTACAATATTCCGCCAAATACTAGAAATTTCATCAATCGTCATGTTTTCTCGGAATTACTCAAAATTGATTCGATCATTGGGATAAAAGATTCAAGCGGTGATCTAGAAAACTTTAAGGGCTATCTTGAATTAAATCATCGAGAGGATTTCTCTTTGCTGATGGGAAGCGACTCTAAGATTTTAGAAGCGCTACAGTTAGGAGCAGATGGCTCTGTGGCTTCAACCGCAAATGTTGTGACGAAAACAGATGTGTCGATCTATGAACAATTTGTAGCTGGAAACATAGAACAAGCGCGGCAAGCACAAGCAAGTATTGATGATTTTAGAGAAGCCTGCAAATGCTCAACGATTCCGTCTGGGCTGAAATACTGTTTGCGGGCAATCGGACAGGATGTTGGGTTACCGAAACTGCCTGTTCTAGATCTTACGAAAGAAGAAAAGCAGCAGGTGGATCAAGTGCTTCAAAAATATGTACAAGCGGAAGGATTTACATTGAAAGTAGAACAGTAGGCTGCAGAAATGGGGGAACATTGATGGTGAGAATTGACTATAGGACGAGAAAGATGATGATGGCTCTGATTGAAAAACCGACCATCAGTTACGATTATCTTCAGCGGAATTATTCTATGAACCGCACTCAAATAGAGTATACCATTGATAAAATCAACCAGTTTCTATCTGCCCAAAAACTACCACTTAGCGTGAATAAGGAAAGTGTGATCCGACTGCCTGAAAAAAGCAAGGAATATTTGTTGGAGTCATTTTTACGTGAGCGTATGTTTAAGTATTATGAGATGAGTTCAAAAGAACGAGGAAAATATATCTTTTTGACGCTCTTTTACTACGAGAAAGACTATCTGTCGGTCAACCATTTTTTAGATGCGTTAAAAATCGGCAAAACAACCTTTATGAGTGATCTGCGCAAATTACAAGCGGAATTGCAGGGGTACGATATTTCAATCAGTTACTCGAGAAAAGAGGGGTATCACTTAGCAGGTGATGAACTGATGATTCGTTACGCTTTATTTCGAATGATTTTGGAAGATGTGACTAGCAAGGACGATGATTTTATTTACCGTTACTTTATTCATAACGAACGAATACAATTGGCGGATGAGCAGGATACCTATCTTTCTCTTCTTTTAGAAAAACATGCGATAGAGTTAGTTGAAAATAGGTTGATTGAATTGAACTATATCCTTATTTTTTTATACCCAAGAATGGGCTTGAATGAATTTGATCTAAAGCCCTTTTCTAATGATCATGAGTTAGTAAAAATGAAGGAGTACCGCTTTGCTGAAGAAGTTTTAGAAAACGCAGGGGTGATGAATAGTATAGAAAAGAACTATCTCTGTGGGTGGGTACTGGGAATGGCATTAGGGAATGAAAAGGAATGGCTTCAAGGAAATTTGGTCATCATTGACTTGGTAGAAAGAATTGTCGAGCGATTTGAATTGCTTTCAGGTATTCGTTTCAAGGATAAACACTCTGTCATCAAGCAATTATATAGTCATTTTCGACCGACCTATTTCCGAATGCTGTTTCGATTACCGATCATCAACCCTATGCAGGAGAAAATTTTTGAAAAATATAATGACCTTTATCAGATCGTAAAAGAAACCTTGAGACCAATCAGTGATAGCTTTGATTCAAAGCTTCCAGATGAAGAAGTAGCCTTTTTAACTATGCACTTTGCGCTTTTGATCAGAAATTCTGAAGAATATATGGTGCAACAAAAAGTGGGAGTCGTTGTCTGCCCAAATGGTATTGGAAGCTCAGCAATCATTTACAATGAATTAAAGGAAATCTTTCCCTCTTTTATCTTATTGGGACCGATTGAAACAAGCGAACTGCATTCATTTGATCAGTCATACGATATCATTTTTACGACAAAACCCAACTTTCAACTTTATCCGTTAAAAAAGCCGATTTTTGTAGTAAACCCGATCATGTCTTACGAGGAACGAACCCAGTTGTTTTTAGATGTCAAATTCGAAACCAGTACAAGCATCAAGCCCAATACTGTGACGATCGACGGCTTGATGCAGGTTATTCAACAATATTCAACAGTTACTAGTGAGTCAGCTCTGCGGCATCATTTAGAGAAATTTGTACAAGAGACCTGCTCGCCAACGGCATCTATCATGTCTCAAAAAGAGAAAAAGTCAAAAGAACCTGCAATGCTGTTGGATATGATGCGTCCAGAATTGATACAATTAAACAAAAAAGCCAGAACATGGGAAGAGGCCTTTTATCTCGCAGCCAATCCATTGATTGAAAGAAAGATCATCACTAGAAATTACATCGATTCGATCATTCAACAAACCAGATCAGAAGGCGCTTATATGGTGATATTCGATCAAGTTGCCTTACCGCATACGGTTCCTGAAGCAGGTGCAAAAAAACTTGGCATGGGATTGACAACGTTAGAATCTGAAGTATATGTCTTGGGAACGATTCCTGTAAAGTATATCTTTACCCTTTCTGCATTAGACAGCAAGCAGCATCTAAATGCGATGACTCAGTTTATTACCCTTATTGAATCCAAAGATTTTTTTCGAGAATTAGAAAAACATGAATGTCCGGAAACAGTTTATCAATGGTTTGCAGAGATTTTACGTACTGCTGTTGTATAAATTTTTTCGAAAATACTGTAAGTCTTATAGGATAAAACAGATACTCTTTGGTCTTTATTGAGAGAAGCGTGCGAAGGGGAGTCATTTGCCTTCATCATTTGCTGCTGTTCATCCGAACGCAAGCGATGTTACTCAGAACTGTTAACAGCGGAAGAATTAACTAATGATACTATTTATGCCGTTTGAGGTTAGTCCAGTTCTACAAGAAAGATGCATTCGGAAATCAGCTACCATAGAAGTGGAGAAACAGTTCGATCACGATCGGCTGTTTTTTTATTCTTTACAAAACGACCTATTAAAGGAATCTCAAATATAGTATAATTATTTAATGAAAAGATATTATTTAGTGGGGGTCGCAGGAAAGGGAGCAGGGAACCTCGTTAGAACGTAAACGAAGATAGGTTTTTGATAAAGCAGAGTGAAAGGGTGAGGGCATGAGACAACAACGAAGACGGGAGCGTCAGAAACACCAGCAGATCATTGTGGGGTTAAGTACAGCGTTGCTGGCAATCATACTTGGAGTGATTTATCTAGTGATTCAAGTGACAAGCATCCCCGAACAGCGTCATACAGCAGAAACGACAAAGGCAACAAAGCCAATGCAAGAAACGAGTAGTTCTACCGAAACAAAGCCAGCAGTAAAAACCATCACAGTGACAGCTAGTGGCGATATGCTTTATCATACACCTGTTTATTTAAGCGCTTACGATGGGAAGCGTTATGATTTTGACAATGATTTTGAGCAAGTCAAACCGCTGATTGCATCGGCGGACCTTGCTTTAGGTGATTTTGAAGGAACCATCAATCTTAATAAACCGCTTGGCGGTTTTCCCTTATTCAACGCCCCTATCGATGCTGTTGCCAGTATCAAAGACGCGGGCTTTGATGTGATTGATCTTGCCCATAACCATATTTTAGATACAGGGATCGAAGGAATCAAAACAACGGCGGCTGCTTTTCACGACCAAGGCTTGGCAACGATTGGTGTCACGGTCGACAATAGCGGAATCCTGGTCAAAGAAGTCAACGGGATTAAAGTTGCTCTCTTGGCCTATGCCTATGGCTTCAATGG
The DNA here is from genome assembly GCF_058135755.1 of Enterococcus sp. R12. Taxonomy (NCBI): domain Bacteria; kingdom Bacillati; phylum Bacillota; class Bacilli; order Lactobacillales; family Enterococcaceae; genus Enterococcus; species Enterococcus sp. R12. The sequence continues at coordinate 739,608 of NZ_CM176874.1, forward strand.
CCTTGAAGAAAGCTTAACTCAAGCAGAGTATGACACCTATTTGAAAGACTTGTCGTTAGATAAAGTGGAAGCAGAGATCAAAGAAGCGGAAAGCTTGGCGGATATCACCATCGTGATGCCTCAGTCTGGTGTCGAGTATTCTTTAGAACCAACGGAAGAACAACAAACTGTTTATCGGAAGATGATCGATTTTGGTGCTGATATTATCTTCGGTGGCCATCCGCATGTAGCAGAACCAACCGAAATCATCGAAAAGGACGGTGAAAAGAAATTTATCATTTATTCAATGGGAAACTTATTGTCGAATCAACGTTATGAAACCGTCAATAACAACTATTGGACCGAACGAGGCGTCATCCCAGAAGTTGAAATCTCCAAAGAAGGGCAGCGGACCTATTTAAGCAAGATTGCCATGCATCCGACTTGGGTCTCCAAAGAACCGATCCCTGATCGTACCTATTATGATCCAGAATACGGCGTCTTGCAGGCCTTTGATTTTCAAGTTTACCTTGCCGAAGATTATCTGCCAGATGGGCAATATGCCAAAAATGTCCCTGAAGAAAAGCGCCAGCGGATCGAAACCGCCTACCATAAAATGCTGGAGCTGTTGGATTTGAAGTGGGAGTAGTGAGGACAAGAAAGCAATCTGGCTAACAGGTTGCTTTTTTATTGGCTATCGAAGAGTATGAACCATGAAATGAAAGTCAATCTATTTTTTTAAAACATGACACCAGATCACCATTTATGAACAAAAAATGACACCTCAAGCTGATAAAAATAAGTAATAATGTCAACATAAAGTATTCAGAAATCATTTCCAACTCATTTCTGAATAAATAAGAAAGGAAAGTAGGGTGTATCATGAGAATTATCATATTGACGAAAAATATATCATATGAGATTGATTTGCAGCGGGAGCTGCAGATTTTGAGCCATGAAGTGTTCGTGGGCAGAAGTACCGAAGAGGAGGAATGGTTGATAGAAAGCGCCAAGTTATTTGACTGTTTATTTGTCAGTGAAACAATTGCTGATCCAGAATTTTTATTGCTCAATCAGACATTGGCTCCTTATTATCAACAGCGGATCGTTCGAATCTTGCCAGGGAATGACGAACAAGAAATGATACTGGAAAAAGCGGAAAATGCGACCTATCTTAATCGGTCATTTGTCGAGTTGAGAGAATTTTTGGCGGCTTTGCCACCAAATACTCGCAAGTTAGAAAAGGCATCAGTAACGAAGGAATCGTTCCCTAAATTTCTTAGTCTGCAAGAACAGATCTTTTTCAATAATCTAGCAGAAGAGCAATTTATCAACCGAGAGGACCTTTGCTGGAAAATTTGGGGCAACGGCGGCACGAATTCCCGAAAATCGCAGCTATCGATTTTGGCGAAACGAATCAATGAGAAATTAGATGAATACGACTATACTGAAAAACGCGTCCGTACCGCTTGGGGCAAAGGATATATCTTGCAATAAAAAAGCTAAAAATGGGTTTAACTTTTTATGTCTGACAAATAGGCCTTCAGGTAAATTTGCCTATCTTGTAGAAACGACTCTGTGTTCAAAGCGAGTCGTTTTTTATATAAGTATATTAGCAATAAATGAAGAAGGTTATGAAAAAATATGATAATGCTTTTTTTTAGTGATAAAATAGAGATAATCAGTAATGGAAAGAAATACTGCGTAAATGAAAAAAGCATTTGTAGAAAATTGATGGAATACCTTTTGGAGGAGGAAATATCGTGAAGCAGGTTGAATGTGTGCTATTTGATTTAGATGGAACTTTATTGGATTCAAAAGAATGTAGTGTGAAGGCGACAAAAGCAGCTTTTAAAGAGATGGGACTCAAAGTACCCAGTGAAGTAGTCATTGAACATTATATGGGGATACCGATCGAAGAATCATTTTTTAAAATGTCTGAACAGCCATTAGATCAAGAAACCGCAGCGGAATTGATTCGGATTTTCCGAGCCTATTACCAAACCTTTGAAGAAAGTACCTTGAAAGTATTTCCAGAAATTCCCCATGTCTTAGAAATCTTAAACAAACGAAAGGTACCTTGTTTCGTCGTTTCAAGTAAGAAGACAGCGGTCGTCAAACGAAACCTAGCTGCTCAGGACCTTGTGGCGTTCTTTGAAGAAATCATCGGCTCTGATGCGGTGACCCACTACAAACCTCATCCCGAAGGAATCAATAAAGTCGTGGCACACTATCAATTTGACCCGACAAAGACGATCATGATAGGAGATGCTATTTTTGATATCCAGATGGGAAAAGCCGCGGGTGTCAAAACGATCGCCGTTACGTGGGGCAGCCACGATCCGAAAAAGCTTTCTGAAGAAAACCCAGATGCTTTGGTAGACGCGCCACGTGAGATTTTAGATTTTCTATATGCATGATCCTTTTTTGTGCTCACAGTGTAAGAGGACGTTTTAGCCTCGCTTATATCTTGGCATGATCGAAAAAGAAAGGACAGATTGTCCTTTTACAACATGCAATTTGAGAACTTTGACCAATGATCGAAACCAGCGATCATTGGTTTTTTGTGCTGTCGTGAGAATGAAGGTGCCACAACATTGGTTAAAAGCATTCATTTCCATTCGTTCTTTTGTTTGATCGTGTAATCATCGGAAAATCACTGCAAATAAATTCCTTTTGATCTTTCTTCTTGTTGATACAGCAATACTGGTACGCTGGATTTTTCTCTCTTATTCCTCTGCTAGAGCAAAAAGGAATTATAAGCTTGGAGCAACAAAAAACTATAATGAGAGTAACTGATTTCCTTAGATCATGCATTGGAGGTGAGCGCAGAACGGGATGCCACCCAAGGATTTCATGTGATTTGAAATACTAGAAGATAAAGCCTTTGTTTTATGTGAAGGGATGTAGGGGCGATTAACGAAGAAGGAAATCATTACGATTAAATGAGGGATCAATGCTATCATTGAAGAAAAGCCATGGATGGAAAGGAGTGATTCTGTGTTATCAGAAAAAATAAATAACCCGAAAGATTATCTGTCTTATTCAAAGGAAGTATTGTTAAGCGCTGGGGTACTGACAGCCTATCCAAAACTTTTTACTTATTATCAGGAACTTTGTGTTGACTTCGATGACATTTACTATGATCGAACAAAGAACTTATTTGATACCTTTCGAGCGCTTCTGGCTGTGGACGCACAGATCCAAATTCTACTGGAACTTGTGACCAATACCAAAACTGACCTATGTCAAGAGCTGGGGATGAAGGAAGAGGAAATTATCAGTATGATCAAGCATGACAAACGGTACTATTATCGCGAGCTTACGGGTCATGCAACTAACCAACTACCTAAATGGGGGTTGATTTATTTAAGTGAAGAGTAAGCTACGCAAAGGATAAGTCACCTTAAAAGTGATCAAATGAAAGCCATTTGACGATCATCAAAGATAAAGGGCATCGAGAAAAAAGGAGAGCGTGTTTATGTATGAGTCAGTAAAATAGTCTAGCGAGGTTATCTTGTGATTTGTTATACTAATAGCAAGCGGCTGATGGTGACATCTTGGATTCAGCAAATATGTTCATGTGAGCGCTTTATTGATTGGGTTAGGAAAGAGGGAATGAAATGACGAAGAAAATTGTCTTTTTAGATGTAGATGGAACATTGTGCGATGATGCGGGAAACGTACCTGAAAGTGCTCGCCAAGCGATCACAGCGGCACATAAGAAGGGGCATGAATTTTTCTTGTGTACGGGTCGTTCAAAAGCCGAAATCACAGAAGATGTACTGGCACTGCCTTTAAGTGGAATGATTGGTGCCGGCGGCGGTTATTGCGAGGTGCACGATGAGGTGATTTTGCACAAAGTTTTTGAAAAGGAAGCCTTATTAAGACTGATCGATTTCTTAAAAGCAAACCAAATCGAGTATTACTTGGAATCGAATCAAGGATTATTTGCAAGTACCAATTTACGAAATCGTTTGCTGGAGATCATCTTAGCAGGTGAGCCTGTTGAAAGTGAAGCAGGAAAACAACGTGTTCAAACTATTCAGTGGTTCCTTGATTTATTGATTGAGGACGAAGCGAAAATCGATTACGATGACGTGAACAAAGTTTCCTTCATCAATCATTCCATTCCTTATGAACAGGTCCATGACCAATACCACGAACAATTCCAAATGATTCGCAGTACAGTTCCTGTTTTTGGCAAAGACAGTGGCGAGATCGGCATCAAGAATATCCACAAGAAAACAGCCGTCGATTTTCTCTTGAACCATCTAGGGATCGATAACAAAGATACCTTGTCATTTGGTGACGGCCATAATGATGTCGAAATGTTTGAAGCCGTTGCGACAGGAATTGCGATGGGCAATGCCTGTGAACAGCTATTGGCAGTAGCTGACGAGGTGACGGCTCGACCAGAAGACGGCGGGATTGCGCAAGCACTCCAAAAGCACGGTCTGGTGTAACCACCAAGAAGCATGACCAGCACATGCTTTTTTATGCTAGTCAGGTTTCATAGCAACAAAGTTCAGAAGACCTGTGAAGTGATCGACAGAGTAGTTTTTTGCTTCATTCTTGTGAAGAAGACTCTGATTAGAAAGAAGTACTATCAGTGACTATACAACATACAATAGGTAAAAGGGGACAGAAGCCGAATTCTGTGCCTCTTTTTTTATTTCTAGATAAGATTTAACTGGGGACAAGACATGCACCCCAATATTGGAAACGGATACGTTATAATTTAGATACAATCAAACTTGGCCAAGGGAGATTAAAAAAATGGATAATAATCGATTGAATTTCATTTATAAGTTAAATCATATTGTGAACGAAAATGAAGTAGGGACGGTTGAATTTGAACTTGCTAAATTTTTCTTAGAGAACTTCAAAAGCGTGACTCGATGGAACATTTATCAGATTGCAGAAGAGCAGCATGTATCGCGGGCCTCCATTCGACGATTTGCGAAACAATTGGGCTACGAAAACTTTTTAGATATGAAAAAGAATGCGGAAACTTTTGATGATGGAATCAATGAATTTCTGAGGTTTTACGGCTACCCCAATTTTTTGACTAAGCTTCAAGACAATATTACTTCCTTAATGGAAGAATTAAGTCTGCGTTTTAATACACAAGAAGTCGATCGTCTTGTCCGATTAATCAATGATAGTCGAGAAGTTATGATTTTGTGTTCAAGCAATATTACAGGTAGTGTAAAAACATTCCAACAGCGAATGGTTATCTTCGGCAAAAGAATTACTCTATTAACGTCAAAGAGCGATCTGACGTTAGCCTTGGAACACTACCAAGATCCCTTGATCATTGTTTTTTCGCTATCGGGTCTCTTCGTTTCTTCCATGCTTGAAATACTAAAAGAAGTCAAGGCACCAACGATTTTGTTTACAAATAATAGAAACCCAATCTATAACCGCTATTTTGATAAATTGTATCATTTAAGTTCACAAACACATGAAAAAGAAATTAATGAGCTGCTTTACTATACGTATGGCATTGATTTCGTACTTGATCTGCTATTCAATGGTTATTTACTTAAATTTAAGAGAGAAGGCAATGGGCATGCATTATAAAGATAAACCACTATTTCCAAAGGATTTTTTATGGGGCGCTTCAAGTGCGGCGTGGCAAGTTGAAGGGGCTGTAGCAGAAGATGGGCGTTCAACTGCGATCATCGACTTAAACAGCAAAAAGAAAAAGCCCTATACAGATAATTCGATCGCCGCTGATCATTACCATAAATACAAAGAAGATGTCCAATTAATGGCTGATGCGGGCTTTACTTCATATCGCTTTTCGATTGCTTGGCCTAGGATCTATCCTGATAATTCAGGGGTGCCCAATCAATTAGGCATTGACTTTTACAATCAGCTGATTGATGAATTAGTTGAACATGGCATTACTCCAATCGTCACTTTGTATCACTACGATATGCCAGTCTGGGTTGATGAAGAATTTAATGGTTGGTACGACCGAGGCATCATTGATGCATTTGACCAATATGTTAGAACCTGTTTTGAGTCATTCGGCGATCGTGTGAAATACTGGCTGGCAATTAATGAGCAGAACATGCAAATTGTCTATGGAGACTGGTTAGGAGTATGCAAATACCCAGAGACTTGGTTCGAAGATAAGTGGAAAGTCAATCATATTATGAACCTATGTCATGCAAAAGCGGTGATTGCGTGTCATGAATTGGTTGAAGACGGCAAGATCGGCCCGGTTCCTGGGATGGTTCCGTTTTATCCTGAGTCAGCAAAACCAGCAGATCAGATTGCAGCGATGAATGCAGAAGAACTGACGGAAAAAATCTGGAATGATTTTAATGCAAATCGTGAATACAATGGTTTTATTAAACGTTATTGGAAAGAAAATAATATTGACCCAGATATTCGCCCTGGGGATATGGAATTGGTTGCACAAGCAAAAATCGACTTTTTCGGCATCAATTGTTACCGTAGCAATGTAGCGAAGGAGTCACCAGTGGCATCCGATCATCAAGAAATTGGGTTGAACAAATCGGGGATAAAAGGGGAATTTGTTTACCCAAATTATCCAGGGATTTTTGCGCAAACGGTCAATCCTTTTGTCGAGACAACCGATTGGGATTGGGAGATCGATCCAGTTGCTATGCGTTACTTGTTACGCTACATGGAAGACCACTATCATTTACCAATGGTGATTACTGAGAATGGTTACGGGGCGCATGAGAAGCTAGGTGAGGATGGAAAAGTACATGATCAAGAACGAATTGATTTTTTAAATGATCAGATTTATCAAGTCGGATTGGCGATTGAAGATGGCGCAAAAGTCTTTGGTTATAATCCATGGTCCTTTACTGATCTTTTGAGTACGGGCAATGGGATGGCGAAACGGTATGGACTTGTCTATATCAATACAACTGATGAAGAGTTACTGGATTTACGTAGAATCCCGAAAGATTCTTACTATTGGTATAAAGAAGTGATCCAATCAAATGGTCAAACGTTAGTACGTCCAAAAGGATGAGAAATGAGCGATAGAAGAAAGAGCTTCTATCGCTCCTAAAACTACTTTTGTGAAAGCGGTTTATAAAATAAAGTGAGGATGAATCACTATGTCAAACTATCATGAACTGGTTGTGTATATTATAAAAAATATCGGAGGAATCGAAAATGTTCAAACAGTCAATCACTGCGCTACTAGGCTTCGGCTGCAGTTAAGTGATCCGACCGCTTTTGATGACAAGCAATTAAAAGAAAATAAACTTATTTTGGGCACAGTGAGAAGAGGCCATGAAGTTCAACTGATCATCGGTCCTGATGTGCCAAAAGTATATGCAATTTTTACAGAAAAGCGAAATCAAATGAATGGTCAGACGAAGGAGGAACGAAAAACGAAGCACACCCTCAAAGACTACGGCTTGCTGGTTGTCGATTTTATCAGTGGAACCTTCGTTCCAGTTCTACCGGTATTGGTAGCTGCTGGGCTGGTATCGGCGGTATTGAATATTGGCGTGACCTTTTTCGGACTTGCAGCTGACAGCGGAACCTACACGATTTTAAATGCTATCAATGATGCGGGTTTTTATTTTCTACCGATTTATATCGGTTATAGTGCTGCTAGAAAACTTGGAATCAATGGACTGATGGGTATGTTCCTAGGTGCGATCCTCGTCCACTCATTGATCAATGGCGTGGAAGGGTTGAATTTCTTAGGAATCGCTATCCCAACGATGAGTTATAATACAACGACTATTCCCGTAATATTTGGTGTTTTGTTTATGGCGTTAATGGATCGAATCGGGGATAAGTTTATTCCGCAATCGATCAAGTATTTCGTCAAGCCATTATTAGTTATTTTAATTATCGTACCTGTCACATTAATCGTATTAGGGCCAATTGGAAATGCAGTGGGCGGATACATTGCTAGTGGTTTGAGCTTTTTATACGACAAACTCGGCTGGTTTTCAGTTGGTGTCTTAGGAGCAATGACTCCGCTATTAGTCATGACAGGTACCAATCAAGCGTTGTTCCCCTTGGTCTTTGCTATGTTAGGAGACTACGGCTATGATTCATTTGTTATGCCAGCTATGCTGGCAGCCAACGTTGCCGTGGGTGCATCAGCCTTAGCTATTTCTTATACGGAAAAAAATACTGAAAAACGAGCTTTGGCTCTTTCTTCAGGACTGACTGGTGTGATGGGGATTACCGAGCCGGCTATTTTTGGCATCTTGATCAACTATCGAAGTGCTTTTATAGGAGCGATTCTAGGTGGTGCAGTAGGTGGGATCATGGCAGGGTTTGTTCAACTAAAACAATATGCAGTTGTTTCACCAGGTCTGGTTGCGATCCCGACTTTTATCCCGACAGATGGTTCTGGATTCAATAGCAATTTTTGGTTTGCAATCGTCGTCATTCTTCTGGCTGTATGCGTTTCTTTTACTACAACGATTCTCTTAGAACGAAAACGAGTTCAAGCAAATCAAATGAGTAAAGCCGAAGATGCTTTGAAAGTCAGCAGCCCAATATCGGGAAGTGTTATTTCTCTTGAGGCAGTCAAGGATCCGATGTTTTCGGAAAAAATGATGGGGAATGGAGTGGCGATCATTCCTTCTGATGAAAACATAGTTGCTCCTTTTGATGGCTATGTGATTATGACTACACCCACCAAGCACGCGATTGGCTTAAGAGGCGAGAATGGGGTCGAACTTTTGATCCACATCGGGATCGACACGGTTCATCTAGATGGAAAAGGATTTACCCTTTATGTAGCTGAAAATCAATACGTTAAAGCTGGAGAAAAATTGATTTCTTTTGATGAAAAAGAAATCAGTGCAGCAGGCTATGATCTAACGATTCCCATCATTGTCACCAACACAGCTGATCATGAACCCTTTGCTCAGACGATACAGCAAAAAGTAAATAGCAGCGATTATTTATTTTCAGTTCAATAATGGGTTCCCAATCAATTCTTTTTCAAGCTCCTAGGCGCGGACCTCAACTATACCTTCAAGTGAAAGCCCTGTCCTGAATTTTCAGCAGGGCTTTTTATTTGATGCCCTTTCTTTGTCGCTACCAATAAAGTGTATAGAAAAATTCCAGAATATTTCGAAAAATACCATTGCTTATTTATGGCAAAACCATTAGTATTATTAGAAAAACTGATGGTGAATCGATGATAAAGCGAGCCTTTAACAGTGAGAAAGCCGAATCAGTGGCATGAAATAGGAGTGATAAGTGTGGAAGAGTTATGGAATGTATTAAAACCAGCCGAACAAGTCGAACTGAAATTAAGAAAATTGTATACGCAGCATCATTTTTCACCTTATCACTCGAACAATTTTGAAGAGTATCGCAACTATCAGCAAAATGATCAGTTTTTGCGTGGTTCTTCCATCATCACGTTTACAGGCACGGATGGCAGGACGATGGCGCTAAAACCTGATGTCACCTTGTCGATTGCCAAAAATACACCTTCTGGAGAAGCGCGCAGAGTGTATTATGTGGAGGATGTCTATCGACAGGATCGTCAAGCAGGGGAATACCAAAAGATCGATCAAATCGGTTTGGAGCTCATTGACCAAATCACATGGGAAGATCAACTGGAGGTTGTAAAACTGGCTTGGGAAAGTTTGGCTCAGGTGGGAAAAGGGACCTTGGATCTGTCTCATATGGGGATTTTGGATGGCATCTGCCAACGCTTCCCCGAAGCGGATCGACAAAAGGTACTGCACTGCCTGCGGGACAAGAGTTCTCATGGCATGGATGCACTGACTGAAAAAGCTGGCTTGTCAGCAACAGAAGCTGAAAAATTGGCGAAACTGGTACGTTTGTCAGGTGATTTTGAAACCAAGTATCAAAAGGCCAAAGAGCTGCTGGCAGAGTATCCCCAAGCACAAGCTGGTTTAGCAGAACTAAAACAATTGTATCAAGCATTGCAAAAAGAACAACTGTCAGCCTCCATTCGGATAAGGCTGGATTTTTCAATTTTAAATGATGCCGATTATTACAGTGGCTTGCTGTTTCAAGGATTCATCGAAGAAGCAAGAGAGACGATTTTATATGGCGGCCGTTATGATCGCTTGATGAGTCGGCAAGGCAAAGAGCAAGGAGCGATCGGGTTTGGTATGAAGCTCAACCATGTAGGGCAAAAGGTGCCGACTGACAACGAAAGTTCAGGCTATTTGAACATTGCGCTACCTAAAGGTCGAATGGGGGATGCCGTATACGATTTGTTTACGAAAGCTGGAGTTGCTGCGCAAGGCGTCTTCAAAGACAATCGCCAACTAATTTTTTGTGATGAAGAAAACAAGCTGCGCTTTTTCTTAGTCAAGCCTAGCGATGTGGCGATCTATGTGGAGCACGGAGTGGCGGATATCGGTGTCGTAGGCAAAGATATTTTAATGGAAAGCAAGGCAGAAGTCATCGAATTTCTTGATTTGCATATGGGGGTCTGCCGTTTGGCAGTAGCTGCGCGTACGGATTTTGAGGAAGATTTCTCCCGCCCGCTGCGGGTCTCCACAAAATATCCGCAGATCACCCGCCGGTTTTATCAAGGATTAGGTCGCTCGGTGGAATTGATCCAACTGCATGGATCGATTGAATTGGCTCCTTTGTTAGGTCTCTCCGATGTGATCGTTGACATCGTCGAAACGGGGACGACACTAAAAGAAAATGATTTAGAAGTGATCCAAGACATCGCGCCGTCTTCAGCGCGTTTAGTGATCAACCACGCCACGTGGCGTTTCAAGCAAGAACGCATTCAAACAGTGATTGAGAAGGTGAGGGAGCAATTATGAGAATTTTTTCGACCCAAAAAGATACGATCGAAACGATTGTGGCAAGGAAACAGTCGGAAACGAAGGATGTTTCAACCGTTGTCGCCCAAATCATTGACCGTGTTCAGCAGCAAGGAGATCAGGCGTTGTTTCAATTAATTGAAGAAATCGATCAAGTGACCTTGTCTTCCTTAACCGTCAGTCTTGAGGAGGTTGAAACGGCTGTCCAAGCCGTCTCCCCTGAGCTGCTTGAGGTGATGGAACAGGCGAAGGAAAACATTTTGGCATTTCATCAAAAGCAAGTCCAGCAAGGCTTTGTCTTGACGAAGGAAAATGGCGTTGTGATGGGACAGCGGGTCTTGCCACTAGCAAAAGTCGGGGTCTACGTTCCTGGCGGCACAGCAGCTTATCCTAGTACGGTTTTGATGGATGTCCTGCCCGCAAAAATCGCCGGGGTCAAAAAAATCGTTATGATCACACCGACGGACAGCCAAGGAAAAGTTCCAGCTGCTATCTTAGCGGCAGCTTCCGTTGCTGGAGTGGATGAAATCTACAAAGTCGGTGGTGCCCATGGCGTAGCGGCATTGGCTTATGGGACAGAAACGATTCCCAAAGTCGACAAAATCGTGGGACCAGGAAATATTTATGTCGCCACAGCGAAAAAAATGGTGTACGGCGAAGTTGATATCGATATGATCGCAGGGCCCAGCGATGTGCTGATCATCGCCGATGCCAGCGCAAATCCTCGCTGGCTGGCAGCGGATCTTTTGGCACAAGCCGAGCATGATATCTTAGCGCAAGCCATCTTAGTCACAACAGAAGCAGCCTTGATTGAACAACTCCAAGTAGAGCTTGACTTGCAGCTGAAGCAACTGCCCCGAAAAGACATTGCAGCTGCGGCACTTGAATCTAGCGGAAAGCTGATCCTAGTCAAAGATTTGACCGAAGCACTTACCATTGCCAATCAAATCGCCCCAGAACACCTTGAATTAGCAGTGGCAGATCCTTTTGCTTTGTTGGGACAAGTAGAAAATGCGGGCAGTGTCTTTTTAGGACATCATACACCAGAAGTGCTGGGAGATTATTTTGCTGGGCCAAATCATACCCTACCAACAGAAGGGACCGCTCGTTTCTACTCGCCGTTATCAGTGGATGATTTTATTAAGAAAAGCAGCTACTTGTATTATCCAGAAGCAGCCATGAAGGCGGCTGGTCCAGCCGTAGCGTTGTTCGCAGAAACCGAAGACTTGATCGGCCATGCCCGTTCGATCAATGTACGAAGAGAGGGAGAAAAATGACCTTTTTACATCAAAAGTATCACAAGCTGACTCCTTATACACCAGGGGAACAAGTAGACGAGCAAGCCGTTATTAAACTGAACACCAATGAAAGTCCTTATCCGCCAGCACCAAGTGTTCAAGCAGCGGTTGCCGATGCCACCCACAAGCTGAATCGTTACTCGGATATTGCTGCTGAAGTGGTGACAACCCCTCTGGCTGCTTATCTTGGCGTTACACCAGCCCAGCTGTTTCTCGGTAATGGTAGTGACGAAGTCTTGTCCTATCTCTTTCAAGGCTTCACGGAAAACGGCATCGCCTTTCCCGATGTGACCTATGGGTTTTATCAAGTGTATAGTGCCTTGTACCAAGTCGCTGCCACCGTTGTTCCGCTGCAAGAAGATTTCTCGATCGCGTTAACGGACTATGATTCGCTCAAAGGGACCGTCATTTTTGCCAATCCCAATGCGCCGACTGGGGTTTATCAAGAACAAAGCGAAATTTGTGCCTTTCTAAAACGGCATCCCGATCGCTTAGTGATTGTCGATGAGGCCTATATCGATTTTGGCGGCACTTCAATGGTTTCTTTGATCGATCAATACCCAAATCTCTTGGTTGTCGGAACGTTTTCGAAATCTCGGCAGCTGGCAGGGGCACGTCTGGGCTTTGCGGTTGCCAATGAAAGACTGATCCAAGACTTGAATCGGTTGAAATTTAGCTTGAATCCTTACAATGTTAATAGTTTGACCCAAGCCGCAGGTGCAGCCGTTTTGCAGGAACAAGCGTATGTCGATGAGAAGATCCAAGCAACGATCCACGTGCGTGAGTGGAGCAAGCAAGCCCTAGCGAAGCTCGGCTTTGAGCAGACCGACAGCCAAGGAAATTTTTTGTTTGCAAGGCACCCTGCGATTGCTGGTGAAGAGTTGTATCAGGCACTGAAAGAGCAGAAAATCTTCGTCCGCTGGTTTAATCAGCCCCGCATCAAAGAGTATTTGCGAATCACGGTAGGAACGAGGGCCCAGATGGAACGATTGATGACGGTGTTAACAACGATCATAGAAGAGGTGAAGGAATGAGAAAAGCAGAAGTTACCCGCAATACGACTGAAACCAAGATCCACCTGCAGTTGACGATCGATGGTACTGGTCAGCAATCAATCAAGACTGGTGTGGGGTTTTTAGACCACATGCTGGAATTATTTGTCCGCCACGGTCGCTTTGATTTGACGTTGGTCTGTGATGGCGATACAGAAGTAGATGCCCATCACACAACAGAAGACGTTGCCATCGCCATTGGCCGAGCGTTTTCAGAAAGTCTTGGGGAGCGACGAGGCATCAAACGTTATGGCAGTATGCTGCTGCCGATGGACGAAGCCTTAGTCATGACAGCGATCGATATCAGCGGTCGTGGCATGGCAGTCGTAGAGTTGGCGATACCGAGCGAAAAAATCGGGCAGCAGTTTGATACAGAATTGGTTGAAGAATTTTTCATTGCTTTTGCCCGTGAATTAGGTGCTACGATCCATCTCCATCAAATCGCTGGGAAAAACAGCCACCACATTGTGGAAGCTTGTTTTAAAGGCTTTGGGCGTGCCTTAGGTGAAGCAGTAGCGATCAATCAAGCAGCCCCAGATGAGATCCCTTCAACCAAAGGGACGATCCAGTGATTCATGAGGGAAAAATGATTACGTATCTTCCACACAGATGGATGAGATAAGGAAAGGGGCGTATTATGTTAGCAATCATCGACTATGGGGTCGGCAATTTGTTCAGCTTGTCTCGTTCGCTGGATTATTTGGGTGTTGACTGCCAAATCACGCGTTCACTAGCAGAATTAAAAGCTGCTGACCGCATTCTTTTACCCGGCGTAGGCGCTTTTGGCGATGCCCGCCAAAAGTTGGCAGAGTTGTCGCTGATCGAACCGATCCAAGAATTGGCAGCAGCTGGCAAACCCTTTTTAGGCATTTGTTTAGGGATGCAGCTGTTGTTCGACAGCAGCGAGGAGTTTGGCACACATGTGGGGCTCGGTTTGATTCCAGGACGGATCGTTTCCATGCAAAGCGCCTTTGAAGAAGCCAAACTGAATCTGAAAGTGCCGCAGATTGGTTGGAATCGGCTGACTGTCAGAAAGGAAAGTCCTCTCGTCAGCGGGCTAGGGGAACAAGACTTTGTCTACTATGTCCACAGTTATTTTGCTACTGATTGCCAAGAGTATGTCATAGCAGACAGTGACTATGGTCTAGCAATTCCCGGTATCGTGCAAAAAGACAATGTCTTCGGCACTCAGTTTCACCCAGAAAAAAGTGGGGCTGTCGGGTTGAAGATTTTAAAAGCATTTACGGAGGTGCCGCTATGAAAATTTTTCCAGCAATTGATCTGTTAGATCAAAAAGTGGTCCGTTTGTACCAAGGAGACTATGAGCAAAAAGAAGTGTTTGGGGATGATCCAGTGGCATTTGCTCGTTCATTTGAAGAAGAAGGTGCCAACTATCTGCACCTCGTCGACTTAGATGGTGCCAAAGCGGGCAAACTCCATTACTTTGATGTCGCAAAAAGCATCGTCCAGCAAACCAATCTGTTTGTCGAAGTTGGCGGTGGGATTCGTGAGGAAGAAACGATCCAGCATTGTTTAGCAGCAGGCGTTCATCGGGTGATCCTCGGCACGATTGCCCAGAAAGACCCAGCATTCACAAAAGCGATGCTCAAGAAATACGGCAATAAGATCGCGATTGGGGTCGATGCCAAGGAAGAAAAAGTGGCCGTGGAAGGCTGGCTCGAGAAAACGGCAACAGACGCGTTTACTTTTTGCCAACAATTGGTGGCATGGGGAGCGCAAACGATCATCTTTACCGAAATCTCGCGTGACGGTACAGGAGAAGGAATCAATCTGCCCTTATACGAAAAACTCAATCAATTGGATTGCGACATCGTGGCTTCTGGCGGCGTGGCTTCATTGGCAGATATCAAAGGATTAAAACAGTTGGGCATCTCTGGCGTGATCGTTGGGAAATCCCTATATAACGGCAGTCTCCAATTGGCGGATGTCTTAGCAGCAGGGGAGGCAGAAGCATGATCGCCAAACGAATCATTCCTTGCCTTGATGTGCGAGATGGGCGAGTCGTGAAAGGGGTCAATTTTGCTGGCTTAAAAGATGTCAATGATCCAGTGACTTTGGCGCGCTTTTACAATGAACAAGGCGCCGATGAGCTGGTTTTTTATGACATTACTGCTTCTGCAGAAGAACGCGGCTTATTCACGGACATTTTGCAGCGCGTGGCGTCAGAAGTGTTTATCCCCTTGACGGTGGGCGGTGGCATCAATCAAGTAGCAGATTTTGAGCGAGTCTTAAACTGTGGCGCCGACAAAGTCAGCGTCAATTCGGGAGCGCTTCGCCGACCAGAGTTGATTGCAGAAGGCGCGAAACGCTATGGCAGCCAGTGCGTTGTTTTATCCGTTGATGTTCGCCGAGTCGGTGAGAACTGGCATGTGTTTGCCAAAGGCGGCCGGGAAGATACAGGCTTAGAAGCATTGGCGTGGATTCACCAGGCTGAGCAGTTAGGTGCTGGCGAACTTGTTATCAACAGCATGGATACCGATGGCGTGAAGCAGGGGTTTGATTTAGACTTGCTGAAAGCTGTCAGCGAAATCACCAAATTACCGATCGTCGCATCGGGTGGTGCTGGCAAAAGTGCCGATTTTATCGAGCTGTTTCAATTGCCAAATATTGAAGCAGGGCTGGCGGCCTCGATTTTTCACTATGGCGAGGTGAAAATCCCAGAGCTGAAAAAACAATTACAGGCCGTCGATATTCCCGTACGAATCGTATAGCGTTGGCGTTTTGATAGGCAATAGAAGGAGTGGATAACATGGTGCAAGTACGATTTGATGAACAAGGATTGGTTCCAGTGATCGTGCAGGATGTGGAAACGAATGAAGTTTTGACCTTGGCTTATATGAACCAAGAAAGTTTGACCTTGACCTTGAAGGACCGATTGATGACCTTTTATTCCCGCAGTCGCCAAGAATTGTGGCGCAAAGGAGAAACCAGCGGCAATTACCAGCATTTAGTATCATTGACCGCAGATTGCGATCAAGATGCCTTAGTCGCCAAAGTAAAAAAAGACGGACCTGCTTGCCATACAGGCACAGAAAGCTGCTTTACAGAGGTGCTTTATGGTACAGAATCCTCTCCGACCATCGATGCGTTGTATGAGCTGATAAAAGGTCGTAAAGATACGCCGCAAGAAGGCAGCTATACCAGCTACTTGTTTGAAAAAGGCTGTGAGAAAATCTTAAAAAAAATTGGCGAGGAAGCAACCGAGGTCGTGATTGGGGCGATGAAGGAAGACCGCCAAGAAACCGTTTATGAGATTGCTGATTTGGCGTACCACACATTGGTTTTAATGGCAGAAATGGGGATTGATTTAGCGGCTATCCGCCAAGAGCTTGCCAAGCGTCATGTTGTGGACAAGAAAGTCAAACAAGAACGGATGCAATAATGGTCAGGGTTTTTCAGTAGAAAGAAAGCAACTGACGATAAAAAAAGAAGCCCTTCATCCATTGCTTGAAGGGCTTTGCATCCGTGCGATAAAGTTGATCTGCTGGTTCTTTGAGTGAGCACACAAACTGGCTATTTGTTTTCCAACTCTTCGATCAATTCTTTCATTTCTTTGATTTCTTTTTCCTGTGCGTCAATGATTTTTTCTGCAAGTTCTTTTACTCTTGGATCAGACAAATCGGCATTTTTACTGGTTAGAATCGCAATCGAATGATGGGGAATCATGGCTTTCATCCAGGCCGTATCTCCCACGGCGGTTTGGCTTCTGACCATAAATAGTGAACCAAAAAAAAGTACAACACTGACAACTAAAATTCCGATATTCATTTTCTTGTTGTCATACATCTTCCACATAAATAACAGCATGATGATCGCCATCATCGCGCCCATCATCAGTGCCATAAATAGGCGGGTTTGGCTGAAAAAGATATGATCGAGGGCGTAGACATTGAAATACATCATACAAAACATAATCACCGTCGATACCCCAATCATCACCAAAAATTTCCCGTATTTCTTCATTTCTTTCCTCTCCTTTTTGTTTTTGCTACACGAAATAAAACAATAAAATCAACCAAAAGGGTCAAGAACACCTGCCTTGCTTTTGATTATTTTATTGTTAAGCAAAAAATTTTCTCGTTAAATTAAGTATAGCGGATAAGAAGAGTTTAGAAAAATAATACACTTAAGCAGGTTCCTTTTAGAGATGAGGAAACGATGACCAAGCGTGCATCCTGTCATCCATATAGAGGCAACGATCGGCTAAGCCCCCCATTTTAAAAGAAGATTGAAAATCAGGGGATTTTAAGCAGTAAATGAAAAAGGACGAAAATACGCCCTTCATAAAAGAAATCAAACTCCCTTATTTCTTTTTTCTTTTGTTCGTTGAATAGATACTAAGCACAAGGGCTATTCCTATACATAGAATCAACACAAAAGTCATTTTTCCCCTCCTAGTTCTTTGTCCTGAAAAGCGAAAACCATCCATTTTTTGTTCCTTCAGTGTTTGATTGCGTTATGATGAATGAAGGATAAAGCAGACCTACTTTTATCATCGGTAATGATCGGCAGTAGAAAATACTCGAATGATTTTCCTAATCTATGTATCATGTTACAGTGAAGAAGACAGATGATGGCGACAGAAACTGTTTTGGTCGTTACTGTTTGTGTCGTGAATCAGTACAAGTGACATTCACATGAACGCAAACGGGTGTTATCTAAGCGTTGGACAATTGATTTTCTAGCAATCCCAAGCAAAGGAATTCAAAAATGATGGTTCTTAAGCATTTTTATTTGTTATAATCAACCTAAGAAATGGATGGTGTATAGAATGAATCACAATGATCGCTTGACGCGTTTACGCTATGCTTTGGATATCAAGGATACCGACATGGTGAAAATTTTTGAACTTGGCGGCGCTTCTTTCACAAAAGAAGAAGTAAGACAATTATTGAAGAAAAAAGATCCTGAGACCTACGAGATTGAGTGTACCAATGAAGCCTTTGAGCGTTTCTTAAATGGTTTGATTCGCTCGCAACGAGGAACAAAGCCAGATGCTGCAGAACCTGTCTTAGAGTTGAACAATGGCAATGTAAATAATTTGATGCTGAAGAAAATAAAAATCGCCCTTTCCCTAACAACAGATGAAATGCTGGACATTTTCGAGCAAGCGGGAGTCAAAGTTTCAAAAGGTGAATTAGGCGCCATTTTACGAAAAGAAGGCCATCGCAATTACAAGCCATGCCTAGACAAATATGCCCGCAACTTTTTAAAAGGATTGACGATCGAGTATCGGGATAATTAGTTTGACAGGTAAAAGGCAGATAGTGGGAAAAACATATGAAATAGTGGCACTTCGGCAATAGAGACTGATGAGTCATAGGTGAAGAACCCCACCAATTTCCAGATTGATAAACACAAGGATGATCTGCTTTTACTTATCCGTCTTTTTTCTATTCAATACATGTATATGTATTGAATAGAATTTGATGAAATCTCAAAATAGCCTGTTTAGACAGTTTCTTTCATACAGAATTGTCTAAATTGTGATCTTAGCAGTTATTTAGCTACTATTTTTCTTTACTCTTGAAAAAATATAAATTCATCATAATCTTTTAAAACAATACAAGGAGGAAGAAATTTGTTCGGATGCGCCCCAAGAAGCTGATCCGAATTGGTTCTTCGATATGAATAATCTGTTAGTGTATTTTGCTTCAGTTAGGGCGGCTGCCATTGGCTATTATCAGAGCATTATGCAAAGCAGTATCATGATTTTCTTAAAATTTGGATGACCAGATTATATACTAATAAAAGTGAAGGTGTGAGTACCTGAAAGTGAAATACCTAAGTTTTATCATAGATGTCTGAGTTGTGCTTTTATGATAATAGTCCATAAATAGTATTCGTCATTAATGAGAAATATGGTAAAATTATTAATGGAATTATGACTTTATTTTTGGTGAAAGTGATTTAATACAACAACGAGTTGACCCATCAATGATAGAAAGCTAGGCGACAATTGCTATGAAAAACAAACTATTCTTTTCTTTAGTATTGTGCGGATTACCAATAATCCCAACTATTTATTTCTTTTCAGATCTTCCTGATCAGATGGTTATTCATATCAATAGTGAGGGAATACCAGATGCTTATGCAAACAAATACTTGGCTACATTTGGTGTTATTCTCTTTTGCATGGTCATTCAATTTGTACATTATAAATGGAAGATTCAGAATAAAAATGAGTTAGATGGTATGGCAGAATTAATATCTTTGCTGGTCATGCCAGTTATTACTAATCTTACGCTATTAAGTATTCTACACTATTCATTAAAGGGGCAAAAATTGATTATTGATCCGACTAAAATAGTTGGAATCCTGTTACTTATTTTGGGTTTACTAATTTTCAACTTTAAATGGAATTTTATGTTCCTAAATCCGTGGAGAAAAATAGAACAGCCACTTAACGATTCACTCATTAAAATCACTTCAGTATTATATTCTCTTTCAGGTTTGTTTCTAATTTTTTTGCATCCCTCGGGATTGTTACAAATTTTAGTATTAATAATATTAATTGTGGCTCCTAGATTTTTTCTATTGTTATTAAACTGAATGAAATGGCTTTTTGTCAATAAGGACTAGTGAGTTGTGCAAAATCAAATCTGGGTCAGAATGAATCTCATTCTGGCTCAGATTTTTTGTTATCTTACTTTGAATACTTGATTGATTAAAAAGTTTCTAATTCTCATATTTACAAATGATTTAAGTTCGTAGGATATTCATTTCATTGTCTTTATGTGGCTGTCCTTCACTTCTATTTTTCCATTGGAGTAAGGATAGAACCTCGCAATGTGATGCCTTCTTCCTTTGAAGTAAAAATCATTCATTTTGAAAGGGGCAATGGAGTGAAAGTATTAGGAAGTTGTGTAAACACTCTAGGTAAGTAGCAGTGGCTTCTCCAAAATCCTTCGTATCAATAAAATTCGTTTTCTCATGACCGGCAGGAATGCAAGTCAAGCAATCCATAACTGAAAACTTTTCCTGTGGTTTTTTGGCAAAGTCAATCAGACAAACTTTTCACATAATATTTTCTTTCTTTACTATGGGTTCAATCAGGGGAAAACCGACTTTGAGATGAAAAAAATACTATGATTACAGGTTTTAAAAGAGATAAAAATAACCAGTATATCGAATTCGAATTTATTCGTAATTGTTATTTTTTATTGGATGCGCTTTCTATGGTGAAGGAAATATGTCACAATTATCATAAGATAAGAGGATTTTTTCGGTTAAAAGAAGAAAACAAAAGGAGGAGTAAAAAATGAAGACAGTCCTTTTTCGAGGCATGATGAATGGATTGGAAATCGATCGTGCACAAAGAGACAGTACGTATAACATGGTGAAGCATTGGCATCCAGAATGCGAGATTCAATATTTTATTGAAGGGAAACGCTATTTTTTAATCGACGAAAAAACCTATGAAGTTCAAACGGGTTCTTTGGTTCTGGTTCCTTCAACGCTTGTCCATAACACATTTTCGGGAAACTATATCTTTCACGATCGTATATTGGTCCTGCTTGAAGCAAACAAGTTTCCTAGAATCAATCAAGCTATTGGCGAACCCCTTTGTCAGTTTTTTGTAAAGCATCAAGGGAGGGTTCAAATTCCTAAAGAACAGCAAGCATATGTTCAAAAACTTTTGACTCAACTGGCAGACGAAGTCATCCAAAAGGAATCTAACTATCAGGCAATGGTCGAAACAAAATTGATTGAACTCCTGATCTTTCTTCAGCGAATCAAGCAAGCCGATTGTTTAAGTGATAAACCCTCGGGAAGCAAAGTGAAGGAACTTGTAGAACAGCTTTCTGCTTATATACGGCTTCATTACGCCACGATCCATTCGCTAGATCAAATTGCAGCTGCTTTTTATTTTGATAAATCGTATTTAAGTCGGATATTCAAAAGTGCCACTGGCTATACCATTACTGAGTATTTAAATATTCAACGCATTCGCCAATCACAGCGTTTGTTGGAAGATACCGATTGGGATATTGCAGAAATAGCGAAATCCGTTGGGTATAGTAATATTACTTATTTCAACCGTGTGTTCAAAAAATACACAGAGACATCGCCCCTTCAATACCGTAAAAAACAAAGCGCCTACAAAGAAAGTTTACGAGAAAAGAATAATTTTTGAACAGCTCATCTTATGTTTCTTTGGTTTTGCCACGTAACATAAAACTACAATCAAAAGAAAAAGTCAAAATTGTATAAGTTTCATGATATTTCATCACTATTTTGTGGAGGTTTTTGGGATCCATTGCTGAGAAAACATTCCTTCGTTAAAATCGTTAATGAATAGAGGATCACTGAAATGAAAACGTGTGCATTTAATGAAGGAGGAAAGAAATGTTATGAAAAGAAAGCTATTATTAGTCAGCCTTTTTAGTACGTTGGTTTTAGCTGCTTGTGGAACTCCGGCTGATTCCGACAGACCAGAAAGCGGAAGTACAGAAGAGGTTACCATCAAGTTTGCTTGGTGGGGCGCAGACAATCGTCATGAGGCAATGCAAGACTTGGTACAGCTATTTGAAGAAGAACACCCTCATATTAAGGTGGAAACTGAGTATGGCGCTTGGGATGGTTGGCAAGAAAAAACCTTGACGCAGCTATCAGGAAAAACAGAAGCTGATGTGATGCAAGTAAATTACAATTGGCTGTTTTCATTTGGAAAAGGCAAGAATATTTTTATGGATCTAAATGAAGTCAGCGATTATTTGACCCTGGATAATTGGGGAAGCTCTTATTTAGAAGCAATGCAAGTTGATGGTGAACAAGCGGCTGTTCCTCACGGATTAATGACTGGGCGAGTCCCCTTGATGAATCAAGCGTTGTATCAAGAAAATGGCCTTGATTTACCAACGACCTATGATGATTTACTTGCCGCGGGTCAAACGATTGCTAAAGATAATACGGCTACAGGGGAAGACAATCAGTATGCCTATCTAACAGTTGGTGAATTTGCACTCGATTTGTTTATTGCCCAAATGCTCTATGACTACACTGGAAAAATCATGCAAACCGATGGTACTGTCAATTATAGTGTAGAGGAAGTCCGAGAAGTGTTGAAACGCTACAAAGCGTTAGAAGATGCAGGGGCATTGCCAACCTTTGAACAGACAAGTCCAATTGATACGGAGTCTAACCCGCAGTGGGTCGAAGGAAAAGCGGGTTCGGTTTATGAATGGGCCAATACCTTGGCGAAGTGGACAGACTCTTATAAAGGCGGTCAGGCACAAGAGGAGCTGGTTGTGGGAGATTTCTTACAAGTTGATGCTGCAACTAAGCCGAAAGTTTATGTGAAGCCCACTTTCGGATACGCAATTTCTAGAAATTCCAAACATCCAGAAGCTGCAGCCACATTTATTGAATTCTTATTTACCAATGAAGAAGCAGTGAAAATCGCTGGTGGCACATTAGGAATTTCTAGCAATGCTGTTTGTTACGACTATCAAGTAGCGAATAATCTAGTAGAAGGTGCAGTTGCCCAAGGATACGAAAAGCTCGATGAGTATGAGACAACTGTTTTAGATCCCTATTTCGAAGACGAAAATGTTCGTGGAGAAAGATACACCGTTTATGAAGCATTTCGAACAGGTAAATTCACTGCCGAAGAAGCAGCCGCTCAATTTGTTGAAAAACAACAGGCGGCGTTAGATAAGCATTATCAAGAATAATTGATGGTTGGGAAGGAGTTGGGAAGGAGTCTGAACGAAGCTTTGCGGAGAGTCCTTCCCTTCTATTTTCAAAAAGCAGACACGGCTGTGGTTATTTCGCGTTTATTTTAAAGACAAAGGAGTCATTTGCATGTTGAAAAAAATGAAACGGTCACATTGGTTGATTTACTGTATGTTAATGCCATGGGCCATTGGGTTTGTTGTATTCAAAGTCTATCCCATCGTTGTTTCTTTCTATTATAGCTTATTAGAGTACCCGATTTTAGGAGATCCGGAGTTTATTGGCTTGCAAAATTATGTTGAAATATTCACAAAAGATGATACATTTTCAGCTAGCTTTTTTGCCACCATCAAATATGTTTTGATTGGTACGCCTGCTGTGATCATTGTGTCATTTACAGTTGCAGCTATCTTGAATTTTAAACTCAAAGGAGTAAATTTCTTTCGTACCGCGTATTACATCCCTTCCATATTAGGTGGGAATGTCGCAGTCTCCATTTTGTGGACTATGCTGTTTGATGTTAATGGTCCTGTCAATACGATTCTGAGTGTATTTACACTAGGCAATGACGTAGCGATCAACTGGACCAAAGATCCTAGATTTGCGATTTTTACCTTGATTATTTTAAAAACGTGGCAGTTTGGTTCCACCATGCTGATTTTTCTATCTGCCTTACAAGGGGTGTCCAAAACGGTTTATGAAGCAGCAGAGATGGATGGTGCCTCAAAAATCAGACAATTATTCAGTATCACTGTCCCTATCATTACCCCTGTGATCTTATTCAATGCGGTGAATGTCTTAGTCAAAGCATTTCAAGAATTCAATTCCGCCTATCTGATCACTAAGGGTGGGCCGAATAAAACCACTTATTTCTTGAATCTTTATATTTACGATCAAGCATTTCAAAATGGAAATTATGGTTATGCCAGTGCACTGACATGGATTTTGCTAGTGATAATTGGGGTCTTTACGATTATTATCTTCAAGTCATCCAACCGCTGGGTATTCTATAATGATTAAGGAGGCGAACTAATGGAAATGAGTCGTTCACGTAAACGGATGAATGAAATCATCCGCTATGGTTTGTTGATTGTTTTCGGAATAATTCTGATATATCCCTTATTGTGGATGCTGGGGTCAGCATTTAAGGAAAATCGCGATATTTTCGGGAGTATCAGCATCTTTCCACCAAGAGATCGGATAGTGACGAATAATTTTGCGGATGCTTGGCAAATGACCCGAGACCGATCGATCTGGTTTTTCTTTGGCAACACTTTACGATTTCTAATCCCCAAAACCATTTTTACCGTTTTATCTTGTGTCATTACGGCTTACGTCATTGCTCGCAAGTCGTTTAAAGGGAAAAAGTTTATTTTTGGTGCCGTGATTGTCACATTATTGATGCCAGAACTTGCCTTTCGAATCCCCCTTTATCTTTTGTATCGTGAAGTTGGTCTTTTAGACACCTTTGCCAGCCTGTATGTTGCGGATATGTTTGCTAGTTCTTCCTTCTTTATCTTTATGATCATTCAATTTATGCGGACTATTCCGAAAGAACTAGATGAAGCGGCTGTCATGGATGGCTGCAATGAATTTCAAATTTTGTTTAAAGTCATTATTCCTGTCATCAAACCAATTCTGATTACAGTCGCTCTTCTTAGCTTCATGTGGGGAATGAATGATTTTCAAGGACCATTGATCTATTTGAATAGCTCCGATAAAACAGTTCTATCCGTTGCCTTAAAGCAATTACTCGATGGCGAAGCGATGATTTCATATGGTAGAGTTTTTGCAGCATCTTGTTTAGGCTTATTACCGATGATTGCGATCTTCTTCACGGGTGCGCGGTATTTTGTTGATGGTGTTGCTTCAACAGGAAGCAAAGAATAGGTGGATGCAATGTTGATAAAAAGAGTTCTTGCACAAATTATTGACTTTGTATTAGGTATCTTAACCATCTTTTTAGTTTTTACAAAAGGAATTCCAATTATTAGTCAGATCATAGCAAATGATTTCGTGGTCGTGTTTCTTGCGATTGGTTTGATGGGAAGTCTGTATTTCCTTATTCAATACCCCTTTATGCAAAATCAGCAAACGATTGGAAAAGCATTCTTTCATTTACAGATCATTTCAACCGATCAATATCGCAAAGAGGTACCAGTCGCAGTCATCTTTCAACGGGAGATTTTATGCAAATTAGCCAGCTGTTTCTTCATCTGTTTACCGCTTTTTTTCGGCAAAGAAGGAGGACATGAGGCTTCCACCCACACCAAGTTAATATCAGTTATGAATGCAAAGGAGCAGAGGATTTGGAAGAAATCAGACACTATTTAAATCAGATCATTGAACGTTCATCTCCAGAGTCACCAATCTGGAATCAAGAAGCTCGTTTAGATAAGAAAACGGGGGGATGGAGTTATATTGATGGGTGCATGCTCATCGCTATCCAATCGGTGTACAATACAACCCAGGAGCAAACGTACTTTTCGTTTATTGAAAACTTTATTGACTACTATATTGACGATGAGGGACACCCCGTAGGATACGAGCCAGAGACTTATAATTGCGATTCGATCAATGAAGGAAAAGTCTTATTTCAATTATATGCGCAGACCAAAAAGGAGAAATACCGTAAAGCGTTAACTCACCTTTATCAGCAAGTTGTCTTACAACCGCGGACGAAAGAAGGCAGCATGTGGCACAAATTGATTTATCCGCAGCAAGTCTGGTTAGACGGGCTATATATGGTACAGCCATTTGCTCTTGAATATCAATTAACCTTTGGCACATCTCAAGACATCAGCGACATTGTTCGGCAATTTGAAAATGTTGTGACAGCTATGAAGGACCCTAAAACCGGATTATTGTTTCATGGATACGATTGTACCAGAAGCGCTTTTTGGGCAGACAAAATAACGGGGTGTAGCGCCAACTTTTGGACGCGTTCTATCGGGTGGTTTGCGATGGCATTGGTGGATACTCTCGCTCTTTTAAACGAACGTCAAGAATACGGTTCAGAAAGGAAAAAATTGCAAAGGTATTTGCAAGACTTGATGGAGGCAATCCTCGCTTATCAAGATCGTGAAACGAGCCTGTTTTATCAAGTCACAGATCATATTGGGGCACAAGGGAACTATTTGGAAACAAGTGGTTCAGCTGCATTGAGTTACGTCATGCTAAAAGGTGCACGGCTAAAACTATTACCATCTAACTTTCAAACGATTGGAAAAACAATACTGACCTCGCTTTTAAAAGGCAAGCTGACCTGTGAGAATGGTGTGTTTTCATTGGAAGATATCTGCTTGGTAGCTGGTCTGGGGGGAATCTCAGGAAAAGGCAATTATCACATAAGAGATGGTTCTTATGACTATTATGTATCAGAACCTGTCGTTTGCGATGATGCCAAAGGGATCGGTCCGTTTTTGTATGCCTATAGTGAGTGGTTGTTGCTATAAAAACTGCTCGTTCTTTCAATTATAGATGCGAATATGAAAAATCGAAGAAAACACAAGTCAGAAATAGATGTGGTTGCGAAGAACACTGCAACCTATTAAGTAAAATCATTTAAGAGAACGCTTCTCAACCTATCGAAATGAAGCAACCCCAAAAGTTAGACCAAAAAATCTAACTTTTGGGGATCACTACAAGATGCATGTTATGTGTCTCTTTTTTTTTATGTAAATTCAAAAACAATGTAAATCAGTAATTATAACGCTAACTGAGGCCAAGCTTGGAGCATGAAGGAGCAGGTGAAGTGAACGATCTGTTTGCTTGAATAACCTGTTCGTTAAAACCTGACAAGTTTGGTCATTTCTGATACAAATGTTGACGTGTTCAGAACGATCAACCATGTAATACTATCAAAATGAACAGGGGTATCCTGTGTCTAAAAGTTGTAATTAACAAGTCGTCACCATCATCAGAAGGGGAAGTTTGTCGATAGGTGAAAGATAGGAAAGCGTATCGTATTTAAACGAATATAAAAGGAGAATGTTATGAAAAGGAAATTTTGGGGTTATTTGTCATTGGCGATCTTGTTAAGTCAGCCTGTGTTGGCACCTTTGGCACAAGTTATGGCTGAGGAACAGGAAACCATTCCATCAAACAAAGAAATAACGACATTAGGAACATTAGAAAAAGTGGAGGAGACTACTGAAACAGTCGATTCTTCTCATATAGAAGAAATCAATGGAGACACCACAAGTAACTCAGAATCGCAAGAAGTGGTTAATGATGATGAGAAAAGTGGCTCGACGGAAAGTACAGAAAAAACCCTCCCTGATCCAAGTGAAGACACAGCTAGCTCGGCAACTGAATCATCAGCGGAAATGAAAGAGGCATCTAATCGCAGCGTTTCATTAGACGCTTGGATGCCAGATAAGAATTTGCAAAATGAGGTAGCGAAAGGGCTAAACAAAACAGTTGATACAATCACTCAAGAAGATATGGTGAATCTAAAACAGTTAGATTTTTCTTCTTTAGCCAAAGACACAGTAGTCGATTTTACTGGTTTAGAATACGCTAGCAACTTGCAAGCGTTATACACGACATCTATTATTGCTACGAATGTTCCCAAAATCACTATGGCGGAAAATGCAACATTGTTTACCCGTCCTAATGTACTAGCACACATTCTTCCAAAAGGATCTTTTTCAAATATCCACATAGGAAATTATGATGCCTATTTGACAGCCCAAGAATTAATTGGGGTTGGTCAATATCTTAGTGGATGGGTAACAGATTATCTGACGGTCTATGCAAGTAGCATGACGGATTTTTCTAAGTTAGAGCTATCTCCAGAACACCATCAAAATTCCCAACTATCTATTATGACTCAGGAGAAAATACTATTAGAGCCAATGCTAGTAAAAGATGGCCAATCTGATGTTCTTTATAAAGACCGTATGATGGTTGATACCCAAGGAAATGCGTTGCTCTCTTCTTTGTCCAACAAAAAGTATTCTTATTCGATTCGGGGGATAGATAAAAATGGCTATATCTTTCCCTTATATGAAAATGATGGGTTTGAACTGACTGAAGAAGGAATTCAATTTAAAAATATTCCCGCCAATGTTGCCTATTTGTCAATCACTTCTCTTGTTCCTAATCGTTTATCCACCGAGAGAGCTGCTAGTACAGGTACCATTCAATATTTAGTGAATTATCAAGTACCTGTGAAGTATGTGAATACTGCAGAAGATGTTACGGTCAAGTATCTTGACGAAAACGGACAGACGCTTGCACCAAATGTCACTTTATCAGGGTATGTAGGCGACCCCTTTACTACGGAAGAAAAGGATATCTCAGGCTATACACTGAAAGAGATCCAAGGGGATAGGATAGGGACCTTCAGTGATGTCGCGCAAGAAGTCGTTTATGTCTATGAGCGTAGTGATGCAGCGCCAGTGACGGTAAGATACGAAGATAAAGAAGGCAATGAATTGGCAGCACCAACCGTAATGAATGGCAAAGTAGGGTTACCCTATACAAGTGAAGCCAAAACAATCAATGGGTGGTACGTTTCTCAAACACCAACTAACGCTAATGGGACTTATAGTGAAACAGCTCAAGAAGTCGTTTATGTCTATGAGCGTAGTGATGCAGCGCCAGTGACGGTAAGATACGAAGATACAGAAGGCAATGAATTGGCAACACCAACCGTAATGAATGGCAAAGTAGGGTTACCCTATACAAGTGAATCTAAAGCAATCAACGGCTGGTATGTTTCCCAAACACCAACTAACGCCAACGGGACTTATAGTGAAAATGCGCAAGAAGTCGTTTATGTCTATGAGCGTAGCGATGCAGCGCCAGTGACGGTAAGATACGAAGATACAGAAGGCAATCAACTATCTGCCCCGACAGTATTGAACGGCAAAGTAGGTTTGCCCTATGAAAGTGAAGCCAAAGCAATCCCAGGCTGGTACGTATCCCAAATGCCAACTAATGCCAACGGGATTTACAGCGAAACAGCTCAAGAAGTCGTTTATGTCTATGAGCGTAGCGATGCAGCCCCAGTGACGGTCAAGTATGAAGATACAGAAGGCAATGAATTAGCAGCACCAACCGTAATGAATGGCAAAGTAGGTCTGCCATATGAAAGTGAAGCCAAAGCCATCCCAGGCTGGTACGTTTCTCAAACACCAACTAACGCCAACGGCAATTACAGCGAAACGGCACAAGAAGTCGTTTATGTCTATGAACGTAGTAATGCAGCGCCAGTGACGGTCAAGTATGAAGATACAGAAGGCAATGAATTGGCAACACCAACCGTAATGAATGGCAAAGTAGGTTTGCCCTATGAAAGTGAAGCCAAAACGATCCCAGGCTGGTACGTTTCTCAAACACCAACTAATGCCAACGGGACATACAGCGAAACAGCTCAAGAAGTCGTCTATGTCTATGAGCGTAGTGATGCAGCGCCAGTTACTGTGAAGTATGAAGATAAAGAAGGGAATCAACTATCTGCCCCGACGGTATTGAGTGGCAAAATAGGTTTACCATATACAAGTAAAGCTAAAGCCATCCCAGGCTGGTATGTTTCCCAAATGCCAACTAACGCTAACGGGACTTACAGCGAAACGGCACAAGAAGTCGTTTATGTCTATGAACGTAGTGATGCAGCACTGGTTATCGTAAGATATGAAGACATGGAAGGAAATCAATTAGCTGAACCAACGATCCTTAGTGGAAAAGTTGGCTTGTCTTATGAAAGCAACGCCAAAGAAATATCTGGCTGGCGGGTTTCAAAGACGCCTAAAAATGCAAAAGGTACCTTCAGTGATACCGTCCAAGAAGTTATTTATGTTTACAGTGCTGATAAAGAGAATGAACCGGGAGAAGATTCAGGAGAAGATACACCAGAATCAGAAAACAAGACGCCGAAAGAAGAGAACGGGAATAGCTCAGGAAATAATAGCAAGCAAACAAACACACAAACCAAATCAAAAAATAAGTTGCCTGCAACAGGAGAACAACTTACAGGTCAACGAATCATGGGCTTTTTGGGAGTCATCACTGTTCTGTTTTCTTTCGTAGTAATTTTGAGACGAAAAAGAAAAACTGAAAATTAAAAGCTATTTAATAGAGAGGAAAGAGTATCCAGAATTGATTGTTTTCTGGATACTCTTTGTTTAACCCTATTTAAATATGAGCGAGAATATTAGATTTTTATCAGTTATCTTTCGAATGTTACGTTCTTGAATTCATCATTCAAGCCATCCCGATAGGCAATAGTCAAGACTAATTTTCCTGTTGTTTTGTCATAGTCTATCACGTTTAGTTCTAGAGAGAAGTTCTTAACATTGGCATCAATATAAGAAACGATTTCTTTTTCTTCCTCACCGATTTTTATCGAAAGTGTGCTTTCACCTAGTAAATTCGCATCATCCAGAACTGTTTTTGCTGAGCGAATTTCAGGCTGATAGAAGACAGTGTTTGTTTGAGTTAAATAGGTTCTATTTATTCGCAACGGGACTGTGATTTTTCCAAAGTCATTTGAGACAACGATCCCAGGTTTATTACTAGGGGATAGAAAGACAGCGATACCTATTAAAATTAGAACGAGAATACTAGCAACACTTGACCATACTATTTTTTTTGATATTTTCATTGATTTCAGTTCATTCAGCGAAGCATGAATAACTTTCCCCCATTCTTTTTAAATAACGTAAGAAGTTAGCTTGATTATGGCGAAGATACTTTAAAAATGACTGTCACTAATTTTCAACTATATATAATCATAATCTTGATTGATAGAAAGTAGAAGCTTTTGGAATTGTTGAAATGCTCAAAGGCTACCTAACTATTCGATTGTAAATACTCCTAAAAACCGACTCTCTTATTATCGTAGCAAAATATACGGTCTTTTACTTTTATTATTATAAAATAATTTTTTGATAAATAGCGGTTTGGACTGTTTTGTCGTCTTAAACTAGCTGTTAGAAAGAGCAATGTTCTCCAGATGCAGTAACTCGTAGTTCTAAGTAGTTGTAGCCATGATTTTGCTTATCCTAAATGATTCAGAAGGTGATAGCTTAAGAGATAACTTCTTATAAAATGAAATAAGTGATCAATGAATACACACTAAATGAAAATAGATCGTGAAAGGAGTATAATTACCTTAAAAATAAAGTTAAGAGGTATTAGTATGTATAAATTTCTTTTAACTAAATTAGACCAAGATGTTTATGAATTGTTTGCGCATTTTTTTGAGCAGGCTGTGGAGCGTGAAAAACTAAATGTCCTTGCTGAAAAGACTAACTTATCAAAACGAAGAATCGTCTTAGTTTTTGAGCGAGCACTTGATTTGCAAAAGGCGTATCCTTATTTTGAGATTGCGTTGCATGAAGGTAGAGAGATGACGCTTTATTTTGCACCGAATTTTCTTTTGTCTAAGCTTTATTCGGTCATGCTAGAAGAAAGTATGCCATTTCAAATTTTAGACAGACTCTTTAGTGATAAATATGTTTCGCTGGAAGAAACCGCCCAACAACATTATGTCAGTAATCGCACCGTTCAAAGAAAACTAAAGGAAGTAGAAGCGATTCTTGAAAATTATCACATTCGACTGAATCTAAAAAGAAAACCGCTTTTTGTGGGAGAAGAATACCGCATTCGGCATTTTTTCCATATCATGTATTGGCAGATCTATGATGCAACGAACGCGCGTTATAGTGGCTTGTCGAAACAAAGTGTCAGTACATTGAAGAAAAAGTTGACAAGTTATCCTAGTTTTTATCGCGGGATTGATCAGGAAAAATTTGTTCAATTGTTGGCGTTAAGTATTTATCGTTTTAAAAGAGGCTTTCCTGTAAAAGAGATTCCTCAAGAGATGAGGGAGATGAGGCATCTGACGATTCCCTTTGATGAGTTTAAAGAAGAGCTCATCAAGCCGTTGCTAAGAGACAATTTGATTCTAAATGGGCTTCCAGAAACAGAGTTTCTCTTCTTGTATTATATGTTTTCTGTCATGACGACGTACTTACCCGAAGAGATTCCTAGTCAGTTAACAATTGGGGATCATTTTTCTCCTCAAGCAATCGCTGCAGCAAGGCTATTTACGGAAACCGCCCAGAAAGTTTTTCTCGTTTCTGAAAGTAATATTGATTATCTGTTGGTTAATGCCTTGAATATTCATTCGGTTTCGCTTCTTTTTGCATCGAAAAATAAGATCGATGCCTTTGGAAAAACAACAACAGACAAAGATTATCGTCGTGTCTTTCCTAAGATTTTTCCGCTTGTTCAGGAGATGTATCCATCGTTAGCGCAACAATCACCAATTTTTGTAACCATGTATGAAGCGAACAATCGCTTGCTTTTTCAATATAGTATGCTTCTTTCTTTGGTAGCAAAAATTGATCGTTCTACGGTTCGAATTTTTCACGAATCAAAATTCGGAAAAATCCAAGAAATCAGACAAAAGGAACGATTGAAGCGCTGGTTCGGAGACACACTTTCATTTGTTTCCGAAAATCCCGATTTTGTCGTGACAGATTATCCCGTCAATCGGCAAGCCTTTATTGACCAAAACCCTAACGTCCAATTTTTTAAATGGAATAGTTTTCCAACAGGTGATCGCTGGCTTGAACTGATTGAAGCAGTTGAAAAATTCCAGAATGAGTTTAGTCAAAAACATACGTAAAACTGTGGATTGCACAGTATGAAAAAAGGAGGATTCTCAAAAACAGAGAATCCTCCCTTTTTTAGTGGGAAGTGAAAAGTTTTGCACATCGTTTCTCAGATTTCCTATGTAGTTTGTCAAACGCTCAAACGGCTACTGGGCTTGTTTACTTTTATGAAACTAAAATTGATACGATCCAACTCAAAGGTACCTAACAGGACTTTATTTGCTTCTAACAAACCAATGATTGGCGTCTCCTTTCCTAAAAAACATGTAATAATGCAGGCATAAAGACATCGGTCAATAGAAACATTTTACGAAAAAGCGAAGCTAAAAAGTGTTCGAATCCTCTATCTAACGTAATGCTAATGATTTCAGCCTAAACGCCGATTTCCTTTAGACATTTCCATAGAGTACGCATCGACGTATTCGTTCCAACTACAAACATATAAACAGGGTTTTACATAAGATTCACCAATGAATAGAACAGGAGGGCTAAAGATGGAGTCAGCATTTAAGATCCATTCAATGGAAGAATATTTAAACTTCTACATGGAAGAAACGGAGCGGCTTTTTTTCAAAGAAGAGTTTCCAGAACTCAAAGAAAAGATTCTTGCCAATTGCTTCGAAATCAAACGAGCGATCCAAGAAATCAATCACGAAAACTTTTTTGAACAGTATGCGAGAATCAATACATTAGAAGCAGAGATTTTGATTATTTTGGAATGCAGTGAATTGCGGGGGAGTGACAATGTGGTTCCTTTTGCTGAAGCAGAAATTTTGCAAGTGGCGAAACAAGATAGCAAAACCTATTTTAAAGAAAGATGTGGGCTGACATTGATCGCGCCTACGCCACATTCATTGCATTTTTCCGTGGAGTAGTTGAAGTATCAACAAAGATCATTAGTGAGGAAAAAGTGTTGTAGGAAGTTTGAAAGGAGCCTTTCATTAAGGTTTGTGCAGGAGTAATTGTTTTACCAAAAGAAAAGGCTGCAGTCTTTTTATGCAACGTTGGACGCATTGTGGAAAAAAGCTGTACCTTTGATATAAATTTTTTTAACAAATAATTGGAGGTCAAATATGAATGCAATAGAAAAGAGGATCCAGTTTATTGTCGAAGCTGACAAGCTTAAATCTATCCTTAGACAATCGACACTGATCTATGATAGAAACCAACGGGAAAATGATGCAGAGCACACCTGGCATTTGACATTATGTGCACTATTGCTTGCAGAACATGTCGCAACCGAAGGGCAAGTGGATTTGTTGCGAGTACTCAAAATGTTAATTATTCATGACATGGTAGAAATCGAAGCAGGTGATACCTATTGTTATGATGAAGCTGGGTACCTGGATAAAGTACAGCGAGAACGGGAAGCAGCTACAAGTTTATTTTCTACATTACCGAGAGAACAATATGATGAATTTATGGCTTTGTGGGAAGAGTTTGAGGAGATGGCAACCGTAGAAGCAAAATATGCAGCGGCAATCGATAGGTTACAGCCTGTCTTGCAGATATACTACTGTGACGGGAATACCTGGTTAGAAAATAACATTGATGTTGAACGCGAATTAAAACGAAACGAGGTCATCAAAGAAATTATTCCAGAAGTTTGGGACTATGTTAGAAAACTTATTGATGATGCCGTAAATAAAGGCTGGCTGAAGCAATAAAGCAAAAATCAATAAGCTGCTAAACATGAGCCAAAGTAGAAGAGCATCATCAAAATGAACACTAAATGTACTAGAAGAGAAGGAATGGTTATGAGTATCGGGGAAGCAGGGTATATTTTTACAAAGTATTTTATCGTAACAGTGTCTATTCTTACATCAATATATGGAGGCTATTGGGTATACTATGCCTTTGTCCAAACGAAAGATGAACAAGAAAAGTCGCTTGTTTGCTACACGGCAGCAAAAGCATTCGGTGTCACTGCCCTCTTGTTTTTCCTCTATTATCTTTTACAGCTGATCGTAAAAGCCGCAAATGTAAAGCAGCTGACAAGGCTTTGGCAGATTCTTCATTTTGGAAGTCGTGATGAGTTTTCTGTAGGAATGGCTCTTTCCATCATGATGGTGGTCCTAGGTGTTTTTCTTTTGGTTGAAAAACGAAACATTCATTTGCGGTAATCACTGAATTTCCTGAGATTTGGCAAAACATAGGCATAGAAGTTTTTTTTAAAAGTAGTGAAAAAAATGGCTCAAACGCAAAAGGAGTAAAGAAGAGAATGATAAAGCGTTACGATGTTAATGAGGAATGGGCGCTTTCAGGCGTGATCGAAGCAGGAAATTTTGTTTTTGTTGGCTATTGTGTGGGAAATATTGGCGAGCCGATCGAAAAGCAGATTGTAGGGGCACTGAAGCAATTAGAAGCGCGATTGAAATTGGTGGATTTGGCACTAGCAGATGTGGTAAAGATGGATGTACTTTTCAAAAATATTTTTGATATTCCGATTATGGAAAAGACTTTGAAAGAAACCTTCCATGGGAAATTTCCTGTTAGAAAATCGATTCAGACTGAATTTGCTCATTCTGGCGAGGTGGGGATTCTTTTTCAAATTGATGCGATAGCTTTTAAGGGATAGTGCGATAAAACGAGTACGTTTCGAAAAAAACGGAACGTCTCTTTATGGTTACCTATCGGCAAAAGTAATGGCAAGCCAGTGTTTTCTTGAATGACGGTGTTGCTTACGGCTTCATTGATTAAAAAAGCAGACAAAGAAAAGGGGGCTGAAGAATCAGTCCTCTTTTTTTAATCTAACACATCTTTTTTAGAATCACGGAACTCCCATCAGTGTGGTAAGTTATTGAGAAGAAAGAGTTAAAAATAGAGTGTAGTCTGACAATAACGTGTTATTTATTGTATTTTGTATACACTTTTAGCGATCGCCCCCTTCATATTCCTTTATTTTCTTTTTATAAAATAGGACTTTTTTTGTATTTTTCAAGCCGTTTATTGTCGTGTCCTGATCCGAGAACCATGTAATAATGCAGGCATAAGGAATGAGAACAACGAACGTATTACATAGAAGTAAGAAGTAGTTGTCAACGGGCAGCTTTTTTGCGTTGGGGAGAGTGTCGCTGTGCTTATTCACTTAAATTGAAAGAGGGAACAGTAATGAAAAAATCAGCGAAGCAAGAACTATTGACACGTCTTCTTGTTAGTTTGTCAGTGTTTATTTTGGGAAGCCCAATTGTCACACAAGCAGTTGTTAGCATTCCTGCTGCGGCCGAAACAATCAGCACTTCAGAGATAGAGGAAGCAACACTGAGTACGAGTGAGAATCTTTCTGAACAGCAAGTTTCCGAACCAGCAGTAACGGAGGAAACGACCACTTCTGAAACGGGGAGCAAAGAAAAAGCAGTTGAACAAGAAATAGTCGAGACAACTCCAGTAGAAGAAACGGAATCTGATCAGCGAACAGAACAGTCTGCAGAAAACGCCAGTACAGAAGAAGACACAGAAAGCAGTATGGCGGCTGATGAGAGTCAGGAAGTAAAATCTGCGCTAGCAGAAAATATATTGTGGACGGGCATGTGGGGGACGGCGCCAGCAACATTAGATATTGAAGGGGTCTTGACTGTAGGAGCAGGTACACTGTCTACCACCGTGGATCAAGTGATCCCATTAGATGATTCTCTCAAAAACATGGTCATCAAAAAAGTTGTTCTCACTGCGCCAGTCATTCTGCCAGCAAATGTGCCTGGTCTGTTTGAGAGCACCTCTCATTATGGAAAAGTTCCATCAGAATTGGATGAGATTGTTGGGCTGACTTATCTTGATACGAGTCAAGCAACGACAATGAATAGTATGTTTTATGGATTTAGAGGAACAACGCTAGATTTGTCGAACTTTGATAGCAGTGGTGTAATAAGTTCTTTAGGAGCTGGGATGAACCAGTTTTTAGCCAATGTTTGGTATTTAAAGGAATTAAAGTTAGGACCAAATTTTAGTTTTGTAGGATGGAACAATTGGTCAAGCAATCCCTATCCAGTGAACTTAGTTGACCCTAGTCGAATGTATGGTTTTCATTCCAGTTACTATACCGGCTATTGGCAAAATGTTGGGACTGGTACCGTCGATGCGCCATATGGTGAAAATATATTGAAGTCACAGGAGCTAGTGTTGACCTATGATGGAGAAACAATGGCGGACACCTATGTGTGGCAGCCTCGGTTTATTGAAGGCGCACCAGTCACTATCAATTATTTAGATGAAGATGGTCAGGAATTGTTGCCTCCGAATGTACTGACTGGTGGAAATATTGGCGATTCAATTGAAGTTATTCCTGAAGATATTCCTAACTATACATTGAAGGAAGTCCATGGTGATGAGAAGGTTGTCTTTAGTAATGTTCCGCAAACGGTCACGTATATCTATAGTCCCTTGATAGAAACCAAGGAAGAAAGGAAAATTGTCGCACGAATCATTCACTATTTGCATGAAGACGGTACGGAAGCTGCTCCAGATCATGTAGATACAGTTGAATTTACTCGAGAAATAAGGACGAATCTAGCCACTGGCGAAGAAACGTTCGGTGAATGGCAAGCAAGAGATGATGATACAACCTTTGACTTAGTCAAAAGTCCAGAGATAGCCAACTACTATACAGACAGGGATTTTATTGATGAAGTCATGGATGTAAAGGCCGATTCAGAAGATATTGAAGAATTTGTCATTTACTCGCCAAAGATAGTCGAATCAACGGAAACAAAAGAAGTCAAGCGAATGATCCATTATGTGTATGAAGACGGCAAAGAAGCTGCGCCAGACAATGTAGACACGGTCACGTTCACACGCACAGTGACCACGAATGAAGCAACCGGTGACAAAACTTTTGGTGAATGGCAAGCCAAAGATGATGATACAACGTTTGATGAAGTACAAAGTCCTGAAATTGACAAATACAATGCAGACCAAAAAATGGTTGATAAAGTCATTGAGTTGACTGCAGAATCAGAAGATCTTAAAGTAACGGTCACTTATTCGCCAAACATGATCGAATCTACGGAGACCAAAGAGGTCAAGCAAACGATCCATTATGTTTATGAGGACGGTAAACAAGCCGCACCAGACAAGACGGACACTGTGACTTTTACACGGACAGTGACAACGAATGAAGCAACAGGTGACAAAACTTTTGGTGAATGGCAAGCCAAAGATGATGACACGTCGTTTGATGAAGTGAAAAGTCCTGAAATCAAGAACTATCACGCAGACAAAACAAGCATTGAGGAAGTCACAGGTTTGACAGCAGAGGACAAAGATCGCGAAGTGACTATCACTTATTCGCCAAACATGATCGAATCTACGGAAACCAAAGAAGTCAACCAAACGATCCGTTATGTTTATGAAGACGGCAAAGAAGCCGCCCCAGACAAAGTAGACACGGTCACGTTCACACGCACAGTGACAACGAATAAAGCAACAGGGGAAAAAAACTATGGGGAATGGCAAGCTAAAGATGATGATACAACGTTTGATGAAGTGGAAAGTCCTGAAATCAAGAACTATCACGCAGACAAAACAAGCATTGAGGAAGTCACAGGTTTGACAGCAGAGGACAAGGATCGTGAATCGACTGTTACTTACTCACCAAATATGACTGAGTCAACAGAAACCAAAGAAGTCAAACAAACGATCCGTTATTTTTATGAGGACGGTAAACAAGCCGCACCAGATAAACTAGACACGGTCACCTTTACACGCACAGTCACAATGAATGAAGCAACAGGTGACAAAACTTTTGGTGAATGGCAAGCCAAAGATGATGATACAACGTTTGATGAAATGAAAAGTCCCGAAATCAAGAACTACCATGCAGACAAAACAAGCATTGACGAAGTTACAGGTTTGACAGCTAACACCAAAGACTCCGAAGTAACTGTTACTTACTCGCCAAATATGACTGAGTCAACAGAAACTAAAGAGGTCAAGCAAACGATCCATTATGTGTATGAAGATAGTAAACAAGCCGCACCAGACAAAACGGACACTATTACTTTTATACGAACTGTCACAATGAATGAAGCAACAGGTGACAAAACTTTTGGTGAATGGCAAGCTAAAGATGATGACACAACGTTTGACGAAGTGGAAAGTCCTGAAATCAAGAACTATCACGCAGACAAAACAAGCATTGATAAAGTCACAGGTTTGACAGCAGAGGACAAGGATCGTGAATCAACTGTTACTTACTCACCAAATATGACTGAGTCAACAGAAACCAAAGAAGTCAAACAAACGATCCGTTATGTTTATGAGGACGGTAAACAAGCCGCACCAGATAAACTAGACACGGTCACCTTTACACGCACAGTCACAATGAATGAAGCAACAGGTGACAAAACTTTTGGTGAATGGCAAGCCAAAGATGATGATACAACGTTTGATGAAGTACAAAGTCCTGAAATCAAGAATTATCACGCAGACAAAACAAGCATTGACGAAGTTACAGGTTTGACAGCCGACACCCAAGACCGAGAATTGACCGTTACTTACTCGCCAAATATGACTGAGTCAACAGAAACTAAAGAGGTCAAGCAAACGATCCATTATGTTTATGAAGACGGCAAAGAAGCCGCCCCAGACAAAGTAGACACGGTCACGTTCACACGCACAGTCACAACGAATGAAGCAACAGGAAAAAATACCTATGGTCAATGGCAAGCCAAAAATGATGACACGTCGTTTGATGAAGTGTCAAGTCCAGAAATTGACAAATACAATGCAGACCAAAAAATGATTGATAAAGTCATTGAGTTGACTGCAGAATCAGAAAATCTTGAAGTAACTGTCACTTATTCGCCAAACATGATCGAATCTACGGAAACCAAAGAAGTCAACCAAACGATCCGTTATGTTTATGAAGACGGCAAAGAAGCCGCCCCAGACAAAGTAGACACGGTCACCTTCACACGCACAGTTACAACGAATGAAGCAACAGGTGACAAAACTTTTGGTCAATGGCAAGCCAAAGATGATGACACGTCGTTTGATGAAGTGAAAAGTCCTGAAATCAAGAACTATCACGCAGACAAAACAAGCATTGAGGAAGTCACAGGTTTGACAGCAGAGGACAAAGATCGCGAAGTGACTATCACTTATTCGCCAAACATGATCGAATCTACGGAAACCAAAGAAGTCAACCAAACGATCCGTTATGTTTATGAAGACGGCAAAGAAGCCGCCCCAGACAAACTAGACACAGTCACCTTTACACGGACAGTTACAACGAATGAAGCAACAGGTGACAAAACTTTTGGAGAATGGCAAGCTAAAGATGATGACACGTCGTTTGATGAAGTGAAAAGTCCTGAAATCAAGAACTATCACGCAGACAAAACAAGTATAGATGAAGTCACAGGTTTGACAGCCGACACCAAAGACCGCGAATTGACCGTTACTTACTCGCCAAATATGATTGAGTCAACAGAAACCAAAGAAGTCAAACAAACGATCCATTATATGTATGAAGATGGTAAGAAAGCCGCTCCAGACAAAACGGACACTGTTACTTTTACACGTACAGTGACAACGAATGAAGCAACAGGTGACAAAACTTTTGGAGAATGGCAAGCGAAAAACAATGATACGACCTTTGATGCGGTGAAAAGCAAGAATATTGATGGCTACACGGCAGATGTTACGACGGTCAAAGAACAAACAGGATTGACTGTGGAAGATGAAGATAGGGAACTGACTGTGACGTATATAAAAAATCCAACCGAACCGACAGACCCATCAAAAGAGCCAAGCAACACACCAAATGATCAGACAAATCCAGAAGCTACGACATCGTCTACTGATAAGGAACCAACGACTAAAGTACCAGAAACAACAAAAACAGCAACTAGTGAAAAAATTCTTCCGAAAACTGGGGAACAAGCAACGCCGTACGGTTTGTATGGAGGAGTGGCATTGGTTGTCGCATCACTATTAGGTCTCTTTATGAAACGCTCAAAAAGAAAGAGTGAGTAAGAAGGATCGAAGAAACGCTTGAAGAAGCTTTGATCGAGTGTTGCTTATACTAAATTAGAGGTAGGAAACTGCAAACAATTTTCGACTGTGACGATTGTTTGCAGTTTTTCTGCTTTACTTCTGCGAATAAAAAGTGAGTGATCTATGAACAGGTACTGATCACAGAAAAAAAACTCGGTTCCCATCTTAAAGGGACCGAGTTTGTTTTTTATAAAAATTGTTTTCTATACTGATAAACCAAACTCAGCCCACTCACTATAAAAGCCAGAGCATACTTGTAAAGGAAAAACTGATTCCACATGTAATCTTTTGGAAAGAGAATGTCTAAAAAGACGATCGTTAGCAGCATCGCATTCACGGAGATGTAATAAATTTTTTGCGAATGTTCATCTTCTTTGCCAATTTTTTTAGTGTAAACATAAACCAAAGCAATGCCAAAAATCAGTAAAAGCATACCGATACCTAGCAATAGGTTCCAGTTGGCATTAGAATATTCTGCCCAAGTTTTCAGACGGTAAAATAATGCGCTGGGAATATCTGAAAGTGATTTAATGACCATATTTCCTCTCTCCTTCTGTATAAGTAAATAAATCTGTGATGTCCACTTGAAAAACGTTCGCTAGACGATAGGCTAATAAAAGCGTTGGCGTATAGTTGCCTTTTTCCATGACAAAAATCGTTTGTTTTGAAACACCTACTTTGTCCGCAAGTTCTTGCTGAGTAAGCCTAGCTAACACCCGATATTCATATACTTTATTAGCAATAGAGTCGCCAAAATCTTCCTTCAAACGATCACCTCCCAAAATCATTGTAAACCATAGTTATATAAAAGTAAAGTTTAATTATACTAAAGCTAACTATATCTATACTGAAACTGAATGAATTGCCATAAAATAGCCGCCAGAAATGAACTGACGGCTGTTTTTTTAGATATCATCAATGTCCGCTGGTAAACTTGATGCCCAAAATCCCGACTATTAATAAAGCAACGAACACCCAAGTCAGAAGGGATAGCTGGTCTTTGAAGAACACGACGCCGATAATGATCGAACCAACTGCGCCTATCCCTGTCCAAACGGGGTAAGCAATACTTAATGGTAAGTTTTTTACCGCTAAAGCCAGGAAGCCAAAGCTGAAAATCATTCCGAGTAGTGTAGAGACACTATACCAAAAGTGGGTAAATCCATTACTTAGCTTCATAGTCGAAGCCCATACCACTTCAAAAAAACCGCCTAAAAATAAATACATCCATGTCATATACTTTTTCCTCCTCAAAAAAAAATAAGCATCCAGTAAACTCTTCAAGGACCTAATGAGTTTACCAAACACTTCTATCACCCGGTGGTGGTTTGGATATTGAATTAATGTAACAATAATAAAATCTTAGCTGAAAAGGGAGGGATTGTCAAACTCTCCCTTTTCAGCTAAGATTTTCATTTACTAACCATAGTTTGCATGCATTTCACAAAAATTAGAATCAACAAAAGGAGCTGGATTCCCCAGCTCCTTTTATAATTGCTTTATACAGCTCAAAAAGTGGTGATAGTCACTTTTTTGCAGGATTGCTTGTTGAATATCTTCACGATCCATCAACTCTAATAAAAGACTATAGATTTCTTCGGTATCTTCATATTCGTCTTTTTGAATCGCAAAGAGAAAGACGAATTTAACCAAATCACCATTTCCCCAATCAACGCCATCAGGAATGATCGCCACTGAAACGGCTGAGCGTTTTGCCATCAATGTCATGGGATGGGGGATAGCAAGCCACTCGTTAATATTAGTCTGATTGATTGCTTCTCGTTTTTTCACACTGTCATAAAAATCTTGGGGCACAAAATCTTTTTGGTACAGTTGCTGCGCCATTTTCTTTAGTAAGGTTTCTTTATCTGCATGATTTTCATGAAGAAAAAATGCTTTTTGAAACAATGAATAGATGCCGTCTTTTGTTTCACTGAGCGTTTCAATGAACGGTTCGATTTTGCCAATTTCTTTATCTAGCTTGGCCATGTTGATGTAAATAGAAGGAACCGAGAACTGTTCTAATGGAACGGTTGTGATCACAAAATCAATCGCAGAAAGATCACATTGTTGTAGCTCGACGTAAGAAAAGCGATCAACGACTTCGATCGTTTCTTGATAGTGCTTGATAACTTTCGCTTCAATAATACGACTCATAGCTCGACCGGTTCCGCAAACAAGGATGACGCGATGTTTATGATGATTTCTGATAGAACTCCTTTCCATAGCACCTGCGATGTGCAAAGCGATATAGCCGATCTCATCAGGAGAAAAATAAAAACCGTGTTTCAGGCTTACCGTTTCTAAATGGGTCAAGCATAAATCATAAGCCTGTGGAAAAGATTTCTTGATTGTTGCCAGCAATGGATTGCTACGGCGTGCATCCATTAGATTCATATTGATAAAGCCCTCAATATGAGATGTCAGATCTTCTATTAGCATCTTGTCTGTTTCTAATGCATAGTTTGCCGTCTGTTTGATCGCAGTTAATAATTCTTCCACAATGGCTTTCGCAGTTTTCGTGGAAGAATCGCTTGCATCACCTGTTTCAACTAAACGTGGTGCATTCATCGCAAGATAGTAAATGAAGTATTGTTTTTCTCCAGCAGTCAATTGTATATCAAATGCATGATCGATTTCTTCTAAGAAGTGACCTACAACTTTCTGGGCGTCTTTTTTGAGCGCGGGCACGTGCAAGGGAAATTCGTTGATATGATGACCGGCTATAAAGCGACTGATTGCTAAAGCAAAATGAGAAAGAATGTTTTTATGATAGTAGTCAGAGTCTAATAAGTCTAAGGGTGTCAGATGATTTAATGACAATTCTTGCAAGCGGGTCAGATCAATCGTATCAAACAACTCAAGTTCCATTTCCGTGAAGCCGACCAAATACTCTTGGAGATCTTTTTCAATCAACAGATCACTGATTGCTTGGCGTTTAGCGAATTCGTTACCCAAGACTTCAAAACCAATATTTGGACGATTTACTATTTTTAATTGATAGGTCGCTAAATTGTCTCGAGCCGTTTTTAAGTATGAGTAAAAGGTGTTTTTACTAATAAATAATCGATCAAGAAAATCATCTAAGGATAAAGGGTTTTCATTCTTAAACAAAAGGAAAAGTAGATAGGCTTGTCGTTCTTCACTCGTAGTTAGAAAGGACTCGGTAGTCGACATACTTTCAGTCCACCAGTCATGAAATTGTTCTTTTGAACCAATAGACAACAAATAGCCTTGCCCTCGAATCAACTTGATGGAGGCACCCACATTTGTTAACAAATCATTCAAATTTGCAATGTCGGTCCGAACCGTTCGCTCAGAAATCGAGAAGCTTTTCGTTAACTCCTTCATTGGTAGCGGCGCCGTTTGTCTAGTTAATACTTCCATTAGATCATCTAATCGTTGATAAGCAAGTTTTGACACTTGTTTCACCTCCGTGCTCTTTCTCATCATACAATAGAAAGAATAAGAATGAAATGCTTCACCAGTACCGAAAATTTCCAGAAGAGTTGGCAATCATTTTGGAAAACGCTTTACTAATGATTGCCACTTGAATTGGAAATTTGTTGTGTTTACATCGTGAATCAGAAACCGTAAATTAAACGTGTACAGAAAATAAACCACACGAATTACGCTAATGGTTTCATAATATAGGAAAGGAGCAGATGAGATGGATTTTCAGGAAAAAAATATTCTCTTGAATGTGGCTGTTACATCAAAAGAAGAACTGTTTCACGTAATTGCGCATCATGCCTATGAATCAGGTATCGTTACCAATGCAGTAGATACATGTGCGGCATTCATTGAACGGGAAGCACAATATTCAACCGGCTTACAAGAAGGCTTTGCTATTCCACATGCAAAAGCTGAACCGGTTTTGGAACCGACCGTTTTGTTTATTCGTTTAGAGCAAGCCATCGAATGGGAAACCTTCGATGATTCGGCAGTCAAAAATGTGTTTGCTTTGATGGTTCCTAAAAAAGATGAAGGAACGGTGCATCTGCAAATGTTGAGCCGCCTAGCAACTGCATTGCTTGAAGAGACATTCACTCAGCAGATTCAACAATCAGAAGACAAAGCTTATTTAGCAGAATTGATCAAAAAGGAAATGATGGGAGAGAAAATTGTATGAAAATAGTAGGAATTTCCGCCTGTCCAGCAGGATTGGCACATACACCGATGGCGGCAAAAGCTTTAGAAAAAGCTGGTGCGAAACTTGGCTATGAGGTCAAGATCGAACAGCAAGGCTCGTTAGGGCAAGTAAATGAGATCACTGCA
Source organism: Enterococcus sp. R12 (assembly GCF_058135755.1). Lineage (NCBI taxonomy): Bacteria > Bacillati > Bacillota > Bacilli > Lactobacillales > Enterococcaceae > Enterococcus > Enterococcus sp. R12. Next base: position 784,331 of record NZ_CM176874.1, read on the forward strand.
GCCGAAGCAAAAGAAGCAGATTTCTTGCTTTTAGCGACTGACCAAAAAGTTGTTGGGATGGAACGGTTTGAAGGAAAACCGCAAATTCGAGTAAATATCAATACGTGTATCAAAGCACCGGAAGCGGTGCTGAAGAAATGTGTAGCTGCTGTTGAACAAAGAAACGCAAACTAAAGGAAAGAGGCAAGGATGATGAAAAGAGTTCTAGCAGATTTAAAAGGCCACTTGATGAGTGGAATTAGTTTTGTACTGCCATTGATTATTGGTGCTTCACTGGTTGTTGCCATTCCGAAAATGATTGCTCTTGGTATGGGAATCACAAGCTTAGATCCATATGCTGACACGGAAGGCTTTAAACATGCGCTTTATTTGATTGAACAAGTAGGGTGGACAGGAATCGGCTTGATCAATACTGTCTTGGCTGGTTTTATCGCGTATTCTGTTGGAGATAAGGCTGCGCTAGGTGCCGGCTTTATCGGTGGTGCGGTCGCTTCTAGTACCAATGCTGGGTTTTTAGGGGCAGTTATTGCTGGGTTCTTAGCAGGATACTTAGTGAAGTGGGCGAAAGAACATATCAACTTACCGGAGTCGTTTGCTGGTGTAATGCCGCTGGTAATTTTACCCTTGATTGCTACATTGTCCGTAGCAATCGTCATGGGCGCTTTACTCTCTGAGCCATTGGCGTGGATCAATACTAGTTTGGTTGAATGGATCCGAACCATGATTGAAAATGACGTTAACAAAATTTTACTGGCAGTCATCATGGGGGCAATGATTGGCTCTGACTTAGGGGGACCTGTAAACAAAGCTGCTTGGATGGCAGGAAATGTGTTACTAGCGGAAGGGGTCTATTTGCCAGCCATCATCGTGAACGTTGCGATTTGTGCGGTACCATTTGGATATGCCTTAGCAACTTTGTTCCACAAAAATCGATTCAACAAAGAGCTACTGGATGCTGGGCGTAATAACTTTATTATGGGGTTCATCGGAATCACAGAAGGAGCAATTCCTTTTACATTAGTCAATCCATTACGACTTGTGCCGATCAACATGTTGGGAGGTGCAATCGCTTCTGGTTTGGGGATCGCATTAGGAATGTATGACAAAATGCCGCCAGTTGGGGGAATCTACGGCTTCTTCACTGTTGGAAACGGTTGGGCGTATTTGATTGGACTATTTGCAGGAGCAGCCTTCATCGGTTTTGTCGCGCCTTTATTCGTGAATTTCAATAAGCAAGAAGAACAAACAGAAGATATTGCCCTCGATGATATTGAAGTGAGCTTTGAAAATTAAGCAACAAGGCTGATTAGCTAAATAGTAGCAAAAGAAAAGGCACGAGCAGGTGATTTTTCAAGAACGTTTTAAGGTATCTGACAAGGACAAGACTTGGGGAAGAAAACAAGAGTATTTGAAGAGAAACGATTTTCAAAATTCGAAGCATTTATGTAAGGATCAAATTATGCGTACCAGATGGTAAAAAAATTGAGAAAAATTAATAGGCACGAACGACACCCATCGTTACGTGCCTTTTTTAATCACGGGAGAGGAATGATTGAATGAAAAAAACAGTACATGTCGTACCCCACAGTCATTGGGATCGCGAATGGTATTTTACGACGAGTCGCTCGAAAATCTATTTGATGCACGATCTAAAAAACGTCATTGAACAACTAGAAAAGGATGATCCTTATGAAAGTTTCATTTTAGATGGACAGGCTTCTCTGTTAGATGATTACTTGAAATGGCGCCCACAGGACAAAGAAAGGATTCAACAACTTGTTCAACAAGGGAAATTGATCATTGGCCCATGGTACACACAAACCGATCAATTAGTGATCTCGGGAGAAAGCATTGTTCGAAATATGTTATATGGCATGAAAATTTGTGAAGCATTCGGAACCTACATGAATGTCGGCTATGTGCCAGATTCTTTCGGACAAGCAGCTAGTATGCCACAAATCTATCGTGAGTTTGGTATCACTGACACGATGTTTTGGCGCGGTGTCAGTGATGACGATGTTAAACACACAGAGTACAAATGGCGTGGAGAAGATGGTTCTGTGGTCAATGTTTACCAGATCCCAAGTGGGTACTACATTGGCGGTGCCATTCCTGAACGAGAAGCAGAATTAGCAGAGTTTTTACATCAAGAACCGTTTAAAACAACTTGGGGACGCAGTGCAACGGATCAAGTGTATTTTCCAAATGGTTTCGACCAAGCACCAGTTAGAGAAAATCTTCCAGAATTAGTTGATCGAATGAATCAATTGTATCAGGATGAGTATGAGTTACAATTTTCAACGATTGAAAAATACATTGCTGCGGTCAAAGCACGCCATCCTGAGTTGGAAGAAATCGCTGGTGAACTGATCAACGGCAAATTGATGCGAATCCACAAAACGATTTTTTCTTCACGTCCTGATTTGAAGGCGATGAACACTCAGATCCAACATTACTTAGTCAATGTCATGGAGCCTATCTTAACCATGGCTATGCAATTAGGATTTGAGTACCCCGTGGAAACAGTCATAGAGATTTGGAAGTTAATGTTTGAAAATGCGGCGCATGATTCGATTGGTTCTTGTGTTTCTGATACGACCAACGAAGATATCTATATGCGCTATAAGCAAGCGCGAGATATTTCTATGAATCTTGTCGAATTGACGTTACGACAGATTTCTACTGCAATCAACAACCCACAAGCAAAAGAAATTACTTTTACGCTTTTCAATACCTATGACACAAAACGTAATGGGGTGATCGAAGCAGAGATTTATTTGCCGCAAAAAGATTTTGCGATCCTTGACCAGTCAGGTCAGGCGTTACCTTATACGATTTTAGAGCTTACCGACCAAACGGAGTATGTGTTGAATCAGGGGAACATATTAGATCCAGTCAAGGAGATCTATTTGCCGGAGAAAGTCTATAAAGCAAAGATTGCCATAGAAACGACTGACGTGCCGAGTATGGGGTATACCCAGCTGACAATTGATTTAAAAGGTGATACAAGCGCACCATTGCAGGAGATTACAACCAATACGATCGAAAATGAGTACTATCAGATCACTGTCAATAGCAATGGCTCGTTAGATATTCTAGATAAAACCAATCAGGTGCTTTATCAAAATCAAGGGATCATTGAAGAAAATGGCGACGATGGTGATTCATTCAATTATTCACCACCTGTGAAAGATTTTGTGATTTCATCAATTGATGCGCAACCAACGATCTCGATTCAGCAATCAGCAATCTACCAAAAGATTGATGTGGCATTCACGCTGAGGGTTCCGAAGGATTTAGCTGAACGTGCAGAAAAGAAGGTCTCGGCTTCACTACCGATCCAATTGACGATCGTGTTGAAAAAACAATCGCAACAAATTGATTTCAACTTAACGGTTGAAAACCAACAAGTGGATAGTCATCGGGTATGTGTGCTATTTGATACCGGAATTGCCTCGAAATTTTCGCTGGCTGACCAACAGTTTGGTACGTTGCAGCGCCCTGTTGTGTTTGAAAAAGAAATGGCTCTTTGGGAAGCTAATAAAGAGCAATGGAATGAGCAGCCGATCGCCATAGAAACTTGTCAATCGTTTGTCGGTTTATTCGATGCATCCCATGGCGTAGCAGTCATGCCCAAGGGTGTACGTGAATATGAGATCGTGGGCAAAGCGTTTAATACGATTCGCCTAACGATTTTCCGAACCTATGGCTTCATGGGGAAAGAGAATCTACTGTATCGACCAGGGCGTGCTTCAGGAGAATCAGTGATTGCGACACCAGCTGCACAGTGCCACAAAACGATGCACTTTGATTTCTCTGTTGCTTACTTTGCTCAAGGATTTGATCAAGCAAATGTTGCACAACGTGCCAAACAAGCAGTAACACCGATCACTATTTATCAAACCGCAGAATTCCTGAATTCCCGCTTGATTTTTACTTTAGGACCGGTTGAACCAACCTTACCGGCAAACTTTAGTCTTTTTGAGATCAATGGCAATCTGACCCTGAGTGTATTGAAAAAAGCCGAAGATCGTCCAGGTTATATTTTTCGCCTATACAATGGGCTTTTAGATGAATGTGGACACGCGACGATCACATTCAATCATCCAGTGAATGTAGTAGAAACAGTCGATTTAAAAGAAGCTACAAAAGAAGCACTTGTTGTGGAAAAGAATGTAGTCACTCTTGAAAAAATAGGCCACGCAAAATTTGTGACATTGTATGTAGAGTAATTGCTAGTGATCGAGAGTAAGGATATTCAAACACAGAGTTGAAGAAAATTCATACTTAAAAGGTCAACCTCCCGTATACATTTTAACCAGATGTGTACGGGAGGTATGTTTTATTTTCGACTATTTTTAGCAGTCTTTTTTATTGAGAGTCTATCAATTCATAGCAATGACAAGTAAAGAATTTTCTCAGCCACAGCTTTTCCTAAAATTTCCCCTCCAGTTTGAGAAAAATGCAGATGATCCCCCGAATCAAATACAGAAGCTAATCTTGTTATATCAGAAGGATCTCTTACCATATCATTGATATCGATCGTATTTTCTTGCGTCATTAACCATTGATTAAACGCAGTTCGGATAGCTTCTTTTTCCTCGGTCCAACTCGGCTTTCCTTGGTTGTAAGAATAGTTAAAAGGGGGAAGCGTGAGAGGAACAAACGGAATTTCGGCTTTTTTTGCCAGACTTATTAGAACTTTGTAGTGTTTGATCAACTCCTCTTTGGTAGGTAATTCTGAAAGTGGAGAGCCCGTTCCTGGATGAAATAAGTCATTTAACCCAATCAATGAAACGATCATATCTGGCTTTTGATCCACGGCATCTTCTTGGAACCTGTTTATCCCAGCAACCCCAAAGCTGTCTTTCCAACGAGAAATCCCTGAACCTGCACATGTCAGACGGTTACCTGATATGCCAGCATTAAAGCTTGTTGCAACCAGACCACATTTATTTAGATTGTCGATGACATTATCACTAAAATATCCTTGATTCGTTAAAGAGTCGCCGAAAAAAGCAATGACTTTTGCATCAACTTTCGTTTCTAGAGCAACTGAAGTAATACCAAAAATAAAGTTATTGGTTTCTCTTATATTCGAACGGACTAATTGATCAGACAGTAAGTTTGCCGAGGAAGATACTCGATTGATCTCGTTAGAAAATAATGCTTCTATCAGAATATCGGCTCCTTTGGTTACTGAAAAATCAATGTCATCTGTCCATAAAGTGGCCCCAGCTGGGACAATGAATTGTGGTCGATTATCTAAGGTAATAACACTAGATTGTTGGTTTCCCGGATCACTACTGATTTTTATCGACTCTACGTTTAAATCAAAAGAATCATAGCGGTTACAAAGTTCGAGTGCTAATCGTTTTCCAGAAAGCGGCTGCTTGATTCTCAAACGTAATTTACGTCCATTAGGAGAAAAGTTTAGTACTTGGTAATTAGAAAATACTTGATGCCAAATTATTTTTTTCATCATATATCACCTTACAGTTCATCTGCAGCTTTCATTTTATCATTGAAACCAAAAAGCCAAGTCAAAAGAAAGGATAGCAAAAATGTTCCTATATGAGAGAGTAGATAAGCATAGAAGTTGTTATCGATCCCTGCAACCGGGTTGATAAAAGAGGCAAAGCCTATAACCCCACCTGCGAATCCATAGTTGACCAAGTGAAGGAAGCCTGCTAGAGCACCACCAAAAATATTTGAAAGGGTCACGAGATAGAAAACTTTTTTGTATTTTAGTAGAATACCATAGATTGCCGGTTCGCCAACACCGCATATTTGTGAAAGAGTGGCAGCAAAGGCAACTTGTTTTAGTTGAGCTTTTTTTGTTTTTAATGCAATCGAGCACGTTGCACCCGCAATACCCATCATCAATACAGACGAGAAGGCATTCATCATACTAAATCCGTTGACAGTTAAATCGTTGACGATGATCGGAATCAATGGCCAGTGCATGCCGAAGACCACTAAGACTGGAAAAAGTGCGCAATAGACGGCTCCGCCAATAATCGTGTTAAAGTCAAAAATGGTACTAATTCCGAATGCAAGCCCATCACTAATAATCGTTATGATTGGTCCGATGATAAGAAGAACGGCTAAGCTTAGTACCAGAACTTCAACGATTGGTGACACAATGGAAGAAATCACGAGAGGAACAATTTTCTTTAAAAACTTTTCAACATACGTTGCTAACCAAGCAGCGACCAGAATAGGGAAAACCGAAGCTGTATAATTCATAATGGGGAATTCTATGCCAAAAATAGCGACCTTCGCAGCTGTACTTGAAGCAATAGTGACTATATTTGGATGAATGAGTATCGCACCCACGACTGCCAGAACAATAGGATTCACCTTTAATTTTTGAGCCGCAGTAAAACCTAAGATGACAGGCAAAAAATAAAAAATGCCATCTGCAATCGTGTTAATCAATAGATAAGATTGCGAACTATCTTGTAATAAATCAAACGTCACCAACGAAGCTTGTAATCCTTTGATTATTCCAGCTCCTGCAAGAAGACCGATGACGGGCATCATTGAACCTGTAATTATGCCAATAAACTGATTGAAGCCATTTCGAAATAGCTGAAGAAAATCACTATTGGAATCATTTTCCACCACTCCTTCTGTAGAATCAAAGGCTTGATCATTGTTTAACTGGCGCATTACTTCCTCGTAAATAGCATTTACTTTGTTTCCAACAACCACCTGATATTGTCCTTGGGCTTCTACGACGCCCATTACACCATCCAACTCTTTTATCTTATTTGTATCGGCTTTCTCTTTGTCCACTAGATAGAAACGAACACGTGTAATGCAGTGGATTACATTTTTGATATTATGTTTTCCACCAACGTACTCAATCATGTACTCTGCTAACTGTTTGTCACTCATACTAAAACCTCCTCATTTCTTTATTTGTTTTAACCGGTTACGCTCATTTTAAATTTGTTTAAACAAATAATCAAGTATTTGTTTAAACAAATTTAAGTTTTTTGTATAGGTAGAATGATATCATGCTATAATTAACTGAAAGAGTGAGGTGGAACTATGGTGAACAAGTTTCGGGATATATATGACACTTTGAAAAATGAAATTAATGAGGGACTCTATAACGATACAATGGTTTTACCGACCGAAATGGCGTTAATTGAGCGATTTGGTACTAGCAGAAATACAGTTCGCCGAGCGATTCAACTGCTTAATGAAGATGGATTGGTTTATAGTGTGAAAGGAAGAGGGGTAGTGATTCTTGAAAGAATCGAGATTGACAAGAAGTCATTCAAGGTAGGAAATTTTCAAGGATTGAAGGCACTATCCTCAGATACTGAGGTCGAAAAAAAAACAATTGTGCAAGAATTTCGCGAGTTGACTGTTGATGATTCATTAGCAAAAAAAATTTCATTTCCGGTTGGTGAAAGAGTATACCTTGTGAAACGATTACGAATCATTGATGGGAAAGCGATGATGTCAGATACGAGTTATTTCAAAAAAAGTATCGTTAAGGGACTTAATGAGAAAATCATAGCCGGATCAATCTACGACCATATCAAACAAAACTTAGATTTTAAAATCGCTGCATCAAAGTCCATTATGAAAGTTGAGTCTGCAAAAGATTCTGACTTTAAAGAATTAGCTTTAGGAAAAAATAATTGTGTGGGGATACTGGAAAATGCGGTCTATAATGATATGGGAAAATTATTTGAATATACGACCATCAGGTATATACCTAACGAGTACGCACTCATTTCATTTGATCAGACGTAAATATTGATTTAGCAAAATAACTTGAAGGAATTTAGCAAGCGGGAAAAAGATAGTGAAAACAATAAGGTGATCGCTAGTATACTGTCTGTATATTTCCGTTTTCTATTGTGGTTGCACAAAGCGACTACTTACCATTTTTCCAAGTTGAAAATGAAATTAAACTTTCTAAAGAAATGACCGAACCAAAAGCAAAAGACAGGAGAATATCATGAAAATTAGAGCCGCAGCATTGTCTGATCATAAAGAACTAGCTCATTTGTCGAAAGTACTAGGCTATCCAATCGAAGAAGAAGTATTGATCGAGGGTTTAAAGAGGATCATAGCTGAGGAGGACCATCTCTTGCTTGTTGCCGAAATAAAGGGAAAAGCAGTTGGGATGATTGAAGCACAGCCGTATTCAACAGTTTATTCTGCTGGGCAATTTTTTAATGTCCTAGGTTTGGTAGTGGATGATCAAGTGCAAAAGCAAGGCGTTGGCGGGAAACTACTGTCGGCAATTGAAGAAGAAGCCCGACAGCGAGGAATGCAAGGCATTCGATTAAATTCGAATGTTAAACGCCATGCTGCTCACAGGTTTTATGAAAACCATGGCTATCATAGCAGTCATGAACAGAAACGGTTTATCAAGGAATTATAAAAATACAAAGACGCTGGAGGAGTGACAAACGACACTCCAGCGTCTTTTTTTATATTCACTTTAATTGGTTCAAAAGATTAATATTTATGGAATCAATGCCAACAACAGCCGTTTAATCTCCTCATAAACCTCTCCGGTTTCCGGCGTCACACGTTGACGATTCTGAATGATAAAAAGATCACGATAGCGGTACTCTGGATCAAGTTCCTGCCAAGGCAACCCTTCTGGTAATGAAAGTTTCGAGATGATCGATTTGCCGATGTTTTGTTTTAATAGGGACAAAATCACTTCACTGTTATTGGCTTTGAAGATTTGCGGATGCAGGTGCTGTGCGTACAGATAGGTTTCGTTAATGTAATACATCCCCGAGTCGTTTTCTCGCAAGACCCAAAAATCAGAAGCGAGGTTGCCTGCTAACACCAATTCATCGCGATAAACGAATTCTTTTTGGATCAATGGCGAAACGATTGATTTTTCGATCAGGCCGATATGGGCTTTGTTTGATTCGACGGCATCGATCACTTCTTGCGAATTCATGATTTTGATTTCAAAGGCAAATGTTGGAAATTCTGCAATCAGCTGTGCCATGATGCTGGGCAGTAAGTAAACGGCGGTGGTATTCGAACAAGCGAGCACACACGCTGTTTTAAAATTTTTGGTGTCTTTGGCTTGCGAAAAAATAGTGGACAAAGAGCGGAGGGACTCGACCACACGAGGATACAAAAACTCCGCTTGGCTAGTGGGTAAAATCAATTGTTTTCCTTTACGTTCAAAAAGTTTAAAGCCAAGTTCCGCCTCTAATCGTTGGATTTGTAAGGAGATCGTTGGCTGAGTTTTATAGAGCTGTTTGGCGGCAAGACTAAAGTTTCTCGTTTCATAAACAACAATGAAGGTTTTGAGCAATTCAATCATTTTGCGGACTCCTTTATTATTAATAAAATTTATAATTAGTATTTAAAAGTACAATTTTACAAATAGTTATCAGGTGATTATAGTATAAGTGTAGAGAAAAAAGAAAGCAAATTTAATTGAAATTTTCATACGTTTAGAAAGGATGAGTTGATGAAAACATCGATCCAGCATTTTTTACATTCATTGCCAATCCCGATTTGCGGCTTGATTTTAGGCACTGTGTCTTTGGGGAATTTATTGTATTCAGAAGGAATGGAGACGGTTGGAAATGCGTTTTGCACCCTTGGTATTTTCATCATGGGGCTCTTCCTTCTGAAAGTATGCTTTACATTTAAGCACACGATGTCAGAGTTGCAAAACCCAATCGTTGCTTCGGTGGCGCCGACCTTTACGATGGCGCTGATGGTGATCTCCACTGTTTTTGAACGGGTCATTCCCAATGCAGTGGTGAATGATCTGCTCTGGTGGGGGGCTATCGGCTTACATTTTGCTTTAATGATCTATTTTGTTGTCGTGCATATCTTGCCTGTCGACCTTTCGCTGGAATACATTTATCCAAGCTGGTTTATTACCTTCGTCGGGATTGGCGTCATTCCCAATACTTCTGCTGTCTTTTTTAAAGAGCTAGGAGAAGTGATCGTCTGGATCGCATTGGTATTGTATTTTGCGCTTTTGCCGATTATTTTAAAGCGAATCGTCCATCAAAAGCTGACGGAACGGGCGGCAGTTCCATTGATCACGATTTTAACAGCACCAGGTTCTCTTTGCTTAGCAGGTTACCTTTCCGTATTTGAACAAGGCTCTGCTTGGTTTGTCGCCTTTATGCTGTTATTGTCACAAACGATTTATTTCTGTGTCGTCGCTTATATGAAAAACATGCTGGCAGTCGGGTTTTACCCAAGCTATGCGGCATTTACGTTTCCTCTTGTGATCTCGGCGACTGCAATGTTCAAATCAGCACTGTTTTTTGCAAATCACCCACTGATATTTGGGTTTCTACAAGCCTTAACGATTATTGAAACCAGCTTTGCCGTGATCGTCGTCAGCTATGTGTTAGGAAAATATGCTGTTCATTTGTATCAGCAAACCAAAGCCCTGATTGCCGATCATAGTTACTAAGAAAGTACAAAAAATCATCCATTTTTCAAGAAAATGCGTAATCTACGCAAAACAATAGCACAAGTATTTGAAAAGAAAGGGAAGGGATCGCACATGAAAAGTACAAGCAGAAAAGTTGTCGTTGTCGGAACAGGTTTCGTTGGAACGAGCATTGCGTATTCCATGATCAATCAAGGACTGATCAATGAATTGGTCTTGATCGATGTCAATCGGGACAAAGCAGAAGGAGAAGCCCTCGATTTGTTAGACGGTATGTCATGGGGACAAGAAAACATCAAAGTTTGGGCGGGAGAGTACTCGGAATGTAAAGATGCTGATATCGTCGTTATTACCGCAGGGGTCAACCAAAAGCCAGGACAAACACGGCTTGAATTGATCGATGTCAACGCCGAAATTATGGCAAGCGTCACAAAACAAGTGATGGCTTCAGGCTTTGATGGCGTGCTTGTTATCGCTTCAAACCCAGTCGATGTCTTAACTTATCAAGCATGGCGTGTGTCCGGGTTGCCAGCCAATCGTGTCGTTGGTACGGGAACGACCCTCGATACCACAAGACTTCGAAAAGAAGTGGCGGCAAAATTAGCCATCGATCCACGGAATATTCATGGGTATATCATTGGGGAACACGGTGATTCGGAAGTCGCTGTCTGGTCCCATACAACGATCGGTGGGCAACCGATCGTAGAATTGATCAAGCAACAGGATCGTTTGACCGTTGCCGATCTAGCGGTTCTTTCTGAACGAGTAAAAAATGCCGCCTATGAAATCATCGATCGAAAACAAGCAACTTTTTACGGAATAGGGATGAGTGTCGCAAGAATCGTTCGAGCGATCTTAAATGATGAGCAAGCGATTCTGCCGGTGTCTTCCTACCTTGATGGGGAATATGGCATCAACGATTTATTCACAGGTGTTCCTGCAGTCGTGGACCAAAACGGTGTCCGCGAAATTATTGAATTGACGCTTACCCCTGAGGAAAAACGGCAGTTTGATACTTCGTGTCATCAGTTACGATCAGTAATTTCCACAATTGGACAAAGCAAAGTCAGCTGATCTCAAGAATACCAGTAATGAAATCCTCGTGTTCGTTTTTGCCAAAGCATGGTTCGACTATTTACGGTCGGCCATGTTTTTTTTACATCTAGCCAAGAATATTAAAAGGAAATGGCGTATTTTACGCGAAACGCCCACTATTCAACGCTCTTTTTTCTCACTCCTTTAGAAAAAACATCCTCAGTGAATGACAGAAAAAGAATGATCGATCAACCTTGCAATCTTTCCGAGTTGTAAAAAGTGACAAAGTGTCACCTTGTGTGGTATTCTTCAAAAAGTGACACTTTGTCAACATTTGGAAAACAGGAGGAAAGAGCAATGTTTCTGGCTATAAAAGAAATGCGTTATTCAAAATTAAGATATGGGCTGATCGTAGGAATCATGTTTTTGATCGCTTATGTTGTTTTTATATTGTCTGGCTTAGCTACCGGGCTTAACTGGGATTTTAAAAAGGCCATCGTCGACTGGGATTCATCCGCGATCATTTTATCAGAAGATGCGAATGACACATTTGCGGCTTCGCAATTGACGAGAGGGGATTTAAACCGTGTAGCAGGGACTCAAAAAGCCCCGATTGGTCTATACAGCAGTGTCATCACGGTCAACGATGAACAAGTCAATGTGACTGTTTTTGGTACACAAGACGATGCGTTCTTGTTACCAGAAGCCTTAGAGGGCAAGCTGTTTTCAAAAGAAAATGAGATCACGATTTCAGAAAACTTAGCAGAAGAAGGTATCAAGGTCGGGGATCAAGTGAAAATCGGGCGTTCAGATGAAACCTTCAAAGTCGTTGGGATCACCCCAGAAACGTCTTATACGGTGTCACCAGTGATTTATACTTCCCTCGATACTTGGACGAAAATGAAGTTTGCTAATCAACCATTTGCATCTGACAAGGAGCAGCCCATCAATATCATTGTGACCAAATCAAGTGATCCGAAAGTCGATAACCAAGAAGGAACCCAGCTTAAAGTGTTGGCAACGGAAGACTTTATTGAAAAGCTTCCTGGATTTTCTGCCCAAAACTTGACCTTAAATGCCATGATCTACTTCTTATTTGTCGTTGCAACGGCAATCGTGGGGATTTTCATGTATGTGATCACCCTGCAAAAAACGGCGATTTTTGGTGTGATGAAAGCCCAAGGCATTCGGACCAGCTTTATTGCCAAATCAATTATTGCGCAAGCATTTATGGTAGGTGTGATCGGGGTAGCCCTAGCATTTGCGGCGGCATACGGCACCAGTTTGTTTTTACCAGATGCCATGCCATTTTTCTTTGAATTAAAGCAGTGGCTGCTTTATAGCGGCATCTTGATTCTCGTGGCAGTTCTAGGCGGCTTATTCTCCATTCGGACGGTCACAAAAGTCGATCCAATCACTGCAATAGGAGGGTAACAAAGATGAAAGACATTTTAGTAATGAAGGATATTATAAAAAAATTTGGCAAGCAGCATACCGAAGTAACGGCATTAAAAGGACTGAATTTTCACGTTCAAGAAGGGGAGTTTGTCAGTATCATCGGCCCTTCTGGTTCAGGAAAAAGTACCTTTTTGACCATCGCTGGCGGCTTACAAAGTCCAACATCGGGAGAGATCATCATCAACCAGGTGAACTTTTCCCAATTAAATGAAAAGCAACGAGGAAAGTTGCGTTTTAAAGAGATTGGGTTTATCTTGCAAAGCTCGAATTTGATCCCTTTTCTAACGGTAAAGGAACAATTTTATTTGGTCGACAAAGTTTCAGGAAAAGCCAAGGAAAAGGAACGGATTGATGAATTGCTTGCTTCATTAGATATTCTCGATCTTCAAGACAAGTTTCCCCGTGATTTATCTGGTGGGGAACGTCAACGAGTAGCAATCGGCAGGGCGTTGTTTAATGACCCAAGCTTGATTTTGGCGGATGAACCAACTGCCAGCTTAGACACCGATCATGCGTATGAAGTGGTGAAGTTATTGGTGAAAGAAGCGCATGAGAAAAAGAAAGCGACAGTCATGGTCACTCACGACGAGCGAATGATCCAATGGAGTGATCGCATTTTCCGAATGGAAGATGGCAATCTCATCGAACAAAACGCCCCATCAAGAGAAACTGCACAAGTCTGAGTGGAAAAGTAGAGGGATTTGTTTATAATAGAGGGAGTAGATTGCGAATGATGGAGGAGAATCCCTTGCCAAGTACAACATTTTTTCATTTAAAACAAGAGAAAAAAGAAAAAATCGATGCCGTGCTTTTAGAAGAATTCTTCAGCAAGCACATCAGTCAAGTCAAGGTCTCTGCCATCGTCGAAAAGTCGCACATTTCTAGAGGAGCGTTTTACAAGTACTTTCAAAACTTAGAAGATGCCTATGACTATGCGATCGCAGACTATTCAAACCAAATCCATTCCGCGATTTTTACGTTTATCAATCGCAACAAAAATGATTTTTTCAAAGGGATCGAAGAATACTTGGCTTGGTGCAGTCAATGGTCACCTGAAGATGATCATTGGAAAATGATCCACTTATGTACCCAAAGCAATGCCTGGACGAAGCGCGATGCGATCCCTGACGATTCGCCCATGATTCGTCAGTGGTTGGAGCTGTTGGAAGAAAATCGCTTCACGATCCATGATACGCAAGAAGCCGTCAGTTTCCTTTACTTTATTATGGCGGTCGTGATGGATAGTCTGACAGATTTTATTTCCAATGAATGGAACGCAAAAGAGCTGATCAAAGATTTTCGCTATAAGGTGCAATGGATCAAGTATGGAATCAAAGAGGACAACAAAGAGGAAAATGACGAAGAATGAATGCTTCGGCAAGAGGATGGAGCAAATGCCTCGCACGGCGGAAAAGTTCATATATAAGGAAAGAGGTGCCCGACAACCGAAATAGTTGTCGGACACCTCTTTTTTGAGGGAATGATTATTTTTTATTTACACGTTTCGCAATGATCGGCAAGATCAAGCCAATCAAAAGAAAGGCGATTGGCGTAATGATATTTAAGGCCAATTGGAAGAACCAAGCTTGCGGATCTGCCGCATAATCAAGCTTAGGAACCATCCCTAAAATGCAGGCAAAGGCCGTAAACAAGAAGCACCATAAGCCGATCCCAAAGCCAACCTTGGTGTTTTTCACGAATTTATAATCGGAAGTAAAGCGATTGGCATGTTTGTTGACTAGCATAAAGGCTAAGAAGACCCATAAGTAACGCAATGGCATGACAACTGAATTCAAGTTTAGCAACCAACGATACAGTTCGGTCATATTGCCGATTCCTAGTGCTGGAATGATGATCAAAATGCTGACTAGGATACCAGTCATAATATACCCATTTACTGGTGTTCCTTTTTTGTTTAGTTTTGCTAAGCCATTTGGTACAAATTCTGAATCAGCATCAGACAATAATATTTTCAATGGGGCATCAATTGAAAATGCCAACGCAGAAATTTGCGCTAACGCATTGGCGATGGAATAAAGAATGACAAAGAAGTTGCCGATTCCGTAGAAGTTTCCTAGTCGTTGAAAGGCTTCATAAGCGCCGTTGACCATCAAATCTTCTGGAATATGATTGGCATCAAAAAGCATCCCCATAGCAATCGAGCCGAGCAATGCACATAACGCCACCATACCGGCTAAAAAGATCATGCCTTTTGGAAATTCTTTGGCAGGATTTTTTGTGTTATTTACGTAAGGCGAGATTTTTTCACAGCCACCTACTGCAAATACCAGCATCGAGATCGTGGTTAAATAGGTAAAGTCAAATTTAGGGATATAGGTTGAAACAGATGACATGTTTGGTGTAGCAATTTCAGCACCAGTCATTGCTGGAGCAGTGACTGCTAAAAGAATAAAAAGAATCGACATCACGAACATGGCTGTTCCCGCGATGTTCCCAATCATTTTTAAGGTCGTCAATCCTTTAGAGGCAATCCATAAAAAGAATAGAAAAATAGCTAAACAAATCAACGAGACTTCCATGGAGCCCATCGTTGATACAAATGTACCATTTCCTTTAAATAACCAACTCAATGATACTAAGATTCCTTGGGGTTTTTGTGCCAAATAAGGCACGTGAACGACCCAATAAGTCCAAGCAGCAAAAAAAGCCAACCGCTTTGTTGAGGTTTCTTTGATCCATGAGGAAACCCCACCACTTGACTCTTTGAAGGTTGATCCTAACTGACCAACACTTAATGCATAGGGTACAAAATAAAGAGCCATAATTAATAGCCACGAAACAACAACAGTCAACCCTTGTTGAGCGTAGTTGTTTACAACATTTCCCAGTCCCCAAACAGAGACGAACGCCATCAGCGCAATATTATACCAGCGTAATTGTTTCTCATTCATCGCTTTCTCCTTCTTAAAATGATTTTTCTGACTGGTTAAAATAGAGCGTTTTTTGAAATTTAGTGAGAAAAAAATTTCTTTCCATAAGCGCTTGATCACGATCAAGTTTCTTATGCACTTTTTCACAAATGTCAAAGGTCAAATTGAATAAAAAATTTCACTTGCTTCTTTTTTATCCAGTCGTTGATTTTCCATAGTTAGGATAAACCTCTGAATTCTTTTGGTCAAGAAAAATTAAATTGTTATTTAAAAAAAATAATAAATTTCTGATGATAGCAAAAGCAAACATCATCATTCATTAATAATCTGAAAGAAATCCAACTACATTTAGTCAAGGGCATGGATGAAAGAGGGAGTGTTTCATTCAAATGAATGGACGTATAAAGATGGAAGAAACCCTTTCGAAAGGCTTTTCAATGGTGCTTTTTGGATAGATTTTTAAGCAAAGGAAACAGGAGAGTAGTCGTAGTTTTTTTGTTTTTTAAGAAAAGTTTTACGCGAACATTCTTTCAAAGAAACACGAAAACAAAGTTAGCCGAATGCTTCGTTCCATCGAAATCACTCGTTTTTTTTCGCCAATTTATAGGAAGTGGGTGTTATTCGCTCAAATACTGGCGATAAAAGCAGATAAAAGACGAAGTTTCCACTGGCATGGAAGAAATCGAACAGTAGTCCTTGAAGGTAATAGGCAAGAAACGAAGGAAACTGATAAAGCCAAACCTCCATCAACGAAACGATCAAGCCATAAAGAAGTCCGCAAAGAAAGGCAAAGAAAGCTTGCAAGAAGCGGTTTTTCTTGATGATCGGCATTTTTCCAATCTGATGAAAAAGAACGATGGTGACAGTAAGTGCAGCCAATTGACTGATCGTCCAGGGACCCATGCCTAGATAGATATTTGTTCCGAGCAAACTTAATAAGGCAATCATCAACGCATCAGATAAACGGTAAGAAAAAGCCACTAAAAATAAAAGGGCACTCATAGGCTGAACGTTAGGGATAAAGACAAAAACTAACCGTCCAACGATACAAGCCGCAGTGATCAGTGCTAAATGAGAAATTCTTTGGATGGAAAATATCTTGGTTTGGGGAGGAAGCATGAAAATCGCCGTCTTTCTAATTGATAATCATTCTCATTATACATGGAAAATAATAAAATTCAAGATTGAAATACACATTATATAGTACGATAATAAAAAACGAGCACAATATGTTGTGTTTTAGAAGGCGAGGGAAAGAAATGGAATACAAAAAACAAACGATTGAGAAATTGAACGAGGATATCAAGTTGTTCCAAGAAGTTTCGGCGATCACACCAGAAATGACCCAAACATTTGAGGGAATCGCTCGTTTGATTATGCTGGATCGTTATTCATACAAGGATCAAACCCATCAAACATTGCGTAAGGATGATTTGGTGATTTTGACAACGAAAGCTGATCCTAAATATCCTGCAAGAGGAATCGGTGTGGTGAAAGCAATCGATGGGGAACTTGTCTCTATCGAAGTGGAAGAGGCCTATCGCTCAGCGTTAGAAGATATTGATGAACAAGCGAGTGGACTTGTTAAAAGAAGAAAAAGTGACATTGAAAAACCGTTAGAACTCTTTTTTGAGCAAGTGGCGCATCGTGTGGCCAAAGGGATTTCTGCCAACGAGTCCCATGACCAGGAGCGCTTCTTCGAGGCGTTTTACCAACAAATCGTGGCGCAAAATCTAATTTCTGCAGGCAGAGTACTTTATGGAGCAGGAACAAATTCTCAAGTTACCTACTTCAATTGCTTTGTGATGCCTTTCATTCATGATTCCCGAAAAGGGATTGCTGTTCATCGACAAGAAGTTATGGAAATCATGAGTCGAGGTGGCGGGGTTGGAACCAATGGGTCGACCTTGCGACCAAAATCAAGTGTGGTCCACGGTGTCAGTGGTCGGTCTTCTGGGGCAGTTTCTTGGTTGAATGATTTGGCAAACTTGACGAACCTTGTCGAACAAGGAGGTAGCCGCCGTGGAGCGCAGATGATTATGATGGCAGATTGGCATCCAGATATTTTTGCGTTTATTCTTTCTAAAATTCAAAATCCTGCTGTATTGCTTCACCTAAAAAAAACAATCACAAATGCGACGATCAAACAACTGATCAATGAAAAACTGCAATTTGACCCTCTGACAAAAATGGAAGAAAGAATGTTCACTTATCTAGCACAACTGCCTGAATCGTCAGATAAGGAACATAATGACATGATCCAAAAGGCAAAAGAAAAATTGCGCATAGGTGGCAGCTATACGGTGAAAGAAAGTGATTTCTTAACTGGCGCGAATATCTCAGTCTGCTTGACAGAAGAATTCATGGAAGCAGTGAAGACAGATGGGTGGTATGAGCTACGCTTTCCAGATATCGACAATTATTCAGAAGCAGAGATGGCGCAATATGATGCAAAATGGGCTGAAGTCGGGGATGTGCGAGAATGGGCAGCTACTGGCCATAAAGTCAAAACCTATCAAAGGATCAAAGCTCGTGAGTTATGGGAGTTGATTACTTTTTGTGCAACATATTCTGCTGAGCCTGGTATTTTCTTTATCGATAATGCCAACAAGATGACGAATGCTACAGCATACGGACAAAAAGTCGTGGCAACCAATCCGTGCGGTGAACAGCCCCTAACCCCTTATGCGGTCTGTAACTTGGCAGCCATCAATCTCGCAAACATGGCGGATCGCCAAAAGGGCACCGTTGATTTTGCCAAACTAAAAGAAACCGTGAAAACAGCGGTTCGTTTCCAAGACAATGTTATTGACGTAACGCCTTACTTTTTTGACAAAAATGAGCAGCAGGCGAAAGGGGAAAGACGTGTTGGATTAGGGATCATGGGCTTGGCAGATTTATTGATCTACTGCGGGAAAAAATACGGATCGGCAGAAGGAAATCAATTCGTTGATCAAATTTTCGAGGCAATGGCAGTCACTGCCTATGAGGCATCCATTGAACTGGCGAAAGAAAAAGGCAGCTTTCCCTTCCTGATTGGAAAAAATGACCAAGGGACGCAAGCGTTGCGGAAGAAATTTATCGATACAGGATACATGAAAAAAATGCCAGCGCACATCCGCGAAGGCGTGCTGCGATTCGGTATTCGCAACTCTCATCTTTTGACTGTTGCGCCAACAGGATCGACAGGCACGATGACGGGAGTTTCAACTGGTTTAGAACCTTACTACTCCTTTTCTTATTTTAGAAGCGGTCGACTAGGTAAGTTTATTGAAATCAATGCGGAAATCGTTGACGAATACCTGATGGATCATCCTGAACGAACCAAAGCGGAGTTGCCGGCATGGTTCATTTCCGCTATGGAGTTGACGCCCGAAGAGCATGTCGGTGTGCAATGCACCATTCAACGCTGGGTGGATAGCTCCATTTCAAAAACGGTCAATGCACCAAAAGGATATACAGTAAGCCAAGTAGCCAAGGTTTATCGAGATCTTTATGAAGGAGGAGCCAAAGGAGGGACTGTCTATGTAGACGGCAGCCGAGATTCACAAGTACTTACCTTAGAAGCGGTTGAAAATGAGCTGACCGCACAAGTTGAACCGCTGCCTGTCGTTCAAGTAGATGAACCCGTCGCCTCTGGTGAAATCTGTCCCATCTGCCATGAAGGAACCATTGAGGAAATCGGCGGCTGTAGTACCTGCACAAACTGTAAAATCCAATTAAAATGCGGGCTCTAAAAGGATACAGGATTGATAGAGCAAGTCTTATCCGCATATTGGATAAAAAAACGATTTGTATTTTGACTATTGGAGAGGAAGAAATAGATGAAAAAAGTATTTGTCGTATTCATGCTAGTGAGCACATTACTCGTCGCTGCAGGATGCCAACAGGCAAGTGTAACGCCAGAAAGCACGCAGCAAAGTTCCTTGAAGCAAGAACAAGGAACAGCTACGATCGTCATCCAAAATCAAGAAGCTGTGACCTCAAAAGAAGTAACATTCCGAGAAAATGAGTCGCTGCTGGAAGTAATGAAAGAAAACTTTGCGATCAAAGAAAAAGATGGCTTTATCACCTCTATCGACGGCATCAGTCAAGATCAAAAAGCCAATCTATTTTGGGTCTATACCGTCAATGACGAAATGACCGATAAAGGGGCACAAGCGTTGTTTTTAAAGAACAATGACACTATCACATTTGATTTGAAAGCATTCTGATTTGTTTGATTCTAAGGATCTTTACTGGTACAAAAGAATTTGCCCATAAAGAGCTTTATCTATAAAGATAGACCCTTGCGTTGATTTTGGAGGCAGTTTTGCATTCAAGTTCTACTCAAGAGTCTATTCTTGTTTTTCTATCAGGGGTTGGGGTGGTCGCTTAGTTTATTTTAAAATTGGAATAATAGAAGTAAAGATACCATTACATACATAAGTTTTAACGATGATGCTTCTTTCGTATTTTGGCTTGCGTTCCTATTTTTGTAGAAAATAATTTTTTATAGAAGAGTGGAAATGGACAAAAATTTGATTTATCCGTTAGCTTAAGTGGCTAACGCTTCTATTCTCTAATATATGGTTTTACTTCCTATTTTTCTTGAGATTGTTTCCCAATCTGCTTGTTGTTCATAAAAACAATGTTATCATTGTATCATCAGATGTAGGTGGCAAACAGTGGTCTAAAACATGAGCGTTGATTACAAATAAGGTTTTTTCGTTCTCTTTGTTTATTGATCAGAAAAGGTAGGAGGAGAATAATGGTTGAGGTACTTTTGATGTGTGGCGTTAGTGGTGCAGGCAAAACCACTTACTCAAAACAAAAAGAGCAAGAAGGCTATGTAAGATTAGCAATAGATGAATTGATTTGGGAAGACTATGGCGTTTATGGTGTTGATTACCCTTCGGAGAAATATGCAAAAGTTTCTTCATTATCTTCAGTTAAATTGAAAGAGCTTACAGTAAAGGCTGTTCAAGAAGGAAAAAACGTAGTTGTCGATTCTAGTTTTTGGGCTAAAAGTCACCGAGACGCTTATAGAGAACTACTGGCAGCATATGATGTGACGATTAAAGTAATCTATCTAAAAGCTGATTATGATACTTTACGAAAACGATTAGCGATCAGAAATAAAGTCCAGACTGCAAATTCCGCTTTTCCTATTACAGAAGAAATCCTTCAACGGTTTTTTTCAGGATTCGAAGAACCGGTAAATGAAGATGAGGTAGTGATCGAGCAAAAGAATATATGAAGTAGTATCAAAACGTTTTTTACTCTTTTTCAATACAGTTAGTCTTATTCCTGTGCAGGACACGAAGGACAGTCATGCTAGAAGCAAAATAGTGATTGGCAATTTCTTTTCTTGTTGTATTCTTCGATAGAAGAAAAAATTTAGCGGTGACCACCCCAAATGAAGAATAAGAGCAGCTATTACGAAATTTGTATCCAATTGCTGATGAGAGGAATTAGATCAGCCAAAATTGTAAAAGAGGGTAAGAAATAGGAGAACTATTTTAAAATGACGATCGTCCCCTCAGAACCTTCAGAATGCAAATAGAATAAAATCAATTGATTGTATAGGTGAGTTATGAAAGTTCAGTATAAACTAATTTTTCTTTTTATATTATTTATTTTGATAGGGTTAGTTTTAATTGGAGATCCTACAGATATTTTTTATATAGTGTTAAATTTTTCTCTTCCTGTGTTATTTATAATTTTTAGATTGTTTTTTTCTGATGTGAAAAACAGGAAATTGTTTTGGCAAAAAAGGTCGCCATACTTTGGAGAGCAAAGAAGAAAAATAAATAAAAACATTTTAAATCTATTTTTTATAATAGGATTAGTATGGTTTATGTATTTAGTTTATCAATACCTGAATTAAAAAAACAAGGGACATGACATAGGTTAACTAGTTATGCTCCTTGTTTTATGGTATTACGATAATTAGTGTTAGTGTAATATCCATGGATTTTTTGAAGAATACATGGAGATAATATAAGTAGGGGTTCGCGCCACGATTTACCTGTTCAGTGGGTGTCAAACCCACTGACTAAAAGTTAGGTAATTTAAAGAAGTAAGATTTCTTATTCGAAAAATAAATTTATTTATGAGTATAGTAAGTGAAAATAGCGTTCAAATAGAGTATAATATGAGTATAAAAAACTCTTTTTGGAGGTGCGTTATGAAGAAGGAAAAAGAAAGAATTCAGATTGCGGTTGAAAAAGATCTAAAAATGGAAGCAGAAGATATTTTACATGATTTAGGAATGAATCCCACTACGGCAATTACTATTTTTTATAAACAAGTCATAGAAAAAGGGGGATTACCCTTTGAGGTAAAACTTTCTGAACAAACAAAGCAAGCAAGGCGAATTGCTAAGTTAGCGAAAAAATCTACTAATGTGACGAGGATAGATGATAATAAGGCTTTCGAGGCTTGGTTGGATGAAGATGAATAAAATAGTTTCAATGTATGTGGCTTATGTGGGTAAACCAGAAGGAAAAAGACGACCAGTTTTGATTATTGAGAATAGTGAAAATGAAGTTCTTTTTTATGCGATTACAAGCAAGTTTGAACACAAATCAGAGCGCATAAAAAAGCTTTATTTTCATATCAATGATTGGCAAGATTCAAATTTAAAAAAAGAGTCTTGGATTGACACAGGAACGTTATTCGTTCTTTCCAAAGAAAAAATAGATTTTAAATATAAAGATATAGCGGAACTATCTCAGAAAGATTTGAATCGTTTAGAAGAGTTTCTTAAGGATCGCTCTTAGAAGAATGAACAGTATTAAAAATACACTACCTTTTCATTTGGACTAGGTAGTGATTTTTTTGATTTCATATCTAATTTGTAGTGGTAATAGTGAGAAAAAAATTACTGTAAAGGTTTTTGAACTAGCGAAGCACTCACTGAATTTATACAGAAGCTATTACTTCCACAAATTATCTGACTCAGTTAATTTATGGAAAAACGAAGCATTTCACGTGCAAAGAGTTCAGTCATCTCGTAGAAAAAAACTTTTCGAAAAGCATAGCTCTTACATACATCATTTAATAAGAAACTTTTTGACAGCAAGGCATTTCTTCTTATTCACTTGGCAATAAATTAATTATAAACAAAAAAAATGGAACAGCATAAATGTTTTCGAAATGCTTTCGCACCAACATTTACCTGTTCCGTGGGTTTGGCACCCAATGGGCCGTGAGGGGCTCGAACCCGCGACCCGCTGATTAAGAGTCAGCTGCTCTACCAACTGAGCTAACGGCCCGTACCAAAAGTACTTCATTATCTTAGCACTCCATTGTTGAAAAATCAATCATTCTTTTGAAAAAAATATGCGCTTTTTTCAGTTGGGAAACTGGCGTTATCTTAATAAAACACCATTTGTTTCCCAAATTCAAATGATAGGAAATTCTTAAAAGATTGATCAGATTGCTTTAAAAACTCAGAAAACCGTGATAAAATGTATCTAGTTATCAAAACTAGATGATTAGTTTGTGATAATCTAACCTTCTGTTCGTCAAAATGGAGGATGACATGGAAAAATTACAAGCAGACATGAAAAATTGGGGCAATTCATTGCTGAAATTCCACCTGCCGAGATGGGAAGAATTGCCAACGCTGGAACTGTATATGGATCAGGTGATCACATTGATCGATCAATATTTATCGCCGGTGATCCAAACGGAAAAGCATCCGCTATTGACCTCTTCCATGGTCAATAATTATGTCAAAAAAGGGATGATTCCAGCACCAGAGAAGAAACGTTACAATCAAAAGCATCTCGCATTTTTGATTGCGATCACGATGCTCAAGCAAGTGCTGACGATTCCTGAAATAAAGACGGGGATCCTTTTTCAAGGGAAAGTTGTCGGCATCAGAAATGCCTACAATGTATTTTGTGAAGAACAAGAAAAAGCGATCCACCTTGTCGGCAAAGAAGCGATGGGAGAACCCGAACAAATGACGTCGGAACCGATCCCGATTGAATTAGTAGCCATGAAAGGTGCGACGCGTTCCTTTGCCAACAAACTATTGGCAGAAAAAACGATTGAATTAGAAGTCATTTATTTAGACACACATAAAGGAGAAGCCCATGAATAAAGAGAAAATTGCCCTATTAGTTGATTCAGGTACCGATGTTCCCGCACAGATCATGGAGCAATACGGCATGTATATGCTGCCATTGCAAATTATCTACAAGGATCGGACCTATACCGATAAAGTTGATATTACTGCGGAAGAAATCTACGAGCGCTTGCCGCAAGAAATCCCTAGTACCTCGTTACCTGACGGTGCTGCGATCGGGGAAATCTTTGATCGGATCAAAGCCGATGGGTATGAGAAAGTCTTTGCCGTAACCATCTCCAGCGGATTGAGCGGAACGTTTAACGTCGTTCGCCTGTTAGGTGAACAACGGACGGATCTTGAGGTTTTCGTGCTTGATACGAAAAATATCGGAATCGGTGCAGGGCTGCAAGCGATTCGTGCAGCAGAACTGTTAGAAAAAGGCGTGACTTGGGAAGAACTACGGGCACAATTAACGAATGAAGTGCCGAAAAACAAAGTCTTTTTCAACGTAGCTACCTTAGAGTATTTACAAAAAGGCGGCCGCATCGGTCTGGTCGCATCCATCTTAGGCAATGCCTTGAAATTGAATCCAATTATCTCTTGTAATGAAGAAGGGATCTACTATACGGTCGCAAAATCTCGTGGACGGAAGAAAAGCTTGGACAAAACCGTTGACTTGATCAAGCAATTCATCGGTGATCATCGCCATGTGCGTTTAGCCGTGGCGCAAGGTGATGCACTGCAAGAAGCCAAAGAAATGAAAGCACGATTAGAAGCCGAATTTCCTAAGGTCAAAGAAATCTTATTTGGACAAATCTCTCCCGCATTAGTCGTCCACACGGGTCCTGGGTTGTTAGGGATCGGTATCCAACTTTTAGAAGAGTAAAAAAGAAAGGCCCCGTGCCTTTCTTTTTTTGTGCTTTCCTTAAGAATGAGGCTGCGGTTTTTGGGAAAGATGAAAAGCCCGTTTAAATAATGTATAATAAGTAAGAAACCAAAAAAAATTGAGGTGACATTTTTGAAAAAGATCCTAGTCGTGGACGATGAGAAACCAATTTCTGATATCGTCAAATTTAATTTAACCAAAGAAGGATATGAAGTATATACCGCCTATGATGGAGAAGAGGCATTAGAAAAAGTAGCCGAGGTCGATCCTGATCTGATTTTGCTTGATTTGATGCTGCCAAAAATGGATGGGTTGGAAGTTGCACGGGAAGTGCGCAAAACCCATGACATGCCGATCATCATGGTCACAGCCAAAGATTCTGAAATCGATAAAGTACTAGGCCTCGAGCTTGGTGCGGACGATTATGTAACCAAACCATTTTCAAACCGGGAATTGGTGGCCCGTGTCAAAGCCAATCTGCGTCGCGGCTCGGCAGCTGCGAAGGAAGCAGACGATAACGCCAACAGCGAATTAACGATTGGTGATTTAACGATTCATCCTGATGCGTACATGGTCACTAAAAATGGTGCAGCCATCGAATTGACGCACCGAGAGTTTGAATTGATGCACTACTTGGCAAAACATCTTGGTCAAGTGATGACCCGGGAGCATTTATTGCAAACGGTTTGGGGCTATGACTACTTTGGCGATGTCCGAACCGTTGACGTGACGGTACGCCGTTTACGTGAAAAAATCGAAGACAGCCCGAGCCATCCAAACTATTTGGTTACTCGTCGCGGAGTGGGCTATTACTTGCGGAACCCAGAACAGGAATAAGCTATGAAAAATAAAGTTCGCTTTTTTCAATCGGTGAACTTCAAAATCGCCCTGACTTTTATCTTGATCTTATTGATTGCGATCCAGATTATCGGGGCGTATTTTATTCGCGAATTGGAAAGAACAACGGTCGATGCCTTCAAACGCGACATGGAGGCACGTGCCAGCACGTTAGTGGTAACATTAGGCTCTGAATTGAGTCGAATGGATAATGATGACGGGTTGGATTGGGATTCCATGAATGCTTCCTTGAATCGAATCTTAACGAGTACCAACTCATCGGAAATTTTGGAGATGCGGGTGGTGGATGAGCAAGGGATCATTCGTGCAACCACCAATATCAATGATCGTGGCTCGGTGGGAGAAAAAAATGATTACCGTGATTACGATACGAACCGTAGTGAGGTCCTTTATGATGAATCCAGCGGACAGCGGGTGTTCAATATCGTGCAGTCGATCCAATCACCGACAGGGGATACCGTTTTAGGAACCCTTTATTTACGGAGCAATCTTGAGTCAAAATACAATGAAGTCAGTACGACTGCGGTCATTTTTGTGACAGCCTCGCTGATTGCGGCAGTGATTTCGATCATTGTGGCACTATTGGTCTCTCGTTCCATCACCCAACCAATCGGAGAGATGCGCGAACAAGCGATTCGCATCGCCAAAGGAGATTATAGCCGCAAGGTCGCGATTCATGGAAAAGATGAATTGGGGCAACTGGCGGAGACCTTTAATCAACTAGGAGAACGAATCGAAGAGACTCAAGAGGCGATGGAATCTGAGCGAAACCGCTTGGACAGCGTCTTGTCTCACATGACAGACGGCGTTGTTGCCACCGACCGACGAGGCAAAGTCATTACCATCAATGAGATGGCGATGTCCTTGTTGAATGTCAGCAACGAAGAAGCGATCGGGCAGTCGATTTTGACCTTATTGGAAATCGATGAAGAATACACGTTACGAAAGCTTTTGGAAAATCCTGAAGATATGCTGTTGGAGCGTCCTAGCAATGATTTGACGGGAGCAAATATGATTTTGCGCATCGATTTCTCCATGATTCGTCGGGAGTCTGGCTTTATTTCTGGGTTAGTTGCGGTGATGCACGATGTTACAGAGCAAGAAAAAAACGAACAGGAACGGCGAGAGTTCGTTTCCAACGTTTCTCATGAGTTACGGACACCATTAACGAGTATGCGCAGCTACATCGAAGCGTTGAGTGAGGGTGCTTGGAAAGACCCAGAAATTGCGCCGAACTTTTTGAAAGTGACGTTGGATGAAACGGATCGAATGATTCGGATGATCAATGACTTGTTGAGTCTGTCGCGGATGGATAGCGGCAATTCGCAACTGCAGTTGGAATACATCAACTTCAATGAAATGGTCAATTTCGTGTTGGATCGTTTTGACATGATGGTGACGAATGAAAGCAAAAAATACTTGATTCGTCGGGAGTTCACTAAACGAGAATTGTGGGTGGAAGTCGACACCGATAAAATGATCCAAGTGATCGATAACATCATGAATAATGCCATCAAATATTCGCCAGATGGCGGGATCATTACGGTGAAATTGATGGAGACCCATAACAACATCGTACTTAGCATCAATGACCAAGGACTAGGGATTCCGAAAAAAGATCTCACGAAGATCTTTGATCGTTTTTACCGAGTCGACAAAGCTCGTGCCCGTCAGCAAGGAGGTACTGGCTTAGGATTGGCGATCTCACGAGAAGTCATCAAAGCTCATGGCGGTGCGATTTGGGCGGAAAGTCGAGAAAATCGCGGGTCAACATTTTACATCATGTTGCCGTATGAACCGTATGAGGAGGATTGGTGGGTATGAGAATCTCAGAAAAAATCATTCGTGTAGGCTTGATCGTAATGATCGCCTTGAGTTTTTATTTCTCCTATATGATTTGGCTGAATCCGACTGGGTTCAACAATGCCAGCACGGAAACAGATACCGGCGTCAATCCTTCGGTTCAAACCTACAAACAAAAAAGCGATTTGTTTTTGCCCCTGTATTTGACTTGGAATGACGAGGACGCGATCAAAGAAACCAACTCTGAAGCGGTGATTCGTGAGATCCAAGAGGCGATCAATGAGGCAACGATCAGTGATTTGACGCTGCGAACCTATGGCGAGGAACAAGCTTTTTCAAAAGCCCAAGAAGTCAATCAAGGGGTGTCCTTAAACTACTATACAACGTTTTACTTGAAAGATTATGAGAAAACCTTTGAAAAAGAGCTGTCCTTAGAGGACGAAAGTGAAACAGAGGATTTTCCGTTTTCCCGCATCCAGTTTGACCTTGAAGAAAACACGATCCAATTTGTTGATTTTACCCATCAACGAGTGGTGCGAGGGAAAATCGACTGGGACAAAAGCCAAGTAAAACACTTACTAGCAGACAACCCTCGGGAATGGACGACAATGGTGGCAGATGAAGAACGATCCAGCAAGCAATATTATACGCAGGATTCGATCAAGCTGAAAAAATACAGCTACTATTCTTCGACTCAATCTCAGAGCTTGTTTCGAGAAGCCTTTTTCAGCAATCCTAAAAACGTCAAGATCAATGATGAAAGTGTCGATACCTACTATTATGAAGGTGGGCAAAACATGACGGTCTTGCAAGATCAGCAGCAAGTCAAGTTTGAAACTACCACAGATGATTCCGATGAAACGGATCTGGCGATGTTGAGTGCGGATTATATTATTCGTTTAGGCAACAATTTTGGGACGATCCGCTATTTTGATCAACAAGACAAGCACTTGGATTATCGGGTTTTCGTTGAAGGCTATCCAGTCTTTAGTACTGGTGGTCAAGGGGTGATCAGTGTGGCTTTTTCAGAAAGTGGTCAGACCGGCAGTCGGGAAATGACGATTTCTGCCAGTTTGAACGCGATTCAAGTGCCGATTCCTTCTGAAACCGAGATTGAATTACCCTCTAGTTTGTCGGTCAAAAATGATCTGATTGCGGCAGGGGCTGATCCTGAATTATTGCAACAGATCATCGTTGGCTATCAATGGGGGGAGATCAAAGATGCACCACTCGTTGATTTGACGCCTGCTTGGTATGTCAATTATGACTCGTCTTGGATCAGTTATGATGCATTAATGACAAAATTAGCAGAAACGGAGGAGAATTAATTGGATTTTAAACGAATCGAATGGATTTTTTTCCTCGCTTTTCTTGGTCTGAACGTCTTTTTATTCAATGTTTACAGTGAGGCTCGCAGCGAGCATCAGATGGTTTCACAATCAAACCAAACGATTCCTATCGAACAACGTCTCGAGTCTGAGGACATTCGGTATTCTGGCGAATTATCAGATGAGGTCTTGAGTGGCTATTATTTGAGCGGTGAACAGACGGATTTTGATGTGGAGCTACGAAATCCGCAACTCAATACGCAGTTCAAAAGAGGGTCGACGGTCAAAGGTCAGCAGTTGATCCATGTCTCAACCAATGGCTTTTACATCAGTGATGATTCCCAAACGGAAGAAACCGTCAATGGTTTTTTGCAACGAAAAGATCAAGTCCTGTTTGGGGATGAATATGACTATTTGGAAAACCTCTCTGTCTTGAACGCCAATCATCCGACGGTGGTGGCGGTCCAGTCGTATGAAGGCATTCCTTTCAATGACAGCTCAAGTCGGATCGATATCACCTTAGAACAAACGGATGATCTACTGCAGATTGCCCGTTATACGCAAACACATATCTCCAATATTACGCCTCTAAGGGAAAAGATGACGGTCTATTCAGAAAAAGAAGCAGTAAATACGCTTTATCTAAACAACAAGCTGCCGAGTCACTCGAAAATTCTCTGGACGGAATTAGCCTATACGATGATTTTGAAGGTTAGGGAAAAAAATGTGTACATTCCTGCATGGTTTATTGCGTTCCAATTAGATGGCGATGACACCATCCAAATCGAAACGGTCAATGCCTTTAGCAATCGGATCATCACGAATAATGCCGTTCAAAAGGTAGAAAATCCATAAAAAAGCGGGTATAATGGAACTCGTTGAAACAACCAGAGAGGAAGTCACGTAAACCATGATGAAGGAAAATGCCTTTCAAGTAAGTATTCTAGCCAGCGGAAGCTCAGGAAATTCGCTCTATATCGAAAGCAATAAAAAGCGGATCTTAGTGGATGCCGGTTTGAGCGGCAAGAAGATCACTTCATTATTGGATGAAGTAGGGCGGAAACCAGAAGACTTGGACGCCATTCTTGTGACCCACGAACATCGAGATCATATCCACGGTGTCGGAGTACTGGCGCGAAAATACAAACTTGATGTCTATGCGAATACAAAAACATGGCAAGCGATGGATCCAATGATCGGTAACGTCGCTGTCGAACAAAAACATATCTTTGAAATGGGAAAAGTGCTGACCTTGGGTGACTTGGACATTGAAAGCTTTGGCGTCTCTCACGATGCTGCAGCGCCGCAATTTTATCGTTTCCATAAAGACGGCAAATCATTCGTGATGTTGACGGACACCGGTTATTGCAGCGATCATGTGCGAGGCATTATCAAAGGCGCCGATGCGTACCTTGTGGAAAGCAACCATGACCTAGAAATGCTGCGAATGGGCCCTTACCCATGGAGCCTCAAACAGCGAATTCTTGGAGATCGTGGTCACTTATCGAATGAAGATGGCGCTCTGGTCATGACGGATATCTTGACCGACAATACCAAACGGGTCTATCTTGGTCATTTAAGTAAAGAAAACAACTTGAAAGAGTTGGCGCACTTAACGATGGTCAACACCATGAAAGAACATGATCTAGGTGTTGGAGAAACATTTGAAGTCTATGATACCGATCCTGACAAAGCGACGGAGTTATTTGCAATCTAATCGATCAACAAAGGATAAAATTGTCGGGTGGAGGCAGCAGGTATGTTTGATGAAGAAAAAATCAAGCGTCTGAACGAGCTTGAAATGGCTGTTTATAAGTACATTGTCCAGCATTTTGAAGAGATCGATCAACTGACGATCCGCGAATTGTCAGCTGCATGCCATGTCTCGACCTCGACGATTTTACGATGTATCACGAAATTAGGCTATCGCGGGTATTCAGAGTTAAAGTATGCGATCTGTCAAAAAAAGGAACAAGATGCACGAGCGTTTGATCTTTTCTATGATGCAACGATCCAAGTCAATACATTCTTAAAAAAAGTCAATAATGAAGATTACCGTAAGTTTATCCAGCCAGCGGTAGAACTGATTCTTTCCGCACGCCATGTGGCGTTTTCAGGTATCGGCACAAGTGGCATTCTTGGCACCTATGGCAGCCGCTATTTTGCTAATTTAGGCATCAATGCCTATAGCATCGTCGATCCCTTTTTGCCAGTACCGCCTCGTGGGATGGAAAATACGTTAGCGATCATTTTATCAGTTTCGGGGGAAACCATTCAAATGATCAAGCAAACGGAGGACTTCAAACGGTATGGGGCAAAAGTACTCAGCATCACCAATGATGAAAAATCGACGATCGCCCAAATGGCAGATTACAATATTTCCTACTATATGCCCGTCGTCAGTGGGGGAAAAGAAGTCGATTTGAACCTGACGACGCAAGTCCCAGTGATTACACTGATCGAACTTTTAGCCCATCAAGTCTACAAGCAAATCTAAGTGATCGTAAAAAAACAGCTTCGGCTGTTTTTTTTGTTGGAACATGTTTCATAACTTAGAAAAGCTATAGGCAAGGGGAATATTATCTATTAAGATTTATTTGTAAGCGAATTCACTGGCCGGTGGATGGAATTTTATTTTAGGAGTGATGTGAGATGAACGAATGGATCAATGAGAAATTATTACCCCCAATATTAAAATTTGTCAATACGAAAGCAATCACTGCATTAAGAAACGGTATGCTCTATACGATGCCCTTTTCAATCGTAGGATCGATTTTCCTACTATTAGCAAACTTTCCCGTCCAGTCGATTGCGGATTGGGTAACGAATAGCGGCTTAGGTGAATACTTCAACCAAGCCTATGGCGCCTCTTTTGCAATTATGGCCTTTTTCGCCGTAATGGGCATCGCCTATTCATATGTAAAAGCAGAAGGTTACGAAGGACTCCCTGCAGGAATGATTGGTTTAGTTATTTTCTTATTAACTATGGAGTCAAGTGTGACGGATGCTGAAGCAAATGTGACCATCGCAAATGTCATTGATAAGACGTGGACCGGTGGACAAGGAATGATCAGTGCCATCTTAGTGGGACTTTTTGTGGGTTGGGGTTATACGTGGTTCTTGAAACGCGACATCCGAATCAAACTGCCAGAGCAAGTACCCACCAATGTCGCAAACTCATTTACAGCATTGATTCCAGCCGCTGTTTTGACGACCATCGCATTAGGCATTTATATTTTCTTTGATAAAGTTTTTCAAACAACCGTGGTCGAATGGATCTACACCGTGATTCAAAGTCCAATGCAAGGGGTGACGGATTCCCTTGGTGGCGCAATGATGCTAGGCTTCTTAGTGCCATTCTTGTGGTTCTTTGGGGTTCATGGTTCGACGATCGTGGGCGGGATCATGGGACCAATTTTACAAGCCAATTCATTAGCCAATACGGCTATTCTTGAATCTGGTAAAGCATTGACATTAGAAAATGGCGGACACATCGTGACCCAGCAGTTTTTGGATCAATTTATGACGGTAACTGGCGCAGGAATGACGATTGGGATCGTGCTATACATGGTGGCTTTTGCCCGTTCGGCGCAGTTCAAACAATTAGGACGTCTTTCCTTGATACCGGCATTCTTTAATATCAATGAACCAATTATTTTTGCGACACCGATCGTCATGAACCCAATCATGGTATTACCATTTATTTTGACACCGATGGTTTCAGGCGTGATCACGTATTTTGCACTTTATACCGGTATCGTACCGCTATTTACTGCTGTGCAAGTTCCCTGGACGACCCCGCCGATCATTTCAGGTTTTCTAGTAGGTGGCATTCGGACCGCTATTTTACAATTTGTTGTTTTAGCAATCGGCTTCTTTATTTACTATCCTTTCATTCGTAAAGTCGATAGTTTGAACTATAAACAAGAAACAGAGATCGTTTAATACCAAGGAAGCAGGTTGAATAGAAATGAATAAACTAAGAAGCGATTTTTTATGGGGTGGCGCAGTCGCTGCTCACCAATTGGAAGGCGGCTATCGTGCGGGTGGAAAAGGCGTGAGTGTCGCTGATGTCATGACTGTCGGAGGCAACGGAATTCCTCGCCGAATCACGGAAGGTATCCAACCGGGCGAAAGCTATCCCAATCATGAAGCGATCGATTTTTATCATCGGTATCCTGAAGACATCAAGCTTTTTGCCGAATTAGGGTTGAAGTGCTTCCGAACATCGATTGCCTGGACCCGTATTTTTCCAAAGGGGGATGAGCGCGAGCCGAATGAGGAAGGCCTGGCCTTTTATGATCAATTATTCGATGAGTGTTTACGCTATGGCATTGAGCCAGTCATTACCCTGTCTCACTTTGAAATGCCTTATCATTTAGTGACCGAATACGGAGGTTGGCGTAACCGTAAATTGATCGATTTGTTTGTCCGCTTTGCAGAAGTTTGTTTTACGCGCTATCAAAAGAAAGTGAAGTATTGGATGACCTTCAATGAAATCAATAATCAAGCAAACTATAAAGAAGATTTTGCGCCATTTACCAATTCTGGTCTGTTCTTTACGGAAGGAGAAGACCGAGAAAAAGTCATGTACCAAGCAGCTCATTACGAGCTCGTTGCCAGTGCAAAAGCGGTGGCGCTAGGACATGCGATCAATCCTGCGTTTCAAATCGGATCGATGATCGCGATGTGCCCAATCTATCCGTATTCTTGCGATCCCAAAGACATGATGGCAGCCACGGTGGCCATGCAACGGCGCTATTGGTTTTCAGATGTTCATGCCCGTGGGCACTATCCGAGTTATATGCGCAGCTATTTTGAAAGAAAACAATTTGATTTAGATATCACCCCTGAAGATGAAGCAGCTTTGGCGAAAGGTTGTGTTGACTACATTGGTTTTAGCTACTATATGTCATTTGCGATCAAAGGCAAGGAGAATGATCCAACCTATGACTATGATGAGAGCCAAGATCTGGTGGGCAATCCTTATGTCGATGCTTCTGAATGGGGCTGGCAGATTGATCCCGTAGGCTTGCGCTATGCCATGAACTGGTTTAACGAACGCTACGAATTGCCGCTTTTCATTGTAGAAAATGGCTTTGGTGCGGTGGATACGGTGGAAGAGGATGGACAGATCCACGATGACTACCGTATTGACTACCTAAAAGCCCATATCGAAATGATGAAAGAAGCAGTAGCTTATGATGGCGTCGACTTATTAGGTTATACACCGTGGGGCATCATTGACTTGGTTTCTGCGGGGACAGGGGAAATGAAGAAACGCTATGGTGTGATCTATGTGGACAAAGACAATGAAGGAAATGGAACCCTTGCTCGTCGGAAGAAAGATTCATTTGCATGGTATCAGCAAGTGATTGCGTCCAATGGCACGAAGGTCTAAAGAAAAAAACGTTACGCAAAATTTCTGCGTAGCGTTTTTTCTTTAGGGCATTTGGATATAGCCGTAATGAAGCAATAACTGAATAATAATAACTAAAGTGTTCATTCCCACATGGGTGATCATGGAAGTCCAAATACTGCCGGTCAAAGCATAAAGCCCAGAAAAGAACAGTCCTAAGAAAATATAGACTAAGAGATGATTGTCATTGTGGGCAAAGGCAAAGGCTACGGCGCTGACCACTACACCGACCCAAACATTGCTGTATTTCCCAATGATGCCAACTAAGGCTCTGCGGAAGACAAATTCCTCCATAATTGGCCCACCGACCATTGCTGCGAGAGCAAAGAGTGGGTTTTGCACCACGATGGCAATAATGTTTTCGGTATTTTGCGAAGCGCTGACTTCTCCGAAAAAGGATTCGATAAAGATGGCTAGATTTTGCAACAAAATCGCTGCGACAATGCCGGTTAGCCCGTAAATAAGAATCGCTGAGACTTTGGTTTTTTTGTGTTCAAACGATAGCGGTTCTGTTTGTTTGAAATACAAGAAAAACATGATCGCTGCACCAGCTAAGTAACCGATCGTTGTTGCTGCTACTTGATGTCCGCTAGGGACGAAGGCGATCGGTAGAAAAAAGACGATGCCGTAAGTAAGAATCGTGGACAAAGAATATTTTGATAAAGACATAGTTGTTTCCTCACACTCCTTTGCTTCATTATAGACTAGGTTGCTTCTAGAAACAAAAAATCCTACTATATTTATCAATCAATTAGAAATGCAAAAAAAATTTAGCAAAAGGCTTGCAAAAATTTGGGAAAATGAGTAATATTGAAACTGTAAGTTAGCACTCGATACAAGAGAGTGCTAATGCTAAATTCTAAAACATTCATTGGAGGGATTTATCGTGTTAAGACCATTAGGTGATCGTGTGATTATCGAAGTCGCAAAAGAAGAAGAAAAAACTGTAGGCGGAATCGTGCTTGCATCAGCAGCAAAAGAAAAACCACAAACGGGTACCGTTATTGCAGTCGGCGAAGGACGCACGCTCGAAAACGGTGAAAAAGCTCCTGTTGCTGTCAACGTTGGCGAACAAGTAATGTTCGAAAAATACGCTGGCACAGAAGTGAAATATGAAGGAACAGAATATTTGATCGTTGCTGCAAAAGATATCATTGCAGTAGTAGAATAAGAAAAATAAAAAATACTTGAGGTGATGAAATCATGGCAAAAGAAATCAAATTTGCAGAAGACGCACGCGCAGCAATGCTTCGTGGGGTAGATAAATTAGCAGATACAGTAAAAGTAACCTTAGGCCCTAAAGGTCGTAACGTGGTTTTAGAAAAATCTTACGGTTCACCATTGATCACAAATGACGGTGTAACGATCGCTAAAGAAATCGAATTAGAAGATCATTTTGAAAACATGGGCGCAAAACTTGTTTCTGAAGTCGCTTCAAAAACAAACGATATCGCTGGTGACGGAACAACGACTGCTACGTTATTGACACAAGCAATCGTTCGTGAAGGATTGAAAAATGTCACCGCTGGTGCGAACCCATTGGGTATTCGTCGTGGGATCGAAATGGCAACAAAAGTGGCTGTAGAAGAGCTACACAACATTTCATCAATCGTTGATTCAAAAGAAGCAATCGCACAAGTTGGTGCTGTTTCTTCTGGTAGTGAAAAAGTTGGTCAATACATCGCTGATGCAATGGAAAAAGTCGGCAATGACGGTGTTATCACTATTGAAGAATCAAAAGGGATCGAAACAGAATTAGATGTTGTGGAAGGAATGCAATTTGATCGTGGTTACTTATCACAATACATGGTAACTGACAACGATAAAATGGAAGCAGCGTTAGAAAATCCATACATCTTGATCACTGACAAAAAAATCTCTAACATCCAAGATATCTTGCCATTGTTAGAACAAATCTTACAACAATCAAAACCATTATTGATCATCGCTGATGACGTTGATGGCGAAGCATTACCAACACTTGTATTGAACAAAATCCGTGGAACATTCAATGTTGTTGCAGTGAAAGCACCAGGATTTGGTGATCGTCGTAAAGCAATGCTAGAAGACATTGCGATCTTAACTGGTGGTACAGTGATCACTGAAGACTTAGGTCTTGAGCTGAAAGATGCAACCATCGATAACTTAGGTCAAGCAAGCAAAGTGGTTGTGGATAAAGACAACACAACAATCGTTGAAGGTGCTGGTGAAAAAGAAGCAATTGACGCACGCGTTCAATTGATCAAAAACCAAATCGCTGATACAACTTCTGACTTTGACCGTGAAAAACTACAAGAACGCTTAGCAAAACTTGCTGGGGGGGTTGCTGTGATCAAAGTTGGGGCACCAACTGAAACTGAATTGAAAGAATTGAAATTACGTATTGAAGATGCATTGAATGCAACACGTGCCGCTGTTGAAGAAGGCATGGTCTCAGGTGGGGGAACTGCCTTAGTGAATGTCATCAACAAAGTTGCAGAAATCGAAACAGATGGCGATGCAGCAACAGGTGTCAAAATCGTTTTACGTGCCTTAGAAGAACCAGTTCGTCAAATTGCTGAAAATGCAGGCTACGAAGGTTCAGTTATCATCGACAAATTGAAAAACGCTGACTTAGGCGTTGGTTTCAATGCAGCAACTGGCGAATGGGTAAACATGCTAGAAGCTGGGATCGTTGACCCAACAAAAGTGACGCGTTCTGCATTACAAAACGCAGCTTCTGTTGCCGCATTATTGTTAACAACTGAAGCAGTCGTTGCCGACAAACCAGAACCAGCAGCGCCAGCAGCTCCTGCAATGGACCCATCAATGGGTATGGGCGGCATGATGTAGTTATAATAAAAGAACCTCTATTTATAGGGGTTCTTTTGTTTGTTTATTATTAATTTTATATAAAAGGGGCAAAAAAGGGGCAAATTACAAGTTGTTTAATCTATCGATAACTTGTAATTTTGATTTTTTGGTTACATGATTATAGATTGATAAAGTCGTGTTAGCATCTGAATGTCCGACTCTTTCCATTATAGTTTTTAAAGGAAGGTTTAGTTCAGCTAGTAAAGAAATATGACTATGTCTGAATATGTGAGAGGATAAGTTTTTATCCCATTTAAGTTCGTCCTGTACCCGATGT
Source organism: Enterococcus sp. R12 (assembly GCF_058135755.1). NCBI lineage: Bacteria > Bacillati > Bacillota > Bacilli > Lactobacillales > Enterococcaceae > Enterococcus > Enterococcus sp. R12. The sequence goes on from NZ_CM176874.1 coordinate 821,624, forward strand.
AGTACCATATTAAAGCTATGGAGAGACAGCGGAGTACCTCTAGACGATTTAAATATATAGTCCTCATTACTTTGGGAGCCGAATACTAAAGAGTTGTGTTCTATAACTTCATTCACAATTTTTACTGCCCTATTAGGCAGAGAAACTATTCTTTTAGAATAGATATTCTTAGGTGAAGTTTTTACAGCATCTTTCATTTTTAAGAAAGAATAGTCCAATGTGCCGTTAATATCCAAAGCATTCCCGTCAAAGTCCTTTATTTGTAATGCCTGTAACTCTCCGTATCTTAGGCCGGTTAAATATAACAATTCTGCAATGTTAGCGTGCAATAATCTTTTAGTAGATTTTCTCATATATACAAGCAAATCTGTCATTTCGCTTTGATCAAGGTATTTTTCTTCCATGTTCTTTTTTCTTTTTTCTTCTTCAGCTTTTTTTCTTTGAATTTTGACATTTAGCGCTAGATTTTGTTTGATATACTTTTTCTCAACAGCATAACTCAACATGATTGAAAGGGTCGTCTTGGTCTGTTTCGTATAATTCAAGGATAGGTCACCGAAAGTATACATTTTTTCTGTAATACTACGAATCATATTCTCGTCGATATTTCGAACTAGAACATCGTCAGATATAACTTTTTGAATATGTTTTATCATCTTTGGAACTTTGGTCCAGCTTGTTCTTTTTACATGTTGTTGGTAATAAACAAACCACTCTTCGTAAAGCTCCTTGAAAGTGATGTCAGATTTATCATAATTACTCAAAGCTTCCGCTATTTTTTTGTCTAATATTTTCTGTGCATTCTTCCAGGCTCTGGAAGAATCACTTGTTAGAACAGTACTTGTCTTTTTCCATTTTTCGGTATAGGGATCTTTGTATCTTTCTATAAACTTATATCTTCCGTTGCCTAAAGATTCGCTCCACATTGTGTGTACCTCAATTCTTTGTTACAATAGGCATGACTAAATAAGCCTATCGTTTATTTTGTTTTGCACGCCTGTCTTTGGTCGGAGGGGCGTGTTTTTTTCTTTACTCGTAATAGCCTTGTTCGATAGCTTCTAATGTTTGAATTTCACCAGATGTTAATTCTCTATCTTGAATACTTTTTATTTCATTATATATACGTCTTGCATTTTCAGAAGTTCCTTCAGGCAATGTTGTTTGCTCAGCTTGACTACCATTAAATGAATCTTCATATTGACCGGAACCTACTACATAAGTTTCGTTTTCACTAGCTCTGACTGCTTCTTCCCAATCCTCGGCTGTCCAGCCTTCAGCCTTTGCTTTTTTCCACTCAGCTTCACCTTCTTGCCAGCTTGCTGGCATATCGGAAAGGCCTTCGTTATAGGAACTATCTTCATTGGGATTATTTGTATTGGCTAAAGATTTTGTTTCTTCAGGCTTTTCTAATTCAGTCAAATCAATTTCATAAATACCTATTTCTTTATCTTCATACATAGCTATCATTTTAACTGGGAAATCTAAGTTATCCAGAGAGTAAGTCTCTATTATGTCCACGGTTTTATCGGGTAACAGTTCATCAGAACGAGAGTTTTCTTTATCAACTTGCTCATTATATGATTCGACATCATCTGTTGATCCAAATGCATCTAAGCTATAGTAGGTATTATCGAGATCAACCTCAGAAGTTTCATTCTCTTGCTTAAATAAAACGTAATCATTAATAATATCAATAGGTGTGATATTGTTATCTGAAGTATTCTTTAATGAATACGTTATATATAACCCATAGCCATCTTCAGACGGACTTTTAACTATTTCAGAATTTTTATAAGTAAGTTCAAACTCGTCAGTAATGATTTTCCCATATTCGAAGTCAGCTTTCTGTTCTTCAGAAACAGAAGTCGTTTGAGAAGTTGTATCAGTTGGGGGAGTTGTACTTTCTTCATTATTAGAACATCCGGTCATTATTAAACCAACAAACAATAAGCACGGTACGACTTTTTTCATCTTCTTTCCTCATTTCTTTGATATAATATATTTGTACTATCTCAGAAATGAGTAACCCTTATCGAAGCTGGTCCTTTGATAGGGGTATTTTTATCTAGCATATTTAACATCGTAGCCCATCCCAATACTAAATTCTTCTATTAATTGACTATAATTATAAATGTCATCGTATTCGCTGGTGAAGTAGCTTATCATAAATCTATCTGCAGCATATTCCATTTTCGACTTTAAGACAAATGAGAGTTTATAAAGCTCGTAATTATCTTGATCTTCACAAGCATGCCCTAATTCATGAAGTAAAGCCTTCTTCGTATCAAAATCATTTAACTTACTATTCAATACAATTATATTTACAATTGGTAGATATTTCCCATGATCTTCCAAAAATTCATCATAAACTATTGTTATGTTCAACTTTTCAACAATTTCTAAAATCTGAGCATCCAAACAAACACCCTCTTATATTTTTCCGTCCAAGTATGCTTTTGCAATCCTCTCTAAAACTTGACGGTCATTTTCCGAAACTTCTTTACCGTTATAACTCATAACAGATTTCAAAGCTTCTTCTATGGTCATTTCTTTTTGTTTTTCGGACATTCCCATGTGTGGGTTGTCTGTCCTTCCTAAAAGGTAATCTGTCGATACGTGAAAGTAGTTTGCAATAAGCTCTAAAGTCTCAGCTTTTGGACTACTCGTTCTCCACTGATAGATAGCATTTTTAGATAATCCATTATCTTCTGCAACTCGATTTAAACTTTTCCCCTGTTTTTTTGCAAGTTCTGAAACCCTTTCAAATAAACTCATTTTCAACCATCCTTCTTGCAAATGAGTTATTTTTCCCAAAGTATAATAAAAAACGCTTTACAATTATAAAGTTATGGGATAATATTAGCTCATAAGCAAATTAAATACGCTAATAAATACAGAAAGACACTTATATTTATTAAAAACAATCGAGGTCGGGAAACTAAGAATGTTTAATATATAGGTATTATTCCGTCTTTTTATTAACCATAAACCAATATTATAAAACTTTGGGATTGATGTCAACTATTTTAGCGTATTTTGTTCGCTTTATTAAAAAAAGGAGGTGTGGGTATGTCTAAAGATTTCATCGTTAAAGTTAGGGTTGAGTTAGCACGGTACGATAAAACACAAAATTGGCTTGCTGAGACAATTGGAATTTCGAAAACATATATGTCTGACATTATGAATGGTCGACGTAAACCGGATAAACAAATAAAACCAATCGAAACAGCTCTAGAACAACTTAAGAATTCACATTAGAAAGGAATGTAAATATGAAAAAACCAACTATTCCGGAATTAATCAAAATGGCTACGGATAAGACTTCGATTTCTGAATGGGATAGGCGTGAGGATTTAATGATTCGTTTCAATGGGTTATCTCGTACTACTTTAAATACGTATCAAAAAGAGATGGAGAGTATTCCTGAATTCAAAGAGGGGGTTTTAAAACCAACCCATAGCGTAACTTGGATTCATCTTGGAACATTCCTTTGGTATTTGAAATGGAAAGAAGCTAACCGTTATAGATCAAAAAAGTTGAAACCTTCAGAGGTAGCATAAAGAGGAGGAAGCAAAATGAGCACACCGCAAATTTTCAATTTCGAAAAAAACGAAGTTCGAACATTTTTAGTGAATGATGAGCCGTATTTTGTTGGTAAAGACGTTGCAAGTGTTTTGGGTTATTCAAATACGCCAAAAGCAATTAGAGATCATGTAGATGAGGAAGATAAAACGCAGAACGAATCGTTCACCGTTAATGGAACAGCATTAATGCTAATAAATGAATCGGGGCTATACAGCTTAATACTTAAATCCAAGCTACCAAATGCAAGAAAGTTCAAACGTTGGGTAACGAGTGAAGTCCTTCCAACAATCAGAAAAACAGGTAGCTACACAAACGTTCCTCAAAGTTTCGCTCAGGCATTGCGACTAGCAGCTGACCTAGAAGAAAAGAACCAACTGCTCGAACAGCAAATCGCTGAATATGAACCGAAAATCAGTTACCTAGATATGATCCTGTCATCAACTGATACAGTAGCAACTTCTCAAATCGCAGCAGATTACGGAATGTCGGCAATCGCACTGAATAAATTGCTTAATGAGTTAGGTGTTCAGCATAAAGTCAGTGGTCAATGGATTCTGTACCGCAAACACATGAACCAAGGATACACAAAATCGCACACAAGCGAGATTCCAAAAGCTGATGGCGGCGTAAAAGTTGTGATGAATACTAAATGGACGCAAAAAGGTCGTGTCTTCATTTACAACTTATTAACTGCAGAGGGTTACTATCCTCAAATGGATCTACTAGATTAAAAATAACCCCCACACGGAAGGAGGGGCTTAGTCTTATTACTATTTCACTTGTTTGGTTTGATAAGTATTTTGCAAAGAATCGAAACAACTAGCATAAGAGTTATGGGTGAGGTGACACCATTAATTACACCAGAAGCCATTGCAAAAATAGTTTGGTAAATAAAGCCAGAAAGTTCATTATAAAATGTCTGTTTATTTAGAAGCACATCTAAGAAAGAAGGGTCGATATCTTGATTTATAACTTTTTCTTCGTGTTCGGAATCTTGAGTTTTATTAGATACCAACTCACTTTTATCACTTATTTCTTGATTGTCCTTGAGCAACGTAGGGGACATCGAATTAAGATAATTTCGAATCTCATTGGATTCTTGAATGTTCTGATTGGCAATAAATTCCGACGCTAACAACAAACTTTCTTTTTCCTCTTTTGTAAAATCTTGTTTCTCTTTCAACTCAACTAATCTGTAGTCTAAACTAGTAAGTTGAGTTTCGATCGGACCATCATTTTTGAGTTCATCGGGAGTAGTAATACCGCTATAAAATTTCTTTACATCTGGGATTAAGGAACGAATCTTGTCGTAATGTTCAGTTGCTACTTTCACATTTTCAGTAGCAGCATTCATTATCTTAACATGTGGAGCAATCACTTCTTCAAATTGTCGGATTTGTTCTAAGGCAGGCTCAATAATTTTCTTTCGTTCTTCTAAGTAAGAATTAAATGTTTCGAGATTAAATCCATCCACATTAACACCACCAGTTTTTAACAATTATACCAAAGGAGGAACAGCATGAAAATCACTATCTCAATAGAAACAAACGGATCGACAATGCAGCATACCGTATCAACAAAAGAAGAAGCGCTCGCTTTGATCGATCGATACTTCAAGGAGGAAAAACTATGATTAAGAAATTTTGCATCTGGTATTTACGAATCACTGAAACACCGGTATTTCTCAATTTAGAAACGGTGGATGGGGACATCAATCTTGCCGCAAAAAAAGGACCGGTTTTCCTAAGTGCGGATACTGGCCCCTATGGAGTATTCCTTAATTACAAAAGCAAAAGGAAGGTGAGACGGTATGACTAGGGCAGAAGCTTTGCGCATCGGTAAAGTCATTGCTGATCGCATGTATGAGATTGAAAAGCCATCTATTTTAGCTAAACAACATATCGAACGAATGAAACAAAAAAAGAGACTCAGCCGACCAAAGCATTGAGTCACAAACAAAATGTATTTAAGGAGAGTGTAACATGGATCAATTTGACAGTCTAGGGGCAAAACAGTTGTCAACTGATGAACCGGATCCGATTGCGTTTGATTGGCGTGGAAATCCTCTTTTCCAAGGTGAACTAGTATATTCCATTGATGATCAATTCATCCATGAGGATGACCTGTTGGAGTATTGCAAATCAAAACTGGGAAAGCCGGTGCCGTTATGAGTGAATTAGAACTGACTTTTAATCAGAAACTGATAAAAATCCAAGCGGAATTAAAGGTCCCGAAAAGTAATTACAGCGACTTCGGAGGATACAACTTCCGAAACGCAGAAGATATTTTGAAAGCAGTAAAGCCACATAATCAAAACCATGGTCTTTTGTTAACTTTGACAGATATGCCCATTTTTATGGATGGTCGCTTTTATATCAAAGCTACTGCAACCCTAACTGATGGAAAGGATTTATTGCAGGTGGAAGCATATGCTCGAGAAGCTGATGCGAAACCCAAAATGGATGATAGCCAAGTAACAGGATCGGCATCTTCATATGCTCGTAAATACGCATTACAAGGATTGTACTTGATTGATGATGGGAGTTGATTCGGATTCATTACCAAATGATGAGGGCGACAATGAGAGTCAAATGCGGACAGAATTCACTAATTACTTCAATCAATATGTTCAAGAAGTTGCAAATATATCTGGCACTGATCCTAAAATCATTGCAGCGAACATTCTAGGTAAACATGATTACGACAGTTTGGATCAGGTGACACCAGATTTTTACCAACAAATCATCGGTTACACAAAAGTGATGGTCAAAAAAGCCGAACAGAAAACAAAATCGAATAATAAACCTGTAGCAGATCCTAAGCCACAGCAAGAAACTAAATCTTTTACATGGGGGAAATAGCGAATGAATGAATTAATCAAAACAGACACAACAATTCAGATTGACTATACACCAAGTACCATTGAAATCAAAAATGAAGCAGAGCTTGAAGCGCTTGTTGAAAATACGGCCAATCATTACAAAAGCTTGACCTTTAGTGAAGGAGATATCCAAGGAGCTAAAGATGCACGGTCGTCTCTGAATAACATTATTAAGTTGCTGGAAGAAAAACGAAAAGAAGTAAAAAACGGATATTCTGAGCCGTTAAAAGCATTTGAAGCCAAGATCAAAACATTTGTTGATCAGATGGAAACTGCCAAAGAAGGAATTTCTCAGAGCCTCGAAAAGTTCGAAACTAAAGAACGTGATTCCCGATTGCAGAAAGTGAAAGAAAAAATAGAGGATCTGTGCAATGCATTAGGTGTCGATCAAAGTGAAATTGAAATTCCTGATAGATGGACAAATAAAGGCGCCTTTACTGCTGCAAAGGGTGAATTAACAAAAGCGATCAGTAAAGAAATCACAGATACCATCAACGAAATCGTGGCTAAAAAACAAACTTTAGCAGCGAACAAACAAGCAGTTGAAAGCTATGCGCAGGCCGTTGGCTTAGAATCATCCTCTTGGGTCCGTTGGATTGATCAAGGTCATGAATTGCAAGAAGTCTTTGATCAAATCAATCAAGTTGTTGCTGAACAAAAAGAAAAGCTTGCCAAAGCAGCAGCTATCATCGAAAAAGTTGAGAAACAAGAACATGTTCCATCAGTACCAATTGATCGAGAAACTGGGGAAATTATTGAGGAGCCTATCCGAGAAAAGAAAGTACCAGTACAAGGCAACGTGGTAACGCTGAAACTCAAAGGCTCAGATGAACAATTTAGTCTATTAAATCAAAGTATTGTGCAATTAGGGATCGAAGTTGTCGATGTGATTGAGTGATGCTAGCAAAGATTCTAATGCAAAAGGGGAACAGATTTCTACTGGAAGTTGACGAGGATGTGAATCCTGAACACCTTGAAACGATCCGACGGGGACAAGAGGGATTCGCAGAAATCCAGTTTATAGATAATGATCCCAGAAGTGCGAAGCAAAATGCGTTGTCTCATTCATTGATCAAAGATATTGCTGAGAGTGAAAATATTCCACGCTATGAAGCAAAAGAGAAAATGCGAAACATCTATCAAAACACCTACGATTGTGAATTCAGCCATGCGGAAGCTACAAAATCAGAGATGAACCAATGGATTGACTTTCTAATCGAATACGTTGTTGCAGAAGGAGTTCAGTTGCCAAGGCGCTATAACTACCTTCTGGAACACGACAGTTTCTTCTACTTCTGCTGCAAATACCGTAAGTGTGCAGTAACTGGTCAATCAGGAGCGCAGATCCACCATGTAACGGCAGTAGGGAATCGCCACAGGGACAAGGTCGATCATCGAAAGTTTCCGTTTGTTGCTTTGAGTTGGAAATACCACAATATCGCTCACAAATTGGGTCAAGAAGAGTTTATCCAAAAATATCAAATCAAACCAGTCTACTTAGACCAAGAGGCATTGATCAAGATCGGAATTATGAGCAATGCCCAGATCATGCGATTTGATGAAGAATACAAAACAGAGGATTTATTCAAAAAAGCTACAAAGGAGGTATAACGTGGCAATTCACAGAAGTTACTTTGCGATCATACCGGCAAGCGTTAGATATGACAACAGGTTGATACCCAGTGCGAAACTTCTGTATGGCGAGATAACCGCTTTATCAAATGAAAGAGGCTATTGCTGGGCAAGTAATGATTATTTCGCCCAATTATACGGAGTTAGCAAAACAACAATAAAATCATGGCTTAAATCTCTTGAAGATAATGGTCACATCAATCGAATAGTAAAGTACAAAAATGGCAGTAAAGAAATTGAAAATCGCTGGATTAGCATTAGTACCCCTAGGCAAGAAAACTTACCTACCCCAGTAGGGAATCTTACCGACCCTAGGCAAGAAAACTTACTTACCCCTAGGTCGGAAATCTGTCCAGATAATAATACATCTATTAATAATACATTTAATAATACAAATAAAGAAGAAGTTGAAACTTCTCCTGTGAAGTATTCTACCGAACACTTCACGCTTGCTTCGAAGCTAAAAAATAATTTGATTAATGATTTTCCAAAAGAAATGAAAAAAGCCAACTTGGAAAATTGGGCAGATGTTATCCGCCTTATGGAGGAAAAGGATGATCGTACTATCAAACAAATTGAGTATGTGATCAATTGGCTTCCTTCAAGTGAGTTTTGGTTTGGCAATATCAGAAGCGCTAAAAAGCTGAGAGAAAAATTTGACAGTCTCAAGTTTGAGATAAAAAAAGAAACAAGTAACCAAAAGCGAATAAAGAAACCTTTTATTCGAGAAGAACCATTGCCTGAAAGATTTGTTAATCCTGAACCGGAGCCTGAAATTGATCCTGAACGTCAAGCGGAAATAAATGCCAAGGTTCAAGCTTATCTAAACAAAAAGGGAGGCGGTTAGATGAATAAAGAAAAAAGACTTGAAAAAAAGATTCGCCGGCAGCGGATGGTGTACCTTGCAGAAAAAGTCGATCTCGAAAAAGACCCAGATGCCAAAAAGGAATGGGAAAAGCTTAGTGAGGATCTCTATGAAGGTGTAAATCCTGAACAACGTTTAGTTGAGGTTCTCTATAAAGGGGATGTCATTTTTACAGGGAATAAGAAAACCGTTAGTGAGAAATGCAAGAAGTCCAAAGTCACTGTTAAAAATTTAATCCAAAGTGGGAAACCTGATAAACAAGGGCGAATTTACCGCTGGAAGGACTGACCTCCAAGGTGTCCCACCATTTCATAGGAGGTGTCCCACCTGTTGGCTACGAAGAAAAAAAGACCCAGATACGCTATGGATGATGCAACCATCGAAAAGCCGTGGTAAAGGACTGCATAGTCTCAGAAAATACGTTAGCGGCAATTAATCAGTAATTGGAAGAAATAGAAAACTAGGAGGACCAAAAATGACTGAAGAAAAAAAGCAGCTAGACAAAAGAATTGAAGAACTGGAAAAGCTAGTAAAGAAACAGGAAACTCAAATTGATAGATGCAGTCTATCAGTTGAGCTTTTACTGGCTGGTCATCCAAATCAAGCATACAAAGCTTTACAAGGTTATGATTTAGACGGTTTCGAGTATTGATTGGAGGAAGGATATGAACAAAAAGCAACAAGTAGCAATAGAAAGAGGGAAAAAGGACTATTTGGAAACAGGCGATGTTTATAGCGCTGTTAATAACATGATGTTTTATATAGATGCTCCACTGTCTGACAAAGAATGGGCTGCAGCTGTCATTGAATTTTTAACATGGGTCAAAGATCAGGCGGAGTGATTTCACTATTGACAGATATAAACAACTAGGAGGGAATGATATGAGAATAGCTTTCCATCTATTTGATTTAACTGACCAGTCATTTAAAAAAGTTTATTTCAAAAAATGGCATGGAAATGTGCCAGAATTCTCAGATAAAAAGCTTGCACAAGAATACTGGAATGAGCGTCAAGCAGTTGATGACATAAGTCGACTAAAAAAGGCAACATCACAAAGAGCTAGGACGCTGGCAGTTAGATTGGAAGGTAAAATCGAGTGAACAAAAGACAAAAAAAGAAGCTTGCTAAGAAATGGTTAATCAAAGCAGGGTATAGTGCCGATGGGAAAATGTACTGTTTGAATTGTAGCGATAAATTAGATTACAACAACAAATGGCAGATGATGAATGGAGCATGTGATCGCCACTGCTATGGAAAAGCAGTTGGTGTTTACTAGTCCACTATCCACCAAAATAGTCAACTAGCGAAATGAGATAAGTATTAGTTGTGATTTTCAGATTTCTTTAGTTTCATTGCTCGTATTAGATGGACGCAAAAGCTAGCAAAAAATAAAAGCCCTGCAATTTTTGGAATGGCACCAATTGAAGTTAAAAATAAAAAAGCTGCTATAAGGTTTACAAAAGCGGCTAACAGATAAAGGTAGAAACTAGTTTTTCTGTTCAATGTACTCACTCCTTTTGAACAGAATATCATATTTTATTTTTAATGTAAAAAAATAATTAAAAAGAAAGTCTTGAATAAATAATTTCACTATCTACGGAAATAAAAAAAACTACCCTAATAGAGTAGTAACTATGTCACAGATTATCTTTATTAGAATCGGCAATCCCATGTTTAACTGCTAACCTGATGATTCCATAAAGCATAAATCCTATAAAAATATACCAAATAAAAGCTAAAAAAGTTCCCAAAGCAATACCTCCTTTTAGGTATTGTAACATATTTTATATTTTACCAAGTCAGTTATCCGACGAAATAGAAAATATACAAAAAAGCCTGAGACTTATTAGCTAAGACTTTTGAAATAGGATCTTTTATCAAAGAACGACAATCAATCTTTAGTATTATTCAGAATTTCAATTGCTTTAATGCATTTCTCTCTATATACCAATGCATCAGAATAGGTGACTATAATATTAGAAGTATGAATAACATTATTCCGTAGTGTTTTTAATTGCATAAAAAATTTTTTATCTTTAAATGATAAATCATTACTTTTAAAGAAGTCATTAATATTCACAGGCTTACCAGTAAAATTTGTGCTTTTTAGTTTCATATCATCAGTTATTCTTCTTTCGACAGATTGCCAAGAATCCAAAATAGCATAGTCTGGTCTGAGTTTTGCTAGTTCTAAGAATTCATTTTTTGGAGTGAACCATTTCAATACCATTTCTTGGTTAGAAGGGTCAGTAGCTTCTTCATTGATCGAACTTTCTTTATAAATTTCTTCATCTGAATCTTCATTTTTCTGAGGATCATCAACTTTTTTTAAGTCCTCAGTAAACTCTATTGATGCTTGTCCAATTTTGACTGATTTAGTTCTTTTTAAAAAATCTAACAGGAATGGGAGATGTTTAATAATATATTTTCTTTTTTTATAAAGAACAACAAATATGAAAAAAATTAGAAGGGGCCAAATAGTTGATTTAATAATGTCAGAAATAAACTGTAACCAATATGGCGTGTTGTTAAATTGAGCTGATGTAACTGGATGTTCCATGCAGATATCACTCCTTGTTTTTTATCTAAATCATAACATAAAGAAAGTTAAACAGCAGGAAATTCTACAATCGTCAGCGATAAATGAATGGAGGAACATTATGTATCTAATAGGGGCGTTTATTATAACTTGTTTAACTAACATTATTTTCTATCGGTGGTATACAAGTGAAATTGCAAAAGAATTAGAAAAAATAGAAAAAAGAGTAGACAAAAAGCTACTCTTTTTCTGGGAAAATCATTGAACAAAATATATCTCCTAAATCTGTTATCGTTATTGAACCACGAGAGTTAATAATATCAAAATCAATTCCAATAAAATAAGGATGATTCTGAAAATCTTCTATTAACTGATCCTTGGTATCTGAAAATTGCTTTGAATTTTCGAAAATGTCATAAAGTGCGAATTTTTTTTCATCTTTAAGCAGAACTGAAGGAGCGATGTCAATTAGTCCATATGATTGCAAAGTTTTTATAGCTAAGTTCTCATCAACATAATTGTTTTCATCAATTAAGAGTAAATTTTCGATTAGGTCCACACCATCTCCATTAGATTTCTGAACTCTTAATGATTCTGTAGGAATGCCTTTTAAATTATAAAATTCAGAAAGTAGTCTTGCTTCTTTTGTGGTCAATTCAGACAAAATCATAGAAAACCTGGGTGAAGATTGACTGTTTTTTCTATTATCAACTAAACCCGCTAAAAGATTGGCAAAGTATTCACGCATTTCTTCATTTTCAAGTTGGTATCTAGCATCTTCCATTGTTTTCAAAGCCAGACCGAGTTTAGAAATATCTCTATTTTCAGGTGGTATTTCATCAGTATTTGTATTAATTTTGTCAACAAAATCTTGGAAAGATTTTTCGCTTGTAATATTGAGCCTACGTAAAGGTCCCATCACATAGTTAGCAATTCCTCCCAATCCTTCGCCGATAGATTTTGATGCAGGGCCAAAGATATTGGTTATGAGCTCTTTTGGGATAAGTTCAATATTAATTAGGGATTTTTTTTCATCTGACATTTGAGTACCTCTTTTTTTATAAAATTATATCAGCAAAGAAGGTGTAAATCCATGGGTTTAAATTTTAATAATTATACATGTTTTATTTTGAAGAAATCTGTGCTTCTTATATATTCGATTGCATTTAGTTGGCTATCCTATACGATAGTTGACCAGCAAAAACAGATCGTGAAGCTAGAACAGCAGCTGCAGCATGAGCAGATGAAGTACAAGATTATTATCAATGATCCGCTAGTGCGAGATGCGATGGAAAGTGGAGGATAAATGATGGACTTTGCAGTAGCATTTTTTCTCGCAGTCGTAGCGACAGTGGTTGCAAGTGTGATTTTTGGTAAAGAAGACAATGAGGAGGGCAAGTGATTGAGTAAGAATGATTCATTAATCAATGAGCTAGATAGAAAGTTTGCTAACTACCATGCATATAACAAAGAGATTGCTATTCGAAAAGAGGAGCTGAAGCTTCGAGAAGTCGATGAAAATATTGGTGGCGGTCGAAGTAATATCATGAGCAATCCGATTGAGTCACAGGTAATCAAGGAAATGTCTGATCCGTACATTATGAATCGAGAACTGTGGAAAAAGGCAGTCAAAGAAACTCTAAGCGATCAAAGCGCGGAGATAAGACAGTTGATTGAGACAAAATACTGGGGTGAAGATAGCTGGATGGATTGGAAATCTTTCGGAGATAAACACGGATACAGCAAACCAACAATCTATCGGATCCGTCAAAAAGTATTATTCGATTTTGGTAGAAGAATTGGCGAAATCAATTAATTTGAGACAAAAATGTATAGTTGTCTCACTGTCAATAGGTGTAAAATAGTATTATCAGATATCATCCACAAGCAAATGACAGATCACTCTCCTTTCATTAATGCTTAGTTGGTGTTTGTGGGCGATAAATAGATTTTTGCAGTGAGCAAGGCAAATATTTCTCAGTGAGTTAATAGATTTAGAAAGGTTAAAAAAATCTAACTATCAATGGGCGTTTCTTCTTTTCCTGTTATTATAAAAGGAAAAGGAGTTTTTTTATGATATCAAATGATTATCAGGACATTAGAGAGTTTAAGCAATACCTTCAAATCGAAAAGAGAATATCTTCTTGTGGAGAGGGAGAAGTTGAGGTAATGGTTTCTCTTATTGAACAGAACGATAGACTTTCTGTGCCGATATTGATTTTAACAATGGATTCAAATAGGTTTGGTATCGAGATTTTCTGGGATAGAGTAAACATTAGTGATGAACAGGTTAAATCGATGGGTCTGTGGTCAAGGTACAGTACCGGATATAATTATAATTTCAGATTTTCTGATAAGGACAAAACATTAACTATTTTTGATAGCAAAAAGAAAATATTAGTTTTTAAGTAAGAACTTAACGCTCACAATTGTGGGTGTTTTTTTATTGTGGGTAACTTTTTAATATAAGAATAACGTGAGGTGGTAATCATTACTAAATGGACGGAACCGCAGGTCAAGCGATTGTCGGAATTGGCAAATGAAGGACTAACAAATATAGAGATAGCACCTATGTTGTCAGAGGAGTTCGGCAAAGTCTTTTCTTGGCCAAGTGTTAGAAGTAAACGTGCCAGGTTGAAGTTGCCACCGAGTGAAAAGAACATGCGTGTTAAGCAAACTGATAAGTCTAAGAAGAATGTAGTATCTACAGAAATCAAATCAGATGGTACTCAGACAAATCTTATCAAGCTGCGTATGACTGAAGAGCAGTCAAAGAATCCTGATTATGTATTACAAGCACACGGATATGATCCCGAAAACTGGGAACTGGTCCAAGCGACTAACAACATCTGGGAGCAGAACAACCAAGTAGATGGACTTATACAGCTTTATCATCCAAAGATAGTTGTTAAGCCGAGGGCAGCAGTGAGCATCCAAGCGTTGGCTGCAAAATTGTTGCAAAGTACTAAGTCGATTACTATTCAACCAATTATCAAAGGGAAGTGCAATCTAGTCATACCGTTGGCTGACTTGCACTTCCCTATTTTGTCGGAACGAAAGTTTGAAGCCTACCTATCCGATGTATTAGCAATCATAAATAAAGGCTATAAGACAATCGTCATAGAAGTTTTGGGGGACATCTTTCACTCAAACGCTATGAAGGCAAGCCAAACGATCAAAGGTACCCAACTTGAAGATGTGGATATGGTCGAAGCAATTGAGTTGGCTAAAACATTCTTCATTACGCTGATCGATGAATCATTAAGAAAAAGCTCAGAGGTGCGAATTGAATTTGCCAGTGGTAATCACAGTGACTTTGAGTATTTGTTTCTAATGTACTTAGAGACACTCTATCCACAAGTAACGGTAAACAAACACAACCTACCAAGGATCGCATATCAGCTAGACAATGTAGGCATTATGCTCACTCATGGACACTTTGGGAAAAAAGGCGATTATCCTATGCTTTTCGCTACCGAGTTTCGAGACGTATGGAGCAAGAGTAGTTGGCTAGAGATTCACCAAGGGCATTATCACTCAATGGAAGCTCAAAACCTTAAAGGCGTGATTCATCGGCAGTTAGGAACAATAAAACCTAATGATCAGTATGAGTCGGAGAATGGTTACACAATGAACTATAAGAGCACACAGGCCTTTGAGTATTCAGCGGACAAGCTGAAAGTAATCTATGAGTTGGAGTGACTGATATGCATTACTATTACATCCAACTATCAGTAGGAATACTAAGGCATAAGAACATCCGACAAGCGGAGTTGAAACCTAAGCACACATTGCTTGAATGCTATGGCCAGTTTAGTGACGAGTATATCGATAGGCATAGGTTGATATATGTTGGACATGGTTGGAAGAGTGATCCGCATATTGTGCAGAGGTTGCACAGATATTTATAGAAAGGTGGCGGCGTTAATGTGCAGAAATGGGAGTTAGCATACATAGATTATCAAAACGGCATGAAGTACAAAGACATAGCCGCTAAATATGATGTATCTATAAATACAGTTAAGTCTTGGAAGTCTAGAAAGTGGAATGCACCTCCTGAAATAAAGGGTGCAACAAAAAAAGAAAAGGTTGCACACAAAAAAGAGGTGCAACCAGTAATAGATAATGATGATCTTACAGAGCAACAAAAACTGTTTTGCCTTTACTATTTAGAGTGTTTTAACGCTACTAAAGCATATCAGAAATCATACCAATGCGACTATCAGTCCGCCAAAACTGCTGGAAATAGATTGTTGACAAATGTTCACATTAAAAATGAATTGCATCGACTCAAAGCTGAATTGCAAAATGATATGTTTTTAGATGTTAAAGATTTGATTAGCGAGTATGCAAAACAAGCCTTTTCTGATATCACTGATTTTACAGAGTTCGGACAAGAAATAGTTCAGTTCAGTGATGGTAGCGAGGGTCCAGTGTCATTTGTACGATTAAAAGATTCGGATTCGGTTGATGGCACTCTTATTCAAGAAGTGAAAAAAGGCAAGGACGGTGTATCTGTTAAGCTTTACGATAAGCAAAAAGCAATGTCAGAACTTATGAAATATCTTGGTGGAGATCGGTTGCGAGAAGTACAGATTGCTGCAGCTATTGCTAAGAATAAGGATGGCAACGAAGAGTTTGAGATGGAAGACGATGGTTTCTTGGCAGCATTGGAAGCTGAAGGTGAAGAACTATGGCCAGAAGAGTAAAACAGGCAGCATTTAAGTTCAAACCTTTCAGCAAAAAGCAGAAGATGATTCTTACATGGTGGACCAAGAAGTCTGCTGTCAAAGACAAAGATGGAATAATAGCCGATGGCGCTATTCGTTCAGGCAAAACTATTTCAATGTGTTTATCATATGTCATGTGGGCTATGTCAACATTTGACAGTAAGAACCTTGGTATGGCAGGTAAGACAATCGGCTCGTTTCGGCGGAATGTTCTTTTTTGGTTAAAACTCATGCTTCTATCAAGAGGATATCGATACAAAGATCATCGTGCTGACAATATGTTGGAAGTGACTAAAAAAGGCAATACCAATTACTTTTATGTTTTTGGTGGTAAAGATGAACGATCTCAAGACCTGATTCAAGGTATTACATTAGCTGGCATGTTTTTTGATGAAGTAGCACTTATGCCAGAATCCTTTGTAAACCAAGCGACTGGGCGTTGTTCCGAGAAAGGTTCCAAGTTTTGGTTTAACTGCAACCCAGATGGCCCATATCATTGGTTCAAACTGAATTGGATTGACAAGATTAAAGAAAAAAATCTGGTGTATCTTCACTTTACGATGGAAGACAACCTTAGTTTAGATGAATCAATCAAGAAGAGATATCGCAGCATGTATTCAGGAGTCTTCTACAAACGATATATTCTTGGTTTGTGGACAGTTGCTGAAGGCGTTATTTACGATATGTTTGATCAGTCAAAGCATGTCTACAATAAACTAATTGATTTTATTTTTGGCGATAATTATATAAGCGTTGACTACGGTACGCAGAACGCTACCGTGTTTTTATTGTGGCAAAAAGGCAAAGATGGCATTTGGTATTGCGTGAAGGAGTTCTATTATTCTGGACGTGATAGCAAGAAACAAAAAACAGACAGTGAATTTGCTGATGAACTACAGAAGTTTACAGAAAGTATACGAATCAAAGAGGTGATTGTAGATCCGTCTGCTGCTTCTTTTATTGCCGAATTAAAGAAGCGAAACTTCAAAATAAGAAAAGCAAAAAATGATGTGCTAGATGGCATTCGTTTTGTTAGTACTCTCCTTAACGAAGAAAAAATAGCGTTTAATTCCTCTTGTGTGAATACGCTTAAGGAATTTAGTTCATATATATGGGATTCTAAAGCAATGGATCGTGGGGAGGATAAGCCAATAAAGCAAAATGACCACGCAATGGATGCTGTAAGATATTTCGTTTACACGATTATCTTCAAGAGCAATAAAGTTAAAATTACTAATCGTCCTACATGGATGGAATAAAGAAGGTGAAAGAATGGCAATTGCTATTGATCGTGAATTAGCTGGTGATATTAATAACCCTAGTATGGAAGTAATCAATTTCTGCATGGATGAGCATAAGAAAGAAATACCACGGCTAGATATGTTGTTTGATTACTACGAAGGTAAACCGCATAAAATTGGGCAAACGAAGATTCGAACACCACACGATATGGACGAAATATTCGTAAATAACGCCAAATATGTAACGGACATGATGGTCGGATTCACAGTCGGCGCTCCTGTATCTTATGCACCAGCAAAGGATAAAGATATTACACCAGTCACAGAAGCGTTAGAAAAGATGAAAATCAAAAAGCACGATAAGGAATTAGAAAAAGGTTTATCAACAATGGGCATGGGGCTTGAGTTACATTACCTTGCTATTAAACCTGGTACCAAAGGAAACGATGTTCCTGAAACCATACCTAAGATTGCATGGATTGATCCAAGAGGAATGTTTCTTGTTGTTGATGATACTATCGACCGAACGAAACTATTTGCTGTTCGTATGGTTAAAAAGCGGGATTTAAAACGAAGAACATTTTGGGAAATATCAGTTTATACAAAAAAAGGAGTAATCATTTATTACTCAAAAACAAAACATTTGGATAAGACTAGTTTAATAAAGCGAACTCCTAATCCGAAGTTCAAACCACATTACTATAAGGATGTGCCTGTAGTTGAATTTCGGAACAATGAAGAAAAACAAGGCGACTATGAGCAGCAATTGTCCCAAATAGATGGGTACAACGTCTTGCAGACTGATCGTATCAAAGACAAGAAGAACTTTGTCAAAGCGATTATGATTATGTTCGGATTTGGTTTGCCTGACGAAAAACCAGATGAGATAAATGGAACAATGGCCATTGAAGCGCCAGCCAAATCAGATGGTGGAGATTTCCAGTATGCTACGAATACATTCGATGAGACTCAAGTACAGACACTTGCTGATTCTTTGTTAGACGATTTTCACAAGACTACTTATGTTCCTAACCTGAACGACGAGAACTTCGCTGGAACCCAGTCAGGTGAAGCTATGAAGTACAAGTTGTTTGGATTGCTACTTGTGTTATCAATTAAAATTGGATACTTAGAAGATGGAATCATGCAGCGGTTGGAATTGTTGCAAAACATTTTAAATGTAAAAGGCCATAACGTTGATGTCGAAGGAACAACAGTCAAGTTCAAACCTAACTTGCCAATCAACCGATCGGATATCATCAATCAAATCAAGGAGTCACAAGAGTTTATCCCGTTGTTGATTAGCCTGGGATGGTTGGATGACATTGACAATCCGCAAGAAGTAGTTGAAATGTTGAATCAGCAAAAAGAGGAAAATATGAAGCTTCAAGCCAAAGCATTGGGTGTACAAGCTGAAGACAGTCATTCGGAATTGGACAACGAGCCAGGGGAGGGCAAAGAAGATGAATGAAAAGCAGCTAAACGAACTAATGAAGATGAATGAGAACAACCAAACACTTGAGGCCACTTTCTTTGAAATGCAAAAAGGTTTAGATTATATAGCCAAGCAAGGGAAATATTTGTTTGATAAATGTTTAGAAGAGGGATTTAACGAAGAGCAAGCTTTAAAATTTTCTATCAGCATTTTAACTGGTGGGGTGAAATAAGGAGCTGATTAAATGGCTCAAAAGAAACGTAAGCTATCCTACTGGGAGCGCCGCAATGTTGATGCTGAACAAAAGATAAACGATGGCGCAATCAAAGTCGAAGAAGCTGTAGCCAAGGCATACAGACAAGCACAGACCTACTTAACCCAAAAGGTTAGAAAGTTATTCGCTCGCTCTCAGCAACGTTCTGGACTATCTGAGGATGAAGCTAAACGGATACTGAATCAAACAACATCAGTTGAAGAATTAGCAGAATTGAGAAAGCTATCCAAGCAGATTAAAGATCCAGAATTACAATCTTCAGCAAAAAACAGATTGCAAGCATTAGCATTTAAAGAGCGTATCACTCGTGCAGAAGACTTGAAAGCCAAGTCTTTTTTAGTTTCTAAGCAAGTTGCTGATGTTCAGCTAGAAAAGCAGACAGAGTTCTATGTAGATGCTATTCATGAGTCATATCGTGAGGCTACTGCTGAAGCGGTCATTCGTAAGGCGCAAGAGAATGCCAAGAATGGTGTAGTCATAGAGGTGTGGAATAAAAAGGATTATCAGTTCAAAGAATTATCTACCAGGTATACGAAAAACATTCTTGATAGCCATTGGCATGAATCAAATTATTCTAAACGGCTGTGGGGCGATACTGAAGCTTTAGCAGCAAGGTTAGAAGATCTGTTCGCCGTGGAGTCTATGACCGGTATGTCAGAATTTGAAATGGCTAAGGCAATAGCAAATGAGTTTGACCGCTCTATTGGCGTCGCTAGGCGTTTGATACGCACAGAAGCTAATTACATGGCTAACCAAGCAAAACTAAAAGCGTGGCAAAACAACGGCGTAAAAGAGTACATGCTTGTTGCTGTGTTGGATTTGCGAACATCTGAAATTTGTAAGGGTAAAGATCATAAGATCTATCTTGTATCTGAAGCAAAGGTAAACGGTTCTAGCGGAACGTATCCGCCTTTCCATCCTTGGTGCAGAACAATAGCTATCATGTACAGCAAACGCACGCTGAAGCTTCCTAGAAACGCTTTGGATCCTATTAGCGGCAAAATCATTTTGATAAAAGGTGAGACGACCTATAACGATTGGATGAACAAGCTGAAAGAAAAGTATTCTGAAGAAGAAATAGCATTGCAAAAAAAGAAGATAAAAAATGCTACAAAAGATAATGCTGAATACAGAAACTTAAAAAATGTAATAGGGTATAAGAATGCACCTCAGATATTGGATAAGTACCAGGATAGCAAGTATAATAAGGGTAATGAATGGGATGAATTAAGAGATCATTACTTTGTTAAATCTCGTCTGAAAGACGGAAGGTATGGTTCTGTCATAAATACTGACAAGCAAGCACCACATATGAAATCTACAGTTGATAAAGGGAAAAGTTATTTTAATGATGACGTGGATATTCAAGAGTTACTTGATAAGTACGCTGGTACTGGTAATGTTGAAAGGGATAGAAACGGGAGAAGTAACAAAGAAATAGTTTATGCTAAAGAGTTTGAAGGAATAACAGTCAATCAAGGTAATGAAAGTAAAACAAATTACTTTAAGATACATTACTCAAAAAAACGAACACATGTTGTTCCGTATGAAGGGAGAAATCAAGAATGAATCTTCATCAATATCTTGGGAAGAAAATAAAAGTTACATTTACTGACAATAAAGTTCTAAGTGGATTCTGTAATGGTTTCACTGGCAAGCTTGATACTGATGATGAACTTTATGATGAAATTACAATTGAAACTGATAAATATAAATATGTTGGTTTCAACGAAAGTGAAGTAAAGGAAATCGAAATAATTAACTAATAGCGTTTTAACCAATAAAAAGGTTATGTGCTATTTTTGTACATTAAATTAAGAAAATAATCAGATGAAATTTACAGATTTAGACCTTGATGATTGTGGAAGTAGTTCTCTAAATGGACGAATAACCTTCCACTAGGTGCGGAAGGTTATCAAAATAGTAAAGAATAACTGTCTATTTTTAAAAGGTGGTCACTGTAATTCTTTTAGCGAATACTTTTTTAAACCATTCTCAAAAATCAAATAACAAAAATTCGAAGATAATAGACAGAATAGCATTAAACTAAAAGCTTTTACTTGGTTAGTTTCTGTTTCAGGGTATAGCAGAATAATGAAACTAATTACAAGGGTGAAAAATTCAGATGATATGTTTTGAAAGTTTTTGTCTATTAATAAAATCTGTAGTATTTTGTACTTCTTCTTAGCGCTAAAACTTTTTTGAACTCTATATATGATAAAAAATATAATGAGATAAACAAATATCAATTTAAAAAGGTATGGTTTTGCAAAAGCTAACACTCTATCTGAAATAGTTTTTAATTCTGTATTATTTGGCAAGGGTTCACATAAATACAAAAGTGCTGGGGTAAAAAAAGTTATTAAGACTAAAAGAGTATTAAAAACTAATTGTCCAAATTTGTACCAATCGATTTTACGTATGTTAGTTTGCCATTTATATATCAGTAAATACCAAAAAGGGAAATACAAAGAAATGCAAAATGCTATCAAGATTATTGAAAATAAGTAACTCAATGTCAATCTCCTCCAAAAATTTATTTTTAATAACTGATTAACTATATCATAAAAAAGCTTTATGGAACGACCGAAAATTAACTATTGATACTTATAAAAAAGGTAAATATTTAAAATAATGCGTAGTAAGTCACTAGTTTTTTTGTCCAACACTTTGAAGACTTTAAAAGCTAAGTAGAATCTAAAAACGTGTGTGGATTCAAAAAGGAATATCAAAGTAAAAGCACTGTATCTGGGCGAAAGCGTGGATGGGGTGCTTTTTGTTATGCCTGTTTTGAGTGTGCATGGGTAAAGGAGAAAGTTATGAAAGGGAATAAATTGTTAATGAACCAATTTGTAGGACAGGTATGTGTCAATCGTTTGATGAAGATGAAACTGCAGTTCTTTGCTGAAGGCGGCGAAGGTGACGGTACAGATGGTTGCCAAGATGGCGATGAAGGTGATGGAGAAAGCAAACCAATTTCTTTTACCAGCCAATCTGAATTTGATTCTGTTGTTGACAAACGTATTTCTAAAGCTATCGAAAAGGCGCAGGCTAAATGGCAAGAAGAAGCAGATAAAAAAATTAAAGATGCTGAGAAAAAAGGTCAAATGTCTGCCGAAGAAAAAGCACAATACGAGTTGCAACAAGAGCGTGATCAATTAGAAGCCGATCGTGTGGCTCTGAAGCGTGATAAAGACGAAGCGGGTGTAATCAAACGCCTTTCTACTGATAAACTGCCTGATTCGCTATCAACTGTTTTGGCACCATTGTTCGGCGGTGATGAAAAGAATTTGGATGAAGCATATGGCAATGTATCTAAAGCATTCCGTGAAGCAGTTGAGCAAGCAGTTAACATTCGTCTTGCCGGATCAGCTGATAACCCAGCAGGTAATGGTGGCGGTTCAGAAGCAGAATCAATCGGTAGTCAATATGCCAAAAATGCAAACAGTCGTACAAAAGCAGACAATGATAACTTTTGGAAATAAAAAATAGGAGGAAATACAAATGTATGTAAAACCAATCAAAACAGCTGAGCAATTAAACTTCTTAGCTAGCGCAACGTTCCAAAACTTTACCTACCAAGCTGACAAATCTTTTAAAGCTGGTGAAATTTATCCAGCTAATGACGGTACAGCTTTAGGTATTGTATTCAATTCAGTAACTGTAGATGCCGAAACAGGTTCGCAACCAGTAGCAATCCTTGTGGGTGGTTATGTATTGGCTGATCGTTTGCCAGAAGCGCCAACGGATGCTGCCATCATTGCACTGAAGAATATCACCTTCTTAGATGCTGATAAAAAACCAAAAGTAGCCGCTGACAGCGGAGAATAAAAGAAAGCAGGAGGAAATAAGCATGCCAACAATTATGGAATTATTTACACAAAATGAAGTTTTAAGCTATGTTCGTGATCGCGAATATAAACCTTTACTAGGTGAAACACTCTTCCCAGAGCGCAAACAACCGTCTTTGAAATTGGATCAATTAAGCGGTGGTAGCCGTATCCCTATCGCAGCATCTATCCACGACTTCGATACTGAGGCTGAAATCGGTAGCCGTATTGCTAACAAGCAAGAATTAGAACTAAGCTTGATCAAACGCAAAATGCAATTGAAAGAAACAGACATTATTGCATTAGAAAACCCACGTACACCAGCAGAACAAGCGTATCTAGTAGGACAAGTTTACAACGACATCGATCAGTTAGTAGCTGGTGTTCGCGCTCGAGTGGAAGCTATGCGGATGGAAGTATTAGCAGCTGGTCAAGTGACTGTTAAAGAAAACGGATTGAACTTTACACTTGATTACCATGTGCCTGCTGAACACAAAGAAGCTTTGACTGGTACAAACGTATGGACGAATGAAAATTCTGATCCATTGGCTGATATCGAACGTTGGATTGATGCATTGGATACTAAGCCAACTCGTGCATTGACTTCTCGCAAAATCTATCGTGCACTTGCTACCCATCCTAAAATCATTGCAGCAATCTTCGGCAAAGATTCTGGTCGTGTAGTTTCTCAAGCTGATCTGGATGCATTTATGGAAACTCATGGTTATCCAGTGATCCGTACCTACGATGAAAAATACAAAGTACAGGAAGCTAATGGAACATACACTACTAAGAAATACTTCCCAGAAAACAAATTTGCAATGTTCAATGACGACTTGCTGGGAGAAACATTATATGGGCCAACCGCAGAAGAAACTCGTTTGACTCGTGATCCGGCTGTCGATACCAGCTTAGTCGGAAACGTCTTAGCTTCTGTATATGACGAAACTCGTGATCCAGTTGGAACTTGGACAAAAGCTGTTGCAACTGCATTACCTTCATTTGCAGCTGCTGATGAAGTGTTCCAAGCACAACCGATTTAGGTCTAGCTTATGAAGGTAAAAGTTAAAGATACCCCGGTGTTCTATGATGGACACCGGTATAAATCAGGAGAAACACTTCAAATCGACAAGAAGTATTTTAACTCAACTCTCTTTGAAGAAGTACAACAGAAGAAAAAAGCTAACTCAAAGGAGTGATAGCTTATGAACGAACAAAATCAAATTGTCCTAGATAAGCTTGCTGTCGAACTAGGGCGTAAGTTTTCTATCACGGATCCAACGGCCGTAGAAGTTTTGAAAGATGATATCAAAGATGCAATGTATGATGCATTGGATTATTGCAATCGAGATGTACTTGTGGGCAATATGTCGTCTTCTGTTAAAGATTTGTATATCTTTCGCAGAAATACTGAAGGAAACGAAGGAGAAACCGCTCGTACTGAGGGCGGCGTATCTCAATCGTTTGAAATTGGTGTGCCTGCAAAGATCCAATCAAAACTCAATCGCTACAGAGTGGCTAAAGTGAGGTCGTTCAGATGAGACTTAGAGAACGAGACTTGCAAACAGTCTACCTAAAAAAGCGAAAAGTCACTCATGACGAAGAAGCAGAAGAAATAGTCATATACCCGTTTGATCCAATTGAATTACGAATGAACGTGCAAGCAGCAAGCGGCACAGTAAACGTACAAATCTACGGTAGCAAGCTTGAAACAATGAAAGCTTGCAAATATCAAGGCGATACGATTAACGAGGCGCAAAACGAACTAGATGGTGTTTGTGTATATGTTGGCAAAGACGAGGAACCAGACTTCACAATCAAATCTATCCAGACATTTTCGACACACAAGAACATTATGCTAGAAAGGAATGATAATCGTGGGAGTTGAAATCAAAGGACTGGAAAGCTTACATCGAAAAGCCAAAGCACTGCCTCAAATTTTAGATGATGCGATGTGGGATGCGACTTTTGAAATCACCGAGTTGATCAAACAAGTTGCCGAATTGCGGTTATCATCTAGCATGAAATATTCAAGTGGAGAATTATTGGGTAGTTTGAAGAACGAAGTCGTGATCAACGCACAAAACCAAATTGTTGGGCGTGTCTGGTCCGACAAGCAAGAAGCGCTATTTCGTGAAGTTGGTACTGGTCCTGTCGGTGAAGCTAGTCAAAAAGACTTACCAGAAGGATTTACACCAGTTTACTCGCAAACAGCATGGTTTATCCCAGCAAAAGATGTTGCTGTGGATTTGGAAGCTATATACGGTATTCCTCGTGTGACTGTTCAAGGTACAGACTTCTACATTACCAAAGGACAGCCAGCACGACCGTTCTTGTATCCTTCTTTAGTAGATTTGATCGGTGAAGCACCAGAAATCTACAAAGAGCATGTACAACGGAAGTTAAGGGAGTTGAAGTGATGGAACGAGTGAATATGAAGACAGTCACTGTTGAAGTATTACAAGCCGTCACTGACATCAAAAAGATTGCCACGGACTATCCTTCAACTGGGAATACATTCCCATTGGCTATTTATAGGACAGCCAATAAACC
This sequence comes from Enterococcus sp. R12, assembly GCF_058135755.1. Lineage (NCBI taxonomy): Bacteria > Bacillati > Bacillota > Bacilli > Lactobacillales > Enterococcaceae > Enterococcus > Enterococcus sp. R12. The sequence goes on from NZ_CM176874.1 coordinate 847,190, forward strand.
ACATCAGATTGATTCGTTGGGTAATGAGTTACAAACAGATTGGACAATCACAGTTGAATTATACGGAGACAAAAGCCAGACCAGTATTGCTGAAAGTGTTTTAAGCACATTCGGTAGTATTGGTTTTTCTGGTACCGCTAAAGATGCTAACACGGCTGATCTAAAGCGAATCATCGTTGAAGTAACAGCTGTAGTTGATAATGTTACGAAATATGTTTACAAAAAATAGGAGGAATTACACATGGATTTTGCAGGACTATTATCAAAAGGTACCGTCTTAACCTACAAAGATGGTGCAACAACTAAAACTGTAGCAGCAGTTAAATCTATCCCGGCATTGGGCAGTGACCCAGAAAAAGTTGATGTTACACACTTGGGATCAGAAAAGAAAGCTTATATCAAAGGTATCGAAGATGTAGATAACTTTGAATTTGCGATCGTTTATCAAGGGGACAACTTCCGAGATGTCCATGCATTGGTTGAAACTGGCAAATCTGTGGCTTGGACGATCACATATCCAGACGGATTGAAAGCTGAATTCACTGGCGAGCCTTACTACAAATTTGATGGAGCTGAAGTTAACCAAGCGATTGGGTTTAACTTAGGTATCGTTGTAAGTGACGGTCCAGATATCACACCAGCTCCAGCAAAGTAATTAACCCCGAGTCGGTTTCTTTGTCACCTAAGACATCTACCGCAGTTGCGGGGACTGCATCAAATCGCCAACTTTTGGCAACTGTAGCACCAAGCAATGCTACCAATACGACAGTCGTATACACCATTGCCCCAGCAACCGCAGGTTTAGGTGTATCGAATACTGGCAATATAACTTGGACAGCAAGCGTGCCAGCCGGAACGTATACAACAACAGTTACGACGAACTCAGGAAGTAAAAAAGATACACACGTTTTAACATTAACTGAACCACAAGAAGGTTAGTCGAAAGACTAGCCTTCTTATATTAGGAGGAAAACAATTATGTCAAAAAACAATATCGCACAATTTCCGCACACAACACCATTTGAATTAGGTAACTTAAACCTACAACTTCGGTTAGATGGTAAAGCAATTATTGCAATCGAAAAGAAACTAGATGAAGGAATCATGGGCCTGTTCGTTAAAAAACAAGGTGAAATTAAACTGCCGCCAGCAAATAGCTTGCTGATTGTTTTGCAAGGAGCAAATAAAACGAGCGGTGTTACTGAAAAAGCAATTATCGAAGCTTTTGAACAATATATTGAATCAGGCAAAACAACCATGGATCTATTTGGTGAAATCAATGACTTCTTGGATGAAGCGGGTTTTTTCGGAAAGAAAGAAACGGCGAACGAAGCGACCGATGGGGAATCTTTGGATCAGACGAACAGCGAAGACAGTCTTCTATAAAAAACTTCGATAATCTATCCGAAATGCTTGAATTCATGTACCCACAAGCGGTCGAATCAGGAATCCCTGCCACTGACTACTGGGGAATGACGCTTGAGGAAATTATGATACAAGTTCAAGCCAACAAGAAAATCAAGGAGAATGAGTTAAAAGAAAAAGCATTATTCGACTATTCTCAGCAAAGGTTAGCCGTTTTTGCATTCAATGATCCGAAGAAGTTTCCAAAATTTGAAGATGCTTATCCATTTCTCAAACAAATTGAACAAGCCGTTGAAGAAGCGAAAACGGAGGAAGAAACAAAGCAAGAAGCTATGCAGCGTGAGCAAGAAATGTTCTTGGCCCAAGCGCAGGCTATCAAAGCAACAAGAGAAAGAAGAAAACTCATAGAAGAAAGGTAGGTGAGAAAGCATGGAATTAGAAACACTTGAAGTCTTGTTAGATATCAATACTGCTCGAGTTGAGCAATCCCTAGAGAGTGTATTGCCAAAAATTGAGGGTGCAATGAGTCGAATCCAACAAATGTCCGGTAACTCAATGGATCGCACAGAAAAAAATATGGATATTGAAAAAGGCGCTAGCAATTTCACGAAACAACTAGAAAAAATGAATCAAGCACTTGAAAAGACATTAGCAAACTTCGAGCGATCGACAAAGCAATCGTCTGAAGCTGCTGGCGACAACTTCGCAACCGGGGTGCGCAAAGCACGTCCGAAGGTTACCAAGGAAATAGATGCGATGGTGAATGAGATCAACGCTAAAATGGGACAAGCGAAAGCAGCACAAGAAAAGGTTGCTTATCTGAAATCGCAAAGGCAAACGGCATCCAGTCAAGGAGATACAGGGAAAGTCGTTAAATACGATGAACAAATCGCTCGAGCGCAAGCTCAGATGACAAAATTCCAAGATCAGGCAAAAGGAATGGGTAATACAATCAAGCGTGAATTAGATGCTGTACCGTCTTCCTTGGAAAGTATAACAAAAGGCATGAGCCAAAACGAAGCCCAAATTGAAGCGATGAGAAAACGAATTCGGACGTTGAAGGCGGAGTACAACGACCAACGTGTGCCAACTGGCAGCTTTACATCTGGATTCAAGAGTTATGAAGATACTCCTCAATCACTGAAAACGTCTGGTGAGATTCAAAAACAATCAATCAAGATGAATAAGCTTATAAGTGATAGTGATCGTTTGCAAAAGGAATACGCACAAACAGAAGACAGAGCAGATGCGTTGAGAAAGGCTCTGCAACGAGTTAACTCTGCTTTGGGACAATCATCCATTCAAACAGGCAACGCTTCTAGCGGTGCTAGTATGACGGGGACAGGACTGAAGCAATCTGAGCGAGCTGTTTCTAAATACGGCGGTGTATTCAACCGCATGTCCAATGCTGTTTCACACGGATTCGGGAGCGTCGGAAATGGATTAAGGAACTCTCTTGGATTTATTGTAAAGTTCGGAAGTCTATTTTCTAGTAATTCCAACAAAGTTACAGCTGGAACAAATCGAATGACAGGAAGCACGAATGCTTTTGGTCAGTCAATGAAATATCTGTTACCTTCATTGGTCGTTTATCAGCTGTTAGGTGGCGCAATTACCAAACTAGCTAGCGGTATGATGTCAGCGTTGAAAACGAACGATCAATTCAGCGATTCGTTGAATCAGATTAAAGTCAATCTTATGACGGCATTCTATCCAATATACACGGCAATCTTACCAGCGTTGAATGCGTTAATGAGTACAGTAGCCCAACTCACGGGGCAGCTTGCTTCATTTATTGCAATGTTATTCGGGACAACCTATGATGCAGCAAAACAAGGCGCTAGTGGATTGTATGACAATATCCAAGCGCTAAACGATACTGGGTCTTCTGCAAATAAAGCCAATGAGAAAGTGAAGAAGCTACAAAAATCTCTCATGGGATTTGACCAAATCAACAAGTTGACAATGGATACGGATAATGAAAAGAAGGAAGATTCTACAACTCCTGGCATTGATTTTGGTTCAGCGACAGGCACTTATTCAACGCCTAAATGGATGAAAGACATCCAAAACTTGTTGAAGGATTTCTTCAAGCCTTTCCAAGATGCATGGAAAAATCAAGGACAACGAGTGATCGATGCTTGGAAGTATGCATTAGGTGAGGTAATAGCTTTGGCTTCTGCTATCGGCAAGTCATTTATGGAAGTTTGGACAAACGGAACGGGTCAATTATTTATTGAAAATATCCTGATTTTATTAGCAGATGTGCTTGGCATAATTGGCGATATTGCTGGTGCGTTCAGACGTGCATGGGAAGATGATGGGCGAGGAACAAGGCTGATTCAATCGTTCTTTGATATGTGGAATCGAATTCTTGAATTACTTCATGAAGTTGCTGTTGCTTTTCGAAACGCGTGGAACGATGGGCGTGGAGAAAGTGTAGCTGCCAATATTCTTGAAATCTATACGAATATCTTCAACACGATCGGCAACATTGCTGAGCAACTTAAAAAGGCGTGGAAAGAAGGAAGAGTTGGAGAATCAATCTTCGGAACAATACTCGATGCAGTAGATGATTTGTTAGGTAATATCAACAGTATGACCAAAGCCACAGAAGAATGGGCAAAAAACCTTGATTTCACGCCATTACTTAAAGCGATCGATGGATTATTCAAATCGATTCGTCCTATCCTGAAAAATGTTGGCGATGGACTTGAGTGGTTGTATAAAAACGTTCTACTACCTTTGACAAGCTTTTTCATTGAAGACTATGTGCCTAAGTATTTTGATATGTTCTCAGCAGCATTGAAGGTCTTGAACCAAGTGATTGAGATTTTCAAACCAATCTTTAAATGGTTCTGGGACGTCGTTATTGTTCCTCTTAGTCAAGTGGCTAAATTCCTGATTATTGGACAAATTGAACTTTTGACAAAAGGGTTAGAATTTCTTGCTGGTGTGTTAGAAAAAGTTGCTAACGCAGTTAAGAATCCTAAAAAAGCGATTGGTGAACTTAAAGATGTTATCGATGATCGCTTTGGCAAAATAATGAAGACTGTTTCAGATACTTGGGGCAATGTCCAAAAATGGACCAGTGACACTTGGAATAATGCTAAGAAAACAGTTGCTGAGAAAGCTTCTGATATCTGGAATAATGTTAGCGGTCGATGGAGTGACATCAAAAAGAATACAAAGGAAACTTGGGATACTTTTTCCACAGATGTATCAAACAAAGCAAGAACAGCAAAAGATAATGCATCAAACCGATTACAAGAACTTCGGAATAACGTTTCTGATCGATGGAATAATGTCAAAAATAATACCGTTGATAAATGGAATGAAATTCGTGATAAGGTTTCAACTTCAGCTAATTCAGCTAAAGAAAAAGCAAGTACTGCATTTAGTAATTTAAAAACGAGCATGAGTGGCTCGTTTGATACTATGAAGACAAATGCTTCTGAAGCGTTCGGAAAGATTACCGGTTGGGCTAATGAACTAGGAGAAAAAATAGGGAAAGGGCTTGGCAATGGCGCTAAGAAAGTTAAAGAAGGAGCAGGTAAAATTTTCAATGGCATGGTCGGCGTTATCGGAAAAGGTGTCAATGGTGTTATCAGCGGTATCAACTGGGTACTAAGTAAAGTCGGAGCAGGAGACAGCGCTCTGAAGAAATGGACCATTCCTACTTATGCTAAAGGTACCGGCTATCATCCGGGCGGACCCGCTTTAGTAAATGATGGGTTAGGATCTAATTATCAAGAAGCTTACCGGACACCTGATGGACGTACTGGTATCTTTCCAGCGCAAAGAAATCTGATGGTTAACCTTCCAAAAGGAACATCCGTCTTGAGTGGTCCAAAGACTGCCGCAATGTATGGTGTACCAGCATACGCAAATGGGGTAGGCGAATGGCTAAAAGAGAAATGGGATGGCGCAAAAGAGATTGCATCGGATATTTGGTCTTATGCATCAAATCCTAAGAAGCTTTTGAATGCAGCAATTTCTAAATTCGTTAATTTGAAAGGCGCTGTTGAACCAGCTCTATCAATGGCGAAAGGTTCTGTTGGAACGATCGCAGAAGGTTCTTATGAATGGTTTAAATCGAAGTTCGATGCAGGATATGAAGCACAAAATAGTTCGTTTGATGGATCAATGGGAAGTTGGGGTGTTTACAAATACCTATATGATATCGCTAGAAAAACCGTTGATCGATATCCTGGTATGAGAATCACTTCTGGCTTTAGACCAGGTGATCCACATTCCCATGGGAAGTATCAAGCGATTGACGTTGCGTATCCAGCAAGTATGAACGGATCTTCGAAATACTTTGCCCCAGCGAACTGGGTGTTTGATAACTTTGCCTCAAAAGTAGCTTACGTTATCACCCAAGGTAAAGTTCGAGATCGCAAAGGAATGTCTGGTACTGGATCGAGTGGTAGTTGGGTAAGATGGCCACAGAATGACCACTACGACCATTTGCATATCAACGGCTCACTCGGAGCAAGCGACATTGACAAGAATGCTTCTTTTGGTGCATCTGGAGGTGCAGCAGCTGGTAAGTATGGTTCATCAGTAGAAAGATGGCGATCGACTGTCAATAGCGCATTGAACAAATTAGGCATTTACTCACTAGCCAATGCAAATCGCACGCTTTACCAAATGAAGACTGAATCAAATGGTAATCCTAACGCTATCAATAATTGGGATATCAACGCTAAGAACGGAACCCCTTCTAAAGGATTGATGCAGGTCATTGATCCAACCTTTAGAGCATATGCAAGAAGCCCGTACAACAAAAATATTTGGGATCCAATGTCTAATATTTTGGCTTCTATGAGATATGCACTCAGTCGTTACGGGTCGCTTGCGTCAGCGTACAGAGGTGTGGGCTATGAGAATGGCGGACTAGTTACCCAAGACGGTTTATATCGTATGGGAGAAGGCAACAAGAAAGAGATGGTTATCCCTCTTGAGAAACCGAAACGTGCTGCTGAATTGATCCAACAAGCTGTTGAGTATCTTGGACTTGATATGTTCAATTCAAGCATAATGTTGCCAGAAATGTTCCAAACACCAACATTCACACCGTCGAATAGTACGTTTAGTAACAATAACCAAATGAATTATGAAGGTGGCGGCATGAAAGACTTCACTTCATCTATAGTAACAACATTGATGAATGCTATTTCTGCATTGGGTGCTACACCAACACAAGCGCCAAATGGCGATATTGTCATTAATATTGGCGGTAAAGAATTCGGTCGTATTGCAGTGAAAGAAATCAACAAATACCATCAGCAGCTTGGTTATACAGAATTAAACATTTAGGAGGATTGATCTGATGGCTGGATATTTGAAAATTAATGGAGTTACGATCAAGACTCCTAAAAAGTTTACTGCGGGTATACAAGCAGTTGATGGTGATTCTGGTCGTAATGCGAAAGGCGATATGACTCGTGATTATATCACTACAAAACGAAAAGTGGACCTTGAATGGGGCGCCTTAACGGATGCGGAGATTTCACCAATTTTAAAAGCGGTGATGTCTCCTTTTTTTGAAGTCACTTATCCCGATCCGATGGAAGGCAACATTATTACGAAAACATTCTATGTCGGCGATCGATCAGCTCCAGCATATTCCTGGCATGACAAATTGCCTAAATGGGAAGGGTTAACGATGAGTTTTATTGAAAGGTAGGTGAGGTAATTTTGTTAGTCACAACAGATGATGTAATAGCTGCTTGGTTAAGCCCTTCAAGACAGCTATCTATTCGAGTAAAAATGAATGACGTTACGTATGGGAGTGAGGATATTACCTCACTCTCTTTTGATTCTGGCAGCATTTCTGGTGAAACGTACCAAATAGGATCTACTTACATGAATTCTATTCAGCTAGTTTTTCCTTCGATAATTGAAACGGTCAAAGAAGATTTAGAGGTAGTACCTGAACTTGGTGTTTTGGTAAATGGTAATTACGAATACACAAAGCTTGGCCACTTCTTTATAGATGAGTTTGAGCGAAACAGAAACAGCAATACTACAATGATTAAAGCAACTGATAAGATGCGTTTCATGGAAGGGCCGTATGATTCCAAACTGAGTTATAAGAAACCATATAGAGAAGTGGCTTTGGAGGTAGCGAATATCGCAGGGGTCGAAATAAATGAAGCATCATTTTCTGCTCTGGGAACAGCTGCAATTAACAAACCAGAAGGATATACATTCAGACAAGCAATTGGCTTAATCGCACAGTTCGAAGGCGGTTTTGCTAGCTTTAATAGAAATGGTGAGTTGGAGATCCGAAGATTAGCGCCTACAAACTTTGAAATCACACCAGAAAGTTATATGTTAAAAGGATTTACAAAAAATGAGGTCAGCTATCGAATTGGCGGAATAACAGTAAAAACGGGTGAAGAGGAAACGGATGTCATACGTGTAGGATCAACAAATGGTTCTCAAGTTCAATTAGAAAACAAAGTTATGACCCAACAATTGCTGAACCAAACTTGGGAATTGGTTAAGGATTTGAATTACTTTCCTTACGAATTGAAATGGCGAGGTTGCCCGCCACTTGAAGCAGGCGACTGGATATACGTTATTGCTAATGACGGAACAAAATACTCAGTTCCTAATTTATCTTATAGTATTACTTTCAATGGTGGGATGTCTTCCGAATCAAAAGCAACTACCAGTTCAAGCTCGCAAGCCACCTACAAGTATAGAGGGCCTCTGAATCAACGAATTGATTATCTTGATTCTATTTTAAGCTCGAATAATTGGAACTCGAACTACTATGATACAAACGAACCTCTTAATCCCAAAGAAGGTGACATTTGGTTTAAGCCAAATGGACAAGATAGAGAGATATGGATTTATAAAAACGTAGATGGCGTATTAGATTGGGTGATGGAAATCACCTCAGCTGGTGATCCCGAATTGCTCGCCGCAATTGAAGAAGCGATACAAGCTGGGAAAGATGCAGAAGCATCTGCAGAAGGAGCAAAAGAAGAAGCAGCTGCAGCAAAGCAAGCAGGGGAGAATGCGGCAAGCTTAGCCACACAAGCTGGTATAGATGCTCAAGCAGCCAAAGATAAAGCAGATGCGATACAGATTGATGTGAATGGACTGGTATCTGATGTAGCTAATATCAACGGCACTGTTACATCAATCAGCAAAAAGGTAGACGAAGCATATGATAAGGCGAATGCTGTTGAAGGCAGAACAGCAACTCTGGAAACCTCAGTTACTGGATTAACTGGCAGGTTGACTGATGTTGAAAGCACGGCTGGATCAACCACGAAGAAATTGAATGAATTAGTTGTTACAGTTGATGGACAGAAGCAAACATTGGCAACTGTAACGACAACAGCAGAAAGTGCTTTGAATAAGGCGAATGTATTAGAAACAACTGTTGATGGGTTTACTAGAACTATATCTAGTGTACAAACGGACTTGGCAACAAAAATTACTGATCAAAGCTACGCTACCTCTTCGAGTGCAGATGTAAATATAAGAAAATGGACTCTTATCGCAAAAACTAAACTTATTGTTCGTTATCAAGATATTCGGGTTGGTATTGATTTTATTGGATCAGGAGCAGGGAATTCCAAGACTACTCTTGGCCGTATATATTTGAACCATAAGCAACAGGCAGCTATGGGACAAAACAGTTTGTTCGAGATATCTATATCTGATACCTCTTTAGTTACAGCTAGTGATCTGGTAGCTATAGAAGTAACCACGAGCGAGTCTCTTAGTGAAGTTTGGTATTACATGAAGTGGTCTCAAACCTATACCGCATTTAGGATGACACCATTTAGCAAAGCGGGCGCAGGAACAATTGAACACATGGCTACACAACCTTTTATAACGGAATTGCCGCCATATAATGCCATACAATATGGAGTTGAAAGAGGTTCTCTAGCTAGTAATACTGAAACCATTACAAAAGTAAATCAGGTCTCAGAAACAGTTGACGGACACACACAGTTAATAGCTAGTACGAAAACAACAGCAGACTCTGCTCTTACTAAAGCAACGCAAGTCGAAACAACTGCGAATGGCTTGAAAACAACAATATCAAGTGTTGAGACAACAGCTAATACTGCTTTGACGAAAGCAACTCAGGTTGAGCAAACGGCTGATGGCTTAGTATCAACTGTTAACCGAATCGATGGCGGAGGAACAAATCTAGTATCAAATGGAGGTTTTGAGAATGACTACGTTGGGTGGACACAACCTACGGGGTTCACAATTACAACAAATGATTCTCATTCAGGTTCTAAGTCCTTAGCTGTGAGCAATACTGGTTCTGCGGGAAGAGCGATTGGAAGAAGGCTAAATGTTCCAGTAGTTCCCGGGCGAAAATATGAAGTTAGTTATTGGTATAAGACAACGGCGGATGCAAATGGTGTTTCTGGTAACCAGAAGCTTAGAATAGGACAAGCTAACGGAACGTTAATTAACGCTCTAGGTTGGGATGGGGCATCAACAGAATGGAGTCAGAAATCACAAATATACACTGCAGGGAACAATATATTTGAGTGGAGTATTACGCTAACTGCTTCTCATACAGTGGGAACTGTTTGGTGGGATGACATATCTATTGTTGATGTGACCGATCGAGAAGCAACTGCGTCTCAAATAACCCAGTTGTCAGATACCATCAATTTAAAAGTTTCAAAGAACGATGTGGTGAATCAAATCAACTTGTCTACTGAAGGTGTTTTGATTGCGGGTAATAAAATTCAAATTGTTGGTACTACTTATATTGCGGATGCGGTTATCAAATCAGGGAATATTGCTGATCTAGCGGTTACCAACGGTAAAATTGCTAACCTTGCTGTAACAGAAGGGAAGATAGGCAATGCTGCCATTACAACGGCGAAAATTGGCGATTTATCTGTGAGCACAGCGAAAATAGCAGATGGTGCAATTGTTAATGCAAAGATTGGGAATGCAGCAATCACTAACGCTAAGATTGCTGATGCGACTATTTCAAGTGCGAAAATCATTAGTATAGATGCAAACAAAATAGTTGCTAATAATTTAGCCGCCATAACCGCAAATACAGGCACTTTAAATGTTTCAGGATATCTTAATATCTTAAATCAGGATACAGGAATCTATGGTAGTTACGATTATGGTGATAGTCTGACAGGAAGTTATAATCCAAGATGGTACACAGGATCTTGGCGGATCGGTAATAACTTATTTCGTCATACTGCAGATATTTTTTCTTTGACCACATCTGGGGGGAAAGGCACACGTCAAGGATATTTCGAGACTTCATATGGTTCAGATTATGTAGCAATGCGTAAATACAACACTAATACTTCAATGACAATGTCAGCAAGGGTTGATATAAATTCGGACCGATTGCAGGTATCAAATAGTTGGAATGAAACTTCAGGAGTGATTCTCTCTGCAAATGGAGAGATGAGTGCTTCTGAAGTTCGTTCACGTGGTGCTGCTTTTCTGCAGTCCACTTTAGACGTAGCCGGTGCGGCTTACCTGAGGAGTAATGTCGATATCAGTGGAGGGCTTATTACACGATCAACAGCTGATTTACAGGGAAGTGTCATTACACGATCGAGATTTGAATTTCAAGGTAGTTTATGGTTAACAGGAGATAGTTACATCAATTCTATGCCTACTTATAACCGTACTACCTCGTCAGCAGCAAATTTAATGGTAACTTCAAATGGATATTTTGCACGATCAACATCAGCTAGAAAATACAAAACTGAAATCGAAGTTGCTTCAGATGTTATAGCAAAGGCGAAAAAAGTTTTATCTATTCGGCCAGCATCTTGGATGGATAAAGCTGAAATTGCTAGAGGAGAAGTGAGACACAGATACTATGGTTTTATTGCAGATGAATTCGATGCGGCAGGATTAACAGAAGTAGTATCTTACGGTGATAGCGGCTTGGTTGAAAGTCTGGCCTATGATCGTTTATCCATTTATCACAATGTAATCCTCGGAGAGCATGAACGAGAAATCCAAACTTTGAAAATGGAAAATGTAAGACTACTTGCACAACTCTCGCAATTAGAAAGTCGTTTAGATGCTGTGAATGTTGCTTAAAAATGGAGGGAAAAGAATGAAAATTACACTGAGAAACAATGAACTAGCACCAGCCATCAATTTTTTGGAAGGAATGACACTTGAAGCTAATAAAGATAGCCGACATCGAACGAAATTAGCTAAGCAGATTCGAGAAGCATTTAAAGAATTGGCTGAGGAAGAGAGAGCTTTAATGAAAAAATTCAATCTTCTAAATGAAGAAGGACAACTAAAAGAGTCAGAAGCCCAAGATAAAACTGATGTTGCTAATTTTACAAAAGAACAGTCGATCCTATTGGAGGAAGAAGTAGTAATAGAAGGCGGAATGTTTACTAGAAACTTCGATGAAATCCCTCGGATTCTCTTAAATTATGATGGGATGCTTTCTGGAAAAGACGCAGAGATATATGATCGCTTATTAGATGAATTCGAAAAAGAGGACACTGAATAATCGGTGTCCTATAAAAATATAAAAAATGGAGGAATCAATCATGGCACTAGAAGTAAAAAAATCAATCAACATTACTGGTGAATCTAAAATCAGTGGGCAACAAGTCATCTATCTTTCAGCAAATGTCACTACTGATAGCGCTGGGAATACAAATATTAGTCAATCAATCGTAAATCAGGAACTGTATCGACAAAATCGAACAGAATGTCGCAAAGATGTTGAAGACTTCCAAGACAGAGTTTGGACAGTGGAAGATGATCTATTACAAGAAGTTGAGGGGCAGGCGTAAGCTTGTTCCTTTTTCTTTTAGAAAGCAGGTGACCTATGTGGAAAGTGTTGGTATTAAAGTGGGATAGTTTGATTTTATCACTGGTTTCAATAATCTATGGCGTTCAACTTCTATTTTATCCAGATATTCTTCAGAGCTATAAAGTTTATCGTTTGATAGATGGAATGTTTGATCAGAAATTAATCAGTTTAACATTCGTTGTACTAGGACTAATGAAGTTGTTAGGTGTGGTGTTAAACAAGAAGGTCATCAAAAGATTTTCACTGACGACCCTTTCATTTTTATGGATGGTTTTTGCAATCTCGTTTTTAATTAGTCCGCCAGCAAATACTGTGTGGATATTCTCTCTAGCGATGGCGCTTCTAGCGTTTGGAATCGCACTGAAAGAGGGTTAATTATGACTGAGCAAATGTGGATAGTAATATTACCGTCATTAGTAACTGGATTGATTACCTATGCAGCTACTAAAACTACGAATAAAACTAACTTAGCTGAAACGAATATCAAAAATGCAACTCAGCTTTATCAGAAGTACGAAGAACTAAATAAAGGATTAGAAGCGAAAGTTGATCGTTTAGAACACCAAATTGAAATCATGAAAACCAAGTACGAAAAAGAAATAGCATTTTATCAATCTGAAGTTGAAAGACTAGAGGATGAAAATGAAGAACTAACAACGAAACTAATAAATATTGAGAATGAACTAGGAAAACTGAAAGGTGGAATTTAAATGGATTTATCAGTAGTAACAGAAAACTTTGTACCAGTGATTGTGATTGCGTGTTTAGTAGTTGGTTATATTATCAAGACTACACCTGTTTTAACCAATAAGGTGAATGATTACATTCCATTGATTGTCGGCTCACTAGGAGCAATTCTAGGACTTGTCATGAATGGTCTTACGGTTGAATCTATTGTTTATGGTGCAGTTAGTGGGCTAGCGTCTACAGGGTTGCATCAAACATTTACCCGGATTATCAATCAAGGAGTGGCTGAATAAGCCGCTCTTTTTATTTTAGAAAGGATGATACAAATGAGTTTTATTAAGTACGAGTATATCAATATGAACAAGTTTTCTCGCCCAGGTATCAGGAACAGCGGTATTAAAGGCATCATCATGCATTATACTGCAAACAACGGTGGCACAGCCCGAAACCATAAAACGTATTTTAATAATTTGAGCGGTGTCTATGCTTCGGCTCAATTGTTCGTTGATGATATTGAAGCAATCTGCATTATTCCGTTAAATGAAGTTGCTTATCATGCGAATGATATCCAAAAATATGTAAATGGCCAACCGTACTATCCACTTAGAAGTATCTTAGGAAATGCTAACTACTCCACGATTGGGGTTGAAATGTGTTTGGATAAGAATGGAAGAATTACTGAAAAAACTTTCCAAAACACTGTTAAGGCTGTTAAAGAATTGATCGCTATCTATCCTAATATTACAAGAGAAAAGATTTGGCGGCACTTTGACGTAACAGGCAAGAATTGTCCGGCTCCTTGGGTAGCAAAGCCAAGTGAGCTGGAACGTTTCAAAGATGCGGTGTTTGAAAAAGCGAATGGAGGCACAACAAACGTGACAAACAAAAAAACATATATTCAAAGCGCAAGACGTGTTGAAGTGATTCGTGAAGGTGGAGATCAAGAGTACACGGATTTAGAATTTACTAATATGCGTGGTAACTATTATCCGAAGGGCAGCAAGCTTCTGGTGAAAGAGGTTGTGAAGCATGGCAATATTACACGGCTTCTTTTAGAATCTGGTGGGTATTTTACTGCCAATGAAGCTTACGTGAAGAAACTCAGATAATTAAAAACAGCCCGCTATGGCGGGCTTGTACATAATTCATATTCGTTTTACTTGCAGTAACCAAGTTTATCCTATAGATTAGTAGGTGCGTGCAATACTCTACGAGGAGTATTAGGCGGTAATGCTTGGGGAAGTGTGCCTAGTACTCTTCGATTTTTTTATTTTAGCATTATTTCAATGTAATAGATATTATTGATTAGAAAATCGTCATAAATTGGTTCAGTTTAATTAATAAAAGATGTATCGTAGATTCATACCAACCAATCCAATTTTTCATTTGTTTACTTTTCTTTTAGTCCACTCTAGGCAGAATAGTTAATGTTTTTTGTTGAAACAAAAAATATTAACTTGTAGAATGAAGTCATAGCCTTGACCGGGGCTACTTCATTTTATATCTTTTTTCAGGCCCACTCTCCTTGAGGGTGGGTTATTTTTGAGCAAAAGATTATTACAATGGTGCAGTCGATGGACTTTGTGGAAAGAATACAATCAAAGCAATGCAGAAAGCTTTGGGTACAATACAAGATGGCACCATCAGTCCAACTTCTAATATGGTAAAAGCAGTACAACGGACGCTTAATAACGATAAGTTACCATGGTAAATAAATACCCTCTTCTCTTAATTGAGTAGGAGGGCTTGTACATAAACTCAGATAAATTATAGAGGGGAATCAACTTCTGCCTGAATTACGTTAAAAGTTTTTCTTTTTTTCATTATAAAATAGAAAAATTCCAAAAAGTACAATGAACGATTTTGGACTTAATATATCGTTGAATAGAAAGTACGAGAAAGTAAGATTACCAGAAATTAAAGAAACAATCAAAATAATTAAGACATAATAAAAGAGCATTTTTGAGATAAATATTATAGTTTGCTTTTTAGTCATATAAAATTCCTCCCTCAAACAAATTCACTTGAAAAAAGTTTACTTTAAAATATTATTATATAGTGCAACATGCACAAAAAAGAGCGTTAGGCAGAAACTTGGGGAAGTTTTCTGGACTGCGACCAGTACTCTTCATATTTATTTTATCATTGTTCTTACTTAATAGATATTATTGTTCAGAAAGTCGTCTAATTTATCTACTTATCTTCAGAAATTATCTTATAATTTGGTCATAACTATTATTATATTTATGGAATTATTATTTTATCAAAACTAAAAATTTGATAAAAGATTAATTTTACGTTAGATTTGTATTAGAGGTGATTCTATGAAAGTTGATAAATTACATTATAGAAAAGTAATTAATAGTGCAAAACACCTGGAGTACAACGCAATACGATACTTTCAGTCATTGTCTGATCAAAGCAACCTCGAGACAATTAATGAGGAATTAGACTATTTAATTAAAAATGATGTTTATCATAAATTAGCACGTACATCTCGAAAGTCGTTATTGGGAGATAAAATATTGATCAGAAAAAACTTCGAGCAGGACTTTAAACTTTTAGAGAAGTATACAGCGTTTTTTAACCAGCATGAAATTTGAAAAACAATATTCATTAAAAAAACTTTTCATTTAATTATGTTACTCCTCCATGAAGATGGTTGGTTTTTATAAATAAATAGCCCGCTTCGGCGGGCTTGTAAAAATATTTAGTTAACCGTTAGATCTTTTGTAAAAAATTAATAAGATTTTCTGCATCTTTCATATTATCCAACTCATAGATGCTCTGTGCATTATCGGTTTTTACTGTGACAAAATTTCCATAAAAAGTATAGCTAGTAATTATCTTATCATTTTCAGATAAATCTAGCGTATAAGTATTAGCTCCAACAAGTCCATCGTAATCTTTTACTTTATTCTTATCTGTAAGCTCAAGTTCGGAGATCATATCTTGAACCTTTGAAATTATTTTTTGATCCGAACTTTTCTTATCTATATCTTCAAATTGATAGATACTTCCGTTCGTAACTTGAAAATGAACTTCATCGATATTATTCGAATCAGAATTTTTACTGGCTGATGCACAGCCACTTAAAACTAATATTAGCAATAATCCACCTAAAATTTTTCTCATGACGGTCCTCATTTCTTTTTTTCAGTATATCAGAAATTTATTTAAATAAGTCTGAAAAAAGAAAATCTTAAAAAGGGTAATTGTATCAAAATAAGGGTATAGTATTTAAATAACTAACCAATTCAATTTTTTCATTGTTTTACTTATTTTGATCCACTCTATCATAACTAGGGCGGCCTTTTTGTTGAAATAAAAAATATTACCTTGTAAAATGGAATCATAGCCTTGACCGGGGCTATTTCATTTTATATCTTTTTTCAGGCCCACTCTCCTTGAGGGTGGGTTATTTTTGAGCAAATGGTTTGAAAGATTTGGAAATAGTTAATATAATGAAATCACCTTATAAAAAACTTTTTCATCTAATTGTGCCACTCCTCCCCGGGAGTGGTTTTTTTTGCAAAAAAAAGCACAGCATATTCTCATATGCCGTACAAGTGGAACTATGTTCCGTCATCATAATAATTATAAACCAAATTAATGGACAGGCCAAGAACTATGTAGATACAATGTTTATATTTTCAATTTCGTGCAGAGTAGCTTTTTGTTTATGCAAAGAAAAATATAGTGTTTACAAAAGTAATGTAAAAGGGGATAATTAATGAAAAAATAAGATTGAGGTGTAATATGACTGCTGAAATAGCAATTCTAAACAAAAGTGGTATTGTCTTGGCTTCAGATTCTGCTTCAACCATAGGTGACAACAAAGTGTATAATTCTGCAAGAAAGCTATTTACTCTTAGTTCGAATCACTCTGTTGGAATTATGGTATATGGTAACGGAGAATTTATGCAAACTCCTTGGGATATTGTGATAGGAGAGTATCGAAAGTCTATAGGAAACATAAAACAATCCAAATTAGAAGATTACGCAAGTTCGTTTATAGAATATCTAAAAACAAATGATTTTTTAAAAAATAAGGAAATCCAAGATAATTATATCTATGCCTTCATAAATAAAGTAACTACGTTTGTTTTTTCAAGCACGGAAGAATCAGTTAATTTTTTGATTTCTCAGGGCCAGACAGTTGGCTCTGACGTTTTGATACCTTTATTAAGAGAAGAAATTAAGAATATAAAAAATCAATTTAATGAAGCTTATGTTTTGGAATTGGATCTAGAGGATTTTAAAGAAAGATACTATGCTGTTTTTTTAGAAATACTGTATAATATTTCTGCTATAGATGAAGTTTCTGAAGCTATAAGTTCAGATTTGTTTGATCTAATTTATTTTACTTTAATCAGAGATAACTTATTTTTATCATCAACTGGAATAGTAATTGCTGGTTATGGTGAAGATGAAATTTTTCCGTCTTTAAGTTCTTTTAGAATATACTCTTTTATTATGGATGAATTCAAATATTCTCTTCATCAACAAGCTAGAGTTGGACAGGGAAGTAATGAATTAAAATCGACAATTATTCCTTTCGCTCAAGACGATGTTGTCAATACCGTCGTCCAAGGTATAGATCCACAATTATCTCAATTTCTTGTTGATCAATCTGCGGTGTTTGACGGCTTAGACAAAGAAAAGTATAATCGTATTATTAATAATTTATCTGAAATACAAAGAAAAGTATATATAGAACCAATGCTAGATATGATTGCATTATTGCCAGTTGAAGAAACATCAGTGATTGCCGAAACTTTAATGAATCTTACAAGTTTTAAACGAAAATACAGTACATCAGTAGAAACTGTTGGTGGGCCTATAGATGTTCTTGCTATTACGCCTAGCGAGGGTCCAATATGGGTTAAAAGGAAACATTACTTTAATTTGGATGATAATTTAGGATATAAATTAAGGAGGAATTCAAATGGTTAAATTGATTAAAGAAACTAGTACAAAATCACAGTTTTTTTTAGAAACAAAAAATTTTTCTCCAAGAAATATCGATGTAAGATCCACTGTTAAAGATTTTACACCTAAAGAGCACAGAAACGTGCATAATAGTTTCAATAGTAAAATAAATAATTTGTCACACACATTTTAAGTTTCTTTCAAAAAAAGACCCTAGCGAAAGCTAAGGTCTTTTTTCATTGCTTCAAATTCAATCATGATCTTAGTCTTACCAATCACCGAATACTTTTTCACAACGAACTGCTTTCGATCGTTATACTCACCAGCAACCACAATCTGCATTCCTTCATCCACATCTGCCAAGAAGTTCAAGCTATGAGCTGCAATCAAGCAATTCTCATTATTCAAAGAGAACCGCACCAAAGGGGTCTTGCTCATCTTCAACACACGTATCTTCGATACATAGCCTTTCATCGATTTCATAACAATCGCCTCCGTAAGCTTGTACATAATAGCGACAATCCGTTTTGCCTAAAGTGACAGCAACATAAAACTCGACACATTTTGAGCCGAATAATGCTTCCTGTGATTCAGAAATAGAGTCGGGAAATGCGTTTATAAACTCAGGAAGAGATAAGTAGCCTTGATCGTATTGGCTGATTATATTCATATCAATTACCGCCAGGCTTGTACTTAATGCTAGGGTCGTATTTTCGAAGAATCTTGTCTTGCGTTCTAACGTGATCGAACAGATAATTATCTCCGTCTTTCTTAAATACATAAGCTAATTCTTTAGGATATCCACTGTAGGTGCGGGGTACCGTAAAGTAGGGTTTCCCGAAATTATCCATAGTTTTAGCGAATTGATCGTATAATAGATGAGCTGGTCCCATTCTTTCGATAAACTCGTAGTAGTAACGTTCAAAAGCATAGGTTCTTTGATGCGCTAATGGTATTTGCATATCAATCACTCCTATTCCATTTCGACATCAGCAAGAGAATCTGACAGTACTTCAAACAGATTTCTACTTTCCATAAATTTAAGCCAATCATTGTAAGGGTCTATTGACCGACTGTTTGGAATCTTATCCATATTTTTTACAGTCTGGTAGATATTTTGTGCAGCTTGATCCCACATACCGTTAATTGCTTTGTTAACTTTTTTATCGTTCCACTTAGCCTTTCCAGAACGCAATTTATTCTTAGCAATTTGGAATTCCTCGGCTTTTTGCATAAATACTTCGTAACCAGATAGACGGTTTTCCAAAAGATTTTTAAAATTATTATATTTCAATTTGACCACTCCTCCTGTTTACTTCTTCTTCAGTATAAGAACGTTTGTTCGTTTTGTAAAGTGGTTAAACAAAGAATAGGGGGCAAAAAAGGGGCAAAATAACTTTATTAGTTCGAACTAGTTGATTTATTTTTATAATTAAAATTGATCAAAAGGCTGTTATATAGACATTTTTATACTGGTATAAATAAGTGAGTCAGATAATCTTTGATGGGCGGCATGATGTAAGCAAGCCTTGAGAACTCCTCTTTTGAGGGGTTCTTTTTTTATTTGTGGAAAAAGTTTAGTGACTAGGGGCAAGAAAAAGCAAATTGTTTTTTAAAGCGAGAAATACCTACTCAGCGAGGGCTCTGATTTCTGATAGCTGAACAGACTAAGGCATCGATTCGGTTCGAAAATCCCAAGATTTTTTAGAAAGCGGCAACAATAATCATTTCTTTTCATGGTATACTAAAAAAAATTTGAAGAAGGTGATTTTGTGCAGCTGGTAAACCCTTGGGAAAATATAAAGATAGAAAAACTAAATACTTCAGAGCTCTATTATTTTGATAATGATATTCATCTGCTGTTCGTTCTGATCGGCGATGTTTCGATTCAAGACAGTGATCAGCTATTTGTTTTGCAAAAAGACGATTTTTTAGTTGTTCCTAAAGGAGAAAAAATTTTGATCCAGAACAACAATGCGGAAGTGTTCACACTGACTTTGTCTTATGATTTTCCCATGAACACAAAGGATACTGATATTGAGTATATCTTCCAAGGCAACTCTATTGAAAAGCAAAGTACTGTTAACAATGAGATTCGTAAATACATTCATCGCTTGTTGCAATTATTTGTTTATAAAGAATATAACCAGAATGCGTTTGCCTTTCAAAATTATTTTGCGCTGATCGGAAATCTGGAAAAGCATTTTCGAAAAAAAGAGACCATGGACCGTAAAAAAAGTACAACGAAAAAAATTGAAGAAATCAAGTTTTACATCGACAATAATTTTCAAAAGGATATCAAATTAGCGGATATCGCCAATAATCTGTACTTGTCTGAACAATATATTTCTCGAGTCTTTTCTAAAGAAGTTGGGCTTTCGATCAGTGATTATTTAGTGCAGAAACGTCTGGAAAAAGTCAGAAATGAACTGCTTCATACGGAAAAATCGGTGATTGAAATTGCTTATGATGCCGGTTTTTCCAATATCAATTCTTTCAATCGAATATTTAAAAAGTATCAAGGCCTGACGCCGACTGATTATCGGAAAGAAGTAAAGCAATCAATCGTTGTCTTATCGAATCCTGTGGAAGAGGAGGAGACAGATCTGGCGGATTTAAAGAAGCTGATCGATACGACAACTTCCCATGAAGGAACCGACACTTATGCCATCCAAATCAGCAATGAGAAAAGTTTTGAAAGCTATGCACCGACTTTTTTGATAAATTTAGGGTTTGCACAGGACTTGTTAAGAAAGGATTTTCATGTAGCGCTAGCACGTGTGAAGAAAGATGGACCATTTACTTACGGACGGATTTGGGGTCTATTGTCGCCGGAAATTATCGGTTGTGACCCAGATCAGCTGGACTTTTCGCAGACAGACCAAATCCTTGATGCGATCCTTGATGCTGATTTAATTCCATTTCTGGAACTTGGCTTTAAAGGGAAAACAATCTACAAAGATTACACTTCGATTTTGGCGAATCAAGTTTTCAGTAAAAACAGCCTTCACTTAGAAGCGTACCTAAAAACCATTGCTCTGTTTTTTAAGCACTGCATCAGCCGCTATGGTCGGATCGCAGTTGAAAAATGGCAGGTCGAGGTATGGAAACCGCATCCCATCGTCCTACAAGCAATCCAAGCTCCATTTCTTGGTGAAGTCTTTTATGATGATACGCGGTTAAAAATTACGCGAGCCAAGGACTTCTATTGCTTTTTTACCAAGATAAGTGAGCAAATCAAGAAAATCCTTCCGAACATGAAGGTGGGTGGTTGCGGCATTAGTGTCGATATCAAAAATAGTGACGAAAATTTCCCTACATTTATCGAGTTATGGCTAGAACAAAAACAGCAACCGGACTTCTTTAGTCTAGCGGTTTATCCGATGGATGAGATCAAAAGTGATTTTACTGAACAAAGAAGAAGTAATCCAATATCACCGGATATGTACTTTATGTCGCGCCACGTAAAAGCCGTCAAAAAGATATTTAATCGCCTTCAAGCTGATATCCCGATTTATATCACTGAGTTTAATGTTACGATCGCAAATCGAGATCTGATCAATGATACAGCTTATAAAGGCAGTTATATCATTAAAAATGCGATAGAAGTCAGTCCGTACTGTAAAGTGATCGGCTATTGGCTGCTTTCAGATACCTCAGCTGTTGCTGTTGATTGCCAGGAGAAGGAAGTATTTGGCGGGGCAGGTCTCCTAACCCGTCATGCGATTCCGAAAATCGGTTACTATGCGTTCTTATTTTTAGCGAAAATGACAGGGCGAACCCTCTACTATAATGAAGAACTGCTCGTTACAATGCCTGATCCGTATACAATCAATATTCTGGCGATCAGTTATGCCCATTTAAATTCAGCATACTATTACAATTCTCAAGGAACCTTCCGCAAAGAAAATGTCTATGCAGTTTTCAATAATATGCCAGATAAAAAATTTCGCGTGACGATTGATTTGCCGGAGATTAACAAAAGGCAACAAGCCAAAATCACTACGCAGCAGATTGGCTTAAAAAACGGGACTCACTTAGAAGAAATGGCAAAAATTGCGATTGAGACTCTTAGTACAAGAGAAGAAGAGGCGTATTTACAAGCGCAAAGTCTGCCAAAAATGTGGATCGAACATTTGCCGCTAGGGGAACAGCTGACGATCGAATTTGCGATGGAAACCCATGATTTGCTTTTTAAACGTATTGTAATCGAAGAATAATAAGTAAAACAAACAGGAAAGTATCACACTTTCCTGTTTGTTTTATTTGCGAAACATAGTAGTGTCATACACATACAAGAGATAAGGAGAAACCTGCGAAGTAACCACAAGGAGAACTTGATATGATTCAATTGTAATCGATTACAAGATTTTTAGATTATAGAAGTAAGCAGATGTGATGACAGAAAACGAGGCGAGTGAAGATGGAAATTTATTTTGTTCGACATGGTGAAACGTATTTGAATAAATACGATCGTATGCAAGGATGGGCGGATACCCCGCTGACACATCAGGGGAGAATAAGTGCTGAAAAATGCGGAGCTTATTTGGCTTCTAAAGGAATCAGCCAGATTGTTTCAAGTGATTTAGGCAGAACGATTGAAACCAGCAAAATCATTAGAACTCAGTTAAACATAACAAAGGAGCTCTATCTCATGCCAGAGTTCCGCGAAACATTTTTCGGTTATTTTGAAGGTGAATTGAACCAAAACGTTTGGCCCAAAGTTGCAAAGTCAAAAGGCTTTGAGACCGTCAACGAGTTTTATGCAAATTTAAAAATCAACGAAGTGATGAATGCTTTTCATGAAGCTGATCCGCAAAAAGACGCAGAGGATTACGAAACTTTTATCACTCGAATCAAAGCTGGGTTGGAAAAACTCGAAAATACGTTTTCTTCTGACAGCAAGATTTTAGTCGTGACTCACGGCAATACGATTCGAAATCTCGCCTATTTAATTGATCCGCAGATAGATTGTGCGGAAGTTGTCTTGAATGCAGCAATCACAAAGATAGCACTGACAAAGCATGAAAAAAAACTGCTCTTTTATAACCAGAGCGTGAATTTATAAGTATAGTTTTATCGAGAACGAGAAAAGACGATCACAATGGGAAGGAATTTGTAGTACGTATTATGCAGACACTAAAGCGATGAGTGACTCATAAATTTAAAGTAAGTCATCGAAGAGTGGGTTAAATTAGAGAAACGAATGGGGAGGTTTCAAAAATGAATTTTATAAATAAGCTTGAAAAGCTGCAAATAGCGGCAGAAGGAATGTCGAATAATTGTTATTTCAAGGCAGTCAGTAAAGGGATGGTCATGACAATTCCTTTCAGTATCACAGGATCGATGCTGACTTTGTTGGCAAATATACCTTTTGATGGTTACCAAAATTTTGTTGATGCGAATGGGTTAAGAACATTGTTGCTGCTTCCAGGAATGTTTACTAGCAATATCATGGGGGTCATTGTGGTGTACTTTATTGCCTTCAATTTGGCAAAATCGTTTAAACTTGACGGAATGGTTCCCGGTTTCTTAGCAATCGTTTCATTCTTGTTACTGACCCCTTTAGCAACGATTGATCAAGAAGTACGCGGAGCCATGCAACCAGTCGATTTTATTAGCTTTGATTTTATCGGTTCCAGAGGGATGTTTGTAGGAATCATTGTCGGCTTAGTCGTAGCAAAGTTATACAGTTGGTTTATTGAAAATAATATTACCATCCGAATGCCAGAAAGTGTGCCGAGTTTTGTAGAAAAATCGTTTAGTTCCATCATCCCGTGTTTTTCGATCGCTTTATTGATGGCGGTTATTTCTTGGGGCTTTGCTTTCACAAGTTATGGTAGCGTTCACAATATGATTTATACAGTGGTTCAAGCGCCGATTCAATCGATTGGCGGGTCGGTTGCCGGTGTCTTAGTCGCCTATTCATTGATTGGCTTGTTCTGGTGGTTTGGTCTGCACGGCAAAGCGATTATTTTCGGAGTATATGCGCCGATCTTACAAGCGATGACGACCGAGAACATGATTGCAGCAGCAGCTGGTGAGGTACCGCCTAATGTGATTGATCTTGGTTTTACTTATGTCTTTTTGGAAATTGGCGGGGGAGCCTGTGTTTTAGGACTTGCGGTTTGTTTTATTCTTTTTGCTAAAAGCAGTCAGTACAAAAACATCGGTCGGATCACCAGTATTCCAACCTTCTTTAGCATCAATGAACCCATTACTTTTGGAACACCGGTTTGCTTGAATCCGATATTTCTTGTACCGACCCTGGTAACGCCGTTAGTGACTGGTTTAATTGGCTACTTCTCGATTGTCAGCGGATTGGTACCTAGACCGCAAGGGGTCCATCTTCCAACAGGGTTTCCAACTTTCTTTAATGCAATAGTGGTCGGTGGCTGGAAAATGATGCTAGCACAAGTCATTTGTGTCATTGTTGCCACTGCAATTTACTTCCCGTTTTTCAAAGCAGTCGACAATCTTGAATACAAGCGGGAGCAAGCAGAAGAAAAAGAACAAGCGGCAGAAAAAGCAGTCGATTTAGGTGCTGTCGTAACGGAATAAACATAAAGGAGCGAGTGAAAATGAAAAAAATCAACATTTTATTAGTCTGTAATGCGGGAATGAGTACTAGCCTTCTAATTGAAAAAATGGAGAAAGCCGGGGTAGCCAAGGGAATTGCCGCTACTGTTGATGCGCGACCAATCGAAGACATCAAAAGTTATCTTCCCGGCAAAGAGGTGATTCTGTTAGGTCCACAAGTTCGATTTAAGGAAAAACAGATTCGCGCAATGGTAGAAGATCAGATTCCGGTTTCGGTGATCGATATGTCTGCATACGGAACGATGAACGGAGAAAAAGTACTACAACAAGCAATAGGATTGGTATCGCAAGCACAGTAACCGAGTGTTAAGAAAAGAAAAAGCGAGTTGCGAATACAGGATTAGTAAAATCAACAATGTATCAGCTGGAGGCTACCCCAATTTTCGAAGACTCGTCAGTCACGTTGTTGCCAATCAAGCAATGCGAAAATTTGCGATAGACAGCAGGAAACCTTAAAAAACAGCACATAGAAGGGATTTATTCCTTCTGTGCAAAGGAGAGTCAACCGATGAATCAAGAACAGTTAGAAGCAGTGATGGGATTGATCATCCATAGCGGTAACGCAAAAAGTGACGCGATGGAAGCTATCAGTGCGGCAAAAAATAGCGACTTTAAGCAGGCGAAAGAACGGATGAAAAGCGCAGAAGCTGCGATTGTAGAAGCGCATCATGCCCAAACCACTATGCTGACAAATGAAGCCCAAGGAATCGCAGCAGAGATTACGCTGCTGACCATCCATAGTCAGGATCATCTGATGACAGCGATTGCGTTTTGTGATTTAGCGAAAGAAATCATTGCGATCCACCAACGGATCGAGCAAGACGAAGCATAGATGCTTAATCATTGCTCTTTGCGTGTTCTAAGGTATTTTGTGCAAAATCAACTTAATCTGTGTTTCCTAACGTACCGGACGTTCTTCAAATGAAGGATATGTCCGGTTTTTTTTATTGATAGGCCAACAGCGGTAATGCAGTATGAAAAGTATGGTGTTTTTTTGCTTTGGATCGAGATGAAGTTTTTTTTAGTTAAATTTGTGTGTGCAAATTTATTGAAATAAGGAAGTGGATTTTTTTGAAAACGGTTAATCTATAAATGTAAAACAAAACAAGGAGGAACCAACATGACAAAATTACGCTTTGGATTTATCGGATGCGGAGGAATTGCGAATACAAAACATTTTCCAGCACTAGCTAAGTTAGCTGACCAAGTAGAGCTGGTCGCCTTTTGTGACATTATCGAAGAACGAGCTGTTCAAGCGGCGGAAACCTATGGAATCGGTGGTGCTTTCGTTACGACAGACTATCAGGAATTGACCCAGCGCCCAGACATTGATGTGATTCACGTCTTGACACCGAATGTTTCACATGCGGAAATCACAGTGGCAGCGCTGGAGGCTGGCAAACACGTGATGTGTGAAAAGCCAATGGCTATCAATTATGAAGAGGCAAAAAAAATGTTGGAAGCAGCCAAAAGAACAGGTAAAAAATTAACGATCGGCTATCAAAATCGCTTCCGTTCGGATTCATTAGCTACCCATGATGCCTGCGCCAAAGGGGAATTGGGAGACATTTATTTTGCTAAAGCTCATGCGGTAAGACGCAAAGGAGTACCAACCTGGGGTGTGTTTCCGGACAAAGAAAAACAAGGCGGCGGACCGCTGATTGATATCGGGACACACGCATTAGACCTTACTTTATGGTGCATGGATAATTACAAACCAAAAATGGTCTTAGGGTCAACCTATCAAAAACTAAAGGATAATCCAATGGCGAATATGTTTGGTCCTTGGGATCCTGAAACATTTGAAACCGAAGATTCAGCGTTCGGTTTAATCAAAATGGAAAATGGTGCCACGATCTTTTTAGAAGCTGCTTGGGCCTTAAATATGGTGAATCCGAAAGAAGCACAAGTTACCTTATGCGGAGATAAGGCAGGTGCGGAAATGTTTGGCAAAGCCTTTCTTGATCAGGGCTACGTCGTTTTCAATAAAGCCGATCATAATCAATTAGAGCAAACACAACCTTCTGATGCTGGCGGTGTCTTCGGTTTTGAAGGGGCTTCGTTGGAACAAAGAGATGCGGAAGCGAAACAATGGGTCGAAGCAATCTTAAATGACACTGAGCCGTTGGTAAAACCGGAGCAGGCAATCGTTGTGACACAGATTTTAGAAGCAATTTATCAATCAGCAGAAACCGGGCAAGTCGTGGAATTATAGAAGAGGGGAATAGACGATGTTAAAATTTGGAATCATCGGTTTTGGTTTTATGGGCCAGACCCACGCAAAGACGATCGAGACATTGGACTATGCAGAACTGCTTGCAGTATGCGATACCAATGCACTGCAGTTTAAAGAAGCAAGCGATCCTATTTTAACCTTTTTAAAAGCAGATGAGTTGTTGGCTGTCCCTGAAATCAACACAGTCATTATCGCAGTTCCGAATCACCTGCATTTAGAAATGGTCAAAAAAGCAGCCGAAGCCGGTAAAGACATTATTTGCGAAAAACCAGCTGCTATGAATGCCGCAGAATTTTCCGAGATGATGCAGATCACTCAAGCTGCCAATGTCCGCTTTACGATTCATCATCAACGTCGCTGGGACAAAGATTTCTGTATTGCCAAGGAAATTTACCAAAGCCAGACGTTAGGAAGAATCTTTACGGTCAAAAACAGTCTCTATGGGTTTAATGGCAACATGCATGATTGGCATATTTATCCAGAATTTGGTGGTGGCATGCTTTATGATTGGGGCGTTCATTTGATCGATCAAATGTTGACGATGCTCTCACCGAGTCGGTTAACATCTGTTTACGCCGATGTGCAAAACGTCATTAATAAGAATGTTGATGATTATTTTTCGATTATGCTTCGCTTTGACAATGGAGTGACCGGGCAAGTCGAGCTAGGCACCTATATGCTGAGTGAGAAAGAGCATTGGTTTGAGCGCCACTGGTTTATTGGTGGGAACAAAGGAAGTGCGGTTATCGATGGGTTTGATCCGCAAGGTACGATCACTCGTACTTCTGAGCTGCTGCAAAGTGTTAGTGGCAAAGTAACCATGACCCCAGCAGGTCCGACCCGTTCATTTGGCCCACCGCCGGAAGGCCGAATCATCAGCGAACCGCTGCCAAAGGTTCATGTGAATCATGAAATGTTTTTTGATAATTATTATCGCTTTGTCCAAGGAGAAGAAGAGTTGGCTGTTAAACCAAATCAAATCTTTTTCTTGATGAAAGTACTGGATGCTATTCGCGTATCTGCCGAAACGAAGCAGGCAGTTGCGCTGGCCTAGTCGCTTGGTCGTTTTATCAGACAAATTTCAGACAGTAGCTACAGAAGGAAAATAATTGAAACGAGAAAAACCCACTTGAACAGGTGGAAAAAAGAAGGAGCAGATAAGGATGAAACTTGGTGTTGTAAGTGCCATATTTGATCAAAGCAATTTTGAAGAAATGATCGATATCGTTGCTGCTAACGGCTTGGAGTGCGTGGAAGTCGCTTGCTGGCCGCAAGGAAAAGCCCAAAGGCGTTATGCAGGGGTATCGCATATCGATACGAAACAGTTGACGGATGAACGCATTCGAGAAATCCAACACTATTGCCAAATAAAGGGAGTGGAAATTTCTGCATTGGCGTATTATCCCAATCCTTTAGACGAAAACCTGAATAAAAGGCAAGAAGCGATTGACCATTTGTATACGCTGATTGATGCGTCCAAACGCATGGGAATCAATCTTGTCACAACGTTTTTAGGAAGAATGCCAACGAAAAATATCCGAGAGAACCTTGAGGAAGTGGTCAATGTCTGGCAACCGATTCTTGCTTATGCCGAAAAGCAGAAAGTGAGAATCGCCATCGAAAATTGTCCGATGCTTTTTACAGAAGATGAATGGCCGGGAGGACAAAATCTGATGACCACACCAACGATTTGGCGTCAGGTTTTTCAGCTGCTCGACAGCGAATACCTTGGTCTAAACTATGATCCATCCCATTTTGTTTGGCAGCAGATCGATTATATTCAACCTTTATATGAATTTAAGGAAAAGATTTTTCATGTTCATTATAAGGACATCAAGGTGTATCAGGAAAAGCTAAACGATGTTGGTACGATGGCTGTGCCTCTGAGTTATATGAGTCCTAAATTACCTGGTCTCGGCGATGTGGATTGGGGCAAGTACGTCTCGGCATTAACAGATATCGGCTTTGACGGATACAGCTGTATTGAGATCGAGGACAAAGCCTTTGAGAATAGTTATGAGGCCGTCAAGAAATCAGTTGCCCTAAGTACCCATTACTTGCGAAATTTTGTTTAGGAGAAGCTGCTATGGAAAACTATTATCTTGGCATTGATTTAGGCGGTACTACGACTAAATTCGGGTTGGTCACCACCGAAGGCAGATTGAAAAAAGAATGGTGGATTCCGACAGACTGTCGTCAGAACGGAACACGGATCATTCCTGACTGTCTGGCAAGTATTCAAAAAGAGCTGGCATCAGAACTGAAGCAAAAATGGATTTTAGGTATCGGGATGGGCTGTCCTGGCGCCGTTGACCGGGTCCATGGAACGGTCAGTAATGCCTTTAACCTAGGATGGACGCATGCGCAACCGATTCGTGCGGCCTTTGAACAAAGTTTGTGTCTGCCTTTCTTTCTTGAAAATGATGCCAACGCGGCGGCTTTAGGAGAGAAATGGCAGGGGTCTGGGGATGGCGAAAAGGATGTAGTTTTTTTGACACTAGGAACTGGAGTCGGTGGAGGTGTCATTTTGAACGATCAACTAGTTACCGGAGTCGGGGGTGCCGGTGGTGAGATCGGACATTTTCCTGTGACAAATCCTCATTCGTTTGATTGTTCGTGCGGTAACAGCAGTTGTTTAGAGACGTTAGTCAGTGCTACCGGTATCGTCAAGTTAGCAGAAAGTTATCGGCTTACCACTGCGACTACGTTGAATGATTGCCCTAAATTGACCAGTGCAATCATCTTTGCTGAAGCCGAGAAAGGGGATTTGCTTGCATTAAAAGTGGTGAATGAAGCTGCCAACTATTTGGGACAAGCCTGTAGTATGATTGCCAATCTGCTAAATCCCCATTCGATCATCATTGGCGGCGGGGTAGCAGAAGCTAAGGACTTTTTAATGGACCGTGTTCGTGCACGATTCGAACAAGGGAATTTCCCAGCAGTTCGCAAGACAACGAAACTCAAAAGGGCATCATTAGGTAAAGATGCTGGTATCTTCGGCGCAGCTTATTTAGTCAAAATCAGAAACACTGCTGGCTGAAAGAATAAGACAATAATAAAAATAGTAAAGGAGAAGTTAGTATGGGAATAAAATCAGGTGTAAGCTTATACAGCTTGCAAGACGAATATATGAACAAACGAATGACCCTTGCAGAAATCATCGCATTTTTAGATGAACATGACGTTGAGGGGTTTGAAATCTTACCGGATCAAATGCTCCATAACACACCTCATCCAAGTAAAGAAACGCTGGCTGATTGGGATCGCATCATGAGTAAAGCACAGGTCAAGCCGGTTTGCGCAGATGTCTTTCTTAATACAAATTTGTATAACAATCGTGAGTTGACGCAAAAAGAATGCCTGGATCTTTTAATCGATGAAATCAAGCTTGCCTCTCGCTTAGGCTTCAAACTCATTCGACTGGTCTCGATGGTTCCAAGTTTTGTGATTGAACCGTTGCTACCGTATGCGGAAAAGTATGATGTGGCTTTCGCGCTGGAGATCCACGCGGGGATGAGCTTTGATATTCCCGAAACAAAAGCATTTATCGATGAAATGAAACGAGTCAATTCACCCTATTGCGGTTTGGTGATTGATACCGGTATTTTCTGTGATCGAATTCCCCGTGTCTTTAATGAATTCAATAAGCAAGTTTTGGGAGTCAATCCAGCTATTATCGACTATTTCAATGCCTTTTTTGATCAAGGATTGGATGGCTCGCAAGCCTTTGATGAAGCTCACCAATTAAAACCAGAATTGGCTGCGATGGCTGAACCAAAAGACATGCCTTACATTATGTTGGCTGACGGTTATGAGAATACACCTCTCTCAGTTTTAGAGGACGTTTTTCCGTATATCAAACATTTCCATTTTAAACTGTGGGAAATGACAGACGAAGGAGAAGAGTATTCCATCGATTATCGTAAGATTTTGACTTACTTGCATGAACATGGCTACGATGGTTATGTGGCGACAGAATATGAAGGCAACCGTTGGATTTTGCCAGGGCACCCAATGGTCGAAAAAGAACAAGTGATTGCCCATCAGAAATTGATTAAGTCGATAATCACTGAATTGGAAGGGGCGACGAGCAATGTTTGATAACAATGTGTTTATTAAAGGATCTTGCAAAAATAAAGTCGTTGAAGGAGAGACGGCTGGGTTTGAATTACAGACGCACATCACGTATTATCGTGGTGTTCCTTTATCAATGGTCAATGATATTCGCGTCACTGTAGACGGTGAAGAAGTAGCAAGAGAAGCTATTCGTTGCAGTGTTGACCAAAAAGATTGGTTCACACTAGATGAGATGACGACGGTTACCACCTATAAGTGGGAGTATGGCGAGCCTTTATACATTTATGCTCAGCAAGCAGGCGGTTTACCCGTAGGTACTCATGAAGTAGAATTAGCTGTGGTGACTCGTACAGCTTACATCCCGATTCCGATTGAAGGGATCTGTAAGAGAGAAGTAGTTGTTTAAGTAAAAAGAGATAGCGGAACCAACTGGTTCTGCTATCTCTTTTTCTACTCTTTCTTCGCAACAGCAATGAAAAAGCAGCAGGTGTGAGAACAGGATATCCCTTTCAAATGATTGTTCCTGTTAGTTGGCTATTTTTCATAGGCTAGAGACTTGCTAGCGCTCTATATAATTTTTAGTTAACGAAAGATTTGTTACAACCGTTCCCAAAATCCCTGCGCAAAACCAGTAATAAATTCGTAGAGAGCCGGCAGTATCACCGAAATACATAAAACGACAAAGACCATTTTCTGAACAGCAGTTAATTGTTTGAGGAAATGTTTTTTTGTGAACAATAAATACGCGATACAGGTAACGGCAAGCAGCTGCAATAGATCAAATAAAATGGACAAGAAAATCACCTTTTCTGATTAGATTGAATGGACGATAGAATGATGGATTCTCTCAACATAGAGCAAAGAGTTGAATGATATGGTTCTGAGAAAACGTGAAGATCAACGTTTATAAAGAAACGGTATTTCGACTCCAAAGAATGCGAAGATCCCGCTTAAAAGAAAGTAAGTCAATAAGCCTAGATAAAAAAGGACTTTCCAATTCAATTTCTTTTTCATTCGATCCACTCCTTTTGTGTATCATAGCATAAAAAAACGATAATATAAATAAATAATCTAAAGATGCAAATTTGCATTTTTCAGCAAGTGTAAGCTCTCTCAAGCTACATTTTCGCTATCTTGAAAAACCTGAGCTAAAATAGAAAGAGGAACAAAATCATGGCTCACTTTGATTTTTAAATGAACAACGAGTCGAAAGAAGGAGACATTTCTTTGAAAAAACCATGGATAAAACGCAAAAAGAAGCAAAACGAAAATGAATTATTAACGGAACAGTCCGTTCAAGTCGAGCAAAGTCAAATGGGAGAAGAGTTGCAAGAAGAAGCGGAGTTTACTTCTTTTTTTGCGGATGTCATGAAGCGAATGCCGAAAAAATCGGCTGCCCTGGTGATGAAAGGCTATGACGGATCAAAAGCCCAGGCGGAAAAAGTGTTAGCGAAAAGCAAGGATCAATTTGATCAGGTGTTTGAGGAGTTTTTGGTTGGCGTAGATGATGAAACGCGGAAAAAAGCCCACCGCACGATCCATGCGGCTTCTTTGACGGCGGCGATCATCGGCTGTTCACCGATTCCCTTTTCAGATGCAGTGTTACTTGTGCCAGTTCAAATGACGATGATGGCCCGTTTGTATCGTATTTTTGGGCGAACATGGCGTGAAGGGTTAGCGAAAAGTATTTCGAAAGAGCTAGTCGTTGTGAGTTTTGGTCGCAGTGCCGTTGGCAATATCTTGAAATTTGTTCCAGCAGTTGGCACCGTTGCTGGAGCTGCAATCAATGCCAGTGTGGCTAGTGGTATCACCGAAGCATTAGGCTGGGTGACTGTCAAGATGCTGAATGATGGGGAAGATGTGTTTGAGCAAGTGATGTCCTTTAAAGGCCAATTTCACACGCTGTTCAATGCGTTGAAAGTTGGCAAGAAATCTAAGTGAGACAAACAGAAGAAGAACGAAGCAGGTCCAGACGACTTGCTTTTGTTGCTTCTTTTTCTTCACAGCAAATAAAAAATATTTTTTAAGGAGTGAGTAAAATGAAACAACGAGTGACACGGGAAGAAGTCAAAGAACGGTTGGTCACCGATGCGTATTTTCAAAAAGGTCGTTCCGCTTTAAAGACCCGCCAAACGATTTTGACGATTCTTGCTTGGCTGATGGTCTTGGTTCCCTTTGTCTGGCTGGCCATTCCATTGACGCTGCCGAATCTGGCGGATCGGATCGCCTTTCGGACCTATTTAGAAGAAGCTGTCACTTTCGAATTTCTAGCGTTATTTTTAGGCATTTCTTTTTTGATTTTAGTTCTTACGTTTACTTTATTAACTTTGAGGAACAACCGCCGCTTCAAACGATTGCTGCAAAAGCAATCGATGCATGATGAAGCTGACTTGGAAAAACGCAAAGAGTTGCTAGAAGCATTTTACGAAGAACGCTTCGGGACGAAAGAAGAACGCCACGGGGCAAAATACTACGCGGTTGCACCGGAGCAAAACATCGGAGAAAGAGAGATCCAAGAACTTTTCCGTAGAAATGGGGTGGGCTGATGGTTGTCAATTTTGATACTGGGTTCCCGTGGTTGGACACATTTTTAACAGTCGTTTTAATGATTCTGTTCACGTATCCGATTTTAGGTGGCTTTGCTTGGTTCATCGGGGTGATCTGCAATCGTTTTTTGTTCCGTTATCGACAATTAGAGTGGATACCGATCCCCGAAGAGATCGAGCCGATGATCACGATTATGGTACCAGCTCACAATGAAGAAATCGTTATTGAAGACACGATTCATTATTTAATGAACAATCTGAACTACAGCAATTATGAGGTGTTGGTGACTGATGATGGCTCAACGGATAAAACCCCTGTGATATTAGACCGATTGATGGAACAGTACCCAAATCTAAGAGTGTTGCGCATTGAAAAAAACCAAGGAAAAGCCCATGCCTTTAATATTGGGGTAGGGTTTGCCAAAGGGGAATTGATCTTGAGCAACGACGCAGATACGGTTCCTGAACCTGATGCGTTATGGAAATATGTCAATTATTTCATCCGTCAAGACTCCATCAATATTTCTGCCATTACGGCGAATATGGACGTTCAAAACCGCACAACGATCGTAGGAAAATCACAAACCGTTGAATTTTCAAGTATCGTAGGAATTATCAAACGGACCCAGCAAGCCGTTTTTGGCGTCATCTATGCCTATAGCGGTGCCAATACGATGTATCGACGCGCGGCATTGATGGACGTGGGACTGTTTCGACAAAATCGAGCAACAGAAGACATCAGTATTGCCTGGGACCACCAATTCCGAGGTTGGCTGTCTTTATTTGCTTCACGAGTGATGTTTTTCATGGAGGTGCCAGAAACACTCAAGATGCTCTACCGACAACGGAAACGCTGGGCGAAGGGCGGTACAGAAGTATGGCTGACCAACTTTAAAAAGGTCTTTTTGCATCCTTTTGAAAACATTGGTCGAACCGCTATGTTTGTCGATCAAACATTAAGTATCATCTGGTCATTCTTTTTCTGGCTTTCATCTGCCTTGTTTGTCTTCTATCTGATCTATTATGGTGCAACTGGGAATTACGAACGGATCTATCATATGTTTACGATGGCCTTTCTCTTCGTTTGTTTCGAGATGATTGCGGGGGTCATGCAGCTATTTACCAGCCTCTTGGCGGATGATAACCGCAGCAAGCTGAAGTATTTCCGTTTTGCCCCTTTTTACATGCTGTTTTACTGGATGATCAATGCCATAACGATCGTCACTACCTTTATTCCAGCCGTCAAGACCATCCTTGGCTACGGCAGCGGCGTTTGGGTCAGCCCTGAGCGAACGGCGAAAAAAACCGAAGAATCTTAATGAATTCACCTTCCCTGGATAATAAAAAAACAAGTCTGAGTTTTCTTCAGACTTGTTTTTTGCCATTAAGGTTCAGAAAGATAGTAAATCTCACGATTTTGGTATGGATAACGAGTTTGCGAAAATTCGAAAGGTCGTCCGTCGGAGAGACGAGCAACTTGTTCTAATTCTAAGATCGGATCATTGGGATCGACTTCTAAATATTTGATATCATAGGAATCCGCTTTGTCGGCACGGATTTTACGTATGGCGGGACCTATTTTGAGATGTAAGGAATCAGTGATATATCGATAGATCGAGTGTTCAAGGATCGCCATATCAATATCGGGAATGGTTTTGATGGGCATGATCGTGTACTCCAATTCAAAGGGTTCGTTATCAACATAGCGCAGTCGTACGATATCATAAACAGGTTCGTTTTCTCGCAAAGACAAGTAATCCATTTCGTTGGCTTCTGGAAAACGTACATTGAAACTAATGATTTTACTTTGCACTTTATGCCGTCCGCCATATCGGTTGACTAAACCGATATACTCATTGATCTGTCCTTGGTAGGTCGCTGAATTGACATAGGTGCCATGACCTCTTTTGGTAGAAATCAGGCCTTCTTGCTTCAATTGATTTAGCGCTTTTTGGATCGTCATTCGCGAGGTTTGAAATCGTTTGGCTAACGCCGTTTGTTCCGGTAGTTTTGATAAAGCTGGAAAAACTCCTTCATAAATATCCGTCCGCAACTGATCAACGATCTCTTTGTATTTTGTCATAGTCATCACTCCTTATGTAAAGAAATTCATGGACTTGAGTTTTGTTTGAAGGGGATAAAAACAAGGTATATCACTAAAGAATCCGCTGAAATTCACATGTATAGAAAAAGCTTTACATGTGTTTTTGAAAAATTTACATGCCTGTTTCGCCTAATTATAATAGGTTTTGTAAGCGAATACAAACGATGGAGGAATCAATATGAAAAAATTTTACTGGGGAAACAGTGTCAGCAGTATGCAGACAGAAGGTGGTTGGAATGAAGGCGGTAAAAGCTTATCCGTTTATGATATACGGGAAGCTTCGGAACAGGCTAGCGATTGGCATGTAGCAAATGATAACTATCATGCGTATACAGAAGATTTTGATTATATGCAAGATTTGGGGATGAACATGTATCGTTTCCAAATTTCTTGGTCAAGGGTCGTTCACGATGGAGATGGTGCCTTTAATGAAGAAGGGATCGCCTATTACGATCGTTTTATTGATGATCTGTTAGCTCGAGGGATCGAGCCTATGATTTGTTTGTACCATTTTGATATGCCTCTGCATCTGGCGAAAACCTATAACGGGTTCATCAGCAAAGAAGTGAAGGACGCATTCATTCGTTTCGGAAAAGAAATGGTGGATCGTTTTGCGGATAAAGTCCATTATTGGTTAACCTTTAACGAACAAAATCTTTTCCACCAAGACCATGGTTTTAAGATCAGCGGCTATTTAGAAGGGGAAGAAACGACAGAAGAATTGTATCAGATTTTCCACAATGTCATGGTTTGCCATGCAGAACTCTGTAATTATCTTCATGAAACAACAAATGCGAAGATCGGCGGCATGCTGGCGTATTCTGAGGCGTATCCAGCGACTTGTCGTCCACAAGACATCAAAGCAGCAAGAGAGTTTGATGAATTTGCGAACTTTACTTTATTAGATTGCTATGCGCACGGCAAGTATTCGGCAGCACAAGACCGATACGTGAAAAATCATCAACTCAATATGAATATTTTACCTGGGGAATTAGAAGCGATCGCAGCGCAGAAAAATGATTACATTGCCTTTAGCTATTATGCTTCTTCTACCTTGAATGCTGAAAAAATTCCTGAAGGAACGCCGCCGAATCGGTACATGACTTTTGGAAAACAAGACAATCCGTATATTGAAACGACGGAATGGAATTGGCAAATTGATCCGCTCGGCTTCCGTGATGTCTTAAATAAAGTCTATCAGCGGTACCGGTTGCCAGTGTTTCCGATTGAAAACGGGATTGGGGTCAGAGAGCATTGGAATGGCAAAGAACCGATTCAAGATGATTACCGTATTGCCTACCATCAAGAGCATATTCGAGCGATGTTTGAAGCGATGGTGGAAGATGGAGTGGTCTGTCTTGGTTATCTTGGTTGGGGGCTGATCGACATTTTGAGCTCGCAAGGTGATATGGAGAAACGATACGGACTCGTGTATGTCAATCGTGGCAACCATGAGTTGCGAGATATGAAACGTGTACCGAAAAAATCGTATGAATGGTTCAAAGAAATGATCAAAACGAATGGTAGTACGATCTATACAAACCCATATACAGAATAGGAGGAACAAAAATGGCAGCAGAAAAGCGCACGTTTTTAGATAAATTTACAGAGTTTTCGGTCCGTCTCGGCAATCAGGTTCATCTCAAAAGTCTTCGTGATGCGTTTGCGACCTTAATGCCTGCCTTTATTATCGCAGGGATCGCTGTGTTGTTTAATAATGTCTTCTTTCCATGGTTTTTAGAAGGGGCTACCTTGGCGCGAATGCAAGTGTTTGGCAATTCCATCACCAATGGAACATTGAATATCGCCGGTCTGCTGATCGCCCCGATGATCGCTTATTTTCTTT
The DNA here is from genome assembly GCF_058135755.1 of Enterococcus sp. R12. NCBI lineage: Bacteria > Bacillati > Bacillota > Bacilli > Lactobacillales > Enterococcaceae > Enterococcus > Enterococcus sp. R12. Next base: position 884,405 of record NZ_CM176874.1, read on the forward strand.
GCCGCAATAAAAACAATCCGAGCGCCATCAATGCAACCTTTGTGGCAACGACTTGCTTAGTGGTCATGTTGTCGATGGCTCATGCCGTGATGCCAGAAGGCGCTCAAGCAGAAGTGACCATCAGTGGTGTGATGCTATTTGACGATGTCGGGACCAAAGGGATGTTTTCTGGAATCATTTGTGGGTTAGTTGCCACGGAATTATTTATTCGACTGTCAGAAAACAAGCACCTAAAAATCAATTTAGGGGATCAAGTTCCTCCTGCCGTCAGCAAATCCTTCAGCACGTTGATCCCTGCTATTTTGGTGATTTCCTTCTTTGCCGTAGTTGCGACCGTGCTAGCAGCCTTTGATACCGACCTGATTCAAATCATTTCAACAGTGATCCAAGAACCACTGCGTTTATTGAACACATCGATTTTTGGGTTCTTGATCATCTATTCAACGGGCAATTTTCTGTTTACTTTAGGCATTCACCAAACCGTCATCAATGGCACCTTGTTAGATCCATTGCTGTTAGTCAATATGAATGAAAACATGCAAGCCGTGCAAGAAGGCGCTACGCCACCCAATATCTTAAATTCAGCATTCGTGACGGTTTTCGCACAACTAGGCGGGACTGGATTTACGATCAGCTTGATCATTGCAGTGCTCTTATTCGTCCGCAATTACCAACCTTTTCGGGATGTCGTCAATCTATCCCTAGCTCCGGGTATTTTTAATATCAACGAGCCAATCATCTTTGGTTTACCGATCGTCTTCAATTTACCCATGATCATTCCCTTCGTTGCAAGTCCAATTGTGGCAACGTTGATTGGCTACTTTGCTACCGCAGTAGGATTCATTGAGCCGCTTTCTGTGATGGTTCCTTGGACGACACCACCAATTCTTAGTGCATTGTTGGCATCAAAAGGGGATTTTAAAGTTGTTTTGGTTCAAGTGATCATCATCGTCGTCTGTGTAGCAATCTATTTTCCATTTTTAAAAATCGCTCAACGGGTTGCAATCAAATCTGCTGAATTGGAGCGGGCAGAATAAACAAGCTAGTGTTTAAGTAAAAGAACGAAAGAGTAGAGAAATCTACTCTTTTTTGATTGTTCTGAATAAAAAAGTGTTCTTTAACTCCTCAAGAATGGTTCAAAAGTCAGAGATTCAATGATTTTTCAGCAAAATCTATAAATCGAATAATGTTTTGTTAAAAAATACTGCTTTACTTTCGTTATGTCACCGTTTACAATGAGCTTGTACTCGGTTGTACACACTGGTTTAAAGTTGTCTATAGTGGTGTATACATGTACGCAATGAATGAAGGAGGTGATTGTATGATTATCAATCGTAATGTTTCCAAGCCGATTTATCTTCAAGTGGCAGACTACTTGAGAAATGGTATCTATGCTGAGGAATGGGGAAAGGGGGAACAAATACCGTCAGAGAATCAAATTATGACGGATCTTGAAGTCAGTCGAGGTACAGTCAAAAAAGCAGTGAATATGTTAGTTGAAGAAGGGCTTCTCCATCAGATACAGGGGAAGGGTACCTATGTAACAGAAGGAAATATTTCCTATCCTTTAGGAAAAGGGTTGCTTTCTTTTGCTGAATCTTTGGAAAGTCAAAAATTGTCTTATGAAACAAAAGTTATCACTTCTGAATTTCGAAATGCTACGAAAGAGATCGCGACAAGACTCAGTATTAATGTTGGCGATGAATACCTGTACATGAAACGGATTCGATATGTTGAAGGTGAAAAAGTCATGTTGATTGAGAACCGTTTAAATGCAGAGCTGTGCAAGGGAATCGAAGCGCATGATTTTAATCACGAAAGCCTATTTCGTGTAATCGAACAATTGACTGGCAGCAAAATTGCGTATTCAGAAAGTCGGTATGCTGCGAGAGTAATGGGAGAAAAGCGAGCGCTAGAATTAGAGGTTTCACCGGATTCGCCCGTTCTTCATTTAGAACAATTAGTTTATTTGGAAGGAGGAACCCCTGTCGAATTTGGAAATGTCTGGTTAAAGGCTAATAAATACTACCTTGGAACGATCCTTCAAAGGGAGGAAATTTAATTGCCATTAGTAAACGGATTCACATTGTTAGATATTATAAAAGAACGGAAAGTCATTGCGGGAGCATTCAATACGACGAATTTAGAAACAACTATAGGAATATTACAAGCAGTTGAAAAGACAGGCATCCCAACATTTATTCAAGTTGCGCCTACTAATATAACGCTTGCTGGGTACGAATACTTAGTTGATATGGTTTCACGATATGCAGAAAAGATGGACACACCTGTTGCATTACACTTAGACCATGGCAAAAAATTTGATGATGTGAGGAAAGCGATACGCGCAGGATTTACCTCAGTTATGATTGATGGTGCTGCTTTTGATTTTGAAGAAAATATTGCCTTCACTAAACAAGCAGTGGAATTTGCGAAATCGTATGGTATCCCAGTTGAAGCGGAACTTGGTGCTATTCTTGGGAAAGAAGATGATCATGTTTCTGAAGCCGATGCAAAAACGGATCCTCAACAGGTGAGAGAATTTGTTGAGCGGACAGGTTGCCACATGTTAGCGGTTTCTGTCGGCAATGTTCATGGATTAGAAGATGAACCGAATATTGATTTTGATCTATTAAAAGAAATCAATGAAGTATCACCAGTTCCATTAGTGATCCATGGTGGATCAGGTATCCCAGATGAACATATCCATCAAATGGTTGAATACAATGTTGCCAAAATCAATATTGCGAGTGATTTGCGGCAAAGCTTTATTAGAAGTGTCGGGAGAGCGTATGAAGAAAACCCGAATGAAGCAAACTTAATCAAAGTGCTGCAAAAAGCAGAGGATTCGGTTTTTAAGACGGTTCACGAAAAAATCTTGAGTATGAATAGTGTGGTGCAAAAATAGTGGTAGAAGAATTAACAAATGAAGAAAACATTTTTGTTGATATTGAGATCTCAAATTTTGAAGAGCTTGTGGAAATAATCGCGCAACCATTACTTGAAAACAATGATGTGACTGTGGATTTCCCTAAGCAAGTGATAGAAAGAGAACGAGTATTTCCCACAGGATTACCGACACAACCGATAGGCGTGGCGATTCCCCACACGAATCCAGAATTTGTATACAACAATAAAGTAACGATTGCCACCCTGAAAACTCCGATACAAATGGAAATTATGGGGGGAATGGATGAAGGAACGGTCGATGTTTCAATTGTTTTTCTTTTAGCACTGGGAGAATCAAATAAACAATTGAATATTTTACAAAAATTGATGGGGATCTTAAATCAAGAAGAAATCTTAAAAGCATTAAAGAATAGCAGCAAAAAAGAAATTTTTGCTTTTGCTAAAAATGAATTGAACTTTTAAAAATAGGAGGAAAAAAAATGGCTAAAAATCTTTTATTCGTATGTGCTACAGGTATTGCAACTTCAACAGCAGTTACTGAGAAGGTAATGGAATTTTTAAAAGAAAAAGGCTTGAATTCAGTGAATTATTCACAAACAAATGTTGCTTCAGTTCAATCGAATTCTGATGATGCAGACTTGATCGTTTCAACAACAAAAATACCTTATGAGTTAAATGTTCCAGTAATCAATGGATTAGCGCTTATTACAGGTATCAATGAAGAGAAGGTATTGAACAGTATTTATGAAAAACTAACAGAAGGAGAATAAAATGGGGGATCTTACACAGAAATTATATGATGGTGTGCAATATATTTTAGGGTTTGGACCAACAGTTATGCTGCCTTTAGTATTGTTCATTTTGGCACTATTTTTCAAAATCAAGCCAGCGAAAGCACTGAGGTCTTCTTTAACCGTGGGAATTGGGTTTGTCGGCATTTATGCGATTTTCGATATATTGACTAATAATGTAGGTCCTGCAGCACAAGCAATGGTAGAACAAACAGGGATCAATCTTCCAGTAGTTGACTTAGGTTGGCCGCCTTTATCAGCAATTACATGGGGATCACCGATTGCTCCATTTGTTATTCCACTAACGATGTTGATCAATGTAATCATGATCGCAATCAAGCAAACGAGAACCGTAGACGTTGATATGTGGAACTATTGGCATTTTGCGCTTGCAGGAACCTTAGTATATTATAGCACAGGTAGTTTTTGGTTGGGAATACTAGCTTCTGGTGTGATCGCAGTCATTGTCTTCAAATTGGCAGACTGGGCAGCGCCCATGGGAGAAGAATATTTTGGTCTAGAAGGAATTTCATTACCGACTGTTTCTTCTATTACTTTTTTTCCAATCGGTTTGATTGGAAACAAGCTGATCGACATGATTCCAGGCATCCGCAAAATTGATATCAATCCGCTGACGATTCAAAAAAGATTTGGAATTTTCGGCGAACCGATGATGGTGGGAACGATTTTAGGTTTATTATTAGGAATCGTTGCTGGATATGATTTACAAGGGATTTTAACGACCGGTATCAGTATCGGAGCGGTAATGTTTATCTTGCCACGAATGGTTCGTATTTTAATGGAAGGATTGCTTCCCCTATCAGAAGCAATCAAAAAGTTCTTGAATGAACGTTATCCAGATAGAGATGATCTGTATATAGGTCTCGATATTGCCGTGGCGATTGGTAATCCTGCGATCATTTCTACTGCATTGCTCTTAACACCGATCGCAGTTGTATTGGCATTTATCTTACCAGGAAATACGGTTCTTCCTTTGGGAGATTTAGCTAACTTAGCAGTGATGGCGTCAATGGTAGTTCTTTCGACTAAGGGAAATGTTTTTAGAGCAGTCTTGATTGCAATTCCAATCATGATTGGTGATCTTTATATTGCTTCAGCAATCGCCCCTTTCATCACTACTATGGCAAAAGATGTGAATTTCAACTTTCCAGAAGGTTCGAGCGGCCTTGTTTCAAGCTTCTTGGACGGTGGGAACCCTTTACGATATTGGTTACTACAGATTTTCAATGGGAATATCATTGCTCTTGGTCTGATTCCTGTAGTTGGAGTGGTTATATTCTGGATTTATAAAGTAACTTACAATCAAACGCATTTAATTGATAAAGGAACTGCACAATGACCAAAAATCTTGCCATTACGGTTGACATAGGGACAACGAATGCGAAAGTTACTTTATTTGACTATACTACAGGAGAAATTCGTGAAAGGGCCTCTTTTCCTACGATAAAAATAGAGGATAAAGAGGGTGAATTATTTGATCATCAGGCAATTTGGGGACAATTGGAAGCAATCTTGAAATCATTTGTAGTCCAAAACAAGGAGAAAATCGATTCAATCACTATAGCCAGCGTTGGGGAGGCAGGTGTTTTGCTTGATCAAGAAGGAGTAGTTGTAACTCCAATGATCGCTTGGTATGATCAACGGGCAAGAGAATATATCGAATGCTTATCAAAACAACAGAAAGAAACGATCTATCGGATCACTGGGTTACCGGCGCATTCTAATTATAGTTTGGGGAAAATCAAGTGGCTGATGGATCGAATTAAGAACAAAGAGCAAGGTCCATATTTGTGGTTGAATATTCCTGATCTTTTTGCTTACTATTTAACGAAAAGAAAAGTGACGGAATATTCATTAGCCAGCAGAACAATGTGCTATGACATTGAAAAAAAAGACTGGTCCAATGAACTACTGAGCTATTTTGACTTAGATGGGATGATTCAGTTTCCAGAAGTCATCTCTGCAAGCACTATTATTGGTTATACCACAGATTCTGGGTTACCTATTTTAAGTGATGAAAAAATAGCTATACGTATTGCTGGACATGACCACATGGTGGGTGCTTTTGGAATCGAATTACAGGAAAACGAGCTTTTAAATTCAACTGGTACGACAGAAGGCCTACTTCAATTAATGAAAAGTCCAGCAAATAATCAAGAAAATTTCGGGAAATCATTGTCAAATGGTGTTTTTATTGATGCGCAGATGTACACGATTTTTTCCTCTATGCCAACGGGAGGGAGTGCCTTTGCTTGGTATCAGCAGCTATTTAACAAATCCAAGGAACAATTAACTAGCGAATGTGGCCAATTGCTTAATGAGTATCTAAAAGATAAAATCGTTCCATTAGAAACTGGTTTTTTTATTCCGCATTTAAATGGTTCAGGCGCTCCTTTTAAAAACGGACGTTCGAAGGGAATGCTCTATGGATTGGACCTGACGACGCAAGCTAAGGACATTCTTTTTGCCTTAGTTTTAGGACTAGTTTTAGAACTAAAATTAGTAACTGAATGCTTTGAGCATAATATTGCTGACAGAATTGTTGTTATTGGTCCAGCAATCAATAATCCGTTATGGCTGCAACTAAAAGCAGATGCGATGAACAAAGAGTTGAAAGTCATTAATATCGATGAGGCAGTGTCCTTTGGCGCACTAAGAATCGCCTATCCGACGTTTACTGCAAAACTACCTTCGGAAACTTACCAACCGAATCCAAAGCGAGCAACAGAACTTTCTCAAGTTTTTGAAAAATATCAAACGCTGTATCAAAGCAAAAAACAAATAACGAAAGGAAAGCTCACTTCTTAGAAGGGGCTTTTCTTTCGTTAATACAATTATTGATTGGCAGAATTGTTAATTAGGTAAGATAAAATGGTATACTATCCCAAAAGGAGCGACTATGAAACTTTCAGAAATGCAAAAAGCGATTTATCAAAACAAAATCGATCACCAATTCAATGTCACAAATATTGAAAAAGAGTTTTTAGCTTTATATGGTGAAGTAGGGGAAGCCTTTGACGCGTATCGGAAGCAACAAGAGGTAGGAGAAGAATTGGCGGATGTGGCGATTTATCTTCTTGGGTTAGCGGAAATCCTTTCCATCGATCTTGAAGCAGAGATTCATAAAAAAATGGCCGTCAACCAAAAGCGTCGTTATACGAGTTATGGCAATGGCTATGCCAAACGAATCGATAATTGATACACGCACAAAAACTAGTGGATTCCTCGAGTATAGGCCCTTACCGAAATATAGATGGAAGCAGGAGATAGGATGGAAAAGAATGTAAGCATGCGTGAATTAACCACGGCGGATTTAGCAGAAGTTGTGGACCACTATATTGCCGTATTTTCAGCAGAACCATGGAATGACCAATTGACAGTGCCGCAAATCACCGACTATGTATCTTCAATGATGGCAATGAATACTTTTATTGGTTATCGACTAACAGACCGAGCATCGAATGAATTGATTGGTCTTTCATTAGGCTTTATCAAGCCCTGGTATCAAGGAAAAGAGTATGTGATCGATACCTTTTTAATTACTGGCACGCATCAAGGAAAAGGCCTTGGTTCCACTTTTTTAGAAAGAATCAAAGAGGATCTGCTCAAGAAAGAGATTCCAACGATTTTGTTAGATACCGAAGAAAGTATGCCAGCAGCGGATTTTTATAAAAAGAATGGCTTTAAACCACTACCAGATAATGTGAGCTATTATTTATCTCTAGATTAATCCAAGCATGTCAATAAATAAAAAAGTCTGCGAAAAAATCGCAGGCTTTTTAGTTATGCACAGTTTCAACAGGTTTATCCACAATATGTTGTAGGAACATGTTTTCGCCTACTAAATATTGGGTGTGTGGTTTTTAGAAAAGGATTTCAAAGAGATTCTTATGGACCAATGAGCGTAAAAGTGAAAAAAGTACTGAAACGCTTATAGAATATAGCAAAATTTATCTAGATGAGAGGCTCTGTTGGTACCGATCAGCTAATTTCTATCATCTTCGCGATAGGTTTTGCGATACTGTAGCGGCGTTAAACCAAATTTACGCTGAAATCTTTTGCTAAAGTAGCTCAAGTGATTGAAGCCAACGTGGTAGCAGATGGTTGAGATCGGCTCATCCGTTTCGATCAATAGGTTTTTGGCTTGAGACAATCGATAATCAATCAGATAGTTGATTGGGGTCAATGTCGTGTATTGCCGAAAAAGGGCGGTACAAGTACGTGTATTGATGGCAGCAGCTTTAGCGATCGCAGGAACCGTTAATGGTTCTTGATAACGCTCATGGACAAATGCCAGCATTAAGTAGATAGTTTCTTTCTTGGGTGAAGCAGGTCTTGCAGCCATTAGCTGTGAAAGGGCAGCTAAAAACAATTCATAGAGAGTAAATCGTTGTTCAATAAGCAGAGGCAGACGCACGGTTTGAACAAATGCTTGATGTTGGGCGGTTAAGGTTAAGCGCCGATAGCTGCGGGTGCGATCGTGGACTAATTGTTCGATCGCTTCTTTAAAAACAGGGTCAGCAATAAAGCCTGAAGAAAAATCAAAGCAGCAATATCGGACGTTTTCTGAAGCTAAAACAGCACCATGGAGTACACGGCTATTAATAATGATCGCCTCATTCTTGCTTAGCAAAATTTGCTCGTCGTCTATCGTATACACGAAGCTACCTTCTTCGACCCATACAATTTGCAGCTCGTCGTGCCAATGCAGAGGCAATTGGTCGCCACGCTTTTGTTGCAAGCAACGTTGATAAATTGCGAAGGAGCGATTTGTAGTTGTATGTTTGGTCGTTTCTTCGTTTTCTTCTGTGCGTTCAAAGTACATACCGCACCACCTTTTTACAGAATAGTGTTAAAAACAATCAGGATATTGACAAAAGTTCACTATCTGATTCGGTATAATACTAACAAAGTAAAGTGAAAGACAAAAGGTGTTTTTATGAAAAAAACAGTTGGGATTGTTTATGCTTGTTCAGCAGCAGCTTTGTGGGCAGTTTCTGGCATCGCTGGACAAATTTTATTTACGAAATATAGTATTTCAGCAAATTGGCTCGTTTCAACACGATTGGTTCTTTCAGGGTGTTTGTTGCTAAGTATTGGGTTAAAGGATCGCGCCCGTTTGATTTCCCCATTTCGTGAGAAAAAGGACTTCATTCAGCTGCTCTTGTTTTCTTTCTTAGGCATGTTTCTCGTTCAATTTACCTACTTTAAAACGATTGAGCAAAGCAATGCTTCGTTTGCAACGATTATTCAATATACTGGACCTTTCTTTGTTTTACTCTATGCTGCGATAGCCAAAAGGCAGCTCCCCTCTTTAAAGACATGTTTCTGGTTACTGGTAACCTTACTTGGTGTGACGGCTGTGGCATCAAAAGGACAGATTGAGCAATTAGCGACTTCCCAATCTGCGCTAGGCTGGGGGTTAGCATCAGCGATATCACTAGCTTTTTATTCTATACAGCCGCGTAAACTCTTGCAAAAATATGGGAGTTTACCAATTGTCGGCTGGGGGATGTTGATTGGTGGAGGCTTGGCGAATGTGGTTCATCCAATGTGGCAGATTGATAGTCAACTGAACGTTCAAGTGATTCTTTATTTGTTGGTGGTCATTTTATTTGGAACAGCACTAGCGTATTTGATTTTTTTAACAAGTTTACGCTATTTATCCTCAACACTTGCAACAGTTTTAACAGCAGTTGAGCCACTGCTGGCTGCTTTCTTATCGATCATTGTTTTTCATGATCACTTCACAGTGGTGGAGCTAGTAGGATTTATGGCAGTTATAGGGAGCATCATGTGTTTACAAAAAAATATGGAGTGAGTTAAGTAATGAAGTAATAGAATAATGAAATCTCTCTATGTTCCTTTATCAATGAAGGAACATAGAGAGGTTTTTTTAGTTATACCCATATCAAAAGGGTTACCCACCAAATATTAGGAAAACTTATTTTCGCCTAATAAATATTGTATGTTTAGAGTTTTTTGATGATGAGAAGGATAGTGGAAAGTTCCAAATCGTTGATCAAAACATCGAAGCTTTTTTCTAATTTTCTTAAGATCTTTGCAATAATCAAAGCATCTTGCTTAAATGTTTTCATTACAGCGAGATTTGCTTTGGCAATGTTGGGTGAACGGTTTTCTAATAACCGTTCGATCAGACAAGCTAAGTGCATGAATAAGCCAATGGATTGATCAAGGGAAAGAGGATAAAGGGCGCAAATCTCATCAATGACTTCTGGCAAGACCATTTTTAATTTGCCAATGTCGGTATACTTGAACGAATCAGCTAAGTAATTATAGACTTCTGTGTAATCAAAGAATTGCGTCTTTACGGGCTCAAATAAAAGTAAGCGATCGAGTGTTTCCTTTGGTGTCTCAAATACTTTCCCAATTGAGATAAAAGGAATACCGAAAATGTTAGGATCATAAGTCCCAACAAAAGCATGTACTTTATAGACTTTCTTTAAGTTACTCACTTCTTTGATTAGTTCATTTCTCGAAGAGATAGCCAGTGCTTTAACTTTCATACCAAGTTTTGAGTAACTTTCGATGTACCGTTTTAGTTGTTCTGCGCCTCCTTCTCCGGTATGGCATAAAGTAATGATCAATTCATATCCTTTTTCCGCTTTTTGTAACAAGTCGTTCATACTCATACTGACCGTGTGATAGACATAATCAATATCGGTTTCCATTGCACTTTTTCGAGCTGCTTCGATGCCGATAAGAGTTATAGGTAAGTAAATCAGTCGAAGCTTACAATTTAATTCCTCAGCGATCGTTTCAACAATCGTTTTTATTGAACCCATATCATAAAGAACGATCACACCTTGTCCTTGATCAATTCGTTTGATGACTTGTTTAATTTCGATCATCGACTGGCGAGGTGTGCTATCAAGTTTCATGTCGTAGCTATAAATGTTATTTGTCTGAGTCAGCATGTTTGTTGTTTCAGCCAATGAAGAAGCTGTTCGATTTCCATGCATGAGATATAACAATACTGGATGACCGGTTAATTGAGTCTGCTCTTGGTTAATCAGAAAAAGTAAAATCAGAATAATCTCATCTTTTGGTAAATTCAAGTTGAGCTGCTTTTTTAATTCAATCGAAAGCTGAACACTTAGCGCATATTCCTCAGGGTATTGTTGAATAAATTGAGTGACTTCCTCTTGCGAGAGGGTTTGTCGATTGGAAGCCAGTGTCAATAAGGAGTTGATATGAAGACAAAGCCCATAAAATACGCTTGATTTAAATTCTCTGTTGAGTTCCTTTTTACAGGTTTTTAGCCAGAAATCAACAATTTGAATGACTTTAGCATCGACGATTTTTGCTAATTGAGTAATGTTATATTGATCATCAAAGACATTGTAATAGTTGTACTTATTAAAAAGATTTTGCACATACTTGTTCATTAGGGGAGTGATCGTTAATTCATTGATGCCGCTCTCCGAAAGTGATTGATATTGATTGCGAATCTCCTCATAAAGGTATAAGCGTTCATTTTTTCCAAATTCTTTTAAGTAACCCTCATTCTTATCATAAATAATATGCTCAACATTTCCGAATAGCTCGTCGAAAACCATCGCATTTTCTTTCACCCGTAACAAGCTCTGTTTGATTTCTGGTTTGAAATCAGCGAGGGAAAGAGCAATATCTTGGTCACCCTCATTGATTACGCGAACATACCCTTTGGCACAAGCAGCTGTAATATCCATTTTCAGCTCTTTTACTTGATAAGAAAAATTTGCTAACAATAGACCTCGGATCACTTCTGAGGGAACAACGATTGTACGTCTAGAATGAACGGCTTCTCTGGAAAAGAAATGATTGATCAAGTCAAAACGTTCTTTATAGGAGCGCTTCTCTATTTCAGGCAATTCGATCGTCAGTGGAATCGCTTGATTAATTAAAAGTTCTTTTGAAGGCATGATTGATAAGATCACCATCACATTATTCGGCTGAGATTGCTTTTTTTCTTGAAATAGGGGGATTTTGTTGTTTAAAAAATCTAAAATTTTGTTTTGCTGCTTCGTGTTTAATGAATCGTATGCTTCTAGAAAAAGAATACCAGACCAAGCTTTCTCAAATACGCTATTGGCATAATCCTCGTTGGTTCCGAAAAGATCCTCATCAAGCAAATGAGGATCTTTGGAATAATTTCGACAATTAATTTTTATATAAGGAGCTTCTTTAGTCAGCACCTGTCGCTGTTTGGCAAAATCTACTAGTGTATCAACAAAGTAACTAGTACCACAGCCTGGTTTGGCTTGAATCAGCACATTTAATGGATTTTTTGGATATAAGACGGCGGCTTTTGCCAATTGAATCGCATTTTTAAGGCTTTGATTGGCACCAATGATGACGTCAAATGCATCCTTTTCAGCGATTGGTTCTGCTAAAGAATAGAGAACAGGTCTCGATGTGGATTTCACTAACTTCTTTTCTTGAACAAGTTGATTAAGAAGGGTGCTGGCATTCGATCTTTGTAGATTCAATGCCTCAGCAACCTGCTTTGTAGTCAGACCATTCACTTGTTCTTGATTGGTGTAGATTTGATTTTGGATAAAGTCAAATACGATAGCTTTCATTCTACTCATAGTTTTACTCCTTTGAAACATTCTCAATGTATTGGCTTAGAAATCGCCTATCCCCATTCTATGTCAATTCATCAGGACAAATTAGTCCTCCTCTTCTCATGGATTTTTTTTTGGATATCGAATAGAGTATCAGACATTCTTCCTAAATAGACACCTTCGCTAAAGAGCCGCATCAGTCGGTTTTGTTTTTTCATTTCAAAACTTTCGATGTGCTGTTCGAATTGTATCTCTAAACCGTTTTCATTTTCTTGTGTTGTGTACTTAAGAAAATATGTCTCATAGGAAGAGGAGATTTTGACTTCATAAAGTGTGCCACGAATATAGTTGATCACGAAAACTGAAATTTCCATTTGGGTTTTGGAATCAGTTTTTTTGTAATTCAGTCCTTTCTCAATCTTTGTTTTCGTGAGCTGACATTCGCGAATGAGTTCACTTTCAAGATAGTCATAGAATTCGTTTTCGCTTATTTGTAACGTTCGTTTGATTTTCATGAGTGTATTATAGGGGGAATTAATTGAGGGTGCAACCGACGGTATTTTCTAGAAATTGACAAATTTTATACAACTATTTTATAGGATTATACAGTAGGAAGAAATTGATTTACTTCTTTATACACTAGTTATAGAAATGGATGAATGAAGGTATTATTTTGATTTTTTCAGATTTTAAAGGTTGTTTTTGTGAAACTTAGTGTATAAAAAATTTTTTTCGCGAAATGTAAGCGCTTGATTAAAAAGGTGTTTATGATAGTTTTGATTTTGTAAGTGAGAAAAAAATTGGGAAGGAAGAGTCACTATGGAAAAAATAAACAATACAGAGTCGGCAGCCATGAACTTGATTGCTAACTCAGGAGATGGGCGTTCCTATGCATTCCAAGCATTAGAGGAAGCGCGTAACGGCAATTTGGAAGAATGTAATCTTTTATTGAGAAAATCGGATGATGCGATCAAAAAAGCCCATCAGGCACAAACAGAGCTATTATTTTCAGAAGCAAGGGGGGAAAAGCAAGAAATCAATGTCCTATTGATACACTCACAGGATCATTTTATGACAAGTATGTTAGCCAATGAATTGATCAAAGAAATCATTCGATTCTATCAAAAATAAAATGGAAAGAAGGGAAATTCATGAAGAAGATGAAAATTTTATTGGTTTGTGCTGGAGGTATGTCTACCAGTATTTTGATGCAAAAAATGAGTAAGTACTGGAAAGAAAATGATATGGAGTTAGACATTAAGGCCGTCGGACTATCGGAATATCAGGATGTTTATCAAGAGTATGATGTAGTGATGGTGGGACCACAGGTCTCTTATCGTTTGAAAGAAATCGTGGAAAATACTGGTTTGCCAACTGAAGCCATTCCATCTTTTGATTATGCAATGGCAAATTGCTCGAATATTATGAAGCTCGCAACGAAATTGTATGGTCAAAAGTAAGACACAATAATAAAAGGAGTGTGGATCATAATATGGAAAAACTTTTTGATAGTCCAGTGATGATAAAATTACAAGATTTTGGACAGAAACTCGGGAGTAATAAGTTTCTAGCAGCTTTGCAAGCATGTATGATGTCTTTGATGGGCATCATTATGGTTGGGGCAATCTCTCAAATCACTGTTTCGGTTTTAGGTCCTACGATGTTTCATGTGATTGCTGCGGAAAGTCAGCTCTACGAAATTATTTATCTGCCTTATAAGTTCACAATGGACCTTTTATCTGTATGGGTCGTCATTCTATTTTCTTTTAATTATGCCAAAAACTTAAAAATGAAGTCGCCCATCATGAATGCAGTTGATGCATTGATTTGTTTTTTCTTGGTTGCTGGCACGTTAATGATCAGTGAAGCAGGAGTTACTAGTATCGATATGACTTACTTAGGATCGACTGGTATGTTTATCGGATTTGTTGTTGTCTTCCTTTCTGTTCAAATTGAAAAATATTGTGCGGATCATAATATTCGCATCAAAATGCCAGACGTAGTACCGCCATTTTTACAAGATGGCTTTGCCTCGATCGTACCGTTAGCAATTAGCGCCTGCTTTTTCTTAGCGTGCAGTGCTGCGGTAGATATCTTTACCAACGGCAATTACACGATTGCCTCTGGTTTTATGGCGCTTTTAGGCATTCCATTGTCTGCATTGTCTTCCACCGTTGGGATGTTTATCATGTGTGTATTTGCAGCGTTATTATGGTGTTTTGGGATTCATGGCACGATGATCTTAGTGCCGATTATTATGCCTCTTGGAATCCAAGCTGCAACCGCAAATGGCGCTGCTGCTGCTGCAGGCGAGCCACTCGTTTTTTATCCCGTGGCTTTGTTTGGTGGGATGGCAATTGCCGGAGGAACAGGGAACACGTTACCACTAGCTTTAATGGGTTTAAAATCAAAATCGAAACAAATCAGCGCGATATCAAAAATCGCAGCTGTGCCAGGATGGTTTAACATCAATGAACCGCTGACTTTTGGTATGCCGATTATGTACAATCCAATCATTTGTATTCCATATGTGCTAAATATTCCTGTGGTGATGTTACTGACATTAATTGGCTATCGAATCGGTTTTCTAACACCTGGTTGGATTTCCATTTCTGCTTTGCTGCCAATGGGGATGGCAAGTTATCTCAGTACGCTCAAATGGCAAAATGCTATCTGGGATTATCTAATGTTGATTCCTGCAGGCTTAATTTATTATCCATTTTTCAAAGCATATGAAAAACAATTGATCGCCAAAGAAGCGTTGGCGGAACAAGAGGAACAATTTGGTGTAGTAGCAGAACAAGAATAAAGGAGCGAACAGAATGAATAAACGATTTCCAGATAATTTTTTATGGGGTGGCGCAACTGCTGCGAATCAATTAGAAGGAGCATTTCTTGAGGATGGAAAAGGATGGTCAACTGCGGATACTGCCCTTTACATTGGAAAAGAGGCACGGACAAAAATGCTGTTAGGGGAACCTATGACTAGAGACCAAGTCGAATTTGCTATGAAGGATAAAAAGGGACATTATCCAAAAAGGCATGGTATCGATTTTTATCATCGATACAAAGAAGACATCGCGCTTATGGCAGAGATGGGGTTTAAAACATTTCGTTTATCAATCTCTTGGCCAAGGATCTTTCCAAATGGCAATGACCAAGAACCCAATGAAGCTGGGTTAGCCTTTTACGATGCAGTCTTTGATGAGTGTCTAAAGCATGGAATCGAACCGTTGGTGACGATCTCACATTACGAGTTCCCATTGCACTTAGCGCTGACTCAAAATGGCTGGCTCTCACGGGATACTATTGATCATTTTGTTCGCTATGCAGAAACGCTGTTTAACCGTTACAAGAATAAAGTCAAATATTGGTTGACGTTTAATGAAATCAATATAATTGGGATGACTGGTTATCTGAGTGGAGGGATTTTGGCAGACGGAATTGACAATATGCTAGCAGCACAATATCAAGCAGGACATCATCAGTTCCTTGCAAGTGCTTTAACTGTAAAGAAATGCCATGAAATTATCCCAGATGCCAAAATCGGTTGTATGTTGGCTCGAATGGAGGCATATCCTGAAACATGTAATCCGCAAGATGTTTTGGCTTCTGTAAAAGCAGATGAAATGAATTTCTTTTATACTGACGTTCAAATACGTGGAGAATATCCAGCATATATGGATTCATTTTTTGAAGAGAATGGAATTGTGATCGACGTTCAGGAAGGCGATCGTGATATTTTGAGAGAAGGAACAGTGGATTTTCTTTCCTTTAGTTATTATATGTCAATGGTTGTAGGAGAATCAAAAGAAGAAACTGGTGGGAATCTTTTTGGATCCATCAAGAATCCTTACTTAAAAGCAAGTGATTGGGGCTGGCAGATCGATCCAGTAGGTTTACGAATCACCATGAAAAAAATGTATCAGCGTTATCAAGTCCCTCTCTTTATCGTTGAGAATGGTTTAGGTTCTGAAGATGTGGTGACAGAGGATAAACGGATTCACGATGCGTATCGAATCGATTATTTGCGTGACCATATCGAGCAAATCGGTTTAGCGATTCAAGAAGGAGTTGAGGTGATGGGCTATACTCCTTGGGGATGCATCGACTTAGTCAGTGCTAGTACAAGTGAAATGTCGAAGCGTTATGGGTTTATATACGTGGATCTTGATGATGATGGAAAAGGAACCTTGGAAAGAATTCGTAAAGACTCTTTTTATTGGTATCAAAAAGTGATAGCGACCAATGGTGAAGAGCTGGCATGAAAATTTTATCCCTATAATAATCTTAGCTTTCATGGATTCCCACTCTGCATTGGGGAATCCTACAATCTATATCGAACCCAACAAAGTTCAAAAAAAGTGATCGGACTAAGTATTTTTTAGACAAAAATAGTAATCGTCAAAAAAGACGAGACTCGCCAAAATTGGTGAAGTCTCGTCTTTTTTATAAATCAACAGAAAAAGAAAACGCAGGAGTCTACGCTTTCTTTTTCTGTTCTTCTTTTTTCTTGTCTGTGGTCGGTACGGAATCTAGGGCTTTTTTGAAAATCTCTTCTTTTTTCGTTTTATAGTTATGTTGTCGTTCAGCATAAACTTTTTCTTTCGTCTTTGTTTTCATACTCGGTCACCTCTTCCTTTTTTTAAGTATAGCACGATTTCACAAACTTATGCAAATCCTTGGTTTTCTCCTTGGTGTTATAATCTTTCCCATAAAATACATTGTGAAAATATTTCTTTTGGCAGAGATGAGGGACTTCTCTATTAAGAAATTCGCATCCGGTTGGAAGCGATGTAACAGGATTTCATCTAAGCGTCGATCACACAGGTGAAAGCAGCGTTCTTTTTGAAACAATTTTTTCACAGAATCCCTCGTGTAAAAAAGGAATGATAAATGGGTGGTTTTAGTATCGATTTTTGAAAAAGGGAATCAGGAAAGAAATGTTATTCAAATAACAGTCTTGTTTTTCAAAAAGTGGGTTTGTTTGCAAAAAAAATCCTGTTTTTATTCGCGAATTAAAATAACGTTGAATGAAATAGCGTTTTTCTGTAGTTTATAGAAATCTTTGTAAATAGAGTGCCATTGAGCAACACCAAAGAGAAAGTGATCAAAAAGAATAACGCAGGAAAATAAATGACACGTTTTATTAAACGTAAAGTAAAAAAATACAAAACGAAAACAATATCAAAAAATATTAATTTTTGTTAAAATGGGGTACAGGGGGTGTTTTATTGGAATCTCGGAAAATCAAACGTAAGCGTTTAGTGAAACAAAAACGGTCCCTTTTCGTACAAAAAGGATTGGGTATCACAGCAGCGTTAGCATCGACTTCAGGTGTCTTTACGTCTCTTGCTCATGCGACCGAAACGACAAACGCTTCGTCATCAACCAACACAACTGCTACTCTTGCCAGATCGTCAGCTGAAACGGCGATCAATCGACAATTTAAAACAACAGCTTCACTGAATGTTCGTTCAAATGCTTCAACAAGTGCCTCTATCGTAAGTGGTGTAGGAGCAAATACAACAATCACTGCGGTGGCTCAAAAGAACGGTACCTCAGTGAATGGCAATACAACATGGTATAAGCTATCAACAGGCGGCTGGATCTCAGGGGCTTATGTGAAAAGCACTTCAGGCTCTTCTTCTGCCAATACAGGCTCGTCCAATTCGTCGTCTTCATCGGAAAAAGCAATTTCGAAATCAGTGAAAACGACCACTGCATTGAACGTCCGTTCAAATGCAACGACTAGTTCTAGTGTCGTACGTGGACTAAGCAGCAATGCGACGGTGAAAGTCGTTGCACAAAAGAGTGGAACGTCGGTGAATGGCACGACCACTTGGTACAAATTGTCCACAGGCGGTTGGATCACGGCGGCCTATGTCAAAGATGTTTCCAGCAGTTCGACAGGAAATAGTTCTTCTGGCGGCAACACAAGTGTTTCTGCAGAAACGGCTATCAACAAGAACGTGAAAACAACAGCGGCATTGAATGTCCGTTCGAGTGCCTCAACAAGTGGTAGTGTCGTTGGCAGCCTAAGCAACAGCACGACGGTGAAGGTCGTTGCCCAGAAAAATGGCACATCCGTTGGCGGCACCAATGTTTGGTACAAAGTATCGACTGGTGGTTGGATCACAGCGGCATATGTGCGTGACGTCACGTCTAGTTCTGGAAATACAAGTAATAACAATAATTCAAACACAGGTTCAAGCAACACTGGTTCATCAAACGGCTCAAGCAATGCGAGTGAGCAAGCCATCAATAAAACGTTCCAAACAACCACTGGTATGAATGTCCGCTCAAATGCATCGACTTCTGCAAGTGTAGTCAGCAGTTTGGGCAGCAATGCGACCTTCAAAGCAGTCGCTCAAAAACAAGGAACGTCAGTCAATGGCAATGCCACTTGGTATAAGTTATCAACGGGTGGCTGGGTATCTGCAGCGTATGTGAAGGAAGTCAGTGCAACGACTCCTGGCAACAATAACAACGCAGGCAATACCAATGTTCCGATGAGCGTGAACGGAGCAGCGATCGTTGCAGAAGCTAGAAAACATATCGGCACTCCTTATCAATGGGGAGGCAAAGGACCAGATGTCTTCGACTGTTCCGGGTTTACACGCTACGTCTTCTTAAAAGTGACGGGCAAAAACATCGGTGATTGGACAGTCCCACAAGAAAGCGCAGGGACAATCATTCCTGTCTCGCAAGCACAAGCTGGCGACTTGCTGTTCTGGGGTCAAAAAGGGAATACCTACCACGTAGCGATCGCTACCAGTAATACAAGCTATATCCATGCGCCAAGCACGGGTTATACAGTCACCGAAGCACAATCAGGCTTTTCGACTGCTAGCTTCGCTCTACGAGTGAAATAAATGTTTCATTGAAAAAGCAAAGGGTTTGTCCTTTGTTAGAAACGCCCCTAAGAAAGCTGCCATCAGTTTTCTTAGAGGCGCTTTTTGGGTTGGGCGCAGATCTTTTTAAAAGGTGGGCCTTTGCCCTGTTTTTTTGACAAAAAGGCCGATTTGTCAAAATCACTTGTTTTTACTAGTACAAATTTTTGTCAAAAAAAATAGTTACTGATACCATAAAAACGTACCAATATTAGGAGGGATCTACATGAGATATACGAACGGAAATTACGAAGCTTTTGCAAGAAGCAGAAAACCGAAAGATGTCGAAAAGAAAGAAGCCTATATTGTTGGTGGGGGATTAGCAGGACTTGCTGCGGCAGTCTTCTTGATCCGTGACGGCCATATGGCGGGTGAGAAAATCCACGTCCTTGAAGAACTTTCTTTATCAGGCGGTTCATTAGACGGAAAATTCATTCCCCATGATGGATTTGTGACCCGCGGCGGTCGAGAAATGGAAAATCATTTTGAGTGTCTGTGGGATCTATTTCGCTCGATTCCATCTTTGGAGGTGGAAGATGCTTCGGTGCTAGATGAGTTTTACTGGTTGGACCACGATGATCCAAATTCGTCTAACTGTCGGATCATCCACAATCGCGGCCAACGAGCAGCAGATGATGGAGAATTTACCTTGTCTGCTACAGCACAAAAAGAATTAACCCAATTATTTATGACTTCAGAAGATCAATTGATCGGGAAAAAAATCGAAGATGTTTTTGGCGATGAATTCTTTGAATCCAATTTTTGGCTATACTGGTGTACGATGTTCGCCTTTGAAAAATGGCATTCGGCGATTGAAATGCGCCGCTATGTGTTGCGTTTTGTGCACCATATCGATGGCTTGCCTGATTTTACTGCGTTAAAATTTACCCGTTACAACCAATATGAGTCATTGGTCAAACCACTACTTGCTTATTTGGAAGAACAAGGAGTTGACTTCCAATATGAATGCACCGTCAGCAATATTGATGTTCGGATCGTGGGCGAGGAAAAAGTTGCTCAAAAACTTGTGCTAGAAAAAGCGGGTGCAATCGAAGAAATTCCTTTATCAGAAGATGACTTGGTCTTTGTTACCAACGGATCGATCACTGAAAGTTCCACGCAAGGGGACCATTATACTCCAGCGCCTATCTCAAAAGCACCTGGTGGCAGCTGGCGTTTATGGAAAAACTTGGCGGCGCAATCGCCTGAGTTTGGTCATCCAGAAGTCTTTTATGAAAACTTACCTGAAGAAAGCTGGTTTGTTTCGGCAACCGTGACTTGGCAAAATTTTGATGTGGAACCTTATTTAGAAAAATTGACCCATCGCAAGTTACGAACAGGCAGAATCGTCACTGGCGGGATCATCACCATCAAAGATTCCAATTGGATGATGAGCTTTGCGACCCATCGCCAACCGCACTTTAAAGAACAAAAAGACCAACAAACGATCACATGGGTGTATGGCTTGTTGTCAAATACACCAGGGAACTACATCAAAAAACCAATTGAACAATGTTCTGGACAAGAAATCGTGCAAGAACTGCTTTACCA
The DNA here is from genome assembly GCF_058135755.1 of Enterococcus sp. R12. Taxonomy (NCBI): domain Bacteria; kingdom Bacillati; phylum Bacillota; class Bacilli; order Lactobacillales; family Enterococcaceae; genus Enterococcus; species Enterococcus sp. R12. Next base: position 905,141 of record NZ_CM176874.1, read on the forward strand.
TTTAGGCGTGCCAGAAGCAGAAATCCAACGCATTTCAAAAGAGTCAAGTGTGGCAGTTCCAGTCTACATGCCGTTTATCACTTCTTACTTCATGCTGCGTGAACCAGGGGATCGGCCATTGGTTATTCCAAATGGCTCCAAAAACTTAGCTTTTATCGGTAATTTCGCAGAGACTGAACGAGACACTGTTTTTACAACAGAATATTCCGTTCGGACTGCAATGGAGGCTGTTTATCAGCTATTAGCTGTGGAACGTGGGGTACCAGAAGTGTTTGCTTCCGCTTATGATCTACGTACTTTGGCCAAAGCTGTCTATTATCTGACCGATAAGAAAAAAATTACGGAAATGGAGCTGCCGTTTATCGAACGGAAACTCTTGGAAGGCTTCGTTAAGAAAACCGAACATACCTACATTGGCGATCTGTTGAAAGAAAACCATTTGATTTAAATAAAACGCAACGACAACGAGGCGAAAGAAGCTGCTCGTTGTCGTTGCGTTTTTTATTTGCTTTTTAGCGCAGTTTGAACGAATCATTATTCCTCAGATAAAATCCGAACTTGGATCTCTGTCAAATAAGCTTGCTCGTTGCTAAGGGTCGTTTCGTGGATCGATCGTTCATAGAAGTAGTCATCGATTTGCCATTGGTGCGTCGCAATCAGCTGCTTGAGTTTTTGATAGAACTGCTTCAATCCTTCGTCATCCCCCTGATAAATGGCGGTTAAATAGCATCCTGCTGGTTTCACGAAGGAAGTCCCTTGCGGCTCTTCTTGCCGCACGTAAACGTAGTCGATGTCTTGCGTATCGTCTTTGTTCGTCCGAATCATAAAACCGTACTCGTTATTCGAGAATAGATAAGGCTGTGCCATCAAGAGATCGTAGGCTTGGGTGATCATCTCTGGGATGGAGCTGCCGTTTAATCTAGGACTAAGGGAGAAATATTCCTCTGGCTGTTCCTTCAAGGTGAAGGGGGAAGTTTTTTCTGCAGCCAGGCGCAAGTCCGCAGCTTTTCGTTCGATGATTTTTTTGATGTTGGTCAACTGCTGAATTTTTTCATCGATGGTTTGCCGCTTGGCTTCCAATAAGTTTCTCATGGTCTCGGCATCCCCCTGCAGCGCTGTTTGGATCTCTTTTAAGGGCATCGATAATTCTTTCAATGACAGGATCAATCCGAGATCCAAAAGTTGATCAAGGGAATAATACCGATATCCGTTCTCGTCTTTGCTGTTTGGTTGAAATAGCCCAATCTCGTCATAATAGTGGAGTGTCCGAGGATTGATCCGCGCGAAGCGTGCCATTTCCGATACTTTTAATTTGGTTTTCATGGCGTTCCTCCTTGACTTTACAGTTACTGTAAACTTTATACTAAGGATAGTCAACTACTGGGAGGAAGATAGAATGAATAAAAAAGTAACGTATCGACCATTTAAACGAGAAGATCTGCCTGCGCTTGTGCAAGTAATTATTGATAGCTGGAACTACGACAAGCAATTTGACAAGAAGACTGCCAAGCACTTTGCTCATGTCTTTTTGTGTTATGAACTTGCCCGTGCGACCTATTCGCGTGTGGCTCTTTTAAATGGTGAAGCTGTCGGCATCTTATTAGCAGACAGTAAAAGAGGGAAGAAGCTTCATCCAATGCGCTATTGGGGGAAAACGATTTGGCATGCTGGCTGCTTACTGCTTACGAAAGAAGGGAGAAACACGCTGCTGCATTATGCCAAAGAGGTGGCTGAGTTAAATCAAGCGATGTTGAAAGACTTACAAACTCCTTTTCAGACCGAAGTTGGTTTGTTTGCCGTTAGTCCCAAAACACAAGGATTGGGTGTAGGCAAGCAGCTCTTTACTTCCTTTTTAGCGATGGTCCAGCAGGAAAAAACGGCTCCGTTTTTCCTTTATACCGATACCACCTGTAATTTCGGTTTTTATGAGCATATGGGCTTGAAGCGGGCAGCTGCTGTGAAACGCTGGATCAAAAAACCGATCAAGAAGGAAATCGAGTTTTATATCTATACTTCCTAAGAGTGCAGCGATGCACTCTTTTTTCATTGGCTAGTATGGTAAACTGGAAGCAAAGAAGGACAAGGAAGCTGTTTTCGGTTTATGGAAACGGCGCTTGTTTTGGTCGAAAGCGATGGCTCAATCCGCTTTCGTAAAAAGGATGGGGAATGGGAAAGGATGGTTTATTTGGAAAAAAAGCAGATAGGGTTTATTTTAAGTGATATTGATGGGACGATCTTGGATCATAAGCATCAAATCGATCTGGATTTGATTGAAGAAATCAAACGATTGAAGCAGCAAGCGATTCCTTTTGTTTTGGCTTCCGCTCGCTCCCCGAAAGGAATGCTACCGATAGCTCAAGAATTAGGGATAGAAGACTGGCCCTTGGCTTGTTACAACGGTGCCCTGATTGGAGGGTACGATCAAAAGGGCACACTGGTACCGATTTTCAGTCATGAGGTCAAAAAAGCAGAAGCAAAAACTTTGGTTGCGCGCATCAAAGCTGATTTTCCTGGTGTTTCCATCAATGTCTACTCTGGTGATCAATGGTATTGCGAAAGAGTGGACCAATGGGCACGAGCAGAAGCGGCGATCACCAAAGAGACTCCTGTAGAAACTTCATTAGAACAACTGTTGGCACAAGAAGCTTTTGAGGTTCATAAGTTTCTTTTGATCGGCACAACGGCAGAAATCCAAGCGCTTCATGCTGCCTGCCAGAACGCTGGATTTTTAGAAAGCGCCTTTTACTTATCCAAAGAGAATTATTTGGAAGTCACTCATCAAGCTGTGGGAAAAGATAAGGCGCTAAATGAATTGGCGGCCTATTTTCAAGTGCCGCTGGCGCAAACCTTAGCGATTGGCGATAATTTTAACGACCTGCCAATGATTGCTTCAGCTGGTATTGGTGTTGCGATGGAGAATGCGCCCGAATTGGTCAAAGCAAAAGCTGATTTTGTGACGACTAGCAATACAGACCATGGGGTTGCTGATGCGTTGCGGCGATTTGTCACAGAATAGATAAAAAAACTAGGTTTTTTGAACAAATTGATTGACTTTCATTTCTACTCTCCTTAAACTTTTAGCTATACCTAAAAAGGTAAGTGTTTGTTGGAAAGAAGGAGAAAAATGAATAAGAAGATCGAGAAGACATTGACCAAATTTGCCGAGCCGTTGGGGCTCTCCGTTGATACTTCCACTGGGGTGATTTATGGAACGTATCATAGTTATAAACTTTTTTTAGTTCAAGAGAATAACAATAGTTATTCTCTAGTGGCTCATTTTTCACTTAGCAAAGATGGCGAACTTCCCAACCAAGAAGAAGTCAAAGAAGTTTTAAGTGAGTCAAAAGAGATCATCGACTGTGTGATCCAAGGATATCAAGTTGCCTATACTTTACGCGGAGCGATGACTGCAGGGAAAACTGTGGACAAGTTGCGTACTGCGTTGGACCAGTTGACGAATTTTTTGAAGACCAAAGGCTTCCAAAATGCTTGTACCTTCTGCGGCGCGGTCACTGAGCCGGTTTCGCTGTACGCTATTGGCGGCGCTCCCGTCATTGCCTGTGAAGCTTGCTTTAAGAAACAACAAGAAGCAGTCCTTGCGCAAGAACGGGAAAAAGGGCAGAAAAAAGAAAATTGGTTAGCTGGAACCGTGGGTGCGTTTCTTGGCTCACTGATTGGTGCCGGCGCAATTATTTTATTAGGACAACTGGGGTATGTTGCTGCATTGTCGGGGATCGCGATGGCGATCTGTGCCATCAAAGGGTATGAATTATTAGGTGGAAAACTCAGCACAAAAGGTATTATTAGTAGTATTATCGTCATGATCATCATGGTCTATGTCGGGAATCGTATCGACTGGTCGATCAGTGTAGCGAATTATTACACGGACGTTGATGTCTTCTATGCCTTTCGTATTTTACCTGATTTGATTCGTGAAGGATATTTGGAAGCGAGTCAGTATTACGGGAACTTAGGTCTGGTCTATCTCTTTACGGCGATTGGGGCTGTGCCAACTATTATCGCTACGGTACGAGAGGGGAAAGTGACACGTCAAAGCTATAAAATGGAGTAATCCACGTTTCTATCCAAAGATAAAAAAACACAAAGCGAGATCTTGTTCGCTTTGTGTTTTTTGTTTTTGTGTCATAAATAATAACATGCAGTGTTAATATAAAAAATAAATAATAATAAAATGAGAAAAATAGCTTGCTTTTATAATTAACATTTATTAAAATCTTATTTACATTCAGAGTTTTGTAATAATTCTGAAAATTTTGGATTTTCATAAGGGGTAGGTAAGATGAAGAAAAAATGGGGATATGGTGTCGTCGCTGTTTGTGGAATCGTATTAGCAGGTTGCTCAACAGGAGGGACATCAAGTACAGGTGAAAGTTCAAGTGATAGTGGGACAGCAGCTGCCGAACAAATTTTTAATGTTGTGGTTCAACAAGAAATGCCGAGTGCCGATCTATCCTTAGCCACCGATACGATCAGTTTCAGTGCTTTAAATAATGTGTATGAAGGGTTGTACCGCTTAGATGCTGATAGTAAGCCCGAACCAGCAGGTGCCGCCGAATTAGCGGAAGTCAGTGAAGATGGTCTGACCTATAAATTGAAATTACGAGAAGATGCCAAATGGTCAAATGGAGAACCAGTAACAGCAGCGGATTATGTGTTTGGTTGGCAACGCACCGTAAGTGCGGAAACAGGTTCTGAGTATGCGTACTTATTTGCGCCCGTAACCAATGCCGAAGCGATAACAGCAGGTGAAAAAGATGCCTCAGAATTAGGGATCAAAGCAGTCAGTGACTATGAATTAGAAATCACGCTGACGACGCCTACGCCATACTTCCAATACTTATTGGCGTTTCCATCCTTTTTCCCACAAAGCCAAGCAGTTGTAGAAGACAACGGCGATCAATATGCTTCAACAAGCGACAATGCCGTTTACAATGGACCCTTTGTGTTAGCTGGCTTTGATGGGCCAGGAACCGATACAGAATGGTCATATGAAAAGAACGACCAATATTGGGACAAAGAGACGGTGAAACTTGATACCATCAATGTTAGTGTCGTAAAAGAATCATCAACTTCCTTGAATCTATTCCAAGATGGGCAAGCAGACGACGTCATCTTAACAGGAGAATTGGCACAGCAAATGGCCAATGATGAAGCGTTTGTTTCAGAACCATTAGCCCGTACTTCCTATATCGAGTTGAATCAGCGAGAAGAAGATTCGCCATTCCGCAATGAGGATCTGCGTAAAGCAATTTCTTATGCCATCGATCGTGATGCATTAGTGACATCGATTTTAGGGGACGGTTCATTGGCTTCCACAGGATTGATACCAAAAGGAATGACCTTTAACCCAACTGATAATACTGATTTTGTCGATGAAGCGGAAAGTGTCATTGAATACGATCAAGAAAAGGCCAAAGAACATTGGGAAAAAGCCAAAGAGGCGTTAGGAATCGATTCCTTGAGCTTTGAAATTTTGGCTTCTGATACAGATTCAACCAAAAAGGCCATTGAGTATATTCAAAGTGCGATTCAAGACACGCTGGATGGGGTGAAAGTTAGCCTAAGTCCTGTTCCTTTCTCCGTTCGTTTAGATCGTTCAAACTCAGGTGACTTTGATGTCGTCATGGGTGGTTGGGGAGCTGACTATGCGGATGCTAGTAGCTTTACTGATTTGTTTGTTACCGACAATTCCTACAACCGCGGTCGTTGGACAAGTGAGGAGTACGATGCAGCAGTGAAATCGTCTGCCACGACAAACGCTGGCAATCCAGATGCTCGCTGGCAAGACTTGTTAGATGCAGAGAAAATCATTATGGATCAACAAGGGGTTATCCCTGTGTACCAAAACGTTGAAGCTCATTTACGTGCACCAAAAGTAAAAGGGGTCGTATCACACGGTGCTGGTGCGCAATATGACTACAAGTGGGCAGTTATTGAAGAATAAGCGCCTAAAGAAGAAACTGGTTTTGCGTAAGCAAGCCAGTTTTTTTTCGTGGGCTTTGTTCTTACTTACACAATGTTAGTAATGAGAGCGGATGCAATTGTTTATAAAAAAACAAAAAAAGTTGGCAAGGGATCAACGATCGACTTGCCAACCTCGTTTTTTGTTCATCTATTTCACAGAAATCCAGTGAAAGATTATTCGCTAACTGTTACGTCACCTGTTACAGAAGCGCCATCTTCGTCAAGTGTTGCTGAATCTTGGAATTCTTTTGAAGTGAATGTTACGTTACCTTCAACTTTTGCACCGTTCAATACAAAGCCGTTAGCATTCACTTCAACGTCACCTTTGATTACACCGTGAACGATGTTGAAGTTTTCTGAGTTAACGATCAATTTAGGAACAGTTACTGTGTATTCAGCTGTTACGTTGCGGTCTTCATCTTGTGAGTACAATGCAAATTTACGGTAGATATCAGCAGAGTCGTCACCTTTGTCGTGGAATTCGCCATCAACGGTTACATCGTTATCAAATGTCATGTCGCCAGTTACAGCAACGATCCAGTTACCATCTGCGCTCAATGCTTTTTCGATCACTGAAGTTTGGTCACTGATAGAAGCAGTTGAAACAACGTCATCTGATGATTCAGTTGATGCAGCAGTTGAAGCTGCTGTTGATGATGATGAGCTTGCAGCTGTATCGTTATCTGAACTACATGCAGCTAAAAGAGTGCCTCCCATAAGCAATGATGCAGCGATTAAAGTGATTTTAGTTTTTTTCATGTTTCCTTCTCCTTTGTATTCCCATAGTTTTCTTAAAAACAAAATGATTATACCATACCGAGGTGAAGTTTGTGAAACAAAAAACATAAATGAGGAGAAATTTAATAAATAGCAGCCTAGGATTAAAAAAATTTCAAAGAAACTAAGAATAAATGAGTGACGCTTACGAATGAATGAGACATCTTATTCACAAAGAACCCTCCATTATGGAAGAAATGCCCTTCTTCTATAATGGAGGGTCATTACTACATGCGCTTTCGATCCGTCAACTGCTTGAACTTCGATACGATCAAATCCATGATGAACTGATACATAAAAGCATGGGTTTGAAAATGGGTTTGGTGAGGGAAGATGATTGCTTCTTGGACAAAGGGCAGTTCCGAGATCTGTGGATTAGCGGTGATCACGATGACTTTGGCTTTGGTTCGATCGAAGAAATCTTTCCGTGGTGTTCCATTTCGAATTTGCTGTTTCGTTAGGTAGTCACCGGAGTTGGTAAAAATGATAAACAGCGATTCTTCATCAGCGGTCTTGATGATTTCTTCCTGTACGAGATCGTCTTGGAAGGTCCGAATGAACTTGCCGTTGTATGCTAGTTTGATCTGGAAATCAATAGCAGCCGATTCTGAGAATAAAATTCCAAAAGCAAAGACATTTTTATGCGTCACAATGGCTTTTGCGACCCGTTCGATGGCTGGCAGATCAAGATGATGACGCAGATAATCGATGTCTTGTACAACTGCGTCAAAATAGGAGTCTACGCCCTCTTGCTCTAAGGCAGACAAAATATTCGAACGATAATTCAGGGGATTGTTGAAGCGGTTTTCGATAAAGGCAGCGTTGTCTTTTAGATCGCCATAATCATCAAAGCCCAAGGTGCGAGCGAATTTTGAAACGGTTGACTTTGACACATGGCAAAGAGCAGCGAATTCACCAATGCTTAGAGTTTGGATCTGATCATAATGGTTGATCATGGTCAAACCGATATAGTAGTTGGTGGAATCAGTGGGTGCATTATTTAAAAGATTCAATAAACGAATGATTAAGAGGCCCATTTTCTTTCCTTTCTTGTAAGCAGTTTCCAAATTGCGAACTTTCGCAGGTGAGAGAAAAAAATCTGCTATAGTAACGCCATAAAGCGCTTTATAAATCAAACACGGGAGTGAGTCATTTGGCAAAAGATTATTCAAAACTTGCTAGTGAAATTATAGCACAGGTCGGTGGGGAACAAAATATCGTTAGCCTGTATCATTGCATCACTAGATTGCGTTTTAAGTTGAAAGATGTCGAGTTGGCACGAAAAAATAAGGATAAGATTCAGCAGCTTGATGGGGTATTGTCTGTCATTGAAGGAAATGGCCAGTTTCAAGTCGTGATCGGTAATCATGTAGCGGATGTTTTTCAAACGATCATGAGTAAGTATTCGATCCAAAATGCTTTGGAAAGTGATGGGGATGCCGAAGAATCAACAGAAAAACAAGGTAATGTATTTATCCGATTCTTCAATGTATTGTCTGCGATCTTTAATCCAATCATTGTTGCTCTTGCAGGGGCAGGGATGTTGAAAGCTTTGCTAGTTGTTTTTACAACCTATCATTTGATGGATGCGGAAGGAAGCACCTATAAAATATTAGCTGCTGCTGGCAATAGTGTTTTTTATTTCTTGCCTTTATTTTTAGCGATCAGTGCAGCGCGGATTTTCAAAGTCAATATGTTTATTGCTTTAGCAATCGTTGGGGCGTTGCTGGAGCCGAATTTTACAGCAATGGTGACGGAAAACGGTGTGACGGTCGATTTCTTTGGCATCCCAGCTGTGTTGATGGGGTATTCGGGTACCGTGATTCCAGCGATCGTTTCGATCTATATCTACTCGCACTTGGAACGACTACTCAAACGGATCATTCCTAAGAGTATCGAGATTTTTGCTCTATCACTAGTAGCTCTTTTGATCATGGTGCCTTTGACCGTTTTGATCATTGGACCGGTCGGTGTAATGCTTGGGGACGGTTTAGGCAATGCCATGAACTTTATCAGCGACAAGAGCGGGCTGTTGGCTGGCTTGTTGATCGGTGGCGGTTGGACATTCTTAGTAATGATCGGGATCCATTGGGGAGTTGTACCGATTATGGTCAATAACCTAGCGGTATATGGCTATGATACGCTGCGCCCGATGATCGCAGCAGCAACATTTGCGAGTGCTGGGGTTGCTTTAGGTGTGTTTTTACGCTCTCGCAGAAAAGAAACCAAAGGTCTGGCGCTATCTTCTTTGCTTCCAGCATTGCTTGGAGGAATTACAGAGCCAATCGTCTATGGACTTTCGGTAAAATTTAAAAAGCCGTTGATTGCTCAAACCATCGTTGGTGCCCTTGCTGGTGCGTTTATGGGAATGATGCAAACCAAGGCCATCGTCTATGTTTTCCCAGCATTGACGACATTGCCAGCTTTCTTTGGGGACACCTTTGTGTACTATTTGATCGGCATTGCCTTTGCGTTCTTCGGTACTGCTATTTTGACCTATGTATTAGGATTTGAAGAAACGGTAGAACCTGTTTTAGAAGAAGGTGCAGGGCTGCAAGTGATGACACCAGTTGCTGGTGAAGCGATCACGCTTGATGATGTCAAAGATGAAGTATTTTCTTCTCGAGCAATGGGGGATGGATTAGCCGTTTATCCATCAGCCGGCGATATTTATGCGCCACTTACTGGTACGGTTGTGACAGTTTTTCCAACTGGACATGCTTTTGGGATCCAATCAGCTGCTGGGACGGAAGTGTTGGTTCATATCGGCTTAGACACGGTTGATTTAGCAAAAGGCGTGTTTGAGATTTCGGTGAAACAAGGGGATCAAGTCGTGAAGGGGCAAAAAATTGGCACCTTTGACTTAGCAAAAATTATTGAAAAAGGATATGATCCGACAACCATGTTGGTCTTTACCAGTGTGATCAAAGAAGATGCATTGACAGTTGTGGATCAAGCGAAAAAAGACGTTACCGCTTTGGTAGCAAATGATTTATTAAAAGGAGCGATTTCATGAGTGTATTTCCAAAAAATTTCCTATGGGGCGGCGCGATCGCCGCAAATCAAGCCGAAGGAGCTTATTTGGAAGGAGGAAAAGGATTAAGTGTAGCAGATATTTTACCAGTTGGTGAAAAACGTATTGAGCAAGTTTCACTGCAGCTTGAAGAGGATAACTTTTATCCGAGCCATGAAGCCATCGACTTTTATCATCGGTACCCAGAAGACATTGAACTGTTTGCGGAAATGGGCTTGAAGTGTTTGCGTACCTCAATTGCTTGGAGTCGCATTTTTCCGAATGGGGATGAGACGGAACCCAATGAAGCAGGTTTACAATTTTATGATGATTTATTTGATGCCTTGAATGAAAAAGGGATCCAACCAGTTGTTACATTAGCTCATTTTGAGACGCCACTGCATTTGGTGACGAAATATGGTGGTTGGCAAAATCGTGCACTGATCGATTTTTTTGATCGGTATACAAAAGTGGTTTTTGCACGCTACAAAGGGAAAGTGAAATATTGGATGACTTTCAATGAAATCAACCATACCCATACGATCCCGTTACTCGCAGCAGGTATCGATGTGTTTTCTTTCGAGACTGAAGAAGAAAAATTACAGGCACTTTATCAAGCGAGTCATAATATGTTTGTTGCAAGTGCCAAAGCAGTTCTGAATGGGAAGGCAGTAGATGAAAACAATCAGATTGGCTGTATGCTGTCACTGAGCCCGATTTACCCTGCGACGTGCAACCCGCAAGATGTTTTTGAATCGTATCAACTGCGCCGTCGTTCCTTGTTCTATAGTGATGTGCAATTGCGAGGAGCCTATCCGGAATACTTCGACCGCATCGTGAAGGATAATCATCTGTTGCTGGACATTACAGAAGAAGATCTAGCGATCATTAAAGCGGGGACCTGCGATTATTTAGGCTTTAGTTTTTACCGCAGCTCATTGCATGAAGCAGGCATGAAAATTTTAGGCAATACTGGCGGATTACTAGGGAAAAAGAATCCTTACCTAAAAGAAACTGCTTGGGGATGGCCGATCGATCCGCTGGCATTACGCTATGTTTGCAGCGAATTGACTGATCGTTATCAAAAACCATTATTTATCGTTGAAAATGGAATTGGTTTAAAGGATGTTGTCAATGAAGATGGATCGATCGTCGATGAAGAACGGATGGCCTATTTGAAAGACCATGTAGAAGCAATGGCGGAATCGATCAAAGATGGCGCAACGATTCTAGGCTATACATGGTGGGGACCGATCGATATCGTTTCTGCGGGGACAGGAGAGATGGAAAAACGATACGGCTTTATCTATGTCGATAAGCAAAATGATGGTAGCGGAGATCTTTCCCGCAAGAAAAAAGCTAGTTTTGCGTATTATCAGCAAGTGATCGCCACGGATGGGGAAGCGTTGGCATACGAATCATTTTTGAAAGGCGGCAAGTAAAATGAAAAGTTATTTTCCAAAAGATTTCCTCTGGGGAGGAGCAACAGCTGCCAACCAAGTTGAAGGAGGTTCTGGAATCGATGGAAAAGGCTTGTCGGTTTCTGATGTCTATCTATTCGATTCCTCAATGCCGAAAGAACGATGGACTGACCAATGGCATATGATGACTCATCAGCAAGTTGCAGAAGCCCAGGATCCAAACAGCACGAAATACTATCCGAAAAGACAGGGAATCGATTTTTATCATCACTTTAAAGAAGATATTCGTTTATTTGCTGAGATGGGCTTCAAAGCCTATCGGATGTCAATTGCCTGGACACGGATCTTTCCAAAGGGGGATGAGGTAGAGCCAAACGAAGCTGGATTGGCATTTTACGACGCAGTCTTTGATGAGTGTTTGAAGTATGGGATCGAACCAGTGGTATCACTATCCCATTATGAGATGCCTTTGTATTTAGTGACTGAGTATGGAGGATGGCCAAACCGGCAAGTGATCGACTTTTATGTCCGTTTTGCCAAGACGGTGATTGAGCGATACCAAAAGAAAGTCAAATATTGGGTAACTTTTAATGAAATCAACTGTGTTAAACACCATCCATATGTTAGTGTCGGGATCATTGAAGAAGGTCATCCTAATATTGAACAAGACAAGTACCAAGGGGCGCACCATCAATTTGTCGCCAGCGCAATCGTGACTGACTATTGCCATCGATTGATTCCCGATGCCAAGGTCGGCTGTATGATCAGCTATCAATTATTAACGCCGTACAGCTGTGATCCGGACGATGTCCAAAAAACAGTCGAAAGTCAACGAACCTCACTCTTTTTCAGTGATGTGCAGGCAAGAGGCTATTATCCAGCATATGCCAACCGCATGTTTGAAGAAAAAGGAGTGGAATTGGTGATCGAACCAGGAGACTTAGAAGTCATCCGAGAAAACCCGGTTGATTTTGTTTCCTTTAGTTACTATATGTCCAGTGCAGTCAGCGCACATCCAGAACGATTGGAAAGTGCTGTTGGGAATCTGATCACTGGTGGGATTAAAAATCCCTATTTGCCAAGCAGTAAATGGGGCTGGCAGATCGATCCCAAAGGGTTGCGAACAGCATTGAATCAACTCTATGACCGCTACCAAAAACCTTTGTTTATTGCCGAAAACGGTTTGGGAGCAGAAGATGTCGTAAACGAAGATGGCACCATCGATGATTTTTATCGAATCGACTATCTGCGTCAGCATATTGAACAAATCAATGAAGCGTTGCATGATGGCGTCGAGGTCTTTGGCTATACGGCATGGGGCTGTATCGATATCATTAGTGCCTCAACCTCACAAATGTCGAAACGTTATGGCTTTATCTATGTTGACCAAGACGATGAAGGCAATGGCACAAAGAAGCGCATCAAGAAAGCGTCATTTGATTGGTACAAAAAAGTAATTGCTTCAAACGGCGCAACTCTTTGATTTTTGATTCTTCCAGATAAAGCAATTGCTAGGCTTAATCATAAGGTTTCTTAACAATTTACCTTTTTATCAAGAAAAAAAGCCAACTTTATTTGCTATTTTATTTTAACCATGCTATGATGAATAGGTAAAGTTCTGATATGTTAATACTTGTTTATCTTTTCTATTGATACACACTTCAATTACACATCATTTTCTATTACAAACAAATAAACACAGTCGATGTGTAATATGGAGGTATACGTTTATGAATAACGGTACAGTAAAATGGTTTAATGCAGATAAAGGTTTTGGATTTATTACAGGTGAAGACGGCAATGATGTATTTGCTCACTTCTCAGCTATCCAAGGCGACGGCTTCAAAACTTTAGAAGAAGGTCAAGCAGTGACTTTCGACGTTGAAGAAGGCCAACGTGGCTTACAAGCAACAAACATCGTTAAAGGTTAATTGACGTTAACAAGCGAGAATCCATTGGGTTCTCGCTTTTTTTGTTTTATTTTATATAAATATTGAAATGGATCGGGTGTTGATGATCTGCTACAAGAGAATAGTTGCAGGTTTTGAGGACCTGACATGGTAAATAGTACATCTTTGATTTCACTATTCATCTAGCCCTAAGCGTCGCGGTTTACTTACCTATGATTTCTCATTCGATGATAAACATATAAAAAGAAAGAGAGGCTGTATACCGTATTCAATAAATTAATAAAGTGGTTGAATAGGTTTAGTGGCGTTGCTACCATTAAAAGCAATGATTACTAGTGATTCAAATGGCATGACTCACGTGAATGGAATAAAGAAACAGGTAAAGCGGAACATGCCACGATTCAGGTACCCCGTACTTATACAAGAGTAATCGATGTGAAAGGTCGATAATTCTTATTCGTTTCATCGATATTGTCTTGAATGAATTGTAAAAGTAGAATATATTGATACAAATTAGCTACTTTTTTTATTGCGATTGGAACAAAGATGATTACATTTCGAGGGGGATTTATATGAAGCCAAAAGAAATACTTTGCCAATGGGTTGATGCGTTTAATCAGGCAGATGTTGAAATTATTTCAGAATTATATGATGAGAATGCAATAAACCACCAGGTTGCTAATGAGCCAGTTGTTGGGAAACAAGCGATCAAGCAGATGTTTGAGCAAGAATTTTCTAACGCAAAAATGGTTTGTATCGTTGAGAATATTTTCGAAGATGGACAATGGGCAATTTTAGAGTGGCGTGACCCCTTAGGTTTGAGAGGTTGCGGTTTTTTTCAAATAGTAAATGATAAAATTTTATTTCAAAGAGGCTACTGGGATAAATTATCTTTCTTAAAACAGCACGACTTGCCTATTGAATAAAAGGAATTCCCTTATAGGAATGGTTAGCAGATATGCATGACAGGAAGGTTGATCGCTTCACGTAGAATTCTTAAAGGAGCAACACTGTTTGAAAACAATACCTTTTGTTTAAGTAATGATTAAGAATAAGCTAGTTTACTTCCGTCGGCGCCTAGTTGCGTGGTATAGTTATTGATAAGCGACAAATATTTTTGTACCACACGTTACTTGTTTTGAAGAAATTTATTCAAACCTGGCGTAACTTCAGAGTTACAAGGATACAATAGAGGTTAGGGATTGTATCGTTTAAATGAGAAATAAATAATAGTAGTAATAGTATGCTGCACTTTCAAAGAATAAATATTGACTCGTCAGATAGCCTTCTCGTTTACCCAAACGAGAGGGCTATCGTTCATTAGAAAAGAAAAAGTGTCTTTTTCCTAAAAGAAAGGAAGAAGACACTTTTTGGCTTTATTCTGCTGTGAGGGGGATCGTCAGTTTGCGATCATCGGTTTGATCGTCGAGCATTGAATCGACATATTGCTTCAAAAAGTAAGAATAGGTCGCTAACCACTGATACTCCTCGGAGTCTTTGATAGCAGTTTTTTCTTCGGCTGAGTAAGTATCATTGCCAGTAAAAAGGGCGGTGTTCAACTTCGTGACAAACGCGCAAAGTTTTGTCATCTGGGCATCTGACAGTTCAGACACTGCGGACAATTGGTCACGGACCAGTTGGTCGGTGTCTTTTTCAAAAATACTTTTCTGGTAGTTTTGATAGTTCAGCAACTGTTCATCTGTTTGCTTCGTTTCAGCCGCCCAAGCATCGAGATCAATCTGGCGTGCTTCGTAGTTGATTTCCTTGTCAGAAAGAGAAAGGACACCGTAGCCTAATTCTGCCGTTGAATAAGACCCAGTGACTGCTTCATAAAGCGAATCATTCCCTTCGTTAATGTCTTGAATGTGGATATGACCAGAGAAAACGGCTGGCACGTTGAAGCGTTCCAACAAAGCGACAGTCTCAGAGGCGTTGTCAAGAACATAACCGTCTTGTAAGAGTTCATTATGACTGAACAAGTTATGGTGCAAAAAGACCAGTGGTACTTGCTCCGCTTCTTTCGTCAGGGTTAATTGCTCCTCCAACCAAGTTAGAGTAGCCGGTTTTAACTCACCATTCGTAATAGGATCATCCCAATTAACCTCAGAATCGTAGATACATGAATCGAGCAAAAAGAGACGATACTTGTCGTTTAACTGAATGCTGTAGCTAAGGGAAGACTTGTCGATACTGTTGGCTTTTTCGTAACCTTCAGCAAAAATCGTTTGAAAATCCTCAGGACTGATTTGATCTGCGTAGTATTCCTTTTCACCTTTAAATGCTCGCGCCCAACCATTGTAAATCT
The DNA here is from genome assembly GCF_058135755.1 of Enterococcus sp. R12. Taxonomy (NCBI): domain Bacteria; kingdom Bacillati; phylum Bacillota; class Bacilli; order Lactobacillales; family Enterococcaceae; genus Enterococcus; species Enterococcus sp. R12. The sequence continues at coordinate 920,552 of NZ_CM176874.1, forward strand.
CGTGGTTGCCAGGTAATGCTAAAACCATAATGTCAGCTTCTTGCAATGGTTCAAGCAATCTTGCCAACTCTTGAGCACTTGCTTTCTCGCCATTGAGCGTCATATCACCGGTCAAAATAATTCCCGTGGGTTTCTCTTTTAAGGCTTGAGCGGTGAAGGCCTCGATCGATTGTTCTTGATACGTCATCTCTTTGCCAGCAGCTCCCTTTGTGAAGGTCTGAAAGGCTGCGCCGTTATCATGGAGCGTGGAGGAAAGAAAATGAATATCACTTAAGAGCCAAAACTCACTGTTGCTCGCCTGTTGCAATGGAGTATCGGCTTCATGCACCTTACGAAATTGAAAGAATAACAGGAAACAGGTGACAAAAAGTGTAAGTAGTGCCAATGGCCAAAACCATTTTTTGTGTGTACGAATCGCGATTCCCTCCTCGCTTGTTTTATTTATTATAGAAAGGAATAGGGATCTTGTCACATAAATGGTCTTTTTTTGAATGATTTCTTGTTTTCATAGTTTTTCTTATTAAAAAAAGTGTGATCAAGCTTTAAACCCTGACGAATTAGCTTTACTTTCGATAAAGATAACATGAATTGATTTTAGTTTTGATGATGAAAATGAAAAGAAAACGCGGTAATTTATTCAGAAACGTTGATTTAACGGTCTTTAATTGTCCTGTTATTTATCGTTGAGATAAAGGGAGTGTTAGATTGAAACATTTTTGTAACATATCCTTTATCTGTGTGTCATATCATTATGGTAGAATTCATTTGTCGTTAAATCGAACATTAAACTTTCTTAGACAAAATTAAGTTTTTATAAAGGCAGTTCATCTGTCAAATCAACCAGCTAGTCGGAGGAAAAACGAGTGAAGAATAGTTTGTTATCAGCATTAATGGTGTGTTCACTAACATTAACAGCAGTTGCAGCACCTGCATTAGCATTTGCAGATTCCATTGATGATCAAATCGAGCAGCAAGACCAAAAAATCAATTCTCTTAAAGGTCAGCAAGCTGACGCACAATCACAAATCGATTCTCTAGAAGCAGAAATTGAAACAGTGAGTGCAAAAGTTGCTTCATTAGAAGCGAAACAGGTTGAGTTAGGTCAAGAAGCTGAGAAATTGCAAGACAAAATCGCAACATTGAAATTGCGTATTGCCAAACGTGAAGAAGCAATCCAAAAGCAAGCCCGTGATGTACAAGTTAACGGTCAAAGCACCAATTTCATTGATGCTGTTTTAGAAGCAGATTCTTTAACGGATGTTATCGGTCGCGTACAAGCGATGACAACGATCGTCAATGCAAACAATGATTTAGTTGAACAACAAAAACAAGACAAACAAGATGTTGAAGACAAAGTCAAAGAAAACGAAAGCAAGATCCAAGAAGTTGCTGCGAACCAAGCAGAACTTAGCCAACAAAGAGATGCCATCGCAGCAAAACAAGCTGATTTAAATGTCTTGAAAGCAAACTTAGCAGCAGAACAAGCAACTGCTGAAAAAGACAAAGATGCATTGAATAAGAAAAAACAAGAAGCAGAAGCTGAAAAAGCACGTATCTTGAAAGAACAACAAGAAGCTGCTGCTGCTCAAAAAGCAGAAGAAGAAAGACAAGCTGCTGCTTTGAAAGAAGCACAACAAGAAGCTGCTGCTCAATCAACTGAAAGCACGACAGAGAATACAACAGCTTCTACTGAAACAGCAACAAGTAGTTCTTCAAGCAACACAAGCTCAAGCAATACCAGCAGTTCGAACAGCTCAAGTTCATCGAACGCAGGCTCTTCAAACACTGGTTCAAGCAATTCAAGCTCAAGTAACTCAGACTCAAACTCTTCATCAAACAATAATTCTACCGGAAGTATTTCTACTGGCGGCGGAAAAGATCATTCAAGCTCAGGTAACATGTATGCTTGGGGTCAATGTACTTGGTACGTGAAAAACCGCGCTCCTTGGGTAGGTACTTACTGGGGTAATGGTGCACAATGGGGTGCGTCAGCTGCAGCTGATGGATACACTGTCAATGGTACACCAGCAGCCGGTGCCGTTGTAGTCTTTGCCGCTGGTCAATCAGTTGGTGGCGAATGGACTGCTGATCCAACTTATGGACACGTAGCCTATGTTGAATCATACAACCCATCAAACAATACCATCACAATCTCTCAAGGCGGAATGGGCTTTGACAGTCCTGGTGGACCAAACACTGCAACAATGAGCGCATCTGGATATACTTACATCCATCGCTAATCAATTCAAAAGCAAAGCATCAACGCAATCGCGTTGATGCTTTTTTTTTTGATCGATAGCTTTCTAAATCAATCAGATAAGAGAACTACTCAGAGAGGCAAGACAGGGTTCTCTCAAATCTCATCAAGATTCTATAGAAAGTAGGAGGTTTCTCGTTTTACTATTCAAGGAGTGAGAAACGGCGAAAAGGTTCCTTTTGAAGTTACCACCAGTTCTTCCATTGCACGAGAAATCGCCGTGTAGAGAATTCGCCGGTCTTGATCGGTATGATAATTTTCTTCTGAGACATCATATAAGAGGACCTGCTTAAATTCCAATCCTTTGGCAAGATAAATCGGTAAAACCGTTCCATGAAATGACACGGCCTGTTTATCGAAGAACTGTTTGAGCTCCTCACTGGATCGACTATCTTTGGTGATGATCGTTACTGGTTGCTTAAGTTCCTTTATTATGTCTACTAACGCAACGTCAGGCAGATTGGCATAAAACCGTGGCAACTTTCCTTCTGGTCGAACGGCAGAGATGTTTAAATTGGTTTCTTTTGGTAGCATTTGGGCAAATAACCGCGTGATTGCACCGCTAGAACGATAACTCGTAGTCAGCTGATACGTTTCGAGGAATTTCGCCTGTTGTTGAAATAACGTTTGGATTTCTGATACGGTGATGGCACTTGTAAAGATCGCCTGTTGCTGATCCCCCACGAGGGTAAAAGCGGTCATAGGAAAAAGACATAATAGAAACTGAATTTGTGCTGGCGTATAATCTTGGACTTCATCGATAAACAGATAGCGTAACGCAGGGACAGGTTGTTTTTCGGCGAGCAAATGACGAATCAGCAATAGACAAACGGTATAATCCAAACTATCTGTTGTTTGCGTCAAAGTGATCTGTCCGTGAGTAAAATAGTCGGCACTGTCTGCTAACAATCGTTTCGTATCAAACCAAGTAAGGTCGTTGATTTGTTTGGAAACTTTTGCGTATTTTTTCTTCAGGAGGCGAATGGCTGCTTTCTGAATCGTTTTTTCTGAATCATCCTTTAAAACTGTCCCTAATAGGGAGCGCTGTTCGTCTTCAGTCAAAGAACGAACTTGGTCGTGAACATTTGCTGCTAAGGCATTTTTTTGCAGTCGATCCTCCCAAGCGTAAGCCAATTTCTTTTTGACTGCTTGGATGCGATCGCGCAAGGATGCCTGTTTCGGTGTCTCTTGGAAGAAAGTGTCGATCGTTTCTTCAGAAAAAAGGACGACGTTTTTTCTTTTGATTGGTTTAAACTGAAGCACAAGTTCTTCTGGCAGCTGTTTGCTCAAGGATTGAAGAAAGCGGCTGAAGTCCGCACTGCGCAAAAGGTCGATTGCTTCACTGGGTGTTTGCTGGATGCGGTCAAAATACGCCTCTTCCGATTCTAAGTCAACACTAGGAAATGCTTGGCAAAACTGGCGCATGGTCAACGTCAATGGATTTTTTTCACCGAGGGAAGGCAGCACTTGCGAAATATAATCAATAAACCGAGAGTTCGGGGAGAGGATCAAGACATTCTCTGCGGTCATCTCTTCACGAAAATGGTACAGCAAAAAGGCGACTCGCTGCATGACAGCAGACGTTTTTCCGCTTCCAGCAACACCGTTGACCAGTAGGTTTTTATGCGCTAAGTCACGGATGATGACGTTTTGTTCGTGTTGGATCGAAGCGGTGATATCTTGCATTTTTTGACTATTATTGGCTTCAAGGGCTGCCAGTAACACTTCATCTTGAATCGCGACTGAGGTATCAAAGGCTTGCTTCATGTGATCTTTTTCGATAATAAATTGTCGGCGATGTTCAAGAGCAGCAGAAATCGTCTGATTGTTCACTTGATAAGAGACCGGGCCCAAGCGTTTGGCATAGAACAATTCGGCAATAGGGGAGCGCCAATCATAGATCAACCCTTCCTTATTTTCATTAACAAAACCATTGATCCCAATGTAAAAATCTTCTATCGTTTCCTCATCTTCAAATTGTAGGGAGATTTTACCAAAGTAGGGACTATCCAGTAGACGGTCGATGGCAGCTAATTCACGTTCAGCAGATTGAAGAGCGGCGTTCATTTGGTCGATCTCACGATTCTTACTTTCGATGGCAGCAAAAGTATCTAAACGGTCAGCAAAATTATCAAAGTTTAAGCGAATCTCTTCGCCGATGCTTTGCATCTCAAGGCGATCTTTTTTTCTGCCTTCAGTCAATAAACTGTTCAGCACTGTCTTTCGCGTCAGCAATTGCTGGTACGTGTCTGCGAGATGCTTCTTTTCAGCCTTTAGGTCGTTCATTTAGACTCACATCCATTCTCCAAAGTATCTCAATTATACGGGCATCCACCAAAAATACTAGTCTATTTTTTTGACTCTGGATGCGGTATAATAATAGTGGGAAGAGGCAGCTGATTGTTCCAATGTCATGGGAGCAAGCAGAATGCGTCTATTTTTTTGTTTTAAAAATGGGAAAAAGGGTCATTGCTTGTGTTTTTGAAGGGGCTGTTTATACTGAATATAGAGAAAAATACAAAGCGAAAAATCGTTGAGGGAGTGTCAGCATGTCCAAATTATTGTCACCAGTGAAGCTAGCGAATTTAGCATTGGCCAACCGCGTCGTTATGTCGCCGATGTGTATGTATGAAGTAAAAAAAGAAGACGGTGTTGCGGAGCCTTTTCATTTTGTTCACTACGGGGCACGAGCATTAAGCAAAGTCGGCTTGATCATTATTGAAGCGACTGCCGTTGAACCAGACGGACGAATCACAAACAATGATCTAGGGTTATGGAATGAAGAGCAGCAAACAGAGCTAACGAAATTGGTGGAACTGCTGCATGGGTTCGATGCGCAAGTAGGCATCCAACTAAGCCATGCAGGACGAAAAGCAGTTGATGCCAGCAATCCTTTGGCACCAAGTGCCGTTGCCTTTAACGAACGCTACCCGTTACCGTCAGAAATGACCCTGTCGGAAATCAAACGGGTGCAAGATAGTTTTGTTCAGGCTGCCCAACGAGCAGCCAATGCGGGTGTCACGATGATCGAGCTTCATGGGGCTCATGGCTACTTGATGGATCAATTTCTTTCGCCTCTCGTCAATCAACGCACCGACCTGTATGGTGGTTCCTTAGAGAATCGGTATCGCTTTGTAAAAGAAACGATACAAGCAGTTCGAGCAGTCTTTTCTGGGTCCTTGTGGATGCGCTTGTCACTGACAGACTATGAAGAACCAGGACGCCAAAATTCGTTGGAAGATTGGCAGCAAGTGGCCCAATGGCTTCAAGCAGATGGCATTGATTGTCTTGACTGTTCCACAGGCGGTGTGGTGGATAAAAAGCCTAATATTCCGATCTATGATGGCTATCAAGTGCCCTTTGCTACAGCTATCAAGCAAGTGGTCGATATTCCCGTAGCAGCAGTCGGTTTATTGGATAATCCTGATCTTTGCGAATATCTTTTGCAAACCAATCAAGTGGATTTGGTTTTACAAGGCCGCGCATTGATCAGAAATGTCAACTGGTTGGCAGATGCAGCGACTAAACTTCACGATAAGTCCTTTCAAGCGTACAATGATTCCTATCAACGCGGGGTGAAGCGTTGAATCATTTGATAAAAAACTCTCCTAGAAGAAAATTCTTCTTAGGAGATTTTTTTATTCTACTAGTATGCTTTACAAACTAGTGACGAACACGTATACTAGGTACAATACTAGTTTGTATAACAAACTAGATAAAGGGAACCAAAGGAGGGAAATCGTGAAAGAGACGCAATTGCTAAAAGGGGTTTTGGAAGGGTGTGTTTTGCAAGTGATTGCTCAAAAAGAGATTTATGGTTATGAACTGGTACAGGAACTGAAGCAAAGAGGCTTTGAAACGATCGTTGGCGGCACGATCTATCCTTTGCTGCAGAAGTTGGAAAAACAAGAACTTATTACCTCTGAGATGAAAAAATCACCTGAAGGACCTGATCGCAAGTACTTCTCGATCACCCCGAAAGGCATAGACTATTTGGCACAATTTAGAGAACAATGGACGAACCTAATGAAGAAAGTCGAAGGATTATTTAAGGAGTGAGGAAACATGGCAAATAAACAAGAGACGACCTATTGGCGAGAGCAAACCAATCTGATCGAGCAACAATTCAATGAGAAAAATCGCCAATTTTTTGATGATTTTCGAAGCTACCTCTTACTTTCCAGCCTTTTTTACGATGAGCATAAAGTCACAGAGCAGGTATACGCGATTGCAATGGATTTATTAGAAGCACAAATTCATGGAGAAGAGGCGCAACACTATTTTGGCAATGATCCGAAAGGGGTGGCAGATGAACTATTGGCAAACACGCCAAAGAGCAATCTCAAAGAGCGTCTCAAATTGGCATATCTAGCGGTTGGTATCAGTTGGGGCATCAAGTTTATAGCTGATTTTACAAATCAAGGACCACTGGTTCTTAACCTGCTGGATTATCTTTTAACAGGATTGGTAACTGTGGTAGCGGTCATCGGGATTTTTGCGATTATCAGCAAAACCATCTATCAAAAGAAGGGCACAAGCAAGGTGATTCGTTTCGGCTCCCTTTGGCTCGTTGTGAGTGGCTGGATTGGTCTTTCACTGTTTATCAATCTGCTGACCCCAAACTGGTGGCTCCTGACGATCGCATTTCCTTTTGATGTAGTATTGGTTGGCAGTTTGCTGGTAGCGGCGATCGTTTTTGTTGTATCACGCAAAGAAAAAGCTTTTTATCCGATCGTTTTTCTACTGGGGGTATTTGTGTTGCTTGGTTGCCTGCAAAAAGCCATGGCATTTTATCACATTGGGGATCCATCGTGGATGACCGGAGGACTTTTGACACTGCTCGTTGTAGGGTTTCTTATTTTTCTCTGGTGGACCCGTCGAGTGATGAAAAAGCAATAAGCAAAGCCAGAAACAAGTGTGTTGCTTGTTTCTGGCTTTTTTACATGGACAAAGGCATTATCCTGAGGAATCTTTCTGCTTCATGCTACACTTAAAAAAGAAACGGAGGGAAATCAAGATGTTGACAACAGATCGGTTCTTTCACGGCCACAATAAGCAGACCGCTTTTTTTGAAGGCTGGTACCATAAGCACCAAATCGGTGAAGAAGTCTATGCTTTTATTCCAGGTCTTTCGATTCAAGAAGACGGTACCAAAGAAGTGTTCATTCAAGTGATCAATCATGAGGGCGCGCATTACTTCTCCTTTCCAGAAACTGATTTTCAGGTTTCAGAAGAGGAGCGAAAAGTAACGATTGGTGACAATATCTTTAGTGAAGCAGGCATTCAAGTTTCTTTAAAAAATAACGATCTCCAAGTACAAGGAGCAGTAAAATATAACGACCACAAACCGATTCAGCGGACACGTTATGCGCCGAGTATCATGGGGCCTTTTTCGTACCTGTCATTTATGGAGTGCTACCACGGTGTCTTGAGCATGAGTCATACCTTAGAAGGTACGCTGTACTGGAACGAAGAACCAATCGATTTTACGAACGGGATCGGTTATTTGGAAAAAGACTGGGGTACCTCCTTTCCAGCAGCTTATATCTGGGTTCAGTGCAACAGTTTTGATGCACCAGATGTACGGTTCTTTTTCTCCGCAGCCGACATTCCCTTTGCTGGTTTTGCTTTTTTGGGAACGATTTGTGTTCTGCAAGTCGGCAGCCAAGAATATCGTTTTGCTACTTATCATGGTGCAAAGATTCATGATGTCAAACGTACGGAAGACCGTTTAGTGATCCATCTCAAACAAAAACAGTGGCTGCTGACGATCGAAGTGTTGACGAAAGAAGGCCATTCGTTGTTAGCACCTTCTATTGGGCAAATGAATCGGATCATTCGCGAAAGCGCCAGTACGGAAATTGCCTTGACCCTTTTAGAAAATGGGCAGGAGATCTTGCGGCAGACAGGGACGTCGGCTGGTTTTGAAGAAGTAGCGAATCTGCGAGGATTTCACTATTAAAAAAAGGCGGGAAAAAAGCAGAAAAATTCGTTTCTTTTGATATACTAGTAGATAGTTACTGCGAAAACACGTATCTTTGGAGGGAAACGGATGGAAAAAATAACGAATGAGACACTGTTTGAACTGAAAACGATTGCGCAGCCTGCAGTGGGGCAAAATCAGGTTTTTTACTTGGAAACGGCAGTCAACCAAGAGACCAATACGTATGATTCAGCGATTTATAGTATTGACCCAAAGACCAACGAACGGCGTGAGTGGGGCACCGAAGCGACGACCCACAACAACCTAAAGGTCTCGCCAGATGAGCAAAGGCTCAGTTTTGTGACGACCGATCCAAAGAAAGGTGAAAGTACGTTATGGACTATGCCAGTGTCCGGCGGCAAGCCCCAAGCACTTGTCACTGAGAAGGGTCTGGGGGACTATTTTTGGAAGCAAGACGCAACGGCGGTCTATTATAAGCTGGCACAAGAAGAGCCGGTCTCAGAGAATCAAGACGACACAGAAAAGACGGACAAGCAAAAGGAATTTCCAAAAGTAAAAGCTACTACGAAAGTCAATTATTTGGCGGATGGCGTCGGATTTTTAAAAGAAAAAAAACATTCGATCGTCAAAAAAACGATCACGACACAAGAAACGGAACTGATTTTTGAGCATGATTCTCCCTTTGTTTTTTCTGGCATCGCGGATGATCAGAAGACGTTGTTCCTCACCTTTGACAAAGAGGAAGAAGATGAATGGGACTATGGCTCGAAGGTTTGTCTCCTTGATAGCCAGACGAAAAAGACAGAAAGTTTAGAAAACATCCTGCCAGAAGGAACCTACACTTTTGCTGCTGCGCGCAATGATCAGCTGTTACTATTAGGCAATGATCTCTCTTACGGATTTGTGACCTTGGATGATTTGTTTTTGATCGACTTAAAAACGAAAGCAGTCAAAAATCTTTCCAAGGAGTTAGATGTTGCCTTTGGCAATGCGATCATCAGTGATTTTCAACAAAAAAATCGTGGCGTAGCGATCACCTGGTTGACGGATGACACATTCCTTGTACCCGTAACAGAACATGGCAAGCTACAATTGTATCGTGCCACGACCCAAGGAGAATGGACCAAACTCCTTGATGAAAAAATGGATATCCTCGATGCGGCGATCTATTCAGAAGCCAAACTTGCTGTTGCTTATGCGTCGCCAACGATCCCTAGTCGCTTAGCATTGATTGACTTAACAAGTGGTGAAGTAACCGATCTCTATGATCCTAACCAAGCAGTTATGTCACAGTTAGCGATCAGTAAACCCGAAGCGTTTTGGTACGAAGGAGCAGATGATTGGCAAATTCAAGGCTGGTATTTGCCCCCGACCGAAACACAAGAAAGTCATCCAGCAATTTTGTACATCCATGGCGGTCCGCAAGTCTGCTACGGCGAAACATTTTTCCACGAGATGCAAGTCCATGCCGCCAACGGCTATGGGGTCATCTTGTTGAACCCTCGTGGCGGGCAAGGGTACGGTCAGGCGTTTGTCAAATCGATTTTAGGTGATTATGGCAATAAAGATTATCAAGACTTGCTGTTGGGGGTGGATGCCGTGGTGGCAAACCATCCAGAAATCGATACGAACACGATCCATGTAGCTGGTGGCAGCTATGGTGGCTTTATGACCAACTGGATCGTTGGTCATACCGATCGTTTTTGTGCGGCAGTTACGCAACGCTCGATCTCAAATTGGATCAGCTTTTATGGGACGAGCGACATTGGACCTGCCTTTGTCAAATTCCAATTGTTGAGGGAACTTGATGAGACCGAAGGACTTTGGAAGATGTCGCCTTTGGCCTATGCCAGCCAAGTCAAGACACCCACGCTAGTCCTCCATGGGGAAAATGATTTGCGATGTCCGCAAGAACAAGGACAGCAGTTTTACATGGCATTGCAACGTCAAGGCGTCGATACGAAGCTGATACTGTTTCCTCAATCCTCTCATGGTTTATCACGCAATGGCTTGCCGAACTTGCGGATAGAACGCTTGCAGGCGATTAGTGAATGGCTTGCGTCACATGAGAACCAATCAGTAAATTAACCGAATGAAATCACCTGACAAAGAATCACGACTTGGGCTGCTTGAAAAGCCCAACCAGTGATTTCTTAAAGATCAGGTGATTTTTTTGCGCGATCAAAAGCTATAGGTTCCTGATATCTTGCCGCCAATGACAGCGACGGTTGAAAACAAATTCATATGACGTTTTCTTCACGTGTTAAATAACAAAAAGAAGAAATAGTTTTGCTTGCTTCCTGTGTTTTAGTGTGATATGATACAAAACGTAATCGTTACACTTTGAGTGTTCTTTTGGTGTGACGCAAGAGAAAGGAGCTGGTTATTATGAGAAACAATATTATTTTGGCATGTGTGGAGACAGGGGAAAGACTTTATTTGACCAATAAGAACCAGCGCAATACGCCGGAACGTTTAGAATTAAAAAAATATTCACCAAAGTTGCGGCGCAGAGCGATTTTTCGTGAAATCAAGAAATAGGAAGGAAAATAACTGAATGGCAAAAAAATCAAAAATTGCAAAATACAACAAACAAGTACAACTCATCGAACAATACCGAGCAGTACGTCAAGAACTAAAAGCACAAGGAGATACCCAAGCATTGGCCAAACTACCGAAGGATTCGAATCCGACTCGTTTGAAGAAACGGGATATGATCGATGGTCGTCCGCGCGGCTACATGAATAAATTCGGCATGTCACGGATCAATTTCCGTAAGCATGCACATCTCGGAGAAATTCCCGGCGTTACAAAAGCAAGCTGGTAACAGAAAGGAGTCAATATGGAAAAAACGGACTTGTCTAGTGCGTATCGACGTTTAAAGAGCCCGAACATCAAAACAAGGAAACGCGCATTAAAGATCATTCATGAATTTAAGCGAAATAAACGAAAAAATGCATTGCAGCTGCATGCATAATGAGAAAGTGAAAGAAAGTTGGAAATGACATGGCAGTACCTGCAAGAAAAACATCAAAAGCAAAAAAGAATAAGCGCCGGACCCACTATGGCGTCAAAGCACCAGCGATTTCGTTTGATGGGACAACAGGAACCTTCAAGCGCAGCCACCATGTATCATTAGCAGAATATAAAGCGCAGCACCCGATCGAAAAGAATTAACGGCGTCTTATGACGCCGTCCAGAAAGCAGGGGGAAAATGGAGATCATCTATCCGTCATTGATTGAAGAAGCCTATCGTCACAGTAAAAAATTTCATCCAGAGATCACCAAAGAGGCAATCTATCGCCATTTTTACGAAGCGGGCTTGATCAAAGAAAACGGCGATCCGACGGAAAAAGCCTTGTCAGAAGGGGTCGTTAAAGATTATACTGAGGACTGGGATCTTACCTTTGAAGAATTTTTGATGATCTACCCCGTGTTTCGTTCCTTTGACTCAAAGCATTTCAAGAAGATCGAGCATTTTTGGGAAATGGATTTGGCTTTGCAAGAACAAATTCTTGCCCAATGGGAGCAAGAAACCTTCACAGAGGAAGAGATCATCGACCTAACTGCTTTTTTTGAAGAGCGATTACCTTCTAAAAAGCAACAGTGAATGAACCGTGAAAGGCGTACATGTGATGAAAAAGACGATCCAGCCATTTTTAAAACTTTTAAAGCCCTATGATTATCTGCTGTTTGTTCTGTTAGTTGTCGGCTCTTTTTTACCGCTTTTTCTATTTGAAGCACAAGCTCAAAGTGATACCGGCGATCGGTATGCAATCGTGCGGATCAATGGAGAAGAGGTTGACCGTTTTAACTTAGAAGAAATCGATGCGATGGAAAAAACCTACTATCCAGCAGAAGGTCAGTACAATATCGTCGAGATCAAAGATGGCGCGATCCGAGTTCGTGAAGACAATAGTCCCGACCAGATTGCTGTCAAAACCAGCTGGATCTATCGCAATGGGCAGACGAGCATTTGCCTGCCTCATAAGCTGGTGATCGAGATCAAGCAAGCCGGTGCCTCTGACTATTTAATTTATTAACAGAAAAAGGAAGCCAGCTGAACAATTCCTGTTCAGCTGGCTTTTTTATGAGGATGAGCAGAAGAAGCTGTCAAAACCGCCAATCGACCAACGTGTAAGTCAGCCAGAAACAGCGTTTTTGATACAAGAAAAGCGCAGAATTCCAACTGTCAGAAGAAAGAGGAACTATGGGTGAAAGCTACAATCTCTGTCCAATCGTTCACAAAAATTTCTGCCCAATCATCTAAAATAGTTGGGGAACTGCGGCTCTATTTGGTATACTTAGGCAAGTCAGTTCCTTTGAAGCTTCTTTTTCTAAGGACTATGAACGAGCGATGATACAAATATGACCAATTTTCGGAAGTGATAACTTTACTAGATGGGGGCTTAACGAAGATGGGAAATGAAACAATTTGGGAAAACACAGACAATTTTTATCTGTTATGTCAACCAATCATGCAGGTAGAATCGCTAAGTCAGCAAGAGGTGAACGGCTATGAGGTCTTGCTGCGCAGCGAGAAAAACAACCGCTTTCCGCAACAAGAATTCAGCGCAATGATTCAATCTGAAAGCGGCAATCAGCAGTTGATGGGGTGGTATGCCCAGGAGTTGCAACGGTTGTGCCAAAAAAAGCCGAAAACCCGCTTTAGTGTCAATATTCATCCACAACAGCTGCTGTGGCAGTCAACGTGGACTTTTTTTGAGGGGATGACTGCCCACAAAGAGCAGTTGCAGATCGAATTAACAGAGCATCCTGTTAAAGGTCAGCATGATTCTTTTGATTTGTCTACTGCCCTTGCAAAAATCAAAGCCTATGGCTATGTGATCGCTGTCGATGACATCGGCTGTGGCCAAAATACCCTGTCATTGGTCTTTGCCAATCTTGAAAATGTGGATTGTTTGAAATTTTCACTACTGCCGTTTATTCAGCTCGATGAGGAGATCGGGTTTAGTTTCTTGACTTGTTGGTTGAAGGTCGCCAAAAAGTATCAGCTTGAGTTGATCGTTGAAGGCATCGAGACCCGCGATAAGATGGCGCAGCTGCTTGAGATGGGGGTTCATTTACAACAAGGATATTTATGGTCTAAAGGAGAGCGATTGTGATGGAATGTTAGAACGAGGCGTGCTCTTGGCGTTTGGTTTGCCGCTGATGATTGCCAGTTTACTGGTGACCGCAGATGTTTTTGTACGAAGTGTGCAAAAAATATCGGTTTCTCGTCCATTTAAGTATTTTATTATTGGTATTCTGACGTTTACGCATTTGTATTTTATTCTTTCTTTCTCAATGAATTCAGTTGGGTTTATCTGTTATCAATACACAACTGCTTTTATTGCGAGTCATTTTTTCTATGGTGATCGTGGCAAGATCTTGATTTTGATAACGCCGTGTATGGTCGTTTTCTATTTACTGTTTGTCGGTTTTTCTGACATTGGCAAAGCCTTTTATTTACCGCTATTAGGTGTCGGCGTCTTTGTCCTTGATTTTCTCTTATCAAAAATCAAGCCGCTGCGTCCGCAACAGCAATTTTATTTGATGTATTTTTTGACCTGTCTGATCTCACCGCGTTTTTCGATGTTGGTCCATCATACGACGACCTATGACTGGGAAGCGATGTTGGCAGTACTTGTTGGTTCTTTTGTGCTGTTGGGCGGCTTTATGTGGCTGCATCGGTTGATTGAAGGCGAAGAGTACCAAGTACTGGCAGAGTTGGCGAATAGTAAGATCGATGCATTGACCGGCTGCTTCAACTATGGGACCTATAACCACGATCTGCTTCAAGCCGTTTCACAGAAAAAGACTGTGACGATCGCCATGATCGATCTCGATCACTTCAAAAAGGTCAACGACCGTTATGGTCATATCGCTGGAAATGAGCTGTTGAGAACCTTTGCCACACGGACAACTATTTTTTTAGAGGCGCATTTTGCCGAGACCTTTTCCTTTTATCGTTATGGCGGCGAAGAGTTCTGTGTCGTGATCGAAGGGGATGTCAAAGAAAAGACCGTAGCTGCGATGACGACGCTGTGTCAAACTATTTCCAGCAGTATGTTTCCTGTCGCCAATTTTGAAAAAGGGACGATGTCTTTGTCTTGCGGCGTTGAAGCGAGCACCGTTTGTCATGGCGATATCTTGGCAGCCGTCGAAAGAGCCGATCAAGCACTCTATCTCGCAAAACAAAGTGGTCGAAATCGGGTGTGCACCTTACCTGAGACGTAAAAAAATAATGAAAAAATGATTTGCACAAATTCACAAAGAATTAAATCTTTATGCACAAAAAGTTAGTAATAATAAAGAAATAATGTTATTTATTTAAAAAATATACATTTTGCTTTTTTTGTTTATCTTGAGAATCTTCGCATATCAACAAAAAGATTGAAACTATGTATAATTTCTGGTAAATTATTCTAAATCAAGAGTGATAAAAACTGTCAATAATAAATAGTGATTCTTACTTGATGCTTTGTCCGCTTTTCCAATGAAATGTTTCTGGAATTGTCCCGTCGAATCAGCAAGTAAGGGTTCTTTTTTTTAGAAAGGAAGCACAGGAAATGGCAAATACGTTGGTTGTCAATACACTCGCAAATTTAGGCGCAATTATCATCAATATTTATTTGTTATTCAAAATCAGTGACGGATTCGTTGGCCAAGGGACGTTCAAAGCGAAACAGATCGCAGCTGCGATTGCTTGTGAAACCGTGGTGGGGATGCTGATGATGAATTTCTCTTACGTCGTATATGAAACGCGATTTGACCTGCGCTTTTTGCTTTACGCTTTTTCCATGAAATATCTGGGGTGGAAGGTGACCGTACCGACGATGGTCAATCTAGCGTTAGGGCGTTTCTTGTTTGAAGTATCAAAATCGTCTTGGTTGAACTTATATCTTACGTTTTTTTTGATAGTGACACTGACATTTCTGCATGCTTGGGCCAAACGGCGATTTACTGACAAACAAGAGTTATTCCTATCAATTACCTACTTGATCGCTATCTCCTTTCTTTTTGGTTTTTATCTGACGGGCGATATTCAAAAAACGACCCTAATTTATATAGTTTATGGCATTCTCGCCTATACGTTGGCGTTTTTCCTTTACTCGATAGTAAATGATATGCAGCGCATTTTGGCATTGGTCAAAATCGACGATCTTACGCAGTTGAACAACTTCCGTAAATTTCAAGATGACCGCCAACGCCTAGACACGACCGAGGTGGACTTATCGATCGCTTTGATCGATATCGATCATTTCAAAAATTACAATGACCGTTACGGACACCGTGCTGGGGATGTGATTTTGCAAGAAATCGCTCGTATTTTTTCGACCTACTGTACGGCGAGCAATCCGGTCTATCGCATCGGTGGGGAAGAGTTTGCGATCTTGATCCAAGGAGACGCACAGGCTGCTGCTTATCTCCTCGAAAAAATCCAAAAGCGCATCCGTTACCAAGAGATCATCTTGGATGCAGGCGATTCGGTCAGCATCACGTTGTCGATTGGGATCGCACAACGGCAAAAGGGCGAGTTGCTACAGCAAACACAAGAACGAGCCGATCAAGCATTGTATCGAGCCAAGCGCAGCGGTCGCGACCAACTCTGTCTTTACTGATGGAGTTGGCTTCTTTTCTTTTTTATTTTCAAAAATACTACCTTAAATGAGGAGCGCATATGGAAAATAGTTTAATCATGATTCCTTCGCTAGAACCTGACCACAAACTGCTGGCTCTGGTGGAGAAAATTCGTTTGCATAACCAGCACCTGCCGATTTTGGTCGTGGATGATGGCAGTGGGGCAGCTTATCAGCCTGTCTTTTCGGCATTGGCACAGCAGTTTGGTTGTCAGGTTTTGACCCATCCAAAGAATCTTGGAAAAGGCGCAGCCATCAAAACCGCCCTCACCGAAGTGCTGACAAACCAGCCAGCTGTTGAATTTATGGTGACCATTGATTCGGATGGGCAGCATGAGTATACCGATATGATGGCTTGTTTAGCAAAGGCCCAAGCCCATCCCGACAGTATTATTTTAGGGACCCGATCCTTTGGCAAAGAAGTGCCCTTACGGAGTAAGTTCGGCAACATATTGACCCGAAATATCCTACGTTTAGCGACTGGTCTTGCCATCGAGGATTCGCAGACGGGCTTAAGGGTTTTCCCTCGGAAATTCATGACAGATTTGTTGGCGATCTCAGGTGAGCGCTTTGAATATGAAACGCGGATGCTGATCGAAGCCCAGAAACGGGGGTGGCCGATTCTCTCGCAACCGATCGCCACTATCTATATTGAAGAAAATGCCTCTTCCCATTTTCGGGTCTTGGCAGATTCCGTCGCTATCTATAGCGTCTTTTTGAAGTATTTGTTTTCATCTGTGGTCTCCTTTTTTGTCGATGTGATCGCCTATGCGTTATTGATCCATTTCTTGTCTGTCATCGATCTGTCCTCCATCGTGATCGCTTCGTTGGGTGCCCGCTTGATTTCGGCGATCGTCAATTACTACATCAATCGCGAGCTTGTTTTTGGTCAACGGACAAAGAACAGTATGCTGCAGTATTTTTTATTAGTGATCGTACAGATTTTGCTGTCCTCTTTCCTCGTCTACCTGATCTATTTGATCCTGCCGATCGGGGATTCTGTGTTGTTAAAAATAGGCGTCGATTGCCTGCTCTTTTTCTTTAGTTACCATGTGCAAAAAAATGTCATCTTTAAGGAGTGATTGAGGTGGAACAAAAACGTTTGCCTTGGGCGAAAAAAGTCGTTTACTTTCTGGCGTTTGTCTTCTCACTGATCTATTTATCATGGCGGGGGCTGTATACATTGCCATGGCACGAGTCTTGGTTTGCCCTGCTGTTTGGTTTGCTGCTTTGGGGCAGTGAGATCGTATCGAACTTTACGGGCTTGCTGTTGATTTGGAACAAAAACAAAGCAAAGCCTTTTGAAAAACCGATCGTGCCAGAAGCCGACTATCCAGCGATCGATGTGTTGATTGCTACCCATAATGAAGAAGTGCCGCTTTTATTAAAAACAGTCAATGCGGCAGTTCATATGAAATACCCCGATCCCAAAAAAGTTCACATCTACTTGTCAGATGACACCAACCGTCCAGAGGTCAAAGCACTGGCAGATAAATTTGGCATCGGCTATATCGGATTGACAGGCAATCAGCATGCCAAATCAGGCAATCTCAATCATGCATTGTCAAAAACCAATTCGCCGCTAGTGGCGACCTTTGATGCAGATATGATCCCTTACTCAGATTTTTTGCTGGAAACAGTGCCATATTTTGTGGCAAATCAGCAGGAACGCCGCAAAGATCAGACCATCAAACCGTTGGGCTTTGTCCAAACACCGCAAAGTTTTTACAATGCGGATCTTTTTCAGTACAATCTTTTTTCAGAAGCGGCGATCCCTAACGAGCAGGACTTCTTTTCCAGAGAAGTCAATGTTTTGAACAACGCCCATGATACAGCTATTTATACAGGTTCCAATACGGTGATCGCACGAGAAGCGATCGAAGCCGCTGGCGGATTTCCGACGGACACGATCACGGAAGATTTTGAATTAGGTGCCTTGATCAATTGCCAAGGTTATCGCAGTTTATCAACACTGCAGCCCATGGCCAGCGGTCTGTCTCCCATTGATATCCCAAGTGCCTTAAAGCAGCGGATTCGCTGGGGAAGAGGAGTGGTCCAAAGTGTCCACAATCTCCATCTTTTTAAGAACAAGACGTTGTCTTTGGCGCAAAAAATGGTTTTCTTAAACAGTTATTTGTATTGGTGGTCGTTTTTGCGTCGGTTGCTGTTTATTTTCGCGCCGATTTTGTACACCGTCTTTAATGTAAGGGTCGTAGAGACCAACTTTTGGGTCTTGCTGCTGTTTTGGCTGCCAAGCTATACGTTCTTGCATTTGGCGATGCAGGATTTGAGCAGTGATATTCGAACGCAGCGCTGGGGCGAGATCCAGGAAACGATTTTTGCACCTTACCTAGTGATTCCTGTCTTTTTACAAGCCATTGGCATCAAAGAGACCCGTTTCAAAGTGACCAATAAAGCAGCAACTCAGTCTAAAAAAGACTTGTTGTTTGTGGTGCCGCATTTGTTGCTGTTGATTTTGACGATTATCGGCTTAGTGAAGTTTAATTACGGCAAATTCGGTTCAGAGATTTTCTATGGCAGCGTGTTGACCTTCTGGCTGCTGACCCATTTCTTTAACTTAACCTTTGCGGTCTTATTTTATCTCGGTCGCCCGATTTACCGAACGACGGAACGGTTCAGAGCCCATTATCCTGTTGAAGTTTCCGACCAAGACGCCAGCTATTCTTTGATGACAGAAAATATCTCAGAAAACGGCTTGTCCTTCGTTTCTGACGTTCCTCTTTATTTTCCGCCAGATGCGCAGCTGACGTTTAAAATCACCCGTAATGGCTACCAAGCAGAGATGACGGGAAACGTCGTCCGCGTCTTTTCAGGCAAGGATCGCTGGGTCTATGGGGTTGCTTTACACCAATTATCAGAAAAAGACTACTTGGCTTATTTGCAGATCATTTATGATGGCTTCAATCAAAGCTTGCCAGTTCTGCGTGATCCGTGGATGACCTTCTTTGACAGTCTTTTTGAAAATCTCGGTAAGCATCTGCTGCAAGCCAAACAAAAGCCATTGCCGCCTCAACGAGTGCCCATACTGACCATTGATCAAAAATGGAACTTTGATGAAGGAACCTATACGGTCACAACGTTTGGTTTTGACCAGCTCACGTTGGCAAAAACAGAAGAAGTCGAGATGCCGACCCATCTAACCTTACCGATCAGTAATCTTGTGCTTCACGCTGAAAAAGCAACGCTTCAACCAACAGAAAATCAAGTGATTTATCAAGTAAGCAATCTTTCCGAGCTGCGTTTTACAGCACCCTTTCAAGAATGGGTAGACAGCTTGCTGAGAAAGGAGGAAGATGATGATCGAGATCCTGCTGCGATTTAGTCTCTTTGGTTTATCATTAGCTGGCTATGCCTATCTTTTTGTACGAGTTTGCCATTTTCCCAAACACATCAGCTGGATCGCTGCTTGCTGTTTGCCGATCCTCGTTCTTTCCTTTGTCGCATATGGTCCAAAAGGATGGTTGATCTGGGGGGCATGGGTTTTATTTGGTCTTGGCTTACTATTATGCGTTTGGCGTTTTTGGCAGGAGCGCTATCAGGTACGGTGGGGCTTACAAGAGCCCATCATGCTGTGGTTTTACGGCTATTTTGCTTTGTTCGTTT
Source organism: Enterococcus sp. R12 (assembly GCF_058135755.1). Classification (NCBI taxonomy): domain Bacteria; kingdom Bacillati; phylum Bacillota; class Bacilli; order Lactobacillales; family Enterococcaceae; genus Enterococcus; species Enterococcus sp. R12. The sequence continues at coordinate 940,020 of NZ_CM176874.1, forward strand.
TAACATTGCTTCACAGTCATTTGACCCACTATGACAACTTCTCCCATTGGGCGACGATCGTTAAATTCCTTTATACGCAGGGACAATTGCCAACGGCAGCCGATGCCATCATCAGTTTTACTTCCTATCCTTTAGGCAGCTCGCTGTTTGTTACTTATACATCGATCATCGTTGGCTATCATGAGAATGTCTTGCTGATTGGTCAATTGATTTTGATTTTCTGTAGTCTGTATAGTTTCTTTGCGATTATTCGTGATCCGAAAAGAAAGCTGGCTTTTGCCCTGATCTTCACCAGTATGGCGGTTTTCAATTATTTTAATATTGCGATTCGAATGAATAATTTGTTAGTAGACTTTATCCTGCCAATGTTGACTTTAGCTGGCATCGCTGGCTTATTCGCTTTAAAAGGCAAAGTATTACCGTCGATCGGTTTCTTTCTTTTGATTGGCGCCTCTCTTGATTTGGTCAAAAATAGTGCCGTCTTTTTTCTGCTGATTTTAGGCGGCTATTTACTAGTCTGCTTGTGGCAGGCATCAGTTCGTTGGCGGCAACGACTGGGCATGATGATTGTAGGATTAGCTGCCATTGGGCTATCTGTCCTGCCAGCGATTCTTTGGAACCTGCATGTCAAAGCGAATTTTCCTAAATCGAAGCATGAAGTCAGCGTGACCGCTTATAAACAGATTTTTGGTGAAAAGGATTCTCAGATACTGCAGCAGATTACGGATGTGTTTGTCAAAACGATCACGGATGTTGCGACGATCTCCACGCAAGGGATTCTCTTGATCCAGGTCATCCTGTTGGGCAGTTGGCTATTTGTCCGATTTATCATGAAAAAACGCAATCCATTTTTAAAAGAACTGCTGTTGATCGATGGTATCATTGGGGGGTATTATTTAGGAATCTATGCCATGTTCTTGTTCTCGATGCCCACTGATGAAGCATTGTCTTTGGCAGGGTTCGATCGCTATGCCTCAAGTATCGTGATTTTAGCACTTGGCTTAATGACCTTTTTCATGGTCAGAGGCATTGATCATTTGTATCATGAACAAGCGATCGATCGGCGAAACTACCGTAGTTTTGCCAGCTTGACCACGAAAAAAATCTATCAATACAGTACTTTGATTCTGTTGTTTTTTGCGACATTGCTGATCCTTTCAGAAAACAATGGCATGCGTTATACCAATCGTGAATATGCTGCTTCGATTCCAGCACAAGTTTCAGCCGTTACTGGCGATCACTTTGACCTAAACGAGAAAAAATATTTGGTGGTCAGTACTAACAAAGAAGCAGTAGATAGCTACTTAGTTGGCTATGTCGGAAAATATTACTTGTTTTCACCTAATGTCGATGGCCGAGAGAATTTCCTCTTATCCGATGCAGATTTTCGCACGCTTTTAAAGCAATACGATGAAGTCGTCGTCTTAGAAGAGCACTATACCTTTAATGCCATGACGAAGAAGCTAACAGGCAAGACCTTTGCCCCAGGCGTATATTCGGTGGCGGAGGTGTTGGGGCGTTAAGGAAAGGAATTTTTCAAGCGTGTCTCGTTATTAGAGAATCAAAAGTTAAAATACCAATGAAACAGACGACAGTTCGTTTGTTCATTGGTATTTTTTTTCTGTTCCCACTGAGTAATATCCTCTATACTATGAAAATACCAAAGGACATGTAAATAATCTGGATTAAACGAAAAAGTACACATGAAAAAAACGGTGCAATATATTCAGTGCCTATGAATTACTGTAATGAATGCAGTAAAAGTAAGTGTTTTCATTTTTTTAAGAAAAAGCTACCATTAGTAATGTAGATGAGGTGATAGTTTCATGATCAGTGAACGGGAAAAAGAAATTATTCGATATCTCTTAGAAAATGGACCAACAACGGTTGCTAAAATTGGGTTGCATATGTCGCTTTCGCAAAAGACAGTTTCGCAATCGCTAAAGAGAATTGATGAATTTTTGCAGGAAACAGCAATAAGGCTTGTTCGCAAACCTAGAGTAGGGGTATTTCTTGATGGCGATTCAGCTGAAATTCTAAAGTATCTTGATGGGCACGAGGAATCAAACTTACCGACGAGCAAAAAAGATCGTATTCAGTTTCTTTGCTTTGAAATACTGAAACAAAAAACGTATTTTACGCGTCAACAACTACAAGATGCACTTTACATCAGTAAATCAACTTTAGAAAATGACATGGGGCAGGTAAGCGAGATCTTTCGTCATTTTAACGTTACGATTGAAGTTTTACCGGGGAAGGGTTCCTTTTTGAATTTGTCAGAACAAGAAAAACGTCGTTTAGCATTTGATTTGATCTACTATTTCTGGGGTGGAAATTGGAAAATAACACAAGAGCAGCAACGCTATTTGCATTCGATTCAAGGAATTCCTCAGTTTGTTAATGATTTTATTGACCTGACAAAGATTTCTTTAGTTGATACGCTCTTACAAGAGTATTTGAAAAAAGAACAAATTACGCTTAATGATGCTGCCTATCACTCACTATTGCTTCATCTAATCATCATGATTGATCGGGTCAAAGAGAAGAATTATCTGACTTTCGAAGAAAGAAGACATCCTTTGATGGAGAATAGAGCTTTTTATCGTTTTATTGCTTCAATAGAAGAAACGTTTTCTCTGTCGTTGCCAGTTTCGGAAGTTCATTATATTTCGCTTCATATCTATGGGGATTCGTTGGTGAAGAAGAATGACTCCGATGATTTGCTTGATGAAACGATACGCAAATTGATTCATGAAACGATCTCCCTACGCAATGAAAGTCTTTTGTTAGGATTGGTATCACACATCAAAGAAGCTATTTATCGCATTCAAAAAGGATTAGTCATTCATAACCCTTTTCTAAATGATGTGAAGAAGAATTTCCCTTTGTCTTTTGAGGAAGCGCTTCGATTAGCTCGTGCCTTAAATTGGCATTTTTCGATTTCGATCCCCGAAGATGAGGTTGCCTTTCTGGCCGTACACATCCAAGTGATGAAAGAACAACGAGAAGAAAAACAACCGAAGAAAGTGAGTGTCTTATTAGTTTGTAGCAGTGGGAAAGGCACTTCACAGCTATTAGCTGCTCGTATTCGGAGAAATTATGAGCAAATCGATATTTCCAGGATTCTTTCAATTCAAGAGTTGATTCAGACCAATATTTATGAGGACTTGATTTTATCGACAGTGGATTTAAAAATCGATTCGATTCCAACAATCCATGTTTCACCTGTACTGAATAAAGATGAGCAGCGAAAAATAGAAGCCTTTTTAAGAAAAATCGAAGAAAAACAAAATGGTTCTTTCAATCAGTTTGCGAAATTGATTCATGAGGACTTGATTTTTTTAGATCATCATTTTGAAGATTATCAAGAGGTGATTACATTTATTGGGGAGCAATTGATTACTCGTGGGTATGTAAACGAGGAAATGATTGACTCTTCACTAAAAAGGGAACAGCTTTCCTTTACTTCTTTTGGACGATTCGCAACACCTCATGGTACACCAGAATACGTGAAAAAATCAGCGATTGTATTTTTACGTCTTAATAATGAGATCCACTGGGGAGAAACAAAGGTGAAATATGTCTTTTTCATCTGTATCAAAGATGAAACTGTACAAGAACTTGAGGAAATCTATGACACGATGCTTAATGTGATGGAATCAGATGAACGAACCTTCCTCCTTAAAGGGACGAAAGAGGAATTAAAAAAGTATTTACAAGGGGGAACATAATATGAATATAGAAACACTACTACCTTTTGAACATATTGTTCTTGGTCTAGAGGCAACCACTAAAGAAGAAGTGGTCCGTCAATTAGCAAAAATATTGGTAACTGAAGGAATTGTTCAATCCGAAAATGAGTATGTTCAATCAGTTATGGAAAGAGAAGATCACTCGACCACAGGAATAGGCAATAATATAGCAATCCCCCATGGAAAAAGTCGTGCAGTTTCTGAACCCGCAATCGTTTTTGCTCGGTTAAAGGCACCATTAGAATGGCAATCCTTAGATGATGAACCAGTAACGGTTGTGATTATGCTTGCTATTCCTGAAGAACATCAAGGAGACACCCATTTACGGATCTTATCAGAAATTGCCATGAAATTGATGGATGAAGACATCACAGAAGCGCTGAAAAGCGAAACAGATAAAGAGATTATCGCGAAACTATTAAGCGAATAAAACGGAGAAAAGGAGAAAGAAGAATGAAGAGAAAAATTATTGCAGTAACGGCGTGTGCCACAGGAGTTGCCCATACCTTTATGGCGGCACAGGCGCTAAAAAAAGCAGCAGCGAAACGTGGGGATTTAATCAAGGTTGAGACACAAGGAGCAACAGGTATCGAAAATGAATTGAACGAGCGGGATTGTCAAATTGGGGAAGTCGTGATTTTTGCCGTCGATACGAAAGTGAGAAATGAAGAGCGTTTCAATGGCAAGGAGATCCTTAAAGTCCCGGTAGCAGCCCCTATAAAAAATGCAGAAAAAGTAATTGAAGATGCATTAAAGCTGATTGATCAATAAAGAGGAGGAAAATCAGATGAAAAAGTTGGCAAGTGAAATGAAAAATCATGTTTTAACAGGAATATCTTATATGATTCCTCTGGTGATTGCCGGAGCAGTTATCATGGCGATTTCTCGAGTAGGCGGATCAATATTTGGGATCGTCGATATTTGGGACGCCTCTCATGGAGAAAGTGCGAATACGATCATCCGATTACTCCATAGTTTAGATGGATTCGGTGGCATCGCTTTAGGATTGATGTTTCCCGTAATATCGGCATTTATTGCTTATTCGATTTCCGATAAGCTAGGGATTGCCCCTGGTCTTGTTGGAGGTATGTTAGTAAAAGACATTAACGCAGGCTTCTTAGGCGCAATTGTTTCAGGGCTGATCGCTGGGTACATTTGCTTGTGGATCAAAAACCATATAAAGCTGCCAAAATCGATGGCATCGGTAGTTCCAGTGTTCTTAGTTCCTGTTTTAGGTACTTTAGTCACTGTCCTACTTGTGAATTATGTGATCGGTACACCATTTGCAGCTATCAATGTAGGCTTAGAGTCATGGTTGAACGGATTGAGTGGCGGAAATGCGATCGTGATGGCGGCAGTTGTAGGGGCAATGGTTGGATTTGACCTTGGGGGACCAGTAAATAAGGCAGCTGTGACAACCGCGATGGCTTTATTGACAAGTAACGTTTATGCACCAAACACTGCAGCGCAAGTGGCAATCATTATTCCACCAATTGGTTTAGGTTTAGCGACTGTTTTTGCCAAGAGTAAATACAATAACGAATTAAAAGAAGCAGGAAAATCGTCGATCATTATGGGTCTAGTAGGCATTTCAGAAGGAGCGATCCCATTTGCGGTGGAAAATCCACTAAAAGTGATCCCAGTGAATATGATTGGTTCAGCGATTGGTTCTGCAATGGCTGTTGGTCTAGGAGCTGTCAATACAGCCCCAATCTCTGGTTTTTATGGCTGGTTCACTGTAGAAAAATGGCCACTGTATGTTTTATCGATTGCTACCGGCTCATTATTCATTGCGATTTGTACAAGCTTGCTACGTTCAAAAGATGCGGGGAAAGAAACAGATACCACGATGGAAGAATTTGACGAAGCTGCTTGGGAAGAGCAGTGGGAAGCATAGCTATGACAAATGTACACATAGTAAACCACACCCATTGGGATCGTGAATGGTATTTTACTTCAATGGACTGTGTCGTTTTGAGTGACCAATTATTTAGTGATGTACTAAAAGAACTAAAGAGGCAACCGACTGCTTCTTTTGTGCTAGATGGACAACTGTCTATTCTTGACGATTATTTAGAACTATATCCTGAGCGCTTGACTGAGGTCAAAGAGTTGATCGCCAATGGTCAATTGTTCATCGGTCCTTGGTACACCCAAACAGATGCCTTTTTTGCTTCTGGTGAGTCCATCATTCGAAATGCCATGATTGGTATATTTGATAGCAAAAAATATGGCAGCTATATGCCGATCGGCTATTTGCCAGATACATTTGGTTTTAATGCTCAAATGCCAACCATATTGAACGAAGTTGGACTTGATAACATTATCTTTTGGCGAGGCATCGATTTAGGGGAACAGGTCAAATCCCCTTACTTTAAATGGACGAGTTTAAGTGGGCAAGATTCACTGTATGCGGTGAATTTTCCTCAAGGATATGGTGCACAGCAGCAATTGGAGCCAACGAGCAGTTATGTAGATGGCAGACTCGATAAAGGTGTCGATTTTATTAAGAGCTACGCGAATGAACCTGAAATCTTGATTCCAACTGGAAATGATCAGTTAGGCATTGTTTCTGCCATAGAAGAAAAACTAACGAAAATCAATCAGCTTGGAAAATACAAGTATCAATTGAGCACCTATCCAGCATTTATGGAGATCGTCCGTCAAAAAGAACTGGAAGTTTATCAAGGAGAGTTTCGTGCACCGGTTTTTGCTCGGGTCCACAAAACAATTGGTTCTGTACGAATGGATCTGAAACGTGAGATATTTCGATTAGAAAACAAATTAGTCTTAGAAATTGAACCAATGCTAGTTATTGCGAAAGATTTAGGGGTTGAATTAAGTAATCGATTGCTAATGAAAGCTTGGAAAAAGTTATTTGAATGTCAAGCCCATGATAGTTTGGCAGGCTGTGTATCAGATAGTGTTGCTCAAGATATCAGTCATCGATTAAAAGAAATCAGTGAGATTTGTGCTAGTATTGAAAATTTGATTTTAAAAAGAATCAGTGAAGGACTCGCTTTACAAGCCAATCAATTTCTGATTCTTCATCCAACACCAGTGCCATTTCAAGGGGAGAAATTCGTTAAGATCGTATCCAGAACCAACAATATCAAGGTTATTGGAGCTGATTCATCTGTTCTTGAAGCAGTGTATATCCCAAGCAGGAAAAATATTATGGAAGAAACGCCTGCTGGCAACCGTTTTATTGAAGAAGAGGGGTATTATCTGTTAACTGTTCAAGTGACTTGTGCCTTTTCAGGCCTTGGTTATCGAGTCTTTACATTTGAAGAGCAAGAGACAACTCCCGAATTTTCTTTAGATCAAAACACATGGATTAGAAATGGGAAATATACGCTTTCCTTTGAAGACGGCCACCTGATTTATTCAGATGGAAAACAACAGATCGTGGATTTCTTGTCGATCATCGATGATAGTAATGCCGGTGATACGTATGACTATTCGCCTATTTTGAATGATCAACCGATCACGCTTTCTTTTGCCAGCTGCAAAGGAAAGCAAGAAACGTTGGTTTTGGAAGGAAGTTTACATCTACCGTATACGATCGAAGAACGGATGAAAGGGATCGCCACCAAAACATTCGCCTATACATTGATCCTCCAACTGACAAAAAACGGTGAGGTAAACGCAAAGCTACGTTTTAAAAATACGCTTTTAAATCATCGGATTCGAGTGAAAGCTCGACTAAACAAGCCGATAGAAAGAGCGGTTGCAGCCATTCAATTTGGTTATCTTGAAAAGAGAAATCAAACACTGGAAAATTGGCAAGAAAAATATGCAGAAAAACCCGTCAATATTGAACCATTTGAAAAACAAGTGGTTGTTTATGATAAAGAAAACGCCCTCGTTTTTTATAGTGAGCAGAGCAAAGAGTATGAATATCTCGACGACTCCTTATATGTAACGGTACTAGCTACAACCGACTCCCTTGGAAAACCGGATTTGTTGTATCGACCAGGTCGCGCTTCTGGCGATACAACCAAAAAGGGACATATTATGATGGAAACGCCTCTTGCTCAAATGGAAAACTATGAGATGGTCTTCGATTTTTCCCTGCGAGTTGCATCAACAGCTATTTCTGAAGAGTTGTTGGCTGCTTGGAAAACTGTTAAAGAACAGCCATCGATTTCTTATCAATTGCAAGATTTGAATTACTTTATTTATCGCATAGATAATAAAATTCAAAAGCGCATTGATCCATTATCTCTGACCGATATGTCTCTTTCTTTGTTGTCCTGCAGCTTAGAACCAGGTGTGGGAGTCAGTGCGCTTCATAATGCGTATTACTCTGAGGGAATCGTTATCCGTTTCGTCAATTCAACAAACAAAGAACGATCTCTTGAGCCAAAAAAATTATTTAATGGGTACGCATATCAACGAATCAATGCATTAGAAGAACCGCTTGAAGCGGATCATATCATCCATGCTTATGGGGTAGCAACCTATTTATTAACTAAAAAATAGGAATAAAGAACACAAAATTTGTCGAGAAGGAATTGCTTCTGTAACGTTTTCCTCTACAAGATTTTGTGTTCTCGCTTTTTACAATGTTTAGAAGGAGTTTTTATGTCCGTACAACTTTTATTGCTTGCCTCACTGCCTGCACTAGGATGGGGCTTAATGCCAATCGTCGCTAAATTGATGGGAGGGAAATCAGAGGAACAACTGCTAGGAACAACAATCGCAGCCTTGATTTTCGGTAGTGTATTTGGTTTTTTGAATCAAGTGAGTTATGCCATGGTGCCATTTTTCATCAGTTTATTATCTGGGGTTTTTTGGGCTTGCGGACAATACTTCCAATTTCTCGCTTTGGAAAAAGCGGAGGTTTCTAAAGTAATGCCCGTCTCCGTCGGTACCCAATTATTATTTGTTACATTAGCATCTGGCTTCTTTCTCAAAGAATGGAAAGATTTAACGACGGTAATTTTCTCAATCATGGCACTAGGAGTCATCCTAACAGGTGTTTTCCTTGTAACTAAGACAACTCATCAGAAAACAAGCTTATCACAGCAAGTACTTCTTTATCTATGTTGTTCTTCAGCTTTTTTGATGCTATATGTGACAGTCACTGGTCTGTTTCAGATAAGTGGCGCACAGATTTTCTTGCCTCAGGCAGTAGGGATGTTTCTCGGGGGAAGCGTGATTTCCTTGAAAAGTAAGAAACAACTGCGTTTCCGCAAAATAATCCGCAATTTAGGTACTGGTAGCACTTGGGTTCTCGCGAATGCTTCGTTATTCGCTGTGTCGTCTTCTTTGGGTGTAGGCGTAACCTATTCATTTTCTCAAATGAGCTTACTTGTTGCCACCTTTGGAAGTATTATTTTCTTAAAGGAACGAAAAGTTGGCAGAGAAAAGCAATTTGTTGCTCTTGGTAGCTTGCTCTATATTGTTGGTGTATTAGGGATGAGTTGGTTGAAATAAATTTATCAGTTGAGCAATTTTAGTTAGCGACCAATAAAATAGCAGATAATAGTTTAACAAATAAATAATTTATTTAAAAATCAAAGAGTGGGTAGCCACTCTTTTTTTGTTTTGTTTAGAACATGAATAGTTAACTTATGCCACATTTTTTTATTTAAACAAGTGGCAAAATAGGATCATTTCTTCTTTTTCTTTGATGTTGTAGTTGCTGCCTTAGTTCCGACAAAGCATGTGATCGTCTTGACCAGTGAGCAAGATGTCGAACTTTCGACCCATATCGGTGTTGCCACCGTAGAGCTAGAGGGAAGGCACTTTACGCCCCTTGTTGAAGCAAATCAAGCAATCAAAAAGAGCCAACCGCTGATAAAAGCCGATCCTACTCTAGAGAGGATCGGCTTTTGTGGTGTCTGAAGGTTGATTTATACGGAATGCACATCAATAAAAGGAACGGCTGGCATACGAAACGTTTCTTATAGCGAACAACAAATCTCATAACTGAAGGCATCAGCATTAACGACTTCTGAAAAAAGTTCCGTTTGGAACAGGACGCGAGGTTTTGATGTACGCAAAAGGTCTGAAAAGACGGTACTTGCTTTTTGAATGTTTGATTCCTTTGTTGTTAGGGTGACATAGGTCGCTGCTGGTAAATGAAGGATTTGTTCCATTTCTTTGATTCCATTTGTTTTTGCTAATTCGATAAAGAGATAGGTCTCGAACTTATTCTGATCCACAAAGCTGATTAAGCCACACTCATAGGTAGGCGTTAGCTGATGTGAAACGATGGTATCATAAGCCGCTGCCATATTTTGGTGGTAAGCAATATCACCAATATTTCCTTCATAAGGAACTAGCCAAAAATGAGCTTCAGGAATTTCCAATGTGTGGACAACTTCACGCTTTTTGATTTCTTCCGAACGTTGGATCTCCGTTTTTATTTCGGTTAATAAGGTAACTTTTTCTTTCATTTCCGCTATTTTCTCTATTGCCGCTTTCGTGGCAAAATCGATCAAATTTGTTAGTTCGACTTGGACTCCATCTGTGGAAACAAATTCTTTCAGTGTTTTCAATGGAAGCTGAAGATCTGTCCATAATCGAATGACTTCAATCAGATAGACATGGGTATGGCTGAAATAGCGATACCCATTTTCAGGATTGACGTAAGTGGGTGGCAAAAGACCGATTCGCTCATAATACCGCAAGGCTTTCACATGGACATCGCTGATTTTTGCTAATTGACCGATGGTGATCAAATGTTTGGTCTCCATAAATTTCTCCTTGACCTTCCCTTTAAGGGATACTTTATAACTAGAGTATACCTTTTGTTCGGTCGTTAAAAAAGAAAAAGCTTCGATTATTTGATAAAAAGAAGTTTTTGCAGGTTTATTTGAAATGGCAAAGGGAACTATGATTAGAGGAGTGTAGATTTATGTGGAATTTATTTATACGAGCCAAAATAAACAAAAAAAAGCTGTTGCTTTTGCTCGTATTCATCAGCTTGCAAGTGCTGGGAACTTTGTATTTGCCTACTTTGACAGCCAATATTTTGAATGAGGGTGTTTTACAGGCAGATCTGGATAAGGTTTATGAGATTGGAAAAAGCATGTTGTTAGTTGCAGTTGGAACTGGTGCTGCGGCTATTTTATCAACCTATTTATCAGCTGACGTTTCGGCAAAGTTTTCCAGAAACATAAGAAATATGTTTTTTAAGAAAACCCAACTTTTATCAATACAAGACTTTAAACAATTCAAAACGTCCTCATTAATAACTAGAGCGACTAATGATGTGGAACAAGTTCAAGCAATGCTAAGTATGTTTTTCGAGATGTTATTACCTATGCCGTTTGTCGTCATTATCGGTATGATTTTGGCTTATTTAAGAGAGCCACAGATGGCTATGATCATATTTATAACTATGTTTATTTTCTTTGTTATTGCAGCGTTGTTGATTAATAAAGTTATGCCCATGTTTGATCAAGTTCAATCGGGGTTAGACCAGATCAATGAAAGAGTTGGACAATTTTTTTCAGGGATTCGAGTAATCCGGGCCTTCAACCGAACCAAATTGGAACAGCAGCAAATGAATGAGTCGTTCCATAGGTTTGCAAAGTTAAACATTCGGATCAATCGCTGGTTTGCTCTGATGATGCCGCTGATTTTATTGATTTTGAATGTAGCAACTGTCGCAATTGTCTGGTTTGGAGCGGAAAGAATCAATGCTGGGGATATGCAGATCGGTGATATTACTGCGGTGATGGAGTATGCGATGAACATTCTCTTCTATTCTGTGATGGCTCTGTATTCTTTCGTAATGATGCCCCGAGCGATAACTTGTGCCAAACGTATTCGAGAAGTTCTGAATTATTCTCCAGAAATTGAAGATGGGAAAGAGACGATGAATGTACGAACAGAGAAAGCTAAATTAGAATTCAACAATGTTAGTTTTTGCTATAGCGATGCGGAAAATCCTGTGTTGCATAATGTGAGCTTTACTTGTGAAGCGGGGAGCACAACGGCGATCATCGGTGGTACTGGTTCTGGTAAAAGTACAATTGCTAAGCTAATACCACGCCTCATTGATACACAAGGAGGAGAGGTCCTACTAAATGGTTACGCTCTTGCAGATGTCCCACAAAGAGAGCTGCGAAAGCAGATAGGTTTTGTTCCTCAAAAAGCATACTTGTTTAGTGGAACGATCGCTGAAAACCTGCGTCATGGAAATAAGAGGGCAACTGAGGAGGAAATAAATCATGCATTATCGATTGCCCAAGCAACCCCGTTTATTTCTTCATTACCACATGGAATAAAAACAACCGTATCTCAAGGAGGAACTAACTTTTCTGGGGGGCAAAAACAGCGTTTGGCTATTGCCAAAATGCTGATGAAAAAGCCTCAAGTCTATGTTTTTGACGATAGTTTTTCGGCATTAGACTTTAAAACCGACGCTGCCTTGCGCAAAGCATTGAAAGAAGAAACGAAAGAGGCAATCGTTATTTATGTAGCGCAGCGAATCAGTACGATCAAGGATGCAGATCAGATTATTGTTTTAGATGAAGGGAAAGTCGTAGGGAAAGGAACCCACCACGAACTGTTACGTTCGTGTCCGCATTATCTAGATATTGCAAGGTCACAATTGAGTGAGGAGGAACTCGTTTGAATCAAGAAAATAATGAGCAGTCAACTGGAACTATCGATGCTGAATTTTCATTAGATAAAGCTCGAAACAGCAAAGAAACACTGACCCGTTTAATAAACTACTTGATGCAGCAAAAAGGACGTCTGCTGGCGGCTTTTCTGTCTGCTATCATGGGTGTCGTTTTGACGCTTAGAGCACCACTGATTTTTAGTGAAGGAATCGACTTGATCGTCGAAGGAGTTATGCCAATGCTCATGGGAGCTGGTCCAGCTGCAATCGATTTTCAGGAACTCGGAAGAGTCATGCTGGTCCTTTTGACTTTGTATAGTCTCAGTGCGGGAATGATGTATATGCAAGAATACTTGATGGCAACTGTTTCTCAGAAACTCGTGCTCGCCTTACGGAAAGAATTGAGCGAAAAACTAACGAACGTTCCTCTGCGTTTTTATGATGATCGTCAAAAAGGAGAGATTTTGAGTCGTGTGTCAAATGACTTAGAACGAGTCAACGAGGTGTTGCAGTCTGGGATCATGCGTTTGTTTACCTCAGTATTAACGATTATCGGTGCGTTATTCTTAATGTGGCGCATCAACTACACGATGACTTTGGTTTCATTAGCTACGATCCTTGCGGGCATTCTACTTACCGCACTCGTTAGTGTGAAAATCGGTAAGTATTTTGCCAATCGTCAACGCTCGTTAGGAGTCTTCAACTCTCGTATCGAAGAATACTTTTCGGCACAAACAGAAATCAAAGTATTTACCCTTGAAGAAGAAGTCAATGAGCGTACGCAAGCAGCGAATCAGCAGTTGTATCAAGATGATAAAAAAGCACAATTTGGCATGTATGTCATTACGCCATTGATTCGTTTAGCCAATCAAGCTGGATATGTCATTATTGCTGCATTAGGTGCGAAATTAGCGATTGAAGGGAGAATTTCGATTGGTGATATTCAGGCATTTTTCCAATATGTCAACCAAGCTTCGGAACCTTTAGCAGAAGCCAGCTATGTCGCAAATTCATTTCAAGCAGCGATCGCGTCGGCAGAGCGAGTGTTTGACGTCTTGGACGAAACAGAGGAATTGGACGATTCTGCTGGTGTGAATTTGACAGAATTGCCGAAAGGAAACATTCGCTTTGAAAATGTCCGCTTTGGCTATGGCAAAGATTTACTGATGGATGGGGTAAATTTTCAGGTCAAAGCAGGCCAAAAAGTAGCGATCGTCGGACCAACAGGCGCTGGGAAAACAACACTCATCAATCTACTGATGCGTTTTTATGAATTGAATGATGGTTCGATCACGATTGATGGATTAGATATCAGGAAATTCAAACGGCATCACTTACGCTCGCTTTTTGGAATGGTCTTGCAGGATTCATGGTTAAGTAATGACACCATCAGTAGCAATATTGCTTATGGCCGTCATAAGGCAACGAAGGCTGAAATCGTTGAAGCCGCAAAAATGGCCCATGCAGATTATTTTATTCGCACACTGCCGAAGGGGTATGAATCAGTGATTAGTGATGAAACAGCAAATCTTTCTCAGGGGCAAAAACAACTGCTGTGTATTGCCAGAGCGTTTCTAGGGAATCCCCATATCTTACTATTGGATGAAGCAACCTCCAGTGTGGATACGAAAACAGAAGTCGAAATCCAAAAAGCAATGGATAATTTAATGGGTGGACGCACCAGCTTTGTGATCGCTCATCGCTTGTCCACCATTAAAAATGCTGATTTGATTCTTGTAATGGATAAAGGAACGATCGTTGAAAAAGGTAGCCATCAAGAATTACTTCAGCAAGAAGGACTATATAGCGAGATCTATCAGAGCCAGTTTGCCACCTAGAGGATTCGATCGGTTGAAAAAGCAAGCAGAGAGAAATGAAAAGGGAGGATACGATGAAAAGAATAATGGATTATCTCTTAAACAGACAAGCGACAAGCAAGGAGGTACTAACGGATGCCGATCTTTTATTGGGCAGTCATCCCAAAAAAGTGATCCATTTTGTCACATTCAAAGAGCTTTCCGTCAATGTATTTCAAAGTATTAAGCAGGTACAAAAAATCGTCTCCGAAGCGAATGTACGGCTGATAGTGAATGGGAATCTAAAAGATCGTCTACTTATAAAGTTACTTACCTTTACGATCCAGCAAAAAAAGGCGTTTACCGTCGTTGTAACTGACGGATATCGTGCCTTAAGAAACCCTAAATTGAATCAGTCGGAGGATCTGGCGATCATTATTGAAACACATTAACAAAGGTATAGTCGAGCGACCAATGCGAATAAAAAGCACTTACAACCATTTCTGTAGAGACCCTCAAAAGTTAAACTTTTGCGGTCGTACTTTCTACACATGACAGTAAGTGCTTTTTTAATAAGAACCAGCCCTACCGTCCATTCTCTGTCTGTCGATAATCACTAGGTGAAATGCCGACTTTTTTCTTGAATAAACGGCTGAAATAGGCGGTGTTTTCGATGCCGATCGCCAATGAGATCTCTTTGATGGAAAGCCGAGAATAGCGTAAAAGGTCTTTCGAATAAGAGATGCGTTTGCTGATCTGGTACTCGATGGGGGGCAAGCCCATATATTTGGAGAACTCCTTGACGATTTGATACTTATTGATATGATACTTTTCCTCCAAAGATTCCAAGGTGATCCCTTGACGGAAATCTTCTTCTAGCTGGTCACGAATCTGCAAAATATAAGGCGGGATTTCACTATCCGAAAAGTCGAGATGATATTTTTGCAGAAGCAGTTCATTGAGCAGCTGATGGATCAAAACAGAGCTTTGGAAGGCAGTTTTTGCATTTGGTTCTGGCTGTAACATCAATAAATCTTGTAAGACCAAATGGATCGGATTTTGGCGGCTGCTGGCAGGATTGGTGTGAAAAACTGGACTGCCATTTTTGAGGAATTCCTCATAAAACGCTGCGACGTTGGCGCCATATAGATGGATCCAGTCCATTTCCCAGGGATCTTGACTAACGGTACGGTAGTACTGATAGTCTAGACAGTCGATAAAAAACACATCACCTGCTTTCAATTGATAGCTTTTTCCTTTGTAGCGCAATTCACCGCAGCCGGACAATGTATATTTGATCAAATAAGAAGGCAGGTTCTCTCGTTCTGTAAAGTAAGGTTTGCTGGCTTTGAAATAGCCGATTTCTTGAATGTAATAGAAAAGTTCACGCTGCTTTTGGGTTGAAGTATTGATGTAACGCAGTGAATCAGTTGACCATGAGTGGTTGGCTTTTTCCCAGTAATCCATCGGATCCTCCTTTTTACCAAGATTGTGCAAGTCTTTATCAAAATTGTGTGATGAAACTCGTTGATTGTCAAGCTAAAATTGAGGCAACAAGAATGAATCAGTGAATTGTAATCGATTTATTTTTAAACAAGATAATGAAAGGTGGAGACCAGTGAACACATTTATCGCAATCGATATCGGTGCATCAAGCGGTCGTCTGATGCTGAGCCGTTGGGAAAATGAGCAGATCACTTTAGAAGAGATCCATCGCTTTAAAAACGGCTTTCGTCCTCATGAAGGCTTTGACCGTTGGGCGATCGATTATTTGATCCAAGAGATTTTAGTAGGACTGCAAAAAGTGAAACAAGCAGGTATCAATGACTGCTTCGTCGGAATCGACACCTGGGCAGTGGATTACTGTTTGATCGATCAAGCAGGCGAACGTTTAGGCGACCCAGTCGCTTATCGAGATAGTCGCACCAATGATGCGATCGCAGCTTTTGGTCAGCGCTATTCTTTGCAAAAACTGTATGAGAAAACAGGCATTCAGCTGCAGCCCTTCAACACGATTTTTCAGTTAGCCGCAGAAGAAGCGCAACTGCTGCAAAAAGCCGACAAGCTGCTGCTGATTCCAGACTACTTGGGCTACGTTTTTACTGGCAAGATGGTCACGGAAAAAACCAATGCTTCGACGATGCAGCTTCTAAATGCCAACACCCAAACATGGGATGCAGAATTGTTAGCTGAGATCGGCGTAACAGAAGGCCTATTCCCACCATTGGTTGATGCTGGAACGGTTTTAGGCGCACTGCAAACACAGAAGTTTCCAGCCTATGATTTGCCACAAGCGACCTTTGTCACTGTCGCTAGTCATGATACGGCATCAGCGATCATCGGTACACCTGGCGAGGGGGCAGATTGGGGCTACATCAGCAGCGGGACTTGGTCATTGCTGGGGATCGAAACCAAAGTACCCAATGTTTCCCTCGCCGCCTTTGATGAAAATTATACGAACGAATGGGGTGCCCACAACACGATTCGCTTTTTAAAAAACATCATGGGCATGTGGCTGATCCAAGAAGTGGCTCGGCAGCAAGACTATCAGTATTCCTATGCAGAATTGGCGGAATTGGCGCAAGCAACGCCTGCTTTTCAACAGTTTGTCGATGTCAATGATCCTCGTTTTTTGAATCCAGAAAACATGATTACTGAACTGCAAGCGTATTGTCGAGAAACCCAGCAGAAAGTTCCAGAAACCGCAGGGGAACTGGCTCGCTGTGTGTATGATAACTTAGCGCTTTGCTATGCCAGTGAATTACAAAAGCTGGAACAGCTGACAGGTACGACGAACAAGCTGCAAAAACTGCATATCGTGGGGGGCGGTTCCAATAATCGCTTTTTAAATCAACTGACGGCTGATGCTGCGCAGCTGACGATCGAAGCTGGCCCAAGTGAAGCAACGGCGATCGGTAATCTTTTAATTCAGATGATGAGTGCTGGCATCTTCACGTCGCTGGCTGAAGCACGCCGCGCGGTCAAACACTCATTTCCTTGCAGTGTTCATGAACCACAGTCTTTTGATCACAAGATTTTAAGCAACTATCAACGTTTTATAAAAGGAGTAGGAAAAAATGACAACGATTCAACAGCGTTATGAAGAAGCTAAGACAGCATATGCTAAATTAGGCGTCGACACGGATGCGGTTTTGAAAAAATTAGCCGATGTGAAAATCTCGATGCATGTTTGGCAAGGGGACGATGTCCAAGGATTTTTGAGTGATGAAGCATTATCTGGTGGGATCTCTGTAACGGGGAATTATCCTGGTGCTGCCCATACCCCAGAGGAGTTGCGCCAAGATTTAGAAAAAGCCTACTCTTTGATTCCTGGAAAACACAAATTGAACCTTCACGCCATCTATTTAGACACCGAGGAAGCAGTGGATCTAAATGAATTGGAGCCGAAGCATTTTGAAAAATGGGTTGCTTGGGCGAAAGAACAAGGCTTAGGTTTAGACTTCAATCCAACCTTTTTCTCACATCCCATGTTCAAAGATGGCTTTACCCTTGCTTCACCAGATGAAGAAGTTCGTCAGTTCTGGATCGAACACGGCAAACGTTCTCGTCAAATCGCTGCTTATATGGGGAAAGAAACTGGGCAAGTCTGTGTCAATAATTTCTGGGTGCCAGATGGCTACAAAGACAACCCAATCGATCGTTTTACACCACGGGAACGCTTGATGACAGCATTAGATGAGATTTTTGCTGAAGAATTGCCAGCGGAATACACGGTAGATGCCGTGGAAAGCAAGTTGTTTGGTCTTGGTGCCGAAGCCTACACCGTCGGCTCTCATGAATTTTATATGGGCTATGGCTTGACACGCGATAAATTGATTTGTTTGGATGCTGGACATTTCCATCCAACCGAAGTGATCTCCAATAAACTGTCTTCATTGGCACTATTTAGCAAAGGCATTTTGCTGCATGTCAGCCGTCCTGTACGCTGGGATAGTGATCATGTCGTGATCATGGACGATGAATTGCAAGAGATTGGTCGCGAATTGGTTCGCAATGACTTATTGTCAAAAACCAACATTGGGTTAGATTTCTTTGATGCGACGATCAATCGGGTCGCTGCGTGGGTGATCGGGACGCGCAATACTCAAAAAGCGTTGCTAAAAGCGATGCTAGAACCGATCGAAGAACTAAAAGCAATCGAATTGTCAGGTGATTTCACCACTCGTTTAGCCATGACGGAAGAATTAAAAGACTATCCGTATGCAGATGTTTGGAATTACTTCTGTGAAAGCCAAGGGGTACCAGCAGGTCTGGATTGGCTATCAGAAGTGAAAGCCTATGAAGAAACCGTCTTAAAAGCCAGAAAGTAGGAGAACGATGAAAAAGATTGATATTTTACAAGCGAATTTTGTACAAGAAATGATGGAAACGACAGCAAACCTTTACCGTTTAGGGTGGGATGAGCGCAACGGCGGCAATATTTCTTACTTATTAACAGAAGAAGAGATCTTGCCTTTCATCGATCCGCAAAGCGTCTTGCGGGAAATTCCCATGATTTTTGATGCCACGGCACTAGCTGGCAAGTACTTTATCGTGACAGGTTCAGGAAAATACTTTAAAAATGTAGCGGCACATCCAGCGGAAAACCTTGGTGTGATTCGAGTCAAAGAAGATGGGCAAACATTGGAATTGCTTTGGGGCTTGGAAAATGGTGCGGTGCCAACGAGTGAACTGCCAAGTCATTTCATGAGTCATATCGCTCGCTTGTCGGTCGATCCAGAAAACCGAATCATCATGCATAACCACGCATCGCATCTTTTAGCCATGAGTTTTACCCATGAGTTGGATGAACGCAGTTTCACGCGGACCTTGTGGCAAATGTGTACGGAGTGCTTGGTGGTCTTCCCAGAAGGTGTTTCCATCATTCCTTGGATGGTCCCAGGAACGAATGAGATCGGCGAAGCAACGGCTGCTAAAATGAAAGAGACCCGTTTGGTTCTTTGGCCGCAACATGGGATCTATGGTGCTGGCAAAGATATGGACGAAGTCTTTGGCTTGATTGAAACGGCAGAGAAAGCTGCGGAAGTGTACACCTATGTCAAAGCGCAAGGCCCAATTTTACAAACCATTACAGATGAAAATCTGAAAAAACTGGCTGACGCTTTCAAAGTCACTCCCCGAGCAGGCTATCTTGAGGTATAATCAATGGTAGAAGAATAGAAAAGGCTTTCAGTCTTTTCTATTTAAAATATATTGTGAATAAACAAACAAATGGAGGTAGGAAGAATGGCAAATAGAATGATTTTGAATGAAACATCGTATTTTGGAAAAGGAGCGATCGAGAACGTACCGACCGAATTCAAGGCACGAGGGTTTAAAAAAGCGGCAGTGATCACCGACAAAGATTTGGTGAAATTTGAAGTTGCAACCAAAGTGACGAAATTATTGGATGAAGCAGGTGTCGATTATGCGTTATATGATGGGATCGTGCCGAACCCAACGATCCAAAATGTCAAAGACGGCTTAGCGTTTGTCAAAGAATCCCAAGCCGATTGTATCATTGCGATTGGCGGTGGTTCACCGATCGATACGGCAAAAGCGATCGCGATCATTGCTACGAATCCTGAATTTTCAGATGTGATTAGTTTGGAAGGCGTGGCAGACACGAAACATCCATGCTTGCCGATTTTAGCGGTACCGACAACTTCTGGGACTGCAGCCGAAGTAACGATCAACTATGTGATTACAGATGAAGAAAATCATCGGAAATTTGTTTGTGTAGATCCTCACGATATTCCTCTGGTAGCCTTTGTGGACAGCGATATGATGATGGGGATGCCTAAGAGCTTGGCAGCCGCAACGGGAATGGATGCCATGACCCACGCCATCGAAGGCTTCATTACCAAAGGCGCTTGGGAAATGACTGATATGCTGCACATCAAAGCAATTGAGATCATCGGCCGCTCATTGAGAGATTCCGTGAATGGCGATCAAGCAGGACGAGAAGCGATGGCGTTAGGACAATACATTGCCGGTATGGGCTTTTCAAACGTCGGCTTGGGCTTAGTCCATGGCATGGCACATCCATTGTCCGCTTGGTACAACATTCCTCACGGAGTAGCGTGCGCGTCCTTGTTGCCAACCATCATGAAATACAACAAAGACTTTACGGGTGAAAAGTACCGTGAGATCGCGATCGTTTTAGGCATTGAAGGGGCAGAAACGATGTCACTTGAAGACGTCCGCGATGCTGCTTGCCAAGCAATCGATCAGTTAAGCAAAGATGTGGGCATTCCAGCGACCATTTCTGAATTAGGCGTCAAAGAAGAAGATATCCCAGCCATCGCCAAAGATGCCTTGAACGATGTCTGCACACCAGGCAACCCGCGGGATACGACTTTAGAAGAAATTATTGAGCTTTATCGTTCGTTGATGTAAAAAGCTCAAATCATTCCTTTCAATGAGAGTGGATATTTCGCTTGCTGCACAAGCCGTTTAAACCTGGATTGCTCCTTAACGGGGTTTGAAGGGTTTCGATAAGCGGCGTTTTCCTTCTCGTTTTATTGGAACTAGCAGCTTTTCTTATTCCAACAGTTGAATAAGGAACATTGATGATAACACAGATTTTGTTACAGCCATTTTGAAAAATGGCTGTTTTTTTTGTCCTTATCGTTGTATTGTAATTCTTATTATCGATCGTCTTTGTCCCTTGAAGGGGACAAAGAATGATAGAACGCTTACATTTCCTGGTGCTATGATAAGTGTGTAGAAAGGAGAACGGTTACATGACTGTTATGGAACAACGAAAGAGAAAAATCATCCATATTCTTTCCAATACGAGAGAATTTGTCACAGCCGATGAACTATCCGCAGCGCTTCGACTTTCTACAAAGTCGATTTATCGCATCGTAAAAGCGATCAATGAGGATGCCACGATTGACTATGTGATTCTCTCAGAAAAAGGGAAAGGCTACCGCTTAAGTTTCCATCATCAAGAAAAGCCCCAGAGTCAGAAAGCAGAAATGCCGAATGCACTGACACCAGTGGAACGCCGTAACAAGGTGATGGAGGAGCTATTGCTTATTTCCCCCAAAAGAAAGAATATTTTTTCCCTGTATCAGCCTTTTTATGTGAGTGAAACGGTCATCAGCAGTGATGAGAAATTAATTTCTGAAGCTTTGCAGCGTTTTGAGCTGACGGTTTCCCGCAAAAATAAAATGATCGGGGTGAACGGTGCAGAAAAAAATATCCGTCGTGCATTGCAGGAGTATATCCAGCAAACCCGCAATATCCGCTTGGATGATCTGCATGTGACGAATGAGGCGTTCAACCGTTATGATGCGGAGTTTGTTTTGCGACAGCTGAATTTGATTGAAAATCATCTAGGCTTAGTAATTCCTCACCCATACAACATCAATCTTTTTTCTCACCTGTATATCTTATTGCGGCGGTTTCGCAAAGTAGGGAATTCGTTTAACGAGGATATTTTAGATGAGAAAGAGAAACAGCAAATGCAAGAAAACCCAGAGTTAGCCACCATCGCCAAAGAGATCATTGGCAATAGCGAACAGTACTTGCATACGAAATTACCAGAAAACGAAAGCTATTATATGTATCAGTACCTCGTCTCCTCACGGATGCAAAAGGCCACGGATGAATTAGAGGATCTGTCAGAACAAGTAAAACTGATTTCCAATGCATTTATAGAAAAAATGAGTACCCAGCTGCAGCGCTCATTTGAAGACGAGGAGTTATTCGGTAAATTGGCTCGCCATATCAAACCAATGATCAATCGATTGCGACATGGGATTGAAGTAAAAAACAATCTTTTGGAGCAAATCAAATTAGAATACACAGATTTGTTTTTTGCTACCGAAGAGACTGCAAGAGAAATCTGCCAAGTGTACGATTTGCCAGCGCTCACAGAAGATGAAATCGGCTTTGTCACCCTTTACTTTGCTCAAGCGATCGAAGAACATCCTCAACAACTCAAGGTTATGATCGTCTGTACTACGGGAATCGGGACCTCCGAATTATTAAAAGTAAAAGTGCATAAGAAATTTCGTGAGTTGGCAATCACCGCTGTCCTACCTTCTCGTGATGTGGAAGCGGCTTTAAAGCAACACCCGGATACGGAGATGATCATCTCAACCGTTCAATTAACGATCGATAGTCCGATTCCGGTCGTGATCGTGAGCGCCATGCTGACGATGGAAGACCAAAAACGCCTTGAAGTGATGATTGGGAGGGTGAGAAATGACTAAATTCCCTTTGTCCCTTACTTTAGTTTCAACAAAAGCAGGAGAGACGAAAGTCGATGTTTTAAGGAAGATTGCAGCTGTTAGCCAAACAATCGGGCTGACGGAGAGCAAAACCCTGCTATTTGAAGCACTGCAAGCCCGAGAAGCGAGCGGCAATACGATGATTGCTGAAGATTTTGCGCTACCACACATTGAAAGTGCAGTGGTGAAAAAAAGCGGAATCGTTCTAGTCAGAGGTGAAAAAGTCCTTTGGCAGGGAACGCTGCAAGCAAAAACGATTTTTGCGATCCTGATGAAGACTGACGAAACAACCGCGGTGAAACAAGCAGTCATCCGCTTAATGAAATGTTTCGCCTATGAAGAAAATCTGCAATTCATTGCAGAAAAATCAAAAGAAGAAATCGAAGCCTTCCTTCTCAACCAACGTGGCTGATAGGAATGAATGATCAATTCAGTAAGGCAAGAGGGACTCAACTAGAGGAGGAAAACGAATGGATATTTCAACAGTGATTGATCCAAAAATAATCAAAACCAACATGGAGGCAGCTTCTAAAGAAGAAGCCCTGCAGCAATTGAGTCAGCTTTTATATACCAATGAGTATTTGACGGATCAGGCAGCATTTTTAAAAGATGTCTATGAGCGGGAAGCAGTTGGTCAAACAGGGATTGGTAATTACATTGCCATTCCTCATGGAAAAAGTGCTCATGTGAAGGAGATCGGCGTAGCAATCGGGGTTTTAAAAGAAGAGATCCCTTGGGAAACGTTGGATGGCAAGGGAGTGAAAGGAATTATCTTATTCGCCGTCGGTGATGACACGGAAGGGGCGCAAAAGCATTTGAAACTACTCTCTTTGTTCGCTCGGAAATTAGGAAATGACGAGGTGACGGCTGCCTTGTTGAAAGCAAAAGAGCCGCAGCAAGTGATTGAAGCATTTCAAGGATAACAGAAAATTTAAGGAGGAATTATTTATGAAAATCGTCGGAGTATGTGCATGTACAGTAGGGATCGCTCACACTTATATTGCTCAAGAAAAGTTAGAAAATGCGGCTAAAAAGGCAGGCTACGAGATCCATGTGGAAACACAAGGAACGATCGGTCGTGAAAATGAATTGTCACCTGAAGCGATTGCGGCTGCAGATGTCGTGATTTTAGCAGTTGACGTCAAAGTAGCAGGACGTGAACGATTTGAAGGGAAACGGATCATTCAAGTGCCGACCGAAGTTGCCATCAAGTCCCCAAGCAAATTGTTGGAAAAAGCCAAAGAGGTCGTCCAACAGCAGGCGGTCTAAGAAAACCGAAGGAGGAAGGAAACTATGGAAAAAATCAAAGCATTGAATTTAAAAGGACACTTGTTGACAGCCATCTCCTATTTGATTCCGATTGTCTGCGGTGCCGGATTCTTGATTGCCATTGGCATGGCTTTCGGCGGCACCAGCCAGGGACAACTAGTGCCAGGTGAATTTACGATTTGGGATGCTTTAGCTACGATGGGAGGCGCAGGACTCGGGTTGCTTCCAGTGGTCATTGCGACAGGAATTTCTTATGCGATTGCCGAAAAACCGGGGATCGCGCCAGGGTTTATTATTGGTTTGACAGCCAATGCCATTGGTGCAGGTTTTATTGGGGGAATTTTGGGCGGCTACTTAGCTGGATATCTAGTAATTGCTATTTTACGATTTATTAAAGTACCAAATTGGGCGAAAGGCTTGATGCCGACATTGATCATTCCCTTTTTGACCTCTTTGATCGGTGGTCTGATCATGGTCTATATTATCGGTACACCGATCACTGCCTTTACGAACTTACTGACGCACGCATTAAATAGCTTAGGCTCCTCTTCATTATTGGTTTTTGGTGCCGTCATCGGCTTGTTGAGCGGCGTTGATTATGGTGGACCAATCAATAAAACGGTCTTTGCTTTTGTTCTGACGATGCAAGCAGAAGGGATCAATGGACCGATCACTGCACTGCAATTAGTCAATACTGCAACACCGATCGGCTTTGGTTTCGCATTCTTCATTGCAAAACTGTTCGGCAAAAACATCTATACGCCTGTAGAAGTGGAAACGTTAAAGTCTGCCGTACCAATGGGTGTGATCAATATCGTTGAAGGGGTGATCCCAATCGTTATGAACGATATCGTCCGAGGGCTGATCGCAACTGCTATTGGCGGCGCTGCTGGCGGGGCTGTTTCAATGGTCTTAGGGGCAGATGCAACTGTACCGTTTGGTGGTGTGCTGATGCTGCCGACCATGACTCGTCCATGGGCTGGGGCAGTAGCTTTGCTGGTAAATATAGTAGTGACTGGGATCACCTTGGCTTTGATTAAGAAAAATGTCACTGAAGAACAAGTAGCCGCACAAGCAGAAGTGGAAGAAGAAGAAATCGATTTAGATGATATTCAAATTTTCTAAAAAAGCGATTCAATTGAAAGAAGAGTCGTTCCTCTCAGTACAAGACTGATTGAGGAGAAAGGATAAGTCTATGAACAAAGTTGAATTTTCACCGTCATTGATGACGATGGATCTAGATAAATTTAAAGAACAAATCACTTTTTTGAATGACCAAGTTGACTCCTATCATATTGATATTATGGATGGTCATTACGTACCCAATATTTCCCTATCCCCATGGTTTATTCAAGAGGTCCGCAAAATCAGTACTTTGCCTCTGTCCGCTCATTTGATGGTCACTGAACCTGCTTTTTGGGTGCAGCAGCTGATCGATATCAACTGTGAATGGATCTGTATGCACGCTGAGGTTTTGGATGGATTAGCATTTCGTCTGATCGATCAAATCCATGATGCTGGATTAAAAGCCGGGATCGTTTTAAATCCTGAAACGCCAGTATCGGTCATTTTGCCTTATATCGATCTTTTGGATAAAGTCACGATCATGACAGTTGATCCAGGGTTTGCTGGCCAACGCTTTATTGAAGGGGCGTTAGATAAAATTGTTGAACTACGGGAATTACGGGAAGAATACGACTATCACTATGTCATTGAAATGGACGGTTCCTCCAACCGGAAATCCTTCAAACGGATCGATGAAGCCAATCCAGACATCTATATTGTCGGACGCAGTGGATTGTTTGGTTTAGATGACGACATTGCCAAAGCATGGTCGATCATGGTCGCAGATTATCAAGAAATGACTGGAAAAGTTTTGAGCAGCTAAGCAAAGCCGAAAGCAAAAGAACCGAACGACCAAAGTTAGGACTGTTAAAAAGAGGAGCATTCGTTGCCTATTAGCCAGTAAACTTTGGACGTCCGGTTCTTTTCTATTGTGAAAAGGCAGTGAATAGAAACATGCTGGCTGAAGAAAGTGAAGGAGGCAAATTAATTGAAAAAACTATTTGATAAAATCGATCAATTAGGAGTGAACACCCTTCGTACATTAAGTATCGAAGCCGTACAAAAAGCCAATTCAGGACATCCAGGATTACCGATGGGGGCAGCACCCATGGCCTATGCCTTGTGGACGAAACACTTGAAAGTCAATCCAACGACTTCTCGCAACTGGGTGGATCGTGACCGCTTTGTTTTGTCTGCTGGACACGGTTCGGCGTTATTGTACAGCTTGTTGCACGTGTCTGGTTACGATGTGACCATTGAGGATCTAAAAAACTTCCGTCAATGGGATAGCCGCACGCCAGGACATCCAGAAGTCGATCACACAGACGGCGTGGAAGCAACCACTGGACCTTTAGGACAAGGGATCGCCATGGCAGTCGGTATGGCGATGGCGACTTGATGGAAGGTGTTTCGCAAGAAGCTGCATCCATGGCTGGTCACATGAAATTAGACAAACTGATCGTCTTGTACGATTCAAATGACATCTCCCTAGATGGCCCAACTTCAAAAGCCTTTACAGAAAATGTCGGTGCGCGTTTTGAAGCGTATGGCTGGCAACACATTCTCGTTGAAGACGGCAATGATTTAGAAGCGATCTCGAAAGCGATCGACGAAGCAAAAGCTGAAAGCGACAAACCAACCTTGATCGAAATCAAGACTGTGATCGGATACGGTGCGCCAAATCAAGGCACCTCTGCCGTTCATGGTGCGCCGATCGGCGCCGAAGGCATTTCTGCAGCCAAAGCGATTTATGGTTGGGAATACCCAGAATTTACCGTACCTGAAGAAGTTGCCGCGCGCTTCAAAGAAACCATGATCGATGAAGGGCAAAAAGCTGAAGCAGCTTGGAACGAAACCTTCCGTGCCTATGAAGCAGCCTACCCAGAACTTGCTGCGCAATTCAAACAAGCCTTTGCGGGTGAATTGCCAGCAGATTGGGATGCAGCATTACCAAGCTACGAAGTTGGCAGCTCACAAGCTAGTCGAGTATCTAGCAAAGAGATGATCCAAGCCTTATCCAAAGCCGTCCCTAGTCTCTGGGGTGGATCGGCTGACCTTTCTGGATCCAACAACACGATGGTGGCAGCAGAAAAAGACTTTGAACCTGGCCAATACGAAGGCCGCAACATTTGGTTTGGCGTCCGAGAATTTGCGATGGCGGCAGCGATGAACGGCATCCAATTGCATGGCGGTACGCGAATCTATGGCGGAACCTTCTTCGTCTTCGTTGATTACTTACGTCCAGCGGTGCGCTTGTCTGCGATCCAGCATGCACCTGTGATCTATGTCTTGACGCATGACTCCGTGGCGGTGGGAGAAGATGGACCGACGCATGAGCCAATCGAGCAATTAGCCAGCGTCCGTTGCATGCCAAATGTCCAAGTGATTCGTCCAGCAGACGGCAATGAAACCCGTGCTGCCTGGAAATTGGCCATGACGACAACGGATAAACCAACAGTCTTAGTCTTAAGCCGACAAAATCTACCAGTGATCGAAGGCACGCAAACCGGTGCGGATGAAAATGTCGCAAAAGGTGGTTACGTGATTTCAAAACAAGCTGGTGAAACACCAGCGGGGATTTTGATCGCCACAGGTTCTGAAGTGAATCTTGCGGTTCAAGCACAAGCTAAATTGGCAGAAGAAGGCATCGATGTATCGGTGGTCTCCTTACCAAGCTTTGATCTGTTTGAAGCACAAAGCTCAGAATACAAAGAAAGCGTCTTGCCAAAAGCAGTGAAGAAACGGGTAGCGATCGAAGCGGCTTCCCCATTTGGTTGGGAACGTTACACCGGTTGCCATGGAAAAGTGATCGCGATCGATCATTTCGGTGCATCCGCACCTGGTAACAAAGTCTTAGCGGAATTCGGCTTCAGTGTTGAGAATGTCGTGAATACTTTCAACTCACTATAATCAAAAAACAGGCGATCTTTAGAGGGAACACTCCTTTGAAGATCGCCTGTTTTTGTTTACTAAAGAAGCATGGCTAAATCTGCGCTTAATTTTTCTCTATTGTTAAAAGGAGCCATGAAATCATCTCTTGATAGCACTCATCAGCGATCGCATTTGGTGTCCGATCAAAGTCATGCTGATCTAAGTCGAGCCAAAGTGTTTTGGCATGGGGGACTTGTGCAGCGAAAGCTTCGGATGCGCTGAAGGGAACATCTGGATCTTTTTTGCAATGAACGACAAAGCAAGGAGGAAAGTCTTGGTAAGCGGCAGTAGGAATCGCCAAGGCTGCCAGCTGTTCCCGATTGCCTAAATAACGCTGCCAGTTGCCATATTGACGGGCGGAAAGGTACAAAGGGAATCGTTTTTCTAACGTGCCGTGGGTGATGGGTTGGCTTTCGATCATGGCTTCAGCGACGAATGGTGGGACTTTCGGAAATTGTGTGTAAAAGCGTGCCGGTTGCAAAAATTCTTTACAAAACAACTCTTGGTAACCGTAAAATCGGATCAAGCCCTTTTGCTCCGAGTGCTTTGTGCTTGCGGTCAGTAAGGTCGCTAAAAAACCGCCGGCGGAGCGACCGAACAAAACGTACTCATTTGTACCAACGCCGCTGAACTGCCAGCCTTCGGCCAAAAACCACTCCACTGCCTTTTTTGCATGAAGGTAGATATCGTGTAGCGCTACTTCGGGAGCCAGTGGATAATCGAACAGGTAAAGGCTAACACCGGCAGCCAGCAATTGGTGGACATAATCCTGCGGAAGGTCTTCTCGCTGACCATAGAGGAAGCCACCACCATGAAAATACAAAAGGCTGATCCGAGGCTGCGCTGCTTTTAGGATCGTCACTTCTAACGGCAAAGTGCCGTAGGTGTCAAATTGGATTTTTTCTGTTTGCGCAAAGGCATTTTTAGGATAAACCATTGTTTTCTTCCTTTCTCTTCTTCGATAGTATAAGGAAGAGTATAGGTGAAGGAAGCGGTTTAAAAAACAGCGTTATGACTAAAAATAGAAACGGTTTTGTCGAAAGTGAACAATGATGTTCTTCAGTAACACGCTTACAATAACCGTATAAATCAAAGGAGGCAGAACAATGGAGTTGAAAAAAGAAGTAGCGGCAATGATCGATGCACTATCTCAGATTGGGAGTGATCCAACTGGAGGAATGACTAGACTGCTTTATACCGATTCATGGAAAGAAGCGCAATCATTTGTAGAAAAACAATTAAAAGAAACTGGCTTAACGACGTCCTATGATGCAGTCGGCAATCTCTTCGGCAGAATGGAAGGCAGCCAGTATCCAGAAGAAACGATTCTTTCAGGGTCACATATCGATACCGTCGTCAACGGTGGCACATTAGACGGTCAATACGGGGTCGTTGCTGCTGCTTTAGCAATCAAGTATTTAAAAGAGACCTATGGGCAACCTTTACGCTCCTTGGAAGTCATCTCAATGGCAGAAGAAGAAGGCAGTCGTTTTCCAACCGTTTTTTGGGGAAGTAAAAACTTTGTCGGAGAGGCCAAAAAAGCCGATGTTGAAGCGATCGCAGATTTTGAAGGCAATCGCTTCGTGGCAGAGATGCAACGCCAAGGCTTTGATTTTCGCGACCCACAAGAACCAGTTCGATCAGACATCAAAGCCTTCGTGGAAATCCATATCGAACAAGGCAGTGTTTTAGAAAAAGAAAATTTGCAGATCGGTGTCGTCAATAGTATCGCTGGTCAAAAGCGCTACACCTTTGTCTTAAAAGGACAAGCCAATCATGCAGGAACCACACCGATGGGCTATCGCCAAGATGCTGTGTATGGTTTTGCCAAAATGTGTGCCGCAGTGATCGACCGTGGCTTAGAGCTTGGGGATCCATTAGTAGTGACATTCGGTAAAGTTGAGCCAAAACCGAATACGGTCAACGTGGTTCCTGGTGAAGTGTTGTTTACGATGGATTGTCGCCATACCGATGGGCAGCTATTGGATGCCTTTACTGCTGAAGCAGAACAGATCATTCAAGCGATCGCCAAAGAGCACGACCTGACAGTGGAGATGGATCTATGGATGGATGAACGACCTGTGCCGATGGACGAGACGATCGTTGCCACGGTGGAACAAGCGGTGAAGCAAACTGGCAAACGCTACAAAGTCATGCATAGTGGGGCGGGGCATGATTCCCAAATCATTGCACCACATTTTCCAACTGCGATGCTGTTTGTACCAAGTATTGATGGGATTAGCCACAACCCAGCCGAAGCAACGATTATCGAAGATTTAGTAGCTGGGGTTGAAGTTTTAGCAGCTTCCCTTTACGAGCTAGCATACAAAGAATAGAAAGCAGGGACACACATGGGATATAAAAATAATAATACGGGCTATTTAGATGGATTGCTGCAATCACGAGCAGTCATTAGAAAAAATAATTTTGCGATCTTGCCGCATGATGGGCTAGTGAATAATGTCATTCCAGGCTTCGAAAACTGTGAATGTTCGATACTCGGCACACCAAAATTAGGGGCGTCTTTTGTCGATTACATCATTTCATTCAAAAAAGATGGCGCCAACCAATTGGGCTTCGGCGGTCCAGAGATCGAGAGTTTCTTGTATGTCATCTCGGGCAAACTGGAAGTAAGTGATGGCAAAGAAACCCATACATTGACGGACGGAGGCTATATCTATCTGCCTGCTGGAGAAAAACTGTATATGAAAAATCTCCAAGAAGAAGCGACAGAAGTGTTCTTGTATAAGAAACGTTACCAACCACTTGAAAATCACCAAGCCTACAAAGTAGTGGGGAATCTTTCAGAGTTGACACCGATCCAATACGAAGGGATGGCAGACGTCCTACTTTGGGATTTCCTGCCAAAAGAGCTGGGCTTTGACATGAATATCCATATCCTTTCCTTTGAACCAGGGGCAAGTCATGGCTACATTGAGACCCATTACCAAGAACATGGGGCGTACTTACTGTCAGGTAAAGGGATGTATAACTTAGATAATGAGTGGTTCCCAGTGGAAAAAGGCGACTACATTTTCATGAGTGCCTATGTACAGCAAGCGGCCTATGGTGTTGGCCGTGACGAACCATTGACCTATATTTATTCCAAAGATTGCAACCGCGATCCGGAAATTTAAAGGAGTTTAGAAGATGGAAGAAACGGTTATTGTACAGTCACAAGAGTTACAGCAATTGATCCAAAACAAATTAGCGGCTGCTGGTTTGTCTGAAGAGCACGCAGCCATCGTTGCAGAGCATTTGGTTTTTGCCGATGCCAGCGGGATCCACTCTCACGGGGCTGTGCGGGTAGACTATTACGCAGAGCGGATCGCTAAAGGTGGGATGAATCGCACTCCACAGATCACGTTTGAAGAGACTGGGCCGAGCAGCGGGATCGTTCACGGTCAAAATGGCGCAGGGCAGGTCGTCGTATTAGAAGCGACAAAGTATGCCATTGAGATGGCCAAACGTTCTGGGATCGCGGCGGTTGGTGTACGGAAAACGAGTCATAGTGGGGCGCTATCCTATTATGTCAAAAAAGCTGCAGAAGCTGACTTGATTGCATTATCTATGTGCCAATCGGATTCAATGGTGGTTCCTTTTGGCGGCAAAGAAAATTATTTTGGTACCAATCCGATTGCCTTTGCGGCACCGCGAAAGCATGGTGCGCCGGTGGTTTTTGATATGGCAACGACGGTCCAAGCGTGGGGCAAAATTTTAGATGCTCGTTCCAAAGATAAAGAGATTCCAGCAACATGGGCCGTTGATGCCCATGGCAAGCCAACGACAAATCCGCATCATGTTCATGGGTTATTGCCAATCTCAGGACCAAAAGGCTTTGGGTTGATGATGATGGTGGATATCTTGTCTGGAATGCTCCTTGGGCTGCCTTTTGGCAAGCATGTTTCCTCTATGTACAACGATCTGACGAAAGGCCGCGACTTAGGGCAATTTATTTTGCTGATCGATCCGCAACGCTTTACAGATTTAGACACATTTAAAGAGTCAGTCGAAACGATGATCGAAGAGCTACACGCCATACCGGCTGCTGAACAGTTCCAGCAAGTCTATTATCCAGGCGAGATCAATCAACTAACCTATGAAAAATATATGGCAGAAGGCATTCCTATCGAAAAGAACATTTATCGCTATCTCATTAGCGACACGGTTCATTTTGACCAGTATTCTGGGTCAGATGCCTTTGCACAGACAGGAACAGGAAAGTGAGGAGACCCATGTTACACACTATTATTCAAAAAAACAATTACCAAGATTCCATTGTTTTAATGCTTTTGACCAATCGTTTACTGACGATCGAAGGGATCAACAACGCTTCGGTCATGATGGGTACACCTGCCAATAAGGATATCTTCAAGACGGGTGGTCTTTATACCGAGGAGATGAGCAATGCGACCTCCAACGATATGGTGCTCGTGTTAGACATTGAAGAGGAAGAAATCATCGAAACAGTCCTGTCAGAAATCGATGCCTTCTTATCGGACCAAAGCAATAGCGCAGGAGAAGAAACCCAAAGCGTCAAAACTTGGGAAAAAGCCTTAGATCTTGGAAAAGATGCGAAGGTCGCTGTCTTATCGATTCCTGGTACTATGGCAGCACCAGAAATTGAAACCGCATTAGCAGCGGGCAAACATGTTTTTTGTTTCAGTGATAATGTTTCATTGGAAGAGGAAGTTCGGCTAAAGAAAATGGCTCATGAACAAGGACTTCTTTTAATGGGACCAGATTGTGGCACAGGGATTCTCAATGGGATACCAGTAGCCTTCACGAATGCCGTTCGTAAAGGGAAAATCGGTGTTGTCGGCGCTTCGGGTACGGGCATCCAAGAAGTCACCACCATCATTCATAAATTGGGTGCCGGTGTGACACAAGCCATCGGAACCGGTGGACGAGATCTCAAAGAAGCCGTCGGTGGGATCACCATGAAAGACAGCATTCTTGCCTTGGAACATGATCCTGATACGGAGGTGATCGTGGTGATCTCCAAACCACCTGCACCACGTGTCCGAGATGAAGTGTTGGCATTATTAAGAAGAGGAACAAAACCTGCAGTCACGATTTTTCTGGGGGAAGAGCCAACGGACCACGAAGAAAATCTTTACCGAGCTTACACGCTGGAAGAAGCGGCTCAATTAGCCGTGCAGCTACTACGTCAAGAACAGATTGGATTAGAGCCAGTAAAAGAGGAAACGGCAGCTGCCGCTTTTGGACCTGAACAGCAAAAAATCAAAGCTTACTATTCTGGCGGAACATTGGCGTACGAAGCAGCGATGCTAGTCAAAGCAGGATTAAATCTAGAACAAGAAGATGCCCATCAGGAAGGGTACATCTTAAAAGCAGCTGGCCATGAGATCATCGATTTAGGTGATGACATCTATACGCAAGGCAAGCCCCATCCGATGATCGACCCAACAAAGCGGATCGAACTGTTGAAACAAGCGGGAGAAGATCCTGAAACGGCAGTGATTTTGTTAGATATCGTTTTAGGGTACGGCTCTCATCAAGATATGGCGAGTGAATTGGCACCGACCATCAAATCGTTGAAGGAAGCAGCACAAGCAGCTGGCCGGGAGTTAGCGGTGATCGCTACGATCGTCGGAACTGATTTAGATCCCCAAGACAGCAACGAGCAAGCAGAGATTTTAACCGCAGCTGGCGTGATTTTGTGTCAAAGCAATGCCCAAGCAGTCAAACAAGCTTTAGCAATGCTCGGTCACCCGTTTTCCCCAATTAGTCGTAAGCTGTTGCCAAAAGCAGTGACAACTGCCGATGCGTTGCCAGAGCCATCTGAAAAGAGCCGTGAATTGTTGGCGAATGACGCGTTCATCAATGTAGGATTGCGTAGCTTTGCGGAAGCAATCCAGGCGCATCACGGTCAAGTCGTTCAATATGACTGGCAGCCAATTGCTGGTGGAAACGTAACGTTACAAAAAGCCTTACGTTTCTTAGCACAAGTGTCACTATCAGAGTAGGAGGAAGTTATCGTGTACGAAACTATTGAAGAAGCAAACCAAGCCGTTATTGCCAAAATCGTTGCGGGTTCGCCTTTTTTGTTGGATGTCGTTCCAGCAGTCAGTGTCATTCCAGAGTTAGGTGAAGGAAAAGTCCTATTGCATGCAGGACCACCGATCCGCTACGATCAGATGATCGATCCGATTCAAGGTGCTTGTGTTGGTGCGGGGCTTTTTGAAGGCTGGGGCGAAACGGAAGAAGAGGTACGTCATTTATTAGCATCTGGGGAGGTTCAACTGATTCCTTGTCACCACGTGCAAGCGGTTGGCCCAATGGGGGGCATCACCTCTGCCAATATGCCAGTGCTCGTGGTGGAAAACAAAACCGATGGCAACCGAGCATATTGTACGATGAACGAAGGGATCGGGGCAGTTTTACGTTTTGGCGCCTATTCTCAAGAAGTCATTGATCGCTTGCATTGGATGAAAAATACGTTAGCACCAGTTTTAAGTGCTGCACTACAAACAAAACCCGATGGCTTGAACATCAATGTCTTAGTCGCAAAAGCAATCGCCATGGGGGATGAGTTCCATCAACGGAATATTGCTGCTTCGTTGGCGTTCTTAAAAGAAGTAGCGCCAGCGATCGTTACCCTGGAAGGATTTGAAAAAGAAAAACCAGAAGTCATTCAGTTTTTAGCAGACACGGATCAGTTTTTCTTGAATATCATGATGGCTTCTTCAAAAGCGGTGCTTGATGGCGCCCGGACGATTGAAGAAGGCACGGTTGTGACCGCAATGTGTCGCAACGGGCATGAATTCGGTATCCGTATTTCTGGCATGGGAGATGAGTGGTTTACTGGTCCTGTCAATACACCAAAAGGGCTGTATTTCTCAGGATTCAGTGAAGAAGATGCCTCTCCAGATATGGGCGACAGTGCCATTACGGAAACCTTTGGTGTTGGGGGAATGGCAATGATTGCTGCCCCAGCTGTGACACGCTTCGTTGGTTCTGGTGGATTTCACGATGCGTTGAAAACCAGCAATGAGATGTTAGAGATCTCCATTGATACCAATCCGAACTTTCCCGTCCCTACATGGGACTTCAAAGGGATCTGTTTAGGGATCGATGCTCGGAAAGTCGTGGAAACAGGGATCTTACCGGTGATCAATACAGGGATCGCCAACAAACAAGCTGGACGGGGACAAATTGGTGCCGGGACAGTGACACCACCAATGGAATGCTTTGAAAAAGCTGTCTTGGCTTATGCAAAAAAATTAGGATTTGAAGAATAAATCAGGGACTGAAAACGTGGAAAAGGAGCAACCTAGCGATGATACAGGCAAAATGGATCGACCAAGCTTTATTTGAACCCGCATTTATCAATGGCAACTGGCTCGTTCACAGTGTGTTTCAGCATAGTTTCAATCTACAAGATCCTCGTCAGGATCAGCTGATCTGTGTCTCCAAACAAGCGGCTCGCGTGCCCAAAGGGATGATTTTAGCTGCCGACGATTATGCAGCGTTGGCGACAGGCTTAGTTGCTGGTACCACTCTTGTGGTTCAGCAACGGGTGATCCATTTTCCGCATCATCGTCTGTCTTTTCAAAAGGCAGCCAAATTTACAACCACCTTTCCAGCTGGCACAGTCCCATTTGATCGAGAACTGTTTTGGTCAATCCTGCAACATGTCACGGAAAAGACGAGGATTCAAGAAGCTGTTTCAGCAACCATCCGCAGCAATCATCCGTTTTATGACGCAATCGATCAGCTATGCACGCCTTCATTTAAGGAACAACGGCAAGCAGTCGCTTATTTAGTCGGACGGGGTGTCGGATTGACCCCCACAGGCGATGATATGCTAGTTGGTCATTTACTGGCTCGCCGAGTGATGGGGCAAGCAGATACCCGCTTGGTGGCTTATCTACAAAGAAGGCTGTTGACAGTCAATGATTTAACGACTGACGTCAGTAAACATTATCTTCTGCATGCACTGACAGGCGCATTCAATCAATCGGCATTATCCTTGACCAGGTGTACCGATTCAGCGGCTTTTTACCAAGTAATTAAAGAGATACTAGCGATCGGTCATACCTCGGGGGCTGACTTTTTGGCAGGGTTTGCTCGCAGTATCGATCAATTTCAAAACAATAGAAATGAGGAATTCATATGGCAAAACGAGTGGTCATCGCTCTAGGGGGCAATGCAATTTTAAAACCGAATCAACCAGCGACCGTAGAAACACAGCTTGCAAATATCCAGTTAAGTGCGGAACAGATCGCTAAAATCGAGAAGCTTGACCATCAAATCGTCGTGACGCACGGCAATGGTCCGCAAGTCGGCAATATTTTACGACAAAATGAAGAAGCCAAAGAAGTCGTGCCGCCTTTTCCACTAGATGTCTGCAATGCAGAGTCACAGGGCTTTATCGGTTATTTAATGGAGCAAAGCATCAAAAATAAAATCGAGCAAGAAGAACTGACCAGCAATGTCGTGACCTTATTGACCCAAGTGGAAGTGGCAGCGGATGATCCCGCGTTTGAAAAGCCAACGAAGCCGATCGGCTTGTTCTACTCAGAAGAAGAAGCAAAAAAGATGGCTGAGGAAAAACATTGGGTGATGGAAGAAGATGCTGGACGTGGGTACCGTCGCGTCGTGCCATCTCCACAACCTGTGACGATCCACGGCGTGGAATCAATGGTTCATTTATTGAATCAAAATACCATCGTGATCGCTGGTGGCGGCGGAGGGATTCCAGTCGTAAAACAAGCGGAAGGCTTGAAAGGGATCGAAGCAGTCATCGATAAAGATCGAACTGGGAAAAAACTGGCAGAACAAGTGGATGCCGATGTATTTATGATGCTGACCGACGTCAACAACGTTTATATCAATTACGGAACACCGGAGCAAGAAAAATTAACGGGCTTATCCGTAAGTGAAGCGCAAGCATATTTTGATGCGGGGCATTTTGCAGAAGGTAGTATGGGGCCGAAAATGGAAGCGGCGATTGCGTTTGCCAAACAAGGAAAGACAGCAATCATCTGCTCATTGGAAGAAGCGGACTTAGCATTGTTAGGTGAAGCAGGCACAAGGATCGCTGGGTAACACCAGCGATCCAACTGCTTGATTCGCCTATTAGTCGCCTTCTTCGGACAGCTCAAGGGCTAAACGCAGATCC
This sequence comes from Enterococcus sp. R12, assembly GCF_058135755.1. Classification (NCBI taxonomy): domain Bacteria; kingdom Bacillati; phylum Bacillota; class Bacilli; order Lactobacillales; family Enterococcaceae; genus Enterococcus; species Enterococcus sp. R12. The sequence goes on from NZ_CM176874.1 coordinate 976,808, forward strand.
AGGCTGATGCTAGGATCATGCACGTTTTTTCCTAGTAGCTTTTGACACTGTTCGATGCGGTATTTGATCGTGTTGCGATGAACGAACAAGGCTTTGGCGGTGCGGGTGATCTCACATTGATAATCCAAGTAAGCCCGCAAGGTTTTGCGCAATTCGATGGTGGCATCTTCTTGCGGAAACGCCAATTCTTTAAGAATCGTACGGCAGAAATAATGGATATCTTCAGGGCTCATTTTTTCAAATAGACTCCGCATTCCCCGTTGATGGTAGAAAGAGACGATGGACGAATCATGCTGGCCTCTTCGTTCTTCATAAGCAGTCTTTGCTTCGATGTAGGAGCTGGCTAAATCATTGATACTTTCACAGACACTCCCTACCCCAAAGGCCATTCGAAATGGCAACCGATTGGTCAAAGCATTGGCGGTCTCGATCAAATGATCTTCTAAGGCATCACACTTGTGCTGCACGAAAATCGCAAAGTGATTGCTGCCCTTTAAGCGAAAGAGACAAACATCTTTGATGCGATAAGGTAGTTGTTCACTAAACCACTGATAGACCAGGTCACTTTCTTCTTTTAGGTATTTGTCTTTTCCTTTGGTTTCTTTGGTTGGTTCACAGGCACCATAGATGACACGATAATGGCGGGCTTTGACCAACCCGTAAGTCTTTCCGAGGTCTAACCAATCCTTTTGTTCTTGCTTGGTGGATTGCTGGTATTCGATCATCCGTGTTAAAAAGTCACTTTTTAAATCTTCAAAAGATTCTTGCACTTTTTGGTTCTTGAAGAGCATAAACGACAAGACCAAGGCTGCTTGTTCCAGCGCAAAATCCGAGACAGGATAAGGAATCGCCTCAGGATTCAAAATGACTAAATAATGGGGGAAATAAGTGGAGGTTTCAATAGCATAATAAGAAATTTGTGACGTTTTTTCATGAAGATCTTTGATAGGGATCGCCCCGCTTTTTTCACCAGTAAAAACCCCTTTCGTTTGTCCTAATTGATGGATGTAGTACTCCGCGGGTTTTGACATGCGGGTGAAATGCTTGGAGTGGGCGATCACTTGTTTAAAAGGATTCAACAAAATGATCGGTGTATTGACCATTTGGCCAAAATCAGCGATAAAGCGAGCGATGCTGACATCCTTCATCAAGGAAGCAGAGAACCGTTTTTGAATGTCTAACGCATAACTCAGCTGCTCGGTTTTGGTGTTCCACAATAAATTCAAAAGCTGGTGCATCAAACGACCTAGCGGCATCGTGGCAGGTACTTCTACGATGGGGAAACCCAAGCTATCGGCGTAGGCGATCACTTCAGGATCGATGACATCCAAAAAACGACCGATCTTGATGCCTAATCCAGCGGCATTTTTGGCTACGAGAGAATCGATCAGCTCCAGAAGCGCTCCTTGATTATCTTTATAAACCATCGCCGTGCTTAAGATAAAGGTATGCTCAGGAATATAGTGGGCGATATCGGGGGTCTCGGTGATTTCGATACTGTCGACGGGAATTTCCGCAGTCAGGGGATCTGTCAATAAACGCAAATTGGAAAAGCGTGGTATAGCAAGCAATTCAGCAACTAACTTCATAGAGAAACTCCTTTTGGAATTGAACAAAACAAACAAAAACATGTCCTTTTTTAGCTTTATTGTACAACAAACTTGGAAACGTTGACAAGGCGTTGGACAGTGAAATCAAAAAGAGAAATGAGGGAAAAAGATGTATAAAGAGTTAACGATCGCACAACGTACGATCATGACACCTGGGCCTGTAGAAGCCCATCCAGCTGTTCTACAAGCAATGACCAATCGCATTTTGGGGCAGTTTGATCCGAATTTTTTGACGATCATGGATGAGGTCAAAGAAATGATCAAACAACCGTTTGGAACCAAAAATAAAGAGGCATTTGCCATTGTCGGGACTTCCCGAGCTGGTTTAGAAGCGGCGCTGATCGCTTTGATCGAACCAGGGGACAAAGTCTTGATCCCAGCCTATGGGCGCTTTGCTTTCTTACTGGGAGAAATCTGTGAACGTGCCCAAGCACAAGTCAAATATGTAGAAAAAGAGTGGACAGCTCCTTTTGCACCCGCAGAGGTCATCAAAGAAATCGACGCATTTCAACCCAAGATCGTGGCGATGGTCCACGGGGAAACCGCCAATGGGCAAATGCAGCCGTTAGCAGAAATCGGGCAGTATTGTCGCGCAAAAGATATTTTCTTTGTCGTTGACATGGTGGCGACTTATGGTGGCGTGGCCCTGTCAGTCGATGATTGGTGTGTCGATTTAGCGATTGCCGGTACACAGAAGTGTTTAAGTGTGCCGTCTGGTCTTTCATTAGTGACCTACAACGAGCGAGTCGAAGCCGTCCTTAATGCTCGTTACCAAAAAGAATTAGGCTTGAGTAAAACGGATCGAAACAAGCGGCACATTATGAGCAATTACTTGGATTTGAGTCAACTGCAACGCTACTGGAACACAGAGCGAATCAACCATCACACAGAAGCGACGAGTATGATCTATGCGCTTCATGAAGGATTACGGATGCTGCTAAACGAAGGCCTTGATGCAGCCTATCAACGTCATTTGACGAATGAAGGCGCGTTGGTCGCTGGACTGGAGGCAATGGGGCTGTCGATTTATGGCGAAAAAGCAACCAAAATGCCGACAGTTACCCCTATCTTTATTCCAGAAGGTGTTGATGGCGAAGCTGTCCGAGAAGAGATGCTTCACTCCTTTGGTGTAGAGATCGCTAGTTCATTTGGTGATCTAAAAGGAAAAATCTGGCGGATTGGAAATATGGGCTACAGCAGCCGCAAAGAAAATATTTTACATGTCTTAGCCGCGTTAGAAGGGGCACTATTGTACCAGCAAGCACCAATTTCTGCTGGCAAAGCGCTCATCGCTGCGTTAAATTACTACCAAAAAACGACTTAAATTTTTAGCACAAATGCACAACGACTGAAAGCGCTTTGTGAAAAATGACAAATGCAATCGTCGGCAAAAAAACGTACACTAAGACTATCTTAAAGCGCTTTCGTTGGCGTGCTTCACAAACTTTACTTGTGTAACTGATGGAGGGAAAAAAATGGAAATCAATAAAGAACGTGGTGGGCTTGCCTACTGGAAACAAATTATTATCTTAATGTGTTCAGGCTGGGTCACTATCTGGATTTATCGCGCTGCATTATCGCCAGTCTATCCGCAAATCAATGAGTCACTTGGCGGCAATATTTCTGATACAGCATTAGGATCGATTGCCAGCTTTTACTTTTTCGGCTATGTAATCATGCAGATCCCGGCCGGCTTTTTGGTGGATAAGATTGGGAAGAAAACAGTTCTGCTTCCAGGATTCGTGGTATTTGCACTGGCAGCTTTACTGATTTCACAAGCCTCTTCAATCTCCATGATCTATACCGGTAGCTTTTTAGCAGGGATCGGCTGTGGGTCATTTTACGGTTCAGCGTATTCTTTGACCTCACAGAACATTCCGAAAGAAAAGAAGAGCTTCTCAACAGCGATCGTCAATAGTGGTTCTGCCGTTGGTTCAGGGTTTGGGATGATCTTATCAAGCTTTATCGTTATTCAGATGAACATGCCTTGGCAAACAATGATGTATTTATCCGCTTTCTTGATCGTTTGTATGACGATCGCTTTTGCATTGGTGATCCGCAGCAACAAAGAAGACGTGGCTTTCTTGGAGAGCCAAGCAGCAGCTGAAGAAGAAACAACGGATCAGCCGAAAGAAAAAGTTTCCCTTTCGACCTTGTTCTCACTGCGGATGCTCTTTACTTATGTGTTATATTTTGCGACGTGTTATGCCTACTATATGACGGTTACTTGGCTACCAAACTTCTTAGGAACAGAACGAGGCTTCCAAGGAGTCGCGATCGGTTTCTCTTCTTCATTAGTAGCATTTGCTTCCATTCCTGGGGCATTGTTCTTTAGCCGCTTGGCAGACAAATACATGCACAAAAAAGTAACTTTTATCGTTATTTTAGAAGTATTGGCGGCGTTGATGTTATTAGTAACGGTGCAAGCGACAAATTCGACCTTCTTAATGATCGCGTTGATCTTGTACGGGTTCCTTGGGAAATTAGCGGTTGAACCAATCATCATTTCTTGGCTAGGGGAAAATGCACCCAAAGTTGGGGTCGGTACGACATTAGGGGTCTTCAACTTTTTCGGCATGATGTCTTCCGTTATCGCACCAACATTGACCGGATCGATCTCGGATGCAACAGGGTCAAAAGTAATGGGCTTTTATATCGCAATTATTTTGTTGATCGGTGGTACATTCTTATTCTTGACTGTAAACTCTAAGAAAACAGCCAAGTAGAAAAGTGAGGCACAACAGATGAAAAAACGATCCTTAAAAATCAGTTTGACCAACCAAATCATGATTGCAACGGTATTGGGGATTTTTTGGGGCGTTTCCTTTCCCGGGTTAGGTGATCAAATGCAGCTAGTCGGGGACTTCTTCTTGCGACTGATTCAAATGTCTGTGGTCGTGCTGGTCATGGGCTCGGTGATTGAAGCGGTGGGGGGACTTGATCCAAAAGAATTAGGTGGGATTGGCGGGAAAGTCTTCCTCTGGTTTACTGGATCGACCCTCGTCGCCGCTATTTTCGGTCTCTTGTTCGCCTTGATCCTCAAGCCTGGCGCAGGCCTTGATCAGTCCCTGCTGCAAAGTACAGAAACCGCATTAAGTACCAGCAGCATGGAAGAAGTCATCTTAAACTTTGTTCCACTGAACATTATTCAAGCCATGGTGGAGCAGAATATGATCCAAGTGATTATTTTTTCGCTCTTCTTTGGCCTTGCCTTGAGCTTGATCAAGCATGAAAAAAAGAATCAGCTGTTTCTAGATATGATCAGCAGTTTTAATAATATTTTGATAAAAATGGTCAGCATGATCATGAAGTTGGCGCCGATCGGGATTTTCGGCCTTGTTGCTTCCTTAGTAGAAGATACCGGTATTCGTGTGTTGGGAATGTTAGCCAGTTTTTTATTGACGTTAGCAGCAGCATCTTTGCTCTTTTTGTTTCTTTGGTTTCTCTTGACGTCGCTCTATTGCAAAGTTTCCTTGTTTCGTTTGATAAAGAACATGTGGCGCCTCTCGGTGGTTTCCTTTACGACCACCTCCTCTGCTGTTTCATTGCCGTTTCAAATCGAAGATGGCAAAGAGCGATTTGGGATCAGTGATCGAATCAATAAGCTCGTGATGCCTCTGGGCATGACCTTAAATAGCAATGGGCTCTCCTTATTTTTAGCCCTGGCAATCGTAACCGTTGCTCAGGCGTACCAGATCCAATTGAGCTGGGGGGATCTTTTGCAAGTGGTCTTGTTGTCCTCGTTGGCATGCTTGGGAACGATCGTCGTTCCAGGCGGCGGATTAGTCACACTGGCTACGGTTTTACCTATGTTAGGACTGCCTAATGAAAGCATCGCCTTACTGGCTGGGATCGATTGGTTTTCTGGGATGTTTCGGACCCTCTTGAATGTTGACCCTGACGTCTCGGTGGCGTTGATCGTTGCTCATGATGAAGGAGAACTGGATCATGCAGTCTTCAATGGTGAAAAAGCCTCGGTCAAATTAGCAGAAAAAATCACCGATGGCGTATAAGACCAATCATTCTTGTGATGAAACTTTACTCTTTTTTGAAAACGTGCTACGATTGATTCGTTGATAGACTAAAGAAGCTTCCTGAAATACCGTAAACGGTAAACAGTAGCGGCTGATTTTCCGCTCGTCATTTAACAGACAACTACGACAAAAAGAGGAGGAAAAAACATGACAGCATCGATGAAATTGTGGATTGACCTTTTAAATAGCTAATTTAAATCTATTTCAAAAGTCTAGGCAATCGTGATTTCAAGGGATGAGTGTCCTCTTTTTTCCAATTTCTTATTAAAATCAGGGTATAGCGGTAGGCTATGCCCTTTTTTTGTGCTTACGTTTTCCTAGACGGGAAGGACAGACTGATGGAACAATTAAGTGTAAAAATAAACAATCTAATCAAAAATTATGGGTCCAAAGAAGTACTGAACATTGAAGAACTGAGCACCTATCAAACGGATCGTATCGGGATCGTGGGAGCAAACGGGCAAGGCAAGTCTACCTTGCTGAAGTTGATTGCGGGAGTGGTCGATCCTGATTCAGGAACGATTCAAAAAGAAAATTCGTTTCACTATTTCCCGCAAATCGCTGAGGTGACTGAAAAGACGGAGGCCCTTGACTGGGCGCTGTTCGGTCGTTTTTCGATCCCAACAAATGAATTGGCGACACTAAGCGGCGGGGAGGAGACCAAATACCGGTTGGCACAAACGTTATCTTCCTATCAGTTAGGACTTTTGCTCGATGAGCCAACGACCCATTTGGACCAGCAAGGAATTCAAGTCTTGATTGAGGAATTGCAGTATTATTATGGCACCCTGATCGTGGTCAGTCATGATCGGTATCTATTGAATCAGCTGGCAACGAAAATCTGGGAAGTCGATCAAGGAAAAGTCACCGAGTATTCTGGCAATTATGACAGTTACCGACAGCAAAAAGAGCAAGCGGCACAGCGTGTTGCCTGGGAGGCTGCGCAGTATCAGCAACAAAAACAGCAGTTGACCCAAGCAATCCAAAAGAAAAAAGAACAAGCGATCAAGAGCAGTCGTATTTCTGAAAAAAAGCGGCAGCAAAACATCCGACCAGACCGTTTGTCGTCATCAAAACAAAAAGACACGGTGCAAAAGTCATTGCAAAAAACAGTCAAAGCCATGGAAAGCCGCTTGGATCAGTTGGAAGAAGTGAAGGGCGTCGCCCGGCAGCAGGTGATTCGTTTTCCAGTAGTCCCTGCAGTGGAGCTGCATAATAAACGACCGATTCGTGGGGAGCAAGTAACCATTCAAAGAGGGGCGAAACGTTTGCTAGACAGCAGCAGTTTCCAGTTTGCTGCCGGGAAGAAAATCGCTATCGTGGGTCCGAATGGTTCTGGAAAGTCGACTTTACTAAAAGAAATCATCGCAGGTGGAGAGGGAATCTATGTATCACCGAAAATCGTCTTTGCGGTCTACGAGCAAATGGGCTATCGAAAAAACAGCACCACACCGCTTTTGACGGAATTGATGGCTCAAACAGACTATCAGGAACCACTGGTCCGCAGTATTTTACACAATCTGGGATTTAGCCAGATTGACGTGATGAAGCCAGTCAATGTGCTAAGCGGCGGAGAAGCGACACGGGTCGAGCTCGCACGCATCTTTACTCAACCTGCCAATGTCTTGATACTTGATGAACCGACGAACTTTATTGATCTGCCGACAATCACCGTCTTGGAACAATTGATTCGCAGCTATCGAGGCATGGTTTTGTTCACATCTCACGATCAAGCGTTTATCGATGCCGTCGCGGATGATGTGTATCAAATCGATCATGGAAAATTAACATTGGTTTCCAGTAACTAGCAGCATTGTCGCTTTTATAACTGTATAAAGAAAAACAGCGCGGGAAAGGAAGCGACCGCCCAACGTTCGATCAACAATCGGCCGTTGAGCGGTCGCTATAAAACCCGTGCTGTTTTTTTCGCAATCATCGGTATCGCCTAGCTGTTGCTACATCGCTTAATAAATCTTTTTCGTAAAGTATTTTAAGATCAGGGGAGAGATCAAGGTACTCAACAAGACAACGATCACCAAAGGGGAATACAATGCGGACGAAATCAATTGGTTTTGTTGACCAATCTGCAAAATGATCAATGCCATTTCACCTCGGGAAATCATTCCAGCTCCCACCATCCAAGCACTGTTGTTCGAGAATTTCGCGATTTTCGCCCCGACATAGCCGCCGACCAGTTTGGTCAAGATCGCGACCACGGTAAAGGCAAGAATAAAGAATAATTGCTCATTTAAGCGGGAAAAATCAACTTCTAAGCCAACGCTGACAAAGAACACCGGAATGAAGACGGCGTAACCTAATGCTTCGACACTGTGTTCCACTTCCTCACGAACCTTTGTTTGACTGACAGCGATCCCTGCGAAGAAGGCACCAATGACCGAGCTTAACCCAACGAGGTCAGCAAGATAAGCCATTCCTAAGCAGATGATCAGTGACATGATGATCACCGCGGAATTTGCAAATAGCTTTTCTGCAAGTGCCATTAAGAACGGAGCGATCCACTTCACCAATAGAAAAATCAACACAAAATAAATCAATTCTACCAATAAGGTGACCGGCAGTGGTGTTGCTTGGCTGCTTTCGCCGCCTAAAAAGGAAAGGCTAAGACTCAAAACCAACACGACCAAAATATCATCCACGACGGAAGCACCAAGAATCGTCGATCCTTCTTTCGTATTCACCACATTCAACTCTTTCAATACTTCGACAGAAATACTGACTGAGGTGGCAGCTAATACGATCCCGAAAAAGAACGCTTCTGTGGGACTGCTTTGAAAACCGACCCCTGTGGCATACCCGAATAGCATTGGGAACACGATCCCCAAAAGGGCAACGAGCATCCCAGGACGAAAATAGCGTTTCAATAAAGAAATATCACTTTCCAGTCCCGCTAAAAACATCAGCAAAATAACACCAATCTCTGAAAAATCATGAACCAGAATATCTGGATGGACCCAATTGAGTCCTGCGCCTCCTAATAAAACCCCTGCTAACAACTGCCCGATAACAGCAGGAACGCCCATCCGTCTCGCCAGATGCGAGAAGAGGGTCGTCGTGATTAGGATCAAACACAAAATCCCGACAAAATGCATAAAACCTCATCCTTCTTTCCTATAACATACTCCCCTTTAGTATAGCATTCTCTCTTGAATTGAGCCTGTATCAAGCCTTTTTTATTAAAAGAGTTTCATTAAACCGCACGTTTTTTGAGATAAGGAGGAAGCGAAGGCAATCAGAGTTTTTCTGTGCACTCGTCGCAATAAAAAAACATTATTTTCACTTTACTTGTATCAAATTATTGTTTGAGCCAACGGGCGAGCTGCTGAAACACCATTTGGACTTGCGGCTCCTCGACGTTTTTCAAAAAGTCGTGGGGCAAATCATAGACAGGGACAAATTTGCTTTTAGGCACTTTCTTCAAGCCTTTGCTGTAACGAAAAGGAACTTCCTCATCGGTACTGCTGGCACTGCTGAAAATTGGAGGAAATTGAGCAAGCAGCTCAGGATCAATGGCATAGTCAGAAAGAGCTTCAGCTGTTAGACCATAGATCGTGGTGAGTTCTTGCTGTTGAACCCAATAAACATAAGGCAAATAGCGCTGAAACTGCGGATCATCCCAAACGATCTCGGTTTGATCCAAAGAAGGGACTTGCTCTTTGCTTAAGAGCGGCTGCTGCAAGACTCGTTTGTTTTCAATAAAAGAAAGATCGGTATACCCATAAAAGTTGACCAGTTTTTCAGGCAATCTCTGTTGTTCCTTCAGTAATTGCTGGGTCAGCGCCAGCATCAAATAACCGCCAGCTGAGCGTCCGCAGAAACAAAACGGGTTATCTTTAAGCACAGTTGCTTGCAATTCTTGAAAATTTTGCCAGTTCAGCGCCAAAATCTCCACTAACGAGGAATTGGGCGCCAGCAAATAATCGACTGTGAGGACGCTGTATTGCTGCTCTTGAAATAGTGCGATCAGTGATGCGGGAATGTCTTGACGGGTTCCATAAACAAAACCGCCGCCGTGAAAGTAAATCACGTATTTCTCCGAAGCAGGATAAAGGGACACCGAAGCACCGGTGGTCAATTGCCATTCTTTTTTCATTTTGCTTGACTCCTTTTCTGAAGCTCTAATAAATAGGTGCCGATCTCGTAATTGACTAATTGGATCGGACTTGTCAGATCGATCTCTAGTAGCTGTTCGATTTTGCTTAGCCGATAACGAATCGTTTTGGCATGAAGAAACAAGGTTTCAGCCGTATTTTTGTAATTGCGATTCGTGATAAAAAAGGTATACAGCGTTTTGAACAGCTCTTCATTTTCTTCCGAGAGTTGATACAGCTTCTGGGGAATGCTTTGCTGCAGCTTTTCCAGTTGGTTCTCCTTGATAAAGGAACTAAAGATACCTAAGTCGCTATAGGCAATGATTGGCGCCAAATAAAACTGCCGATTGAAGCGAATCGCATCCAAACACTCTGGCAGGATCTCTTTGATCTGTTCCTTGCGCAAGACTTCGCTGACCACCAAGCAGCCATGTTCATCGGCTAACAGGGCATCATCAAAATGTGTCTGCAGCATCTGTTTCGTCACCTGATGGGCGATCGATTGGAAATTATAGAGGATCACCAAATAATTGTGGTGTTCAAAAAAGACGTGGGGTGTTTTCAACGCCCGTAGCTTGTGCAAAACGACGGACTTACGCTCCTTATCTTTGAAGCTGTTGGAAGCAAAGGCAATGCCTTGGTAGAAATCGTAGCGATCCAGTTGCGCTTCTTCTAACAAAAGATCCAGCTCAGCCAAATTACTAGGAGTGTTTTGTAAGATCGCATCGGCAAGATTGTTCATGCGATTGTAACGTTCTTTCTTCAACAAATACTCCATTTGGAGGCGTTCATAAATGACGTCGATCACATTTTCAATGATCATGACTTTTGCCTCAGGGATCTGCGAATCTTTCTGATAAACGATCAAGGTACACAGATCATTGTAAGGATTGATGATCTCTACTTTTATGGCAGTCACATATTGATTGTTTTCATGAGAAAATAATTCCAAATATTCGTAGTGGTTCTTGGTAAACTCGATGGTTTTCATGGGTTCTTGTTTGGTCACAACGAAATTCTTAAAGGATTGACCGACGGACACATGCACATCTAAATGGGGGATGCGCAACGAACAAGGCTTTTCGATCAATTGATAGAACTCCTGCATGATCTGATCGAAAGAAGAGTGGTTGCGCTCGACTTTCATGAAGCGCTGGCGAACTTCGTAATAGGTACGCAGCAGCTGGGTTTGGTGATTTAGCAATGGTTCGTAAACCGCTAGCATGATGGCTTCATAGCTGACTTCTTGCTGCACTTTGATCAAAGGGATCTGATAAGCAAAGCTAAGCTCGATCACCCAATCTGGGATCATAGGGATCAAGCGATCCACTTTGATCACTAAACCGCTGACACCGATTTGCTGCATTTTTTCAAAAAAAACACGCAGTTCCTCAGGCGTTTGGTCTTTGAAGGCATAAAAAGAAGTCAAAATCAATTGATGGGCTTTGCTCCACTTCTCAATGTCCATCGCTTCCAGCACCATGACGGAACCAACGGAATTTGTTAAACCAATGGAGCCAGTCAGGACTTTACTTTTTTCAAAAAGCGGCAGTTCAACCAATTCTTTTAATTTCATAAAACGCTCCTTTTTTCTCTTTTGGATAAAAAGTATAGCATTTTTTTAGAACTTTATCCAATGAAAACGCAAACAAGGCTCGTTAGAATGAGAGTATAAGAAAAGGAGGAGAACAAATGCTGCACACAGTAATCTTAAAGAATAACTACCAAGATTCCATTAACTTAATGCTGCTGACGAATACGATCAATGATCTAGACGATGTCGAAATGAGTCAAATCATGATGGGGACGGATGCAAATAAAGATATATTAAATAACACTGGCTTGCTTTCTAAAGAGGCAGAAGGTGCTTCACCCAACGATATGATGATCGTGGTCGATAGCCAAAACGAACAGATCATGGATCAAGTAATGCCAGCGATCGATTCATTTTTAGCTGATCTTTCAGCAAAAGATCAAGGCAAAGAAACGCCAGCGGCGGCTTCATGGCAAGAAGCCTTGAGCGCAATGCCAGATGCCAATGTTGCATTGTTTAGTATTCCTGGGGAATATGGTGCAGCCGAGATGGAAAAAGCCTTGAAAAATGACTTGCATGTTTTCTCGTTTACGGACAATGTTGCTATCGAAGATGAAGTGCGTTTGAAAAAGCTGGCTCATGAAAAAGGCTTATTGATGATGGGGCCAGACTGTGGGACCGGTATTATTTCCAGCATTCCGATTGCCTTCACGAATGTCGTGGCACCAGGAAACATCGGCGTCGTTGGTGCCTCTGGTACGGGGATTCAAGAAGTGACGACGATCATTGACCGATTAGGCGGTGGTGTCGTTCATGCCATTGGGACCGGCGGACGTGACTTAAGCGACAAAGTTGGGGCGATCACTGTCAAAGATGCCATCGTTGCTTTAGAAAATCATGAACCGACAGATGTGATTTGCGTGATCTCGAAACCACCTGCAAAAGAAGTGCGGGATGAAGTCGTTCAATTGCTGCAAAGTATCAGCAAACCTGTGGTAGCAATTTTCTTAGGAGAAAAACCAGAAGCCCATGAAGGAAAAGTCTATTTGGCACATACTCTGGAAGAAACAGCGCGCATCGCTGTTGATCTTGCCAATGAAGAACCCGTCAAAGCGAACTATTTTGAACGCGTGGCAACCCCAGATGTGCCCAAACTCGCTGAAGACAAAGTGGTCAAAGGTCTTTATTCTGGCGGTACATTAGCTGCCGAAGCAGGAATGCTGATCTCCGAAGCCTTGAATCTAGAAGGCCTTGTAAAACAAGAAGGCTATATCTTGCATTCCCACGGCTATGATGTGATCGACCTTGGTGATGATATCTATACCCAAGGCAAACCGCACCCAATGATCGATCCTGAAGTGCGCATCAAAAAAATCGAAGACTATGCGCAAGATGAGCAAACCGGGGTCATTTTATTTGATGTGGTGTTAGGTTACGGCGCACATGCAGATATGGTAGGTGCACTGTTACCAGCCATCGAAGCTGCACAGCAAACAGCCCAAGCAGCCGATCGCGCGTTGTACTTTGTTGCTACCGTCTGCGGAACTGAAAAAGATCCGCAAAACTATCAAGAAGCAGTCAACCGTTTGAAAGCAGCTGGCGTCTATGTGGCACCAAGCAATGCTCAAGCAGTGCAATTAGCCCTCGCCTTAAAAGGGGCGACTCTTTCTGAAGCAGACAAAGCGGTCAATGACTATACTGGTAGCAAAGTTGAGGTGCCGACAGTTAGCGAGAAAGTGATGGAGCTGTTGACCACCAAACCACGGATCATCAATGTTGGCTTGCAAAGCTTCAATGAATCGATCCTGCAATATGGCGGGAAAACAGAACAATTTAACTGGCGTCCTCGTGCCAACGGCAACAAGAAAATGATCCGTATTTTAGACGCGTTAGAAGAATTTGACGAAAAAATCACAGCTGAAAACCAAGCAGTGACGGATAAAATCAAAAATGCCCAACCATTCTTGATCGATGTCGTTCCAGCTAAATCAGTGATTGCTGAATTAAACGAAAGCCAGAAAACCTTGCTGCATGCAGGACCGCCGATCCAATGGTCGGAAATGACGGGACCGATGCAAGGGTCTTGTATCGGCGCTGCCTTGTTTGAACGCTGGGCGAAGGATGAAGACGAAGCCCGCCGCTTACTCGAAAGTGGGGAAGTCCGCTTTATGCCATGTCACCATGTCCAGGCAGTTGGACCAATGGGGGGAATCACTTCTGGGAATATGCCTGTCTTTGTGGTTGAAAACCGCCTTGTCGGCAACAAAGCCTACTGTATTTTGAACGAAGGGATCGGTAAAGTCTTACGATTTGGTGCCTATTCACAAGAAGTCATCGATCGTTTGGATTGGATCAAAGACGTCTTAGGACCAACCATTGCCAAGGCATTACAATTAACAGAAGAAGGCATCAACTTGAATGTATTGATTGCCCGGTCGATCACAATGGGGGATGAATTCCATCAACGAAATATTGCAGCATCATTGAACTTTTTGAAAGAAATCGCGCCGTTGATCATCCAAACAGAGATCGATGAAAAGCAAAAATATGAAGTGATCAAGTTCTTAGCAGATACCGATCAGTTCTTCTTGAATATCATGATGGCAACTGGCAAAGCCATCGTTGACGGTGCCCGTGTCGATGCCAAAGGAACGATCGTGACCACCATGACGAGAAACGGTGTTAACTTTGGGGTTCGTGTCGCCCAAACAGAAGACCAATGGCATACTGCACCAGTCAATACGCCGAAAGGTTTGTACTTTACTGGGTTTACCGAAGCAGATGGCAATCCCGATATTGGGGATAGTGCCATTACTGAAACCGTCGGCGTCGGAGCAATGGCGATGGTAGCCGCACCAGGGGTAACACGCTTTGTCGGCGCTGGGGGCTTTGAGGATGCGCTGGAAACTTCCAACGAAATGGCAAAAATCTGTTTCGGTCATAATCCGACCTTCTCGATCCCAACATGGGACTTCCAAGGGACTTGTTTGGGGATCGACATCCGCAAAGTCGTTGAAACAGGCATCACCCCAATCATCAATACTGGGATCGCCCATAAAGAAGCAGGTGTCGGTCAAGTCGGCGCAGGCACGGTGCGTGCACCGTTAGGCTGTTTTGAAAATGCCTTGACGGCTTATGCGAAGGATCTGGGGATCGATGTTGACTGAGAGAATCAAAATCAGTGATTATCTAGACCCACTGCAACGATTCGGTCGTACCGGTCGGGTGCATAGCGTGTTTGATCGTTCATTCAATGTGATGATCGGGCAGCAGCTGGTCAATATCAACAACTATCGCAACTATTTGACTGGCTTCGGGGTCTTTTTACCCGATGCATTGTTTGAACAAGTCTTGCCTTTGATCGAAGTCGGCAATCGCGTGCAAGTCCGAGAGCATGGTCTGACCTTTTACAGCACAAAAGGAACATTTTCTCTTTCATTAGAAGAGAAAGAATTGGTTTCGCTGCAGGTGAAGGAGTTATCCTTCACCTCTGCGGAATTGCAGCTTTTGAAAGAAATACTGCTTCAGCAAGAACTAGAAACCAAGATTGGGTTGCCAGAAGATGAGAAAACCCAAGCAGTGTTTGCGGCATTGCGGCAGCCTGTCTCAGATTGGGAACCAATCATTGACCACCTGATTGGCCGCGGCAAAGGTTTGACACCTAGCGGCGATGATCTTCTCGTTGCCTATCAAGCGATGCTCTATGCCTTGCAACAGCCAGAAGCCGACGCGTTAGCACAAGCATTGGCAAAACCGCTGTCTACGACGGATGTCAGCCTTGCTTATATTCAAAGTGCCAGTCAAGGGTATGTCAATTCGGTAATGCTGCAATTATTCCAAGACGTAAAAAGTAAAAACCCGCAGGTGCTGGAAAACGATGTGCAGCAGCTGATGTCCATCGGTCATTCGTCAGGCAAAGATCTTAGCTTTGGGTTGTTGTTAGCGTTGGAGTCATTGTCACTTGAGGAGAAAGAATAGAAAAGGGGAGAAATCATGGAAATCAGTAACCAGAAAGATGCGGTCAAAGTAAGCAATTCTTACTGGAAAAAAGTCGTTGCTATTTTCTTTGTCGGCTGGATTTTAATGTACGCCACACGGACGATCTTCAATCCAATCATGGGTGTGATCGGTGAAGAATTCAATTTAAGTAACACACAACTAGGACTTGCCAATAGTATTTTCTTTTTGACTTATGCCGTTGCGCAAATTCCTTTTGGGATCATCGGCGACAAAATCGGTCGTAAATTAGTGATCGCTCTAGGCTTTGTTTTATTGGCGGTGACTACGTACTTCAGTGGGCTAGCCACAAGCTTTGTTTTGTTTTTAGTGATTCGTGCCATTGCAGGGATTGGTCAAGGTGCCTATTACGGTCCGCAATACGCATTGTCTACCGAAGCGATTCCCGACAACAAACGAACCGTCGGAAATGCCATTATCAACAGTGGGATGGCGTTTGGAACGTCTGGCGGGTACTTGCTTTCTAGTAAATTGGTCTTGGATAACGGGGGCCATTGGAGCCAACCCTTCTTCCTAATGGCGATTCCGACCTTGATCGTCGGTGTCTTGTTCTATTTTGTTTTGAAAGAAAAAGTGATTCGTCCAGAAGATGAAGGACAAGAAATAAAAGAAGAAGGGCCGAAAGAAAAGATTTCCTTGAAGCAGATTTTTTCAAACCGCAATCTCGTGGCAGCCTTTGTTCTATGCTTTACCAGCATTTATGCAAACTTTGTGATCATTACTTGGCTGCCGCAATTCTTGATTGCCGAGCGTGGCTTTGAAGGGGCGAGTGTCGGCTTTATTGCTTCCTTAGTCCCATGGGCATCAATTCCAGGTGCGTTGATTTTTGCTCGATTGAATGATAAAACAGGCGCAACGAAAAAATTAGTCTATTTATTGGTCCCATTGGCTACCCTTTCCGTATTTGCCATTGCCTTTGTAACGGATCGTACCTTATTGATCACTGTCTTGATTTTGTATGGATTGACTGGCAAGCTGGCGCTTGATCCAATCGTCGTGACCTTTGTGACGAAAAACGCACCAAAAGGCGCCTTAGGAACGACTTTGAGTGCTTATAATTTTATCGGGATGTCGGGGTCGATCTTAGCACCTTATGTTACTGGCTTTTTAGCCGATTCTTTAGGATCGATGCAGGTCGGGTTTTACCTGTCTTGTCTATTACTGCTGATCGGATTAGGTGTTTTTGCCGTATTAGCAAAGGAAAATCAGAAGGAGAGCATAAAATGAGTTTGAATGTGATCGCGTTAGGCGGCAATGCTATTTTAGATAAAGACCCTAGTGATGAAGGACAAAAAGCAGTTGTTGCGCAAGCAGCACGTTATATTGCCGATTTTGTCGAAAAAGGGGAAAAAGTCATTGTTTGTCACGGCAATGGACCACAAGTCGGCAACTTACTGTTGCAGCAAAAAGCCGGGGAAAGTGAAAAAAATCCCCAATTGAAATTAGACAGCTGCGTGGCTATGACCCAAGGAAGTATCGGTTATTGGCTGCAAAATGCCTTGATCAATGAGTTTGCCACACGTCAAGCACATCCTTCGGTGATCTCATTAGTCACCCAAGTTCGTGTCGATCCAGCAGATCCATCCTTTGAGAAACCTTCCAAACCAGTCGGACCTTTTTATAGTGAAGAGGAAGCCAATGCTGCGATGGCAGCCAATGGCGGGGTATATCAAGAAGATGCTGGGCGTGGTTACCGGAAAGTGGTTCCATCCCCGAAACCGCAAGAAATCGTTGAAAAAGAAGCCATCAAAACATTGGTCGATGCTGGTGTGATCACGATTTGCGCCGGTGGTGGTGGCGTACCTGTCGTTCGCAACGACAATGGGTTTACTGGCGTGGAAGCCGTCAACGACAAAGACTTTACCGCTAGTGTCTTAGCAAAAGACGTGCAGGCCGATCGCCTGATTATTTTGACCGGTGTCGACAATATCTACATCAATTACAATCAGCCGAATCAGCAAGCCTTAGGGGAAATCAGTGTGGCACAAGCCAAGGGCTACATCGAGGAAGGCCATTTTGCAGCGGGCAGTATGTTGCCAAAAATAGAAGCTGCGATTGATTTTGTCGAAGAAGATGCAGCCAGAACCGCGATTATTACCTCAATCGAAAAGTTAGCTGAACTAGATCAGCATACAGGAACCATACTTCGAAAATAAAGAGGGGATCAAAGTGAAAGCAAAAAAACTACCGATGGTGACGCAGATCGTTATTGCCGTTCTTCTAGGGATTCTTTGCGGTTTGTTCTTTGGGCAAGCCGCTTCGTTCCTAAAAATTTTGGGCGATCTTTTCTTGCGTCTGATGCAAATGGCGATCCCATTATTGATCGTTGGCCAAATCATTCAAGCAGTTGGGGGGATTGCCCCGAAAGAACTCACTCGTTTGGGTGGAAAAACGATCGCTGTCTTTGGGATTTCCTCCTTATTCGCTGCTGCATGGGGCGTGCTGATGGCGCTCTTCTTTGCTCCAGGCAAAGGGATCGACTTTTCACAAGCTGCCGGCGAACCTCTGCAAGCACAAGAAATTTCTATATCAGAGACAGTGATCAACTTTATTCCCACGAATATTTTCGATGCGTTGAGTAAAGGGTCAATTATTCAAATCATCGTTTTTGGGTTATTTTTTGGTGTTGCCCTCAATCGCTTTATGCAAAAGAAACCTGAGTCAGCTCTTTATGGGCTGATCGTGGATCTGAATGAGGTCGTCATTGCCATCATTCGTTACGTGATGATTGTGGCACCAATCGGTATTTTTGCTTTGATCGCTTCAACGATCAGCTCCCTGGGCTTGCAGATCATTTTGCCATTAGGCAGCTATTTGCTTGTCTACGGTCTAGCCACCGTCACGTTCCTTGGGCTGTGGCTAGTCTTGTTGACCGTGTATTGTCGGATCAATCCGTTACGATTGATCAAAAATATGAAAAATATGTCGGTCATGGCATTGGCGACAACCTCCTCTGCCATCACGCTGCCGATCGCTATGGAAGAATCCCAGAATAAATTAGGACTCAGTAGCCGTATCACCAATTTGGTATTGCCGTTAGGGATGTCTTTGAACAGCAATGGATCAGCGATGCATATGGCGATTACAGTCATGACGATCGCCCAAATGTATCAAATCAACTTTGACGGGATCCAAATGGTGACGGTAGCTGTAACTGCGACTTTCGTTTCTTTAGCCAATGCAGTTGTTCCCGGAGCGGGGTTAGTTTCCTTGGCAATCATTGTTCCCCAGCTCGGTTTACCAATCGAAAGCATTGCGCTATTTGCTGGTGTTGAATGGTTTGTTGGTATGCTGCGGACGATCTTGAACGTGAACTCAGACGTCTATTCAGCGCTTTTGATCGCTAAGTCAGCCGATGAACTCGATCATCGCGTGTTTAATCAATAAGAGAAGCCGTTGCCAAGCGTGCTTCTCTTTTTCTAAGGAGGAGAAAAGATGGAAGAAATGAGCAGATGTTCTCTGCTGGAATTAGAAGCATTGATGAAAAAGAAACTCTTGGCTGCTGGTTTGCCAGAAGCCGCTGCCAGTGAAACAGCGGCGCATTTGACCTTTGCGGATGCGTGCGGGATCCATTCTCATGGTGCCGTGCGGATGGACTACTATGCCGAGCGCTTAGTAAAAGGCGGCATCACGCTAGAACCAAACATGTCTTTTGAAAAAACAGGCGCCGCTACCGGAATTTTTCACGGAGATAACGGCATGGGGCATTATGTGTGCAACGAAGCGATTTCGATCGCCATTCATCTGGCGAAAGAAGCAGGGATCGCTGCAGTAGGAATCGAGCAGACCAGCCATAGCGGGACGATGGCGTATTACGTCAAACAGGCTGCTGAAGCCGACTTAGTGGCGATCGCCATGTGTCAATCGGATCCGATGGCGGTGCCTTTTGGTGGGACCGAAAACTATTTTGGCACCAATCCAATCGCGTTTGCAGCACCACGAGCCAATCATCCGCCGGTGGTTTTTGATATGGCGACGACGGTTCAAGCGTGGGGCAAAATTTTGGACGCTCGCTCGAAGAAGCAGCAGATCCCCGATACTTGGGCCGTAGACGAGCAAGGCTTGCCTACCACCGATCCCTATGCAGTCCAAGGATTATTGCCTATCGCTGGTGCCAAAGGGTATGGCTTGATGATGATGGTGGATATTTTAGCCGGCTCGATGCTAGGCTTGGCTTTTGGTAAACAGGTCACCTCCATGTATGCGGACTTGACGGAAAAACGTCGCTTAGGACAATTCCTTTTGGTGATCGATCCGTCTCGTTTTACGGACACCGAAACCTTCAAGCAAAGCATCGATCAGATGGTGACTGAGCTGCATGCAATCCCGCCAGTAAAAGGGCAATCACAAGTCTACTATCCTGGAGAGATCAGTCAAATACACTTTGAAAAAGCTCAGCAAGAAGGGGTCATGATCCCCAAAGCGATCATCGATTATCTCGAAAGCGAAACCCTCCATTTTGATCGCTATGGGAGTCAAGATTCCTTTGCTAAATAAAGATCTGCAGAAGACGGTTGGTTCATAGGGGTATTGAACCAACTGTTTTTTTGCTGTGTGGAGCAAAGAGAATTTTTCCGTCAAAAAATCGCAGCTTTTTGACAGGAGCAGACGAATTCTTTGAGTTGGTTCATTTTTTTCAAAGCATTTCTTAAGCCATTTAACCTTTGATTGCTTGTTTTTTGGAATATGGTAGAATAGGTCGCATAAGTTTAGATCACTCAAGAAATGAGAGAAAAGCGAGGATGCAGCGTGGCAATGAATAAAGTGGTTCTTACTGGGAAAATCGCAGCGATGCCTAGTAAAGAAGCGTTTGATGCGGCGGACGATCAGGGCGTACGTTTTGATCTTGTCATTGTATCTCAATGGCAAAACAGTGAAGAAGTGCATCATGAATGGTTTGCTTGTGTCGTTCATGGGAAACAGGCAGAGACCTTTTTACGGTATACTCAAAAAGGAGCAAGTATCAAAATCAACGGACACTTGCAAGGCTGTCCGTATGAAACAGCAGAAGGGCAAAGATTTTGTGCGGCAGAAGTCGTGGTGGATACCTTTCAAATTTTAGAGTTAGCAGAAGAACCAGCGGCGCCTTTTCCTAAAAAGCGACCATCGACACTTGATGAACCGACGCAAACAAAGTCGATCCGTAATGAAAAAGATCCCCTAAAAACACAGATGCTGGAGTTTTTAAAAGACAATCGATTATTTTAATGACGAAACATGCGGAAAGCAACGGCTTCTCGCATGTTTTTTTACGTAGAGAAAGCGTTGGTAAAATTCAATTATATCTGACTAGCGGTGTTCTTTATTGCGAATCAAAGAGGCGGTTAAATAGAATGGTGATTGTAATAAATGATCACGAAAGTGAAAATAGTGTTTCACAAAAAGTGTCGATTGGTTTAGAATAGTTGAAACATATCTTGAGGGAAAAAGCGGCGCTTGCCTTGTTCAACTGCTAGATGCCGCTTTTTTCTGAAAAAATCGTTAATCAGGGAGGGAAGTCGATGGGCAAACCAATTATAGGGATCGCTGCGAATGAAGTGCAAGATGCTGGCGATGTGCTGCATCATTTGCCGATCGCCTACACACCATTAGGGTATGTGCGAGCGATCCAGCAAGCGGGCGGACTGCCATTGCTCTTGCCAATCAGTGAGCCAGCTATAGCCAAGGACTATGTTTCACAGATCGATAAACTGGTATTAGCTGGTGGACAAGATGTTTCACCCAAGTTTTATGGGCAGGAGGCTCATCAAGCAACTGGAAGCGGCTTTTTGGCACGGGATGAGTTTGAACTGGCGCTGATCGATGAAGCACTGCTGCAAAAGAAACCAATTTTTGCGGTTTGTCGGGGGATGCAGCTGGTCAACGTGGCCTTTGGGGGCACGCTGCAGCAAGACATCAGTACCTTCAGTGAGATCATTCATATGCAGGCGCCGATTCCGAAAGAAGTGCCGACCCATGCCATCGCGACGGCTGAAAAAAGCATGTTGGCTCGTGTATACGGTCAAAAAACAAAGGTCAATTCCTTTCATCATCAAGCGGTGGATCGATTGGCTCGTCCATTGCAAAAGACAGCTTGGAGTCCTGATGGCATCATTGAAGGCATTGAACACGTGGGTCAGCGCTTGTTGGCGGTTCAGTGGCATCCTGACTTTGCCTATGATGCGCTTTTACAAGAACAAGCGGTTTTCAAGTATGTCGTTGATGTGTTGTAAGAAAGAGGGTCACGCAAGGAGGAGAAAAATGAAAAAGAAAATGATTGGTATCACTGCTTTCACAGTATTGGTTTTAAGTGCCTGCAGTACCACGAGTCCCACGACGGATTCTGGACAGCAAGAGGAGCAAGGCGCTGTTGCGCAAGAGATTCAAGTGTCAACCGCGGGCGCCTTATCGACCCTTGATAGCGGGCAATACACGGATGTCAACAGTTCCGATATGATCGGACAAGTGGCAGAAGGGTTATACCGTCTGGATCAAGAGGGGGATCCTGAGCTTGCGATGGCCGCTGAAGAGCCTACGGTATCAGAAGATGGACTGGTTTATACCTTCACCATTCGTGATGCAACATGGAGCAATGGCGATCCTGTTACAGCGGATGATTTTGTCTACGCCTTTCAATATGTTGCCAATCCAGAGAACGGTTCTAGCAGCAGCAATCAAATGGATGTGTTGAAAAATGGCAGTCAAGTACGTCAAGGAGATGCTGAGGTGAGTGAGTTAGGTGCCAAAGCATTGGACCAGCAGACGTTAGAGCTGACATTGGCAAGTCCAATCTCGTATTTGGATCAGATTCTGGTCGGGACACCTTTTATGCCAAAAAATCAGGCATTTGCTGAAGAAAAAGGTGCCGATTATGGGTTATCAGCGGAAAATTTTGTCGGCAACGGCCCATTCTTGATCGAAGGGTGGAACGGGACCAACGAATCATGGACGTTAACGAGAAATCCTGATTATTGGGATGCTGAGAATGTCCAATTGACCAAGATCGACGTGCAAGTAGTGAAGGAAACGGCAACTGGTGTCAGCCTTTTTGAAACAGGAGAACTGGACTACACCACCTTAACGGATACGTACGCGCAGCAATACCAAAACTCAGCTCAAGCCAACTATGTGCCAAAGGCGCTGGTGGGGTATTTAAGTGCCAACCAAAAACGAGAAGTCACAGGCAATGTCAAGGTACGTCAGGCGATTTTACAAGCTATTGACAAAGAGGCATTTGCTGAAAATATCTTAGGCGATGGATCGACTGCATTGAACGGCTTTGTGCCAAGCAACTTTGCCAAAGATCCTGAAACAGACCAAGATTTTCGTGAAGAAAATGGCGATTTACTGCCGTATGATCTCACAGCCGCACAAGCGCTTTGGGCACAAGCCAAAGAAGAGTTGGGACAAGACGAGATCACTTTGGAACTGTTGTCAGCAGATACAGCAGCAGCCAAGAAAACCATCGAATTTGTCCAAGGACAGTTAGAAACTAATTTGCCTGGATTAACCATCGATGCCAAGTCGATTCCTTTACAAAACCGCTTGGACTTGCAATCCCAAGGTGAATTTGATCTCGTCTTCGGGACTTGGACACCAGATTACGCGGACCCGATCAACTTCTTAGAATTTTATGATTCGACAGGTGGCTTGAATACCTCTGGGTATGCTAGTGAAAAGTACGACCAAGGGTTACAAGAAGCACGGACGACTTTAGCAAACGACCCAGCTGCCCGTTGGGACTTATTGAAAGAACTCGAGAAACAATTGATCGTTGAAGATACAGCCGTCTTGCCGTTATATCAAGGAGCGGTAGCGTATTTGAAAACAGATCGTTTGCAAGGGGTGCAAGTGTTTCCTTTTGGACGAACAGTATCCTATCGCCTAGCATCTGTCTCAGAATAAACAGGAAGTAAGAAAACAGAGGAACTTTTTTTCAACCAAGTGTGCTGACCAAACAACGCTTGTTGAAGAGAGGGGCATCTGTTTTTTTATTTTGCCAGATTCCTTGCAGCGCTTAGGATAAATCGAGAATTCGTTTTCAAAAAATAGTTGTTAAAAAGCGAGAAATTGAGAAACGCCTTTTTAGAAAAGTCAATCTTTTTGAAAAAAAATTAATAAAAGTTGTTGCATTCTCAGAAACTTATCTGTAAAGTGTTAGGTGTAGTCAGCAAAAATAAAAAGAGAAGGAGGGATTACGATGCAAAAAGTATTTGATAAAAAAACAAGCAAATTGAATAAAGTGAATCCCTTATTCGGTAACCATTAGTGTACAGGTAATGTCTATAATAACGACGTTTATGCTCTGTCCTTTTTCCGAAGGGACAGAGCTTTTTTGTGTACTTTTTTAGAATGTGAGGGATAAAACATGAAGTATGTATTAAAACAATTAACAACGTATTTTAAAGAACATAAGGTGCGCTATACCTTTGTATTCGTCTTTATGGTGATCGCTAGTGCGATGTATGTCGCACCGATCTATATTCTGCGCTTGTTCATCGATGCGTTGATTCAAGATAATTTTGATTACTCCGTACTGATCCAATATGTGAGCCTCTTCGCGGGAGCTATCTTGTTAGGATATTTGGCGGAATTTGTTTGGACGTTTAATTTATTTATTGGTTCCTACGATCTGCAAAAACAATTACGGGAACAATTGATGAGCCACTTTCTCAAAATGGGGGCGCCGTTTTACCATCGTTTCCGAACAGGTGATTTAATGACTCGTTCCAGTGACGATGTCCAAGTGATGGGGATGACCATTGGGTATGGACTGATGGTTTTCTTAAATACTAGTTTGTATCTAAGTTTTATCGTAGCGATGATGGCTGGGACGGTTTCTTGGCTACTGACCTTGATTGCCTTGATTCCAATGCCGCTTTTAGCCTATTACATTTTCAAATGGGGCTCGCAAGTCGATAAGGCGTTTACGGAAGCGCAGAATTCTGTTTCTGAGATGAACAGTGAAGTGCTGGAGATCATTGATGGCATTCGGGTCGTCCGAGCTTATGGACTAGAAGGAGCCACCACGAAACAGTTTCAAAAGAAAACACTGGAAACACGAGCGAAAAACAATATCGTTTCTGAGATCGATTCCCGTTTTGGGCCGCTGATTACCATCATCTTAGCAATCAGTTTTGTGATGAGCTTTGGTGTCGGGGCGTTTCTTGTTGCCAACCAAACGATCACCATCGGTGCGATGGTCTCTTTCCAAGTGTACTTGACTATGGTCGTTTGGCCGATGATCTCAGCAGGAGATCTTGTGAATGTGATGCAGCAAGGTGCCGCATCCTGGCGTCGGATCAATGAAGTGCTGCAGACGGGGGATGAATTAGAAACGCCAGGTGAAGCCGACCTGCAAGCTATCAATACGATCCGTTTTGAAGCATACTATTTCCAATACCCACAAGCAGCTCGTTATGTGTTAGAAGGACTGGATTTGACGATCACTCGTGGAGAAGTCTTAGGGATCGTTGGGAAGACCGGCAGCGGAAAAACGACGCTGCTAAGACAATTCGGTCACCGCTATCCATACTCTGATCAAGTCCCCTTGATCAACGAGCAGCCGTTGACGGCCTATCAAACAACAGCAGTGCGGAACCACTTTGCAGAAGTACCGCAAGAACATACCTTGTTTTCACGAACGATTCGCGAGAACTTATTATTCGGACAGCCAGACGCTTCCGAAGAAGTATTGTGGGAAGCACTGGAGGCTGCTTGCTTTAGCGAAGACATCAAGCGGATGCCAGAAGGGCTCGAAACGGTCGTCGGTGAGAAAGGCGTTTCCCTTTCTGGTGGACAAAAACAACGCTTGTCCTTAGCACGGGCGTTTTTACGAAACAGTGAAGTCCTCTTACTGGATGATGCCCTTTCGGCAGTTGATGCCAAAACGGAACAAGCCATCATCACGAATTTGAAAACGATGAAGCAGGCACCGACCTCCATCATCGTGACCCATCGATTGTCCGCCATCACCGAAGCGGATCAAATCATCGTCTTAGAAGACGGACGGATCACACAGCGTGGTACCCATCAGGAGTTGATCGAAACGCCAGGCTGGTACCAAGAGCAGTATTATCATCAACAGTTAAAGGAGGACGATACGAGTGTTCTCAACGATTAAACGTTTGCTCACGTATTTGAGCTATTATAAAAAACAATTTACCGTGGGTGCGATCTTGCTGTTGCTGGCTGCAGCGCTCGAACTGACTTCCCCACTGATTGCCAAGCAGCTGATCGACCGAGTGATGACACCAGCGGTTAACAGTAGCAATTTAGACACGATGCTTTTGATCCAATTGCTCGCTGGGTATTTGCTGGTCAATTTGATTGGTTCCCTCTTTCGTTATATCAGCTTGCTGCAATTGCGAAAAATGTCCAACAGTATCGTCAAAAAAATGCGGGATCAGCTTTTTGACCATATGCACAAATTACCGGTTTCTTACTTTGACCAAATCCCAGCAGGTAAAGTCGTTGCACGAATCACGAATGACACCGAAGTCTTGCGGTCGAATTTCTACGTGATCGTGATCAGTAATTTGTTAAGCAACATCATCCAAATCATTGGTGCGTTTATTGCATTGTTTCTTTTGAACCGCACCTTAGGAGCAGCGATGCTGATTTTGATCCCGATTTTAGGAATCTGGCAGCATTTTTATACCAAATATGCCTCTCGTTACAATTTAGCAATGCGGGAGTACATCTCACAAATCAGTGGGCAGTTGAATGAATTTGTCCAAGGAATGGCGATCATCCAAGCCTTCCAACGAGAAAATCAGTTGCAGAAAGAATTTAATGAAACAGTAGAGAAATGGTTCAAAACTGGACGTAAATACCTCTTGCTCGATTCAAGTATCGCTTGGGGATTAGGCAACTTGTTGCGAAATTCAACGATCTTGATTTTGATCACGACCTTGGCCGCCTTTTTCCTTGATGGCCGCTTGGCGATCTCAGCAGGCTTGCTGTATGCCTTTATTGATTACATCAACCGCCTGTATGATCCCATCGAAGGGCTTGTCCAAACCATCACCAATGTGCAGCAATCATTAGCTGCTGGACAGCGGGTCTTTGAGTTTGCTGATCAGCCGGTTGAAAAACAACAAAGTGAGCAGCTGACTGTCACGAATGGCGATGTTTCTTTCCAACAAGTGACCTTTGGCTACGATCCTGAGCAAGCGATCTTGCACGATATCAACTTTGATGTTGCCGCAGGAGAGACCATTGCTTTAGTTGGTCATACTGGTTCTGGAAAATCGAGTATTTTGAACCTGTTGTTCCGTTTTTATGATCCGCAGCAGGGAAAAATCGTTGTGGATGGACAAGTGATCGCTGATTATGATCGTCATAGTTTAAGAGATTCAATGGCGATCGTCATGCAAGATCCCTATCTATTTACTGGAACGATCGCCAGCAACATCGAGATGAATGATCCAACGATCACCGAAGCGATGATTATCGATGCCTTGAAACAAGTCGGCGCTGACTACCTTTTGAGCCGCTACGAAAAAGGCATCCATCATCCAGTCGTTGAAAAAGGCAATGAGTTTTCTAGTGGAGAACGCCAGCTGATCAGTTTCGCCCGTGCGCTGGTCTTTGATCCAAAAATCTTGATTCTGGATGAAGCGACGAGCCATGTGGACACTGAAACAGAGTCCATCATTCAAAAGGCGATGACCGTCTTGCAAAAAGGACGGACGACCTTCATGATCGCTCACCGGTTGTCAACGATCAAACAAGCCGATCAAATCTTGGTCCTAGACCAAGGGAAGATCGTGGAACGGGGAACCCATGCGAGTCTTGTCCAAGGGCAGGGAATCTATCAGCAAATGTATCAAATGCAGGCAGAGCAGCTGTAATCAGCGGTGATTGCCGACAACAGTAACCGTAAAAGAAAATCCTTGAGCCTCCTGCATGGGAAGTGGCTCAAGGATTTTTTATATAATGCGAAGGTGCAGCCAATCATCTATGGGGAGTAGGAAGAGGAGGCCTTCGCTTATATATCAGTAGGAAACGCGGCAAGGTGTTGTCGTAATTTTGTTAAGAAACGCTCGCCGATCATTGATAACGGGCGAGCGTTCTTTTTAATGAGGATGATCTCACCCTCGGACGCGTCGATCAAAGGAAGAAAAGCCAAGCCTTGGCGTTCTGGTTGGGCAACGATCCCCGAGCCGGTTCCATAAAGATCCGTCTGCTGTAATAGCTGGACCATTGTGCCTCGATCGCTGACATGCACCACTTGGGGGCTTTGAGCAAAGTCGATCAAATCCTCGGAAAAGAACGAATAGCGCTCATCTTCTTGCAAAAAGCGTACTTGCGGATAAGGGGCGAGATCCTTTAAGGAAAGCCGCGTTTTTTCTGTCAAGGGATGAGTCCCTCGTAAAAAGACATGGGGGCGAAACCGTCCCAATGCCTCGAAGGACAATTGGGCGCCTTGTAACAGTCGTTCCAATCCTGCTTGGTTTTGCTCATTCAAATAAAGAACCCCAAATTCACTTCGATATTGCTGCACGTCCGTGATTACCTTTAAGGTCGTGGTTTCTAATAGGCGAAATTGACGACAGTCGGGAAATTCCTGCAGCAGCTCACTGAAAATTCCAGCCGTGAAATCATAGTGCTGGCTTGCGATGGCGAAGGTTTGACTCGCTGCTTGCTTGCTGGAAAAACGCGTTTGCAGCTGCGCCACTTGACTCAAGATCGGCTGGGCATGGTCTAGAAATTCCGAGCCTTCGGCAGTCAAGCGGGCACCTTGATTCGTACGCTCGAAAAGCTGGACCTCCAATTCTGTTTCCAACTCTTTCACGGCTTGGGAAAGACTTGGCTGTGAGAGATACAGCCGCTTGGCTGCTTCACGAAAACTTCCATGGTCAGCGATCGCTTGCACGATCCGCATTTGTTGAATATTCAATTTTTGACCTCCTTTACAAAGATTCAGACGGAAAAAGGGTCCACCAATCAATAGTAGTCAGTTCTTTTCCTTCTATAATAGAAGCTTCTTAAAAAATAAGACGACAGTTGCTGCTTATTGCTACTTTTCAAGCGGTCATTGCACTTCCTCAGGAATAAACCAATAACCCGTTTGATTCTCTTCTGCCAGCAGTTCTTTAAAGGCTTCAGAACGATATGCTGCCACCACTGCCTGTGCCCAATCACTGTCTTGGTTGGCTTCTTTGACCGTTGCCACCAGTTCATACTCTTGCAAAATGTCTTCACTTAATAAGCTTTCCTCTGCAGCAATTCCAGCACTATAAACGATGCTGCCGGGAATCACCGCATAGTCTAAGTCTGCTAAGCTGCGGGGGATTTGCGCAGAATCCATCTCGACGATATCCAGGTTATAAGGATTGTCAGTAATGGTTCTTAACGTCGCGTCAATGGGCGACACTTCGGGGTCAAGTTCGATCCAGCCAGCTTTTTGCAGCAGCAACAGGGCACGGGCGCTATTTGACGGATCATTGGGAATCCCGATGGTATCGTTTGCTTCAATCGCTGCTAAATTGTCCTTTCTGCCAGGATACAAGCCAGCTGGAACGGTAGGGATCGGTGTGATACCCACCAAATCGGCACCCGTATTTTCATTAAAGTTCTCTAAATAGGCGGTATGCTGATCGACGTTTAAGTCGATTTCGCCATCGTTCAGTGCAATGTCTGCTTCCAACACCCCAGTAAAGCCAATATCAGTCACGGTATAGCCTGCTTCTTCTAAAATCGGTTTGATTCCCTGAAGAAACAGTTCGCTGTAAGGTCCTGGTGTCGTGCCAACTCTGATTTCTGTCTGCTGCTCTTCGGCATTTCCGGTCACTTCTTCTTGGTTGCCACAGCCCGTAAATAAGACCAAGGACAACAGACCAATGCCCATACCTAATCGAATCCTTCGTTTCATACCTCTTCCTCCTTTTTTATAAAAAAAACCTTCCCAAAGACAATTCTTTGGGAAGGACGATCATTTCGCGGTACCACCTTCATTTGTTTTTTGTTGAAACAAAAAACCTCAGTCAGTTCATCAAATAAACTGCATTGCGCTATCGGGCTTTCTCCGTCGGGGATTGTTCGTCCACGAATGCTCAAAGGTCATCTTCGGATCGTCTTCCTTACTCGTTTCCACCAGTTCCGAGCTCTCTTGAAAGAAAGGGGGGGATCGTACTCTTCTTCTCACTGCATGTGTATGAAATTAGTAGTATCTTAGAACAAGATGAGAAAGTTGTCAATTGCTTTCGTGATAGGTGATTCCAATCACTACGCAGGTAGTAGGGGAACAAATGGGGAAGGGTAAGAATAGATCAATAAGGCAGGAAAAGCAGATGAATGGTCGAAATCGCTTGGTTGGGTTAGAATCGAAGCACAAAACAAAAAAAGAGGCGAGGAAATGAAATTACTTTTGATTGGACATACCGGCACACTTGGCCAGCTTTTAGTTGAAGGCTTTCAGCAGCTACCAGAGGTGGAGCTGATCACGGCTAGCCGTAGCAGCGGCGATCATCAAGTCGAAATTGCGGATGCAGACAGTGTCAGCCAGCTATTTGCAGCTACTGGGAAAGTGGATGCCATTGTTTCCGCTGCGGGAAGCACAGTGTTTAAACCCTTTGAGGAATTGACGCCAGCAGATATTCAACAGTCGGTGGCTTCGAAGCTGCAAGGACAAGTCAACCTTGCGTTGATTGGCCAGCATTTTCTCAATGAAGGCGGCAGTATCACACTGACTTCTGGAATTATCAAAGACGAATTTATCCCAATGGGCACGCCTTCAGCACTGGTCAACGGCGGTTTGGAAGCCTTCGTGGCATCGGCAGCTTTTGAGATCGGTCATGGGATACGAATCAATGCAGTCAGTCCCAATGCGCTTGTGGGCTCTTGGGAAACCTTCGCAGATTCTTTCAAAGGCTTTATTCCCGTTGGTGACGCACCCGTTTTTGCAGCGTATCAAAAAGCAGTCTTTGGGATCATGACTGGCAAAACCTTCACCGTTTATTAAGAAAAAGCAGAAATTGGAAAAACCGCCAAATCAAAGCTGACTTGGCGGTTTTTGTTCTGCTGAAAAAGAAGCAGCAAGCAGTTAAGAAGAGAGCAATTGAGTTTTCAGCTTGGGCATTTCTGCTTTGAGTTGTTGGCGAGCAAAAGCCAAGTCATTGATCCAAGAAGCAATCGCTTCTTTTTCTAAGAACAGAGGCATTCGATCATGGACTGGTTCAACAGAATCGTTCGCGGCAGTCGTTAGAATGATTGATTCGGTTTCGATTTGATCCTCTTTTTGAAGGATGCGATAAAAACCAGCGGCATAAATCACGTGATCTTGCGAAAAGAGAAACTTTTCCTTTTCATGATTCCATTCATAGAAACCAGACATCGGAAAGACACAGCGATGCTCTTGGAAAGGTTTGCGAAAAGTCGGTTTTTCTTCAACGGTCTCAGAACGGGCATTGATCATCAAATGCCCTTTTTTAAAGCCGGTAAAGCCCCATCTTGTCACACCAGCTACAACTTGTTGTTGTTGATTTGCACCGATGGTTACGACATGATTGGAAGGGAAAACATCATTGACAGCGACAGTCTGTTGGCGCTTGCGGGCTTTCGCCGCGGCTTCTTGATAATATTCTGACAATTCGCCAGTTGTTGGGTCAAATAAGTATCGGCCGCACATGGACGGGTCACTCCTTTTTTTGGATTGGCTGGTGCCTTTGTTTCAGTATAAAGACTCAAGGCGTCAAAACCAACTAACTTGCTTCACTTCTCGATTTAACAAGAAAAGGATCTTGAACATATGTAAAAAGTCAGAAGTAT
The DNA here is from genome assembly GCF_058135755.1 of Enterococcus sp. R12. Taxonomy (NCBI): domain Bacteria; kingdom Bacillati; phylum Bacillota; class Bacilli; order Lactobacillales; family Enterococcaceae; genus Enterococcus; species Enterococcus sp. R12. The sequence goes on from NZ_CM176874.1 coordinate 1,007,865, forward strand.
CGCTTGATTTTCTGGAAATCAGATAACAAAAAAAGGCAGTCACCTACTGAGGTTGACAGCCTTTTTTATTCTAGTTGGTTAGCCAATTTTTTTAACTCTCCCGCCGATTTTATTTGCGAAACGTTCAGCATCTTCTCTGCAAGTATAGGTCAATGCAATTGTTTTGTCCCGTGTTCTTTTTCCTTCGGCGGTTAGATAACCATGAAAGATTTTAATCGCATACAATAGATAAACACCTCCTTATCCTTGGTAATAATAACAAATTTACCGCTTACATTCAAGGGATATAGTAAAAGTTTATTTTTTGTTAGTTATTTTATTAAGAATTTATTCAAAGGTTTAAGAAACGATTGAAGGAGAAAGTAAGGGGTGGAATAGACCAATGCGCATTTGAAGGAAAGACGAAGGAACGTAAACGTATAAAATTTCTGCTACTTCCTTTCCAGCAGAGAAGGACAAAGAATGAAAGCTATTTTGTTTTGACATTTCAACAAATAGACCAATCGAGGAATAACTAAGATATGTGTCAAAAGTAAAGAATAGAAGCTACTTTCGTTTTTTGCGTGTTATTTATACATTTTCCCCTCAAAAAATGATTTGTAGAAGAAACGATGACTCAAGCGCTATATAAGCACGAAGCTTGTTGTTTATTGTGTTGGCAAGTTGCTGGTTTTTGGGGAATAAAAAAGCAAAAGTTGTTCTTGAAATGTCCGTCTGACAAAGGCAGCTTTTGTGAGAAGCTTAACGGGGGCTTAACCGATCGTGTGAAAAATTTTAAGGAAGCGATTGACAAGTTTTTTTTGAAGTGCTATGATACCGATGTAATTAGATAACGGTTACAGAAGTGCTGTGACCAAGAGGCGTGTTACTGTAAGAAGGCAAACCTCATATTCCACCAAGGGTGGAGTATGAGGTTTTTTAGTGTTTTTAAGGTGGAGGAAATCATGAAAATAAAGAAGTTTTTAAATAATAATGTTGTCTTACTAAAGAAAGGCAGCAATGAAATTATCGGATTTTCTACAGGCATCAGCTTCAATAAGAAGGTAGGAGATGATGTAGAAGAACAAGATTTTGAAAAGATTTTTGTATTGGATACCCATGCAATGCTGGAACATTTTAGCTATCAATTAGGAAAATGCGATCCGAAATACGTAGCGATCGTTGCTAAAATCGTGGCTTATGCCAAACAGAATTATCGCTTAGCAGTCAGCGACTATATTTATTTGACTTTGCTGGATCATATTGATTTCACTGTTCATCGGATCAAGCAGCAAATGACTTTTCATAGTCCTTTGCAATGGGATATTCGGCGATTTTATCCCGATGAATATGCCATTGGGGTGTATGCTGTCCAGCTTATGGAGCAAGAACTAGCGATCGATGTACCAACAGAAGAAGCGATCTCCATCGCATTGCATTTTGTAAATGTCCAATCACAAAAGAAGGATATGGCGGTTACCAATCAAATCGCGAAGTTTATAGAAGACGTACTGACGATCGTAAAGTATGAGTACAAACAAAATTTTGATGAGAATAGTTTCCATTATTCTCGCTTTGTCACGCATCTGCACTATTTCGCACAAAATGTGATCAATCATACACTTCCCAGCTATGAAGCGTCGACGCTCTATGCACAAATTGAAAAGATGTATCCGCAAGCATTTCACTGTGTGGAAAAAATCAAGGTTTATATCAAAAATACGTATGATATCAATATCTCAGAAAATGAAGAAATCTATCTATCACTCCATATCCAGAAATTGACGGAACAAGGAGAAAGGGAGAAAAACAATGGACTATAAACAACTAGCCAATGAAATTTATGAAAATGTCGGCGGTGGTAAAAATATCCAGCACGTGACCCACTGTGCAACAAGACTGCGTTTCACGCTGGCCGACGACAAAAAAGCTGACAGTGAAGCAATTAAACAATTAAAAGGAGTGACTGGACTCGTTCAGGGAAATGGTCAATACCAAGTGATTATTGGGCCGGATGTATCGAGTGTATACGCTCAACTTCCGACGACAGAAGCGACGGCTGATCAAAGCAACAACGATCAATCGATCATCTCACGACTCCTTGACTTTATCGCAGGTTGTTTTACACCGATGATTGCAATCATTGCAGCTGGAGGAATGCTGCAAGTGGTCCTTTCACTGTTGGAGTTATCAGGCATTTTAGCAGCAACTGATGATACGTATCTCGTATTGTATCAAGTATCGCAAGCAGCCTTCTTTTTCATTCCCGTTTATTTAGGAAATTCTGTGGCCAAACGATTAAAAATTGATCCTTTCTTAGGAAGCTACGTCGGAGCGATTTTTGTGATGCCTGGATTGACGGCCCTTCTTAGCCAAGAAGGAGGAATCTCATTATTTGGGTTACTCGTACCGAATGTGAGCTACAATGCCTCCGTTTTGCCAGTCTTATTAAGTGTCTGGGTTATGTCTTATGTTTATCGGTTCGCCGATCGGATTTTACCGAACAGTGTCAAATTTATTCTACGTCCTTTGATCGCCATCATCGTGATTACACCGCTGGCTCTATTACTAATCGGACCATTAGGTGTGACGATCGGTAACTATGTGTCACAGTTTTTGAACTACTTAACAAACAATTTTGGTCCGTTAGCGGTCTTGTTTATGGGTGCCTTTGCTCAATTGCTAGTAATGACGGGCATGCACACGACGTTGACCCCTATTTTATTAACTTCTCTGGCGACTTACGGGTATGATGATTTGATCGTCCCTGGTATGTTGCTTGGATTGGCTGCCGAAGCAGCGATTTGTTTAGCGGCTGGAATCAAAGCTAAGGATACGGAATTTAAACAAGTGAGTTTTTCATCAGCAATTACTGCCCTGATGGGTGTATCTGAACCTGCTTTATACGGAGTAACCTTACGTCTGAAAAAACCGATTGTCGGAATGATCCTTGGGGGTGCTGCTGGGGGACTTTATTTCGGTTTGATGAAAATCAATACGCCAGTAGTCATTGCTTCATTTGTGGCGCTTCCATCATACAGCAGTGTGTTTCATGCGCTGATCGGCTCGTTGATTACTTTTGCGATTGCCTTTGCCTACACTTGGCTCATGGTCAAAGATGCAGATTTTCCTAACAATAATCAGCCACAAGCAGTAAAATCTGGAGCGCAAGATGCGACACCCGAAGCAACTGATGTTTCTTCTGAAACGAAGAAAGAACAACCAGCGATTGAAAAAATTGTATTATCACCTTTAAAAGGGACTGCTGTTCCATTGACAGAAACCAATGATCAGGCGTTTGCTTCATTGGCATTAGGTAAAGGAATTGCAGTTAAGCCACACGATCAACAGGTGATAGCACCATTTACGGGACAGGTTTCTGCCGTTTTTGCAGGAAATCATGCGATTGGTCTTACCAGTACCGAGGGGATTGAACTACTGATCCATATCGGTATCGATACGGTGAATATGCAAGGAAGTGCCTTTGAACGACTAGTCAATGAAGGTGATCTAATCACAGTGGGAGAAACGTTATTGCATTTTGATTCAGAAAAAATCGCTCAGGCAGGGTATGAAGATACCGTTATGATCACTGTTACTAATACGGCAGACTTCTTAGATGTTGTGGCACTTGCCCAACATCAAGAAATTCAAGCTGGCGATCAGTTATTAGCCATTTTTTAACCATTTGAAAGAAGAAAGGATGACAGCAATGAGTTTCCCAAAACATTTTTTATGGGGCGGCGCTTCGGCGGCAAACCAATATGAAGGCGGCTATAATGAGGGTGGAAAAGGGCTCGCTTGTGCTGACTTGATCAGTGGTGGCAGCCATACGACTTCTCGGAAAATCACAGCGAAAATTGAAGAAGAGTTGTTGTATCCGAGCCACGAAGCAACTGATTTTTATCATCATTATCAAGAAGATATTGCATTGTTTGCAGAAGCTGGATTTAAAGCTTTCCGCATGTCTATCAACTGGACACGGATTTTTCCCAAGGGCAACGACGCTGAACCGAATGAAGAAGGACTGGCCTTTTATGATCGTGTGTTTGACGAGTGTCGGAAGTACGGGATCGAACCAATTGTAACCATTGCTCATTTTGATGTTCCCGCATATTTGAGCCAAGAATACAATGGTTGGGCGAGTCGTGAAGTGATCGACTTTTATGCGAGATATGCGGCGGTGTTGTTTGAACGCTATCACGAAAAAGTAAACTATTGGATCACTTTTAATGAAATCAACACGGCCACTTTAAGTATCGGAAACTTTTTATCACTGGGACTGCAAGTTGGTGAATCTGAATTTATCAATCAGCCGGATAATCTACAGCAACGATACCAAGCCCTGCATCATCAATTTGTTGCCAGTGCAAAGGTTGTCGCTTACGGACATGAACACTATCCAGATCTGAAAATCGGCTGTATGATTTCTTATATGCCACGCTATCCTTATACCAGCCATCCAAATGATGTATTACTAGCCAAACAAGAAGAAAATATGCACTCGAAGTTTTGTGGCGATGTGCAGGTCACAGGGAAATATCCTTATTATGCAAAGAAATATTTTGCTGATCATGGCTTTACAATCGAGTTTGCACCAGAAGATCAAGCGATCCTAGCTAAGGGAACAGTGGATTACTACACGTTTAGTTACTATCTTACACTTTGTGTCTCTGCAGATGAGAAAGTTACCAAAAATGGACACAGCATGATTGGCGGCTCTGGCGTAAATAATCCTTATCTAGAGCAGACGGAATGGAATGCGATGATTGATCCAGTAGGATTGAGAATTGCGTTGAACGATATTTATGATCGCTACCAACTGCCATTAATGATCGTGGAAAATGGGATCGGGGTTTCAGAAACTGTTGCTGAAGATGGACAGATTCATGATGATTATCGCATCAATTATTTAGAAAAGCATATTGCTGAAATGGAGAAAGCCATCGATGATGGTGTCGAGTTGATTGGTTACACGATTTGGAGTGCCGTCGATATTGTCAGTGCTTCTACAGGAGAAATGAAAAAAAGGTATGGGATCATTTTTGTGGATAAATATGACGACGGGACAGGGACTTTAGATAGAAAGAAAAAAGACAGTTTCTATTGGTATCAAAAAGTGATTGAACAAAACGGCTTATGATTAAATACTCCAGTACTTGCGGTGAACAAGTGCTGGAGTTTTTTTGCGCATCAATTTCAGCGCGTACAAAATAAAAACCACGCGTAGCTCACGCGTGGTCCCTATCGGTGGTTCATGTCAATTACGCCAATAAACAAATCGCCCATCAAATACCGTCGCTTCAACAGTCGTTTGAAGCAATTCTTCGGCAGTCAAAGGCAAGATGTTTTGGGACAAAATACAAAGATCGGCTAAACAGCCAACTTCTAAACGACCGATATCTTGCCGACTCAAGGCTTTGGCGGCGCCTGCGGTGTGGGCATAGAGGGCATCGGCGATGGAGATTTTTTCTTGAGGCATCAATCCGCCTGCTGGCTGGCCGTTTTTTTCCTGCCGAGCAACCGCATAATACAGCGAGTCTAAAGGGGTCACGTCGATCACGACTGGCGTATCAGTCCCAAAAGCCAAGGTTGCGCCTTGCTCTAGAAAGGACTGAAAAGGAAACATTTGACTGGCACGCTGAGGTCCTACTTCTTCATCGAGGGTCTCATAACCGACTAATAAATGGCTAGGCTGTACGGAGAGTACCAGTTGTTCTTGGCGAACTAGTGGCAGATCAGCGGCATCCATCACTTCCAAGTGTTCCAAGGTATTGGCTTTGCCTTTAGAAAGCGGGTGAGCAGCAGCACTTTCTTGATAAAAGAGGAGTGCTTGTCGAATCGCTTCATCACCGATGGTATGGATGCGCATCGGCCAGTCTTGCTGGTTGGCTTGTAAAATAAAGCGGCGCATCCGTTGAACATCGATCAAGGGCATCCCGACATCACCAGCAAAATACGGTGTTTCATATTCCTCTTTTAAAAAAGCCGTGTGCGTACTCGTCACGCCATCAAAAAATTGTTTGACGCCGCCCATTTGTACTTTTTCGGAGCGATAAGTACGGTAAGTTTCTTTCAGTTGCGTGATGTCTTCTCGCATGGCTGGATAAAAAACAGCGCGCAAGGTCGCTTCTGCTTCTGTTTGCCGATAAAGAGTGGGGTAGACCAAATCGTCCCAGCTTTCTCCTGTCAAGGCAACATCACCGATCGTCGTAATGCCGTATTGATTGAGCTGCTTCATATAGGTCAGAAAGGCAGCAGGGCTTTGTGCCTGAAATGACTGTAAGACCTTTGCTAAATAATGAATGGCGATCGCTTCTAAAAAGCAGCCGCTTAATTGTCCGCTGTTTTCGTCAAGCAGTGCCTCCCCGCTGATCCCTGCTGGTAAGTTCTCAGGTGTGATCCCTAAAGCAGCGATCCCTTGGCTATTCAACCAAATACTGTGGGCATCACCTGAAATCAGCATGACAGGCGTGTCGGCACAATAGTTGTCGATCGAATCTTTCGTCGGGTAGACTTGCTGACCGAAATCACTGCTGAACCAGCCGATGCCGATTTTCCATCCATGGGTGATGGGCAAGGCGGGCACTTGCTGGGCAACGGCTTCTTCTGTCACTCCCGTAAGATGGGTCAGTGCCCCTTGATGGAGTAATGCGGAAAGATAAAAATGAACATGAGCATCAATAAAGCCTGGAATGATCATTTGTTCTTTGAGATCAATGACCTGGGTGTCTTCAGCAAATGTTGGCAGCGCTGAAAGAGGACCCACAGCCGTGATTTTCTGGTCTTCTATCAGGAGAAAGCCCGCAAAAGTCGTTTTTGTTTTGGTATCAAAGATGTGTTCAGATTTTAGTAAAAGTGACAATTATAATCCCAACTTCCATTCAAGGAAAAGATCGTTGTAAAGCTCAACCGCTTCTTTTCCTAAGTATTCATAATGTTCCATTTGTTCCATCGCACTTGGCTCAGGGTAGAAAGCCTTGTCAGCAGTCAGTTCTACTGGCAGCATAGCTTTGGCCGTTTCACTCGGCGTGGCGTAGCCCACGTATTCGGCATTTTGTGCGGCATTTTCTGGTCGCAGCATAAAATTGATGAAGGCGTAGGCTCCCTCAAGATTGCCAACGGTTTTCGGGATCGCAAAATTGTCTGTCCAAATCGCACCGCCGTCATTGGGAACGATATAGGTGACGGCAGGATTTTCCGCCATCACATAAGCGGCATCGCCCGAATATCCGATTCCTAAAGGGGCATCGTTGTTGATCATCAAGGTTTTGATCTCGTCGGTCAAAACTGCTTTGACATTGGGACGGATACTTTCCAGCTTCTTCAAGGCTTTGGTGACCTTGGTCGGGTCTTTTTCATTTTGGGAAAGACCGAGCGTCTGTAACGCGATTCCTAAGGTTTCGCGAGCACCATCCACCATCAATACATCATTTTTAAATGCAGGGTCCCATAAATCACTCCAGCCATGGATCGAAGAAACATCAACTTCTTCAGTATTTGCCATGATTCCGATCGTGCCCCAAAAATAGGGGATCGAGTAGGTATTGTTAGGATCAAAGGCTTGATCCATCAAAAAAGGCGAAAGATCTTCCGTTCCCGTCAATTTCTGATGGTCTAAAGGCACTAACAGTCCTTCTTCGATCATTTTCGGAATGATCGATTCGCTAGGGAAAACCAAATCATAGCGCGAGCCGCCTTGTTTGATTTTGGTTTCCATCGCTTCGTTGGAGTCAAATGTATTATAAATCACTGAGTAACCAGTCTCAGTTTCGAATGTTTTGATCAATTCGGGGTCAATATATTCGCCCCAATTGTAAATAATCACTGTATTTTTGTCAGACGACGTTGCTGCCCCCGATTCTTTCGTTAACACCGAAGCACCTAAAAACAGCAACGCGGTGATGCCGATCACACCGCCAAAAAATACCCACAACCTTTTCAATTCATCAATTCCTTCTTTCTCTACAATTTCGTATTTCTTGAGTAGCGTAATTGATTTTTAAAGAAAAGGCAATAAAAAAATGAAGAAAAAATAAACCCGTTTCTTTCAAGGCTTTGAAAGAGGAACGGCCAGGTGGCTGGGGCAATTTCCAAACATATCATTTGTCAAATTCCCTCCTTTTGCCTAAGCTAGGGAAGTGAGAAATCAAGGGATGGAAAAACAGGAACCTCTCTTTGATGAAGAATGAATGTAAGGAGTGAAGCATCAATGGAAACACGTGCTGTCGTTATTGAAGCCTATGGTGGAAAAGACCAATTAAAAGAAGCAACGGTCCAATTACCAGAATTAAAAGCAAATCAATTATTAGTCAAAGTTGCCGCAACGTCCATCAACCCGATCGATTGGAAATTAAGAGAAGGCTATTTAAAACAAATGTTTCCGTGGGACTTCCCAATTATTTTAGGTTGGGATGTCGCAGGGGATATCGTAGAAATAGGTGCTGACGTGACAGAATTCAAAGTTGGTGATGCGATCTATGCCCGCCCTGAAACGACTCGTTTTGGGACGTATGCTGATTACGCCATCGTGGATGCTGAGTTAGCAGCGATCAAACCAGAAAACCAAAACTACGCAGAAGCAGCTGCAGTGCCATTAGCTGGTTTGACTGCTTACCAAGCGTTGTTTGAACACGGTCGTTTAAAAGAAGGGGAAAAAGTCTTGATCCATGCCGGAGCAGGCGGAGTTGGTACCTATGCGATCCAACTAGCAAAAGCAGCTGGCGCTTACGTCATCACGACGGCTAGTCCTCGTAACCATGAGTTATTGCAAAAACTTGGTGCCGATGAGATCATCGATTACCATACGACAGATTTTGAAGAAGTCTTGCAAGACATCGATTTGGTCTTTGATACGATGGGGGGCGACACCCAGAAGAAAAGTTTCACTGTCTTAAAACCTAAGGGCCGTCTGATCTCGATTTTGAGTATTGAAGACGAAGACTTGGCAAAAGAAAAAGACATCTTCGCCAAAGCAATTTGGTTACGAACCAACGGCAAACAATTGGCAGAATTGACAGAGCTGATCGAAGCAGAAAAAGTCAACAGTATCATCGGTGCAACCTTCCCATTGACAGCACAAGGAATTTACGATGCCCACGCATTGAGTGAGACACACCATGCAGTCGGCAAGATCGTTATTGAAAACCAAGACAATTTCATCAGCCAAGACGCAGAATAAAGGAGGCTGAACCGATGCGCTTATGGCATGAAGCGCTGATACCTGCTTTGCCTCGGCAGCAGCTGTTAGGCCAGCATCGTGAAGCAGCAGCCTTGCGGGGGCTAGGCTGGGGCAAGAAGCACGCAACCGTCGATTACGTTTTTACCCATCCGCCCTATAAATTGTTTCAATACCATCAGTTAGTGCTGGATGAAATGACCTATCGAGGCTATCGGCCAGCACCTGAATGGTACGATCCAGCGTATCGTGGCAAAAATCTGCCGCTGGAACTCTCCGTTCAAGCTGTTCCTTTGACTACGCCGATCTATCCAGAACATGATGAAGCATACTTGGAAGAATGCTTAGTGAATCTCCATAGTAAAGGGATCTATCTTTAAAGACCAAACACTTTCCTGAATTTTTGTTCGGGAAAGTGTTTTTTGCTTTAAAATCGATAACTTACAAAAAGTAAGCATATTGTTCGCAACTTTTTTTGTTCCTTGTTATAGTGAGAACAGAGAATCAGTAATGAGAAATGAGGAAAAGAAAATGACCATCAATCACAGAAATCTTGAATTTGGGTTAGATACGTTTGGCGATCTAGCCTTTGATGATACAACGAAAGAACGGATCAGTTACAGCGAATCGTTGCGCAATATCGTGGCAGAAGGAAAATTAGCCGATGAAGTCGGCATCGATGTCATTGCCTTAGGGGAGCACCATCGGGAAGAATATTCGATCTCAAGTCCTGATACGGTACTAGCGGCGTTAGCGATGGTTACCAAAACCATCAAATTAGGTACCGGTGTAACTGTCTTGAGTTCGGATGATCCCGTGCGGGTCTACGAACGGTTTGCGACCGTTGACGCGTTGTCGAACGGTCGTGCACAAATCATGCTGGGACGAGGATCTTTTACTGAATCATTCCCTCTATTCGGCTATGACTTGCAAGATTATGAAGAACTATTTGAAGAAAAAACAGCGATGTTTAGTGAACTGAGAAAAGGCAAACCATTAACTTGGGAAGGCAAGTTCACGCAATCCTTAAAAAATGCCGACGTTTTTCCAAAAATCGAGGGACACCAATTAGATACCTATGTAGGTGTTGGTGGAACCCCTGAATCGATCATTCGTGCCGTCCGTTATGGATTTCCCGTTATGTTAGCGATCATCGGTGGCGAACCTGCTCGTTTTGCGCCCTATGTTGATCTGTATAAAAAGGCAGCGCAGCAATTGGGGCAACCGATTCTGCCAATCGGCATGCACTCCCATGGTGTGATCGCCGACACCGACGAAGAAGCCTATGAAATCGGCTGGAACTACATCAAAAAGAGCATGGACAAAATCGGTCTTGATCGCGGCTGGCCAGCCATGAGCAAAGAGCGCTTTGACTTTGAAGTCGAACATGGATCTTACTATGTAGGCAGTCCAGAAACCGTGGCGCAAAAAATCGCCCGTATGATGCCGCAAGTCGGTGTAGAACGCTTTGATCTGGTTTACGGTACTGGCGGACAGCTGCAAAAAGACCGTTTCAAAACGATTGAATTGTATGGAACCAAAGTGATTCCACGGGTGAAAGAATTGTTGGCAGCAGGTGATAGCAATGCCTAAAACCATCGGTATTTTAGGCGCAGGCAAGTTAGGCTTAGCGCTCGCAAATCTTGGTGCCAAGGCGGGCTATCGGGTCTTGATCGCCAGTACGAAGCCAGCAGAAAAAATCGCCTTGTCCGTTTCTGTGTTGGCTCCGGGAGCGATCGCAAAAAATGCCGCTGAAGTGATGACAGAAGCCCAAACGATCATTTTGGCAATCCCATTGAGTAAGTACCAACAGCTGCCAGCAGAAGCTTTGGCTGGCAAGCTAGTGATCGATGCCATGAATTATTGGTGGGAAGTCGATGGCAAAGAAACAGAATACTCATCCATCGAGCAGACTTCTTCGGAACGTGTGCAACGCTATTTTTCCCAAAGCAAAGTAGTCAAAGGATTCAATCATATGGGGTACCACGATATCCAAGAGGAATCTTTGCTGACGAGAACGGCTGCTCAAGGAACTGCCAAAAAAGCCATCGCCATTGCTGGTGATGACCAAACCGCCCTTGATCAGACAGCAGAAATCGTTGCTGCCTTCAGCTTTGATCCCTTTCCTATCGGTGCTTTAGCTAATGGCATCATGTTAGAACCCGGCAGTCCTTTCTTTGGTGCCAATCAAACCAAAGAGGGATTGACGGCATTGATGAAGGCGTTTTGGAGCAGTGAGAAAGGGCAAGCATTTCTGGCGCGACCTTCCGCTGTGCGTAAAAAGGAACAGGCTCCGCAGTAAAAGAGCCGCCTCAAAGTACGGCTGGATACGATAAAAACAACCCTCTTCTCAAAAAAAGAAGAGGGTTTTTCCCATCCAGTCAAATCAGCACGTGGTCGCTAAAAAATACAATGTGATTGTTACGATTGTGATTCGTAAGCAGTGGTTGTTACGTTTACGTCTCTGCCAGACGATCCATAGTGTACATATCAGCCTGTACCTGCTTTGTGCTCGCCTTTGACACCCACCCATGTTTGTTAAAGATCGACCAGCCAGTTGGTTTGTTGGATCTTTCCATCTAATTCTCGCAGCTGTTTGGCGGTCGCATTTAATTGCTCCGTTAGCGTTTTTGTATCGATCGTGCGCACCAGTCGAATTTCGTTGCGACCCATTCGTGGAGCTGCTTTGGTTTCATCCAGTGCTTGCGTAAGCAGTGCATGCTTGCGGCGCAGCTGTTCTCGCTGTTCTAGTGCTTCCATCAGTAATAACGCACTATCTGCTAAAGAGGCAGTCGCATTTTTCCGATTGATGGCTACGACTAATTCTGAATACTGTTGATTGATCTCATCGTATTCCTTGAACAATTCTGTGATACTGCGATCCAAGGTATCGCCTTCTTGGACTAACACACTGCTAGAGATTTCGTTGCGCAATTGAAACAGACGATTGTTCAAATCTCGTCTTAAAAGTAACGCTTCTGCTAATTTCATTTTGGCACACTCCTTTTTACAAATGAGAAGGCTTATCTAGTTCTTATCCTAGAGAAGAACGTGACGAAAGGCAAGCAAGACGCAAAACAAGCTCTGATAGAAAAATCATAAAAAACTGAATATTCGCAATTCTTGTTGACTTCCAAAAACACCAATAGTATACTTTAAAACAATCATGAAATAGACAAAAAAACGTCATTTACCTGTTTTTTAGATAAAAAGAAAGACGATGAAGAGAAGAGTAGCTTTGGAATCTGTTAGAAGAGAACCCGGATGGTGAGAAAGGGCAGCAGAAAAAAAGTGAAGATGAGCTCTGAGTGATCTGATTTGTTCACGCAAATCAGACGGAAAGCAGCCGTTACCGTGCCAAGTATCTTAGCGTACTGTTGAGGTGCCATTTGTGAGAATGGTGCGAAAAAGGGTGGTAACACGAAAATCTCGTCCCTTTGTTTGTCAAAGTTGATAAGCAAAGGGATGAGGTTTTTTCTTTTTATCGTTGAATGCGTTTTTTGCTGTCATGAAAAACACTTGCGTTGGTTGCGCAATCACATAGGAGGAAGAATGAAAATGATCTGGAAGAAGCGTTTATTGGTTGCAGCAGGAGTGATTGGGTTGACCCTTTCTGGCTGCACGACAACAGGAAATACCGAGGGATCAGAGGCTGAAACTAACGGTGCGCCGAATCAAGCGATTGCGGTGAGTCTACCAGCTGAGCTGACGACTCTCGATACGACCCAAACGACGGATAAAGCAACGTTTACCATCGTACAACATTTATTCGAAGGGCTTTATCGTTTCGATGAAAACAGTGAACCAGTTCCAGGCTTGGCAGAAGGAGTCGAAATCAGTGAAGATGGCAAAACCTATACCTTTACTTTGCGAGACGATGCGAAGTGGAGCAATGGCGAAGCGATCACTTCGGCTGACTTTGCTTATGCGTGGAAAAAGTTAGTTGATCCAGCAACGATGGGACCAAATGCCTATTTGTTGGATAATGTAGTCAATAGTAAAGACATTCGTGAAGGCAATGCAGAGGTAGAAACGATTGGTCTGGAAACCCCAGATGACGCGACCTTTATCGTGCAGTTGGAGCAGCCGCAGCCTTCCTTTTTATCCTTGATTTCCATCGGTTGGTTGGCACCGCAAAATCAAGCCTTTGTTGAAGAAAAAGGCGAGACCTATGCCCGGACAAGTGAAGATTTGTTGTATTCTGGTCCCTTTACTTTAACCGATTGGCAACAGACAGGAGACGAGTGGACGCTAGTGAAAAACGACCAATACTACGATGCTGATGTCGTTCAATTGGAGGAAATCAAAGGCTCCACCATCAAAGAAGAAAATACGGGGATCCAATTGTTTGAAAGCGGCGACCTGGATTTGCAAAAAATCAGCGGAATCTATGTTCAACAATACGGGGACAATGAAGAGCTAGTTACGCAAAACGATGTGGCGAACTTTTTCTTAGACTTCAATAAAACCGCCAACGATGCTTTAGCAAATGTTCATGTGCGTAAAGCGATCGCGTTGGCGATCGACAAAGAAAGTCTCGTGGATAATGTGTTGAACGATGGAGCGAAAGTTTTAAATGGATTGATCCCTACCGGCTTAGCAGCGAATCCAAATACTGGCGAAGATTTTCGAGCATATAGCGGTGATTATAATCTGTATGATTTAGAGGCTGCCAAGGAAGAGTGGGAAAAAGCCCAAGCGGAAATTGGCGAAAGTACGACGCTGCGTTTATTAGTGACAGATGATGACAATGGTCAAAAAATCGGGGAGTACTTGCAAAGCCAACTGCAAGAAAACTTGCCAGGCTTGTCGATCTCCATCAACAAACAGCCACGTGCCAGCTTGAATCAATCAAGAGCAAATAGTGATTATGAGCTTTCCGTTTCTGGCTGGATCGCTGGAAGCAGTGACATGGATATGTTCTTTATCTTATACAAAAACGGCGCTTCCTTTAACTACGGCGGCTATATCAATGAAGAATATACGGCGTTGACGGAAGATGCGCGCACCGTTCATGCCAACGACCCCGATCAATATTTTGAAGATTACAAAGCGGCAGAAGAAATTTTGTTGGAACAAGATGCTGCGCAAGTCCCTCTTTACCAAAGTGCTTCAAATTATTTGATCAAATCAAATGTTAAAGACATTCAATTCCCAGCTTATGGTGCGCATTTCTTTTTCCGCACCGCCTATGTTAGTGAATAAGGGGAAAAATAGTTGAATGAAACGCGCATGTTTATTTGATGAACATGCGCGTTTTGCAACAAAAAAAGCAGTTCAGAAAGCTGAACTGCTAAATGCGGAAGATGGGAGTTGAACCCACACGAGATAAACTCACACGCGCCTGAAGCGTGCGCGTCTGCCATTCCGCCACTTCCGCATAAGATAAAGATAATCCTTTCTAGGAAGAAATGCAAGTCCAATCTCACAAAAAGGAGCCCGCCAGCGGGGACTGGCGGGATAGGAGTAAAAATGAAAAAGTGTTAGGGTTGTTTGTTGGTATACATTTATAATAGCGGGAAAATGTGAAAAAAAATTGACGAATCAAACAGAATTCTGAGAAGAAATCGCCAAGAAAAAGTGAAACCATCTAAAACAGTCAGAAGACAAAAAGGAGCCCGCCAGCGGGGACTGGCGGGAAGGAGTAAAAATGAAAAAGTGTTAGGGTTGTTTGTTGGTATGTATTTATAATAGCGGGAAAATGTGAAAAAATATTGACGAATCAAACAGAATTCTGAGAAGAAATCGCCAAGAAAAAGTGAAACCAGATAAAACGGTCAGAAGACAAAAAGGAGCCCGCCAGCGGGGACTGGCGGGAAGGAGTAAAAATGAAAAAGTGTTAGGGTTGTTTGTTGGTATACAGGTATCATACCGAGAAAATATGAAGAATTTTCGAGTGAAATTTAGAAATTGCGTGAATCTTTTGACAAATTATGGCTTCTGTTTGAATTTTTTCTTAAAAGAGAATTGACAAAAGGCACAAGCTTTGATAATTTTAATGAAACAAAATGCAAACGCGATGAAAAAGAAAGTAGAATCACGGGCGTTGTCTAGCAGAGAGTTCCAGCAGGTGAGAAGGAACGACAACAAATGATTTGAAAATGACTTTGGAGCGGATTTTCTGACTAATTAGGAAAATACGGTTGCCCCGTTAACAAGCGACAGTCTCCGAGTGTTTTCGGGTACTGAATGAGGTGAGGCCTGTGAAGGCTTTACAGATTAAGGTGGTACCGCAGGTGATGCCCTTAGCTTTGGCTAAGGGCTTTTTTTGTGTCTGTAGGGTCAGCTGTTTCATGCGAAGGTTTTGTTGAAAAGGAGAAAGGTTGTTGGGAGGAGAGAAAATGCACAAATTAGTGGTTCAAACCGATTTTGGTTTGCAAGATGGAGCGGTCAATGCGATGTACGGGGTAGCCTATCAAGTGGCACCAGAGCTGGTCATTGCGGATTTGACTCATGAGATCGAGCCATACAACATTCATGACGCCAGCTATCGCCTGCTGCAAAGCGTCACCTATTGGCCAGCAGGAACAGTCTTTGTTTCAGTGGTCGATCCTGGCGTAGGGTCTGATCGACGAAGTGTGGTTGCCAAGCTGGCGACCGGGCAGTTGGTTTTGACACCAGATAACGGCACCCTGACCTATTTAGCGACTTATATCGGAATCGCTGAACTTCGGGTGATCAATGAGGCAACTGAGCGCTTGGCAGGATCAGCCGAAAGCCATACGTTTCATGGTCGGGATGTTTATATGTATAATGCCGCTCGGCTCGCCAGCGGTGCCATCAGCTTTGAAGAGCTAGGAACACCTGAACCTAAAGAAGCGATCCAAGTTTTTGCCATTGAAAAGCCAAGCCAAACAGCTGAAACGATCACAGGGACGATCGATATTCTCGATATCCGCTTTGGTTCGTTGTGGACGAATATTCCCCACACGTTCTTTAAGCAATGGCAGGTCCAATACAATGAGTCGCTGCTCGTCAGTATCTACTACCAAGATACCCTGCGTTATCAAGAAGAAGTGCGTTTCGGACGCTCCTTTGCGCAAGTGGCAGAACAAGAACCCGTCTTATATGTCAATTCCTTGCTGAATATCGGTTTAGGGCTCAACTTGGCTTCATTTGCTGAAACCTATAAAATCGGCACTGGCACAAATTGGAAAATTACCCTCAAAAAAAGGAGAAATGAAAAATGAATCAATCAAAATTTACAGTAAAACACATTGTTGCAATCGGTATCGGTGCCGCGGTCTTTTTCGTCTTAAAACGTTTCGTCACGATTCCGACGGGTTTCCCAAATACAGATATCGCCACAGCCTATCCTTTCTTGGCGCTATTAGGCGTTGTCTACGGTCCGATCGTGGCTGGTTTAGCAGGCTTTATCGGTCATGCTCTAGGAGATTTAACGACTTATGGTCCATGGTGGTCTTGGATCGCCGCCTCTGGGATCTTAGGGGTGTTCTTTGGACTTTTGACTCGTTGGATTCCAATCCAGCAAGGAACCTTTGGCGCTAAAGAAATTCGGACCTTCTTGATCGGTGAAACGATCGCAAATTTGGTCGTCTGGGTGATCATTGCCCCGATCGGGGATATTTTGTTCTATGGCGAACCAGCGAACAAAGTCTTTACGCAAGGAGTCATTGCGGGATTGACCAATGCAGTCGTAACTGGGATAATCGGAGTGATCCTGCTAAAAGCCTATGCCCAAACCAAAATCAAAAAAGGCAGCTTGAGCAAGGAATCCTAACCAAAGAAATGTGTGAAGGCTAAAAATGAAACAAAAAATCATTCAATTTACGAATTTTTCTTTCCAATATGATGCACAAGCGGAACCGACCTTGAAAAACATCGATCTAACGATCTATGAAGGAGAAAAAGTCCTGATCGTCGGTGCCAGCGGTTCTGGCAAAAGTACATTAGGAAAATGTTTGAACGGTTTGATCCCGCAAAACGACAAAGGCAGTAGTACTGGAGAATTGACGATCGGTACCAATGCCTTTGGGCAAGCTTCCATCTACGAGCTGTCTTTGACCGTCGGCACGGTGCTGCAAGACACCGATAGCCAATTTGTAGGCTTGACCGTAGCAGAAGATATCGTATTTTCATTGGAAAACGATCAGCGCAGTCAAGCAGTGATGCAAGAGGCGCTGCGTTTTTGGGCAGAAAAGACTGACTTAATGGATCATTTGGCGAAAAAACCGCAGGAATTATCGGGTGGCCAAAAGCAACGTGTTTCAATGGCAGGTGTTTTGATCGATGAAACACCGATTCTACTGTTTGATGAGCCGCTAGCCAACTTGGATCCGCAAACAGGTGTGGAAGCTATCAAAATGATCGACCAGCTGTATCAAGAGAAGCGTTTTACCACCATCATCATTGAACATCGCTTAGAAGAAGTGTTAGCCGCTGCTGTCGATCGCATCATCGTGATGGAAGAAGGCCGCATCCTTGCCGACAGTACACCGAATGAACTATTAAAAACGGACATGCTACAGCAAGTCGGCATTCGTGAACCGCTGTATTTAGCCGCCTTAAAAAAAGCGGGGGTTCCCGTGACCGACGCTGCTGATTTGGTCGCGGTAGAAGCATTTGCATCACCTGAGATTGCCGAAAAACTGACTCAGTTTCAAGAAAAATTTCCGAAACCGGCGCTTCCTAGCCACCAGCCGCCGTTGTTGCAAGCAAAAAATCTATCGTTTTCCTACCAAGTGGGCAAACCTATTTTGCAGGCACTGGATTTTACCATCCATCAAGGAGAAATGATTAGTTTGGTCGGGCATAATGGTGCAGGAAAATCGACCTTGTCCCATTTGATTACCGGCTTTTTGACTCCGACTTCTGGCAAATTACTTTGGCAAGGAGCAGACATGAGCAATGATTCCATCAAAGAACGAGCGCAAAAAATCGGGTATGTGTTGCAAAACAGCAATCAAATGCTGTCAAAAAACTTCCTGTTTGACGAAGTTGCCTTAGGCTTGCGCAACCGAAACGTTCCAGAGGCTGAAATCACAGAAAAAGTTCACCAGACCTTGAAAATTTGTGGTCTTTATCCGTTTCGCTCATGGCCATTGTCAGCACTAAGTCATGGGCAAAAACGCCGAGCCGCCATTGCAGCGATCCTCGTCTTAGATCCTGAACTCATTTTATTGGATGAGCCGACAGCGGGACAAGACTATCGCCATTACACCGAAATGATGCAATTCTTACAGGAGTTGAACCAGCGGGGATTAACGATCGTTATGATCACCCACGATATGCATTTGATGTTGGAGTATACACAGCGGACGATCGTTTTGACACAAGGAACGATTTTGCTGGACGCACCGCCAGAAGTTGTTTTAGCAGACAAACAAGTGGTGAGTGCCGCGAACCTCAAAGAAACCAGCTTGTACACACTGGCGACCCTTAACCAGCTGACAGATCCCGCCGCTTTTACTGCCGCCTTCATTGCCAGCGAGAAGGAGGAACACGATGGAAAGTAATCTAATCGGTTATCTTGACCGCAAAACGTGGATTCACCAATTAAGCGGTGCCGCAAAACTGATTTGTTTTTTGCTGCTATCCGTCATCGGGATGATCTCTTATGATACGCGTTTTCTCATTGGACTGGCATTGTTTTCGGTCTTTCTATTTGCCAGTGCTGGAATTCGCTACCGAGATATCGCTTTTGTATTGAAATTTATCATCTTCTTTTCGCTTTTGAATTTGGTGGCGGTCTATCTTTTCGCACCAGAATATGGGGTGGAGATCTACGGTACGCGCCACGTGATTTTCGAAGGGATCGGTCGGTATACATTGACCCAAGAGCAAGTGTTTTATGAGCTGAATCTGTTGATCAAATATTTTGTCACGATTCCCCCAGGGTTGATTTTCCTGTTTACCACCAATCCTAGTGAGTTGGCGTCCAGCATCAACCGCATCGGGATTTCCTACAAGATCGCCTATGCAGTCGCACTGGCTTTGCGTTACATTCCCGATATTCAAGATGATTTTCGGACCATTGCCAAAGCGCAGCAAGCACGGGGCGTGGAGCTTTCTAAAAAAGCACCTTTGCGCAAGCGAGTGGCAGGCAATGTCGCGATCGCGATTCCTTTGATTTTTTCCAGCTTGGAACGGATCGACCATATTTCTGCTGCCATGGAGCTAAGAAGGTTTGGCAAGCACAAGCAGCGTACCTGGCTGAAAGCTAAGCCGATCCAAGGCAAAGATCTCTTGGCGATTGCTGTCGTTTGTTTGATCGTGGCGCTCGGATTGTCCTTGATGGTCCTTAATGGCGGACGTTTCTACAATCCGTTTCGTTAACAAATCACCCCATGAAAACTTAAAAAACGGACGCATTGTCAATAATGAAAGTGGGACGGATGAGTCAACTCTGATTTATCCGTCCCAGAAATGATCGAGCCAAAAAACGCAGGATAGTCAGTCAATTGACTTTAGCGAGTGCTACAATTGCTAAAGTCAGTTGCTACTAGGTCTGCGTTTTTTTGCCGCAAAAAAAAGGAGCCCGCCAGCGGGGACTGGCGGGATAGGAGTAAAAATGAAAAAGTGTTAGGGTTGTTTGTTGGTATGTATTTATAGTAACGGGAAAATGTGAAAAAAATAGGAAGAGAAAGCAATAGAAGTGTGTCAATCTGTTGATGATTTTCGTAAAACATTCCAGCGTAACCCTTTTAGATGTTTGATTGACGGAAACGCGAAATAAGGCTACACTGATGGCATCAAAGCAGTACAAGGAGGGGACAGGATGGATGCCATTACGATCAACGGACTAAGCAAACAATACAACAAGAAGTACGCCATCGAGAACGTATCATTGCAAGTGGCAGAAGGAGAGATTTTTGGCTTTATCGGACCAAATGGTGCGGGAAAATCAACGACCATCAAAGTATTGTTGAATTTTATCAAACCAGATGCAGGACAGGCGGCGATTTTTGGACGAGATTGCCAAAAAGCAGCCAAAGAGATCAAAACGTTTACTGGGTATGTTTCCAGTGATGTACGGTTTTATTCAAAAATGACGACAGCAGAACTACTGGCATTTACGGCAGATTTTCATCAAGTCAAGCAGCCAAAAAAAGAGATTGAGGAGTTGATGGAGCTTTTTCAAATTGATCCCAATAAATCGATCGCAGAACTTTCTTTAGGGAACAAGAAAAAAGTCGGGCTTGCGAGCGCCTTGATTGCACAACCGAGAATGTTGATTTTAGATGAACCGACCAATGGCTTAGATCCCTTGATCCAAAAACGGCTGTTTGAAGAGCTTCTCAGAAGAAACAAACAGGGGATGACGATTTTTCTATCCAGTCATGATCTGCATGAAATTCAGACCTATGCCCATCGGACCGCCTTCATTCGTGAAGGACAGATCATCACCGTGAAAGAACTGAGTGAGGAAGAAAATTTCGGCAAAGTTGTAACGCTCACGAATGAGGATAGCCTCTCATTAGCCGGCTTGGAAAATGTACAGGTTCTTGCTCAGGAATCACATACCGTGCGTTTTTTCTATCAAGGGGACATGAATCAGCTGGCACATTTTCTAACCAATCCTGCCATTAAAGAGTTCACGATCGAACACCCAACCCTTGAACAGCAATTTATGCTCCTGTATGAAGGAGGTTCTCAAAAATGACTTTAATGAAAATCGATCTTAAAAATACCTTCAAAGGCTGGCTAGTCTGGGCGATCCTTTTTGCAGCAATCATTTTTGCATTTACGGCTATCTATCCTCAAATGATCACGCCAGAAATGAAAACGTCGTTAGACCAGATGTTGGGCTCTTTCAGCCCAGAATTACTAGGCATCTTTAACATCCAACTGACAGGACCCTCAAGTTTGGTTTCTCCAACAGGTTTTTTCGGGTACTACTTTCAATACTTATTTATTGCTGCGTGTATTTATGGGATGCTTTTAGGCTTGAACAGCCTGATCACTGAAGAATCAGAAGGAACGATCGAGTATTTATATGCTCAGCCTATTAGCCGCAGAGAAATCGTTGGGTGGAAGTTCCTCGCTCGATTGTTGTTGCTGACTGGCTTTTGGCTGATTGCTTATGGCAGTAGTCTGGCCTCATTTGCTTTGTTCAAACTACCTGAAGATGACCTGTCCGCTTTTATAGAAGAAATCAGCAAAATCTTCGTTGCCGAGTATGGTGTCTTAGTCTTTTTCCTCTGTCTAGGTTTCTTTTTATCCACGATCTTGCGTTCCAGCAAACAAACCGCCAGCGTCGGCTTAGGCTGCGTGTTCGGTCTGTATTTGCTCGGCATCGTGGGGGAACTCTACGATAAATTGGAATGGCTGGCAGGACTTTCACCCGTCCGCATGGCATTACCCGTCCAACTCATGGATAACGGCGCGACATCAGTCCTATGGGTACTGCTGCTCGGTATCATCTGTTTCTTTGGCACCTTTTCCCGTTATGAGCGTAAAGACTTGCAAGTCTGAGTATATCAATCAAAAGACAAAAAAGAGCCTGTCAGCGGGGACTGACAGGCAAAGGAGTAAAAATGAAAAAGTGTTAGGGTTGTTTGTTGGTATGCTTATATAATAGACTCGAAATGTGAAAAAAGTATGACGAAGCAGGCACGTTTTTGCGAAAAAATCGTTGCGAAAGTTAAGAAAGCGTAAAGCGTTCCTTCATCAAAAGGCTTGAAAGGGCAACAAGAACCTAAAATCACTCCGAAGCAGCAGGCGGTTCATGCTGTTTCGGAGTGATTTTTTAGTTGAAGCTACTTGCTCAAATCAAGGCTATCGACGTTAAAGGTGTCGCCATGTGCTAAGTCACCATAACGATAGCCACGGTTAAACCAGTCCACGCGTTGCTGCGATGTGCCGTGCGTAAAACTATCTGGAACAACGTAGCCTTGGTATTCTTTTTGCAGCGTATCATCTCCGATAGCATTGGCAGCCGTGATCGCTTCTTGAATGTCGCCAGCTTCTAAGATCGGTTGTCCTTGATAGGTTTCGCCTTGCAAGTATTTCGCAAAAGTACCAGCTAAGTAGTCAGCTTGCAGTTCCAAACGAACGCTGTACTGATTGTATTCCTTCTCTGAAACTTGCTGGCGGATTTTTTCCAATTGTTGGGTGATCCCCAGCTCATTTTGCACATGATGACCGACTTCATGGGCGATGACATAGGCCATTGCGAAGTCGCCGCTTGCGCCATATTTATCGGAAAGCTCATTGGCAAAGCTAAGATCAAGGTACACATTCTCATCTGCTGGGCAATAAAACGGACCAACCTGTGACGTGGCATAGCCGCATGCCGACTGTACGCTTCCCGTAAATAATACGAGTGTCGGGTCTTGATAGGTTTCTTGCCGCTCTTGAAAAACGTCTTGCCAGTAATCTTCTAAGTAGCCGAACACGACTGCGGAAAATTCTTTTTCCTCCGTGTATTCACTAGTGCCCACATTTTCTGTCTGGTAATTGGCTGCTTGACCGCTGCCACCCAAGACATCCGGCAGCGAACTTAAATCACCACCGCTAAACAGGAAAAATAAAACAGCGATGATCACCGTACCGATCCCGCCACCAGCAGCCAACATCCCGCCTGAGCCAGATGATCGCCCCGTTCGATCATCGACATTCCTGCTTTGTCTACCCCCACGCCATTTCATGTTATCTCCTCCTATATAAATCCTAGCTTAATTATAAGAGAAAGGCGGCAGATTGTGAAAAAAAGCGCCTTGAAATTGTTATAAAATGCCTGCAGGAGCCTTAAAAATCAAAGTGTACACTCCTTTTAATCATTCTTTAATCTAACAATTAGCCTTCTAATTTGGTACAGTAGCAATAAAATAGAGGTAGAGGGTGAGCGTATGAAAATGAATTATTCGGGGACATCGGAACGAAGGATTTTGATTTTTAAACGGTTGATTGCTGGCGAGCACCTCAGCTATCAGCAGTTAGCAGAGGATTATTTCGTTTCCCGCAGCAGCATTGCAAAAGATATTTCTTATTTAAAAGAACTGTTTCAAAAAGAAAGCTTGCGCCTGAGATTTGATAATTCAGGTACATTTTTTGAAGGAAGTGAATCCCAGATCCATCGAGTGCTGAAACGCTTTTGCTTAATGATGCTGGATCAACCAGCGGCGTTTTCCTTGTTGGTGGAACCTGAGAAATACCAGGAAGTAAATCAGGCCTTTCGTCGAGCGTTAGTGGAAAAACAAGTGGAAATGCCCGACAGCTATACTCAAAGTATCGTCCTTTCCATCGTGCTGCTGATCGAGCGGGCGAGTCATGCGGAAAACTTAGTGATTGAAGAAAATCGCCAAGTGGGGAAGCTGTTTTTGGAGTTCGACAAATATCCGTTAGTCTATGAGCTACTGAAAGAAATCGAAGAACAACACATTTATCAATTTTCACCAAAAGAAGTGCAATATCTAACCTACCTGATCGTCGGTAGCGGCTTGAAATTTTTTATGAAAAGTGAAAAAGTTCCTTTCGTCTTTCGGGGAAAAGTGCGCAACTTGATTCAAAAAATCAGCGAAGGCTTAGGCACCGACTTGACCCAAGACAATCGATTGGAAGAAGATGTGACGATCCATCTGTATCAACTACTGCTGCGGATCGAAGCGCAAACCACAGTCATCAACCCTTTGTTAGAGGAAATCAAACAAAACTATCCTGCCTTGTATGGCGTGGTCTGGTTCTCGCTCCATGATTTCTTGAAAGCGTATCAAGTGGGGATCTCTGATGATGAGATCGGATTTGTCACGATCCATTTTCAAGCAGCAATCGAGCGAATGCGCCGCATGAACAAAATCATTTTTGTTTGTCCCAATGGCGTCGGCACTAGCTCGTTTGTCTCTGCGAAAATTCGTCGCATTCTGCCAGAGATCGACAGTATCGAAACCGTTTCAGTAGAAAAATTAAAGCAGATGGACATCTCGGCGATCGATTTTATTATTTCAACCATCGATCTCGTCGGGATTCAAAAACCTGTGGTGCGGATCTCGCCTATGGTGACCAATCGCGACATGAAGCGGATCATGAATCACTACATCGATTTAGTCATCGATAATGAGGCGGCGGTCGATCAAAATGGTTTACTTCTTCAAGCCCAATCGATGATCCAGCCAACGGTCTTTTTCGAGCGATTTGCCAGCAAAACAGAAGCCATCAATTTTCTGATCGAACAAACCCCTTTTAGTGATGAAAAACGAAAAGCGCAGTTTCAGCAATCCGTCATTGAAAGAGAGCAGCTACAATCAACCTATTTAGATAATGGCTTTGCCATCCCTCATGGCAATCCGAATTATGTCGAAAAAACAGCCATCTCGATTTTGCTTTTGGATCAGCCAGTAGAATGGGGCAACCAAAAAGCCGACATCATTATTTTATTGATGGTCCGAGAGGATGAGACGCAAAAGGTGGAACCAATGATGAAATTGATCATGCAAGGAATCGAAAACAAAGAATGGTTCCTATCAAAAATGTTGGAGGTTAAATCAGAATGAAAGTGAAGGATTCTTTGCCTGAAAAGCATATACAAACGGATGAGAAAGTGACAGATTGGCGCTCAGCCGTAAAATTAGCCAGCCAGCCCTTGCTGGATGAAGCGCTGATCACGTCAGAATACATCGAAGCGATGATTCAAAGTGTGGAAGAAAATGGTCCTTACATGGTGTTGGCGGATTACTTTGCCCTGATGCATGCCCGTCCTGGAGAAGGGGTTTTGGAACAAAGTATTAGCCTTTTAGTAACGAAACAGCCCATCGATCTTGAGGGCAAACCGGTGCGGATATTTCTTGTCTTAGCCGCCGCAGATAGTGAAAGCCATCTAGAAAGCTTGAAAGAGATCATGGCGATCTTTATGGATGAAGAAAAATACAACGTGATATTAAATGGCGATCGGGAACAAATTTGTCAATTATTCCAATAGGAGGAAAAGGATATGAAAATTTTAGCAGTATGTGGATTTGGTGTAGGAAGCTCAATGGTATTGAAGATGACGATCGACAAGGTGATCAAAGAGTTAGGGTTGACGGCAACTGCCGAGAATACTGATTTATCGACGGCAAAAGCGACACCAGCAGATGTTTATTTTACGAGTAATGAATTATTGAATGAGTTAAAAGCATCCGTTAAAGCACCCGTTTATTCAATCAAAAAGTATATGGATAAAGAAGAAGTCAAACAGCAAATGGAAAAATTTTTAGCTGAAAGAGAGGGATAATCATGAATTTTGTCACGGATTATATTTTAAAAAATCCGCCAGTCCTACTGGGGATCATTGCCATGATTGGGTTATTGGTACAAAGAAAACCTTTTGCAGAAGTCGTCAAAGGAACCTTAACAGCTTCCTTCGGGATGGTGGCATTGACGGCTGGGGTAAATATGTTGGTGGGAACGATCGCACCGATCAATGCAGCGGTTCAAACCCAATTAGGCGTTGCTGTGTCAGATGGGCTCTCTGACATCACCTTTACGGCAGAATACGGCGGAACAGTAGGATTAGCGATGTTTTTCGGACTTGTCATTCATTTATTGATTGCTCGCTTTACACCTGTGAAGACGATTTTCCTCACCGGTCACATGTTGTGGTGGTTCCCATTTGTCATCGTCGCTGGGGGCGTTGAAGGCGGACTTACTGGAATCCCACTGTTGATCTTAGGGGCGGTTCTATCTGCTTGCTACTGGTCCTTCATGCCATGGATCATGCGTAAATATGTATGGGATGCCACAGGCGACGATTCATTTTTGATCGGTCATCCAACGGGGATCTTGTCATTGGTTTCAGGCTTTGTTGCAAAACGGGTCGGAAACAAAGAAAAATCGACGGAAGATTTGAAAGTGCCAGAAAATCTCTCGTTTTTCCGTGAAATATCGATTACTGGCGCGTTAGTGATGTTTTTGATGAATATCGTTATCGGTTTGATTGCGCCCGTATTAGTTCCTGAAGGGGGCAACTTGGTGATGTTTGCGGTTGATGCTGGCTTGAACTTCGGTGCAGGATTATTGATCATGTTGTATGGGGTACGTCTATTGATCAACCAAATCATTCCCGCCTTTCAAGGGATCGCAGAAAAAGTCGTTCCTGGAGCAAAACCAGCTTTTGATGTACCAATCTTGTTCAACTATCGTCCAAATGCTGTAATCATCGGCTTTATCGTGGCGATGATCACCTCAACGATTTTAGTGATCATTGCCAATACGACCAACGTCTTTGGCATTTTGATCGTTCCTTTAGTCATCACCAGCTTTTTTGAATGTGGCGGTGCTGCGGTGATCGGCGAAGGACAAGGGGGCTTGCGAGGTGCCATTATTGGTACGATCACAGCTTCTGTCGTTATGGTAGCACTCGTTGGGATCTCTGCAGCGATGTTCTCAACGACGATTCAAAACTGGATCTTGATTTTCGGTGGGAACGATTTATCTCTATGGGGCATCCTTGGTGAATTGATCGGCAAGCTGTTTGGAGGGTTTTAAATGTTTCAATACTTTGAAAAAGCAAAAGAACTATTGTCTATTGTAGAAGAAAAAGAAGCACCAGCGATTAAGCAAGCCATTGAATTGCTGACGCAAGCCAACCTGACCAAAAAAGCCATCTACATTTTTGGCGCAAGTCACGCTGGGATCTTAGCTGAAGAGATGTATTATCGAGCAGGTGGCATGATGACCATCAATGCGATCTTTGGAAGAGAACTGATGCTTGATCGCAGCCCAATCACCTTCACTAGTAAAATGGAGCGCTTAGAAGGCTACGGTAGTGCCTTGGCGGCGACCCAACCCTTTACAGCAGGTGATGTGCTAATCTTGCATTCGGTGTCTGGGCGAAACCCAGTTATCATCGATATGGCGCTTCATGCCAAAGAAAAGGGGGTCAAGATCATCGCATTAACGAATCTTACCTATTCGAAAACAGTCACCAGCCGCCATACTTCAAGCTTGCGTTTGTTTGAAACGGCGGATATCGTCATCGACAATCATGGGGAGATTGGCGATGCTGCGTGTACGATTCCTGACGTCGAACAAAAAGTCGGCCCCACATCCACCGTAGTCGGTGCAACAATCTTAAATGCGATCATCGTTGAAGTTTGCCAAAAACTAAAAGAAGCCGGTGTCGACTATCCGCCGATTTTTTACTCAGCGAACCTGGACGGCGGGGATGAATTGAACCAGTCCCTGTTTGAAAAGTACCAAGAAGCGATCCATTATCAGCTGTAAGTCAAGAGTTAGTCGTTCCTTAGCGAAATAAGACGGTCAAAGAAACCATTCAAGACATTTTCTCCTTGCGAGAGAATGTCTTTTTTTTTTGCTTACTTGTTAGAAAAGGGCCGGAGCATAGGGATGAAAAAGCGATTCAAGCAAAGATGGCTTAAACTAGAATTATGTATTTTTTACTTAATAATGGTCTTTAAAAATAAAAATATATAAAATAATAGCTAAAATATGAATAAAATACT
This sequence comes from Enterococcus sp. R12, assembly GCF_058135755.1. Lineage (NCBI taxonomy): Bacteria > Bacillati > Bacillota > Bacilli > Lactobacillales > Enterococcaceae > Enterococcus > Enterococcus sp. R12. The sequence continues at coordinate 1,035,423 of NZ_CM176874.1, forward strand.
ACAAAAACGATTGTTGTTTAACTTCCCGCTCGGTATAATTAGCTTGGGAGCTACAGCAAGACAACAAATAATGAATAAAAAATCTACAAACCGTTGATTAGAAAGGAGCAGCTTATGGAGTAGGTAGTGGGTATCGATTTTTCGATAAGAAGGAGAGGAAGAATGTGAAAAAAGAAAAGAGAATGTTAGGTGATAAAAGTTATTGTGAAGAAACAGACAAGCGAAGGAGTCGGAAACTACATAAGTATCTGCTTGTCGGACTGATCGTTGTCCTTGTACTTAATCTATTTCCATTTGGTCGTTATGCTGACAATGTGGTAGAAGCCGTTACTTCTACAGAACAAAAGCAAAATAGTGAAGATGGTATCGAATATACAGAGATTCATTCAGCAGAAGAATTAGATACCTTAATACGTAAGGAACTAAACGGTAATTTTAAGCTAGTTAAGGACATTGATCTATCCGACTATCGTTCTAATACAAATACTGCGAATCAAGGATGGCTACCGATCCCAAACTTTACGGGTGTGTTCAATGGTAATGGCCATACGATCAGTGGGTTGCGGATAAATCGAACAGGTAGTAGTTTTTTAGGTTTATTTGGTTCAGTCAATGGAGCGACAATCAAAAATGTGACCGTTGCACTTGGTGGGGATATCCTAGGATCTTCCGCTGTTGGTGTCATTGCAGGGCGAACGACGCATGTAACAAACAATGGTGCCGTTTTAGAAAACAATCAGGTGATTGGCAACGGGCATACAGTTAGAGCCACGGCGCTGCTTGGGTATGCCGGCGGGCTGATTGGTTATTCTGGAGATAATACACGACTGGAAAACAATCAGGTAGAACATATCAATGTCCTGACAAACGGCGTTAGCAATTACGCCGGAGGACTTGTCGGTGCTGCTCGTAACTCTTCATTATTCGATAATGCAATCAATCGTGCCAAGGTAGAGGCGTATTCCTATGCTGGAGGGATAGCTGGGGTTACTTATGGATACTCTGCTCAGGCGCACAGCAATGGCACATTAGTAACGAAAAACATTGTCGATACTGAAAGCAGCGTACAGGGAAGAGGTTCCTATGCCGGAGGGGCATTTGGGGCAATTTATGAAGGCAGTGAAGTGCGGCAAACACTGACGCATGCGAAAGTAGTCGGCAAAGGGTCCTACAATGGCGGCTTTGCTGGAGTTATTTACGATCGTTCAACGGTTGACCAGTCTGCGGCTTATGGTTCTGTCGAGGCTGTGCGCTATACAGGTGGCTTTGTCGGAGCGTTGTATAACTCGGCCTCTGTAAGTAATTCTTACGCACGAGGAGCAGTGACTGGAACAACCGAACTAGGTGGTTTTGTTGGTACATTCTATGATTCAGCGATCATTGAAAACAGCTATGCAGCGAATACGATCCATACGGATGAAAGAAATCAAGAGCGTGCAGGTGCTTTTGCCGGTCAACATCTTGGCACACGGCAACAATATGCAGGGACGAATTATTTTGATCAGCAAATAGCTGGTATCGCACAAAATTTAAGTAATGCAGGCGGCGAGCAAACGAGTGGTGCTAGACCTCAAGGAAAAGATACGCAAGAATTTTCACAGTCAGGGACATTCGATGGGTGGGACTTTGATGATACTTGGATCATTGATAAGGGCTATCCAGTATTTCAATTTTCCTATAAAGAAACTGACATTCCAAAGGAGATCGAAGAACCCATGATCATTGTTCATACGGCGTTTCCAGAAGGAGAAGTCACTGTCCCATTCATTGACATTGAGTATACAGCAACCCCAACAATAGGCAATGAGATTATAGAAGTCTATGTGAAAATCAACGGTAATTTTGATAGTTATTTGTATCTGAAAGGCGGGAATGGTATTACGCCCAAGGGTGAGTTGGGCACAGGGAGAGTCTTTTTCCGACCGATACAAGGAGAAAATCATATTGAGGTCGTGGCTTTTGATAGTAGTGGTGTGACAGGAAGTTATAAAGTTGATCAGCCTGTGAAAGTGGTGGAACATCCTGTTCCAGATTCACCAAAACCAGAAGAAATTAGTACGGAGTTCTTTTGGGAAGATGAACGCACCTTTGTGAATAATCGCTTCCAGTTATGGCTTACAGGAGCTACCGTTGAGGAAAGAAAAAATGTGACGCCAGAGATGGTTGAAGAAGCACTTGCTTCCATCGATGCCACTTTATTGATCGAACCTGATTGGCTCGGTCAGCTTACTGTTCAAGTGAAAGAAAGTACGGCAGAAGAGCTGATTGAAATGATTGAAAATGTGATAGAAAATTTCCCGGAAGTCTTTGAAGATGGCAATCTTGATACATTAGATGATGCATCAATCAACGAAGTCACCCCTGTGGAAACAATGAGCAATAAGGAATATTTTCCTGACGATCCTTGGTGGAATAACGGTGAATGGGGGCTACGTGCGATTAATTTACCCGAAGCATGGGCGTCATTTGGCACACATGAAAGGGAGAATGTTAAAGTAGGGATTATCGATGATGGTGTATGGGGGGAGCACGAGGATCTACAAATACCAGCTGGAAATATTCAAAATGATCCCAGAGCTAAAACAAATACGGATCTATTTACAGCCGATCATGGTACGCATGTTATGGGAACGATCGGAGCCATTCAAGATAATCAACTAGGAGTTAGTGGAGTAATTAATATTTCACGACAGAATCTTCTTAGTTATAATTCGTTTGATAGGATAGGTTTAGTAAAAAATGACGACGAGGATGGTAGTAAGTCAGAGGTTGAAAGACTTACAACTAGTAGTTTTGCACAAACAAGAGGACTAAACTGGAATGTCGTAAATGGTGCCCAAGTTGTAAACGTGAGTCTTGGTGGGGGAAAAGAAGTGGATCGACTGATGTATCAAAATAGTTTTCTAAACCGTTTCATAAGAACCACACAAAACTTAGTTAGTGCTCAATATGAGTTCATTGTCGTTCATTCTGCTGGGAATAGGGCAATTGATGCTAAGTTCAACCAATCTTTTTCAAATATTGGAGAGGGACACAAGCTCAGAGAACGTATTATAACAGTCGGAGCAACAATGAATGTGAACAATCAAGTTGAAATGTGGAGCCGTTCAAATTATGGAACGATTATAGATGTTGTTGCTCCAGGGCATGATATAAAAAGTGCTTCATCGGTTAGCAAAGACTTATATGTTAATAAAAACGGTACTTCCATGGCAGCACCTCATGTTGCTGGTCTTGCCGCTCTTGTATGGTCGGAAAATCCAGGACTTTCGAGTGCACAAGTTAAAGAGGTCATCACCCAATCTGCAAAAAGGTCTGGCACAGAGGTTAAAGAAACTAGGGCAGATCTTCCTAAACTAACATACTATCAAGTAGATGCTCATGCTGCACTAAGTCAAGCTCGTGGAGTAAATCCAGATATTGATACGGTTCTCATTCGTGGAAAAGTTTGTCTAGAATCTAATGGTCATATGGTCGAAAATGCTCGTGTTCATTTGTATCAGAATAATGAACTATTAGAACGAACATGGACAGATCAAGGGGGAGAGTTTCGATTCCACAATCAAACGCCCGGTCATGATTACCGAATAACAGTGCACTACCCATGGCATGCAGCTGCCAGAATCAATAATCTTTCAACTACTGCTGGCAGTCAAGAAACGAATGTAGGGCTAATTTTCCTCCATGAATCTTCTTATGTAGGAATTGACACTGTCTTTTTATTAGATGATTCTGGCAGTATCAGCGCGAATAATTTTAGGCAGATGACTAATGAAGTACAGGCATTATTTTTAAATGAAGATGCTTTTACGAGTGACGATCGGATTAGCTTGTTTACCTTTAATTCTAGAGTAAATCGACATTTCTCATTTTTAAATCCTTTACTTGCAGCTGAGCGGCTTCCTAGGCAAGTTGGCGGTAGTACTGCATTAAACCAAGCAATTGCGCAAGGTAACCAAGAATTTGAACAGTATGGACGAAAAAACGCAAAAAAAGTAATGGTTGTTCTTACAGATGGACACAATAATATTTCAGGTCCCCCAGAGGCAGAGTTGATCCAACAGGCTAAAGAAAACGATGTAACAATCTTTTCTATAGGGGTGGGGAATAATCTAAATCAACGCTTTCTCGAAAATATTGCAAAAGAAACAGATGGTGAATTCTTCCATATCTCTAACTTCCAACAATTAGCAGAAATTTTTGAAAAAATTCGTTACGAACTATTTGACGAAGATATCCAAAAGCTGCAAATCGAACTTTCAGATACTATTGCTCAAAATCTTCAGACGACCAATGTGGAGTCTGAACGTTTAGTAGCATAGAGTTCTTTTTAAGGAATATGAATTTGTTGTTCATCAAATGGTTATCAATTAGTTTTTTTACTAGTGAAAAATAATCATTTGATGGACATTTTTTATAAACTTCGAAAACCTTAGATGTAAGGAGTGAATTGAATGCAATCAGATAAACGCATAACCTCAATGAGTAAGAAAAAGGCTGATAGAACAGATCCCTTATGTATCATTCTTTGTATTTTATTTATCTATTTCACCATCTGTCACTTTTTAGTTTTACCTGTAAAAGCAGCCGAAGTTTCAGATACTGATTCAATTCAGATAGAAGGCACCTTAGCGGCCATCCTCAACAGCGAAAGGAATACTACAGAACCCACAGAGCCGCTCACTGAACCATTGTTGGAAATCGTCACGGAACTTCCGAATTCAGAATTGATGGTTCCTTTTTTAGAATTGATTTATGCGGTCACACCAAGCGAAGGGCAAACGTTAGAAGAAGTCTATGTCAATGTGAACGGCGAATACGATCAGCACTTGTATAAAAAAAAAGCGGGAGAACCTGAAGTTACAGAGCGAACATTCGGTGAAGCTCGTCTCTTTCTTTCTACCGATGAACAGGAGAGCCGATTTGAATTAGTCGTCGTCGATAGCAGTAATGCAAGGACTCATTATCTCATCCAGCAACCCTTTTGGTTGTCAGAAAACCCCGAACCGTCATCACCGACTATCGCTGATGTAACGACGGAAGATTATTATGGGAAAGAAGTGACCTTTATTAATAATCGGGTCCATCTCCAATTGAACCATGAGACTTATACGCAAAAAAATGATGAAGGGTTCGAAACGATGCTTGACCTTGTTCTTGATGAATTTTCCTACTACGATATGGAGCTGGTCGCTGGACCAGACAGAAATGATCGAGTAGTGGTTCAGTTGAAGCAAACCTCGTATGAGGAACTGGGCAGACTTATTTCTGATTTGAATCTTTTCACACGTGATGTGATTGCCAATGGGAGGAGAGAGGAAATCGATTTAGCAGCGGCTGAACGTCTCCCAAAAACAGAGGAACCTGTCAATCGTTCTGTAGAATTCACACCAGAGATGCTAAAAATCGGCTGGGTACCGGGTTTGTTTTTCCGAAGATATCAGGACAATGTGGTAGGTTTCAAGCTGCATGAAGAAACCACATTTTTAAGTCCAGAATCATTTCCTGAAACTTATCTTAGCAAGGCACTGATAAAAGAAAAAATCGATGAAGCTGTTGCAACGATTGGCGGCGTTCGTTTAGAAGAAAATCGACCTTCCTATCCTTATGTGGAAGTAGGCGTTGCAGGAAATACCCCAAGGAATTTAGTGAAAAAAGGGCAACAACTACTAACTGATTATCCCGAAGTCTTTTCAAAAGGGTATGTAATAATCAGAGAAAGTCAAAAACTTCATAGTGTGCCAGATGTCTATCTACGACGATGGCGTGTTATGAGCACCTTTGAAGAACGGAACTATCCTATCTGGGCGACCATCAATAGGAATGGCACAGTATCATCCATATACAAAATGGGCTTAAGAGGGCTGCCGACTATCGTGAAACTACTAGGAGGCGCCGGTCTATTTTGTGGCATTCTGAGTTTCGCCATCTTCATTTACCGAAAAAGACCTCCTCGCAAGAAACACGAGTTTTGGGGATAACGTTCATTGATGGGCATGTGAAAATTCCTTTCAAGCTGAAGGAAAACGGGGGAAACGCTGTTGTCTTTAAGTGTCGAAACAGTGAAGGACAACCTTCTTTCGAGAAACCGACATTCGATTAAAAGCTGTGATGAACGCCTAGCTGAGGCTTGTTACCTTTAAGAAAATCGAACTGCTAGCAAGGATATTTCTGCCAAAAAGAATATTTTGATCGTACGACTTTGATCCACGCAAAGCTAACCACTGGAACCTTGGTTACATAAAAAACCTCTCAAAAGCAGCTGGTCGCTGATTTTTGAGAGGTTTTGTCTGCCAAGAGATAGCTATGGTGTTTTTTTCAGTTGTAATTGTTTATTCAAATTCTTCATACTCATTTGGGTCTTGACCATCGATGCGGCCGTCTGCTTTGTTTAACTGATTGATTTGATTGATTTCATCTTCAGTCAGTTCAAAGTCGAAGATCGCAAGATTTTCTCGTTGATGGGCGAGGTTTCTTGATTTTGGAAGGGGCAAAATGCCACGATCCACATGCCAGCGCAAGATGATTTGACCAGCTGATTTTTGGTATTTTTCAGCTAATTCAGTGATCAGTGGTTCTTTCAGGGCATCGCTGCCACGACCTAATGGGCTCCAAGCTTCCGTTACGATGCCGCGTTTTTTGTTTTCTGCGACCATTCGTTCTTGGACCCAGTAAGGATGGATCTCAATTTGATTTAATGCAGGAGTCACACCAGTTGCTTCAATGATGGCATCCAAATGTTCTGGTTCAAAATTGGAAACGCCGATGGAACGGATCAAGCCTAATTTTTGGGCGGTCACTAAGGCTTGCCAAGCTTCGACATATTTGCCGCGTTTTGGTAATGGCCAGTGGATCAAAAAGGCATCGAAGTAGTCGAGCCCCATGCGAGCAAGGGATTCTTGAATGCTGGTTAAGGCATCATCATAGCCATGGTATTTTCCTGGTAATTTTGAGGTGATATAAAATTCTGAACGTGGGATACCCGAGCGACGGATCGCTTTGCCGACAATGCCTTCATTGTCATAATTGGTTGAAGAATCGATCAAGCGATACCCGTCGGCGATCGCTGCTTGCAGCTGGCTCAATCCTTCGCCACCACGGATCTGATAGGTACCGATGCCCACTGCGGGGCGTAAATTGCCGTCGTTTAATGTCAATAAAGGTGCTTTCATAAAATGATTCCTCCTTTTCTTCTCTACATTCTACTCTAACGCTTTTTTGACAGGAACGTAACCAACTTGCTCAAACAGACAAAGAAAAAAGAGCAACGGTTTCTGTTTCAGAAACAATTGCTCTTTTTGATTAAATTATTTTTCAGGCGGTGTGCCATACATTTTTGGTGTGACTTGATCGAGTTTTGGCGCTTTTCCTTCGACTTTTGGTTCGTCTAGCCATTGGTATTCGCCTTCACCATCAAGGGCTTTGCCTTTCGCCCAAGAGCCTTCTTTACTTTGGTCGCCTTCTGAGAAGTTATAGAAATCATAAGCGATATCTAAGCGTTCGTTTTTGCGATCAAAGGTAGTCGGCACTAAAATCGAGCCTTCGTTTTCTTCCAATTCTTTCACGGCAGCTGCCCAAAGATTTTGGTGGTAGCTATCACGCGCTAATAAGACCGAAAGTAAGTCTTTGACCCCACGGTCATCGATCATTTCATAGATGCGTGCTACTTGCAGACGACCTTGTGATTCCGCATTTAAGTTGGCACGAAAATCAGCAAGTAAGTTGCCACTAGCAATGATATACGCACCTGACCATGGATTGCCGACGCTATCAGCAGGACGTGGTCCTAAGCCAGCAACGATGGCATGTTGCGGATTCATGCCAGAAATGATCGCACCGATCGTTGGGTCTTTTTTCATGGCAGCTTCCTGATCTTCCACAGGTGCACCTTCCAGCAGACGTGCAACCATCGTTGCTAACATTTCAACGTGTCCAAGCTCTTCAGTAGCGATATCCATTAACATGTCTTTGTATTTTTCTTCCCCACGGCAGCTCCATCCTTGGAATAAGTATTGCATGGCAACACTCATTTCTCCATATTGTCCACCGATTAATTCTTGAAGGTATTTCGCAACTAACGGATTTGGTTTTTCTGGTTTAGCTTCAAACTGTAATTCTTTCTGATGACGAAACATACTATTCCTCCTAAAATTTTTTATTGGGCCCATAAAAAGTTTCTCATGAATCGAAACGTTCGTCTAATAAAACGCACTTTGCCAAAATAAAAAAGCACTGAAAAGAAAAGCCATTTACTTTGACAAAAAGCGTGAAGCGTTAGATAGTTAAATTAAGAGAGAATTAGAAAAGGAGCGAGTCACCATGTTTCAGTATTACAAAATGGAAGACCGAAAAATCAGAGAATCTTCGGAGGAGGATTACAATTGGCTAGTGGTTTCTGGCACAGATCCAGAGGAACAACGACACTTGTTAGATAAGTATCAACTGCCCGAAGATATTTTTATTGGCGCCAATGAACCGGAAGAAGTCTCACGTTTGGAATACTTGCGCAACACCAAGTTAAATCATCCGATTCTCTATACTTTGATCGATTTGTCGGAAGTGACTGAGGATCGAATCGAAGACCGTCTTGAGCCTGTGACTTTTATCTACACCAAAGATCTGTTGATTACGTATGTCTCCCATCAATCCAATCTGATCAAACGATTGATCGAAAAGCATGAACAAGATATCCAACGGTATGAAGATATCGTTGCCTATTCGACGTTGATGATCTACACCCATTACATCAAAGGTCTGCAGGAAATGAAGAAGCAAATCGATGATTTGGATCAAGCAGCCCGTAAAACGACGGAAAACAAGGAATTGTTTAACTTAGCCGATACCGAGCGAGACATGGTCTATCTTGATCACACCTTGCGGGACCAAAACCATACTGTCGATCGATTGATGGATCGCAAAGAATTTTTGGATCGTTTGGATAATGAAGCACTCGTTTATGACATCAAGCTGCGGCAGAAATTTGCCATGAAAATGGTCACTATCTATCGCGACTTGTTAGAAACCATCGGTGGCTTGTTCTCTGATATGATGGACAACAATCTAAACCATTTGATGAAATACTTAGATTCTGCGGCATTAGTGGTGGCAGTGCCGTCCTTGATCGCGGGGCTATGGGGGATCAACACCGGGGGACTGCCAGGAAAAGACAATGCGATCGGTACGATCGTCGTCTTTGGCTTGGCTATTTTAGTCGGCATTTTAACCGCCGTCTACTTGTCACGAAAAGACTTTTCAAAATAAAAAGCGCCGCTGCTCTGTGGCACTTTTCATCCATAAAAGGAGAAAGGTGCGACGAAGCAGTCGGCACTTTTTTTATTTTAACCCGCTGTCTAAATTGCTGTCGAGAATCCAGCGCTGAAAGGCGAGGAAGACCAGCAGCAAAGGCAAAATGGAAATTACCGAGGCAGCGATCAAAATCGTCCAATTGATATTTTCCGCGCCCACCAAGCTGCGGATCGCCACTTGCAAGGTGTATTTTTTCGGATCATTCAAGACGATCAAGGGCCAGATATAATCATTCCACCGCCACTGGAAGGAAAAGATCCCCAGTGTCATAATGATTGGTCGGGCAATCGGCAGCATGATTTTCAAAAAGATCATCCCATCCGAAGCGCCATCGATGCGGGCTGATTCAATCAGATCGTCAGGAACGGAGACGAAAAAGGTTCGGAACATAAAGATACCGGTTGCTGTATTGATGGAAGGGATGATGATCCCCAATAAGTTATCATATAAGCCTAGTGAACGAATGACAGAAAACGTTGGGTTCATGATAACTTCCGTCGGCAGCATGGTGGTGGCGATGATACAGATGAAGAAAAAACGCAGCCATTTCGCATCGTATTTTGCAAAGGCATAGCCACAGGCGGCGCTGACTAGGATCGTCAATAAAGTGGTGACCACCGCTGAAATCAACGTATTATTGAAGTAACGAAAGAAATCCAATGTTGTCCAAGCATCAATAAAGTTTTGAATGGTTGGATTTTCAGGAATGATTTTCAAGGGATAAGCAAATAGTTCAGTCCCTGGTTTAAAGGCACTTAATAAGAACCAAAGTAGTGGAAAAAGGTACAGCAGGGAAGTGATGATCAGTGCCAGCGTTAAAAAAAACATCGCTGACTTTCTTGTGACAGGTCGTTTGGTTTTGATAGTCTTAGATGTCATTCTTGCCGCCTCCAATCTTCATTTGTGCTAAGCCTAACAGTAAAAGAATCACGAAAAGTACCATGGAGGCAGCACTGGCATAGCCGACCCGCATTTTGTCAAACCCAGTCGTATAGATATATTGCACGATCAACATGTTGTCGGTTCCTGGACCACCATTGGTCAGCGATTGCACGAGGGCGAACTCTTTCATAGCGCCGATCGAAGCCAATAAGATAACCATAAAGGAAGTCGGCCGCAGCATAGGCAAGGTGATGTAGCGTAATTTATGCCCAAAGCTGGCGCCGTCGATCTCGGCAGCTTCATACAATGAGCGAGGGATATTTTTCAAAGCTGCAGTAAATTGCAGCATGTTAAAGGCAGTCCCGCCCCAGATGGCAGCCAAAATAATGACAGAAAGGCAGCATTCGAGTCGGTAAACCACGGGACAGTTTGTTGTCCTGCTTGCTCTAGAATAAAGTTGATAAAGCCAAAGTTTTCACCAAACAGCCATTTCCAGATAACCCCAGCGATGATCCCAGAGATAGTCCATGGTAAGAAAAAAATGATCTTTGCGAGAAATTTGCCTTTCGCCAGCTGACTGTTCAACATCAAAGCGACGGCGAGAGAAACGACATAGATGCTTGGGACCAGAATAATCACATAACGAAATGTACGAAATAGTGCTTTATAAAAGCTGGCGTCTTGAAACAATTCTTGATAATTCGCCAAGCCGATAAAATTGGCTGTCGCAAAGCCTTTATAGTCCGTCAACGAGTAATAAAGTCCTAAGAGTGCTGGAATCAAAAAGAAGATAATGAACAAAATGATGCTTGCGCCAGTAAACAGCAGCGGCCATTTGTTTTTTTGTAAAGTGCTCACAGAAAATTCCTCCTCCGACGATCGTATCAGCAACAAAGAACCCGCAGTCTGCAAAAAGCCAGACTATGGGTTCTTTGTGGTTGAACGTCTGTTTATTTCTTCAAAAACCCATCATTGTAATCCTTGATCGTCTTGTCGATTGCCTCATCTAATGTAATTTCATCATTTAACACTTGCACGATGGCATCACGGTAAGCCCCTGTCAATCCAGTGTAGCCTTTCATACTCATCGTCACTTGATCGGTGGTTTGCTTGCTGCTGATTGGTTGAGCAGCGGCTGCGATCTCTTGGTTGTAGATTTCATAAGCATCCTGGCCTTGTTCATAGTCGACCGTCAAATCTTCCGCCGCAGGTAAGTAACCAGCATAGGTACAAAGCTGTTTGTAATTTTCCTCTTCGTACAACCATTTGATGAATTTTTCGCCTTCTTCACTGTTTTTACTATTGTTGAAGCCAGTGATGAAGTTGCCGCCCATATTGACCGCGCGGGTCTCTTCATAAGGAGAATAGGTGGATTGCCAGTTAAAGTTGCTGATGTTGGTAGAAAAATCAACGATCTGCCAGCTGCCAGAAAAGTAAGCTGGAACACGGCCGCTCTTGAACATAGCAGAAGCATCTTCTCCAGAGGTCCAAACCGATTTTGGCATCACTTCGTCATTGTTCAAATCAACAAATTTTTGCAAAGCCGCTTTCGTAGCATCATCGGTCGTATAAGAATCACCGCTGTCATCTAAAAAGAAATCTTGTCCCCCATATTGATAGGTGAAAGCCCGTAAACGGTGATCCGACGCGTCCATGACCATGCCGTATTTGGCATCGGTTTTTTCAACGACTTCATTGATCGCGGTTAAAAATTCATCCCAAGTCCAAATGTCCTCTTCCGAAGTGGGGTAGGTCACACCAGCTTCGTCAAACAAATCCGTATTGATAAACAACCCAGTGGCAGTGACATCAGAAGGAAGTGCTTTGACGACATCTGCTTCATCTTTGATCGTCATCGATTCCAATGTTTTTGCCTCACTGGCGATGTCTGATAGATCCATCAGATAGTCATTCCAGTCAGGTTGAACGGTAGAAACCCGCACGACTTCTGGCGCATCATCCGCTTGAACAGCTTTGGTGATCTTTGTCAGCAAGTCTGCATAAGGCACGTCGGTGACTTCGACAGTCACACCCGTTTCTTCCTTGTATTTTTCCGCCATTTTCGAATAAGCGCCGCCTTCACTGGTATCTCCAGAAACGAACATACGAATCTGCTTGTTCTCGCTGGCACTGTCACCACTGCCGCAGCCAGCGACCCCTAACATCACTGCTGCCAAAGACAAAATTGAATACCCTATTTTTTTGTTCATTTTGTTCCTCTCCTTTATTGAATGAATTTTGTTCAAAAAAACGTTTCCAATCGAAAACGATCGAAACGTCCCCCAATGAAAAATAGCTGAAGTACTGAAAAGATAGCAGTCCTAGGACTGATTGAGGAGTGAAAAGTGCCAATAATCTGACAAAATAAGAGTGGTTCTCCCTCAGTTTAGCGGATAAGATGCAAAATACAAAATAAAACGATTTCAAAAAATGCACCAATACTAAAAAAAACGAATTAAAGCTCTTACAACGATAATTAAGAAGTGCTGATAAACGTTAATATAACAAGGTTTGAAAATTATTTTTGCAAATTGAGTGCAAATCTTTTGTCTAAAACGGGGATTAAGCGTAACATAATATGTGTAATAACTACTTAAAAGAAAGAAGGAGAAAAATATGCATTGGTTATGGGTATTAATCGTAGGAGCTATTATCGGTTTGATCGCCGGAGCTATCACAAATAAAGGTGGATCAATGGGTTGGATCGCCAACATCGTTGCAGGTTTAGTAGGTTCAGCTATTGGACAAGCGATCTTAGGTTCTTGGGGTCCATCACTTGCTGGAATGGCAATCGTCCCATCAATTATTGGTGCGGTTATTGTAGTTGCTGTTGTTTCATTCTTCTTAGGACGTTCAAACGGCTAGTCCATTCAGCAATTGTTTCTATTCATTTATTTCGGGTAGCAATTACCTCGAATAGACAGGCAAATCCAGAGTTTCTGGGTTTGCCTTTTTTGTTTTTTAAAAGGATGCATAAGCAATCCCTTTGTCAGATTAGAAAATTGTCGTTACACTTGAAGTAGGTCGAAAAAGAAAGGAAGAGGTTCAATGAAAAAGCAATATGAAACAGCGATGATCAATCGAGGCGGACGTGTCGGAGAGGTCGAAGCACCAAACGGTAGTTTTCACCTGAAAATCGACAAGCCAGGTCTTCATAGTGAAGGGACCAATCCAGAGCAATTATTTGCCGCAGGCTATGCTTCATGCTTCAACGGTGCCGTACAGCATATGCTGAAAGAGCATAACATCGAATCCGAATCCGAAGTTAAAGCAAGAGTGTCTTTGTATCAGCATGAGGACGGTAGTTACCAAATCGGCGTGATTTTAGAAGTATCGTTACCAGGCGTTGAAAAAGCCGAGGCAGAGAAAATCGCAGAAGAAGCCCACGATTTTTGTCCGTATTCTCGGGCCACTCGCGGCAACATTGATGTCGAAGTTCAAGTAGTCTAAGCATTATTACGAATAGACAAACAATAAGCGGCTGGTAAATCAGCCGACAAGAGGGAATTCATCAAGGAGGCCAATCAATGAGACAAACAGAGAGCTTGCTGCTTTTGGGCGTGTTTGTGGTTGGCCTTTTTGTGGTGTACTGGCTAAAAAAGCACCGACAGGCGCGCCACAACCAAGCAATGGCAGCTCAACTGAAGCGTTATCCCAGCGTGCGGCAAGCGTGGCTGGCAGCCGGGGCAAACAGGGAAGCAGTCCTTTTGGTTCCAGGTTTAAAAGAAGCCACTGCCGCAGTGGCAACGAAGGCAACGGCGAAAGCAGAAACGAGGCTGCACAAGCATGCAGATCAGTGTCAAGCAATGACCCCACAAGGGTTGGCCGTTTCAGAGGACTATTTGTTCATCTCAGCGTATTGTTCGCAGCAGGAACATCACTCACAGCTTTATATAATAGAAAGAACGAATGGACGGCATCTGAAAACGGTGGTTCTGCCAAAGCGACCCCATGTCGGTGGACTAGTCTTTGATCGAGCAACGCAAATGCTGTGGCTAACCATTACTGGGAAAGGAATGGGGCGCGTAGCGTGTGTTTCTCTACAAGCACTGCTGGAAGATGATTCCTTGGCAACCAATCAGCCTATCGCTTATCAGCAAGTCATCGAATTGGCAGGCATCACTCACAGCTCCTATTTGGCAGCCGATAGCGGTGAACTTGTCTCAGGGACCTTTGCCTTGAAACAAGGGGGCGTGGTGGCGAATTATCCGCTGCCTGTTCTTTCAGACAGCGGTCGCAAAGCGTCTCCTCGCATCAAGCCGCGTAAGAGAAGGGTCACCACCACGAAAGTCCAAAGTATCGCCTTTACCACTGAATACATGTTGCTGGCACGTTCCTTTGGACCAGGGTCGGCGGAGTTATGGGTCTTTTCAAAGGATGCAACGGTGCTGACCCGCAAACATGCGTTGCGGCGCATCAAGTTTCCCCATTACCTTGAACAGATCGTGGTAGAAAAAGGACAGCTGTATTGCTTGTTTGAAAGTGGGGCATGGGCGTATCGGCAAAAAGGCGGCAGCATCGATGAAGTCGTGGTATTGGATCTTGCGACCTTGCTCCAGTAAAAGCACTGCTTAAAAAGAAAAAAGACCAGCCTCTTAAGAAGCTGGTCGTAAGTGCAGTGATTAGTCCACGATTGCTCGTTGGATATCTAAGACGGTACCTGTATGAGCATCTGCCAAAAATTCATAGGTGACAAGCTGCCCGTCTTCGGTGCGGGTGATGCCGCCAGTATATCCTTGGGAAGTGATCGCAAATTTGCGCAAAGGTTGTTTTTCGAAATTGATCCAAGAACCTTCGATCGGTCCTTCTTTGATAAATGCTGCTTTTATATTGTCTAAGACATCATCGGCATTCATGGCTTGCCTTTTCTTCAACCAGATCGTTGAAAAAATCCCTCCTGCAAAGCCAAGACCTAAACCGATGGTCAGTCCATTTTTAAAATAATGCAATGGATGCTCATTCTCCATCTAATGTCCCTCCTAAAGTAAGTTTTCCCGAATGTTTTGATCTCGGTGAAAGCACAGGTTCTCTTAACAATAGTTTACCATAGTTTAGAAATATTCTATAAGAAAAATAACCAACAATAGAAATTTGCGCTATAATAAAGAATATCAGTAGGAATAAGGAGGAAGAGAGCACATCCGTTGTTTCACCCAAAAATTGCTGGAAAACACAGCAACAGCAAGCGTTGCTTTTTCAAAAAAAGCAGCTTTGTTTCTTTAGGGCAGCAAACAACCGATACGTGTTTCTCGAATGATCATGGAAGAAAAAACATTTCAACGCATCAAAGAACTAACGGAGTTACAAGGAACCAGTGGGTTTGAACACGACGTGCGGACGTATATGCGTGAAGCGATGACCCCCTTGGTGGACGAGATCCAACAAGATGGCTTAGGCGGCATCTTCGGTTTGCGTCACCACCAAGAAGCAGATGCACCGCGAGTGATGGTAGCTGCTCACATGGATGAAGTTGGTTTCTTATTGACGACGATCACCGATCGTGGCTTATTCAAAGTCACTCCTTTAGGCGGATGGAACCCTTATGTGGTTTCTGCCCAACGCTTTACATTGAAAACAGCGAAAGGCGATTATCCATGTGTTTCTTCTTCAGTACCGCCACATTTGTTGCGAGGAAGCAGCGGTCAAAAAAATGTTGAAGTCACAGATATTTTGTTTGATGCTGGGTTTGAATCAAAAGAAGAAGCAGAAAGCTTTGGTGTACGTCCTGGCGATACGATCGTCCCACAAGTGGAAACCATCAAAACTGCCAATGGGAAAAACATCATCTCGAAAGCTTGGGACAACCGTTACGGCTGTGCAGTCGTATTAGAAGCACTTGAAGCCTTGAAAGAGGAAACGTTAGGCCATACGCTGATTGCTGGTGCCAATGTTCAAGAAGAAGTCGGCTTACGAGGTTCTCGTCCGTCTGTGACGAAATTCAAACCCGACTTGTTCTTTGCGGTCGATTGCTCGCCAGCAGATGACACAGTCACCAAAAATGGCACCTTTGGTCATCTAGGGGCAGGGACTTTGATGCGAATCTATGATCCAGGCATGATCATGTTGCCACGGATGAAAGAATTCTTGTTGGATACAGCAGAAACCAACAACATTCCGTACCAATA
The DNA here is from genome assembly GCF_058135755.1 of Enterococcus sp. R12. Classification (NCBI taxonomy): domain Bacteria; kingdom Bacillati; phylum Bacillota; class Bacilli; order Lactobacillales; family Enterococcaceae; genus Enterococcus; species Enterococcus sp. R12. The sequence goes on from NZ_CM176874.1 coordinate 1,051,736, forward strand.
CTTTGTTTCAAAAGGCGGTACCGATGCTGGTGCGGCACACATGGCAAATGAAGGGATCCCAAGTTCAGTCATCGGTGTTCCTGGACGTTACATCCACACCCACCAAACCCTATTCAGTATCGCTGATTATGAAGCGGCACGGGAAATGGTGATTCAAGTCTTGAAAGGTTTGGATCGTTCAACCGTTGATACGATCTTGGCTGGACAATAAGCGAGAACGAACGAAAAGAGACAGCCATCCGTTGTCTCTTTTTTTTTGCAGGGTTTTGCAAGATCAGCATGTCAGTTGGTAGTCCCTGAAAGAAAGGTGTATACTGAAAGAAAAGAAAGTGGTGAGCATTTGATTATTCCAAAAGATTTAGCAGAGTTAGCAACATATGTGGAGAAAGGCAAAAATGTCTTCTTTTTCACCGCCGATTGGTGTGGCGATTGTCGATACATCAAACCGCAATTGCCTGAGATCGAAGCGGACTTTCCAGATCTTCAATTTATCGAAGTCGACCGTGATGAATACATGGATGTAGCGGTTGAATGGAACATTTTTGGTATTCCTAGCCTCGTCGTTATCGAAGACGGCAAGGAGCTGGGACGGTTAGTCAACAAGGATCGCAAAACCAAAGAAGAGATCGAAGCCTTTTTAACCAGCGTACAATCAGCATAGGAGGGGAAAAAGATGGAAGCACAAAGATATCAAAACATTTTAGTAGGGATCGACGGTTCAGATCAAGCGATGTCTGCCTTCAAAAAAGCAGTGGAAGTCGCTCGTCGAAATCAAGGGAAGGTCTATGCCGCAACGATCATCGATCAGCAAGTGCCGACCATGATGGGCTATGCACCTTTGGATAGTTCCATCTTAGAACAAGAAAAAGATACGGCGAAAAATCTGATCGACGACTGCAAAGCCTACGCAAAATCAGTAGATTTTGATCTAGTAGAAGGCATCGTCGCTTACGGCTCCATCAAAGACGCCCTTGCCACTCAATTACCAGACCAATACGACATCGATTTGATCATGGTGGGGCAATCTGGGCTGAATGCCGTGGAACGCTTCATGATGGGGAGTGTCGCCAGCTTCGTTATCCGTGAAGCCCGGTGCGACGTGCTGATCGTATCACCTGAAGAAACCAAAGCGTAAGGTCATTTTTTTAAAATAAGCTTGTCGTTGCCGAGTTCTTTTTCTTAGAGAAGATGGCAGCAAAAGAAGACGAGGGTTAAAAGAAAGTTCCTGAGAACCAGCGATGTTTCACTTGTTAGCAAAGCACCGTCTTTCGCCGATGAGCTGCAGCTGGTTCTCAGGCTTTTGTGCTCATTTTGAGGGAAGATATCTGTCGCTGTTGTCTTGTTACATAGGTAGTAGTGCCAAACAGAAGTTTTTTAGAACTTGCGTTTACCGGCTCGTTAGCAAAGCAGCGTCTTAGCTAATAAGCCGCAGCTGGTTCTTAGTTTTTTCCTGTATACAGTTTTTGGATAACTTATTGTTGCCTTCTTTCGTAGAAAGTAGTTCTACCAGCAAATTCTTTAGAAGCCGCGGGTTCTGCTCCTTCGCCAATTCTCAACCTAAGCCAGCCAGCAGAAGTTGGTTCTCAGGCGTTTTTTGTCTTTGAAAATAAGTAGAATTTCAAGGAAAACAAAGAAATTCCATGACGGATGCCGAAAAATTTGTTAAGATTATGGGCGGAATGTGTAAGTACCTAAGGAGGAAAAAACGTGATTTTTGCTTATAACAAAGAATATGTCAGTGATACACTGCTTGCCATCACAGCAGATGATAAAGGATTAGAACAAACCGTCGAACGTAAAGGCAATGTTGCCCAAATCAAAAATGAAGAAGGCACGATCGTCGGCTGGAACTTTTTTGCGATCTCAGAAGTGATGACGATCGAAGGCCGTGGCCAAGTGACGTTGACGAAAGAACAAATCCAACAATTGAACACCATGATCAAAGAAGCAGGATTCAGCGAAGAACTGCCAGCAGATACGGAACCAAAAATCGTCGTTGGCTATGTGAAGTCTTGTGTGGAACATCCAGACAGCGACCATCTGTCTATCACGGAAACAGAAGTCGGGGATGGGGAAGTCTTGCAAATCGTCTGTGGTGCTGCCAATATCCGTAAAGGCTTGAAAGTCGTTGTCGCAAAACCTGGGGCAATGATGCCAGATGGCTTGATGATTTGGCCAGGGACGCTTCGTGGCGTAGAAAGCTTCGGAATGATCTGTTCTGCTAAAGAACTGCATTTAGAAGGTGCACCAATGAAAAAAGGCATCCTTGAACTGCCTCAAGATGCCGTTGTAGGTGAAGCTTTTCCAGTCGGTAAAGCCTAAAAAAATGAACTGCCGCTTCCTGTTTTTGCGGCAGTTCATTTTTTGATTGTTTCGATTGGTTTTGGTGATTAGTTGCTGCTGTCTGTTGATTGTTCGTTGATCGACGTATCAACGGAAAGTTTTACTTCTGCTGTTTTTTCTTCATCGCCACGATAGAAGGTTACAGTGATCGTGTCACCGACTTTGTGTTTGTACAACGCAGATTGCAGATCCGTTGTTGTGCTGACTTCTGTATCATCGATCTTCGTGATAACGTCATATTGTTGCAATCCTGCTTGTTCTGCTGGTGTTGCATTGTTGACTGAGTAGATCACAACGCCTGAAGTTACGGATGAAGGAACTTTCAAGATTTGTTCTTGTTGTTGTGATGTGATGGAACCTAAATCGATCGTTTGGATACCTAGTGCAGGGCGAACCACTTTGCCGTCTGCTTCTAGTTGATTGATGATTTCAACGACATCGTTACTTGGGATCGCAAAGCCCATCCCTTCGACACTAACACCTGAAGCAGAGCCCGAGGTGCTGGCGATTTTACTTGAGTTGATCCCAATCACTTGGCCATCAACGTTGATCAGTGGACCACCTGAATTCCCTGGGTTGATCGCAGCATCCGTTTGGATCGCATTGATACTGATCGTACCACCCGATTCGTTTTGGCTTGTTACTTGACGATTCAAGGAAGAAACGATCCCTTGTGTCACAGAGTTTGCGTAGTCAGAGCCTAGAGGTGAACCGATCGCGATGGCTGGTTCGCCGACTTTCAAGGCACTTGAATCACCGAATGTTGCTGCAGTTGTAACTTTTTCAGAAGAGATTTTTAAGACGGCTAAGTCAGTGTAAGAATCGGTACCGACCAATTCAGCTTTGACTTTCGTACCGTCTGCTAAGACAACTTCCAAACCGTCTTGACCTTCAACGACGTGGTTGTTGGTTACGACATAGGCATCGTCGCCATCGATTTTGTAGATGACTCCACTACCTTCAGAAGAAGCTTCTAAAGCACTGTCGTCGTCGCTTTGGCTATCGCCTTCACTTTGTCCACCTTGCTGACCAAAGAGGCTGTTCCAATCGTTGCTTTGACTTTGTTGTAGATTAATGATGGAAACGACAGAATCTTGTACTTTTTCAACTGCTTTCGTGACATCGCTAGTCACATCTAGTTTTACATTGGATACTTGGGTTTGTCCGTTAGAATCTTGGACCCCGCTGTTGGTCGTGGTTTCTGGTGTTGAAGTCAAAGAGGAACCCATTGCCAGATACAGACCGCCGAAGGTCAATAAACCGCCGACCATACCGCCTAAAATCCCAATACCTAATCGTTTTAATAAACCAGGAGAAGTTTTCTTGCCTGGTGTGACATATTTTCTTGCCATTACTATTTCCCCCTTAATGAATAATTCGTTATAATCAGTATATTCCTTCTATCTGAGATTAGTCTACTAAGAGATTTTGAAAAAAATATGAAGAAGTTGCGTAAGAATCTGTTTCAAACGATGAAATTTTCTTCGCAAAACCCGTTCATTTTTGAATAAAAATAGCAGGCAAAACTGGGGAGAAGCGAAGGTCTGTTTATCCACAGTGTGTGGACAAACTTGAAAGCTTTGGTTGGGTGGATGAAGAAACCCTTGAAGTGTCGCATTTTTATAGATAAGATAGAAGAATTTCAAAGAAAGTCAAAGTGTGTAAAAGGTTGTGGATAGCATTGTCCACATGTTCATAAAATAAGGGGATAACGAGGAGGAACCTATGAAAATCAAAATCGTCACAGTAGGAAAACTAAAAGAAAAGTACCTCGTTCAAGGAATCAACGAGTACGCCAAGCGATTGGGGGCATACGCAAAGCTTGAGTTTGTCGAAGTACCGGATGAAAAAGCACCAGAAACCTTGAGTGAAGCCCAAATGCTGCAAATCAAAGAAAAAGAAGGCCAGCGCATTTTAGCCAAAATCAAAGACACCGAATATGTCTTTGCCTTAGCGATCGAAGGCACCAACCCCACCAGCGAAGCCTTCGCCAAACAAATCGATCAACTCGGCATCCAAGGAAAAAGCCAACTGACCTTCGTCATCGGCGGCTCCCTAGGATTGAGTCAAGAAGTCATGACCCGCAGTGATGCCAAAATCTCCTTTGGCAAAATGACCTACCCGCACCAACTCATGAAACTGATCTTATTGGAGCAAATCTATCGTGCGTATCGAATCAATACGGGGGCGCCGTATCATAAGTAAATACCTCAAGCAATAGAATAGAAAAAAACTATCCACCGATAGTATCGGTAAAAAGGAGCAACAACCATGCGAAATATCAAATTAACGATTGAATATGACGGCAAGCGCTACTTAGGGTGGCAACGACTAGGAGATTCTGAAAAAACGATCCAAGAAAAAGTTGAAGGGGTCATCAAATTATTGACGGGAGAAGAAATTGAGATCGTGGGTTCTGGCAGAACCGATGCGGGCACGCATGCTCGAGGACAAGTGGCGAATTTCAAGACGACCCATCAAATGAGTTTGCCAGAGATGCAGCAGTTCTTTAACCGCTATTTGCCGCAAGACATCGTCGTCAACAAGATTGAAGAGGTGCCTGAGCGCTTCCATGCACGCTATCACGCCAAAGGCAAGCAATACAGCTATTATGTTTGGAACAACGCGATTCCATCAGTCTTTGCTCGCAATACTAGTTTTCATTGCCCGCAGCCCCTTGATTTGGAAAAAATGCAGCAGGCGGCTGAGAAGTTGATCGGCACCCATGATTTTATCGGCTTTTCTGCATTGAAAAAATCAAAAAAATCAACGGTGCGCACGATCGATGAAATCACCATCACACCAGAAGGCGACCTATTGCGGTTTACCTTCAAAGGCAACGGCTTTTTGCATAAAATGGTCCGAATCTTGACAGGCACACTGATTGCCATTGGCGATGGCACACTGCCACCAGAAGTGATCGATCAAGTGTTAGCCGATAAAGTACGACAAGCAGCTGGTGAAACAGTGCCTTCTCATGGCTTATTTCTAGATGAGGTGTATTATTAAAAGAAACAGGGTAATGGCTATTTAAGGAAAGGAGATCATCAATTGATCACATTAAAATCCCCACGAGAAATCGAACAAATGAAAACTTCTGGTCGTATCTTGGCAAGTATTCACGAACAGCTACGGGAAAAAATCGTTCCCGGTATCACCACGAACCAAATCAACGCCTTTGTCCATCAACAGATAGAAGCTGCAGGGGCAACAGCCGCGCAAATCGGGTTTGAAGGCTATGAATTTGCGACGTGTATCAGTGTCAATGAAGAGATTTGTCATGGTTTCCCTTCAGAATATGTTTTAAAATCAGGCGATGTCGTCAAAGTCGATTTTTGTGTCGATTACAAAGGGGCAATCTCTGACAGCTGTTGGACGTATGCGGTAGGAGAGATTTCACCAGAACATCAAGCGCTGATGGAAGTAACGAAAGAAGCCTTGATGAGAGGCATCGAGCAAGCACAAGTCGGCAACCGAGTTGGCGATATTGGTTATGCGATCCAAAGCTTCGCTGAAGAAAAAGGGTATGGTGTCGTGCGGGACTTTATTGCTCACGGCATTGGCCCAACCATTCATGAAGAACCATTCTTTCCTCATTTCGGGTTACCTGGCAAAGGAATTCGGTTGAAAGAAGGCATGACGATCACTATCGAGCCGATGATCACGACCGGCACTTGGCGCATGAAGATGGACCCGAACGGCTGGACAGCACGCACGATCGACGGCAGTTATTGTGCCCAATATGAACACTCGATCGCCATCACCAAAGAAGGTCCAGTCATCATGACGTTGCAAAAGGAAGAAACGTCAACATCACTTAATGTCTTTGAAAAATAACTGTGTGTAATTTCCGTAACATGAATACTTTCTACATCTCTTAAAAGGGCGTACCTAACTGATGGTACGCCCTTTCGAACTGTGCTTTTTTCAAAAAGATTCGTAAAAGAACTCAGTAATCAACAAGTGCTTGTCTATTCATATCGATATTATTTGATGGAGTCGTTCATATAGCATGTCGTGTGCTCAGTTGTTTTGGGGTGATTTAAACAAGCTATAGAATGATCTTTTTTCTACCTAAAATGAAAGTGGGATTGGAGAGTCAATTCTGATTTATCAGCCCGATAAAATAAAGAGCGAAACTAATTAAACCAATGAATTTCAAATCATTCATACAATGGACTAGAAGCTTAAAAGTGTTTGAGATTTTTTCCCTTCATTCTTTCTATAGAAGACTATTTTATAGTGTGAGGACAGAGTTGACGTTAGATATTTAAGACCAGCTACTAGATAAAAAATAGGTAATTTATTCAATTAATAGATTACACTTTTATTTTTGAAAACTGTCTAAATGATGCTGAAGATTTGATATAATAAAAAAGGCAACTTGCCCCCTGGGGGGGTGTTTGTAGTGTATATGAGTTTTCTATCGTTGGTTGTCGCACCAATTATTGTTGGTATAGTCATCGAACTATTTTCTCACTGGTTGGATGAGAAAGACAAAGACGACAACTAAGCAAGTTGCTATCCAACTCACATGCTAGCAGTCGCAACTAGCATAAAAAAAGGCGCTCCCTTTCGTCGCGGTTAGGGAGCGCCTTTGTGCTGTAGTGCTATAAATTTTCTATCGTTTCGCAAGGTTATTATACCACAGAAAAAAATAAAAAACTACCCGTGATATCCACTTGAATAGATAAAGTAAACGACCCAGTATTTTCTGATAAAGCCATGGATGACGGTTTTGCAGGTATTTCTATTGAAGAAATTGTTGGCTCCCTGATTAGTGGGAAAGTTAACTATTTTTTCGAACTAGCTATGCTATCGAATATAGAACACATGAGGGAATAAATAGGGGAGGGACAGCAATCCCTGTTGTTTACTACTTATTTGCATCCAAATATTGTTAATACCTAATGAGCGTATCACGTGGCTATAATCAAATCGTTTATGTCAGTCATTGTTTTACAATGCGACATTTCAGCATACTACAAATTTTTATTAGCACAGCAGAGTAAACTTTTAAGAACAATTCTTTTTAATGGAATTTAGGTGAATCGACCAAAAAGGATAATTATGTATATACTCTGTCGCGGTATATGTTATACTATGTATATACAGAAAGAGGTGTCGAACATGGAAATGCTACCTATAAAAAAATGGGGCAATAGTAACGGTCTTAGATTGCCAAAGTACATTATGGAGTATCTTGGCATTCATACTGATGACAAAGTGAAGATAATACAAGAAGAAGTAAACGGACATAAACGGCTAATCATCGAAGCAGCAAATGTAGAAAACGAGTTAACGATTGAAGAGTTATTTGAAAACTACACTGCTGAGAGAAATCATGTGGAAATTCAACATTTAGGTGAAGCAGTAGGGAATGAAAAATGGTAAGAAAACCTAGACAAGGGGATATTTTGTTATTGGATACAGCTCCTCGTGCTGGACATGAACAAACGGGAAAAAGGCCCTATATTGTTTTAAGTCATGACATGATTGCAGATTATAGTAACGTTGCCACCGTTGCTCCGATTTCGAGTACAAGTAGAAACTATCCGTTACATGTAAGTATTAATCCAGATTATGGCATGAAGACAACAGGAAAAGTATTGTTGGATCAATTAACGACAATTGATTATGAAGCCAGCGCATGTGTTTTTTTGGAAAAAGCGCATGAGCACTTGGTTGATGAATTATTGATGAAAGTTAGAACAGTATTTCAAAAAGTAAGTAAATAAAAACAGCATGCTCATCTTATCGATGTTGACCATGCTGTTTTCTTTTATTCTATAAACGCTTTGTCTCGTAACATTATACGCTGTACAATCTTTGAGATACTAGCTCCATTCCCGTAATCCTGAACGATATTTTTATAAACAAGGCAACGGGGGCGCTTTTGTGTCTGCACTAGCAATCTTAATACTTTATGCTTGGCGATGTTTGAATTCGGCACGCTGCTGCTGGGCATCATTGCGAAAATTTCGACGATCAAGACTTTGATGAATATATCAAGGAATCTAATGAATGTAGGACTAGCCCACAGACGCTAACATCAATCATCCCCGTGATTGAGTTTGTCAGCCACAAAGGTTTCTACACTATACCTGCCCCAGTTTGAGAGACTCTCTATAAATAAAGGGAAGGTTACATCTGTAAAATGACTGACTAAGAGATAACAAGCTTGACCTGAAACTTTATGAAAAACCTCAATTTCTTTGTATTGATTCACGAAGGCTTCAAAAGCTGTATAGCGATTTGAATCCATAAAAAACCGGATGTATTGCGTACTTGGATAGTTTACTACAATACTAAATCGCTGAATGATTCCCTCATCTTGCAACTTCAAGATGCGATTGCCCACGGCTTGTCCCGTCAGGTGGACCATTTCGCCGATTTCTTTGTTCGATAATTTGCTGTTGTGTTTCAGGATAGCTAGGATTTGTTCATCGATGATGTCCATAAGGGTTCCTCCTTTCATAATGAAAGTGAATTGACTTTATCTTTTTCAAGAGACGCTTTGTTGTAAGGTCATATGTATTTATACTGGATTATAACAAATAAGAAAAGAAATGGTGATTCTATGAAAAAAGCTTTAGTAATTATTGATGTCCAAAATGACTATTTTAAAGAAGGAAGAATGGCCCTTCATTCCCCTGAACAGGCGCTTGCAAACATAAATAAACTAGAAGCGTCTTTTATCGAAAAGCAACTCCCGATCATCTATATCCAACACATCAACGATCAAGAAGCAGCTGATTTTTTTGAACGAGGGACCAAAGGTGTGCTGCTGCATGAACAGTTAAAAACAACGCATTCTTCTATTATTATCGAAAAGCACTTTCCTAACTCCTTCATTGAAACAAATTTAAAAGAGACGTTAGACTCTTTAGGTGTTCAACAAGTTATCATCACTGGGATGATGACGCATATGTGCATCGATTCAACCACAAGAGCTAGTAAAGAACTCGGTTATCAGCCCATACTGATTTCTGATGCCACGGCAACGAAAGCATTAACATTTGAAGCACACGAAATTCCTGCGGAAGCTGTTCAACGAGCGTTTTTATCGGCGTTGGAAACTTTCTCTACGGTGATGAAAACCGATGACTATTTAAACGGATTGTAGAAAAATTGCGTATTTACTAACAAAGGCAAAGGTTCATTTGCATTGAGTGGTTCTTGATCACTCTTTGAAATTGGCAATCCTATCTCATTCCGCTTCAATGTTTCTAAAAAAAATGAATGCCCAATTGCGTACCCACCAATGATACTGAGCTGATCCCTCAGAGGATGAATAAGAACCAACCCATACAAAAGCCAATAACGTTCGAGGATTTCTCTCGAACGTTTTTTTGGGCATCAAATTGGGCGAATCGGCGAAACTATGGTACAGTGCAACCAAACAAGGAGCGAGAGTCGCTCCTTCATGAGGCAAAGGGGCAATGGTGATGAAGCAAACAACGATGGCGTGGCTGTCAGAAATCTATAATTTGATCTTGCATCCTGGCACGAGACAGTGGGAACGAGAACAACTGGTGCAAGCAAAAAATACACTGGAAACTCAGCTGGCGACCAAACAAAAAGCAGGCAAACACGAAAAGGAATCGTCAAATAGCCTTGAAGACCAACAGACCAGACGGGTTTTGGAAAAACTAGAAGCGTCGTTGCGTCCTTTGGCACTGAGAAACAATCTGACCCCGAATGTCGCAGAGTTTTATCAAACAATCAGCCAGTCAGCACCGACAAAGGCAATGAATGAAGAAACAAGCAAAGTCCAACCAGCAGAAGTTTCGGTGGAGCCGAACGAAACAGGTGGAAAAGCACAAGAAGTGGCTATTTTTGCTGGCGGTTGCTTTTGGTGTATGGTAGAGCCTTTTGAAGACCAGCCGGGCATTCTTTCCGTCTTGTCGGGGTATACCGGGGGAACAGTCCCGAATCCGACGTATGATCAAGTACTAAGCGGAACAACAGGGCATGTCGAAGCGGTAGAGATCATTTTTGATCCCGAAATCATCACCTATCAGGACTTGTTGCAGTTGTATTGGCAAGTGACAGACCCGACAGATGCTTTCGGACAATTTCAAGATCGCGGCAATTTTTATCGTCCAATCATTTTCTATACGACTGCTGAACAGGAAGTGCTTGCGCAAGGAGCAAAAAAGGAACTAGCCCAATCTGGTTATTATCAGCAACCTATCGTGACCGAGATCCGCAAGGCCAAGCAGTTTTGGCCAGCGGAAAACTACCATCAAGCATTTTACAAGAAACAGCCAAAGCGCTACCAGCGGATCAAGCGAGCGCGCAAACAACTGATGCTTTTTTATCGGCTGAAACGCTGGACAAACCGAGGAAAAAAACGATCATAAACAGAAGATCACTAAAAAAAGCGGGGCTCCGAGAAAAGGGCAAATGGATCAAATGAAGGCTCTTTTCTCCACAAGCCGCGCTTTTTTCTGCGCTTTTAGCCAATTGGATAAAAAACGTAGATTTATTTTAGAATAATGTCCAAAGAAAGCGTTAACAACAAGAATTATAATAGAGAAAGAAAAAGTGGCGAAAAAGGTCGAAAAAGCAGGTGTCTTTTGCTTGATTCCTTTCTTCGAGGAAAGAAGGTGGGAAACACCAGAGAAAAATCAGCGGAAAAATCAATCGGCAACACCCCATAGCAACACAACATTTATTATATGGAGATTCATATAAGTTAGGAGAAATGTGATGAAAAAAAAGGGAACGTTCGTCTCACTGTTTATGGCTCTCATTCTTTTTATCTTTTCAGAAAGAACAGTGTTTGCGGCAGAAGCGATCAATGAGATCGTCGCACCAACAGGAGTCAAAGCATTTCTAGTACTGATTCCATTAGTGTTAGTGCTGGTTTTGCTCTTTAAAAAAGTAGATATGATCATTGCTGGCTTGATTGCTGGGATCTTGGCGATGATTATTGGCGGGATCAGTTTAGCTGAAGCCAATTCGCAACTGTTGGAAGCTATTCCGACGATGTTGAGTATTACGGTGCCAATCATCAATTCCGCTGTAGCGATGGCGGTCTTCAAAGCGGGTAGTTATACGGCGGCCTTAACCTTAGCCAAAAGAGGAACCAAAGGAAAAGTGGAATATGTGGCTGGTTTTATTGTCATCTTATTGGCAGCAGCGACTTATATGTCTGGAATCGGCGGCGGGAGTGCGATGGTGATCGCACCGTTAGCATTTGCGGCAGTTGGGGTGGTACCCGAATTGATCGCAGCGATGTCGTTAGCAGCAGCGGTCTCCTTTACGACGTCTCCTGCCTCTTTGGAATCTAGTATCGTGTCTGAACTAGGCGGTTTTAGTGTCGCTTCTTACGTCGATCAAATGCGCCCATTTTGGTTGCTATTCGTTGGTTTGGCGATTTTATTGGCATTCTTCGGGACCAAGCGTCGTCATTTGGGCTTCAAAGAATCAGCCAACCAAGAGTACGAAAACAAAAGCAATGGCGAGTTATTCAAAACGACACTGCCTGCGATCTTCTTGCTTTTTGCGGTCATCTTTGGCCCGTTGATCAATGACCTGATCGGCTTTGTCCTCTTTACGCCGCTAGTTTATATGGTGGTCACGTTGGCGTTGATTTTTGTTTGTACCGACTTTTCCATGAATCAATCGGTGGAAGCGATGGTGGACGGATCCACGTATATTTTGACCCGCTTGTTCCAAGTGGGGATCTTTTTAGCCTTCATCAACGTGATCGCTGAAACTGGGACGTTTGCTGTAATTGCCGGTGCGGCACAAAATGCCCCCGCAGCGATCGTCGTTCCCGTGGCGATCTTGACGGGTGTCTTGATTGGGATTCCCGCAGGTGCCTATGTCGGCTCCGTTTTAACACTCGTGCTACCAGTTGCCGTTTCATTAGGCTTCCCAGTCTTAGCTCTTGGCTTTGTAACGATGGGGGTTGGCCTCGGCAGTCAAATGAGTTTCGTCAACATTACGATGCAAGCTTTATCTTCTGGCTTCCAAATTCCGATTCTAGATGTAGTCAAAGGAAACGTGAAGTGGTTGAGTTTAGCAGCCGTATTATTATTAGTCATCGGCTTAGTGTTTGGCTGATGGATAGGAGGAAAACATGGATTTATTGATCAAGCAAGCACGTCTTGAAGACGATGCAGAATTAGTAGACATTGCAATTTCAGAAGGAAAAATCACCGCAGTTGCACCCAACATTGAAGAATCAGCAGCAACAACGATTGAGGCGAAAGGCAAAGTGGTGATTCCTGGATTGATCGAAAGCCATATCCACTTAGACAAAGCCTTGATCGCCGATCGTGAGCCCAATAATTCAGGTACATTGCAAGAAGCGATCCAAGTTACGGCAAAGCTGAAACCGACCTTTACCGAAGAAGACATTTATGATCGGGCGAAACGCGCATTAGAAATGCTGATCGTACATGGCACGACTGCTGTGCGCACCCATGCCGAATTTGATCCAGCACAAGGCTTCACTGGGTTTGACACCATCATGCGCTTAAAAGAAGAATACCGAGACTTGATCGACATTCAGGTCGTTGCCTTTCCGCAAGAAGGAATTTTTAAAGCACCCGGAACGGATAAAATGATGATTGAAGCGATGGAAAAAGGCGCCGATGTCGTTGGCGGCATTCCTTACAATGATGCGCCAGCCAATGAACACATCGACTTGATCTTTGAGATCGCCAAACAATTTGACAAAGACATTGACTTGCATCAAGATTTTGCTGACGAAGCAGACGATACATCGATCGTCTACCTGTGTGAAAAAACTATCGCAGAAGGCTACCAAGGTCGGGTATCTGTAGGACATTTGACTGCGCTGCACGCTATGGAACCGGATCAGCTGGCAGAAGTTATCGATTTGATGGTCAAAGCCCAAATCAATGTGATGCCGTTGCCTGCGACCGACTTACACTTAGGTGCTAGAAATGATGCCTACAACGTTCGTCGTGCCGTGACGCCGATTCGCAAATTACGTGATGCCGGTGTGAATATTTGCTTAGGCAGCAACAATATCCGAAACGCCTTTACGCCCTATGGCAATGGGGATTTGATCCAAATCGCTATGTTGGCTGTGCCAGTGGCGCATTTAGGCGGTGCCGATGACCTGCCGACGGTCTTGCCAATGATTACGACCAATACCGCCAAAGCATTAAATATCAAAGACTATGGAATCGCTGTTGGCAACCGCGCAGATTTGATTCTTTTAGATACCAAAAGAAAAGCCGATGTGCTGATCGATATTCCTGAACGTTTAGTGGTCATCAAAAATGGCCGCATCACCGTGGAAGTCAAAAAAGAAGTGACGATCCACCGCTAAGCGATTTTTCGCCCTTATGGGGGTTGTCACAAAAAAAGTGAATCACTGAAAGAACACGTCCGTCAAAGGCAGTCTGACTGCTTTTGACGGATGTTTTTTTGTATAGGAGCAACCAGGTCGAACGGTATGCGCTTTGATTTTCTGAAACCGACAGTGGGACGTTTTCGATTCAATGACCTCTCCTGATCTAGAAGTAGGAAATGCCGCCCATGCAAGGATTTCCTTGACTGATGAATATCCTGATTTTTGATCTGTGGAGCTGTCCATTATACTTAAAGAGACAATCAAGGAGTGTGGGTCTTTCTCCAAAGGAAAAGAGGAGTAAGTACTTGTTTTTCACTTCTAAATCAGATTTTTCAAAAGCGTTTAGGCTGGGACCTCTAGCAGCTATCCATAAGAAACACATTGCTCAGCTTAAGCGAAGAAAAGGAGCAAAAACTGTATTGGCTTTGAGTATTTCGTTGGCTGTGTTTCCTAGTTGTTGTGAGCAGTCACTAGCCAATCGTCACAATCATAGTACCTAGACAAAGAAAGGAGGAGATCAACAAAATGAAAAAGAAGCCGCTAAAATTGCTGCTCCTAGTCATTGGGCTAGTGAGTATTCCGTTGAGTTTTCCCTTCTTACGAGATACTTTTATTGCGCCATTGTATGCGCTGCAGGAGCAAGAACGAGAAGAGGGTGAGCTTTCTTCAGCGGAAGAAATGGCTGATTTAACAGACGTTGATTTTCAATTTTTAACAAGTAACAAGCAAGGCTATTTAGGGGAGAAAATCCCCATCGAAATCATGGCACATCAGCCAGTAACCGAAGTGGCGGTGGTTCTGCCGCCAGAGGCAGTGATCGAGCCCTCCTTGTTTCCCGAAGGAATGACGATTGAACAGATGGAAGCCGACCAGTGGCAGCTGCTTAGCGAAACACCTCAGAGCAATTGGCTTTTGCCGATAACCTTTGAAGAAGAAGGAACCTACGGAGTCATGGTAGGAGAAGAACGGATAGAGATAGAAATCCAAGGTTCACCAGCAGAAGGTGAGGAAGGTCAGGAAGAAGCGCAAAAAAGCGATCGAGAGGAAGCAGAACCTGAAAACGAAGAGCATCCAGAAACAAACGATCCTGACCAAACAGAGCATCCAGAAACAACCGACCCTGGCCAAACAGAGCAGACGAGTCAACGGCTTCCCTTTGATGCCGATGATCCGGGCAATCTGTATTTATTAGGGGATGATGTTCGGACGATAGAGGTAGATAATTGGGTGGATTTTATGATTGCTATACAGGATGTTAGATATAATCATATCCTCTTGGTAGATGATTTTGAATCTCCTGATCGCCCGATGGAGGGATTGCCTGGAGCAGGAACGTCGACGAGTTCACATTTTACTTTACGTGACTGGGGGGGATTGTGGATGCACCCTGCCAATACGGTTATGAATGAAAGTGGAGGAGTTGCCTACCTAGATAATAGGAGACCAGACATTTCTCGAACGTTAATCATCGATGGACAAGGAAAACATAAAATTGATTTTCGAGCCGTGTCGGTATGTTTTTGGAGCTCAACGGTCAATGATGAAGAAAATATACCGTGGGATATTACACTCCAAAATATTGAAATTTATAGTGGGAATTATTTTGGGCCCATTCAATACAATGATTTAGATGATGCTGATCAAAGAAACGCAACGATGCGTTACCATAATGTCACACAGGTCGGTAATCAATTGTTTCATGGGTATCATGCTACAGCTAGTTTATCGGGGCATGTTTCTTCTGTACAAATGAATCCTTATGATGCAGGATTCGGACGCGGTAATTGGAACATTCATGGTCTTACTGAAGCAAATTTTGAAGTCGGTTATTTGGAGGTTCTTGAGGGGGCTAAAGTTCACCTTTCAACAATCAATGCAGGAAATATTTGGTTTCGCTATAGCTCAAATCCAACGTTTACGATCGGAGACGATGCGGAGGTTACGATCATTGCAAATGGTACAGGACAAGGTGAAGCATGGGGAGCAAATATATTCTTTAGATATAATTCTAATCTAACTGTAGGCAAAGGGGCGACCCTTAACTTGAACCCTAAAAGCAATTTTCCTGCTATTGTAACCAATGGCTGGGCTCCGGCTCAGACGGCTCATATCACTCTATTAGAGGAGAGTACATTAAATATCTACAATTCTGGACGTAATACTGCTGCTAACAATGATACGACCAATATTATTTCTATGCCACGTGGTCATGGTAGTAGTATTAATCTCAGAAAAGGGAGTACGCTTGATATCGAAGCAGTCAATCAAAATAATTCTGCTAGCCATGTTATTTTTTTTCATGCATCTGGACAAATTAATATTGATGAAGATGCTACCTTAGATATTAAGTCAGACAGTCTCTCAGCAAGTCAAAGCTTAATTATGTTTTCGACCAATAATAATACGAATAACTCAACGATCAATATAAATGATGCTGCAAGGGTAAATTTACAAAAGACTCGATCAATCACCTCAAGTACGGCACACGTGATTCGAGATGCAAGACTAAATGTAAATAATCAGTCGATTAAGCAATGGATTCCTGGAAATACAAACGAGAATCCTAATTTTGATTGGGAGAATATATTGAGGTTGAACGCTAATATTAACGGATCAGGAATACCGACTAATACGGTTAGCGCATTAGATCCCAATATAGCAGAACATGCCAGAGCGAACTTTACGCCAAGGGCGCAACGGCTCTTGTTTGAGAATATTCCTCCTGTCGAGATCGCGCTGGATCCTTTGACCAATGATCGCTCTCAACGAAATTCCTATACGATCACGGGAGAAACCAGTCCCGGCGCTTACGTTCGTTTCAGTAGGGATCTGAGTTTGCCAGAACCAACCTTAGATACTGTTGTAAATGGTGAGGGCGAAACAGAAAGTTTCCATGTCATTGCCGAAGCAGACGGCTCCTTTGAATTTGATCTTTCCCAATTTGATGACTTTGATTATTTCCGCGGGCAAGAAGTTGTAACGGCAACAGCATTTTTAAATGGACGACGCGATGAGACCTCCGTCATCGTAGACGGTGTCGATCCTCGAGATCCTCTGAATCCTGATGTAGATGTTGATCCAGATAATCGTCCGACGCTTCCTGAAAACCAAGGGTTGATCAGTATCGACTTTATCTCGCAATTTGATTTCGGACACGTGCCGATTCGTTCGAGTCAAGCCTATTATCCAGCACTGCCGCAAAAACTGCGCAATGCAGAGGATGATCCTGCTGGTGTAGAACGTCCAAATTATGTTCAAATCTCGGATCGGCGTGAGGAATCCACCGGCTGGACACTGAGCGCACGGCTAGATGAAGCAGGGTTTGTCAGTGAGGAAGGCCATCAGCTGCGGGGAGTCCAGCTCTTACTCAACAACATCCGCATGGCAACGACAAGTTCGAATACCTCCAGCGCCCCAACCTACTGGGAAAGTCGTGAACTTAATGCAGGCAGACAAATCTTGGCAAAAGCCGAAGAGGGACAAGGCAGCGGGACATGGATCCAACGTTTTGGTGATGGAGAAACAATGGATCAAAGTGTGATGCTGGAAGTTCCTGTCAGTGCTACACCGCAAGCAACAAGCTATACGGGTATTATCCATTGGGAATTAAGCTTTGTCCCAGAGATGGACTGAGCCGTCCCAATGTTTCTCAGTAGTCGGAAAAAAGAAGAAAATGGAGCCAGCAGCTGCAGAGAAAATCTGCGGCTGTTTTTTTATCTGCAAACAGCCATCGATGATGAAGCAACCGATAGCGCCCTTTGTGCTTTGGCGGATCTTCTTTGCTTAGAGAAATGGGGGAATCATTCATCACGTTTACTAGAGCAGATGCTGCTTTTTACTCCTTCACGTTGAAGGGCAAGAAATAGTTCGGAAAAATTCTGTCACAAAAGATGTAGTCGTTCGCCAAATGTTTTCTTAAAAATAAGAAGATCATTTTCTAGTCATTTGTTCTTTTTTCATCTATGATAGAAAGAAAACCGCTATCACGGAGATTTCGTTTAAGAAAATCTTGTCAAAACTGTTTGACAATGCCGTAATATCAATGGATTTGAGCAGCAATCACAGCAGGTCTGCGTTAAGGTAGGAGAAGGAGGCCAAGATGACGATTGGGGAAGCACTAAAGAACCATCGAGTCACACAGCAAATGAGCCAAGAAGAAGTAGCAACAAAAATTTTAGTGACCCGCACATCGATCTCAAATTGGGAAACCGGCAAGACGGTCCCAGACAGTTTGAATTTATTGAAACTGAGTACCCTTTATGGGTGCAGTGTCGATGAGCTATTAAAAAAGGAGCGAGCAGGAATGAAAAAGAACTTTCGTACGATGACCTATGGTGCTGGATTGAAAGATGGAACGATGCGTTTGAAAATCGAGACCGATGCCAGCAAGTTTTTCCCACGAGGGGTTGAAGTCAAAGCATCCGTCGATTTAGAAACAGGAGAAGTGACCTTTTTTGTCGAGCAAGAGGATTTGGAAAAACTGAAAGCAGCTACTGACGAAAAATAAATTTTTTATACAGTTTTTTGCTAAATTTTGCTTGGACAAGAGAAAAAAAGTGATGGATAAAAAACACGAGCCTAGCTGCATCGTGTTTTTTTATGTGGGATGAAAGAGGGCTGAGGCAATCGATGAAAGCTGATTCTACTTTTCCTTTTCTACTATTTTCAAGGTTTGTAACGTTTAAGAAAAAGCGAAAAGATGCTAACGGATATATACAATATATGGTGAATAGAACGGATTTTTTTCGAATGGAACACAATATGTAGTATTTACTTTTTTAAGAGATTGTGTAAAATAGCAGATGTAGTGAAGAAGGAGCTGTTGTTTTTGAGAGTAACTGTATGTTGCGGCACCCGTTTAGAAAATGAGGAAAAGTTGGCAAAGACCGCTCGTGCCATCGGCAATGCCTTGGCAAAAAATCACATCGAGTTGGTGTATTGCGGCCCTTTGGCTGGCTTGATGAGGGAGATCGTGAAAGGGGTCTTTGAAAAAGAAGGCGCAGTGACGGGGATCTATCCATCAGGTTCCTTTGCAGAAGATTTGCCGCCAATCATCACTGGATCAAGCACATACACCGAGTTCTATTCGGATACGAGGGAGGAACAAACGCAACAATTGCTGGAAATGAGCGATGCCTACCTTGTATTACCTGGTGGATTTGGTACACTAGAGGAGTTGTCATCAGTATGCTCTTTTATGACTCTTGGGCCATTTCCAGGCAAGCCGATCGGTGTGTTGATGACCGAAGGCTTGACTGATGGACTGAAGCCGCTGCTAAAAATGGTTGAAGCTTCCAGCTTTGCTTGGGCTGAACTGTCTGAAACGCTCTTTTTTCTATCTGACGTTGAGTCGTTGATCCAACGACTGGCAGCGAAGGGGTCTGGAAAGGAGTGCTTGGCAGGATGAAGCATGTCTATTTAGTGGGACCGTTTTTTCAAACGAACAAGTCGCCCGACTCAAACAAGTAGAACGCGGCTTAGCTGAAAACCCGCAGCCCTTGGCGGTCTATTCGCCACGCTTTTACCAAGAAGGTTCATCTGAACCCAATACACCAGAATGGGCGAGAGAAATTTTCGAAAAAGACATGCTGGAATTGACACGAGCCGACGTCGTCGTTGCCGTTTTGGATGACCATGAAGGGATCACCGATCCGGAAACATCCTTTGAAATCAGCGCAGCACACGTACGAAATAAACCAGTGATCGCTTTTCAGGAAAAAGCCGCGGCGGTCAATCTGATGTTGACGGAGTCGGTGCAAGCGTATTTGACTGATCTGGCGGCACGAACAGCGTATGATTTTGAAGCGATGGCGCACCGAGCATTTGTCGGTGACTATATTTAATAAAGGATGATGAATGTGTTATTAATCGCAGGAACGATCGGGGCAGGAAAAAGCAGTTTGACTGATTTTTTATCGAAGGAAATGGCGTCGAAGCCTTTCTATGAAAACGTGGAGGACAACGATGTTCTGCCATTGTTTTATTCCAATCCAGAACGATACGCCTTTTTATTGCAGATTTTTTTCTTAAACAAAAGCTTTTTAGGGATGCGGGAAGCTTTGTCCAATGATGACAATGTCATTGACCGCTCCATCTATGAGGATAGCTTGATGTTTCATCTAAATGCGGATCTAGGTCGAATCGCACCGATGGAAGTCGAACAATACGATAACCTGTTGAACACGATGTTGCGGGAATTGGAAGAATCAGCGCCATTGAAACATCCAGATCTAATGGTTCATATTAAGGTTTCCTTGGATACAATGATTGAACGGATCAACAAACGTGGTCGTTCCTATGAACAAATTGCCAACGATCCGACATTGTACGACTATTACAAAGAATTAAATCAGCGGTACGATGAATGGTATGAAAACTTTGACGTTTGTCCGAAAATGCAAATTGATGGGGATCAATTGGACTTTGTTGCCAATGAAGACAACCTCATGGTGATCCTCGAGATGATCCAAGAAAAACTGGCGGAAGTTCGTCAGACCCATGGCAAAGGACACTATTGTACGGACAAAGCCATCGCAAAAGGTGATTTTTCTAAGAAAAATGCAGCATCTGTGACAAGCTGATCCAGCAGTTGAGGACAGCTTAGGGAAAAAAAAGTGTCTTATCGACAATGGGAGGGAGCAAGGCGATGAATGTTGAACGATTTATTGAGGCGAGGAAACAGGCGGGCTTCTCGCAGCAAGAACTTTCGGAAGGAATCTGTACGCAAGCCACTTTGAGTAAATTTGAAAACAACGGTCAAGCACCGTCCCTCAAAATTTTGATCAAATTGTGTAATCGGATCGGCTTGCCATTGGTCGCCTTGTTTTCTTCCATGAATGTCGCAACGACCAAAATCAAAGAAGAATTGGCAAAAGCCGAATTCTACTTAATCACGAGCGAGTACGAACAGTTGGCTGCATTGTTAAGTCAAATCGAAGTGAAGCTGATCGATGAACCAGCATTAAAAGCGCAATATGATTATTTAAAAGGCTTTGAAATGATTTTTAATGAAGCTGCGATTACCGATGTCCTGTTTCAATTCGATCAGTTATTGATGAATGAAACGGCGGAGGAATTGTTTGATCTCTTAGCGTATACTGGGATCGGTTTGGTGTATGCCAGAGAAGAAGAATGGGCAAAAGCTGAGTTTTATGTGACGAAGGTCTTTGAGAAAATTTATACCTATCCGATCAAAACGATCGAAGACACGTGGCGGGTGTTGAACATCGTCTTCCATTGCGGCGTCTTTTATGCCAAAGTCGATGATTTGGAAACTAGTGATACCTTGTTGAATTATGTGTTGGCGATTTGTTCCGACAATCATTTGACCTACTACTTGGCTCGCGCGGCAGCCCAACTGACCGAAAATGCCATTCGCGAACAACAGCCGAAAGAAACAATTTTGGAAATGTTACACGATGCACGAGCGTATGCCAAAATCAATAAAAATGTAAAATTACTGGCGCATTTAAAAGCGGTCGAAGAAACGATTGATTAAAAATATATTTTCGACAAAAAAGATTTGTTGCGCAAATGCTTGATAACTAGCAGTCCTTTCGACGAAGGGACTGCTTTTTTTGATTTTCATTATATAAAAAAATATATAATCGTGTTGACAAAAAAATATATCGGGAGTATTCTTTAATTGTGAAAAAACTAACATATTTTGAGATGCATCGTTTTTAGGAGAAGAGATTTTATGAAGGCAGCAGTGAGAGAAGCCGCTCGCACGATTCAGCGGATGGGTACGTCCATTGAGTTAAAAGTCGCTCATACAAAACCAGAAAGTGTACTGGACGAGCTGGAGACCCAGCTGAAAGGATACGACCATCGCTTTAGTGCCAATGATCCGCGATCGGAATTGAATCAGCTGAATCAGTTGGCAGGACAAAAGGGGCTTGTGCTTGATCCAGAATTGTACCAGCTGATCGAAATCGGCAAACATCATAGCTGTGCTCCCCACAGTCAGCTGAATATTGCCATCGGTCCACTGGTCCAAGCATGGCGCATCGGGTTTGAAGATGCCCGCATCGTATCAAAGACGCAGGTCAAAGAATTGCTTGCGCTAACAGACCCGCAACAGATCCAATTGGCAGCAGGCAAGGTTTTTTTGAAAAAAGCTGGAATGAGGATCGACCTCGGAGCACTAGCAAAAGGCTACATCGCTGATAAGTTACGCACCCTTTGCCAAGCCCGTGGAGCAGCGTATGGATTGATCAACTTAGGCGGAAATATTGTCTGTTTCGGCGCTGCACCAAATCATTCGGACGGGCATTGGCGGATCGGGATACGAGATCCCAAGGGCGGTCGGGCCGACACCTTGGGCATTCTGCCAATCAAGGACCAAACCGTCGTCACTTCGGGCATCTATGAGCGGGTTTTGACCACCGCTGAAGGAACGTATCATCATTTGATTGATCCTCAGAGTGGCTTTCCCATCGAATGTGGGTATTTGAGCATCACGGTCGTTGCAGCGACATCGTTACTGGGGGAAATCTGGACTTCGCGCTTGTTTGGCAAGCCCATTCCAGTTGTTTTACAAGAGATTCAGCAGCAGCCAGAAATCGAAGGAATCATCGTAACCAAAGAAAATGAAGTCATTGCCTCTAAAGGCATTCAGGCAAGACTTTTAAGATAGCCCAACCAGAAAGGAAGAGACAGGATGAAATTTATCGGATTCGTAGGAACCAATGCCACTCGTTCCACCAATCGCACGTTGTTGCAATTTATGAAAAAAATGTTTGTCAATGAGGCAGAGATCGAACTAGTCGAGATCAAAGATCTTCCAATATTCAACAAACCAGAATCAAAGGAGTTGCCCGTACAAGTAACCCAGCTTGCCGAAAAAATCACGGCAGCAGACGGTGTGATCATCAGCACACCAGAATACGATCATGCCGTACCCGCAGCGTTGATCAATGCCCTGAACTGGTTGTCCTATGGAATTTTCCCGTTTGTTGACAAGCCAGTGATGATCACTGGTGCTTCTTATGGGACATTAGGTTCTTCTCGTGCCCAAGCCCATCTAAGACAGATTCTGGACTCTCCAGAGTTAAAAGCACGGATCATGCCTAGCTCTGAATTTCTATTAGGTCATTCGCTGCAAGCATTTGACGAGCAAGGCAACTTGATCGATGAAGAGCAGACCCAAAAATTGCAAGGACTGTTCAACGATTTTCTTTTATTTGTAAAAATTACCAGCCAGTTGCAGCACGCCCATGCCGCCAATCAAAAAGAAGCTGCTGAATTTTCATGGGAAACCATCTAATCGCAAAAGATAGGAGCGTAAAGACAATGAAATTGATCGGAATCGTCGGATCAGCCGCTGAAGTCTCCACCAATCGTCAGCTGCTGAACTTTATCAAAAAGCAATACAAAAAGGAATTCACGTTAGAACTTGTAGAGATCAAAGACTTTCCTCTCTTTAATCAAGAGGAAGATCAAACCCAAAGCCCAGCCATCCAGCGTTTGAATCGGCAATTATTGATGGCAGACGGTGTGATCATTGCCACACCAGAGCACAACCATACCGTGACGGCAGGACTGAAAAGCTTGCTAGAATGGCTTTCATTCAAAATCCATCCTCTGGAAAACAAACCAGTAATGATCGTGGGTGCCTCTTACTATGATCAAGGAACTTCAAGGGCCCAGCTGCATCTGCGCCAGATTTTGGACGCACCGGGAGTCAATGCTTTAGTGATGCCAGGGAATGAGTTTTTGTTAGGCAAAGCCAAAGAAGCTTTTGATGAAGCCGGTGATTTGATCGATGCCCGGACGGTTGCTTTTTTAGATGCGACGATCAACAGCTTCTTACAATTTATCAAAGTCGTTTCTGCCTTAGCGGGTCCCAAACAATTGCCGCCCGAAGACCTCTACGCCACAGGGAAAATCGCAACCACCGTGGAAGGGGTGGATATGTATGATGATCAATGGCTGGAAAAAGCCGCTGAAGCAGTCGGTGCTGTTTCTGGCAATACCTACGTCAAACTAAATCGCGGCTTGCTGACAGTTGATCAGATCAATTACTTCTTAGATTCGATGCCGATGGAATTGACATTTGCCGACAGCAATAACCAATTCTTGTATTACAATCTGCGGGAAGAAGCCCAAAATATGCTGGCAGCACGTGTGCCAGGACAAGTCGGCAATCCGTTAGCAAAATGCCATCCTGAAAAATCTTTCAAAAATGTTGAGTGGGTGATCCAACAGCTGCGCAGTGGGGCAACCGACGCGGTTCGGGTCCATGTGCCGAAACAGGTGCCAGAAAAATACATCGTCCACAATTATCAAGCGATGCACGATGAAAACGGAGAATATGCGGGGATCAACGAATACATCCTTGATTTCAAGCCAATCATCGAATGGTATTTGCAACAAACCGGCCAAAAACTTGTCGGCAATGAAGACGCCATTTCCAGTGCTTCTGTGCACCAAGAACCGACCGATGCGATCACTAGTGCCAGTACTCATGACGCACCTGCAGCAGATGCGGTCACCAGCGCTTCAGTGAAATAAGGGTTGTCTAAAGGGAGAGAAGGAATCGCTAGAAGCATTCGCTTGCAATCAGTTGCCAAGCGAATGCTTCTCTTTTTGCTGCTTTTTCATAAATAAACGGTTTTCTATGAGCGATTGAGTTGATCAAGGACATCGTTGCGAGAATTTCACAAAGTTTCTGAAAAAAATTTGCATATTCATCTTTTGCTTCGTATACTAGTTTAGGACGTTGCTTATAAAACGGCTGTATCATCGTACATATTTTTTGATAGGAGGAATTGCATGAAAGACAAACGAAAAGTCTTGCGTCCGTTAGGATCAGGGTTTGCGATGGCGGTTCCTTTGTTTATAGGGATCCTCGTTCAGGACCCTTTGATAAGTTCTGTGGGGGCGATGGGGGCTTTTTCCTACTTGGCTTTTCAACATCGGTCCCTTTTTTATAATCTGCGCGCCATTTTGACCCACGGCGCTGCGCTGCTGCTGGCATTTATTTTAGGCGCTGGGACAGCACTGATTCCTTGGAGCGCGCCTTTTATCATCGGTGCGTTATCGTTTTCTGCGTTTTTGTTGTCAAAAGTGATGCGGATCCCCAAGCCGGATTATTTCTTCGTGTTGATGCTTTATGCCACCGGCTTTAATTTTCACGCAGCGCACCTTGGAGAGATCTTGCACCACAGTTCCTATTTGCTTTATGGCATCGCAGGCTCACTGCTTGCTGGACTGGTGATTTCGTTGGCTGAACAGCTGCCGCTGAAAGAAGAAAAAACGGCCCTTCAACAACTGAGCTTGCACGAGAAATATTCGCTAGCATTATCTCAGCAACCAGAAATGGTCATCAAGGCGCTGCACTTTTCTTTGATATTGTTTATTGCGACCTACATTGCCTATCTGCTGCGGGACAGCAACGGTTATTGGATCTTGATTTCTGCTGCTGCCGTATTGGCAGGGGAACATATGGAAAAAATCAAAAATCGCACGATCGGTAGGGTACTGGGGGGAATCGTGGGGCTGCTGCTGGGTTTCTTATTGATGTCCTTGCATATGCCCCTTGAAGCAATCGCAGTGGTATTGATCATTCTAAACATATTGACGGAGTTTTTTATGCCAGTCAATTATACCGTTGCTAATTTTTTTACCAATCCGCAAGTCCTGCTGTTAATGACCATCGGTACTAGTTTTACGCCGCTGAAATTGATCCCATTGCGTTTTTCAGGGGCATTGATCGGCAGCGTGCTGGCAATGCTGTTGATCTTTCTAATGGATTGGGCAGTAAAGCAAATGGAACAAGCGCTGGGAAATAAGCCAGAAGACACGACGGATCATACACAATAGAATGCACCATCATCGATAAGCAAGAGCAGCAGCTCTTGCTTTTTTTGCCTTTGATCCTCTATCTAAACGTTATCTCCATCGGATAGGAAAATTAAGGGAAATATGAAATAATCGAGCAAAGGTTCCTATTTTGAAATAGAAGCGTTTACATTTTTGCAAACTAAAGTGGCAGAAACATCTACTTTTTTTGTTGTAAGCGAAATCATATACTCAAATCAAAGAAGGAGAGAAAGTTGTGAAAAAAAGAATCGTAGATGTTTTGCATCGCCTGTTGGTGACTGATTATCCACTATCCATCGAGCAACTGGCAGAAGAGACCGCAGCCAGTGGGCGGACGATCCGCAATGATTTGAATGAGATCAACACGTTTCTTGCTGACTTACACATCGGACCGATCCAAACCCTTCGAGGAAAGGGCATCCTTTTGAAACTGACCTCGAAACAGCAAGCCATCGTTTGGCAGGCATTACACGCACAACAGTCGGAATATATGACCCGTGAAGAGCGGAGTTTTGATCTGCTGCTGCATCTGACATTTTCAAAAGAGATCCTGGTGTTGAATAAAAAAGAAGAAGCGTACCAGATATCAAAAAGCAGCATGGATGAAGACATGCGCCGTTTGCGGGCGGACATCAATAAATATGGCATTGAGATCATCAGCCTAGGAAAAAAAGGACTGCGGTTGAATGGATCGGAACGAGCGATTCGGACGATGATTTTTGACATCATCAATCAGCGGATCGGTAGGTTGCCACTTGATAAACAGACCCCAGATTTAGTCTTTACGAAATTGCTTTATCGCTATTTGCCGCAAAAAGAAATCAAACAGATCCAACAAGTGATGCAAGGAGTATTGCCGCCAAATCAAAATGAGTTGTATAGCAGCCAAATCTTATTGTTTACCGCCATTTGGCTGATGCGTATCAGAATGAAGGAATTTATCACTCGCATGAACTGGTCTACTTCCAGCAATCAGCTCCAAGGATCAGCCTATATTCAGGCGATCGCTGAAACCTTTTCGATCCAGCCACCAGAAATCGAAGTCAACTATCTTTCTTTCATCATCGAGTCACTGAACTTTAAAGATTTGTCCAATTTCATCGAATGGGCGCATGCGCAACTTTTGTCGCTGCAGCTGATTCAATTTGTCGAATGCCAAACCAAGATCCCTTTTAGTAAAAAGGAAGAAGAGCTGTTAGAGGGATTGTATAAACATATGGCCGCGCTGATCGTTCGAGCCAAGAGCGGCATTCAAGTACCCAATCCGATCAAAGAGACCGTTCGCAAAAATTATAGACAAATCTACCAAGCCGTCAAGGGGTTCGCTCCTACGATCGAAGAGATCGTCGGTCAACCACTATCAGAAGATGAACTGACATTTCTCGTGATCCATTTTTCTACAGCCCTAAGTTCATTGAACCACGAGATCATTACGATCTATAAGGCGGTCGTCGTCTGTAACCATGGAATGGCAACCGGCAATCTGCTGGCAGCCAGCCTCAAGGAAAAGTTTCCAGAAGTAGAAGTTGCGGCAGTCTTGAATTCACAAGAAGTCAATTTGATTACAAAATTCGATGTAGATCTGGTTTTTTCAACCTATGAGATCGATTATCGAGAAAAGCCGGTATTACTGATCCCACCGATCATCAATGAAGAAAATCACCAAGTGATCCGCCGTTTCTTAAACAACAATGAACAATTCAAGCGGATCGCCTTTGACCAAAAAAATGCCACGCTGTTCTTCAATCAGTTGCTTACAGTGATTGAAGAAAGCGGCGGGACAGTCGATGCTGCCGCCTATCGCAAATTGACACACTTGTTTGAACAAAATCAATTAGCCATTAATGCAAGGGAGATTCAGCCAATGTTAAAAGATGTTTTATCCGCTAGTCATATTCAATTAAACGTTCCTGTTCAAAATTGGGAAGAAGCCATTGAACGCTCTGCGCAGCCGCTACTAAAAGAACAGATCATCGAAAAACGCTATATCGAGGCAATGGTTGCGGCGGTGGAGGAATACGGTCCTTATATCGTCATTGGCAAACATTTGGCGCTGGCGCATGCACGACCAGAAGATGGCGCCCGGCAGTTGGGTGTGAGTGTCCTCACCTTGGCGCCGCCAGTCGCATTTGGGAACCCAGAAATGGACCCCGTCAAAATCATTTTTTGCTTGGCTGCGGTGGACTCCTACTCTCATCTTGCCATCATGAAGGAATTGATCGAACTGATCAATGATGAAGAAAAAGTCACGCAGTTGCTGGCTTGCTCTACGATTGAAGCTTTTCAATCATTGCTATTTTCATAAAAAACAAGAAAAGGGGAAAAAATCATGAACAAATTATCGATCTTATTCGTATGCGGTGCAGGTCTTGGCAGCAGCTTTGCGGCTCAGATGTCAACAGAAGATGTCTTAACGAAATTAGGAGTGGAGGCGAAATTGGATCATGTTGATATCTCATCAGCGGTATCAATGAAACCAGACATCATCATTACGGCAGAGAATTTCCGAACGCAATTTGAAAAGTTTGCCTTGGACCCGACAACCGCAATTATTTATTTACGCAACATCGTTTCAAAACCAGAAATCGAAGAAAAAATCATCCCTGTATTAACGGAAAAAGGCGCACTGTAAGGAAGAGGCATGACGAAGGGAGTTTGAAAAAATGGGCATCATCAATTTTATCATTGATAATATTTTAACGCAGGCATCGATCACGATCGCTTTGATCGCGATGTTAGGGCTGCTGCTTCAGAAAAAGTCAGCAGGTCAAGTCATTTCAGGAAGTTTGAAGACGCTATTGGGCTTCCAGGTTTTAAGCGCTGGTTCTAGCATCATCGTCGGTAGTTTGACCTATTTCGGCGAGATTTTCACAGAAGGATTCGATATGCAAGGCATAATTCCTTCCATCGAAGCCATCAACGGGCAAGCGATGAATGAGTTGGGCTTGGGTCGGGACATAGCGCTGACATTTTTAGCCATCTTTGTTTTTAATATTTTATTGGCACGCTTTACAAAATGGAAATATATTTTCTTAACGGGTCAAGCCATTTTATGGATGGCGACCATGACGACGGTCTTTGGCTATTTCGCTGGTTTACGCGGCGTTGTCTTGATTCTTGTCGGTGGGTTGATTGGGGCGATCTTTGCCGTAGCGATGCCAGCGATGGCTCAGCCCATCATCCGCAAAGTCACTGGGTCAGACGACATTGCTCTCGGACATTTCTGTACGATCGGCTACCTCTTTGAAGCAGGCGTTGCCTATCTGTTTGGAGAAAGAGGCGAGAAGAAAAAATCGATCGAAGACATCAAACTGCCACGTTCTTTTGAATTTTTACAAGATACCTATCTTTCTGTCATGGTCGTGATGGTTCCACTGTATATCGTGACGGTCTTGTTTGCTGGAGAAACCTTTGCTTCTACGCTCTCTGGTGATCAAAATTACATCATGTATGCCTTCTTGCAAGCTATTCAATTCGTGGTTGGGGTCTATGTTTTGTTAGCTGGCGTTCGGTTGCTCTTAGGCGAGATCGTCCCTGCGTTTCGTGGGATCGCCATGAAATTGGTGCCTGATGCAAAACCAGCACTCGATTGCCCAGTGTTCTTCCCATATAGCCCCAATGCAGTTATTTTAGGCTTCATTACTACAACGATTGGGACAGTCATCGCCATGTTCGTTTTACCAGTCTTTGGCTTGGCGATGATCTTGCCAGGGATGCTGACGAACTTCTTTGCAGGCGGTACCGCTGGGATCTTCGGCAATGCGGTCGGTGGACGTCGAGGGGCGATCATCGGAGGGATCTTTCACGGCTTCTTCATTACGTTACTGCCAGCCCTACTTGTAACGATCTTCAATCAAATGGGCTTTGTTAACGCTACGGCAACTGATGTGGATACCGTCACGGCAGCCTTGCTATATGCTTGGATCATCAGTCCCTTATTGAAAAACTTTTAATCGCTAGGAGGAAGCCCCATGTTCTCTTTTTTCAAAAAAGAAAAAAAGCCCACAGAAACACCAGCGGTTCCTTTGACCGCTGAAGAAAGCCAAGAGGCCGAAGCGCTTATTGCAAATCTAGAAAGTCAGTTGCAAGCAGAAACCGACATCGACGAACAAGCAAAATTGTATGAAGCGTTAGGCTTGGCGCAGGCAAAACTTTCCCGCACAGAAGAAGCGATCGACGCATTGGAAAAAAGCTTGCAGGCGAAAAAATCGATCGGGGACGGCTACAAAAAACTGATGTCCCTATACAATGCTCAGCGTGCCGCCGCTGCACGAAACGGCGACGATGCAAAGATCGACTATTACATGGACAAAATGGAAGAAATGCGGCAAATCGCCAAACAACTTACGATCAGCGGCAATTAAACTAGACGAGGTGGAATCAAGGATGTATACAACATTAAAAGAAGTAACGAAAACAGCAGAAGCATTGAATTTTACAGTGGGGGCTTTTAATACCCATAATTTAGAAATGCTGCCAAGTATGCTGCGGGCAGCCAAAGAGATGGGCGCACCCATCATCATTCAAACAAGTATCGATACGGCGAAATACATCGGCTATGATGTCTTGGTCAATGTCGTCAAAACGATTGCCGATCACGAGCTAGTAGATGCTGTCTTGCATTTGGATCATGCCAGAGATTTCGATGAGATCAAAGCGGCGATTGATAGCGGCTATAGCTCGGTGATGTATGATGGCTCGCATTTGCCCTTCAAAGAAAACATTTTGAAGACGCGCGCAGTCGTCGAATACGCTCATGCTCATGGGGTGTCCGTCGAAGGAGAACTAGGAACGATCGGCGGCACAGAAGAAGGCATTCATGTGGAAGAAGACGATAAAGTCTTCACACGCCCAGAAGATGCGGTAGAATTTGTTGCTGCTACTGGCGTCGATGCGCTAGCCATCGCTATCGGAACCAATCACGGTCAATTCCGCTCAAAAACCGAAGTGAATGTTGAGTTATTGAAGGAGATCCATGCAGTCGTCGACGTGCCGCTAGTCATTCATGGAGGAACTGGCGTCAAAGAAGAAGATTATCCCGAATTGATCAATAACGGCATTCGCAAGTTTAATGTAGGTACTGAATTGTTGGTCAATTGGACGAAGATTGCGAAAGAAAGTTTTGGGGCAACGGAAGTCAACAAATCTTTGCGCCACAACGTGATCCCATCCAATGAAGCCATCAAAGAAATCGTCAAGCACAAGATCGGCCTTTTCATGAATACGAAAGCGCCGACTGCGATCGGCAAATAGATGGTACGCAAAAAGATGCTTGTTTTATTGGCAGGCAGCCCTGGAACTGGAAAAAGTTATTTACTGAACCTGTTGAAGACACGTTTTCCTGATCTTTTCGCTCTTACGCCAGATGAAATCAAAGAGTGCTATGCCGAATCCCTCGGCTTTGATTCATTGGCAGAAAAAGCCCAGATCGAAAAGCAGTATGTTTGGCCTTTTTACTATCAGGCATTGGGTTTGTACATGTCTTTAGGAAAACGCTTGGTGGTCTCGGAATACCCCTTTAGTGAAAAGCAGAAGCCCTTGCTGACTTTTCTCGCCCAAAGCTATGGCTATGACTGCTTGACCATACGTTTGACAGCTTCTTTTGAAACCTTATGGGAAAGACGTTACTTACGTGATCGAGCGGATGACCGCCATTTGAGTTTTATCATGGAACGGTACCATTACGGGGATGTACTGGAAGATAGACAAGCTGCAACCAACCATATAACCAAAGAAGCGTTTCGGCAAATCATCACTGATCGCCGTTACGATGACTTTCAGTTAGGAGCGCTTATCGAAGTCAATGTGGAAGATTACGAGCAAGTGGATTATCGCCCGTTGATCGAGCGAATCGCTGAACAACTCAATGACTTAAATTGAAGAAAAACAGGCGCTACACCTGAAAAGGGCAGCACCTGTTTTTTTAGTCTAATCCCAAAAATTTCGAAGTTCCTTGGTTTTGGACTTGTAGGATTTCGGCTAATACTTTGGCATCAAATTGCCCCTCTTTATTGGCAGAATAGACATTGACCTTGAGCTGGTAGTCGGGCAAAGCATAGTTTTCAAGACTTGCTTCAAGATGCGCGACCGCTTGTTTCGAGAGTGGTTCACCGACGAGTTTTAATTCAAGGGATTGTTTCTGCTCATTAAGTGTTTGCTCCAGCAAATAATGTTCCCCCAGTTTGGCTTCTACAAAACGCTTGGCATGGTATTCCACGATGGTCGTTTGGATCGTCGTATAAACGAAGAAACTCCCAATGACCGTGATCGGTAAGGCAACCACGGCAAACTTCCACCATTTTTGGTGACGGAAATCCCCATACTGCAACAGCCAGATGGTAATGAACAAGGAAAAACAAATCAAAAAGGAATTGGTGAAAAAGAGTTGAGCGGATTCCCATGAAATCGAATAGTCTTTGATCGACAGCCCATAACCCGTTACACAAAGCGGCAAAATCAGGGACGTCCCGATGGAGACACCGATAATGACATCGTTGTCGCGGCCCCTGACTTTGGCAAATGCCAGTGCTGAACCACCGATCAATGCGACGCAAATATCCCAAATCGTCGCAGACGTTTGGGTGATGATTTCAGGTGTTGTATCTTTGACTGGCGTGAGTAAGAAAAAGGCAAATGAGATGATTAGTACGATGATGACTTGGATGCTAAAGACCAGCAGTCCTTTTTTAACCAAACGTAAATGGGAAAGACCTAAACCAAAGCCGATCCCGTTGATCCCATTTAAAAGTGGCGAAATCAACATCGCCCCGATAATCGTTGTCGTAGAGTTGTAATTCAAACCAATCGAAGCAATCAGCGTTGCACAAACTAAAAGTGCATAGACGAGCATCGTTTGGTCCATATCTTTTTGAATTTTTCCAATCAATTGTTCTTTGGAAACTAAATCAGGCGTTAAGTTCACCTTCATCATCCTTTCTGAGAAAAATCATTCTAATCTTTTCATTGTCCCTTAAATCGACTGATTTTACAAAAATCTGCGTTTATTAGGCGTTGGCAGCCATGAGAATTCAAGGATTGGGTTGCCAATCTTTTGCAAAACAGCCGATTTCCTCTAGAATAAGAAGCATAACAGAGAAATGGAAAAGGCGGGGAATGGATGAAAGATTATTTTGCGCAATACAAACGCCTGTTATCGATCGCTGAAGCAGGTTTGTACTATGGCAAAGATGTGTACGATAAGGAACGTTACCAAGAGATCAAAGAGTTGGCATTGCATTTGATGAGTACCGTCGTGGATCAAGATGCAGCTGCGTTGACCCTTTTAACAGAAAAAAATGAGGGCTATCCTGCGCCCAAAGTCGATGTACGAGCATTGATCCAAAAAGACGAAAAAATCTTGCTGGTGGAAGACAGCCTGACGAAAGAATGGTCACTGCCAGGAGGCTATGCAGAAATTGGCTTGACGCCACGGGAAAACATAAAAAAAGAAGTGCTGGAAGAAGCTGGCTTGCTCGTTGAGGTCAAGGAGCTGCGAGCAATTTTTGATACGAATCTAAGACCAGACATTCCGCAAGTGTTTCAATACTATAAGCTGGTCTTTGCCTGTGATGTTTTGGCAGGAGATTTTATCAAAAATAGTGAAACCTCTAACAGCGATTACTTTTCGTTGAAGGAGCTGCCGAAGCTTTCCATCAAGCGCACCACCAAGGAACAGTTGGAGCAATTGGTGAATGAGAAGTCGTTACACGTTGATTAGAAACAGCTAAGGGTAAGATGTTGGAAAAAGCGTTTTATTGGTTTTTTTAACTGGATAATATTTACTTGCAGATAAAGTTGGTTTATGATTGATTTCGTCGTTTTCATTATAAAAAATCAAGCAATGGCGACACCTTTGCTTGATTGCTGGAGGAGTAAAAATGAAGAATCAAATCAATTCCTTTTTTGGGCTGGATGCCTTACAAACAACGGTCAAACGAGAAATCTTAGCTGGTTTTACCACCTTTATCTCGATGGCCTATATTTTATTCGTCAATCCAACGGTCCTTGGGGCATCTGGGATGGACGAAGGTGCCGTCTTTACGGCAACGGCGTTAGCCAGCGCATTGGGCTGTATCTTGATGGGGGTTTTAGCAAAATACCCGATCGCTACGGCACCCGCATTAGGGATCAACGCTTTCTTTTCTTATTCAGTCTGTATTGGAATGGGGGTTCCATGGCAAACAGCATTAGCGGGTGTGTTTGTGGCATCACTGATTTTCATCGTGATCACAATCTTTAAATTACGGGAACTGATCATTGATGCGATCCCTGCTGATTTAAAATATGCCATCTCTGGGGGGATCGGTCTGTTCATCGCCTTTTTGGGATTGAGCGAAGGCGGGATCATCGTTTCCGACGATTCGACCCTTGTGGCACTAGGTTCATTGAGTGTCGGTACGACGTGGCTGACGATTTTTGGTTTAGTGATCACTGCCGTCTTGATGGTTCGCAGAGTTCCTGGTGGAATTTTTATCGGGATGGCCGCAACAACTGTTTTAGGTCTTTTGACTGGCTTGATCCAAGCACCATCCAGTATCGTTTCTGCTGCACCGAGTATTTCGTCCACATTCTTAGTGGCGCTAAACCATGTAGGAGACATCAACTCCCTGCAAATGTGGGTCGTAGTACTGACTTTCTTACTCGTCACTTTCTTTGATACTGCAGGCACCTTGGTGGGACTTGCCAATCAAGCGGGTTTTATGAAAGACAACAAAATGCCGCGGGTCGGCAAAGCACTTGCTTCTGACTCCACCGCCATGCTCGCTGGTGCTTTATTAGGGACCTCACCAGTAGGCGCATATGTGGAATCCTCCGCTGGGATCGCCGTGGGCGGTCGTTCTGGCTTGACTGCCGTGACGACTGGAATTTTCTTCTTGTTCGGCTTGTTCTTTTCACCATTGCTATCCGTTGTTACTTCCCAAGTGACGGCACCAGCACTGATCGTTGTAGGTGTGCTGATGGCACAATCGCTGCGAGAAATCAAATGGCACGAAATGGAAATCGCAATCCCAGCCTTCTTGATTCTACTAGGCATGCCGTTGACCTACAGCATCTCCGATGGGATCGCCTTGGGCTTCATCTTTTACCCAATCACCATGTTAGCAGCCAAACGCGGCAAAGAAGTCTCACCAATCATGTACGGCTTGTTCTTTGTCTTTCTTGGGTTTATGTGGATTTTGAATGTGTGAGAGAGACGTTTTAATGTAAACTTAGGATAGGATTTCAAGTAATAAAAAACCAGTTAAGCGTGGCTTAGCTGGTTTTTTATTATATGTCGCTTGCTATAAAAATGTTCAGAATTGAATAAGGATTTACTATCCGTGGTTTATATGCCGACGGATCAGGGCGTTGTATTGCTTAAAAAAATACTCAATGATCTGATCGATCTTCACCATATCTTGTAAAGGGAGGTTTTAGTTTCTCTACCATTCATTGATTGTAAGATTACTTTGAAGTGAAACTTCATTCCAAAATCGCCCAACCCAACAATTTTCACGCAAAACCTGCGCTTTTCTATCAGTTATTGATATAATAAAAGAAAACGCAAAGGTGGGAAATCATGACAACGATCAAGGACATTGCTGAAAAGGCGGGAGTAGCGAAAAGTACGGTTTCCCGCTATCTGAACAATGGCTATATCAGTGAAGAAAAGCGCAAAAAAATTGATCAGATCATTGCTGAAACTGGCTATCGCCCCAATACATTTGCTCGTTCGCTGAAAGCCCAAGACACGAAATTGCTGGGCGTGATCATTCCTCGACTGAATTCACCATCGACAAATGATGTGTTGAAAGGGATCGATACGACGGCACGGGAAAACGGCTATCAAATGCTAATCACCAACTCTGATCAAAGCGATGAACGGGAATTAGAAAATATCGAAATGCTGGTCAAACAAAAAGTAGCAGGGATGATCCTGTTTGCGCGCAAAATCACGCCGCAGCTGCAAGCGGTGCTGGCAGAGGTTCCTATGCCTGTTTTATTGTTAGGCCAACAGTTGGCTGGCATTCATTCCATCGTCCATGAAGATTATCAAGCTGGCAAAACCATGGCAGAATATGCAGTCAGCGCTGGCCACCGACGTTATTTATTTGTTGGTGTCAGCGAAAATGATTATGCGGTAGGTGTCTTGCGGAAAAAAGGATTTCTTGATGTCTTGGCACAAACCCCCAACGTCAAAGTCGACTTTATCGAAACGTCCTTTTCAAGAAGAGAAACGTACCAAAAAGCCCTTGTGTTCTTGAAAGATCAATCGGCAACGTACATCGCCTGTGCTACCGACAATATTGCTGTTGCTGTATTGAAAGCCGCCCATGAACTAGGGTATCAAGTGCCGCAAGACTTTTCCTTGAACGGATTTGGTGGCTATGATTCGACGGATTATGTCTATCCGACCATCACAACGACCCAATATCCCTATGTCCAATTAGGCACCGATGCCGTCTTAACGATCCAAAAACTGACGCAAGGGGAAGAGGTTCCTGAGGTGATCGAATTACCGAATCGATTAGTGGTCAAACAGTCGACTGCCAAGCGTGAAAAGCAGGAGAAATAAAGCAAACATTTTTAGAGAAAACAGGACGTCCAGTTGCGGCGTTCTGTTTTTTTATTTTCTTTGCTTGCAATTGCAAACGGTTTCTGTTAATCTACAAATGTAGAACCGGTTCCACAAATGGACCGACGATCAAAGGAGTGGGAAAAATGAAGGAACAAAAAACGATTGACCAAGTGTTAGAAGCTGTTGGCGGCAAAGAAAATGTCAAAAACTTTGAACACTGTGCCACACGTTTGCGCTTGATTTTGAAAGACGATCAGTTAGTAGATAAAGACAAGGCGGAAGCAGTTGAGGGCAGCAAGGGCTATTTTTTCAACACGGGACAGCATCAGTTCATTTTTGGAACAGGAAAAGTCAATGAAGTTTATCAAGCCTTCGCAGCAGAAATGGGCAATGACGCCTCCGCTGATAAAGCTGGCTTCAAAGATGATGTGTATTCGAATCTGTCACCCGTCCAAAAAGTTGTCCGCACGTTGTCAGATGTCTTGGTGCCATTGATTCCAGCTTTGGTAACGACGGGGCTTTTGATGGGGATTCGGGGATTATTGACCGAGTTGGGGGTCACTTATAGTGCTGACTGGTTAGCTATGTTTGAAATGTTAACGGATACAGCGTTTGCCTTTTTACCTGTTTTGATCGCCTATAGTGCGACGAAAAAATTCGGCGGTAATCCGATCATCGGGATCGTGGTAGGATTGATGATGGTGGCACCGCAATTGCCGAACGCTTGGGCAGTTGCCAGCGGGGATGCAGAGCCACTGCACTTATTCGGTTTATCGATCTCTGGGTATCAAGGGTCGATTTTTCCAGCAATTATTGTCGGGATCTTAGTTTCTAAGCTAGAAAAATGGTTCCGTAAATTTGTTCCGCAAATGATGGACTTGATCGTGACACCATTCTTAACGATTGTCATTACTTTAGGTTTGATTTTGTTTGCGTTAGGACCAATCTTGCAAGTAGCTGAAAGAGCAGTCATCAACAGTATCGTCTACTTGGTGCAAGCACCATTGGGCATCGGTTATATCATTTACGGAGGGGTTCAGCAAGTGATCGTAATCACTGGATTGCACCATTCGTTAAGTATTATTGAGTTAGGTTTATTGAATACGACAGGCGAAAACGTCCTACAAGTCTTAGGTACAGCAAGTATGGCGGGACAATTTGGGGCTGCGATTGCTGCGGCATTTATTTATAAAAACAAAGTCAAACGCTCAAATGCCATCAGTGCGGCGGTTCCAACCTTATTTGGGATCACTGAACCTTTACTATTTGGGGTCAACTTACGCTCGATGCGCATTTTTGGCGCAGGCATGCTGGGAGGCGCAGTCGGCGGGTTTGCGACGTATGTCTTCCAATTAGCTGCCACTGGGATGGGCATCACTTTTATTCCAGGCCTGTTGTTGTATACTGGAGATTTCGGTGCCATGCTGAAATACGTTGTCGTGATTTTGATTGCCTTTGGTGTCGGTTTTGCTGGTGTCCAATTGCAGCGCAAACCGCTAGCCAAAGAGTTGAACCAATAAATAATCCCTTGCTGTTCATCGGCAAGAGAAAAGAGGTACCACATTGTTAACGAAGGAATACTGGGCACAGCTTGCCCAAACCCAAAGCGAATTAGCAGAAAAAATCAGTGCTGATGCGTGGCACTTGAACTATCATTTGATGCCAGAAACAGGATGGATGAACGACCCGAATGGTCTTTGCCAATTCAAAGGAGTGGTTCATTTTTACCATCAATATGTACCGCAAACGCCCCATGGCGGGGAACCACCTCACTGGGGACACAAAACGTCGACGGATTATGTCACGTTTCAAGAAGAAGCGCTGTTTCTTTCTCCCGAACACGACTATGACAAAGACGGGGTCTACTCGGGCTCTGCCTTTATCGAGAATGACGCGATCCATTTCTTCTATACTGGGAATGTCAAACATCCTGGTGATCATGACTATACCTTTAGTGGACGAGAACAAAACACGGTCCATGTAATCAGCAAAGACGGCTATACCGTCGAAAAGCAAGAAGTCGTGATTCCTCATGAAGACTACCCTGAAGGATTTACCGATCATATTCGTGACCCAAAGGTTTTTGCCCACGAAGACACCTACTATATGCTACTAGGCGCGCGTACGTTGGAAAACGAAGGCAAAATTTTGATTTATGAATCGACGGATTTAAATGAATGGACCTATCGAGGAATCTTTTTCGGTGAGAACTATGCTCTAGGCTACATGTGGGAATGCCCAGATTACTTCCATTTAGATGGCAAAGATGTGTTGGTCTTCTCACCGCAAGGCTTGGCAGCCAAAGAACATGCCTACCAAAATATTCATCAATCAGGGTATCTGATTGGTGAGGTGGATTGGGAAACCCTGACGTTTAAAGAAACTTCTGCGTTTCGTGAACTTGATTATGGGTTTGACTTCTATGCCCCGCAAACCTTTGAAGATGAGCAGAAACGTCGGATCTTGTGGGGCTGGATGGGGCTAGGGGATACCAGTCCTGAATACAGCAACCCTACGATCCCTCGCGGCTGGCAGCATGCAGCAACGCTGCCAAGACAGCTTTCGGTCAAAAATGACCAATTGTATCAAGAACCTTTGCCAGAATTCCAAAAATTGCGGGACAAGCAAGTCAGCCAAAAAATTGTGCTATCAGAGAAACCGCAGCACTTGTCTTTCGATGAGTCGGCGTATGAGTTGCAAGTTATGGCGGAAGCCCCATTGCAGCAGTTCCAGCTTGGACTTTTGCAAGATACGACTTTGGCTTATGAAGCTGGTGTCTTCACGATCCATCATGGCGTTTCTGGCTACGGTCGTAAACAGCGCAGTGTCAAGGTCGATGAACTGATGCAGCTGCAGATTTTTGTCGATACGTCTTCGATTGAGATCTTCCTAAATGGCGGGCAATATTGTTTGACCTCTCGCGTGTATCCCAAACGGACCGAGGCGATCGCTCTCAGCGGAACCGGCACGGTTACTGTCAATACTTGGGCATTGGCGAAAAAATAAAGCAACGATCCGAAAACGACAGCAAACAGTTGGTTTTTCTTGTTGCACCCCCAAGAGTCAGCTTTTTCTCTGGCTTTTAGGGGGGCATCATACCAACTATTTTGCTGTCGTTATTTGCTTGTTACTGCTTTTGTTGGTTTTGGATAAAGGTCTGCAGCGCAGGCGCATCGATCCGATAGCCGTCTGCAGTTTTTGTGACTAGTTTTTGCGTTTTGAAATCTTTTAAGGTATACGTTAAATGGCGATAGCT
Source organism: Enterococcus sp. R12 (assembly GCF_058135755.1). Lineage (NCBI taxonomy): Bacteria > Bacillati > Bacillota > Bacilli > Lactobacillales > Enterococcaceae > Enterococcus > Enterococcus sp. R12. The sequence continues at coordinate 1,091,060 of NZ_CM176874.1, forward strand.
CACGCCTAAGTATTCTGCGGTCTCCGTTAATTTTTCTTGAAAAAGATCATCGATCGAAGCTTCCAACAGTAGATGGGCAAGGCGCCAAGCTAAGGGGTAGGTTTGATTGACGGAAAAATGATCCATACGCAGCAGCAATTTTTCACCGATAGTTTTGCCTAGTGTTTGTACGAAAGCCAGGTCTTGCATGAGCCCGTGGGCTGCTGCTTGCATCGGAATGCCCAGACATGTTGTTTCACCGATCGCAACCACGGTTTTCGGTACTGTTTCGGCGCCAATCAACGTGAGATCGCCAATGCAATCACCAGGATGGAGAAACTGCAGCAAGGCACGTTTGCCGTTTTCTTGCGTTTGAATGATCTTGGCTTTGCCAGTCAATAGGACGAAAAAGACCGACATCGGCACCGTTTCTTTTTGGATCGCTTCTCGATGATCAAAGGTCCAGAGGGCACTTTGTTGTAAAATCTCCTCAGGAATCGGCAAGGGGCAGCTTTCTTTGATTGGTACCTGCTTTATTGCCAAGGCATAAGCGGTTTTTTTCACTTTTTCCCTCCAAACTAGGAGAAATCTCCTATTTGTTTTTAGTCAGTATAGCACATACTTAGAAAAGCAAAAAAGAAAGTGTGGGAGAAAAATGAATAAAAAGCAATGGATAGGATCAGGGATTTTTTATGGGTTGAGTGCATTCGGGATCAGCTTGACCATTAAGGCAAGCGTTGGGGTCAGTAGTTTTAATGCCTTGAATGTTACGCTGGCAACGATGTCAGGAATCAAAGTCGGCACCATCACAACAGCCATCAACTTGGGCTTTTTAGCTGCCTGTTGGCTATTGGATCGGCGGCAGACGTCCCTCAAACAAAAAGGCAGTGAGTACTTGACTATGTTTTTTGCTTTGCTGGCATTCGGCTATTTGATCAATGGCTTTGTTTACTACTTCTTGGCATCGCTGCACTTGACGAATTATTGGAGCCAACTAGCTGCTTTGATCGGTGGGATCTTGATTTCTGGAACCGCGACGGGGCAAGTCCTACGGTTGCAGGTCTTGAAATTTCCAATCGAGCACTGGTGTCATTTGCTGGCGCAACGCAGTCGTTGGACTTTTAAGCAGTACCGTTATGGCGTTGATGCAGTCTGTATTTCGGGGGCACTCTTGCTAGCGATCAGTTTGGGCTTGCCGCTAGCGGTGAGGGAAGGGACGGTCATTAGTTTCTTTTTGCTGTCTGGTGCCATTGCTTGGTCGAAGGAACGTGATTTGGCTTTGGTAATACTGACACGGCAAAAGCGTCAAGGGTAAATCCTTCAACGTCTTTTGATCTTACGCATCAAATTGCACAGTGATCCCAGATTTCGTCAATTGTTCCCATTCACGGATCGTTGGCAAGCGACCTTGACAAAATAGCTGATCGTCAACATACACGAGTGGCAGACAGCTGCGCCCATTGCTTGCTAATTGCTGGCTGACGGCTTGATTCGCATGGAAAGGGGCAGGATCTTCTGTAAAAAAATATTCGTCGATCGTTAAAGGTTCGTTATGGAATGTTTGATGAGCCTGGGTCCTTTCTTCATTTATTTTTAACTGGTGAGTCAAGTGTGCTTCCCAAGTATCTTTTTTCTGGTCGGCATAAATAGCGATCGTTGGCATTGCATCAAATCCTTTCATGGCAGCTGATTTGTCAAAAGTATACCTGAATTTCTTGCTACGAGCAAAAAAGAGTATCAAAAAGAAGTGAAACGACAAAAAAAGACGCAAATGCGTCTTTTTTTTTTTTCTTATTCGTCAGCGGGTAAAAAATCGAAATTGGTCAACTCGTTGTAAGAATACGCTTGGTCGATTTGACCTTTGTCTTTCGTCCAAGCAATGATCGCGTCGAATTGCTCTTGCGGCACTTGCTGAGCATACGGATAGTCTTCCTGGCTGTCTAAGTAAGTACTCATAGCATCGGGAAATTGATAGTCTGCCAAGATGTCGGCATAGTCTTTTGCTGAATGAGCATTCATGTAATCGATGGCTTCGTTGTAAGCAGTGTAGAATGCTTTTAGGTCTTGCGGGCGATTTTGGATAACTTCGTCCATAAATTGCAGTGTGCCGCCTTTGATGCCAGCATCTTTAGAGCTGCCTAAAACAATCGCCCCTTGGGCAGCCAACATGCTGGCTTGCGGTTCCGTATAAACAGCGCCATCGACTTGGTCATTGAGCAATGCTTCGGAACGGGCAGAAAAAGAAGCGATATCCACGATGTCATAGGTAAAATCATTTTCCTGTGCAAATTGGTCCATGATGTATTCTAAAATGAAATTCGGTACAAGGGTGATTTTTTTATCCGCTAACCCTTTCATCTCAGTGATCCCTGAATTCGGTGAAGCGAGAATCTTGAAGTTTTCCAAAATATCAGAAGTGATCGTCATATCAATGCCGTTTTGCTTAAAGGTCGCTTCTGTCATGACATCGCTGATCGTACCATCCAGCTCGCCTGCCTGCACCGCCACATTGCGGTCATTCGGGGAAGTGAAGGATTTGAGTTCCACAGTCAATCCTTGCTTTTCGAAAAAGCCTTCTTCTTTTGCTAGAATGATCGGAATCGCTGATTCTGCTGGTAACACCCCGATCGTCAATGTTTGATCTGTGACCGCAGCTTCTGTACTGCTAGTGCTGGAATTGCTGGTACTTGCTGTTTCGCCAGTGTTACCGCAGGCGGCAGCGCCAACAGCGAATAGTGCTAGGATACTTGCTAAAATCGTTTTTTTCATTGGTTCATTTCCTCGTTTCTAAATCGTTGTTCAAAAGCAGCCAGTGGTAGTGAGAACGGGATGACTGCCCGATGGAGTTCCATTGGCTTGGTTTGTGCCGTGTTGATACCTGGTTTGGTGGTAAATGCTAGAACGAAGCCTTCCTTTTCCAAGGTAGCGATCGTCTGTGGATCATAAAAGCCAAAGGGATAGGCAAAAACATCCTTGATGGCCACGTGCTGATTGCAGCTTCGTAAGTCTTGCGCAAAGGCTGCTGGTGTTTCCCACATCGAACGCCCTTGCTGGTCCTTGCGTTCGTGAAAATGATCGGTATGGTTGGCATATTCGAAGACATCGCTCATTTCGGCTAATTCGCCGCTGCTCAATGTCCGCGAAACTTCTGGCTCGTAAGGCAGAGGGGCATCAAAAAGCCAGCCAGTCACGACAAAGGCTGTTGCCTTGAAACCAGCTTCTTTCAACAGTGGGTAGGCATATTCTTTCATCGATTGATAGCAGTCGTCAAAGGTCAGCAACACGGATTTTTCTGGTAGCGGCTGCTGCCGGAAATAAAAATCTTTGACTTCTGCAAGGGTCAACGTATGGTAATTTTCTGCTTTCAAAAAGTCGATTTGTTGTTTAAAATGAGAAGTGCTATTGAATAAGGGCAGAGGCAAGGCATCTTGATACCCGTCTGCGACTTTGATCGGGCGGACCTGATCATAAAGTTCTGCTTCGGGACGTATTTCATGAAATACGAGGGTCTGAAACATCATAAACCATCCTTTCTTGTCAATCACGCAAAAAATAGTATAGCATAAAATGTGAAAACCAACACAAATAATTTGAAGAAAGAAGTTTATTCTCTGATGAGTATTCTATTCGATTCCGTTTCCTTTACCTATGGAGATACCGCCATTTTTAAAAACCTTTCGTTTTGTTTTGAACAAGGCGCGACCTATGTGCTGCTGGGAGAATCGGGGATTGGCAAAAGCACGCTTTTATCCTTGATCAAAGGGTTGCAGCGACCGCAATCAGGCACGATCACTTACCAAGGCTGTTCCCCTGACAACATCGAGGTCGTTTTCCAAGAACTGCATTTGTTTCCTTGGCAAACAGTCTACCAAGCACTGGAAATGCCGCTGATTATCAACCAAACCCCTAGTGAGCGCCGTAAAAAACGGGTCGCCAGCTGTTTGGCTGAGTTGGGATTGACGCAGGTGCAGGACCGCTATCCGCATCAGCTTAGCGGCGGTCAAAAACAGCGGGCCGCCATGGGGCGGGGGCTGATCACACAGCCCGATGTTTTATTATTGGATGAGCCGACTGCTTCGCTGGACCAAGAAACCAAAGCAAACGCCCAAGCCATGATCGCTGCCCAACAGCAGCGCAGACAAAACAGCTTGATCGTGGTGACCCACGATCCAGAAGAGGCAGTGTTTTTGGGGCAGACGATTTTGCTGCTAAAAGATCAGGGCGTTACGCCGATCAGTAATCCTTTTTACGGCAGCCAGCAGGAACGAGACTCGTTGGCTTTTTATGAAGTCGTCTTGCAGTTAAAAGAACAAATGAGGGAGGCGAGGCAATGAAAACCATCAAATCTTTTGCTTGGGGCTTCTGTTCGTTTGTCTTGGTTTGGTGGGGCGTAAGCTGGGTGACCAACAATCGCTCACTGCCTAATCCTTTAGAAACGGCCGAACGTTTTTGGGCACTGCGAGAAGTCTTACTGATTCACACAGGTGCCAGTTTGCTGCGGGTATTTGCGGCGTTGAGTGGGGCGTTGCTAGTCGGTGTGCCGTTAGGAATCTTGATTGGGCGATCCCAAAGAGTGGATCGGCTGCTTGGTCCACTGCTTTACTTTTTATATCCGATTCCTAAAGTTGCGTTTTTACCCGTCTTTATGATTTTCTTTGGCTTAGGCAATCTCTCAAAAGTTCTCTTGATTTTTGCGGTGATCGTCATTCAAGTGATCGTCTCGATTCGTGATGCAGTCACAAAGATCCCGCCAGCGTATTTTCAGGTCATGAAAAATTATACTAACCAATGGCACTATGTCTTGCGCTTCGTTATTTTGCCCGCGCTCATGCCCGCGCTTTTTGCCAGTGTGCGGGTCAGTATCGGGATCGCGTTGGCTTCCCTCTTTTTTGCCGAAAATTATAACACGACGTATGGTGTCGGCTATCTGATCTTAAGTGCGTGGTCAAAAATGGACTACCCACAAATGCTTTCGGGTATCCTCCTGATTGCTTTGATGGGCTATCTGCTTTTTGCCAGTATCGATTGGTTGGAAAAAGTGGTGTGCCGTTACCGACAATCTTAGAAAAGAATGATCGATTGATAAATGTTTGCAGCAGTTCGTGTATTTTTGAACAAAATGATTTATACTAAGGATATCTTATTGAGAATCATTCTCATTGAAAGGAAGACCTTACTATGAAAGAAATCGATCTGTCAAAAACGCTCTATGAACTTGTGGCACAATACCCTGAAATACAAGAAATTATGAGTAAACTAGGGTTTACGGCGATCAATCAACCAGGGATGCTGCAAACTGCTGGACGTTATATGACGATACCCAAAGGTGCTCAGATGAAGAAGATCCCCTTGGAAATGGTTTGTCTCGCTTTCGAAAAACAAGGGTTTCTTGTGAAAGGAGCGACGAAATGAAAACTAACAGTCAAAGACAAGAACGGATCGTCGAAATACTGAGTTTGCTTCACCAAGGCGGTTCCTTTGAAGAGGCTAAACGCTTATTTAACGAAGAATTTGATGGTGTGGATGTGACGGAGATCACTGCTGCTGAAAAAGCTTTGATCCAAACGGGGTTGGACCCTTCTGAGATTCAGCGTTTGTGCAATATTCATGCTGCTGTTTTCAAAGGATCGATCAATGAGATCCATCACTCCAATGAAGAATATGGGCAACCAGGCCATCCTGTTCATACCCTGAAATTGGAGAACCAAGTCCTGCAATCCCTGTTGACCGATGAGATCGACAGCCTCTTAGCCAAAATCAAAACCGGTGATTGGACGCCTAAAAAGCGTCTACAAGCTGCCTGCAATGATTTAATGCAGATCGACAAACACTATGCGCGAAAAGAAACGTTGATTTTTTCTTACATGGAGAAGTACGGGATCACTGCGCCGCCAAAAGTGATGTGGGGTGTTGATGATGATATTCGGGTTATGATCAAAGCGCTCAATGAGCTTTTGGCATCCGAAAAAGCTGCCTATAATCCAATCGCTGTCCAATGGGAAGCAGTCAAAAACGAGATCGAAGAGATGATTTTCAAAGAAGAAGAAATCATGGTGCCCATGACGCTGGATGTCTTCAGTCTTAAAGATTGGGAACAAATTGCGACTGACAGTTTTGACATCGGCTTTGCCTTTATCCCAGAACCGCTTCCTTGGAAACCGAGCCAAGAAGCCCTTGAAAAGGAACAGGCGGCAGAACCCGCACGGCAAGCGGCGATCAAACAAGCCCAAGAAACAACCGCTGGCATCGCAGCCGGTTTAGGATTCAATGACTTTCAAGTCACAGAAACGGAAGATTCGCCGCAAATTGCTGAACAGCCGACCGTTTCATTGCCTACTGGTAATCTGCAATTTGAGCAATTGGTGGCCATTTTTCAAACGTTGCCAGTGGACTTGACCTTTGTAGATAGTGAAGAGCGGGTGCGCTTTTATTCAGAAGGCAAGAGTCGCGTCTTTCCACGAACGAATTCGGTTTTAGGTCGTGAAGTCGTCAACTGCCATCCACCGAAAAGCATGCATCTCGTGCAACAGATTTTGGATGATTTTCGAGCGGGTACAAGGGAGACTGCTGAATTTTGGATCGATATGCGGGGCCGTAAAATCTATATTCGCTACTTTGCATTAAAAAATGAAGCAGGCATCTATTTAGGTTGTCTAGAAGTCACGCAAGACATTACGGAGATCCAAACAATCGAAGGGCAAAGCCGATTGCTGGATCAGTGAGCAGTTTGGAGAAAGGCTGATCCGTGTCTAGTTGAAACGAAGCAAAAAAAGAAAAATCAATAAAACGCTTGCAACGTTTCTAGAAAAATAGTATAGTAAAGGCAATCAAATGGGTAGTTACTGATAATGCAGGCTATACCTTTTTACGTGTGTATGGATCCTACACATGTATTAAGGTATCGCCTTTTTTCATTTTAAGGAGGTGAGAAGCGTCTTGAAGATCAAAAAAATCTTAAACAACAATGCAGTTTTGGTCGGACAAGATGGCAAAGATTTTATCTGGATCGGTACCGGCCTTGGCTTCAAAATGAAACCAGGACAAACCGCCGATGAATCAAAAATTGAAAAAGTGTTTGTGCTTCATAAGAAATCCTCTGATCGTTTGATGGAATTGCTAGAGAACATTCCAATCCAATATGCGTCTCTTGCGGATGATATTATCCGTTATGGAAAGCAAGTCATTTCCTACCAATTAAGTGATTCCATTTACATCTCTTTGACGGATCACATCTATAATTTGATTCGCTTGAAAGAAGAAGGGATCAGCATCAATAATCGCTTGACCTGGGAAATCAAGCGTTTCTATCCCAACGAGTATGCAGTAGGAGAGCATGCGGTTCGATTGATTGAAAGCAAAACGCAATTCTCCCTAAATGAGGCAGAGATCAGTAATATCGCCATGCATTTTATTAATGCGCAAATCAATGACGATTCAGAGAAGATGGAAGATATCGAATTGCTGACACAAAAAATCAAAGACATTATTTCACTTATTCGTATTCACAATCGTGTGCACATTGATGAGAATAGTTTAGCTTTCGATCGCTTCGTCACCCATTTGAGATTCTTTTTTAAACGGATTGAAAACAAGGAAATCGTTGAAGGCGTCGGGAATCCTCTGTTAGTCCACGTGATTGATAAATATCCTAAAGCCTATGAAACCACCCGTTTGATTGGCGAATATTTAAATAAAACATTATATGACGATGAACAATTGTATTTAACGCTTCATGTACAAAAATTGATCGATCAATAATTCAAGGTGTTACTGGTAAAGCAGGCAAGACTTGACAAGGCTACAAGAAATGTAGTGTTGTTTGGTCTTGCCTTTTTTATTGGTTGTATAGTAGAGAAAGGAATGAATGAGATGCAATACCAAGAATTGAATGAACAAATTTTAAAGAATATCGGCGGAAAAGAAAACATTGCTGGATTGACGCATTGTATTACCCGTCTTCGGTTTAAACTTAAAGATGAATCAAAAGCCCAGACCCAAACGATCAAAAATTTGCCGGGGGTTGTCACCGTCGTCCAAAGTGGGGGACAATATCAAGTAGTTATCGGAAATCACGTAGCAGAAGTTTATAAAGAATTTACGGACATGATCGATATGAATACGGAAGAAACTTCTGGACAAGAGGAAGAACCAAAAGGGATTTTAAACCGATTTATCGATATTGTCGCTGGTATTTTTACGCCGATCATCAATGTCTTGATGGCAGCAGGGATGATCAAAGGGTTACTTGCTTTATTGACAACATTTGAAGTGCTGGATAAAGCATCAGGGACGTATTTGATTTTAAATGCGACAGGGGATGGATTGTTTTATTTCTTCCCACTCTTTCTAGGGTACACTGCTTCGAAAAAATTTGGGGGTAAACCCTTTATCGGAATGGCGATCGGGGCAGCATTAGTTTATCCGACGATCGTAGCAGCAAATGGCGGAAGCGAAGCGATGTATACCTTATTTGCAGGTTCTGTCTTAGAATCTCCAATCTATATTACTTTTCTTGGAATCCCTGTTATATTGATGAGCTATACTTCAAGCGTGATTCCAATTATTGCAGCTACTTATTTGGCATCAAAACTAGAAGCTTTCTTTTCTTTATTGATTCCACGAGCAGTGCGGAGTTTCTTTGTTTCTTTTCTGACCTTGATCATCACAGTTCCATTAGTCTTTCTAATCGTTGGACCGATTACTACTTGGGCAGGATTATTATTAGGGCAAGCATTGTCAGCTGCTTACGAGTTTAGTCCGATTATTGCGGGTATTGTTATCGGTGGATTTTGGCAAGTCTTCATTATGTTTGGCCTGCATTGGGGCTTTGTGCCGATCGCTTTGAACAACTATGCCACACTAGGGTATGATGTCGTGATGATGGCTGGTCTGGCAACACCCGTGGCGATGGCGGGAGTCACCCTCGCAATCTTTTTGAAAACTAGAAACAAAAAATTAAAAGAAATTGCCTTCCCTGCTTTTCTTTCGGCAATCTTTGGTATCACGGAGCCAGCACTGTATGGGGTAACCTTACCAAGGAAAAAAGCATTTTATACTACCTCCATCGCAGTCGCTGTTGCAGGAGGAATCATGGGATTGTTCAAAACGAGAGTCTATATCAATGGTGGGACAGGTATTTTCGCTTTACCACGATTTATTCACCCAGAAAATGGTATTGATAACAGCTTTATCGGGTTTGCCTTAGCTAGTGCCGTTGCCTTTGGATTAGGATTTTTGATCACGTTCTTTTATGCCTATAATCCTAAAAGTGATGACGAACCAGCTAGTGAAGGCACTCAGGAAAAAAACGTGGAGCCATCGACACTGAATCATGAACTTGGACAAACTGTTCTCTATGATTTAGCAACACCAGTTAGAGGAACGATCATCCCACTAAAAGAAGTAAGAGACGAAGCGTTTTCCAGCGGATTGTTAGGGAAAGGATTAGCTGTCATTCCGTCAGAAGGAAAGGTCTACGCACCAGCAGATGGAATCGTTTCAACACTTTTTCCGACAAATCATGCTGTGGGAATCACGACCGCAGATGGTGTTGAAGTTCTGATTCATGTAGGGATGGATACAGTGAATTTGAAAGGACAGTATTTCCAGCCAGCCGTTGCCCAAGGAGACTCAGTAACGAAGGGACAATTACTTTTGAGTTTTGATAAAGACGCATTGGAAAAAGAAGGCTATTCCATCGTGACACCGATTATTATTTCAAACACGGCGGATTACCTAGATATTGTTGAAACAGACAAACAAGATGTTGAAAAACAAGATACCTTATTAACGGTCATCGGTTAGGAGGAAAGACAAGTTGAAAAAAAATATCTTTTTATTCGTAGCAGATCAGATGAGAAATGACGCACTCGCACATATGGGGAATCCCGCATCAATCACCCCTAACTTTGATGAACTGGTAGAAGAAGGGGTTTCATTTGAAAATGCCTACTGCCAAAACCCTGTCTGTGTGCCTTCTAGAAATAGTTTTCTGACGGGTTTTTATCCACATGTCAATGGGCATCGAACGATGCACTATTTGCAAAGAGAAGATGAACCCAATATTTTGAAAGAAATGAAGAATCAAGGCTATGAAGTCATCTGGATCGGCAGAAATGATGTGGTTCCAGGGGATAAACCAAAAACAGACTATTGTGATGAATATTATGACGGTGTGGTAGACGAAAACACTCGGGATGCTCAAAACAGTGAAGTCAATCATTCTGCTGATATGAACGAAGCCAGTAAACAGCTGTACGACCAGATGCTTTCAGGAGATACGTATTATTCATTTTATATGGGAAAATTACCAGACAGTGAGGGCTATGGCAAAACGGACTGGAATTGTGTGAAAAAGGCGTTGGACTATCTTGAACGTCGCAGTCAGGAAAAGACAGACAAACCATTTTTCGTTTATTGTACGATCTCATTCCCACATCCACCCTATGCTTGCGAAGATCCATGGTATTCGAGTATTGATCGTCAGAAACTGCCGAAACGTCGGCCGAATATCAAAGATATTCCTAACAAAGCCTCAATGCTGTATGGCATCAATGAGAAACAGAATTTGAACGGTTGGACAGAAGAGCGCTTTGATGAATTACGAGCTACCTATTTAGCAATGGTTTCGCGTTTTGATCATCAACTGGGCATGATCAAAGAGAAGCTGCGTGAAACAGGCTTTTATGATGAAACAAACCTCATTGTTTTCAGTGACCATGGAGACTATACTGGTGACTACACGATCACTGAAAAAGTCCAAAACTGTTTTGAAGAGCCGATCACGAATGTCCCATTGGTCATCAAACCTGCTAAAACGATTGAAAGTGTGCCGCGAATCACCAAAGCACAAGCGGAACTGCTAGATTTACCAGCAACGATCGCCGAACTGGCTGAGTTCGATCTTTCCTATACACAATTTGGAAAATCATTGGTTCCTGTGATCGAAGGAGCCGAAGAGCACAAAGATGCTGTTTTTTGCGAAGGCGGACGAATTCATGGCGAGACACAAGCGATGGAGCTGGGGCATGGACCGAAATCTCCGTATTGGCCGCGGCTTGCGACACAGTATAGCGAAGGTCCGGAACATACAAAAGCAGTTATGTGCAAGATGGGAAACTATAAATATGTGATGCGTCTTTATGAGCATGACGAATTATATGATTTGGAAAAAGACCCAATGGAAATCAAAAACTTAGCACTAGAAAAAGAATACGCCGAAATTGTCGAGAAAATGAAGCAACGCGTTACTCGTTTTTATATGGAAACGACTGATTTTGTTCCGATGAAACGGGACAAACGCTAAATAAGTAAAAAAAGAATCGAGGCCTCCACATGAAACACATCTCCGTATTGATCAAGCCAGCATCCTCTCTTTGCAATCTGCGCTGCACCTATTGCTTTTATGCTAACGTCAGTTCCTTGCGTGAAGTGCGTTCCTTTGGCAAAATGAAAGAGGATGTAATGGAAAAGATGATTGCAAACATTTATGCAGACTTAGAAGCTGGCGATCATTTGACGTTGGCATTTCAAGGCGGAGAGCCGACGATGGCGGGGCTGAGTTATTTTAGAAAACTAACGGCTTATGTTGCGGCGCAAAAAAAGCAAGTGACAGTACACTATGCGATCCAGACCAACGGCATGGTGATCAATGACAAGTGGTGTCGTTTTTTGAAAGAGCATCGCTTTTTAGTCGGGCTGTCGATCGATGGGTATCCGCTTGCGCACGATCGTCATCGATTAGACGCCAAAGGGCGGGGAACCTTTGCGCGGGTTTTACAGACCAAGCGGTTATTGGATGCCTATCAGATCAAGTACAATGTCTTGTGCGTGTTGACAAATCCGTTAGCAAAGGAAGCCCAGCGTGTGTTTGACTTTCTCGAGGAAGAGCAGATTGCCTTTGTGCAATTCATTCCTTGTTTGGCTGATTTGGATGCCACATCAACCAACGACTATGCTTTGACACCAAGAAGCTTTGCTGGCTTTTATCAGCAGCTGTTGGCGTTTTGGCTGCAGGAATTGAAGCAAGGGCGCTACCTAAGTATCAAGCTGTTCGATGACTTATTGAATCTATTGGTGCGGCAGCAAGTAACTGCCTGCGGGATTCTAGGCAATTGCCAAGTGCAGTATGTGATCGAAGCCGACGGCAGTGTCTATCCTTGTGACTTCTATGTATTAGATGAGTATCGCATGGGCTATATCCAAGAGCAAACGTTGCGGCAATTGTTTTCTCAAGACTGTTCGCAGCAGTTTTTGTGCCAGAAAAAAGACATGCCTTCGAAGTGTACGCAATGTCCTTTCCAAAAAATGTGCCGAGGAGGCTGTAAACGAATGAAAGATGCAATGTACGTGGATAGTGAGGGTTTTTGCGGCTATCAGGAGCTGTTAAAAGACTTCACACCTAGAATCAATGAGATACTGGGGCTTTTGCAAGGGGTTAGACAATGATCGGACTGATTTATTTTCTCGTGATCGTCTTAGCAAATGCCGTAGGGGCAGTTTCGGGCATGGGGGGCGGCGTGCTGATCAAACCGATTTTCGATTTTATCGGCGCCCATTCTGTTGCTGCGATCTCTTTTTACTCGGCGACAGCGGTCTTCACGATGTCCATCGTTTCGACAGCTAGACAATTAGCCAGTGGACGGAAAATCAATTGGTCGATTGCCTTGTGGGTTTCTGGCGGCGCTGTGTTAGGCGGTGTTTTAGGCAATGTTGCCTTTGAACAGCTATTGCTGGTCTTTCGAGACGACAAGATGGTTCAGCTGATCCAAATCCTTGTGACCGTGCTGACACTATTGTTTGCTTTTTTGTATACAAAATATAACTGGCGCGGGTTTGCGTTGGAAAAAGTCGGCTGGTATGCAGCTTGTGGCTTGATTCTCGGCTTTCTAGCCAGTTTGCTGGGGATCGGCGGCGGACCCATCAATGTTTCTTTATTGATGCTGCTGTTTGCCATGCCGATCAAAGAGGCGACGATTTATTCAATTTGTACGATTTTTTTCTCACAGCTGGCAAAAATTTTGACGATCGCTTTTACGACAGGTTTTGGTGCGTATGATCTGCAAATTTTGTGGTTTGTTATTCCAGCCGCGATCGTGGGAGGACTCTTAGGCGCCAAGGCCAGCAACGTTCTGTCGCCGCAGCGAGTGACACTGGTATTTCAAACTGTGATCGTGCTGGTGTTACTGATCAATCTGTACAATGGCTATCAATTATTGTAAAAAGGAGGCAAGCAGATGCCCACGATTCCAGCAGGAACTTATCGAATCGGCACGAATACGATGGACGGCTTTGCCGAGGATCTTGAGGGACCGCAAATCAGCCTCGACAGCCCAGCATTTGCCATTGATGCCACGACGGTGACGAACCAAGCTTTCCAAGTTTTTGTGGAAGCAACAGGATATGTCACAGAAGCCGAGCGCTTTGGCTGGTCGTTCGTTTTTCACTATTTTTTAAGTGAGCAAACGAAACACCGCAGTCAAAAGGTACCAAATATGGCTTGGTGGTACGCGGTTAGCGGCGCAGATTGGCGTCATCCTGAAGGACCTGATTCAACGATTGCCCAGCGGATGGATCACCCAGTGGTTCAGGTGTCTCGCAACGATGCGATCGCCTATTGCCACTGGGCAAACAAACGCCTCCCGACAGAAGCAGAGTGGGAGATCGCTGCGAAAGGCGGGACAAGTTTTGAAAAATATCCTTGGGGAAGGGAATTTTTGGCAGAAAATACCTATCATTGCAATATTTGGCAAGGTGAGTTTCCAAAAAGCAACACGCAAGCAGATGGCTTTGCCAATACAGCGCCAGCGAAATGGTATGAGCCCAACGGCTTTGGTCTGTATCAAATGATCGGCAACGTCTGGGAATGGTGCGTCAATCCTGCCCGCATCCCGCTGACGCAGTTTCAACAACAGACGGGACAAACCTTTTGGGCAAGGAATCAAACACAAGATGATCAAATGTATGCGACTCGCGGTGGTTCGTTTTTGTGCCACGAATCCTATTGCAAACGATACCGAATTGCCGCTAGAAATGGTAATTCTGGGATGTCGGCAGCCAATAATTTAGGGTTTCGGTGTGTCAAAGACTTGGATCAGTAAACCGATAAAAACAAAAGCGGCACCTATCCACGTGGATAGGTGCCGCCTGTTTTATTGCCATTCGGATTGATAATTTCCTTTGAGATCATAGACATAATTGATCTCGGTGCGATTACGAATCCCATTTAACCCAACGGTCCAAGTCCATTCGCCTTGGAAGCCGTTTAAAATGACGATGCTGACGCCAGGAACATAGTGATCCAGCTGAGCTGCTCGCGCCTCAGAATCCTTGATGATCTTGGGAATGACGCCCCAATCGATGGCATCAAAGGCAATGGTATCTTCCATCGAAAGCTCGATCGTATCGTCGTCTTTTTTCCATTTGGTCAACAGATTTTCTGGGTAGTACCAATACTCGTCTTGCAGGCCTGTGTTTGGATTGATCACTCGCGCAACTGCATAAATGCCGCTTTTCAGCGGGACATTGCGTATGTGAAAACTATAGCTGACCAGTTGCAGCTCTTTGTCTTTGAATGAGGATTGATTCGGCAGCGCAGCCATAATTTCTTTGGCACTGGCTTCTTCTCGAAAGAGTTGGCGGTCTACAGGTAAAAAGGTGGAAACTACGCCAATACAAAAGAGAATCACTGGCAGCAAGAGCAATGAGAATAACCAATAGAATGGCGATTTTTTGCGTTTCTTGATGCCGATGATCAGACCGATCAAAAAGACCAGCAGGATCCCTGTTACCCAAAAGTAGGGGAACAAACGAACGATCTGATGCCTGGTTTCAACGACTTGGTATTCATTCAGACCAAACCAGTTTTCCGCGATGGTGAGGTTATTTAAAACAATGATTCCGCCAATAATACTTAGAATAAATAAGAAAATCAATAGCAAAAGTATCCGGCCGAGTATCCGACGTATCAGCGAGGGTCTAGTAGGTGGGGTCATGAGTCACGTCCTTTTTATTTTTTTCGAAAATAGTAGGTTAAATACAAGAGTAGTACAACTAGTGTTTTTTTTCAATGATTGTAGACAAAAAAACTGCATCCGCAGATGCGACCTCAAAAAGTTAGACCAAAAATCTAACTTTTTTGGGGTCAGTACACCGCAGATGCAGGTTTTATTTTCAATTAGTCGAGGGTTTGTTGGCGGGCGATAGCTGGAAAGAATTTCAGGCTATACAACGCGCTGATCCCAACTAGAATATAAATGACGCGGGCAATGATCGACGTGCTGCCGCCTGTGATCGCTGCGACAAGGTCAAACTCGAAGGCGCCGACCAGCAGCCAATTGATACCGCCGATGATCAATAGTGTCAGTGCGATCCCATCAAATGTTTTTAACATAGGAAACTCCTCTCTAGTTGTCGTCCCATCAACTTTCATCGTCGGTGATGGTGACATCTTTTTCTTTCTCGCCTTGTTGATTGCGATCATTATAGATATAGACATGGCGAACGATTTTAATCAGCGGGCGAATGGTCAAAAAGACTCCGCCGATCAAATAAGCAATCGTTCCGTAAATCGTAGGCAAGCTAGTTAATGAAACGATACTTCCGAAAATATAAAACAAGCCCGTCAAAATATCATTCGTAAGTGAGATCAACATGTAGCGATTTTGAAAGTAGATGCGAAAGCGGCTTGCCTTGATGATCACATCTTCTTCTTTTCCCGGATCGAATTGATGTTCACTCCGTTTGATTTTTGGCATAGGTGCTATCACTGCTCCTTTGTTTGTGCTAAGGTTTCAAGACAACTTTGATGTTCTTGTCTTCTTTTTTGTCAAAAATCTCATACGCTTTGGCAGCATCTGCTAAAGGCATCGTGTGGGTGATGATCTGTGACGGGTCAAACAAACCATCGGCAATCATGTCATAAATTTTCGGCATTAAATGGATCACAGGTGCTTGCCCGTGTTTGACATCAATGTTGCGCATAAAGAATTCTTGCAATGGATAAGAAGAAGCAGGAGTCATGTAAACGCCAGTGATTTGGACGGTACCAAATTTTTTGACTGCCTTGGCGGCCATCTGGATCGGTGAGATCGTGCCACTTTGTAAGCTGACTAGGTTTTTGGCTTTTTCTTTGACGGGTTCTAAACCATCCATCCCAACACAGTCGATAATCACATCAGCGCCACCTTTGGTCAGCTCATACAATTCATCGGCACTAGTAGCCAAATCATCCAATTGGAATGTTTCGACTTGATTGTAGCTGCTGGCTTTTTCTAAGCGATGAGCAACAGGGTCCACGGCAATCACCCGCTTAGCGCCTGCCATCACGGCAAATTTTTGGGCAAACAATCCAACTGGTCCTGAGCCTAAGACGATCACGGTATCATCCTTTTTGACGCCCGCATTTTGGACACTCCAATACGCTGTAGGTAAGATGTCAGATAAAAACAATACTTTTTCATCAGGGATCGTTGATTCAGGTACGATAAACGAGGTGAAATCTGCGAAAGGTACGCGCAAGAATTCGGCTTGACCGCCCCAGTGGTTGCCGTTCATTTTTCCAAAACCGAATAAGCCGCCATACAATGTATCTTCTGAAGAATTGTCGCATTGACTTTCCATTTCATTTTGACAAAAGTGGCAATGGCCGCACCCGATATTGAAAGGGATGACGACGCGGTCGCCTTTTTTTAGTTTCTGTACTTGACTGCCGACTTCTTCGACAATACCCATTGGTTCGTGACCAACGACATAGCCTTCTTCCAAAACCGAGCCGCCATGGTGGTAAAGGTGGAGATCAGAGCCGCAGATCGCGGTTGCGGTGATTCGGATGATCGCATCCGTCGGTTCTATAATCGTTGGATCTTCTACACGGCGAACGTCCATTTTTTGATTTCCTTGCCAGGTTACTGCTTGCATCATTTTTCCTCCTTGTTTGTACAGATAAGTTCGGACAATCACTAATTTTATCAACAACATGTTTTTACTTTTCAGTAACAGATAATTTAATTCTGCAAGGATTTTAACGATTTGACAACGAAAACGCTCAAAATGGTTGATTTGTTTTTTCTTCATCAATGGTTTAAAAAAAGAAAAACAGATGATTTGCTAAAAAAGTGAAAGCGTGACACTATTAAAGTGAAGCATGCATGTGTTACGAGTATTTAACGGAACCTGCATCAACCAGTGACAAGAAATGAGGAGGGATGATCATGGATCTAACGATTCGAGGAAAAGCTTCCTGCACCAATTGCAATGAAAACTTTGATGGGAAGCTGGTCGTTCATTTACAAGAAGACAGCGAGGGGCAATTAACCATGGTACCACCGCTGGAAACGAATGAATTGGCAGAAGATGAAATCGCTATTCATTACGCTTACGGGGAAGTGAAGGAAGCCATCGAAGGAACCTTCGTATGTCCAAACTGTCAGACTGAAAATGAGGTTCGGATTGAAATTCCGACCGAGCTATTAGATGGCTCAATGAATTAAATGAATAATCAAATTGAAAAAGCTCTCTGTTCCTTGAACAGGGAGCTTTCGTTACCTATTGGTCATTGGTTTGTTTTGTGCCATCAATGATTTGGACATTGAAGTCTCGTAAGATGTCGAGTCCTTGCGACTCGTGGTTTTTACCAGCGACTAATGTTTTATTGATGGTGAAATCAGCGTCAGGAAAGGCGCTTTGGATCTCGATGGTATTGGAAAGGACACAGATGTTGGTTTCAACACCAGTGATTTCGATTTTCTTTTCTTCTTCAGGTTCAAATAGATTTTTCTTGATGTCGATCAAGACTTCAGGTGGAATACTGTAATAGTATTTCTTGACGACTTTTTCATTTTTGAGAGGCTTAAGTTCTGGGATCAGCTGCAGGGCATCGGCTTCTTCATCAGGCGTTCCTTTGACTTCGATTGGAATGTCGCGGGTGTGTAAAATGTACTCCCCATTCGCCCGCGCTTGTTCTAGGCGCTTGGCGATTCGTTTGACGAGAGCGGCGCCATCTGGCACATACGCTTCGTTCTCTTCATCGAGAATTTGGTTTTGCATATCGACAATGACTAGCATGTGGTTACTCCCTTTCTATAAACATCGTTTTTCAAATGGTCTGACGTGAGGTTGAAAAATAGGTGCTAGTTCTATGATGCCCCACTTTTTTTATATTTTCAAAGAAAACGTTCTTCTTATCGAGAAACGGTAAAAACGTTATTTTTTTATTCGAATCACGATGCTTTTTATTTGCTGAAAAGAAGAAGTAGTGATAGCTTTTAAATAGTACATTAAAAATAAATGAAAGTAGGTTAGGTTAAATGAGAAAGTTATTTTATATGGGGACTTTGCTTTTTTCAGTTGGTGTACTGGCGGCAGGATGCGGCAACAGTGAAACCGCTGATTCCTCGGGGAATGAGTCAGCAGATGGCAAAACGACGTTGGACTTTTGGTCCTTCTGGGGGTCTGGTGCAAGACAAGAAGTAATTGAAGAAATTATTGATGATTTTAATGCGTCACAAGATAAAATCGAGGTCAAATACAGCTACCAGCCTTGGGGCGATATTTGGACAAAATCACTATCGTCAATCACTGCTGGCAATCCGCCTGATGTTATTGTACAAGATATCAATTCTGTTGCTCAGCGGGCAGAAGCGCAGCAAGCAACGAATTTAAGCGAGTATATCGAAGAGGGCTTTTCTGATGAATTTTATCCGCAATTATGGGATACGGTGGAGTACGAAGGGGATGCCTATGCCGTTCCATTCAATACAGATACGCAAGTGATTTTCTACAATAAGACACTCTTTAAAGAGGCTGGTATCAGTGAAGAGCAACTGCCACAAACGTGGGAGGAGTTAGAAACAGTTGCTCGTAAATTAGATGTCAAAAACGGTGATGATTTTGAGCGAATCGGCTTTTACCCATTGTGGAATTTAGGCGCTGACGTGTGGGCGTTGAATGCCGACGATGGCGTCAGCTGGTTTGACAAGGATGAGAACGTCAAAATCGATACAGACAACAAAGTGGAAGCGTTGGAATGGATCTTAGACTGGCAAGAGTATTATGGTCAAGATACCATTAATCGCTTAGAAGCTGAATTTGGTTCAGGGGTTGCCGATCCATTCATTTCTGGATTAGTGGCGATGCGTGCGCAAAACATCAACTACTACTCAAGTTTGGCGGAAAATGCACCAGATGACTTTGAATTTGGGGTCATTCAAATTCCTGAAAAAGAAAGCGGCTCTGGTCACTGGTCATGGGGCGGCGGGTTCGTCCTAGAAGTGCCATACGGTGCCAAAGATCCTGAAGCGTCCTATGAGTTTATCAAATACTTGTCGACACCAGAAGTTCAAGAGAAATTTGGTGAGAAGAGCTTTGATATCATGGCGAATCGGACAGCCAACGAAAACTTGGTCAACAACGACAATCTAGATGAAAACGGCCAAATGATCTACCAAATGGCGGATGAAAACTTTGCCAATACGGTGATCACGCCTGTGCCGTTGACAGCGCCTGACTTCAGCAGTCTTGTCAATGAACAGATCGACCAAATCATGCTCGGCAGCAAAACACCGGCTGAAGGGTTGGCAGATGCGCAAAAAGCGGTGGAAGATCTTGTTGAGCAAAACAAATAAACTTCAAAACGAGCGTTTTTAAAAAAGAAGGAAAGTCCAGTCGGTTAGCGGACTGGGCTTTGCTTTCTGCTTTGCGAAGCGGACATGTTTTCTTGAACAAACAATGAGTAAAAATAGAATGGAGTGGAAGGAATGCCAAAGAAGCGTTCAAAAAGTAAACGGCAAGAAGCTCTTTGGGGCTACTTCTTCGTAGCACCATTTTTGCTTGGGTTCGTGGTGTTTATGTTAGGGCCCATGCTGTTTTCCTTCGTAGGAAGCTTTACCGATTACAATCTGACGTCGAAAATGAATTTTATCGGCTTTAAGAACTTTACCCGCATGTTTACGCAAGATACCCTGTTTTGGAAATCTCTCTATAACACAGCGTATTTTGTACTCTTCAATGTTCCCTTAACCACGTTGTTCAGTGTCTTTCTAGCCACTTTATTGAATCAAAAAATCCGCGGAATCAGTTTTTTCCGAACCACCTTTTACTTACCAGCGATCCTTTCAGGGGTTGCCGTCTACGTCTTATGGATGCAATTATTATCTCCTTCCGCAGGATTGATCAATACCTTCTTGAGCTGGTTCAATATCAAAGGTCCAGCATGGCTGTTTGATCCCGAATGGACGAAACCAGCGTTGATTTTGATGAAGATTTGGAGTTCGGGGGGCGCGATGCTCTTGTATCTAGCTACCTTGCAAAATATTTCACCGACGCTGTATGAATCGGCTGAGATCGATGGGGCGGGAGTTTGGGCGAAATTCAAAAATATTACGATCCCTTTGATCACGCCAATCATCTTCTATGATGTGATTACTTCAACGATCGGTTCTTTTCAAATTTTCCAAGAAGCATACGTGATGACCAAAAATGGTACCGGCGGTCCGGCAAATTCGCTGCTCTTCTATAATTTGCATATGTGGAACAAAGCCTTCGTCGCCTTTGATATGGGCTATGCGATGGCCATGTCGATGATCTTGTTCTTGATCGTCTTAGTCTTGACCTTTATCAATCTCAAACTGGCACCACGCTGGGTTCACTATACCGGAGGTGGCAGCTAATGGAAATGACGACAAAAACACGAAGCAAATCAAGCCAACAGCGAGTCAAAAAAATCATCAGCTATGTGGTGATGTCGATCATCGGGATCGTGCTGCTGATTCCGTTGCTGTGGATGGTCTTTACGTCATTGAAACCGATGGAGGAGATCGTGCGCTACCCGCCGACCTTTTTCCCAGAAGAAATCAATCTTGGCAATTATTTGGAGACTATCAACGCCTTTCCATTTTGGCAGTATGCAAAAAATACGTTATTCATTACCGTCTTAGTGGTCTTCGGGAATGTCTTATCAAATTCCTTCATTGCTTATGGGTTTGCAAAATTGGCCTTTCCAGGAAAAAATCTGATCTTTGCCCTCGTCTTGTCTACGATGATGATTCCTGGCTTTGTGACGATGATCCCGCAATATGTCTTGTTTTCCAAAATCGGCTGGGTCGGCACCTATCTGCCGCTGATCGTTCCAGCGTTTTTCGGCAACGCCTTTAACATTTTCTTGATGCGGCAGTTTTACTTGTCCGTCAACAATGAATTGATCGAAGCCGCTAAGATCGATGGCGCCAATCATCTTTATATTTGGAGCCATCTAATGATCCCTTTGACGAAACCCGCGCTGATCACGATTGCCATCAACTCCTTCAATGGGGCGTGGAATGATTTCTTAGGACCATTACTGTATATTCAAAACCAAGAAAAGTACACGCTGCAGATTGGCCTGCAAGTCTTCCAAAACCAATCAACCACCCAATGGAACTACTTGATGGCAGGAGCAACGCTTGTGCTATTGCCGACGATCTTGCTATTCTTCCTCGCACAACGCTACTTTATTGAGGGAATGGATCTGACGGGAGGTTCCAAAGGATGAGAACAAAAGTTACCCCGCAACGCTTAAACCAAGCGCTGTTGACTGGCATCAACTGGCTTCCGCATTTACTGGTTTTACAAGGCATGTGGCTGTTGTATTCCTTGCCTTTGATCACCAGTACCACCGCTAGTCGAGCATTGATCGAGACGTTGACGGAACTGCGGAACGATGGCTTGGAGGCAAGCAGCAAAGCTCGTTTTCAGCAAGCATTTCATCAACAGTGGACAACAAGAAAAGGGCAAGACCGTTTGCTCAGTCTATTCTTCCTGCTGCTTTTGGCGGACAGCTTTATCTTTAGCCGTTTGCAGCACCCGCTGTTTCAGATCGCTAGTTACGCGTTAGCGTTCACCTTTGGCTTGTTTTGCTTGGTCTTACTTTATCAAACGAGGCTGCTTCACACCTATCCGCAGCAGCCCAGCTCATTGTTTTATAGTTTTTATCAGTTTGCTCGTTCACCCAAACGAGTACTGGCACATCTTCTAGCAACGGTGACGCTTGTCTTGACCTTTTTGCTGTTTGGTCCTGTCTACTTATTGGTCTTAGGGATCAGCACCTTGTATTTGGTCAATGTCGTGCTCTGTGACCAAGCGCTCAAATAGAAAACAAATGGGTATCCCGAAACTTCCTTAGTGAAAAGCTAAGGAGTTTCGGTTTTTTTGTGAAAAGAAGGTTGACAGGGTCAAAAATTATGCCTATGCTGAATGTAAATTTAGTAAACAGTAAACAGATGAGGTGCAGCTATGGCAAGTATGAGAGATATCGCGAAATTAGCCGGGGTGTCGGTAGCAAGTGTTTCTAGAATCCTTAACAATGATGAAACCTTCAGTATCAATGAACACACGCGGCAACGAGTCATTGAGATCGCCAACCAAATGAATTATTCAAAAGAAAAAAATCAACCCCATTCCCGTGAAGTCGGCGACCAAAACACGATTGCCATCATTACCCGCCACGATCGAGAGTCGGAAAGAAACGATCCGTACTTTATGATGATCCGCAATGGGATCGAAAAGGAAGCGGCGAAGTGGCGCTTAAAAACGATTCGGGCCTTTTCCATGCGGGAGCCTCAAAAAGATTTGGCACAATTGGCGAAGTATGGCGCAGTCATTATTATTGGAGAGATGACTAGCGATGCTTTGGCAGAGATCAGTCAGCAAAATGCCAATATTATCCTGGTGGATAATTATAGTGAAGCACCTAGCTACGATTGCATCCAAACCGATTTTGCCCAAAAGACTCACCAGATCCTCACGATGTTAAAAGAGAAGGGCCATGAGAATATCGCCTTTGTGGGTGGTGTTGCCAGCCGAGTGACGATTTCTGGCGAAGTCGTTTACGATGAACAAGAGATTCGAGCAGAAAACTACCGCCAATGGATGCTGCTCAATAAATTGGAAAAGTTCACAACCGTGCTGCAGGGGAAATGGTCACCAGAGACTGGTTTGCATTTTGGTCAGCAGATCGCGCAAATGAATCCTCGCCCCACAGCGATCGTCGTTGCCAGCGATCCTATGGCTGTCGGGGTTTACAAGGCACTCGCTGAAGCGGGGCTATCGATTCCTAAAGATGTGTCGGTCGTTAGTTTTGATGATATCGAAATGGCGCAATTTATGACGCCCGCACTGTCCTCTGTTAAGATGAAAGCCGAAGAGATGGGGCAGATGAGTGTCGAATTAGCGAAAAATAAAATCCTTGGGGTGCGGACGATGCCTGTTCGCGTCGTTTGTGGCAGTGAATTGATCATTAGAGAATCGATTGCCGAAAAAGATCAGTGACGTCTGATCTTTTTTTATTTTAGGGGTTGTGTAAACATTAACTAAACAACTATACTGATTGTAGTAAACGTTTACAGTTAAAAATAAAGGAGAAAACGAAATGAAGTTTATTGATAAATTAGCCGAAAAGATGGTGCCTTTTGCTCAGATCATTGCCAACAACAAATACTTGTTAAGTCTTCGTGATGGGTTTATGGTCGCTTTTCCTGCAACAATGTTTGCGTCAATTATGATTATTATTCAAAATCTGCCTGCTACTTTCGGACTCTCGGAAAAACTTCCAGAGGGATTCATCACGTTTCTAAACGACTTTTTTGGTCCTATCGGAAATGCGACCATGAGTATCACCGCTATTTTCGTTGTTTTTGGGATCGGCTATCAATTGGCTGGCAAGTATGGACAAGCCAAATTATTTGCGGGTGCCATCTCACTGTCTTCGTTTTTGATGCTGCTGCCTTTTGGCTCATCCGAAGAGTTAGGTACAGTGATCCCCTTGTCGAAATTAGGGGCTGAGGGAATGTTTGTCGGAATCATCACGGCCATTATCGCTACGCAGATCTATTGCAAAATCAGTGCGGCTGGGCTGACGATCAAAATGCCAGATTCGGTTCCGCCAATGATCGCAGAATCATTTGTCGCCATCATTCCTGGTGCGGCACCGTTGTTCCTTTTCAATTTGATTCGCTACTTGTTCACCTTTACTTCATGGGGCAATGCCGTTGATTTCGTTTATGAGATTTTGCAAAAACCATTAATGGGCTTAGGCGGTACGTTGCCAGCAGTACTGATCGCCGTCTTGTTCACCCAATTCTTCTGGTGGTTTGGGATTCACGGAACACTAGTGGTCAATGCGGTGATCGATCCAATCATGAATGCGTTAGCGATCGAAAACTATGAAGCCTACAAAGCAGGGGCTGAACAACTGCCCCATATCATTAACACTACGTTTATGGGCGTGTTCGTCAATCAAGGAATGCAGCTGGGGATCTCGATTACAATGGCCTTCTTTATCGCTCGTTCGATTCGGATGAAAAAATTAATGAAGACGGTGATCGCTCCATCTGTTTTCAACGTGTCTGAACCGATGACCTTTGGGTTGCCGATCGTCTTGAACCCGATCGCTTTTGTTCCATGGATCTTAGCGCCATTAGCCAGTACGACGATCTCTTACTTTGCGATTGCCGCAGGCTTAGTGCCGCGGCCAATCGGAGCAACGGTTGTTTGGACGACCCCTGTTTTCTTATCTGGTTGGTTAGGCACGGGTTCTGTTGCCGGCGCAATCTTACAGTTAGTGACGGTTGCCGTAATGACCTTGATCTGGGTGCCATTCTTGATCGTAATGGATCGCGGGTACTTGAAAGAAGAAAAAGCGGAAGCGGCATTAAATGAACAAGCGACATCTGAAACGATCAATCAAAGGGTAGAAGAAAGATAAGCCCAGAAACGGAAAGGAATGCAATAGCGCACCCTTTAGAAAGGAATTTGTTATGAGAACCGATACATTGTCTTGCAGTTATCAAATGAATACGACACCTCGGACTTTTCCCGTGTGTTATTGGCGGAACAAGAGAAATTCTTTCTAGCCAAACAAGCCCAAGAACCGTTCGGGGAAGGCTGCCGTATTGAAACGATGATCCAAACCAAAACCGCCCCGCGGTTGGTACCTGCCGTCATGACGGTCAAAAAAATTGCCGCGGATGAGCTGTGGCTTCGTACGACCCATGAAGAAGGAGTGATCGATCAACGGTACAGTTTTGCTCCAGGACGAAAAGGGAAGCTGCAAGTCACGTATTCGGAACAAAGCCGTTTTGCGCAGCAGAAAACAACCTACAGTTTTATGCTGGCGGCGCTGTTTTACAAATTCTTTTTCAATCGCGGCGTCAAAAAACGCTTGCGTTATCTTGAAGCAGCTTGTCAACGAGCAGGGACAAATGAAAAAAATGGGGAAAATTGAGGATAGCAATGATAGAAATTAGGAATGAACAACTCTTTCACTTATACAATGAAAAAATCAGTTATATCATAAATGTGTTACCAAATCAGCAACTGGGTCATGTCTATTTTGGGCCATCTCTAGGCACACTGGCGCCATTTGATCAAGCGTACCTTGAGAAAAAAGAGAATAAATCGGCAGGAACCGTCAAGTTTTTTGAAGCTGACAATCTTTTTACCTTGGCGGACCGTTTTCAAGAATTGCCAACGTATGGGACTTCTGATTTTCGAGAAGGGGCAGTGTCGGTTTTTGAGGAAGAAACCCCTCTTTATGTGGATTTTAAACTTGTGGCTTTTCACTGTTTTGAGGGCAAAGAACGAAAGCTGGCACAACCAGCCAGCTTTGCTTCTGCCGATGAAAGCCAAAGCATCGTCTTTGAATTAGTAGACCAAGAGCGACAGCTGGAAATGGCAATCACCTATACGATCTTCAAAGGATCAGGAACGATCACGCGGCAGCAAACACTGACCAATAGGGGGAGCAAGCCGAGAACCATCCAGCGCTTTTTGAGTGGTGTCTTGGAGCTGAAAAATCGCGATTTTGAACTGCTGCATCTTTCAGGCGCATGGCTGAAAGAACGGCATATCAAGACGGTCCCTTTGACCCAAGGGACGATCAGTGTCGGCTCGTTAAAAGGAGCGTCTGGTCATCAGCACAATCCTTTTGTCGCCTTAAAAGAACAGCAAGCCACCAATGACACTGGTCACGTCTATGGTGCCAACCTGATTTATTCGGGCAACTTTTTGGCGCAAGCGGAAATGGATGAATGGGACAACGTTCGATTGATGTTGGGGATACATCCTGAGCATTTCAGCTGGCAGCTTTCACAAGGAGAAACTTTTGAAGCCCCAGAATGTCTCTTCACCTTCACCGCTGCTGGTCTGAATGGCTTGAGTCAAGAATCCGCCCAATTTATCGAAAAGCATGTGATTGCTCCTTATTGGCAAAAGCGGCAGCGGCCGATCGTCTTTAATAACTGGGAAGCGACTTATTTTGATTTTAATGAAGAAAAGCTGTTGACCTTAGCTCAAGAAAGCAAGGCGTTAGGGATGGAGTGCTTTGTGCTGGATGATGGTTGGTTTGGAAAACGCAACGACGATCGCAGTTCATTAGGCGATTGGGTGGCGGACCCTGCCAAATTTCCAAAAGGAATCGGGTCTTTTGCTGAGAAAATTCATGCCATGCAGCTGCAACTGGGGATTTGGTTTGAACCAGAAATGGTTTCGCCGGATAGTCAGTTGTACCAAGAGCACCCTGAGTGGGTAGTCAAGCATCCTTATGAGCGGATCTCTGTGGGGCGCGGACAATACGTGTTGGATTTTGCCAATCCAGCAGTGGTTGAGGCGATTTTCGAAGCGATGCAAAAAGTGATCCTTGAAACCAAGCTGGATTACATCAAATGGGATATGAACCGCAATATCACTGAAGCTTACTCTCCCTATTTAGCGGAACAGGGTATTTCTCAGACGGAGTTTTATCATCGCTACATTTTAGGTCTTTATCGCTTATATGAAAAAATCTTAGCTGCGTTTCCGACCCTTTTGATCGAAGGCTGTGCTGGCGGCGGGGGCAGATACGATTTAGGGATCTTATTTTACAGTCCGCAGATTTGGCCTAGTGATGATAGTGATGCAGTGGAACGTTTAGCCATCCAAAGCGGAACGTTGTTAGGGTATCCTTTGTCCTCCTTCAGCAATCACGTGTCGGCGGCACCAAACCACCAAGTCGGCAGGTCAACGTCTTTAGCCTTTCGGCAAACCGTCGCAATGTTTGGGCCTTTGGGGTATGAACTCGATCTCTTTCACTTGTCTGAAACCGAAAAGCAGGCAATCAAATCCCAAATCGTCTTTTATAAAAAACAGCGGCAATTGCTGACCTTTGGCACTTTTTACCAGCTGCAGCAGTTGGACCATGCCAATGAAACGACTTGGGCGGTGTATGATCCGCAAAATGAAGAAGCCTTGGTTGCTTTCTTTCGCGTGTTGGCACAAGCCAATCCGACGGCGGAAGACTTTTTGCCCGCAGCCTTTCTCAATGTCCAACAGGTGTACCAGGTCAATGGCGAAACTGTCTCTGGTCAGCTGTTAAGACAATTAGGGTTGCGTAAACCCTATCAGTTTAATGCCGTCAACCATGGAACAGCGCAAGTCACTGGCGATTTTCAATCATTTGTCTACCAGTTACAAGCCAAAAAAGGAGCAGAATGATGAGCAATCAATTGTTTGATCAGCAGTTTATGCATGGCGGGGATTACAACCCCGATCAATGGCTGGCTTATCCAGAAATCTTGCAAAAGGATCTTGCTTATATGCAGCAAGCCCATGTCAACACTGTCACATTAGGAGTGTTTGCTTGGAGTGCCTTAGAGCCGCAGGAAGGTGTTTATCAGTTTGACTGGTTGGATCGTGTGTTTGATCAGATCCATGACATCGGCGGCAAAGTCATTTTGGCCACTCCTAGCGGTGGGCGTCCTCAATGGCTGAGCCAAAAGTATCCCGAAGTCAATCGGACCAACTCCCAAGGGCAAAAACATACCCATGGGTTTCGCCACAATCACTGTTACTCTTCACCGATCTATCGGGAAAAGGTGACGCAAATCAATCAGCAGTTGGCAAAACGTTACGGCAAGCATCCGGCATTAGCCATGTGGCATATCTCCAATGAGTACTCTGGGGAATGCTTTTGCTCCTATTGTCAGGAAAACTGGCGCAGCTGGCTGCAAAAAAAATATGGTGATTTAGCCACGTTGAATCATGCCTGGTGGACTTCTTTTTGGGGCGGTACTTACTCCGATTGGTCGCAGGTTTTACCGCCTTCACCTTTAGGGGAACACAAAGTGCATGGCATGGATCTTGATTGGAAACGATTTGTCACAGATAGGACGATCGATTTTTATTTGCATGAATGTGCGCCGATCCGTCAGCTGACACCGGACATTCCTGTGACGACGAATTTTATGGCGGAAGGACATGCTACCCAAGATTTTATTCCTTTAGAAGGCATTGACTACAGCAAGTTCGCTCGTCATGTGGACATCGTTAGCTGGGATAGTTACCCTGATTGGAACAACAACTTTGAATCCTTGGCAGCGACAGCGATGAAATCCGCCTATGTGCATGACCAGTACTGGTCATTGAAGAAACAGCCCTTTTTAGTGATGGAATGCACGCCGAGTTTTGTTAACTGGCATTCCTTTAATAAAGCGAAAAAGCCTGGTGTCCATCAGTTGAGTGCCATGCAGCAGATCGCCCATGGCTCAGATAGTACCTTGTATTTTCAATGGCGCCAATCCCGTGGCAATTCAGAAAAATTCCATGGGGCAGTCGTGGGACATGATGATTCCACGGAGAATCGGGTCTTCAAAGAAGTTGCGGCTTACGGCAAGCGCTTGGAAAAAATCAAAGAGATTCAAGGAACCACCAGAAAAAAAGCAGTGGCGATTCTTTTTGATTGGGAAAGCAACTGGGCATTGAAGCGAGGTGGCGGGTTTGGGCGACCAACACGACGGTATCCCCAAACGTTGCAGGAGCATTATCGTTATTTCTGGGAACAAGACATCGCGGTCGATATTTTGACCCCAGAGCAAGATTTTTCTGACTATCAGTTGGTGATCGCTCCGATGCTTTACTTGATGACAGCAGAGACGATGGCAAAACTTTGCCAGTACACGGAAGCTGGTGGTACCTTGATTTCCAGTTACTTTAGCGGCATGGTCAATGAAACCGACCTATTGTATCTGGGGGGCTTGCCACAGCCGTTGCGAGGGTTATTAGGCATCAACGTGCTGGAGCTGGAAACTCTTTTTGACACTGAACACAATCAAGTGGTTTTTCAAGGACAGCTTTTTGAAACACGGGACTACTCTGCAATCATCGAAGCCGAAACAGCGGAGGTACTAGGGGAGTATCAAGCAGATTTTTACCAAGGAACCCCTGCGATCACCAAAAATGCCTTTGGTGCCGGCACCGCTTATTATCTGGCGGCTCGCACCAACTATGACTTTTTCGAACAGTTTTATGCCTCTTTGGTCCGTGAGTTGTCTTTGGCAGAGGAAAGGATCGCGCATGCCAACCCTGAAGTCTCGATCCAAGGCAGGATCAGTCCAGAACGAACGTACTTTTTCATCATGAATTTTTCTGAGAAAGAGCAGATATTGGACTTGATCAAAGAAGTCGTTGATTTAGAGACCAATCAAGCAGTCCCTCAAACAGCAACCTTGGCGCCGTATGAAGTGCGAGTGGTTTATTTTAACAATTAGCTGACCATTGAAAAAAACGTCCCCTTCGACAAATGCAGAAAGGGACGTTTTTTTGATGAATGGTTTATCAGAAATCATTCTGGATCGGATGCTTGGTGCTTTTTCATCCATTGAGGCAATGCGGCACTGATTTGTGTCGGCAACACGACATAGTGCTCTTTTGCCAATGCTTCGCCAATCAGGCTATGGAGATAGACAGCCGCTTGGATCGTTTCCTCTGTTTTTTCAAACTGTGCCAAAAAGCTGGTGATCATGCCTGCCAGCGTATCCCCCATGCCGCCAGTCGCCATTGCGGGTGTTCCGAGGGGATTTTGGGCGATACTGCTGCCGTAAATTTGCGTGCGATGGCTTTTTAAGACCACCAGACTTCCGAGTTTTTGTTGGGCTTGTTGGTTGTTTTCTTCTGTCTGGTCGGCAATTGCCAGTCCGCTGAGCCGTTGCCATTCCATCTGATGCGGCGTGAAGACGACTTGTTCAGGAAAGGGGATGATCAGCGGATATTTGGCAGCCAAATTGATCGCCGAACCATCGATCACCAACCATTGGTGTTCTTTTTGGGCAGAAACGATCCGCTGCAGCAGATCAAAATTGCTTTTTCCTTCGCCTAATCCAGGACCAATCAGTAGGACGTCTGCCGATTCGGTGACCGTATCGATCAGTTCTGTTTGCTGCCAATCGACAAACATCGCTTCAGGCAAGCGGGCGTGCAGGGCGGTTCGGTTGACGCCATCGGAGATCACGGTGGTCAAACCAGTTCCCCCATACACACAGGCTTGCGCAGCCATTAAGATCGCCCCACCGAATTGGCGGTTGCCCCCTACTAAAACGGCTCGGCCAAAAGTGCCTTTGTGGCTTTTTGTCGGGCGCTGTTGGATCACTTTGGATAAAATTGCAGAATCAAGTTGCTCCATGCAATGACTCCTTTCGTTAATCAAAATCGAGTTATATTTATTATACCTGTTTCCTAGAAATTTCATAGAAAAGACCCATGGAAAAAGGCGCAATTTTTTTTCCTTTTTTGGTTTAAGAGTGTTATCATAAATAGCGAGAACAGAAATGGAGGGAACACTATGACAATCGATTGGAAAAAAGAGGTCGAAGCCCGCAAAGACGATTTGCTGAACGACTTGATTGATCTATTGAAAGTGAAAAGTGAAAGAGAAGATGATAAAGCGACTGCGGATGCGCCATTTGGTCCTGGACCTCGTGATGCGTTGCTACACATGCTAGCTTATGGCGAACGTGATGGCTTCACAGTCAAAAACGTCGATAACTACGCTGGTCACATCGAATTTGGTGAAGGAGACGAAACATTAGGGATCTTCGGCCACATGGATGTTGTTCCTGCAGGTGACGGTTGGTCAACCGATCCTTATGATCCAGTCATCAATGACAACAAAATCTATGCTCGTGGTTCTTCTGATGATAAAGGTCCTTCAATGGCTGCCTATTATGGGATGAAGATCATCAAAGAATTAGGCTTGCCATTATCGAAAAAAATCCGTTTTGTCGTTGGTTCTGATGAAGAAAGCGGCTGGGCAGATATGGATTACTACTTTGAGCATGAAGAAAAGCCTGATTTTGGCTTCTCACCAGATGCCAATTTCCCAATCATTAATGGAGAAAAAGGAAATGTGACATTAGGGATCCATTTCCAAGGCAACAATGAAGGAGACTTCACGCTGCAAAGCTTTACTGCTGGCTTGCGAGAAAATATGGTACCAGGAACGGCAACAGCAAGCTTCATTGCTCCATCAACAGAAGAAGCATTAGCGATCGAAAAAGCCTTTTTCGATTACGTTGAAGCCAATCCAGTGACAGGGACGATTGAAACAGAAAATGAACAAGTGACGATCGAATTAGTCGGTAAAGGTGCTCATGGTGCCAGCCCACAATCAGGAATCAATGCGGGGACTTTCTTAGCAGTCTTCTTAGATAACTATGCCTTTGGCGGCGGCGCAAAACAATTCATCCATGCAGCAGCAGCCTATGTCCATGAAGATTTCTACGGTGAAAAATTAGGTGTGGCGTACGAAGATGAAAAAATGGGTAAATTGACTATGAATGCGGGCTTGTTTGCTTTCAAAGCGAACCAAGCAGGAACGCAAGCAGACAACTTTATCGCATTGAACTTCCGTTATCCTAAAGGCGTAACTGCGGAAGGACTTGAAATCGGTGTGGAACGCACCGTCGGTATGGAAGGGGCAACCGTTACCCGCAATGACCGCAACATGGAACCTCACTACGTGCCAGCAGATGATCCATTGGTAGAAACTTTATTGGCGGTTTATGAAGAACATACTGGCGAAAAAGGCTTCGAACAAATCATCGGCGGCGGCACATACGGCCGTCTATTGAAACGCGGCGTTGCTTATGGCGCAATGTTCCCTGGCTATGTCGATACCATGCACCAAGCCAATGAATTCATGAGCTTGGATGACCTATTCAACGCAGCGGTGATCTATGCAGATGCTATCTACCGTTTGGCGAAATAAAGAGACATTGATTGGGTCTGTTCACTCGCTAAATAAATACAATTGAACGTTTCGTGCGGCATTCTCGTATCTTTTTCATGTGAGAGAATGCCGCATTTTTTAGTATAGAACAGCGGGCTGAGTAGTAAAAAACACCTCATAGTGATGAGGTGTAGAAGCAATCAGTCTTTACATTTTTTCTTTAGGATTGCGTCAGTGAGGATTTCTGAAAAATCTAAATGCATAGTTCGTCCTAGTTTATCCGCCCATTGAGGAATCGCCAGTTTTTTCTCGACGAAGGTTTGATTCTCTAAATATTCTGAAACATCGACAAGGACCATCGATAGAAATGATTTTTCTTTATCGTAATCGAATTCAAAATCTAAATCGTCTATAAATGGATTGTTCGCTTCCAGTGATAAACAATTAATGGGGGTAGAGAGCGGAATCTCCCGATTATTTTCAATACAATCTGCCAAAACGATTCCGAGCCAATCGGATGCCATGAATAAAGCATCGGCGATGTCTAAGCCTTGAGTGCCGACTTGCTCTGGAAAATCAGGAAAAGAAATAAAATACTTCACTTCGCTTTCGTCTGTATCGGTGTAATAAAACAATGCAGGGTAACTTGCTAACATAGTGTACAACTCCTTTTTCGCAATTCGCTATAGATCTGATTACAATGGTAGCGCTCTTATTTTTCACTAGTACCTAGTAGTCTTAAGCAAGAGTTGTTGCTTTTTCAATTGTACCAGTGTCATAAATACTGAACAATAGGCAATTTTTTTAAGAGGAGAGTATCAATTCAGAAATTCTGATGATTGAAAGAACATCATCTTTTGTGGTAATTTAAAAATCTTTGTGTCTATTATTAATGAAAATGTTCTATTTTATTATTGACATCAAATCATCTGAATGATTTACTTTTTGTAAGGAGTTGAAAAGTGATGCCTGATTTGGTGAAATTTATTTTGGTTATTCTGGCGATTTGGGTGGTTTATCAAGTATTTACGACGATTTTATTTACCCTTTCCCAAAAAGCAGTTGCCAAACGAATCAAAAGCGGGAAGATGTCTGATCAGCAATTGGCGAATTTGTACCACGCTGTAGCACGAGCAAATCAAGGAAGCAATTTCCAAGCGATTTTCTCTTATGGGCTCTTTTACCGCAGCCATGCAAAGCAAAGTGATGCGGTCTATGAACTGTATCGCGCAGAAATGGCGAAAAGAAATCTGCTGTAACCAACTGTGAAGCAGCTGCTTTCGAGAATATTGCTAGAAGTAAAAAAGCCTAGGTCCTGCACAACAAGTGCAGAACCTAGGCTTTTTTGGTATTTACTGGGCAGCAAGCTGTAACAGATAAATACAGATCCTTGCTGCAGCTATTTCTTGTCTTTGCTGCTTTTTTGATCCATGCCCGCACCGATCGCTACCCCTAGTGCGATGCCTAAACCCATGCCTAATGCTAGATTGTCAAAAAACAGCAGCCCAAATGCAGCACCTAATGCCATTCCGACACCGATCCCCAGTCCCATATTGTTAGAAGCGGCTTCCTTTTCTTCAGACGTTTGCGGCGGTTTTTTCGTCATTGTGAAAAACCCCTTTCTTTTTAGTATAGAGGGGTTTCGTTTGGATGACAAATATTCGAACTGCTGCTCAGTGATATGCATCAGGAGAGTGTAGGCGCTGAGTACAGTAAACGGGTTGAACCATTGGTCTATCTTCCGCCGGGCAAATAGTTACGCTCGGGGTTGTAGCGGCGAATGATCTTATTTTCAGCGAGTACGTGCTCATAATAATAAACAGGCGCATCCTTAGTCTCTAGTCGAAAAACAAAGACGAGCGGAACCTTTAAGACGGAATAGCGCGCGGGGATCGCAATATACGATTTTTGATTGCGCTCCATCGTCAGTGCGAATTCATCAAACAAAAGCGCCACTGGTGTGGGAAAGTTTACCAATTCATAATAGTGTTTTTCAAATGCATAGGTTTCTTGTTTTGCATAAGCGATTTTTGCAGCTGGCATACACATTCACCTCACTTAAATTATACGAACGTTTGTTCTTTTTGTAAAGTGAAAAATTACCAAGCGAGGAAAAAGGAGGCGTTCTCTATGAAAAAGATGTTATGCTAACAAGAAATTTGCTACACTAGAGAAAAGAAGGAATCAAAAAGGAGCAGATACCATGGATTACGAACGTTTCGCACGATTGCAGGCACGCTTTGCCGATGAAAAACTGCTGACCCAAGAAGGGGTCTATCGGTTGCGTTTGTCAGGGAAGGCGCAGTTCGAACTAGCCTTTATCAAAACCGGACCCTGTGGCGAGTCTGTCTACCAGCCGCTGATCAAGGGCACTTTTGCTGAAAAAGAAGCAATCCCTACCTATTTGCTGGATCTTGCGGCGCAGCCTATGACGCAAATCAGTCAGCGAACCTCCGAAAATGAAGCAGTGTTAGATAAAGCATTAGTAGAATTAATGGAAAAATGTGAGCAGGCAGTTGCCGTCAACGAAGCCGCACAAGAAGCCACACGTTAATTAGCATGACAAAGATACAAGAGCCGCCTGAACCTGATTTTTTACACTAAGCAAAAAACGATCCTGACAAGATTCCTTGCCAAAGATCGTTTTTTATTTTCCCGTGGTAATTAGTGTCCTCATTCGCCGAAGTGGTCTGAGAAGCCTTGTTGTTTCATAAAGGCCGCGACATCTGGACGTCGCGGTTCACGGAAAAATTCCGTCATTTTCGTTTGCCAATTGGTTTGCTGTTGATTGCTGCTGCGCTGTGCATAATAGGCTTCTGTCGTTTGATTGTACTGGGCTGTTTGCTCCTGCGTCAGCGGTTGATACTGATCGACACTTACGATCGCTTCTTGGGGCAAGCGGACTTTCGGCTTATTTCTGTGTTGCGGATAGCCGATCGTTAAACCGAATAACGGAAACGTCAATTTTGGTAAGCCGACAAGTTCTGCGATACGAGGCAAATCATTGCGGATGCCGCCGATGTAACAAATTCCTAAGTCTTGCGCTTCAGCGTAAGCTACCATGTTTTGGGCAGCGATGGTCGTATCAACGACAGACACAATAAATGGTTCCATCGTGGTTAAGTGGGTATCAGGCACCCCTGCTTGGGTCAGCAGCTGCTGGTGTTTATGTAAGTCGGCGACAAAAAGATAGAAGACGCCCGTTCGAGTGATGTAATTTGGGGCACCGGCAATTTTTTCGATGGCAGCCAGTTTTTCAGGATTACTGACCTCAATGATCGAATAGGCTTGAACAAAGTTCGAACTGGAACCGCTCTGGGCAACCGTTACTAATTTTTGCTTGAGTTCCTTTGATAGTGGGCGGGGTTGAAAATCTCGGACAGAGCTGTGGCGGGTAAAAGTATCAAAAAGATCCATCGTTTTTCCTCCTGTAACGTACAAATTTCTTTCTTCCTTAGTGTAACAGAAAAAAAGGAATGGGGACAAAAAGAATGTTTTCAAAAAATTTTCAAATTGATGTTTTATAGTTGCCAAGCACAAAAGTTTCCGTTATGATAATGATACATTCTTATTATTATTCCTTAGGGGAGTAACCGGTGGCGCAAGCTGCGATAATATCAACAGTAAGTAAGCTGGCGACAGCTTTCTGGTATTATTTGAAATGGTGAGACCTAAGACAAGCGTATACTTGTCTTAGGTCTCTTTTTTTCTAGCAGAGTGCCTAAGGAAAATAAAATTAAAAGGGGCAAAAAAATTGGCGAAAGAAATGTATCAAAAAGAAATCTCGGAAATTATGGCAGAGGTCCAGAGCAGTCCAGAGGGGTTGACGCAGCAAGAGGCAGCCAAGCGGTTAGAAAATGGCTTGAACCAGCTGAAGGAAGCACCTAAGAAATCTAGCTTTGCCTTATTCTTAGATACCTTCAAAGATGCGATGGTGATCGTCTTGCTGATCGTGGCAATCATCCAAATGGTTATGGGTGCCCACGTTGAGTCGATCGTTATCTTCGCAGTACTCTTGTTGAATTCCGTCGTCAGTGTGATTCAAACGAAAAAAGCCGAAGGGTCGTTAGACGCCTTGAAAAGCCTATCGGCACCAGATGCTAACGTCATTCGGGATGGCAAAGAACAAAGTGTGCTGGCGAAAGAATTGGTTGTCGGCGATATCGTTATTTTAGAAGCTGGGGACTATGTACCAGCAGATGGTCGATTGATCGAAGAGGGTTCTTTGAAGGTCGATGAAGGAATGCTGACTGGGGAATCAACGCCAGCGGAAAAAGAATTAGGTGTGATCGATCGTACCGCACCGATCGGCGACCGTGACAACATGGTCTTCAGTGGAACGATCGTCACTTATGGACGTGGTCGGTTTATTGTAACCGCGACTGGTAATGTGACGGAAATCGGTCAAGTAGCTGGCTTATTGGAAAGTACAGTTGAACACAAAACACCATTGCAAAGAGGATTAGACAGCTTCAGTAAAAAACTGAGCTTGGCGATCTTAGTCCTTTCATTGATT
This sequence comes from Enterococcus sp. R12, assembly GCF_058135755.1. Taxonomy (NCBI): domain Bacteria; kingdom Bacillati; phylum Bacillota; class Bacilli; order Lactobacillales; family Enterococcaceae; genus Enterococcus; species Enterococcus sp. R12. The sequence continues at coordinate 1,127,563 of NZ_CM176874.1, forward strand.
ATTTTAGGGGTTCAAGTCGCACGGTTGTTCTTAGGTGACGGAACAGGTGATATGACACAAGACTTAGTCAACGCCTTTATGTTTGCGGTAGCCGTAGCCGTTGCAGCGATTCCAGAAGCCTTGCAATCGATCGTGACGATCGTTCTTTCGATCGGAACAAAACAAATGGCGAAGCGTCATGCCATCATTCGAAAACTACCAGCGGTTGAAACATTGGGTTCAACGAGTATCGTTTGTACCGATAAGACCGGGACTTTGACTCAAAACAAAATGACCGTTGTTGACTACTATTTACCAAATGGGCAAACGGGCACGTTCTCCGATGAACCAACTACCTGGACATTGCCTGAAAAACGCTTAGTAGAGATCAGTGTCTTGGCCAATGATGCTGCCATCAGTGAAGATGGGGCGAAGCTAGGAGACCCTACTGAAATTGCTTTTCTGGATTACAGTGAGAAACTAAATCAGCCTTATCGGGCAATTCGTCAACAGTTTCCTCGTTTGCAAGAATTGCCTTTCGATTCTGATCGTAAATTGATGTCTACCTTACATGAGATCGATGGCGAACATTTATTGTTGACCAAAGGTGGGCCAGACATTGTCTTTGGCCGCAGTACCAAAGTCTTGATCGATGATCAAGTCGTGCCTTTAACAGATGAAATCAAGCAGAAATTGCAGCATCAAAACGAAGAATTCTCAAAACGGGCATTACGGGTCTTGGCGTTTGCTTACCGTCCATTGACCGATGCCCAATCACGAGAATTGACACTTGAGGATGAAAATGAGCTGATTTTAGTTGGTTTGATGGCAATGATCGATCCTCCTCGTAAAGAAGTCAAACAAGCCGTAGCGGATGCTAAATCTGCTGGTATCAAAACAGTAATGATCACAGGGGACCACAAAACGACAGCCGTGGCGATCGCACAAGAGATCGGTATTTCAGCCGAGGGCGACTTAGCCTTGACTGGTACGGAATTGGATGCACTTTCTGAAACCGAACTAGCGGATCAATTAGACAAAATCACAGTCTATGCTCGTGTTTCGCCAGAAAACAAAATCCGTATCGTGCGGGCTTGGCAAGACAAAGGCAAGATCTCTGCCATGACCGGGGATGGGGTCAATGATGCACCCGCCTTGAAACAAGCGGATATCGGGATCGCAATGGGAACCGGAACGGACGTTGCCAAAGACGCAGCGGCGATGGTCTTGACGGATGACAACTTTGCCTCGATCATTCGTGCAGTAGAAGTTGGCCGAAACGTCTTTGACAACATCAAAAAAGCCATTTCGTATTTGTTTGCTGGAAACTTAGGTGCGATCATTGCGATCGTCTTTGCCTTAGTGATGGGTTGGGACAATCCATTTACTGCCTTGCAGCTGCTCTTTATCAACCTAGTCAACGACTCATTACCAGCGATTGCTCTAGGAATGGAAAAAGCCGAACCAACGATCATGCAGCGCCAGCCAAGAGATCCAAATGCTGGTATCTTCACTGGAAAAACATTGATCTCAGTAACGTATCGCGGTATTTTGATTGCCGCTGTCGTGATTTTGGCACAATGGTTAGGAATGAACCAATCACCTGAATTAGGTGTAGCGATGGCCTTCTCAACACTTATCTGGAGCCGAACATTGCAAACATTACCAGCACGCTCAAACACTGAGACTGCTTGGCAAGCTGGCCTTTTTGCCAATAAAATGGTATGGTTGGCAATCGTCGTTTGTGGTGGACTATACAGCATTACCTTGATTCCTGGCATCCGTGAAGTCTTTGCGATTCCAGCAACCTTCACTTTAGGACATGTCGGTCTATGTATCGCAATGGCTGCAGTGGCAGTTGTTTTGATGGAAATCACGAAACTGATTATTATTGCCGTTCAAAAACGTCAAGGAAACGTCTAAAGCAAAAAACGTATCGATCGTTTGATCGATACGTTTTTTTGTCGTTTATCCTCACTGCTTAGTTGATTTTTTTCAGCTGACTGATTTGGGCAGCGACTTGCTTCAAGAAGGCTTCTTGACCAGCCGGCTGTTCTTGGCTGTAAAGGTAGGCTTCGTATTGCTGCGTCAAGCGGATAAAATCACCATGGAACAGTGGATAGAATGATTCAAGTCGTTGGGCATAATCGATCAACGGCTCCGCCTCGTTACGGTACAGAACTTTCGTCGTTTGCCGCAAAAACAAAGGATAGGCAGCAACTAGCGGCTGTTTGGTAAAGCGGCAGATCAACCATAAATGAATACGGAAAAACGAATGGCGGAAATAGAAAAGTAGGCCAAGTCCTAGGATAGCTAAGCCTCCAAAGAAGCCATTGCGCAGCGTTTGTTTCAACTCCTCAGTCAACCAAACGTCATCGGTAACCGCGGCTGTTGCAGAACTGCTGGTCGTGGTTTCGCTGCTTTCTGTTTCCGTGCTGCTTGTTGGTGTTGTTTCACTGCTAGCGGTCGGTGTTTCTTCGGAGCTAGTAGATTCTTGAGTCAACACGGGACGATCTGGATTTTGGAAACTAGGGGTCGGTTCAAAAGGTACCCAACCGTAGCCGTCAAAGTAGACTTCCACCCATGAGTGGGCATTCAAGTTGCGAACGGTATAGGTAGTGATGCCGTTTTCTGTTGCAGGAGATCCAGGAGAAAAGCCTTTTGCCCAGCGAGCAGGGATCTCTAAACTCCGTAGTAGCACGACCATTGCTGTGGAAAAATTGTCGCAGTAGCCGACTTGTGATTCAAATAAAAATTGATCAACATAATCTTGCTCTTCTGCAGGCACGACGGCATCGGTTTTGGAATAGCGGAATACGAGCGGATCTTTCAAATAGCTTTCAACCGCCGTGACTTGATCAAACAGACTGTTGCTGTCAGCGGTGATCTCAGCTGCGAGATCTCGTACCCGCTGCGGCAAAGAATCGGGTAACTGGATATAATCGATCGGAGAATCCGGATAGATCAAAGGCAGATTTTGGAGATTTTCTGCGGCAAAATCTGGATGGTCCCAATCGAGGGTCAAGGTGGTGTCTGGGAGTGGATCAATGAGATCGACCCGCTGGATGGCGTCGCTGATCTGAAAACCGCGAGCACCGTTTTCAAGGGACAACGTGCTGCGTCCATAGGGCAATGGGACATAGTCTCCATGGTTTTGAAATTGGACCCGAACAGACTCGTTCTCAAGATAAGCTTGCTGATAGCTTTGATCCGCGATCGTGACGCCCTCTGCTTCTAAGCGAGCCTCTTCGCGGCTCGTACTAATCCAGCCCTTACCAGAATAAAAATCTTTGCTTTCCACCCGCCAGTAATGCGGGGTTTCTTGTTGCGCTTCAAATAAAATCGTCGCATCATCCAGTAGTGGTCCGCCTAATTGACGGTCGTTTTCACTGAATCCAGTGCGAGAGCCGCTGGGCGTGCCATGTTCTTCAATAAATTGATAAAAACCCAGCTGATTCAGATTTGTCCGTATAGGCGTGGAACGGGCTGCCAACTGTTCCCGCAGGCTCGTTTGCGGCAAGTAGACAGCAGTGACGGCTAATCCACCAATCAATAGCATCACAGCGAACCAGGGAGCGATCGTTTGACTGGATTGAAAGACGCTGCGCTGGATCAGTGAAGAAGCCAAGGCACAAAGAAAAATACCCATCAAATGCCACGTCAGATCAAATTGATTAAAAATCACGACTGTTAGCAAGTAGCCGATCATGGTAGCGTAAATCAAGAAAAAGCGTTGATAAGCGATCGGTAAGATCGCTAAAAACAAAACCCAACTAACGATCAATGTCACCGCCGCCAGTTCGGTGATATAGCCGACTTCACCGCTGAGGATCTCTTGAAAGGCACGGTGCAGGTCTAGCCAAAAACGCAACAGCCAATCAAAAGAAAAGGCAGTCCCATAAGGAAAGATCCGATACAAGACGATCAGCCAAGCGGCTGCCAGCAAAGGCAAACTGTAACGGACTTTCGGCACCACGGTCAAAATCAAACAGACACTAAAGGCATAAGTTAAAAGGGTGAACTGATTGCCAAGGTCATAAACTGCGATAAACGGCAAGATCACCAGTGATAGACTGAGAAAGGTCAGAAGACCAATCAGCGCTTTCTTAATAAATCTCATCCTACCGCCTCCTCAAGTTTATTCAACTGCCTCATTAAATCAGCGTAGGTAAACACTTGGCAGCTGTTTTTTGCTTCCAACTGACTGAGGTAGTCTTCCAGTTGTGGGGTAAAAACCGGGGTAATGAAGACAAGATGGCTGCCAGTCAAAAGCGGTACCCCTTCAGGAACTTTCTCGAAGGGAAGGATCTGGGCATAGGCAGCGGCATCCGTTTGGTAAGGAGAAGTCAATCCGTCACCAATCAAGAGCGGCTGAAAAAGTCGTTGATTTTGCGAGAAATGGTGGATCGAATAAAACAGTGTCAAAGTCTCTTCAAAAGCAGGATGATCTTCTCCCCAAAAGAGCAGAACGATGTCTTGTTCTTCTTCATGTTCTCGTTCGCGATAGATCAATTCCTGTTGTTTGCTGGATAATTTCCAATCGATATTTTTTAAGGAATCCCCTAACTGGTATTGACGGAACTGTCGAATAGAAAAATTGGGTTCTCCGTGGGTTTGGCTGCGGACTTGCTGTTTAAAAAATGGCAGCAGGGTAACGGCTTCTGGCGCCAATTTAGGCAGGATCAAAATCGATTGTTTCGCAACTGCAGCGTAGCTTTTTTCAAAAAAGCCAAAGAGATCATGGCTGTACAATTGAACGGGCAATTCTTCATAGATGCCTCGCTCCTTTGGGGTCCAAGGCAGCTGCAGCCGAATCAGATTGCCTCGATAAAAGGCGCTGTGATGACTTTCCTTGAAACGATCGTCAAACTGTAAGGTGAAATCGACCAGCGGCAGCAGCGTCGGGCGATACTTGAAGACTTGCAGCGGTAAGGTGATCGCTGTGTGTGTTTCAGCTTGGATCGATTCTTCTAAAATGATTTGGACCTTCTTGAGGGAGGGGAGCAAGAATACTGCATCAAGCAACAATAACAAAGTCAGTAAAAACCAAAGGCTCCAGCCAGCATTATTATTGAAGATCACACAATAAGCCAGCAGCAGAAAATAGGCAGCGCTAAACAACAGGAGGCGCAGCAGGCGTTCAAGCTTCTTTTTCTTCATCGCTATCTCCTCGTTGGGACAGGCACTCGTTGGATCATCTGTTTCATCAAGTCTGAAAGGGTCTCCGTGCTGGCATGAACGCCACCTTTCAGTAATAAACGATGACCGAAGACTGCTGGTAAAATTCGCTGCAAGTCTTGCGGCGTGACAAAGGTCCGACCTTCCGTCAACGCTAACGCTTTTGCCCCTTTTAAGAAGGCGATCCCACCACGAGGGCTGATACCAAGGTCAATGGCATTATGCTGACGGCTCGCTTGAACCAGCTGCAATGCGTAACGGGCGACCCGCTCATCGACATACACGTCATCGACCATCGCTTTTAAAGCAGTCACTTCATCAGCATGTAAAATGGTTTGGATCTGATCCAAGCTTTGCTGTCGTTTTCCAGTCAAGAGGGCGAGCTCATCTTGAAAATCTGGGTAACCGATATGCAGGCGGAACAAAAAACGATCCAATTGGGCTTCAGGCAAAGGATATGTTCCTTCATACTCGATTGGATTTTGCGTGGCTAAAACAAAAAAGTGGGGACTCAATGGGTACGTTTGATTGTCGATGGTGACATGATTTTCTGACATGGCTTCTAAGAGTGAGGCTTGCGTCCTTGGTGTGGTTCGGTTGATCTCATCTGCCAAGAGGACGGAGGTGAAGATCGGGCCAGGACGAAACTCGAACTGGTGGCTTTGGGAATTAAAAATCGACACACCTAACACATCGTTAGGTAAAAGGTCTGGGGTAAACTGTACCCGTTTGTAGTCACTTTGAATGGCTTTGGCTAACGATTTGACCAACATCGTTTTCCCAACACCAGGGATATCTTCGAATAAAACGTGTCCGCCAGCAAGCAGCGCAGCCACGGTAAATTGGATCACATCTCGTTTGCCTAAAATCACTTTTTCCACTTCTGCGATCAAGGCATCTATTTTTTGTAATTCAGCGGTCATCTGATAACCTCCCTACGTTCGTTTCTTCCATTGTAACGGTTTTCTAGGACTGTCGCAATTTTCGTGTAACAATTAAAGAAAATTTCAAGAATATTCAAAAAAGAGAAATCCTTTCTGCGGATTTGCGAAAGAAAAACAAAAAACTCCCGAAGCGTTTCCTCGGAAGTTTGCGTTTGATAGAAAAGAAGCGACTAGAAGGTGTGGTGCAAGAGGTCAGCGGCGATCTGGTCCGCCTGCCGTAAATTCCAAGCATCGGTTCCTGGCTGAGCAGTGGCAGCCGTCAGCCAGCGGATGCCTTCTGTGGGAATCCCAAAACAATAGAGGGTAGGGTAAGGGCGGTCATCTGGTCCAAGGATCTGATTGGTCTCAGGATCGATGGCGATCGCACCCGTCTCAAAAGGCACCTCATTGGGGATCGCCAACTGGTGCGGGTGAATGATCCGATCGTTTAGCAGTTGCCGCAACAAGGAATTGTTGGTTCGACGAATCGCTGTCGATGGAATGCGAGCCTCAATTAATTGCGTCGCGTGATAGTGTGTGTCGTCAAATCGCTTTGAATACGTACAGTAAGCCTCCTCGATCTCAACAGTCATGTCAGGACCTAGTAAGGTCACCACTCCTGCTTCCATCAATGCCACCAGTTCCTGCAGTCGCTGAACTGGCGGTCCGATCGATAAAAAGCTGTTCAAGGGAACGAAAGACTGCCAAAAGAGTGTTTTCAGGTCTTGTGCTGGCATTAGCTGATGATCGAGAACAAACCGAATCGGGTCCCGCAGATCTTTGAAGACTTCCAAGGCACTGCTGATAGGTCCTGTTAGATTGCCTTTTTCGGCATCTTGGATTTGGGTACGTAATAGTGCAATGAAAAAGTCTTGCAACGACTGTTGCTTTTTCTGAGCAAAGGGGTCGGCTAGTTGTTGCCATGACCACCACTCCGTCGTAGGAAGCTGCCATTTTTTCAGCAAGTCTTCAGATCCTTCCGTGGCAACAAAGGCGGCGGTAAAAGCGGCAAGCTGATCTTTGTCCAGTAGCTGTTTTTCTAAAAGCAGCGTCTGATAATAGACGAGTTCTGCCTCTTTTTTTAAATAGAAGAGTAGGGTCTTGCCAGCAACCGTTTTGGCTGCTTGCCAAGCAGCGAGGCGTTCAGGGGTCAAAAAAACGGGCTTTCGCTGCTGCGTCGGTGTTTTTTGATTGCGGCCACGAGGATGATACGGGACACCCCGACGAGAACCTGCGATGATTTGCGGTTCTTCACCAGAAGGTTGATAGACGAGGGATCCATTGACTTTGACGAAGGTTCCGCCCCGACCGCTGGTCAAGCGGGTGACGTAATCGTAAAAGGCAAGTCCTAGTCCCCGTAAAATCACAGGTTCGCCAGCTTTCACCGCCGTTAGATCCGTATCTGCCGCATTGGCTGGCGGTGCATAAAACCAGCCATTATTTTCTGCGGCAGCCGCCAATCGTTGTTCTGCTGCTGACAGTTGGGCTTGTGAATGGCCTGTAGCTAAGACGACGGCATCAACAAGAAATGTGTGGTGAGCCGTCGTCAACTGGTAGCGATTTTTGGAAAGAGGGGTCAAGGAGCTGACACTGTCTGACAGATGGTTGACGGTAATGGATTCAGGCAGCTCTTTTAATAGCTGCTGATAAAACCACTGCTGATAGAGGCCATATAACGCCCGCGAGCAATGCCCGTTAGGATCAAGTGAATCAAGTGCTGTGCATTCCGCAACGAGCTCAGGGGCATGCGTGGCTGCGAAATGTTTCCCTTCTGTCACTGCCCATTCGTATAAGGTAGGTCCTTTGACCACGGGACCGCCGGTGCTTAATGTGTCATCCGTGAAAAGGGTGACTTGACTGGTTACAGAATTCAATAGCAGATCCGCCGATTGGTCCGTGCGCCAAACTGCCCCAGGAAGAAAGGGATCAAACAGCAGCAAGTCGATGGCTTGTTTGTTTTGTTTGCTATGAGCGATCAGTCGTTCTGAAAGTGAAAGTCCACGAGGACCAGCACCAATGATAGCTATTTTCATATCACACCGCCTCAATTATTCTATGGTCTTTGTGTCATTAACGGGCTAAGTCAAAAGGTGTCTTGCGGAAAATCAGCCAGTGCATGCCTAGCACCATGGCTTCCTCGATGGCATCGATATAATGAAAAGCAGGCTGATTGGGTTGTTGCTGCAGCAATGGATTTTTTTGGATCGCGTCTAAGAGATCGGTTTTTACGGCGTCACTGCTGGCTAAAATAATACAGTGGGGGGCAAAAGCTGCATTGTAAAATGGCAGTAAGCTTGTCAGACGCTGAACCAAAGCCCTGCGGTCTTGCGGTGCCCCTTGATCCAAGTAGCCGGGCAAAAATTTTGCTTCTCCTGCTAGGGCATCTTTTCCTTCTAAAAGTGCACCATTGACCAGGAGCGTGATACCAGGCATGCTTTTTTCGGGATTGTACATGCCGACGATGGTTTGCTGCAAAGAGATCTGTTGGGCGATGCAATAGCCGATCGTTAAAATATGGGCATCGTTTTGACAGTAGAAGGGCAGTGCAGTGACCTCTGCCACGAGAGCTGCCAACTGCCAGCCATTGAATTTTTCATACCAGCTGGAAGTCACGGTTCCTCCACTGATTTTTCCTGGTAAAAAGAGGGCGATCTGTTCCACAGAGGGAAATAATGCTAGCTCGTTCGTTACACATTCTTGAAAGCGATGAGGGGCAACATCAGGAAACGGCTGGTCGTGTTTTGCCAAAACCTTCCCCTTGCGGTCGATCAGCATGGACCAAAGAGCCAAGGAACCATCGTGATCAATAAAGCTAAGCAAAAGAGAATGACCCCGGTCTTGGTTGAGCTGATAGGTCACAGCAGGCCGCCCTAGCTCTTTTTGCTCCAGCGGACCTTTAGTGATTTCCCCCTCTGTTAACAATTCTTTTAATAATGAGTTAGTGGTGACCATGCTGATGCCGGTTTTCTTCACTAAATCGGAGGCGAATAATGCCCCGTTTTGAAATAAGGTTTTTAAAACCAGCTGTTTGTTTTGCTGGCGAATGGAATGGGTGGTAGAAGCCATAGGTGTTCTCCTTAATGAAGTGATTTAATTAAGTATACCGACGGGATGAAACGATGTAAAGTTTTTAAAAGACTGACTTGACGGAAAACTTGAAAATAAGTATACTTAATTAACAATATTAATTAAGTGATTCGCCATAAAGAGGACACGAGGTAGAGGGGAAGAGAAACGTATGATCAAATTAGTCATCACAGATTTAGACGGCACATTTTTGAACAGCCAAGGCAGTTTTGATCGGCCTTATTATGAACAAGTCAGCCAACAAATGAAAGAAGCGGGTGTTGCTTTTGCTGCGTGTACCGGCAAACAGTGTGAACGAGTGGAAGAACTGTTTGGTGAAGCAGCAGCGGATGTTTGGATTCTTGGGGATAGCGCGACCCGCATCAAACATCAAGGCGAATACATCTTTGAATCACTGCTGCCAAACGAATTAGGGCGGCGGATCATTGCGAAGCTCGCTGCGATTGCGCAAGATCATGTGATCATCGCCTGTACACCGACTGCGGCGTACATTGCTGAAACGACCAATGAAGCAGATGCCCAGAAAGTTCGCGGCTCTTATCGGGTGGTCAAAACGGTGACGGATTATCAAACCATCACCGAAGATTTTGTGAAGCTCACTATTTTTGATCCCAAACTACGTTGCTTTGAGCATGTCCAACAGTTAGGTGAGTTTACAAACGACGCCTACATCGTGGCTTCGGAAGCCGCTTGGATCGATATCACCAATCAAGGCGTCCACAAAGGAACGACTGTGGCACACTTGCAAGAATTGCTGCACGTCACACCAGAAGAGACAATGGTTTTTGGCGATGGCTTGAACGATTTGGAGTTGATGGCAGCTGGCACGTTTAGTTTCGCCATGAGCAATGCCTTTGAGGAAGTCAAGGCAGCGGCAGCGTTTGTGACCAAGTCAAACGATGAAAATGGCGTGCTGAAAACCATCGAACGTCTGTTACCGCTACAAATGAACCAATAAAAAAACCGCTCCCTAGCAGGGATAGCACGTACTTTCATTTGACTGAAAGTAGACTGCTGCCTGTTGCTACGGAGCGGTTTTTTCGTTATGCATGTGGTTGACTGACGCTATAAGGATAGGCATCGGCTGACCACTCTTTGCTGCGAGGGACGATACCTAGCTGGAAGTTCAATGTACCACCGGCAGTCAATTCTTGGTGGGTGAAAAACAATCGCTCGAAGGGTTCTTCGTTCAATGTGATTTTATCCACGAAGAGCTGTTGCGGCGCATTGGGCGTGCTCTTGATCACTAAGTCTTTGCCTGAAGCAAGATGTAGTGTTGCTTGATCAAATAATGGCATGCCGATGATATATTCCCCCGTCCCTGGTGTGACTGGATAAAAGCCCAAGGAGTTGAAAATGTACCAACCAGCCATGCTACCGTTGTCTTCATCGCCAGGAAAGCCTTTGGGCGAGTCATTGAAGCATTGTGTCAATAGCTGCTTGATCAAGGGCTGTGCCATTTCTGGTTTGCCCAAATAGCTGAATAGATACGGATAGTGGAAGCTTGGCTGATTGGAGATCGCCAGCTGACCAAAATCGAGTGCGGCCATCTCACTCATTTCATGGATCTCAAAGCCGTAGCCTTCTGTCGTATAGCGAGGTTCTTGATTGCACAAGTCGATCAGTTTTGCTTCAAAGGCCGCTTTGCCGCCATGTTCGGCGATCAAACCAGCGAAATCATGATAAACAGCAAAACTGCTTTGCCACGCACTGCCTTCTGCATAATCTAAGCCCCAGCGTATGTCACTGAATTCTGGACGAAAGGCACCATCGGGATCTTTTGCCCGCATAAAGCCAGTTTCCTGATCGAAAATGTTGCGGTAGTTTTGCGATTGCTGCTGATAATAGTCTGCTTGCTCGTCACCCAGCTGTTGCGCGACTTGTGAAATACAAAAATCACTGTAACAATAATCAAGGGTGTGATTGACCGATTCATGATGCGTCAATGGCACATACCCGTAAGTCAAATAGTCCGTCGTGCCGCGCCGACCATAATTGGGATTTTCACTTTGGACGGTGGCGCCTTTTTTCATCGCTGCTAAAAATTCGGGCATCAAATCAGGACGAATGCCTTTTACTGCGGCATCAGCGATCACGGCATCGATCAGCGTCCCTGGCATCAATCCACGCTCATCTGGCGATAGCCATTTTGGTAAAAAGCCGCTTTCGCGATAACTGTTCAAAAAGCCTTCCAGCATGTCTTCCAATTGTTCGACAGCCAAGAGTGAAAAGAGCGGGTAGACAGTTTTATACGTATCCCAAAAGCCGTTGTTTGTATACAGTGGTCCTGGTTTGATTGCTTTTGCCAAGGTATCCCAATGCATTTTGCGGCCCTCTTGATCGATTTCGAAGAAGGTTTGAGGAAACAAGAATAAGCGATAAAAATTATGATAAAAAGTAGAAACTTGTGTTTGATCGTGATGCTCAATCTCGATTTTTTGCAAAAAATGATTCCATTGCTGTTGGACAGAAGCCAGATAATCGGCAGGAGCCCATTGCTGTTCCCGTTGCAAGTTCAAACAAGCTTGTTCGCGACTGAGAAACGAGGTCGCAAAACGGATCGTCTGTGTTTGGCAATCATCAAAGCGGAGAACGACGAAGGCTTCTTTGCCTGTCAAGGCACCTTCGATCGCCGTGATGGGTGTTTCAAAACGATAGACGAAATGGAAGGTGAAGCGTTCATCTTCGCACCCTGAAAATACGATCAGTTGACCAGCCACTGTTTGTTCATCCAACTGTTCTAAGACATAGTCACCCGGCAGTGACAAGCCAAGACCTGGCTGATCCCCGCAGTTTTCAATAGTCAGCACACCGCCATACATACTGGGGATCAAAGTCGTTGTTGTTAAATACCGCTGCGTCTTGATTTTAAGAAAGGCTGGATTAAAGGTGCTTTCTTCGGGACGATACGAGCTTTGCGCATGGAAAAGGGTATTTTCAGAAAGCGTGCCGTTTATCGGCAGCATCGTCAGATGGCTGAAATCTCCCATCCATGGACTAGGCTGATGGGTGATGCGAAAGCCCTGAAAGGTTCGATCTTCTGGATGAAACCACCAACTGCCGCGTTGATCGCTGGTTTGCGGGGCAAAGTAGTTCATGCCAAAAGGAACCCCTGTATAAGGCAGGCAGTTGCCGTGGGAAAAACTATATTGGTTGTCTGTTCCGTGTCGTGTGTCGATCATTGATACGTTCACTTGGTTCACTCCTTTAATTGGGTTGATTCTCTTTTGATCAAAGAAACCGCCACTAGATGGGTGGTCGTCTCCGTTGGTACTGGTGTTGCTGCCTTCGCAGCGTTGATTTTCTCAATCACTTGGTTTCCTGCCAAGCGCCCCATCTCGGCAAAATTCTGCCCGATAGTCGTTAGTGCTGGATCAATGAGGGCTGCGGCTTGGATATTATCGAAACCAACCAGGGAAATGTTGGCAGGGACGTGCAAACCTGCTTGGCGCAAAGCACGCATCAATTCGATGGCGATCAAGTCATTTTCACAGACGGCTGCCGTGACCTGATGTTCTTCCAAGTAGGCAAGCGCATTTGCGATGCTGGCAGCCGTGTCGTCGAGCTTGGTGCGAAAGGTTCTTTGGGCTTTTTTCAGCGCATCGATGTAACCTAGATAACGCTGACGGACGGATTGCGGATGATGGGTATCACCAAAAATATAAGCGATCCGTTGATGCCCCAACGCAAGTAAATGCTCTGTGGCTAGCTGTCCACCTTGAAAGTTATCTGGCATCACCGCTGGAAAATTAAACTCATGCAGCTTTTTATCTAAGGTCACGATAGGAAAGTGCTTTTCAGCACATTCGAACAGCAAGTCATAGTAAGAAAACGTATTGCTGGCGTAATAGATCAGGCCGTCGAATTCTTGCATCAGCTCAGCTGCCGTCGTTTTTTCCAAATAATCCACTGGTGTCATCAAAAGTTCAAAGCCGTGTTCTTGCATCACGGGGTAAATGCCTTCGGTAAAGTTTCCTAAAGAGAGATCATTGGCAAAGGGCAAGACAAACAAAATTCGTCCAGTCGCTTTTTTTTCCTTCAATTCTCGGACAAAGCTGCCGCTGCCTTGCACGCGATAGATCAGCTGATTTTGTTCCAGTTCCGTCAAGGCTCTTTTAGAGGTGATCCGACTGACTTGGTATTTTTCAGATAGTTCTTTTTCAGTAGGGACACGACTGCCAGCCGCTAATCGCCCTTCAACGATGGCTTCGTGAAGCTCCGCGTAAATTTTTTTATATAATGGTTGTTTCATAAGAAAACCCCTTTTGATATATCATATTTATTAGCATACCATAAACCAATAAAAATGAAAACCCTTTAATTATTTTGGAAAAGCGCTAGACATTCAGATAATTCATGATATACTAGGTTCGTAAATTGATATATCGAATCAGGGAAGGTGATGGAATGGTTTATAAAGAAATACCAACTTCAGTAGCAACATTTATGGAAACGATTACGGATCTATGCGGAGAAACGCATGCCGATTGGGCGAAAAATTTTAACGCAGCTTTTGCCAATACACTACTAACGACGGTCAAGCGTCATGAGGATGGCACGACCTTTTTACTGACGGGGGATATTCCAGCGATGTGGCTGCGAGATTCCACTGCACAAGTTCGTCCGTATTTGGTGATCGCCAAAGAAGATGAAGACTTAGCAAGCATGATCAGCGGGTTAGTTAAAAAGCAATTCTACTATATTACGATCGATCCTTACGCAAATGCCTTTAACGAATCAGCCAATGGCGCTGGCCACCAAACAGACGATACAGAAATGAACGATTGGATCTGGGAACGCAAATATGAGATCGACTCTCTATGCTATCCGATCCAACTGGCCTATCTGCTATATAAAAACACAGGCAGAACCGATCAGTTCAATGATGATTTTGTAACAGGCATCAAAAAAGCCTTGGAGGTGTTTGTGACAGAACAAAACCATGAGGAGTCTCCCTATCGCTTTGAACGGGATACCTGGCGAAAAGAAGATACCTTGACTCATGACGGCAAAGGCGCACCAGTGAAACCCGTCGGCTTGACTTGGTCAGGCTTTCGACCAAGTGATGATGCCTGCAAATACGGCTATTTGATTCCCTCCAATATGTTTGCGGTGGTGGTCTTAGGCTATATCCAAGAAATCTTTACGACGGTTTTAGAAGACGCAGCGATCGTGGCACAAGCGAAAAAATTGCAAGCAGATATCGAAGCAGGGATTAAAGCATACGGGTTGACCACGAACCAAGCTGGCGAAGAAGTCTACGCCTATGAAGTGGATGGATTCGGCAATGGCACCCTGATGGATGACAGCAATGTGCCGAATTTGATCGCCGCCCCTTACTTGGGGTATGGCAGCATGGAAGATCCCCTTTATCTTCAAACCCGTAAAACGTTGTTGAGCAGTGAAAATCCGTATTTCTATGAAGGGAAATACGCCAAAGGCATTGGTAGCTCTCATACGCCAGAAAATTATGTGTGGCCGATCGCCATGGCAATGGAAGGGATGACCACCACTGACAAAGAAGAAAAGAAACGAATTTTGGATCAGTTAGTGGCGACAGATGCGGGTACAAATTTGATGCATGAAGGGTTCGATGTCGATGATCCTTCGCAATACACGAGAGAATGGTTCTCGTGGGCGAACATGATGTTTTGTGAATTGGTCATGGATTATTTCGATATCCGAGTGGAAAAATAAGCAGCACGACCCACCACCATTCGAGTGACACAAAAAGCAGTCCAACGACGCAAACAGCGAGGAGTAAAAATCAATGAAGAAACAAGTTTATATCATCTCACACAGCCACTGGGATCGGGAATGGTACATGCCTTACGAACAGCATCACATGCGGCTAGTGGAATTGATGGATGATCTTTTAGAATTAATTGAAAATGACCCTGAGTTCCACAGCTTCCATCTAGATGGACAGACGATCATCTTGGATGACTATTTAGAAGTGCGGCCTGAAAAACGCGAGGCGGTCAAAGCGGCCATCCAACAAGGGAAATTACAGATCGGTCCGTTTTATATTTTGCAAGATGACTTTTTGATCAGTGCCGAATCAAACACCCGTAATATGCTGATTGGAATGGCAGAAAGCAAAAAGTGGGGCACCCCCGTTATGTTGGGGTATTTCCCAGATACCTTCGGCAATATGGGACAAACTCCGCAAATGATGCTACAAGCCAATCTTGAAAGTGCTGCATTTGGGCGTGGCGTCAAACCGATCGGCTTTGACAACGAAGTTTTACCCGATGATCAATTTACTTCCCAATATTCTGAAATGCATTGGGAAGGTCCAGATGGCAGTCAAATCTTTGGTCTACTTTTTGCCAACTGGTACTCCAATGGCAATGAGATTCCAGTGGATAAAGCAGAAGCCAAAGCTTTTTGGACACAAAAACTGCAAGATGTAGAAAAATTTGGAGCCACCAATCATTACTTAATGATGAATGGGGTCGATCATCAACCCGTCCAAAAAGATATTTCGGCAGCGATTCGTACAGCCAACGAGCTTTTCCCAGAGTATGAATTCAAACACGCCAGCTTTACCGAATACCTTGAAGCGGTGCAAGCAGATCTGCCAGATGACCTAGGAACTGTCACAGGTGAATTGACCAGTCAAGAAACCGATGGTTGGTATACTCTAGCCAATACCGCCTCTTCCCGAGTTTATCTAAAACAATGGAATACAAAGGTTTCCCGCCAATTAGAAAATGTTGCGGAGCCATTAGCAACTATGGCTTATGAAGCAAGCGGCAGCTATCCTCACGATATGTTGGATCATGCGTGGAAAACCCTGATGCAAAATCATCCTCACGACAGTATCTGCGGCTGTTCAGTGGACGAAGTACACCGAGAAATGATGCCGCGCTTTGAAAAAGCCAATGAAATCGGCAAGTTCGTGGCAGATGAAGCGTTACGCAATTTAGTAGCCGCCATCGACACGAGCCAGTTTCCTGAGGAGAGTCGACCCTTCGTGGTCTTCAACACCACTGGCAGCACCCGTTCTGGTTTAGTGGAAGTCGTGATCGAACTTGAGCGTAAAACATTCCGTGAAGGATTGCCAAGCAAGCTTTACCACGAATTGTTGGCGAAGCCAAAAGGTTCTTATTCGGTGATCGATGAACAGGGGAACCCTGTTGCTGCGATCATCAGTGAAGAAGAGGTCCTTTTTGACTATGAATTGCCTAAAGATGCTTTTCGGATTCCTTTCATGAAACGCTTTGTCAAGGTCCAAGTTGAAGCAAACCAGTTGCCAGAATTTTCATGGCAGACCTTTGCCCTAGTAGAAAAAGCCGCTACGCCAGTAGAGAGCGCCCCGATCGTTTCAGAAGGAGGGCGCAAACTTGCCAACGCACATTTGGAAGCCGTCATTACTGAAAACGGCAGCTTGACGATTACAGACAAAGTAACCCAAAAAACGTATCGCAATTTACTGGTTTTCGAGGATGTGGGGGATATCGCCAATGAGTACATCTTCAAACAACCAGAAGGGGATCAAGCAATCTTATCGACACAATTTCCGCATCACGTGACGATCGAACAAAACGATCCACTGGTGGGGATCGTGCGACTGACGCAAGAATTGCAGATTCCCGTTTCAGCAGATGACCGTTTGTTAGAAGAACAAAAAGCTGTCGTCGATTTCCGTTTCCGTAAGGCACAGCGGAGTCAAGAATTGGTTGCATTCAAGATCGAGACGGAGATTCGCTTAGAACGAACCAGCAACCGCTTGGCATTTAAAACCACCGTCAACAACCAAAGCAAAGATCACCGACTGCGAGTGTTATTCCCAACAGGGATCATCACGGATTTCCATGAAGCTGACAGCATTTATGAAGTCGTAAAACGGCCGAATCAGGTTTCCAGTCATTGGGAAAACCCAACAAATCCGCAGCATCAGCACGCCTTTGTCAACTTGCATGATGAAACTAGCGGCATGACGGTTTCTAATTTTGGTTTGAACGAATATGAAATCGTGAAGGATCAGATCTGCTTGACCTTGTTGCGCTGTACGGGAGAGCTAGGCGATTGGGGATACTTCCCAACACCAGAAGCGCAATGCTTAGGCAGCCACACCTTTGAATACGGCGTAGCCTGTCATGGAGCTCCTGAAGAACGTTATGAAACGTATCGCCAAGCACAAGCTGCCCAAGTTCCTTGGACGGCAAGCCAGACCGACAAGCATCAAGGCAAGCTAGCCAGCAGCAACCAATACATGGAAGCTCATGGATCGACGGTAGCTATCACCGCCTTAAAACGCAATCGCCAAGACCAGCAGATCGTTTTGCGGGGCTATAATTTGGCGGATCAAGCCACTGCCTTTCACGTGCAAAAAGAGCAGGCGACGCTCTGTCTGTTGAACCTTTTAGAGGAAGAACAAGCATCGACCGTCAATCAGCAATTACACCCATATGAAATTCGTACCATTGGAGTAAAGGAGTGAGTAATGATGGTTTATGGAGGAATTGAAGCCGGCGGCACAAAAATGATCTGTGCCGTTGCCGATGACCAGTTGACGATCATCGCCCAAGAGTCGATCCCAACGACAACACCAGAGGAAACGTTAGCGGCGATCTTTGCCTTTTTCGATCCCTACGATCTCGTGTCATTAGGGGTCGGTTCCTTTGGTCCGATCGGGATCGATCCAACCCAAGCGACCTATGGCCACATACTAGCGACGCCGAAACAGGGCTGGCAGCAGTTCGATTTTCTCGGTGCATTGAAGAAGCGCTACCCAGAGACAGCATTTGCTTGGACAACAGATGTCAATGCTGCCGCTTATGGGGAATTACGCCAAGGAGCTGCCCAAGGCAAAGACAGCT
This sequence comes from Enterococcus sp. R12, assembly GCF_058135755.1. Lineage (NCBI taxonomy): Bacteria > Bacillati > Bacillota > Bacilli > Lactobacillales > Enterococcaceae > Enterococcus > Enterococcus sp. R12. The sequence continues at coordinate 1,145,558 of NZ_CM176874.1, forward strand.
GTGTCTATTTGACAGTAGGAACCGGCATTGGCGCAGGAGTCGTTCGTGAAGGAAAGATTTTCGAGGGGATCGGTCATCCAGAAATCGGTCATACCTATGTCAAACGCCACAGTGAAGATACGTATGCTGGTACATGCCCGTATCACGGCGACTGTCTGGAAGGATTAGCCGCAGGGCCTTCTTTAGAAGGACGTACGGGGATCAAAGGACAAGACTTGCCGCAAGCGCACGAGATTTGGGGGTTGCAGGCCTTTTATCTAGGGCAAGCGCTGGTCAATATCACGTTGACCTTAGCACCTGAGAAAATCATTTTAGGCGGCGGGGTCATGAATCAGCCGCATCTACTCGCTCAAATCCAACAAGCCTTCCAAAAACAAATGGCAGGCTATATGGAGACACCACCAGTGGAAGACTACATCGTCACTTGGGGATTGCCGAACAAAAGCGGGATTATCGGCTGTCTCTTGTTAGGCAAAGAGCAGGTGACTGCCCATGACTAACCTGCATTTTCCTAAAGATTTTTGGTGGGGAGCCGCTGCCAGCGGTCCGCAAACTGAAGGACGAACGGCCGATGATGGCAAAGGCGATTCGATTTGGGACTATTGGTACGCAACGGAGCCAGAACGTTTTTATCAAAAACGGGGACCAAAAGATACCGTCCAGCTGCTGCAGCGTTACCCAGAAGATGTGGCGTTGATGAAAGAGATCGGCTTTAATTCTTTTCGAACCTCGATCCAGTGGAGTCGCTTGCTGCCAGAAGGAAGAGGGGCGGTCAATCAACAAGCGGTGGCGTTTTATCGCGAGTACTTCGCCACTTTGATCGAAAATGGCATCGAACCCTTCATCAATTTGTATCATTTTGATATGCCGATGGCACTGCAAAAAGAAGGCGGCTGGCTCAATCGCGAGACTGTCACAGCATTTGCAGATTATGCCGCTTTGTGTTTTGAGTTGTTCGGTGATCAAGTCCGTCATTGGTTCACGCAAAATGAACCGATCGTGCCAGTGGAGATGGGGTATTTGTATCAACAGCATTACCCAGCAGAAATCAACTTGGCACATGCGGTGCAAGTCGGCTACCATGAAGCACTCGCCAGCGCCTTAGCGATCCAACGCTTCCGTCAATCTCAGCAATCAGGCGAAATCGGCATCATCTTGAATTTGACACCGACTTATCCGAAAGATCCGAACGATGAAAAAGATGTCCAAGCTGCGCAACTGGCAGATGCTTTTTTTAACCGATCCTTCTTAGATCCAGCGGTCAAAGGCACCTTTCCTGTAGAATTGATCGCTGTCTTAAACGAGTTGGCGATCATGCCAGAAACCAGAGCAGAAGATTTGCAGATCATTAAAGAAAACACGGTCGATCTCTTGGGGGTCAACTATTATCAGCCACGGCGGGTGCAGCAAAAGCGTTCTGCCAAAACAGCGGACACACCAATGCCAGAAGATTACTTCGATGTGTATGATTGGCCAGAAAAGAAAATCAATCCCCATCGAGGCTGGGAAATCTATGAACGAGGCATCTATGATACCTTGATCAACCTACGTGACAATTACGGCAATATCCCCTGTTATATTTCAGAAAACGGCATGGGGGTCGAAGATGAAACACGCTTTATCGATGCCAGCGGTCAGATCCAAGATGAGTACCGCATCACCTTTATCAAAGATCATTTGCGGTATGTTCACCAAGCCATCCAAGAAGGCAGCCAATGCCGCGGGTATCACATGTGGACCTGCATGGACAATTGGTCTTGGCTGAATGAATTCAAAAATCGTTACGGGTTTATTGCTGTCGATTTGGCTACCCAAAAACGGACCATCAAAAAGTCTGGTGAGTGGTTCCACGAAGTGATTCTACAAAACGGCTTTGTCGACTGATCATTCATAAAAAACAAATCAATGAAGCGTCCTATCTTGCAAAAGGTAGGACGTTTTTCAGGTTTTTAGAGAATAAAAACAAAATATAAACAAAGACCTTTAATTTGTTTCATTTTATCTTTAGTTTGTTCCTTATTTTTTAGGGATGAAAGCGTTATTCTAGTAGCATGAAGGAGATGATGAGATGTGAAGAAAAAGGGGTTTTGGAGGAATGTCTGGCAATACAAAGCATTGATATTGATGGCTTTGCCAGGTGTTGTCTGGTTTATCTTTTTTTTCTATATACCTGTATTCGCAAATGTGGTGGCGTTCAAAGATTTCCACATTTCACCAGACGGCTTTTTTGCCAGTTTGAAACAAAGCCCATGGGTCGGCTTTGATAACTTTAAATTTTTATTTGCATCCAATGATGCTTGGCTGATCACTAGAAATACCCTACTCTACAATATCGTATTTTTAGCATTCAACCTATTCTTTGCGATTGCCTTTGCCATTATTATGAGTGAGCTGCGCAATAAGCGCTTGGTAAAAGTGTATCACACGATGTCCCTGTTGCCGTACTTCCTTTCTTGGGTGGTTATTTCGTACTTTGTCTATGCCTTTTTGAGTCCAGACAAAGGGATCATCAACCAATGGATCACCGGTATGGGCGGTGAAGGAATCAACTGGTATGCTGATCCGAAATGGTGGCCGTTTATTTTCGTCTTTATGAATGTCTGGAAGAGCTTAGGCTACAACAGCATCATCTATTATGCGTCAGTGGTCGGGATCGATCAGACGTATTACGAAGCCGCGATGGTCGATGGCGCCAGCAAATGGCAGCAGATCAAAAATGTGACGTTGCCACAGCTGATTCCAATGATTTCTGTTTTGTTGATTTTGAACATCGGTGGGATCTTCCGTGCCGACTTCGGACTTTTCTATCAAGTCCCACGAAACTCTGGGGCATTGTACCAAGTCACCTCCGTTTTAGATACGTACATTTATAATGGACTGACTGCCACAGGCGACTTCGGGATGACCGCAGCTGCTGGCCTTTATCAATCAGTGGTTGGGGCATTACTATTACTAACAGCGAATTTGGTTGTTCGTAAACTAGAACCAGATTCAGCATTATTCTAAGGAGGATGGATAAATGAAGAAAAAAGTAACGAAAGTCGAGATCCGCTCCTTTAACCCAACGGTCAACCTGATTTTTAATATCGTGATCGGTCTGTTCGCGATTTCCTGTGTCTTGCCGTTTCTCTTTGTGATCGCGATCTCATTGACCAGTGAAACCTCTTTGGCAGAAAACGGCTATCGCTTTTGGCCACAAGAATTTTCGTTCGCAGCGTATACCTACCTGTTTAGCGGACAAATGAGCAGCAAAATTTTTCAAGCATTTGGCGTATCTATTTTTATCACTGTTTTTGGTACCTTCGTCAATGCAACGATGACTTCGCTATATGCCTATGTCATCTCTCGCTCAAATTTTCCATTCCGTCGTTTCTTTACGATCTTCGCTCTGATCACCATGTTGTTTGCGCCAGGGATGGTTGCCAATTATTTAGTGATGGTCAACTTGATCCAATTGAAAGACACGATTTGGGCGTTGATTTTGCCCCTTGCCTTAGGGCCTTTTAATATCCTTGTTATGCGGACCTTCTTTAAAAAGACGGTACCAGATAGTATTATAGAATCTGCGCGCATCGACGGTGCCAGCGAAATGAAGATTTTTCTGTCCATCGTGTTGCCGTTAGCCGTTCCAGGGATCGCAACGATCAGTCTATTTGCCGCTCTTGGCTATTGGAATGACTGGTTCAATGCATTGTTGTATATTCAAAAAGACTCTTTAGTGCCGTTACAAGCACTTTTGATGCGGATTCAAAGCAACTTGGACTATCTAGCCAAAAGCTCTGGTATGGCTGCCCAGATCCAAGGTGGTTTGGCCGCTTTGCCAAGCGAAACTGCTCGCATGGCAATCGTTGTTGTTGCAACCTTACCGATTGCGATCACCTATCCATTCTTCCAACGGTATTTTGTCGGTGGTCTGACAATTGGTGGCGTCAAAGAATAATCAAATAAGTATAGGGAGGAAACAAAAATGAATTTGTGGAAAAAAACAGCTTTTGCTGGGATGGCCGCAGCGGCAACTTTGGGAATGGCTGCCTGTGGGTCGAACGGCGCAACATCCGACTCAGAAAACAATGCAGACGGCGTAACGACTTTATTGATGTATCAAGTTGGGGACAAGCCAGAAAACTTTGATCAATTAATGGAGATCGCCAATAAACGCATTGAAGAAAAAACCAACGCTCGCATCGATCTGCAGTATATCGGCTGGGGTGATTGGGATCAAAAAATGAGTACCATCATTTCATCGGGTGAAAACTACGATATTTCCTTTGCCTCAAACTATGTTGCGAATGCGCAAAAAGGCGCGTATGCAGATTTGACGGAGTTAGCACCAAAATATGCCAAAGAAGCGTATGATCAATTAGACGAATCTTATATCAAAGGCAATACGATCGACGGAAAATTATATGCCTTTCCAGTCAACGGCAATATTTATGCCCAACAAGTCTTGACCTTCAATAAAGAGTATTTAGATAAATATGATTTGGATATTAGCGGGATCGAATCTTATGCAGATGCCGAAGACGTGTTGAAGAAGTTTAAAGAAGAAGAACCAAACATCGCACCGTTTGCGATCGGACAAACCTTTAATGTTTCTGGAAACTATGATTATGTGATCGGGAAAGATTACCCATTTGCTGTTAAATTGGACGGCGATACAACGAAGATCATCAATCAATACGAAGATGATGAACAAATGGAAAACTTGAAATTGATGCACAAATGGTACAACGAAGGCTTGATCCCAACTGATGCAGCCACTAATACGACTGGTTACCCATTAGAAGGCAACACATGGTTCATGCGTGAAGAAACCCAAGGACCAATGGATTACGGCGATACGATCTTAAGCAATGCCGCAGGTCATGAATTGGTTTCACGTCCAATCACGAAACAATTAAAATCAACAGGCCAAGCGCAAATGGCAAACTTTGTCGTAGCGAATGTTTCGAAAAACAAAGAAAAAGCAGTGGAAGTGTTGGGCTTGTTGAACAGCGATCCTGAATTGTTGAATGGATTGGTTTGGGGTGTTGAAGGCGAAGCATGGGAAAAAATCGAGGGCGAAGACAACAAAATCCGTCTCCTTGATGGCTACTTGCCAAATACCCGCATGGCTGCTTGGAACACTGGGAACAACATGATCCTTTATACACAAGAATCCATCACAGACGATATGATCAAAGAGCGTGATGAAAATATTGCTAACGCTGAAGCATCACCAATCTTAGGGTTCAACTTCAAGACTGATAATGTGAAAACAGAAATCACGAATATCGCCAATGTCATGAACCGTTACAAAGCAAGTTTAGCAACGGGAACGATCGATCCAGAAGAAAATGTTCCGAAACTAAACGAAGAATTAAAAACTGCTGGCTGGGAGAAAGTCCGCGATGAAATGCAAAAACAATTTGATGAGTATCGTGCAAGCCAAGAATAAGCAACAGGCGCCGCTCACCAATCAATAGATCAAGTAAGCCGGAGGCTAAACGCATCAGGACCAATGGTTCCCACGTCTAGCTTCTGGCTGCTTTTTCTTTAAAGTAAGTAGCGGAATCTTTGATGGAAAAATAACGTTACTTTTGTTTTTTAACCTTCAAGCAGCAAGCATAGTGCCTCTAAAACGTACATAGCATTAAAAGATTCTCAGGTAGCTTGAGTAGGAAGCTAAAATCATGCTACATTTTCGATAGGGAACAAATAAGGGAGGAATTTTAAATGGAAGAAACAGCAAATAGTGGGTTGGTCAAGGGCTTTCGCTTGATTTGGGCGATCGTGAAGTTGAATTTGTTTTTCGTCGTATTGACATTGGCAGGTGGCGGAATCTTAGGGATCGGTCCAGCGTTTCATACCATTAGTACCTTGATCCACGAAGACGGTTTAAATTATGAGCAGCAAAGCTTTCGCAGCGCATGGCGCATTTGGCGCAGCGTCTTTGTCAAAGCCAATAAACAGTTTTATCTTTTCTTCCTACTGACAGGTTTCTTAGTGTATAACTTGTATTTAGCTACCCAGATCCAAGGCTTGATCTGGCTGATGATCTCTTTTGTTTTAGTTGTCGTCAGCGGATTGAGTATCTTACTGTACTTACTAAGTGTGGTTTTTGACACATCCTATGAGATTTCCTTGTGGAATAACCTGAAATTGTCCTTCGTGTGTCTGTTTCTTCATATGGCGACCTTTTTAAAATTGTTAGTGGGGATTGCCAGTATTTTCGCTTTTACTTGGATGATGAAAGGGCTCTTGCTCTTTGGAACCTTCAGTCTATTGATTTTGTGGTGCCACGTGGCGATCAGTCAGGAAAAAACCGTCATTGATCGGGACTTGGCACATGACTAAGCAGCGCTTTCGTTTGTTTAAACATGACTTTTTGATCAATCAGTTGATGCAGTTGTATAGCGTCCTTTTGGTGATCATCTCGATTATTATCATGCTGGTTCTGACGGCATATACTGGGGCAGACCGCTTCAATAGCAGCGAACGCCTCGTGGAAGCTACCAGTATGCAGCTGGATGCATACGTGCAGGATCAAAACGCGGTCGTTTCAACGGTATTAGGCGAATTTACCAGTTCGGATACTGCTTTTGAATCGCTGCGCAATTATTTACAGCTTTCATTGCCAGACTATTTTTCCTATAGTAATGATATTTTTCGCCAGACGGGACAAAGTGTGTATTTGCCAAACATCCTCTATCGCTTGATCCGTAATCATCCTAGTATCGAAGAGATCATTATTCAACTAGATGAAAGCAATGAGACACTAGTGGCAACCCCAGATACCCCTTATGGAGAAAAACGCAGCGGCAAGCAGATCGATTTGAAAAATCGTCTGTTTTTTGTTCGTTCGATCGCCCAACCAAGTAATTATGCGCAACCGTTAGGGCAAGTCTACGTGATTTTTCACTCAGACGATGTCTTAGCCAATCGACAAGAAGACAACCAAGCGCATGGTATTAACAGTTTTTTGTATACCTCCAATGGGCAGCGGCTATACAAGGATGCCGCGAACCTTAGCAAGCAGACCTTAGCGAAAATTGATCAGGCGGTGGCTCATGGAACTATTCACGACACTCTGTCGAAAGACTTTTATATCAAAAAACAAACGACCGTCAGCGGAGAGTTGTCACTGATCTTGTTGTCAAAAGGTGTGATCTGGCGGGATATTTTTTCTAGCGCCATTTGGATCTTTAGCTTTGGGATTGGGATTCTCTTATTAGTCCTATGGGTGCTCCATCGGACCTTCAAGCGCTATACCTCGCAAGTACAGCAGATCGTTTATGCGACGAAAGAAGTCAGTCAAGGGAATTTTGATAAGCGGATCGATACCGACAATGTCCAACAAGAGCTGAAAGAAATCGCAGAAGCCATCAATCAAATGACTTACAGTATCAACGAGTATATCAAAGATATCTACACGTTAGAGATCAAGCAGCGAGACGCCGATATGCGGGCGTTGCAAGCACAGATCAATCCGCATTTTCTGTATAACACGTTAGAATACATTCGAATGTATGCCTTGAGTCGCAACCAAGAAGAGCTGGCGGATGTCGTCTATGCCTTTTCGGCACTGCTACGGAACAATACGACGCAAGAAAAGACGAAGACCTTAAAAGAAGAAATCGATTTTTGTGAAAAATATGTCTACTTGTTTCAGATGCGCTACCCAGATAAGATCGCCTATCATGTAACCATCGATTCGGCATTAGAACAGTTGGAATTGCCGAAGTTCACGCTGCAGCCGCTTGTCGAAAACTATTTTGTTCACGGCATCGATTATCAGCGCAATGATAATGCCATCAGTATCAAGGCTTATAAAGAAGTCGATCAGATCGTGATTGAGGTCAAAGACAACGGCAAAGGCGCAGATGCACAGCAGTTGGCGATGATCCAAGAAGAACTGCAAAATCAGGAGATCGGAGCCCAAACCTCGATCGGGATCAAAAATGTTCACGAACGGTTGCGGGGTATGTTCAACAGTGCCTATCAAATGGACGTTACATCTCAGGCAGGTGCTGGGTTTACGGTCAAGATCCGGTTAGATGAGAAACGTTTGCAAAGGGGGCATGAGACAGATGTATAAAGCAATGTTCGTTGATGATGAATACATGATCTTGCAGGGGCTGCAAATGATCTTGCCTTGGCAAGAACTGGGCTTTGAAGTGGTGCATACAGCGAAAAGTGCTAGTGAAGCCCTCGAGTACTTGCAAGAGCATTCCGTTGATTTGCTGATCACGGATATTCGGATGCCAGAAATGAATGGCATCGATATGATCCGCCAAGCACAAGCGTTTGGGAATCGATTTTTCTCGATCATTCTATCAGGCTATCAGGAGTTTGCCTTTGTCAAACAAGGCATGGCGTTAGGTGTGCGTAATTATCTCGTCAAACCTGTTAACAAAGAAGAACTACGCAGCAGTGTACAATCAATTGAAGCTGAGTTAGAGGAGCAGCAAAAACTGTTGGCAGAAAAAGAACTGTATCAAGAATCAAGCCTGCTGCTTTGGTTGAATGATGAATTGAACGAAAGCGAGTACCTCCATTTGCTGGCGCAACAGCGGGTGCCACTAGCAGCACCCTTTACCGTTTTGCAGTTCAATGGGACTGCTGAGATCTTACAAAAAATCACGACGTTTTTTCAGCAACACGATCAGCCATTGATCTTACCAGGGCGATTAGATGAAAACCAAGTGATCATTACTGCTGCTGGACCAAGGCAGCAAATCAACGCTGATCTAAAAGCACTGGCACAGCAGCTCAATAGTACTGACTGGCAGTTGATTATGAGTGAGACCATCAACGAGTGGGAGAATTTGTATAAAGCCTATGAAAAAATCAAGCAGGTTCAGTCACTGCAAGCCTTCTACCCAGATCTGTTCTTACAAGAACAGACGATCCACGTGGATATTTTAGAGCGAAACGAAGAACTCCCGTTTCTATCTTTTAACAAAGCACTGACTATCGGGGATGTCAAAACGATCCAACATGAGCTGGATAAAATGTTCGCTATTTTGGAACAAACCCAAGCAGACCCTGAACATGTTCGCTATGTTTCGTTCTTGTTGTTCAATGATATCTATCGGCAGCTGCCAGTACTTTCTCATGAAAACCATGAACAGATTTTGGCACGGATTCGTGAGTCTAATACACTGGCAGATTTGCGGCAGCTCTTTGATGATGTGCTGGAGCTGGCGAAATCGCAGCCACCGCAAAAACGCTATTCGGAGATCGTTCAAAAGACGATCCAACTGATCGAAGAAGGCTATACCCATGATTTGACGGTCAAATTAGCGGCAGAAGAACTGCATGTCAGCGTCGTTTATTTGGGCCAGCTCTTTAAGAAAGAAACGGAAATGAGCTTTAATCAGTACGTCAATCTGGTGCGGATCAAGCAAGCCCAGCAGCTGCTGCTTCATTCGAAAGCCACGATCAGTGAGATCGGCGATCGTATTGGTTACAACAATACCAACTATTTTTCCAAAATGTTTAAGAAATTGAATGGTCTGACTCCCAAAGAGTTTCGCGATACCTATGAACAGCATTACGAATCCCTTGATTGAATTTAGATTTCTTCAAAAAAATTCTGGTTTTTGTGATTAAATGATAGTAATTGTGACGCTTTCACGGTAAACTAAGAGAGGAAAAATAAAGAAGAGAGCGTGATGTTGTGAAAGAAACCAAAAAATTTGCACAAGTTTTGATAGGTACCGGGCTGATTGCGTTGGCCATTTCCTTATTGATCACCGCCCATCAAGGATATGATACGATCAGTACGTTTTTACTAGGAATTTTGAATTTCGTCGATGTCCCTTTTTGGATTGCCAGTTTGTGTTTTAATATTATTGTTTTGTTGATCGTTGCTGTCTTTGATCGTGCCGAATTAGGCATTGGCAGTTTTATCAACGGGATCGGATTAGGCCTGTTGATCGGGATCTTTGAACCAGTGATGGACAAAGTATCGATTCATTTGCCTTTTTATCCTTGGATCGCTATTTTCGCAGCACCGATCTTATTTGGGATCGGCGCTGGTATCTACGTTTCTTCCAACAAAGGATCAGCGGCGTTAGAAGCCTTGACTGCCTTGATCTACAAACGAAGCAAATTGACGCAAAAAACAATCCGTATCGGCTTGGATGCAGCCATGGTCTTGATCGGTTTTGCGCTAGGCGCCAGTGTTGGGTTAGGTACTCTCTTGTGTATCGTCTTTATTGGCCCAATCTTTGAAGCCACCATGAAAACCATCGCTGCTCGGAAGAAAAACGCCTAGCCTTGAGAATAAGTCGGAAAAAGCTGTCCTTACAGACAGCTTTTTTGCTGCTTCCATTTAAGGGAATTATCTGAGGTAAGAAAAATCCTGATTTCCTTAAGATTCTCTGGGTAAAAAAAGTGTTTTCTCCATGGTTACTGTCTTATTGGACTTGGTATACTGATAAGACGAGTAAAGGAGAAGTGAAAATGAAAAGTTATCGTTCGACGATTGCGGCTTGCTTTGTAGGGTACATCGTTCAAGCCGTCATCAATAATTTTGCCCCCTTATTATTTTTGACCTTTCAAAGCCAATACCAGCTACCGATCAGCCAGATTACTTTGCTGGTTAGTTTTAACTTTTTGACCCAGTTAGCCGTCGATTTTGCAGCAATCTTTTTTGTAGACCGCATCGGCTATCGAGTGTCGATCGTAGCCGCGCATTTTTTTGCAGCGATCGGCTTGATTGGTCTAGCCGTTTTTCCCTTATGGTTTCCGACCCCGTTTAGCGGATTGTTAGCAGCGGTTTTGTTGTATGCCATTGGCGGTGGCTTGCTGGAAGTCTTAGTCAGTCCCATCGTTGAAGCCTGTCCAACGGAACATAAGGAAAAAACGATGAGCATGCTGCACTCGTTTTATTGCTGGGGGTACGTGGGGGTCGTTTTGTTCTCAACGGCGTTCTTCATGGTGTTCGGTATTCAACAGTGGCCGATTTTGGCGATCATCTGGGCGCTGATCCCGTTGGTCAATTTGTTTTTCTTTACCAAAGTCCCGTTGGCGCCAATCGTTGCCGAAGGAGAACGAGGGTTGACCACTCGGCAGCTCTTTTCCTTAAAAAGCTTTTGGCTGTTTCTGGTGATGATGGTCTGTGCTGGAGCCAGCGAACAAGCAGTCAGCCAATGGGCATCGACCTTTGCCGAACAGGGCTTAGGCGTTAGTAAGACGCTAGGCGATTTAGCAGGGCCAATGGTTTTTGCCTTGATGATGGGGATCTCCCGCTTGCTTTACGGCAAGTTTGGGGAACGCATCGATTTGAAACGCTTTATGTTTTTGAGTGTTTTGCTTTGCCTACTGGCGTATATGATGATCGGCTTTGCTTCATTGCCATTGATCGGGTTTCTTGGCTGCGGCTTAAGCGGTTTTGCCGTAGGGATCATGTGGCCAGGGGTCTTTAGTCTTTCTGCGCAATACATTCGCAACGGCGGAACGGCGCTATTTGCTTATTTGGCATTAGCAGGAGATCTAGGGTGTTCAATCGGACCCGCTGTCGTCGGCAGTATCGTCGAATGGACGGGACAACAGCTGCAGGTTGGGATTCTAGGGGCGATCGTTTTCCCGATCATCTTGCTGGCAGGAATTTATTTGGTTCAACAAATGCACAAAAAACGACAGCTTCCGTTGCTGGTTTTTCAAGAATCCACAAAAGAATAAAAAATTTTTGGAGCAAATGCCGTCTTTTCATGGTATTTGCTTTTTGTTTTCTGAAATTCCTCTAGTCAAGATAGTTTCTATCCGCTATACTTTGACTTATTCATTTAAAAAGGAAGTGATGTTGTGAAAAGTCAATTGAAAAAAGAAATCAGTTTTTTTGGGGCATTATCGACAGTAATGGGAACGGTGATCGGCGCCGGCGTGTTTTTCAAAGCAGCGGCTGTGGTCCAGCAGACCCAATCCACCGGTTTGACCTTGTTGGTCTGGCTGCTTGCTGGCTTTCTAACGATTTGCGGCGGCTTGACCGTGGCGGAGTTAGCGACTGCGATTCCTGAGACTGGCGGACCCATTCGATATATTGAAAGAATTTATGGAAAATTACCCTCCTTTTTATTAGGCTGGGCACAAAGTATCATTTACTTTCCAGCGAACGTGGCGGCTTTAAGTATTATTTTTGCGACCCAGTGTTTGAACTTATTTCATCTACCCAGCAATTATTTGCTTCCTTTATCGATTTTGACCGGAACGAGTGTGACCTTGATCAATCTTTTGGGAACAAAAGCCGCTGCTCAAGTCCAGTCCGTCACGTTGGCAGTCAAGCTGATCCCGATTGCGGTGATCATCGTGGCGGGCCTGTTGACACCAGGGCAAGTATCGGTCTCATTGGTGGATTTTTCTTCCAATACTCAAGGATCGCTTGCAGCTGGCATCAGTAGTGCCCTCTTAGCAACCCTTTTTGCTTATGACGGCTGGATGGGAGTCGGTAATGTCGCTGGGGAAATGAAGCGACCCGAAAAAGATTTACCAAAAGCCATCATCTTTGGGTTGAGTTTTGTTACCTTGGTGTATGTGTTGATCAATGTTGCCTTTTTAAAAACATTGCCGATCGATCAAATCGCTGGTAATTTGAACAGTGCCTCAGAAACTGCGATGGCCTTGTTTGGCAGCTTTGGCGGAAAACTGGTCACGATCGGTATCCTGATCTCTGTGTATGGCGCATTGAACGGCTATACAATGACTGGCTTGCGGGTCCCATATGCCATGGCGTTGGAAGATGAGATTCCTTTCAGCAAGACCTTTGCCACCTTAAGTAAAACCACCAATGCACCTTATGCGGCGGCCTTTTTACAGTTGGGGATCGCATGTATCATGATGCTTTTAGGTACCTTTGATCTCTTGACCGATATGCTGGTTTTTGTTATGTGGTTCTTTAGTGTATTATTGTTTGTAGGGGTTTTTCGTTTGCGAAAAACAGAACCGCAGATGAAGCGTCCGTATAAAGTTCCCTTCTATCCAATCATTCCCTTGATTGCGATCTTAGGCGGCTGTTTTATCTTGATCATGACCTTGATCACTGACACGTGGTTAGCAGTCGTGGGAATTGGCGTGACGTTACTAGGAATTCCCGTTTTTTATGGAAAAGCAAAAGGAAAAGCGAGAGGAGCGAAAGAATGAAGATCGTTGTACTTGATGGCTATGCGTTGAATCCAGGAGATTTGTCTTGGCACGGGTTTGAAGAATTAGGAGAGGTGACGGTGTATGATCGTACCTCGTATACAGATAAACAAGAAATTATTGAGCGAATCGGCGATGCCGAAGCAATTTTGACAAATAAAACACCGATCACCGCAGATGTTCTCAAAGCATGTCCGCAATTGACCTACATTGGGGTCTTGGCAACTGGATACAATGTCGTTGATTTGGCAGCAGCGAAGGAACAGGGAATCACCGTGACCAATATACCTAGCTACAGTACCAATGCAGTGGCACAAGCGACCTTTGCTTTGCTGCTGGAAGTGACGAATCAAGTGGGACACCATAATCGTTCCGTGCATCAGGGCGACTGGCAAACCAGCAAAGATTTTTCTTATTGGCAGACACCATTGATGGAATTGGCAGGCAAAACGATTGGGCTGATTGGATATGGTGCGATTGCTCAAGCAGTTGCCACGATCGCTCATGCGTTTCAGTTGAAGGTGATCTACTTTAATCATCGACCAAAACCAGCACAAGCGGATTGGGCAAAACAAGTTTCGCTGGCGGAATTGTATCAAGAAGCAGATATCATCAGCCTTCATGTTCCGCAGTTTCCTGAGACAGAAAAAATGATCGATCGCACAGCATTGGCACAAATGAAATCTTCTGCGATCCTGATCAATACCGCCCGTGGCGGCTTGATCGATGAAGGGGCAGTTGCTGAAGCGCTGCACACTGGGCAGATCGCAGCCTTGGCGGCAGATGTCGTTTCAAAAGAACCGATCGCAGCTGACAATCCCTTATTACAGGCGCCAAATTGCTATTTGACACCGCATATCGCTTGGGCACCCGTCGAAACGCGGCGTCGTTTGATGGGGATCGCTGTGGCGAACTTAAGCGGTTTTAAAGCAGGTACACCGCAAAATGTCGTGTAAGCAAAACGAGCAAGTAAAAGGACTTTGACAAAGCAGGCGACTAGCAAAGCAGTTAGTCTCGCCGACACAGTAACCATTTCGACCAGTCATCCAGCCTCACAAGGTGATTGGTCGTAGGACTGGTGGTTTGTCTAAGTCTTTTTTTGCTGAAAATGAAAGGAGACGGTCTTGAAAAAGTATTATTATCTAGTGGCCTTTGTTAGCGTGCTGGTCTTTAGCTGGCTGATCCAAACCCAAAGTAGCCGCTTTTATGCACAACCGATCATAGAAGTACAAACGGTTCAAGTCACCGCCGACCAGCAGCAGATCCAAGGGATCGTTCGTAACGGAGAAGAAGCTGGGGTACTACGGACAGTCACTACGCAATACACCCCCAACGGTGCGATTCATCCCATGTATCAGACCGGACAACAGCTGCTTTTGCAAAAAGAAGGGGATGGCTGGCGGGTACAAGCACAAAAACGGGATGGGTATCTCTTTTTCTTCCTTGCCTTATTTTTGATGGCAGTAGTCGCAATTGGTGGCAAAAAGGGCTTGCGGGCTTTACTTAGTATCTTTGTGAATACTGGCTTGCTGCTCCTTTTTCTTTGGTTTCACAAAGGCAACAGCTCCTTTTCATTGGTCTTTTTGATGATCGTTTTTACGATCGTCTCGTTGGTTTTGACGATGGGGATTTCCTATGGCTTTCGTACGATCGACAGTCGCAAAATCATTGCCTCGTTAGCCAGCGTCCTCTTGGCGTTTTTTCTCTGTCGGTTCGCCATGGATCTTTTGCAAGATCATGGGTTGCGCTATGAAGAAATGTCGTTTCTGACCCGTCCGTATCGCAGTGTCTATCTAGGGAGTCTGCTGATTGGCGCGATTGGTGCCAGCATGGACAATATTGTCATGCTGATTGCCAGTCTAGATGAGATCCAGCGCATCAATCCCCAGACTAGCCGCAAGGAACGATTAGCGATCGGTCGGTCCATCGCGCAAGATACGACTTCTTCGATGATCAATGTCTTGTTGTTTGCTTATTTAAGTGGGAGTATGCCAGCGCTATTGTTTTACCTAGCAAATGGCTGGCTGCTGTCGCAAGCATTGCCGATGCATCTTTCTTTAGAAATAGTGCGTACATTATGCGGCGGCTTTGCGCTGGTTTTATCGGTACCGTTGACGCTCCTTTGCTTTGAACTACAAAGGAGGAAAGCAAAATGAATGTTTTGTTTGTGTTGAGCTTGCTTTTTCTCTTGCTGACCTTCGCTGTTTTTCGGATCGAAGGGCTGTTTCAAGTCACTGGTCTGTTTATGAATGTGGCTGTCTTTCTAGCGCTGCTGGTCCTGATTGACCGAGGGACACCGATATTACCAGCGGCTTGTGTTGCCTTTTTAGCCGTGGCGGCGATCACCTTGTTTTTCGTGAACGGCGTCAATCAGAAAACCAAAATTGCCTTTGTCTGTGTGTTGGTCTTTCTAGGGCTTTTTCTACTACTATTTCCGCTTGTGCTCTCTGCAATGAATCTGCATGGGTTTTCGGCAGAGGAACTGGATGAGTTGGCGATGTATTCCTTTGATGTAGCCATCGATTTTAAGACATTGATGACTGCGATCATTTTGATGAGTTTTTCGGGGGCGGTGGCAGATGGGAGTATGGCGATCAGCACTGCGACCTATGAACTTTTTCAAGCAAACCCGCAAGTCTCGATCAAGGCATTAAGTAAAAGTAGTATGACCGTGGTATCAGACGTATTGTCTTCAACGATCAATACCTTATTGTTTGCCTTTATGGGAAGTAATCTGGCGTTGATTGCGTGGTTTCAAGATTTGTCGATCTCCTTTGGTGAAATGATCAATTCGAAGGCGTTCGTCTCAGAATTGGTCGTTTGTTTGATCACGGGTCTGGCAGCGGTGATTATTTTACCCATCACCGCATGGGCAGCGAGTTGGTATTTTTTGAAAAGAAACCGAATGGAATAGGAAGGAGCGCAACCACCATGGAACCACTAATTGAAACTAAGCGATTAGTGCTGCGAGAAATGAGTCATGACGATCGACCAGCGATTGAAAAGATTTTGCAAGATCCAGAAGTTATGATTGCCTATGAAGGACCCTTCAGTGAGCAAGAAGTCACTGGTTGGATCGACAAACAGCTGCAACGCTATCAAAACGATCACATTGGCTTGTGGCTAGTGATTGAGAAAGCATCAGGGCAAGCGATCGGTCAATGCGGGTTGACATGGCAAGACGTCAAGGGAGAAGCCGTTTTAGAAATTGGGTACTTGTTTCAAAAGAACTTCTGGCATCATGGGTTTGCCACAGAAGCCGCCCAGGCTTGTAAAGACTATGCGTTTGCAACGCTGAATGCCGCCATTGTTTATTCGATCATTCGTGAGACCAATCAAGCCTCCATAAATGTGGCATTGCGCAATGGAATGAAGCTGGTGGATCGCTTTGTCAAACACTATCGGCAAGTGGACATGCCGCATCTTGTGTATGCTGTGGCGAAAGAGATGTGAAAAACGTAAGAATGCTTTTTTCGATTTAGACAATGAAACGCCCTTAGAAAGTTAGCTTTTTCTAACTTTCTAGGGGCGTTTTTTATGCTTGCGTAAAGCTTTTTCGTTCGATGAGTTCAGCACCTAAAAGGACTGTTTTGGTGATCGCTCGAGGATGAACGATCTGATCCACCAATAAATCGATCGCGGTTTTGGCGATTTCCTCCACATCAATGTTAAACGTTGTTAGAGGGGGAGCCACAAATTTTGCGATCTCATTGTCGTTGATACTGATTAATTCCAAGCGATCAGGAATGATGATGGATCGTTCATTTAACGCTTGGAGCACACCAACTGCGATGGTGTCAGAAGCCACAAAGAGCGCCTCTGGCAAATTATCACCAAGGGATTCCACCATTTTTTTCGCCAAACGATAGCCGGTTTCAACGGAAAAATTGCCACCACTAAATAAGAACGCCTCATCGAGCGCATCTCGACGAGCCAGCGTTTGACGGAAGATGACCTCGCGACTATCCATTTCTGCACGTTGGGTATCAGGATTTAGATAAGCACCACCAATAAAGCCGATCTTTCGGTATCCTTTTGTTAAAAATAGATCGATCGCCAGTTGCGTCATTCGATCAGTATCAGGTTTGACCGTATCGAACAGCTCTGGACAGGGGTTGATTTCCAAAAGGACGCCATAGGGGCAAACGGATTTGAACTGCTGCGTTTCTTTCTCAGTGAAAGAGCCAATCCCAATAAATCCGGCGACTTCTTGCAGTGTTTCTAAAACATCATCTTCATGGGTGATCAGTTGAATTTCCAAATTGTTGATTTTCGCATATTTTTCTAAAGAGATACGCAATTGTCGAAAATAGACATCTTGCAGCTCTTCTTGTTCTGTCAGCCAGAAAAGGACGGCGATTTTTTCTAGTGTTGTTTTTATTTTTGAGCGATCATAACCTAGTGATAAAGCGGTATGAATAATTTTTTGACGCGTATCGGCTGCGATCGACAACGATTCGTCGCCTTTCAATAATCGGGAAACAGTCGCTTGTGAAAAGCCTGATTGCTCGGCAATTTTTTTTATTGTAACCAATCTTCTTCACCTCTTTCTTCTAGTATACGCTAACAACTTTACCAAGTAAATGAATTTACTAAATATATTTACTCAATAGTGAAAGTTTAGAGCGTGGAGGTATTTTGAAAAATTATTTGTGAGATAAACCTTGATTTTATCCGTTTATTTACTCCGTTGGAGAAATTAATTTAGTAAAACTATTTACATATTAAGTAAAATAATTTATTATAAACGAGAAGATAGCGTTTGCAAAATAAAGAAAAGGTGGAGAAATGATGATGAAAAAAATGTCTCGAGTTCTTTTTTTAAGTGTAGCAGCTTTAGGATTAGGTGCTTGCGGTCCACAAAGTGAAGGGACAGATAGTACTGCAGCAAATAGTGGCAGCAATAAGGACTATGATCTATTGGTCTGGGAGGACCAAGCAAAATCAGCTGGGATTGAAGAGGCAGTCAAACAATTTGAAGAAGAACACGATGTGACGATCAAAGTGGTCGAAAAAGCCTATGGTGGACAGATCGAAGATTTACGATTGGATGGACCCGCTGGTACAGGTGCGGATGTCATCACGATTCCTGGCGATCAAATCGGTACAGCCGTTACCGAAGGTTTGTTGAAAGAATTAACAGTCGATCAAACGCTACAAGAGCTGTATACAGAATCAGCAATGCAATCGCAAATCGTTGACGGCAAAGTCTACGGCTTACCAAAAGCGGTTGAAACACAAATTTTGTATTATAACAAAGAACTAATTTCCGAAGAAGACTTGCCACAGACAACGGATGAGTGGCTGGAGTATTCCAAGTCTGTTTTAGGTGCTGACAGTTATGGGTTACTGGCATTATGGGATCAAATTTATTACGCACAAGGTGTATTGAGCGGTTATGGCGGTTATGTTTTTGGCGAGAATGTCGATGGATCCTATGACCCTGAAGATATTGGATTAGCTAATGAAGGCGCGATCGAAGGGGCAGACTATATCCAACAATTTTATGATGCAGGTGTTTTTCCATCCGGATTGGTCGGTGAACAAGGAATCAATGTGTTGGACTCTTTATTTACGGAAGGAAAAGCTGCAGCTGTCGTCTCGGGACCATGGAACTTGTCTCCTTATAAAGAAGCGGGCATCGACTATGGTGTGAAAGAATTGCCATTATTAGGCAATGGTGAACATATGGGCTCCTTTATCGGTGTCAAAAGCTACAACGTAAGTAGCTATTCCCAAAACCCTGAATTAGCTGAAGCGTTCGTCAAATTTATCAGCAATGAGGAAAATTCAAAAGTTCGTTATGAAAAAACACAGGAAGTACCAGCGGTTGCTTCATTGGCAGATGATCCAGCAGTTCAAGAAAGTGAAAGTGCTGCAGCCATTGCCGCTCAGTCCCAACACGCAGAACTAACGCCTGGGATCACTGAAATGAATTCAGTATGGGAACCAATGGATGCCGCATTGCAAACTATTGCTACTGGAAAGGCTGAACCGAAAACAGCTTTACCACAAGCAGTCGAACAGATCAAATCAGCCATTGCGGCAATTCAAAACTAGAAAGTCGTCTCAAGGACAAACGTTTCGGATGGTCATTCATCATTAGGAATCAAGTAAGGCCGAACGAAACGTTTGTCAGCGGCTTTTTCTTACAGGGGGCGAAAATGTGAAAAACACGCAGTCGTATGCAAAACGAGCAATGCTATTCTCGATAATACCAGGATTCGGTCAACTCTATAATCGGCAAAAAATCAAAGGCGCTTTATTTTTCTTCTTTTTTGCTATGTATCTTGTCGTCTTTAAAGATTTATTTAATATGGGACTTTGGGGCATCGTGACATTAGGCGTGGAAGTGCCGAGAGACAATTCCATCTTTTTATTAGCAGAAGGATTAGTTGCCTTGATCGTCATCGGTTTTGGTCTGTTGTTCTATTATTTAAACATCCGTGATGCCTATAAAAACGGTGAATTAAGAGACAATGAGCTACCAGTCAACTCTATCCGTGAAAGCTACCAGGCACTATTAAGAGAAGGCTATCCTTATTTAATGAGTAGCCCAGCATTTTTCTTACTCGTGTTTTCTGTTATTTTTCCGATTCTCTTTAGTATCGCGTTAGCTTTTACGAACTATGATCTGTATCATTCTGCACCTGCCAATTTAGCAGATTGGGTGGGATTAGAGACCTTTAAGAAGATTTTTACTGTCGATATTTGGCGTAGTACCTTCTTCAATGTTCTGGGCTGGACAGTTATCTGGACCTTGATCGCCTCAACGTTACAAGTTTCTATCGGAATATTTTTAGCGGTGCTGGTGCATCAAAAAGAACTACGACTCAAAAAGTTCTTTCGAACGATTTTGATCCTCCCATGGGCAGTTCCGGGATTTGTTACGATCTTGGTGTTTTCAGGAATGTTCAATGATTCCTTTGGTGCGATCAATCATTCGATTTTGAATTTCTTCCAGATTTCACCGATTCCTTGGCTAACGAGTGCGAATTGGACCCGCTTAGCTTTGCTACTGATTCAAGGCTGGCTAGGCTTCCCGTATATTTTTATCGTGACTACAGGGACGCTGCAATCCATTCCTGATGATTTGTATGAGGCTGCGACCATCGATGGTGCTTCAGCTTTACAAAAATTCCGCCGAATCACATTGCCATTATTGCTTTATGCAATGGCACCGATTTTGATTACGCAATATACGTTTAACTTCAACAATTTCAATATCATTTATCTGTTTAATTCTGGTGGACCAGCAGTTCCTGGTTCGACCGCTGGTGGTACCGATATTTTGGTTTCGTGGATCTATAAGCTCACGATGCAAAATAGTCAATATGCACTGGCAGCAGCGTTGACGATTCTCTTATCGATCGTCGTGATCGCGATTGCTTTATGGCAATTCCGCCGAACAAATTCATTCAAGGAGGTTGGATAACATGAAGGCAGCAAGTATGAAGAAACAAAAATTTGTCCGCCTATCCTTGACGTATCTCGTACTGATTTTTACGGTAGTGGTGATCGTCTACCCTTTACTTTGGACGATCGGTGCTAGTTTTAATCCTGGGAACAGTTTAGTAAGTACGAGTTTGATTCCGACGAGTCCGACATTAAGTCACTACACGAAATTGTTTGCTGGCGACAACTCGCTTTATTATAGTCAATGGTATTTGAATTCATTAAAAATCAGTGTATGCACCATGTTCTTGTCACTGATTTTTGTCTCCATGACGGCGTATTCCTTTTCACGATTTCGTTTTACAGGCCGTAAAAATGGGTTGATGCTGTTCTTACTCCTACAAATGATCCCGCAGTTCTCTGCCTTGATCGCAATTTTTGTATTGGCGCAAATGCTCGGCTTGATCAATAGCCATTGGTTGCTGATCTTGATTTACGTTGGGGGCCAGATTCCCATGAACACGTACTTATTGAAAGGGTATTTTGACTCGATCCCGTTAGATTTAGACGAGAGTGCCAAGATAGATGGCGCAAGCAATACGCGAATATTCTGGCAAATTTTGATTCCTTTATCACGACCAATGCTGGCAGTCGTTGCCATGAATGGCTTTACTGGACCACTTGGAGACTTTGCCCTGTCTTCTGTGATTTTACGTAATCCTGAGTACTATACATTACCCATCGGGTTATACAAATTAGTCACGGATAAAATGGGAGCCAGCTATACGACTTTTGCGGCAGGGGCTATTTTGATCAGTATTCCGATCGCACTCGTCTTTATTGCATTACAAAAACATTTTGTCTCCGGTTTGACCGCTGGTGGCACAAAAGGATAGGAAGAGAAGATGACAAGATATAACTTAGAAGAACGCTTTTTACATGGTGGGGATTATAATCCTGACCAGTGGCTAAATTATCCCGAGATCTTAGCCAAAGATTTAGAACTAATGGAAAAAGCTCATGCTAATACATTTTCCCTTGGTATTTTTGCTTGGAGTGCCTTAGAGCCAGCAGAAGGGGTGTTTGAATTTGAATGGTTAGACAAAATCATGGATGAGCTCGCCGAACGAAACAGCAACGTCATTTTAGCGACGCCAAGCGGCGCGCGTCCTGCCTGGTTGTCTAAAGCATACCCTGAAGTTCTACGGACCAATGAAAAACGGGAAAAAATGTTACACGGCGGGCGTCACAATCACTGCTTTTCTTCACCGATCTATCGTGAGAAAGTGGCGATCATCAATCGGAAATTAGCTGAACGCTACCACGATCACCCAGCACTATTGATGTGGCATATTTCCAATGAGTATTCTGGCGATTGTCATTGTCCCATTTGCCAAGAAAACTTTCGTCAGTGGGTCAAGCAGAAGTACCAAACATTAGCAGCCTTGAATGAGGCCTGGTGGGGACCTTTCTGGAGCCATACGATCACCGATTGGTCGCAAATCGAATCTCCTTCACCGATCGGCGAAATGCAAGTTCATGGACTAAATCTAGACTGGCATCGTTTTGTGACCGATCAGACCATTGATTTCTATGAACATGAGATCAAAGACATTCGTCGTTTGTCTCCAGATGTACCGATCACAACGAATTTCATGGCAGATACCCGAGATTTGATTCCCTTTTATAGCCTTGACTATGGAAAATTTGCCCAGCATGTAGATGTCATTAGTTGGGATTGTTATCCTGCTTGGCACAATGATTGGGGAACGACCGCTGATTTGGCAAGTAAGGTTGGGTTTATCAATGATCAGTACCGTAGCTTGAAAAAGCGGCCCTTTTTGATCATGGAATCAACCCCTAGTGGTGTGAATTGGCATCCAGTCAATCGCACGAAACGCCCCGGGATGCATCTGTTGTCTTCTATGCAATTTATTGCTCACGGTTCAGATAGTAATCTTTATTTCCAATGGCGAAAATCTCGAGGCTCATCTGAGAAGTTCCATGGGGCCGTCGTGGACCATGACAACGACGAACAGAATCGTGTTTTTCAAGATGTAGCAGAAGTGGGAAAAGCCTTAGAAGAAATCAAAGAAATCAAAGGATTGCACAAAAAAGCCAAAGTGGCGATCATCTATGATTGGGATAACAATTGGGCGCTCAATGATGCGCAAGGTTTTGGTTTGGAGAGCAAACGCTACCCACAAACGTTGCAAGAGCATTATCGCTATTTTTGGGATCATGACATCGCGGTTGATGTCATCACGAAAGACCATGACTTTGATGCTTACCAATTGATCATCGCTCCGATGCTTTACCTTTTACCAAAAGAAACTATGAAAAAGTTTCAACAGTATACGAAAAATGGCGGGACGCTGGTTTCCACTTATTTGACGGGGATCGTGAATGAAACGGACTTGACCTATTTAGGGGGCTGGCCCCAAGAGTTAGAAGAACTGTTTGGTGTGTCTGTGAAAGAAATCGATACGTTATATCCGAAACAAAAAAATTTGCTTTTAATGAAGGAGCAGCAGTACCAAATTCATGATTATTGTAGTGTTGTTCAAACAAACACTGCCCAAACGTTAGGGGTCTACGGTGCTGATTTTTACCAAGGTCAAGCTGCAGTGACCGTAAATGATTATGGTGAAGGGAGTGCCTACTATCTTGGGGGACGGACGGATCAAGCCTTTTTGGAAGACTTCTATCAAGAAATAATACAACAGCTTCGCTTACAAAATGAGTGGGTCCGTCAAGGTTCGACGAGCGTGTCGATCCAAAGTAGAGAAAGTCAGCAAGAGCAGCTCGCTCCGACCACCTATTATTTTGTGATGAATTTTTCCGAAGAAAATCAAGAAGTAGAGGTAGCAACTTCAGGAATCGATTTGCTTACTGGAAAAACGACAAACCAAAAGCTTCAGTTGGCGCCTTATGAGGTGCAGATTATCAAAGTGACAGCACCAGAACAATAAAAACTATTGTGTCAATTATATGAAAAAAGAAGTACTTACGTTGATGAAAAAAACGTAAGTACTTCTTTTTTATAGAGAGTGTTTTAATTTTCTTGCGCAAATTCGGCAGCTTTTGTTCCTGCTTGGCGTCCGAAGATGATGATATCGGCAACGGCATTACCGCCAATTCGGTTTTCACCATGCAACCCACCAGTTACTTCACCGGCTGCAAAAAGACCTGGAATGATCTCGTTATCCGTAGCGATCACTTCTGTGTTGGTGTTGATCTTCACGCCGCCCATCGTGTGGTGGATACCAGGAGCGATGGCAATGGCATAGTAAGGTCCTGTTGACAAATCGTTGTCCATTGCTGTGCTGCGTCCAAAGGCTTCGTCTTCACCAGCAGCTACACTGCTGTTCCAGGTAGCGATCGTGTCAGCAAGCGCTGCTTCTGGCATGTCCAATTCTTTTGCTAATTCTTCGATCGTGTCAGCGGATTTTACTAACCCTTGTTGCTCGTAAAAATCAATGGCTGTCACGCGTTCTTTGACACCTGCATCAAAAACTAACGTTGCTGATTTTTCAGGTAAGGCAATGATCGCTTCAGAGACTTTGTCTCGTGTTTCCATTTCATTGAAGAACCGTTCGCCTTCTTGATTGACCAAGATCGCGCCTTCTCCACGGACAGCTTCAGTGATCAACAGTGATTTAGACTGATCCACTGTTGGGTGGATTTGGATTTGCTCTAAATCAACCGTTTGTCCACCTAATGCTTCGATCATTTTGATCCCATCACCAGTCGAACCCTCTTGGTTCGTTGTCACGTAGTCTGCCAATTCTGGTTTGTATTCGGTGATCATGTCGAAATTGGCACCGAAACCGCCTGTTGTAACGACAACTGCTTTGGCATCAATGGTTTGTTCGGTTCCTTCTACTTCAACGGTCACCCCGTTGACTTGACCATCTTCTTCATTGATTTCTTTGACATCGGCATTCACAAAAATTGGGATTTCCAATTCATGGATGTTGCGCATCAAGCCATCAACTAAGTATTCCCCAACAGCGGAACCATCCGATGGACGGTGCGTTCTTTTTTCACTCATCCCGCCAGTCGTTGTTAAGTTGTCTAAAGTGATACCCATGGAATCTAACCAATCGATTGCTTCTGCTGAATGATCCACAAAGTAGCGCAACAATTCTTCATCATTGGTGTTGTGACCGCCAGCTAATGTTTCTTCATAAAATAGATCGTTTGAATCTTCGATGCCTTCTGCTTCTTGGAATTTGGTTTCTGAAGCGTTCATTCCTGCTGAAGATTTCAATGTATTCCCACCAGAAATTGGCATTTTTTCTAAAATAACTGGGTTTGCGCCAGCTTCTTTTGCTTGGATCGCAGCGGCCATTCCAGCGCCACCTGCACCGACGATCACGACATCGTAGCTGTCTGCAAGTTCGCTAGGGTCTGTGTATTCTTGACCAGATGCAGCAGAAGTTGCATCTGTTTCTTCATTAGCAGATGAACCAGTACTTGAGCTGCTGCTTGTTTGTGAATCAGCGCCACAAGCACTCAAAGTTGCTAACGAGGTTAGGACTAATAGTGTTTGGAAAATTTTCTTCATTGTTTTTATTCCTCCTAAAACTTTTTCCAAATCAAAGACTAACATAGTTGTCATGTTATTTTTAGCTTTTGTTCGAAAAATCACATAATAATTAGAAAAGTTTAATTTATAAAGCGTTTTAGTCGAGATGAAAGGGTTTCTTGGTCATCATAAAAAAGAGTGAATTCGTGAATTTATGGAAATAGAAGAATTATTGATTCTTTGATTTGTTTGGTATTAATCATGAAGGGAGAAAGCGAAGAGGCTTTGATTCGCCTCTCTTCTGTTATTGAAAAAACGTACGTCACTGAGGTGCCGAGGAATAATCTCTTTTATTAAGAATAAATCAAATGCTTTGCGCTCAAAATATAGAAAGAAATTGATGGCATCCGTGTTTGTGGGCACCAACTTTTACTCAATAAATAAAGATAGAATCTTAGTTTTCAAGAGTCATTGCCAAGAAACTGCGGTGTTTCTTAAAAAAATCAAGAGAACTGTCTTGCAAAACAAATCCTTTCTAGTATAATAAAAATAAGTTAGGTCTACCTAAAAAATAAATAAACTATCCTTAACTATGGAAATGGAGTGAAAATAATGATTACTTTTTCAGAAATATCCGCAGCCTATGATGGCGATCATCAAGTGATCTCGGATTTGTCGTTTCAAGTAGAAAAACCGTCGATCGTAGGGATCATTGGTCCAAATGGGGCAGGGAAGTCGACGCTGATCAAAGCGGCGTTGAAATTGATCACTTCCAGTGGGAACATGAGTGTCGACAAAAAAGCGTTAAAAGACTTTCAAAAGGAAATTGCCTATGTCGAACAAAAGACCGCGGTTGATTACACGTTTCCGATCACAGTCAAAGAAGTCGTATCTTTAGGCTTGTATCCTAAGATGCGCATGTTCCAAAGGATGTCGGCAAACGATTGGCAGAAAGTGACAGCCGCTCTGGCAGCGGTAGAAATGGAATCCTTTGCGGAACGTCAGATTGGGGAATTGTCCGGCGGGCAGTTTCAGCGGGTCTTGATTGCTCGAACGTTGGTGCAAGATGCCAACTATATTTTCCTCGATGAGCCCTTTGTAGGGATCGATGCCACCAGTGAAGCGATCATCGTCGGCCTGTTGCGTAACTTGCGAGATGCTGGCAAGACGATTTTTATCGTTCACCATGATCTGGGGAAAATCACCGAATACTTTGATTACTTGGTTCTGCTCAATCAAACCCTGATCGCTGCGGGACCAGTCAGTGAAGTCTTTACCGAAAGCAATTTGAAGCAAACATTTGGCGATGCGATCATCGTGAAAGGAGGCGTTTAACATGTTGACAAGCTTTTTTACGAGTTTAAGTAACTATCATTTCTTGCAAAATGCCTTGATCACGGCAGTCGCGATCGGGATTGTGGCAGGGGTGATCGGTTGTTTTATTATCTTACGAGGGATGTCCTTGATGGGGGATGCAATCTCTCATGCGGTCTTACCAGGGGTAGCCTTGTCTTATATCTTCGGCGTTCATTTTTTTGTCGGGGCGATCTTCTTTGGGATCTTGGCTTCCATGATCATTACCTATATCGCCAATAACAGCCTGATCAAAAGCGATACGGCGATCGGTATCACCTTTAGTTCGTTTCTAGCTTTAGGGGTTATCTTGATTGGAGTAGCAAATAGTTCGACTGATTTGTTTCACATTTTGTTTGGGAATGTGCTAGCGGTGCAAGACAGCGACAAATGGCTGACGATCGCTATCGCTATCCTTGTGCTGGCAGTGATCATCCTCTTCTTCCGTCCACTGTTGATCACGTCTTTTGATCCGATGATGGCAAAGGCCTTTGGGATGAAAGTGCAAGCCTATCACTATTTATTGATGTTCTTGTTGACTTTGGTTTCAGTGACAGCGATGCAAAGCGTCGGAACGATCTTGATCGTGGCTCTGTTAGTCACTCCAGCAGCAACGGCTTATCTTTATACAAAACAATTGAAGCATATGATGGTCATCGCAGGGGTTTTAGGTGGTTTCGCCTCATTTATCGGCTTGTTTATCGGGTACAGTTTTAATATTGCCGCAGGATCAAGTATCGTTTTGACCGCAGGAGCCTTTTTCGTGATCGGTTTCTTGTTCTCACCAAAACAAAAGACCAGTCCAGTCAAACGCTGGTCAGCGACGGCGGTTTTAGCAACGGCAGCTGTAGCTGGTGGCTTCTTTTTGGCACAGCAAAACGGACAGATGGCCCAAACAGAAGGGAAACTTTCAGTAGTAGCGACCAATTCGATCATTGCTGATATTACGGAAAACATTGCCGGTGATCGAATCGATCTTCACAGTATCGTACCAGTGGGGCGTGATCCCCATGAATATGAACCTTTAGTGGAAGATGTTCGAAAAGCGACCGATGCCGATCTTATCCTTTACAACGGCTTGAATCTAGAAACTGGCGGCAATGGCTGGTTTACCAAATTGATGAACAATGCCAATAAGGTAGAAAATGAAGATTATTTTGCCGTCAGTGATGGCGTGGATGTGCTTTATCTTTCTGATGATGAAGACCACAGCAAAGCCGATCCTCATGCATGGTTAAATCTAGAAAACGGTATGATCTATGCCCGCAACATTGCTCAACGCTTGAGCGAAAAGGATCCTGACAATCGCTCTTTCTATGAAGAAAACCTTGAACGCTACTTGGCTTCATTAGAAGAACTGGATCAGCAAGCGAAGGAAAACTTCCAATCGATTCCCGAAGAGAAGAAATTGATCGTCACCAGTGAGGGAGCCTTCAAATACTTCTCCAAAGCCTACGGTGTACCGTCTGCCTATATCTGGGAAATCAATACCGAAGAAGAAGGAACCCCTGCGCAAATCAAGAACTTAGTGGATCAGCTGCAAAATTCAGCCGTCGCTTCCTTATTTGTCGAAAGCAGCGTCAATACTCGTCCGATGCAAAGTGTTTCTCGTGATGCAGGTATTCCGATATTCGGAACCGTCTTTACCGATTCGATTGCAGAGCCGGGAGAAGAAGGCGACAGCTACTATAACATGATGAAATGGAATCTCGATACGATTTATCAAGGCTTGAATCAATAATGCAAAAAACATCCTTAGCTCGTTCTGGCTAAGGATGTTTTTTCGTCGTATTTTTGTGCTGGAGAAAAGCAAAGAGATAAAATCCGCAGCCCATCAAAGCAGCAAGAAAAGCGATGACAGGAAAGTACAACCCTTGACCGTATACATAGGCTGTATAAGCGAAGAAGGCGGTCAAAAACCCAAGCGTTCCCGAGATGAGCATTTTTTGGTTCCTCCTAATTGTTGAAAAGTGTTTATTTAGTATATTTTAACACGGTAGGCGCAAAAAGAAAATCAGCGAATCGAACGTTTGCTGAAACGAGTCGCTGATTTTTTCCCAATTGCACCGATAAACAGTTAAGAAACGTTCAATTGCTGTTGCGGTTCTAAATGGTAATAAAGGATCTCAGGTGGGACACCGAGTCGGGCGGGAATCTTGGTCATACCAACCCCGCTGGAAACACTTAATAAGGTCTCATTACCTAAAAGGTAGAGCCCATCGGTATATTTCAACGCGCCCTTTGTTTTCGCATAATAAAAAGGCAAGCGAATCTGCCCGCCATGGCTATGGCCAGAAAGAATCAAGTCGTAGTTTGGCAGATTGGTGATCCGAGAAACATAATCGGGTTCATGGAGCAAAAGCAGCTGCCATTCTGCTAAGGTTGCTTCATAGGTAAAACTGACTTTCGGACTTTCTATATCGATACCGACAATATTCATCGACGTCTTGTCATCAGAACCAAAAACCGACTCATTATCAAGTAAGGTAAACCCTGCATGCTGGTATATTTCCTTAACAAAGTAATGCCCGTCATTCAAATGGTCATGGTTCCCCATAACTGCGATCTTACCCAGAGGCGCTTGCAATTTTTTCAGCTTTTCGATCAGTCGCTTGGTTGAACGATGCGGCCATTTTTTATAATTATCGATCAGATCCCCCGTGATGATGATCAGATCCGGCTTGTTTTGGATCGTTGATCGAATGATGCGATTCATTCGCCGTGGTTTGTACCAACGAGAAAAATGAAGGTCGCTGATATGGGCGATCACGAGATTGCTTTCTGCTTGATAAAGATCGTAAGCCTTTGAAATATCTAAGACGGTGCGCTTGTCTTTTTTTATGAGGTAGTGCCGTTGTTTGAGAAGATGCGGTTCAATAATAAAGGAGTAAACTAGCAAGCCCGTAAGGAGGAATGCAATAAGAATGAGGGTGTACATGGCGTGGCTCCTTTTTTGATTTGCTAGTTTCTAGCATAGTAGATTCTTACAAAAAAAGCAATCATGCGAAAGCAAAAATAACAAAAATATCCATCGTATTTCGTTTGTTTCTTCCATGAAAAAAAGATACAAAAGGGGCGGTAATAGCCGACTTTTGTATCCTAGATCGTAATTATTTGATTTTCACCAAACGTTTGAAGCGTGCTTTGTGTTTGACGGGGATCAAAGCCATGACACAATCATAAGGGACGGAGATGATCGCCCATGCGAGACTTTTACTTGAAGCAAAGGGATAGTTTTGCTTTAAGACAAAATGGCCACTGATCAAGGCAAAACCGATACTGCCGACCCACAGCCATTGCGGGTCCCAATTCGTAAAGTGTTGGAGGGCTGTGATGACAAACGGATAGCCGTAAAAGTACAATGCAGTCAAAACGAAAGTGACATTTTTGGTTAATTGACGCAGGGTCAGTAAGAAAAATAAGCCAGAAAGAACGATACCCAATGGCGGGAACAGACTAACTAAGAAGGAATACACGATGCCCCATACGATCATGCCAGGTCCTTTGACGAGAGCGGCTAAGACAAAGACAAAAAGTAGGAATAAGAGCTGTTGCGAAAAACTTGCTGCTGTCAAAAGTCCGAAGAAACCAACCAATAACCAGTGAGAAAAAGTCGCTGTTTGATTCTTTTGTGGTGTCTGTTGCTGCAATTTTAGCCAGGTAGCAAAATTCGGGAAATCATGCTGGAAATTTCGCTGAAAATCGCTGTTGAATGCTTGATGGGCATTTTGCTGCCGATAGTAATGATATTGATGTTTTAACGTGCCTTTCGTTGCTGCTTTTTGTCCAGAAAAAAAGCGGCCGGGATCAATTTTTGATCGTTCCATATTTCCACCTCCATACGATTTCGTTACCCTCAGTATAGAGAAAATCAGCTTCGGCGTCCTCCAACTTTGGGCGGATTTTTTTTGCTTGCTGAAAGTTTTCTTAAACTGATGAAAAAAGCGAAGAGGATTCGTTTCTTAAACCGTCAAAATATGCTAGAGTATAGAAGGACTAAGGAGGAGATTTCATGATTTTTGATTCTCATACACATTTGAATGCAGAACAGTTTAACGAAGACATTCCCGAAACGGTCGCCCGTGCGCAAGAACTAGGAGTAACGGAGATGGCGGTCGTCGGTTTCGATCAGCCAACGATTGAAAAATCGTTAGCATTAAGCAAAGAATATCCTGGCATTTACAGTATTATCGGTTGGCATCCAACCGAAGCTGGTTCTTATACCCCACAAGTGGAAACCTATTTGCAAGAGCGCTTGGAACAACCAAAAGTCGTTGCCCTAGGTGAAATCGGTTTAGACTATCACTGGATGGAAGATCCGAAGGAAGTTCAAGAAAAGGTCTTTCGTCGGCAAATGGCGATCGCCCGTGAACATCAGCTGCCTATCAGTATTCATACCCGTGAAGCCTTAGAAGATACCTATGCGATTTTAAAGGATGAAAAAGTCCAAACGATCGGCGGCATCATGCACAGCTTTAGTGGGGACGGCGAATGGGCGAAAAAGTTCTTGGACCTAGGAATGTATATTTCCTTTAGTGGTGTCGTGACCTTCAAAAAGGCGACGGAGGTACAAGAAGCTGCGCAAGTCGTGCCACAAGATCGGCTGCTCGTTGAGACTGACGCGCCGTATTTAGCCCCTGTTCCTTATCGTGGCAAGCGCAATGAACCGGGCTATACTCATTATGTAGTGGATAAAATCGCGGAGCTGCGGCAAGAAGCGGTGGCTGATGTTGCGGCCTACACGACAAAAAATGCCCATCGCTTGTTTAGGATCAATGACTAATAAACCGAAAATCGAAGAAATCATTGTCGTCGAAGGCAAAGACGACACCCGCCGATTGCAAGAAGTGTTCGATGTAGATACCATCGAGACGATCGGTTCGGCGATCGATGACACGATCCTTGATCAAATCGAGCACGCCCAAGAGACACGAGGGGTTATCGTGTTTACCGATCCCGATTTTTCGGGAGAAAAGATCCGCAAAATCATTATGGAAGTCGTTCCTGATGCCAAGCATGCCTTTTTACCGCGCAGCCAGGCAGCACCGAAAAGCAAGGGCAGTTTAGGCGTGGAACACGCCAGCCATGAAGCGTTGAAAGAAGCCTTGCGAAAAGTCGTAACCCCGATTGCTTCAAATGAAGTCAGTGAAGGGACCATTGATCGGCAACAGTTGTTAGCGTATGGCTTGATCGCAGGGGCTGGAGCGAAAGAGAAACGAGAGCGGTTGGGGGATCTTTTACGCATCGGCTATACGAACGGCAAACAATTAGAGAAGCGGCTGGCAATGTTTCGTATCACCGATGCAGAGTTGGCAGAAGCAATGAAAATAGTGGAGGAAGAATTGTGAAGGAAGAACGGGATATAGCAACCCCCTCAAGAACCAAAGAGATTTTAGCGAAACATGGCTTTACCTTTAAAAAAAGTTTAGGGCAAAACTTCTTAACAGAACCGAATATTTTACGGAAAATCGTAGAAACTGCAGGCATCGACGAGACGACAAACGTCATTGAGGTTGGTCCTGGAATCGGTGCGCTGACCGAACAGTTGGCAAAACATGCCAAGCAAGTGTTGGCGTTTGAAATTGATGATCGGTTGATCCCAGTGTTAGCCGACACAATGCAGCCGTATCAAAATGTGAAAATCATTCATCAAGATGTCTTGCAAGCAGATCTGGCAACGACCATTCAGTCAGCATTCAGCGATACGGCTGCTTCATTAAAAGTTGTCGCAAATTTGCCCTACTACATCACTACGCCAATTATGATGCACTTTTTAGAGTCTCAGGTAAAAGTAGATGAAATGGTCGTGATGATGCAAAAAGAAGTGGCAGATCGAATCTCAGCAGTTCCCGGGACTAAAGCCTATGGCTCGTTGTCGATCGCTGTGCAATACTACATGGAAGCAAAACTGGCATTCATCGTCCCGAAAACCGTTTTTGTGCCCCAACCGAATGTTGATTCGGCTATTTTGAAATTGACGCGTCGATCACAACCAGCAGTCGCAGTCACCGATGAAAAAGAGTTTTTCAAATTAACGAAAGCAGCCTTTCAGCTGCGTCGTAAAACCCTTTGGAACAATTTGCAAAATAGCTATGGAAAAGATGAAACAACCAAACAGTGGTTGGCAGACAGCTTAGAAGCAAGTGGGATCGATCCGAAACGACGTGGAGAAACGCTGTCGTTAGCGGAATTTGCCAAATTAAGCAATGAAATGCAAGCGCGTAAAGGATAACTTCAATAAAAACGGATGTTGAATAAACATTCGTTTTTTTGTGTCTTGACACCTCGTGGAAATACCAGTAGAATAAGCAAGACAGAACTGTCATGACACATTGAAGGAGAGAGTATAAATGAAAAATCATTCCATCCGCCATTTAACGATCGCTGCATTGTTGATCGGCATGGGGATCGTCATTCCCATGGTAATGCCCAAAATCGTCATCGGACCAGCATCTTTTACCTTAGCTAGCCATGTGCCCGTCTTTGTGGCGATGTTCTTTTCACCTGCGATGGCGATCGCGGTAGCTTTAGGAACGACCTTTGGCTTTTTCTTAACACTGCCACCAATCATTGCTTTACGGGCATTGTCCCATGTTGTTTTTGCCGTCATCGGTGCCTTTTATTTACAGAAGCACCCAGATATTTTACTAAAAAATGGCAAACCCTCTTTATTGAATATCAAATTTCAGAGCTTTAACTTGATTATCGGACTGATCCATTCTGCCGTAGAAATGGCAGTCGTTGCCGCCTTTTACTTCACAGGAAATGTACCAGGGACCGCATTCGATGGTAATTTCTACTATTTCTTGTTCGTTTTGATGGGGATCGGCGGTTTGATCCATAGCTTGATCGATTTCAATTTGGCTTATTTTGTTGCAGGTGCCTTAAGCAAACAATTTGATATTCGTTCGTTTTCGAAAGCAAAAGGACGCTTTATTCAGAAACAGAAGAAAGCGGCATAAGCGCCAGTTTGAATAGACCCGCTGCCTAAACGGGTCTATTTTTTTGTGTTTAGATTAAGAAAATACTCCTTCTTAAAAAGTTTATTATAGTGAAATAATAAACAGAAATAAGTTATAATATACAAGAGGAGGAAGTAGATGAAGAAGAAAAAGTTAAAACGGTTACTTTTAGGTATGTTCGTCTTGATGCTCTTCTTTCTGCTGATTTTTTATGACAGTAAGAACGGGCAGTCCCCCTTTGAAAAGATAGAGGATGAATTGACACTAGCACTTTCGGATGAAGAACAAACACCAGAGCCTGAATACAGTGAGGTTATTCAATTGGATGTTCCGTTAGAAAATCAATTCGATGAAGTAGCGTTAGGGAATGGCTGTGAGGTAACGGCTTTATCGATGCTCTTGAATTTTTACGGATTTGATACCAATAAAAATCAATTGGCGGAAGAATTAGCGTATGTCCCGCTTTATGAGGATTATTATCACCATGGAGATCCGCGAGAAGGCTTTGTTGGAAACATCTATGGCGGTGATAGCGCGATGGGGGTTGACGTAGAACCGATCACCGATGTCGCCGAAAGGATTGTAAAAGAGCAATACGAAGTTGTTAGTGGACGAGACAAAAGCTTTGATGAGATCGTCAAAGTACTACAATCTGGGAAACCAGTTTGGATGATTGCGACATTAGAATTACAAGTACCTACCGATGCGGATTTCTTTCAATGGAATACCCAAAATGGCGAAATCCTTGTGACGGCATTGATCCATTCGGTGGTGATCACAGGCATCGATGGTGATACGATGTATGTCAACGACCCTTATGGACATAAGGATCGTGAAGTCAGCAAAGAAGACTTAGCAGCGATCTATGAAAAAATGGGTCAGCAATACTTATATTTAGAAGAAATCTAAGAAAAACCCCTAACTTGCCGTTGACAGTAAATGAAAAAACAATTATAATTTTTTAAAATTAAACAAAGAAATCGATAACGTTGAAGAGAAGAGTAGCAGATCAACAAAGGTACAGAGACTCCGGTTGGTGAAAAAGGAGACATGCGGTGATCAGTGAAGATGAGCTCTGAGTTTTTTTGTTGGTTCACGCCAGCAAAACGGCATGCGCCCGTTACAGCGCCAAGTATCATAGTGTACTGTTGAGGTGTTATTTGTGAGAATAACACGAATTAGGGTGGTAACGCGCATCAAGTCGTCCCTTTTATCCGTAAGGATAAAAGGGCGGCTTTTTTTGTTTCTCACAGCCGAAACTATTCGCCTTCTTTTCAACAAGAAATTTATCTGTAAGGAGTTGAAGCAATGCCGATCATTATTCCCAAAGAACTACCCGCTGCAGCGGTCCTGCAAAAAGAAAATGTCTTTGCCTTACTGCAGCATAAAGCGGTGAAACAAGAGATTCGTCCCTTGAAGATCGCGATCGTCAATTTGATGCCGAAAAAGATCGCCACAGAAAATCAATTGCTGCGCCTGCTTTCCCAAAGTCCGCTGCAAATTGAAGTAACTTTACTGAAAATGAAGTACCACGAAAGTAAAAACACGTCTGTCGATCACATGGAAAAGTTCTATCAAGAATTCTCAGTGATCCGGTCCCAACGATTCGACGGCTTGATCATCAC
Organism: Enterococcus sp. R12; assembly: GCF_058135755.1. Lineage (NCBI taxonomy): Bacteria > Bacillati > Bacillota > Bacilli > Lactobacillales > Enterococcaceae > Enterococcus > Enterococcus sp. R12. Next base: position 1,180,549 of record NZ_CM176874.1, read on the forward strand.
TGGTGCCCCTGTTGAAAAAATGGCCTTTGAAGCCATTGATTATTGGCAAGAACTGCAAGAGATCATGGATTGGAGCCAGACGAATTGCACTTCAGTCCTGCATATTTGTTGGGGGGCACAAGCTGGACTTTATTACCATTATGGTATCGACAAAGTTTTGTACCCAAGCAAGTTGTTTGGCGTCTTCGAACAAGCAGTCACGCATTTTCATCCGCTCGTTCGCGGTTTTGACGACGTCTTTTATACGCCCCATTCGCGCTATACTGGCATCGATGAAGGCCAGCTCGCCCAAGCGCCTTTAGAAATCTTGGCAGCGGGTGTTGAAACAGGGCCTTCCATCTTCGTATCAGAAGATCATAAAAATGCCTTCTTGCTAGGACATTTTGAATACCACACAACGACCTTGAATGAAGAGTACTTGCGAGACATGGAACGGGGTTTAGCTACCGCATTGCCCAAAAATTACTTTGCCTATGACCGTTTAGGCGGTAAAATTACCAACCGTTGGCGGGGACATGCCTCTTTGTTTTTCAGCAATTGGATCAATGAAACCTATTTGCGAACGCCGTATGACCTGTCCGTCACGCCGACGAAAGAAGGTTACCGAATTGGCAGTGAGCCAGAAGGTCGGGTGAGTATCAATGACGATTGAGCATTTTCTCTCCCACTATGCTAGACAGCGAAAAGGCACTGATTCTTTAAAATGGGATCTTGTGGATCAACGGTTCCAAGGAGAAAAGCTTTTGCCTTTATGGGTAGCTGATATGGATTTTGCTGCGCCAAAGGCAGTGGAAGAAGCCTTGCAGCAACTGGTTGTTCAAGGAACCTTTGGCTATGCGATTCCCCCCTCAGGCTATTTTTTAGCCTATCAAGCTTGGCAAGATCGCCACTGGGGGACGAAATTCGAAGAAAAATGGCTCTCGTTTTCCACAGGGGTCGTCCAATCTTTGGTTGATTTGCTTCATTGTTTCACAGAACCAGACGATGGCATCTTGAACCAGCCGCCCGTCTATTATCCCTTTTTTGACAGCATCAAAGAGACGAAAAGGCGCTTGATAGAAGCACCCTTACAAAAGGTGGGGAATTCTTATCAAATCGATTTTGCTGCTTTTGAAGGCAAAATCATTGAAGAAAAAGTGAAACTATTTATTCTCTGCTCCCCCCACAATCCATTAGGGCGGGTCTGGCAAGAGAAAGAACTGCATCAGTTATTGGCCATTTGCCAAAAACATGAGGTTGTCGTGATCGCCGACGAGATCCATTGTGAGCTGATACTCGGTGAGCAGCAATTTGTTTCAGCCGTGACAGTGGCACAGGGGGTCGGCTTTGAGAAGCTGATCGTTCTGGATTCGCCCTCAAAAACCTTCAACTTAGCAGGATTATTGCTCTCTCATGTTTGGATTCCTGATTTAGAGATGCGCAGAGCCTATGAGGAGTGGTGCCGACAATACAAGCAGACGGAAGTTAATCGTTTGGGATTGGTGGCTGCGAAAGCCGCGTATGAATCGGGGGATCAATGGCTAGATGACCTGCTTTTGGTGATTGCTGCCAATGAACAAATGGTCCGCCAGCAACTGCAAGAAGCATTTCCCAAAATTGAGCTCCTGCCATTAGAAGGAACCTATCTTCTCTGGGTCGATCTGCGGCAAGTCATTGCCAAAGAACGAACCAAGCACGTGATCCAAGATACTGCCGGTCTGGCAGTCGACTATGGGGAATGGTTTTCACAAGACGGTCAGGGCTTGATTCGTCTGAATCTTGCGACAACACCGACGATCATTCAAGAAGCCCTTGATCGCATGATCGAGGCAATCAAAAAGGAGGAACGACATGACGATTGATACAGCAACTTTTCTGGCACAATTAGGCAATCATTCGGATCAGCAAACTGGGGCGATCAGCCCACCGATCTATCTTTCCACGACCTTTGCTCATCCCGAGTTAGGGCAAAGTACAGGCTATGATTATACCCGTACCAAAAACCCGACCCGTGATATCTTAGAAGCAGGTCTTGCTGAATTAGAAAAAGGAGCTCGGGCAGTAGTGACCAGCTCTGGCATGAGTGCGATCGCTTTGATTTTTGACTTATTTACCAGCGGGAGTCGCTTTTTGGTTTCTCGTGATTTGTATGGCGGTAGCTTTCGCTACTTTGCGGAATTGGAAAAAAGCCAACGGGCATTCTTCGATACCTTCAGCACTGTAACAGAATTAAGTGAAAAACTAACTGACGAGGTAACGGCTGTCTTTTTAGAGACCCCAACGAATCCTTTGATGACCGTGACGGATATTGCTGAAACCGCCAAGCTTGCTCACGACCATGGGGCGCTACTGATCGTAGATAATACCTTTTTGACGCCATTACGACAGCTGCCCTTAGAAGAAGGCGCGGATCTAGTGATCCATTCAGGCACCAAGTTCTTATCAGGTCACAATGATATTTTGGCTGGCGTCGTCATCGCCAAAGATGCGCAAGTAGGGGAGCGCTTGAATTATTTAGCCAATACTTCAGGCCCGACCTTGAGCAGCTTTGATACGTGGTTATTTATCCGAAGTTTAAAGACGCTGCCGTTGCGCTTTGAACGACAGGAAGCCAACGCCAAGGAAGTTGGCCGCTTTTTACGAGCCCATCCGGCGGTCAAAGAGGTGCTGTACCCAAATGCAGGGGCGATGATCAGTATTCGGGTGCTTGATGAAACCAAAATCAGCGGCTTCTTAGCGGCATTAAAGGTCTTTACCTTTGCGGAAAGCCTGGGTGGTGTGGAAAGTCTCATCACGTATCCAACGACACAGACCCACGCAGATATTCCTCAAGAGGTACGAGAATCTTATGGATTGACGCCGGATCTTTTACGGATCTCCATTGGGATCGAAAGTAGTAAAGATTTGATCGATGACTTAGAAAATGCACTGAAGATATTCAAATAACCCAACCACAGATCAGCTAGTGAAAAACTTACTTTTGTAGAGTAATTTTATTGACAGTTTTAGTTGTATAGGATAAAGTTACACTACATATGAATAGTGAGTCCGATGTTTTCGGTTGACGGCAACAGGGATTAACCATTTCTCCTTTGAAAAAGTAGGTTGTTTTGAGAAACAGAGGGGAAATTGGTCTAGTTGGACCATTCGACAAGGAAATAGGACGATTGATCTGAGGAGGGAACAAAAGGGGAAAAAAGGGATGAAAAGAAATGTAGTAAATGTGTTGACGACAGGAGTGATTGGGCTGTTTGCCTTGTTTAGCTTGGCTGCTTGTGGCACCAACCAAGCGGATGAAGAAACGACCGTCGTCAAATTAGGTGTCGTTGGCGAACAAAATGAAGCCTGGGAACATGTGCAGGAAGAATTGAAGGAAAACGAAAATATCGACTTGCAACTGGTGAAGTTTACCGATTATCGCCAACCAATCGTCGCACTAGAGGATGGGTCGATCGATCTTCACGCAGCATTGACGGAAATTTTTATGGATAATGTCAACGAAGAAAGTGGTTATTCCAACACGACGATTGCGTATACGACATTAAACCCACTTGGTATTTATTCCGATAAAATCACTGATGTCAGCGAATTGGCAGATGGTGCCACGGTGGCTTTACCCAATGATGTGTCAAATGAAAGCCGCGCACTATTACTCTTACAAACGGCCGGTTTGATCACTTTGGATGAATCAAAAGGGTTACTGCCAACAACCAGTGATGTCACTGAGAATCCCAAAGCCTTGAAATTTGAGCTGCTTGATTCCAATCAAACGGCTCGGGCAATGACCGATGTCGACATCTCTTTGATCAACAACGGCATGGCAGTCGATGCTGGCTTGGTTCCTACAGAAGATGCGATTTTCTTAGAACCTGTGGCTGACTCCTCTACGCCCTATTATAATGTCATTGCTGCGCGAGCAGACGAAGCAGAAAATGATGTGTACCAAACGGTCGTAGCGTATTATCAGACCGATGAAGTAAAAGCAATTATTGACGAAGTTACCAAGAAATCAAGTATCCCTGTTTGGGAATAAAAAGCAAAAAATCTACTATAATTATATAGGAACAGGAAGTAGGATGGAAAAATGATCAATTGGAAAAAAGGTTTAGCAAGTGTTGCCGTCGTCGGACTAGGATTCGTTCTAGCAGCCTGCGGTGGATCAAATACAGAGGAAACGGCAACCAGTAGTGCAGCTGGTACTGGCGATGATGCAACATTCACTTATGCCATCAGCGGTGACCCATCGTCCACCAACCCGATCAACACCAGTGATCGCTGGGGCTTGACAGTGACAAACATGATCTATTCTCCACTCGTTACAGTGGAAGCAGATGGAACAACACAAAATGCGTTAGCAGAATCAGTGGAACCGGCGGAAGACGGCCTTTCATTGACCGTGCATTTGAAACAAGATGTCAAATGGTCAGATGGCGAAGATTTTACTGCCGATGACGTTGTTTTCACGTATGAACAAAAAGTCAAAAAAGAAAACGGCAATGCCGATTCGCTTTGGGTCGACGACCAGCCGATCGCGATCGAAAAAGTGGATGAATACACCGTGAAATTTGTGTTGCCAACACCGAGTGCAGCAGCAATCAGCAATATCGCAACCGAAACATACATCATTCCAGAGCACATCTTTAAAGATGTTAGCGACTTTTCGGTCAGTGAACTGCCTGAAAAACCAGTTGGTACGGGTCCATATCAATTGAAAGAATACAAACGTGGTGAGTACTTTACTTTTGAAGCCAATGAAAACTATTATGGCGGCAAGCCTTCGATTCAAAACGTGACCTTGCGGATCATTGAAAGTACTGATACGGCCAAAGTTGCTTTGCAAAAAGGGGAAGTTGACGCAGCCGTTGTTTTGCCTTCAGATATTGAAGACTTAGATGATACGCAAATTTCTGTTTATCCCTATACAGAAAACCGCATCGGATACTTAGGCTTAAATACTCATTCAGATGCATTACAAGATGTGAAGGTTCGTCAAGCAGTCTTGTATGCTTTGAACAAAGATGAATTAAATCAAGCAGCGTATTTAGATGAAGACTATTATGCAACACCGTATTCATTCTTACCACCCAACAATCCATACGTTACCGAAGATGTCGAGAAATATGAAACAAATGCTGAAAAAGCAAAAGAGCTTTTACAAGAAGCAGGTGTCACTGATTTGTCATTGAACTTGGCGTTCAACTCAACTGACCCAGCTCAAACGATCCAAGCTACGTTGATCCAACAACAATTGCAACAAGCAGGCATTACAGTTACCCTTGAAGGGGGCGATGGTACTGCGATCTTCACTGAGTTGAAAAAACCTGATTCAACGAAATACAACCTGTTCCTTGGCGGGTATATCATGGGGAATGACCCTGACTTATACGGCAGTTTATTCGAAACTGGCGGCAGTGCCAACTACTTCCAAAGCAATAGCGAAACCATTGACAATTTGTTTGCGCAAGCAGCAGTTGAATTGGACACAGACAAGCGTGAAGCATTGTACGATGATCTGCAAAAAGCCATTGCTGACGAAGCGATTATTTACCCAATCGTTGACAACAAGAAAATCTTAGCGGTCAATAACCGAATTGGTAATGTAGAAGATGCAGGCTTGATCCCAATCTATACATTCGAAGATATGTCTAAATTGACAATCAAGTAAATCCATTGGCTGTGATAAAGAGGAATCTTTTTTATCACAGCTTTTTTCTATGAAAAAGAAAGAAGGTCAATTATGTTTCGATATATTGCAAAACGAGTATTGCAAGCAATCCCTTTGCTATTTGTGATCTCTTTTATCGTATTTTCACTAATACATATCGCCCCGTATGATGTGATCGATTCCATCACGACACCGAATATGTCACAAGAGCAAATCGATCTGTTGCGGCAGCGCTATGGCTTGGATCAACCCTTTTTGGTTCAATATTTTCTTTGGATCAGAAATGTTCTTACTGGTAATCTTGGCTTTTCGTTGGTTTCTCAAAGCAGCATTTCACAGGAACTTGCCACTCGGATCCCGAATACGATGCGGCTAGTGATCCCTGCTTATTTGACCGCTTTATTGCTGGCGATCATTTTAGGTCTGTTAGCCGCTGCCAACAAAGGAAAGATTTGGGATCGGATCATTGACGCTGTGGCATCTCTAGGGATCGCCGTGCCGACCTTCTGGTTTGCGATGATCTTGATTTATGTATTTGGTTACTTATTGAATATGTTCCCAATCATTGGCATGTATACAGTCGGCAAAGAAGGGGATTTTGGCGATTTTCTGCAGCACTTTATTTTGCCTTATATCACATTGACTGTCGCCTTCTTCCCAGATTTGACAAGGTATATTCGGGCATCAGCGACTCAGCAAGTATCAGAAGACTACGTGATGGTGCAACGGGCATTCCACGCCAGCAAATGGCAGATCTTCAGTCGTCACATTAGTCGCAATATTTTGATTCCCGTTGTCACCCAAATCGGCTTGGCGTTACCGATGTTAGTTACCGGTGCGATCATTACAGAAACGATCTACGGCTGGCCGGGCGTCGGACCTTACTTGATGAGTGCAACGAAAAGCCTCGATTATCCTGTGATTATGGCGATCATGCTGCTGTCAGCAACACTGGTCATCTTAGGGAATTTGTTAGCGGATGTATTATATTCTGTGGTTGATCCACGTATCCGTAAAGGAGGGAGCAAGTAATGAAACGTTTCAAAAAAATCAGTGAAGTCATGCTTGCTTCGCCCATCTATACTTTTTCTGTCGTTTTCTTGACGTTATTGATCGTGCTATCGCTCGTTGCGCCTTTGATCCCGATCGATCCCAATGCAACGGATGTCAGCAACATGTCACAGCCACCGAGCTGGGCTCATTTGTTTGGGACTGATGAAGTGGGGCGGGATTACTTTATTCGGGTCGTCTACGGCGGTCGGGTGTCCTTGTTTGTAGGTGTGTTGGCAATGATCACTGCGACGTTTATCGGGACCCTTGTCGGTCTTGTTTCTGGCTACTTTGGCGGATGGATCGATAACTTGCTGATGCGGCTCGTCGATGTGTTGTCATCAATTCCTTGGCTGGTGTTAGTGATCGTTTTGAGCGTCTTTTTACGTCCTGGACTAACCACGATCATTATTGTGATCGGCGGGTTTTCATGGATGAACATCGCTCGTTTGATTCGTGGTGAAACGTTAGCGGCGAAAGAACGGGAGTATGTTGCTTACGGGAAATTTATCGGTCGTTCTTCATTCAGTATTATCGTGAAGCATGTTTTCCCAGCAGTACTGCCAACCTTGATCGTTGCGGCATCCGCAAGTATTTCTGGGGCGATCATGACCGAATCAGCATTGAGCTTCCTCGGATTAGGCATTCAGCAGCCGATGGCTTCGTGGGGCAGTCTGTTGCAAAATGCGCAAAACAGCTTGCAGCGGGCACCATACATGGCGATCCTTCCAGGGCTCTTTGTTATTTTCACCATCTATTCCTTCAACAACATCGGCGACATGATCAAACATGTCTTGCAAAGAGAGGTGTGACCGATGAAGACAGAATTGTTAGCGATCGAAGCGTTGAATGTGACGTTTCACAGCAAAACCGGTCCGAAACCGTTAGTCAAAAAGCTGGATCTAGTGATTCCAAAAGGCAAAGTGGTTGGGATCGTCGGCGAATCTGGTAGTGGCAAAAGTATGACCATGAAAAGTGTCATGGATCTTTTGCCTGATAAGGTGACCGATCACTATGCCAGTTATACATTTGAAGGAGCAGCAGTGACCGATCGTCGAACATTACCGATCGCCATGATTTTTCAAGACCCGATGACTTCGTTGAATCCTTTGCGTACGATTGGCTATCATTTGATCGAAGTGATTCGCCGCTCACAAAACGTATCGAAAAAAGCAGCTCAAGAAATCGCCGTCAAAGAGTTAGAAAAAGTCGGCATACCTTTTCCAGCACAACGTATGAAACAATATCCCCACGAGCTATCAGGAGGGATGCGTCAGCGGGTGATGATCGCCATGGCTTTATTGGCGCAACCGAAATTACTGATCGCAGATGAACCGACGACGGCTTTAGATGTGACGATCCAAGCACAGATTTTGGCATTGATCAAAAACCTGCAAAGAGAGAACCAGCTTTCCGTCGTCCTTGTGACCCATGACTTTGGGGTCGTTGCAGGAATGTGCGACTTTATTAAAGTGATGTATCAAGGTCGAGTCGTGGAAGAAGGCACCACGGAAGAGATCTTTTATCAACCTGCGCATCCTTATACGAAACAATTATTGCAAGCGGCACATTTAGGCGACAAGCATGCCGAATTAAAAGTCTTTGACTATCATGAGACATTGGCAGATGAGTTGCAAGAAACGCAGTTATCTAAGACCCATCGCGTTTGGCGCAATCAGGAGGTGACAGAATAATGGAAGAACTGATTCGCGTAGAACATGCGACGAAAACCTTTCGCAGCAAAAACTGGCGCGGCACTGTCAGTGAAGTCCGAGCGGTCGAAGATGTCAGCCTAACGATCCATCGGGGCGAGACATTGGGGCTAGTAGGGGAATCTGGGAGTGGGAAAACCACTTTAGGACGCAGTATTTTAAATTTAGAGACCTTAACAAGCGGGGAGATTTTCTTTGAAGGCAAAGAGCTAACAGCATTGACGGCAGAAGATCGCAAAGCAGCGTATCAGCAAATGCAGATCATTTTCCAAGATCCGTATTCATCATTGAATCCACGCATGACGGCACTTGAACTGGTGATGGAGCCGTTGTATCATGAAACGAAAGATGCTGCCCGAGCGAAAGCCAAAGAAATCTTAGCGATCGTCGGGATCACGGGTGATGATGTCCATAAACTGCCCCGCAGTTTCAGCGGCGGACAACGGCAACGGATCGGCATCGCTCGTGCGGTGGTCAATCGCCCGGCGTTCGTCTTGTGTGATGAACCGACTTCGGCATTAGATGTCTCCATTCAGGCTCAGATCATCCAATTGCTGCTGCGTCTGCAAAAAGAGTTTTCGTTGTCTTATTTGTTCATTTCCCATGACTTGTCCGTGATTCGTCATATCAGTGACCGAACAGCCGTCATGTATCAAGGGAAATTAGTTGAATTGGCACCCACCGACCGTTTGTTTGACAATCCGCTGCATCCTTACACGAAGAAATTATTAGCAGCAGCGCCGATCGCTGATCCTGTGTTAGCAAGAGGTGCGATGGAACAAACGGAAATTCAAAGCACGATTACTTTGACACCATTGTATGAATGGGTCGAAGTTGAACCAGATCATTTTGTGAGGAGAGAAAAACGATGACAGTAGAAACATTGACGATCCATCAAGGAAGCGACAAATTTGAAATGACGACCCCAACTGGCAATTGGGTATTAGCACGGGAAAAAGGCTATTCGCCAGTCCAAATGCTGGTGAGTGCGGTCGCTGCTTGCGGCGGCTATGTATACGCATCCGTCCTAGAAAATTCAAAAATCACAGCAGAAATCGAAAAGATCGAAGTCAGCTATGACCGGGACGACAACAAAAAAGCCCAACCAGTCAGTGCCATCCACATTCAGTTTTATGCGAAAATCGCTGAAGCCGACCATGACAAAGCGATCCGTTGCCTAAAACTCGTTTCACCAAATTGCCCAGTGATCCAATCATTAGATCCAGCGATCGAAGTGACGGAAACGGTGACGTTTATTTAATCGAAAAAGACTTTGTGTGCCTGAAACCAATAGGCGTACAAAGTCTTTTTTTTGATCAATAAATAATATTCTCCCGAATAAAGTCGATATCTGTCACTAATAGTTTGCGATCGACACTTTTTAGGGCGCCAGATTCTCGTAATTTTTGCATCATTCGATTGACACTGCTGGCAGAGGTAATGCCGCAAAAGCGAGCGATCTCCTCATTGGTGACTTCAAAGTCAATCAAGACACCATCTGTTGTCTGGATTCCGAACGTTTCATACAGCTCATTGATTTGGGTACAGACAGCACCAAATTTGCCGTTCATCAGCATTTGCTGCATCTTTTTCATCGTATCCATCAAGTTTCTTCGATAATACTCTTTGACATAATCCTGCAGCAGACGGTCACGATTGACATCTGCCCAAAATTGATCCCGCACGATTTTGTATAATTCGGCTTCTTCTGATTCAACCCGCACATTAAAAGGGGCTTCGACTTCTTGAGAGGATTCGTCTTTAAACAAAGAGACGATCTCAAAATCCGTCAAATAGCGCAAGTTGAATTCGCGCCCTTCATGGGTCACTACGCTAGTTTTGATGATGCCTTTTTTTAAAATATAGACGTACCGATCCGGGATGCCTTCATATGTCAAGTAACTCTTTTTCTTACGGATAACGACCGGTATTGCTTGTTTTTCTAAATAATCACGTAATATCTGTTTCTCCACCCACGTTACTCCTTCACTTCATGCCAACCCAACATTTTCTGAAAAAAATCTGAAATTTCCTCTATTCATGCTTCATTAAAAGACATTTCTGGTGAAAAAGCAATAACAAATGTTAATGTTTCTTGTTAATGCTCTTTTTTAACAGCAAAAGCGCATTTCAAGCAGAGGAAGTTTCGGTATAGTAAAACGCATCACAGCACAAACAGGAGGAATGGAAGAAACATGTCAGATAGGGAAACCAATCAAGAAGGAGTCGTCAGCTCGTTGCCGACAACTAAAAATGAAAAACTATGGAACAAAGGGTTTATCACGATTACCTTGATCAATTTTATCGTCTTTCTCGTGTATTATTGTTTTGTCGTCATCACCGCGAAATTTGCCACGCAGGAGCTAGGGGCATCCACTGCACAAGCTGGCTTGGCAGCGGGGATCTATATTATCGGGACCTTGATCGCTCGCTTGTATGTTGGGAAAATTTTAGAATTAGTTGGTCGTAAAGCCGTTTTGCGCTGGGGGATATTGTTTTATGTCATTACCACCGCTGCTTATTTGGTCTCAGTCAACATTTATATTTTAGATGCGGTGCGCTTTTTCAATGGCTTTGCTTATGGTGCCGTCTCGACTGCGGCTAATGCGATCGTCACCGCTTATATCCCAGCTTCCAAACATGGCGAAGGGATCAATTACTATGGATTAAGTACTAGTTTAGCAGCGGCGGTCGGACCTTTTATTGGTATGCTATTACTACCGACGGTCGGCTTTGATTTCATTATTTGGTTAGCAACTATTTTATCGATCGCAACAGCCATCGCTTGTTTCTGGTTCCCGGTCAAAAACATCCCATTGACGGAAGAACACAAAGCACAGCTGCAAAAATGGTCCATCAAAAGTTTTGTCGAACCAAAAGTTTTTTTCATTTCTGGGATTGCCTTTTTGATCGGGTTGGCTTATTCCAGCGTTCTCGGCTTCTTGTCGATCTACGCCAGTGACCTTGGGTTGGAAACGGCCGGTGCCTTTTTCTTTATCGTCTATGCACTTTCTGTGACCTTCACACGGCCAATGACGGGCAAACTATTTGACCGTCATGGCGCAGATGCGGTCATGTATCCGAGCTTTCTATTCTTGACCCTTGGTCTTTTCTTATTGAGTATTACCGGCAACAGCTGGATGTTGTTGCTTGCGGGTTGCTTTGTCGGCTTGGGCTATGGCACCTTCATGTCCAATGGCCAAGCTGTCTGTCTGAAAGAAGTCGATCCTCACCGAGTCGGCGTAGCGCTCTCCACTTATTTCATCGGGCTGGATCTCGGCTTAGGCGTAGGTCCCTATGCACTAGGAAGCTTACACGGTCTGTTTGATTATTCGCAAATCTACATCTTATGCGGACTGATCCCAGTCGTCGTTCTTGTTTTATACAAATTGTTTTATAAAACGAAACGCGCAGTTGCCGCAGTTGGTACGATGAATCAGCCAATCAACGAAGAAGACTAACCTCAACCATTACAAAAAGGAGTGTTTCACCATGGATAACAATCAATTGATTATTGAAGCATTGAACAAATTAGTAACGAATATCAACGAATTGAATGAAGAAATGCATGCCATGAAAGAGGTCACCACAACAATGACCCATGAACAGCTTGCTATCGATCATCAATTACGCGACATCAAATCGGTATTGATCAATGACAATCTGATTGGGTAAATTGTCATAAGGCTTGAAAGGAAACAAGAAACAGGAATGAACGCTTTTTTTGAGAATGTTTGCTTCTCACTTACTGGTGGCAGAAAGATTCACATGAGAAAAGCGTTTTTTTGATGCACAAAAAAAGAAAAGCGAACATTGGCAGATTTTGTACAAGAAAATAAGCAAGAAAAATTGTAGCAGTCCGCGCTTGTATGCTATAGTGTGTCTGGGTAGCAATACCTAAAAAAAATCAGAGTAGGAAATAAAGCGTTAAGTGCTGAAAGGATGGGATGTTGCCTTTCGGACGAAGAACGATCATTCGTTCGCGGTTTTATTTTCGCATTCGCTGCATGAATTTGTAGCAACTCTAAAAGGAGATGCTCGCTATGAAAAGAAAAGTCGATGCACACATGATTGCGGTCATGGGACTTTTGATTGCCTTAATGGTCGTCTTGTCGCAAATCTTGGGGTTTGAAACCTCCTATATCAAAATCACATTTTCCTTTGTACCACAGCTGATCATGGGTATGCTGTTTGGTCCGTTCTGGACAGCAGTTGGCTCCTCATTAGCCGATATCGCAGGAATGGTGATTTTTCCAAAATCAGCCTACTTTTTCGGCTTTACCATCAATGCCTTCGTTGGTGGACTGATTTATGGCTACTTCTTTTATCGGAAAGAAGTCACATTAAAACGAGCGGCGATGGTCGTCTTGTTAAATACACTTTTGATAACCTTGATCTTAACACCGATCTGGTTAGCTATGATGCTGAATATTCCTTTGACAAGCTGGGCGATCTGGTCGGTCCGCTTGCTAAAAGCAGTCATCATGTTCCCGATACAAACTGCGTTGATTTACATCGTAGGGCGTGCGGTACCATACAAACGGCTGATCCGACGGTTCGTTTAACGAGTAAAAAAGAACGATAACATCCATTGAAGTGAATCATCTGCGAATATTTCGTCAGTGGTTCACTTTTTTCTTTCTAAGGATTGGCTTAATCATTCTCAATAACTTGTTTAGAGGGGAAGAGGAACCTATGAATAAAAAAGGACTCGCTATGGGACTGTTTCTTTTCTTGGTCTTAGCAGCAATGGGAGGGATGAAGTGGATGATAGAACAGCAAAAACAGCAAACCGAAGAGCCAGCCATGATCCAGCAAAGTAGCTTGAGGGACGAAACACAGGAAGAAAGCAGGGAAAGTCAGGAACCCACCTCAGTTTCCACGTCAACTTCTGTTTCAACTTCCACGCAAGAACAGCCAGAAGAGGCAATAGCAGAAAAAATCGCCACGATGAGTTTGGAGGAAAAGGTCGGGCAATTGTTTTTTGTGCGTGTGCCAGAAAGCAATCAAATCGAAGAGCTTCAAAAGTATCACTTTGGTGGCTATCTGTTATTCGGCCGTGATACCGAAAATGAGACGGCGGCGAGCTTGAAACAGAAAATTTCAGATTACCAAGCAGCCAGCGCCATCCCGCTGTTAATCGGTATGGATGAAGAAGGGGGCACAGTGACTCGCATCAGCCGCAATCCGAACCTTACGGATCAGCGTTTTCTCTCACCACAACAGCTGTATGCCCAAGGTGGATGGTCAGCGATCGAAGAAGATACAGCAAAGAAAGCGGAAATTTTAAAAGCTTACGGCATCAATGCTGGGCTGTTTCCCGTTGCCGATGTTTCCACTGATCCGCAGTCCTTTATCTACGACCGAACCATTGGCATGGATGCGCAGGGCACGAGTGCGTTTGTAGAACGTGTGGTTCAAGTTTTACAGAAACACCACGTTGGGTCTACCTTGAAGCATTTTCCTGGCTATGGCAATAATCGTGACTCGCATGTCGAAATCGTCACCGATGACCGCCCGCTATCTGCACTGCGGGAAACGGATTTTCTGCCTTTTGCCGCAGGGATCAAAGCTGGTGCCGATAGTATTTTGGTCGCCCATACGATCGTCAATAGTATCGATAAGACCGTACCCGCCTCTATTTCAAAACCCGTGCATGAGCTGCTGCGAAATGAATTGCATTTTAAAGGGGTCATCATGACGGATGACTTGGATATGGCAGGACTTTCTGAGTTCATTCCGCAAAAAGAAGCCGCATTACAGGCGTTGCAGGCGGGAAATGATCTAGTGATCTCCTCTACCTATCAAGAACAGATTCCTTTTGTGGTACAAGCGGTTGAAGATGGCCGCTATTTAGAAGCTGATTTGAATGCTTCCGTCAAACGGGTCTTGCTCTGGAAAGAAGCATTGCATTTACTTTAAGAAAAAAATAAACCTGCTGTTTCCTCCGTGTAAGAGAGTCGTTCTCTTACTGAGAGGAAGCAGCAGGTTTTTTTTAGATACTCTGAGCCAGTGCCTCTAATTCTTTGGCAAAGGCTTCTTGCCCAATAAAACGCAGATAATCCAGTGCTTTTTCAATCGTGGCCATTCCCAGCGTACGATCTCCTTGAAACAAGGCGTAGATGCCTTCGAAATAACGAATCATCAAGCGGATACGATCATTGTCCGGCGGCAGGTGATCAGCTAGATACGTCAGCACATGCGCCAACTCGGCAGGTTTTTTGCGATCGATAAACAAGAAAGCCGCATTCGTCAGCAATTTTGTGTAGATTTGATAATTGATACTTAACGCATTGCTGTAAAAAATTTTTTTATTCAGGTGTTTCATTTGATACAAGATGTACTCGTCAGAAAAGAGGAAGAGCAGATTGGTAAATAAGGAGATTTCAAATTTTCCCCACGTGTCGATGCGTTCCAAGTATTTCTTGATGGTCGCTTCGATGATGCACCGTTCTTCCTCGTCGGTAACCACGCCTTTTTTCTCTAAAATCAAAAAGAATTGACTATACAGGACATAATAGAAGAAATCCTTCGTGGTTTTATACAGCGCTTGGGCTTTGTTAATCAAAGAGAGGACTTCAGAATACTTGCTTTCATAGTAAGCGGTGGTCAACTGTTTGGATAGCTGCTTTTTCTCGCTGACTTGATTGTCATCCAAGCGATACTCAAATTCCTCCAAAGTGACATTTAAGCGGTCCAAATATTGGTGCAAAATATCAAAGGCGATGCGGTGCCCTTTTTGTTCAAAGGTTGCCAGTGTACTGCGTTCTGAAATGTTCTCAACCAATTTTCGCTGTGAGATATTTCGTTCCGTTCGTAACTCTTTTAACAAGTCATTGGCCTTCAAAAAATCCCTCCTAAAAAAAGTGGACGGAAAAATAGTCCAAATATGTTACAGCTTTATTTTGCGGGTAAACTTGAAGAAAGTCAATTAAAGGAGGAGAAATGGATGTTTGATTTTTTTAGTTTTCCCTGGGAAGTTGTAGAACTAATGGCTAACGTTTTTTCTTTCTTCAAATAATCGATCCTTTGTGATTGGTTAGCAATTGATTTTTTAACAGGAAAAAGTATAAGTGGTTTCACGTAATAAGTTACTGTTCATTCGTGCATTCAAACGCCCTCTCCCCAAACAGCTTACCCTGTCAAGGTGCGTAGGTTTGCCGAATCCCTTTTAAAAAAGGAGCAAACACAACAGCGAGTGATTGCTCTTTTTTTGTTGGTCAAAAAACCTGCATACGGCATCGCAACAGTCAGTTTTGTTTTTTCTTGAACATTGGTTCATTTGGATCAGAATAGTAATCAGGATTGAATTCATCATCGATCGAGACTCCGAAAAGAGAAACGAGACTGGGAAGAACCCCAATCACGCCGAGGACGACGGCAACTGGAAGGTAGAACTTTTTGCGCTTGTACCACGGAAGCTGCGATTTCTTTTCCATAGGAACTCCTCCTTTTTAAATAGTGTAGCATGTTCTGAGTTAAGTGTGTTAATAATTATCTTCAATATTTAAAAATATACTAAAACGGTATATCTGATGGGATAAAAAGTTTCGCTAGGTAAATCTAGGGAGCGTTCGTTTTTGTCATTGTTGCCAGAATCAAGTTTTATAAAAAAGGAACCGAGTAAGAAAGCCATCCTTCTTACTCGGTTCCATTTTATTGTAAGTAATCCTTGGTTTGGTCCATCAAGGTTTGAAAGTCTGATTCGTTTTTTCTTATCGCCTCTGTTAGGGTAAACAAATAACCGTTGGGGTCTTTGATGGTCATTTCAAGGGCATTCCACGGCTTTTCAATTAAAGGTTCCACGATCCACTTTTCGGGAATTTTCTGAGCGATATTCTTAAGATCAATCATCGCTACATTCAAAATTGCCCCATCGCCAACAGTGAACGAGTCTGCGGCAATCAGCATCAAATCTTGGTAGTCAGCAAGACGCAGATGGTCCATCATCACTTGATTTTCTTGATTGCGAAACTGATACAATGACTGGAAACCCAAGATTTCTGCAAACCATTTTGATGATTGTTCAATATCTTTTGTCTTCAATTGATAAAACATGGGCATAACATAAACTTTCATTTTGACACCTCCTCTTAATTAGAGGATACCGCTTGACGCAGCGTCAAAGTCAATAGACAATTTCGTATTGAAGCAAAGCTTGAAAATGGCGTTTCTTTTACACTTAAGTCAAGGAAAAATGGGCAATAATTGTTTGACTTACTTCATCAGGTGATAAGTGGGTATTGTTGATTTTCAGCGAAGGAATCGTTGGAAAAAGGGTAGTTAATTCCTGTGGCAGGCTTTCTAAGCGATAGTTTTCAAACGAAGACAAAAGCTCGTTTCTAGAAAAATCCAGCGCTCTTTTTGACGGCTTTGCGGCTAAACGGTCCTCATGGCAATTGCGCTTTAAGCGTTCCTCAATATCAGCCACTAGTTCGATAAAATAGACCTTTTGCTGGGCATCGGTAAATAGTTGGGCGATCTCTTGTAAAAAAGCTAAATCTCCCGCTTGATCGAAACCAATCAAGACCGTAAAAATGATTGATTTTGTCGTATTATTGGCTTCATTTTGAACAAAGGCTTTGAAGAGTTCGATCCGTGTTTGATTAGACAAAGCGAATGCTGCGGGGCTATAGCCAAGAAAGTTCGCAAAAAGATCAATGGTCTGGTGATTGAATAAAAGCTTTGCATCCAATCGTTTTTCCAGTTCTTTTCCCACAGTCATTTTCCCTGCGGCTTGTGCGCCAATCAAGACGATCAATGACATCACAACACATCCTTTTTATCAATCGTAACAAAGGTGGTTTGCAATGTAAATCAGTTCTTGTGATCATTTAAATCATGACGTAGGCTAGGGGGTAACTGAGGAGCTTAAGTGTTCGTGGACCAAAACCCAGTTTCCTTCGATCTTTTCAAAAACATTCGTGGCTCTACCCGAGCCTTCAATAAATTCTTCATTCAGAAAACCTTCATAGTGATACGTATAAAGACAGACTGCGGATTGAGCAGATTTGTGGAGCCATTGTACATCTGAAATATGATAATGTTCGTCTTTGATTAAGTCCCAAGCATTCTCAAAATATTGGCAAATTTCCATAGGTGTTCGACAGGTTGCATCAGAAAAGTAATAGATCGCCTGTTTTCCAAGGAATGGCTGAACTTGACGAAAATCGTGGGTATTGGTTGCTTGAATATAGCCTTCAAGAGCTTGTTCCGGTGTGTGGATACGCGCACTTCCTTTCGCAAATAGATAAGGATAGTGTATCAAGGAAACCGAAAACTGTGAACCCTTCTTCTCACTGACTATGTAAATAAGAAACGTCGGAACTTCTCCGACAAAGGGAAGAAAACCATGCAGCACAAAAGCACAGTCTGGAACAACAAAATGACTAGTAGATTGATCGTTTCAAATCGTGAATAAAGATAGAAGTGGATCAACCATTCGAAGACATTGACAAAGACTAAATAAAGGTAGTGCGCTTTTTTGACTTTGCAGTTTTTTAACCAATAATAGCTTAAGTAATAATCCAGCAAGATCATCAATAATAGAAAAAGTTTGCTGAAAGCCGTCAGATTGTCATGCTGCGAGGCGAGTTTTTGAAAAAACAGCAAAAGGGTTGGTGTCGGAATATAAATGATCAATAAGGATAGGAAAAAATAGACAATAAAGGGCATAGTCATTCCTCCAATCTGTTATTAAAAAAACATAGATAAACTAACAGATTTATTGAGAGCCGTCAACTGGTTGTTTATCGAAAAATTCGATAATGATGGGTAGCGTTGCTTGGAGGAAAAGGTTCAAAGGACAGTCGGTGGTAGCAAAGGATGATCGCGAGATATCCAAAAGAAAGACTCCCTTTTACGAGAAAAGGGAGCGGAGGAGCTGCTTCATGGGGTATATTTATGCCCATGTCTCATTGAGTTTATCCGCATAAAACAAAAGTGCCTGTCGGTAAGACTGGATGTCTGGATCGCTAGAGGTTTCGGCAAGCAGGGTCAATAATTGTTTAGTGGCTTGCTCATACTCGGCGAGATTAAACAGTGTCATGGCATAGAAGGTTTGCAAAGCATGATTTTTTGGAAACTGCTTCATCGCGTGTAAAAACACTTCTTCCGCTTTTTGATAGTTGCCGAGGGCACGATAGGTGCTGCCTAGACCTAGGTAGGCATCTGGCAAGTCGTTTTCTGATAACCCTAACGCGATTGCTTGTTCATAATAAGGAATTGCCTGTTGTTCTTCCCCTAAAAGATCATAGCTCCAAGCCGTTTGGTACTGCACAAAGGCATCTTGGGGATTTTCGGCAGCTAATTGAATCAAATGTTCATTTGATTGTTGCAGCTTTTTTTCAGCCCGCAGTTGGATCGCAGCAGCTAGTCGTTCATTCATTGGTTCGAAGCTCCTTTTCAAATAGTAGAACATGACTTAGATAACTTGCAAGCTTAGCTAAGGAGAAAGATCAGCCCAGCTTTCACCTGCAAAAGAAAAACCGCATGCTTCATACAGCTTGTAGGCTGGCTGGTTTTCAACCGTCACTACCAAGTAAAGGTGAGTGAGTCCCATGGCTTTTGCTCGTTGGATCACTTCCTTCATCAGCAGCTTGGATAAGCCTTTGCCTTTAAAGGCTGCGTCCATAACGACAAATAATAGCAGGGGAAGCTCTTGAAACGTGCTGGTTACTACGGCACCGATAGGATGATCAACCTTTTGTAACTGAAAAGAAAGCTCTGGAATCAAGGGACCGTATTTTCCGTCAGCGGTCTCTCTCAGCTCTCTTTGCCAGTCAGCAAGCGATTCCCCTTCGTCATCTGTCGTTTCATGATAGGCGGAATAAAAAAGCTCTGCGACACTTCGAGAATTCGGGAGAAAAGGCTCAAAAGAAAGGGCGGATTCTTGTAAAGCTTTGGGAGCATGTTGTAAGTCACAAGCCATAATGATTCGTTTCATAGAAGCACTCCTCTCTGCTCGTTTCATTTATTATAGCAGAGCCAAGCTTTTTCACGCTCGTTTTTTTCTAATAAAAGCCCAGATCCAACGAATTCCTTCGTAGATTGCAGTGAAGACAGCTACCAGAAACAAAAACGACATGTAGTGGATCAAAAAAGCGAGCTGAAACCATAAGCCATAGACCATCGGCAGGACGACAAGCAAACAAAGAACCAATTCGATGTTTCGCTTTCTTCTAATTTGAAACCAACGTTCATCTGACATCCTTTTTTCCTCCTGTTCATTCTTTACACACATACTTCGTTAAATCTCCATCTTTATATAAAATGATCGATATAGTTGCGATATTTTGATTAAAAAACTAGAAAATTGATTTATTTTTTGGTAATCTTGAAGATAAGATTAGAAATAGCTGTTGTTTTTTATTTTGACTGATTTTCCCACGAAAGACAAGGTGAGCACAATGGAAAGAAAACCGATGTATTTAAAAAATGGGCTTCCTTTAATAATGGAACCAGGTAAAATTTACACATGCCTATATCGAGGCGGTTATTTCATTTGTGAAGAAAAGGGCCAACCGCTGCCACCGATAAAAAGAGAAGTAAAATAAGCGAACTTCTCACTTAAGATTTGTCAGGGATCGAATGGGTTGTTGGAACTGTTATCTCCTTTTGGGTACCAATCAAATGATGTCTAGCATTTTCAAAAAATCTCAACGTTCTTCATTCATACCATTCTAAGTCTTAAATTGATTTTGACCGATTTCAATTTAGTAAGAACAATCCGATCCCTGGCAAATGTTAGGTGGAAAGTTGGGCAGGTAGCAAGTGAATCAGTAATAGGTGAAAAACACTTTTTTTCTCACAAAAGATGATTTCACTTGAATAGAACGCCGTTTTTTGCTACAATAGTTCAGGAATTGAAAAATAAAATAGACAAAGGTTGAGCATTTTTTATGCTTCAAGGATCAGGTTTGCCAAGGGGTGAGGCAAACATTCTTGGAGGAATGCTGGCCTTTTTTCATATCAGCATACTTCTTCGTGAGGTATGCTTTTTTTGTTTATTTTTCAGTTGAGAATACAAATCATTATAGGAGGGGAATCGATGAGAGAAGCTTTGACTCGTTTACGAGAAGCAGAAGAAGCCAATGAACAGCAATTGCGCGCTTTGAAAAAAGAATTGCAGTCGGAAGAAGCGCAGCAGCAACAAGCATTGCAAGAGCGATCAGCCGCTTTGGAAGAGGCGCTTGCTCAAGAACAAGCAACAATCGAAGAGCAGTTGCAACAGTCACTAGAAGCACAAAAGCAGCAGCTGGCAAAAGAGAACCAGCAAGTGTTAGATCGTTACCAAAAAAATATGCAAAGCTTCCAAGAGCAAGCGGTTCAACAGATCGTTGAAGGAGTGATCGGGACTTATGGCAGTAACCAAACTAAATAAACTAACGTTGATCACCCCGAAGCACTACCAAGAAAGGTTATTGACGAAGCTGCAAACGATGCAGTTTGTTGAAATCGAGAACGTATTTGAGCAGGAAGCCAACGAAACTTGGCTGCAGGAATTTTTTGCAGGAGCCACCCCAGAAGGTGCTTCTCATCAACCAATGATTCGTCGACTGCAAGAAGCGATCCGCTTTATTCGTCAAAATGGTGATGCGAAAAAAGGCACGGAATGGCAACGAGATGCCTTGCGGCTGTCGGACTTTGAAACAAGCTTCGATGAAGCCGCAGCATTAACGGAGCTGGTTGAAGACGAGAATTTGCAGGAGCGCTGGGTAGAGACGATCGAAGCGATCGAAGCAGCGACGCAGTCGGAAGAATGGGCGACACAATGGCAAAATCTTGACGTACCCTTGGAGATCGAAGCGCCTGCACATACAAGTTTTTTTGCTGGGAGTGTCGAAGGCCCACGCTGGGAAGATCTAGCTGAAGCCTTGCGTCAATTGGAAGAGGTTCATATCGAAGTGATCTATTCTGAACCCAAAAAAGTCAATTTCAGCTGCCTGTTTTTAACAGCGATCGAAGAGCAAGTGTTCCAATTGTTTCACCGATATGGGGTGAAGAAAGAAACTGGCCTGACATCCGAATCACCAAAAGTGGTTTTGCAAAATGCGAAACAAGCCTTGACTTCCTTGACGCAGCAGCGCAAAGAACTGATTACAGAAATCAGTCAGCACAAACAACGGCTGATCCTGCTGCAGCAAGCGGAAGAACTGTTTTTGACTCGTGAGAATCGGGCAATGATGCAACAGCGCTTAGCAGCTGGTCAGACCTTTGCCCTCTTGCGCGGCTGGATCGAAGAAAAGGATCAGCCGTTAGTGGCGGAAATGGTCCAAGAATCCTTTGCCAACGAGATTTACTATTCATTTGAAGAACCCACTGCAGAGGAGATCGCTGCCAATCAAGTGCCAACGAAACTAAAAAACGCCTCGTTTATTCAACCCTTTGAAATGTTGACGGAAATGTACAGCTTGCCAAAATACGATGAGATCGATCCAACCCCATGGATGACGCCTTTTTACTATGTTTTCTTTGGTATGATGGTGGCTGACTTAGGTTATGGTGCATTAATGGCTGTCGCGACCACGATTGGGCTACACGCCTTGCGTTTGCCCAAAGGGACCAAACGGTTTCTGAAATTGTTCCAGATTTTGTCTGTGCCAACTATGATTTGGGGCGCAATCTACGGCTCCTTCTTTGGTGCTACATTGCCCTTCCAACTTTTATCGCCCTCCGAAGATTTTATGGCGATCTTTGGTCTATCCATGATTTTTGGTGGCATCCAACTGTTTACAGGCCTTTATTTAGCAGCCAAAGAAAATATCCGCAAAAAGGATCTTTTAGGTGCAGTCAACGAAGGCTTTGCGTGGCTAGGACTTTTGAGTGGTCTTTTAGTGGCAGCCGCTGGCAATCTTTTGATCGATGTCCCAGCACTAACAACCGTCGGCTTGATTTTAGCAGGCTTTAGTGCCTTATTGATCATCGTGGTACCAATTCTGAAAGGGAAAACCAAAGTGGGCGGCTTCTTTTTAGGCTTGTATGACTTATACGGTGTGACCAGTTACATCGGCGACTTTGTCAGCTATAGCCGCTTGATGGCATTAGGGATCTCTGGTGGGAGTATCGCAGCAGCCTTCAACTTATTGGTGGGCTATTTGCCGCCAGCCGCTCGTTTTTCTGTAGGCATTCTCTTATTGGTTGTCCTACAAGCTTTAAACATCTTTTTATCGTTACTGAGTGCGTATGTGCATGCCGCTCGTTTACAATATGTAGAGTTTTTCGGAAAATTTTTCACTGGTGGGGGGCGCCAATTTGAAACCTTTAAGCCAAGTGAGAAATACGTTGATTTTGATAAAGAAAATGGAGGAGACAATAAATGATTGATTACTTAATTAATAACAATGGTGGTATGGTGTTTGCAATTATCGGAATGGGGATCGCTACGATCTTTTCTGGGATCGGTTCAGCCAAAGGGGTGGGCCAAACTGGTGAAGCAGCGGCAGCCTTAACGACGAATCAGCCGGAGAAGTTTGGACAAGCCTTGATTTTACAATTGCTTCCCGGAACGCAAGGACTATACGGATTCGTTATTGCGTTTATGATCTATGGTAGCTTAAGTGGTGAAATGTCGACAGTGACTGGTATGGCGTACTTGATGGCATCACTGCCAGTTGCCTTTACTGGCTTATTCTCAGGAATGGCGCAAGGGAAGGTCGCTGCAGCTGGGATTCAAATTTTAGCGAAGAAACCCGAGCATTTCTTTAAAGGGGTCATGTTCTCAGTAATGGTTGAGATGTATGCCATCTTAGGCTTTGTTATTTCTTTCTTACTTTTAGGAACGATTTAAAGGGGGCGAAGGTATGGATGCAATCGACAAAATAATTGCTGAACTAGACCAAGAAGCGCAGACAAAACGAGAACGTTTGGCTGCCGCTGAACGTGCTAGGATCAGTGAAACGATGGCACGTGACTGGGCGAAAAAAGAGTCGGACTTGCAGCTTCGTGCCCAGCAAGCAAAAAAGCAAGCCGAAAAAAATTATCAGCAAGCGCTGAATCGCCAAGCAAGTGCCGCTAAGCAGCAGCAAATGGTGAAACAAAACGAATACCTGACACAACTTTTTGAGCAAGCGTATCAACAAATGGTTGCCTGGACGCCAGAAGAGCTGCAGTCATTTGCTGAAAATGTGCTGCAACAGCTGCCGATCAGCGGGACGGTGACCTTCCACGCTGGTCCTGAGCAAGCAGCCCATCTAGATGCCGCTTGGCTTACGTCTTGTCAATCAAAACTACCGTATCAAATCAAAGCAGGCGCACCATTGACAGAAGCAGGCTTTTTGGTGGATGACAACGGCATTCAATACAATTTTACCTATCAGGTTTTGCTTGATGAATACAAGAAAGAAACCCGGGAACGGTGGTTGCAGATCATACAACAAGGAGGTTGATCCATGAGGAACTATCATCAATTGAATCCAATCATTCGGCTGAAAGAGATGACGTTGCTAAAGCCGCAAGAAGTCGAGCAAATGATTGCGGCAGAAGGGTTTGCTGAAGTCGAAGCTGTCTTGCAGCAGACCCATTATCAACGCTATTTGAAGCCAGATTTTCATGAACGATTCGAAACCTATCTCGATGAAGAATTGTTAAAGACGATCAAAGAATTGGCCGAGCTGGTTCCTGATCAAGAGATCCTCCGACTGTATATGATGCCTTTTACTTTCCATAATCTAAAAGTCTTGACCAAAGAGTCAGTCACTGGAAAAGATTATGATCATCTACTGATCGAAGATGGCTTTTACACGATCGATGAGTGTCGGACCGCCATCAAAACGGGAACCTCAGAGGTATTGCCTGAGAAAATCGTGACTACGATCCAAGAGGTGCGGGAGTACTTAGAAGGCGGCGCCGTGCTGCAAGGCATCGATATCATTTACGATCGCCGGTATTTACATGAACAACGGCGACTGGCAGATGAAATCAAGATCCCTGAGCTACAAGAAGCTGTCATCAAGATGATCGATCTGACCAATATAACGATTGCCGCACGTTGTGTACTTCAAAAACGATCGCGCAGTTTTATGGAGGCAGTCTTAGTGAGTGTCGGCAGTATCCCGAAAGAAGAATTTTTAGCGTTTGCGGATGCGTCCTATAGTGACTTTTTAGCCTTCTTATTAGAAAGTGATTATCAGGAAGTGTTGCGGCCTTTGATTCATGAACAGGTGATCGACTTTGCTGGCTTGGCACTTTTACAAGACAATTTGATCACAGAAAGCTATGGCCAAGCCCAAACAGATGCTTTAGGACCACTGCCTTTACTCGCATTTTTGAATGCTAAGGTTTTGGAACTGCAAAATCTGCGTATCTTGCTAGTAGGCAAACGCAGTGGCTTTACGGAAGAACAACTCAGAGAAAGGATGCGGCACTATGACTCATAAAATCGGCGTAATCGGCGAGAAAGAATCCGTCATTCCTTTTCAACTATTTGGCTTTCAGGTCTGCTATGCCTCGGAAGAAAAAGAAGTGAAGCAGGCGCTGGCAAAATTAATGAAGAACAGTACGATCATCTACCTGACTGAAAAATGTGCCGAGCTGATTCCCGATGAATTAGCAAAAGTCCAACAAAAAATGACACCTGCAGTCATCTTGATTCCTGATTATG
The DNA here is from genome assembly GCF_058135755.1 of Enterococcus sp. R12. Lineage (NCBI taxonomy): Bacteria > Bacillati > Bacillota > Bacilli > Lactobacillales > Enterococcaceae > Enterococcus > Enterococcus sp. R12. The sequence continues at coordinate 1,205,555 of NZ_CM176874.1, forward strand.
ATGGTTCCCGAGGAATCGGCAAGCGAATGATTCAAGAAAATGTCGAAAAAGCAGTTGGACAAAACATACTATAGAGAGGAGCCGATGTTGTGGAAAAAGGAACAATTATTAAAGTATCTGGTCCATTGGTGTTAGCCAAAAATATGGGCCATGCAAGTTTAGAAGATATCTGTTATGTAGGAGATTTAGGCGTGGTCGGTGAGATCATCGAAATGCGCGGCGACGTCGCTTCGATCCAAGTCTATGAAGAAACGTCTGGGATCGGACCTGGTGAACCAGTCGAAACCACCGGTGAACCGCTATCCGTCGAATTGGCGCCTGGGATCATGTCACAAATGTTTGATGGCATCCAACGTCCCTTAGAAACCTTCATGTCTGTCACCCAAAGCAACTTCTTGACGCGTGGGGTGCAATTGCCTGCGTTGGATCATGAGAAAAAGTGGCCCTTTGTACCGACAGTCGAAGTCGGCGCAGTAGTCAGTACCGGGATGGTCATCGGCACCGTGCAAGAAACACCGTTGATCAATCACAAGATCATGGTTCCTCATGGCGTTTCAGGAACAGTCAAGGCTGTTTATGCGGGGGAATTTACCATCGATGAAACGATTTATGTTTTAGATACACCCAAAGGAGAACGGTCTTTCACAATGCTGCAAAAATGGCCCGTTCGTCATAGCCGTCCAGTAAAGCAAAAACTGAATCCAGTCGAACCAATGATTACTGGCCAGCGAGTGATCGACACCTTCTTTCCAATCGCTAAAGGCGGGGCGTCAGCCGTTCCAGGACCTTTTGGTGCAGGGAAGACTGTCGTTCAGCACCAAATCGCCAAATGGGCGGATGTCGACCTGGTCGTCTATGTCGGCTGCGGCGAACGCGGCAATGAAATGACCGATGTAATGAACGAGTTTCCAGAGTTGATCGACCCTCGTAGTGGTGAATCTTTAATGGCGAGAACCGTGTTGATCGCTAATACCTCCAATATGCCGGTAGCCGCTCGGGAAGCGTCGATTTATACTGGGATCACGATTGCGGAATACTTCCGAGACATGGGGTATTCAGTGGCGATCATGGCGGATTCCACCTCACGTTGGGCAGAAGCACTGCGAGAAATGTCTGGTCGTCTGGAAGAAATGCCTGGGGATGAAGGGTATCCAGCTTACTTAGGCAGCCGCTTGGCAGAGTATTATGAGCGTTCTGGAAAAGCGATTTGCTTAGGTTCTGATCAAGAAGGCAGTATCACTGCCATCAGCGCCGTTTCACCATCAGGCGGCGATATTTCAGAACCAGTTACCCAAAATACGTTGCGGGTCGTAAAAGTCTTTTGGGGCTTAGATGCCACCTTAGCGCAAAAGCGTCATTTTCCATCGATCGATTGGTTGAAGAGCTATTCTTTATACGAAAATGAATTGGGTGCCTTTTTGGACCAACAAATGCAAGTGGATTGGTCCAAACAAGTAACAGAAGCCATGCGGATGCTGCAAAAAGAATCTGAGTTGTCAGAGATCGTTCGACTTGTCGGCATCGACGCTTTGTCCGAAAAAGATCAGTTATTGCTGGAAACCACCAAATCATTGAGAGAAGATTTCTTGCAGCAAAACGCTTTTGACGACGTCGATACGTTTACCTCTCGTGAAAAGCAGTTCAAAATGCTGGAAACGATCTTGCTGCTCCACAAAGAAGCGGAAGATGCGTTGACACTAGGTGCGTATCTTTCAGAAATCTATGCAGGAACCGAAGAATTGCGAGACAAAGTGGCACGTATGAAGTACTTGCCTGAAACGGAATTAGCAAAAATTCCTGCTTTGCATCAAGAGATCAAAGCAACGATGAAAGAAATTTTACAGAAAGGAGACCGCACCGATGATCAAGGAATATAAAACGATTGGAGAAGTCGTCGGACCATTGATGGCCGTCGATCGCGTCTCCGGTGTCAAATACGAAGAGTTGATCGAAGTCCGCATGCAAAACGGCGAAACGCGGCAAGGACAAGTACTGGAGATCCAAGAAGACAAAGCGTTAGTCCAAATTTTTGAAGGAACCGGCGGGATCAATTTGCGGGAATCTGCGGTGCGTTTCTTAGGACATCCTTTGGAATTAGGCGTTTCCGAGCAAATGATCGGGCGAGTCTTTGACGGCTTAGGTCGGGTCAAAGATGGCGGAGTAGAGATCGTCCCAGAAAAATATATGGACATCAACGGCGAAGTGATCAATCCAGCCGCGCGGGATTATCCTGATGAGTTTATTCAAACGGGGATCTCATCGATCGACCACTTGAATACGCTCGTTCGGGGACAAAAGCTGCCGATTTTTTCTGGTTCTGGTCTGCCTCATAAAGAATTGGCTTCGCAAATTGCGCGTCAAGCACAAGTGTTGAACTCGGAAGACGATTTCGCTGTTGTGTTTGCTGGCATCGGGATTACCTTTGAAGAAGCAGAATATTTCATGGAAGATTTTCGTCAAACGGGCGCCATCGACCATTCTGTCGTCTTTATGAATCTAGCCAATGACCCAGCGATCGAGCGGATCGCTACTCCCCGAATGGCACTGACGGCAGCCGAATACTTGGCTTACGAAAAGGGCATGCATGTCTTGGTGATCATGACGGATATGACCAACTACTGTGAAGCTTTGCGGGAGATTTCCTCTGCTCGTCGTGAAGTGCCAGGACGTCGGGGTTATCCTGGGTATCTTTATACCAATCTATCAACGTTATATGAACGTGCGGGACGGATTCGCGGCTTGAAAGGTTCAGTGACCCAGCTACCGATTTTGACCATGCCAGAAGATGACAAAACCCATCCGATTCCCGATTTGACCGGCTATATCACCGAAGGACAAATCATCTTGTCTCGTGATTTGTATAAAAACGGCATCCAGCCACCCATCGATGTCTTGCCGTCATTGTCACGGTTAAAAGATAAAGGGACCGGTGAAGGAAAAACCCGTAAAGACCATGCCGCAACGATGAACCAGTTGTTTTCTGCCTATGCTCAAGGAAAGCAAGCCAAGGAATTGGCAGTCGTTTTAGGAGAATCGGCATTGTCGGAAGTAGATAAAACCTATGCCAAATTTGCGGAACGCTTCGAAAATGAATACTTGAACCAAGGGTATCGCACCAACCGTTCGATTATCGAAACCTTGGAATTAGGCTGGGAATTATTGGCGATGCTGCCAAAAGTCGAACTGAAGCGGATCAGCGATGCCCTACTGGCGGAATACTTACCGGGAGAGGAGAACAATGGCGCAAAAAACCGTTAATCCAACCCGCATGGAGCTGTCGCGCCTCAGCAAACAATTGGCGACAGCCAAACGCGGACACAAATTATTAAAAGACAAACAAGACGAACTCATGCGTCAATTTATTGAATTGATCAAAAAGAATGACCGCTTGCGTAAAGAAGTCGAAGAACAATTGCAGCGTGCCATGAAGGCATTTCGCTTAGCCAATGCCACGATCAATGAAAAATACATTGAAGAAATGTTTATTTTACCAGCAACTGAAGTCTCCCTTGAGTTATCCACGAAAAATATCATGAGTGTGGAAGTGCCAGTGATGCATTTTGATTACGACGATACGGTGATGCAAGCGCCGATCGAGTACGGCTTTTTGAATTCCAATGTTCCGTTAGATAATGCTGTCGCCCGTTTTACCGACGTTATACCGAAGCTGTTGGAGCTAACGGAAATCGAAAAGACCTGTCAATTGATGGCAGGGGAAATCGAACGGACGCGCCGACGCGTCAATGCCCTAGAATATTTGACGATTCCCGAGCTGGAAGAAGCCATTTATGGAATCAAAATGCGGCTGGAAGAAAATGAACGAGCAAACGTAACAAGAATGATCAAAGTGAAGAATAAATCAAAATAAAATGGTATGATAAGAGAAAAAACAAATGCAATAAACTTGGATTACTAAGACATTGGTTTTTGCAAAAGGTCAAAGGAAATGAAAATGAAAAAAAGAAATCGTTTGAAAAAAAAGCTGGCATCGCAACGCTTTTTGATTCCGCAGATCGTCACACTGGTCTTCGTTTTGCTGATATTGGCAGGAACTGGCTTGCTAATGCTGCCGGCTGTCACCCAAAGTGGTGAAGGCACTAACTTTTTAGATGCGCTGTTTACTGCCACATCGGCTGTTTGCGTGACGGGTCTTTCGACCTTGACCGTAGCCGATCATTACAACCTGTGGGGCCAAGGGATCTTGCTGATGCTGATTGAGATCGGTGGGATCGGCTTCATGTCGATTCCCGTCTTCTTTTACATCTTGGCGAGAAAAAGAGTCCATCTTAGTACTCGGATGATTTTGCGGGAATCATTGAATCTGGACCGAATGTCTGGAGAAATCCATTTGGCATGGTACCTGATTCGGATCGCCTTTTTGATCCAAGTCAGTGGGATCATCTTGCTGGCTTTTGCATTCGTGCCCCGTTTTGGTTGGGAGCAAGGCCTTTGGTACAGTGTTTTTCATGCGATCTCGGCCTTTTGTAATGCTGGGTTTGATTTGTTCGGCAACAGCATGGTAGGGTTTCAAAACGACCCATTTGTGCTGGGGGTCATCAGTTTCTTGATCATCGCAGGTGGTCTGGGATTTCTCGTTTGGTTCGATCTCCTGCATACGGCGTCCAAAAAACGGTCCTTGCATAGCCGCTTGGCATGGATCGCTATGATCGTTTTGGTGCTTTTTGGAACGGCAGGGTTCTTTTTGACCGAAGCCAATTCACAGTTGATCACGGGTGATTCGGTCATCGAACGTTTTTTCCAATACCTCTTCTTAGCGGTCACCCCAAGAACCGCTGGGTTTTTCAGTATTGATTACGGACAAATGAGTCAAGCAGGCTTGATGCTGACGATGATTTTCATGTATATCGGCGGCACCTCTGGATCAACTGCTGGGGGATTGAAGACAACGACATTTGCGGTCTTGATCATCAAGATCCGCAGCTTATTGAAAGGGCGCAGTCGAGCGGAAGTTTTTGGTCGCACGATCAAAGAATCTGCTGTATCGCGTGCCTTTACGTTGTTCTTCCTTACCTTGACGTTATGCTTCGTAGCGATTTTCTTATTGTCGATCACTGAGAGTATGCCGCAAACCCCAAACTTTGGGTTGCCAACCATTGCCTTTGAAGTTTTTTCCGCTTTTGGAACGGTGGGGTTGACCATGGGGTTGACGCCTTACTTGTCGGTTTTTGGCAAACTTTTGATCATTTTTTTGATGTTCATTGGTCGAGTCGGCATCATGACCGTTGCTTTTTCATTGATGAAAAAAGCCAACAAACAAGAAGCTGGCTACAAATATCCTGATGAAACCGTGATGATCGGGTAACGAAACAGGGAAACGAAGCACGCTTCGTTTCCCTGTTTTTCGTTTATTGAAGTACTTCTAACATCACATCTCCTTGGTCATCGCTGACATTTCCCGCATAGTTCGGTGTGATCAAAGATAGACCACCCTCCTTATTTGTAAATAGGTACAGGTTGTGGCTAAAATCAGGATTTCCATTGGAAGTGATCCCTTTTGCAAAGGTCAATTGAGTGTTCACTTTTACGGTGCGAATCCCATTGTCATTTGCTGAAAAGATGCGAATCTCTTTGGTTGCGATCGTATCGACTTGTGCTTCATAGCTTGCGCTGTCGTCGATCGAAATGATCAATGGGCTCGTATTTTGAATCGTGACAGCATCTGGTACATTGACGCCATGGAAATAAAAAGTCAGTGAAGGGCCATATTGGGAAAGATCAACGGCATATGGAAACTCGTTGGTGGATACTGAGCTTGCTGTCGTTTGCGTTGCGTCAGAGTGGTCCGTCGATTGCTGGCTTGAGGTTGAAGTTTCTGAAGTAGAGGTTGACGCTAAGGAGCTGCTTTCAGTCGTTTGCATCGTCGTACTTTGTTTGCTTACAGTAGACACATGACTTTGGCTTAGCTCGCTGGTTGATTGCGCGGTATCTTTTTCGTTGTTACAGCCTGTCAAAAGCCCCAAACTGACCAGCGTCAGTGTCCCAATCAAAGAAATTGTTTTTTTCATCGTTTGTTTCATCCTTTCCTTAGAATACTAAAACATCTAAAAAAAAACAAATTATTGTGTGAAAATGCACAATTATGTTGATATAGTGTTTAAATATTCTTTGGTGTTAAAGATATTGTAGTCCAGAACACTGAAAAAGAATAGGAAGATTTTGCTGAATTTTTCGTCAATTCTATCATAAAACATTCATGAACGCCCGCAGTAGCTGGCAAATTTTGTATAATAAAGTGTTAGCCATTTCTGGCGACTTGCGTAACGCAGGGATCTAGATTAAAATACCTTGGTATAGAAGAATGGGTGGTGAAGAGGATGGAAAAAGAACGGATGGGGCAATGGTTAGCCTTTACGAATCAGCATCAAGCGATCGAAGCTCGTTTGGAGCAAGCCCTCAAAGCAGAAAGCAATCTGTCTTTGAATGAGTATTACGTGCTTTATTACTTAGAAAAGACCCCCAATCATAGTATGCGCCTCAATGATTTGATCGCCCATTTTGATCTGAGCCAAAGTGCGATGTCACGTATGATCATGCGCATGGAAGACAAGCTGTGCGGTGTGATCGAACGGCATTCTTGTCAAGATGACAAGCGGGGGATCTATATTGATTTGACCCAATTAGGGGAAAAGAAACTGCAGCGTTCAAAAGTCGTTTTTGAAAAAGTCTTGGAGGAAATGCTAGACTAATGATGTTTTTCACTTGTTTTCTCCTTGATTCTTTTGTAATATAGATGCATGTGCATGTATATTTTGATAAAGGGAAAAAAGATGCACCGATTTGCTTTAAGGATCTCTTTGGACAACCAAGCCAGTCAGATCCACAAAGCGAAATGAATCCAATGGAAAAGGTGGGAAACCCATGCGAAATGTAACAGATAAAGCAACATTTAAGCGCGGATTGCAGTTGAAAAATCGAATCATTATGGCACCAATGACGACCAAGATGTCCTTCTTTGATGGGGTGATTACGAAAGATGAGTTGGCTTACTATGGCTTACGCTCTGGGGAAGTCGGAGCAGTCATCACAGCGGCAGCCAATGTCCAAGAAGATGGCAAGGGCTGGGAAGGGGAATTAGGCGCTTACGACGATGCCTTTTTACCTGGATTAAGTAAATTAGCCAGCACCATCAAAACCAATGGGACCAAAGCTATTTTACAGATTTTTCATGCCGGTCGGATGACGGATGACTCGGTCCTACGAGGAACACAACCGATTTCTGCTAGCGCAGTTGCTGCCGAACGACCAAATGCCCAGGTTCCCCGAGAAGTCACAGTAGATGAGATTTTAACGATTATTGAAAACTTTAAAAAAGCTACCGAACGGGCGATCAAGGCGGGGTTTGATGGCGTAGAACTCCACGGAGCCAATACGTATTTGATCCAACAATTCTTTTCTCCGCACTCAAATCGTCGATCCGATGAATGGGGTGGCTCACTAGAGAACCGTTATCGTTTTATTGAGAAGCTCGTCGATGAAGTATTGGAAACAGTGGACCAATCAGGTGTGAAGGAGTTTATCGTCGGTTATCGTTTTTCACCGGAAGAATTCGAAGAACCAGGGATTCGCTTTGAAGATACGTTGTTCTTAGTGGACCAACTGGCAGAAAAAGGATTAGACTATCTGCACATCTCCCTTGCGGATTATACCCGCAAATCGATTTCAAAAGCGTACCAAGCAAAATCGATGTTGGCGTATGTCTATGAAAAAATCGCTCAGCGGGTTCCTTTGATTGGTGTAGGGGATGTCCGAACATCGAAAGATGCCGCGGGCTTGCTAGAACATGCAGACTTTGTAGCAGTGGGCCGGGCATTGTTGATCGATCCTCATTGGGGACAAAAAGTCTTAGACGGTCAAGATGCGTTGATCCGCACCACGGTTTCTACTTACGAACGTGAGGAACTCGTATTACAAAACGGCGTTTGGGGTTTTATGGAAAACATGATGCCAGATCGCCTAAATGAAGAAAAATAAGCAGACAACCACCTTTGCCTTGGGCGAAGGTGGTTTTTTGATAGAAGGAGAGGAACGATCCGATTATTTTCAATTATGAACATCATTCTTTATAATTGATGTAATAGTAAGCGTTTGCTTTATTTTTATGCTGTTGGGGATGAGGAGAGAATCATATTGGAGGGAGAAAAATGAAAAAAAGTAGCTTGTTTTTGCTAGTAATTGTCACAGGGGTGTTGTTCGCTGGTTGTGGAGGAAATCAAGAAACAGCAGATTCACAAGATTTTGCCAGTACAGATGAGAATACGCTGACTGTTTGGGCTTGGGACACAAATTTTAATATTCCAATTATGGAAAAAGCTGGGGAATATTACAATGCGGACAATGATGCAATCGACCTTAATGTCGTCGAGATGTCCAACGAGGATACCAAACAAAAAATGGTTTCATCCTTTACTTCAGGGGTCTCCGAAGGTTTGCCAGACATCATTTTGATGGATGACTATGATGTGCAGAACTATTTGCTGAACTACGAAGGAAAATTTGCAGAATTATCGGAAGACATCGACTTTGACCAATTTGCTCCTTACAAAGTAACGAATGCGACCTATCAAGAAGGCGTTTATGCGGTTCCTTTTGATTCAGGTTCTGCTGGACTCTACTACCGCAAAGATTATTTAAGTGAAGCGGGGATCGATGAAAGTGAACTCACCAATCTAACCTGGTCCAGATTTGTGGAGATTGGTGAGACAGTCAAAGAAAAAACGGGGAAATGGTTCGTTGCGTTTATTCCAAATCGCGGCACTCATTATATCCAGATGGCGATGCAGTCAGCCGGATTATGGTATTTTGATGAAGACGGAAACATATTTTTGAAAGACAATCCTGCTATTCGTGAAATGCTGCCGATCCTGAAGACGATCGAAGAAAAAGAGTTGGCAAAACCAGTAGATTATTTTGCGCCAGAAGGGATCGGTGCAGTGACGAGTGGAGAAGTGGCAGCAGTCAATTCAGCCATCTGGTTTTCAGCGACGATCCGCTCCGCAGAAGATCAAAAGGGAAAATGGGGCTATACGAATCTTCCCCAATTAGAGACAGTGTCTGGAGCGACACCTTACTCGAACTTGGGTGGCTCTAGCTGGTTGGTGCTCAATGACTCACCAAATAAAGCGTTGGCCATTGATTTTCTCAAACAAGAATTTGCTGGGAATGATGAATTCTATCAAGAGATTTTAGTAGAAAATGGGGCAGTGGGGACTTACCTACCCTCACAAGAAGGAGAAGCTTATCAATATGAAGATCCTTTCTTTAATGACGCCCCAATCTATAAAGATTTCTCCAGTTGGATGGCGGACATCCCCGCCGTTGATTACGGGGTAAATACCCAAGCGGCAGTGGATGCCTTGCGTGGGGGAATGCAAAGCTATTTTGATGGTGCCATGTCCTTAGATGATATGTTGACGGAAGCAGAAAACACCTACAAGATGCAAGTCGGCGAATAGCCGACTTGTGTTGCTTAAGGAGTGATGAATATGCAAAATACGATCAGAAAAAAGCGCCCCAAAAACCAACAAGTCTGGGGATTTATTGGCCTTTCTTTAGTATTCAGTAGTGTCTTTTTGCTGTATCCCATCGTCTATTCCTTATACCTTTCCCTGCATCGTATGCAGGGACTGCAATCGGTTTTTGTCGGCTTCGGCAATTACCTGCGCATGCTGCAGGATACGATTTTTCAAAAAGCTTTACTCAATAATTTTATCTTTCTGATCTTTCAAGTACCGATCATGGTGTTGTTGGGTCTTCTGCTAGCGTTTGTTTTGAACACGCCGAAGCTTGTAGGACGCTCCTTCTTTAAATTGGCGTTGTTTCTACCCTGTGTCACCTCGCTGGTTTCCTATGCAGTTTTATTTAAAATGATGTTTCAAATTGGCGGGATCGTTAATCAAGGGCTGCTGAACATTGGCTTGATTACGCAACCGCTAGATTGGCTAAATAATCCGCTTCTAGCAAAACTGACCGTTATTATTGCGTTGTGCTGGCGTTGGACAGGCTATAACATGATTTTTTATTTGGCAGGATTGCAAAATATCTCGGATGACACCTTAGAAGCAGCTGCGATCGATGGAGCGAATGGGTTTCAAAAGTTCTTTTTCGTAGTGATCCCGCAACTGAAGCCGGTGATCGTTTTCACAACCATCACCTCCACCATTGGGACGATCCAGCTCTTTGATGAAGTGGTGAATCTAACAGGTGGTGGCCCATCCAATGAGACGTTGACTGTCGCCCAACTGATCTATAATCACTCCTTTGTCTATACGTCAAATTTTGGGTACTCGGCTACGCTTTCTTGGGTCTTAGTGATCATCATCGCTCTTTTATCTGTGATCCAGTTGAAACTCTCGAAAACGAATCAATAAAAGCGATAGAAAGGAGCAGCTATGAAAGTTACTTTAGGTGGATGCATAAAATATGGATTTTTACTGATCGTCTCATTTTTTTCGATTTTTCCGTTTTACTGGATGATGGTGGGCTCTACCAATACCGCCAATCAAGTTGCCGAAGGGAAACTGACTTTTGGGAATCAGTTAGCAAGCAATTTTCAGGTGCTGTTCAGCAATTACGACATCCCATTGATCATGTGGAATTCCATCAAGATTTCATTGATCACCGTCCTCGTCAGTCTACTGGTCACTTCTTTGGCTGCCTTTGGATTTGAGAAGTTTCGAACGCGGGCGAGTGAAGGGATTTATGCGCTTTTTCTGTTATGTATGATGGTGCCACTGGCAACTTTGGTGATCCCTTTGTTTAAGATGATGGCAGGAATGCAGCTAGTCAATCAGCACGTGGCGGTCATTTTGCCATTGGTCAATAACCTGTTTCTGATTTTCTTTTTTCGCCAGAACTTCAAGTCTTTTCCTGACGGTATTTTAGATGCGAGTCGCATCGAGGGGGCAACAGAGTACACGATATTTTTCCGAATCGTTTTTCCTATGATGCGCTCGACCTATGCTGCCGCTGCCATCTACGCCTTTATGAACGCATGGAACAGTTATTTGCTACCCTTGGTCTTTTTGCAAACGGAAAGTCGTCAAACCATGACATTGCTGATTTCCAATTTATCGTCAGCCAGTTACGTACCAAATTATGGCGTTCAAATGCTGGCGATCGTGATTGCAACGATCCCAACGTTGGTATTGTTTTTGTTTATGCAAAAAGGTTTTGTGAAAGGCATGACCGGTTCTTTGAAACTATAAGTAGCAATAACCAGCTTGGCTACTTCTCCAAAAGGTTGGGGAAGGCTTAACGCAGGGGGTGAAATAGCTTTCCCCAGATAAAAAACAATTGCAGTGAGAGGCATTATTTTAATAAATAGTCAAACAATTCAGAATCATTCATTTTTCTTACAAAAAGATAGCGCAAGTCGAGTTGATTGATAAAAAAACAATCAGTTGTTAGACTTAATTCAGGTTAAAAAAACAAAAAGGGGATGTAATGATGAAAAGAGGATTTAGAAATTATTTAGGTTCAGATGAGCGGGAGGCAGGCTACAATTTGTCTTGGGGGTCTATCTTTGCAGGGGTCGTAACATTTATCGCATTGTTCATGACACTGTCAATGATCGGCTCAGCAATCGGTTTTGGTTTGGTGGAACCAACATCAAATAATCCATTAGATGGTGTTGGGACAGGACTATTGATTTGGACAGTGATTACCTTCGTCTTGGCATTATTCGGTGCTGGTTTTGTTTCTGGTGTTGCTGCTCGACGTGTCGGATTGGTTCATGGTTTCTTAACATGGGCAACAAGTATGATCGTGATGATGGTTATGCTCTCTTACTTAACGATCGGTGCTTTTTCTGTAGTCGGTTCACTTTTAGGAAACGTTGCTTCTGCTGTCGGCAGTGGTGTTGAAACAGTGGCATCTGGTGCTGGCGATGTCGCTTCAAAAGCCTTCGATGAAATAACAGGAAACATGGAAGACGTCAATACAGATGAATTACAAGCAAACGTCAATGATGTTTTACAAGATACCGATGTTCCTGAATTGCAACCAGACTACTTGCAAAATCAATTGTCTGATGCGACAAACGACATCAAAGATGCTGGCAAAGACATTGCAACCAATCCAAATGATGCCGATAAAATCATTGATGATTTAGCAAGTAAATTGCAAGATCGTGCTACAACGATCGGTGATTCAGTGGATGAAGAAGCAATTTCAAATGCAGTGGCTCAAAACACAGATCTAAGCCAACAAGAAGCGGAAGAAGCAACGAACAATATCGTGAACGGCTTACAAGATGCTTCTGATGAAGCACAAAAACAAATCGAAAATGCACAACAAAATCTTGAACAAGCCAAACAAGACATTGACCAAGCAGTGGAAGACGCTCGTCAAAAAGCGGAAGAAGCAAGTGATGCAACCGCCAAAGCGTCCATTTGGGGCTTTGTGGCAATGGTCTTAGGACTCGTTCTTACGTCAATTGGTGGTATGGTGGGTGCAAACTTAGTCAAAACTGCTGACCACGAAAATCGTATCTAATTCACCTCTCACAAAGAGAGTTAGTGATCCATAAACCATTGAACAGCGTTCTGCCAAAGACTCAAATGGCAGCAGCGCTGTTTTCTGCTTTTAAACAAGCGGTTAAAAATCCCCATTGACGAGTGATTTTTCTCATGCTACACTGGCTCTGAGGATTGTTACCGCTTTAGGCGGGCTATACCTATTTTTTTGTGTGAAGAAATCTAAAGAAGAATAGGGTCGTTAAAATGAACGTAACAAAAGTGATCAATAACAACATTGTGATTTCTGAGAATGAGGAAAAACAAGAATTGGTCGTCATGGGCAAAGGCTTAGGCTTTAAGAAAAAGCCAGGCGATGTGATCGACGATACCAAGATTGAAAAAGTCTATCTCAGTACACAAGAGTGGAATGTCACAAAACTAACCCAATTACTTTCTTCTATCCCTATCGAACATATTCAAGCAGCGAATGAGATCATCAGTTTTGCAAAAGTTTCCCTTGGGAAAAAATTGAGCGAAAAATTGTTTCTGACGCTGACCGATCATATCAATTATGCTATCGAGCGCTATCAAAATGGCATGGAAATCAAAAATGCCTTGCTATGGGAGATCAAGCGGTTTTATAACCATGAATACCTCATTGGCAAAGAAGCGTTATCGATCATCAAAAATCGCTTGGCGATCGAGCTGCCAGAAGATGAAGCCGGCTTCATTGCATTGCACATCGTCAATGCGGAGTTGGATATGGCGCAGGTCAGTCAAGTATCGGAAATGGCGAAGATCATTCAGCATATCCTGAACATCGTCAAATATCATTTTTCAATGGAGCTTGATGAGTATTCATTGAACTACGAACGCTTTGTGACCCATTTGAAATTTTTTGTCCAGCGCTTATTCAGCGGAACAAAGCTCGATGATGCAGGAACCGGCAGTTTTATTTTTATGTTGAAAGACCGCTACATGAAGGAATATGCGTGTGCGCTGAAAATCAGCGACTACATCAACAAAGAATTCGGTAGACCGTTAGAAGAAGACGAATTGATCTATTTAACTATACACATCAAACGAATAACAAGTGCTTAGGATTGTTACTGGATTGGCAGGCTATACCTAAATGAACTCCCAAGGGGTTCGTTTAGGTATTTTTTTATGTTTTGACACACGAAAAGCAAACGAAGGACCAAAATAGGAGGAACGACATGAATTACAAAGAGTTAGCAAAAACGATCATCACCAATGTTGGTGGGGAAGAAAATATCCAAAGCTTGACCCATTGTGCGACCCGCTTGCGCTTCAACTTGAAAGATGACAGCAAACCCCAAGAAAGTACCTTAAAACACACACCAGGCATCATGGGTGTGGTCAACAAAGGTGGACAGTACCAAGTGATCATCGGCAGTGATGTTGGCAATGTCTACAACGAAATCACTGCCCAAACCAATTTGATTAGTGATCAAGAAACAGAAGAAGACGATCGGGGACGTGTAGCGAAAATTATCGATACGATCACTGGGATCTTCACCCCGATCTTGCCAGCCATCACGGCAGCTGGGATGTTAAAAGCGGTCCTTTCGTTGCTGGTGGTCTTCAATGTCTTGACGGCAGAAAGTCAAAGTTACCAAATCCTAAACTTTATGGCAGATGCTGCGTTCTACTTCTTACCGATTCTACTGGCTGCTTCTTCTGCGCAAAAGTTCAAAGCCAACATGTATCTGGCGATGATGGTGGGTGGAATTTTACTGCATCCCAACTTCATCGGTATGGTGACAGCAGTCAATGAGTCAGGTGGCGGCATCCATTTGTTCGGTTTGCCGATTTCACCAGTGACCTATTCATCATCGGTGATCCCCATTATCTTAAGTGTCTGGTTCATGTCTTACGTTGAACCGATTGCTGATAAGGTCTCACCAAAAGCAATCAAATTCTTTAGCAAACCGTTGCTGACGATCTTCATCGTAGGGACGGTAGCATTAGTTGCTTTAGGTCCCCTAGGCTATATGATCAGTGAAGCGATTTCCGCAGGGATCCAAGCCTTAGAAACGGTCAGCCCATGGATCGTTCCGTTATTGATCGGTGCCTTCACCCCATTGTTCGTGGCAACGGGTACCCACTATGGATTGGTTCCTATCGGTATCAACAACCGAATGACCACAGGTTATGATACAGTGATCTATCCTGGCATGCTGGCTTCAAACGTCAGTCAGGGAGCTGCAGCTATCGGCGTTGGTTTCAAATCAAAAGATTCTACAATCAAACAATTGGCATTTTCTGCTGGTCTGACAGGTCTATTCGGCATCACTGAACCAGCGTTGTATGGGGTCAACTTACGGTTTAAAACACCTTTGTATGCAGCAATGATCGGTGGCGGATTTGGGGGTCTGTTTATGGGAATCATGCGTGTCCGCAATTTCTCAGGCGGTTCACCGGGCCTATTGACTTTGCCAAGCTATATCGGCGATGACACCTTACGTCATTTGACCAATGCCTGCATTGGTGCGGCAATCAGTATCGTGGTCACATTTATTGCGACATTATTCTTATACAAAGACCCTGTCACAGAAGAAGCACCTGAAGCAACACCAACAGACAAAGAGCAAGAACCAACCCATCAAATCAGCGGCGCGGAGATCAAAGCACCTTTAAAAGGGGAACTGAAAAACCTACAAGCAGTCAATGACGGCATGTTTTCAGAAGAAATTCTTGGACAAGGGGTAGCGATCGAGCCAACCGTTGGAGAAGTGCTAGCACCAGTCAACGGGACTGTCACAGCAGTCTTTGATTCCAAACATGCCATTGGATTGACCAGTGAGGAAGGCATTGAGCTGCTGATTCACGTGGGGATCGATACGGTGCAATTGAATGGTGAAGGCTATGCCTATCAAGTAGAAAAAGGGCAAAAAGTATCAGTTGGTGATCCATTGATTACATTTGATATCGAGTTTATCAAAGAAAAAGGTTATCCAGTGATCACGCCGATCGTTATCACCAACAGTGCAGAAGTGGGCGACATTTTGACGGCAAACAGTGGTCCGATTACGTTTGGCGATCAAATCATCAAAGTGATCGGCTAAAAAAGGAGAATAAGACATGGGATTTCCAGAAAACTTTTTATGGGGCGGCGCTACAGCCGCCAATCAATGTGAAGGCGGGTTTGATCAAGGGGGGCGTGGACTTGCCAATGTCGATGTGATTCCGACTGGCAAGGACCGACGAGCAGTCATTACCGGCAAGCGTGAGATGCTTGCCTTTGAAGAAGGGTATTTTTATCCAGCAAAAGAAGCGATTGATATGTACCATCATTTCAAAGAAGATATCGCCTTATTTGCGGAGATGGGCTTTAAAACCTATCGTTTATCGATTGCTTGGTCAAGAATTTTTCCGAAGGGCGATGAAGAAACCCCTAATGAAGAAGGCTTGCGCTTTTATGAGGAACTGTTTTTGGAGTGCCGCAAATACCAAATCGAACCCTTGGTGACGATCACGCATTTTGACTGTCCGATCCATTTGATCAAAGAATACGGCGGTTGGCGCAACCGTAAGATGATCACCTTTTATGAAAATCTTTGTCGGGCGATCTTCACTCGCTACAAAGGATTGGTGAAGTACTGGCTGACCTTTAATGAAATCAATATGATCTTGCATGCCCCGTTTCTCGGTGCAGGGCTGACCTTTGCTGAGGGCGAAAATGAAGAACAAATTAAATACCAAGCTGCTCATCATGAGTTAGTCGCTAGTGCGTTGGCAACAAAAATCGCCCACGAGATCGATCCAGAAAACAAAGTAGGCTGTATGCTGGCAGCGGCTAGTTATTATCCTTACAGCTGCAATCCGAAAGATGTCTGGGAAAGCAAAAAAAGCGATCGCGGCAACTATTTCTTTATCGATGTGCAATCGCGAGGAGAATATCCAAATTATGGTTTGAAGATGCTAGCGGAAAAAGGAATCACTTTGGAACAAACCGCCGAAGATACGGCTTTATTAAAAGCCCATACCGTCGATTTTATTTCCTTTTCTTACTATGCCTCTCGGGTCGCTGCTTCAGAAGATTCCGGTGTTGAGAAAACGGAAGGCAACTTGTTCCCGACCATTAAAAATCCGTATTTAGAAGCGTCGGAATGGGGCTGGCAGATTGATCCGCTTGGTTTGCGGATCACGATGAATGATCTTTATGATCGTTACCAAAAACCGCTTTTCATCGTCGAAAATGGTCTAGGAGCGGTGGATACACCAAACGAAGATGGAAAAATCAATGATGTGTATCGCATCGAGTATTTACGTGCGCACATCGCTGCGATGAAAGAAGCCATTGACCAAGACGGTGTGGAACTGTTGGGCTATACTTCATGGGGCTGTATCGATTTGGTTTCTGCAGGAACCGGAGAAATGAAGAAACGCTATGGCTATATCTATGTCGATCGCGACAATGAAGGCAATGGCACATTAGCCCGCAGCAAAAAGCAATCCTTTTATTGGTACAAAAAGGTGATTGCCTCAAATGGGGAAGATTTGGCTTAAGCCAGTTCATTTATAAAAAGTAAACAAGGGTGTTCCGCTTTTTCAACTAGCGGGATACCCTTGTTTTATTGATTTTCAGAATTATAAACTCGTGGTGTTGCTCGGTCGTTTGCGATAGTTGGAAGGGGTCAAAGCGGTCTCCCTTTTGAAAAGTGTCGTAAAGTAATTCGGATCATCAAACCCAGTTTCCAATGCGATTTCGATGATTTTTAAATCCGTATGGAGTAAGAGATACTCCGCTTTTTTGATGCGGAACTTATTTAGATAGGTAAAAAAGCTCATCTGGAAATTTCTTTTAAAAAAACGGCAGAAATGTTCTTTGCTATAGCCAATATATTGACTGATTTCCTCAAGTGTCACTGGGCGTTGATAATTTTCTTCAATAAAAAGTAGGATTTTCTTGCATTTGTACGTATTGAGTTTGCTTTTACTGTCGATAGGTTTCTTATTGCGATTAATGTATTGGCTATTTTGACAAAGATATTTAATAAATAAAAAGAGTTCCGCTTTGATCGCCAGCTCATACAATGGTTCCTTTAATGCAAATAAATCTATAATATGAGTCAATGCCTGTTGAATGTTCATATGAGAAACGAAATCACTTGTGATGTGAATCGCTTGCTGATCCGCGGAATGGAGCAACGGGTCCAGATAGGACTGCTGGATCAAATCAGAGACGCGGCTCTCAATAAAGGTCGCGTCAAAGACGATAGCAAAGAAGGTACAAGCTGTTTGCTGATAATTTAATGCCTCATGTAGCTGATTGGCAGGGATAAATACAAGCTCGCCTTCTTTAGCGATGTAAGAAACACCTTCGACCTTTATTTCCATCTTTCCTCGAAAAATATATAGGATCTCAAGCTCGCGATGCCAATGGGTGTGGATCATATTTGCTTGATCAGCAGGATGATTTGTCAAATAAACACTGACTGGAAACAAGCTGTCACCATGTTCCGTGATCTCTTTTAAAGAAGTATCAATATCATATTCACTAGGGTTTGGCGTAAAAATATAGGGTTGGGTCACCATCTGTCTCCTCCGTTTTCATCAATATTACAAGGTATTTCGGCTAAGATAACGATTACAGAAGGGCCGAAATATCAATATAATCAATTTGTGTTCGAATTGATTGAGGAGGGAACAATGATGAAAAAGAGAATTTTGTTGACGGCTGCTACTATGTTAAGTGTGATCGGAATTGCTGGTTGCGGAAATTCTGGAAGCGGTACCTCAGATGATGGTAGTGTAACACTAGAAGTTTTTAACATCAAGACAGAGACTGCAGAACATATGGATCGATTGGTTGCGGCTTTTGAAGAAAGCCATGAGGACATAAAAATCAATATGACTACTGTAGGTGGAGGAACGGACGCCACAGCGGCTCTCCAATCAAAATTTTCATCTGGTGATGAACCGGACATTTTTATGCTGGGGGGACTAGCAGATACGCAAACATGGGAACACAAGTTATATGACCTTGGGGAAACAGAATTAGCCCAAAAAGCAATTGAGGGAACGTTGGAAGGGGCAACACTGAATGAGACAGTCTATGGCTTGCCGATGAATATCGAAGGCTACGGTTGGCTGATCAATAAAGAGCTGTTTCAGCAAGCGGGAATCGATAGTGAAGCGATTGAAACATTTGCCGATTTTAAGGAGGCAGTAGAAACGTTAGATAGTAAGAAAGAAGAGTTAGGATTAGACGGTGTATTCGGCTTCAGCGGCGGTGAAACATGGGTTTCCAGTCAATTCAGTTCGAACTTTTTTGCACCTGAATTTAATGATAGCTTGAAAGAAACACTGGAAGCCAAAGAGCTTCATTTAACTTATGAGGCACAACTGAAAGACTACGCTGATCTGGCGATCCAATACAATGCTCAACCGTTGGAATCAATGGATTACAGCACGTCAGTCGAAGAATTATTTGCCAGTGAGAAGGTTGCCATCATTCATCAAGGCAATTGGATCGTTCCTACATTAAACAGCTTGGATGATACATTTGCAAAAGAAAAATTAGCGATCGTCCCAATGCAAGTGGGAGACGGCAGCAAAATCGTAGCCGGACCAGCTTGGTATTGGGGTGTCAACAAAGATAAGGAACAAGAAGTGATCGATGCCTCCATACAATTTTTGACATGGATGTATACCGATGAAGAGGCGATGACCGCGATCATCGATGATTTTGAGTTTATTCCAGCTTATACGAACTTCTCCAGTGACGATATTTCTGATCCGTTGTCCAATGACATTTATACGTATTTAACGAATGGACAAACGGTTCCTTGGGTCCATAACTCTTATCCAGATGGATACGGACAAAATATTTTTGGGGTTCAGTTCCAGGCCTATGCAGCCGATCAAATCTCATGGACTGAGTTCACTGATCAGCTGAAAAGCAGCTGGGCGCAAGAACGTCAATAACCAAAGTGATGCCTATCCTGCAGTGATGCGCGCAGGATAGGCAAAATCAAGGAAATCATAGGAGGAGCTGTATGTTAACAAATCGTTCAAAATCATTTTGGCTGCTGCTAGCACCGGCATTCGTCGCATTATTGGTCGTTCTGTTTATTCCTTTATTTACAGGGGGATATTACTCACTGAACAACTGGAACGGCAATACGATCAGCGACTTTATCGGATTGGAAAACTACTTGCGCGCTTTTAAAGATCAGGCGTTCATTAACAGCTTGTTGTTCACGGCGAAATTTTCTGTTTACAGTGTGATCTTGATCAATGTCATCGCGCTGTTGTTAGCAACTTTAGTCACACAAAAACTGGGACGCTGGACCACTCTATTTCGGACCGTCTTTTTCATGCCGAACTTAATTGGTGGGATCATACTAGGATTTATATGGCAATTTATTTTTAATAAAGCATTCGAGAGTATCGCCGATTTGACTGGGATCAATTTTTTTAATGGCTGGTTGAATACACCAGAAACAGGTTTTTGGGGTTTGGTTATCTTGTTCGTCTGGCAGATGAGCGGGTATATGATGTTGATCTATATTTCGTTTCTAAATAATATTCCAGAAGAAATTTTAGAAGCAGCAGATATGGACGGCGCCAATCCGCTACAAGTCTTTTTCCGAATCAAACTACCCATGCTGATGCCCGCGTTTACCGTAACATTGTTTTTGACGCTGTCAAATGCCTTTAAAATCTATGATCAAAACTTGGCGTTGACACAGGGGGGACCGTTTAATTCGACTCAGATGGCAGCCATGAATATTTACAATGAAGCTTTTTCAATGAGGAAAATGGGCTTTGCTCAGTCAAAAGCGATGATATTTCTGGTGATCATTGTCATTATTTCCATTATTCAAATCTCAATTACCCGCAGAAAGGAGATCAGCGCATGATCGAGACTCGTCACTCCTCTACTAAAAAGGGGAATACAAAAAGTAGACGGCAGAAGAAAAAAAAGCTGCAGCACAGTCTGCTGATCGTAAGTGGCCTTTTACTTGCGTGCTTATGGTTTTATCCGTTTTTCTTGATCGTGATCAATTCATTTAAAACAAAAGCAGAGATCTTTCAGAGTACGTTGTCGCTGCCTGGCGGATTGTCCTTTGAGAATTATCAAGAGGCGTTAGAAAAACTGGATTTCATCAGAAGTTTAATGAATTCATTGTTGATTACTGTCGGTTCTTTGATCTTGGTGGTCTTTGTTTCTTCAATGGCAGCATACGCTTTATCGAGAAATACCAGCCGCTTAAGTTCAGTCCTCTATTTTGTTGTTGCCATCGGCTTGCTGATCCCTTTTCAAGGGATCATGATTCCACTGATTTCTCTTTTTGGACGAATGAATTTGTTAAATCAGCCGGGTCTAATGATAATGTACTTGGGATTGGCTGTCAGTATGTCGACTTTTTTGTATTATGGTGCGTTAAGAGGCATTCCACGTTCGCTGGATGAAGCAGCGATCATTGATGGGGCGAATACCTTTCAGATTTATTGGAAAGTAATATTGCCTTTGTTGAAACCAACGACGGTAACGGTGATTGTTTTGAATACATTGTGGTTTTGGAATGACTATTTATTGCCTTCATTAAGTATTAATAAAGCCGGAATGTATACGATTCCCTTGCGGATGTTTTATTTCTTCGGCGAATTTAACAAGCAATGGCATTTAGCGCTAGCCGCTCTGGTGATTGTTGTTCTGCCAATCATTCTCTTGTTTATTGCCTTGCAAAAACATGTAGTGAAAGGCATCTCAGATGGTGCAGTAAAGTAGGAGGAAAAGAAGATGAAATTTACAAATGGCTATTGGCTGGCAAAAGAAGGCGTCCAACTTGAGCATCCCCGAATTGCTTATGATCATAAGGTAGAAAAGGAGCAATTGACCCTTTATCTGCCCTATCAAGAGATTCAGCGGCGTGGCGATACCTTAAACCTTGGTTTAACCACACTCACGTTTTCAACTCCGCAAAACGATGTAATCAAAGTCAGCTTGGTGCATCATGACCAGACGATGCAGGCCCCGTCGTTTGCACTAGATACTCAACCGGCAGACGTGAAGATCGATACCGATAACGAAGACATGTATATCTTCAAATCTGGATCATTGGAAGCGAAAGTCCCTAAACAAGCGGCTTTTAAAATCGACTTTTTCGGAGAAGGTAGCTTGTTGACTTCTTCCATGCCTAAAGCACAGGCTAAAATTTCGGGAAATGACGGCAAGCAGTATATGCGAGAACAGCTTTCGCTAGATCCTTATGAACTTGTTTACGGATTAGGGGAACGGTTCACTCCTTTTATCAAGAACGGTCAAACCGTTGATATTTGGAATCAAGACGGTGGTACGGGTAGCGAGCAGGCATACAAAAATATTCCGTTTTATTTAACGAATAAAGGCTACGGTATTTTTGTTGATCATCCCGAAGCGGTTTCCTTTGAAGTGGCTTCTGAGAACGTTTCCCGCACGCAATTCAGTGTCGAGGGGCAGCGTCTGGACTATTACATCATCTATGGACCAGATATGAAAGCCATTCTAGAAAAGTACACCGACATGACAGGAAAACCCGCCTTACCGCCAGCATGGTCTTTTGGCTTATGGCTATCCACTTCATTTACGACTGATTATAGTGAAGAAACAGTGATGCACTTTATCGATGAAATGCAAGCTCGTGATATTCCTTTTGATGTCTTTCATTTTGATTGTTTCTGGATGAAGGAATTTGAATGGTGTGGATTTGAATGGAATGACGAATTGTTTCCTGATCCGAAAGGATTACTAAAGAAAATCCATGAGAAAGGATTAAAAGTCAGTTTATGGATCAACCCTTACATTGGGCAAAAAGCCTCTGTATACCAAGAATGCAAAGAGAAAGGGTACTTTATTAAGAACCAAGCAGGTGAAGTCTGGCAGTGGGATCTTTGGCAAGCTGGACAAGGGATCATTGATTTTACCAATCCAGAGGCTCGTCAATGGTATAAAGATCGCTTAAAGGAATTGATTGAATTAGGTGTTGATTCCTTTAAGACGGATTTCGGTGAGCGGATCCCTGAAGATGCTGTCTATTATGACGGATCAGATCCAAAAAAAATGCACAATTATTATGCCTATCTATACAATGAAACCGTCTTTGAACTGCTGGCGGAAATGCGGGAAAATCAAGCCGTTCTTTTTGCCCGTTCTGCTTCTGTCGGTTCCCAAAAATTTCCTGTCCATTGGGGAGGCGACAATTTATCTGAATATTCTTCGATGGCAGAGTCTCTGCGTGGTGGCTTATCCTTTGTCTTATCTGGTTTTGGATTTTGGAGCCATGATATCGGCGGGTTTGAAGAACAAGCGACTCCCGACTTGTATAAACGTTGGACGCAATTTGGTTTATTGTCGACCCACAGTCGTTACCATGGCAATGTTGAATATCGGGTACCATGGAATTTTGGAGAAGAAGCAGCAAAAGTCAGTCAATCTTTTTCAAAATTGAAAAACCGCCTAATGCCTTATATTTATCGTCAAGCAGCAGACACTGCAAAAACGGGCATTCCCCTGATGCGTCCGTTGATGCTAGAGTTCCCAGAGGATCAGACGGTTTATGCCATTGATAAGCAGTATATGCTGGGGGATCGCTTACTAGTTGCGCCGATTTTTAATGAGCAAGGAAAGGTTCCGTTCTATCTGCCAGCTGGAACTTGGACAAATTATTTAGACAACAAACGCTATGAAGGCCAAAAATGGTGGGAAGAACGCTATGACTATTTCCATCTACCGTTGATGGTACGACCGAATTCACTGATCATTGAAGGAAGCGTTGAACAGACCGCCGCCTATGACTACACCAAAAACCTGATCGTTCATGCCTTTGAAATAACGGAAGCAGTTTCTGCTGAAGTCTGTGATCAGCAAGGCGTGCCAACTGGAACAATCTCTGTTGAGCCAGAGGCGAGCGGTTATCGAATTTGTATGGAAGGGTTGGGAAAGGTTCAGGTGCTGTTTCGCAATCGAAGCTTTGCAAATGCCCAACGACATCCTTTTGGCAGCTTGATCACTATGGACGGACAAGAAATGACCGTCTTTGAATAGGGAAATAAAACCTACCGTTCTTGATGGGTATCTATCAAGGACGGTAGGTTTTTTGTAGTGAACGAAGCATTGAAGAACTAACGGCAAAGTGCAGACCTAGTTCTTTGGCTCAGTTTTGTTCCTCCCGCTGGATCGGCAGCAGCAAGCGAACGGTGGTTCCTTCGTTGATGCGTGATTCTACAGTCAATCCGTATTTTTCCCCATAGAGCAGCTTGATACGCTGATCAATATTGTCTAAGCCAATACCCGAATAGTGTTCAAAATGGTTGGCGGTGCTGGTTGGGTGCTCTTCATTGAACCCGATGCCCGTATCGATAATCTCAATTTTCAGGCCTTCCTTACTGACGCGAGAAAAAATCTGGATCAATCCTGAATCCTCTTCGGGAAAGGCATGCAGGTAGGCATTTTCGATAATCGGTTGCAAAATCATCTTCGGTACGAGAATATCTTCGCAGCCATCTTCTGAAAAAATCGTTGACTGGATGCGATTGCCGTAACGTACGTTCATTAACACAAGGTATTCTTCCACGATCGCTAGCTCATCCTTTAAGGGGACGATCTCTTTGCGGTTAAAGGTGTGCCGCAACAATTGGACAAAGCTTTCAATCGCTTGAGTGGCGGCTTCTTGTTCGTTTTGCCAGATCAAAAACTTGATGGCAGTCAATGTGTTGTAGACAAAATGCGGTTGGATCTGCATTTGCAACGAGCGGATCTCGAACTTGCGTTTTTCGGCTTCTGTAACCATTAAATGATCGACATAAGATTCCAAGTCCTCTAGCATCAAGTTATAGGCACGCCCCAATTCTCGCGTTTCGTACGTCCCATTGATGGTAACCTTGTCGCTGAAATCGCCTTGTGTGACCGCAGGCAGCTTGGCAATCAGCTGATAAATCGGTTGGGTGATGTTGCGGATGATCCAAAATGCCAGCAGACTAAAGAGTAAAATACTGACGACAGAAATCAAAAGAGCTGGCTTGATCAGATTCATATTGCGTACTAGATGCGATTCATCCAAAACATCGTAAAAAGTAAAATGATACGAATAAAGGGGCAGCTGATTGATGCTAGTATCTCTTTTGACCGTGACGAGACGATCTTCAAACGGCTTGCCTAAAAGGCTCGGATCAGAAGTGGAAAGAATTTGATTTTGCTCATTGACGATATAGATCGAGTGGAGACTGGTATCTAAGAGTTGACGATAGATCGAAGAAAAATCGGATTCTTTTAAGAAAATCAGGGCATAGCCGAAAATCGTTTCTTCTTTCATTAATTTGCGCACGTACATCAAGCCAGGGGAGTCGCTGGTGGAGGTACTTAAGCCTTGGTCCAAGAAATAATATTGACTGATGGCGTCATTGTCATTGATCTGCTGGATAAAGGCACTGGCGAGAAAATCATCTACTGATTGATTGCGAACCGCATCGTTTTGAAAGAAAGTGCCCCCGTTGACCCCAATCAACACTAAATTCGAGGGGATGTCTTGAAACAAAGAGCGGGTGTCTTTTAATTGCTCGTTTAATTCTAAAATCGTACGGCCTTGATTCATGTCGCCTTCTAAGTATGTTTCAACGGCTTTGCTTTCATCGACGATGTCAAAAATCCGATGGATATTCTCGTTCAGACGCTCATAATCTTCTTGGATTTTTTCCAGTAGCAGCTGATTGGAACTCTGGTACGAAGCAACATAGGCATCTTTCGAGCGACCATAGATCACGACGACGGTTAGCAGACAAACACTAATGACCCCGACGACAACAAAGAGGAAGATCCGACTGAATAATTCATTTTTCTGAATCCATTGGTTGATTTTCATAATTGATTCAACCGCCGATACTTCGATGGGGTGACTTGGCATTCTTTCTTAAAGATGCGAGAAAAATAGCTGATATCCGAATACCCGACCGCTTCACTGATTTCAGATAGATTCAGATCAGATTGTGTCAGTAGTTCTTTGGCTTTATCCAAGCGGGTTTTCTTTACATACTCAGAAAAGCTCATTTTCAGTTTCGCAGAAAGAAAAGCCGAAAGATAGGTGTAACTAAAATGAAAGGTTTCAGCCAGTTCAGACAAAGACAGACTTTTAGTGTAGTTGTCTTGAATGAAGCGCTGGATCGCAACGAGTAGATCATCTTCATCCAATGGTGATAAGGTCGTCAGCTGTTGACGAATATCATCAATGGTCGCCAACAACAAATCAGAAAAATCTTCCAAATACTGCACGTGACCGATGGCATGCAAAAATTCGGCTTTTAAGCGGCTAAAGCGTGGAGCAGTGGGAAATTCTTCTTCCAAGCGGGACAGTAACGTGTAAAAAATACTGCTGGCCTGCTGTTTTAAGAATGTCGGATCGACATTGGATAAGATCATGTCATTAAAATATTCCTCGATTCTGGTGATTCCTAACAAAAAGTTGTTGTCTAACAAAGCCCGCAAGAACTTCTTCGTATCAAAGCGATCACTTTCGATGTACAAAAAGAGTTCTTGTTCTGGCACCAACCGTTGTCGTTTATAAAAAAACGATTGTCCTTGGCTTTTGGCTTTAAGGGTCACAAAATGGTCCCGCAACTGTTCAATCTTTTGAAAGGGCACACTGAGAGTAAAGAAGGCGTCTGGCTCGGTAAAACGCAATTGTTCCAACGTTTCTTTCAAAGAGGAATAAAAACTCGTTCCTTTGGGATAACTGATCACTAAGCCGGCATCTTTGTTACTAGTTTGAAAAAAGAGCGTCTTTACCTGCGGTTGTGATTGAGTAAATTCCGTTAATGCATGCAGCAGCTGATCATTGGCACGAAAGCCGCTAAAATTGGTGGTCAAAATTTGGGCTTGCTGTTGCGACTGATCTAATGCAAGGTAGTCCGCCAAAGGAGCCAACGGTTCTTCATACCCTGCTAAATAGCGATTCAACGATTCTTGCAGCTGCGTCTCCTCAGTCACGGAGCCTTTTGTATGTGACAGCTTTTGTGAGATGTTGTGCAGCGTCTTCAACAAGAGTGTCGGTGTCAGTGTCGGTTTTAAAAGATAATCTACGGCACCATTTCTAAAAGACTGACTGACGTATTGGAAATCATCGTAGCTGCTCAAGACCAAAAAATGGACTTCTGGATATTGTTGTTGAATGATCGTTGTGAGTTGAAGACCGTCCATTTGTGGCATTTTCAAATCCGTGATCACGATGTCGGGATTCAGTTCATGGATCAGCGCCAATGCTTCTTGCCCGTTCGCTGCATCGCCTAAGAGACGGAACCCTTCTTGCTCCCAACGTATCATATGTTTCAATCCATCTCGGATCGTTGCCTCATCATCAACGACTAAGACCGTGCGTAAAATAGTCATGGTATCCCCCCTATATCTCTTCTTTATTATAAACGCTTTCAAAAAAGAAAGGTATTGTAACTTTTTTCTATTTTTGGACAAATTTAGTAAGCTCTTTCACAATCATTGAATACGGTTACAAAACCAGTGTATAGTTAGCCATGTAAATAAAAGGAAAGAGGGATAAAAATGAAAAAACTATTTGCATCGATGGTAACGGCGGCTGCAGTGCTGACTTTGGCGGCTTGCGGAAACAGCAACACAAGCTCTGGGGATTCTGGTGAGTCCTCAAACAAAGTCACGGTCTGGGCATGGGATGAGACCTTCAACATCAAGGCAGTCAATGAAGCCAAAAAAGTATATGAAAATCAAGATGTCGATGTGGAAGTCGTGACGATGTCACAAGATGATATCGTTCAAAAATTAAATACGAGTCTGGCATCTGGAAATACGGACGGACTACCAAATATCGTTTTGATCGAAGACTACCGCATCCAAGGATACCTTTCTTCTTATCCAGATGCGTTTAGTGATCTAACGGATATCGTGAATGAGGAGGATTTCTCCAGCTATAAATTTGCGGTCAATAAAGTCGACGATGTCATTTATGGGGTGCCATTTGACAGTGGCGTCGCAGGACTATTTTACCGCACAGATTATTTGACCGATGCAGGCTATGAGCAGGCTGATCTCCAAGATATTACTTGGGATGATTTTATCAGCATCGCCAAAGATGTCAAAGAAAAAACGGGTCACGCTATGATGTCGTTAGACCCAAGCGATCTTGGCTTGGCACGAATCATTATGCAATCGGCAGGCGAATGGTATACCGGTGAAGATGGCTCCACTGTAACCATCAAAGACAATGAATCCTTCAAAGCCGGTCTAACTGTCTTAGCAACATTGTTGAATGAAGGCTTAGTTGAACAAGTTTCTGATTGGGATGGCGGAGTCAATGCCGTTCAATCAGGCAATGTCGCCTCTGCGCCAACTGGTGCGTGGTATTCCAGCACGATTCAAGGCGCGGAAGACCAAAGCGGCAAATGGGCGATCGCTCCAATCCCATCTATCGCTGGCAACAGCAATTCAGTCAATGCTTCTAGCATCGGCGGAGCAGGCTGGTACGTGATCAAAGGGGTTGACGGCGAAGAAAATGCCAAAGACTTTTTAGCCAATACCTTTGCTTCAAACAAAGAATTGATGGGTACACTAGCTACCGAGATCGGTTTGGTTTCAACTATGAATGCTGCAGAAGAAACGGAAGAATATACGTCGGGGCTTGATTTCTATGGCGGTCAAAAAGTCTTCCAAGATTTCTCTCAATGGTCACAAGAAATTCCAGCCGTGAACTACGGCAATCACACCTATGCCATTGAATCTGTCTTGACTGAAAGCTTGCAACGAGTGATCAACGGCGAAGACATCGATAAAGTATTAGAAGAAGCACAATCACAAGTGGAAGCACAAATTGCAAACTAATCGAACAACTTTGCAGAAACTCGTGAGCGATCGCGAGTTTCTGTGTTAAGGGGGAATTACAATGAAAAACAAAACAAAAAATTGGTTTGCAAACGGCAATGCCTTTATTACCTTACCCGTCATTTTGATCACGATGCTGGTCTTTATTCCGATGGTCTCGGCATTGTTCACGTCATTCCAATCAGGACCACCGACAGCGATGACCTTTAACGGTCTTGGCAACTATCAGCGGATGTTGAGCGACTCAACCTTTAAAAAAGCCTTTGGCAATACGTTTTTATACTTATTAGTCCAAGTTCCGATCATGCTCTTTTTGGCGCTGATCGTATCGAACATATTGAATGACAAAAAATTGAAATTTAAAGGGCTATTCCGCACCGCCTTGTTTTTACCCTGTATTACATCCTTGGTTTCTTATTCCTTGATCATGAAAAGTCTCTTTTCGGCAAATGGGTTAGTCAATAACTTTTTGACGCAACTACACCTGATCGATGCACCGATCCAATGGTTGACGGATCCATTCTGGGCAAAAGTACTGATCATTTTTGCCATCACGTGGCGTTGGACTGGCTACAATATGATCTTTTTCATCTCAGGCATGCAAAATATCGATCCAAGTATTTACGAAGCGGCAGAGATCGATGGTGCCACGAAATGGGATCAATTCTTCAAAATCACGATTCCCAACTTGCGTCCAATCATCTTATTTACCACGATCACCTCAACGATCGGTACGCTGCAATTATTCGATGAAGTTCAAAATATCACTGGCGGTGGACCAGCCAATGCCACGACGACCTTGTCGCAATATATCTACAATTTGAGTTACAAATTCACGCCAAACTTTGGGTACGCAGCTGCGGTCTCCTTTGTTATCGTGATTGCGATCGTGATTTTATCGATCATCCAAACGAAAATAGGAGGAAAAGAAAATTGAAAACAATCTCACTCACTTTAAAATACGTCTTTCTTGCGATTTTGGCTTTCATCTCTATTTTTCCATTTGTTTGGATGATCCTAGGGATGACCAATCAAACCTTTGATATCGTTGCTGGAAAAATCATGATTGGCGATCAGTTTGTCATCAACTTCCAAAACCTCTTTTCTTCCGATTTGAATTTTACTCGGGCATTAGGCAACTCCGCAGTGATTGCCGTGATTACGACCGTCTTTGCGCTGTTGTTCTCCTCCATGGCAGGGTATGGCTTTGAGATTTATCGGACGAAAACCAAAGACCGCATCTTTAATATTCTCCTGTTGTCGATGATGGTGCCTTTTGCTGCGCTAATGATCCCGCTCTATCGGATGTTCAGCAAGCTTAGCGGCACACCGATCGGGATCAATACCTTCGCTGTTGTGATTTTGCCCTCAGTCTGTACCGCCTTTTTGATTTTCTTTTTCCGCCAAAACATCAAGGCATTCCCTAGAGAATTAGTCGAAGCTGCTCGGATCGATGGCTTGAATGAACTGAGCATTTTCTTTAGAGTCTACATGCCTACGGCTAAAAATACTTATGCAGCTGCTGCGATCATTACGTTTATGGGCAGCTGGAACAATTATTTGTGGCCATTAGTTGCCCTACAATCACCAGACAAACGGACCGTTCCACTGGTTCTTTCGGCTATGGGTGCTTCTTATACCCCTGATTATGGCATGATGATGTGCGGCATCGTGATCGCCACACTGCCAACGGCCATCATTTTCTTCGTTTTACAAAAACAATTCGTCCAAGGGATGCTGGGTTCCGTGAAATAAGCGGGGCATCAGCAAACAAATACAAAGTAGAGGGTACGATATGATTCTTTTTGACAAACAATTAAACGTCTTTCATTTAAGCAACGATCAAATCAGCTATCTCTTACAGATAGAGGAAGGGGGCAATGTGGCGCACCTTTATTTTGGGAAAAAAATCGCCCATTATTCTGGTGGCTATCGCTACCCACGCCTTGATCGGTCCTTTTCACCTAATCCCCCAGACAGTAGCGATCGGCTTTTCTCATTAGACACCTTGATGCTAGAGTTTCCTGGTAATGGCTTCGGGGACTTTCGAGAAGCTGCCTATACGATTCGCCAGTCTGACGGCAGCCGAGTCAGCCATTTTGTCTTTAGTGATTACCAGATTCAACAAGGCAAACCAGCCTTAGCAGGATTGCCTCAGACCCATGGGGCCAACGACGGCATCGAAACACTGATTCTGTCCTTAAAAGATGATGTGGCGGGACTCGAACTGCAATTGTTTTACACGATTTTTGAGGAGGCGGCAGTGATCGTCCGCTCAAGTAAAATAATCAACCACGGAAACCAGCCTGTTATCATCGAACAGCTGGCGAGTCAATCCCTGGATTTTCCTAACCGTCCCTTTGATTTGATCCACTTGCCAGGGGCGTGGGCGAAGGAACGCCAAGTGACTCGAGAACCAATCCATCGCGGCATCAAGCGTTTAGACAGCAAGCGGGGTTCCAGCAGCCATCAGCAAAATCCCTTTGCCGTCTTGCTGGAACCTAATGCTACGGAGTTTGCTGGGGAGTGTTTTGGTTTTAGCTTGCTATATAGCGGCAATCATGAAACCATCATCGAAAAAGATCCTTACCAACAAACTCGTGTGATCATGGGGATCAACAGCCATCAATTTGCCTGGCAATTGCCGCCAACTGAAAGCTTTCAAGCCCCAGAAGCCGTGATTGCTTATAGTGATGCGGGCTTGAATCAGCTGTCAGCCACCTATCATGATTTTTATGATGAGCATTTGATTCGGGGTAAATACAAAAAGCAAGAACGGCCGATCCTGATCAATAACTGGGAAGCAACGTACTTTGATTTCAATGAAGAAAAGCTAGATGCCCTCGTTGATGAAGCCAAGGAGCTGGGAATCGAACTGTTTGTTTTGGATGACGGCTGGTTTGGTCAGCGAGAAGATGACCAAACCTCATTAGGCGATTGGTTTGAAAACGAAGGCAAGCTAGCTTCTGGCTTGGCAGGATTTGCCCAAAAAGTCCATAACAAAGGGCTGCAATTCGGGCTTTGGCTGGAACCAGAAATGGTTTCGGGCGACAGTGAACTGAACCGACAGCACCCCGATTGGCTGTTACAAGTACCAAATCGCAAGCCAGCGCTTAGCCGCAGTCAGTATGTGTTGGACTTTTCTCGACAAGATGTCAGAGACCATCTCTATCAGCAATTATCCCAACTGTTTGATACGGTTGCCATCGACTATATCAAATGGGACATGAACCGCAGTCTGTCGGATGTCTATTCCTTGCTCCTCGATCCTGCCCAGCAAGGGGAGGTTGCACATCGCTATCTGCTGGGCTTGTATGAATTTCTGGAAAAACTGACCACTGCCTATCCAACGATCCTGTTTGAAGGCTGTTCTGGTGGCGGTGGGCGCTTTGATGCTGGCTTCTTGTATTATATGCCGCAGATTTGGACCAGCGACAACACCGACGCCATCGCCCGCCTGAAGATCCAATACGGAACCAGTCTGGTCTATCCGCCATCCACCATGGGTGCCCATGTCTCAGCGATCCCGAACCATCAGACCCAACGGGCAACGGATCTAGCGATTCGTGGCAATGCTGCAATGTCTGGCTTGCTGGGCTATGAGCTTGATTTAACACAGCTGACACAAGAGGAAAAAGCGCAGATCAAAGAACAAATCGCTTTTTATAAAAAACATCGGCGCCTGCTGCAGTTGGGCCGCTTTGTTCGACTGCTCAGCCCTTATGAAGGCAATGACGCCGCCTGGCTGTATGTTTCCCCAGATAAAAAAGAAGCGATCGTCTTTTACTTCCGAGTCTTAGCCGAAGCCTCTGCACCATTGGTTACTTTAAAGCTGGCTGGCTTAGATCCAGACCTTACCTATCAAAGTGGGGGAGAGACCTTCGGTGGCGATGAATTGATGCAGCTCGGGTTGTATATCGATCCTCATTTAGCAGGGGATTACGCCACGCAGCGGTTTCATTTTGTTGCAAAAGCGCCTCACGAATGAAAATCAGCGTCCTGTCAAAGCAACATGTTTTGACGGGACGCTTTATTGTGCTGCCGCAAGCTTTTGGCTAATGATCGGCAACTGAGAGGTTATTTTTGAACAAATGATTTATTTTTTTCTTGAGAAGTCGTATGATGAAGGAGGAGGCAGGCAGTTTGCTTCTGACAATCAATAAGAGGAGGGTGTTCAACATGGACGAACAGCCACTAGGCAAGGAAACAGAAGCAGGGTTGATTGCTGCAGGATATCGGAAGTATCGTGGCGAAGCGATCGATATTTATTACAACAAAGAGATCTGCACCCACAGCGGCAACTGTGTGCGGGGCAATCCCGCTATTTTTGAAGTTGGACGGCGCCCATGGGTGATTCCTGATAACGGGGAAGCAGCGCAAGCGGCACAAGTGATCCACACTTGCCCCAGCGGTGCATTAAAGTACATATTGAAGGAGGAAGAACCATGGAAATCTTAGAAGAAAATACTCGATTTGTGTTAAAAGACGGCGACAAAGAAATCGGTGAAATGACGTGGTCGGAAGCGGGGGAAACGCGCTTGATCATAGACCATACCTTTGTCGATCCCGCTTATCGGGGCCAAGGTCTGGCCGAAAAATTAGTGGCAAAAGGGGTGGGAAAAGCCCGCAAAGAACAAAAGAAAATCATTCCTTTGTGTCCCTTTGCCAAAAAAGAATTTGAACGCAAACCAGAATATGCCGATGTTTGGAACCAATAAATAAAAAAAGACCCCCGTCAGCTCAAGCAGGTACCTTTGAGCTGAGGGGGGGTTGTGGTATGGCTGATCAATGTTGGAATTGAGCATGGTACAGGCGATAGTAATAGCCTTGTTCTGCCAGTAATTCTTCATGGGTTCCTTGCTCCACGATTTGACCGGCATCCATCACCAGGATCTTGTCTGCTGCTCGAATCGTTGATAAGCGATGGGCGATCACAAAGCTGGTTTTGCCTTCCATCATTTTCAAGAAAGCATCTTGGATTTTTTTCTCAGTCAGAGTATCAACCGAACTGGTTGCCTCATCCAAAATCAGCATGGGTGGGTTGCTGATCATCGTGCGGGCGATCGTCAAGAGCTGCCGTTGCCCGTCAGAGATCTTGATCCCTTGATGACCGATCGGTGTATCTAGTGTTTCTGGTAAGCGCATCACATACTCATACATATAGGCATGCTTTAAGGCATCGTAGATTTCTTCATCTGTGGCAGTGTCATTGCCGTATTGCAGGTTTTCTCGTAAAGAGGCATCAAAGAGCCACGTATCCTGCAAGACCATTCCGAAGCTTTGCCGTAATTCTTCTCGTTTCAACTGACGAATATCGGTGCCATCGATCTTGATTGCCCCTTTATCGACATCATAGAAACGCATCAATAAATTGACCAACGTCGATTTACCAGCACCAGTTTTTCCGACGATCGCGACGGTTTCTCCAGGTTTTGCGGTAAAAGTGAAATCTTCGATCAATTTTTGACCAGGATCATAAGCAAAAGAAACCTTCTCAAAGGCAATCTCGCCTTTGATCTCACCCAGTGATTGAGATTCTTGATCATCGGCTGTTTCGGGCTCTTGATCCAATAGCTCAAAGGTTCTTGAAAGTCCAGCTAATGCCGTTTGGATCTGGGTGGTAATTCCCGACAATTCAATGAATGGTTTCGAAAACTGACTGGAGTAGATCGTAAAGCTGGAGATCACCCCAACCGTGACGGCACCTGAACCAGAAAAGTAAAGCAGACCGCCGACAAAGCCGACTGACAGATACGCCAAGTGATCGACGAATCGTGAAAGGGGATTGGTCAAAGAAGAAGAAAACTGTGCTTTTTGCCCCCGGACATTCAATTCTTGGTTGATCGTTTCAAAACGGTTTTGGTTGATGGTTTCTCGATCAAAGGCTTTGACGATTTTTTGATTGCCGATCATTTCCGTAACAAAGCCAGAAATTTCGCCGACGATTTCTTGTTGGCGAGCAAAATGCGATTGAGACGTTCGTGCCACGATCCAGTTGACCAAAAAGATGATCGGGGTCGAAACCAATACGACCAACGTTAAGGGCACACTCATTTGCAGCATGACGACTAAGGCGATCAAGACAACCGAAATACCAGAGAACAATTGGTTAAAGACTGCAGCGACGGCAATGGAAATGTTGTCCATGTCGTTGGTAAAACGACTGACGATGTTGCCGTGGGAGTTTTGGTCATAATAGCGCAACGGCAATGTATTGAGATGGGCAAAGCCTTTTTTACGTAAGTCGGCGACGGATAAATACGCCACGCGGTTGCCTAGTCGCTGGATCAACCATTGACTGACCACAGTCACTAAAACCACTCCGGCAAACAAAAGCAAAATACGATAGAGGGCGCTGAACTGCACTTGATCGGCACCTATCAGCTGATCGACGGCTTGACCGATCTGATACGTCATATAAACCGAGGAAACACCAGCAGCGATCCCGAGGACAACTGCTGCCCAAGTTTCCTTCGCGTAGGCAGTCAAATAAGGGAGGTAGCGACGAAAGGCCGACCAATCGAATGATTTCTTTTTCATGCTTCTTCCTCCTCTGCCTGTGATGCCACGATTTCTTGGTATTCTTTTGACGTTGCCAGTAGCTCTTCATGGGTCCCTTTGCCTACCAAATTCCCTTGGTCTAAGACTAAGATCTGCTGCGCATCTTGGATGGAGCGAACCCGTTGGGAGATGATGATGACCGTACCACGAATGCTTTCTTTTAAAGCCATCCGCAAATCAAGATCGGTTTGATAGTCAAGGGCACTTAAAGAATCATCCAAAATCAAGATATCTGGTTTAGCGATCAATGCTCTGGCAATCGTTAACCGTTGTTTTTGTCCTCCAGAAAAGTTCTTGCCGCCTTCAAAAATAGGGGTATCCAATTGCTGCGGCAAGGCTTCAACGAAGTCGCGGCTTTGAGCGATTTCTAGTGCACGCCAGCACTCTTCATCGGTGGCATCTTTTTTGCCCCATTGCAAGTTTTCTCGAATCGTTCCCGTAAACAGCACAGCGGTTTGAGGCACCATGGCGATTTTTTGGCGTAATTGCTGTAAAGGCCATTTCCGCACATCGTGTCCGTCAACGATCACTTTGCCATCTGCCACATCGTAGAAACGGGGAATCAATTGGGTCAAGGCAGATTTCCCACTCCCGGTTGGTCCAGTGATACCTAAAATAGACCCCGGCGCGACTTGGAAATCAATGTTTTTCAAGGCTAATCCGTATTCTTTTGAAAAGCGGAAATCAACGTGCTCAAAGCGAATCGCTCCGACGTTGTTTTTCGGCTGATCCATAAAGACTTCTGAAAGTTCGTCGCCGATCGACGGCTCAGTGGCTAACACTTCGTTGATCCGTGAACCAGATGCTGCCGCACGGGTAAAGATGATCACTAAGTTGGAAACCACGATCAACGCTAAGAGCATTTGATTCATGTAATTGACCAGTGCCAATACTTGTCCTTGCTGCAAATTGCCAATATTGACCTTGAATCCACCGATATAAAACAACGCGATAATACCGACATTCATGATCAAGGTGGTGGCAGGCGTCAATAAAGCAGAGAGATTTGTGACCCGTAAATAGACATCACTTAAATCATCAGT
The DNA here is from genome assembly GCF_058135755.1 of Enterococcus sp. R12. NCBI lineage: Bacteria > Bacillati > Bacillota > Bacilli > Lactobacillales > Enterococcaceae > Enterococcus > Enterococcus sp. R12. The sequence continues at coordinate 1,241,485 of NZ_CM176874.1, forward strand.
TGCTTTATCAAAGCGTTTTGTTTCCGTTTTTGTGCGGGCAAAGGCACGAATCACCCGAATCCCGCTTAAATTTTGACTCACTAGTTCGTTCAATTCGTCGAGATGAATTTGAACTTTCTTATATAATGGCACGGTTTTGGCGATGATCCAGAATAAGACGATACAAAAGAGCGGTAAGACGAGTAGGAAAATCAAGCCAGCTTGCCAATCAATGACAAAGGCCATAATCACCGAACCGATACTTAAAAAGGGCGCACGGACCACCAGCCGAATCAGCATCGCCAAAGCAATCTGCATCTGATTGATGTCGTTGGTCATTCGGGTGATCAAGGTATCCGTCCCGAATAAGTTCAGTTCGCTATGGGAAAGGGTGTTGATTTTTTTCATCAAACGATTGCGTAATTCCGTCCCGAAGCCTTGAGAAGCGACGGAAGCATAATACTGACAGATGACGGCACAGATCATGCCTACCACGGACATCACGATCATCCAGATCGTCATTTCAACGACCTTCGACCAATTGTTTTGCCGTAGGCCCTCATCGACTAAAGCGGCCATCTGCAAAGGCAGAACCAATTCAAACACCGCTTCTAAAAATTTGAAAAACGGACCAAGAATAATCTGTTTGCGATAATCCTTGGCGTAGCGTAACAAGCTTATCATAAAAAACCTCCTAAATTATTTCGGATGAGCAGGATATTCACTGGCTAAACAGGCAAAAACCAAACTATCGGTCCATTCCCCCTTGTTCCACCAGTCTTGGATAAAATGTGCTTCTTGGCGCAATCCAATGCGTTGGCAAAGCTTAGCTGAGGCCTGATTGCGGGCGTCTAGCGTCGCTTGGACCCGATGGATCTTCTGACTGGCAAACAACCAGTCCAATAATTCCTTCAATGCTTCTTGAGCAAACCCTTGTCCGCCAAATGACGGATGGAAGGCATAGCCGATTTCAACGGAAGACGGCTGACCAGTAGACCATACCGACAAATCGCCGATGACCGTTTGGTCGTGTAGTACTGCCAAAGAAAGACCTGCTTGGTCCGTCAAGGCGTGCTGTTGGCATTTTTTGGCAAAAGCCGCCGCTGCCGTTTCTGTCTGCCAAGGCTCATGAAGTAAGAAACGGCAGACTTCCGCTTGACGATAAATAGCAAAGGTATCGGCAAAATCACTTTCTTGGAACGGGCGGAGCAGTAAACGTTCACTTTCAATAAAACCCATAACAGCCTCCATTTCTTTAGGGACATCTTACCATAGAACGAAATAGCCGAAAACATCCCCTGAAAAATCTGTTCATTTTCTTGCAAAAAAAATGTAAATCACTGGAAAAGTCTTTTTCTAGGAAACGAACCTTGCCAGTTGCTGCTCATTTACCACGACTGCCAGCGGGCAAGAAAGGTTTTTTGCCAATCGCCCAAGGGCAAGATCACTCGCTGCATTTGAAAACGGTAGGTTTCCCCTTTATAAGTAAAGCGAATCGGGACGAGCATCCCTACAACAGGATCTTTGTACTGTTTTTTCAGCTCAGCAAGCGGTATGCTTTTGTGCTGCACGACTTTTGTCGAGAAAAGATTCAATGCCAAAATCGTCAATTGCTGATCATCCAAGACGAGCAGGCTACGGCTGGTGATGGCGTTGAAGGACTGCCATTTTGCATAGCCGATGGTAGCCCCTTCTGTCCTATAGGGGGCAGCCAATGCTTGGAAGGTTTTTTTATTTAAAAGAAACATAGGTAGAAAACTCCTTATCAATTAGAATCAGTTTCGGCGCAAGCAAGCAATCAATAATCAATAATCAATGCAGGAAAGCGGTCAGTCCGTTGCAAATGGCTGCAGCATCCGCCGAACGTTTTCAGTATACGCTTGTTTGAGGACTAACGGGTGGATTTCTTTGATGGTTGGACCAAATTGCAAGAGAAAATCAGCCAGAAAACCCAGCTCATTGTCGGCAATGTGCCCCTCTAAGCAAAGCTCGCTAGAACGTTCCACCACTGCCATGTCAGGATATTTTTCTTGCCACAAGCGTTCCTTTGCCGATAGATCAAAGCGGATGTGATAGCCCAGTGTTTGTGTCAACACTTGTTGCTGCAGCTGTTTTTCAGCTAACTGCTGCAAGGTATAGCCTATTTTTTCAGTCGGAGCAAGTCCCTGCATTGCATCACAGCGATAGCGGCGAAAAGCCTGCTTTTGACAATCATAGGCCAAACAGTACCAGTAACCAGCACGAAAATCCAGCTGATAGGGCTGAACGATTTTGCTCGTTTTTTGATAACGCTGATAGCTAAATTGGATGACCTGTTCTTGTACAATCGCTGAAAAAAGCGCTGAGAGGATCGGCGCACTCGTCAATTGAGGCACCCCTTGAAACGAAACCGCCGTCTCCATTTTTTCTAACCACTCGGTGTCTCCTTGATAAAAAGACTGCAACAATTTTCGCCTTAGCCCTTGATAGCTCCGATCAAAAGGAGAATCGGTTAATTTTTGTAAAAGCTGCAAAGCAAAGAAAAGGGTATACCGTTCATTTTTGTCAAAGTACAACGGGGTCAGTTGATTTTTCAAAATCTGATAGCCCCCATAACGACCGGTTTCTACCACGAGAGGCAAGCCCAGCTCTTCCAATGATTGGACATCACGGACGGCTGTACGTTTGGAGATTGCGAAGGTTTCCATCAAATCGGCTAGATGAAAAGTGGTTTTTCCTTGTAAATACAATAGTTCCTGTGTTAAGCGTTCTGATTTTTTCATTTCTTTCTCCAATGGTGCCAAGTTTTGGCAATATTCACAGTTACACTTATGGTAACAAGAAAAGGAGGAACCAACAAATGATCGAACCAAAAATCGCTTTGTTTTTAACCTTAGACGGCAAAGCCCAAGAAGCCATTCAATTTTATCAAGATACACTAGACGCAACCCTCTTATTTGCCATCACCAACCAGGAGTATCGTGAGAGACTTGATCCAACGCTGGAGATTCTTGCGGGACAAGAACAGTATCTTTCTCACTCCATCCTACAGATCGGAGATTTCCAGTTGCAGCTGGCAGACAATCCATTAGTTGAAGGAGAGGCGATTCAGCGAGGCAATCACTTGTCACTGAGTTTGACGCTAGCGGAGAGCCAAATCGCTCAGAAGCTTTATCAACGATTGATGCAAAAAGGCAGTCAGACGATCCAAGCACCAAGTGAGAATGCTTTTGCGTTTTTTTATGCAAGTGTTCGCGATCCATTTGGTGTAATTATTCAGCTGACTGTCGAAAAAGAAGTTGATCCCTCCAAAAAGGGTGAATGAAAAAACTCGTTTTTTAATAAAATATCCATAGAAGTTGACTAATTATCCAAGTTTCTTTCAATCCCAGAATTATTTTTAAGGAATGTTTAAAGGACTTCACAGAAAAAGAATAAAACTTCTTAAAAAAATAGGCGGATCGCAAAAATTCTGGTACAATCGGGGAGAGCAATTCAGGAGAAATGAAGGAGGCACTATGGATAGAAAGACGAGATATAAACAGCAAAGAGCCCACAAAGCGCGCAACAAACGCGTGATTATTGGAGGAATCTTTCTTTTCGCCATTGCAGGCATCGTTTTATTTGCCGGCTATACGTATTATGCAGCAAAAAATTCAGTGGATAAAATGTTTAAAGAATCCGCTGTGATCAGCTCTAATAAAAGTAAACAGGACAACTCATTAAAAGCTTCAGACGTGAATTCAAAGTTTGGGATCTTGTTAATGGGTGTTGATAATGATGCGGAACGTGAAAAGACAGAACATTTGGACAGTGCCCGTACCGACAGTTTGATTTACATGGTGTACGATGGCGAAAACAAGAAAATCGATATGGTCAGTCTCCCACGAGACATTTGGACCAACATTTATGATGGAACAGGAACCGGGACGATTGCTGCTACCGCCAAGATCAATAGTGCATTCACGATTGGTGAGGAAGACGCAACGATTGAAACAGTCCAAAACTACCTGCAATTGCCAATTGACTATTACGTAAACATCAATTTTACCAGTTTTGAGAAAATCATCGATGCCATCGGAGGGATCACTGTTGATGTGCCTTACGACATCAACAAGAAATATACTTCAGACAACACGGGAGAAACATTGATTCCAGAAGGTCGTCAATTGTTGAACGGTGAACAAGCCTTGATTTTTGCCCGCATCCGTAAAATGGATACCGATGTGGATCGAGGAAATCGTCAGCAAGAAGTTATTGAAGCAGCGATCCACCAAGCTTTGAAAATCAATAATGTCACCAAGTACCAAGAAATCTTAGACTCAGTCAGCGAAGACGTGAATACAAACTTCAAGTTTGAAGACTTAGTATCTTTAGCAGGCAATATGTTGTCTGGATTCGATATTCAAAAACATACCTTTGAATGGTACGATGGGGAATCTTATGATGGACAATCGATCGTATATATTCAGGACTATTCTTACAATGAAATTCGTAACGATATGTTGAAAGCGTTAGGTCAAGCACCCGCAGATACACAAGCAGATGCGAATACAGAAGCCCAAACCGGCGTAGGTACCGATACAGGAACCGAAACCGGTGCAGGAACTGGCGACGGATACGGCTCGGAAGTCGTTGATGACGGAACCGGCTACTAATCAAGAGAAAAAAGTCAGGAGCGATCCTGACTTTTTTTGTGCCCTCAGTCCTTTTTAACCCTGAGTGAAGACAAGGTCAGACCCGCAAGCCACTTTCGTTTTCATCTAGGAAGTGCAGTGCTATGCTTAAGAAAAGAGACAGATTGTTACAGCGAGTCCGACACCGAAGGAGGAAGTATGATGGAAAAACAGCAAGAGCAAAAAGCCCGTAGAATCGTTTTGCTGACCCATGTCTTAGGGTTGATCATGAAAGCCATCGGCTACTTCTTTAGCGGCAGTGCTGTCTTGATGAACGAAAGTATCCATAGTCTGATCGATTGCATCAATCAAGGACTTCTAGCCATCGGTGAAAACCGAGCACAGCGAGGACGCAGCGAACTGCATCAGTTTGGTGAAGGACGAGCGACCTATTTTTTTAGTACTGTAGTTGCCATGACAGTTTTTTTAGGTGGTGGGATTTTAGCGGTTGTTGAAGCCAGCCGTGATCTGCTAGACCCCACCCACGAAGTGGAACAGCTCCAGCTGGTGGCAGCGATCTTATTTGTCAGTTTGTTCATTGAAGTGACAGCTGTTCAAGAGGGGTGGCAAGAAGTCAAAGAACAAAACAAGCAAAAACAGCCCCTCGTCCGTTTCTTAAAAGAAAGCCGCGATTCCGATCTGCTTTTAGGCTTCACGGAAAATTTGTTTGCCTTAGGTAGTGTGACGATCGCCATCGCAGGAATCTTATTGACCGCATTGACGGATAATCCGATATTTGATTCCCTCGGCGGCATTTTGGGTGGATTGTTGCTGATTGCTGCTGCTGTCTTTTTAGCCAAAGAATTTTATAGCCTCTTGATTGGAGAAGGCGCTTCTGCTTCTGATTTAATGGCGATCAAACAAATTTTAGCCGACCCTGCCATCATTCAAATCAAAGATTTGCGAACCCTCCATCTAAGCCCAGAAGAACTTTTGATCGTCGCCGACCTTACCTTGAAGCTAGGACCCGAAGAACCAAGCGTATTTATCGATACCATCGAACAGCGGATCAAACAGGCTTTGCCTGATCTGCGAGTTTATTGCTACATCGAGAGTGAGGAAGTTCCCTCTTAAAATAGAATAGATACGAAGTATTCCTCGGTTGGTGATTTATCATTCAAACGAGGAATGCTTTTTGGGGTATTGGCGTGCTTGTTTTATATGAACACAATGGATCAATGGCTTGTTTTGCTTCAACCTTTTCTGGCGATCAGGAAGGAGAATGTCAGCGAGAGGTCGTAATTCAATTATTTTTTTAGCAATAAACATTTTTTTTGTTCAAAAGTTTGTTGTTTTTTGTTAAAATAAAGTAAAGACAGCAAGCGTTCTCTTTTTAAAGTTATTTTTTTGCTAGAGTTGTAACATTGTAAATCACAACATAGCAAAAGCTTAGATTATTAAGAAAACACCGAAATGAGTACCTGTTTGGCATTACTGACATGCTGCCCAATCGTCACCAAAAGCGGTGGTGCTAATTTTGTTACGACTGTTTTTTTACACCACTTGTGAAGCAAAATCCTTTGCGAACATCTTCATTCATGATAGGTTAGAAGTAGGCCGGATGGTTTTTTCACAAAGTACGTACATAGAAAGATCACTTGCGACGATTAAAAGAAGCGACTTCATTGCTCGCAAAATGATCGATGCTCAACACACATACCTTTTCCCTCAGCCAGTCAACCTGCGCTTGCTTTTCTTATTGGTTATATTCCCTTCATTCAGCGATCGTCTGAACCGATTCAAATCAAAAAATGACTGTGCAAGGTATCTGTACCGATTTATCCCTTCAGAAACGTGGAAACCCTCGGCAAGAAGTTTACAATTAAAAGGAGGAATTTGATGGAAAAATTTTACCAGCAAAAGACTGAAGAGACCTTGAAACATTTTGAAAGTGACCGCAAGCAAGGCCTAAGCGGGAAAGAAGCCGACAAACGCTTAGAAAAATACGGAGAAAACACGATCCAGCAACAAGAATCCCTTTCTGTATGGGAATTGCTGTGGCATAACTTGAACAACTTGATTGTTTATTTATTGCTAGCAGCTGCGTTACTCTCTTTTGCGATGGGGGAAACGATTGAAGGAATTGCAGTATTGATTGCCGTGGTGATTGCTGTAATGACAGGTTTTATCACAGAGTTACGAGCACAAAAATCAATTGATTCTCTTCAAAGCATGATTTACACTACCGCAAAAGTGATTCGTGATGGAGAAGTAATGGAGATCGAGTCGGCAAAAATCGTTCCAGGCGATATTCTCGTTCTGGAAGAAGGGGATGCCATTGCGGCAGATGCCCGCTTACTTGAAACGAGCAACTTTGCCTGCATCGAATCAGCGCTGACCGGTGAGTCAGAAGCTGTTGAAAAAGATGCACGAGAAACCTATGAAGAAGATGTTCCGCTAGGTGATCGCCGCAATGTCGTTTTCGCAGGAACTGCGGCAACTCGGGGAAATGCCTATGCTGTAGTGACAGAAACCGGTATGAAGACTGAGGTCGGAAAAATCAGTGACATGCTGACGGGTGACAAAAAGCGTCAAACGCCGTTAGATATCGAATTGGACAAGCTAGGAAAAGCAATCATTATTGCCGCGCTTTTTGCTGCGGTGGCAGTTTTGATCGCTGGGGTCTTGACGAATCAACCATTTGTCGAAATGATCCATATCTCGATTATTTTGGCGGTCGCAGCGATACCTGAGGCAATGCCAGCCGTTTCGACCATCACATTGTCCCGAGGCATGCGGACGATGGCCGAGCACAAAGCACTGGTCAAATCGTTATCAGCTGTTGAGACCCTGGGCGCCACCAGTATTATTGCCAGTGACAAAACGGGGACGCTGACAGAAAACCAAATGACGGTTGCTGAGATCATTTTAGGTTCAGGAGAAATGTTCAAAGTTACAGGAAATGGGTATGAACCCAACGGAAAATTTTACAAGGCAAACTCGGAGGATGAAACCGAGATCGATGCAGCCAATCATGATGCGCTGCAAGGGATGATCGAAAACGGTGCTTTATGTACCACCGCCACCTTACGTGAAAACGAAGGGCAATACGAGATCCTCGGTGATCCAACAGATGGGGCGTTCGTCGTTTTAGGTCAAAAAATCGGCATCGATCGCCAAAAAGAGCAGGACAGCGGGCTGAAGAAAATCGCAGAAATGCCCTTTGATTCCGACAACAAATACATGGTGACCGTGTATGAAGGAAAGCAACGAACATTGATCATCAAAGGGGCACCAGATGTCTTGATTGATTTAGCCGATGCTGATGCCAAAGAAAAAGAACAGCTTCATGAATACAATGACACGTTAGCCAGTCATGGGCAGCGGGTGATCGCTGTCGGTTGCATCAAGGATTATCAAGGTGGAACGGACGAAGCAGAGCTGAAAGCAGCACTGCAGGAAATCAAGATCCAAGGCTTTGCGGGCATCGTCGATCCGCCGCGAACAGATGTCAAAGAAGCAGTGAAGGTTGCACAAGAAGCGGGGATCCGAGTGAAAATGATCACTGGGGACCATCCGAAGACGGCATCCATGATCGCCAAAGAAATTGGCTTAAAAGACCATGAAAAAACCATGACGGGTCGTGAGATCGATGAATTGGCAGGGCAAGAAGGCTTTAACGAAAAAATCGAAGAAGTCGCTGTCTTTGCTCGAGTTTCACCAAAAAATAAATTACAGCTTGTGGAAGCGTTGCGTGAAGAAGGCGATATCGTTTCAATGACTGGCGATGGGGTCAACGATGCGCCAGCACTCAACGGCGCCGATATCGGGATCGCCATGGGGATTCGGGGGACAGAAGTAGCCAAAGAATCTTCCGATATGATTTTGACGGATGACCGTTTTGGAACGATCGTCGATGCTATCAAAGAAGGACGCATCATTTTTGACAACATCAAAAAATATGTTTCCTTCCTGTTCTCTTGTAATATGGTTGAGATCGTGACGATCTTTTTAAGTGTCATTTTCTTGATGCCCATGCCGATCCAACCGCTGCATATCCTTTTCTTGAATCTAGTCATCGATATTGCTCCAGCCATGGCATTAGCCTTTGAACCAGCTGAAGACGACATTATGAAGCGCCAGCCACGGTCGAAAGCTGATGGCCTCGTTAACAAGCGTTTCTTAGGACGCATCATTTTAAGTGGGGTCGTGATTGGTTTGGTGGCGTTTGGCTTCTTCAACTTCCTGATGCTGACGGATCACGAGTTGCTTTATGCACAAACAGCAACCTTTACCTTTATGGCAGTGGCGCAATTGATGCATATTTTCAACGTTCGTAAGAGCAGCGGCTTTGGTTTAGACAAAACCCTCTTGAAAAACAAACCATTGATGGGGGCATTGCTCCTTTCCGTCGGCTTACAGCTTTCAGCGGTCTATGTACCGTTTATGAATGAGCTATTGGATACGATGCCGATTCAAGCTGGCACGTGGGGCATTATCTTCGCTGCTGCAGCGATCTCTACACTGATCGTGATGGGCTTGAAGAAACTCTTCCAATTAAAATAAAATAAATTCTACCGTATTTTCTCAAAACTGGAGTCACGAAGACCCGCAGCCTGATGGTGTACCTTTATCAAAGAATTTCTGTTTCGATTCTTGATGAGGTTCGCCTAGCAGCGGGTCTTTTTTGCTTACTCTTTACAAGCAAAAGAAAATAGTTTATACTTGACTAGTCAACAGTTGACAAGTCAATGATGAAAGGAGCGGTTTATGCAATGAATTTACGTGAGCTAAGCGGATTGCTGTATCGGATGAAAATCGTGAATCAAGAATTAACGGCGATCTTTGAAAAAGAGACTGGCTTTAGTCTGACCCGTTATCAGTTGCTGCAGTTTTTGAATGAGCAAGGACGCTGTACCCAAAATCAAGTACAGAATGAATTGAAGATCGATAGTGCAGCGGTCACGCGGCATTTGAAGATTCTCGAAGAAAAACAATTTGTGACACGGGAACGAAACAAAGACAATAACCGCGAGATTTTTGTTTCTTTGACACCGAAAGCACAAGCCGATTTGGCTAGTTGTGCTTCAAAGCATGCCAGCTCTGAGGAGTCGTTAGGCATCAATTTGACCGAAAAAGAAGAAGCACAGCTTCTAACATTACTTATGAAATTAGTTCCATGAAAGAAGGCAAACCCATGACAGAATATAGCAATAACAATTTTTCAGAGATCACCTTTGGCCGAAAATCGGTTCGTGTCTATGATGAAACCTACAAAATCCCCCATGAAGAAATGTTGACCATGATCCAAGAGTCAACGACAGCACCTTCCTCAGTCAATATGCAGCCTTGGCGCTTTGTCGTTGTGGAAAGCGACGAGCAAAAAGCAAAATTGAAACCATTGATTCGTTTCAACGTTCGTCAAAATGATACCTCTTCTGCAATGGTCTTGATTTTTGGCGATATGCTTTGTCATGAACTTGGGGAAGAAATTTATAACAAAGCAGTAGCAGAAGGCAAAATGCCAGCAGAAGTACGTGACCAACAATTAGCAGCGATCATTCCGCATTACGAAAATCTTACAAAAGAACAAATGAATGATGTGGTGAAGATCGACGCTAGTTTAGCAGCGATGCAATTTATGTTAGTTGCGCGGGCGCATGGCTATGAAACCAACCCAATCGGCGGCTTTGAAGCAGATCAATTAGCCGAAGCTTTTGGCTTAGATAAAGAACGTTATGTTCCTGTCATGATCCTCTCAGTCGGAAAAGCCAAAGAATTAGGCTATGAATCCGTTCGGTTAGACGCAGAACAAATTACGACATTTCTATAAGAGGAGGGAAAACGATGGAAATCATTAATGCAACGTTTTACATCAAAGAAGAAAAGCGGGCAGATTTTTTAGCCGCTGTTACGCCATTATTAGCATCGGCGAGAGCTGAGGAAGGCTGCCACGGCTATCATCTCTATGAATCATTGGAAGAGAACAATCGGTTTGTCATGGTCGAAAAATGGGCGAATCAAGAAGCGATCACCGCTCACAATCAAAACCCGCTGCTGCAACAATTATTCCAACAAATGCCTGACTTTGCAGCCAAACCGAGCGAGATCGTTGTCGCTCATCAAGGAGAATAAAGATGACGATTTTATCGACGATTTTGATTGTACTGGTTGCCTTAGAGTTTTTCTATATTCTCTATTTAGAAACATTTGCCACTACGTCCAAAGCAACGGCGCGGGTCTTCAACGTGACGAAAACAGAGCTTGAACGACCGATCGTTGTGACCTTGTTCAAAAACCAAGGCGTTTACAATGGGCTGATTGGTTTGGGGTTACTTTACAGTATTACCTTTGCTTCAGCACCACTGGAAATCAGTCGCTTGCTGTTGATCTACATTATCTTAGTAGCTGCATATGGCAGTGTGACTAGCGACAAGAAAATTATTTTGACCCAAGGCGGTCTAGCGATCCTTGCCTTGCTATCCACCTTTTTTTAACCAATAAAAGAAGAAGTCCCCCGATCGAAGAAAGCATTTCTATACAATAGAAGCTTTCTTCGATTGGGGGCTTTTAATGTTTGGGCAAAGAGTACTCAGAACGTGAAAAAAATGATAGGATAAGAGAAGGGACTAACGATTTTCTGGACGTAAGCTGGTTGCTGCAAATAAGGCTTTTACTAGAATGGGTGTTAAGATCGCAGCTGTGATCACCTCAGAAATTCCATTCGTTACAGCAATTCCACCGAGGGTCACGAATAAAGCCGAAGCATCGACACCATAGGTAGTGGCAACTAAGCCAGTATACAAGGTTCCCATTAACGATAAGACCAAAACTGTATTGGTGATGGTCCCAAAGATTGCTGCAACAATCGAAGCAGCGACGACTTTTTTGGTCTTTTTGTAAATGATCGTAAACAAGAGACCAGCCACTAAGCCAACCAATACACGGGGAACCACCGAGATGATTGGGTTGGTGAAAACGGCAATGTCCAAGGGTGTTGTCGGAGAGGTAAACGCACGGATCATGGTAAAAATCCCCCAGACTAAGCCGATGAACATCCCGTCTTTTGTCCCTAAAACGATGGCAGCGACGATCACCGTGATATGGATGATCGTTAAACTAGTGATACCGATCGGAATAAATCCAAGGAAAGGCACCATCGTCTGTAAAATAATAATAGCAGTCAAAATGGCACGAATGACAAGGCGATAGGTTTTGCTTTTTGTATTCATTGTAAAAACTCCTTTTTTATAATGACACTCGTGTCATTTTTAAGTTAGGTTGATTATACAACAAAATGACACGAGTGTCATTAATAATGTGATGAAAGGAGCCAAAAAAATGGCAAAGAAGCAACAGAGCGAATTGACTACAGCGGAAAAGAAAAAACAACAAAAGCGTGATTTGATTCTTGAAAGTGCCAAAGTCGTCTTTAGTAAGAAAGGCTTGATCGATGCGACAATGAAGGACATTATCGAAGAGTGCGGCATTAGTCGTGGTGGCATTTATTTATACTTTCGTTCGGTGGATGAGATTTTTTTGGCAGTGTTAGAGCAGCGCTCCAAACGAAAATTTGATGATGTACGAGAGATGATCATGGAGCAAGTGCCCTTTGAAACGATTTTAAACAAATATTTTTCCGACCATCGCAAGCGTCTACTCCACAGCATTTCTGACGGTATGCTGCGAGCCGTCTACGAGTATTACTATACGCATAAAACCGAAGCCTCCAGTTCCCTGCAGCAAGCACAACTTTCGGAGACGAAACGGACGATCCATGAAATCTTTCAAGTCGGCGTTCAGCAAGGCGTGTTAAAAGATGAAAACTTGGCAGTGATTGCAGAAAACTATATGTTCGTGATTGAAGGATTGGGGATTTTGGCTCTGACCGGTCACATCACAGAACAGACCATTGATGACCAAATCGCTGTAATGAGACAACTACTCCCTTATCGCGAATAACCCAGACAAAAAACTCGCTCTTTTCTAGAAAACACTAGGAAGGAGTTTTTTTCGTCTGTAAATATTTTGTGAATCAAGCATATTTTGCAGAAAATTAATGTAATCAAAGTGAAATCTACAACATTATTTATTTTTTCTTAAGAAAAAGGACTTTTTCTATGAAGTTTTCTTGAACAGTTGATAAATAGGGATTCACTAGGGGTGTCGATCGCAGAGGAGTGGGGAACATGCAATAAAAAAACAGAGTTTATTTGTGTAACTAAAATGTAAATCGCTTACGGATTGGGTTTGTTGCTGAACTATGGTAAAATGAAAATGGTCAAATAAATGAAAAAAAAGTTTTAAAATTGAATTTGGAGGATCAGATGAAGAAGAAAATCTTTGCAACAGTGTGTATGTGTGGCATTGTATTGTCATCATTCGGCGGACCTGTGACCGTTTTTGCTACGAATCATGATCAATTGATCGAACAAAAAAATAACGAGATTGATCAGTTGAGACAGCAACGTCAAAGCGTACAAGGGGAAATTGATGGATTGTCTGCAGAAATTGATTCATTAAATCAAGAAGCAGCAATCATTTTAGCGCAGCAAAGTGATTTGTTGCAAGCGATCGAAGGATTGGATCAAGAAATCAGTCAGTTAGAAGAGCGGATTGCCAAACGCTCAGAAAACATTGAAAAGCAAGCCAGAGAAACACAAGTCAATGGAAAAGGCGACAATTTTCTAACAGCCGTACTAGAAGCTGATTCTGTCAGTGATCTAGTGGGTCGAGTCCATGCCATGACGACGATCATTCGAGCGAATAATGAAGTGATCGAACAGCAAAAAGCCGATCAACAAGCAGTTGAACAAAAGCGTGCGGAATCACAAGAAAAAGTGGCAGAATTGCAAGCAGCACAGAGCCATCTGGAAGCACAAAAAGGTGTCTTGGAAGCAAGCCAAGCAGAATTAAATGTCTTAGTTAGTCAGTTAGCCTATGAAGAAGCAACGAAAGAAGAAGAAAAAGAACAGCTGCGGGCGGAAAAAGAAGCCTATGAAGCGGAGCAAGCAAGAATCCGTGAAGAAGCTGCCCGTGTTGCTGCTTTACAAGCCCAAGCGGAACAAGCGGCGCAACAGCAGGCAGAACAAGCTGCAGCGGAAGCAGCAGCCTTGAATGAAGCGGCTGTTCAAGCAGAGGGCACCGAATCTGACGCAGGAGCAGAGAGCCCTGCGCCAGTGGAAGAGCCAGCAGCGCCAGCAGAAACGCAGCCAGAGGAAACGCAAGAATCTGAACCAGTTGACACACCAGAGGCTCCAGAAGAAGCACCAGTAGATACACCAGAAATTCAAGAGCCAGAAACACCAGTGACACCTGCAGCACCAGAGTCGCCAGCGGACAGTGCACCTGCAGTTCCTGCACCAACGCCAGCACCGACGCCAGTTACACCAACACCGGCGCCAACGCCTGCTCCGTCACCTGCACCGATCGTGACGCCGCCAGCACCTTCTGAACCAGCATCAACAAATGGTGCTGCAATCGTGGCAGAAGCTTATAAGCATATCGGAAAACCCTATGTTTGGGGTGCCAAAGGACCGGACAGCTTTGACTGTTCTGGGTTTACTCGCTATGTCTTTTTACAAGTAACAGGGAGAGATATTGGTGGATGGACGGTACCACAAGAAACAGCGGGTACAGTGATTTCCGTTAGCCAAGCACAACCAGGAGATCTATTATTCTGGGGTTCATCAGGCAGCACCTATCATGTAGCCATTGCTTTAGGTGGCGGACAATACATTCATGCACCACGCCCAGGACAAAATGTTTCTGTTGGCAGTACCGCTCATTTTACACCTAGCTTTGCAGTAAGAATGTAAGAAGTAGCTAGCTGTAGTTTTAAGGAGAGACAAATGGAAGAAAGAAAACAGCTTCGTTATCGTGCGAAGAAACAAAAAAGAGGACTTCTTTACCGTAAAAGTGCGGCGGCAACCGCTGCACTTGTAAGTACGGTGAATATTTTGCCGATGAATGTCTTAGCAGATACACTTGAGTCAGCAGAAACCCAAAATGGTGTTCAAGTAGTTGAAACAGCAGAGTCAACCCAAGACACATCGACGCAAGATTCCGTGAGCATTGTAGAAGATCAAGAAGTGAACGAGGGATCACCAGCAACGCAAGATAGTACCGATCCATCAGAAGCTGAAAGTTCGGATGTAGTAGAAATTCAAGACGTACCCGATAATGAACCAGCAGATGATGCTTCTGAACAGAATGAAGCAGAAATCGATCATGACATTCCTGTTCTGTCAGAAGAAGAGCGGATCGCCATTGAAACGAAGGTCATGCCCAACTACAACAATCCAATGGCACGTTCTAATAATCAGCAAGCATTTATTCAGCAAGTAGGACCAATGGCACAAGAAGTTGCGGGGGCAAATGACCTCTACGCTTCAGTCATGATTGCGCAAGCGATCTTAGAATCAGGTTGGGGGCAATCCACGCTGACTACTCTTGCCAATAATATGTTTGGTATCAAGGGATCTTACAATGGACAGTTTGTAGAGATGCAAACCATGGAAGATGACGGGAATGGCAATCTCTATCCGATTATTGCGAAGTTTCGTAAATACCCCTCATTAAAAGAATCTTTTCAAGACAATGCGCACGTTTTGAGAACCACCTCATTCTCGCCGGGTGTTTTCTTCTACCATGGGGCATGGAAGTCTAATACGAATTCTTATCGTGACGCGACACAATGGCTGCAAGGACGTTATGCCACCGACACGGCTTATGCAAGTAAGCTAAACAACTTGATTGAAACGCACAATTTGACCCAGTACGATACATCAAGTGGTGGCGGTTCAAATGATAATAACAATAACAACAGTAACAACAATAACAATTCTGAACAGGCGATCAATAAACAATTCAGAACAAATGCAGCACTCAATATCCGTTCGGATGCTTCCACCAGCGCCTCGATCGTGGGTTCATTGGCTGCCAATGCAACATTTGAAGCAGTAGCGCAAAAAAGCGGCACCAGTGTGAATGGCAATACGACGTGGTATCGAATTCAAGGACGTGGCTGGGTAAGTGCCGCTCATGTGACGGAGATCTCATCGAATACGGGTGGGAATGATAACCACAATAATAATGGTAATAACAACGATAATAATAACAGTAACAACAGTGCCGAACAAAGCATCAACAAAGAGTTTCGCACCACCGCTGCCTTGAACATCCGTTCTGACGCATCGACTAGCGCTTCTGTCGTCGGCTCCTTGGCAAGCAATGCAACATTTCGAGCAGTCGCTCAAAAGACGGGAACGAGTGTCAACGGCAACAATGTGTGGTATCGAATCCAAGGACGCGGCTGGGTGAGTGCTGCCTACGTGACAGAAGTCAACGCTGGAAGTAATAGCTCTGAACAAAGTATCAACAAAGAGTTTCGTACAACGGCAACTCTGAACATTCGCTCCGATGCGTCTACCAGTGCAAGAATTGTCGGTTTATTGGTGAACAATTCCTCTTTTCGCGCAGTTGCGCAAAAGACGGGAACCAGTGTCAATGGCAACAATGTCTGGTATCGAATTGAAGGGCGTGGCTGGGTAAGTGCAGCGTACGTTCAAGAAACGAACGCTTCCTCATCAAACAGCACCACCTATACTGTACGTTCGGGAGACACTCTATGGGGGATTTCGCGACGCTATGGTGTAACTGTGAATCAGTTGATGCAGTGGAATAACCTTTCTGGCTCATTGATTCTGGTAGGGCAACGTCTTGTAGTCCGTAGATAAAAAGAAAAAACATCTGTACCCATGTTTGTGGCGATTAGCCAAAATGGGTACAGATGTTTTTTTATTCTTCTTTGAAGCTGTTCATGATCGCTGTTAGTTCCTCTTTTGAAGAGTCGTATAAGCTCTCTAACGTCCAGCCATACAACTGAACGTAATTATTTTCGGTTTCAAGTACATAATAAATATAGTGGATATTTAGCCCTTCAACTGTCGCAGGGAAATCAACGAAATAGGCCTTTGTGTCAGGAATTGGTAAAAAGGTGGCAGTTGTATCGAAGCTCGTTGCCAAATTTTCTTGAACCAATCCGAGATAAGTTTCTAAATCGGCAAAATCCTGTTTCGATTCAACGACTGCAGCTAAGTATTTCGTTTCTAACGCATCGGACAACATGAAATCATTGTCAGGATTCAATGAAGTGAAATCAGGTACCTCTTGCCAATTACTAGGTAAATCGATGGTATAGTTTGTTCCGCTAACGCCTGTGATGGTTTGTTCTGAACTTGGTAAAGCCGCTTCGCTAGAAGAGACCGTCGATTCTTGGGCGACTTCGGTTGACGATGTCATAGATAAGCTTGTAGCGCTTGCATTTTCCGTACTTTCTGAAGCTGGTTTCTCCTCTTTTGGCGTGCAGCCAGCAAAAAGAAGTGTGAACCCCAATAAACTAAAAACAACACTTTTTCTCATTATTCTCACGTTCCCCTTTGTTTTTTATTTTCAAATAACCAACATTATTTAGTTAATCGTATAATAGGAAAGGAAATAACGCAATAAAATATTCTCAGTTATTGCATGAATCGAAAAAAATAAAGGGTTGCTAAATAGTAAATTTAAAAAAATAAAGCGGAAATAACTGACTGTTACCGCTTATTTTCACTTTTTTCTTAGATTGATGCAAAAGTTGATTATAAATACGGGACGACTTTTGCTATGCTTTAGAAAAGAAAGGAAGCATTAAAAGAATAGTGAAGTTAAAAATTGTGTCGGTTATATCTATAAAATAATAGTGTGTTTTTTATGTATCTATTTGTTTTGAATAATTGTCAGAATTTTGTTGCGAAATACTATGGCTTCTTTCGATACAAAAAAAGCGACATCAGCGACAGTTGGATAGAGAAAGATAGCTTAAAGTGGCGAAGAAATAGAAGAAACATAGGATCAACGTTTAAAAATAATGGAACTAGGGGGAAGGAAATTGTTTTATCAATCAGTAAATGAGTATCTAGTAAAAATGAGAGAAGGATTATCTGCTGAAACCATTAAAGATGAAATGCCATCAGTCTATGCGTACTGGTTAGCACAGGAAGCAGAATTGAAAAAAATATTGAAAAACAAAGACATGGCTTTTTGGATGGATATCCAAAGAGTTCTCTTGATCGATGCAAAATTAGTATTACTTCGAAGTTACATCAATGACTACGATTTTCATGGTTTTTCCGAAGATGAGATCATTGCCAATGTGGAACAAGATCATTTTACCTTTAACAAAGAACTGTGTGGCTATAGTTTGAAAGAACAAGTGCATCCATCAATTATTTTTGGTGATCAATAAGCAACGAAAAAAAGAACGTTCAAACGAGGAATAAGCTACTGCACTGATTCAAAATAAGACCGATTGATTTGTGGTATGATTGTGATGACAAGTACGATTGCACAAATCATTGTGATAGTTTGAAAAGGAGCGGAGAAGTATGGTTCAATTTGAACGGATCATTTTATTGTTTTTCTTGTACTCATTTATCGGATGGCTTTGGGAAACCATTTATTGCTCGCTAAAAGCCAAGCATTTTGTGTATCGGGGGTTCCTTATTGGTCCGATCACACCCATCTACGGCTTTGGAATTCTTGGCGTTGTCTATTTGTTACGGCCATTGCATGAGCAAGTGATTCCACTGTTCTTTGCGGCAGCGTTCTTGGTCACCGTGCTTGAATATGTGACAAGCTATTTACTTGAGCGGTTTTTTCATGCCTCATGGTGGGATTACAAAGAAGTACCACTGAATATCAATGGACGGGTGGCATTGCCGATTTCTCTTTTTTGGGGCGTGTGTTGTGTGCTCATTGTTCGATTTGTTCATCCACAAATGCTAGAAATTGTGCAAACCTTGAGTACTCGGGTCGGATTCTTATTGCCCGTTTTCTTATTAATGGTTCTTTCTTTTGATATGGGCTATACCCTTGCTAACTTGGTTGCCTTTCAGAAAGCAGTGCAACAGGTCAATCAAGCCTTTGAACAGCACAAAAAAGAATTGGCTGAAAATATTGAGCAATATAAAAACGATTGGCAAGGGCGCTTCGCAGCGTTTCCAGAAGAATGGCGCATATTAAAACAAAATCTACCGAGATTGAATTTCCATCAAAGAAGACTCTTAAAAAACTTTCAAAAGTTAGAAATCAATCAGATAAAAAGCAGTCAGGAATTGTCTCGATTTATCGAAGCGATCCGTAAGAAAAAATAGGTTTGTTACGGTTAGATTACAAAAAATAAACCCTTATCAATGCTGATTCTTCCCACTTCTGACTGATTTCAGTTGAAAAAGACGATGAAAACACCCACTTTTACGATAATTTGTAATAAATTGTAAAGGTCCTGCAATAAAATTCTTCTTAAGAATTTGTATAATAGGATATGTTGGAAACCATAGTGAGAAGTGAGGGAATTTTTTGAAGGCAAAGAAACTACGAACAATCGTTGTCGCTGTCTTTGCGGCAGGAATCGTTTCTCCAATCTTTGCGCAGGCTGAGTCACTTGAATCATTGCAAGAGCAAGAAAGTGCCGTCATGCAGCAAAGTCAGGAAATCAGTACGGAAGTACAGATTGCATTGACTGATGTGAATGCGAAATACAGTGAGGTAGAAGAGCTAAAAGCTCAAATCGCTGAGAATGAAGAATCATTAGCAACAACCAAAGCAGAAATCAAAACTGCACAAGAAACAATTGAAAAGCGTGAAGCAGTCGTTGCGGAACGTATGAAAGACATCCAAGTCAATGGCGGGGCAACCAGAGACTGGACGGTACTGTTAGAATCATCCAACATCCAAGATTTTATCAATCGTGCCTATGCGATGACGATGTTACAAAACTTGGAAAAAGAAAAGATCGATTCATTGACAGCAGAAAAAGAAAAGCTGGAAGCTTTAGAAGAAAAAGCACAGTCAACACAGCAGTCATTGAAAGAAAATCAAACCGCATTAGAATCAGAAGCCAAAACACTGGATTCAAAAATTGCGAATCTACAAGCCCAATTGAAAGAAAACGAAGCAACCTTGGCACAAATCGCTTCCAGCAAAGAAGCTGAAACAGCTCGCTTAGCTGCTGAAAAAGCAGCAGAAGAACGAGCAGCCAAAGAAGCGGCGGAACAAGCTGCGAAAGAAAAAACTGAAAAAGAAGCAGCCCAAGCTGCCGAACGTTCAAGTGCTTCTGAATCACAAGCGTCTGCTTCATCGAGCAGCAACACGACTGAAAGCAGTAGCTCATCATCGAGCAGCTCTTCAAGCAACAACAATAGCTCGAACAGCAGCTCAAGCAATACAACTAACAACAGCAATACAAGTAGCGGTCGAACATTGATGATGGAATCAACTGCGTACTCGTATAAAGAAGCTGGCTCTAGTTTCTTTACAGCAAGTGGTACAGACTTACGTAAAAATCCAATGGCAGTTGCCGTTGATCCAAGCGTGATTCCATTAGGCACCTTAGTCAATGTTGAAGGCTATGGCGTAGCACTAGCGCTTGATACGGGTGGTGCGATCAAAGGAAACATCATTGATGTTCACTTTGATAACGTTGCACAATGTATCCAATGGGGACGTCGTCAAGTAAAAGTAACGATCCTCGATTAATCAATCAACTAGCAAGAAGCAGCTCACTGAATGAAGTGGCTGCTTCTTTTTTTGCTTTTAATGTAGGAAGGCATAAGAAGAGAGCCTATCGCTGCGTCAGTGACGACATAAGCGATAGGCTCTGGATTATTGTTAAACTGCTCACAAGCTCGTACACTCGTTCTCAGGAGCATTTTTTGAACAAATTGGTCAGAAGGTGAGGGGGCGAAATGATTTCGCTTTTCAAGGATTGAAATTGGCATTCAGTTTTTCCTCTAAAGCTTCCCAGTCGTGCTCATCAGGAAAGGTTTTGAATAGCAAATAATCAATGTCTTGGGCATATTCGGTAATGTATTCCGTATAGTTGGTCACGATCAAATCAATTTGATTTTTTTCCAAATAGCCTGCCGACAATTCATTGGAGTCCGGAAAATAAAAGGTCCGAGAACTGCGCAAATAACGAACAGATTTGCATTTTAATAATTGGCATAAATAAAAGGGGCCTTCGAACAAAAAAGCGATATTCTTCTTGGCTTGCCAGTACAACGATTTAATAGAAGTAACGTACATCGTAAGACTCGTTCCTAAGTGCTCCAGTGTGTTACTGTCCCAAATTTCTCTAGCTAATGGCTGCGTCAACAGATAGTTTTTAATTAGATGATAATCATCCGTATACGCCTCTTCGACAAATTGAACGGTATCAGAAATCATATGATTTAATAAGGGGGATAATAATTGCTTGATTTTTGCTACCGTAAAAAAGGACTCTACTAAGAGTCGGTCGCGAGCGCTATCTTGTGTATCTGGCAAGCAATCCTTGACAAAGGCTGCCGCAAGCTGCTTGATTTCAGGCCAATGATTATACTCTCTACAAAAGGTTTGCTCGATTGCTAAGTTACTGATCGAGCGACGGGTTTTCACTAATAAGAACAAATAAAGGACTTCCTCATAGGGAAGTTCTTTTTGGTATTGTTCACTTACAGCCTCATTGATTTCAGAAAATAGCCGAAAATCATTATACTGTTCAAATAGTTTTTTTATTTGCTTAGGCAACTCGATACGTTGACCTGCACAATGGCGCTCAAAGGTGATATACAAGTAATAATTGAATTCACCAAATGAACAAGCATGCTGGTCGAGTTGATAACATCTTGAAAAAGCACTAGCAGTGATATTTTGGATGGCGATCGGTGGAAAGATCGTATGGGCAGTAATTTCCGATTCATAATAGAAATCATGGAAAAACTTGCGAATGTTGATCTCCTCACCAAGAAAGCAAATAGGATTGGTTTGGATCTCCAAACGATAGAAAGAAAAAATAGGTTGCACCTTCCGCAAATAGCGAAGAACGGTGCTTTCTGATATATGGTACTTCTCTGCCCATTCCGATGAGCTATAAAGATCATTGTGGAAAATACTTTCGATGATATGGAACAAAATCTCATCGGCAATCAGCGCACGTTTTTTCGTTAAATACACAGCGGACTGCTTGATTGAAAAAATATACCCCTTATGAGAAGAGTCGATCGATAAACAGTCGCCAAAATACTCTTTTAGATCCGTTATGTCCGTTACGATCGTTCGCGTGGTACTTCCTGAAATCTTTGCCAAACCTTGAGTCGAACATTGATAATTTTTCTCGAATGCCATCAAAATTTTCAGCCATCGAATCGTTGCTGTGTTGGTAATAAAATTAATTTGAAAATTTCTCAAGACGTGGCTCCTTTCATGAATAAAATCGCAAATCTTACTTATTCATCTTAAAGAAGATAGGGAAGAAAAAACAAATCACGTATTTCATCGGTTGGTGAAATCTATACCTGAGTCTGTGCAAGATTTTTTGCATTTTCTATCAATCAACTGAAAATCGGCATATATATAGGTAGAAACACGTTTTTTCAGTGCAAAGAAGGAAATTGATTGGCATTGAATAGTAAGAGAGAGGTGACAATTTTATTACGATAAAATAAAAATTGAATGATTAACTATATTTGAAATAAACCGATAGAAGTTGGTGGGGTGAAATTGAGGGGGAAAGTCAGTTTTCTGAAGATAACTTATAATTTTAACAGGAACGATTGCTGTAATTAAATAGTAACCGCGAAGGAAACCCTATGTGCCCCAAGAAAAATCTTCCGTTTTATTCAACCGGTTTATAATAACAACAAAAGCATTTAACTTTTCTTTCTGAAATTCTTATGTTTTCTATTTATAATGAAAAGATGTTGAGAAAATGATTGAATATAATCGCTCGAGGTTATTTTTCTATGATATGACAACTCTCAAAGACGATGAGAACAACGATTATCACTGAATTATTCATTATTTAAAATGAGGGTTTAAAAAAACTGTCAAGTATGCTACACGTTATTTATGTATATTTAAAATAACTGATGTTTGCCATTATATAAGTCTTTTGTTGATGAAAAATATACCTTTAAAAAGAAAAAACAGGAATTTCCTTTATTTAATGATACATTTCTCTTATAATAAACTAGAATTGCCTTTATTATGTCAGACGAAGGCAGCATGCTTAAACAAGCACAATTGAAGTAGGGAGTGTGTTCATGGGAAAGCCGTTAGTAAAGACTTTGACTGTTTTAGCCGTGGGTATTGGCGCAGTTGCAATATGTTTCATTGGTTACCGACAAAATAACCAAAGGCAATATCAGCAGCGAGTCGAATACGCACAGACAGCGATTGCCAGCGAAAAAGATCGCATCAATGAGTTGTCTAATGAAATTGCTGAATTATACAGCAACGAGGATCAAACATTTTTAAGAAAAGATCTTAAAGAGGAAGACGTTCTTAAAACAGTCGCAAAACTTTCTGCAGTGAAAGTATCTGCAGACGATTATGGGATCGATGATGATGCATTACCAAGTGAGTCAGTCGAGATCCAACAAGAAAAAGCCGCCCTTGATGATCAACTAAAAGACATCGAGGCAAAATTAAAAGTACAAGCGGATACGGAAGCCTTATTTACTGAAGGCGTTTCAAATTGGCAAAGTGCTGAAAATGATGTCATCATTAGAGCCGATCTAAAAGAAACGGATGTTGGGAATGTCCGTGAAAATCTGAGCTTTTTTGAAGATAGTAAATGGAAAGAGTTAGTTGTTTCCTATTTAGAGTATGCGGATACCCAATTGGATCGCATTGCAAAATTACAAGAAACTTTTGATGAAATGCTTGATGGGGATGAGGTGACCAGTGAAGTCACCTTAGAAAAATACCTGAGTGCAGTCGACAGTATCAGCAAAGTTCGCAATGAAGAATTGAAAGAGAAATACACCGAATTAGCAGACAAAGTCGCTACCCAAATGGGGTACACAGGATACAGCACGTATACACCCCCTGCTTCAACAGAAAGTTATTCAGAGGATACATCAGCAGGAGACGGCACCTGGACAGATCAAAGTTCAGACGTTGTCTACTAATGCAAACATGTATCAAAGAAAAAAGAGATAACTGGAGGAAAGCAAATGTCAAAAGGAAAAAAAATCTTTTTAATTATCTTTTCAATCGTCGCAGTGTTAGTCATCGGATTGATCGGTGTCGCTGCCAAACTATATTTTGATGTGTCAAACTCAATTAATGAAACTTATCAATCAGTCGAGCGTGATCGAGAAGATCGCCTACGTGAAAATGATGTCGATCTATCCCAACAAGAGTCCTTCTCGGTTTTACTGATGGGGATCGATACCGGTGATTTAGGCAGAGTCGAACAAGGCCGTTCTGACACCATAATGGTGGCGACCATCAGTCCTCAAGACAATCAGACGACGGTGGTGAGTATTCCTCGCGATACCTATGTTGATATCGTTGGACATGGAACAACAGATAAAATCAATCATGCCTATGCCTTTGGAGGGGCAGCCATGTCTATGAACACGGTTGAGAAGTTTTTAGATATTCCAATTGATCATTACGTGTCACTTAATATGCAAGGCTTGAAAGAGTTAGTTGATGCAGTCGGCGGTATTGAAGTTGATAATGATTTGACTTTTTCAAAGGATGGCTTTGATTTTACAATCGGTCGTACAAAATTAAACGGAGAACAAGCACTCGCTTATTCAAGAATGAGATATGATGATCCCAATGGAGACTACGGCCGACAAGACCGACAACGTAAGATGGTGGAAGCGATCGTAAAGAAAGTTCTCAGTCTAGATGGGGTTACTCAATATCAGACTATCTTGAATGCAGTTGAGAACAATATGAAAACTGATATGAGTTTTGATGATATGCGGACATTGGCGATGAATTATCGCAGTGCGTTTCAAACGATCAAACAAGACCAGCTTCAAGGTGAAGGATTCATGCAAGATGGCATCTCGTATCAGCGTGTAAGTGATGAAGAGTTAAATCGTGTACAAACTATCCTTAAAGACCAGTTAGATATCAATAACTAGAAGAAAGTGGAGAAATATGGAAGAGACTATTAGTTTAAAAGAAATATTTGATATATTACGGAAACACCTGACATCAATTTTAATCTCGATGTTTGTTGGCTTGGCGTTAGCAGCGATCGTTACCTTTTTTGTTCTTACGCCCAAGTATCGTTCGCAAGCACAATTGATCGTTACTTTGCCACAAAGCGAAACAACAAATGCAAATGACGTAAATATGAATCTACAAATGATCAACACATATAAAGAACTAGTTACAGGAGATTTGGTTATCAACCAGGTCAAAGACCGAATAGAATCAGAATATGGCATTGATAAAAGCGTACAAGAATTGAAAGATTCTGTTGAAGTGACACAATCACAAAATTCATTGATGTTTTCTATTAGGGCTACAGATACTAGTTCTGTTTATGCTGCAAACATCGCAAATACAACAGCATTAGTCTTCCAAGAAAACGCAAAAGATGTATTGAGTGTGGACAAAATATCTATCATCTCCAATGCAGAAGCAAGTTCTTCCCCGGTATCCCCAAACAATAAACTTAATTTAGCAATTGGTTTAGTCTTGGGAATCTTAGTCGGTGTTGGTATTGCTTTCTTACTGGAATTGTTGGATCGAACGGTCAAAGATAATAAGTATGTTACAGAAACATTAGGCTTTACGATTCTTGGAACAGTTCCGCAAATGTCTGCCAAAGAAGTAAATGCAACGATCCAAAAGAAACCATCAATACAAATGATCAAAAAAAATACTGGTGACAAGGCAGCTGAATCGCGCCGTAGCCGTACAAGAGTTTAAGGGGGGAAGATGAATGGCGAAGATAAAAGAGCATAAAGGGACACAAACACATGCGGTTAGCTTAATTACATTGGTTGATCCATCGTCACCTATTTCAGAGCAATACAGAACAATACGGACGAATATTCAATTTGCATCCTCAGCCGATCAACAGATCAAAACATTAGTAATTACATCTTCTGGTCCAGGAGAAGGAAAGTCTACGACTTCTGCGAATTTAGCAGTCGTCTTTGCAAAATCTGGTCAGCGGGTGTTATTAGTTGATGCCGATATGCGTAAGCCTACGGTTTATAAAACATTTAACCTAAACAACGCTTCTGGTTTAAGTACAGTGTTAAGCACGACGACAAGCGTCTTAGAAGCATCACAAAAAACGGTTATCGATAATCTTTCTGTGCTAACTAGTGGACCTAAACCGCCAAATCCATCCGAGCTTTTAGGATCTTCTCGAATGAATCAAGTGATCGAAGAAGCAAAGAATTTGTATGATGTAGTTATTTTCGATATGCCTCCTGTGGTCGCAGTTACGGACGCACAGATCATGGCATCGAAAGCAGATGGCACTTTGCTGGTTGTTCGGGAAAATGTTTCCCGTAAGGAGTCTCTAGCAAAAGCAAAAGATTTATTAACTATGGTTCAAGCGAGAATTTTAGGAGTTGTCTACAATGGCGCCGAAAATAGTAAGGATTCAGGCTATTACTATTATTATGGAAACTAAATGATATAAAGGAGACGGGAGAAATGATTGATTTACATTGTCATATTTTACCAGGTGTTGATGACGGAGCAGAAAATATTGAGGCAAGTATTGCCATGGCTGAACAAGCTGTTAGTCAAGGTATAACACATATTTTGTGTACACCACATCATAATAATGGGAAATATACAAATCCTAAGTCAGAGGTCATTTCTCTTGTCGCATCTTTACAGGCAGAATTAGACAAAAGAAATCTGCCGTTAACTGTACTAGAAGGACAAGAAGTTCGAATTACAGGTGATTTAATTGAAGATATACGAAATGATAAGATTTTATTTACAGACCTTGAGGATACGTATATCTTGATAGAATTTCCTGCAATGGAAGTTCCTTCATATACAGAACAAGTTTTTTTTGAGCTATTACAGATGGGGAAGATTCCTGTGATCGTTCATCCAGAAAGAAATGCTCATTTTCGAAAGGATCCTAATAACCTGATTCCATTTTTAGAAATGGGGTGTTTGGCACAACTAACTGCTCCTAGCTATGTCGGTGTATTTGGTAAAGATATTCAAAAAACAGCTAAAGTAATGGTAGAGCATAATTTGGTTCAGATGGTAGCTTCTGATGCTCATGGAGTGACTAAAAGACCTTTTTGCTTAAAAGAAGCCTATCAGCTTATTTATGACGATTTTGGTACTGATAAAGTAAGCCAAATGAAACAAGTTGTCAGAGATTTAGTAAATGGAGAGCAAGTTGTTTTTCCAGAGTTTAAGTTGGTTAAAAAGAAAAAATTTGGTTTGTTTTAGGAGGAAAAAAGGTGGACGAAGTGAGAGCAACTAAAATCGACAAAGATTTTGCTGTGAATAGTAATCAAATTATTATAGATAAAAAAGTATTAGACTCGAAAAAAGGGTATTTCATATTAAAAAGATTAATAGATATTTTTGCTAGCTTTCTTGGTTTAGTATTACTGTCCCCATTATTCTTATTTGTTGCTTATAAAATAAAAAAAGAGGAACCTAAAGGCCCCATTTTCTTTTCGCAAAATAGAGTTGGTAAAGATGGAGAGATTTTTAGAATGTATAAGTTTAGATCAATGTGTGTTGACGCAGAAGAAAAATTAAATCTGCTCCTCGATCAGAATGAAATTGAAGGAGCAATGTTTAAAATAAAAGATGACCCAAGGGTAACTAAAATTGGTAAATTTATCAGAAAAACAAGTATAGATGAACTTCCTCAACTATGGAATATTTTAAAAGGGGATATGAGTCTAGTTGGGCCTAGACCTCCGTTAGAAAGGGAAGTAGCAGAGTACACTAATTATGATAAACAAAGATTAATGGTAAAACCTGGAGCAACAGGGTTATGGCAAGTCGGCGAAAGAAATGATGTTAGTTTTGATCAAATGGTAAATTTAGATTTAAAGTATATAAAAAAGCTTAGCACTCTAAATGATTTTAAAATTATTCTTAAAACAGTTTTAATTATGTTTTTTCCAAATAATGCATATTAGGGAGACAATATGTTAGATAAGATTGACTTATACTTGGATGATATGAATAAATTCATATCAATGATGGTAAATAACAAACAGAAGAAAATGTATTTTGCTATAAATGTTGATTGTTACAATATTGCTTTAAAAAATGTTGAGTATAGAGATATATTAAAAAATAAATATGCAGTAGTTTATATTGATGGCATGGGTTTGATAAAAGGTCAAAAATTTTTGAAGATGAAAGTTGCAAAAGAAAGAATTGCAACTACAGATTTATTTCCTGCACTATTCTCATACTTAGAAGAAAATGAGATATTTGATAAAAAATTCTTCTTGTTTGGCGGTAAAGAAAATACTGCATTAACAGTTAGAGAAAACTTCAAAATTAAATTTCCAAATGTAAAAATTGCTGGAGTGATGGACGGTTATAATGTTGATCTAAATAATTCGAAAATGCTAATAGAAGAAATAAACAAGTTGAATATTGACTTTCTTTTCGTTGGATTAGGGTGTCCACTACAAGAAAAATGGGTAATCGATAATTATGAGGCTTTGAATGTGAATAATATAATTACATGTGGTGGACTGTTTGATTATTATTCCGGAAATGTTAAAAGAGCACCAAAGTGGATGCAAGATAATTCTTTAGAATGGTTTTATAGATTAATTCAAGAACCTAAAAGACTTTTTAAGCGATATGTATTTGGTAATTCAAGATTTCTTTTTAAAGTATTTAAGCTGAAATTATTAGGAAGGAATTTATAATGATAGATCTATACTCATGTTCGACACCCTTACATGTTTTGAACAGTTTAGTAATGATTTCAAAAAATAAGAATGATGCATATATTTATTTAACACCTGTTAGTAAAGAACTGTATGACAATTTTAAAAAAATGACACCTAAATTATATAAGTTGAATAAAGTTAAAAAAGTTATATTAAGGCGAAGACCTCTTTTTTTGGATCGCATTTTACTTTCTTATGCTATAGATTTATCCTATAGGATTAGATATCTGCCAAATGAGTTTCATTTAGTAACTTATAATTGGAAACCCCAAAGTTTGTTTTTTTCATCAAATCAATTATTTTATTTTGCTAAAAAAGTCACTTTAATAGAAGATGCTCCAAATATTTATATGTATCCTGAAGATTCTTTTAGCAAAAAAATGATAAGGAAATATATATATAGAATTAATTATAAATATATGTATGACTCAAAATTAGAAAAAGTATTAGTGACATTTCCAGAAAAATTTTCGTTCAAGTCTTCTATACTGGAGATTTATAATAATGATAAGGAGTATTTATCTTTACCAAACAAAACGAAAAGACAAATTAGTAATATTTTTGATGTGCCTGAAAATCTCGATCAAATTTCTGATAAGGAGGTTGCGTTGGTTTTAACTCAACCTTTGTCAGAAACTGCGTATATGGATGAAAAGCAAAAGATTTTAATATTTGATAACATTATAGAAAAATATAAAAATAACGGATATACTGTACTACTAAAAAAGCATCCGTTAGATAGCTCGTATTATTCTAATGAGGATTTGACTATATTAATTAATAAATTTATCCCGTCAGAATTATTAAACAACAATAATTTTGTAGTGTCGGATGCTATAAGTATATTTTCAAGTAGTATCTCAACTATTAAAGCTAAGAGAAAAATTAATCTGAATTTAGAATTTCCGGAAAACAGAAGTATTTCGGTAATATATTGTAACTTAAATAATATTTTCGATGAGGAGAGCCGAATTTGACTTCAAAAAATTTTTTTTCCTTGAAAAATGTATTCATAGTTTTTCCAATAATTTTTTTTCTAAACGAAAAAATCTACATGAGTATTAATCAAGCATCAGGTACATATAACTCATATATATCTATAATCATGCTTGTTTTAATTGTTATAGTTGGTTTTCTTTTAGATATACGTTTTACCAAAGTTCAAATTTTAGTTTCTTTTATATTTCTTTTTTTATTAATGATTACCTTTTTACTAAATAAAGCTTCGCTGGATGAGACATTTCGATACCTCTTTGACTATTTGCTATTCGTGATTGTTTCCAAAATTAACTATATTAACCTTTCAGTACTATCAAAAATAATAATAATGAATGGATTATATTATGTCTTAACCAATCAAAATTTGTACTTTGAAAGAACGGCAGGTTTTTTTATAACCAGTCCACCAAATTTTTCGATAGTTATTTTAATTTCAATGTTAGTTTTATTGAAAGAATTGGAATATAAACAAGTTAATTCGGGAACCAAATTTTTGAATTTAATTTGTATATTCGTTTCATTGTACATGATTTACTTGAGTGAAACACGAAGTGTTTTAATTCTTGCTTTGATTTTTAATATATTTTATTTCTACAAAAAATATATTAAGAAACATTCTTATAAAATAAAGTTTTTGTTTTTTTCAATATCAATACTGGGGATCTTCCCAATTTATCAAATTTTTAATAACATCTTAAATTCTAGATTAAATGGGGATGCTAGTACAGAAACTAGATTTTTTTTGTACAGAACGGTATTTGATGCCCTTGTGGCTAATCCGAGCAAGTCTTTAATAGGAAATGGTCCAGGGGCTGCATATGACTTAATTTCAAGAACAGTAAATTTGCAATTTCCATTGCATTTTGATTTTTTATCAATAATGTATGACTTAGGAATAATTGGTATTGTGTTGTTGTTCATATCCGGACGAGTATACTATAAAAAAACTCCCTTATCGGTAGGACTTTTAATTTTGTTAGCAAATTTCCATAATTTAATTTTTTTTCCGTTGGGCATAATATATATTTCTTTGTTTTGGAACTATTTAAATTCGCTGAAAGAGAACAAAGAGTTAGGAGAAGCTGAGTTTGTTGAATCAATTAAAAGAATCAAAGCTTATTAAATCAAGTTTTTGGTATATAATTGGAAATTTTTTTGTTAAAGGGATATCATTTATCACAGTTCCTTTATTTGTACGGATAACAACACAAGCAGAATACGGGTTGATTAACAATTATACATCCTTTGTTTCTATTTTTTCTATATTAGTAGGACTAAGTTTAAATGCTTCAGTGAATAATGCTAGCTTTGACTTTAAGAAGGATATATCAAATTTTATGTCCTCAATTTTATCTTTAGCAACATTAAGCTTAATCTTCTTTTTATTTTTTGGAAACTTTTACTTTTTGATATTTGATAATTTTTTTGATATGAATCAACTAATTTTTAATTTGATGATAATTCAAAGTTTTTCAACTTTTTTAGTTACATTTTTACAAGCGTTATACACAATAAATTTTCAACATTTTAAATTTCTCAAAATTTCTCTCCTATCAACAGCATTAAATATATGTGCATCTGTTTTATTGATGCAAACAGTGTTTTCCTATGATAAATATTTGGGAAGAGTTTTAGGAGGAGCGGTTGGTTTATTAATTTGTGGTGTATTTATCTATTTATCCATAGCAATTAAAGGCAAGGAAAGGTTTAATTTAACTTACTGGAAGTATGCTTTGAGAATTTCATTACCACTCATACCCCACTCATTAGCAAGCATTATGTTAGCCCAATTTGATCGGATAATGATTAATTTTTCGTTAGGGTCTAATGAAGCTGGTATATATTCTTATATTAGCAACATAGCTATCATATTAAATGTAGTTTGGATTTCAATAAATAATTCATGGGTTCCGTGGTTTTATGAACAAATGAGTAAAAAAAAATATTTAAATATAAAAAAAGTTTCAAGTTTATATAGTCTTTTTTTTACTATTATTTCCATGTCATTTATGGTTATTTCGGTGGACTTAGCAAAGATTATGGCAGATTCTAGTTATTATAGTGGGATTCCACTTGTAATTCCGATTTGTTTAGGGTATTTTTTTCAATTTTTGTATAGTTTACCAGTAAACATAGAGTTTTATTTAAAAAAGACGGGGTATATATCCTTTGGTACTTTATTTAGTGCGATAGTTAATATAGTGTTAAACTTAATTCTTATCCCAGTATATGGTATTTTAGCAGCTGGATATACTACAGCTTTTACGTATTTTTTGTTATTCCTGTTTCATTATAATTGGGCTAAGAGAATAATAAGTAAACAATTGTTCGATACTAAACTTTTAATGATTTTAACAATTTTAATGATTTTATTTTCGTTTACAATTTTATATTTAATTGATTATTTTTGGATAAGGTATGGTTTCACATTAGCTTTAATTTTGATGATTGGTGTTTTAGCTTATATTTTAAATAAAAAAACGAACAAGTGAATCTGGGGGAAGAATAGGATGTTTAAAGATAAATCGATTTTAGTTACAGGTGGTACAGGATCTATAGGAAGCGAACTTGTCCGACAGCTACTGAAATACGAGCCAAAAGTAATTAGGATTTTTAGCAGAAGTGAAGAAAAACAATTTTACATGCAACAAGAATTATCGGAGTACAAAAATATAAGGTTCTTAATTGGAGATATAAGAGACAGTAATAGAGTAAATTACGCATGTAAAGGGATTGATTATGTTTTTCATGCAGCTGCTATGAAACATGTTCCAGCTAGTGAATATAATCCCATGGAGGCAGTTAAAACTAATGTTATTGGAACCCAAAATATTATAGAGGCAGCAATTAATCAAGGTGTAAAAAGATTGGTTGCAATCAGTACTGACAAAGTAGTGAATCCTCAGAATACAATGGGAGCTACCAAGCTTCTGAGTGAGAAAATAATCTTGTCAGCAAATAAATATAAAGGGAACTCAGATACTGTTTTCTCTATTGTAAGATTCGGAAATGTTATGGGATCTAGCGGTTCAGTAATTCCATTATTCATAAAACAAATTAAAGAAAATAAAAATATAACATTAACAAGTAAAGATATGACAAGGTTCATGATGTCTATACCAGATGCTGCTAAATTGGTTCTAACTGCTGCTGAGCATGCGAAATTTGGAGAAACATATGTTTTGAAGATGCCGGCTATAAATATTGAATCAATGGCAAGATATTTGATTGAAGATTATAATTTTAAAAGTGAAGTTCCGTACAGTGGAAATATAATTGAAGTTGGTATAAGACCGGGTGAAAAATTATATGAAGAATTAATGACTACAGAGGAAATCGCGGTTGGTTTAGAGAATGATCAGCTCTATTTGATTCCCGATCAAAAAAATTGTAATTTATATGAAAATTTTAAGCATATCCAATTAAACACATATTCTTCAGATAAAACAGATTTGTTGGATAAAAAAACATTTTTAGAAATTCTTCGTAAAAATAATCTGTTGAAATGGTAGGTGTAGGTTATTATGAAAAAGAAAAATTCTGTTTACATCATAGCAGAAATAGGTGTAAACCATAATGGTAGTCTGGAAATCGCAAAAAAGAGTATATATCAAGCAAAAATATCAGGAGCAGATGCAGTAAAATTTCAAACATTTAAAACAGAAAAGTTAACTTCTAAAAATGCGGAGATGGCTGCTTATCAAAAGGCTAATACTGGAAAAACACAAACCCAGTTTGAAATGTTAAAAGCTCTTGAGTTAAAAAATTCGGATTTTATTTACTTGAGAAAATATTGTGAAGAATTAAATATTGAATTTTTATCTACACCCTTTGATGAAGAAAGTGCTAGCTTTTTAAAAGAAATCGGGGTACATGCTTTTAAAATTGGTTCGGGTGATCTGACGAATATTCCATTTTTGAGAAAAATTGATTTGTACGGATTACCTGTCTTATTATCTACGGGGATGTCTAATTTAGATGAGGTTAATGAAGCTGTTAGGTGCTTTAACTACAGCCCTTTAACAGTTCTTCACTGTACTTCAAACTATCCTGCTCAACCAGAGGATATAAATTTATTAGCTTTAAACTCTTTAAAAAATGAATTAAATTTGGAAGTTGGTTATTCAGATCATTCTTTAGGTTATGATGTTGCGATTTGTGCGGTCGCTATGGGAGCACGGGTTTTAGAAAAACATTTTACTTTGGATAATAATTTGGAAGGACCAGATCATAAATCATCTTTAAATCCTCAAGATTTCAAGTTGTTTGTTGATAGGATTAGGAATTGTGAGATTTTTATGGGGGATGGAATAAAAAAAGTTACTCCTTCAGAACTGGATACAAAAGAGAAAGCTAGAAAAAGCTTGGTTGTGACTCAGGATTTGAAAAAAGGTGAGATTTTAACTGAAAATATGTTAGAAATTAAAAGACCAGGAAGTGGTATTAGTCCTAATATGTTATACAAAGTAATTGGACGAGAATTGGTGAATGATAAAAATCAAGACGAATTATTATATGAGGATGATTTAGTGCTATGAAAATAGTTGTTATTAGTGGTACCAGAGCTGATTACGGGATTCTTAAACCTGTTGCTAAGTATTTTTTGTCGAAAAAATGTGATTTATCGTTCCTAATTAGTGGTATGCATTTGGCGCATGATTACGGATATACTGTCAACGAAATAAAGAATGATGGTTTTGACATTATTGGTGAAGTTGATAGCTTGTTTTTAGAAAATACAAAAAGTAATATGGCTAGAACCGTCTCTAATGAAATCAATGGTTTCACAAATATAATAAAAAAAGAAAATCCCGATTTTGTTTTTTTATTAGGAGATAGAGGAGAAATGTTAGCGGCTAGTATTTCCTGTCTATATTTAGGTGTTAAAACTGTTCATTTTCATGGGGGGGAAGTTTCTGGAACAGTAGATGAATCTATAAGACACGCGATATCTAAATTATCATCCATTCATTTCACCTCTACTATTAATTCGAAAAGAAGATTAGAGAGGATGGGTGAAGATTCTTGGAGAGTATTCAACATTGGAGCTCCTAGATTAGACGAAATTTTAAACATTTCGTTTCCTGATTTTAGTTTAGTAAAACAAAAATATAAGCTAAATATAATCGAAAAGAAATATGCCCTTTTAGTTTTTCATCCAGTTGTGACAGAATATGATGATACTCGTGAACAAATTAAGACCATAATCAAAGCATTAAACTTGAAAAAGCAAAAGGTTCTTTGTATCTTACCAAACTCAGATGCAGGAAGTAGTAGTATAAAAGATGTTTACAAAGATATAAATTCAAATTTATTCGAATTTGTTGTTAATCTTCATCCAGATGATTATTTATCTATATTAAAAAATTGCTCATATATGATAGGTAATTCGTCATCAGGTATAATAGAAGCAGCTTCGCTTAGTGTTCCGGTAATAAATATTGGTTCTAGACAAAGTGGCCGGGAAAAATCTAAAAATATTATAGATAGTTCAAATCTCTTAGAAGATATTATAGATTCTATTGACAAAGTAACATCTGATTCTTTTTTAAAGGGACTCTGTGCAGATGATAACATTTACGGAGATGGAAAATCGAGTGAGAAAGCTTTTAAAATCTTGCGAAAAATATATGAAACATCTAAGAATGATATAAAATGGATTCAAAAAAAGATTACTTATTAAGCGGGAGTAATGATGAAAAATAGTTATATTTTAATTGGAGCCGGTGGTAATGCCAAAGTTGTTCGAGAGATACTTTTAAATGAAGGCAAAGAAATAAAAGGCTATTTTGATGATGAAAAAAAACAATTTTATAATTTAAAATATTTAGGGAATATTAGTGAAATTTTATCAATGACAGATGATTTTCTATCACAGCATTATTTTATTATTACTATTGGTGATAATTTGCAGAGAAAGAGTATCAAACAAATTTTGTCCAAAAGAAAAATTTCATATGGTAGAGCAGTAGATCCTAAAGCTATTATTTCAAGTACAGCAGAAATTGGCAATGGATCTGTGATCATGGCTAACGCAATTATTAATGCGGATTCCAGAATTGGTGAATTTTGTATTATTAATACAGGGGCAATTATAGAACACGATTGCAAAGTTAATAATTTTGTCCACGTTTCACCAGGTGTGAAAATAGCCGGTAATGTAATTGTTGATGAAGATACCCACATAGGTATTGGAGCAACTATAATTCAAGGGATTAATATAGGTTATGGTGCAACTGTAGGAGCCGGTAGTGTTGTAATCAGAGATGTACCGAATAAATCTATTGTATATGGAGTACCAGCTCAAGTAAAAGAAAGAAGGAGTAATATTGACTAAAAGAATTTTACTTTCATACCCACACATGGGACAAAATGAAATTAAGTATATTGAGAAAGCTTTTGAGGACAATTGGATTGCTCCGCTAGGACAAAATGTGGACGAGTTCGAACGTGATATTGAGAATTTCACAGGTGCAAAAGGTGGTGCTTCAGCCGTGAGTTCGGGAACAGGGGCCATACACCTTGCTTTAGACATATTGGGTGTTGGAAAGGAAGATATAGTTTTTGTACCATCGTTTACTTTTGTGGCTACAGTTAATCCCGTTTTATATCAAGGGGCTATTCCTATTTTCATTGATTCAGAACCAGATACTTGG
Source organism: Enterococcus sp. R12 (assembly GCF_058135755.1). Classification (NCBI taxonomy): domain Bacteria; kingdom Bacillati; phylum Bacillota; class Bacilli; order Lactobacillales; family Enterococcaceae; genus Enterococcus; species Enterococcus sp. R12. Next base: position 1,277,467 of record NZ_CM176874.1, read on the forward strand.
AACATGAGCCCTGAGGCGTTAGAACAAGCATTTATCGATGCAGCTTCAATTAACAAACTTCCCAAAGCTGTCATAGTAGTTAATTTATATGGCCAAGTAGCTAATTATGATGAAATCAGAAGAGTCACTGATAAATATGAAGTGCCTATCATAGAAGATGCTGCCGAATCACTTGGATCAAGTTACAAAGAAAAAAAGAGCGGTTTATTAGGAGACATTGGAATTTTTTCTTTTAATGGCAATAAGATTATTACAACTTCTGGTGGGGGTGCTCTAGTCTCCAATAATAGAGATTATATAGAGAGATCTAGATTTTTAGCTACGCAGGCTAGGGACATTGCTCCGTACTATCAACACTCACATGTAGGGTATAATTATCGATTAAGTAATATATCTGCAGGAATTGGACGTGGGCAGATGGAAGTTCTACCGAATAGGATAGAGAAACGACGCAAAATATTTGATTTATATACTGAGTTATTTAGAAAAAATGACGCTATTAAAATGATGCCAGAGCTTGAACAATATTTTTCAAATAGATGGTTATCTACTTTGACTATAAATACATGTTGTGACATAGAAGATGTAGTGAAAATTATTAATGAAATGTCTGAGAAAAACATTGAGGTTAGAGCTTTATGGAAACCACTTCATTTGCAACCATTATTCAGAGGATATAAGTTTTATAAAAATCCCAATTTTGATAAATCTGTCAGTGAAGTTTTATTTAGTAAAGGCTTATGCTTGCCTTCCTCAAGTCAAATGAGCTTAGACGAACAAACATATGTGGCTGATTCTTTATTAGATATAATTAATAATCAATGAAACTTTATGGTAAAAGGAAGGAAAAATGATGAATATATTGTTTACACTCTGTGGGCGCGCAGGATCAAAGGGGCTAAAAAGCAAAAATTTACTCAGTATTTTGGACAAACCGCTAATTGATTATGGCATATCATTAATTGAGTTGTATATAGATACTCATCCTAGTGATCAAGTTCATATAGCATTAAATACAGATAGTGATGAATTGAAAAAACAAGCAATTAGTAGAAACTCTGAAATAGTAATCATTGAACGAACAGAAGCATTAGCAAATGATACAGTCGGTAAAATAGAAGTAATACGAGATACTTTTTTTAAGATGAAACAAAAAAAAGAAGTGATCTATGATTTTATTATTGATTTAGATTTAACCTCTCCATTACGTACACTTCCTGATTTAAATGGATTGATTGAAAAATACATGAATAGTCAAAATACTGATTTAATCTTCTCTGTAGTTCCATCTAGACGTAATCCTTTTTTTAATATGGTTAAGTTAGATGGAAACCAAGTATCTTTGGCGATAAAATCTCAGTTTACCTCTAGACAACAAGCTCCTGATGTATACGATATTAATGGTTCAATGTACCTATATAAACCGCTGTTTTTAGAAAATAACACATATTTATTCGATGGTATAATTGATCTGTTTGTTATGAAAGACTACAAAGTTTTAGATATAGATGACAAAGAGGATTTTGAATGGATGAATTTTTTAATGCCAAAATTTTTGAGCGATGATCCGGAACTAAAAAGGGTTTATCTAAAAAGATAATTAGAATTTAGCATAAATTGATCTGTTTATTTTCTTAGGCATCATAGTTCACATAGTATGCCACGTTTAATAGACTTTTATGTATGATGTCAAAAAGAATTGCTTTGTTATATAAAAAAGACTAGGATTAAATGGATAAGAATCATCACCACTTAATTTCACATAATAAATTTTTGTGACTTAGGTTAAGCACAGTTAGTTCTTTAAGTAAATATAACTTTGAAATACTAATCTTAGTAGTTTGTTGTATCCAAAGATTCTTAACTTTCTGGGTATTTAAATTGATATAGCAGTACCTGACGGTTTTCAAAGCAAATATTATTTACTCATCTTCACCCACTTTTACAAATTTAAGATTTAATAAGTAATATAGCTATCAGAATATTCTTCACGTTTATATCTACTTTTAAAATCAATCTGCACTTAACAAAGTATTGAGGAAGCGAAAGCTAGATTCTCATTAAAATACTGAGTGATTCCGTGTCCATTCATAAAACAAAGAATAGTTTCTATTACTTCTAAGGCTGCTGCAGATCATCTTGTTATGTCCTATCATAAAACCTACGACTTGAATGTCAATATTGTTAGAGCAGCAAATAATTACGGTCCAAATCAATACAAAGAAAAATTGATCCCGTTGATGTTACATCAAATAAGCAATAATAAACCATTGCCGGTATATGGCAATGGTTTGAATAAACGTGACTGGCTATATGTTGAAGACTTTTGTAGGGCAATCTTCATCGTATTAGAGTGCGGAAAAACGGGTGAAATCTATAATGTTAGTGCCCATGAAGAAATTGATAATCTTGCTTTAGTTAAGAAGTTATGTCACTTATGCTCATATGATGAACGCATGATTGAATTCGTTGAAGATCGATTAGGTCATGATTATCGTTATGCCATGCAAACATCAAAGATAGAATCACTTGGCTGGAAACCAAAAACAAACCTAGAAAAAGGTTTAATTAAAACTGTAAAGTGGTACTCTGAAGCCAAACGGTTGGAAAGTTGAAATAGCATATAAGATCATGACTTTCATTGGATAATCCTTCTTGGCTTACATCTCAAACTTCCGCCAATCAAACAAATTAATCACCCCAATTGCTTTAAACGTCAAATAGATAAAATGACCATAATTATGGCCAATCAGATGTAACGCATCTGCGGAAGCTCCTTTATTCGACCAAAGAGTAAAACCTAATATAATGGCTAAGATCAACAGACCTTTTCCTAATGCAAAGACAATTGTTTTTGCAGGGAGGGGTCTTTTTTTTGTGAGGAAAAAGCCGAATAAAAGGACAAAGTTAACTAGTAACAAAAAATGTGCAGCAGCTGTCCATAAGGTCATTGTTCCTGTAGGTGTGAAGAAGTCGGTGAAAACGCAAGCGACGACTGCAGTCAAATTTAGCAAGTATAGAGGAAGGCGAAAGGTTGGTTTCTTTTCGTCACTCATTCTTTCTGGTTCGTCTGCTAATTGTTCTGGTTTTAGCAGTGACTCTAAATCGATTTGGTAGAGATCACTTAATTTGATCAAGGTGTCGATGTCTGGGGTACTTCGGTTGTTTTCCCAATTTGAGATCGTTTGTCTAGTAACAAATAATTTTTCGGAAACTTCTTGTTGAGTGAGTCCTAATTTCAAGCGACTCTCTTTTATTTTTTCAGCTATAGTCATTTCAATGCTCCTTCTGACCTATCCTATCATAAAGCGGTTCAAAGAAACAATTGTAAAGCTCGATTTAACGAAAAAATGCACAAGATATTTTCTTTGTTTACATAAGATTAAATTAAAATGAGCTTCCTTCAGATATTCCTAAAAAAATTTCTGGAATTACTCGATTTTTTTTCAATGAATCCTTCACCTGTAATAAGTAACAATTGTCATATATGAACTGATAAATGTTCAAAGATGGCACATATTCAGAGTAGAAGATAGACTTGCTCGAATCATTCAAAAAAAGAATGCCACGATTAAGTAAAAAATAATTTGCTTTTTTGAAAATGAAATCATTGATAAAACAAGGATGCAAAGAAGATTTGCGCTGATTTGCACTGGATTTGCTTGAAGGTAAGGGTGCTTGAATTATAAAATTCTGAAGAGGTGATGCAATGCGCTGACAAGTGAATTAAGTATACATACGATCAATGGTATTTCATGTGTCCGCATAAAAAATTTTTGAGAGGAGTGGATGATACGCTAAATAAAAAATTGTTTGTAAATTAAAAATTAATAAATTATAATGATTTTTAGGCGAAAAAAAGTTTGGATAATAAGGTTTTAATTTTGAAAAAGAAGGTTAAGGTGAAAGTTTGTGAAAAAGAAGTTTAAATCTATTCTATCTTTAGTAATCTTATTAAGTGCTGCGGTGGTAACGCCAGCATTTCAGGTAATGGCGGAAAGCCAAGTGTTTTCAGAATCTCCGCAGGTGGATCAGGAAGAAGTGAATACTGTGCAATCTGATGATACGAATGTTTCTGCGGATGTTGGACAAGCTACCTCTCAAGTAGAAAATCCTACGTTGACAACAACGACCTCAGCGCGCGTGGATGCTGAGAACGAACAAACACAAGCAAGTAGTGACAGTAAAGAAGCCATCAGCGGATCAGAAAATAAAGAAGAACCTGCTGCAAGCCCTGTAAATAATGTCCCTTCTTCTGTTGATCCGTCTTCTGCAAGAGCTGTCAATGCGCAACTGACGGTTCAAGTTTTAGATAGTAATTCAAACCAGCCAATCCAAGGCGCTTATTTCACATTGACCTCCTCGACATCTGGTGAAGTGACGTTGTTAGTCACGGACAGTTCAGGAAAGGTAACGATTCAGGTTCCTTCAGGGGGCTATTTTATTAAGCAAGTGGGTACAACGAATCAAAGTTTGAACTACGCATTTACATCGATTGGAAATTCTATCAATTTGCAAGCAGGAGAAACGAAAACATTGGCACTTTATGAGCGTCTAATTGTGGGCGAGTATGCTTTTGGAGATAGTCCCGATACGATTCATATTCCTGTAAACAGTAGCTTCGATTTCTCAACACAGGCATTAGGGATCGAGGCGTTTAAGTTAAATTTTAGCGGCAACATAGAAAAAAGTATTTCTGACTCACAGATCTTTCCGTACTACACAAATGTTGATCCGAGCAAACCGGGGACTTACGTAGCAATTTTTATGGCTAGACAAGCCTCATATAGTGTATATACAACACATGTAGTCAATGTCATTGTTGACCCGGAGCAGGTGGGAGAGGTAACTGTCAGATATCTTGATAATCAAGGGCAAGAAATCCATGAAACGAAGACTTTATCTGGTACCATTGGTGCTTCATATGATGCTAGTACGGATGAGTATAAGTTATCAATTGACGGTTACACCCTAGACGAAAGCCAATTACCAGAAAACAGTAAAGGCGTATTTAGTGAAACAGCACAAACCATCACCTACATTTACACAAAAAATCCGATATCAGCAGCGGATGTCACGATTGAGTATGTAGATTTAGAAGACAACGAAATCCACGCTAGCCAAACGATTAGCGGGAATGTGGGTGACTCTTACGATGCAAGCACAGATCAATATAAACTATCGATCGATGGCTATACACTAGACGAAAGTCAATTGCCAAAAAACAGTAAAGGTGTGTTTAGTGAAACAGCACAAACCGTCACCTATATCTACAAAGAAAATCCGATACCAGCAGCGGATGTCACGATTGAGTATGTAGATTTAGAAGACAACGAAATCCACGCTAGCCAAACGATTAGCGGGAATGTGGGCGACTCTTTCGATGCAAGCACAGATCAATATAAACTATCGATCGATGGCTATACACTAGACGAAAGTCAATTGCCAAAAAACAGTAAAGGTGTGTTTAGTGAAACAGCACAAACCGTCACCTATGTGTATACAAAGAATCCGATACCAGCAGCGGATGTAACGGTCGAGTATGTGGACACAGAAGGCAACGAAATTCACGCTTCACAAACGATCAGTGGAAACGTAGGCGACTCTTACGATGCTAGTACAGAAAAATATCAGCTAACAATCGATGGCTACACCTTAGATCAAAGCCAATTACCAGAAAATCTTAAAGGTGTGTTTAGCGAAACAGCACAAACCGTCACCTATATCTACACAAAAAATCCGATACCAGCAGCGGATGTAACAGTCGAGTATGTGGACACAGAAGGCAATGAAATTCACCCTTCACAAACGATCAGTGGAAACGTGGGTGACTCATATGATACCAGCACGAAGAACTATCAATTAGTGATTGAAGGCTTCACTTTAGACGAAAGCCAATTACCAGAAAATAGTAAAGGCACATTTAGCGAAAAAGCGCAAACCGTCACCTACATCTACACAAAAAATCCGATACCCGCAGCTGATATAACAGTAAAATACGTTGATACAGAAGGCGAAGAAATTCATTCTCCTCAAACGATCAGTGGAAACGTAGGCGACTCTTACGATGCTAGTACAGAAAAATATCAACTAGCAATCGAAGACTACACATTGGATGAAAGCCAATTGCCAGAAAATAGTAAAGGCGTATTTAGCGAAACGGCACAAACCGTCACCTACATTTACACAAAAAATCTGATACCCGCAGCGGATGTAACGATTGAGTATGTGGACATAGAAGGCAACGAAATTCACCCTTCACAAACGATCAGTGGAAACGTAGGTGAGTCTTACGATGCCAGCACGAAGAACTATCAATTAGTGATTGAAGGCTACACCTTAGACGAAAGCCAATTGCCAGAAAATCTTAAAGGTGTCTTTAGTGAAACAGCACAAACCGTCACCTATATCTACACAAAAAATCCGATACCAGCAGCGGATGTAACAGTCGAGTACGTGGATACAGAAGGCAATGAAATTCACCCTTCACAAACGATTAATGGAAACCTAGGCGACTCTTACGATGCCAGCACAGATCAATATAAACTATCGATCGATGGCTATACACTAGATGAAAGCCAATTGCCAGAAAATAGCAAAGGCATATTTAGTGAAACCCAGCAAATAATTACCTACATTTACAAAAAAAATCCGATACCAGCAGCGGATGTCACCGTGGAGTACGTGGATACGGAAGCTAAAGAAATTCACGCTTCTCAAACGATCAGTGGAAACGTAGGCGACTCTTACGATGCTAGTACAGATAAATATCAACTAGCAATCGATGGCTACACTCTAGACGAAAGCCAATTACCAGAAAATAGTAAAGGCGTGTTTAGCGAAACAGCGCAAACCATCACTTACATCTATACAAAAAATCCGATACCAGCAGCGGATGTAACGGTCGAGTATGTGGACACAGAAGGCAACGAAATACACGCTTCACAAACGATCAGAGGAAACGTAGGCGACTCTTACGATGCCAGTACAGAAGAATTTCAACTAGCGATCGAAGACTACACTTTAGACGAAAGCCAATTGCCAGAAAATAGTAAAGGTGTATTTAGCGAAACAGCACAAACAATCACCTACATCTACAAAGAAAATCCGATAACAGCAGTGGATATAACGGTCGAATACGTAGATACAGAAGGCAAAGAAATTCACCCTTCACAAACGATCAGTGGAAACGTGGGCGAGTCTTACGATGCCAGCACAAAAAAATATCAACTAACAATCGAAGGCTACATAGTAGACGAAAGTCGGCTGCCGCAAAATGCCAAAGGTACATTCGGTAAGGAAGAGGCAACTGTGACGTATGTTTATACAAAAGAAAACGCAGCAACCGCCATTATTTCTAATAAAAAAGAACCAACGGCGACTGTTGTTTCGAAAAAAAGCGCTTCTGCACAAAGATTGCCGCAAACCGATGAACAGGGGACGTTGTTCCCGTTTGTAGTTGGTTTGTTCTTTATCGCCACGGCAAGCTGGCTTTATTTCAAAAAGCGTAAATAGTGATTAAGTAAGCCTTTGGGGAAAGGCGGTACTAACTATCAAAAAGGACAGCTAGGCTTCAGCTGTCCTTTTTGTTGCTTATTTACCTAAAAATGAAATGAATCCCAGAGAGTCATAGAGAAAATGGCAGATCCAGCTGACCCATACGCTATTGGATTTTTTCCAAACGTAGTTGAGTGCCAATCTGGCAGGCATCAAGGTGATCAATAATTGGGCTGGATGAAAGCCGTACGCTGGGATGTGCCATAAAGCGAATAGCACACTGCAAATGATGGATGACCAGGCAAATGAAAGGCCTCTTTTCTGCAACGCCAACAAGAGGTTGGTACTTAGCAATTCTTCTCCCATCAGCATAAAGGGAACTTGCAAAAAGACCATTTGGACAGTGATGGTTTCGCTGATCGAGTTGGTTGTTGGTTGTCCAAAAATAGCGGCATAAATAAAGGAAAAGAACACGCCAGTCAAAATAACGAAAGGGACACCCCACAATAAAACGGTAAACCGAAAATGTTTGAACTGCTCCAAAAAGGTTGCTCGTAAGAGAAAATACCCTGCGCTAAATGCGAAGACCAGATTCCAGATGGTACCGATGATCGATAACACGGAATCATTTAGTGGGGTATAAGGAAGTAATTGATAGGTTAACCCAATGAGTAAGGTAAGAACGAATAAATAAACTGCTGATTTGTGTTTCATTTTGAACACATCCTTCATAGTAATTGCCACATGCTGAATTATAAACAGAAAAAACATCAAAGTACAAAAAGATATCTCTCATTATTTTTAAACAAAAAGAAAAAGCAGTGAACACGATATCATACTTGGCAGAATTGGTTTTCTTAAAAGCAGAATAAAGGATTTCTAAGAACAATTCTCAAAATTTGTGAACAAAAAGAGAAGTTTATAAGAATCTCTGTAACACTGTTGAAATATTATTACGCTTATGTTACATTTTGTTTACGTTATTATGTTTGAGGGAGAATGTTTATGAAGAAATCAAGCAATGATTCAAATAATTCACAACATAGAGAAGCGACTTCTGAAAAACAAGCACCTACTTCAAGGGTCGAATCACATCAAAAGCAAACAACGGGAACGACAAGACGCACGCCAACCGCCAATCGTCAAGTTTCTAAAAAGAAGCCAACCCATCGCAAGTATCTCTTTTCATTGATGACGCTGCTGACAATCGTCATTATCGCCACTGGCGGCTATATCGCTTTTACTTTGAAGCAGCAAGAAGCATTGGCACGCGAAAAATATGAAGCTGCCGCGCAAAAGCTATTAGCATCGATCCAAGAAGAGCAAGCCAAAGAGGGAATTCCCGCAAAACTTGAAACATTGTCTGATGGGGACAAAAAAGAATTGATTTTCCGACCAAAAGAAGAAAATGCCATCCCGGTAAAGGATGCAAGTCAGAAATTATCGACCATGGCGAACAAGCTATGTAAAAAACATGCCGACAAAGAGACCGTTACGATCGCTCGGATTCAAGCACAAGCAGTCGCATCGAAAGTGTCAACCTATTCCTTAAAAGCGGACAGCTATGTTTGGAATCGGGAGACTGGGCGGTTTGAAGATGCGGATAGCGTGGTTGCCGATCCAATTTTTATTTCCGAGAAAACTGGCAATGAACTATCTTTGAAAGACTTGGTTCCAGATGAAGGCAGCTTGCTAGGGATCCAGCAAGTGATTCAACAAAAGCTTTTGGATCAAGCCAAAGAACCGACTAAAATCATTGATGCGGTCTTGGGGATGGACCGAATCACCTATGATTCAAAATTTACTTATGATCCTGAAAAAATAACGCTCCAGTTGCCGCAAAATCAAACAGGTGTATCCGAGATCACTTTGGCTTACAAAGAGATTGCGCCGTTTATTGATCCAGAGCTGGTCAATGCGGATCAATTGAAAGAGCAACAAGCGATGTTAGACGAAAACAAAAAATATGTTGCGTTGACTTTTGATGATGGACCAAATGATACTTCGACATTGGATCTCTTAAAAATCTTGAAAGACAATGATGTGAAGGCAACGTTTTTTGAATTAGGCCAAATGGTGGATCGATATCCTGAAGTCGCGAAAAAAGTCCATGAGGAAGGGCATGAAATTGCCAGTCACTCCTATTCTCATCCCCAATTAAATACGTTGTCGCCAGAGGAGGTCAAAGCGGAAATAACCAAAACGGACAAAGCCATCTATCAGGCGACAGGGGTCTTGCCTAAGAATTTGCGCCCGCCATATGGGGCGATCGATCAACAAAGCGCCCAAGCGGCAGGAAAATCGATCATTCAATGGAGTGTTGATACCGAGGATTGGAAGCTAAAAGATCCGAACAAGATTTTGAAGGTCGTCCAAAACAATGTTTACGATGGATCGATTATTTTGTTACATGATATTCATCCGAAATCTGTTCAAGCCGTGCCCGGTATCATCAAAGCACTCAAAGCGCAAGGCTATGAATTTGTGACGGTCGATCAATTGCTCAATGGCAGCCAAAAACCAATGTATCAATACTTTGGTGCAACAGATGAACGCAGTGTTAGCTAATAGCTGAAAAAGGAAGTGATGGCAATCATCGCTTCCTTTTTTTTAAACGAGCGCTGCAGTTGCTGTTTTATCACTCGGAGGAGGCAAATGCTCGAAGGTAGTCATCATCCAGTAGTAAAGCAAAATCATCGGCAAGGGCACCTTGATCCAATTCTCGCATGATAGCTAGCATCTTTGTGGTAATCCTTTTGCCTGCTTTTTTGTCACCGGTTCTTAAGAGCAACACGCCTTGGAAAAACTTGCAGACGGCTTGGTGGAAAAATTCTTTGTAGTCTGTCGCCAAAAGTTTTAATTGGACGACGAGAACTTCCGTCGCATCGTATTGCTGGTGTTTTAGCGTATATTCGATCAAATTGATCAGTAGTGCGCAATAGATTTCCCGACCTTTTTCCATATCGATGTAGTATTCGAGCATCTTGGATACTTTTTTGAAGAAGAGGAAATTATGGTCGTTGTCCAAAAGATCGATGGTGTTGCCAAATAGTTGGATTTCTTGTAACGTCCAGCTCTCAACATCAACGAGATAGGAGATAATCGTTTGACGATCACATTCCAAAACCGCACGTTTCCGATAGACGCCATGCTCTGCCAAGCATTGCAGCATGCGAATCCGTGAGCGAACCTCTGCAATGCGGACCTTGTTCAGTCGGCTAGAGGTTTGCTGCAGCTCCTGTAATAGAATTTGTAACTGGTTGATATCGTGCTTGTTTGAATATTGTGTGTACCGATGGTTGTAGCTGTTTTGCTCATCCAGCCGATAGCCATTCGCGATATAGAGAAATTCATCGATATCCATTGATAGATTTTCTAAGATTTGCAACAGCAGGTTGGCAGCAATCTGATGCTTGCCTTTTTCAAATTCGATGGCATAGGATTTTGAAATAATCGTGCCATAGACTTCTTTTTGGGTGAAGCCTTTTTTCAATCGGATTTGTCTGATCGTTTCGCCATACATAAGAAAGCCTCCGCTCTCATTGAATTAATGAAATCATGTATCCCCATTATAGTAAAACAAGTCCAGTGTAGGAATTAAAAAGGTCTTATATTTCAGACCTCAACTTATTTTATGAGAAAACAGTTGGTAGTTTTTGTGATGATTGCTAGTTAGACAGATACAAAAATAAACCAAATCAATTGAAAAACGTGAGAACGCCGGGTTCTCACGTTTTTTTTATTTCTCATGACGACCTTTCTTTCGAAAGAAAAGTAGTCCAGCAATTCCGATGACCATTATCCCAACAGCTTGCATCAAAAAGGATAAAAGACTATTTTCGCCTGTTTTGGGTAAATAGCTATTGTCAGCTGCAGTGTATGATTTGATCTGTTGCTTATGATTTAGTCGGGTATTTTCGCGCTCTTCAGTATTGTCAAAGTTTTTCTTAGATAGTTCTTTAGGTCTTTGTTGAACAAGTTTTTTTCTGATCGATTTGACTCTAGAAGGAGCGTTGCTTTTCTGTTGTCTATGAATGTCGTTATCCAAATTTTTCGTTTTCGTTGCTTTAGATGACGGAAGGGCTGCAATCTGTTCTTTTCCTTTAGGGTGAACAATCGTCATTGCTTTAGGTTCAGCATTGACAGGAATTACAGGTTGCGGGAATTCCGTTTGGTTTGAAGGTGTCGGTATCTTACTAGGTACAGCCATCGGAATTTTCGTCGGAACCAGCAATTCCTGCTTTTGGTTAATCGCAGTTGGCGTAGCACCAGGTACAGCATAAGGCACTTTATTAGGCACCAAGGAATCAAAGGTTACTAAAGGAACAGGAATTTTCTCAGGTACAGCCATCGGAATTTTCGTCGGAACCAGCAATTCCTGCTTTTGGTTAATCGCAGTTGGCGTAGCACCAGGTACAGCATAAGGCACTTTATTAGGCACCAAGGAATCAAAGGTTACTAAAGGAACAGGAATTTTCTCAGGTACAGCCATCGGAATTTTCGTCGGAACCAGCAATTCCTGCTTTTGGTTGATCGCAGTTGGCGTAGCACCAGGTACAGCATAAGGCACTTTATTAGGGACCAAAGAATCAATGGTTACTAAAGGAGCGGGAATTTTCTCAGGTACAGCCATCGGAATTTTCGTTGGAACCAGCAATTCCTGATTCTGGTTTATGACAGTTGGCGTAGCACCAGGTACAGCATAAGGCACTTTATTCGGCACCAAAGAATCAATGGGTACTAAAGGAACAGGAATTTTCTCAGGTACAGCAATTGGAGTTTTCGTCGGAACCAGCAATTCCTGTTTCTGGTTGATCACAGGTGGTGTAGCACTAGGTACAGCATAAGGCACTTTATTCGGCACCAAAGAATCAATGGGTACTAAAGGAGCAGGAATTTTCTCAGGTACAGCAATTGGAGTTTTCGTTGGAACCAGCAATTCCTGCATCTTGTTTATGACAGTTGGCGTAGCACCAGGTACAGCATGGGGAGCGCTCGTAGGTATTACCTCTTGTGCCACTTTACCTGAAGGTTTTGGAACAGCAGGTGGGACCGCTTGAGGCGTTTTTATGGGTTCTATGGTCGATGCAGGTTGCTCGGATTTTTCAGGTTTCATTTCTGGAACGGCAAATGGTTCTTTTGAGGTAGGAATAGTTTGCTCATTTTGTTTTTTCGGCGCTGGTATCTGCTGTGGTTGACATACTGGTTGTTTTTGTGAAGGAACTTGCATAGTCGGATGAGGATCGGGCTCCTGTGTAGGTTTACTTAATTGCTCGTTTGCAATCAGTTGCTCCGCATGTTCCTTGGGAACGGCTTTGCCTTCGTCATACCAATAATCACCATCTTTTAATAAGACGTGATGAGTGATTGGATCGGTCAAATATGATGCGCTTTTTTCCTGTGCGAAGCAGGTTTTAACAGTGAAGGTTCCTAAAATTGCTGTGGTCATTAAACTTGTTACGATTTCTTTTTTCATAATCTTCTCCCTTACATTTCTTTCTCAGACAAAACTAAGACATATCAATACAAGAATCATTACTAACCAATCCATCTTCTCATGCTCCTTATGTGGTATTAGAAGAAGACGATTGGGCAGCTGCGTTTCCTTCTTACCTGCAAGTATAAACAAAAAGAAGCGAATGAACGCTTGCGTCCAAAATATAAGACCAAATAGCTACGGAAGAATTTCCCTGAAAGAAAAAAGTAAATGGCGATTGAAGAAATTTCATTTCATGATTGCGCACGCTCGATTTTAATAGGAGATTTTCATTCCTTTTTTCACAGAACGTTCTGGGAGCTTTTCGAGCCCATTTTTTTCGTCGGTAAGAGTTATTTTAGACAATATCGTGAAAAACGCCTGGATTATTTTTGTTTTTTTATTTACAGAGGTGAAAAACGAGGTTGAATATAAGAAAAAACGACATCATCGTTTTTCTCCTCTGTTGCGTGCAAAGAGACAAATGTAATCGTATTCATTGTATTGATTAATTATAAGGAATAAGGTGCTTTTTTTGATAAAAAACGATAACTTTTTATCGTTATGCACCTGTTTATAAGATAAATATAAATAATCCGTGCTTGTTTATAAAATAAACGTTTTATGTTTTGTAACGTTAATTTCAGTGTTTTTTTAATTATTTATCGTGTTTATAATTTGTTGGAAAGAAATAAATTTGCTAGAATTTTGTTATACAGTGTGTTCGATTAGTTATTTTATTTCTTGGTTTTCACAAGCGCATGCTAATGTGCTGTGAAACTATTTGAACAAAAATCACTGGGTTTTTCAGAAAGCATGCGGAAAAATCTTCGCTTTGCGATCGGTAACTTTTGTTTTCTCTCTATGCCTTTGGGTGTTGGGTTGAAATAGATTTTCATCTGGTTTAAAAGGGGGCAGGAATCATTCCAGAGATCATCAGTTTTATCTTTTGTCGGTTAAATTTTTTCGAACAGGAGGAGAATGAATGAAAGGCATTAATTACAAAAAGCTCATGGATTCAAAGAAAAACACACGCGTTCGAACAAAGAAAAACATTATTGCGAATTTAACTGTCAGTGGGATGTTGTTGACGAGTACGGTGGTCGTGCCAGCAAGTTTGTTATGGGCACCAACGACGGTTGAAGCTGCTTTGGTTTCAGCTGAACTTTTCTCAGATATCACAGCGTCTAATAACTCAGGCACGAGTGCGTCTGCACCTTATGCAACGCCTGGTGCAACGAACCAAGTCAATTTCTCGATTTCTGGATCAAATGCAGTAACGGTTGATGTCTTGAATGGGGACAAAGTCGCAGTTGTTGGGGTTCCTCAAGGGCTTACTGGTTTGGTTCAACCGGCAGGAAATGCGTCGATTTCCACCAATGTGACACTACAACTGGGGAATTTCCCAGCCTTGCAAACATTGATCGGGACAGTCACACCCGCAGTCAATACCTTGATCAGCACGGTGGATGGAATCGTCAATCAAAATTTAGCTGACGCATTGGATATTCCTCCGACTGGAGTAGGAGGGTTACCTAATCCAATTTACACTATAGCCTCAGGAGTTGGAGTTAGTGAAATAATCTCCGTCAACTTAGCTGAAATTACGACCCAGTTAGACTTATTAAATCAACTTGGACAATTTGGCCAAGCGAATTTTGAAGTTCCAGCTGGACTAACCGAAAACGAACGTGCCCTGATCGCCAATGTGGATGATGGTTTATTTATCGTTGTCAATCAGCGCATCAATCAAATTCTTGATAATTTACAAGCAGCACAGATTCAAGTCAGTATTCTAGATGGTGCCAGCGGAATCCCAGGAATTGGTACCTTGATCAGCGGGATCAATACACTGGTTCAAACGACGGTCAATACCGCCAAAGCGACTTTAAATGGCACGGTTGAAACTGCTCAAAATGTCTTAAATGCTACGACCAATCTAGCAGATCAAGTCGCTTCTGCTTCTGTGTTAGGTCAAACCAATGTGGTGATTCCGACGAATGTTACCAGTCCGACCTATGCGCAATTGGTTGAAAATGGTGTGGCGAATCCTTCCACTCCTTACGAAGCTCGCTTCGAAGCAACGATGTCTCAGCTTGACCTCATCACCATTGATTTATTTACGGATGCTGACGGCAATAACTCGATTTGGTTTGCACCAGATACACCAGAAGATCAAACCGATACACCAACGATCAATCCATTGACAGCAGGGGAAACGACGATCAGCGGAACAGCTGAGCCAGGCGCAGCCATCACGTTGGCGATCAACGGCGGTGCACCTATTACCACAACTGCAGATGGTGACGGCAATTGGACGACCGATGTCCCTGAATTGGTAGAAGGTGATACAGTCACAGCAGTAGCGGAAGCGGATGGGGAATCAGCGAGTGAACCTGCGACGGCAACGGTAGCAGCACCAGTGGTCAATGCCCCAACGGCTTCGATTACAGGAAACAGCACCGATGGGTATCCTGTGACGGGGACAGCCGCAGCAAATGCAGCCATTGAAATCACCAATGCCGAGGGTGAAGTCGTTGGCACTGGGACGGCAAATGAGAACGGCAACTACAGTATCACGTTGAACCCAGCAGATGTAGCAGAAAATGAAAACTTGAATGTTGCTGCAATCGTTACTGCTGGCGGTCAAACTTACCGCAGTGGCAATACGCCAATCGTCGTTCCAGCAGACGATGCCGAGCAACAAACGGGAACACCAACGATCCAACCAGTGACTGCCGGGGATACAAGCGTCAGCGGAACGGCTGAGCCTGGTGCCTCGATTACTGTGACCGTCAACGGTGCAGATCCGATCGTGACGGAAGCCGATGAAGAGGGCAATTGGCGTGTTGATGTGGACGAAGTGTCAGAGGGCGATACGGTTTCAGCTGTCGCCGAACTAGAAGGACAAACACCAAGTCAGCCAGCAAGTACCACCGTGTCCGCCTTAACGGTCAATGCCCCAACAGCTTCGATCACAGGAAATAGTCAAGAGGGCTATCCAGTGACTGGAACAGCTGCACCAAATGCGGCCATTGAGATCACCAATGCGGATGGCGAAATTGTCGGAACAGGTACTGCCAATGAGAATGGCGTTTATACGGTGACGTTAGATCCAGCAGATGTTGCCGCGGAAGAAACCTTGAATGTGACGGCGGTTGTGACCGCTGGCGGCGAAACCTATCGAAGCAACCCGACACCTGTTGTGGTGCCTGCAGATATCCTGCAGACGGAAACACCAACGATCGATCCAGTCAGTGCTGGAGATACGACCGTTAGTGGGACAGCTGAACCGGGGGCAACGGTAACGATCACGCTTCCTGAAGGCGACCCAATCACGGCTGAAGCCGATGATGAAGGCAACTGGGAAGCAACGGTTCCTGAATTGTCAGAAGGCGATTCCGTGACGGTCGTAGCTGAGTCTGAAGGCAAAGATCCGAGTGCCCCAATCACCGTGAGTGTAAGCGGTTTGACTGTGGCGGCGCCAACAGCTACGATCACTGGAAATAGCACAGATGGGTATCCAGTAACGGGAACAGCGACTGCCAATGCAGCGATTGAAATTTTGAATGAAGCAGGCGATGTCGTTGGTAGTGGAACAGCTGATGACGATGGCAACTTCACGATCACCCTTGATCCTCAAGAGGTGGCAGCTGGCGACAACTTGCGGGTGGAAGCGATCGTGACGGCTGGTGGTGAAGACTATCGCAGTACAGGTACACCACTTGTAGTTCCTGCAGATGATGTAGAAAACTTGACGGAAACACCAACGATCGACCCAGTAACAGCTGGGAATACGACTGTTAGCGGAACGGCTGAACCAGGGGCAACAGTGACGATCACGCTGCCTGAAGGCGATCCGATCACGGCAGAAGCCGATGACGAAGGCAACTGGGAAGCGACGGTTCCTGAATTATCAGAAGGCGATACGGTAACAGTCGTTGCCGAAGCCGAAGGCAAAGATACAAGTGCACCGATTACCGTGACCGTTGATGGTGTTACGGTCAGTGCACCGAGCGCTTCCATCACAGGCAATAGCACAGATGGCTATCCAGTCAGCGGAACAACGACACCGAATGCGGCAATTGAGATTTTGAATGAAGCAGGCGATGTTGTTGGTAGCACGACGGCGGATGACACGGGTGCTTATACCGTGACCTTAGATCCAGCCGATGTGGCGCCAGAAGAAGCCTTGCAGGTGGTGGCAGTTGTGACAGCAGGCGGTCAAGACTACCGCAGTAATGCCACACCAATCACCGTACCAGCAGACATTGAACAAACAGGGACACCAACGATCGATCCGGTCACAGCAGGGGATACCACGATTAGCGGAACGGCAGAACCAGGGTCGACGGTTACTGTGACGATCACCGATCAAGAACCAGTAACGGCTGAAACGGATGACGAAGGAAACTGGCTTGCAGAAGTGCCTGCAGTCTCTGGTGGCGATACAGTTACGGTCGTTGCGGAAGCCGAAGGCAAAGAGCCAAGCGCGCCAATCAGCGTTGGAGTCAATGGAGTGACGGTGGCAGCACCAACAGCGATCATCAGCGGCAATAGTACCGATGGCTATCCAATCACGGGGACTGCTCCAGCGAATGCAGCGATCGAAGTACTGAATGAAGCAGGCGATGTGATTGGTACTGGCACAGCCGATGGGGATGGAAACTATACGGTAACCATCGCACCAGCCGATGCAGCACCAGAAGAAACCTTGTCTGTCGTTGCGATCGTAACAGCTGGCGGGGATGAGTACCGCAGTCCTGCCACACCAGTGACGGTCCCAGCAGATGAGCTTGAACAAACAGAATTACCAACCATCGACCCAATCAATGCAGGGGACACGACGATCAGTGGGACTGCCGAACCAGGCGCTACGGTGACGGTAACGATCCCAGGTGAAGAACCTGTGACTGGTGAAGCCGATGACGAGGGCAACTGGACGGTTGAAGTTCCTGAAGTTTCTGAAGGAGAAACCGTCACAGTGGTCGCACAAGCACCAGACAAAGACCCAAGTGCACCAATCAGTGTTGGGGTCAATGGGTTGACGATCGCTACGCCGACCGCGACGATCAGTGGCAATAGTACCGATGGGTACCCAGTAACGGGAACGGCACCAGCCAATGCAGCCATCGAAATCTTGAATGCCGATGACGAGGTGGTAGGTACTGGCACTGCCAATGACGAAGGCCAATACACGATCACGTTGACGAGTGATGATGCGTCTCCAGCTGAAACCTTACGGGTGGTGGCGGTAGTCACAGCCGGTGGTCAAGCCTACCGCAGTGCGGCTGCCCCAATCACAGTACCATTGGATCAAACCGCAGTCCCAACCATTGAAGCGGTGACAGCCGGCGACACCACGATCAGCGGAACGGCTGAACCTGGTGCGACAGTTTCGGTAACGATTGGTGACGCAGAGCCAGTCACTGCCGAAGCAGATGACGAAGGCAATTGGACGGCAACGGTGCCCGAGGTTTCTCAAGGAGAAATAGTTTCCGTGGTAGCGACCCTTGATGGGGAAACGCCAAGTGACGCAGCAACGGTCGTCGTAAATCCACTTAGTGTGGCGACACCGACAGCAGCGATCAGCGGCAATAGTACCGATGGGTATCCAGTTACAGGAACGGCAACGCCGAATGCAGCGATTGAGATTTTAAATGCAGCCGATGAGGTTGTCGGCAGTGGCGAAGCAAATGAGGAGGGTGCCTACAGCATCACCTTGAGCAGTAGTGATGTTGATCCTTCAGAACCACTTCAGGTGGTGGCAGTGGTAACCGCTGGCGGCGATGAATACCGCAGTGCGTCGCTTTCCATCGTGGTACCAGCAGATCAAACGACCGCACCAACGATCGATCCAGTGCAAGCAGGGGATACATCCGTCGGAGGAACGGCCGAACCTGGTTCAACGGTGACGGTGGAGATTTCTGGAGAAGATCCAGTGACTGCCGAAACGGATGAGGAAGGCAACTGGACAGTCACCGTACCAGAGCTTTCAGAAGGCGACATGGTCACAGTGGTTGCGGAAGCTGAAGGCAAAGACCCAAGTGAACCAATCAGTGTCGGTGTCGGTGCCTTGAACGTGGCAGCACCAACGGCAACGATCACTGGCAACAGTACTGACGGCTATCCAGTCACAGGGACAGCACCAGCCAACGCAGCGATTGAGATCTTAAATGATGCGGGTGAAGTGGTGGGCAGTGGGACTGCCAATAGAGATGGTGAGTATACGATCACCTTGACAGAAGGTGTTTCTCCAGCAGAAACCTTGCGAGTGGTAGCAGTGGTAACAGCTGGCGGTCAAGAATACCGCAGTCCAGCAACTACTATCGTGGTGCCAGAAGATAACGCAGAAGACCAAACAGCAGCACCGACTGTCGCACCCGTGGTTGCTGGGGATACAACCGTTAGCGGAACGGCTGAACCAGGAGCAGAGATAACCGTTGAACTGCCAAGCGGTGATACTGTTACTGCAACAGCGAATGACGAAGGTGAGTGGACGGCAACTGTGCCGACGGTTTCTCTAGATGATGTCTTGAAAGTTACTGCTTTGGCAGACGGCAAAACAGAAAGCTTACCAGTAACGGTGACGGTGCAAGGGCTGATCGTGGCAGCACCAACGGCAACGATTTCTGGCAATAGTTCAGATGGCTATCCAGTAACTGGTACAGCACCAGCCAATGCGGCAATCGAAATCTTAAATGCTGATGATCAAGTGATTGGCAGAGGGACAGCCAATGAGAATGGCGTTTACACCGTTACCTTGACCAGTGAAGAGGCATCAGCGGGGGAAACGGTCCGTGTCGTTGCCATCGTTTCCGCAGGTGGGGATGACTTCCGTAGTCAACCAACGGCTGTCGTGGTGCCAGCGGATCAAACGGCGACACCAACGATCAATCCAGCAGTGGCTGGCGCAACAGAAATTAGCGGAACAGCCGAGCCAGGAGCAACAGTCAGCGTGACGGTCGGTGAGGAAGACCCAATCACCGCTGAAGTTGACGATGAGGGCAATTGGCAAGCTGAGGTACCAGCGCTTTCCGAAGGAACGACTGTTACGGCAGTGGCAGAAATAGAAAATGAAACACCAAGTACACCAGCAACGATCACGGTCGGGGCATTAACGGTGGCGGCGCCTAGTGCGTCTATCAGCGGCAATGCAGCCGATGGCTATCCAGTGACCGGAACAGGACCAGCGAATGCGACCATCGAAATCTTGAATGAAGCTGGCGAGACAGTTGGAACGGGTACGACCGATGATGCAGGACTTTACACGATCGCTTTGACCAGTGAAGACGTCTCTCCTGAAGAAAACTTGACAGTGGTTGCGGTGGTCACAGCTGGTGGCAAGGATTATCGCAGTCCAGCGACGCCGATCATGGTGCCAGCTGAACCGGGTGAAAACCAAACGACGGCACCAACGGTTGATCCAATCAAAGCAGGCGATGAAACAGTTAGTGGAACGGCCGAACCTGGCTCAACTGTGACTGTGACACTACCTGATGGCACAGAAGAGACCGCCGAAACAGATGACGAAGGCAACTGGAGTGTCGATGTGCCTGAATTGTCTGAAGGGGATACCATCACAGTCGTCGCAGACAGTGACGGCAAAGACCCAAGTGATCCAATCACTGTCATCGTTGAAGGAGTGACTGTCGCAGCACCAACAGCTTCCATCAGCGGCAACAGCACGGATGGCTACCCAGTGACTGGTACAGCACCAGCCAATGCAGCGATCGAGATTTTGAACGCAGCCAATGAAGTCGTAGGAACAGGCACTGCTGATGGAGACGGCAACTATACAGTGGCCTTAACTGCTGAAGCTGTCGATCCAGAAGAAACCTTAAACGTCGTTGCCATCGTTACAGCTGGTGGGAAAGAGTACCGCAGTAATCCAACAGCGGTCATCGTACCAGCAGATACGGTAGTGGATCAGACAGCAGCACCAACGATCGATCCAATCACGGCGGGGGATACCAGCATCAGCGGAACGGCTGAACCAGGTTCAACCGTGACGATCACCGTACCAGATGCGGAACCAATCACGGCTGAAACGGATGACGAAGGCAATTGGACGGCAGAAGTACCAGAAGTTTCTGAAGGCGATGCAGTCACCGTTGTGGCACAATCACCTGACAAAGAGCCAAGCGCTCCAGTCACAGTTGGTGTAGGTGCGTTGACGGTCACTGCTCCTAGTGCAACAATCACAGGCAATAGCACGGAGGGCTATCCAGTAACGGGAACGGCACCAGCCAATGCCACCGTACAAATCTTGAATAGCGATGGACAAATCGTCGGTTCAGGAACTGCAGACGCAGAAGGAAACTACAGTATCACTCTTGAACCAACAGCTGTTGCACCAGCGGAAAGCTTAACCGTCGTTGCAGTTCTGACAGCTGGCGGCAAAGAATACCGCAGTAATGCGACACCGATCGTGGTACCTTTGGATCAAGAAGAGCAACAAACTGCAACACCAACGATCGATCCAGTCAAAGCTGGCGATACGACGATCAGCGGGACTGCCGAACCAGGTTCAACGGTGACGGTAACGATTGGTGAAAATGAACCAATCACGACCGAAACGGACGAAGAGGGCAATTGGACAGTTGAGGTACCTGAAGTTGCGGAGGGTGATACTGTCACTGTTGTGGCACAATCACCTGAAAAAGATCCTAGTGCACCAATCACAGTGAGTGTGGATGGCATCACGGTTTCAGCACCGACAGCGTCCATCACTGGCAATCCAGAGGATGGTTACCCAGTGACGGGGATGGCAGCACCAAATGCAGCGATTGAAATCTTGAATGAAGCGGGAGACGTCGTTGGATCAGGCACTACCGATGAAAATGGCAACTACACGATCACGCTTTCTGGTGAAGCTGTTTCTCCTGAAGAATCACTGAACGTCGTTGCGATCATCACCGCTGGCGGCAAAGACTATCGGAGTAATGCGACACCAATCGTCGTGCCCGTTGAGAATACGATCGATCAAACCGCTACACCAATCATCGAACCAGTCACAGCTGGTGACACGACCATCACTGGTACTGCTGTAGCGGGAGCGATGGTCACCGTGACGGTAACAGGAGAAGAAGCGGTTGAAACCGAAGCAGATGAAGCAGGAAATTGGTCTGTGGACGTTGCGGAAGTTTCTCGGGATGAAATCGTAACAGCAGTGGCGCAAAGCGAAGGAGAAACCGCTAGTGAACCAGCAACGACCGTTGTTAATGGCATCACGGTCAACGCACCTTCAGCATCCATTACTGGGAATTCCCAAGAAGGCTATCCAGTAACTGGGAACGGTCCAGTCAATGCAGCGATTGAAATTTTGAATGAAGCGGGGGATGTCGTAGGAACAGGCACTACCGATGAAAATGGTGACTATACGATCACATTGACTAGTGAGGATGTCGCACCAGAAGAAAACTTATCGGTTGTGGCGATCGTCACTGCTGGTGGGGATGACTACCGCAGTAATGCGACGCCAATCGTCGTACCTGTCGATGATGAAATCATCAAGACAGATACACCAACCATTGACCCAGTTACGGCTGGTGATACAACGATCAGCGGAACGAGTGAGCCAGGTGCTACGATTACCGTTACCATCAGCGATCCGTTAACAAGTAGATTCCTGACCATCTTCGCGGCTGAAGGACCAATCACAACGATCGCCGATCAAAATGGCGACTGGCGTGTTGAGCTATCCGCGGAAGCGACGGAAGGTGAAACCGTTACGGTTCTTGCTTTAGCAGATGGCGAAACCTTAAGTGATCCGACGACGACCGTAGTCGATGCTTTGACGGTTGATGCACCGGTTGCTACGATCACTGGCAATCCTACCGATGGCTATCCAGTCTTCGGGAATGGACCAGCCAATGCGACAATCGAAATCTTGAATGAAGCGGGTGACGTTGTCGGAACAGGAACGACCAATGGAAATGGTGCGTTTAGCATCACATTAGATCCAGAGGATGTTTCACCAGAAGAAACCCTTAACGTTGTGGCGATCGTTACAGCAGGTGGCAGAGAATACCGCAGTGCAGCTACACCAATCGTGGTACCAACGGGTGACAATGGCACGGATGGTTCAGATGGTACGGACGGTACGGACGGAACCGATGGCACGGATGGCACCAATGGTTCTAATGGTACGAATGGTACCGACGGAAGCAACGGCGCTTGGGGCAACTGGGGCAATTGGGGAAACAATAATTGGAACAGCAACAATAACAACCAAAGCTGGTGGGGAAGTAAATTCTTACCGAAAACGGGATCAGAAGGAACCTGGTACGCTTCAGTGATTGGAGCAGCAGTCTTCGTTGTCGGAGGAATTGGCTTGTTCTTCAAAGCAAGAAAGAGAAAAGACCAGCAAAAATAGCATGATTTTACCAGCGGAGTGGACATCCTCCGCTGGTATCTCTAGTGAATCAAAATGTTGAAGCATTGATCATCGTTTCGTAAAGAAAGGGTTAGAAATGGTATGGAAAGCAGAAGGAGGGAAAAACGCTTTTACAAATGGACGATCGCTCAGTTGATTTTCTTGTTGACCAGCATCAGTTTCGTCAATTTGTATCTTTTAACAACGACCAAAGAAGCCGAGGCGGCAGTGAACGTATTGGATGTGGAAATTTTAAGCAATTTAACGAGTGTCAATACAAGTGGTACTTCAGCAAGTGCTCCTTGGCCAGGCAGTGTGACAAATCGACCAGTGACTTTTTCGATCAAAGGGAACGGGGGCTTGAACGCTTCTGTCAATGTCAACGGTGAGGATAAATTTGCTTTGTTGGCGATCCCCACAGAGTTGAGAAATCGCATCAGTGCCAATGGATCAGCAGCTATCAAAACGTCGACCACAGTCAATATTGCCAATGTCCCGCTTTTGAATGCGATCTTAACAGCGCTTGATTCCTTGACCAGCTCCTTAAATCTCAATCTCGGGATCGTGCAAATCGATTTAACAGCTGTCAATCAGCAAATTTCCTTGCTAAAAACCGTTGGTAATTTAGGAAATGTAGAAATAAGCAGTCCGTTGCAGTTCACCACCCAAAGAGAAGCGTTGTATGCCAATATGAGTTCGAACCTCGGTGTCATTTTAGGAACCAATGTCCCGCAAATTTTACGGAATTTAAGCACGGCGATTCAAAATACCCAGATCCGAGTGATCGGCATCGATATTGGGGGCGTTGTTCGTGCATTGCTGCAAGGATTGCTGAATACCTTGCTTAGCACCGTGACGTCAGCGTTGAACAATTTGGCAACCGTCCAAGAACAAATGGCGGATGCAGCCGTTTTAGGAGCAACGGATGTTCAAATTCCGACGCTACTTTCGGGTCCAGGACAGTTGTCCGCAAATTGGACCGCCAATTTTTCGGCTTCTGTGTTGAAGGCAAAGCCGACGGACATCAATCTCTTGAACTTTAGTGCGCTAAATATCAGCAGTCGCCAAACTATGATTTATTTCATGGTCGAAGCACTGACGATGGATCGGACGAATCTGCCGACTCAGCTGAATTTTGGCCGACATGCCATTCAAACGAAAAAGAGTGAGACATGGCGGGCAACCGCCAACGGCGACCAAAGCGCAGCAGCTACAACTGGGATTTTACGGATCAATGATACCCGCAATCGTCAGAAAAAATGGCAAGTCAAGGTCAGACAATCCACCAATTGGGTCAATGGCACGCGAACATTGCCAGCTGCCGAATTAAGGGTTCAGCTTGGAACTGTCAATTCGACATTTACAGACGGTCGAGTGGTTTTACCTGATAATGCAACGATTGCTCTGCAGCAAAATGTCGAAAAAAATGTGGTGACGTTGGAAAATGCGGCATCGACTGGTGGACTGACTGTTAATTTTTCCCAGTTCAATTTATTTGTACCTGAGAAAACACCGAAATTTCAAGGTCAGTATCGCGCCACAGTCGTATGGACCGTTTCCGATACACCTTGAAAAGGAAGAGCAGAATGAAAAAAAATTCCCTTGTGCTGCTTCTGATTTTGATGATCGGCAGTTTCTCCAGTATCGTTCCATCAGCAGTAGCCAATACGACGACCGGCAACATTGAGTTTTATGAAGGACCAACGGAAACAGCTAGCAGTGATTCCATTGATGAAGAAATTGAACCACCAACCAGTGAAGAAACGGTCACTAACGCAGAAGAACCGCTGCCACAGCTTGCAGAAACCAATCACTTTTGGTTGCCCGTAATAGGCGGATTCTTCACTAGTCTGACATTGATCATTTGCATCAAAAAAAGGAGGATGGCAAAATGATTTCAAAGAAATCGATAATAGGCGCATTGGGGGTATTGACTGCACTTAGCATTGGTGCGACAGTGCAAGCAGATGACACGACTGGTGTCGTAGAATATACCTCTGGGGGCATCGTGTTTGACCCGGATAAAGGCGGGAGTGATCCCAATACGCAGCTACCAACGAATTTAGATTTTGGTGCCCATGAAATCCAAACAGAAAATGCCGAAACGTGGGTGGCTACTACGGATGGAACTGGACTACCTGGGGATGGGTCAACGCTGCAAAGAGGGGCAGTTGCGGTCAGCGATAACCGAGGACAGGCGAACTCTTCTTGGGCGATCAAAGTACGGCAAGCAACCCAATTTACGGCAGGAGACAGCACGTTGGACGGTGCGGTATTAACGGTAGATACGGGGACGTTGACCAATAACTTGAGTTCGCCGCCAACAGGAACCAGTGATATTGCCAATGGCGAGCTTGATTTTGCGGCGATCAACAATGAGTATGCGTTCTTGACCGCCAATGCTGGCGAAGGGATCGGTGAAACGTCGATGCCTTTAGAACAATTTACCCTTTCGATCCCAGCCAATACGGAAAAACAATCAGCAACCTACCAAACGACCCTCGTTTGGACGATCAGCAGTGCGCCGACGACCCCATAGGGCAGTAGTCATTGCGTAACAGTTAGCAGAAAAAAAGCAGCTTGCCTGAGCGGCTGCTTTTTATGCTAGCTGATTTTTCTTTCCTATTTTGTGTAGAAAGGATCTGACAGGATGCATCAGAAGAAAGTTCGAGGCAAAGGATTTCAGTATTGGGTAGTAAGTATTCTAACGGTCTTATTTTTCATTGGTACGAGCATTACGGGGGCAGCAGATTCGCTTGATACCTTCGATGTTCAAATCAAATTGCCAGAATCACAGCGGGACAAAGAGTTGATGTACTATGATTTGTTGCTGGAGCCCAAGGCAGAAGAAAAACTAGCGGTCATGGTTTCCAATAAAAGCGAGCAACCAATCAATCTACAGCTATCCTTTAATCGAGCGGTCACGAACATGACGGGCATCGTTGAGTACTCTGGGGCAAATGAGGAAGCAACGCCTTCTGCTCCGTACGCGATCGAAGAACTCGTCACCTTAAGTGATGAAACCCTCTCATTAGCCCCTAATGAGCAAAAAGAAATCACCTTGACAGTCCAGATGCCATCTGAATCCTTTGATGGGATTTTGGCAGGGGGACTATACGTCCAGCAAACCGGCAGTGAAGAATTTCAAGGAAATGTCCAAAACCTACTAGCCAGAGAAGTGGCGGTGTTGCTCCGTAACAAAGAGACCGACATCCCACCAGCGGTCCGGATTGAGAAAGCCCATCTGGAAGAAATCAATCGCCGCAATGTCATCATCGTAGCGGTGGAAAATACAGCGGCAAATTATCTTAGTAAGGCCACGCTTGCTTACGAAGTGTTTCATGATGGGCAAGCAACAGCGATCAAAGGGGAAAAAGAGATCCAATTAGCGCCCAATGCATTAATGAATTACGCACTGCCATTAGATGGAAACGAACTGCAATCAGGAGAGTATGAAATAAAAACGACCCTCAAAGCAGCTGATCAACAATGGCAAGGAGAACCGACCTTCCAAGTTGAAAGTCAAGAAGCGCAAGAAAGAAACAAGCAAGATGTCAGTATTGAAGAAACCGCTTCGCCGATCCTTCTCTATTTATCGATTGGTGGTGTTTTATGTCTGATCATCGCCTATTTGATTTGGCATAATCGAAAACTAAAACGAGCATTAAAAAAAACAGATGATAAAACCCCATGAGCACTTGTAAGAAATTCCTTATTAATATAGAAGGAAAAAAAGAAAACAAGTAAAATTCATGGGATGCATGTAAATCAGAAGCATAATAAAAGCAGCAAACAGGCCATTTATTGTTCGAAATAAATGGTTTTTTGTCGTGTCCAAGAAGATTCGATATGGTAAATTAAGTAGAAAATTTTTTTGATTGCATCTTGCAGCAGCTAACGATCACTTTTATTTTGATGGAAAATCTTCAGAGGAAACAGTTGATTACCCATGACCGGACTGCCCCTAGAGAAGGGTAGCTTTTTTTTGCGAAAAAATGAAGAATAAATAACGATTAATATTTTATTCGAACAAAGGTTATTTTTTTGGAAATCATTAGAAAGGCTGGTAAGTAGTCGATAAGCTTTGGAATAGCTAACGAGTTAAACTAATTAAAAAAACATAAGTTATTATTGTTGTTTGCGCTTTCTGACTTATAAATGTGTTAAGAAAGCAGTACGTCGGGGTCTCCTTTACTATAATAGGTTTAGACCAATTATAAAGTCTTTTCTTACTTTGTTTTTAATTTAAACTACCTTTTTTGCATAAACGTTTCGTTAATCCGTTTGAAAGTGCAAGCAGGCATTTTTAATTAAGAATACAATTAGAAATGATGTGAAAAGGAGAATTAAGATGTCTGCAAATTTGAGCAATTTCGCTGTTTATATAGTAGATGACAACTTTTTTAATGGAAATGTGATGAAAAAAATGATCACTGAAAGTCATGTTCCTTATTCTATGGTGGAGATCATTTCACCGGACGAACTAGCTTCTTTTCTTGACGGATACCTAACAGATGTGAACGATCTCTTCTTATTTTCCATTGAAATGATGGGATTTGATCGAAGCTTTCAATTAGCAGGGCGATTGAGGGAGCAGTGCAAAAAGTGTCAAATTGCTTTTTATGGTGCCTATGCGTCCAAAATCGAAATCAAGAAACTGAATCTTATCTGTCCTTTAGGAATCATCGATACAGAAGAAAAGGAGGTGGCAATGCAGCTAAGAAATTTATTAACGGAAGCGATCGAAGTCAAACGATCACTACTCGGAAAAAAGCACTTATTAAAAATCGTCAGTAAACGAGAGTTGATGGTGGTTGATGCAGAAGCAATCAACTATATTACAACGATCAAAGGAGAGCGAAACCGAATCGTATTCCATCAAAAAAAATCAGTTGAGTGCCTTGAAACTTCGTTAAAGGTCGTCAAACAGCTAGATTTGCCCGAGTATTATAAAGTATTCAAATCGTACATTATTAATGCGCGACAAATCAAAATTATTGATCGAACAAACAATGTTCTTTGCTTTTTTAATGGGGAAGAATTAGAAGTCGGGAAAAAAATTCGTAAGGCAATTAGTTAAAACTACATATATTTAGTGGAGGAAAAAAATGAAAAAGAGAAATAAACGAATTCGTCATGGCATTGTTGTTACCGCTTTAGGTCTGTCCCAAGTGATCACTCCGGTCATGGCGCTTGCGGAAACCACGGCACAGGAACAAACCATTCGTACTTTAGATAACTCAAATCATCTGCTGGAATCAACCAGCGGCGTTGCCAATGAAACAAACACAAGCGACGCGCAAACAACTGAGACTACTCAAACGGATCGTTCTTCAGAAGAAAGCGGCGAAGCAACCTCAAAGACGGATGCAGCAACAACGAGTCAAAGTGAAACGCCTGCTACAACTTCTTCAACGCATACAGCAGATACTACAGATTCGACGCAAACAAGTTCTTCAGAAATTGAATCGAAAGAGGCAAAAGAAACCGAAAAGAGTGCTCGTGTCAGCACCCGCATCAATGGACAAGAGCTTTTAGAAAAAGGCACATTACTGACGATTGCTGGTGAGGAGTTCAGTCAAACGGAAGAAACACGAATCTTAAACAATAGTCCAGTGAAACTGAAATTGGATTTTGAAATCAATGACAAAGATTATTTCGCTGGCACCACTGCTGTTTTTGACTTGCCGCAAGGCCTTGGCTTTAGTGATGTGCAAGGAACAAATGAAGCAATCAATGCTTCGTGGGCAGTAGATAGTGCCGCCCATCAATTAACGATCACCTTTAACCAATCCGTTCACGATGCCTCGTTTTCGATCGAGTTGACTAGTTATCTTTATTCAGAAGACAAGCCTCAGCTCACCATTGAGATCGGCGATCAAAACCAGACAAGCTACGCCATTGATTTGTATGAAGAAGTTGACCCGATTCAATATGTGTCAGAAAAAAATGTCTTTGGGATGGAAGGAATGGTCTACTACAACGTTGATCGGATGTTGTCTGGGACAGAGACCCTCTCATTACGATTGGTTGATACACCGGGTGCTTCCTTCAAAAAGATTGAAACGCAACCGTTAAAAGTCTTCAGCTATGAAGTGGATATCAAAGGAAAGATCAAGCCAGAAACACAAACAGCCTTAGTCGAAGGGGCAGACTACACAATTACCTCAAATAGTCTCTACAATACTGCTGTTGAAATCAAACAGATGGACAAACAAAAGGCTTATGGTGTTTCTTATCAATTCACCATGAGTTTGACCGAGCTGACGGATTATACGCCTTCTTTTTCAAAAGGATATCCAACGACCGGATTTGGTTCGGTACAGCTAAAACAAACAACTGCCCAAAACAGAGGGTTTTCCTTTATCGCAAAAACCAGCAAAGATGAAAAAGAAGTCGATTCTAGGTATTATATGGGGGTTGCTTCTGCCAATTTTATGAATGGCCTTTTTAAAGGAAACTACTATGTATCAATTCATCAAATGCCGACGGAGATGAAAGCAGGTCAACAAATCATTCTTTCGAGTCAAAACGGACAGCCGATCACGGCGAAACAGTTGACAGCAAGAGACGTTTATTATCAAAATGTAAATTTTGCTGATTATTTTTCCGTCGAAAATAATGGGGACAAACTGATTGTGACCGCTACAAAAGACAGCAATCTCGCTCTTGGTTCCACGGAAATAACCGTACCCTTCAATCAGAAAGATATCATTCTCACTGTCTCGACACCATTGATCACCAATCAAGAATTCAAAATCGTTGAAGACAACTATGTCGAACCAATCAGTGTGCTTAACCCCAATAACGCTGAAACGGCTTGGGGAAATTACGATCAAAATGGTGCCTACATGAGTGATACCTCTATCAACATCGAAGGCAGTAGCTCACAACCTATTGAGAATTTACAGCTCTTTATTGAACATCCAGAGTATCTTTCTTTTAGAAAGCTGCCAAAGGTCAGCTTTTATTACTCATTAGGAAAAGATTATACGATTGAAGAAGTAGCAGGAGGAACGATGGTCACTTTTTCGTCGCCCATTACCTATTCCGTTCAATTTGATATTGGCTTCAATTACGTGCCGGACAGTTTAGCACCGTCCCAGTCTATTCCTAAAGAAACAATTCCCATCACGGCTTCCGCAACCGGACTTGATACGGTTCACACCTCCGTCTATACCGGTAGGAAACTGTATTCTGAACGCACGCTCCAAAGCAGTAAGAATCAGTTTTTAGTCAACGCGCGTCAAGATACCATCAGTGATTTGACCGTTGAAACTCACGTACCGAAAAATACCGATGTCGTGTTTTCGATCATCGATGTTTCCAATGAACAAGTCAGTGGCATTTATCCACAGTATTGGGATCGTGGCTATTATGATAACCAAGCCATGAAGGAAAGCGATCCGAATTATCCAACGATCACCCATGATGAAGAAACCAACTATTATACCTTTGATTTTGGGACGACCAATCGGCGCTACATTATTGCTTATCAATACGCCAATGGATGGCAGGAAATGAGTACGATTTATGTACCTGGTTATGCAAAAGAACCGTTATCTAATAATCAGCAAGGCACAGCCACAGTTTCAGTATCCAATACGGCGACAGATATTATTGGTATTACGCAAAATACCGTCAATAATACGAAAAACATGACGCAGGTCAAGGTCACAACAAAAAATATCGATGATGGCTCGAAAAAGGTAGCCAATCCAACGATTCTTCTTAAATCATTGGGAAATACCAATGGTGAAATCGATCTAGGTTCAATCAATGTTTCGAATGTGCCAGATGACAGCTACGAAGTCAAAGAAGTTGATGGGGACGTACAGCTTGTCTTTTCAAACTATGTTCTAACGAAAAATATCGAAATCAGTTACAACGTACTTTCACAAAACGCCGGCCAAATCTCAGCTTCAGCAACGATCGTTTCTGATACGATTGATACCTTGTCGGAAGCCAAACGGACGGCTACTTCGACGGTGACTAACCTGCAATTTTCGGCAGGTGACTCAAACGGGATCATTTACAAAACTAGTGCGTCACTTGATGTTTATAATACCGAAGAACCAACTCAGAAAATTGCAGGCGTTACATTGATGCTTTGGAATCAGTTGACTGGGGATGTCATTTCTGTCGTAACAGATGAGAAGGGGGAGTATCAATTAGTTGATATTTATACGGGGACCTATACGCTTTATGTTTCCTCCGTCCCAGAAGGCTACGTTGTGCCGCAGGAGCTTCAGCTTGGTAAAGAAATCCAAGTGAATCGGACAGGCAATCATCTTTCTGTCGGTATCACACCAGAAGAAGATTTATCAACGATCGACGCCAAGAATAGCACGATCTACGTGGGAGATGAATGGCATGCTGAAGACAACTTTGTTTCAGCGACAGACAAACACGGCAATGCGTTGACCTTCTCGGAAATCACAGTCAATGGCGAGGTCGACACGACAAACGTTGGCACCTATGAGGTCAAATACATCAACGGCAGTGTTAGCCAAACAGCGACGATCACCGTGGTTGCCAACCAAGAAACAGTAGCAGCCAAAGACAGCACGTTATATGTGGGCGATGCATGGACAGCAGCTGATAATTTTCTATCGGCAACGGATAAAGACGGCAACGCAGTGACAATCGCAGAAGTGACCATCAACGGCGAAGTTGATACGGACACACCAGGAGAATACCAAGTCATTTATCGCAATGGCAAAGCCGAAGTGACAGCGAAGATTACCGTGTTAGCTGATCAAACATCAGTCAAAGTAAAAGATAGCACCTTATACGTCGGGGACGACTGGCATGCGGTGGATAACTTTGTTTCGGCAACGGACAAAACAGGAGTGAATGTACCATTTTCAGGAGTGACCGTTAGTGGAACCGTGGATACTTCCAAAGAAGGTCAATATCCAGTGGTTTATCAAAACGGCAATCAAAAAGCAACAGCGAAGATTACCGTGGTTGCCAATCAAGAAACAGTCGTTGCCAAGGATAGTACACTTTATGTTGGAGATTCATGGGAGCTTGCGGATAATTTTGTTTCAGCAACAGATAAGAAAGGACAACCGTTAAGCTTGGCAGAGCTCACCACCAGTGGTGACGTGGATACGAAAGTACCAGGAGAATACCAAGTAACCTATCGCAATGGCAAAGCCGAAGCAACAGCCACGATCACCGTGTTGGCTGATCAAACATCAGTCAAAGTAAAAGATAGCACCTTATACGTCGGGGACGACTGGCATGCGGTGGATAACTTTGTTTCGGCAACGGACAAATCAGGAGCGAATGTCCCATTTTCAAATGTGACCGTTAGTGGAGCCGTTGATACTTCCAAAGAAGGTCAATATCCAGTGGTTTATCAAAACGGCAATCAAAAAGCAACAGCGACGATCACCGTGGTTGCCAATCAAGAAACAGTCGTTGCGAAGGATAGTACACTTTATGTTGGAGATGCGTGGGAACTTGCGGATAATTTTGTTTCAGCAACGGATAAGAAGGGACAACCGTTAAGCTTGGCAAAAGTCACCACCAGTGGTGAAGTGGATACGAAAGTACCAGGAGAATACCAAGTAACCTATCGCAATGGCAAAGCCGAAGCAACAGCGACGATCACCGTATTGGCTGATCAAACGAGTGTCAAAGCCAAAGACAGTACTCTGTACGTCGGCGACGATTGGGAGGCTGCCGACAACTTTGTCTCAGCCACAGACAAAACGGGAGCAAACCTGCCATTTTCAGGAGTAACCGTTAGTGGCTCAGTCGACACCTCCAAAGCAGGCGAGTACCCAGTGGTTTACCAAAATGGTCATGTCAAAGCAACGGCGACGATTACAGTCGTTGCGAACCAAGAAACCGTAGTCGCTAAAGATAGTACGATTTATGAAGGCGATGACTGGCAAGCCGCCGACAACTATGTGTCGGCAACAGACAAAGACGGCAACGCAGTAAAACTGACTGATATCACAACAGTAGGCACGGTCGATAGCGCCACACCAGGGAAATATGAAGTGATTTATCGCAATGGCAAAGCCGAGGCGAAAGCGACGATCACCGTATTGGCAGATCAAACGAGTGTCAAAGCCAAAGACAGTACTCTGTATGTCGGCGACGATTGGGAAGCTGCCGACAACTTTGTCTCAGCCACAGACAAAACGGGAGCAACGGTTGAATTATCAGGAGTAATCGTTACTGGTACCGTCGATACCAATCAAGAAGGCACATACGATGTCACTTATACGAATGGAAAAGTCAGCGCCACAGCGACAATCACTGTGGTTGCTCACGAAGAAACGGTCGTAGCAAAAGATAGTACAATCTATGAAGGAGAGAAATGGCAAGCCGTCGATAATTTTGTCTCGGCATCAGATAAAAGCGGACAAGCAGTCGATTATGATCAAGTATTGATTAGCGGTACAGTCAATACTGATGTGCCTGGAAAATACCAAGTCATTTATCGAAATGGCAAAGCCGAAGCAACTGCCACGATCACCGTGTTGGCAGATCAAACGTCTGTGACTGTGAAAGATAGCGTGATTTATGTCGGTGACAACTGGACAGCAGCCGACAATTTTGTCTCCGCTACAGATCGTGACGGTAAGTCACTCGCATTGGAGCAACTACTGGTGGACGGTTCGGTGGATACGAAGAAAACGGGCACCTATCAAGTCACTTATTCAATCGTCACTGATGAAGCAGCAACTCCTAACTTTTTCGCACGTTTATTTGGTACTCGCTCACAAGAAGCAGTCACCGCCACAGCGACGATCAAAGTCGTTGAAAAAGCAGAAGAACCAGAGGAGGACGATCAGCAGCCAGAGAAAGATGATTCTGACAAAGGGCAACAAAAACCAACGGATGAAGGGCAGACTGACAAACAAACCAAAGCGACCGCAAAGGACAAACGGGTGCTACCAAAGACTGGTACAGCCATCACTCAAGGCTATTCGATTGCAGGAGTGAGCCTTGTTGCTCTAGCGGGGATCGTCTTCTTTCGTAAGAAACACACGAACAAAAGCAGAAAAACGAAATAAGTCGCAATGACTCTAGCAGCGGATATCGTGAAGAATATCCGCTGTTTTTTTAATACCTGCTGTATTGCGGTTTTCTTATCCGATAAGCAGCCGTATAAAGAAGATATAAAGATGCTAGCAGAAGATTTACACTATTTTTATTTCTTTTTGCGTATGCTTACGTCATGAAGGAGTGAAGAATATGAATCTTGTTTTAGGAATAATCGGAGTGATCGTAATGATCTATCTCTTTTGGTACTTGTTTGAGGGGGGAGAACGATGAGTAGCTATTTTGTGCAAGGCTTTTTATTTTTACTGATCTTACTAGCAGCAGCGGTTCCTTTGGGCTGGTATATCAAAGAAATCATGCAAGGAAAAACACCGCGGTTTGTCCGCTTTATTCAACCCATTGAACGGTTGACCTATCGAGTGATTGGTTCGGTCAGCAAAAAAGAAATGACCGCCAAAACCTATCTATTCTCAGTCTTGGCCGTCAGTGTCTTTTCCATCATCGGCTTGACCGGATTATTGATGGTCCAGCATTGGTTACCGCAAGGGGCAGCCGTTGAGAATATGTCCTTTGACTTAGCATTGAACACCGCCGTCAGTTTTGTGACGAACACGAACTGGCAAGCTTACGCTGGGGAAGAAGCACTGACCAATCTTTCCCAAGCATTAGGATTAACGGTGCAAAATTTCTTATCAGCGGCAGTAGGACTAGCCGTACTGTGTGCCTTGATTCGTGGGCTGCAGCAAAAACAAAAACGTACGGTAGGGAATTTTTGGCAAGACATCACCCGTTCCTTGCTCTATATCCTTTTGCCACTTTCATTGATGTTAGCGATCTTACTCCTGTCTCAAGGCGTTGTCCAAACGTTGAGCAGCGGCGTGGAAGTCAATGGATTTGAGGGGGAATCCTTTTGGATGGCGCTCGGACCAGTAGCGAGTCAAATCGCCATCAAGCAATTAGGGACCAACGGCGGCGGTTTCTTTGGCGCCAACGCTGCTCATCCATTTGAAAACCCAACGATGTTCAGTAATTTTTTAGAAAACTTAGCGATCTTGTTGCTGCCAGCTGCTTTGATTTTTGCCTTTGGCTTTTGGATCAAAGAGTGGAAACAAGGACGTACGATCTTGATCACCGCAACCGTCTTTTTGATCCTGGCTTTTATTGGTGTAGTGATCAGTGAAGCTTATGGACCGCAATTCAGTCAAGTGCTTGGGAATGCCAATCTAGAAGGCAAAGAAGTACGCTTCGGTGTCGGTTGGTCGAGTCTCTGGGCAGTGAGTACCACCGCCGCTTCCAGTGGATCAGTCAATGCCATGCTGGATAGTTTCACACCACTCGGGGGTGCGATCCCAATGTTCTTGATGCAGCTGGGGGAAATCATCTTTGGCGGTGTCGGTAGCGGACTTTATGGCATGATCGCTTTTCTATTATTGACGGTCTTTATCGCTGGTTTACTCGTGGGACGAACACCAGAATATATCGGCAAAAAAATCGAAGCTTTTGACATTAAAATGACGAGTATCGTTATTTTGACGCCATTGCTACTGACGCTTTTCGGGGCTATGTTGATGACTTTGCATCCTGACATCATGAGCTGGCTAACCAACCAAGGCGCCCATGGCTTTAGCGAACTGTTGTATGCAGCAACTTCCTTCAGCAACAACAACGGGAGTGCCTTTGGCGGCTTGACCGCAGATACTGTTTTCCTAAATAGTTTGGGTAGTATCTTGATGTTCATTTCACGTTTCGTTCCCATCGCAGCTATTTTGTATCTGGCAGAAAACATGGGGGCCAAAAAGAAAACCGTTCGTAATGAAGGAACCTTGTCAACCACGAGTCCAGTCTTTGTCACGATGCTGATCATTGTGATCATCGTGATCGGTGCACTGAGCTTTTTACCAGCGATGGCTTTAGGCCCAATCGCAGACTTCTTTACAACGAAATAGGAGAGAGAAAAAATGAAAAAAATCTATCAATGGGCGATCGGCGAATCCTTTAAGAAATTGGATCCTCGCCAACAAATCAAAAACCCCGTAATGTTTGTGGTTTACTTAGGGGCGATCTTGACAACGATTCTATGTTTTCAAGAACAAACGGTCCCGTTGTGGTTTAGCATCAGTGTGACCATCTTCTTATGGTTGACCTTGTTGTTTGCCAATTTTGCCGAAGCAGTGGCAGAAGGGCGCGGCAAAGCACAAGCGGATAGTTTGAAGCAAGCCAAAAAAGAAATCATGACCTACAAAGTCATGTCCCTGGAAGATGTCGCCAAAGAGGCTTTTATCGAAGTCCGTTCCTCCGATTTGAAAAAAGGCGACTTGGTGTACGTTCCATCTGGCGAACAAATCCCTGCCGATGGGGATGTCGTGGAAGGTGCTGCTTCGGTGGACGAAAGTGCCATCACAGGAGAATCAGCACCTGTCATTCGTGAGTCTGGTGGCGACCGCAGTGCAGTCACGGGAGGAACGTTAGTCGTTTCCGATTACTTGGTCATCAAAGTGACCGCTGAAAATGGCCATTCCTTTTTGGATAAGATGATTGCGATGGTGGAAGGGACACAACGGAAAAAAACACCCAATGAGATTGGCTTGCAGCTGTTCTTAGTGACACTGACCATCATCTTCTTGGCAGTTTCCATCACATTGATTCCTTTTACCGATTTTAGCAGTCAGTTATCTGGTCGGGGAACGGCGATTTCCAGTGTGATCGTGATCGCTTTATTGATTTGTCTTGCCCCGACTACGATCGGCGCCTTGATTTCCTCGATTGGGATCGCTGGAATGAGTCGTTTGACCAAAGAAAACGTCATCGCCATGAGTGGACGCGCGATTGAAGCAGCAGGAGATGTGGATGTTTTGCTGCTGGATAAAACAGGAACCATTACTCTGGGAAACCGCCGTGCCAGTGAGTTCTTGCCAGTACCAGGGGTCACCGCCAAAGAGTTGGCAGATGCAGCGCAGTTGGCATCCTTTGCCGATGAAACGGCGGAAGGCCGCAGTATCGTGATTTTAGCCAAAGAAGCCTTCAATATTCGTGAGCGGGAGTTTCAGCAAGCCGATGTTCATTGGATCGATTTTAGTGCCAAAACACGGATGTCTGGGATCGACTATCGTGGTGATGAGATCCGTAAAGGAGCTGCGGATACGATCAAGCAATATGTGACGGCAAAAGGGCATACCTATCCCACTGTGTGTGACGAGATCGTAGAAAAAGTCGCTAAGGCTGGTGGAACTCCATTGGTCGTAGTGAAAAATGGCCAAGTACTCGGAGTCGTTTATTTAAAAGACATCGTGAAAAACGGGGTTAAAGAAAAATTTGCCGACATGCGCAAGATGGGTATCAAAACGATCATGATCACTGGGGACAACCCTTTGACGGCAGCTGCTATTGCCGCCGAAGCGGGCGTCGATGATTTCTTAGCCGAAGCAACACCAGAAAACAAAATGAACCTGATTCGCGAATATCAGGAAAAAGGGCATTTGGTGGCGATGACGGGGGATGGAACCAACGATGCCCCCGCACTCGCCCAAGCCGATGTGGCAATGGCGATGAACACTGGTACGCAAGCAGCCAAAGAAGCGGGCAATATGATTGATCTTGATTCCAGCCCTACCAAATTACTGCAAGTAGTCCAAATTGGTAAACAGCTGCTGATGACCCGTGGGGCTTTGACGACCTTTAGTATCGCAAATGATATCGCCAAATATTTCGCAGTGATCCCTGTTCTGTTTTATGCGATTTATCCAGAACTCGCGGCGCTGAATATCATGAATCTTGGTAGTCCCTTAACTGCGATTTTGTCCGCAGTCATCTACAATGCAGTTGTGATCATCGCCTTGATTCCTTTGGCGTTAAAAGGGGTCAAATACCAAGAAAAACCAGCCAGCCAAATGCTGCGGCACAATCTGGTCGTCTACGGCCTAGGCGGCATCATCGCACCATTCATTTGCATCAAGCTAGTAGATTTGCTTTTATCAGCTGTTCTGCTATAAGAAAAATCCATCAGAGTCAAGGAGTCATTTAGGAGGAAAACATGATGAAGAACACCCTCTTTGCCAGTATCAAATTTTTACTAGTTAGTACCGTGCTATTTGGCGGTCTCTATACATTGTTGGTCACTGGTGTCGGACAAGTCTTTTTTGCCCATCAAGCCAACGGCAGTCAAATCGTGGAAGACGGAGCGGTCAAAGGATCTGAGCTAATTGCGCAACCTTTTGACCAAGCAGGTTACTTCCAAGGGCGTGATCAAACCGTTTCACAATTGTCGCCCTATGATACGACCCAAAAAAAGACTGTAGCTGAGCGGACAGCGACGTTGCTGGCAGAAAACCCAACCCAAACCAGTGTGCCGATCGATCTCGTGACCGCTTCGGGTAGTGGCGTCGATCCTGATATCAGTGTCGAAGCGGCACTTTTTCAACTGCCACGAATCGCTGACACAAGAGGCATCGATGAACAAATAATTCATGATATAATAAACAGGAATAAAGTAGCTGATTTGTTCTCCACGAGAGAATACGTCAATATCATGACCTTGAATCAGCAGCTCGATCAAATACCCGAGGAATAGGGGGAAGCATCTATGAGTGAAAACAACCAGCAGACGATTCCAGAAGAGATGCTGCTGCAAGCAGGCTTTGGACCTAAACGTGGCAAACTACGGGTGTTTTTCGGTTTTGCTGCCGGTGTCGGAAAAACCTATACGATGTTAACCGAAGCCCATGAGTGTTTGCTCATGGGCAAAAATGTGGTGATCGGCTATATCGAACCCCACAAACGTCCCGATACCAACCGATTGCTTGAAGGGTTACCACAAGTACCATTAAAGCAATACCAGCACAAGCAATTGACCCTTTATGAGCCAGATATCGATCGACTGATCCAACTAAAACCAGATATCGTCTTGATCGATGAGTTAGCACATACCAATCCTATTGGTGCGCGAAACAAAAAACGTTACCAAGATGTCGATGAACTATTGAATGCAGGAATCACCGTCTACACAACCATCAATGTCCAGCATATCGAAAGTCTGAATGATATCGTGGAAAAGGTCACGGAAGTGGAAGTCAGAGAAACGGTGCCTGACACCTTTTTCCAACACGCCAGTTTGCGGGTAGTGGATGTTGAACCAGACGAACTGATCGATCGATTGGAACAAGGAAAAATCTATGCTGATGAAAATGCCAAACGAGCGCTAAAAAACTTTTTTACGCCAGAAAAACTTGATCACTTACGTGGATTAGCGATCCAAAAAGCTTCCAATCATATCAATCAAATGAACGGCGGTCGAAAACGAGTCCAAAGCAAGCTTTTGACCATCATTGATGATCGCTTGCCGAAAATGGCAGAGAAATGCATTCGTTGGACCGCCCGCTTAGCCCAAGGAG
Organism: Enterococcus sp. R12; assembly: GCF_058135755.1. NCBI lineage: Bacteria > Bacillati > Bacillota > Bacilli > Lactobacillales > Enterococcaceae > Enterococcus > Enterococcus sp. R12. The sequence continues at coordinate 1,317,233 of NZ_CM176874.1, forward strand.
TGGGTGCCGAATGGACGGTCATCCAAGTTCGATCGTTAGATGATACACCTACCGAAGTGCCATTGGCAGAGCGTTTGGGTGCAGAAGTCATCAACATCGAAGCGGATGACAGTTTTGAAACCATCGTAGAGTATGCCAAAATGACGGGTGCCAGTGACATTATCATGGGGAAACAGGTTTCTCAAAAGTGGTTCCAAAAATTGTTTGTCGAGGATTTAGAAGACCGCTTGATTCGGCGACTTGATGACATTGAGATCCATTTGATTCCTTTTAAAGAAAAAATGCAGCGACCACGGCTGACATTTTCGCAATTATTTGAAGGCGGCGGTCGAGATTTCACCTTGACCTTTGGGCTAATCATGCTTGCTACCTTAGTGACAGAAGGCATGCAGTACCTGCATTTCGGCGAGCAGAACTTGATGCTGGTTTACATCTTTTTTGTTCTCTTAGTGGCCCGTTACACGAGTGGCTATCTATGGAGTGCCATGGCATCGATCATTAGTGTCCTTTCTTACAACTGGTTCTTTGTCGAACCCTTGTATTCCTTGACGGTCTATAAAGCAGGCTATCCAATCACATTAGTGATCATGCTGATCGTTGCCTTGATGATCAGTAACTTGATGGTTCGATTGAAGACCCAAGCAGAAAATGCCAAGGAAAAAGAGCATCAAATGGAGATATTGTATGAACTGAACAAACAATACATGGAAACGCGGAATGAGCAAGAAATCTATGAAAGTACGACCACCTATTTGGCACGCTTACTCCAGCGAGAAGTGGCGTTATATGACAGAGAAGGCCATTTAAGAAGTCTGCATTCTTCAAGAGAAACACTGTCTCAACTGACTGGCAAGGATGAGAAAGCCGTCGCTTTTTGGGTCGTAAAAAATCAAAAAGAAGCTGGTCGCGGCACAGATACTCTGATTGGTGCCAATGGGTTCTACTTGCCGATCGTTTTAAACGGCAAACCACTAGGCGCCCTTGGGGTAGAACGCAACGAGGAGCATCAGTTGGCCAATAGTCAATTGAATTACTTGCGCCTTGTGATCACCCAAATCGCGACCGTGTTGGAACAAGTCTCATTAGCGAGTGAGAAAGAACAGATCCAATTAGAAAACGAACGGGAAAAAGTCCGCAGCAATCTACTACGTGCGGTCTCTCATGACTTGCGGACCCCTTTGACGACGATTTCTGGCATTGCCGAAACATTGAGTGAAACCGAAGGCGTGATCAAAAAGGAAACGAAACAAAAGCTGCTAGGAGACATCCAAAGTGAATCCCAGTGGTTGATCCGCATGGTCGAAAACTTATTGTCGGTGACCCGTATCAACTTGACCAATATGGCGGTCAAGCGCAGTGAAGAACCAATCGAAGAAATTATCGAAGCGGTTTTGACACACCTAAAAAAAGTCTATCCGCAACAAAAAATCATCGTGAAGATGCCTGATCAGCTGATTTTTGTCCAAGTCGATCCCATCTTGATCGAACAAGCCTTGTTTAACATGATTGAAAATGGGGTTCGCCATGGAACCGCCGATACACCGATTTTCTTGCGAGTTTCTCAAGAGCAAGATGTGGTCATTGAAATCGAAAACCAAGGGGAGATCCCCTTAGGACAATACCAAAAAATCCAAGCGAATTTGACCAATGACACCGAAGTGCCGGTGGATTCAAAAAATGGATTAGGCATCGGACTGAGTATCGTCAAAACCATCATCCATGCCCATGAAGGCAAATTGGCGATCGAAACGAAAGCAGGCAGTACGATCTTTCGTATTTATTTGAAGCAGTAAGGAGGGAGAACATGCAGCGACATTTTTTATTGATTGAAGATGATTCGAATATCGTTGATTTTATGGAGGTCGTCTTGCAAAGAGAGCATTACAACTTTACGTCAGTCGGCACTGGCATGGAGGCATTGATGCTCTTGCAGGAAGAAACCATCGACTTCATCTTGCTGGATCTGGGCTTACCGGACATTGACGGCATGGAGCTGTTGAAAATCATTCGTAAGCGCATGAACACACCGATCATCGTGATCTCTGCTCGCAAAGATGAACAAGACAAAGTGCAAGCATTAGACCTCGGTGCCGATGATTATGTAACGAAGCCCTTCAGTACCAATGAATTATTTGCCCGTATCCGCACGGCATTGCGGCACAAGGAGACAGCTGCCTTTAGCAGCAGCCCGATTCTCGTAAACAAGGAGTTAACGATCGATTTTGAGAAAAAAATCCTGTACAAGAATCAAAAGGAGATCCATTTGACCAAAAACGAATACCGCATCATGGCAGTTATGTTCAAGAATTTAGGCAAAGTCGTCACTTACGATACCCTGACTAGCGAAGTCTGGGGACCTTTTGCAGCGGATGCACAAACCTTGCGAGTCAATATCTCAAACATTCGTAAAAAAATCGAAACCAATACGCTGCAGCCAGAATATTTGATCACTGAAATCGGCGTCGGGTATCGCTTGCGGGAGTATCCAGCAGAATAGCGGTCGTCATTGGAAATAAGGAGGAAAAACGTGCAGCGGTTCTTGGGTCGCTGCTCGTTTCTATTTTTTGTTAATTGCGAAGAGACGTTGAACTGATTGCTTCTCCGTAGATGATTTGAAACTGTGGGTAAACAAGTAGGTTGGTTGTTAACTAAAATTTCTTTTCATTCTGATCATTTTGTGTTTATATCATAGTATAAAGTAAAAAAGGAGAGTATTATGGCAGGAATTAGAGACGTCGCAAAACGAGCGGGTGTATCGATCGCAACTGTATCGAGGGTGCTCAATGAAGATCCTACGTTATCTGTCACGCAAGAAACAAAAAATAAGATCAACGAAGCCGTGGAATATTTTCACTATAGTAAGAAGAAAGTACCTGTGAAAAAGGCAATCAATATTGCAGTGGTATCCACTGTTTCGGAAGAAGCTGAATTAGAAGATCCCTATTTTCGGGCGATTCGTCGTGGCATTCAAGCACAAGCAGAACAAAATAAGTTTCGCATAAAAAAAACGTATTATATGTCTGAACGCCCCGTTGCCATTGAGGAGCTAAGGGAGTATCAGGGAATCCTTGTCATTGGTCAAGTCTTGCCAACTTTTTTAGCAAAGATCGCAGCAGTCAATCCTCATATCGTCGTGATCGATGATCCTTCTTTGTCTTCAGAATGGGATGCGGTATATACGGATTTCTCTATAGCAGCAACCGAGCACTTAGAGCGTTTGTATAAAAAAGGGCATCGAAATATCGCTTTTATTGGGGGATATCGGGTACGTTTGGATGCATCCAGTGAGAAACATCAATCGCCAGATGATATGCGGATGAACACTTATGTGTATTGGATGAAAGAAAAAGGATTGGAAGAATACATCAATGTTTACCTAGAAGGTTGGAACACATTAGACGGTATCAAAGCCACTGAGCAATTGCTTGAACAATACAAAGAGAGCCTTCCTTCAGCTATTATGGTCGCCAATGACTCGATTGCAGTTGGTACATATCGCTCCTTGCAAAAACGTGGGTATCGGATACCAGAAGATATTTCAGTAGTCAGTTTCAACAATATCGAAGTTGCAGAATTTTTGACCCCATCTTTAAGTACCGTTGCCATCGATATGGAAGAACTGGGAAAAATTGCTTTACGGATGGTAGAAGAGCGGATCAAAGGCATTCGTCAAGTACCTGTTAAAATCATGGTGGCCAGTAAGATGATCGTCAGAGAAAGTGAAAAAGAAAGAGATTAATGTTCAAGGTAAACACCTTAATGTGTTTACCTTTTTATTTTAGTTAAAAAGTATTGACAAATTTATTAGTAAACAGTATATTTGTTTTGTGAAAAGAAAGCGGATACATGAATCAGAACTAGAGGAGGAATGGAAGATGAATTGTTTCAAGAGAGTAACACTTGTTAGTTTGAGTCTTTTAGGAACTTTGGTTTTAGGAGCTTGTAGTAATGGCAACGGTGATAGTGGTGGTCAAGTCACGTTAAGTTATGCGAGTTGGGATACTGAACAAGCACCGGGACTGCGAAAAATGCTTGATGCTTTTGAAGAACAAAACCCAAATATTAAAGTCGAAATGGAAACCACCCCATGGGATCAATATTGGGTGAAGCTTGAAGCTGCTACTACTGGAGGAAATATGCCTGATATTGTCACGATGCATTCAACTGAATCATACAAATATATGTCTCAATCGATGCTTATGGGTCTAAATGAGTTGATTGCAGAAAATAACATTGACATGACAAACTTTACCGAAGGAATCGCAGAGTCTTATACGTATGAAGAAGAACTTTACGCGATTCCTAAAGATGCCTCCGTTATTGGATTGTGGTACAACAAAGAGCTCTTTGATCAAGCAGGAATTGCATATCCAGACGCAACGTGGACATGGGATACATTGAAGGAAGCAGCTGTTCAGTTAACAGATGAAGAAGCAGGTATTTATGGATTTGCTGCGGATAATTCAACTGAGGGAGGCTATTGGCCATTTATTTATCAAAATGGTGGAGAAGTCTTTATTGATGAGAATACGAAGTCGGGAATGAATAGCGAAGAAGTACAAGATGCATTAAGGTATTATATTGATTTTTATCTAAATGATCAGTCATCACCTTCAGCGAAAGAATTGCAAGATACGAATAAAGTTGGTCGTTTTCAAGCAGGAAGATTGGCGATGATCGTGGAGGGCAACTGGCAAACACCAGGTTTTTTAAAGAATGAATACTTGGCTGAAAATGCGGATGTTGCCGTTTTACCTAAAGGAAAAGAAAATGCGACGATCACAAATGGTTTAGGTTGGGCAGCTAGTGCCAATACCAAGCATCCTGAAGAAACAAAAAAATTATTAGCATTCTTGGCAAGTGAAGAAGCCAACCAAATTCAAGCAGAAACAGGGGCATCGATCCCAGCGCTAAAAGGATTTGAGGAAGTTTGGGCAAGTTCTGCGGACACTTTCAATTTAAGTGTTTTTGCAGAAATGCTAGAGTATGGCGTGCCTCGTCCCTATAACAAAAATGGCTTGAATGCGGAAAAAATAGAGACAGAAATTATGAACCGGGTATTTTCTGGAGAATTAAGTGTCGAGGAAGGGACTGCACAGATTGCGGAAGAAGTTGATGCAATTTTAGCTGAAAGTAATTGATCAAAACGGAAAATTAGCTAATCAACCCACCTAAACAAAAGGAGACCTCTATGAAAAATCGTATGCTTGGAAATTACCAGAAAGACCACCTTTTCTGGGGATACTTATTTATTCTCCCAACAGCAGTCGGATTGATTTTATTGAATATTTGGCCAGCGATCCAAACAATCATTCTAAGTTTTCAACGAACAATTGGTTTTGGTAACACCGAGTGGATCGGCTTAGCCAACTATCAGAAACTTTTGACGGATCGAGAGGTGTTGCAATCCTTGATCAATACCTTGATCTATGCAGTGGTATCAATTCCATCAATCATAGTGTTATCACTTTTAGTCGCGGTCCTAATGAATAAGAAAATCAAAGGCGTGTCGATTTATCGAACGATTTATTTTCTACCTGTAGTTGCAGCCCCCTCTGCAGTCGCCATGATCTGGCGTTGGATGTTCAATGATGATTATGGATTAGTCAACGAGCTTTTATCAAAAGTTGGTCTAACGGGTCCAGCATGGCTTAGTGATCCGAATGTTGCGATTTATTCCGTCATTATTGTCGGAATATGGAGTGCTATTGGCTACAACATGGTGCTTTTCTTAGCTGGACTACAGGAGATACCCAAAGATTACTATGAGGCAGCCGATATCGATGGAGCTTCTTCATGGCAGCAATTTTTTCAAATCACTTTACCGCTTGTGACACCAACGCTATTCTTTGTCGTGGTCACAACGGTTATCAATGCTTTTCAAGTATTCGATGTGATTTTTATGATGATCGCACCTTCAAGTGAGGCAATGCTGAAGACACAATCATTAGCATACTTGTTCTACAAACATTCCTTTATCTTAAATGATAAAGGGTATGGTTCAGCGATCGTCGTTTTTCTTCTAGGTATTATTTTGCTGATCACAGCCCTACAAATGAAGTTGCAAAAAAAATGGGTCAACTACTAAAAGGAGGTTTCTTGATGCAACGAATTAGCAAGAATTGGCTTATCCATCTACTTTTGATCAGTGGCGGAATAATCATGGCATTGCCTTTTGTATGGATGATTCTGACTTCTGGAAAAACACTTGTTGAATCGACTCAGATTCCACCAACATGGTTTCCTAAATCCTTTCAACTTTCAAATTATCAGGCAGTTTTAAATCTTTTACCCTTTGGTGCCTTCTATCTCAATACTTTTTTGATGGTCATTGGACGTGTGATCGGTTCCGTTTTATTTTCAGCGATGGCAGCCTATGCCTGCGCACGCTTGCGCTTCCCTGGACGAGAACTTTTTTTTGCTCTAGTCCTTATCCAAATGATGATTCCCGCATCAATCTTTATCACACCCCAATATTTATTAGCGCAAAGATTAGGAATTCTAAATTCAGTACCGGCATTGATATTGCCAGGTGTTGTCAGCGCTTTCGGAACCTTTTTACTTAGACAGTTTTTTCTAGGCTTACCAAGTGAGCTGGAGGAAGCAGCACACCTTGAAGGAGCAAATGTATGGACGATCTTTTTCAAAATCATGCTGCCATTGGCGAAATCCGGGTTGATCGCACTAGGTATTTTTACAACCCTCTTTGCTTTCAAAGATTTAATGTGGCCACTGATCGTCAATACATCAATTCGACAAATGCCATTGGCAGCAGGGTTAGCCAATCTTCAGGGACAATATGCGACCAATTTCCCACAATTGATGGCAGGCTCGTTACTAGCGATTTGGCCCATGGTTGCTGTCTTTATCATTTTTCAACGTAAATTTATTGAAGGAATTGCCACTACTGGCGGTAAATTATAAAAGAATGGAGCAATAGAAAATGACAAAAATCACCTTTATCGGAGCAGGAAGCACTATTTTCGCTAAAAATGTTCTAGGAGATGCAATGTTGACCCCGAGCTTAGCAGATTCCCACATCGCCCTTTACGACATCGATGAGAAACGACTTCGTGAATCCGAGGCAATGTTAAAGACGATCAATAAAAATGCCAATCAAAACCGAGCAGAAATACAGGTCTATCATGACCGCAAAGAAGCACTAAGAGATGCCGACTTTGTAGTAAACGCCATTCAAGTTGGTGGCTACAAACCTTCCACCGTCATTGACTTTGAGATACCGAAGAAATATGGCTTACGCCAAACAATAGGTGACACGATGGGCATTGGCGGAATATTTCGGACGTTGCGTACGTTACCAGTCATGTTGGAATTTGCTCGAGAAATGGAGGAAGTTTGTCCAAATGCATGGTTGCTGAATTATACGAACCCGATGGCGATGCTGACGATGGGGGTATTGAAAGCAACATCCATCAAAACGGTTGGGCTTTGTCATAGTGTGCAAGTATGCGTCCCAGAATTATTCGAGCATTTAGGGATCAAAGAACAATATGATCTGGCTGACTTCCAGTGGAAAATTGCTGGGATCAATCATATGGCATTTTTATTGGAAATTACCAAAGATGGGGAAGATTTCTATCCAACGATCCGTCAGTTGGCTGAAGAGAAAGAAAATCCCCACCGTGATTCAGTCCGCTTTGAATTGATGAAACGTTTTGGCTATTATATTACCGAATCTAGTGAGCACAATGCCGAGTATCACCCTTATTTCATTAAATCAAAATACCCAGAATTGATCGACGATTTGGGGATTCCGTTGGATGAATATTTAACCCGTTGCGAAAATCAGATTCGCGATTGGGAAACGATGCGGGAGGATATCGTCGATAATGGCGATTTGACCCATAAGAGAAGTCGGGAATACGCCTCTTATATCATGGATGCCATCAAGACCGGCAATCCAACCGTTATTGCTGGAAATGTGTTGAATAAAGGCTTGATCACCAATTTACCAGAGGATGTCTGTGTGGAAGTTCCATGTTTGGTGGATAAGAACGGCATCCAACCAACCTACGTCGGCGCTTTACCAACGCAGCTTGCTGCATTGAACCGAACCAACATCAATGTACAAGAATTGACTGTCGAAGCAGCGTTGACCCTTGAGAAAGACAAAATTTATCAAGCAGCTTACCTCGATCCTCATTTATCATCAGAGTTATCATTGGCAGATATTACCCAATTAGTCGATGATTTGATCGAAGCCCATGGGGATTATTTACCAGATTATCACTGATAAAAAAATGGACGCGCAGTTTTCTTTACGAATACTGATAGCGCCAACATTTCTTTGGTTTTTTTGAAGAGATATGGCAAAAGAGTTGTTGACAACCAAATTGGTCAAAGCTATAATCGGATTTAGGATTGCTACTGAAAAGGCGACACCGACAAAATATACACTAGCTTATTTATGCTCGGAGTGTATATTTTTGTCGGTTTTTTTGTCTGTTTGAAGGGGGGAGAAAAGATGAAACCAATCACGATCTACAATAACAATGCCGTCCTTGTGGAGGATAATGGCACAGAATGTGTAGTGATTGGCAACGGTGTTGGTTTCGGTGTAAAAGGCAGTGGGGTGATTGATCAAACGAAAATTGATAAAAAATATGTCTTAGATGCAGAATTTACCCAAAACAAATTTGGGTCGCTGATGGCAGGAATGGATGAACGGCATGTGATTCTGACCGCCAAAATTATTGAAGAAGCAGAAAAGGATCTTGCACGAACATTTGATTCCAGCATCTATCTATTTCTTGGTGATCATATTAATTACGCAATTGAGCGTAATCTTAAAGGAGAAGCGATCACCAATGACTTAATGTGGGAAATCAAAAAATATTACCCACGAGAATTTGCAGCAGCAAAGCGATCGTTGCAGTTTATTGAACGATCAGAGAAGATTCGTTTTATTGAAGATGAAGCTGGCTTTATAGCCCTGCATTTTGTAAACGCTAGCTCAAGTTCACGCTTTAAAAATGAGACGATTTTTACGACAAAAGTAATTGCAGAAATTGTTCAGATCGTGGAGTATGATTATGGGATGAAGTTGGATGAGACGTCCATGAACTATGATCGATTCTTGACCCATATACGCTATTTTGTAAGCCGAATTTTTTCGGAAAGTAAAGAAGTAAAAGATGAAGCTGATTTATTGCAACATGTGAAGCAATTATATCCGAAAGCTTACCAAACTGGCTTGAAAATCAAGAAACATATTGCTGGTCAATATAAAGTGAAAATTACAGATTCAGAATTGTTATATTTTGTTATTCATATCAATCGAGTGACCACAAGAGAACTAGATTAAATGTTTTGTTACCGAATGGGCAAGACCAAATAAAGATTGAGCCAAATATGGGCTTAGTTTTTATTTGGTCTGTTTTATTTATAAGGAGGAAAAAAATGACTAAGTATCAAGAGCTTGCACAGAATATCATTGAAAATATTGGAGGAACGTCAAATATTGAGTCTGTAACGAATTGCATGACACGGTTACGATTCGTATTAAAAGATAATTCAAAAGTCAAAGAAGATCATCTTAAAGCAACACCAGGTGTTCAAGGAACAGCATTAAAAGGCGGACAATATCAGGTAATTATTGGAACAGATGTAGCAAATGTTACGGAAGAAATCAACAAAATGGGGAACTTTGGAAGTGATTCTTCAGAACCAACATCACCGAAAGAAGAAAAAGTCATCAATCGAGTTTTAGGAGCGATCACCTCAATTTTCCAACCGATTATTCCAGCAATCTGTGGGGCAGGAATGTTAAAGGCTGTTTTAGCTTTACTTGTTTTCTTTGAGGTATTAAACGCAGAAGCTCAAACGTATCAGCTTTTAAGTTTACTAGCCGATTCAGCATTTTATTTTCTTCCAGTAATGTTAGCTGTAACAAGTGCACAATACTTTAAAGCGAATCCATTTTATGCAGCGGTTTTAGGCGCAATGCTGATTCACCCAGCTTTTACAGCCATGGTTGCAACTGGTGAACCTATTTCATTTGCAGGTCTTTCTGTCAGAGCTGTATCCTATGGTTCGGCAGTTGTACCGCCAATTTTAATTGTATGGGCAATGGCGCACATTGAACGTTTAGCAAAAAAAATATCGCCAAATCCTATGAAGATTTTTCTGGTCCCTTTATTGGTTTTCTTGGTTACGGCTCCCTTAGCTTGGATCATTATCGGTCCACTAGGAGCATTAGTTGGTGATGTGTTATTAGTAGTCTTTGAATTCTTCAATGAACAAGCACGCTGGGTTTTACCAGTCCTGATGGGGGCATTTACCCCATTTTTCGTCATGACAGGGATGCATTACAGTTTTATGCCTGTTCAACTAGCACAATATGCCACATTGGGCTATGGAACGTTATTAGGACCAGGAATGCTAGCATCAAATATTGCTCAGTCTGGCGCTTCACTGGCAGTAGCATTAAAAACCAAAGATAAAGAGATGAAGCAAACGGCTTTTTCGGCTAGTACCACAGCGTTATTTGGAATCACGGAACCTGCTTTGTATGGGGTGACGATGAAACTAAAAACGCCTTTATGGGTCGTGGTAGCCTCTGGAGGAGTAGCTGGTTTATGGGCAGGTTTGACCAACATGCGAACTTATGCATCAGCAACTGCAGGTGTTTTGGCGTTACCTGTCTATTTAACGGATGATCTGTCAAATATCGTTAACGCAGTGATTTGCATTGTTATTGCATTCGCAATGTCTTTTGCACTTACTTTGTTTTTTGTGAATGCAGAAGGAAAGAAAAAAGCAGAAGTGTCTTCACAAAGTCAAACGTCAAATGCGAATCAGGTTGCTGAACCAATTCGATCATTACGGACACCTTTAGAGATCAGCAGTCCTTTGGCAGGGGATAGGTTGGCGACTCATGAAATTCCCGACAGTGTATTTGCCAATGAGATCATGGGGAGAACAGTGGCTATTCAACCAAAAAATGGTCAAGTAGTTGCACCATTTGATGGTGAAGTAGTGACGATTTTTCCCACCAATCACGCAATTGGGATCAAAAATAAGCAAGGAGTTGAGCTGTTGATCCATATTGGTATCGATACGGTCGAACTTGATGGCAAAGGTTATACTGCAGCAATCAAAGTAGGAGATACCTTTAAAAAAGGCGATTTGCTAGTAACCTTTGATCCAGAATATATTGTTAGTCAAGGATATTCTACAGTGACACCGATCGTAGTGACAAACACAGCAGATTTTACAGATGTTATTGTCCATTCTGAGGATGAAACCATCAAACAGGGTGATGTTTTAGTATCGATTTTTGAATAAAGAGGGGACAAATATGGCAAAATTTCCAGAAACTTTTTTATGGGGTGGTGCGATTGCCGCCAATCAAGCGGAAGGTGCCTATAACGAAGATGGCAAAGGACTTTCCATTCAAGATTTCTTATCAAATGGAGTCACAAGGCCACTAGATCCTGAGCTAAATCCGCAAAACTTAAAATTAGAAGGCATTGATTTTTATCATCGTTATCGAGAAGATATTCAAATGTTCGCCGAGATGGGCTTTCAAGTTTTACGTTTCTCGATTGCTTGGACACGAATTTTCCCTAATGGCAATGAGGAAAAGCCAAACGAAGCTGGATTGCAGTTTTATGAAGAGGTGATTGATTGCTGCTTATCTCATGGGATCGAACCGCTAATTACACTTTCTCATTATGAAACACCTTATTTCCTTACAAAAAGTTACGATGGTTGGCGTAATCGGGCATTGGTAGACTACTTTGATCGTTTTTGTCGGACTGTGTTTACTCGTTACCAAGGGAAAGTGAAATATTGGTTAACTTTCAATGAAATCAATGCGCTTTGGAATTTTCCCTTAATGGGAGCAGGAGTGATGACAGAAAAAGATTGCTTATCTAAGCAAGATCTCTTTCAAATAGCACATCACGAGCTTGTTGCCAGTGCCCAAGCAGTCAAAACCGCCCATGAAATTGATCCACAGATGCAGGTAGGGAATATGGTGTTAGGGATCTATAATTATCCGATGACTTCAAACCCGAAAGACACATTGGCTGTTTTGGAGGCAGATAAAAACTTAAACTATTTTATGGATGTTCAAGCTCGTGGATATTACCCTGATTGGATCAAAAGAGAATGGCAGAGGTATAATGCAACTATCGAGATGGAACCTGACGATCTCGAATTATTAAAAAATACCGTTGATTTTATATCGTTTAGTTATTATATGTCCCGATGTGTTTCTGCTACGCCTGAAAAGTACCAACAGGGAAAAGGAAATATGACAAACGTTCTAAAAAATCCCTACCTTGATGAAACGGAGTGGGGATGGGAGATTGATCCAGACGGATTACGTATTCTCTTGAACCGTTTTTCGCATCTCTATCAGTTGCCACTTTTTATCGTTGAAAATGGTTTAGGTGCTGTTGATCAGTTAATTGAAATTGACGGAGAATTAACCGTTGTTGATGATTATCGCATCAATTATTTAAATGATCATCTATCAGCCGTTGCTAAAGCCATCGATGATGGTGTCAATGTATTGGGTTATACCATGTGGGGGTGTATTGATTTAGTAAGTGCTTCGACCGCAGAGATGAAAAAGCGTTATGGGTTCATTTATGTAGACCGAAACGATGATGGAACTGGTTCACTCAAACGGTATCGAAAAAAATCCTTTGATTGGTATCGCGAAGTGATTGTCACCAATGGGGGAACCATTGGTTGAAATACCGCTAGTAAATAAAGAAAGCATTGCCGATCCAGCAAATGGAAGGCAATGCTTTTTGTCGTTTATTGTATCCATTGATTCGACGGGTAAGCCGATCAGCGGTTATGGTCGTACGATTGATCAAAAGGGGAAGAAGAAGGTGAAAAAAGCAGCATCAACGAGGCCACTCCATGGTGTTTTCGATTTCATTGGTATCAGAGTCCAGTTGTTCAGAAACGATGGTAAAGCCATGTTTGAGATAAAACGCAATAGCAGCTGTATTTTTTTGGTAGACATTCAGAGTCAACTTCTCGTGTTCTGCTTGTACTTTTTGTAAAAGCTGCTTGCCAATGCCGTGAGCACGATAGTCTTTCAAAACGAAAATACCAGCGATATAATCATCCAACATCCCGATGAAGCCGACGGGCTGATCCTCCACCGAATAGGTGTAGATAAGAGCATCGGCAAAGGCTTTTTTCACAAAGTCATAGTTATCTTGCCAATGGGCAGCTGAGATAAAGTCATGGGCATCCAAATTGCTTTGCAGCCAAATCTGGGCGATAGTTTCTAATTCAGAATCGGTAAATTTGGTCACTTGTTGTATCATGAGAACCTCCGTTTTTTTATCCAGTATAGCATAGGTCCACTGCTGATTACTGCAAATCGCGGCATTTTCGTAGACAATCGGACAGGAGATGAACCGATTGATAAGTAACGAAGGTTAAATGACGAAGAAAAGCAATCTTTTTCGTTGAAATATTCTAACAATTTTGTTTCAGCTAGATGTCAATTTCTTGCAGCCAGATGTTATTTGTGTGAAAACAGCCCCAAGAGTGAAATCTTTCGGTATGCTAGAGAAAGCGATAAGACACATCTAGTTAAGGAGAAAAAATGAAGAAGACACTTTTGGTTGCAAGTTCACTTGTTTTGCTGACGCTGCCTGTCGTGACGGTATCCGCAGACAGCTTTGATCAGAAGATCCAGCAGCAAAATGAAAAAATCAATGACATAAAAAATGAATCCACCTCATTAGAATCACTGAAACATTCCACAGAGGCAGAGATTCAATCGATTGAAGGAGAAATCCAAGCAATCCTACAAAAGAAAACGACGACGGAAGAAGAAGTCAATGCCTTGGCACAAGAGATCCAAGTCCTTGAAGAGAAAATCATCAAGCGCACAGAAGTACTGGCGAATCAAGCGCGTGACATTCAAACGTCGGAACCTTCCAATCGTTTGTTCCAAAAAATCGTTGACGCTGAATCCATCGGAGAAGCTATTCAACGGGCGATCGCTTCAGTAACGATCATGAATGCCAGCAATAGCATTGTCGAACAACAGCAAGAAGATATTGCAACAAGCCAGAAATTGGAAAAAGAGTTGCAGGAACAATTGGTTGCAATCGAAGAGCAGTCAAACGCATTGCAAGGAAAACAAGCGGAATTAGCTGATGTCAAGTTGAATCAAGAAGTTGCACTAGCCGACCTTGCCTTGGCGTTGAACACCGAAGAAGAGAAAAAAGACCAATTGGAAGCAGACAAAGCAGAAGCACAACGGCAAAAAGAAGCAGCGTTGAAGCAACTGGCTGAGCAAGAAGCACAAGAAGCAAAAGCGCGCAAAGAAGCAGAAGAAGCAGCAAAACGTCAGCAAGCAGCAGAAGCCAAGTCAGCTGAAACCGCCGAAAGTCCTGCCGTTCAACAAGCAGCAGTGGCAGCAGCCCAGCCGAAGACGGAAGCCGCAGTGGCGCCAGAAACATCGGTGTCGTCAGAAAAAACTGCAGCTACGCCTGCACCTGTGCAGCAAGCAGCTGAGCCAAAGGAACAAGCAAGCACAGGTGGATGGCAAATGCCAGTCGATTCGGTTCATATTTCGAGTCGTTTTGGGTATCGAACAGATCCAACAGGTGCATCAGGAAATCAACATAATGGCATCGACTTTACTGGGGGGACAGGAACGCCGATCTATGCGATCCAAGCAGGCGAAGTCGTTGAAGCGGGCTATGGTCCGTCAACTGGTAACTATGTGATCATCAAACATGCCAATGGCGTTTACAGCTACTACATGCACTTTAGTACGCTGCCAGCTGTCTCGGTCGGACAAAGCGTCTCAGCTAGACAATATGTTGGCGGTATGGGAACGACTGGGAATTCAACTGGCGTCCATCTACATTTAGGGATGTCAACAAGCTTATGGTCAGGATTCTTTGATCCGGCGCCAGAATTAGGCTTATAATAGTCAGAAAAACCGCAGAAGCGAACAGGCTTCTGCGGTTTTTTTGGTTGCTCTTCTTTTACAAAGTCTCAATTGGCTCAGCGCCAAAAACGGGTCATCTCCGCTTTGTCTTTCAGGTTGAAAGCGATCATGTCCTCAATCAATGCTTGATCGATCGGCTCAGTCCACTTGATGCGAAAAATGTTATCCGTATGGCTGTAACCGGCGTTTTCAATGGCATCGGCAAACTGTTCAAGACACTTGGTTTCAGGGGAGACAGAAAAATGCGGTTTTGAAACGCTGAAACCGATAATAAAGGTCTCATGGGCGGTGAACATCGGCTGATTCCACTTGATGACTGGAACGAGGTCAGGAAATTTCTTGGTAATAGCGGCAAATAAGGCACGCAGTTTTTCTTGCTTTACTGGATCTTCAATGCTGGTTAAGTAAGTTTCTAATACATCCATTGGGAGGATCTCCTTTCGTTTTAAGGAACGAGCACAGGGAATGTCGATCACTAAAAATAACGCGTGTTCGAAATCAAACATTTTGTTACTTAGAGTGTACTGTAAAGTTAGTAAGTTTACAAACCTGTTGCCTTGTTTTGGGGAACGCCTTCAGGAACAAACACTGTTTGCAAAAACGAATGCTAAAAATAACTTTTTTCTACTCGAACAAAAGCCAAGAGTCAGGAACATTCCCTCTTTATCCTGCAAGGTTCCTTGAGATTAGCTTAACTTTTCAGAAATAACGAATGAAAAAGCAGATTATTTTCAGAGAACACTTTCAAAAAGAAATCGGTTGCATTCAACAAGAATTCTGCTAGAATATAACTTGTTCGAATAAGTTGTTGAGCGAAAGCAAAACGAAAGGAGGAGGACTTGTGACCAAAAGGAAACCGGTAACCCAAGCAGCCAAGAAAGAATATGCAAACAAAAGTATGCGGTTTAATCGTTTTTTACTTTTTCGTTATATGACTGCGATCTTTTTCTTTGTCAATCTTTATTGGACCCTATTGAGTCTGTCTCAATGGACATGGGCTGGTTTGATTCCCATTGCCTTATTGATCGTTGATGGACTTATACTTATTGAACAAACTCAAAAATATTGGCAGCAATCGAATCGTTTACTGGTGACAAAAATCGGTTATTGGCTCCAATTCGGCGTCAATCTCATTGCAATTCTATTTATTTTGATCGGACAGCAAGCAACGTTGATTCCTTTTATGAATCAATCGGGTAGAGGGATCTTACTTGCCTTGTTTTCTGTCGGCATGATGGCGTGTTTGTTCATTCAGCGTAAAGCGTGGTTGATCGAGCATGACCGCGACAAATATTTCACGTATTTGACTACATTTGAAACTCAAGGAGGAACAGTCAATGGATTCAGAAAATAACAAAATGTTTGCCTTCTTGGACCGCTACTTAATGGGTCCAATGGGGAAAATCTCACAATTACGGATCGTTCGTGGGGTCATGGCAGCCGGGATGGCGTCGATTCCTTTCACTATCGTAGGATCAATGTTCTTGATCGTCAGTGTTTTGCCACAAAGCTTCCCTGCATTAGAAGGTATTTGGAGTGCGTCATTCGATAAAATCCAAAATCTTTACATGTTAGGTAATACCGCAACAATGGGGATTTTAGCCCTTTACTTCTGTGTCGTGTTTGGTTACGAGTATACAAAAATCCAAGCACAAGAGGAAAAAATCGTTCTTAGCCCAGTCAATGGTGCGTTGCTTTCAATGATGGCGTTCTTTATGTGCTTGCCACAATTAGTTTTTGAAGGCGGTATGGCAACACTAGTCAATGTGATTTCTGATGACCAAAAAATCATCGATGGCTGGGAAATGGCTGGTGGCGTTACTCGTTTAGGAACAACTGGGATCTTTACAGCGATCATCATGGCGATCATTGCCGTAAAAATTTACGCTTTCTGTGTGAAGCGCAATATTGTCATCAAAATGCCTGACACAGTGCCAACAGGAGTATCTTCCTCTTTTACGGCATTGATTCCAACGGCACTGACTTCATTAGCTGTGATCGTTATCAATGGTGCGTTAGTCGCAATGGGCACAGATATTTTCAAAGTCATTGCGATTCCGTTTAGTTTCGTGACGCAATTGACCAGTACCTGGATCGGACTACTTGTTATCTACTTCTTCATGCATGCACTATGGATCGTCGGTATTCATGGAGCAACGATCGTGACCTCATTCTTGACGCCAATCGTGTTGTCAAATATGGTGGAAAACCAAAATGGTGCCAACATTGCCTTTGCGGGTGAATTTAACAACAGTTTCGTTACGATCGGTGGTTCAGGAGCGACGTTAGGAATGGTGATTTTCATCGCATTCTTTGCAAAATCAGCGCAGTTAAGTGCTTTAGGAAAAGCAGCGATCGTGCCATCCTTCTTCAATATCAATGAACCGATTTTGTTCGGGATGCCAGTGGTATATAACCCGTACACAGCGATCCCATTCTTCTTAGCACCGATGGTTTCAATGTCCGTTGCTTATTTTGGCATCAACTTAGGCTTTGTTAACCCACCGATTGCTCAAGTAGCGTGGCCGACCCCAATTGGATTATCTGGCTTTATTGGTTCAGGTGGTGACTGGCGTGCCTTTGTCTTAGCAATCATCTGTGCAGTCGTTGCTTTCTTGATTTGGTTCCCATTCATCAAAATGTATGATGGCAAATTATACAAGGACGAACAAGCAAACGCAACGAAGGCATAATCAATCCGTTTTTTTGATAAGCCGGCTATGAAAAATAGCTGGCTTTTTTTACGCCAAAGATGATAATAGTAGTAGAGAATCCGAAGGAAAGGAGTAGGCAAATGACGAAACTCAGTATTGAAGACTTAGCAGCAGAATTGATCAGAAAGATCGAAGCGGGTGACATTGGAAATGAGCAGGGGAAGATGCCTAGTGAACGAGAGCTTTTGGCGATTTATCCCGTTTCTCGTTATACGTTACGTCAAGCCCTCAATAAATTGAGCAAGATGGGCTGGATCTACCAGATGCAAGGCCGCGGCTCGTATATTCGCTTTCAAAATAACCAAAAACCGACCATTGAACAAGGTGATCTTGGCTTCAATGAAGACTTGACCCGGGGCGAGAAAAACATTCGAACGGTCAAAGCTTCAAAGCGACTGGTCAAAGTATCAGAGGCGCTGTTTCTTCCAAGTCAAAAACAATTTGCGAAAGATCAACACTTTATCGAAGTCCAACGGTTTCGCACGCTAGATGACAAACCCTATTTGATTGAACGCTCCTATTATATACCTGAAATCGTAGGGGAGATCTCTGAAACAATGATGAAGGGTTCAATGTTTCAAGCTTTGGCAGAAGAAAAACAACTGACAGTCGCCTTCATCGACAAGTTTATCCAAAGCAAACCGCTATCACAGGAACAAGCAGCGTTTTTTCATCTAGAAGAAGGCATGCCCGCACTGATCGTACGAGACGACAGCTATCTGAGAAATGGCGAACTATTAGCCTTTTCGATAATCCATTATGATTATCGGATGGCGACATTGTACATGCATAAAAAGTTGTTCGTTTAAAGAAAACGGATTTTCAAGAAACGGTTCTTTCTTTTTTTTAAGGTAAGAGAAAAGCAGCCCATTCGGGAGAAAAAAACTTACAGTTGCGGAGCAGCGGACTGGAACGGCTTTCAAACTGAGAGAAAGGGGATCGCTTCCAATGGATGAAAGATGACTGAGCAGGAAAACTATATAATAGGTAAAGAATCGATCAGCGACCTTATAAGCCAAGGTCGCTGATTTTTTTTGAGGGGATTGATCGGTGGTTGAAAAGGCGTGATGGTTGATTCAAGATAAAGGTCGTTTAAAGAAGAACACTTGTTTTCTTAATACGGAGATATTTTGCTCAATTTTTAACAATATAACAGGGATAAATGATCTGCTCTGACAAATATTTCATCAAGTGAAGAAATATCTGATTTTTCAATCGGTTTTTGCTTTGATACTATCAAATAGACAACAGATGTTCTGCGCACGGAAGCCGTCTTTTCGTTTAATGGCTATTTTATCGAGGAACAGGCCGATTCACTTACTTGATTTCTATCTTCCAAAATAAATGGAGGTCGTGGAAATCAAGGGTTGTGGGGGTCTTTGCTTTCTTTTTTTAAGCAAAGGAGGGCAAGAAGCAAGCGGACATCACTGCTCAAAAGGTCACGGCAGAAACGTCAGCTCGTTTGAAAAAAAGACCGAGGTTGGAACAGCCAAAGTGCAACTTTTCACGAAAGCAGACGATCAAGCAGACCAATTTGTAGACACACTAAATTGTTCAACGAATCAAATCATCGATGAGTGAGGAATCAGGAGGGGTAACATGGCATTATTTCGCAAAAAGAAAGATGAAGAAACTTACGAAGGCGTTCATGTCTACGACGAGGAATATGATGAAGAAGAGTACGACGAAGACGAGTACGATGATGAAGAATATGATGACGATGAGTATGACGATGAAGAATATGAAGACGACGAGTACGAGGACGATGAGTACGATGATGAAGAATACGAGGAAGACGAGTATGAGGATGATGCCCAAGAAGAGCTGTTGGCATTAGAAAATACCGTTTCACAATTGACCAAAACCGTCGAACATTTGACCAAGCAATTGGAAAACAAACAAGAATCCATCAATCGGATGGCTTCGCAAGCGACGCAACAAGAAAGTATCATTTATGAAAACAAGCAGCTGCAAATGCGCTACAACGAGTTACAGCAGCAGTTAAAAGAAGCAGAACGTCAACAAGAAGCCCTCAAAGCCAATTATGAGCAGGAAATTGAGCAGTTGACGAGTCAAGAAGACGAATTGATCGAAGTAGAAGAAGAACTCGAACAATTGCGTCAAAGAGAAGATGAACTGTTAAAAGAATTAGAAGAGAAAAGCAAGCAAGTCCAAGCGTTTGAAGAAAAAGCGATTCATTTAGAAGAAAAAGCGGCGATTATCGAGAACTACAAATTAAAAGAAGTCGAAAGCATGCGTCGGATCACTTCGCTTGAAAATGAAAATCAACAATTGAACTTGCGCTTGCAAGAAGCCGAAGCGAAATATCGAGATCTCGAACGTTCAAGAGTCGAACAATTGGCAGATAAGAATGTCTTACAGCGGGACTTGGAACGTGAATTGACAAAGGTCGAACAAATGAAGGACGAGCTGGCGACGATTTTGATCGAAGCAAAAGAAAAAGCACGGGAAACCGCTGCTGAAGCAGAACTGGAAGCCGACAGAAGACGTCAAATGGCGGAAAATGAAGCCCACAAGATTATTTCAGAAGCATCGATGGAAGTGATGAAGATCCGTCAAGAGATCAAGCAATACCAAGAACGACTTACGACGTTTCATCATGAGTCGAAAGGGTTGTTTGAGCAGTTGATCCAGCATAGCAAAGTATTGAATCTGCCAGACTAAAAAGAAGGTTATAAGTCGGAATAGACGAAAAGGTCTGCTGAATAATTCTGAGAGCGACACGACAAAGGAGGGAAACCCACTACGACCATATGTGCTGTTTAAGAAATCACAGGCAACAACTACGAGTTGATTTCTTATGAGCATGTTGGTTATTGGGACGAATGTGACGAATGATATTTTAAAAATTGCCATCTATCCAACCTTGAGTCCAAATCTTGAGGAATTATTTTATAAACAAGAGTCACTTCCATCAGTAATCACTGCCTGTGACAACCTCTATCAAAAAAAGTGGCCGCTCAAATCCTCGATCCGCAAACAAGTGACGCATTACTTTGAGCAATTTTATTCCATCGAAGCCTTCACCCATCATATCGAGATGGAGATTTTACGGAAAAAAATCGATTACTCAAAATTACGCATTCCTTTGGAACAGCAATTCCCACAGTTTGTGTGGACGCAAATCGGCATCAATCATGTGTCCGATGAAAAAAGCAATCTGTTTTTGGAGTTTGTACCAATCGCTTACACAGAAGAAGAGTTTCCCTTTACGATTCAGTTGGATGCTAGCTTGCAGCAGCAAGCCTCGGCTGGTGTAAGTGATGCGAACGACTTTAAAGAGCAACTGGCAAAAATCGTTCAAAGCGTGATCGATGAACAAAATGTCACGTTTGTGAGTCGCCCGAAAGCGCAAGTCCATGAAGAAAAACGGCAAGGCAAAACCGATGCAGTGAAAAAAGAGCTGGAAGACACAGTCGAGTTCCAAAAGATCAGTGCGGATGAGCCACCAAAGTTCAAAAAGAAAGTTCGCAAAAAAAGCAGCAAAAAAAAACAGTCAAAAAAAGCCAAGCAATTACCCAAAGTCAACGCCAATGAATTAGCGTTGGAGGAAGAGGCAAAGCGAGAACGAGCAAGCAAAGAGCGCTTGCGCTTGGCCAATCAAAAGCTTGAGATCTACATCGAAAACTTAGAAGCCTCTTTGATCAAAAATAGTATCCACTATTTAAACAGCTTGACCGATGAAGAAGACGAGAACTGGCATACGCAATTGAAGATCAGCTTACGAGAATATACCTATCTTTTTCAAAAAGCCAAATACCTGGAACAGGTTTGGCGCATCAATGACAATCTCGTACAAAAGATCGAAAAGATGACCTTGAACGAAAAAGAGTTGACCTATGAGAGAGGGCAAGTGCAGCAAGTGGTCGACAACAACCTTTCTGCTAAAGATATCAGCTTGGTTTTTTATGAATGCAGCGTGATTGAGTCACGGGTCAAATTGTATGAGCGACCATGGTTTAGAAAACCTTACGCACGCATTATGAAGATGGACTATGACAATCTTTTACGAAAAGCCGCTTACTTTGATCTTCTCCAAAGCGAAAGCTATCTATTAGAAAAAAAAGCATTGATCGAAGGCAATACAGACGTTAGGAGCAGCCTATGAGAACCCAAAAGCAAAAACAACGATTCTTATTCTTATACCGCATCTACTTTATTGCTTCTTTGATCCCATTAGCGGTATTTTTGCAGCTGACCGCCTATTTTTATCTCTCTGCCTTTCGAGAATATGTCACTATCAGTCACTTGTTTTTACTCGCTCTTTTGCTAGGTTTTACGATGTATTTGCGGAACAATGCCTTTCATTATCAATTGCTGCTTGTACAGCTTGAAAAAAATGAAAGCAAAGACCATGAACGACCAAAAAAAGGCACCAGCAAGAACAGCCCCAAGGAGGAGGATCAAGAAGATGAAAAAGCCCAGAAGAAACGTAAAAAGTCTGTTAGCGATCGGAGCATTTATCGGAATCATCAATAACCAAACGATTTCTGAAGCCATGGTTCGATCGATCTTAGGTGTAGAACCATCTACGTATATGGAAACCATCGATGCACAACGAGAAAGTCGTGGGCAATCGATAACGGATGCCCTCCGACCGGTCTCTTATGAAGGAGCTGACAGGATAACGGAGCAACTTGATACTCCTCCAGAACAAACAAACGAAACTCTCCCAGAAAAATCGGAGCAGGCCGATAAAGGAACGGAAGTCCAAGTCGTAAATGATGTTGAACGACCAGCAGATGATGGGCAGACAGACGAGGAAGAAACAGAGAGCGGCACGGATGAAACAGAAGACCAAGAGACTGAAGATGTTCCGTCGACGCCAGAGCCTTCAGAAGGCGATCAACAGCCGAATCAGCCTGATGGACCTGAAACGAATGAACAAGAAACCAACGATACCAGCAGCAACAATAGTGGAAACAACCAATCAAACGGGAATCAAACCAATCAGGACAAAGATAAAGATCCCGATCCAATCACTGAAGAACCCGAATCGCCGATCGATGAAGAAGAGCGGGAAAGCAACTTTCAATTTTCAGTTACTCGTAATCTAACGACACAACAATTCATCAATGAGATTGGTTCTGATGCGCAGGATGTTGCCTATAACAATGATCTTTATGCCTCAGTGATGATCGCACAAGCCATCTTGGAGACTGGCTCAGGAAACAGTGCCTTATCCAGTCCGCCAAACCACAATCTCTTTGGCATCAAGGGCAGCTTTCGTGGGCAAAAAGTGACCTTCAATACGCAAGAAGATGATGGCAGTGGTGCGTGGTATACGATCTCTTCCAATTTCCGTAAATACCCAAGTTACCGTGAATCCATCGAAGATTACGCTCGCTTACTAAGAGGAGGCATCACAGGCAACCCGCGCTTTTATGCCCCCGTTTGGAAAGAAAATGCCCCAACCTATCGGGAAGCAACTGCGTGGTTGACCGGTCGCTATGCCACTGACATCCATTATGACCAAAAGCTGAATGCGTTGATCGAAGCGTATGATCTAACTATCTATGACAATGAGCCGACCGAAGAGGTCTTGGAAGAGATTGAACGCACACGTGCACAAGCAATTGAAGCAGCACGCAAGGAAGAAGCGAAGACGACCCGTTCGTTGTTTGAAGACTTGCAAAGAAGCTCGGCAAATCGTCGAGGCTCAGGGAATTTGCCAGCGTCCATTCGGACCGTCAAGGATCGCTTGCAGGAAAATGCCAATGCCAATACTTATGCAAACCAATTAAGAGGCATGGAACGAGCGGGCAGCGAGGTAGATGCCAATGAGTAATCAGTCACAAGCACCTAGAAGAAAAAAACGTCCGCCACAGCCTGCCAAACGTGAAAAAAAACGAGAACAACCAGAGGATACACCGAGAAATCCCCGAATCGAAAAGTTTCAAGCGCAAGGCAAGCAAGCCAGCACTTCAAGTGGCAAGAAACGACCAAAAAAGACACCCCAAAAAGAACTGACAGGACAGGCGCCTGTGAAAAAGAAACGAAAAAAAGCGGCTGGCACAGCGAATCGCCCCAAATTACCGACCGAAAAGCAGCATCCTAGCAAGCAAAAAGAAAGAGCAGCTGCCAGTACGACCAGTGAAGCACCACGCAAAAAGAAAAAGCGTCCACCGCAGCAAGCACGTCCAAACCAGCGTAACGAGCAGGGGAAAACCAAGAAATCAAGTAATCCGAATGCCAAATCAAAAGGGACCCACAAGCAAGGCAAAAAACCAGCGGAGGCTTCCCAGAAACGACCAACCTCGCAAAAAGGCAAAGCTGCGACGAAGAAACCAACAGCTAAAAAGAAATCTGGCGATCTCGGACTGAAAATCATTTATCTGATTTTCTTGGCTTGTAGCATGACTGTCCTCTTTACGTTTATCGGCTTATATGTAGCTGATCAAAACGAGATGACGGTTTTCAATCATCGGGTGGTGCGTTTATCAGATAATGGGATGGCGAATCTTGACAGCTCTGCATTACGCACACAAGATTTGATTATTTTAAGAGAACAAGCCTTCACTCAAGTACAGCCAAACGGGATCGGGGTCTTTACAAATGGCTCAGGAACTGGCTATATTGCCCGCCGAGTACTATCGATCGAGGCTGACGAAGAGCAAGGCTATCATTTATCCGTCATTGGTGATGGACAGGCATTTGGGGAAGAAGCCATCGAAGCAGACCGTTTCGTTGGGGAAGTCTCAATGAGTATCAACCATGTAGCAGATGTGTTTCGCTTTATTGATCAAAACTTGATATTATCCATCATCTTCTGTGTATCATTGATCGCCTTATTCATTCTATTAGGCATTTATCTCTTTACTTGAGAGCCGTCATTACTTGAGAAAAGAGGAAACAAGGTTGCAAAAAAAAATAGTGTTAAGAAATAGTATCGCGGGTCTGCTTTTCTTTCTTTTGTTGCTTAGCATCTTGATTTGGCAGAATAATCAGTCTATTCACATTCGTCGATTAGCGGATGAAAATGAAGTGTTCGAAAAAATCGAGATTTTGGAAGAATGGCAGGAACGAATGACCCTTACAGGGACGACGATCCAACGATCCGTTCGGGTAATGAACGCTAGTGAAGTGCCAGTCTTTGTCCGAGCAAGCTTTGAAGAAGTGCTGCGCTATATCGCGCCAGACAGTGAGGAAGCAGCTTTTGAGCAGGCGGCAGATGCGAGTGATGCGCCAGACTTATTACCTGTACTGTCTCGCTTTGATGAAAACGAGATTTTAGCAAGAGGGTATCAGAACGTGACCCAGCAGATCCCAGAACTTATTGGAAATGCTCTTGATGGTCAAGTGATGGTTTGGATCAGCGATGAGACGATCGAAGAGTTGGCACCTACGCCTGCCTTGGATGCTTTCGATAGTGAAGAGATGCAGGAGCTATTGGGGGAATTAGACGCTGAAGGACAGGAAAATCCTGAGAACTTCTACGATCACACCGAAGGCAATGAAGAAATGGAGGAGCAACCGTCATCAGACTTGATCGATGGTCCGCCAGATCTCTGGCAAGAACCGGTCCTTGTCGAAGCGCACTTCAGCTATTCCTTTCGACGGGACCAACGACCGGTCATGCAGAAAATGAGTGGGGAACTGCTGCTGCTCAATCCTGCTGATCCGGTTGCTGAGTGGACCTTTGAAGCAGCGAACTTGACCTATAGTTATTATCTTGAAGGGTATCGTTATTTTGTTCGAAATTGGGCGGAGTCGCAGCTAGCCAGCCCCTTTTCCACCAATGAAGAACCTACGGGATTCACGTATCTCGGAGAACAGGGAACGATTGACCAGTCGTCATTTGATTACACGACGACAGAATCTGGGTTAGGCAGTGCCTTTCAATTGCCAGAGATGATCAGTGCGTTTCCTGATGCTGCTGGCTTGTATCCGACCCAAACGGTGAAAACGCTAAGCAGCTTTGTCTCTGAAAGTCCCGCCCAGATCGACTCAGAAGCCATCATGATCGAATTCGGCTCTTTGAGCGATTACCGTCAGATTGATCGAAATACTTGGATCTATAATCCCGATGATGGCTGGTTTTATTATAGTTTCCCTTTGGACCGATCCTATCAAAATGAAGACGGGTATGGCGTCACCCGTTCACTGATCGAACAAGTGATGATCGATACAAGTGTCGCAGACGATAGCCATCTTGCCTACGAACTTTTACCGAAAGTCGAAGTCATTCAGGCTTCTGATCGACAATCATTAAAGGAGGTCTTTCAGTTAGACAATGAACGGCCAGAGAGTGCCACTGCGATCATCTATCGGCATTTGCACTCACTTCAATAAGTTGCTAGAAAATAAGTCAAGGAGAGATTCACGTGAAAATGGTCATTGAAGAAATTGAATACCGTTATTTTCTTCAATACGGGAAGTATTTGGATTATTTCTACCAACAATACATGCAAGCGAATGTCGAAGATCCTGATGTTGAAAAAGGGATCGCCGAGATTCAGCGACTGGTTGAAGAAGAAAGGTATCATTATATCAGGGAACGAATCCGCATCACACGCAAAGCCAAAAAAAGTATTCCATTAGCTGACTACCCTGATTTCAATAAACTGATTCACTGGGGGTTCACCCTTAGCAAATTATCTTTTCTTGACCCAGATACAAGTATCAAACAGCTAGAAGAAAAGGATTCTCCTTGATCGGGGGCTAGGCAAAAAGCAGGTGATGAAACTGAAAAACGGCAGACAAGCACATAGAGTACTTGATGAATCAGGGTTCAGCCTTGTTGAGATCCTTGGAGCGATCGTCATTCTCGGGATCGCGATGGTCATGATCGCCATGCTGATCATCCAAAACAACCTGATCCTTAGCTACAATACCCGAATGGAAGAGGCCATCGCAGCACGAGATGACGTCAAGGAATGGCTAATCTACCGAGCGCAGACCCAAGATTTGGCGGATTTGAATATCGGGATCTTTACTGCTCGACCATCTTGGATGATGGTCGATCCAGATGACCCCTCAGAAGTTCGCAGACACCATTTGGTCCTCGATAATTCAGGGATCCAATACAATGCGCAAGGGCAACCGATGTATGAAGAAATCCCGATTGCTGTAGATGATCTCAATCGGGGACGGTTTATTCGCAAAGTGGTATACGATCATTCTGGCGCTCATTTGCCGCAGCCCTTGGCAAATTCGGAAGAAAATCGCCTCTATATGGGAACGTACTTGTCGGAGAATGAAGAGACCACCAACTATTTAGTCAAGGTCTCCATTCGTGAAGACCCTAGGCATGGACTGCGAGAAGATACTTATGATCGTCGGCAGCTGGGCATCGGACTTATTATTCAGGTCTTTGATAAACAAACGGGCGCATTTTTAACAGAAACGTATCTGCATTGGGTAGTTGACTATTGAAAAGGCTGGCTGTTCTTGCGGAAGTTGCAAAGGAGGGGCGCAGATGAAGCATCGATTACAGGATGAGCAAGGAGTCACGCTTGTCGAATTGTTAGGGGCGATCGTGATATTCGGCATCATCATTGCTCTCTTTTCTGGGACACTCTTTCTGATCGTCCAAGCCTCTGTCCGTCAAGGTCGAATTGCTGCCTTTCAAGGGATCGCGAATGAAATCATGGCGCAAGCAGACCAAATCGCCAAAATTGACGGCATCTATGAACATGCGGGGTATTTAGGAAAATATGATAGTCTTCTTTTCCACGAGGAACATATTGTCAAAACAATGCCCGAAGGAACCCTAGGGGCAGCAATTACGGAAGAGGGCAGTCCGCGAATGGTTGTGACGGATATCACAGATACCAACAATATCCGTGCCAGAGTCTATGATACGAAAGACCCTACCATCAAGTTAAAGATCATTCAACAAAAAAATGAGAATGAAGCGACGTTGACCCATCACTATACGCCTAATTATCGCGATACGTTCAGTATCCAGACCAAGTTTTTCGTTTTGTTTTACACCGAAACGATCAATTTTGCGGATTATTATGATGATTTGACTGGCTGGTGGCAGATGGAGGAGCTGGTCACTGATTACCACGAGCAGATTATCTATAAACGAGAATTTACGATCAATTATCGGGACAATGAGAAAGCAAGAGGGGGGGTACCGGGGAATGGACGATGGTAGAAAAAATGAAGCGGGGTTTGCGCTGATTTATGCTCTCGCGGCGATCATTCTTTCCTCTTTGATGATTGGCTTGGTTTTTCTAGTTGCTCGAAATGTCAATTCACAAATTCGAACGGTAGACAGCTTCCGTCGCGTGGAAGATGTACACGAATATTCCTTTCAACTCGCTTCTCAGGACCTAAAACTGAGAATAGATGATTTAATCACTCGAACCATGCGGTCTGGCGGCTTTTATTCTTATAATAATGAATGGATAGACCATCTAGAATCAGAGTTGGTATCTATTTTTGACCAGGTCGATGTGAATGAGACCATCGATAATACATTTGCTTTTACCTCCTCTGTCGTTGACTATCAATTCAACGAGATCGCTCCTTATGTAATGACGAAATCTGGTGGGGAGCAAGGATGGATCCAAGCAGCCTCGATGCTGCCAGATAAAACCAATCTTCAAATCATTATTCAAATTCAATCGCAAGTCACGGATCAGACGCAACTGGATGAAGGACAGCCGCGAGTACATACAGCTTCTGCCGAGTATATCTATGAAATGCAGCTTGAAGAAGAAGACCTCGAACAAAACCAAACACAGCTGGATATTTGGCGAAACATTTTTTATCCCTATTACTTACCCTCTACAGCAGGGCAAGCGGTATCCGCCGATACCTGGGTTCGAAAATTATTCGAAGTCGCTGATTTTCAGCGCGTACGCCCATCATTTGATTATCTCGCCTTTGAATCGGATGACTTCTTGCAATTCGGGTTTGCCAACAATGTCCTGCAAGATTTTCAAGATGGCAGATTTTTAGATTTTCGAACAAAGCCGATTCTTAATTGGCTGCATTTCGATGGTTCCTTTTTCTTTAATCATGGGATCCAGATGGAAGGACAGGGAAGCGGACAGTTTTCGGCAAAAAGTCTGCTTGCGATCCAGAATGATGGCGGACAGCCTAGTAACGGGTTGAACTTGATCAAAGACATCTTCTTGCAAGCGGGTCTAGGAATGTATATCGATTTGGGTAGTCGAGCGGGCAGCCGCTTGGTCCTATCACAAGCATATACGGATATCCTGGCTGGAAACCTATGGATCAACAATACCAATAGTTCGGCTTCGAGAGTTGAGCAAGAAGGGGTTCTCTTTGCTGAAGGCCATCTGAATGTTTCCGTAAATTCACCAGATGCGGGCTCTGGATTAGGCGAATTAAATAGCAATTATTTTAATTTCTATCATCGAGAAGCCACGAAACAGAATCCTGCTGCAGATGGTAGTTTGACGTTTATGAAGCCGTCGATGGTTCTGACGAGCAGCAATTTTTATGCGGGACCAGTCACGGAAGGCTCGATCGTGCATAGTACCGAAGATACGGAACGAAGGATTACTGTTTATGGTGATTTTATGCTGACGAATACGATGATGCCTAGTGGTGGAACAATCGATGATTTCTCGTATTTTCAGAATCAAAATCAATTCACGGTGCCCCATGACCCGTCAAGAATCACATTGGATGGCAGCAATACCATGATGGAGGTTCACGGGCTTTCATTTATCGATGCCCCGAAGACTGCTCGAAGACTGGCATTAGCAGAAGCAGGCAGCTCAGCTGTTTTTGATTCTTACTATGAAGATCCAGCGTATTGGAATCAAATCACCTTAAAAAATGGTGCTCAGCTGATCTTGGGTCATACAGGCGTTGAACCCTTTCATTTAGCTGTGGATAGAGAGTCGACCTTTGTCATGGAAATCCTGCCAGATTTGGCATTATTTGACCCGACTTTTTTAGCAACAGGGGCTCATAACCGTCGTCTTGAAGGAACAGTCGTTCTCGTACCTTACTATATGGATGACCAGGTGGAACTGGAAAATCAACTGCAACAATTAGGCGTCAATTATCGCGTCCGCGACTTTGAAAGTCAGGCGCAACCGGGGGAGGTAACGATCCTCAGAAGCTTTTTGGATCGAAACATGTGGTCTGATGATGAAGCATATTTAACCGTTACACGAATGTTTGACTATATCAACAAACTCGATTATTGAAAGGAGGGCGCCAGTTGCCGCAATCAAGTGAAAGAACGCCACGTAGAAAACCTAGAAGGCCTCTCAAAAAGTTAGAGAGCAGTCCAAGTTCAACCACCGCTGAGAAAACACAAACAGGCAACCTGTTTGACTTAGAGATCAGCTCAGAGGTTTTGTCCCTGATCCCCCGCTCGTTTGCCAAACAGCACAGCGTCTTTCCGTTAGAGAAAAAAGGCAATCGTTTGACCGTTGCGATGGCAAACCCTGGGGATTATGCGGCGATCAATGAAATGCGTTTGATCACTGGGTTATTGATTCGTCCGCAAAAAGCTCACAATGCCGATATCCAACAACTGATCGTTCGCGATTACCCTTCTGAGATCAGTTTGGATGGTTTGAACGACTCTCTCGTTGAAACCATCGATCCAGAGGGCGACTCAAAATTAGATGACTCGCCGATCGTCAAATTGGTCAATACCCTGCTGCAAGATGCAGTGGATCGGGGCGCCAGTGATATCCATTTCGATCCCCAAGAAAAAGGATTAGTTGTTCGCTTACGGGTCGATGGGGAGCTTCGCACCCATGAAAACTTGCCTAAGAGTATTCAGACCGGGGTTACTTCACGACTGAAAATCATTTCCTCCTTGGATATTACCGAAACACGTGTGCCACAAGATGGTCGGGCAATGATTCGTAACGGGGGCAATGTGGTTGATTTACGGGTCTCGGTTTTGCCTGTCATTCATGGGGAGAAAGTCGTGATTCGGGTGTTGGATCGCTCCAGTGGCATTCGGCGCCTCGATGAGTTTCGCTTTGAACCAAAGGTATTGGCAACCTTTAAAGCGATTTTGCATAAACCCCACGGGATCATTCTGGTCACTGGACCGACAGGATCAGGGAAATCATCTTCCTTGTATGCGGCGCTGCAAGAGTTGAACACGCCTGAGATCAATATTATCACCGTCGAAGACCCCGTAGAGTTTCAGCTGCAAGGCATCAACCAAGTGGCAGTCAACAGCAACGTCGGTTTGACCTTTTCCGCTGGGTTACGGTCGATCTTGCGGCAAGACCCCAATGTCGTGATGGTGGGAGAGATTCGGGATGGCGAAACGGCGGAGATTGCGATTCGGGCTTCCATGACTGGGCATTTGGTATTATCCACCCTTCATACCAATGATTCCGTCAGTACCATCAATCGCTTAGTCGATATGGGGGTAGAACCGTTTCTGGTCGCCAACGCGTTAGAAGGCATCTTAGCTCAACGGCTCGTCCGTACCCTTTGTTCTTCTTGTAAGACAGTAGGACCAGCCAGCGACAAGGACAAGCAGTTATTTGAATCCTATGGCATCACGGTTACGGAACTGGCACAGCCTGTGGGTTGTCCAAAGTGTGGCAATACGGGATTCAAAGGGCGAATGGCCGTCCAAGAGCTGTTGACGATCGATGCTAAGCTGCGCCGGATGATCACGAACAAAGCGACCAACGACCAGCTGATGGATTATGTTCAGGAACGAAAGATGCGCTTTTTGTTGGATGATGGGTTAGACAAAGTGCAACAAGGCTTTTCCACCATCGAAGAAGTCTTGAAGGTGGTCGCCGCAGAAGAGTGAGGCGCTGATTGATTTATCGGTGATCCAGGGATCACAGAAGAACTACATATATTGTTTTAAAAGGAAATGCACATAGAAAGGGGCTGGTTTAATGGATCAAACGAGAGTGGCAACACAAGAGCGAGCAACCAAAAGGGCGACGAGAGAAAAAACAGCTCCGACCCGTACCCGCATTCGGGAAAATCGTGAACTGAGAGAAAAAAAACGTGCCCGCAGTCGACAGAGCGATCAAGACCGACCTGTCTCGACACGGGAGATCATTCAAAAAGCAGAACGGCAAGCAGCGACAAAACCGACGACTGCCAGCAGTGCACAGGGCGTCAATCACAACGAAGCTGCGCAGTTTGCTGCCATGTCACCTAAAGAGCGGATCGATCATTGGCTGATGATTGCCGTCGAACAAAAAGCATCGGATATCCATTTAGTCGAAGGCGTACCGCCGATTTTTCGTCGCCACGGCGACTTGCTACCGATCGAAGGGGTGCCAACCATCGACACCAAGGACATCGAAGCCATTGCCGAAATCCTTTGCAACCAACGGCAATGGGAGGAATTCAAGGAAAAAGGCGAGACCGACTTGGCCTACGAATTAGGCGACATCTGCCGCTTTCGGGTCAATATTTTCCGCCAAAAAGATACCGTTTCGATCGCCTTGCGGCAGATCCCCATCGAGATCCCGAAATTAAGCAAACTTGGTATGCCGACTGTCTTGCGGACCCTGATCCATAAAAGCCAAGGGCTCTTCTTAGTTACAGGGCCGACCGGTTCAGGGAAATCAACGACACTGGCTGCGATGCTGGACTATTTGAATGACACCAAAAAGACGCATATTTTGACGTTGGAAGACCCGATCGAGTACATCCATAACCACAAAAAAAGCATCGTTGCCCAGCGGGAAGTCGGCAGCGACACCATGTCCTTTGGCAATGGCTTACGAGCGGCCCTGCGGCAAGACCCAGACGTCATCTTAGTAGGGGAGCTGCGGGATTTTGAAACGATCTCGATTGCCTTGACGGCAGCGGAAACGGGACACTTGGTGTTAGGAACCTTGCATACGTCAAGTGCCCCGGCGACCATTGAACGGATCGTCGATGTCTTTCCTGCCGATCAGCAGACTCAGATTCGCACCCAGCTTGCTGGCGCATTACTAGGGATCTTGTCCCAGCGCTTGCTGCCCACGATCGATGGCAACGGACGGGTAGCAGCAACCGAAATGATGCTCAATACCCGAGGGATCGCCAGCTTGATCCGTCAAGGGAAAACCCACCAGATCCATAATATGCTGCAGATGGGGAAAAACGAAGGCATGCATACCATGAGCGCTTCTTTAGAAGAACTGGTTGCTGCGGAACGGGTCGATGCCGATGTGGCAGATAACTTAATGGAGGAAGGGGGCGAATAGCCGATGGCACTCTTTGCCTATCAAGGCACCAATGTCCGAGGCGAAACGTTTTCTGGCAGCTTGCGTGCCAATTCCTCCGTCGAAGCCCGCCAAAAACTGCGCCAAAAGCACATCAAAGTCAACAGTTTGATCGAACAGCCAGAAACCTTGGCGAATAAAGAGATTCAACTCTTTACAAAAGTTTCGTTAAAACTGCTGGTAGGGTATTTACGCCAGTTTTCGACATTGATCGCTTCGGGGATCACGATCGTTGATGCCTCACGAATGCTAGAAGAGCAACAAAAAAACCCGAATTTCAAGAAAATTCTTGGTGAAGTTCGGGATGAGATTGATGGCGGACGCCCGCTCTCAGAAGCCTACAAAGATCATCCCAATGCCTTTCCGACACTTCTGACCAGTGTCATCGCTGTTTCGGAGATGTCTGGTTCACTGGAAGGAAATTTGAAGGATATGGCGGATTACTATGAAAAAAGCGCCGAAAACCGCAGCGGGATCGTCACCGCGATGGTTTATCCGATTATTCTAGTGATCTTAACCTTTATCGTAGCCATTATTTTATTAGTAACGATCGTCCCGATGTTTGTGGAAGTATTCGAAAGTTTTGACACAGATCTGCCGAAGATCACCGTCGCAACGATGGCGATCAGCGAGTTCCTTCAGACCAGAGGGTGGGTTTTAGCCGTCTCGATCGTCGGATTTTTCGTCGGACTGTGGATCGCGCGACGCAATCCAACCTTTGATTTCGCTTTTCAAAGTTTTCTATTACGCATTCCGCTGATGGGCGATATGATCACCAAAAATAGTTTTTCATTATTTATGACAACCATGTCGACATTGCTCAGCAGCTCCGTCGGTATGGTGACCGCCTTGAATATGAGTCGGGATGTCGTTTCCAATAAATACATCAAGCGAATCATCGATAATTGTGCCTTTCAAATTGAAGAAGGCGGCAAGATGAGCGATGTCTTTCGCGGCAACATGATGGTTCCGATGTTAGTGACCCAGATGGTCGAGATTGGTGAAAGTACTGGTTCCCTAGAGGACATGCTGAAGCGATTGAGTATCATCTATCAAAAAGAGGTCGATGAAACCAGTAAGCGACTGAAAACGATCATGGAACCGATTGTGATCTTAGTGATTTGTGTGATCGTTGGTTTGATCGTTTCGGCAATCATGATTCCGATGTTCGATCTTTTTGCAGCAATTCAAGGGTAATGATTTTGGTATTATCAAGCCACCTAGACGGCTTGTTTAATATATATGGAAGAAACAGGAGGAGTAAACACACTATGATTGATGCAATTTTAGCAGAAGAAACAACAGACAATCGATTGAATAAATTATTGAAAGACGAGCGCGGCCTCTCTTTGGTCGAGTTGCTGGCAGTAGTCGTTATTTTAGCGATCATCGCTGGGATCGGGGTTATTGCGATTGGGAACGTGATTCAAAATTCTCGTGAAGATGCAGTTATCTCTGAGGTACAGCAAGCGTACGCAGCAGCAGTATTATATCACTCAACAACCCCTAGCTTAAATAGTACTTCAGCAGCAGCTACTACATTTACATTGCTTGATGTAATGGATGCAGGCCTAATGAATAGTACTTTATGGGGAACTTCGACAGGGGGAGATTCACCTACAGGAGCTGGAAGAGTAGTATTTACAATTGCACAAAACGGTTCGTTAACCATGACAGTTCCTGCAGGAGCTTTGATGGCTGGACAAGAGCCAAATAATGCCCTTACAAATGCAACTCAAAATGACATTAATTCACTGACCCGTGATGATTTCTTCCGTGAAAATGCTGGCGGCGGTGGCGGCAGCTAAAAACACCTTAAGTCACTAACCTGACCTAAGGTGTACGGCAACTCAACCCCCCAGGAAAAAAGGAGTTTTTTATGAACGAAATTTTGCAACAGATCCCAATGGGCCTAATCATTGGTTATCTTTTCATCATAGGAATGTGTCTAGGTTCTTTTTTCCTAGTGGTTGGTTGGCGGGTTCCCAAAAAGGAATCCCTGCTGACTCGCTCGCACTGTGATGACTGCCAACAGACATTAGGTGCAAGGGATCTCATTCCAGTTTTATCATACCTTATTTTAAAAGGCAAGTGTCGCAAGTGTCAAAAAAAGATCCCACTGATTGCTTTTCTTTATGAAGTGTTGATCGGCATGCTATTTACGATTACGACCTTGCTGTTTTGGGGCACTGCTGAAGTGATTGCCGCTTGGTGTTTATTAGCCTTATTAGCCATTATTTCTGCCAGCGACATCTTCTATCAGCTGATCCCCAATAAAGTGTTAGCCCCTTTTTTCGCTGGAGGGATCGGTTTACGGTTGATCCAACCGCAAAATGAATTTTGGTGGTATTGGCTCGTTGGCTTCTTTGCTGGCTTCTTGCCATTGTATCTCTTAGCCGAGCTCAGTAAAAAAGGCATGGGTGGCGGCGATATCAAATTATTTGCCGTCTTAGGGGTGTATATCGGCCCAGTGCAAGTCTTGACCGTTTTATTTGTCGCTTCTTGCTTGGCAGTGATCTTTTACGTGATCCAAATGCTACGGGGCAAAGTCAAAAGCCGCTACATTGCTTTTGGTCCCTTTATCGCCATTGCTACTGGCATGGTTTATCTTGGCAGCGGCTGGTTCCTTTGAATCGGGTTGCTGACCTTGGCGTTTGCTTGGTTTGCTAAGCAAGCGTTGTACATAGAAATAACGTTGGCTCCTTCATAAAAACCAATAAGAAGAAAGCAGGTCCTCGTATGTTTGGCAAAAAAACAATTCCCCGCTTAGTTGGGATCGACATCCAAAAAAACTGCATCCGTTACTGTACCAAAAAAGGTGACCGCCTCAAATACGGCGAGCTGGTCGTGAATGGTACGATTTTTAAAGATGATAAGCTGCGCAATCCTGATAGTCTTGAAGCCGCCTTCAATGAGATTGCCAAACGCTTGGGATTACGCACGATGAGTGTGGTGATCACGGCGCTAAATTCTCGTCTATTGATCAAGCAGATCCCTATCGGCAAGATGAACTCGGAAAAAGAGATTCGCGAGTATTTGTATTTTGAATTGGGGGAGTCCATCTCCTTGCCTTTTGAAAACCCGATTTTTGATTTACTGATTCTAGGCAAAGGCAACAAGCAAAAAGTGCCAAAAGAGAAAAAGAAAAGAGCCAACAAGAAGGAAGAAAAAGGAGAGCCGCAAGCTGTGGTCATCCAGCGGAATCGGTTTACCATCAATGGCAATGTGCCAGTCGTGGTCACATCAGAGCCGATTTTGATTCAACTCGGCGACACATTGAAAAAAGGCGGCCATCAGCTGATGGGCGTCGATTGCAGTTTTCTGGCGTATAGTCGCATATTTCAGCGACAGATCAACTGGAGTGAAAATTTCGTGCTGGTCGAGTTAGATGCTGGCATCGCCAATATTACCTTTTTTGAAGAATTGGTGCCGACCTACCTGCAGTATGAAGATTATAATCAAGCCAACTGGAAATATATTGAAAAAGCCCAATCTGTGCAAGTAAACTTTAGGGAAAGCGCGGAGATCCAAGCACTGGAAGGGTTGGCAGAAACCCTGAATTCGGTCATTGCTTACTATTATCAGGAAATCTCGCCTGATTGTGAATTGAAAAAAATCTACTTAGTCGGCGGTCATCCAATGCTGCGCAAAGAAGTCCAAGAAATTTTTCACGACGTATCTTCTTTGCCAGTCAAAATGATTTCTGCAAAAGTAAGTGAAACCAGCAAGAAAAAAATTCCCGACCGCTATGTCTTGGCTTCGGGATTAGCGACGAAAGAGGTGTAACCATGAACATCAATCTATTGCCTAATAAATTTATTCGTAATCGGGCGTTTGAAGTCATTCTTTCGGTTTCACTTCTCCTTTCGTTAGTTGTCGTTGGGGTTTGTGGGTTAGGCTTTTGGTATTATCAACGTTTGGTGACCAATAATCAAAGCAATATCATGTCTAGTCAAGCAGAGCGCATCGTCTTTCAGCGCCAGTTAGAAGAGATGCTGGCGTCAAAATCTCAAGATCTGCAAGAATTCATCGCCCTGCAAAAGCAAGAAAAATATTTCACGGCACCTATTATGGAGACTTTTGAAGAAGTGGCATCAGGGATCGATGTGACCATCAATTCGTACAATTTGCTGCTAAATGGCGATGGGGGAATGTCCGAAACAGCCCAAGACGGCACCCCATTGTTTCCTTTGGTGAACATGGCAGTCCAAGGGGATGTTTATGAAAGTCTGATTCGCCTTAAATCAGCTTTTGAAGCAATCGATTGGGTACATTATGTGACCTATCAATCCTTCTCTCATAGTTCAACGCCGCAAGATGGGCGCATCACTGTTTACCTTTCACGAATCGATGCACCACAAGTGTTCAGTGAAGACAGCGAAGAAGAAAGCGAGGTGGAAGCGGATGACTAGAGTCTTTTTCTCCAAAAAACACATCATCATCTCCGCGGTGATTGCATTAGTTCTCGCTACCTCCGTACTTATTTTCTGGCTATTTTTACTGAATCCCAAACGTGCCGAAGGGATCGAATTGGCTCAGGAATTAGCTGGGATCGAAGCTGAGATCCGCGACATTCAAGAACAGCTGGTCTACCTGCAAGGGGAACCAGACCTTCTTTCTTCAGAGACGGTCAATGAGGTGCCGATCATTCCCAATGGCATGGCGATCGAGTCTTATTTTACCGATCTCGCTGCTCTTGAAACGGAATTGCCGATCACGATTTTGCAATCGACCTTTAATGAGGAGATGCTTTATCCTACACCAGAACAAATGGCGGATCAGACTGGTGACAATCCTTTGGCGACGCAATTTCGGGTCACAAGGATCGGTTTTGACCTCCTGAGTGACACGAATGAAGGAATCGTGCGTTTTATTGACCGGATGGAAAACCTGAATCGCTTTTTAAAAGTTGAATCAGTCGAATATCGGCAAGGAAACAATACGTCAGGAGCAGATGCGTTTTCGGCAAGTGTCGTTATCAAGCTATATTATCTATCAAGCTTTGAAACGGGACAAGAACTGTTGGAGTAATCAAAAGAAAGGGGTGCCTAGATGAAATCATTTACTGTTCTAGCGACTGTCTCGAAAATCAAACTGGCTGCCGCTGCATTAGGGGTCTTTATCGTTATTTCTGTCTTGTATGCGGTCTTTGCTATCAATGGTGGCAATTCCTATGAAGTGTCCGGTCACTTTGACCCAGAAACAGGACAATATGTATTGACGATCGAATCGGAACAAGCCGCAGGCGAGACGCTTTTTTTGATGGCGAATCATGAAGCGCTGGTGTCATTAGAAATGTTTGAAATGCTTGAGCTGGAAGAAGCGACCTTGCATCCAGCTGAACAAGAGGGTGTTTATGGTGTGGCAATCGAAGTGGCGCCTACGGAAGAAACATTGTCCTTGGCATTACCGGTCACTTTAGGAGAAGAAGAAGCCATCGAATTTGTTCTAAAGCGGGGAAACCGTACGCTGCAAAAAATCGCTCCGCCTTCTCTCGAGGAACGACAAGTCTTGCGAGTTGAAGCCGATCAGGCTGTAGAAGAAGCAGCTTTGCTTGACGTTCAGCAGCAGGAAACCAATGAGTCCGTAGAAGTCGAATTACTGACCGAACGGGCGACACAAGGAGAGCGTGCCGAAGTTTCGGACTATCAAGAGCTGCGGGCTGCTTTCAGTAATTCCATGATTTCTGAAATCGTGTTTCTCGCAGACATTACCGCTGAGTATACGAATGAGACTAACAATCGATTAGCTGCGTTGAATCGGTCGGTGTCCATCGATGGGAACGGCTTTACCCTGACCACACCGAAGCGTTTCAACACGAACGGGACACCAAACTATGGCACGAATCCTACTGGACGTTTCTTTGAACTGACGACTACCCATGATCGTCAGCCAGCGGTCTTTGAGTTAAAAAATATGACGATCGATTTTCAGGGAAACAATCTAGGATTAAACGCGTTGATCTATCAACAATCCTTGGCAGCTTCAGCTTTTTGGACGGTCAAAATAGAAAATATCGAGGCAAAAAGTGGTGTGCTAGAGGGAAGTACGGGCAATAATTTCCTTTATTTGCAGCAAGGAAATCTCGAGATTCGCGGAACGTTCCATTGGGTGGCTCACAGGAATTCAGCCGCGGGCAATAGTTCAGATACTGGCAGCTTTAATGTCAAAAGTGTCTTGATCACGGATGGGGCGGATGTCAAGATCTCAAATACTCGGCCGATTTTTCGGCTTCGGCCAGATAACAATAATATTTCAACCTCGTTTCGAGTCAATAAGAGTTCTAAAGTAGACCTCTACAGTGTCCAGAGCCAAGCAATTTGGGCAAATCTTGAAGGACGTACTAACGAGGTGATCTTTGAAGTCGATGGAGAAGGTACCGTCTTAAATGCTTCGTCACAAATGGACTTAGCGGGAGCAAACGGCGCAATCATTTCCTTGATTGGACAACGGGATGAGGGGAATAACAAGTTTTCTCGTACGATTATTTCTGGCGGAGCGGTCGTAAACTCGTATTCTAGAGCCCCCAGTCCCACGAATGGTGTACCGAAAGGAACCGCTGCTTTTGTCAATCAAATTTCCAAAGCTTTAAGAGACACCGAACTCGGTGGCAATGTGACGGTAACTGGGGAAGGGTCGCAGTTTAATTTGTTTGGCGATGGTCAAAATCATGACTATGCTTCTGTCATGCGGTTTCGCTTAGTAGGGGAGCAGACCTTTGTGCTTGCCGACCAAGGGAGAATGAATATCGTCAAATACCATGGAAATTCGGCTGCAGTGCGGATGTATGGTCGAAATAACGAGTTCTATGTGGAGTCAGCCGGTCAGTTGAATATCTTTAATCATGCCGGTACCAGGACTGCGGCAGATGATGGCATCTATATTGATGAAACAGGCTTTGCCGTATTCGATCAATACAATGATGAAGAACGAGAATTTGACCCATCTGCTGCTTCCACCATTACTGCCAGTAATGGCTCAGATACGGCCGGTCGGCAAGGCATTCAATTTCCCCTTGATGGAAGTGGAACCTCGGTCTTTAGTGCACAAGGTGAAAACAGTCGAATCCACATCTATGCACATCGTGGACCTGCTGTTTGGATGCAAGGCGGAGAAGCCGAGTTCTTAGCTGGAAAAGATGCGACCTTTCGAATGGAAGGTCGGACCCTAGGCGCAAATAATGGAATAATCAGTTCGGTTGCAAGAAGTAATTTTGTGATTGATGAACCACTGTTTTATGATTTTCGAAACAATCGACCCAATGGCGGACAAGCATTCTCAAACTCAAATCGCGATAGTACCTTTAGGTCTAATCGTGTCGGACTAGCGGTTTGGGAAAAACGCAACGGAGTGGATCTAAATGGTGACCCGGACAATTTCTGGAATCCATTGAGCTATCAATTAAGTGGTCAAAACTTTACACAGATCGTCAGCCCTCAGCCAGGAGAGCCTTTTTCAAATGAGTTCAACAGTACGACTTTTAGGGGCGGGAATGCCTACACGCGATTTTCTGCCAATAATTACCCGCCAATGATCCAGCACTTAGTGACCCCGACCAATGCCGACAAAACCTTTTATGCCAAAGCGGTCGTTCCGTATGAATATACAGGGGCGATTCGTGATGCCTGGGAAGGTGAGGTCTGGGTGGAAGTTGCTTTGAAGGACGAGGCAGGCAACCAGCTTGAAACGCAATGGCTTTCCTCTAAATCAAGTGTCGATGTTTTTGGTGAGGTGCATGATGGGGTAATCGCATGGACGCGGGACGACTTTTTCAAGACAGGTCAACGTTTTGAAGTGCTGCGTGCCCATCGGGGAGTAGACCCCACGATGGAGGATGTTGACGATTCGATTTTTATTCATGCAACAGAAGAGAGTATTGCCGCTTTGCCTGATGCGGTCGTCGTGGATGTACGACCACCGACGGGTCTGCAAGTGGCAGAGGATCAGGTCTTTAATGAACGGACGACAACAGTTTCGGGGATCATGGATTTTCATTCTCCGCAAGACGACCAGCCAAAAGAGCGAGTCGCCATTTATGCGAGTACCGCGCAAGGATTGATCCGTGATGCTTCAGGTGACCCATATGTCATTACCCTTGATGCCGAACAAGGCAACGCCGTGCCATGGCAGTATCAATTACCACGTCGTCTTGATCCTGAAGAGGATGTGTATATCGAATTTTACGCGAAAGATTTTGCAAATGATCGTTACGACGATTTCGTAGGAACGTTACCAGATACGACAACGACGGAACCAAATGGTCAGTTGGGGAGTACGAATCCGTCCGCCAGCGATTACGAGGACTATTTAGGGTATCGTGATGCCATTGGCGATGATCGTTTCCCACCAGCGCTCTCCTTTGAAGTCACCAGTATTCGACCTTCTGACCCATCGATTACGTTGCGAGTACCGCAAAGCTTTGATCGTGATGAAGAAGGCAATCCGATTATCACCGTCGGCAATCAATTGATCTTGCGGACGATCGTAGAAAGCAACGATGCGCGAAATTCTGGGAAAGACGATATTGAAAATGCTGTCGTGACGCTAGATATCTCGCCGAATTTATTGACATTCTTAAATGTCGATGCGCTCGTGTATGAAGACAAT
The DNA here is from genome assembly GCF_058135755.1 of Enterococcus sp. R12. Classification (NCBI taxonomy): domain Bacteria; kingdom Bacillati; phylum Bacillota; class Bacilli; order Lactobacillales; family Enterococcaceae; genus Enterococcus; species Enterococcus sp. R12. The sequence goes on from NZ_CM176874.1 coordinate 1,358,686, forward strand.
GTCGCCTCGGCTAGTCTTTCTGGCGATCGTATCACGATCCACTTAGAACGCCCGATCGCACCAGGAGATCGCATAGAATGGAACTTGACTGCTCGGGTGGATGAACAGGCAGCTGCTGGGAACGGTCTGACCCCAGTAACGATCAACGGTAGAGTTTCGGGGAATCAGCCAGAAACGGAAAACATTCTGGTAGGGGAAGACAGTCTCACGCTGCAGACAGGTACACGCGCTGTTACTGGTGAGTTGATCAACCTTGCTGTTCATAACAATCAGCTGCAGATTTTTTATTCCAATCTTAGTACCTTTGACGTCTATATGGATGGCACCTTTTATCGAACATACAACGTGCAGCAAAGACCCGTCACGGATTCTGTCACCCTTGATATTCCTGTCCATGACATCCGTAATATGATCTCTGTGCGCTACAAAGACGAAAATGGCGCAGACCGTGTTTCTTATTGGAACAATATCTGGGACTTTATCGATTAAACGTGAACAACCTGTTTTAAAAGCTAGAAGAACAGTCTTTCACTGCTGGATCCGCTTGTTGCTGACCGAATTGCCTTGGTCAACAACGTGGGGATCTATGTAGGAAAGGCTGTTTTTTAGTGGGGAAATGACTGGAGGAAAAGCAGAAAGCAGGGTTTTTGTTTCGCAGGTTTTTTCGTGCTAGACTAAAAAGCAGAAGCACGTGAAGCAACAGCAAAACGAAGGGAACAAAGAAAGGACGTGCCGCAATGGCAACAACAGCCAAAGAAACCAAAGTACATGATGTATTTGAATCGATCGCTTCCCGTTATGATCGAATGAACGGTATTATCTCCTTTCAGCTGCACAAACGGTGGCGCAAGGACACCATGAAACGAATGGCAGTACCATTAGGTGCTGAGATACTAGATTTATGCTGCGGTACCGGGGATTGGGCGTTTGCGTTGAATGAAGCGGTCGGTTCGACGGGGCAAGTGACTGGCGTTGATTTTAGCGAAGAGATGTTAACGGTTGCCAAAGAAAAGGCCCAGAAAAAGCAACAAACGCAGATCCAGTGGCAGACTGGCAATGCGATGGCATTAAGCTTTCCAGATGAGCACTTTGATTATGTGACGATCGGGTTCGGGTTGAGAAATGTCGCGGATCGCCAACAAGTCTTGGCGGAGATCCATCGGGTGCTGCGCCCAGGCGGGAAAATCGTTTGTCTCGAAACATCACAGCCCACACTGATCGGCTGGCGGCAACTGTTTACTTTTTATTTTCACCATGTCATGCCGTTATTTGGCAAACTGTTCGCCAAAAGCTATCAAGAATACTCCTGGCTGCAGGAGTCTGCACGGGATTTTCCTGACAAGGAGGCATTGAAACGAGAATTTCAGGCAGCTGGCTTTGATTTGTTGCAAGTCAAAAGCTATGCAGGAGGTGCGGCGGCGATGCATCTAGGGGCCAAACCCTAAGATTTCTTTCCCTTTGTGCGAGAAAAAACGAAAAAATGAAAGAGACCATCATGCCCTTCATGGCTTGATGGTCTCTTTGCGTTGAGCAATTCAGAGAGTGATTGTTATTTTTTCTTTTGGTTTAAAACAATATTGGTGTATAACCCAATAGTCACCACGTAATAAATGGCGTAGAGGGCGATAAAGATACCAAAAGGTAGCCATAGGTCATGGTATGGATCGATCATCAAGGTGGTGAACATTTTTAGACCGAACAAGACATGGATCATTCCTAAGATACCAGGAACTAGGAAGAGCACGCCGATCTCTTTGCGGATCGAGCTTTTCAGTAAACGCGTGCGGGTACCGATTTTTTTCAACATCGTGTAACGTTGAATGTCGCTGTTTGCCCCTGAAAGAATTTTGAACATCAGGCAGCTAGCTAACATCGTCAAGAAGGCGATACCCAGGAAGAAGCCCATAAATTCAAAACCAGAGAAAATCCCGTTATAGCTGTCGTAAGCGAAGACCCGTTGTGAGAAATTCATATCGGCAGTTTCTGAAGAATTTGCGTCTTGATTTGCTTGCGCCAAATCACGCAGCCCATCGTAGCTTGCTTGGAAGTCTTTGACTTGTACCATTCGCAAGCTGGTTTCCGATGCATTGACCGCATCAAAAGCGGTTTGATCCACGACTTGGATCTCCTTACCTCGTTGTTCTGGTAAGAGGTAGCTACGCAATTGATCTTGGGCGGTCACATCAGAAGCCAATTGATCGCCAGTCAGCTTGTTGTAAGTAACATCGACACTCAACTGATCCATACTGGAGCTGAGCAAGTTGTTTTCATTGAATTGTTCCTTCACGTAATAAATGGTGTCATCCGTTTCTTTCATGCTGTAGGTCACATCAAGGGTCGGGTGTAACGCGTTGACTTTTTCGTCAGAGGCGTTTTGGGCATTGTTCAAATACAAGTCATAAGGGGCAATAGTTTTTGCTAAGATAGGGATCTCGTTTTTAAAGCCAAGACCAACCGTCAAGGCACCTAATGCTAGAGCAAAAAGCATCGCCACCATCGAAAGCATCTGGGTATACTCACGAATCCGAAAGCTTAATTGCGACAAGGTGAAATTGTTTAACTTTTTCAACGCGATCGTATCATTCTTCTTTAATAGAGATAAAAGAGCGATGATCACCGAACGAAAGACGAGGTATGTGCCAAGAACGATCGTGACAAGGGCGATGCCGATCCCGATCAATTGGAAGGTCATCAAATCGCTCATCATATAATAGCCGATGGCTAAGGAACAAAGACCTAAAATGGTTTGCAAGAAGAGTAAGAATGGTCGTTGTTTGACTTGTGCCGGCGTGCTTGTTTCTCGTAATAATGCTAAAATAGATTTTTTGGCAATTGCCCGTGCATTGAAGATGGCAGCAATCAAAAAGAGAACCGAGAAGAAGACGACGGTTACGATCAATGCCTCGGGACTAAATGCTGCATAATGGGTGATCTGCAAGTTTAATTGATTGACTAGCAAAGTATTGACACCACTTGCTAAGCCGATCCCTAAGATCGAGCCGACAGCGGTGGCAACGATACCTACCATAAAGGTTTCGATAAAAATCATTTGGGCGATCTTTCGTCCTTTGGCTCCTAACATCATAAACATGGCATAGTCCTTTTGGCGCATCGCCATCAAGAAAGAATTCGCGTATAAGATGTAGGCAAAGGTAATGATCCCTAAGAGGACCGAGCCAAAACGAAAGACGAAGACCACCATACTGATGATCGAGTTGCTTTTTAAAAAGGCTTCATTGCTCGCCATTGATTCGAACATATAAAAGATGGCTGAAGCCATGACTAAACCAGAAAAGAGGACGATATAATCCTTCAACCGAGCTTTGATCCCGGTAAGTGATAGTTTCCAAAGCATGTGTTCTTCCTCCTTATTGTTCCAAGTTTCCTAGAATGACAAGGATCTGGCGGTAAAATGCTTCGCGGCTTTGATCCTCACGTTTGACTTCTTGATGGATCTTTCCGTCCTTGATAAATAAAATACGTTGGCAATAGCTGGCAGAAAGGGGATCATGAGTGACCAATAAAATCGACACTTGGTCATTGGTATTCAAGTCGTCCATCATATTCAATAAATCTTTCGCACTTTTTGAATCCAAGGCACCTGTCGGTTCATCCGCAAAAAGGATCGTTGGTTCCGTGATCAAGGCTCGCGCGGCTGCCACCCGTTGCTTTTGTCCACCAGAGATCGCTGCTGGATATTTGTCGAGAATATGTGTGATGGACAAGCGTTCTGCGACTTGTTTGATCCGTTGTTGGATGATTTTTGGTTTGACTCCTTGTAAAGACAACGGCACAGCGATGTTTTCTGAAGCCGTTAAGTTTTCTAATAGATTGAAGTCTTGGAAAATAAAGCCGATTTCACGGCTGCGGAAATCTGCCAAGGCATCGCCTTTTAGTTTGGTGATATTGCTATTGTTGATGCGAATGGCACCTTTTGTCGGATGATCCAACGTTGAAAGAATGTTGAGTAGGGTGGATTTCCCTGAACCAGAAGCCCCCATGATCCCAATGAATTCGCCTTTTTCAATATCAAAGCTGATGCCTTTTAAGGCTTCGGTTTGTTTTTCGTTGGCTTTTCCGTATACTTTGGTCAGTTCATTTGCTTGAATAATTTTTTCCATCGTTGCGTTACGCTCCTTTTAATTGGGTTAATGCTTTGGCTGGGATGTCTTTTTCTTTGACCTCTTCATAGCCAGTTACCCCTTTTTTTTCGTTCCAAGTAAGCTTCAAATAGGCTTCTTTGCGCAATGGTCGTTCTTGGAAACCGTTGAAATCAAGGGTTTTGCTTTTGCCGTTCTCATCATACCCTGGCAATTCGTAATGGTATTGCGTATAGACATTCCCATTGTCATCCTTAGAATTCGTCTTTTCACCATCTGTGGTGATTTGGACATAGTAGCTGTCGCCGCCCATGATGACGGTTTGTGCGACTTGCAATGCGCCGAACCCTATGAGGAGGAGCGCTGCAAGTCCAATCAGAAGTTTTTTCATCTATCGGTCACCTCATTTTTTATTATGATGAAAGTATAACGCTGGTTTTCTGAAAAGTAGTGTGAAAAATCTATCAATAAACTTTCAATTTTGTCACGACAAACGAACAAAAAACGTTTCTAAAGGGTGAAGGTCACCGATTAGAAACGTTTTTTGCGTAGGGCTTTTCAATTGTATTTTTTGCGAAATAGTTCAACGATTAGTTGGCCCTCGTCATACATAATGGCGGCTTCGTCGATCATTAATCCTAATAGATAGTAATCTTTTTCTTCATGGATCGTTTGATGACCGCCTAACAGCTCCACATAATAATTTTCTAACGTGCTATCTCTTGGTGTGTTGAGCATGTCGATAAAATGTTCTAAATCAGAGGGCTGCTCTGGAAATTGACCTTGCACAACTGCTTTAAACCCCTCTGCTTCAAAGGCCATCTCACTTATTATCTTTTGACAGTCATGGGACAAAAAGTAGGTGACCACTTCATCGACGATTCGCCGTGCCCGTTCTTTTTCAATCATTTTCTTCTCCGCCTTCTGATTTGCTGGTATTCATCTAACAATGGTACCATTGCTGCCGCGACAAATCCACTGGAAAAGCCATTATTGTATAAGTTCAATCCTCCATGTAAATAGGTGATATTTGTGACCAAGGCTGCATGGACCACCCCAGCGATTACGCCAGCAACTGGACCATAATACCCACTGATGGGGGCTAGACTGGTGCCGAAGATCGCTGTCAGCAATAAACTGAAGGTCGAGACATCAGAGGTCAAACCGACCTTGGTTGCTAAAACCACCCCAATCATGACAGGCAAACTATTTCTCCAGTGATTCCCGAATGCACTGAAGCCTATCACGGTCAATATTGCGCCTAAAAGGGGACCAGATAGTTCCCCTTGTAAGAAGAAGACAAAGAACAGCATCAACATCCCCATCATCGCCATGTTCATCATCGTGACCCCAAGGGAAAAAATCGTGACATAGTCCGTCATTAATTTCCCTGACGTTTGAAAAAGCTCAGGCAAGCCTTTGAGGGATCGCTGATTTAGAAGATACCCGATAAGAAACATAGCAAGACAAAGAATGAGCAAGAACCCAGTCAGGTAATAGTGATAATCTGTCGTCAACTGTTTGTTTGAATAGACTTCCAAGTCGAACAGGCGTAAAAAACTCGTGAAAAACATAGTGATGATGCCAGCAGCAAACCCGATATTATACAAAGAAAAACCTTGGTGGAATTGTAAAAATTGAGCTGCTAGAGGAGGAAGCGCCAAACCGATCAATAGACCGATGCCATAACCAAAAGCGATCCCGACGGGTAAAGGCAACCCTAAACCGAATGCTAAGTAACTGATAACCGGCGAGGCGGCACTGCCAAATAAGGCAACCAGTGAATATTGTGTAGCGGGGCGTTGCTGTATGTAAGAGTATAAATAGACACCAAGTGGAATGGGAATCGAGTTAAAGATGTTTTTTCCAAAAAAAGAAAAGCCAGATATGGTAAAAAAAGCAGCGATCATTGGTCCACTAATAATCGTTCCTTGCTTTTTCGCAAGGAGGATACTGATCAATGTCAATAAGCCACTGTTTAAAAAGGCGCTTCCAAGATTGCCGATCGCAAAATAATCAGAAATCAAATTGCTGGGGGCATTTAAGATTGCCAGCGAGCCTTGCCACAAAGCTTGAGGAGGGGAAGCAACCAAGCCAATGAGGATCAAGACGATGCTATACGCCAAAAGCAAGCGCTGGGTTAAGAGCTGTGAGATAGGTGCAAAGGGTTTCGATTTTGTTTGTAAGAAAACTCGTTTATCTGCCATAGTTTCATTGAACGCTCCTTTTTTTCATAGTATCACACCTTTTAGCGACAAAAAAGTATTTTTTGACAGTTTTAAGTAGCGGGAGAACAAGGTAAATGAGAACCAAAAAAGGGAGAAAAAGAAAAATTTAAGAAAATGCGAATAAAAATAACGGCGATGTATCAAGGAGAATCGCCGTTTTTTCAATAATTTCATCAATCGGTGAAATTATTGACAGAAAGAATTTTACGAAAATTGTTATAATTTAGTTAATCTCGTTCAGATTTTCTAATAAAAAAGCCATTTTAAGATAAAAAAAACTGTTTGCTTGGTTTTTTTATTCGAAGATCGAGTGATCACTGAATCACGAGGAAGGGATTTAAATAAGGAGGAAGAGTATGAAGAAAACGAAGTTTGGCATGATTACTTTATTGGCAGCGCTTGTTTTAGGGGCTTGCGGACAAAGTAACGAAGGTGGAACAGGTTCGACAGATACACAAGAATCATCAACTGAGGCAGCTGGATTTGATATCAATGATTTGCAGCTTGCAGTTGAAAATAACGATGAAGTGATCGATGGGGGCGTCTTAGATGTTGCGGTAGTAACAGATACGCAATTCCAAGGGTTGTTTCAATGGGAGTTTTATCAAGATGCTTATGACCGTGACTTCATGTTACCAAGCCATGAATATTTGTTCCTACAAGACGAAGATTTCCGAATTGTGAATGGTGGACCAGCTGATTTAGAATTAGATGTCGATAACAACAAAGCAACGATCACTTTGCGTGAAGATTTGAAATGGTCTGACGGGGTCGATGTAACGGCTGAAGACGTGATTTTCTCTTATGAAGTCATCGGACATCAAGACTATGATGGCGTTCGTTACAACAATGATTTTACGAATATCGTTGGTATGGAAGAATACCACAGCGGCGAAGCTGATACGATCTCAGGGATCACAGCAGTCAGCGATAAAGTCGTTGAAATCGAGTTTAAAGAAATGCATCCAGGTATGCAGCAATCCGGTGGAGCGATCTGGCATTCTGCATTAGCGAAACATGCCTTTGAAGGCATTGAAGTGGCAGATATGCCTTCAAGTGATCCCGTTCGAACCAATCCAATCGGTTTTGGTCCATACAAAATGAGTAATATCGTACCAGGTGAAACGGTGGAATATGTACCGAATGAACATTACTATGGCGATACACCAAACTTAGAAAAAATCGTGATGCGTAACGTCCCTTCGGCTTCAATCAATGAAGCGTTAAACGCGAAGCAATACGATTTAGTCTTAAAAATGCCAACAGATACCTTTGATACGTATCAAAACATGGATGGCTACCAAATGTTAGGTCGTCCAGAACAATCTTACACGTATCTTGGCTTTAATTTAGGTTCATGGAATGATGAAACAAACAGTGTTGATTTTGATCCAAATGCAAAAATGGCGAACAAAGCATTGCGTCAAGCAATGGGCTATGCCATCGACAATGATGCGATCGGTGAGCGTTTCTACCACGGCTTGCGTTCAAATGCTTCAACATTGATCCCACCTGTTTATGGTACGTTGCACAATAGCGATGCCGAAGGATACCACTTAGATATGGAGAAAGCAAACCAACTTCTAGATGACGCTGGCTTTATCGATGTGGATGGCGATGGCTTCCGGGAAGATCCAGATGGCAACAAATTGACCATCAACTTTGCGTCAATGTCTGGTGGGGAAGTTGCCCAACCATTGGCGGATTACTATGTTCAACAATGGCAAGAAATCGGTTTAGATGTTCAATATTCAACAGGTCGTTTGATCGATTTCCAAGCCTTCTACGACAAGCTGAAAAACGATGATCCAGATATCGATGTCTTCCAAGCTGCTTGGTCTACTGGTTCAGATCCATCACCAACCAGCTTATGGGGACCAAATTCAGCATTTAACTACACTCGTTTTGAGTCAGATGAAAATACTGAATTGTTAGCTGCGATCGATTCAATCGATTCCTTTGATGAAGCAACACGGAAGGCTGCTTTTGATGCATGGCAAGAATATGCGATTGAAGAAGCTTTTGCGATCCCAACGTTGTATCGGAATCAAATCTTACCGATCTCTGATCGTGTCGCAAACTTTACCTGGGCATTTGACGCCGATCATAACCCATGGGCAACCATCGGTGTGACTTCAGAATCTCGTTAATCGGTTAGTAAATTGCACAAATGAATCGGCAGCAGCATGCTCGTTGCTTTTGCCAAACAAAACCAGTTAGGATTAAAACCTAACTGGTTTTTTCTTGGTCCATGTAGACGGAAGAAGCAAGTCGAATGTTGAACCCTTCATTTCGAGCGGATGTTTCGTGGGCGGGTTGGAGTGACATTGACGAAAAAGCTGAGCTCCGTTGGAAGATCAGCTTTTTTTGTTAGATAACATTACATAAATGTCCATTTAATAAGCGGCTAAATCGCACGATTGGTAACAGCAGCAAGCAACTGTTGGAGATCGTTTTTATGGTTCTGGTAACCGGCTTGTTCAATAACGACTAAGGTGTTTTTTAGAATCTCTTTGTTCAACTGAGCGGATTGCAAATACGAGTATATTTCCTGATACAGCACTTGATGGATTTTTAAATAAAAATAGAGGGGTGTATTGGGTAGCGGTTCAGACAAGAGCAGAAACTTATTAAGTAGATAGGCATCTTTATTTTCGCTGGCAAAGGCACAGCCGTTTAAGATCACGACACTTAACAGATTTGCATAAAATGGATCATTGGCGTAGTGAAGGATTTTTTTGATCCCATGATCTAAGTAATAACTGATCGTTTCTTGGTCAAAAATAAATAACAAATTTGAGAATAAATTTAACTCAAAGCGCCCCCAGGTTTCGATATCAAACAAGTATTGCTTTACCAGTTCGACTTCTTGGGTGTAAGCTCCTTGATTCATCAGAAATGATTCACGGTTGAGCAGCAGCAATCCTTGAACATACAAAGAATAATAGAAAAAATTTTGTGTCTCAAAGTAGCGTTTTTCCAGGCTAGTCAAGTAGTCGAGAGTCAGTGTTCGCTCATAGTAACGGGTATAGAAATCTTGCACCAGCTGACGTTTCTGATCCGTGGCTTCGCTGTCGATCAACAGACTGAACTCATGAACCGTAATATTCATTTTGTCTAAGTAGTCAAACAGGGTTTGTGAAGAGAGGTTTGTTTTACGATTTTCGAATGAAGAAAGGGTAGTACGTGAGGAAATACCTTCGGCAAGCTTGGCTTGCGAGATTTTGCGATCTGTGCGCAGTTTTTTGATTAAAGAGCCTTGCTGTTTCATGGGGGACCTCCTTAATTGTGACGCATTTCTGAACAATGTGATTTTAATAACATGTTATCAAATATAATAAGGTATAGCAAATAATAAAGGAGGTAGTTTTTCATGGAATTTGAACCATTCGGCCCTTGGGAAATCAACCCATTTAAAAACTAGTACTGCCTTTTCTGCGAAACCTTATCGTTGACCTTTCAATGATAAGTCTTGTGACTGTTTCCTTTATGATAGGAACAGCATATTCCTCGCTCTCTGCGGTTTTTATCGCAGGATCGAGCAACATCTTGAAGAATCGAAAGGTTATTTGATTGCTTCCCCCTCTCAAAGACACCTTTTCGTTTGTGGAAGTCATGAAGCGCATGAATCGCTAAAAGCGGTCAGTCACATTGAATGTCTGTCATGCACCAGACCTTCCCCAATTCTTTGTGATTGATCGTTTTTTGTAAAGCATCATGCTTCTAGCTATGACCGTAATGTACGAAGATTACGGTTTTTTTTGTTGTGTGCTGTTGGATAAAATCTGCAAGAGTTGTCACAGAGGGTTTATACAGAAAAACCCCTCACTATCAGTAAGAAAACTACGAGCAAATAAGAGTGAAACGAAGCCGAAAACGAAAAAAGAAAAACGTTTGCAAAAAAAGTGTTGACATTTTTTCTCAGAATGAGTACTATTATCTCAACGGAACATGAGAGTGTTCTCATTACTGGATTCGTTACTGTTCGGCAGGCAAGACCAGAGGAAAAAAGTGCGTTGATTACCCAAAGTTTCTTGGGTTGTACACTTTTTTGCTTTGGTCTTCTTTTTTTGCTCCATTATTTCTAATAGCTAAAAAAAGAACCGGTTCCAAGGTAAGGTCCAGTCATTGATCAGCAAAGGAGGGGAGAAGTAAAACGCAATGAACTGCCAGCTAGGTTTGACGATAGCCTGCAGCACTGTCTGGAGCAGTCAATCACCTCGTCACTTAACGGCACATCAGAGAAAGAAAAAAATACAAGACCTTCTGCATAGACGTCAAAGGATGCAACGCTTTTTACGGGCTATGCTGATCAAGGAGGATCGTTCGTGAAGATTATCAAGAGGATCAACAACAATGTTGTACTTTCAAAAGAAGATGAAGTTGAAGTGATCCTAATGGGAAAAGGGATCGGCTTTCAAACGAAACCGGGTGACCCGATTCCAGCTGAGCGAATCGAAAAAAAATACTATCCAGAAGATGATTTGACAGTGGAACATATGTCGAAAGTCATGACAAAGGCTGACGAAAAACAAATGGCCGTCATTTATGAAATCGTGCGTCTTTTTCGGGATAGTGTTGGAACCGATTTCAATCCAAATGTTTATTTCACACTGATGGATCATATCTTGTTTGCCATCAGTCGTCAAAAGCAAGAAATTGTTTTGACCAATCCCATGCATTGGGAAATCAAGAAAATCTATGCCAAGGAATATGCGGTCAGTGTCCAAGCGGTCGAGTTGATCCGCAAAGAGCTGTATCCCGATTTTTCACAAGAAGAAGCTGCGTTTATCACTTTGCATTTCGTCAATGCGCAAATTGAAAAAAGCGCCAATCAAAGTGCTTATGAGCACACCGAGTTGACGAACAATATTTTACGGATCGTTAAGTACAGCATGAACATCGAGTTTGATGAGAATTCTTCCTACTTCCAACGGTTCGTAACCCACATTCGCTATTATTTAATTCGACAAAGTCAAGAAAAAGAAGAGCCAGTATTGGCAAATCCAATGATTGCCTTGGCCTTCAGCAGCTATCCAAAAGAAAAAGAAACCGCAGATTCGATCAAAGAATACTTATTTGAACAAAAGGGCTGGCATGTCAACGATATGGAATTGATGTATTTGATTCTGCATATCGGTAACTTAGCCGCTCACTCAAAATTAACCTAAGAATGGAAATGGATTCGTTACAGTTCGGCTGGCAAGACCTGCACTTTCTTACAATACTCGATGAGGAAACCCGTCACTCTTTTTTTGGAGGTCTCTCATGCTTGTTTATTGTAGAAATGGCTGGTCTTTTTATTTTTATTAAATGACCAATAAAAAAGGAGCAATCAAAATGGCAAAATATACTGAATTAGCGCAAGACATTTTGGCCCACGTTGGTGGCAAAGAAAATGTCTCATCTGTAAAACACTGTGTGACTCGCTTACGGTTCCACTTAAAAGACGAAAGCAAAGCGGACACTGATTATTTGCAAAAACGTGACGGTGTCGTGACCGTCGTCAAAGCAGGCGGACAATACCAAGTCGTTATCGGCAATCATGTGCCAGATGTTTATGATGAAGTGTTGAAAGTCGGCGGATTAGCCGATGGTGGCAGTCTTGATATCGATGAAGGCGACGGGCAAAAAGGCAGCTTGTTTGACCGCTTTATCGATGTTATCTCAAGCCTGTTCCAACCGTTCTTAGGCCCATTAGCGGCAGCCGGTATCTTAAAAGGGATCACGGCGTTGCTGGCAGCAACTGGGATGGAAGCGACCAATGGTATCTATGTAGTAATGAATACTTTAGGCGATGGTTTGTTCCAATACTTACCAATGATCTTAGCCGTCACTGCAGCGAAGAAATTCAAGATGAATACCTATACAGCATTAGCGATCGCAGGGGCGATGGTCTATCCTGGCTTAGCAGAAAGCGTGGCTGAAGCGAGCAAAGTCTTCGGTCTAACCTTGACCTTGCCAGCAGGCGGCTACTTTAACAGCGTACTGCCAATCATTTTAGCGATTTTTGTCGCTTCAAAAATTGAGCAGTTTATGCGCAAAGTCACACCTGACGTAGTCAAAATGTTTGTGGTTCCGTTTGTAACGATTTTGATCACCGTGCCGTTGACCTTCTTTGTGGTAGGTCCAGTCGCAAATACAGCCTCTAGCTGGATCGGTGTTGCTTTCCAAGCAGTGTACGATTTCAGCCCAATTATTTACGGCTTTGCTTTAGGGGCATTATGGCAAGTATTAGTTATGTTTGGTCTTCACTGGGGTCTTGTGCCATTGGCGATCATGGATATGGCGCAAAACGGCTCTTCGATTATTTTGACCGCAGCAGTGCTACCATGTTTCACGCAAACGGGGGTGTTAGCAGCGATTTGGTTGAAAACGAAAGAACCAAAAGTCAAACAAGGCGCAATGCCAGCATTGATCTCATCGATCTTCGGTGTGACTGAACCTGCGATCTATGGGTACACGTTGCCAATGAAAACACCATTTATCGTTTCTTGTTTAGTTTCAGGTTTCGTCGGTATCTACTTGTCAATCTTTAACGTCACTGGTTATGCAATGGGTGGTATGGGTATCTTCTTGTATCCTGCATATATTGATCCAGCAACAGGCAGCTTCCATAGTGTGATCCACTTGGCGATCGGTACAGTGATTGCAATCGTAGCGTCATTTATCATCATGATGTTGTTGAAAGTACCAACATTGTATACAACTGTTGATTCACCAGTCGACGGTCAAGCAACACCAGCAGCGCCAGCGCCAGAAGCAAAAACCGTTTCTGCCAGCGTCAAAGATGAAACAGTCAAAAGCCCAGTAACTGGTCAAGTGGTTGCTTTAGCAGATGTGGAAGACAAAGTCTTTTCTTCAGGTGCTATGGGAAAAGGGATCGCAGTTGAACCAGCTATCGGTGAAATCACTGCACCAGCAGATGCAGAAGTCAAAATCTTGTTTCCAACAAAACATGCCATCGGTTTAGTGACAGAAGATGGAACAGAACTATTGATCCACATTGGCATGAATACGGTAGAACTTGAAGGCAATCACTTTACTGCCTACATCAACCAAGGAGACAAAGTCAAAGCTGGTCAAAAATTGATTTCTTTTGATACAGAGGCGATTCGTGCGGAAGGCTATTCCTTGCTGACACCAGTCATCGTCACGAACTCTAACGACTACAGTGACATCCAAACGACACAGTCAAAAGAAGTAACAGCGCAGGACGATTTGATCGAAGTCGTAAAATAAATGCGTTTAACGGCACGTCGCAGGATCAGTAAGAATGCTTTCTTGCTGATCTGCTGTGTCGATCATTAAAGAAAAAGAAAGTAGGCTAATCATGACAGAAAAACAATTTCCAAAAGGCTTTTTATGGGGCGGCGCCACTGCAGCCAACCAATTTGAAGGAGCATGGAACGAAGGCGGACGTGGTCCAGCGACATCTGATACAGCGATCGCTGTCAAACCAGAAGACCGCAAAAACATGGCAGAATTTGCTGCACCAATGACACGGGAAAAAGTTTTGTTTGCCTTAAATGACAAAGAAGGCTTGTATCCAAAACGTTGGGGGTCAGATTTTTACCATCGCTACAAAGAAGACATCGCCTTGTATGCAGAGATGGGCTTCAAAACCTTCCGTCTGTCCATCGCTTGGTCAAGAATTTTTCCAAATGGTGACGATGCTCAGCCAAATGAAGAAGGCTTGCAATTTTATGACAATGTGTTTGATGAGTGTGCGAAATACGGGATCGAACCCTTAGTGACCCTCTCTCACTACGAAACACCTATCGGGATCGCGTTGAACTATGGGGGCTGGAAAAATCGCCAAGTGATCGATTTGTTCGTCAAATACGCAGAAACCGTGTTGACCCGCTACAAAGACAAAGTCAAATACTGGTTGACCTTCAATGAAATCAATATCATGGGGATCTCTGGCTATGTTGGTGGTGCCTTGTTATCCGAAGACGGCACACAAAACCTTTCTGACATGTATCAAGCCGTGCATCATCAATTTGTGGCTTCTAGCTTAGCAACAAAATTTGCCCACGAAATCAATCCTGACATCAAAGTAGGGATGATGTTGGCACGAATGCAAGCTTACCCAGCTACACCAAATCCAGCAGATGTGATGGAAGAAATCAAGCGTGACCACGAGAATCTCTTCTTCTCTGATGTCCAAGTTCGTGGGAAGTATCCCGCATATACGAAGCGCTTCTTTAAAGAAAACGGCATCGAAGTGACCTTCGAAGACGGCGATTTAGACCTTCTTGCGAAATACCCTGTCGACTTCATGTCCTTTTCTTACTACATGAGTTCTATTGCTCGCCACAATCCTGAAGAAGGCGGCGAAGCAACTGCTGGCAATTTTTCTTTAGGCGAATCAAACCCTTACTTGGAAGCCTCTGACTGGGGGTGGCAAATCGATCCAATCGGCTTGCGTGTGACTTTGAATAACTTGTACGACCGCTACCAAGTACCGTTGTTTATCGTTGAAAACGGCTTAGGTGCCTTGGATACAGTGGAAGAAGATGGTTCAATCCATGACAGTTATCGCATCGATTATTTGAAGGCGCATATCGAACAAATGTATGAAGCGATCGAAGATGGTGTGGAATTGATGGGCTATACGCCTTGGGGTTGTACCGACTTAGTTTCGGCTTCCACGTCAGAAATGTCGAAACGCTACGGCTTTGTCTATGTAGACGCGGATGATGAAGGAAACGGCAGCTTTGACCGTTCCCGCAAAGATAGTTTCTACTGGTACAAAGAAGTCATTGCCACCAATGGCGGTAGTTTGTTACAGGATTAAAAACTAAACCAAAGCGGCTCTCTTTTGTGAGAGCCGCTTTTTTGATGTGCTCAGTAAAAAAAGAAGAGAAAGGGGGTTAGCAGCTGCCATGCTAGAAAGATCAAAGAAACAGTTAACGCCCACTTCTTCATTTTTGGCTTAGGCACAACGGATTCAGGCATCAAATACACAAGGGAAAAAACCGTGAGAAAAAACAGCAGGGTCAGTGGTTGGACGACAAAGGTCAGCCAGTTCATAGGAAACGCTCCTTTCAAGAGGTTTGATGATTCTTTGTTATGATGTGGTAATTTACAATTTTATTATATATTTAATTATTCGGGAAGGCAATGTGTTCTAGGGGATCGCAAGTGTCGCAACGAAAGGAATCAGAGAGAAAGGCTTGGCATGCCGTAATCGGCGAAAAGTGATTTTTTCATCAAATCAGACTGAATAAGAATGAGTGAGGATGAATAATAAAAAAATCCCCTCAAAAGGGGATCATGAGCCGCAATCCTTACGAAGGGGATGAAAGGAGCTACTTCATAGGTATAGCTCGTCTTTGTTGTAGTCAAAAGAGTGTTCATTAAGAGGGTGTTTTGGCGCGAGCAAGGCGCAGCTGCAGTCAACTTTTTCTACTTCGCAAATAAAAAATATACCCAATCAGACTAGCAGAAATCAGGAAACCCATAAAATAAACGGTTAGTTTCATATCTGGCATGACATAGGAGTATTCTAATATTTTACAAACAAAGATAATCAAAGAAACAGTGATCGTTAGAGAAACCCACGTGAAACGCGGCAGTCGTTTGGTTAGGAAGACCAAACCTAACGAAAAAAAGATGACTGGTACCCAAAAGATCAAGCGAGCAAGTTGGATCATTTTATCTCTCCTTATTCTTTCTTATTTGAGTAAAAGGATAACGTAAATATTCATTTTTTTAAAATAATATCCATTGGTTGTGAAAAAAATAGTTAATAATCAGAAGGGTATGTGAAGACCCGCTAATGTTTTTAGTACCGCGAATAAACAGCATTTTTTTTAGAAAACGAGCATGCTTTTTATTACTTTAGAAAGTTTCAGCACATATTACAGACACCAAACACTGGATGATCGACAGCCACCACAGTCATCCCGATGTTTTTCTACAGACCGCAAAGGAGATGGAGGCCTTTCGTCGGGCACTGCTCGAACTGCTAGAAAAGTAGCAAAATCAACCACTGCACACAGAAACTTCACTACGATTTCCCAGCAGAATGATGAGATGCCTGGGGGCGTTTTCACTACTGAGTTATGCGGCATTTTCGTTTTACTAAGCATCTGTTTTCTTACGGATGCTTTTTTTCTGGTGAGCGTTTCGTTTCTCATTCGCTCCATCTTCCTTTACACTTTTAAGTAAGGTCATAACAAACGATGACAAATAAGAAGTAGAAATAATCAAGGAGGAAACGAGCATGTCAGAAAAAATCAACAATCCGTTAACGAAGTATTATGATGGCAAATTTGAAAAACAGGTGCAAGAAGCACCGGCGATTCAAGGAAAGATGCAGCCAGTACCTGATTGCGGGGAAGAAAGCTACTCAGGTTCAGACAAATTAGCTGGACGCAAAGCATTAGTGACCGGTGGTGATTCTGGTATTGGTCGAGCAGCAGCGATCGCTTTTGCCAAAGAAGGCGCCGATGTTGCAATCAACTATCTTCCTTTTGAAGAAGAAGACGCGCAAGAAGTCAAAGCAGTCATTGAAAAAGCTGGACGCAAAGCCGTCTTGATCCCAGGAGATTTGAAAGATGAAACCTTCGCTCGTCAATTGGTTCATGAAGCAGCCAAAGAATTAGGCGGGTTAGATACATTGGTTCTAAATGCTGGGATGCAACAAGCGGTGAAGGACATCAAAGAGTTGACTACGCAACAAATTCAAGACACCTTTACAACGAATATCATCTCGATGTATTGGACAGTCCAAGAAGCATTGGATTACTTACCAGCTGGTGGAAGCATCATCACGACCACTTCGATCCAAAGTGCGGAACCAAGCGCCCATCTTTTAGACTATGCAGCCACGAAAGGTGCCATTACTTCCTTTAGTAAAGGGCTAGCTGCGCAATTAAGTGAAAAAGGCATTCGGGTCAATACCGTTGCGCCTGGTCCAATCTGGACGCCACTTCAAATTTCTGGTGGACAACCACAATCTGCGATCCCAGAATTTGGTCAAAAAGAATTGATGAAACGTGCTGGACAACCAGTCGAATTAGCACCAGTCTACGTTTTCCTAGCCTCTGATGAAGCAAGCTATGTAACTGGTCAAGTGTACAGTGTAACGGGTGGTAGCTTCTTCGCTTAACAACCCCTGGATAAACTTGTAGGAAAAAAGCTCGAGCAAAGATGCTCGGGCTTTTTTTTTGGATGAAAATGGAATCGGCAGCTTACTTTCCTTGTTTGGCAAACATCTTGGACATCATCAGTTGATTGATCTTTGCAAAAACGGCTGCCCACTCTTGTTCGGCTTGCAGGTTAGACAGTAAGACTAATTTTTCGGAAAAAATCACTTCTTCATAACTATCGGTGATCAATAGATCGGCTGCTTCCATCTGGTTGACAAAAGTCACTGATGCTTTGGAATAAATCGAACGGATCCTTGTCTCGATCATTTGCTTCGTGCGGTATTGGATCGTCGTTTGAATATAGATCGACACGGTCGGGGGCGTATTCATCTGTGTTTCCAAATACAAAAGATGTGCAAGATAAGGCAACTGTGTCTGTTCAAAATACTCTTTGTCCAAGTCAGCAAATGGATACCTTTCAACATGGGTCAGTAAAAGCTTGCAGATTGCTTCATAGGTTTTGTCATTCGAAGGAGTGTTTTCGGTCAACAGCTGGTGTTCGAGCTGCCACACTTCCAGAAGATCGATGCCGATAATGATCGATAGATTGAAGACCAGCAGACAGCTACTTAATAGTTTTTCAAATTCGGCGACTTCTTGACTTGGAGCAAAGGTATCGTGCCAATCTTTGATCATTGCGGTGAAAAAGCGCACAAGATCGGTATCAGAATGTTTGATCTCTTGGATGATCGCTTGATTCTTCTCTTGGGGAATTACCCCTGGCAAAAAGACATGCAAAAAGAAATTTAAGTAAAGATATTCTGACTGAAGCGTCTTTTCTGAGGCATAATCGGCACTCAAAAAAAGCGATTCGAGGATTTCCTCTGGTAAAAAACAATAAAAATTCATCAATCCCATGTATTTTTCAGGGATCGCTGGCAAATATTTTTTCTGGATCGTTCGGCTGACCACTGCTTGCCAAAATGCAGCGAGTTTATTTTTCGTCAACGGGTCAAAGTGAGAAACAGCAAAGAACGCTGTAAACTCTTCGACATTTTTATGGGAAACGCTCGGCAATAGCCACAAATCAGCAGGCGCACTTTGGGTCAAGAAACTGTAGGTGAAAATACGGATATCAAGCTCTTTTCCAGCAAGAACGATGCGATTATTCAGGTCTGTTCGAATTTGGATTTGAAACTTTTCCAATAGTTGATTGATTTTCTTGATCAACCGATATATATGCGATTGGCTGACATGCAAATCCAAACATAATTGCGTCAAGGTCATTTGCGGGCGCCCAATCAAGTAGTGAATCAAGGTATATTGTGTGGAGTTGAGCAAATAATGATACATCAATTTTGCATAGAAAGGTTCATCGTCCTCTGCTCGCTCAACAAAATACTGATTGTAATGATTTTTTGAGAGAAGCAGGTGAGGGGAGAGCAGCTGCAAATCTTCATTTAAAAAATAAATATATTTTTGCAGACTTTTTTGTGGGATGTTCAAAACTTCTGACAGTTGGACCAATGTCACGCCATTGGAATTACAGACAACTTTGAAAATCTCTAATTTCTTTTCTTCTGCGGGAGAAATGAATTCTCGATACATAAGGGATTCTCCTTTTTGGCGTTTTTTTTACGCTAAATCTGTGAACCGTATGATAACCATGATGGATTATACTTATGATAGATGAGAATAGAATGAAAAAACACCAATTAAATTATTATTTTTTAAGGCTGTTTTTTTCGATCACCCTCGGTTTCTCATTAAAAAAAGTGAAGGAAGAGATGAAAATGAACAAAAAGGCAGTGATGTTAGGTTTGGTCGGAATGGGTTTAGGAATGGCGCCGACTGCGGCAGCTGCAGCAGAAGCGAATCCAACGGCTTCAATGACGAGTCAAGCAACGCTAACGATCGAACAAGGAATCTTGTCACTGGATCAGGTGACTAATTTTAACTTCGGTACAAGCAGTATTCAAGAGATCGCTACTGATGAACAAGTGATTCAAACAACGTCGAATGAAGTGACATCGATCACAGATTACCGTGGGCCAAATCAAGCTGGCTGGCAGTTGACGGCGCAATTATCGAAAATGACGAATGCGAGCGATAACGAGCTGGCAAATGCCAAAGTCACTTTAAATGGTACAACGGCTTCTGGCGATGCAGCGCTAGTCGCGGGCACCGAATTGATGGTAGGGGCAACAGACCCAACGCTGATTGCTTCTGCTAATGGCACAACTGGCTTAGCAACCAATGACTTTAACTTTTCCAATGCTTCATTAACCGTACCGAAGCAAAATGTGAACAGCGGCACTTATAGCGGCACGATCACTTGGACATTAGCGAACACGTATCAAGCAGAGTAGGAAAGAAAGGGCGACAATGAAAAAACAAATCAAGTGCTTCGTACTCATTAGTTTCTTTATCAGTTTGTGTTGCGTTACGAAAGTCACCGGTCATGCACAGACCACACGGTTCACTGTAACCCCTGAACTTCCCCAAAATCAAGTCAGTGACGTCACTTATTTCGACTTACTGGTAAATCATGAGACCGAACAGAATTTGACCGTTGCCCTTCATAACACGAGTTCGGAAACCCTTACGATACAAGCATCCGCACTGAATAGTTACACAGCTGCTAGTGGAATCATCGCTTATCAGGCAGCCGAAACAGCAGAGGATTTTGGCGGGGTGTCTTTCACGACCTTGATAAAGAAACCAAATCAAATGATTCAGCTTGGACCAGGGGAAACACGCCAAATGGTATTTCCTCTTTCAATGAATGACAAGCGTTTTACAGGTGAAATCTTAGGTGCCTTTTCTTTTGAAGAAGAACAAAAGGAGGGGCAAGAGACGGAGGAAACAAGTCTTACGTCAACCTATAAAATCGTCCAAGGTGTCCGCCTTCGCCAGCAGTTAGATGCGCTACCTGATCCTGAACTTTCCTTGATCGAAAGTGAGGCGATAGAAAAAGACGGCATCGCATCCCTAAAAAGCCGCATTGAAAATGATCAGCCAGTGGCTTTTGGGAAGATTGCTGTTAAGACTGTGATTCGTGAGCAAGACAGTGACAGGGTTGTGGGGGGATTTACTGCGGAAAGTTTTCAATTTGGCCCAAACTCTACACTGGATCTTTATAGCGCGTTTGATGAAGAAATTGTAGAGCCAGGAACCTATCACATTCAAATCGAGCTGAGTGCGCCACGTGGAACGTGGGTTTTTGAGGATAGCGTTACTGTTTCTCGCCCAGAAGCTGAATCGATCAATCGAAAAACGATCGTGGGATCAGGCTCTCTTCACAGCAACCGTTGGGTATATATTGTTGCAGTGGTCATTCTCCTGCTTATTTCCAGTCTATTGCTCCTGATGTATTTGCGACGAAAAAAATCAAAGGAAACAACAGAGCAGGAATGAGAAGACTTCATTTAAGCACTTGATCAAACAAAGCGGAGGATGACGATGAAAAAATTTCTTACGACACGTTTTTTACTTTTCTTCTTGTTAGGTATCGCCTTATGCTATACAGGAAACGCATCTGTTGCGGCGACCGTCGTTGAGCCAGATTTTGCGACGTTGCCGATCGATGAGACCTTGATCACTACGGTGGGGCAAGCTGGTTCTCCGCAAGGATCGGATGGCTATAACTATGTTCAGATAAATGATGGGGTGACATCAAATGTTAGTGGGGGCGTTTGGTTCAACAAAGCGGTTTCTTTTACCCGATCTTTTCGTTTAGAAATGGCTTTTTGCATTGAAAATGCAGCTGCTGATAGCGATGGCTTAGCTTTTGTCATGCAAAGCAGTGGCTTAAATGCACTTGCTCAACAAGCCGGTCCAACGATTGGTGTTTGGTCGAATGTAGGGGGAACCGACCCACTGAATACCGGGGCGATTCCGCAAAGCTTTGCCATCGAATTCGATACTTACTACAATTCTGGTAGTCTGGGTTTCCATGGTGCCATAGATCGTGATGCCCCCAATAGTCATCATATCGCATGGAATTTTCCAGGTTCAAATGAAGCCTATACGACAGAAGGTTGGTTGCCGACATACAAGGTCGTCAACCATCTTGATCCTGTCGCTGTCACCAAGATTTCTGATAGCCAGTGGCATACGTTTACCGTTACTTTCGATCAGCCCAATCAAACCTTGCATTATTCTGTCCCAGATTTTGGGGTCGATGTCACGGTACCCGTGGATGATACGTTCAAAACGAACTTGAACTTGACCAACAATGCGCCAGTTTATTTTGGTTTTACTGGTGCTAATGGTGGAAATGTCCAAGAAAAAGCAGTGGCATTCATTGATGTCGAAGGCTTGGTTGATATGGAATTGCGTACAGGCGTATTTGAACGTGACACCAACAAGCTGTTGCTAGATACTGAGACAGCTCTGAGTCAACCACCAGTCGTTGATGCGCAAAAAACAATTACTTATGCCACGTATCTTTCTTATAAGGACACCAGTGATTTAACGGAGTTGGAAGCAGGCATCAAGCTGCGTTCGTTTCTTCCAGAAGGCTTTTCTTTAGTCGATGAGACAGTGTATTTCGGTGGTCCTGATTTGATGGTAAATGGTATGCCAGAAGGTGGCACGCCGATTGATTTTAGTGTTGAAGCTGGTGAGTTGGTCGCTACCCTACCTGCATTAGCCAAAGGGAATGACTATCTGATCCACTATTCGATTACCTATACGGGGGCGCCGCTCAATGAGAACTTGAATCAAACAGTGCCTGTGCAAACGACCTTCCAAGGGAATGCCTTTGTATCGAGTCTCGTATCTGGCAGCCCTGAGACGCATTCCTACACAATGACCGGTGTGTTTCCGCCCACGCTGACAACGGGTGTGCCTACCTTAGCAGAAGCGAAAGAAACCCAGCAGATCGTGCGGGAAAATCGTTTGTGCTTTACCCCGATTACCATCGATGACCGCAATTCAACGCAAGCACGCTTGTATGTTACGGATTTTTTTACGGAAGCAGAGACGGTGACGGAGGCAGATTTCTCAGAAACAGCTCAGATAGAGCGTGCCACATTGGCAGATCCCTTTACATACACGTTGGAACGAGATACCGCGAATCTGGAGCCGGGAACCACTTATTATCTTGCTGCTTTTGTGATCGATGCAGAAGGAAATCAATCAGAAACCCATTATTATGGCATTGATTTTCGAGGCAGTGTACAATTTCTCAGTGCGCCGGAGTCGATCAACGGACCGACAATCAATGTAAATGAGCTCGCACGATCGATCCGAAGTGATGGCTTTGCCTATCTTCTTGTTTCGTTTGATCAAACCTCGGCACTGCTGTCTATCAGCAACAGCAGTGAAGGGACTTGGCAGCTTAGTGGGCAAATGACTGATTTCTTGCAAGACCAGCAGCAGTTGGCCAAAGAAGTCCAATTCGTGATCTATGATCCGCTCGACGATCACTTGGTGGCAACAGTTACGAAAGAAGAAACGATCCTTTTTCAGCAGCTTCCCGACGGCGAGGCTGATTTAACCCTTGCTTTAAATGAATATAACTGCTATTTACGATTTGTTCCTGATTTTGATTTGATTCAACCGGGGACGTATACTGGTACGGTCAATTGGCAGTTGGAGAGTACGATTGTAGACGAATAAAAAAAACGCCAATACGGCGTTTTTTTTATAAAAGTTCTCAGTCGATCATTGCTAACTTTGTCGACTTTTCGCAATTTTTAAAACTAATGATAGGCCTGCTAAAGCAAAACTGCCGTATTTAACGAATTTTTCCAAGGAATCTAAAGTTTGCTGTTTTTTGCGTTTGCAGTCCGGACAGCTTTTTTCATTGCCAGTTAACTTCTTGCCGCATTTACAATGGTTCTTCATCTTTGCTCCACTCCTCGTCTCGTTTATTTTGATGACTTTCTCTACTTTAATTATACATGTTGCTGAAGGTTCTGTCTGAGATTATGCTGTCTCCGTTTTTTGTGAAGGACAATAAGGGCTGCTGGTTGTTTGTTTCAAATCGATCGCTGCTAAAGGATGCGATCTTTGGCGGCTGATTTTTCGTATAAAAGAGAGGCAATCTATCTAAAAAAGGAGGGAAATCTGACAAATTTCTCATTTTCAGATGTTGCTGATTCGCTTTGCTTATCAGTTCAGCAAAATTTTGCTATTGTGGAGTAAGATTGAGGAATCAAAAAACGACTTCTCCTTTTTTTCTTGATTCTATCCTTAATCTGAGAACGAAAATCACCGATAGTATGCTATATATAGGAACAGGGAGCCATCCTTGACGATGTCGAATATGGCATTTGAATGAAAGGATTGATGAAATAAGTGATTTCTTCAATAATCTATACGGACACAAAGGCTTATTTGGATAAGGTGGTCGATCAAGCACTGTTGGATTTGTTAAAATCTGATTATCCCAAAGTCTATGATCATGTACAACAATTGATTGCTAACTTTGAAGAAACGATTCAACAAATTGATCACTCAAATTTTTGGCAATTGATGCCAGAGATTTTAGGCTATGATTCACGCTTTGTCTTGTTGAACTCGTTGCAATTGTCAGAAGACAAATTTTTGACGGAAATCGAGGTTATTCAGATGATCGAACGCGATTATCCGAATTTGAATAAAGAGTTTTGTGGCTATTCCTTAAAAGAAAAAGAGCACGAAAGCCTGATCTTCAACATCCAATAAGCGGTTCTTCTTAGGATCACTTGATAGAAAAGAAAGCGACTAGCGCATCTAGTCGCTTTTTTTTTATGGAGAAGAAGGAGAATTAAACGTGTTATTTATCATTAAAATAAAAATTATTTTGAAATTATGAATAAAATAGATTATTATTGGTATATAATCCTTTTAGTGAAAGAAAAAACAATCGTAAAATGAAGAGGATAGATAGATTATGTCAATAGCTGCGATTGTTTTGATTAGAAAATAAGAACCAGCCTGATTGGCATGGAAAGGAGCAGTTATGGATTACTTGAGTTTTTCAAAAAAAGAGTGGGAAGTCTTAGTTTGTTTTTGGGCTGTGGATGAGCCGCTATGCTGTACCGAATTTAGTGAACGCTTCGGCTTGAATCGCAACACGTCATTGTCAGTGATTCGTAAGTTAGTCAATAAAGGGATACTTGAGATCGCAAGTATCAAGATGAGTGGGTCAGTTTTGGCTCGTCGTTTCCAACCAGCCGTCACCGAATTGGAGATTTTGCAAAGTGGTTTGACGGAGGAACAAATTTTTGAACTGGTAAAAATTGCGATCAAAAAAATTGAAGACCCAGAACAATTAACTCAGTTGCGAAATGTTATTGGCGAATTGAAAACCAAAGCTTCGTAGGTCATCCGTTTTCTTCGCTGTTTGTTAGTGAAGGCTTAAAAGATAAAAAAATGATCCGCTGTGAAAACAGCGGATCATTTTTCTTGTTCTTGAAATTTTTGGACCATTTTGGTCGTCAATTCGTGGAGGACTGACAGTTCTTCCGGTTCAAGGGGCAAGAATTCCGTTACTTTGTAGGGGATCTCTAGCGCTTGTTCATGGAGTCCTTTGCCTGAAACAGTCAATGTGACCCGCAAGGAACGTTCATCGTCTTGATTTCGATTTCTTACTAGGTATCCTTTTGCTTCAAGCTTTTTTAAAACCGGTGTCAGTGTGCCAGAATCGAGACATAATTGCTTCCCCAATTCTTTGACACTGATCGCTTCATCTTCCCATAACACCAACATCACTAAATATTGGGTATAGGTCAAATTCAACGGGTCCAGTAAGTCTTTGTACTGTTTGATAATTTCTTTTGAAGCGGCGTATAGAGGAAAACACAATTGGTTTTCTAACGCTAAGACATTCATGTTTTCACCCCTTTTTCTAACATCCGCCTCTTATCATAGCTGTTTTTTCAACGAAAGTCTACTCGCTAACGGCTTTGACAGTCACTTCAATGTTGCCAGCTGTAGCTTTTGAGTAAGGACATACGGTATGAGCGATTTCAAGCAATTCTTGTGTTTCCTCTGTTGATAAACCTTCGATTTTACCTTCGATCTCAACGCCTAAAACAAAGCTTGAGTCACTTTCTGCATATAGGGTCACTTGTGCACTGACAGTCGAAGCACCGTCGATTCCTTTGTTGCTTTTCACTAATTCAAGGGCACTATTGAAACAAGCACTAAACCCAGCCGCAAAAAGTTGTTCTGGATTGGTGGCATTTTCAACACGTTTGCCAGGTGCAGTAATATTTAGTTCAAATGAATGATCGGGACTATGAACTTCTCCTGAACGGCCGCCAGTATTGATCATTTTTGTCGAATACATTTTTTTCATCATTTCTTCACTCCTGATTTTTATATTTTGTACAATTAGATTGTATGCAATTTAATGAGGAAATGCAAGGAATTGGTTTTCGTTCTATGTTTTTTTTCTAAAAAAAAGCGGAATCTGCATAAGTTTACTGTTCTCTTGGGTGAAACGTGCTATCATAGTTAGTAACACTTGTAATAGATTAACAAATGAGTTTGAAGCTTCAAATTTACTGCATGAAGGCAAAGAGGGTGAAAATCATCGTAGATTATATGGAAAAACGAGCGGTAGGGCGCTATTTTCGATCGTTGACGGATCATTATTCAGGCTATATACGGCTTTATGGCACCTATACAGAATATCGGGTGATTGCAGGGATTCCTGCTGAAAATGTCATGTTAGAGATTATCGGGGTTGAAAACGGTGTCTTATTGACCCGTGTAAACAATACATTATTTGAAAATGGAAGAGGGTTTTTACAATGATCATTATCCAAATTATTTTAGTTATCTTCGTATTAGTGATTTTGATTTGGCTGATTGCAAGCACTGCTGTGATCGTTCGTCAAGGGGAAGTCAAAGTTGTCGAAAGTTTTGGGAAGTACGTTCGAACGTTGGAACCAGGGCTTCATTTTCTTGTTCCGATTTTGTATACAGTTCGAGAAAGAGTGTCCTTGAAACAGATTCCTTTGGAGATCGAACCCCAAAGTGCAATCACAAAAGATAATGTAATCGTTCAAATTGATGAAGCAATCAAATACCATGTCACAGATGTGCGTGCCTTTGTCTACGAAAATGAAAACTCCGTTGTTTCAATGATCCAAGATGCCCAATCGAACTTGCGGGGAATCATCGGGAAAATGGATTTAAATGAAGTTTTAAATGGAACTGAAGAAATCAACGTGGCTCTATTTACTTCGATCAAAGACATCACTGCTGGCTACGGGTTAGCGATCGACCGGATCAATATCGGAGAAATCAAAGTTTCCCAAGAAATCATTGAATCAATGAATAAATTGATCACAGCTTCAAGAGACAAAGAATCCATGATCACAAGAGCCCAAGGGGAGAAATCTTCTTCAGTCTTAAGTGCCGAAGCCAAAGCTTCGCAAATGACGATCGACGCGCAAGCTCGGGCAGAACAAACCCAAATCGATGCAGAGGCGCGGGCAAAACGTGTACGGATCGATGCTGAGGCAGAAGCGGAACGAATCGCGAAAATCACTGAAGCTGAACGCAAACGGATTTTAGCTATCAATGAAGCAATCAAAGAAAGCCAGCTAGACGAGCGCTCCTTATCTTATCTAGGGATCGAAGCCTTTAAAGACGTGGTCAACAGCAATACCAACACGGTCATTCTGCCATCCAATATGACGGAACTAGGAAATATTCCAGTCGTCAAACAACTTTGGGAAAACGCACCATCTAAATCAGCAGAATAACTTTGAAGCGCAACAATTAAAAAAGCTCAAATGCTCCGAGAATAAACCGGCGCATTTGAGCTTTTTTATTTCGTTTTGTCTGCCGCTTGATTATCGACAATCAACAGGGCAATCATGACATAACCGATCCAACTGTCCCGAGAATATAAGATGTAGCGAGGGGACCAAGAAGCGGCATATTTCTGTTTGTATTCCCGCAATCCTTCAAAGGAATAGAAGCGAGACCCGAAGGTGTAAACGAGATAGGCGATCCGCTCTTGCAAGAAACTACTGCGGAAAGTACCAACATTGGCTAATGGTGCCATACCTAAATCGAATTGTTGGTAGCCTTGTTCTTTAAAATAATCAAACAGCTGAATAAACAAGAAATCCATCGTTCCGTTCGGGGCTTTTTCAGGATCGTGACGCATCAGATCAATGGAAGCTAAGCCTGTCTGATAAGTTGGCATAAAGGAGGCAAACGCGACGATCTCTTGTTGCTGATTACGGACAACTGCAGTTGGTGCGGTACTCAGATAGGATTCTGAAAAGAATCCAAGGGAGAACCCTTTTTCTTTCCGTCCATCTAGCCAGTTGTCAGAAATTTCCTTAAGGGTTGCAAAGGTTTCGGCTGAAAAGGGTGGGGTGAGCACATCAAAGGTAAAGCCTTCTTTGGTAATCTTGTTGTTCAATGCCCGCTGTCCTTTCATTTTCTTTCCTGAGAGGGTGAAGCTAGGCAGATCCACATAGGCTTTCTCACCGAATTTGATAAAGTCATACCCGAATTCATGCAGTAGCATCACCATTTCTTCACTACTTTCATAAAAGACTGGCAAGTAATTCCACTGATCCATCTCTGTTAGAAAGGTTTCCAGTGCCTGGAGAAAGTCTGCTTGCTTTCCAGAAGGATCCCCCATGACTAAGCATTTATTATTAAAGGTCGTAAATTGAAAAAAGACCGTCGGCTCGCCGATTTCTGGATAAACGTACACTTGCTTGTCTTTTAAATAGACAAGATGGCTATCGCTATTGCCGCCATAAGTGTTCAAAACATGCTTCACTTTATCGGTGGCGGCACTGACGCCGAGTTGGTGCTTTGGTCCCATCAAGTAGCGTGCAAACAGCAGCATCGCAACGGCGACGAATAAAATCGCAACGAAACCTTGGAGCCATAATTTTTCAGAAGGGAAAAGCAAAAAATCCATCGAATGGTGATGCGTCGGATGACGATTGATATGGGGCATGTTGTAGACCCCGATAATGACATAGAGAATCGTCAACGAACCAATCAGCAAACCATCGATCGTCAGCCATTCCCAAGCGAAAACCAGTTGCTTTCGGAATAACTCGCTTTTTGAAAAGATCATGATCGCCAGTAATAATAGAAGAAACAGCATGGTCGAAAAGCGGAACCCCGCAAAAATAGCATAGCCGATCGTTGCTGCAATCAACAAAAGCGTCGGCACATACGCGCGACTGACACGGGCAGAGATGCCGCGACCGGCAATCAAAAAGAGATAGCCGAGAAAGATACTCGGGTACTGCATTACAAAATTCAAGCGAATCGGATTGAGGTGGGCTAACCATTTGATTTGATCAAAGGCTTCTGGGATCGTGGCGGAAAGCACCAACATCGTTCCAGTCAAATAAAGCAGCAACACTTCGATCTTGTGGAACACTTCCAACAACAAGCTTTTTGGAATACCAGAAAAGCGCTGGTTGAGGGAGACACCGACATTTTTTGAGAAAAAAAGCAAACCGATCAAAAAGGGAATGATGTAATAAAACAGACGGAACAGCAAGAGCCAGGCAATGACACTTTCACGGGGAATCTGTAGTGAACCCATTCCCATGATCATCATGACATCAAAGGTTCCCAGTTCCCCGGGAATCATCGAGACGATCCCAATCACGGAAGCAGCGATGAAAAGCGGCAACAGTTGAAACACATCGACCGAGAGACCCATCAACAGACCCGTCGTAAAGAAGGCGGCAAAAACACCTAGCCATTCCAATAAGGAAGCGGCGATCAGCTGCAGACGATCGCGTCGTTGCAGCCCACCTAAGTAGGCATTTTTTTTGGAAAAACTAAGCGCATAGACGATTGGAAAATAAAGACTGCCGCCTAAAAGCCAGATCCAATACTGTTGGAGATAATCGGTCGTGGGACCGAAGAGGACGAATGCCAGCGCAGCAAGCGATAAAATCGAAAGACCAGACATCAAATAGATAAAAATCTTCGAAATGGCTTGGGCAACGTCTTTGCCTTTTTTTCCTTTGCCATAAAATTCCGACCGTAACCCGATACTGATGAAACCGCCAAAGCCGATCAAATTGTTCATGGTATTGATGATCCAGCTGGTTTCTAGTAAATAACGGCGATCAGGTTTGTCCCCTAGCAAGCGATTCAAGACGATATCATATAAGACCATGGGAAAGACACACAGTAAGCCAATGACAGCCATTAAAGCCACTCGCCAAAGGGATAGCTGCGCAAACAATTGTTTTAGTTGATCAATCGAGATCGTCTTGCTTAACGAAAGCAGCTCGCCGAACACGATCACGGCGACTGCAATTAAGAAGAGGGTTTTAAACAGTGAGCGGTGGTCGCGGAGCCAAGTAAAGATTCTCATAGTTATTCACCGACCTTTTCTAAAAAAGATAAAACTTTCGTATTAAATACTTCTGGATTTTTTCGTGCAAAACTATGTCCTTGTCCTTTGACGACGATAAAATTGGACTGAGGAATACTGTTTGCAATATAAAAAGAATGGGAAAGCTTGATCGAATCACGTTTGCCGACCAAAATCAATGTCGGCACACTGAGGTGATTCAAATCGGCTGTAGATAAACCGATTGGACGAAACAACAATCCCAAAATAGGCAGAAAGCCCCGCATGCCTTTGGAGAATGGGGAACAAAGCCAAACGATCAGATATTGCAAGACACTGCCGATTCGAGAAAAGAGCCTCACACCTCGCGGTTCCGTGTTGCCAGAGTTTAAAATCATGCAGCTGACATGCTCTGGGTAGAGATGGCAAAAGACCATCGCCAGATTGGCACCATCGCTAAATCCTAGTAAGGCGATTTTCGTTAGCTTTTCTTGCTGAATAATTGCTAAGAGATCTGTTGCCATTTTAAAAAAATCGATTTTCTTCTGCGTATTGGTGGATTTGCCATGTCCTCGACTATCGATTAAATACAGTTGATGTTTTTGACGCAAAGTGTCGACCTGCTTTGAGAAATAGGCACTGCTGCCGCCATTTCCGTGCAATAAAAAAAGAGGGCGTCCTGAACCGGTTTTCTCGTAATAGAGGACAGACCCGTCCGGTAAGGGCGCGTAACATTTTTCAACTTCCATTTTTTCACCTACTTTCTAAGAGTATACCTTGAAGTCAGGGACGATCACAAATATATCACTAGATAAAATGAGAAAAAATAACAATCTGCTCATCTTTTTTTTACCAGAAGTTCAGGAAAAGGCTTTTTTCTTTACAATGTAAAGAAAAATAATTGGTAAACATAATTAATTTGTTTTCAGAAAATTCTTTACAAATGGACGATCGTTGTCTATAATCGAACTAACTAATTGAGAATGATTTTCATTTACGAAAGAGAGGCTAGCCAATGACCACTATAGCAGATGTTCTGATTATCGGCGGAGGACCCACTGGACTCTATGCGAGTTTTTATGCTGGATTACGTGATCTATCGGTCGTATTGTTTGAAGCACAAGCCGAATTAGGCGGGAAGATCAATTTCTATCCTGAAAAAATGGTCTGGGATGTGGGTGCATTGCCGCCCACCAAGGGAAAGAAAGTCAAAGAACACTTGATTGAACAGGCCAAGTTGTTTGATCCAACGATCTATCTGAAAACGAAAATCATTTCATTGACCAAGGAAGACGACCTTTTTTATGCAGTGGATGACCAAGGGAGGACCCATGTTGGACGCACCGTTTTAGTCTGTATCGGCGGCGGTGTCGTTTCTCCGCAAAAATTGCCATGTTTCATCCATAATAATGTCGACAACTATATCCACTATCAGTTTCCTGACCAGCAAGCGATCCAAGGCAAGCATCTAGTGATCTCTGGCGGCGGTGATGCGGCAGTGGATTATGCGATCGAAGCAGTGTCTTATGGTGCCAAAGTCACCCTGTGTTACCGAGGAGAAAAATTGAAAGCTCATGAAGCACAAGTAAAGAAGATGAAAGCAGAAGGGATTCAAGTGCTGATGAATCACACCATCGATGGGGTGAATCAAGCCGAAACATTCAATATGGTTCTACGACTAAAAAACAGTGCCAACCATGAAACGATCGATTTTTTATGCGATCATCTACTGATCCAACACGGGTATGACCGTGACAGTGGCTTGTTAGATAAAGTCTCCTTTGATCTTGCACGCCATGAAGACTTTTACCTCAATTGCGAGATTCCTACAAAAACTAGCCATCCTGGTGTTTTTGCGGCGGGCGACATTCATTATTTCAAAGGCAAAGTGAATCTTTTGGCGGGAGCCTTTCAAGATGCTGCGCAAGCAGTCAACCAAATCAAACACTATTTAGAGCCGACCAGTGTCCCACAGGCGATGGTTTCATCCCACAATGAGAAATTCAGTGAAAGAAATCGCCAGTTGTTGGTGAATGAGTAGCCATGCTTCTTTGTGAAAGAAAAAGTAGAAAAAGCAGGAGTCCCTTATGGGTCCTGCTTTTTTGGTGTCCTCAGAACAGAAATTCGTTTCACTAGAAGTGAATGTTTGCCGCTCCTAAAAAATAAAATCTCTCAAATAAATGATGCAAACTGTGAAAATTTCAGCTATTATTTTCAAGTTGACTATTTGGAGGGGATGACATGAATCAAACAAGATACGCAGAATTAAAACAAGCAGAAAGAGGCGCCATCTTAAGTATCGTTGCTTACATTTTGGTTTCGATCGCCAAACTTGCCATCGGTCGTTTGGCAAACTCTGAAGGACTATGGGCAGATGGGTTGAACAATGCGACGGATATCGTAGCGTCGATCGCTGTCTTGATTGGTTTGCGTTTGGCTCAAAAGCCAGCAGATGAAGACCATAAATATGGTCATTGGAAAGCAGAAAACGTGGCGAGTCTCGTAACGTCCTTGATTATGCTGGCAGTCGGTCTGCAGGTCTTATGGTCTTCCATTCAAACGATTCTACTCGGAGAAACGCAAAGTCCCGATATGATCGCGGCAGTCGTCGGTATCATTTCAGCTATTTTGATGTATGGCATGTATTATTATAATAAGCGATTATCCGCTCGCGTAAAAAGCTCCGCTCTGCTAGCAGCTGCTAAAGACAACCGCAGCGATGCGTGGACGAGTATTGGAACTGCGATCGCTATTTTTGCCGCATCATTTGGTATCGGTTGGTTGGACAGTTTGACTGCGATCGTGGTAGCTCTTTTGATTATCAAAACCGCCGTCGATATTTTTCGTGAGAGTGCCTTTTCACTTTCTGATGGGTTTGATGAATCGTTAGTCGTGGAGTATGAAGCGGCAATCGCTGGTTTTTCTGAAGTGAAATCTGTCAAATCGATTCGAGGAAGAATGTATGGCGCCAATGTTTTTCTCGATGTCGTCGTGACGATGGACAAATCTTTGACGGTTGAAAAGAGTCATAACGTTGCAGATGCTATTGAAGATCTCTTAGCTGATCGTTTTCAGGTGTTTGATACTGACATCCACATCGAGCCTGCTACCGAATAAATTTTCTGGCAAAACCTTGATAGGACAAGGATGTAAACCACCCGTTTCCTGTTTGTAAACTGAAAAGTTCTTACGGAACCTGCTCATTCATGGCAAACTAGAGGTAACAAAGGAAGAAAGTAGGGAGCCCTATGAATAATAAGCAGGTAGTAGAAAATGAATTAGTTATTTCTTTAGATAAAATGGATGAAACAGAAATGATGGCACTTTGCCAACAATATATTGCGGCTATTGATGATAGCCAAGTCCTCTTCGCTTTACTGAAAAAAGTTCAAGCCTCAAAAGCAGCAGTAAGTAAATAAAAAACAAACCGGCATCTTATGCATTGATGTTCCCCTCAGCGAAAGCGAAAGGCGCATTGATCAACAGGAAAAGATGCCGGTTGTTTTTATTTTGTTTGAGTCTTTTTAAAAACTTTTAAAGGACGTTTAATAGTGCGATTAACCCATAGATGATCAAAGAGGCTATTCCTAGAGGAACAATGCGTCGGAATATAATCTCTTTCAAGCGCTTGCCTGCTTGTCGTTCTTTTTCATAGTTAGGATCATGGGCATGCGCTTTAAATTGCTGAGGAGAACGAGAGAAGATCAAGCCATTGGTCATCGATAAAACCCAGCCAATCAACGCCATGAAGAACGAAACAAAAATGATTGCCAGTAAAAGTAGTTGCAAGAGCTGCATCGTGTTGCTACCTCCTTTTCGTCACCATTTTTTCACTTCTAGTTTACCATCTTTTGAGACATTTTGGGGTCTTTGTTCCACGTGCCCTTTCTTTTTTTTCCCTATCCATTATAATAGAGATATTTATAAACGAGTTTTTGTTTCGTGCAGCAGAAAGAAGGGGTTCTTATGGCAATCACAAAAAAAATCGTTCAATCACCTGAAGATTTCCAAACGTTGGATCGTTTGATCAAAGAAATCTGGCCAGAAGTGTTTACACCTATCATTGGGTCCGATCAAGTCGCGTATATGCTGGCTCATTACCAATCACCAGCAGCGATTCAAAACGAAGTCCAGCAAGGAGCAGTCTATCTTTTGTTATTAGAAGGAGACCGAGCAGTAGGATATACAGCGTATGAAGAAACGCAGCAGCAGATTTATTTAAGTAAATTGTATCTCCATCAATCCACTAGAGGCAAAGGCTATGCCAGCCAAGTCTTTGATTGGTATGAGGAGATCGCCTCAGGCAAAACGCTGCATTTAAACGTCAACAAACAAAACCAGCAGGCGATCGCTGTTTATGAGCATCGCGGCTTTACGCGCGTTTCTGAACGCACCGTTGCGATTGGTTCGGGGTTTGTGATGGATGATTTTATTTATGAGAAGAAGATGGTTTGAAGGCGAAGGTGCGCAGCAAGGAGAAAACTGATGGAACTCACTGCCGAGAATAAGTCATTTAGTAAGAAAGAATGGCAACTATTTCAGTACGTATTAAATCAGCAAGCAGAGGTCTGTTCGATGTCTATTCGTGAGTTGGCGGATGCAACAAAAACTAGCTCAACGACTGTTCTGCGGTTTTGTCGAAAATTTGATTGCGGAGGTTTTTCAGAATTTAAAATCAAATTGAAAAGGACGTTACAGAAACAAGGAAAGACTGATCGATTATTCAAACAAGATAAAAAAGCCCTGCACTATTTTTTTGAACGTATGGATGAATCCTTCTATCGAGAAACATTATTAACGATTGCTAAACGAATAAGCAAAACAAAACTTTTAATCTTAGCCAGTGACAGGGAATCGACACTTGCTTTGACCTATGCCCAACAAAAGTTTGCACGTTTAGATAAGATCGTGTGCGTAAAGGAAGAAACAACATCGATTAAATCCGTTTGGCGAACCTTAAGTAGCGAAGCCACGTTGCTGGTTTTTTCTAATAAAGGCGCCGATCCATTCCTTGAATCCTTGATTACTGAATGTACCACCGCTGGAATTTCGACCATTTCACTAACAAATCGTTCAACAACGTCAATTGCCAGACTTTCTGAGCGAAACTTTGCTTACTATTTTTCCGATAATCAAGCAGCTGATTCATTGTCCTCACAAATTCCAGCCATTTATTTGGTGGAACTTTTATTTGATTTAGTTACAGATTGTGAAGATCGCTGAATAAATGAAACTACCTGCGCCTATCAGAGAAGTTCTTCTGATAGGCGTATTCTTTTGGCAATTTTTTCAATTAAATAAATTGCTGGTAGTTGAGAAGTCAGTTCAATGGTTTTCTCTTTTTTTTGACTGGCTTTAAAAATGGTCTCTCTTTCGATGTAATAGGGCACCGTTAAGTCGGATAACTGGCTGATAGTTGAATCTTCGGTATTCGTGATGGCAATAATCTGACAATCTTTTTGATTTAACTTTTGTAAGTATCGAATCATTTCTTGTGTTTCCCCAGAAATCGACAAAACAATGATACCGGTTTTGCACAATATGTCTTCAGGAAACCAGTCGATAGGATAATTTGAGGGATCGTCAACTTTTAATGCCGTTTTTCCCAAGTCAGTAAAATAGAGTGCGCCATATTCCGCAATCGTTTCAGATAAGCCTGATCCAATAAATAGCACGAAGCTTTTGTTCTTAAGAATCTCTGTTGCTCGATCGATTCTTTCAGATAAAAAGGGCTGGTTTACTCGCTTCAAGAAATCAATTGTTTGGGACTCATCACTATCGGATATTTTAGATTTTACGAGAGAATCTAAGTAAAAGCGCAAATTGATCTTAAATTCGGTAAACGTATCACATTCAAATTTCTTGCAAAAACGGCTAATACTAGCAGTACTGGTATGGGTCTCTTTGGCAAGTTCTTTCATCTTCATTTTAGACACTGAAGCCAAGTTTTTTGATACAAATCGGTAAACCTCGTATTCTAGTGCAGTAAGTTCAGGATTGTAGTCAAGAAAAAGCATGATGCACCTCCGTAACAAAGTGTTTTTTTTGTGGAACAAATGACAAGGGATGAAAACGTTCTCTATTTAGGATTATAACATTATATTGATTTTACTTCATGCTATACTTTCGTTGTTCAATAATGTAAGCGGATGCTTCGCTTAGTAAAAAAGGAATTGTAGGAGGGCGACATGGAGTATAATTTTTCGAAGGACTTTTTCTGGGGTGCAGCAACGAGTGCGACACAATCAGAAGGAACGATAGCTGGAGACAATAAAGGAGAAAACATTTGGGATTATGCCTCAAAAAACTATAACCATCGGTTTTTTGA
The DNA here is from genome assembly GCF_058135755.1 of Enterococcus sp. R12. Lineage (NCBI taxonomy): Bacteria > Bacillati > Bacillota > Bacilli > Lactobacillales > Enterococcaceae > Enterococcus > Enterococcus sp. R12. Next base: position 1,394,745 of record NZ_CM176874.1, read on the forward strand.
AGGAGTTACAACAGAACATACATCAAGGTTTTATCAGGAAATGGAAGCGGATTTGGATCGAATGGCGGCACTTTCTTTTAATTCTTTTCGGACTTCGATCTCTTGGTCACGTCTTATTCCCGAAGGTACAGGGGAAGTTAATCCTGAAGCTGTTGACTTTTATACCAGAATGCTTGATGGGTTAAATCAAAGAGGCATCAAACCGTTTATCAATCTTTATCACTTTGACATGCCAATGAAATTACAAGAAATCGGCGGATTTGAAAATCGTGAGGTCATCGAAGCGTATCGGTCGTATGCGAAAATTTGTTTTGATCTATTTCATGAGAAAGTTGCGTACTGGTTTACCTTTAATGAGCCGATGATTCCAGCAGAAGCCGGCTATTTGCATGACCGACACTATCCTTATGTAGTAGATTTTAAACGGGCGGCACAAGTACTTCACCATATCATCCTTGCTCACTGTGAGGCAGTTAAGGTCTTTCGACAAGGAACTTATCAAGGAAAAATCGGTATCATCATGGATGTGATCCCAGTTTACCCAAGAAGCCAGCATCCTGCCGACTTAAAAGCAGCGGAAATGGCAGACCTCTTCTATACTCGCTCCCTTAATGAAGCGATTTTAAAAGGTCGTTACCCACAGGAGTTAAAGGCTATTTTAACGCGCTACGACCAAATGCCACGAGTGGAAGAACAAGATCTTGCTTTGATTGCTGAAACAACGATTGATCTGTTAGGGATCAATTATTACCGTCCACGGCGAGTGAAAGCCAAAGAATCTTTGCCTAATCCCGAGGGAGTTTTCTCACCAGAATGGTTTTACGATGATTACGAGATGCCTGGCAGAAGAATGAATACTTCAAGGGGGATTGAGATTTATCCTCATGGCTTGTATGATATCGCTAAAAAAATCCAGTTAGAATATGGGAATATTGATTGGTTTGTTTCAGAAAATGGCATCGGGATTCAGGGAGAAGAAACATTTATCGAAGGAGGGCAAGTGCAAGACAACTACCGAATTGCTTTTTTAAAAGAGCATTTAATTGAGCTTCATCAAGCAATGATGGAGGGGAGTAACTGTCTGGGGTATCACATGTGGACATTTGTGGACTGTTGGAGTTGGCAGAATGCGTTCAAAAATCGCTATGGCTTTTATCGTCTGGATTTAGAAACGGGAGAAAAAACGATGAAAAAGTCTGGCCTATGGTTTAAAGAAGTGATTCAAAAAAATGGTTTTTCAAACGAATTTTAGGAGGGTTTTATAATGAAAGTTTTAGACTCGGTTGCAATGAAGTTATTACCGATTGCCAATGCTATTGGACAGCAGCGGCACTTGCAGGCTATTCGAAATGGGTTGATTTCTATTTTACCGCTCACGATCGTTGGCTCTTTTTTCACTATTATTTTAAATTTGCCGATTCCTGGTTATACCGAATGGGTCGCTCCTTATTTACCGGCACTTGACATTCCTTTTCGATTTACGGTGGGGTTAATGTCTCTCTATGCCTCATTTACGATTGGCTCCAACTTAGGTGCTAGTTACAAACTCGATCGGATAACAAGTGGGTTTTTATCCATGTTAGCGACGATTTTAATGGTCGTTCCGATCAATTTGGCGGAAGGCATCAGCACGACAGGAGATGCCGTACTTGCAGGAAGGTATTTACCCATCGCTTCCCTTGGATCCCAAGGATTATTCGGTGCGATCATTGCGGCGCTAGTTTCAGTAGAGATTTATCATTTTACAAAAGCAAAAAACTTGGAAATCAAGATGCCAGAAGGCGTACCGCCTGTTGTAGGCGAATCCTTTGCGGCACTCCTACCAACCTTGCTGGTTATCTTAGTCTTTTGGATTCCGCGTCACTTTTTCGGCTTTGATTTAAATGGATTGCTGACGATCGCCATCTCTCCTTTAAAAGGTTTCTTAACAGGTAATAATTTGATAGGCGGAATCATCACACAATTTGTTATCTGCGTTTTCTGGGTATTGGGTATTCATGGCCATGCCGTTTTAGGACCCATCATTCGTCCATTTTGGGATCAAGCAATTTTAGAAAATGCGGAATTATTCCAAAATGGTATGTCTGCCTTTGATCTACCAAATCTTTTTACCGAACAATTTTATCAATGGTATGCGCAAATGGGTGGTACTGGATCAACGCTTGCATTGGTTGTTTTGTTTATGTTCTCTCGTTCAAACTATTTAAAACAATTGGGTCGTCTTTCCATTTTACCAGGGATTTTTAATATTAATGAACCGATGATCTTTGGGACGCCAATTGTGATGAATCCACTGTTGGCAATTCCGTTTATTCTTGTGCCAATCGCTAATACTATCTTAGTCTATATCGTTACCGCTTTAGATTGGATGCCTAAGATGATGGTCAAACCACCATTTTCGATTCCCGCACCTCTTGGCGCATTGATTACCTCAAATTGGAATTGGGTTGCTTGTTTGATGGTCTTCGTCTGTTTCTTCGTTTCATTAGCGATTTACTATCCATTCTTTAAAGTATTTGAGAAACTTCAAGTGGCGCAAGAGCTAGAAACAGCTAAAGAAGGTGAGTAGAATGGTTCTAGTAGTGAGTTGTTTGCTCTTGATTTTTCTGACCCATCTTCTTTTAGAAAAAAATAATGCCAAAATCACGCTGGCTTTTTGGAAACTGTTACTTGTTTCCTTACTTTTCTTACTCAGTTTGTTTTTCTTGTTGATCCGCACTCCTTTGGCACCAGTTTTCATTTTGTTACTTATTATCAATTGTACCGTCATCCAAAATCGTTTTATGTATCAGTATCGACCGAAAAGACAACGATAGGACGCTTGATGGTTACTGTAGGAAATGTTATTGCGAAAAGATTATTCTATCTACTGTTTAAAAAACTATTTACGAACCCAGATCCTCTGTGCTATTATCCTTGTATAAACATTATAATGTTATAAACTAAGGAGGCAATTATGAAAGGGTTTGTAGAATTTATAGAACAGAAGTTGATGCCGATTGCAAATAAAGTGGGGATGCAACGGCACATGGTAGCGATTCGTAAGGGGATCATCGCTACGTTACCATTAACGATCGTTGGGTCTTTCTTCACGATCTTACTGAATTTTCCCATCGAATCAGTCGCTGCGGTGATCGAACCGTATCGGGAAGTTTTGGATATTCCCTTTCGTTATACAGTCGGATTATTGGCATTGTATGCAACGTATGGGATTGCTTCATCGCTAGCAAAAAGCTACAAGCTGGATTCATTGACTGCGGGTATCTTAGCAACGATGTCCTTTCTTGTAACCGCTGCACCACCGTTGCGAGTCTTCGATTCTGTGGAAGGCATCATTGATGCGGGACGCTATATCAATGTGGCAAACTTAGGCTCAGGCTCTTTGTTTGGCGCGATCGTCACGGCGATCTTGTCCGTTGAAATCTATCGTTTCTTTATCGTAAAAAACATTACCATCAAAATGCCAGATGGTGTACCACCAGAAGTAACGAATTCATTTATGGCGTTGATTCCTGGAGGAGCGATCCTGATTTTGTTCTGGGTGATCCGTCATATGTTAGGCTTTGATATCAATGGCTTTTTAAGTAACTTGTTGATGCCGTTAAAAGACGTGCTAGCTGGTAACAGCTTGTTTGGTGGCTTATTGACTGTCTTCTTGATCTGTTTCTTCTGGGTACTGGGGATTCATGGACCAGCCATCATGGGTCCTGTCATTCGTCCATTCTGGGATATTTCCATCGCTGAAAATATGGAAGCGTTCCAAGCATCTGGCAATGCGCATGAATTGCCTAATATTTTTACGGAACAATTTTTACAATGGTTCGTCTGGATCGGTGGAGCCGGTACGACCTTAGCGTTGGTCGTTTTGTTCTTCTTCTCCAAATCAAAATACTTGAAACAATTGGGCCGTTTGTCCATCTTGCCAGGCTTATTCAATATCAATGAACCAGTGATTTTCGGTGCACCGATCGTAATGAACCCAATCTTAGGCATTCCGTTCTTGGTGGCACCATTGATTACGACAACGATTTCTTACTTCGCGACTATTACGGGTGTCGTACCGATGATGGCTGCCAGACTTGGGTTTGCCATTCCAGCACCAATCGCCGCCTGGATGAGTACGGACTGGAGTATCGCAGCAGCGATTTTAGTAATCGTCAACTTCTTTATCACACTCGCAATCTACTACCCATTCTTTAAAGTCTTTGAGAAACAGCAGATTGCCCGCGAACAAGAAGAAGAAACAGCCGCTTAAGCAAGACAAAAAAGAGTGAGGTGCAAACATGGGGATTTATGCCATTTGTTTATTTTTTGGTTGTCAAATTTGGTTAACAAAATCAGCACAAGGGAAAAAAATTCAAGAAGTGCCGTTTTGGCGGATGCTTTTGTTCGGGATTCTTGGCGTTGCTGCAGCGATCCTACTGAGCCGTCAGTTTCCGTGGGGACCATTTTTGACGATAACGGCGACGATTGTTTGCAGTTCGCTTTTACTGACACGTTTTACTGCTTTTTATGAAGAAATGAGGATGAGATAAGTTGAAAAGACAACTAGGAGTATCGGTGTATCCCGATCACAGTGATTTTGAAACAGACAAAGCCTATCTGCAATTAGCCCATGATTATGGCTTTAGCCGCATTTTTATGAGTATGCTGGAAGTAAGTGACGGCAAAGAAAATGTGCAGAAAAAGTTTAAAGCGTTGATTGATTTTGCCAAAGGATTAGGCTATGAAACGATTTTAGACGTGGCACCAGCCATCTTTTCGGAACTAGGCATCTCCTATGATGACTTGACCTTTTTCCATGAACTAGGTGCCGATGGGATTCGTTTAGATTTAGGCTTTGACGGCAATAAAGAAGCGATGTTGACCTACAATCCCTTTGGCTTAGCTGTTGAATTGAATATGAGCAATGATGTGGCGTATTTAGACAATATTTTGACCTATCAAGCCAACATTCCTTACTTATATGGCTGCCACAATTTCTATCCGCAAGAAGGGACTGCCTTGCCCTATGATTTCTTTGAAAAATGCAGTCGTCGTTTCAAGGAAAAAGGCATTCGAACCGCCGCATTTATCTCTTCTAAAACGGGAACGATCGGACCTTGGGATATCAATGATGGCTTACCGACCTTAGAAATGCACCGGAAAATGCCTGTAGAAACTGCCGCAAAGCATTTGTTTGCCACAGGCCTGATCGACGATGTCATTATCGGAAATGCTTATGCTTCTGAAGCAGAATTGGCAGCGCTAGGAGCGATTGATCGCTACCAGACTGCATTTGCTATTGAATTTGTGCCTGAAATCAATGAAGTTGAACGCCAAATCGCCCTGGACGAGCAGCATTACCGCCGAGGCGACATCACCGATCGGATGATCCGTTCCACAGAAGTTCGTAAAAAGTATAAGAACCATGACAATCCTGTCCATGACCACGAAGGCGTCTTTCAACGAGGGGACGTTGTGATCGGCAACGATCGTTTTGGCAAGTACAAAAACGAGCTGCAAGTCGTGCTAGAGCCTCACTCAGATCCACGAAAAAATAAAATCGGTTCGATCGTCGAACAAGAGTTAGTTCTGCTGCCCTTTATCCATCCTTGGTCGAAATTCACTTTCACAGAGAGGAAGGTGTAACGAAATGTTTGATTTGATTATTCGTCAAGCCCGCACGATCGATGAAGAAGTATTTGATATTGGGATCCAAGACGGCAAAATCACTGCTCTGGCACCCACATTGCAGGAGCAGGCGAAACAAGAGCTGACCTTAGCAGAAGGGGAGTTCTTGTCAGCTGGTTGGATCGATGACCATGTCCATTGTTTCGAGGAAATGACGCTCTATTATGATTATCCAGACGAGATCGGTGTCAAACAAGGCGTCACGACCGTTATCGATGCGGGGACGACGGGCGCTGAAAATATCCATCGGTTTTATGATTTAGCCAAAGAAGCCAAAACCAATGTCTTTGCTTTAGTCAACATTTCCAAATGGGGGATCGTAGAGCAGGATGAACTTGCGGATCTGTCAAAAGTCAAAAAAGAATTGGTCAAAGAAGCACTGCAGAAGTTTCCTGACTTTATCGTCGGGATCAAAGCCCGAATGAGCAAAACGGTGATCGGCGAAAATGGCATCACGCCGTTGAAATTAGCGAAAACGATCCAAGCTGAAAATCAACCGCTGCCTTTGATGGTCCATATTGGTTCAGCACCACCGAATTTAGCAGAGATTCTCGCTGAATTGGAAACAGGCGATGTGGTAACCCATTGCTTTAACGGCAAAGCCAATGGGATTTTGGATCAGACAAACCAAACCATCAAGCCTTTCGTCTTTGCTGCCTATGAAAAAGGCTTGGTCTTCGATATTGGTCATGGGACAGACAGTTTCAATTTTGACGTGGCGGAGACAGCCTTTGCCAATCAGCTGAAGGCTTCTTCCATTAGTACAGATATCTACATTCGCAATCGTACTAATGGACCAGTCTTTGATTTAGCGACGACTATGGAAAAATTAGCGGTCGTAGGGTATGATTGGCGTGAGATCATCGAGAAGGTGACCAGTGCCCCTGCGAAGCAATTTCATTTACAGAACAAAGGCGAGATCGCATTGGGATATGATGCTGATTTTACGATTTTCCGCTTTGAAGCGGGCGAAAAGGAATTGACGGATTCTAACGGCAATCGCCGAATCACGACACAACAGATCGTGCCGCAAAAAGCGGTGATAGGAGGGGAACTTTTTGACACTGAATATTGAAGAATTAGGCTTGAAAGAAGTCATCAATGCTTCTGGCAAAATGACGATTCTAGGTGTCTCGAAAGTCAGCGAAAGTGTGCTTGCAGCCCAGCGCTACGGCGGGGAGCATTTCTTTGAAATGGCAGATCTAGCAGAAAAAACCGGAGCCTATTTAGCAGAATTGTTGAAAACGGAAGATGCACAGATCGTTTCTTCCGCTTCAGCGGGGATCGCCCAATCAGTGGCGGCACTCATCGGTCAAGGCGACAGCTATCATTTGTATCATCCATATAGTGAGAAAATCAGTAAGCGGGAGATCATTTTGCCCAAAGGCCACAACGTAGATTATGGCACACCAGTGGAAGTGATGGTGACACAAGGTGGTGGGAAGGTAGTGGAAGCAGGCTATGCCAATATGTGTACACCCGAGCACATTGAACAGATGATCACACCCGAAACGGCAGCGATCCTCTACATAAAGAGTCATCACACCGTTCAAAAAAGTATGCTGACGGTAGCAGAAACGGCCCAAGTTGCCAAGGCACACGATCTTCCATTGATCGTTGATGCGGCTGCTGAGGAAGATTTGTTTGCCTATACCCAAGCTGGTGCTGATTTAGTGATCTATTCAGGTGCCAAAGCATTTTCAGGACCGAGTGCTGGCTTAGTGATCGGCAAGCAGCCCTATGTCTCTTGGGTGCGCCTGCAATCCAAAGGGATAGGTCGAGCAATGAAAATCGGTAAAGACAATATTCTCGGATTTACCCAAGCCGTGACGGATTATCTAGCGGAGGGAACAGAATCTGGCGCTTCGATGCAAGAGCGTCTGCAACCATTTATTGCGGCAATCAATGAAATCACTGGTTTCGAAGCAAAAATCGTTCAAGACAGCGCTGGCAGAGACATTTATCGGGCGAGTGTTAAAGTGAAAGAACCAAGTGCCAAAGCAGTGATCGACGCGCTAAAAGCAGGAGAACCAGCGATTTATACCCGTGAGTACCAAGCCAATAACGGCATTATTGAATTTGATATCCGAGCAGTCAATGAACAAGAAATGGCAGTGATTACTGATCGCTTACAAGAAATTATGTTAGGAGCAACCCAAAAATGAAAACTTCACCCAATTATTTCGCTAACCGTGTCTGTCTAAATGTGTTAGCAAACTCCATCGACAATGCGAAAGCTTGTTACGATGCAGCAGAGGGCAACATCGTCCTAGGTGTTTTATCAAAAAACTATGATAGTGACGAGGCGGCTATCGCTGACATGAAGAACTATCAAGTGGCAACAAATAATGCCCTTTCTGTAGGGCTTGGTGCTGGCGACCCCAATCAAAGTGAAATGGTCTCCCGAATTTCCGCTGTTCTTCAACCACAGCATGTTAACCAAGTGTTCACGGGAGCGGGGACCTCACGAGCTTTGCTAGGACAATCTGAAACGATCGTCAATGCCCTTGTTTCACCAACGGGAAAAGTCGGCTATGTCAATATTGCGACTGGTCCATTGAGTTCACAAACTCCAGCTGCAGAAGTCCCAGTTGAAACAGCGATCGCTTTATTAAAAGACATGGGCGCTAGTTCTATCAAGTATTTTCCAATGAAAGGGTTGGCTCATAAAGCAGAATATCAAGCGGTAGCCGAGGCTTGTGCCGCGAATGATTTTTATTTGGAACCGACCGGCGGTATCGATTTAGAAAACTTTGAAGAAATCTTGCAGATCGCTGTTGATGCAGGAGTGAAAAAAATCATTCCACATATTTACAGCTCGATCATCGATGGAGAAACAGGGGACACACGCCCTGGAGATGTACAGACATTAGCAGAAATGACGAAAAAGGTGTTGGCAGCAGCCAAATAGGGGGGATCAATGATGCGGATCGGTGCTTACGGTGAGGTAATGATGCGGTTGACGCCACCAGAATATCGAACGTTGGAACAGACCCACTCTTTGCGGATGGATTTTACGGGAACAGGGGTCAATCTGTTAGGCAATTTGGCGCATTTCGGCTTGACGACGTCGATGCTGTCGCAGGTGCCAGCCAACCGATTAGGAGATACGGCAAAAGCCAGCTTGCGTTCCTATGGAATCCAGACGGCATTTGTTGGCAAAAAATATAGTCATATCGGCAGTTATTTCGCCGAGATCGGCTACGGCGCTCGTCCGACCTATGTGACGTATCAAAATCGCCATCATAGTTCCTTTGGCGTTTCAGGTCCAGAAGAATATGCTATCGATGGGTTTTTAGAAACGGTCGATCTCATTCATATTTGCGGGATCTCTCTTAGTTTGACTGAGAAAACCTGGCAAACAGCTTTGGCTTTGGCCAAACAGGCCCATGCCAAGCAGATTCGCGTCTGCTTTGATTTCAACTTCCGTCCAAGCTTGAATGAAGAATTAAATCGGGAGGTACTGAAACGACGGTATGAAACGATCCTACCCTATTGTGATCTAGTTTTCGGCTCTGTCCGTGACTTGGAGGAGCTCTTGGCTTATCCCTTAGAGGAAACCGAAGGCGCCGAGCTTGCGTTGATCCAATCCTTTATTGACCAGTATCAACTAGAATGGTTCTGCGGGACACGGCGTCTAGCCGTGGAAGACAAGCAGTTTATCAGCGGAAGGATCATTACGGCACAAGATACCTATGAAACGGCACCGCAGCTGCTGCAAGTGTTGGATCGGATCGGGGCAGGGGATGCCTATGCTGCTGGCGTATTATTAGGCTATGCCGAAAAATGGTCGCTCCAACGCACCGCTGATTTTGCTATCACGAATGCAGTTTTGGCTCATACGATGCTGGGGGATGTCCCCTTAACCACCAAAGAACAAGTTGAACAAGTCTTACAGGCACCAGGGAAAGACTTAATTCGCTAGAAAAAACACTTGCGTCCTTCTCGTGATGGATGACAGCGCAAAAGTAGACCAATCGGCTGCTTGTGCGCAATCATTCATCGCTTGTAGGAGAAGACGCAAGTGTTTTTATTGTTTTAAAAAGGTTTCTACTTTTTTCTCAGGGATCACCCACAATAATAGTACAAGACTATCCAGTGTGATGATAAATAGGGGATGGATCAGCCAGCCCAGGAGCAATGCCAGCACGTTGATAAACAACGTAAAGTAGAGTTTCTTGTATCCGCGAAACAGTTCCACGATGGCTTGATTGTCAGGATTGGCACGAACCAAGGATTTTCCAACTAGGAAATAGCTGAAATCCGTCAATAAAATGACAGCCCCGTATAGCAGCTGTGGGGCAAGAGCGACTGGATAACGACTGACCCATGACGTTACAAAAGGAAAGAGGGTCAGTGCCAGAATCAACAAATGATTCGCCCACAAGGTCCAACCGTCAATTTTAGACACTACTTGAAATAGATGATGGTGATTGTTCCAGTAGATCGCTAACATCACAAAGCTGATCAAATAAATAACAAATTGCTGTTCCACTCCTAAAAAAGAAGCAAAGGTATCGCCTTCGGGCTGGTGCAATTCCAATACTAATAAGGTCATTACGATCGCAATGACCGCATCCGTAAAGGCTTCGATTCGATTTTTTGACATGTACATCCATCCTTTTAAGTTTCTGTTTACTGGATCAGTGTACGCGATTGTCAGAAATTCGTCGAATGATTATTCTCGGGACAAAAGCCAACGTTCCAGCTATTTCGCAATTGGCCCATTGCCTAGTGCACCGAATAAAAACAAATCGATCGCTTCTGGCATCTTGTCTTCTTTTTCTGGTGAGTCCAAATGAGCCGCCATCAGTACTAACAATTGACTGGTGACAAATTCTGGGTCGACATCCGAACGGAGATTGGAATCACTGCGACGAAACAAGTCAAGAAACGGTTCTTTATAATTTTTCCGCCAAAGCAAGTACAGTTTTTTAGAAGTGTCCTCAGAAACGGTATGCTGAATGTCGTGCATCATCATATAAAAATTGATCCGATGCCGACTTCTTAAAAAAAGAAACATGTTCAAGATTTTTTCAGAGATCGTCAAGGAAGTATCTTCAACGGTCTGATTTAGCTTTCCAGAAACCTCTTGTGCCAAAGAAACCATCACTTCATAATAGATGGCTTCTTTGCCTTTGAAGTGATAATAAAGATTGGGTTGGGTGATGCCGACGGCTTCTGCGATCTGTCTAGTAGAAGTTGCTTGATACCCCTGCTGCATAAACAGGTTCTCTGCCACTCGTAATATTTTTTCTCGCAAGTTCAAAGTCAGCCCTCCCAACGTTCCTGACGAAGCATTTTTTTCGCGGTAAACAAAAGTTGGATTTTCCGTTGTTTCGGTACCGCTGTTTTTTCAGCAAAGACTTGATAGTTGTTTTTGCGAATCACAGTCAAGATTTCCCGATAGATCAAAGCAGCTGCTAATAGAGCTTCACGGCAATCCTCATCGATTTGCGGCATCATGACAAAAGATTCTTGATAAAGCGTCTCTGCCAGTTGCGCCTCGTGTTCCCACATCTCGATAAACTGTGGGTTTTGATTACCAGCTGCTAAAGCCTCTCGCGAAAGGTTGTATTGCGCCAAGACCGTTTGCGGCAAATAGATGCGGCCCATCCGCAGATCCTCGCCAATATCACGTAAAATATTGGTGCGCTGCATCGCTTCACCCAATTTGATGGCGGGCTCTTGAATCGCAGCGGCTGCTTGCGAGAGAATCGGCAAGAGCATCAGACCTACACTGCCAGCTACGTAGTAACTATAGTCAGAAAGCTCTTTTTCAGAGGTGGGCTGCTGGAAGTCAAGGTCTTGTTTTTGCCCCACCAATAGGTCGAAAAAGGGTTGAAATTGCAGATCAAACTGTTGGAAAGAAAGGGTCAATGCCCGCCAAATGGCTTCATCAGGATCTTCTTCCTTGACGGCTTGCGACAAGTCGATCGCATCGTCTGAAACTTGTTTTTGCATTTCTTCCAAGCGTTTTTTCATGGCTTCGATCAACAAAGGATCTTGCTTTTCATCGACGGCATCATCGGCACGTCGGCAAAAGGCGTAGACGGCATAGACGGCGCGGGCTTTGTCTTTTGGCAATTGAGAAAAGGCGGTATGGAAATTTTTCGAATGCTTTTTTATGATGGCCTCACAGTATAAAAAATCGTTGTCGTATTCATCAAAGACGCTTAATGATTTAACGGTCATCTTTTAACAACTCCTCCACAGCTAACTTGGCACTTTGCATCACGATTGGCACACCCGCTCCCGGATGCGTACTGCTGCCGCAGAAGTATAGGCCTTCTGCATAATCAAATTTATTATGGGGACGATAGTAATTGCTTTGCGCCAAGGTTGGTTTCAAGCCAAATGTCGCACCGTTGTAGGCATTGAAGCGGTCATTGAACGTATCTGGCGTATACATTTTTTCATACACGATGTGTTCATCAATATCCGTAAAGATCGTTTTTTCTTTTAATAATCCAATGATCTGCTGGCGGTAGCTTTGGATCGTTTCATCCGTCCATTGATCAAATTTAGATAACTCAGGTACTGGGACTAAAACATAAAGACCTTCTTGACCATCAGGTGCTAAGGAAGCATCTTTCAGGGTTGGACGATACAAGTAGAAGGAAGGATCTTCTGGCAGCTTACCAGCCTCGAAAAGATCATCTACATTGCGTTTGAAATCATTGGCAAAATAAATGCTGTGGAGTGCGCTATCCTCATATTTTTTGTCCAGACCTAAATAAAGCAAGAAACAAGAACAAGAATAATCCATCGAAGCGATTTTTTGATTGGTGTATTTGCCGCGTTTTGATTCATCAGGAATCAAGCTTTCCATAGCATAAGGAAAATCAGCCGCACAAATCACGGCATCTGCGGTGATCGTTTCTCCATTGACACGAACGCCTTTGGTTTGCTTGTTTTCGATCAATAATTCATCGATCGGCGTATTGTAATGGATCGTACCGCCTAATTCTTGGAACAAACGTGCCATACCAGTGGCTAACGTATACATGCCGCCTTTGATGAAATAGACCCCATACATCAACTCGATCATAGGGATGATCGTATAAAGGGACGGCCCTTGGTAAGGGGAGACACCGATATACAAGGTTTGAAACGCCAATGATTTACGCAGGCGATCATCTTTGACAAATTTAGAAATGGAAGAGTAGGCGTCACTAAACGTTCGCAGCTTTAACCCTGCCCATAATGATTTGGGATTGTAAAAATCTCGCCATGTCCGAAACGACTTGGTGATGAAGGACTCTTTGGCGATCACATAGCGTTTGTAAATATCTGCTAAAAAGGCAAAATAGCCTTGAGCATCTTCTTCTGAGATCGCTTCTAGCGTTTTGGTCAATTCTACTAAGTCATTTGAGAAGGTCAGCGGTTCGTCTTGGGCAAAATACAGCTGCAGCATCGGATCGACTTTCTCCATAGGAATATAGTCATTCGGATCAACGCCAGCAAATTCAAACACTTCACGATAAATTTCAGGCATCATCACGATGGTGGGGCCCACATCAAAGGTAAAGCCGTTTTCCTTGATCTGATTCATTTTGCCCCCAGGTTGACCTTCTTTTTCGTAGAGGGTGACGTCATAGCCAAGTTTTTGCAAACGGACAGCAGCAGCTAATCCTGACACGCCCGCACCGACAACAATAATTTTTTTCATGCTTGCTCCTTCTGCGAATCATCTGATTCGGCTTCTTTTTTCGTGTGTTCTTTTTCTTCTAAAACGCCATCTTTCATGACGAGAACCCGATCACAATAATCTGTTAAACGGGTATCATGGGTCACCATAATGGTGGCTTTTTGTTTTTCTTTGGTTTCTTTTGCTAAGATTTTGACGACTTCGACGGCTTTTTTTGAATCAAGACTCGCCGTTGGTTCATCTGCCAATATGATGGTGGGATCATGATAGAGCGCTCGGGCAATAGCCACACGCTGTCTTTCACCACCAGAAAGTTCATCGGGGTATTTGTTCTGCAGCTTTTCGATCCCAAGTTGTTCAAACAATTCAGTTGCTGATTGCTCTTGGGTTTCTTTGCTGACCTTATCCACTAATTGGAGTTGCTTTTTGACCGTCAAAAAAGGGACAAGGTTGGAAGCTTGTAAAATAAAGCCGATCTTTTTGAAACGAGTTTTTGCCCGTTGCTTTTCTTTTTGTTTACTGAAGGGTTCGTCATTGATAAACACTTCGCCTTCAGAGGGGGCTTGCAGACCACCGGCGATCGTTAGAAAGGTACTTTTCCCAGAGCCAGAAGGACCGATGATGGCGACAAATTCGCCTTTTTCTACCGAAAAGTTGGTTTCTTTCAAGGCTTCAATTGTCGCGTCCCCATCTTTAAATGATTTTTTGACTTGTTTGAATTCAATGGCACTCATGTTTTTTCCTCCTATCCGATTGCTTTCAATGGGTCGATTTTTACAATCGTTCGCACCGAGAAGAAAGCACCTAGCATCGCGATCAGAATCATCATGACACTGATACTAGCAAAGAATAATAGATTGATTTGGAATGGCACTGCCGCAGGTAACACGAGGGCGGTACCGATCGTTGCCAAACCACCGATCAAAACACCCGAGGTTGCCAATAAGAACGTTTGGGCGATCACCGAAAAAGCAATGTAGCGGCTAGAGATCCCTTGAGCTTTCATGACACCAAAAATTTCTGATTTTTGCATCGTTAGCACATAGATAAAAATACCGATAACGATGGCAGCGATCACGATCAAGAACCCGATCATAAAGCCAAAGGTCAGCACTTGTGCGTTGTAACCAGGCAATTCATTAATAAATTTGCTGATATCCGTAGCGACCAGATCATCTGGCACTTCTTTGATTTTGCCACGAGTCACGATCGCGTTGATACGGGCATTTTCAGAATCATCTTCTTTTTCAAAACGAATTTCTTGATAGGCACCGATCGACGTGTAGAGGACCGGAGCGACACTGAAGCGGGCGTTATCTGTAAAACCGACGATTTTTAATTTTTTGTCACTGCCTGCTAATTTGATGGTGTCACCAATGGAAATCCCGTATTCTTCCTCAATACTGCTGTCGGCGACCGCTTCATCATCTGAAGCAAACATCTCGCCATCGGTAATATTGGGTGCTAAAAATTGATCTGGATCAATGCCGAAAAAGGTGACATCGACTTTTTCACCGTTGTCTTCTTTGGTCACAACTCCAGCGGTTTGCGCCAAAACTGCTTTTTCTGGTGCATCGACTTCATCATAAAGACTGCGAGGAAGCATCGACATGTTTAAATTATCATTTGCTTCTTCGGTCAACAAAATTTGATCTGCCTCCCATTTGTCGACCGCCATCCGATTATCTTGAGCCAACCCATAAGCTAACCCAGTTAAAAAAAAGACCAAATAGGCGATTAAAAACATGACCCCTGTGACTAGGGCGTAACGCAATTTGGAATGGCGTATTTCATTGATTGCCAAAAACATAACGATTCCTCCTAATATTTTATCACTTGATAAAATAAAAATACCATTTTTTTTATTTTCAGCAAACTATCTTGCTTACAAAGAGTAAATTCGGTGAAAAAAGGAAGGTTATTTAGAAGGGGCGTCTGTTGATTGAAGAAAACCACTTGCTGCCCTTTGATTTGAATAGACGCGTAGGAGCAGCGAAGGGGCGGGGGATTTTAGTGGAGAAAGAACGTTTAGAATAACAGTAAAAGCCCTCTGATTCAGTGCAGACACAACTGCGGCGCTGAATCAGAGGGTTCCTATTTGAAGTCTGGTGCTGGATCAAAGTGTCAATCGTCAGTTTCTTTGCTTGTAGCGATAACTAACGGCACGATTTTTTCAAAGGAGTGACGGAAGCTTTCAGGTTGTGCTAATTTTTGATAGATGATCGCCAAACCGTCTTGGTTTTTGCGATAATCCAACCAAACCTTCAGCTCACTTTGAGGACCGTATTTCTTTGAAATGTACTGATACGCTTCATGATGCAATTGTTCTAAATCTGTCAGCTGCTTTTTCTCATAAGCAAAAAGCAAGGTTCGCTTGAGGATTCGCTCAAAATCTAAGTCGCGATCGGCTTCGGAAATAATTTTGCCATAAAGCGAGCGAGGCTCATAGGGCAGCGAGGCGCGATGATCTTCTACAGCTTCGCCGATCATTGAAATGACTGGAGGAGAGAAAAAGCGTGGCAACACAGCATCTTGTTCAACGATCTTGCGGGAATTGCTTTCGTGGTTTTTGCGGCCATAGAGCAAGCCGATATCATGGTAGGCAGCTACCGTATAGACGATATTCAGGTCAACGGGCAATGTTTCAGCAATTTCAAAACTATTTTGGATCACTTGGTGGACGTGCGCTGGGGAGTGACTGCTATCCAATTGGTTGTATTGCGGGATGATGGAGCTTTCAATATAGTGCTTTAGTTGTGGATCAATCGGTGCATCACTCTTCATTTGTCTGGTTCTCCTGCCTTTCATGTGCTAGATGAGGGGGAATTGAGCCAGTGCCAAACCGATCAATTGTTGCTAGACCTAGCGGCTGACGACAAAAGCCAAAGGGCTGTCCATCAATGGTGATTTGCTGCTTGAGCCACGGAAGGTAACTGATAGTATTGGTTGGATCGCCAGCAGCTGCTTGTTCCATATTCTGCCATTCATTCGACGTAGAAATCGTTGCATCACCTTTCAATAAGCCCTGCCAAATCACCTGGATCTCCTTGGGACAAAGGTTTCCTGCAATTGATGACAGCCCGTTAAACCCTAGTGCGACCTTTTCCGCCAAGTCCGCTTCACCACCAGCATAAAAACGAAAATCGGCAGCCGTCTTTGTTTTTAGTTGAGGCACTCGCTCCTTCCTGCCAGCTTCTTTTAAGCCGATCACCCGAGGGTCAGCGATCAAGGTCAAGAGGCTTTCTGCAGATAAATCAAAGCCCGTGCGGCGGGGATTGTTGTATAAAATAACTGGTTTTTCGCAAGTATGGATCAATCCCTGAGCATAGAGCACGGCTTCCTTTTGGGTCAGGCAAAGATAAGGGGGAAAGCCTAAAACCACACCATCGATTCGGGGATTTTTGCTGACTGCTTCTGCCAACGCGAGCGTTTCATGAAATACGATGCCAGCTAAACCGAAGAGGACTTCGAAATCGGCTGCCCAGCTGGTTTCTTGCGCTAAGGCATGTAGAAGCTGTTTTTTTTCTGTTAAGGTCAATGAGTGCTGTTCACCGGTGGAGCCGCACACCAAAACCGATTTGATCCCTTGCTTTTGCAGTTGCAAGATATGAGCGATCGTTCTTTTCGTGTCAAGTCTTTCTGCATGATCAAATGCTGTTGGGACGGCAACATGCAATGAGTGATTCAATGAAGTCATCCGATTCATCCTTTCTTGTGATACGTTTAGCCAGCGATGTTCTTCTTGCTTCTGGTGCAAGCCAAGGAAGACGAAACAACTGATTATCCACTAAGTGTAGCAAACTTCTCGTTTCAGCAAAAGGCTTAGCAAAATATTTTTAAAACGGTGGTTGCGTTTTCAAATAAAGCATGGTATTATGCAAGTAATAAAACAGGCATGTGACTGGTAATGCAGGCAGGACCTATAAAAAACATGGAAGGGATCGTTGGATTCCGTTCAATGTTTTTGTAGGTGCTGCCTGCTTTTTTCTTTGTTTGGCCAACAAAGGAAAACTAATTAAAGGAGAAGAAAATTATGAATGTAAAAGAAACGGCAACTGCCATCGTTGAGTTGATTGGCGGAAAAGAAAATATCGCACATTTGGAACATTGCTCCACACGCTTGCGCTTTACCTTAAAAGACAATAGCCTCGTACAAAAAGATGCCTTGGAAAAAGTCGATGGTGTGATTGGGGTGCGACAAAATGTCCAATGCCAAGTCATCATCGGCAATGATGTCGTCGAAGTGTATGATGAGGTTATGAACGTGTTAGGTCATGAGCTAACAGCGGATGGAGGAAGTGAAGGAAAACAAAAACAATCGTGGGGTGCGGTCCTGCTTGATTTTATTATCTCGATTTTTCAACCGTTGATTCCAGCAGTCGCTGGTGGGGGCGTCTTGAAATCCTTACTGTTACTTGCTTCTGTCACTGGATTGATGGACAATACGAGCCAGACGTATCAAATTTTGAATCTGATCGGTGGCGCACCATTGTATTTCTTACCGATTTTAGTGGCGATCACCACGGCAAATAAATTAAAGGTCAACCAATTGGTGGCGGTTTCCGCTGTCGGTGCCTTGATTTTGCCTGAACTAACGACACTATTGACAGATGGCGCAGCGTTCATGGGCTTCGGTTTACAAAATATCGCCTATGCGTCACAAGTATTTCCAGCCATTTTAACGGTTTTATTTTACGCTCAAATTGAAAAGCTATTTACCCGAATCTCACCAAAACCGATCCGTATCTTCTTTGTTCCGATGATGAGCTTAGTTATTACGGTTCCAGTTGCTTTATTGATTTTAGGCCCATTAGGCTTTGAAGTCGGAACGATTTTTTCAGCAGCGATCATTTGGCTGTATGCCCATTTAGGTTGGGTGGCAACAGGGATTTTAGCCGCTGTTTTACCATTGATGGTGGTTACTGGTATGCACAAAGCCATGATTCCCTATGCTGTTTCGTCCATGAGTGAGATGGGGGCAGAGCTGTTATACTTGCCTGCCTCATTGGCACATAACATTGCAGAAGCTGGTGCTTGTTTTGCGGTGAGTGTTCGGACCAAAGACCAAAAACTTCGTTCAACCGCTGTTTCTGCAGGCATCTCCGCCCTTTTTGGCATCACCGAGCCTGCTTTGTATGGGGTGACGATCCTGCATAAACGAGTGCTTTACGGCGTGATGGCTTCCAGCCTAGTTGGTGGAGCGGTGGCTGGTTTGTTTGCCATCAAGGCCTTCGCATTAGTTGGCCCTGGTCTAGCAAGTATCACTATGTTCGTGGATGAAGCCAACCCGATGAATCTTGTGTGGGCATTGGTCACGTTAGGGGTATCCTTTGCTGTTGCTTTTGTCCTTGTCCTTTTCTTATTCAAAGACAAAGTGGTAGAAAATAAGACGACTGTTGCCGATCCCAAAGCCGAAGTATTGAGCAAACCAGTAGATGGGCAAGTGGTAGCTTTATCTGAAGTCAACGATGAAGTCTTTTCAAGCGGCATGATCGGAGAAGGGTTCGGGATCATCCCGACGTCTGGCGAATTGATCGCACCAGAAGATGGCGAGATCACGATGTTGTTTGAAACCAACCATGCGATCGGGTTAAAAACCCGTAATGGCGCAGAACTGCTCTTTCATATCGGCTTGGATACCGTCCAATTAGAAGGCAAACACTTTACCCCTTACGTAAAAGCGGGGGATCAAGTGAAACAAGGGCAACCGCTGATCCAATTTGATCTAGATGCCATCAAAGCAGCTGGTTTTGATCCAATCGTGATCTGTGTGGTCACCAATCAAGAAAACTTTACAGTCAAAACGATCGAATCAACCGATGAGCAAAGCGACCAAGGTGTCCTATCGATCGCACCACTCGTCTAAACAAATGAGCAATGCAATAAAAACAATGTAAAAAGGGGATTGAAAAAATGACTGAAACAACTTTTCCAAAGGACTTCTTATGGGGTGGCGCTATCGCCGCAAATCAAGTAGAAGGAGGTTGGAATCTTGGCGGCAAAGGCTTGTCAGTGGCTGATGTGGCGACCTACAAACCTCATGTCGATAACAAAGATTATGCGGCGCACATGAGCGTGACCGTAGAAGCCGTCAAAGAAGCGATGGCAGATCCAACAGATACCATCTATCCAAAACGGCGAGGAATCGATTTCTATCACCGCTATCCAGAAGATTTGGCTTTGTTTGCGGAGATGGGCTTTAAAGTGTTGCGATTGTCGATTGCGTGGACCCGTTTGTTCCCAACCGGGGAAGAAACGACACCCAATCAAGAAGGGATCGCTTTTTACCGCAATGTCTTTCAAGAAATGCAGCGCTTGGGGATCAAACCGATCGTAACCTTGTCTCACTATGAAATGCCGCTAGCCCTTAGCTTGAAGTACAATGGCTGGGTGGAACGTAAAGTAATCGATGACTTTGTCCGCTTTGCAACCGTCTGTTTCGAAGAATTTGGGGAGTATGTGGAATATTGGCTGACCTTTAACGAAATCGACAGTATCCATCGTCATCCCTTTACAACAGCAGGCATCATTCCAGAACAATCAGAAGCAGGCAAAGAAGAGCAAGAGGTGTATCAAGCGCTCCATCACCAATTTGTTGCCAGCTCATTAGTGACCAAAATCGCTCATGAGAAAAACCCAAACAATAAAGTTGGCTGTATGTTAACGAAACTAATGACGTATCCATTGACTTGTGACCCATTGGATGTTGAATTGACCTTAAAGAAAAACTTGGAAAATGATTTTTATGCGGACGTTCAAGTCAAAGGGGCTTATCCGCGAATGATTGAAAAAGATCTGGAAAAACGCGGCATCAAGATTGAAATGGCACCAGAAGACCGCCAAATCTTAAAAGATCACACCGTTGATTTTCTTTCCTTTAGTTATTATATGTCTATGGCCGAATCAGGTGATCCAAATGCCGAACGGACACCGGGCAATACGGTTTTAGGGGTGAAAAATCCCAAGCTGCCATCAACTGAATGGGGCTGGCAGATCGATCCTAAAGGCTTGAAAATCTCCTTGCTTTCATTGTATGATCGGTATCAAGTGCCATTAATGATCGTTGAAAATGGTATGGGCGCCGTGGATGTCCTTGAAGACGGCCAAGTGCATGATCCGTATCGGGTCGATTATTTCAAGGCACACTTCAAACAAATGAAGGAAGCCATCGATGAAGGGGTCGATTTGATTGGTTATACTTCTTGGGCACCGATCGATCTGGTCAGTGCGGGTACGTCACAAGTGACGAAACGCTATGGCTTCATTTATGTGGATGCCGATGATGAAGGAAACGGCAGTTATGACCGTTTGAAAAAAGATTCCTTCGACTGGTACAAAGAAGTGATCGCCACCAATGGCGCAAGTTTGGCAGAATAAACAGTGAGGAGCGAGAGTGCATGATTTACATCAAGAAAGTCTTAAATTCAAGTGTCGTACTTGTTGATAAGGAAGGCCAAGAAATGATTGCACTTGGGAAAGGCATCGGCTATGGAAAGAAAGTCGGCGACAGCATAGCCGATACCCAGATCGATCAAGTTTTTCTGCCAATCGATGAAAAAAAATCAGGTCAGTTTGCCGATTTAGTGGATGAGATTCCGTTGTACTATTTTGAAATGACCAAAGAAATCGTCCAACTGGCGCAAAAAATGCTGCCATATCCGCTAAATTCAACGATTTACCTCACCTTATCGGATCACTTGCACTTTGCTGTAGAACGTCAGCAAAAAGGCTTGAGTGTGACGAATCGGCTCTATTGGGAAATCAAGAATTACTATACAGATGAATTTCGAGCGGCCGAACAGGCACTACGCTTGTTGAAAGAGAAGTATCAAATTGAGCTGCCAGAAGAAGAAGCCTCCAATATCGCGTTTCATTTGATCAATGCCCAGTCGAACACCGAGGAAAATCAAGATGGGTTGAAAAAGGCCAAATTGATCGGGTTGATCGTCAATATGGTGCGCTACTCGATCCAGCAAGACGTCAACACCAATTCGATCCATTACAATCGCTTTATCACCCACGTGCGTTTCTTCGTTGACCGATTCTTTTTGGATGGTCTGCTGCAAGAAGAAGATGAAGGACTATACCGTCAAATGTGGGCTCTTTATCCGAATGCTATGGAGATTGCGACAAAAGTCAAAGCCTATATCGATAAAGAATACCAAACGAAGATCCCTGTCAATGAAATCGTCTATCTAGGCGTTCATATCAATCGATTGATGAATCATTCAGCGATCAATTCCTAAGCGTCCTCATTTTAACAAACATAAACAAGCCGTTTCCCTTTGCTGGAGAAACGGCTTGTTTGTGTTTAGTAGGCTTGCTTGTTAGGAATCACGCCTCGAACGCCGCCTTTTGGCTGCTCCACGTCGCCTTGGTAGCGTGGGATCAAATGACAATGGCAATGAAAGACCGTCTGTCCAGCAGCCTCCCCGCAATTGAAGCCGATGTTGAAGCCGTCTGGTCGATAGGTTTCCAATAAATAAGCTTTGCCTCCCTGCAACAAAGCCTGCAAGTCTTGTAATTCCTCTTGGGTGAGAGCAAAATAATCCCTGCGATGCGCTTTGGGGATCAATAGCAAGTGTCCAGGGGTGACGGGGTACTTATCAGCGATCGCATAAAAGCGTTCGTTTTCAATGATCGCATGTTTTGAGGCAGTACAAAAAATACAAGTCAAAATCTTTCGCTCCTTTTTCTCGGCTAGATAGCGTATCAATACTTATCTTTAGTGTACCAAAAGCTGATTTGAAATGAAACGCACGAAAAAAAGCATGTCCTTTTGAGTCAATTGACAGTAAAATAAAAAAAAGTTTATAGATTCGCTTGACTTAGAGTGCACTTCAACCTGTATGCTTAGTGTAACTTAAAAAAACAGGAGGACGTACAAATGGACTATGTAAAATTTGGCAATACAGGACTTGATGTGTCACCTTTGTGTTTAGGGACAATGGGATTTGGCGATCCCAACAGCGGGTTTCATGAGTGGGTGTTAGAAGAAGACGACAGTCGTGAAGTCATCAAAAAAGCCTTGGATCTGGGTATCAACTTTTTTGATACGGCAAATGTCTATTCTTATGGAGCGAGCGAAGAAATCGTCGGTCGAGCACTGAATGATTTTGCGCCACGAGATGAGATCGTGGTTGCCACAAAACTATATTCTAAAATGAAACAGCGACCTAACAGTGGAGGCTTATCCCGAAAAGCGATTTTTTATCAAGTCGAACAAAGCTTAAAACGCCTGCAAATGGACTACATTGATCTGTATATCATCCATCGTTGGGATTACCACACGCCAATTGAAGAAACCATGAAGGCATTACATGATTTGGTAGTTTCTGGAAAAGTACGCTATATCGGCGCATCTGCGATGTACGCTTGGCAATTTGCCAAAGCACAAGCAGTCGCTGAAAAAAATGGCTGGACCAAATTTGTTTCGATGCAAAATCACTTGAACTTGCTTTATCGAGAAGAAGAGCGAGAAATGATGCCCTTGTGTGCCGATCAAAAAATTGCCGTGACGCCATATAGCCCATTGGCTGCCGGACGGTTAACAAGAGATTGGGGTGCAGAGACCAAACGGTACTTAACGGATAAAACCGCCAATCAAAAGTACGACAAAACGATGGAACAAGACCGAGAGATCGTGGCGCGGGTCGCACAGATCGCTGACAAACACCAAAGCAAACGGGCGCAAATCGCCTTGGCATGGTTATTACAAAAAGAAGAAGTGGTCGCACCAATTATCGGCGCAACAAAAGAAAGCCATTTATTAGATGCATTACCTGCCCTTGATCTAAAGCTGACTGCCGAAGAGATTGCGTATTTGGAAGAGCCATACTTGCCTCATGCAGTGGTAGGAGCGGAATAATCAGACACAGTCAAAAGTGGTTCCTTGATTAAAGAGAGAATACACCACGAGTGAGGAAGAAAAAATGCAAAACAAGGAAGTGAAGCCATGAATATCAAAAAAGTCAGTGAACTGAGCGGCGTCTCAGCTGATACCATCCGTTACTATGAAAAGATTGGGCTGATTCCGGCGGTCAAACGCAATAAAAACGGTGTTCGTGAATTTGATGATGACGACTTAAAATGGATCACCTTTACCAGGCAAATGCGCAACGCTGGACTATCGATTGATGGCCTGAGTCATTACCTGGCTTTATTTGAAGAAGGGCGAGGGACGGTTCCTGAGCGCAAGCAGCTGTTAGCCGAACAAATTGCAGTTTTGCGGGAGAAAATCTCAGATATGACGGAAGCTGTTGAACGTTTAGAATACAAATTGGAACATTACGACGAGCATGTTCTGCCGACTGAAGAACGACTGCGTCAACGCAAAGCCAATCTCGTCAACCAGACTTTATGACAAGCCATTTTTTCTACTCAAAGAACGAGGCTTGAATTTTTCAAAAATGAAAGGGAGCTTATGAAACGACTTGCGATTTTAGGTGCTGCTGGCACGATCGGTCAGCGATCACGGCAAAAACTTTTGGAAAGAACCAATCGACCACTCGTACTCTATGCCCGCCGTGCAACGGAGCGTTTGCATGAGATCGATGCTGCGCGTGAGACGATCATTGATGGTGACTTTCTCGATTTAGGACGACTCGTTCGGGCATTGCAAAGCTGCCAGTCGGTTTTTTTGACGGATATCCATGATCCTCGGGCAACGCTGCGGGTGATCGAGGCAATGAAATTAGCAGAGGTCAACCAATTGATCAGTGTCGCACCCGAAAAAAGACTTTGTACATTGGAGGCATTGAAGCAATTGGCAGACTTAACAGCGCCTTTTCTTGCCCCTGAAAAGCATCAGCTGCTCTTGCAGCAAAAAAATCGCTTGATGTCCTACCAATTGATTGTAGGCTCAGAGTTGGCTGTTCGCTTTGTTCATTTGCCATCAATGGAAGAATGCATGTTACAGCCAGGGGGATGGCAAGAAGCAGTCGCAGAAGAAATGCTTGCGATGTATCACTGCTATACAGCCTAAAGCCTGTGCATTTGTGATGAAAACCAACATGCTTTCTTGAAGTTCAGAATCATTTTTTTCATGTTTTCATGAAAAAAATGGTTCTTTCTTTTGAGCTTTTTTTGATAGAATAGACAGAAGCTTTTATCCATAAAATTAGTTGCCAGATTGAAAGGAGAACGTTGATGGAATCACTTATCAAAAAAAATCTTGCTTTATTGCTTGGGGTGCTGTGGATCTGCATCGCATTAAACTTTTTCCTTTTGCCTCACAGTATTGCTTCTGCTGGTGTCGGGTCGATCGGCTATCTGATCGAAACCGGCTGGTCGATCAATCGTCATATCGTTGTCTGGGGGATTAATTTATTGATGCTGGCGTTGGCATTTTTGCTTTTAAAGCGAGAGGTCTTTGTCAATACGGTTATCGGCAGTCTGGCATTTCCCGTTCTTCTGGCGCTTTTACCAGAGATCATGCTCTTGCGTTTTTATTCCGTTTCCTTGATTTTAGGTAGTTTCTTCTTTAGCTTCGGTATTTTTTCACTTTACAAAATCGGTGCTTCCAATGGTGGGGTCACGATTCCGCCGCTGATTTTGGAAAAATACTATGGCATTCGAAAATCTAGTGGTGTCTTCTTAACCAATCTGATCATCATCTTGTTGAATCTCCTGATTTTTTCTTGGCAAGAAGCCCTCATTTCCGCTTTCTCTATCTATTTGATTGCCTTTTTCATGCGCTTCTTTATGCGGATCGAGCAAAAAACACAGGCAAAAAAAGCAGTGAACGTTCAAGAAACAGCAGAACTAGAATAAACTAGCAGAAGCAAACCATCGGTGCAACAGGTAGTGACCCCCAAGAGTTAGACGAAACGTCTACCTACAGGAGGTCAGTCCAACATTTGCACCGATGGTTTTTTAATAGTTTCTTTTTCTCAAAACAGCAATAGCTCCGGCTAGGCAGCTGATGATCAATAAGCAACTCAGCAGCAGCGCTGGCAGCAGTTCCCCTAGTTTGATTTGGTCGGTTAAGTAGTTAGGAAATTGGCTGGAAAGGGAATAAGGATTCCAGTTTGTTACTTGACTCCATAGGTTGCCTAACATGCCCATCAGATAACAGACGCCTATAAACAACAGCCCTTGATAGATGCTTTTGGCAAAGCTGGAACCTAGCAGCAGGATGCTGATTGCTAGTAAACCAAAAAGCCAATAGCTGAACAATGCGCTAGGGACTTGAACAGCGCTAGAATCATCGAAATAGATCAAGGTATAAAAAGCACTGACACTGGCACTTAGGAGGTAGCTCAAAGACCACAGAATCGTTAAATAGCCAGCTTTGGCACAGACGATCGTCGTTTTCGGTAATCCTTTCGTAATCAGCTGAATAAAGGTCCCTTGGGCTATTTCGGCAGAGAGCGTATCGGTAAAAAGAACCACAAATACAAGCAGACCAATCGTGCCGATGTTGCTGTAAAACTGCAGCCACGCATCGATCGATGTCGGATCAGCAATCGTGATTTCAATCGATTCCGGCATCATACTGGCCATCAGATCTGGCATAATTTTGGCAGTAAAGGGAGAAAGCATACCAATCAGAGCAAACAGGATCAAGCAAATCAGTAGTTTTTTGCTGCGAAGACCGCCGAGAAATTCTTTCTTTAAGAAAACAAGAAACACCTTCATTTGATCACCTCCAAATAAATCGCCTCTAAAGTCGGTTCGATCCGTTGAAAGGATTCAGGTACTATCTGTTGTTCATTGAGCAATCGCAGCAACTGCTTTCCAACATTCGTGTCGGCAGTTTCGTCGATCAGTAATTGATTGTTCTTTCTTTCTGCCGCAATGCCGTGGGATGCTAACAGATTGGCAAATTTCGAATGGTCACCTTCGTTGGTAAAGACAATCCCAAAGGCGGTTTTTCGATAACGTTTTTTTAAGGAATCCATCGTTTCAAACGCCTGGATCTGACCTTTGTGCAAAATCGCAATGTAATCTGACAGTTGCTCGACATCTGCGAGAATATGGGATGAAAAAAGAACTGTCGTTTCTTCTTTGATTTTAGCCAATACATCAAGAAAGGCCTTGCGACCTAAAGGATCGAGTGCAGAGGTCGGCTCATCACAAATCAAGATAGCTGGTCGGTTGATCAATGCTTGAGCTAATCCAAGACGCTGCTTCATGCCGCGAGAAAAGCCAGCGATTTTTTGTTTCGAAGCTTCCAGGCCTACCAACGCTAAAACTTCCATCACCCGCTGAGGCTGAAAAGGTTCTTGATTGGGCTGGATCTTTCCGCAAAAAGTCAAATATTCTACAGCTGTCATAAACGAGTAAAACTGCGGTACATCTGGTAAATAGCCGATCCAGCGATTGGTCTTGGCTGAGCCGAATTGCACCACTTCGCCGCAAACGGTGATTTCGCCTTCATCAATGGGGAGCAATCCTAAAATCGCCTTCATGGTCGTTGTTTTGCCAGCACCATTTTCCCCGACAAACCCCACAACGCTGCCCTTTGGAACCGAAAAGGTTAGGTCTTGCAGCACTTGTTTGCGCCCAAAACGCTTGGATAAATGGTTGATCTCGATCATCTTCATTGTTGGTCCTCTTTTCCGAAAGCAAAATAAAGGATAGGACCGATCAGGCTAACAAAACAGGCGATGAAAAGCCAAAGAATACGGGAGCCGAATTTAAACTGTTCTTGTTTTAAAATATCGCGAACCGCCAAGATGATCAGGACCAATTGCAAAACAATCAAGGGGATCAGTACGGGCAAATAATCAGACATATTTTCTGGTATATTTAGTGAAACACTATTCATGTGAAGCCCTCCTTTGTGGCTCATTTTCTTGTTCGGACAGTTTTTGCAGCTGCTGAAATAATTCTTCAAATAGTGGTTGCTTCAGATAAGGTTCAAATAATGGTGTGAACTGCGCGATTTCGAGAAATTGTTTTTTGACATTGTCTGAGTTCCGCGGGATCTGACTACCTAATTCTAATTCGCTGATCCACTCATCGATGCTATTGAAATAATCGTCTCCTTTCAAAACGATTTCCTCAGGCGTGTCTGCTAATGTTTTCACATACAGCGTTAATGCTTGTAGCAATAAGCTTTCTTTTCCTAAAGCGGCAAAAGAAACCATTCCAGCAGATAAAAAGTTCAGTAAAGAAAGGGGATGCAGCTGGGCCAGTTGGAAGCTCTCGCTGAGTGCCAGCCCACGTGCAAAGGTTTTTTCCAGTTGCTCCTCGTCTTGTGTGAGCATTGCCAAATAATTTGTCAGTAAGCTCATAAAAAGAATCAAGTATTGATAAATCGCACTTTGCGTCACAATCTCAGCTTGCTGCAACTGATTTTTTTGCTGAAATGCGGCGGCAATCAACGGTTCGCTAGGTAAGAAAGAGAGCGTTTTCGTGCCAAGGATCGCCAAGACCTCATCGGGCTTGTTTCTCATCAGCAGACAATAGGCTTCGATTTGTTGCGCTTGTTGTGCCAACGCATTGTCACCATGCGCAATGATCCGTTGATAAAGGATTTCTGCTTCTTTCAAATAGGTAGTTTTCTTCGCTTCCATCAAGGCTTCTTCAGAGGGGTGCCCTTCTGTGCTATCTGCTACAGGGACATCTGGCAAAAGATCCCAATGATTTAAGTAAAAGGAGCCCATCTGTAACAAGAACGGGTAACAAGAGTAATACCGTTTGGTAAAACTTTGTGCCAGCGCGAGGACTTCACTTGGTGTTTTTGTTTGAAAGGCGTCTTTTAGTAATTGATAGATTCGCTGGATCTCTTTAGGAGATAGCTGCGAGTCCAAAATCAATAATTCATCGACGCTGCAATCAAAATACGCTGCTAATAAGGGCAGCGAGGTGATATCTGGATAAGACTGTCCCGTTTCCCATTTCGAAACGGATGCTTTGGATACATTCATAAACACTGCTAATTCTTGCTGGGTAATACCTCGTTGTTTTCTTCTCCGAGCGATTTCCTCGCCAATTGGTAAGTCCATAGTGCACCTCCGATAGGTTTGTTTGGTATACTTCTATCATAAGAGGATAAGAGATGACTTACAATGGATTGCTAGTTAATTTTTGGTTGATTTAATTAACTACAAGTTGATTATAAGGCGAAGTATTCCAATCTTTGGGAAAGAGATGATCGTAAATGAGAGATAGAAAATTGAAAGTTGTAGCAGCGATCGATTCCTTCAAAGGAAGTGCCACTTCCGCAGAACTAAATGAAGCGGTCTTAAGCGGGTTTTCAGACCAGTGGGAAACACGCAGTATCCCAATCGCTGATGGGGGAGAAGGGTCAATGGCAGCAGTCATTGCTGCGCTGGGAGGCAATTACGAAACGGTTTCAGTTACCGCTCCATTAGGCGGTAAGTTGCAAGCCCGTATGTTGGTCACCAAAATCAAGGAAGAAAAAATTGCCCTGATTGAATCTGCAGAAGTGATTGGGTTGCAACTCGTGGAACCTAGTGACGAGACCACCCGCAATAGCTCTTCTTTTGGTTTAGGCCAAATGGTCTTAGCAGCTTGCAGGCAAGGTGTGAAAAAAATTTACCTGACCCTTGGCGGTAGCGGCACTTCTGATGGGGGTGTAGGCTTTTTACTTGCGCTAGGAGCAACCATTCAAAGAAACGAGCGGATGGAAAACAATCCTTTGCTGCAAGCAGAATCTCTGGCGCTCAGCCAGTTGAACCCTCTGCTTGCACAAATTGACCTGTTTGCATTGGCCGATGTAACGAATCCCTATTTTGGCAATCAGGGATTTGCGCAGGTTTTTGGTCCGCAAAAAGGGGCATCCCAAGAAACGATCCAGCAGTTGGATCAGCAGGCAAAGCACTTGGCTGAGCACATCAAGCGGACCACGGGGATCGATCTGGAAGTCCCTGGTGCTGGTGCGGCAGGTGGGCTTGGTGGTGCTGTTCGTTTGGCAGGTGGTCAATTGGTTCCAGGATTTGCGACGATCGCTTCATTGGTTGGGTTTGAGGAAAAAATCAAAGGAGCAGATTTGTTGATCACGGGTGAAGGACGCATCGATGGGCAAACCGCTGGGGGAAAAGTACCCTATGGCGTCGCGTTGCTCGCCCACAAACATCAGGTCCCCGTTGTTGCCATCTGCGGCTCCCGAAGCGACGATCTAGGAAAACTACCGCAACTACTATCTGCCGTCTTTTGTATCCAGCAAGGTCCGATTTCGTTGACAGAAGCGATGGAGAAAAAGCGAACCTTAGTGAATGCTCAACAGGCTGCTCAAGCCATCGCTGGTTTTGTGGAGCAGTGGCAAAAAAAGACTGAATCAGACACTTAAAATAGGACTGAATAAGAAGATAACACCAAAAAAACTTCGTATTGGCTACTGCCTTTTGTACGAAGTTTTTTTGGTGTTTTTCTCTGTGCTTAAGCCAAGGTAGCTTGTGCTTCAATCTCTACTTTAAAGTCAGGGGCAACCAAGCCGGCAACGATCACGAGACTCATGGCTGGTTTGTTTTCTACCAAAATAGTTTTAAACGCCGTACGGACAGCAGCTAAGTAGGCAGCATCTGTTAAAAAGACGGTCATTTTGACCACTGATGACCAGGACAGTTGATTGGCTGATAGAAGCTGTTCGATCTTTTTCAAAACGATGGTTGTTTGCTCTTGCGGGTCCTCAGGTGTGGCTCCGTCTTGCGACGGCGTTTGACCAGAAATGAAAAGAAAAGGTCCTTGAGCGATTTTTGTATCGGTATAGATTGCCATTTCTTTGGCTCCTTTCGTCTATCTTGCCTTTGGATGATGGGACAGATAGAAATTGATTGGGTGTGTCCTAGTTTACTTGATTCCACCTGCAAAAACAATCAACGGACGTGTTCAGTTGGTTGTGTGAAGCCACGTGACCAAGCCACTCTTCCCCTTTAAGAAAAGCACTCATTTTTTTCAGGCTCCGCTGAAATTATCGCCAGAATTTTATGGTTTCAATGTCTTATACTATGTTCAGATCAAATAAATAAACAAGGAGGAAAAAAATATGAATTGGTACAAAAACACAACAGAAGAACTATTACACACATTGCAAACAACACGGCAGGGCCTTTCCTCCGAAGAACGCAACCAGCGTTTAGCAAAGCAAGGTGAAAATAAAATTACTGAGGCAGCGCAGATCCCCACATGGAAGAAAGTCGGCAAGCACTTTACCGACTTACTGATGTTGGTCTTGATCGTCGCAGCCGTCTTAAAAGGGATTTCTGGTGATTATATCGAAAGCGGCATTATTATGGCGGTCGTCGTCATCAATGGATTCGTCGGCTACTGGCAAGAGCGCAAAGCCCAAGAATCACTGGATGGATTGAAGCAGTTCATGGGGCAAGAAGCAACGATTTATGTTCACGGCCGCAAGAAGAAAATTGCTGTTTCTTCCTTAGTAAATGGAGATTTAGTCGTTTTAGGACCAGGAGATGTTGTACCAGCAGATATGCGCTTGATCGAAACCCATGATCTTGTGATTGAAGAGTCGATTTTAACTGGCGAATCTGAGCCTGTTCAAAAAATGACCGAGCCTATTACTCAAGAAAGTACAATTGGTGACCAGCGGAACATGGCGTTTTCTGGTACCCATGTAGAAAGCGGAACTGCCAGCGGGATCGTCGTTGAAACAGGCGACGATACACAAATCGGCCAGATCAATCAAGCAATTCAGTCTGTGAAAGCGCAAGAAACCCCGTTGATCAAAAAAATGAAGCAATTGAATCACCAAATCTTTAAAGGCATTATCGGATTAGTGATTTTCTTGATCTTCTTTACTACCTTCCGCTACGGCTTTGATCTTGATCTCTTGTTCTCATCAGGTATCGCCTTAGTGGTAGCGATGATTCCTGAGGGTTTGCCAGCCGTGATGAACATGATTTTATCGATGGGTGTCAAGGAAATGTCCGAGGAGCAAGCAATCATCAAAACGATGCCATCAGTGGAGACACTAGGTGCCATGACGGTGATTTGTTCAGACAAAACAGGAACCTTGACCAAAAATGAAATGACGGTCGTCGATGTTTTAGTTGAGTCAAACGTGGATAAAGCAACGGTGCTTGATATCATGGCAAATTGTCAAGACTTGAAGCAAGACGAAGGACAAAAGGCTGCGGATCTCGTTGGGAACCCAACCGAAAAAGCCTTGTTACAATACGCAGAATCAGCGCAGCAACCATTGCGTAAAACAGTCGATAAGATTCCTTTTAGTTCCTCTTACAAGTACATGGCAACACGCCATCAAAATCAAGAAGAGCCGAATGCCTCGGTAGTTTTTGTCAAAGGTGCGCCCGAAGTGTTGCTTGAGAAAAGCCAACTGACTTCAAATCAAAAGCAATGGTGGTTAGATGAAAGTGCAAAATTAGCAGCGAAAGGGCAGCGGCTGATCGGCTTTGCGCATCTGACACTGTCGGCACAGGAGTCCTTGTCCCACGAAGGGCTAACCAATTTAACCTTTGTCGGGATCGCTGGTATCATTGATCCTCCGAAAGACAGTGCCATCAAAGCGGTAAAAGAGTGCTTGCAAGCGGGCATCCAAGTCAAAATGATCACAGGAGACCATGGCAAGACTGCTCAAGCCATCGGCAAGCAAATTGGCTTGAAGCACACAAATCACGTGTTGGAAGGGTTAGAAATCGATCTGCTGTCGGAGGAAGAATTGCAGCAAGCAGTCCAAAAGACAGACATCTTTGCTCGAACGACCCCTGAGCATAAATTACGGATCGTTAGTGCTTTGCAGGCGAATGAAGAGATCGTCGGAATGACCGGTGATGGCGTAAACGATGCACCAGCGCTGAAAAAAGCCGATATTGGGATCGCTATGGGGATCAAAGGCAGTGAAGTAACCAAGCAAGCAGCCGATATGGTTTTGGCAGACGATAATTTTCATACGATCGCCAATGCCGTCCGAGTGGGTCGTCGAATCTACGATAATTTGAAGAAAACCATCAACTTCTTCTTACCAACTGCGGTTGCCCAAGGATTGATCGTTATTGCGGCACTCTTGTTGAACCGACCACTGCCACTGACACCTGTCCAAATTTTATGGGTAAATATGGTGACAACGATCACGCTTTCTTACGCACTCGGTTTTGAAAAGGCAAGTGCGGATGTCATGAATCGACCACCACGGCCAATCAAAGAAGGCATCTTGTCTTGGTACAGCTTGTTCCGCATCTTCTACGTCTCGCTGTTGATCATGATTCCTTCTTACGTCTTAGCGGTTCAATTTGAGGGAACGGTCCTTCAGCAAAGCATGCTGCTGCAAAGTATCGTCTTTGCCCAAGCGGTCTACTTGTTGAACTGTCGGGAGCTGGTCAAGCCAGCCTTGAATCGCCAACTGTTTGCCAACCGAGCGCTATTCGTTTCTCTTTCACTGCTGATCGTATTACAGGCAGCTATTTTCCTAACCCCTCTAGGACACCATCTTTTAGGGATCGGTTCTTTGACCTTGATGCAGCAGTTGAGTATCGCTGCTAACGGCGCACTCCTTTTCGCAGTCGTTGAGGGTGAGAAATTTATTACGAATAAGCTGCAAGGACGGCAAAAAGCCGCTCCAGTGAAGCAGTAGCGGCAGCTTGATGATTCTAGCGATAGCTTAAATAATAGGTTTGGATGAGCTCAGTCACTTGATTGAGCTCATTTTTCGTTGGTACCATCGATAAGTAAAAAACTGGAACAGATACTTCCTCTAAAGGGAAATTTGAGAGAATAAAATCAACCTCGATTTTCACCAACGCTTCTAGTTGACCAGGCTCGATCGCCGATAAAAGGATGCGGGCACCGAGGAAGTCATTCAATTCTTGCAGGAGATAAGCTTTCCAGGCAGGCTCACCTTGGAAAACAAAATACCCTTTTGCGCGAATGGGATTGATTTGTAAAATCGCTTGTTGGATCAGTAAGGTGGTGGTTGACCATAATGGAAAACTCATTTCCGATTGACTGGCTGTTTGCTCTTCTAAAAAGTCATGGATCGTCGCTTCGATCGATAGCGAATAGGGTTGATTTAACCGTTGGATCTCGTGAAATTCGAGCCCGAACAGTTCTGAGAGCTTGGCTGACTCTTGCGATTTGATCAAAAGCAACAGTAGATTCTCAATCAGTTGTGTATCACTAGCTAAAGACAACTGCAACAAGCGGTCTAGTTTTCCAACAAAATGGGTCGTTTTCTGATAAATAGTTTTGTAGGATTCAAGAATTGCTTGGATCGTTGCGGACCAGTCGTTATTGTAGTTCCAACTTTCTAAGAAGCAGTAGAAGCTAAAGAAGTGTTCGCTGCGTTCTAAATAAACGCCTTCTTTTTGATACAGATGGCTTAATGGCTGTTGGAAAAGGCTATAAAGGGGATCGTCCCCCTGAAATTCAAAGGAATCGATACGGCAATTGGCTTTGATGCGAATCGTATTGATAAAAAACCAGCAGGTACCGTAGATTTGTTCCACTTCA
This sequence comes from Enterococcus sp. R12, assembly GCF_058135755.1. Taxonomy (NCBI): domain Bacteria; kingdom Bacillati; phylum Bacillota; class Bacilli; order Lactobacillales; family Enterococcaceae; genus Enterococcus; species Enterococcus sp. R12. The sequence goes on from NZ_CM176874.1 coordinate 1,428,466, forward strand.
ATCTGCAGCTTGGCTTTTGCTAAGCGATCCAAGAAATGATAATAGTGGGACTCATGAATCGTATATTCCTCAAAAAAGTAATTGTTATGGGTGTATGGCAGTAACAGGCGATGAAAAAAAACACGGATGTTGATCTCACTTCCTTCAAAGCGGATCATGCGATTGGTGATCCGAATCCGCAACGAAAAATCAGTGAGACTTTTGTTTAATTTTGTCACATGTCGTCGCAAGGTCTCATAGGATGTTCCTGTTTGGCTAAGAATATCTTGCGTACGGAGTTCGCTGGAAAAAAGCAATGCTTTCATCAAAGAAACACCGATCGATTGAGGGAAAAACGTTTCCCAGAGCTGACTCATCAACAATGGCCCATCATGGGTCAGAGCAAAGCCGCTACTGGCAGCTTCGATCTGCCAACCATCAGGCAATTGTTGGCGAATATAGGTTAAATCGGAAAAAACGGTTCGCTCCGTCGTATCGATCAATTTTGCTAGTTGCTTGGCAGTGATCATTTTGTGATTCGCCAGTTGTTCCAAGAGAAGGATCTGACGTAATAAATCCTTCTCCGTAATGATTTTTTTCATCATCCCATCCATGACAAAAACTTCCTTTCCGAGTCTTTCATCAAAAGAGTCACATTGACTGTTTTGATGAAAGACAACTCTTTCGTGTTCTTTTTGATTTTATACGAAAAAGGCAAGTTTTGCTATTTCCAATTCACTGGATGATGTTTTTTTTATTAAAAAAGATGGGATCGACAACCTTCTGAGTAACTGTCTAAAGGAATGCGTTTGTTTTATGTGTTTTAACGGTTAAAGGTCTATCATGTGTTCGTATTTCTTCATTCGCAAATACATAGAATAACTTTCTTTCGACAATTTTATTTTTGAGGAAAAAAGACTCTTTTTGCGAGAGGCGTAGAGTTTTCGATGGAGCGCAGAATTGATGATCCATTCAATTTCTGCTTGTTCTTCCTCGGATAATTCGACTATTTTCTCATTGGATTGAATGAGAGAGTAAGTAAATTCTAAGCAGCTCATTTTATAAATAAAGGTGGAAAAATATAATTTGTCTATGTGCATTTAATCACCCTTTCTTACATTCGGTTCAATCATATAGAAGAATATTTCAAATAACAATTCTTTTTTTTCATGATGTTATGAAAATTTTGGGTAAATGTCGATTTTTTGGCAAAATTATAGCAAAGCTTTCACTCTTTAATCTTCACGTAAGGGTTATAAAAAAACAAATATTATTTAAATAGAGTAGCAGTTATAATTAAGTACGCTGAAAGAAGTGAAGGAGATTTTTGTCCTAAAGAATGTCTTTTTATTTTGGTTAAGGCAACCCATTGTAGGTTGTTTTCTTGTATTGTCAAAAGGAGACAAAAAAAGAAAATTCGCTTTTTTCTGTTGACAGATCAGCAAAAGCCACGTAATATAGCTACCAATAACTAGTAAAGACCAAACAAAAGAGAAGTATGAGGACGTTCGTCTTGCAGAGAGCTGATGGTGGTGTAAATCAGCAGATTGACGCTTCAGAAATGGACTTTTGTGTCGAAAGGCTGAAATCAGTAGGCTTTTTTCGGGATCTCCCGTTACAGAGAACGATCGTTGATAGACGATCTAGAGAACCAATTGAGGTGGCACCGTGAGTAATCGCCCTCATGCAGACGAGTTTGTTTGCATGAGGGCTTTTTTGTTTTTCTTGCCCTTCAACCAATAAAAAAAATAAACGTAAAATCAAACTAAGAGAAGTACTTGAGTCTTTTTTGGTTACAGAAAGTCGGCGGTGATGAGAGTCCGATACCAAGAAATCAAGGAAATGGCCTTAGCCGATCATTTTTTGAACCCTTTTTTTGGCAGTAGGAAAATGCGGGAACTCCCGTTATAGAGGAAGACCGTTGTTAGACGGTTGATAGAGAAGAAGTTGTTTTTTTAGGCAACTTTCAATTGAGGTGGTACCGCGGTCATTCGCCCTCAAGCAGACGTTTTTATGATGTTTGCTTGAGGGCTTTTTGTTTACAAAGAAAGGAGCAGCTTATGTATCGAATGGAACGAATCAACAGCGATTGTTTGACACCTGTCTCAGTGTTTTTACGGATTCAAGGGGCGCATAAATGTTTACTGGAAAGTATTCCCAGAGAAGAAGATACGGGACGCTATTCGATCCTCACCTTTGATCCTGTTCAGAAACTGACCTTTAAGGATGGTGTTTTTCAAGTGGAAGATCTTTTGGAAAAAATGGTCAACAAGTATCCCTGTCAGGACCCTTTAAAAGAAATGGAACGGTATGTAGTCAAAAAAGAAACCACCGCTTTACCGAATCTGCCGTTGCAAAGTGGGGCGATCGGGTATGCGGGCTATGATATCGCAGCTTGCTATGAAGATATTGGACAACTGCCCGCAGATGAATTGCAGGTGCCTGATATGGCCTTTTGGCTTTTTGAAACCTTTCTCGTTCTGGACCATCAAAGGGAAACCTTGACCATCATCCTTGAAAATTGCTACAGCCAAAGGGGGACCGCCGAGATGAAGCAGGTACTCCAAGCGGTGCAGCAGCAATTAAGGACACCGGTCGCAGCTGAGACCCGTGGGTTATCGAATGAAAAGCTGCATTTTACAAGTAATGTTACCCAACATGCCTATGAAACGATCGTTCGTGAGGCAAAAGCCCGAATTACGGCAGGGGATATGTTTCAAGTGGTTCCTTCCCAACGTCTGCAAGCAGCATTTACGCAAGATCCTTTTGACTATTACCGAAAACTGCGAGTGACGAATCCGTCTGCCTACCTCTATTATCTTGATTTCGATCACGGATTCAAAGTGATCGGCAGTTCACCTGAAAGCTTGATTCGGGTTCAAGGAACAACGATCACCACAAATCCAATCGCTGGTACCCGCAAACGAGGGGCAACCAAAGCAGAAGACGAAGCTTTGGCGGCGGAACTATTAGCAGATGAAAAAGAACGTGCAGAGCACCAAATGCTGATCGATCTGGGGCGCAATGATTTGGGCCGAATCGCTGAACATGGCACGGTTCATGTTCCTTTATACATGGTGATCGAGAAATACCGCTATGTCATGCATATCGTTTCGGTGGTGGCTGCCAAGCGCAGAGCAGGTGTGACGGCAATGGATGCCTTGAAAGCAACCCTGCCAGCAGGCACGGTCAGCGGGGCACCAAAGATTCGTGCCATGACTCGCATCTATCAATGGGAAGCTGTTCGAAGAGGGGTCTATGCGGGAGCCGTTGGGTATTTTTCTCGAAACGATCAAGCGGATTTTGCCATCGGGATTCGGACAATGGTTTTGAAAGACGCGATCGCTTATGTCCAGGCAGGGGCGGGTGTCGTTTATGATTCTGATCCCTCATCTGAATACCACGAAACCTTATACAAAGCCAAAGCACTATTGGAGGTGTCAGCCAATGATTTTACTCGTCGATAACTATGATTCGTTTACTTACAATCTTCTCCAGCTCTGTCCAGAAGAAACAGTCGTCTTGCGAAATGATGATCCAGACCTTTTCCTTGTTGCTGAAGAAGCAGATGCCATCATTTTTTCTCCAGGACCAGGACGTCCCGCAGAGGCAGGATTCATGATTCCTTTGATCAAAGCACACCATGATAGCAAGCCGCTTTTAGGGATCTGCTTAGGTCATCAAGCCATTGGAGAAGCGTTTGGTGCCAAAGTGGTCCAAGCACCAGCCATTATGCACGGAAAGCAATCGAGCCTTACGTATCAGAAAAAAGGCGTATTCGAAACCTACCTAGGAGACATGACTGTCATGCGCTATCACTCGCTGGTCATTGAGCCAGCGACCCTTCCTGCACAATTTGAGGTATTGGCTGAAACAAAAGGGATCATCATGGCGATCCAGCATCGACAAAAGCCGATCATAGGCCTTCAATTCCACCCAGAATCAATGGGGACAAACGAAGGGGCGTTTTTTATCCAACGGTTTCTTGAACTCATTTCAGAGAAATCAGCAAAAAGCAGCAAATGAAAAAGGAGGAACATTTATGGAAGCAGTCAAAATACAGCAGCCGCAGCAAATCACCCAGCAGCTTTTTAATGGCAGTCATTTAAGTTATCAGGAGATGCGCCACTTTGCTCAAGGAATTTTAAACGGGATGTTTTCAGAAAGTCAATTGGGGGCAGCGTTAGTTGCGATGAAGATCAACGGCATCACAGCCGCCGAATTGACCGCTTTAGCGGAAATCATGTTAGAGCATGCCGTGACCATTCCTTATGAAGGAGGAGACGCCATGGACAATTGCGGTACTGGCGGAGACCACTCCAATAGTTTTAATGTCTCCACTACGGCTGCTTTCGTGATAGCAGCTGGGGGAATCACGATGGCAAAACACGGCAATCGCAGTATCTCTAGTCGTTCAGGCAGTGCCGATGTCTTAGCCTGCTTGGGGGTATCGATCCAAGCATCACCAGAAAAAATCGCTGAGCTATTAACGACTGTCGGCATCGCGTTTCTCTTCGCTCCCTCGTTGCATCCCGGCATGAAAGCAGTGATGAAGATACGGCAAGAATTAGCAACGCCAACGATTTTTAATCTATTAGGCCCCTTGATCAATCCTGTTCCGTTGACTACGCAACTGATTGGGACTTACGCAGGCGAGAGCTTGGCCGACACCGCTCAGGCGTTAGGCAGTCTTGGTCGGCAAAGAGCAATGGTGATCCATGGATGCAACGGAATGGATGAAGCCAATTTGGCAGGTGAAACTGCGATCAGCTTTTATCAAGGAGGAGAGGTAGCCAATTTTTCTTTGGATCCACAAGCGTACGGCTTTACGCCAGCGCCGATCGAGGCGATCGTCGGCGGGGATGCCGCTCAAAATGCGGCGATCTTAACTGCGGTGTTGAAAAATCAACCCTCCGTTTATCTAGAAACGGTGGTCTTAAATGCAGGGTTAGGCTTTTACGCTAACGGCAAAGCCACCACGCTAGCAGAAGGGTTTGCGATGGCACGGGCGTGTATCGCTTCGGGTGCCGCCTATGACAAACTGCAGGAGTTGATCCGCCAGTCAAATAGCCAATAACTACGAAAGCTGTAAGGAGGAGAATCATGGATTTTTTAGAAACGATCATCCAGAAAAAAGTTGAAGAAGTTGCCGCGATGCCACAAGAAACCGAAAAGGTCGTAGCGAAACGCCCATCATTTTATCAGCAAGTCAAGGACCGACCACAAAAGATGCACCTCATTGCTGAAATCAAGCGAGCTTCACCTTCAAAAGGAGACATTAATCAAGCGATCGACCCAGTCACGCAAGCGCAAGCTTATGAAGCCGCGGGTGTCAGCGGGATTTCCGTTTTGACCGACCAGCAATTTTTCAAAGGCTCGCTGGCAGATCTTGAAGCAGTCAGTAAGGCTGTTTCGGTGCCTATACTATGCAAAGACTTCATTATCGACAAAAAACAATTGATTCGCGCCAAGAATGCGGGTGCCAGTATCGTTTTATTGATCGTGGCTGCGTTAGAGCCAGCCCGTTTCGTCGCGCTGTATCAAGAAGCTGAAGCACTAGGGTTGGAAGTACTCGTTGAGACTCATAATGCGGCTGAATTTCAACAAGCCCAAGCATTAGGTGCCAAAATCATCGGCGTCAACAATCGTGACCTAAAAACTTTTGACGTTTCCTTGGATGTCAGTGTTGCTTTAGCACCTCAGCCATCAGAGGCGGTTTATATCAGTGAATCTGGTATTCGAACGGCCGCAGATGTGCTGCAGCTTGCACCGTTTTATCATGGAGTCCTCGTTGGAGAAACGTTGATGAGGAGCAATCGAATTGTTGAAACAGCGGCAGATTTGCAGGTGAGCCGTCGATGACCAAAGTGAAAATTTGTGGACTCACCGAACGCCTGCATGTCGAAACTGCCATCAATGCAGGAGCAGATTACCTTGGCTTTGTTTTTGCCGAAAGCCGTCGGAGAATCGATCCGACCCAAGTCCGCAAGATAACGGAGCAAGTTCCCGAAAATGTAGGGAAAGTCGGGGTTTTCGTTTCTCCAAGTGTTGAAGAAGTGCAAGCGGCAATTCAAACCGCCCAATTGACAGCGATTCAGCTCCATGGAAAGGTTCTGCCATCTTTGCAAACAGCCATTCAGAAGGGGGTTTTTGCTCATCAAAAGATCGCAGTGATCCAAGCCTTTGATGGAGAAGCAGAAACTTTAAAGCAAGATTTCCTGAGCTGCGATGCAGATTTTGGTTTATTGGACGCTCCAGTAAGAGATCACCCTTATGCTGGCGGCAACGGCCAGTCCTTTGACTGGCAAAAAGCGGCGAGAGAACCGTTGCCGTTGTCTGAGCGATTTTTTATTGCTGGCGGGTTGCACGCGGAAAATGTAGAAGAGGCGATCCAACTTTTTAGGCCTTATGCTGTCGATGTTTCTTCAGGCGTTGAAACCCAGGGCAAGAAAGACAGTCGGAAAATCGAACAATTTATTCATTTAGTAAAGGAGAAAAAAAGATGACTCAGTATCCCACGAAAACAGGATTTTATGGTTCTTTTGGCGGACAGTTTGTGCCAGAGACATTGATGTATGCAGTCAAGCAATTGGAAACTGTCTATCGTGAAGCACAAACGGACGCAAGTTTTCAAGCTGAATTACAGGAATATTTACAAGAGTATGTAGGAAGAGAGACCCCCCTTTATCATGCCCAGCGCTTGTCACAACACTTAGGCGGTGCCAAAATTTATCTGAAGCGAGAAGATTTGAATCATACGGGTGCCCATAAAATCAATAATGCACTTGGCCAAGTCTTATTAGCAAAACGGATGGGGAAAAAGAAAGTGGTAGCAGAGACCGGTGCTGGGCAGCATGGCGTCGCCACAGCAACTGCGGCCGCGTTGTTCGGTATGGAATGCACGATTTTTATGGGCGCGGTAGATGTTCAGCGGCAAGCACTAAACGTCTTTCGAATGGAATTGTTGGGAGCAAAAGTGGTTTCAGTCACATCAGGCAATCAGACATTGAAAGATGCTGTCAATGAAGCGCTGCGCTACTGGGTCGCAACCGTCGAGCACACTCATTACGTGATGGGTTCGGTACTCGGTCCGCATCCTTTTCCAGAGATCGTTCGAGATTTTCAAAGTGTGATTGGCAGTGAGACACGGCGGCAACTATTAGAAAAAGAAGGACAACTACCAACGACAGTCGTTGCTTGTGTTGGCGGCGGCAGCAATGCGATGGGAATGTTTTACCCTTTCATCAACGATCAAACCGTTCGTTTGATTGGCGTTGAAGCAGCTGGAAAAGGCGTGGATACTACCGAGCATGCGGCGACTTTAACGAAAGGCAGTATCGGTATTTTACATGGTACCAAAATGCATTTGCTGCAAGACGATGATGGGCAAGTGATTGAACCCTATTCGATTTCAGCTGGTTTGGATTACCCAGGGGTCGGTCCCGAGCATTCTTATTTGAAGGAAATTGCGCGTGCGGAGTATTTCGCGGTCACTGATGAAGAAGCTGTTGACGCCTTTTATCTCTTGTCTCAAATCGAAGGCATTATTCCCGCTTTGGAAAGTGCTCATGCCGTTGCCTATGCTTTAAAGTTAGCGCCAACGATGACAGCAGAAGAACGCTTAGTGATCTGTTTGTCTGGGCGAGGGGACAAAGATGTTCAACAAATCAAAGATCGGAAAGGGGAAGCGAAATGACCAGCAAAACATTGACGATGAAACTAAAGGAGCGCCAAAAACAAGGCAAGCCTTTGTTTGTACCTTATATCATGGCGGGTGCCAACGGACTGGAACGCCTGCCAGCAGAAATCGAACTGTTGACGACACATGGCGCAGCCGCCATTGAAATCGGCGTGCCCTTTTCAGACCCAGTCGCAGATGGAGCGGTCATCCAAGCGGCTGGAATGCAGGCATTAGCCAATGGCACCACTTTAAAAAAGATCATTGCTGCGCTGCAAACGATCCATTCTGAGGTTCCACTGGTATTGATGGGGTATGCCAATTCATTCTTTCATTATGGGATTGAACAGTTAGCAAATGAGTTAAAAACGACAAATGTGAAAGGGTTGATTATTCCAGATTTACCTTTTGAACATCGATCGCTAGTAACGCCTACGTTTGATGCGGCGGATCTCGCGCTGCTCACACTGGTCTCTTTGACCAGTCCTCCAGACAGAATTCAGACGCTGATCGAAGAAGCGGAAGGATTCGTTTATGCTGTGACAGTGAACGGTGTCACTGGAGAAGATCGTCAATACAACGAACAGCTGGATCAGCATTTGCAAGCCATTTCGGAAAAAAGTCCCATTCCTGTACTAGCTGGTTTCGGGGTCTCGACCCACGCAGACGTGCAGCGCTTTGCCCGAGTGTGCGATGGGGTAGTGATCGGTTCAAAAATCGTAGCAGCCTTACAGAACGAGCCACTGCCTAAAGTCAGTGAGCTGTTAGCAGAACTTGTTGGTATTTCATAGAAAATCAATGTGAAGGAAAGAACCCGAGTTGGGTTCTTTTTTTTTATGAGAAAACTAGTATTCGAGATACTGATGGGCTGCTATGGAAAAAAGAGCACGCTGTGTGAAGAGGAAAAAAAGGCTGATGGAAGATCAGCCTAAATTGTTGTGATTATGCCAGTGTATCGGTGTCGATGGTGACTGTCTCGCAAAAATGCCCTCTGCCCCCAACGTAAACACGATGGATTTCCTTTCGCGAGGACGTAGCTAGTTTGACAAAGATTTCAGAAGGTTCACCTAAATTGCTGCCTTGTTCAAAGCGATACACTTCTTTTTCAAGGGAACACTTTTGATGCAAGAAGCAAGCCAAAGCGGCATTGGAAGTACCTGTGGCAGATTCTTCATTGATGTCAAACAATGGGGCAAAGTTACGGCAAACGATTCGTTCTTTTTCCATTGCATATAAGTGCATGCCAACTACTTGTTGCAGCGCGCTTACTTTTTTTATTTCCTCAAAATCAGGTACAACTTGCTGCAACTGGGCCGTTGTTTTGATTGGAACAAGGATATCCTTTAATCCAGTAGAAACGATTTGAATAGGAATTTGATCATCGATAGCATTGGTATCGAAACAGTCAGCTAATTGTTCTAGTGAAAGCACATCTGAAAACAGTGGTTTGTTCTGTTCCATGAAAATGACACCGTCTTTGATGGTGATCGACAAACGTCCGGCGTTGGTGTCGATGCGATACTGTTGCTTGGAAAGTTTGTTCAAATACGACAACAGAGCAAAGGAGGCAATTGTTGCATGTCCGCATAAGTCAACTTCTTCTTTTGGCGTAAAATAGTCAAATCGGAAATCGGCCTCCGGGGATTTCGATAAAAAAGCTGTTTCTGAAAAGCCTAACTCTTTTGCGATGGCTAACTTTTGTTGTGGCGTAAGAGGCTGTTCCAGCAAAACGACTCCAGCCTTGTTGCCACCCGTTTGATTTTTACTAAAACCGCTTGCGATATGTACCGTTATCTCCATAGGACACCTACTTTCTTTATTCTTGTCAAGCATAGCATAATTTTTGCAGGGGGAGGATAAGAAAACGGATTGGTTGAGCGTGTTATACTGAAGGTACGACAGAGGAGGGACATTATGAAGAAAGGGAAGGTAATTGTAGTCAGTGGTGTTACAGCGTCGGGCAAAACGACATTGGTTCGTGAATTGAGTAGATTGGCAGGTGGAGCAGTGATCTCCTTTGATGATTATAGTATCGATGCACTGCCCTCAGCACCATCTTTTGATTATTTTTTACAAGATCCCCGCGCAGCGATCAATCAATATGACATCAGTCTGCTACTAAAAGATCTGAAGAGAGCGATCAGCATTCAACCAATCATTTTTGTGGACTTTCCCTTCGGATATGAGCACCAAGATTTGCGTCAGTTGATCGATACGGTGATTTATTTGAAAACACCACTAGATATTGCTTTTGCTCGTCAGATTAAACGGGATTATACGAACGAATCAAAAGAAGCGATTTTGACTTGGGCAGATACTTATCTTTCCTATGCAAGGGAGCTATTTGTTTTACACGAACAGATCATTGCTGAAACAGCCGACTATGTACTGGATGGTGCTCGACCAGCTGATCAGCTAGCAGAACAAGTAAAGTATTATCAAGTATTTTAAGAAGCGCTTTTAAGTAAGATTTAGTCTACTGAGTTTTGTTTAAACTCCCTTACTATCTGTTTCAAAGGTCAAAAATGCCGCTGCTTCCTCTAAAGAGAGCGCTGCTCCATGGAATGTGGGCCACGCATTGATACCGTCACATTTTTTTCTCGGAATCAAGTGAAGATGAAAGTGAGGGACTGATTGACCCGCTGCTTGATTTGCTGCGCTTAGCAAATTAATCCCATCAAATCCTAAGCGAGTGACACAATGATCTGCTATTTTTTGAACCGTTTGAATGAGGTGAGCAAGAAGAACGGGGTCGCAGTCTAAAATACTGGTGTAATGTTTTTTAGGAATAACCAGCATATGATAATCCACGTCTTTGGCATGATCAAGGAAGGCGCAAACACTGTCATCTTCATAGATTACATGGCTTTTTATTTTTCCAGAGACGATACGGCAAAAAGGACATTCTTCCATCAAAATTCCTCCTATGGAATAAATTTTGTTAGTTGTGTTCGAGAAGTATAATATCTAAAAACGTGAAGCTACTGGATTATGGGAAACCATAAACGAGCTTTGCAATTAAGCCGCTCTTTGAGAGGATAATATCATATTTATTTAGCAGTTAAAACTATATGTGATAATTAATGATGTTTTAGATAATTAGTTAATAGGTTGTTTGTAAAAGAAAAGCACCGTGCTGCTGATTTGTGGTAAAAGTGACGTTTGAAAAAAGTGGCTTTTAAAAAATTTGTCAAAAAAAAATCGCTAGGAATCAAGATTCCTAACGATCTGCTAGCGCTATGCACGATAATATAACGTTCCAGGAGGGATTCGAACCCCCGACCGTTCGCTTAGAAGGCGAATGCTCTATCCGGCTGAGCTACTGGAACAAATAATTTTCAGCGAATGCTCACTTCGCCTAAGCTGTTGAAATCAATCAGCAACAAATAACATTATAGAAAAAGGGCGCAGCAATGTCAATCTCTTTTCGCCCTTTTCTTATTTTTTCTTTGAAAAAAGGAAGCGCAGCTGCTCTCAACCTTTCTCAGGTTCCTCAAGGATTACGCTATCTGCTTCTTTCGTAATGAGAATCACACCATCTCCTAAAGGGACGAGGGTGGAGGTCAGCTGAGGATGGTTCATCACGGTATCCAAGAAAAGATTCAACTTGCGATGGATCGCTCGCTGGTTCCGAGGGATGTCTTCGATGGGTTGTAGAATCGTTCCAGCTTGGAACACGTCATCCACCATCAACACGCCACCTTTGCGTAATAGACGCAGACATTCTGGTAAAAATTCAATGTATTTCGATTTGGCGCTGTCCATGAAGATAAAATCATAAGGACCACTCAATGTAGGCAGGACGTCTGCCGCTTGTCCTTCTAATAGCGTGATTTTGTCTTCATTTCCTAAGCGAGCATAGGTTTCTTTGGCTTTGCGGATCATGACGTCAAAGCGATCGATCGTTGTGACATGACCCTCTTTCACACATTGCGCCATCAAGCTTGAAGAAAAACCGATCGCTGTGCCGATCTCAAGGATTTCTTTTGGCTGAAGCTGTCCCAATAAAAACTGCAAAAAGACCACAGTTTCATGTGGGATGATTGGCACTTCTTTTTCATGAGCGGCTTGCTCGATTTCACCAAGTTCGCCGGGTAATTGTTTTTGTTTTTCACGCATAAACGCCACTAGTTCTGGTTTGACTACTGGACGATGCATCATTTCGTTGCGCATCTTCATCCTCCTCATTTATCGCTGCCCCTTATTATACGAATAACTCACCTTAAGTTCAATCTTTTCGAGTCTTTGGAACAACAAAAAAACCAGTCATACGACTGGCAGGATAAAGGGGTGAAAAATATTTTTGGGATATTTCTATCATAACGGTGTTATGTGGAGGTTTGGTTAAAATCCTGTGAAGATCTCGTCAGGTTATGCTTAAATTTTCATCAAGGAAGAAAAGCAACCCATCATCAGGGCGAAAACGAACTTTTTATCGAAATATTCAGAAAATTCAGGGAAAAGTGTTGACAGAGGAACCTGCTGTTTGGTATCTTCATAACAAGATAAAAAAAGTGATAGGTGACGACGATGGATAAACGATTGAAACAAACAGCTGCATTTTTATTATTATTATCGTAAGGACTCTTTTTCTATGACCCGCCTTTTTAAGGCATCATTTGAAGAGTCCTATTCGCATTGCATGAAGGAAACCCTTTATGGAGTGCTTTTTTTATACCATTTTTTCAATTTGTTTGAATGAGGTCGCGCCAAGCGTGCCCCTACCACTGCCAAGGAGGAAATAGTGATGAGAAAAATCCAGTTCTTTGACACCACATTGAGAGACGGTGAACAGACGCCGGGAGTCAACTTCAATACGAAAGAGAAGGTTCAACTGGCGCTGCAATTAGAAAAATGGGGGATCGATACGATCGAAGCAGGCTTTCCGATTGCATCAGAAGGAGATTTTCAAGCAGTCCAAGCGATTGCTGGGGCGGTGACGAAAATGACCGTTGCAGGACTTGCCCGTTGTCAGAAAAAAGACATTGATCGTGCCTATGAAGCTCTTCATCAAGCCATCGATCCCCAGATCCATGTCTTTTTAGCAACGAGTGAGGTGCATCGCCAGTACAAGTTGAATATGACGAAAGCAGAAGTACTCGCTTCCATCAAAGAACATGTGGCTTATGCCCGTGAACGCTTTGAAAAAGTTCAATTTTCGCCAGAAGATGCCACCCGCACCGATAAGGCCTTCTTGCTTGAGGCGGTTCAAACAGCGATTGATGCCGGCGCGACGATCATCAATGTGCCCGATACAGTAGGGTTTACCAATCCTACGGAATATGGTGCGCTTTTTGCCTATTTGATCGCCAATATCAAGAGTGAGCAGCCGATCATTTTTTCTTCCCATTGTCATGATGACTTGGGAATGGCGACAGCCAATGCGCTGGCAGCTATCGAAAATGGTGCTGATCGGGTGGAAGGAACGATCAACGGGATCGGCGAACGAGCGGGCAATACCGCACTAGAAGAAGTGGCGCTGGCGTTGCATATTCGCAATGATTTCTATCAGGCTACCTCCAACATCAAGTTAAACGAAACAAAACGCACCAGCGATCTGGTGGCACGTTTGTCTGGGATCACGGTACCGAAAAACAAAGCGATCGTCGGCGGCAATGCCTATGCTCATGAATCTGGGATTCATCAAGATGGCGTCTTGAAAAATCCTGAAACTTACGAAATCATTACTCCGCAATTGGTAGGCGTACAAACCAACTCACTGCCTCTTGGCAAACTTTCTGGCCGCCATGCGTTTGTCGATAAAATGCAGCAGCTGGGCTACCAGTTTGACCAAGAAGAAACCAATGAATTGTTTAAACGCTTCAAAGAGTTGGCAGATAAGAAAAAGCAAGTGACCGAACAAGATTTGTTAGCGTTGGTGGCTGACCAAGGCCGCAGCCAAGAAGATGGCTGCGAGTTGGAGTCAGTTCAGCTGCAATACGTGTCCAATGGCCATCAAGGAGCGGTGGTTTCTATCATCAAAGACGAAGAAAAACAAGTGGCATCAGCCATTGGCGCAGGCAGTATCCAAGCTATCTACAACTCGATCGATCAGATTTTCCAGCAACAGCCGAAGTTGTTGAACTATGAGATCACTGCCTTGACCAGTGGGGAAGATGCGCAAGCGGAAGTGCACGTGGTTATTGAATGTCAGGAAACCAATGAAAAAATCAGCGGGATCGGCTTAGACTTTGATGTCTTGCAGGCGTCAGCCAAAGCCTATGTACAGGCTAGCGCAGCTCTAAAGAATCGAGGTGTCCTTGTTTGAAAAAGATCGTGGTTTTAGCAGGAGATGGCATCGGACCAGAAATTATGGCCAGTGCGCTTGCGGTATTGAAAGCGGCTTGTCCAGACCATCTTCAACGCTTTCATTTTGACCAGCGGCCATTTGGTGGTGCGGCGCTGGCACTTACTGGAGAGCCATTGCCGCAAGAAACACTACAAGCTTGCCAGCAAGCGGATGCGATCCTTTTAGGAGCCATTGGTGATCCAGTTTGGGAAAACGCACCGATAACACCCGAGAAAGGACTTTTGAATTTGCGTCAAGCGTTAGGGCTATACGCCAATATTCGACCTATCAAAGTAGTTGATGCGGTGATTGCTTTGTCTCCCATTAAAGAAGCGATCCTTCGGGGGACAGATTTTGTCATCGTTCGTGAGTTGACTGGCGGTATCTATTTTGGCGAAAAAGCAGAAAAACCTGAAGAAGCCTACGACATCAATCATTATCATCAAGCAGAGATTCGACGGATTTTGCGTAAAGCTTTTGAGATCGCCCGCACGCGGAAGAAGCGGGTTCTCTCTGTCGATAAAGCAAATGTGTTGGCGACTAGCCGACTTTGGCGCAGATTAGCGGAAGAAACGGCACAGGAATTCCCAGATTGTCAGTTGACTCATCAATATGTTGATTCCGCCGCTATGAAAATCATCCAAAATCCCAAAGACTTTGATGTAATCGTGACAGAAAATCTCTTTGGCGACATTTTAAGTGATGAAGCCTCGGTTTTGCCAGGGTCATTAGGGGTGCTGCCCAGCGCAAGTCATGGCGCAGAAGGGGTTTCTTTATATGAACCGATTCATGGCTCTGCACCTGATATCGCTGGGCAAAATTGCGCCAATCCGGTTTCCATGATTTTATCTGTCGTCATGATGCTAAGAGAGTCCTTTCAAGAGGAAGAGCAGGCGGATACCATCGAAAATGCTTGTTACGAGGTAATGAATGCGGGGATCTTGACCCGTGATCTAGGTGGTACAGCAACGACAACTGCCTTTACAGAAGCGGTTATTGCACAGTTAGGAGTGAGCAATTATGGGGAAAACGCTGTTTGATAAACTATGGGATCGGCATGTGATCACAGGAGAAGAAGGACAAGCGCAGTTGCTTTATGTCGATCTGCATATGATCCATGAAGTGACGACACCGCAAGCCTTCGAAGGATTACGGCAAGCGGGACGGACAGTCCGTTGTCCCGAAAAAACCTTCGCAACGATGGATCACAACGTGCCTACCAAAGATATTTTTACCATCACTGATCTGGTTGCAAAAAAGCAAATGGACACGTTACGTAAAAACTGTCGTGATTTTGGGATCGAATTGTGTGACAATGGCTCTGCCAACCAAGGAATCGTCCACATGGTTGGCCCAGAAGTTGGCTTGACCCAACCAGGGAAAACGATCGTTTGCGGGGATTCCCACACTGCTACCCATGGTGCTTTCGGTGCGATCGCGTTTGGGATCGGTACGAGTGAAGTGGAGCATGTCTTTGCGACACAGACGATTTGGCAGACAAAACCGAAACGCATGGGAGTTGAGATTACCGGTCACCTGCAGCCGGGAGTGTACGCCAAAGATATTATTTTGGCATTGATCGCGACCCATGGCACTGATTTTGGTGGTGGCTATGCCGTAGAATTCTTTGGCGAAACGATCCGCAACCTGACGATGGAAGAACGCATGACCATTTGCAATATGTCGATCGAAGGTGGGGCGAAAATGGGCTTGATCGCACCTGATGAAACGACCTTTGCTTATGTGAAGGATCGACGCTTTGCGCCGCAAGCGTTTGCCAGTGCGGTGTCTGATTGGCAAAGCCTTTATACCGATGAAGATGCTAACTATGATGCCCTGATCACCCTAGACGCAACAACCTTAGAACCCTATATCACTTGGGGAACCAATCCAGAAATGGGGGTACCAGTCAGCGATGCGTTTCCTGAAGTGCGGGATCACAATGATCAGCAAGCCTATGAATATATGGCGCTGCAACCTGGACAGACAGCTGCTGATATCCCTATTGAATACATTTTTATTGGATCGTGTACCAATGGTCGGTTGTCTGATCTGCAAGAGGCAGCGGCGATTTTGAAAGGTCAAACCATCAAAGAAGGGGTCACTGGTATTATCGTTCCTGGTTCACGCCCTGTCCGTAAAGCAGCGGAAGCGATCGGTTTAGACAAAGTCTTTATTGACGCTGGTTTTGAATGGCGGGAGCCTGGCTGTTCCATGTGCTTAGGAATGAATCCTGATAAAGTACCAGAAGGCGTCCATTGTGCCTCCACATCAAACCGCAATTTTGTTGGACGGCAAGGGAAAAACGCGCGGACGCACCTGTGTAGTCCAGCGATGGCGGCAGCAGCTGCGATTCATGGGCGCTTTGTCGATGTACGAGAAGTGGTTGGAGGTGTTGGTTAATGGAAGCTTTTACGCAATTTGAAGGTACGACGCTGCCTTTGATGAATGACAATATCGATACCGATCAAATCCTACCGAAAAATTATTTGAAACGCGTTGAAAAAACGGGCTTTGGCGAATTTTTATTTGACGATTGGCGCTATTTGCCGCAACGCAAGCCTAATCCAGCATTTATCTTGAATGATCCAGCATATCAGACCGCTCAAGTCCTCGTCACTGGTGATAATTTTGGTTCTGGCTCTTCTCGAGAGCACGCGGCATGGGCGCTGTTGGATTACGGCTTTAAAGCCGTGATTGCTGGCAGCTTCGGTGATATTTTCTATATGAATGCCACCAAAAACGGGCTGCTGCCCATCAAGCTGCCATTGGATGTTCGCCAAAGGATCGCCTCGCTGTCTGCTTCTGAAAAAATCAGCATCGACTTGCCGAGGCAATGTGTGATCGTTGCTGGGGAGGAGCATTTCTTTGCAATCGATGCTACCTGGAAACACAAATTGATCCACGGTCTCGATGAGATCAGTATCACGTTGCAGGAAGAGGCGAAAATCACCGCCTATGAGCAGACGATTCCAGCGTATTGGCAGTAGGGCTAGGGGACTGGTCGTTATTCGTCGGCTGGTATTTGTGAGAGGATGTTTCTTAACCCTCGCCAATCGGCTTCGATTTGCGGAGTCAACGTTCGATTGTAAAAGATCGCAGCGGGATGATACATCGGCACGATCAAATATTCTTTTTCCGACCATTGATAGCCATCTTTTGTTGGATTGCTTTCTTGTATTTTGGAACGGATCACTTCGCCATGGTGATCTTTGATATAATAGGCGTTGCCTAATAATCGCTGCAGTCCGATATTGCCAACAGTTGCAATGACGGGCGGATCTACAACGGACAACTCGTAGTCAAGCAGCGGTGCGTGTAGCAAGACTTCTTTTTTGGTAGGTGTCCGATTGGGATGGACGATCTCATGGGCACCGCTGCGTTTGTTGATTCGTTCTTTGACGGAGTATGGGCGGCTGCGGACAGCGCTGGTGATGTAGACATCCTCACGGGTCAAACCGGCTAAAGCCAACGATTTCATCAATTCTTTTCCTGCTTGTCCGCTAAAAGGAATAAAATTCTCGATTTCGGTTCGACCAGGGGCTTCCCCAACGATCATCAATTTGGGCTGCAGCGGTCCTTGACCGGGAACAAATCCTTCCAACGGATAACTGCGGGACGCCTGTTGAACAGCAATGGCTAATTCTTTGGGGTATTGCATGCAAACTCCTCCAATTCTGTTTCACTTGTGCTCTTTCTTCTATAGTAATAGAAAACAAAAAATGCACAAAAGGAAATGACTAGTAGCAAAAGAATTCTGTCTTTTCCTTAATTAGTGATTGACTTTAGGAAAACATTTTGATAAAGTTAATCTGTTGTAATTGTGGACTCCACAGCTACAACCGCACAGAACAAGTAGTAAGTACGAAAGTCACTTGGGATGGCGAGTCTAAGTATATTATAAGGAGGTGCTGTAGAGCATGTACGCAATTATCAAAACTGGTGGGAAACAAGTAAAAGTTGAAGTGGGTCAAGCAATCTACGTTGAAAAATTAGACGTTGAAGCTGGACAAAAGGTTACTTTTGATGAAGTTATCTTAGTAGGTGGCGAATCAACAAAAGTGGGTGCCCCAATCGTTGCAGGAGCAACTGTTGAAGGGACTGTTGAAAAACACGGCAAACAAAAGAAAGTCGTAACTTTCAAATACAAACCTAAAAAACATTCACACCGTAAACAAGGTCACCGTCAACCTTACACAAAAGTTGTTATTGACGCGATCAACGCTTAATTCTTACGAAAAGCAGGGTAACGAATATGATCAAAGGGACATTCAAACGAAATGACTCTGGTCGGATTGTTTCTTTTGAACTAGCTGGACACGCACAAGCAGGAGAATACGGCAAAGACATCGTCTGTGCTGCAGCATCCGCTTTAGCGATCAGTGCAGTCAATGGGATCGATGCTTTGGCTGGCGTTGCGCCAAAAGTTGAAGCAGATAACGAAAATGGTGGGTACTTATTAGTCACACTGCCTTCTCGTTTGACCCAAGAGCAGTCGAATATCGCACAAATTCTTTTAGAAAATTTGTTGATCGGCTTGCAATCAGTTCAAGAAGAGTACAACGATTATATCCAAATCAAAACTACTAAAGAAAACTAGGAGGTGCATCTCATGTTGATGAAAATGAATTTGCAATTCTTCGCTCACAAAAAAGGTGGGGGTTCTACTTCTAACGGACGTGACTCTCAATCAAAACGTTTAGGTGCGAAACGTGCTGACGGTCAAACCGTTTCAGGCGGATCAATCCTTTATCGCCAACGCGGTACTAAAATTTACCCAGGGGTAAACGTAGGTATCGGTGGAGATGATACATTGTTTGCAAAAGTTGATGGCGTTGTTCGTTTCGAACGTAAAGGCCGCGACAAAAAACAAGTATCTGTTTATCCAGTAGCGCAAGAAGCATAAGAAAATGACATCCAGATTACGTAAAAGTAACCTGGGTGTTTTTTTATACACCAATGAAACCGTTTTAAGGAAATAGTTATTTGTAATGGCTTAGATAAGGAGAGAAGCAATGATTCAA
The DNA here is from genome assembly GCF_058135755.1 of Enterococcus sp. R12. Lineage (NCBI taxonomy): Bacteria > Bacillati > Bacillota > Bacilli > Lactobacillales > Enterococcaceae > Enterococcus > Enterococcus sp. R12. The sequence continues at coordinate 1,447,436 of NZ_CM176874.1, forward strand.
TTAAAAGAAATCACGAAGGAAAACTATCGTGCGTGCATGAATTTGAAGACAACGAAGGAGCAAGAAGACTTTGTTGCGCCCAATTGGTACTCAATGTTAGAGGCGATCTATGAGGAACCTCGTCAGGCATTTGCCCTATACAATGGTGAGGAAATGGTCGGCTTTATCCTATTTAGTTTTTACGAGGCGGATGAGGATTATCCAAAAGCTTCGTGGTGGATCGAGCGGTTTATGATCGCAGAAAATTTCCAAAATCAAGGGTTAGGCACTCAGGCGTTTCTTGCTGGGTTAGATTGGTTCAAAACCCATATCCAAGCGCAAGAATTAAGGATCTCCGCTGTGGATGGCAACGAGATCGCAACGAAGCTTTACGAACGCAATGGCTTTGTTTTGACGGGTGAAATGATTGAGAACGAGCATGTACTCTTGTTGCAGATGCCAACGGATCAAGGGTAAATGACTCTTTTTACAGTAAGAGAATGAGGTCAAAAGCAGAGGTTCTTAAGGGAATCCTCTGCTTTTTTTGTATTGTTTCGTAAAAAAAAGTGTGCGGTCATCTTCTGGTTAGACGATTCAAGAAATTTTGTGCACTTGGGGTAAGAATTACGAGTATGTCCATGCTTTGTTGTTCACAAAGTTCCTTTTGCTGTTAACAGAATCTTTACACGTTGACAACACAAACCTTATATTCATTTGATACTCTGAGGAAGTAGAACAAATGGAAAGAAACTTTCGAAAAACGTTGATTATTGAGAATGTGCTCACGAATGATTTCGGTCAAAACACGAACATTATCAAAAAAGAAAACGTTCGTAATTCGAAAAAGATTGTTTTTAATTCGTTGGTTTTTTATAATCAAAAAGGAAAGTTCGGAATTCCATGAGTTCGATTTTTTTAATGAAAAGGAGAAAAAGTGATGAAAGTTTGGAAGAAAACGGCAATGTTTGGTTTAGGTTTGGTGGCAGCAGTTACGCTGGCGGCATGTGGCTCAGGTGGAGCAAGTACTGACTCGGCGGCTGAGGACGCAGGATATGTACCAGAAAAGTTGACCGTTCAATTTGTTCCATCACAAGCAGCAGAAACATTAGAAGCAAAAGCAAAACCACTTGAGCAATTGTTAAGTGATGAATTGGGGATTCCAGTCACAGTAAGTGTTTCCACTGACTACAATACAATCGTCGAAGCAATGGCTTCGAAACAAGTAGATGTCGGCTTTTTACCGCCGAATGCCTATGTTTTAGCAAATGAACAAAGCAATGTTAAAGTACTGTTGCAAGCACAGCGTTATGGCATCAAGCAGCCTGGTGGCGAATCAACGGATGAATTGGTTGATAGCTATCGTTCAATGATCGTCGTAAAAAGCGGCAGCGACATCAAAGAGTTGGAAGATTTAAAAGGCAAAACGATTGCCACGCAAGATGTTACTTCTTCTGCCGGTTATGTTTGGCCAGTAGCAGAAATGAAAAAAGCAGGCATCGATATCAATACGGATGTGACGACTGTTCAAGTCAAAGGCCATGACCAAGCGGTCTTATCTGTCTTGAATGGCGACGTTGATGCGGCGTTCGTTTTTGAAGATGCCCGTAACACGGTCAAAAATGATTACCCTGAAATCATGGATGAGGTAGAACCAATGTACTTTACCGAACCGATCCCGAACGATACGATCAGTGTTCGCAGCGATATGAGTGAAGAGTGGGACAAAAAAATCCAAGATGCCTTTATCGCGATCGGAAAAGATGAAGAAGGAAAACAAATCATCTCTGATATTTACTCTCATGAAGGATACGTTGTTTCACAAGACAGCAATTTCGACATTGTAAGAGAGTATGCGGAACAAGTCGGACAATAATTAATAGATGAATAGATCGGGAGGGTACCGGTAGTTGAGGTACCCTTTTCGAATGGACAGCAATTTTTACCTAATGGAAAGAAAGTAGGAGAATCATGGCTCTAGAGAACGAAACGATTATTTCATTTCAGAATGTGACCAAGCAATACCCAAATGGGGTGTTGGGGTTGAAGGACTTGAACATCGATATCAAAAAAGGGGAATTTGTCATCGTAGTGGGCTTATCCGGTGCAGGTAAATCGACGATGCTGCGCTCCATCAATCGACTGCACGAGATCACGAGTGGCGAGATTTTAATCGATAACAAGTCGATCACAAAAGCAAAAGGAAGAGAGCTGCGCTTGATTCGTCGAGACATTGGCATGATTTTCCAAAGCTTCAATTTGGTGAAACGTTCGAGTGTCTTGCGAAACGTATTAACGGGGCGGGTGGCTTATCATCCCACGATCAAAATGCTGCTGGGTCTGTTTCCGCAAGCGGACAAAGAGTTGGCGTATCAATCACTGCAGCGGGTCAATTTAGCAGAAAAAGTCTATACCCGAGCCGATGAATTGTCTGGCGGTCAGCAGCAGCGGGTTTCGATTGCCCGGGCGTTGACGCAAGAGCCGAAGATTATTTTAGCGGATGAACCAGTTGCTTCATTGGATCCGTTAACCACTGAAAAAGTCATGAGTGACTTAAAACGGATCAATCAAGATCTGGGGATCACCATCGTAGTCAATTTACATTCTGTCCAATTGGCAAGAGAATACGGCACGCGGATCATCGGGTTGCGAGACGGAGGCTTGGTTTTTGATGGCCCTGTCAGTGAAGCGACCGATCAGCGATTGAAACAGATTTATGGCAGCGAGATCATGGAAGAGCAGGAAGGGGCGGGACAATGACGACAAATACGTTGCCGAAACGCAGCGGACTATGGAAAAATGTTCTTTGGCTCGTCATTTTTTTAGTGGTATTGTTCGTTAGCGGCTCTATTTCAGGTGTTGATTTGGCACGGTTCTTTAGCAATAGCAGTCAAATGAATGTCATCTTACAAAAGATGGCTCATCCTGATTGGGCATATGCCAAAATCATTGTTGAGCCGATTTTGCAAACGATCCAAATGGCGATCATCGGCACAACCATTGGTGCACTGGCGGCCTTTCCGTTTTCACTTTTAGCAGCACGAAATATCATGACCAATCATTGGATCAGTGGTTGTTTCCGTTTTGTTTTGAATATCATTCGCACGGTACCGGATTTGATGCTGGCAGCTTTATTTGTTGCCATTGTCGGAATTGGTCCCGTTGCAGGGGTGATCTCCATCTCTGTGTTTTCTTTTGGGATGATCACCAAATTGTTTTATGAATCGATTGAAACGATTGATGAAGGTCCGATCGAAGCGATCACGGCTTCTGGAGGATCGAAGTTTGATATCATCCGCTATGCAGTCGTACCGCAAGTCATGAGTCATTTTCTTAGTTACTTGCTTTATGCCTTTGAGATCAATGTGCGGGCATCGACGATTCTTGGGTATATCGGCGCAGGCGGAATCGGTGTTTTCTTACAACGATCTTTAAGCCAATTTCGATATGACCAGACGTCGATCATCGTCTTAGTGATTTTTGCAGTTGTTTTGGTGATTGATACCATTAGTAATAGATTAAGGGAGCGATTATTATGATGTTGCCAGCAGAACCGAAAAAGAAAAAAATACGGAATTGGCTGATCGCAGTAGTCGTTATCCTCCTTTATATCTGGGCTTTTGCTGGCGTGCCTTTTGCTGGTGTTAAAGAAAATGTCGGTCAAATTGTCGGCTCGATCTTTTATGGCCTGATTCATCCTGATTGGGGCTATGTTTATACCGGTGATGGCGAAGATTTGATCAGTCTGATGATCGAAACCGTCGCGATTGCCTTTGTTGGGACCTTTTTGTCATCGATTTTAAGTATTCCTTTTGCCTTTTGGGCGGCGCGCAGCAAAAACAGCCCTCGCTGGTTATCGGGATTTGGGAAAATCGTGCTGACGGCGATTCGAACGTTTCCAGAAATCGTCTTAGCCATCATGTTTATCAAAACGGTAGGTCCAGGCTCCTTTGCTGGCGTCTTGGCGGTCAGTGTCCATTCCATTGGGATGCTGGCAAAGCTTTACAGCGAAGCAATCGAAAACATGGACCATGGTCCCTCGGAATCCGTCATTAGTGCGGGAGGAAGTCGCTGGGATGTATTAGGTTTTGCAACATTGCCGCAACTAATACCAGAGTTTCTTTCTTTTACCTTGTATCGATTTGAACTGGCTGTCCGTTCAGCTTCGATCTTAGGGATCGTAGGGGCAGGTGGGATCGGTACACCAATGATCTTTGCCATCAATGCGCGTTCATGGAGCCGTGTAGGGATCATTTTATTAGGGATCGTGGTGACGGTCACGATCATTGATTTTATTTCTGGGCGTTTGCGTAAACGATTGGTTTAATAAAATGAAGTGAGTACTCGAAAAAACACAGTCTGATTAGGCTGTGTTTTTTGTAGGAGATAGGCGGAGGTCGTTTAAGACAGGTTTCGTGAAACTTGTTATACTGGATTCATAGAAAATGAACCCAAACAAGGAGGCTGTTTTATGAAAGCATTATTGATCGTCAATCCAAGCTCTGGTGGGGAACAGGCCCAAGAACATGAGCAGCTGGCAGAAGAAAAGTTGCGGGAAGCTTTTTCAGAAGTCGTGGTCAAACATACCGAAAAAGAAGGAGATGCCACACGTTTTGCCTCTGAAGCGGTAGCAGAATTTGACAGTGTCTTTGCAATGGGCGGTGATGGTACCGTCAATGAAGCGGTCAATGGCTTAGCTCCTCATGACAAACGACCAAATTTCGGTTTCTTCCCACTGGGAACAGTAAATGATTTAGCCAGAGCATTAGCGATTCCACTAGATCCTAAGGAAGCCATCGAATCATTTGCAGTGGATCACACCCGAAAAATCGATATTGGTCAGGTCAATCAAGACTATTTTACCAATGTGGTGGCGATCGGTATGATTCCAGCAGCGATCAACAACGTAGAGGTCGAAGAAAAAACCAAGCTGGGAAAAATGGCCTATTTTGTTTCTGGTCTGCGGGAAGTGCGGAAAAATGAAAGTCATCCGTTTGAAGTGACCGCCGAAAATAATGGGGAAAAAACGACGATCGCTGTGGAAAGCAGTACGATGATCGTTGGGTCATCCAATACGATCGGCGGTTTCGAATCTCTTTTGCCTAAAGCGAGTACCGATGACGGCAAATTGCATCTGATCTACTTGAAGGATACGAATCTTTGGGAGACCGTCAAAAGTGTCCCAGAGCTTCTCAAAGGGGTGACAGAATCAAATGATGTTCTTGGCTATCAAACCTTTGATAAAGCTGCGATTCGTTTGACGGATGGGGCAACGATCGAGACGAATGTCGATGGTGATCCAGGACCTGAATTGCCAATCACAGTAGCGGTACTGCCGCAACATCTTACCGTGTATTGCGGAGCTGAAAAAGCCCGCTAAATCATTTATAACTAGGAAACGATCCGTCAAAAGCGGATTGTTTTTTTTGTTCAGAAAGAGTATACTGGGAAAAAATTTACTGAAAGAAGGGATTCTATGACGATACGTTCTGCCACGATTGCAGATGCCCAAGCCTTGACAGCAATCTATGCTTATTATGTAGAAAATACACCGATTACCTTTGAAACGGAGGTGCCATCGGTTCAAGAATTCGCGGAACGCATCGCCAAGACCTTGAAACGCTACCCGTATCTCGTTGCAGAAGAGGCTGGTGAAATCGTCGGTTATGCCTATGCGTCAGCTTATAAAGAACGGGCTGCGTACGATTGGACCGTTGAAGTAACCGTTTATTTAGCACCGGATGCCAAAGCAAAAGGGCTCGGCACCGCCCTTTATCAAGCGCTTGAAGAAAAATTAAAAGCGCAAAACGTGGTCAATCTGACTGCATGCATTACAGGAGGCAATCAACAAAGCGAGGCTTTTCATGAGAAGCTTGGGTATCGGAAAGTTGCTGATTTTGCGCATGTCGGCTATAAGTTCAATCGATGGCACGATGTGATTTGGATGCAAAAAGAACTGCAATGGTTTCCTGAGAAGGTACCAGCGTTCATTCCCAATGAAAAAGCCTAACGCATCCTGACTTTTGAATATCTTTTTTTGGCAAAATGCTTTATGCTGAGAGTAGCATGTGATAGGACGTTCTATTGCTCTTTCGAACAAAGTATTTTGCTTTTTCTGTGCGGGGAAAAAGTTGCTTTTTTATAGAAAAATGAGTAAAGTATTCAAGTGGAAAAAACAAGGAGGCGAAGCTGTTGGGCAAGCGAATCGAACGGATTTATCAATATATCGTCGAAAATACGATGAGCGGCTTAGGGGAAAAGAAAGGGTTGTCTACTTCAGAAGTTGCCGATCATTTAGCCATTCAGCGCAGTAATGCCAGTAAGGATTTAAATAAGCTTGTCAAAGAAGGGCGCGTCGAAAAAAGCGACTCGCGGCCTGTTCGCTACTGGGCGGCAGGGGTCGATCCCAGCAGTAGGGAAAAGTATGTGCCAAGCTACAAAGAAAGTCGCCCGCAAAGAGAAAAAGCCTTCCCTCAACGGGTACAAGGAAAACCCTCTGACCGAGATATTTTTGCGACGATCATCGGTGCCAACGGAAGTATGAAAAATGCCGTTGAGCAGGCGAAAGCAGCCATCTTGTATCCGCCAAAAGGGCTAAACTGCTTGATCACAGGGCCTACTGGTTCTGGGAAAACCTACTTTGCCCATGCAATGTTCCAGTTTGCCAAAAGCAATCAAGTAATTGCCGATGACAAAGAATTGATCGTCTTTAACTGTGCCGACTATGCAAATAACCCAGAGCTTTTGATGAGCCATTTGTTTGGTTATGTACGGGGGGCCTTTACGGGTGCCGATCAAGAGAAGATCGGTATTATTGATCAAGCGGATGAGAGTATGTTGTTTCTCGATGAGATCCATCGATTACCGCCAGAAGGGCAAGAAATGATTTTTTACTTTATGGACCATGGAACGTTTAGTCGTTTAGGGGAAACGGGCAAAAATCATCAAGCGAATGTCCGAATCGTTGGAGCCACTACCGAAGACCCCAACTCAACGCTATTAGATACCTTTACCCGACGCATTCCTATCAATATTCAACTGCCCTTCTTTGAGAAACGACCCGCATCAGAAAAAGTCGATCTCGTTCGGGTGTTAGTCGGGCAAGAGGCGTCCCGTATTCAGCGGACGATCACCTTGACAGAAGATGTAGTCAAAGCGTTGATCGGCAGTGTCAGTTTTGGGAATATCGGTCAATTGAAATCCAATGTCCAGCTCGTCTGTGCTCGGGGCTTTTTGAATCATATGCAACAAGATGAGATTGAGATCGATTTGGTCGATTTGCCAGAAGGAATTCGTTCGGGATTGATCGTTTTGGGGAATCGCCGCAATGAGCTGGCGGAGCTTTCTAAAATCCTTGAACCGAAGATCAGCATTCAACCGAATCAAAACTTAAACAATATTCAATCAGATTCCTATGAATTGCCTTACAATCTCTACGACATCATCGGGGATAAAGCAGCCTTATTAAAAGCAGATGGTTTGGATCAAGAAGCAATCAATCATTTTATTTCAACCGATATCAATGTTCATTTGAAATCTTTTTATAAAGATCACGGCTTCTCTTTTAATTCTGTTAATAAACTAAGTGAGTTTGTCGATCAGAAAGTGATCAGTGTAACAAATCAAATTTATGAGATGGTTCGGAAACGGTTAAATTACGATTTCCAGCAAAACTTTATTTACGCGATGAGTTTGCATATCAGTTCTTTTTTGAAAAAGATCCATTTGGGAGAAGAACGGCAAACCAACGACAACATTCGTCAAATGGTGGCGGATTACCCCCAAGAATTCGAAGTTGCCAAAGAAGTCCGCGACTTCATCGGCGACAGCTTTCACGTGGCGATTCCTGAAAGTGAATCCTATTACTTGGCAGTTCTATTGGTTTCACTGCGTACGACACATTCCTCTGGGAAAATTGGTGTCGTTGTGGCAGCTCACGGCAACAGTACGGCTAGTAGTATGGTACAAGTAGTCAAGCAGCTGTTGGAAGTCGATCAAGTGACAGCGGTGGACATGCCATTAGATATGCCACCGGCTGTGGCGTTGAAAAAAATCGTGGATAGTGTACGAGCAGTCAATGACGGCAGTGGGGTGATCCTCTTAGTCGATATGGGGTCCTTAGCGACCTTTAATAATGAAATCCAGCGAGAAACGGGTGTGGCTGTTCGAACAGTCGATATGGTGACTACCTCCATCGTCCTCGAGACGGTCCGTAAAGCATCAGTGATCGGCACGGACCTCGATCAGCTCTATGATTCATTACGGAAGTTCCGCGGATACGGAGCGGTCACTGTGGAAGAACCAGTGTCACAAAACCACCACCCTAAAGCGATTCTAGCGGTCTGCGCTTCGGGAAAAGGGACAGCGCAGCGCATCAAAGAATTGATCCAAAGCTCATTGTCAAAACGCCAAAATCAAAATGTTGACGTAGTGACCTTATCGGTGGCGGATCTGAGAACGGACTTGGATCAGATTCAACAGCGCTACCGGCTGATTGCCGCAACGGGGATCATTGATCCGCATATCGATGCACCGTTTATTTCATTAGAACGTTTTATCGACCAAGATGTTGATCTTTTGTTGGATGATATCTTATTGGAAAACGATTTGAGTTTTGAAGATGAAGTGCAGCTAGATGATCGGCAGGCAAAGGAAATCTGTGTTCGGTATTTAGAGGAAAACTTTACCTATATCAATGCGAAAAAAGTGGTAGAGCCGTTGTGGAAATTTGGCGAAGAGATCATTCACGATTTGGATTTGGTAGGGGCGCAGCAAGGCTTTCAGATCAATTTTGTGATGCATGGCGCAGGTATGCTGGAGCGGATCTTATTGCGTCAACCATTGACTGTTTCTGAAATTGATTTAGCAGCAATGGAGGAGAATCCTCTTTACGGCCAATTGCATGTGCATGTCCAATCATTTTCGCGCTTGATGAATATCGAAGTGCCGAAGACAGAAGAGTATTACCTGCTGGAGTTGATCAAAAACCATCACGAAAAAGAAATGTATTTTTAAATCCTGCAAATAATACAGATACACTAAAAAAGATACAGTATTTTTTAGTGTATCTTTTTTAGTGTATTGTCCGAATGCTGATTCTTAAGGTTTTTTCAAGAATAGTGTATCGAAAAAACTTGGCACGCTTCTTGCTTCTATATAAGTGGATACAGGAGGTGATTGAAAAAAGAACAGATCCTCAATATGAAAAGCGGATCGATGGATGTAGGAGGCTTGCACAATGGGAATGGATATACGTCTTGCCCGAATCGACGATCGGTTGATTCATGGTCAGGTCGCCACAGCTTGGTCGAAAATGACTGGTATCAATCGAATCATCGTGGTCAGTGATGAGGTCGCAAATGACCAATTACGGAAGTTTCTCTTGAAAGAAGCTGCTCCACCAGGAATCAAATCCAATGTGGTGACAGTAGCAAAAATGCTTGAGGTGGCGCATAACACATTATTTAATACGCAAAAAGTCATGTTATTATTTACCAACCCTCAAGATGTCGTGACTCTGGTCAAAGGAGGCATTGACATTCGTTCCGTCAATATCGGCGGCATGAGCTTTTCAATGGGAAAACGGATGATCACTAATTTCGTGTCAGTCAATGATCAAGATCTTGCTTCGCTGCTTTATTTGCAAAATCAAGGCATAGAAGTAGAGATACGGAAAGTTCCAGCTGATCGTAAAATCTTTTTGAAGGATATTTTGGAAAAAGAAGGTAGTCACCCTTAATTTTTTCGATGTTGTTTTTTCTTTCGTATTCGTGTCACATTTTTCAATTTTGATATAGGAGGTAAAAAGATGGTAGGAATTATCCTAGCAAGTCATGGAGAATTTGCTAACGGCATTTTGCAATCTGGTTCAATGATCTTCGGCGAACAAGAAAATGTTAAAGCTGTTACATTGATGCCAAGTGAAGGTCCAGATGACATCAAGGCAAAAATGCAAGAAGCAATTGCTACATTTGACGATCAAGAAGAAGTATTATTCTTAGTTGATCTTTGGGGTGGTACTCCTTTCAACCAAGCAAACAGCTTGTTTGAAGATCACAAAGACAAATGGGCAATCGTTGCTGGTATGAATTTACCAATGGTGATCGAAGCCTATGCTTCACGTTTTTCAATGAACACTGCGCATGAAATCGCTGCGCACATCGTTGAAACAGCTAAAGAAGGGGTTAAGGTCAAACCAGAAGAGCTTGAACCAGAAGAAGCGACAGCACCAAAAGCTGTGCAAGACGATCAACCTAAAGGATCACTTCCTCCGGGAACTGTTCTAGGCGATGGCAAAATCAAAATCGTGCTTGCGCGTGTGGATTCTCGTTTGCTACATGGTCAAGTCGCTACAGCTTGGACAAAATCAGTCAATCCATCTCGGATCATCGTTGTTTCTGATGCAGTTGCAAAAGATGATTTGCGTAAAAAACTGATCGAACAAGCAGCTCCTCCAGGAGTAAAAGCGAACGTCATTCCAGTGGATAAAATGATCGAAGTTTCTAAAGACCCTCGTTTCGGGAATACGAAAGCTTTACTATTATTTGAAAACCCACAAGATGTATTGCGTGCAGTTGAAGGCGGCGTTGACATCACTGAAGTGAACGTTGGTTCAATGGCTCACTCTGTTGGGAAAGTTGTTGTAAGTAAAGTATTGTCGATGGGTACGGACGATGTGAAGACATTTGAAGATCTAAAAGGACGCGGCATCAAATTCGATGTACGTAAAGTGCCAAATGACTCTCGAGACAACATGGACGAAATCTTACGCAAAGCCAAAAATGAATTGGCGAATAAATAGAAACGTATTCAACTAAATAGGAGGTCTATCATGACTATTATATCTATGGTATTAGTAGTACTCGTTGCCTTTTTAGCTGGTATGGAAGGAATCTTGGATGAATTCCAATTCCATCAACCGCTAGTCGCGTGTACTTTGATCGGTTTAGTGACCGGTAATTTGGAAGCATGTATCATTTTGGGCGGATCATTACAAATGATCGCACTTGGATGGGCAAATATCGGTGCCGCTGTTGCACCTGATGCTGCATTGGCGTCTGTTGCATCTGCAATTATTTTAGTTTTAGGTGGACAAGGAACTGCTGGTGTTGATACAGCGATTGCCGTTGCGATCCCTCTAGCTGTTGCTGGTTTGTTCTTGACAATGATCGTTCGTACATTGGCTGTGCCAATCGTTCACTTTATGGATGCTGCTGCTGAAGAAGGCAACATTCGTAAAATCGAAATGTGGCATGTGATCGCTGTATGTATGCAAGGGGTTCGTATTGCGATTCCTGCAGCTGCATTGTTGGCAATTCCTGCTGCAACTGTTCAAAACTTCTTAGAATCAATGCCTGCATGGTTAACTGATGGTATGGCTATCGGTGGTGGTATGGTCGTTGCCGTTGGTTATGCAATGGTTATCAACATGATGGCAACTCGCGAAGTATGGCCATTCTTCATTATCGGTTTCGTTATCGCAGCTATTTCTCAATTGACATTGATCGCTATCGGTGCTTTGGCAGTAGCAATCGCATTGATCTACTTGAACCTAACTAAAATGGGCGGATCATCAAATGGAGGCGGCGGCAGCAACACTGGCGACCCTCTAGGCGATATCTTGAATGACTATTAGAATCGAAGGAGGAGAAAAAAATGGCAGAAAAAATTCAATTAAATAAAAAAGATCGTTTAGCCGTAGCATGGCGCTCTACCTTCATTCAAGGTTCATGGAACTATGAACGTATGCAAAATGGTGGTTGGGCATTCTCAATGATTCCAGCAATCAAAAAATTATACAAAACAAAAGAAGACCGTGCCGCTGCATTGAAGCGTCACTTAGAATTCTTTAACACTCACCCATATATCGCATCGCCAATCTTAGGGGTAACATTAGCCTTAGAAGAAGAACGCGCAAATGGCGCGCCTGTCGATGACGTAGCGATCCAAGGGGTAAAAGTTGGTATGATGGGTCCTTTAGCCGGTGTCGGTGACCCTGTGTTCTGGTTTACTGTACGTCCGATGTTAGGTGCGCTAGGTGCTTCTCTTGCTTTAGCTGGAAACATCTTAGGTCCAATCATCTTCTTCGTTGCATGGAACATCATCCGTTGGGCATTTATGTGGTACACACAAGAATTCGGCTATCGTGCTGGTTCAAAAATCACTGATGACCTTTCAGGCGGATTGTTGCAAGATGTAACAAAAGGTGCTTCAATTTTAGGGATGTTCGTATTAGGGTCACTCGTTCAGCGTTGGGTATCGATCTCATTTGCGCCAGTTGTCTCAAGCGTACCGCTTGATGAAGGTGCTTATGTCGATTGGGCGAACTTGCCTTCTGGCTCTGCTGGTTTGCAACAAGCCTTCCAACAAGTTGCTGAAGGCCGTGCGTTGACTGATACAAAAGTAACAACATTGCAAAACAACTTGGATCAATTGATTCCTGGTCTAGCTGCACTATTGCTTACTTTATTATGTATGTGGTTATTGAAGAAAAAAGTTTCTCCAATCATCATTATTATCGGTCTATTCTTAGTCGGTATCGGTGGACACTTGATCGGATTGTTATAATCTTTTCAATGAAAGGTGCTTGGGGCAACCCAAGTACCTTTTTATTTATTCGCCAAACCTGCTGCAAACACGTATAATAAGATAATAAGACGATATAGAATGGAGTAAGCGCAAATGGTACAATCTCTTAATACAAAAGTGGATTTGACGATCGATGCTACGTCTTTTTTAGGGATCAATGAGTACGGCAAAATCATGATCGGCGATAAAGCCTTTGAGTTTTACAATGACCGTGACAAACGTAAGTTTATTCAGATCCCATGGGAAGATGTCGACTATGTGATCGCTTCGGTCATGTTCAAAGGCCGTTGGATACCACGCTATGCGATCCGCACCAAAAAGAATGGCACGTATACCTTCTCCTCAAAAGAACCAAAAAAAGTTTTGCGAGCGATTCGTGAATACGTCGATCCAGACCATATGGTGCATTCATTAGGCTTTTTTGATGTATTGAAACGAGCCTTCACTCGCAGAAAATAACAAGAGAGCATATATTTTTCCAATTGATTCTCAATATGGTACCCTTTTTATAAGAAAGTTTAGGAGGGGTTAGTATGCACTTTTTATGGACATTGATCGTAGGAGCGGTCATCGGTTCAATCGGTGGTGCCATTGCAGGCGAAAAACGCGGTTGTATTTTTGATATCGTTGCAGGACTTGTAGGCGCATCGATTGGTCAAGGCCTTTTTGGCACTTGGGGACCGCAAGTAGCAGGAATGGCCATCGTGCCAGCGATTATCGGTGCGGTCATTTTCGTGGCAGTCGTATCGTTCTTTTTGGGACGTAAAAGATAATCTAGTAAAACGGAGTAAAAATGATCTAAATATACTCCAAATTGCATGAAAGACTAAACCTGATTTCAACCAGTCATACATTGGTATGTCTGCTGTTTGAAATCAGGTTTTTTTGTTGTCCAAATTTTCTTAATTACTGGAAAATGATTATTTGTAAACATCTATGCGACTGTATATTAACTTTTTGAAATCTTCAAATGATTGACAATTACGAACTTCCTGAATTGTAGGCTGGTCGTTAAAAAGCGCAATCAGTGATTCATATAATTCACGAAACGTTTGTTTGTCTGCTTTATTGATCGCAATTAACAAAACTAAATAAACCGTGTGTTTCCCCCAGCGGATTCCTGTCTTGGAAATAGTAACAGCGATACTAGTTTTTATTGCATCCATCTGTACTGAATGAGGAATGGCAATATTTTGAAAAGCAGTCCCAGCAGCTTCTTCTCTTCGATAGACTTGTTTTTCAAAAGCAGGATCGACATATCCCTTTTCTTCCAAACGTCTGCAAAGAAGTGAAAGAACTTGATTTTTGTTTTTCATGCTTGATTTTGCCACAAATAAATCGCTCTCGAAAAACTCGTCAAAATGTTCTCTTAATTTCTGGTTTTTATAATTATTTTGGTTTTTTAGGATGGCTTCTTGAATCAGATCATACTGTTCATGAAGGTTAAATGGAGAGATATGAACGATGGTATCGCTTTTGATCCTTGTGACTGGAATCGTACTGATGATCATATAGTGTCGACATTCGGATACCTCTGATTTAAGTGATTGCAAAGCTTCCTCAGATTGAATACTGTGGACTATGTTTATTTGGTTGCCAAAATCAAGTAATAACGTATTCAAAAGATTAGTACGCAATGAATGATAATCAGGGCACAACAAAATAACCGGGATCTTCGATTTGTTTTTATTTTGGCGTTCGATTTCAGCACCGATATGCATAGCGATAAAAGCAGTTTCGTCTTCATTGATAATTACTTCGTAGGATTCCATTAAATCCAAACTAATATATATAGCCATGTCAAAAATTATCGGGCTATTCAACTTGATATAGTCAGCCATTGGATTGTTGGTGAAACGCTGATTTCTTGATCGAAAAAGCAGTCCTTTGATATGGAGTGAAAACGGTATGGTGAAATCTTCACTTGAAAGATCAATCATATACATTGTGTTGATATCTTGCACATAGCGATTAGTCAAAGAAAGAATTTCCGTTCCAATCAGCTCAGTCACTTCTTGTTTTGTCGTAGACAATGAATAATTGGCGTTTGCTCGAAATAAAATTGACAGTTCTGCTAATTCATAAGGATTTAAATGAATATCAAATTTTTTTTCTATAGAAAGATATAAATCATCCAGTAAGTTTTGTTCTTGTTCAGTTATTGTTGGCAGTAAATATTCATTAGAGCGTAATGGGTTACCTTGATATTTCCGAGTAATCATGATCACAAGATGGAATAGCAGATTTGAGAGAGCAAAATCGTTTAAATAGTAATTATGATTTTTAAAGACATCTTTAATAATACTGTACAAAGCATCGGTATCAAAGTCAGGAAAACAATGTTTAATTTGTGTAATGTCCGTAAAACTGTTGCCTGATTCTTCGCTTATGACATAGCGAATGAGTTTTCGTTTGTCCTTTTCATCGCCAATAATCTGTAAACAATCATTGTTAGATGTAAATTTAACATTGTAGGTTTTGTACATTGTGTTCATTTTTGTCAGTAATGATTTAAGTGTCGAATAGCTGATGCAAAGTGATTCACATAAATCAAATAAATGTAGTTCAGTTGAGGAATGAAAAATTAGCTGCTTAATTATATAAAAGGATCGATCTTCATTGGATTGGGGAATCTGTTGATTAGTTTGCGCTAATAAACTTGGAATAAGCGAATGATTGCTGAGTAGATAACCGTTTCTTGAAGAGATGATAATTTTACTTTCAAAGAGTGTATTTAGTTGAGATACATAATTTTTAATTGACCTTGTTGAAATATTTAGAGCATTTGCTAACTCAATACTGGTTACAATTCGGTTTTCATTGCTGAGGTATTTCAGCAATTCTTGCTGTTTTTCATTAATCATGATGCTCCCGTTCCTTTCTTCATTTAATTCTAACTATAGTTAGAATTGGAAAGCTGCGTCAAGCGTACTTTTGCCCCTTAATGGGAAAATGCTTAGAAGATTCCTTGCCCTTTAAAGTGAAAAAGTTCGGTTGAAGGTCGTAGTACATATTTCCTATAGTGGAGCTATCAAGAAGGAGGAATAAATATGACTAATTTAAAAATACTTCTATGTTGTGGAGCTGGAATGTCGAGCGGATTTCTTGCTAGTAACGCCCGTAAGACTGCAAAGAAAAGAAAATTATCCTTAAATGTAGAGGCAAGGAGTTATACAGAAGTGAATGATTATTTATCATCTATTGATATTTTGATGATTGGCCCGCATTACGCAAGTGAATTATCAAAATATGAAGCATTGGCATTCCCCTACAATGTTCCTGTTGTGGTAATCCCGCAAGATGTATACGCGCAGTTAAATGGGGAAAAACTTCTGGATATTGCTCTTCATAAAATCAATGAGCGCAAGAGTTGATCGTTTCTAAAAGGCAAAATATCTGTTTTTACTGAAACTAAAAAAGGAAGTTGTGAATATGAAAAAATTTATGAACTGGCTGACGAATTCGTTTGCCCCAACCATGAACACTTTTTTCTCAAAGCCTTGGCTGGCTGCTCTTTCAAGCAGTATGCAAAAAATCATTCCATTTATTTTAACCGGGTCACTTATCTATTTTTATAATGTGTTTGTATCGTTTTTTCCAGCATTACCTGATCTTTCTCCGATTTTGAATTTTAGCTTTGGACTGATTTCATTAATTGTCGCTTTCATGATGGCAAATCAGTGTATGGAGAAACTTAACCATCCGTTTTATATTACCAATGCGGGCATTACTTCAGTCTGCGTATTATTGATGGCGGTCATTCCACAAGAAGAAAATACAGATAGTTTGTCTGCCTTTCTGGGAAACTTGGGACCATCTGGAATTGCTGTTGGGATGGTTATCGGTCTTTTTGTATCGCTCGTGTTCCATTTATGGGCTAAGGTACGTTTCATGGAAGGGAGCAGTGTTCCCGACTTTGTGACTGGTTGGATAAACACCATTGTGCCGAACGTTATTGCTCTAGGAATTACAATGGTTTTGGTGAATGTTCTTCATGTGAATCTCTTTGAAGTGATATTAGCTGCTTTTCAACCAGTTGCCTCAATAGGACAAACCTTACCTGGGTTTATATTAATCTGTTTTGTTCCGGCATTCTTCTATACGATGGGGATTTCAAGTTGGCTTTTTGGTGCAGTTACCACACCAATTTTTCTAGCAGGTATCCAAGAAAACATCGAGGCTGCTGCTGCAGGAGGAGTGGCTCAAAATATTGCAACAAGTGAAGCGGTTTTTACGCTAGCGTTTATCACAATGGGTGGTATGTGTGCAACATTAGGTCTGAATATCTTGATGTGCTTCTCAAAATCCAAGCAGCTGAGAACTTTAGGTCGTGTCTTTCTTGCCCCGTCAATTTTCAATATTAACGAACCAGTTATGTTTGGGGCCCCAGTGGTATTCAATCCGCTGTTGATGCTTCCAGCTTGGATAAACTCTATTGTCGGAGCGTTGTATGTTTGGTTTCTGATGAGCACTGGCTTACTCAACATCCCTTCTAAAATGATCCAAGTCGGACAAGTGCCTGCGCCGATCTCAAGTGTGATGGTAACAGAAGATTTACGAGCTGTGTTGTGGTGGGTACTCTTATTTATTTTATATTTGGTTATCTGGTATCCATTTTTTAAAGCTTATGAAAAAGAAAAGCTCATAGAAGAATCACAAGCAGTAGAACTAGAAATTTAGGGATTGGAGACGAGCAAGTTTATGGAAGAGCAATACGAAAATGAACTAATACCAATAGCTATGCAAATCATTATTCATGCCGGAGATGCTAGAAATCTATTAGTTGATGCAATGAAAATGGCAAAAACATTTGATTTTTCTGCTGCAGAAAAAAAGCTTTTTGAAGCTGAAAAAAAAATCGTGTTAGCACATAAAGCACAAACAGAAGTTATTCAAAAAGAAGCCAACGGACACTATTATGAGATATTTTTATTGTTTGTTCATGCACAGGACACCTTAATGACAATAAATTCCGAAGTTAAGATGACAAAAGAGATGATTGATATTTTGAGAATAGTTGAAAGAGGGCAAAAAGAATGAAACAATTTCCAAAAAATTTTTTATGGGGCGCAGCCACGAGTGCGTATCAAGTGGAAGGCGCGGCATTGTTAGATGGCAAAAAAGCATCTCAGCAAGATGTGATCAATGAAAAAAGCTTTGAAGAAAAGGGGTTTGCTTCTGCAGAGATCGCGAGTGATCATTATCATCATTACAAAGAAGATGTTGCATTGATGGCAGAAATGGGGTTTTCAACCTACCGATTTTCAATTTCTTGGTCTCGAGTTTTTCCTGATGGTGTTGGCGAAGTAAACGAAAAAGGAATTGAGTTTTATCGAAAATTGATTGATGAGCTTTTAACTTATGGAATAGAACCAATCGTTACACTGTATCACTATGATTTACCATGGGCTCTTGTCGAAAAGTATCAGGGGTGGCTGGATAGACGAATTGTTACAGATTTTGAATATTATGCGAAGTTTGTTATCAACGAGTTTAAAGATAAAGTTAAGTATTGGACGACTATTAATGAGCAGAGCATTATCGTCCAGTATTGGACACAAAAATGCTATATCCCGAAAGAGCTTCAGTCACAAAATCAGTTGCGTTATCAAATCAACCATCATATGAACCTTGCACATGCGACGGCCTGTAAATTGGTGCATGAATTAGTGCCCGACGGATTAGTAGGAGCTGCTTTGGGGTATGCACCGATTTATCCTCTTACAGCTAAACCAGAAGACGTATTGGCTGCTTTAAATGCCCATGACTTAAGAAATGCTTTCTACTTAGATATTTATTTCAAAGGTATTTATACAGAGTCGGCAATGACCTATCTCCAAGAAAATCACTTGGCACCAATTGTTGAGCCAGGGGATATGGACTTAATTAGAGAAGGATATTCAGATTTTCTTGCATTAAACTATTATGCAAGTGAATGTGCAAAAGCTTGCCCTAAGGAGTCAGGGAAAGCAATACGATACAGTGGCGTTAATCTTTCTGGAAAAAAAGGCGAGATTTCTGGTTTTGAAACACATCCTGGTTTTTACGAAATGTGTAAAAATCCCCATCTTGATACAACTGATTGGGATTGGGCGATTGATCCAATTGGATTAGAATATGCGTTCAGAGATATTTATACTCGTTATAATAAACCCTTGATGATTACAGAAAATGGCTTAGGAGCATTCGATGAACTTACTCAAGAAGGAAAAGTACATGATGAGTACCGCATCTCCTATTTAAGAGACCATATTAAAGCGATAAAGAGAGCAATGGAAAAAGGGGTTGAGGTCTGGGCTTACTGCCCTTGGTCAGCGTTGG
Source organism: Enterococcus sp. R12 (assembly GCF_058135755.1). Lineage (NCBI taxonomy): Bacteria > Bacillati > Bacillota > Bacilli > Lactobacillales > Enterococcaceae > Enterococcus > Enterococcus sp. R12. Next base: position 1,466,321 of record NZ_CM176874.1, read on the forward strand.
ATTTACTGTCCACAAGTAACGGAGTCAAAAAACGTTACGGTTTTATCTATGTTGATCGGACTGATGATGATCCAAAAGATTGCGCTCGTATCAAGAAAGACTCTTTTTATTGGTATCAAAAGGTTATCCAGTCTAATGGAGAAAATTTATGATTGTGAATCATTTAGGAGGAGAAGAATGACAAAAAAAAGTTTTCCAAAAAATTTTTTATGGGGCGGAGCAGTTGCAGCTTGCCAAATTGAAGGTGCTTTTGACAAAGATGGTCGCGGTTTATCAACTTCTGATATTCATGCGTTTGATCCTGAATTAAATAGAAGCAACATAAAAAAAGAAGGCGGCGGGACATTGGCTGAGATAAAGTTTGCTGCAACAGATTGTACCAACTATTACCCTAAACGGTTCGGAATTGATTTTTACCACACGTATAAAAAAGATCTTGCCTTGTTGAAAGAGCTGGGATTAAAAGCATTTCGAACAAGTATCTCTTGGTCAAGAATTTTCCCTAATGGCGATGAAATGCGGCCAAATGAAGCTGGGTTAAAATTTTATGATGATCTGATAGCCGAAATTATCAGTTGCGGTATGGAACCAATTATAACAATGAGCCATTACGATATGCCGCTTCATCTGGTGACAGAATATGGTGGTTTTGCAAATCGTAAAGTAATCGATTTTTTCGTACGCTACGCAAAAGTATTACTAAGTCGATACAAAGGAAAAGTTAAATATTGGATTATCTGTAATCAAATCAATTTGGTACCAACCGTTCAGTTTGGTAGTTTAGGTATTTATGATGACCAATCTGATAATATGGAACAACTGATGTATCAGGCGGTACATCATCAATTTGTAGCTGGAGCCAAAGTTATCGAATTAGGGCGAGAAATTGATCCAGATGCTAAACTAGGAACAATGGTCGCAGATGCAACCTTTTATCCGGCTAGCTGCAAACCAGAGGATATAGTCTTAACGATGAAAAAAAACCGTATGCAGTACTATTTTACTGATGTCCAATTGCGAGGAACATATCCAGAATTTGCGTTGCGCTATTTTAAAGATCAAGGGTTTTCTATCGAGATGCATCCGGCAGATCTGCCATTACTAAAAGAGAATACGATGGATTTTCTAGCGATTTCTTACTATTATTCACGTATCGTCGACGCATCCAAAAATACGATGGCACCATTTGACGGTGAACAAAATCCATATTTGAAGCCCACTGCATGGGAATGGCGAGCAGATCCTTTAGGTTTTTACAATTGCTTATCTCAATACTGGGACCGCTATCAAGTTCCTCTCATGATTGCCGAAAACGGCTTAGGTGCAATCGATACAATCGAACAAGACGGAACTATTCGAGATCACTATCGTATTGAGTATTTGAAACAACATATTGTACAACTAAAAGAATGTATCAAGGACGGTGTTGATATTCTTGCTTATTTGAGCTGGGGCCCTATAGATTTAGTCAGCTCTTCCACTGCAGAAATGAGCAAACGTTATGGGTATATTTATGTTGATTTAGATGATTATGGTAAAGGAACCAGGGAACGCATCAAAAAGAGCTCCTTTTATTGGTATCAAAAAGTAATTGAAAGCAATGGAGAAGAATTGTAGAGCAAAGACCGTCTAGTTTTCTAGATGGTCTTTTTGATAACTTGAGGTCCCAAGTTTCTGAAGGTTCATTTTTTAGAAAACTTTTCGCTTGCTTTCCGCTTTTTCTGGAAGTTTGTTATAATACTATCGTATAGAACAAGAAAGTAGGGAACGATACATGTTAAGAGTTGAAAAATTACGTGAAGCAATGAGAAAAGATTCGATTGATGGGTTCTTGATCACCAGCCCATACAATTTGCGTTACTTGACAAACTTTACTGGGACAACTGGTTTAGCAGTCATTACGTTGGACAAAGCTTTTTTTGTAACAGATTTCCGATATACAGAGCAAGCAGCTGCCCAAGCTCAAGGTTTTGAGATCGTAAAAAATAGCGGACCGATTTTTGAAGAAGTTGCAACCATCTGCCAAAAGGAAGAAATCAATGTCTTAGCTTTTGAAGAAAGTTTCGTCAGCTTTGCCGAATACTCCGTCTTAGAAGACTTGATCGAGGAATCATCCCTTGCCCCTGTATCGGGGATGATCGAGGCTTTGCGGGAAGTCAAAGATGAGGAAGAGATCGCATTGATCCAACAAGCCTGTCATATCGCCGACCAAGGATTCGAACATATTTTGAAAATGGTCCGCCCAGGAATGACAGAAATCGAAGTGGCGAATCAGTTAGATTTCTTTATGCGTTCATTAGGTGCCACAAGCGTATCTTTTGAAACGATCGTTGCTAGTGGACTGCGTTCAGCAATGCCCCATGGGGTTGCCAGTGAAAAAGTGATCGAACAAGGCGATCTGATCACGTTAGACTTTGGCTGTTACTATCAAGGCTATGTGTCTGATATGACTAGAACCTTTGCAGTAGGAGATCCTGGCGATAAATTGAAGGAAATCTATCAAATCGTACTTGAAGCGCAAGAAAAAGTCTTGGCCGCAGCAAAACCTGGAATGACCGGAATTGAACTAGATGCGATCGCTCGGGATCACATTGCTTCCTTTGGCTACGGAGATGCCTTTGGTCATTCAACAGGTCATGGGATTGGTTTAGAGATCCACGAAGGACCAAATGTATCCTTCCGCGCTGATAAAGCATTTGTTGTCGGAAACGTCATTACAGATGAACCAGGAATCTATCTTCCAGGAATTGGCGGCGTTCGTATCGAAGATGATCTTTTGATCACCGAAACTGGCAATAAAGTGTTGACACATTCACCGAAAGAATTGATCATTCTCTGATTCATCGACCTTGTTTTTCAGAAAATTCATTGAGAATAGTGGGTTATTATAGATTCTCAGTGCAGAAAATGATAAACTTAGAGCGAGAAGAAACACTGTGCCATGGATGTTATTGATTGAATCAAGCGTTGGTTTGCTTCAAACGGAAAAAACGAGCGGTTTTTTTACAAACAATACGGTACAGCTGTTTAGAATGGAGGCAAAAACGTATGAATGAAGATAAAAACCTTGTATTAAATGCAAGTCCTGAATTAGGCGAGATCGTCATCGCACCAGAAGTGATCGAGATCATTATTGGGATCGCTGCTTCTAAAGTGGAAGGTGTCTATGGGATGCGAGGAACACTGGCAAACAGTGTCACTGAATTATTAGGTCGCGCAGCTCATGGCAAAGGGGTCTACTTAACGATCGATGAAACAGGGATCAAAGTGGACATCTATTGCTATATCACTTATGGGATGTCAGTGCCTAAAGTGGCAATGGAGATCCAAGAACGGGTCAAACAGCAAGTCTTATTTATGACAGATGTACAACTGGCTGAAGTAAATGTTCATGTTGTGGCAGTCGTGCCAGAAAAAGTAGATTTACCAGACATCGAAGAATTATTTGGAAACGATGAGGAAGAAAATGAGTAAAGAATTATCACGGCATGAAATACGGAAAATGGCGTTACAAGCTTTATTTCCACTAGACTTTAATAAAGATTTAACGAAACAAGATGCCATCATGCATGCCATCGAGTTGGAACACCATGAATTGATCGATGAAGAACAAGAGCATTTTGTGCCTGTTTATTTAGATCAATTAGTGGCAGGTGTCTGTCATTACAAAGAAGCCTTGGATGAAGTCATTCAAAATCATTTAAAAGCTGGTTGGAAAATCCAGCGTTTATCAAAAATGGACGTGACGATTTTACGAATTGCTTTGTATGAAATGATCTATGTGGATAATGTGCCGAATCGTGTGGCTTTGAATGAAGCGATCGAGTTAGCGAAAACTTTTAGTGATGATCAGTCCAGAAAGTTTGTCAACGGTATTTTATCGACAGTCAATCAAGAGCTAGAAACAAAAACCAACCAGGTAAGTGAGTAATTTTCAGCCCTAACACGATCGATCAAAAGAGATCAGTTTTTTTCGATCGAGTCAGAAACCGAACGATTTATGAGCAACCGCCTTGTTTTGACGGTCCTGCTTGATCGTTCGGTTTTTTTGCACGCACTTTGTCGGTTTACCCTCGTTTTTTCCGAAAAAAGGGAGCCTTAGACGGTGTTTTTCTTTTCAGAAAATGCTATGATAGAAAACATGAAGAAGCATATCGACAAACGATTGGTGCGTTTCTTTTTACAAAATAAGTCAGTATAATCAGGTTGGAGGAGTTGTCAGAATGGGTACATTAATCAATGGAAAAGAATTGGCTGAAAAAATGCAAGCAGCGTTTCTTTCAGAGACAGCAACACTAAAAGAGCAGGGTGTGACACCGGGATTAGTTGTTTTGCTTGTTGGAGAAGACAAAGCAAGTCAGACTTATGTGAAAAATAAAGAACTAGCTGCGGCGAAAATCGGCATCAATTCCCGTGTTGCCCGCTACCCTGAATCCATTACTGAGGCAGAATTATTAGCAGAAATCGAACAGTTCAATAACGATGATGCCTTTCATGGAATTTTGGTTCAACTTCCTTTGCCAAAACATATCAATGAAGAAAAAGTACTGTTAGCCATCAAACCAGAAAAAGATGTCGACGGCTTTCATCCAATCAATTTAGGAAAATTATTCGCAGGTGTACCTGACCGAATTCCTTGTACCCCTTATGGCATCATGAAAATGTTTGCTGCGTATGGGATCGAATTGGAAGGAAAAAATGCCTTAGTGATCGGCCGCAGCAACATTGTCGGAAAACCAATGGCGCACTTGCTCTTGGGGGCAAATGCCACCGTGACTATTGCTCATTCAAAAACCAAAAATCTGCCCGAGTTGGCTAAACAAGCGGACATTTTAGTCGTGGCGATCGGCCGCGGTCATTTTGTCACAAAAGACTTCGTAAAAGAAGGGGCTGTGGTGATCGATGTTGGGATGAATCGTGATGCCAACGGCAAGTTGATCGGCGATGTGAAATTTGATGAAGTCGAACCGATCGCTAGCTATATCACCCCGGTACCTAGAGGTGTAGGTCCAATGACGATCACGATGTTGATGGCCCAAACGATCGAGGCAGCAAAGGAGACAATGAAAAACTAAATGGCGCAAGAATATTTAACGGTAACCGCATTAACAAAATATATCAAGCGTAAGTTTGACGTCGATCCGTATCTAGAGCGGGTTTATTTGACGGGGGAGATCTCCAATTTTCGTCGTCGCCCCAATCACCAATACTTTAGTTTGAAGGATGATGGTGCAAAAATTTCGACCGTCATGTTCAAAGGCGCTTTTGACAAGTTGCGCTTTCAACCAGAAGAGGGCATGAAAGTCATGGCGGTTGGGCGTATCACTCTGTATGAGGCAAGCGGAAATTACCAGATGGTGATCGAACATATGGAACCAGACGGTGTCGGCGCTCTTTATCAAGCCTATGAACAATTAAAGCAGAAATTGGCAGCAGAAGGTTTATTTTCTGCACCGAAGCAGTCCTTGCCGAAATACCCGAAACGCATCGCAGTTTTGACCAGTCCTAGTGGGGCGGTGATCAGAGATATCATCACGACGACACAGCGGCGTTACCCCATTGCTCAGATCGTTTTGTATCCAACCGTGGTACAAGGCAATAAAGCTGCGGATGATGTGGTGAAAAATATCCAACGAGTCGAAGCCGATGGGGCCTTTGATACGATGATCATCGGACGTGGGGGTGGTTCGATCGAGGACCTCTGGCCTTTCAATGAAGAACGAGTGGCAAGAGCCATTTTTGATGCAAAAACCCCCATTATTTCTTCAGTGGGGCATGAAACCGATACGACGATTGCCGATTTAGTGGCGGATGTACGGGCGGCAACTCCGACCGCCGCTGCCGAATTAGCGGTGCCAGTGCTGTCGGAGGAGATTTTGCGGATCGAAGAAAGACAAGCCCGATTAGAGCAAGCATTTATGCACCAGATCCAGTACAAACAAGAACGCTATCAGCGAGTGATTGGATCGTATGTTTTTCGACAACCAGAGCGCTTGTATGAGGCACAGTCCATCAAACTCGATCAGTTGCAGCAGCGGATGCAGCAAGGCTTGCAAACCTTGCTTTATGACAAGGATCGCCAGGCACAGCAATTGATTTCACGGTTGGCCCAGCAACAACCAAAAGCGCGATTACAAGCCAGCAATCAAGAGGTCAGCTATCTTTCTCAACGCTTAACGAAAGCCATGAAAGATATTTATGCGGCAAAAGAAAATCAATTTGCAAATGCAGTCCAATCCCTTGATTTGTTAAGCCCACTAAAAATCATGGGACGCGGCTACAGCTATACCACGAAAAATGAGCAGGTGATCAAATCGATTGATGCGATCGAGCCAGAAGATCAGCTGACGATCCATTACCAAGATGGCCAAGCACTGGTCGAAGTTATTAGTACAGAAGGAGTTAATCATGGCAAATCCAACATTTGAAGAATCATTACAAGAATTAGAACAAATCGTAACCCGTTTGGAACAAGGCGATGTTCCATTGGAAGAAGCGTTAGATGCTTTTCAAAAAGGCATGGTTTTGAGCAAGCAATGCAAGGACACCTTGAGTAAAGCGGAAAAATCCTTAACAAAAATGATGACTGAATCCAATGAAGAAGTCCCCTTTGAAGAGGAAAGCCAATGAGTGCTTTGAAGGAATTTACGAAAGAACACGCCCCATTGATCGAAGAAGTTATGGAACGTTTTGTCAAAGAACACACTTCTGATCAACGACTATTTGAAAGCATGCAGTATTCGATCCAAGCTGGCGGCAAACGCATTCGCCCGCTTTTATTGGCAGCAACAGTCGCCGCTTTTCACAAACCCATCAATACCGCGGTGTACCAGTGTGCAGCAGCCCTAGAAATGGTGCATACGTATTCGCTGATCCATGATGATCTGCCAGCAATGGACAACGATGATCTGCGTCGAGGCAAACCCACCAACCATAAGGTTTTTGGTGAAGCTTTAGCGATTTTAGCTGGAGATGGTCTTTTGACGGCTGCGTTTCAATTAGTCGCTATGGCGGAAATCGAAGCCAATCAAAAAGTCTTGCTGCTGCAGCAGTTGAGTAAAGCAGCGGGGACGCAAGGGATGGTTGCCGGCCAAGCAGCTGATATTCAAGGGGAGAACCAAGCGCTTCGTCTTGAGGAGCTCATGTCAATCCATGAACGAAAGACTGGAGAATTGATCCGCTTTGCGGTGATTGCTGGTGGTGTCTTAGCCGACCAGACGGAAGAGGTTCTGCATGAATTGGATCGCTTTGCCCAGCATATTGGGTTAGCCTTTCAAATTCGCGACGATCTGTTAGATGCCACTAGTACGACCGAAGAGCTAGGCAAAGTTGTCCGCCGAGATGACGAGTTGGCGAAAAGTACCTATCCTGCTTTACTTGGCTTAGCAGGCGCGCAGCAAGCCTTGACTGAAGAATTGAGCAAAGCCAAAGAAATTCTGGCACAGTTAAGCCAATACGGTCAATTTACACAGGATGTTTTATTAGCATTTGTGGAACGATTTGAGATTCGAGGGAACGCATGAAGAAAGAACGAGTAGATGTTTTAGCAGTCCAGCAAGGCCTCTTTGAGACCCGCGAGCAAGCCAAACGAGGAGTGATGGCTGGATTGGTGTACAAAGAAAAAAACAATGAGCGCCTAGATAAGCCTGGAGAAAAAATTGCCGCAGATACACTGCTGCAGATCAAAGGGAAGAAGCTGCCTTATGTTTCTCGTGGTGGTCTCAAGTTAGAAAAAGCACTCAAAGTTTTTGATTTTGACGTAACCGATAAAATCATGTTAGATATCGGCGCTTCCACCGGTGGCTTTACTGATGCGGCGCTGCAAAATGGCGCCAAAAAAAGCTATGCACTGGATGTCGGTTACAATCAGTTAGCATGGAAGCTGCGGCAAGATGAGCGAGTGATTGTAATGGAACGGGTCAACTTCCGTTATGCAAAACCAACAGACTTCCTGGATGGTCTTCCTGAAGCCGCTACGATCGATGTTTCTTTTATTTCACTTAAACTGATCTTACCTCCCCTTTATGATATTTTGGTAGCGGATGGCGAAGTGATGGCGCTGATCAAACCACAATTTGAAGCGGGCAAAGAAGCGGTCGGTAAAAATGGGATCGTTCGTGACCCCAAAACCCATGAACGAGTGTTGGAGGAAGTACTGGCATTCGCTAAGAAAACAAAATTCGATGTATTAAACCTAAGTTTTTCACCAATCACTGGTGGCGAAGGGAACATCGAGTTTATCGTACATTTAAAGAAAAGCCTGCAAGAAGGCACCGCAGCAGGGATCGACATCCCGAAAGTTGTTGCATCAGCACATGAGACCTTTCATCAACCAAAATAAAGAATGGAAGAGAGTGGACATTTTACTTGTCGGCTCTCTTTCTTTCTTGCGCAAAATAGGATAAAATTAGTAGGAATTCATTCAGGAGGAACAAGAGATGAGAAAAAAAGAACGGCATCGCTTGATTACACGATTGTTAAGTGAACAAGATATTCAGAAACAAGAAGATTTTGTCGAGTTGTTAAAAGATCGCGGCGTCTCAGTCACACAAGCAACCATATCAAGGGATATCAAGGAATTGAAGTTAGTGAAAGTTCCTTCCCAAAAAGGCGGCTATCGCTATAGTATTCCACAAGAGACAACAGAAGACGTGAGTGGTAAACTAGATAAAATCCTAAAAACGGCGTTTGTTTCTGTCGATCGAATGGACAAATTTGTGATCCTGCGCACACTGCCTGGCAATGCTTCGGCTTTGGCGAATTTGATTGATAAGCGTTATGCCAAAGAATTATTTGGCACGCTAAACGATGATGACAACGTCTTGATGATCACCAGAACAGAAGCAGATACCGAGAACCTATTCAAGGATTTCCAACGTTACGTATAAAAGAGGAGGCAAGGGATGCTTTTAGAATTGTCGATCCAAAATTTTGCGATTATCTCCAACCTGCACCTGTCTTTTCATGAAGGGATGACGGCTCTAACAGGTGAAACAGGTGCTGGGAAATCAATCATTATCGATGCGATGGGCTTACTAGCAGGTGGCAGAGGATCCAGTGACTATTTGCGTCAAGGCGCAGAAAAATGCCGTTTGGAAGGGATTTTTGAATGGCCGAATCAGCAGGAGTTCAAAGAGCTGACCGCAGATCTGGGTATTGATGAAGAGGAAGTTCTGATCGTACAACGGGATATCTCTCAATCGGGTAAAACTATTTGTCGTGTAAATGGTCGAACCGTTACCTTGTCGGTTTTGCGCCAAATTGGCTTGTTTTTAGTTGATATCCAAGGACAAAATGAGCATCAAGAGCTGCTGCAGCCAGAAAAACATTTGGCGTTGATGGATGGTTTTGGAGATGATGCCTTTAAAGCGGAACTTGCAAGTTACCGTCAAGCCTATCAAGCCTATCGCTCCTTAGAAAAACATGTGCGGACCATTCAAGAAAATGAACAGCTCTATGTGCAGCGAATGGACATGCTGCGTTTTCAACAAGAAGAGATCGCCCAAGCGGAATTGATGGAAAATGAAGAAGAGCAGCTGATCGATGAACGAGAAAAACTGACCAATTATCAAAAAATCGTGGATGCTCTAGGGCAAAGCTATGGCGCTCTATCCGCCGAAGAAGTTAATAGCCTAGATGGAGTCAGTGTGGCATTATCAGAGATCCAGTCGATCGCCCATCTTGATCCTGCGTATGAAAAAATCAGTGAAGCGATCCAAAGTGCGTATTACTTGTTGCAAGATGCAGCCACTGATATTTCTCGGCAAGTCGACAACCTTGAATTAGATGAAGGCCGACTGGAAGAAGTCATTTCACGGCTGGAAACGATTCGTCAATTGAAGCGCAAATACGGGGAGTCAATTCCTGTGATTCTTGCTTATTATGATGAGATCAGTAAAGAAATCAGCGAGTCTGCCTATACAGAAGGTCAGTTGGAGCAATTAGAAGAAGAGCTTGCCCAAAAAGCTGAAGCAGTTTGGCAGCTGGCGGAAGCCTTGCACGTCAAACGACGTGAATTGGCTCATCGTTTAGAAAAAGAAATCGTTCAAGAGTTAAAAGAGCTGTATATGGAGCACGCGCAATTTGAAGTACGGTTTGCATCTGGCTCAAAACAATTAAGCAGCAGCGGCTTTGATACCGTGGAGTTTTATTTGACAACCAACCCCGGTGAAGGCATGAAACCGTTAGTACGAGTTGCTTCTGGAGGAGAGCTTTCTCGGATCTTATTAGCGCTTAAATCGATTTTCTCCCGCAAGCAAGGAATCACTAGTATTGTCTTTGATGAGGTGGATACTGGGGTCAGTGGCCGAGTAGCTCAGGCGATCGCCGAAAAAATCGCCAAGATCGCTGCGAATTCGCAAGTCTTGTGTATCACCCACTTGCCGCAAGTAGCGGCTGTGGCGGACAATCAATATTTTATCGAAAAAGCAATTCAAGAAGGTCGGACAGAAACCCATGTCCGTAAATTATCAGAAGAAGAACGAGTGGCTGAGATCGCCCGTATGCTCTCAGGTGCAGAAATCACCGATTTAACGATCGAACATGCACGAGAACTATTGGCGCTGGCTCACCGTTAAAAATTGGAAACACTTATAAAAAGATTCAGGAGATGATGGACCCGCAACTTTCGTCTGCCATCCTTTCCTGATCTTCTTTTTTGCAGGAGGACATGATGAGAAAAAGAACAAAAGTCTTGATCGGTGTATTGATCACCGTTGTTATTTTAATTATTGCCGGTTGGGTCGGTTGGCAACAACTGCATTACCCAGCAGTGGATGCTGCTGTTACAGCTGCGAAAGAGGCAGATGATGAGGGAAATGTCCTCTATTTTGCTGGAGATGAAGAAAAGCCTTTGGTTATTTTCTATCCTGGTGCGCTTGTCGATGCCAAAAGCTATAGTGTATGGGCAGCAGCTTTAGCGGAAAAAGGCTATCCTGTCGCGATCGTTAAAATGCCCTTTAACATGGCTGTTTTAGCAGGCAATCGTGCAGAAGAGGTCTTGGAAGAAATTCCCCATAGCTCCTATGTCATTGGCGGTCATTCATTAGGTGGCGTCATGGCAAGCCGTTTTGCAGCGAATCAGTTGGCTGAAAATGACAACGAGTTAAAAGGCGTCTTTTTCTTTGCTAGCTACCCAGATGAAAAAGGATCCTTAGCTGATCAATCGATTGCTGTGTTGTCACTCTCAGGCAGGCAAGACCAAGTAGTGAATCAGGAAAATTGGCAAGCTGCCCGCAGCCTCCTTCCAGAAACTACGACGTTCCAAACGATCGAAGGCGGCAATCATGCTGGCTTTGGTACCTATGGGTTACAAAAAGGAGAAGCAGCAGCGGATCTACCAAATGAAGCACAGCAAGAAGCCATCATTGAGCAGATGGCGGCATGGTTAAGTGAATTAGAATAAAAAAAGACGGCAGAAGATGCATAGGAATGCTTCTTTCTGCCGTTTCGATTCAACAGACATTTTGGGGAAATGTTGATGAAATCGTGAAAACGCTGAACATAACAACATATTGTACTTGATTGGGGAAGCAAGATTAATAATTATGTTCTTTTTAAAATACGTTTCCTCTCACAGTATAGCACAGCATACCTTCTGGATGCACGTAATTTAATTAAGAAATCTTGTCATTTTATTTACAAAATAGTTATTTTGTAAAAGAAAAAAAGCGTTTTAAATAAAGGGTCAGACTCAGCTTAAGAAAAAAAAGCAAATAATAATTTTCATTGATTTCAACTAATGGTAAAATGAAAATAATTGATTTTTACAATCAATGACTTTCGAAAGTACAAGGAGCGTTATGATGAAAAAATTAAAACTTCTAAGTCCTATCATCGGATTGGTTATTTTACTCTCAGGATGTGCAAGCTGGGCAGATCGAGGAGAATCGATCACAGCAGTCGGGTCTTCTGCCTTGCAGCCACTCGTAGAAACCGTTGCGGAAGAATTTCAAAACTCAAATCCTGGGCGATTTATCAATGTCCAAGGAGGCGGGAGCGGCACTGGGTTAAGTCAAGTCCAAGCAGGCGCAGTCGATATTGGGAATTCTGATTTGTTTGCAGAAGAAAAGCCAGGGATCGATGCGGATGCACTCGTTGACCACCGAGTGGCAACGGTGGGTATCACACCGATCGTCAACAAAGGCGTCGGGATCACGGATATTTCAACAGAGGACTTAAAAAATATCTTCTTAGGAAATATTACAAATTGGCGTGAAGTTGGTGGAAATGATCTGCCCATCGTTTTGTTGAATCGGGCGACTGGAAGCGGCACGAGAAGTACGTTTGAAAAATGGATCATGGATGGTGAAACAGCGATTCCTTCCCAAGAGCAAGATTCTAGTGGGATGGTCCGTTCGATCGTTTCAGATACACCAGGCGCCATCAGTTATGTTGCATTTTCTTATGTGACAGATGAAGTCAACGTCCTTTCGATCGATGGGGTTCAACCAACGATTGAAAATGTAACGACCAATGATTGGAAAGTTTGGGCTTACGAGCATATGTATACAAAAGGAGAACCAACGGGATTAACCGCTGAATTTCTTGAATATATGCTTTCTGATGAAGTACAAGAGCATATCGTCGGGGATCTGGGTTATATTCCAATTTCCATCATGCAGGTGGAAAGAGATTGGGAAGGCAACATCGTCGAGTAATCTTTACACAAAATTTACACAAGCTTTAACAGAAATTGATGTTGAACCGATAAACTAATGGTTATGAGTTTAGTTTGATTTTTGAGGAGGAACCCTCGTGGAAAATGTAAAAGAAGTGTTAACAAAAAAATCCAAGCGCGCAAGAATGGAACAAAGAGGAAAGCTGGTTAGCTTTCTATGTATTGCGTTGATTGTATTGGTTGTGATCTCCATTTTTTATTTCGTTGCTAGCCGTGGATTAGCGACATTCTTTGTAGACAAAGTCAATGTTTTCGACTTTTTGTTTGGTACGCAATGGAATCCAAGTGCTGTTGGTCCTGATGGCCAACCATTAGTAGGTGCTTTACCGATGATCCTTGGTTCGTTCTTCGTAACCTTCCTATCAGCGATCGTCGCAACACCATTTGCGATCGGTGCAGCAGTCTTTATGGTGGAGATCTCCCCTCGTAACGGAGAGAAGATTTTGCAGCCCGTCATCGAACTATTAGTCGGTATTCCTTCTGTAGTTTATGGTTTTATCGGTTTGTCTGTCATTGTACCAGCAGTCCGTTCTGTTTTTGGCGGTACAGGGTTTGGGATCTTGGCGGGGACCTTTGTCCTATTTATCATGATTTTGCCGACAGTGACTACGATGACTGTCGATGCGTTACGGGCAGTCCCTCGGCACTACCGTGAGGCATCCTTAGCTTTAGGTGCAACACGCTGGCAAACGATCTATAAAGTTGTTTTACGAGCAGCTGTCCCTGGGATTTTAACGGCAGTTGTATTCGGAATGGCTCGCGCATTTGGGGAAGCATTGGCGATCCAAATGGTTATCGGTAATGCGGCATTGATGCCGACGAGCTTAGTGACACCTGCATCAACATTGACATCGATCTTAACCATGGGTATTGGGAATACGATCATGGGAACAGTCCAAAACAACGTTCTATGGTCATTAGCCTTGATTCTCTTATTGATGTCCTTACTATTTAACATTGTCATTCGCTTTATTGGGAAGAAAGGAGCATTGAAATAATGAATGCAAAACGTTCAGATAAAATTGCTACCGGCGTCTTGTATGCTGTTGCTGGAGTCATTGTTTTGATTTTGGCTTCCTTACTATTGTACATTTTGGTACGTGGTATTCCCCATATCAATTGGGAGTTTCTGACTTCTTCTTCAAAAGCGTATCAAGAAGGTGGCGGGATCGGCATCCAATTGTTCAATTCCCTATACTTGCTTTTAGTGACAATGATCATTAGTTTTCCGATTTCTTTAGGAGCGGGGATCTACTTATCAGAATATGCGAAGAAAAACTGGTTGACGGATATCATTCGGACATCGATCGAAATCTTGAGTTCACTGCCTTCTGTGGTTGTCGGTCTTTTTGGTTTCTTGGTCTTTGTTATCCAGTTTGGTTATGGCTTTTCGATCATTTCTGGTGCCTTGGCATTGACTTTCTTCAATTTGCCACTATTGACTAGAAATGTGGAAGAATCTCTACAAGCGATTCATTATACGCAGCGTGAAGCGGGCTTGTCTTTAGGCTTATCCCGTTGGGAAACTGTCACACGCATCATTGTTCCAGAAGCAACACCAGGGATTTTGACTGGGGTCATTCTAAGTTCTGGTCGGATTTTTGGTGAAGCGGCAGCGCTGATCTACACTGCAGGACAAAGTGCACCGGCCCTTGATTTTACAAACTGGAATCCATTGAGTGTTTCCAGCCCGATCGGTCTTTTCCGACAAGCGGAGACGCTGGCAGTCCATATTTGGAAAATCAATACAGAAGGTACGATGCCTGATGGCGCTCAAGTTTCAGCCGGGGCTTCGGCGGTATTGATCATTGCCGTCTTGCTATTTAACTTTGGCGCCCGTGCAGCTGGCAAACGGTTGTACAAGAAAATGACGTCAGCATAAGGAGAATGACAGTATGAACGATTACAATTGGGACGATCGAAATATCATTACCTTCGATAAACCAGAAGATGTGGCGCTTTATACCACTGACTTGCATGTATGGTATGGATCAAATGAAGCCATCAAAGGCATTGATCTACAATTTGAAAAAAATAAAATCACCGCATTGATCGGACCTTCCGGTTGCGGTAAATCAACGTATCTGCGTTCTTTGAATCGAATGAATGATGGGATCGCAAACACGAGAGTCACAGGAAACATCATGTATAAAGGAGTCGACGTCAATACAAAAGAAGTCGATGTCTTCGAAATGCGCAAGCGTATCGGCATGGTTTTCCAACGACCAAACCCTTTCAGTAAATCGATCTATGACAACATCGCCTTTGCTTTGCGACGTCATGGAGAAAGAAACAAAAAGAAACTGGATGAAGCAGTCGAAACCAGCTTGAAACAAGCCGCACTTTGGGATCAAGTAAAGGACAGCTTAGACAAAAGTGCTTTGGCATTGTCCGGTGGACAGCAGCAACGTCTGTGTATCGCTCGAGCAATTGCGATGAAACCAGATATCTTACTTTTAGATGAACCAGCTAGTGCCCTTGATCCAATCTCAACAGGGACAGTGGAAGAAACTCTTATCAACTTGAAAAACGACTATTCAATCATCATCGTGACCCATAATATGCAGCAAGCTGCTCGGATCAGCGATTATACAGCCTTTTTCTACTTAGGAAATGCGATCGAGTACGATGAGACCCGTAAGATATTTACTCGTCCAAAAATTAAAGCAACAGAAGATTACGTATCCGGTCATTTTGGCTGAGCCGATTCGATCAGTAAACGGAGGCAAAACAATGGCAGAAGAAATTATTACATCGAAAGATCTGCATTTATACTACGGAAAAAAAGAAGCATTAAAAGGAATCGACCTTTCCATCAAAAAAGGCGAGATCACTGCAATGATCGGACCTTCAGGTTGTGGGAAATCGACCTACTTGCGTTCTCTTAATCGAATGAATGATTTGATCCCTGGTGTGACAATTACAGGAAGTGTTGTCTATAAAGGGAAAGACATTTATAGTCCAAAGCAAGACATCGTTGATTTGCGCAAAGAAATCGGGATGGTTTTTCAACAACCGAATCCTTTTCCCTTTTCAATTTACGAAAATGTGATTTATGGGTTAAAATTAAAAGGAGTCACGGACAAGGCGATTCTAGATAAGACGGTAGAAGAAAGCCTGAAAGCAGCTTCTGTCTGGGAAGATGTCAAAGACAAACTTCACCAAAGTGCGCTTTCTTTATCAGGTGGACAACAGCAGCGGGTTTGTATCGCTCGGGTATTGGCTGTCGATCCAGAAATCATTTTGCTGGATGAACCAACCAGTGCGTTAGACCCCATTTCATCAGGGAAAATCGAGAATACCCTTCTAGCACTGAAAGAACGCTACACCATGATCATCGTGACCCACAACATGTCACAAGCTTCAAGAATCTCAGATAAAACCGCGTTCTTTTTGGACGGCAACTTGATCGAGTTCAATGACACGAAAAAAGTGTTCCTAAGTCCAAGCAAAAAAGAAACAGAAGATTATATCTCAGGAAGATTTGGTTAGGAGGAAAAGGGATGTTGCGTACACAATTTGAAGAAGAATTATTAAATTTACACAATCAATTTTATGAAATGGGGATGCTAGTCAGCAGTGCCATTCATAAATCTGTGCGAGCATATGTCAGACATGACAAAGAAATTGCGCAGGAAGTAATTGAAAATGATTTGGCGATCAACAATATGGAAGTTCGTTTAGAAAAAAAGAGCTTTGAGATGATTGCTTTGCAACAACCAGTAACGACCGATCTACGAATGATCATTACTGTAATGAAAGCCAGCTCTGACTTGGAGCGGATGGGGGACCATGCGGTATCCATTGCGAAGTCAACGATTCGGGTCAAAGGCGAAACACGGATCGCCGAAATCGAAAAAGAAATCTCAGATATGTCGGATTACGTCAAAAAAATGGTTGATAATGTCTTAGTGGCGTATGTAAAAACTGATCAAGATGATGCCCGCATGATCGCTCAAATGGACGATCGGGTCAATGAATATTACAAAGACATTTATTACAAAACGATCGAGAGTATGAAAGAAAATCCAGAAACAGTTGTCAGTGGGACCGATTATTTATCCGTTGCTCAATACTTGGAACGAATCGGTGACTACGTAACGAATATTTGTGAATGGATCGTGTATCTTGCTACTGGAAAAATCAGTGAATTGAATACAAACCGTACGGAAATGATTTAAGAAACCAGCTTGGGTTCTTGATCACATATCTCTTTTAAAAGAGATGGGACGGACCGTCGAAAGCAGTTGTCCTTTAAGGAGCAACTTCTCTCGGCGGTCTTTTTGATTTGAAAGAATCGCTTCAATCGATGACGTGAACAGGATAGGCAAATTAGAAAATGGCTCCTCCATAAAGATGGCCAATGGAAATCGATTCTATCGTCCCTGAAATTTACTAGTTGAGCCGTCTATTCTTTTCGTTGCTGACCTGCAGTGAAAGGAGCAATCGCTCATTTACTCTAGCAGGCCTATTCCTTAAGACTGCTACTAGCTGAAACTTTTGTTTCTATTGGTTTTTCGTGGTACTGTTAATAATAGGAAGATCGTTTTGAGCCTAGAGGAATGAAGAAAAAGTGTCGGTTTTGCTTGCCAATCTGCAGATTGAGAAAAACTTGGTACTTAAGACCTATGACACTTTTGCAAAAACAAGGCATAATAGGTTCGTAAGCTAAACTTGCAATCACACATTTGCTGAAGGAGGCAATTTCCATGAACGAAAGAGAACGTATATTGGATCTAGTAAAAAAAGGTGTGCTTTCTACAGAAGAAGCCTTGGATTTACTAGAAGGTATGGCAAAAGCCAAAGACGAAAAACAAATTAACAAAGCTGCTGCTGAGGTAACCGCGGATAAGAATGCGACAAGCCCATTTGATGATACTGAAAACGACGATGAGATGTTCACGTTTGACAGCGAAGAAAAACTTCGTCAAAACGAAGCGCAAGACAAAGAAAATCTTGAAAAGATTCTCGATGGTTTAGCAACGGAAGCCAACCAAGCATCTGCTGAGTTGGACGAAATCAATGCTGAAATTCTTGGCGTCAAAGAAGAATTAAAAGAAGCACAAGAAACACTGATGCAATTGAACACCAAAGAAGAGTTGGATCAATTGTCAGAAGATGAATTGGCTACGCGTCACGAAACAGAAGCGACCATTACTGCCTTGGAAGAAACCTTAGATGGGTTATCTGAAGAAAAAGCAGAATTGGAAGCAAAATTAAAAAATATTCGCAAAGACCAATGGTCTCAAACAAAAGAAAAAATTTCTCAAAAATTAGATATTCCAGAGGATTGGAAAGAGCAAGCGACTGACACCTTTAACCAAGTAAGTGAAAAAATGGTCGATGCCAGCACACACTTCGGACACTTCTTGAAGAAAACGGTTCGGGCAGTGACAGAGTCAGTCAATGACAACATGGAATGGAAAGACATCAACTTGAAAGTTCCTGGTGTTGCAGCGACAAAATTTGAGCACACATTCAGCTATGATGAAACGGCAGCGACATTGATCGATGTGAAATTGGCAAACGGCAATGTTTCCTTCCAATTATGGGATGAACCAGGTGTCAAAGTAGATGCCAAAATCAAACTATATGGTAAAATGGATGCGGCGGAGCCTTTCGATGCTTTTGAAGCAAGAAGCCAAATCAATGTCGATGATGAACGCATCTCTTTCCAAATTCCCAACAAACGCATTCGTGCCGATCTCGTTTTCTACTTGCCAAAACGTACCTATGATCATGTTGCAGTGAAATTGTTGAACGGCAATGTTACATTCAATGAATTGGATGCGAAAGATGTCTATACAAAATCAACAAACGGCAATATCGATTTCCGCAAAGTAAACGCATCGATGTTAGAGATTGAAGGCGTGAATGGAACGATCACTGTTCAAGAGGGTGAGATTTTAGATGCCATTATTGAAACGGTGAACGGCGACGTTACGTTGACAGCAACGCCACAAAATACCGGCATTTCTTTAGTTAACGGCAACATCCGTGTGACCTACAAAGAAGAAACGGTCCAAAAATTAAACGCCAGCTCTGTAAATGGGAATGTCAAAGTAGCATTACCGACAGGAATCGGTTTTGAAGGGATCGCAAAAACAAGTTTAGGTAGCATCAACAATCGTTTAAGCGAGATGGAAGTTGTGCGTGAGAAAAAAGAACGCCTAAACCAACTATTGCAATTCCGTCGGGTTGCCGATAAAGTCGCTCAAATTGATCTATCCACAACAACAGGAAATGTCTTTATCAAAGATACAGACAAATAAGAATCGCTGGGTTTACACTCATTAAAGAAAAGAAGGAAGGTGTAGATAAATGAACAAAAAATTAACAAAATCAGCCAATAACGTTGTCATTACAGGTACTCTAGGGGGGCTGGCAGAATACTTGCGAATTGATCCAACCATCGTTCGCGTGATCTATGTCTTTCTATCTTTAGTGACTGCTGCGTTTCCTGGAATCACTTTATATATCATCATGGCGGTCTTGATTCCTTCTGGTCGCAAGAGTACCTCAGGATATGGCCACGACAATCACTACTACAAGCAAAACAAATACAATGAAGCAAATCGTCCCCGTAAAGAAGCGGAAAAGGTGGAGGATGAGGACTGGAGTGACTTCTAGTGTCTTATTTTCAACGGCTTATCATGAATACACTGACGTTTGTCACATTGGCGGTTCTATTACCAAATATGATCCATGTTCAAAGCATTATGACTGCAGTGATCGCCAGTTTCGTACTGTCGATCCTGAATGCTTTGATTAAACCAATTCTGATCGTCATTTCATTTCCATTGACTTTACTGACGCTTGGTTTCTTCACTTTTGTGATCAATGCGCTCATGCTGAATTTGACTTCATATTTTGTTGGGTCAGCCAACTTCGGCTTCTCCTCGTTTGGGGCAGCGCTATTAGTGGCACTGATCATGTCAGTAATCAATATGATCGTGACCGAACACCATATCGAAAAATATTCACGTTAAAAAGACGTTTCACGTTTTCTCCCACTAGCTATGAAGCTAGTGGAGAAACGGAAACGTCTTTTTTTAGTTTAACTGTTCTTCTTTGATAGCAGCAAGGTACGTATCTACTGCCTGTAACGTCTCATCAAGCGCCCCTTTTTCAAAAGGTGAACGCAAATGAGCAAGAGACAAGATCTCAAGGAATGTTTTCGTGCCGCCGACTTCGCAGATGGCCAAATAATCTTGCCAAGCGGTTTCGTCTTTTGCCACGATGAATCGATACCAAAATTGGAACGCACACACTTGCGCCAATGTATAATCGATATAATAGAAAGGTGATTCAAAAATATGCCCTTGTCTAAACCAATACAAGCCACGATCAAGGTCTGGATATTCTGAATAATCCCGTTCTGGGCAATATTGGCGCTCTAATTCCCGCCAATGGGCTTTGCGCTGTGCTGGTGACCACTCAGGATGCTCATAAACGTCTTGTTGGAAGTGATCCACTAAAACGCCATAAGGCAAAAATTGCAGGCTGCTAGCAAGATGCGCAAATTTGTATTTTTCTGTTTCTTCTTCAAAAAAGGCATCCATCCATGGCCAGGCGATAAACTCCATCGACATTGAATGGATCTCGCAAGACTCATAATTGGGAAAGAGAATTTCCGGTTCTTTGATCCAACGAGAGCGAAAGGCTTGAAACGCGTGGCCAGCTTCGTGGGTCAAAACATCGACATCACCAGAAGTGCCGTTAAAGTTGGCAAAGATAAATGGCGATTGATAGTCTTGGATAAACGTACAATAGCCGCCAGATTGTTTGCCTTTTTTGCTTAGTAGATCAAGTAGGTCATGCTCGACCATAAAATCAAAAAATTCGCCAGTTTCAGGGGATAGTTCCTGATACATCACACGGGCTTTTTCTACTAGTTCTTCAGGAGTTCCTTTAGGCTCTGCGTTACCACTAGGATAAACAAGCGGCAGGTCGGTAAAGGTTGCCTGAGTCAATTGATTACGCTGCGCCTGTCTTTGGTACAGTTTTTGGGTAATTGGGACGACTTTTTCTAAAATTTCCCGACGATAGGTCTCGATCATTGAACGATCATAGTCCCAACGATTCATTTGGGTGTCCGCAAAGGCAACATAATTTTCAAAGCCGAGCTTGTGGGCGATCTCGGTACGAACCTTGACCATCTCGTCATAAATTTGATCAAAACGGTCTTCATTTTCCGTGAAGAAAGCCGTTTGTTTTTCAAACGCTTCTTTTCGAACACTGCGATCTTTGTTTTCGGTAAATGGTCGCAGTTGTGCGAGGGTATAGGTTTGTCCTTGGAAGTCGATTTGGGCAGAAGCGACCAATTTGCTGTAATCAGAAGCCAATTGGTTTTCTTTTTGAAACAATTCGATCAAGGCCTCATCAAAAAGCTTCACACGGCTTTCGGCAAATAAAAAAAGTGTTTCTGGATATTCGGCTTTTAATTCATCTAAGACAGGTGAAGCCAGGAGTGCTTGATAGAATTGAAAATCCAGAGCTTCAAAATGAGGCTGGTATTCATTCCAAAAAGTGTCTTCTGCTTCATAAAAGGCATCGTTGGTATCGATCGAATAGCGGATCGAAGCCAAGTTCATTGCGGTATCGATCGTTCCTCTTAGTTCGTTCAAAGCATCAAGGGCTTGCTTCGCCTCCGAGAAGGTATCGGCTGACTGAAGGTTTGCTAATGCTTTTTTGAATGTTTCTTGATAAACTGGAAAATCAGGGCGTTGATACTTGTATGCTGAAAATTTCATTAAAAATCCCTCCTTAGTAAAATAATAACACAAACGAAAAAGAATGAGGACTTCTATTGGCGAAGGTAGTAACTTTACTGATAGAATGATAAAATAGAACCAGAGTGTCGTTTACAAGAAACAGCGGCAAGAATCATTGAGAAAAGAGGGAAAACCTATGGCAGAAACCGTCAAAGTCAGCGAGCTGGCGGAGGCTTTAAATTTAGAGATAGTTGAAGGAACTGAAAACAGTTTAGAAAGAGAAATCATTACCGGCGATATTTCCCGACCTGGTTTGGAATTGACGGGTTATTTTAATTACTATTCCCATGATCGTCTGCAATTATTCGGCAGCAAAGAGATCACCTTTGCGGAACGGATGATGCCAGAAGAACGCTTGATGGTGATGCGCAAAATGTGTGCCGAGGATACCCCAGGGTTTATCGTTTCTCGCGGCTTGGAAGTACCAGCAGAAATGATTCAAGCCTGCAAAGAGCATGAGATCACAATTTTGCGTTCGCCCATCTCAACCTCACGTTTGCAAGGAGAGCTTTCTAGTTTCCTCGATGGGCGCTTAGCCACAAGAACCAGTGTCCATGGGGTATTAGTGGATGTCTATGGGCTAGGTGTTTTGATTCAAGGCGATAGCGGAATTGGGAAAAGCGAAACAGCCTTAGAGTTAATCAAACGTGGGCATCGGTTGATCGCTGACGATCGGGTGGACGTGTATAAGCAAGATGAATTGACTTTGGTAGGGGAACCGCCGAAAATCTTGCAGCACTTGATCGAGATCCGCGGAATCGGGATCATCGATGTCATGAATCTTTTTGGTGCCAGTGCCGTACGAGGGTATATGCAGGTTCAAGTAGCGGTGTATTTAGAAGCTTGGGCGAAAGACAAAAAGTATGATCGACTAGGAACCGATGATACGACGGTTGAAATTGGTGGCGTCGATGTACCACAAATCAAGATCCCCGTAAAAACTGGTCGAAATGTTGCGATCATTATCGAAGTCGCTGCCATGAATTTCCGAGCGAAAACGATGGGCTACGATGCAACGAAGACCTTTGAAAATCGATTGACGCAATTGATCGAAGAAAATTCTGGAAACTAGAGAGGATAAGATAGATGTTAGGTTTAGTAAATCGAGTCGCATTTGAACTATTTGGTTTGCCGATTTATTGGTATGCGATCATTATCGTATCAGGCGTGATCATTGCTATGTGGTTAAGCACGAGAGAGGCAGTTCGTGTCGGGCTCAAGCCAGATGATGTGACTGATTTTATGTTGATTGGATTGCCAGTAGCGATCATTGGTGCGCGGCTTTATTATATTCTGTTTGACTTGCAATACTACATTGATGACCCAAGTCAAATTTTCAATATTCGCTCTGGTGGGATCGCGATCTACGGCGCACTGATCGCCGGAGGGATCTGGCTGTACTTTTTCTGCCAACGAAATTTTATTTCTCCCTGGACCTTCTTAGACATCGCCGCACCAAGTGTCTTATTGGCACAAGGCATCGGGCGTTGGGGCAACTTTATGAACCATGAAGCATTTGGCGCTGAAGTCAGCCGCTCCTTCTTAGAAAGTTTGTATATACCGAAATTTATTATCGATAATATGTATATCGATGAAGCGTATCGGCAGCCGACCTTTCTTTATGAATCGGTTTGGAACGTGATTGGATTTATCGTTTTGATCTTCTTGCGTAAGAAAACTGGGTTATTAAAAGAAGGCGAAGTCTTCTTGAGCTACTTGATTTGGTATGGATTCGGGCGCTTCTTTATTGAAGGAATGCGTACCGATAGTTTATACTTATTTGGTGGAATCCGTGTGTCACAGGCACTTTCCGCTTTATTGTTCTTCGGAGCGATCGCTTTAATGATCTGGCGCAGGAAAAAACAAGCGTTAAAGGATTACAACCGCAGCTTTGGTAAGAACCAAGCGATTATCTAAACAGTTATTTTATCGAACTTATGGTAAAATGATGAAGTGCATGAATTTGCGAAAAGGATAGAGGAGGTTTCCATAGTGAAACAGAAAATCGCCGTCTTAGGTCCCGGATCATGGGGGACTGCTTTGGCACAAGTCTTGTCTGAAAATGGACATGAAGTGACTATTTGGGGGAACAATCCCGCCCAAATCGATGAAATCAATACGTATCATACGAATCGGCATTACTTGCCAGATCTGAAGCTTCCTGAAAATATTCTAGGCTGTAAAGATTTAGAAGAGGCGATCCAAGGGGCAGATGCCGTCTTGTTTGTCGTACCAACTAAAGCGATTCGTGCCGTGGCACAAGAATTCACTAAGAAAACAACCGGCAAGCCAGTCATTATCCATGCCTCAAAAGGGTTAGAACAAGGCAGTCATAAACGAATCTCAGAAGTACTTGCCGAAGAGATCCCAGCTGATAAACGGCAAGAAATCGTGGTCTTGTCAGGACCATCTCATGCAGAAGAAGTCGCTGTCCATGATATCACCACGATCACGGCAGCTTCAGAAAATGAAGCGGCTGCTAAGTATGTACAAGAGCTATTTATGAATGATTACTTTAGAATCTACACGAATAACGATGTGATCGGTGTCGAAACTGGCGCCGCTTTGAAAAACATCATCGCCATTGGTGCCGGTGCTATCGCAGGACTTGGCTTTGGGGATGATGCGAAGGCAGCGATCATGACCCGTGGGTTAGCAGAAATCAGTCGTCTTGGTGTGGCAATGGGTGCCAATCCTTTAACCTTTATCGGATTGAGTGGGGTTGGCGATTTGATCGTCACTTGTACCAGTATCCATTCACGGAATTGGCGTGCAGGAAACCTATTAGGAAAAGGCCATAGCTTAGATGAAGTATTAGACAATATGGGAATGATCGTTGAAGGAGTTTCAACCACAAAAGCTGCCCGCGAATTAGCAGAAGCTTTGTCGGTGGAAATGCCAATCACAGAAACGATTTATTCGGTCTTGTATGAAGGCAAAGACATCAAGCAAGCAGCGAAAGATATTATGCTGCGAGACGGCAAAGAAGAAAACGAATTTTCGGTAGATCAATCATTATGATTAAAGGAGCGAGTCACATGAATGTCAAAAAAGCAGTTATCCCAGCAGCTGGTCTAGGTACCCGATTTTTACCAGCTACAAAAGCAATGGCAAAGGAAATGTTGCCGATCGTTGACAAACCAACGATTCAGTTTATCGTGGAAGAAGCTTTACAATCGGGGATCGAAGATATTTTGATCGTAACAGGGAAAGCAAAGCGTCCAATCGAAGACCATTTCGATGCCAATTTAGAATTAGAGATGAATCTAAAAGAAAAAGGCAAGACGGAGCTTTTGAAATTAGTGGAAGAAACAACTGACGTAAATCTTCACTTCATTCGCCAATCTCATCCGAAAGGATTAGGCCATGCCGTATTACAGGCTCGGGCATTTGTCGGAAATGAACCGTTTGTAGTTATGCTAGGTGATGACTTGATGGAAGATCAAGTACCATTGACGAAACAGTTGATCGATAATTATGAAAAAACGCATGCATCAACGATCGCTGTCATGGATGTTCCTCATGAAGATACATCAAAATACGGGATCATTGATCCTGGTATGGAAGTTGAAAAAGGCTTGTTCAATGTCAAAAACTTTGTTGAAAAACCAGCGCCAGAAAATGCGCCAAGTGATTTAGCAATTATTGGTCGCTACTTGCTGACCCCTGAAATTTTTGATATTTTAGCCAATCAAGAACCAGGTGCTGGTGGCGAGATCCAATTGACGGATGCCATCGACACATTAAATAAAACCCAACGCGTGTTTGCTCATCAATTTACCGGCAAGCGTTACGATGTTGGAGACAAATTCGGTTTCTTAAAAACAAGTATCGAGTATGGTCTAGTGCACCCTGAAGTCAAAGACAGCTTGAAAGAGTATTTGATCGAGTTAGGAAAAGAACTAGCTCCGGCTCACAAAGAAGTCAAAGAAGCACCGAAAGCGTCAAAAAAATAACAAAAACTCCTAAACAAGGCGATTTCTAATGAAATTGCTTTGTTTTTTTATTATTTCCTGTTGAAAGCGGATAATTTTCTTAAAAATGCAGTCTTTTATTTGTAGAAAGTGCAGTGAAATGCTATTCTTAATATAAGTAAATGGGGAAAGGAGCCATTCTATGTCAGGAGGAGAACTAGCTGCATTGATTGCTGCGATTGCATTTGTCGTATTGGTCATTTTCGTCGTTCGTTTGTTGATGCAAGTCAGCAAGACAATGACCAAAGTAGACAAAACGGTCGAAGAGGCAAACACAACCATCCGTGTCATTACCAAAGACGTTGATATTCTTTCAAAAGAGGTTGAAGGTCTTTTGGTAAAAACGAATGAGCTTTTACAAGATGTGAACGGAAAAGTCGCAACCATCGATCCTTTGTTCACAGCAGTTGCAGATCTAAGTACCAGTGTTTCAGAACTAAATGTTTCTGGAAAAAATTTAATTACGCGCGTGGGTAGTCTTGGCCGGACCACTGCCAAAGCAACGGTAGCTGGAAAAGTCGGTCAAACAGCCATGAAATTTTTCAAAGACAAAAATAACCAAAAATAAAAGGAGGACTTTCAATGAGTAAAAAAGGCGGATTTTTATTAGGAGCAATCATCGGAGGAACAGCGGCAGCAGCAGCAGCACTTTTGTTGGCGCCAGAATCTGGTAAAACATTAAGAAATAAATTAGCAAAACAAGCAGACGATTTATTAGATAAAGCATCTGATTATGGTGATTTAGCCAAAGAAAGAAGTACGGATCTTGTCGATATCGCTAAAGACAAAGCGGCAAAACTAAGCGAGCAAGCATCTGACTTCACCGGTTCTTTAACAGCGAAAGTCGATGACTTAAAAGAAACAGCAGCTGGTTCATCAGAAGAAACCGTTGAAGAGTTAAAGAAACAAGCAGGTGATCTATCAGAACGCTTCAAAAAATCAGCGAACGAGGTCAAAGAATCAGCGAAAGATGCCAAAGTAGATGCTGATGACACGGTGCAAGATATCATCATTGATGCAAAATCTTCTGCAGCGGATATGAAACAAACCGTCAAAGAAGGGGCACAAGAAGCAAAACCTGTCGTTGAAGAAGCCAAAAAAGACGGTCAAGCAGCCGCAGCTGATTTGAAAAAAGAAGCTGGAAAAGCAGCAGATGATGCCAAAAAAACAGCGAAAGCAGAAACAAAAGATGCCAAAGCTGACTTAGAAGATGCGAAAGAAGAATTAAAAGATACATTAGAAAAAAACAATCCTGAAGCATAAGTAAGGATACCAAAATTTGATTACTTCAAAAGATAAAACGTTCGCCAGTAAAATCGGCGAACGTTTTTTTGTGATTTTGGTAGTTATTCGCTTGATGCTTGGGTGATTTCCCAATCACAAAGTTGATAGAGCCAATCCTGCAGGTGACTGAATGGAAAGCCAATTTCCTCAGCGAGACCAACATTGATCGAATAAGCAGGTGTACCATTATAAGGGCCTTGATCGCCTGTTTCTGAAAAGAGCGGGGAAAGACCAGTTTTTTTCGTTACGTATTGCAGCACTTCTTCTAAGGAAACTGTACCTTTTGACGCACCATTGATGGGTCCTGTGAACGAGCTGGTACCTAGAAACGCTAAAAATTTACCAGCCTCTTGGGCATCCACAAAGCCCATTTGATGCGTTAGATTATCGACAGCCATTGGCTTTTGCTTTATCAGATGGTCAATGTAAAAGGTAAAACGTTTTGTGTAATCATCTGCACCGATCACATAAGGAAAGCGGACAAAAACGGACGAGATCTGACTGTATTTTTGGGTCAGGATCTCTTTTATACGGTTCGCTTGCCTTGTGCATAATCGACCTCCTCAGAGCTGACCAGTCTGAAGGGTTCTTTAGCAGGGTCAAAATCCGCTTCAATCAAATCGAAATGTAATTCATGATACGCAGACATTGAGCTAGTAACGATGTAGCGCTTCGGTGTGACATGACGCAGTAGAATCTCAATGTCGTTGGAAGTATAAGCAATATTGTCAAAAATGACATCATAGGTTTCTTTTGTTAATGCCGTTTTGATACTTTCTTCGTCCGTGCGATCGAAGATGATTCTGTTGACTTGATCGCCAAAGGAATCTTTCGTGTTCCCTCGGGTAGCGATCGTCACGTTCAATCCTTGATCAATTAGTGATTGGACCAAATATTTACCGAAAAAACGCGTGCCGCCTAAAACCAACACTTTTTTACTCATAAGAACACTCCTTTTCATGTAATGCCAACATGTTGCGCCGTTTCATTAGGAAAATCAAGATAAGATCAATAATTCTTTTGCTGTTTTGGTAAAAGGTACACAGCCATCTGCTGTGACATACACACAGTCTTCAATGCGGACACCGACCTGATCTGGTAAATAAATGCCCGGTTCGATAGAGAAGCACATGCCTTCTTCGATCACTAAATCATTGCCAGTGATCAAAGAGGGGAACTCATGAACCGTGGTCCCGATGCCGTGACCTAGACGATGGTTGAAGTAGTCGCCGTAGCCATAGCCAGTAATCACATCACGAGCAATCTTGTCTAATTCTCCAGCGGTAATCCCAGGTTTGACCGCTGCTTGCGCTGCTAGTTCTGCTTCAAGAACGATGTCATAAATTTTTCTTTGTAATGCAGTCGGTTCTTTATAGGCAACCGTTCTGGTTGCATCACTGCAATATCCTTTCCAAATGACCCCTAGGTCAAACAAGACGAGTTCATTGGCAGTCACTTTGCGGTCACCAGGTACGCCATGAGGACTTGCTGCATTGGCACCAGCTAACACCGTCGTATCGAAGGACATATGGGAAACCCCACGTTTTTTCAACTCGTACTCAATTTCTGCCACGATTGCCATTTCGCTGACGCCTTCTTTGATGGCAGCAAACCCAATCTCAAAAGCAACATCTGCCCAGTTGCCAGCTTCTAGCAAGGTGTCAATTTCAGCAGCCGTTTTGGTTAACTGCATTTTTTGAATGACCGGAGTCACATCTAAAGAAAAATCGGTCTGTGGCAAAAACCGTTTCAATGCTTCATAGCGCTCGACGGAAAGGTCATTTTTTTCTAGTGCCAAGGAAGAAACTTGGTAACGAGAGGTCAATTCCTGACAGATTTTCGCCCAAGGGTCTTCGCTATCGAGATAACCGATAATATCAAAGGGCCAGCCACTATTTTTTGCTTCTTCTACTTCCAGAGCTGGTGTGAAAAGAAAGGGATCTTTTCCAGGTGCGACAAACAAAGCAAGGACCCGTTCATGAGGTTCACTTTTAAAACCTGAAAAATAAGCGATTGTTGCTGGATTAGAAATATAGGCAACATCTGCGCCATTGGTTTTCAACCAGCCATTTAACTCATTGATTTTTTTATCATTCATTTGAAAAAACCTTCTTTCAAGTATTCTTTTTCTATTTTATCATGCTTTAGAAGAGAATAGGGGCGGGGAAAGTAGGAAATTGCTAAGTTTTCATGAAAACAAAATTAAAACGGTTGCAAATACGGAAAAAATTTGCTATCCTAACAAAGAAATGTAAATAAGATTTTCTGAAAATAGAATAAGGGAGATATATCATGGAAAAACAAACAATTACGATTTATGATGTTGCACGGGAAGCGAATGTATCGATGGCAACTGTTTCACGGGTAGTCAACGGAAATCCAAATGTAAAACCAGCAACTCGTAAGAAAGTGCTGGAAGTGATCGACCGCTTGGATTATCGTCCAAACGCAGTTGCTCGAGGGTTAGCAAGTAAAAAGACCACGACTGTTGGTGTCATCATTCCTGATGTCAGCAATATGTTCTTCTCATCACTTGCTCGTGGGATCGATGATGTAGCGACCATGTATAAATACAATATCATCTTAGCCAACTCTGATGGCGATACGATGAAAGAAGTCAACGTTTTGAACAACTTGTTAGCAAAGCAAGTGGACGGCGTTATCTTCATGGGTCATCGCATCACGGATGAGATTCGCGGAGAATTCTCTCGCTCAAAAACACCAGTCGTTTTAGCTGGTTCGATCGATCCTGATGAACAAGTAGGAAGTGTCAATATCGATTACACAGCAGCTGCCAAAGATGCTGTTTCATTATTGGCGAAAAACAATCAAAAAATCGCTTTTGTCAGCGGTGCTTTGATCGATCCAATCAATGGCCAAAACCGCTTGAAAGGCTATAAAGAAGCCTTGAAAGAAAACAACCTTGAATATTCTGAAGGGTTGATCTTTGAATCACCATACAGCTTTAAAGAAGGCTTAGCCTTAGTTGATCGCATCATCAACAGTGGTGCAACAGCAGCTTATGTCACAGACGATGAGTTAGCCATCGGTGTCTTAGATGGTTTGTTAGACAAAGGTGTTAAAGTTCCTGAAGATTTCGAGATCATCACCAGCAACAATTCATTATTGGCTGAAGCAGCTCGTCCACGCTTATCAAGTGTGACGCAACCATTGTATGATATGGGTGCCGTTGCGATGCGTCTATTGACAAAAATGATGAACAAAGAAGATGTAGAACAAAAAACGATCGTCTTGCCTTACGGTATTTCAGAAAAAAGCTCTACGAAATAAGCAGCGATTTGATCAAACGATCAGTGGAACAACGCCTTGTTGTTCCACTTTTTGCTTCAACGATCGTTCGTGTGAGGAGAAAATCTATGGATTTTCTCCTCACACTTTTTTTTGCATAAAAAAACTGATCAGCACAAGGCTGATCAGTCATCATTATTGTTGGTATTTTGTTGATTATTGTCTTGCTGTTCCTCATCGTCATCCTCATCATTTGCCGTAGGTGTAACATTGTTGGATGCGTTATTCGATGATGTATTCGACGAACGGTTTGTTGAACGGCTAGAAGATGCTTTTCTCCAATAGTCAGCGTAGTTTGCATCTGAACCACCGAGTCCAAATTTGAAATCGACCGTATCTGGTCCGCCAGTGGCCCAATACGAAGTAACGGTACTGCTTGGATTGGTATAGGTTCGATTATCGACTCGCACGGTTCCTCCTGGTTGGGTACCAGTAAACTTGGAAACTTGAGCTTTTTTGACATCACTAGAAAGTTCAAACTTCTGATTCACACCAAAGACTTCTTGGTTTGTTTGATAAATACGATTGATCAAGTAAGCCATATAGTTGGCTGTCCGAGTTCCTGCAGCGCTATCGGTCCCTTTATTGTCATCTCGACCTGACCAGCTGCTGATGGTGATCGATGGGGTGGAGACGACTAGCCAAGAGTCCGACCAGTTGTTGGTGGAACCAGTTTTTCCGACCCAATCGGCATTTCCGAGGTTCCAATCCAATCCGCTGATAACCGATTTAAAGGAACTGGTTTTTTGCTCATCGATGACACTGCGCATCATGTCGGTCATGATGGAAGCCGTCGCTTCTGAAAAGACTTGGACAGGTTTGGCTTCATGCTGGTAAAGCACTTCGCCTTCATTGTCTTTGATTGATTCGATGATGTAGCCTTGCTGATAAACACCATTATTGGCAAATGTTTGGAAGCCATTCGTTTGATTCAAGACTGTGACATCTGTAACCCCCAATGGTGCTGATTCATACGCCCAGCTATTATCTTCGGGATAGCCCATTTTGCTTAAATAATTTGTGTAGGCATAAAAATGATCGCCTTCTTTTTCCCAAAGATCTTGGAAAATATTTGTCGCTGCGATATTACTGGAAACCTCCAATGATTCACGAATCGACATGAAGGTATTGGTTCCACGGTTTGTGGCATTGACGATCGGCTCACCGGCGTTTTCTCCTGTCCGCCATTTTGCGGCATAGTCAGAAACCATCGATTCAGAGCCCATTAAGCCACTTTCGATCGCCGGTCCGTAAACCAGCATGGGTTTGATACTTGAACCTGCTTGGCGTTTGGCATCAAAGGCATGGTTGAATTGATTGTCAGCATAGTTACGACCGCCAATAAAGCCTAGTACTTTCCCAGTGGCGTTGTCCATCATGACATTGCCGACTTCGATGGTGGAGTCACCCCAGTTATCTAGCATATAGCCGTATTTGTCGACGGCATCTTGCATCGCATTATAAATATCTTTATCGATCGTTGATGTGACGGTATAGCCGCCATTAACAAGTTTTTGCTGCGCCAATTCGAAGTATTTTTGATAGGTTTCCTCTTTGGCGTATTCTTCGTCACTGACATCATCTTCATCTGCCAGCTGTTTGGCAATAATGTCTTTTGCTTCATTTAACACAGTGTAATAAAGGAAGCTTTGATCCGTTTGTTCAATGGCTTCTTGTTTTTTGAAGTCTTGCTTCAAGTCATAATTAAGCGCCTCTTCGTATTCTTCTTTCGTGATATCGTGGTTACGATACATACTGAAGAGCACGAAGTCTTTCCGTTCTAAGCCAGCGGTCAAGTTTTCCTTGATCTCACCCGTATTTGTATAAGGGCTGTAGACGATCGGGCTTTGTGGCAGACCCGCAATAAAGGCGGCTTGAGGTAAAGACAGGTCAGCTGCGTTGACACCAAAAATTCCTTGCGCCGCTTCTTGCACACCTGCGATATTTTGCCCTTTATTATTTCGACCAAAAGGGGAGATGTTTAAATACATGGTGACGATCTCATCTTTATCGAAAAATTTCTCCACTTCCATGGCTAATAAAATCTCATTGGCTTTGCGTTTAAAGGTCGTTTCACTGGAAAGGATTTGTTGTTTTACCAGCTGCTGGGTCAAAGTGGAACCCCCGCTGCCGCCAAAGCCTGTCGCTTCTGATAATAATGCCCGCACGACTGCTTTTGGTACGACCCCATTATGAATATTAAAATATTCATCCTCTGTTGCGATGATCGCTTTTTTCAAATAATCTGAAATTTGATCGGAATTAACCGACGTTCGCATTAGATCCGAGCGAATCGTTGCGATTTTGCTGCCATCAGCGTATGCGAGTTGAGAAGTCTCTGTGATGTCGGTCAATTCTTTTTGTAACTCATCTTTAGAAGGAGCTGCGGTATCTTCCACAAGAAAAGCAAAGTAGCCGGCACCGATCCCTAAGGCTAAAGAACCGCCTAGAACCAGCAAAGAAATAGCAACTAAGAACAAGGCATGTAAAACCCTAAGACTGATGTTGAAATAGAACCAGCCTCTATTTTTGTTTTCTGTATTCTTTTGATTTTTCGTTTTCTGGGACAAAAAGAGTCACCTCAATAAATTAGAATAGATTCCGTGTAATTATAGCAAAAAACAAGGCGCTTGGGTAGCACCCTATCTGTTATCGAAAGAAGTGTGCGAGAAAATGCCAGTTGGTGTTTGTATTGAACCAGCGATAATAAAGGAAAATGAACGGATTTGCCTAAAAGTTTCTTTTTTGGTAAAGGACTTTGAGAGAAAGACTTTTCATTGACCTCTTTTTCAGTTAAGATGAACAATGAAGCAATTATTAGGAGGAGAAAGAATGAGTACAGACTTTTTTGAAGAGCTAAAGCAACGCGGATTAGTTCATCAGACCACAGACGAAGCAGCCTTGACCAAACAATTAAATGAAGAGTCTGTGAAACTATATATCGGCTTTGATCCTACCGCAGATAGCCTGCATATTGGTC
Organism: Enterococcus sp. R12; assembly: GCF_058135755.1. NCBI lineage: Bacteria > Bacillati > Bacillota > Bacilli > Lactobacillales > Enterococcaceae > Enterococcus > Enterococcus sp. R12. Next base: position 1,499,321 of record NZ_CM176874.1, read on the forward strand.
ATTTATTGCCTATTTTGATGTTGCGCCGTTTCCAACAAAACGGACATGTGCCGATCGCATTAGTAGGCGGTGGTACAGGAATGATCGGTGACCCATCCTTTAAAGATCAAGAACGTCAATTAAACACACTAGATACCGTTTTAGAATGGTCACAAAGTATCAAGAGCCAATTATCTCGCTTCATTGATTTTGATGACCAAGAAAATCCTGCCATCATTGCCAATAACTATGAGTGGCTAGGGGAATTGAAACTGATTGATTTCTTGCGCGACACTGGGAAAAACTTTACCATCAATTACATGATGAGCAAAGAAAGTGTCAAACGTCGGATCGAAACTGGGATCTCCTACACGGAATTTGCATACCAGCTATTACAAGCCTATGACTTTTTGAATCTTTACGACAACCACGGTTGCTTGTTGCAATTAGGCGGTAGCGATCAATGGGGGAATATCACCTCTGGGATCGAATTATTACGTCGTGAGCGTGAAGTCCAAGGGTTCGGTTTGACTATGCCATTGATCACAAAAGCAGATGGAACGAAATTTGGGAAAACAGAAGGCAATGCGGTTTGGCTAGATGCCAAGAAAACGACGCCTTACGAGTTCTACCAATTCTGGATCAATACGGATGATCGTGATGCAGTCAAATTCTTGAAATATTTCACCTTCTTATCATTAGAAGAAATCGCTGCGATCGAAGCAGAGTTTAACGCTGCACCAGAATCTCGAGCAGCACAAAAAGCTTTGGCAAAAGAAGTCACTACTTTGGTTCATGGGGCAGAGGCTTATGAACAAGCCTTACGCATCTCAGCAAGTTTATTCAGTGGCAATATCAAAGAATTGAACGCTGAAGAGATCGAACAAGGCTTCAAAGGGGTGCCAAGCCATCAGGTAACAGCAGATGATTCTTTGAACATCGTTGAAGTGTTGACGACTGCTAAAATCGAACCATCAAAACGTCAAGCAAGAGAAGACGTTCAAAATGGTGCCATCTACATTAATGGGGAACGCGTCCAAGACCTAACGTACGAGCTCCAAGCAAGTGATCGGATCGGTGGAAAATACGTTGTGATTCGTCGTGGCAAGAAAAAATATTTCTTATTAACATTTTAATCGCAAAAAGCGAACCGCCTTGTTGGTTCGCTTTTTTCAAATTTTTGTAGAGGAAGGGTTTTTGTTGGAATGGGAAATATAGTGTTGAATGCCGCCGGTTTATTTGCCATGATCTTCTTAGGGTATTTTCTTAAGCGGCTAAATGTCCTTTCAAAAGCGGATGGCTCGATCTTATCCAAAATTATTTTGAATGTGACGTTACCGGCAGCAATCATTTTGAATTTAGCTTCAATGCAAGTACAAGTCAGTGCGCTTAGTTTGATTGTGATCGCGTTGATCATTACGATCGTCCAGATCCTCTTCGCATTTTTCTTGACCAAAAAAGAATCGAACACGCTGCAGCAGTTTGCGATGTACTGCGGTTCAGGCTTTAATATCGGCAATTTTGCGATTCCTTTTGCCCAAAGCTTTTATCCTTTAGGGATTCCGCTGATTTCGCTGTTTGATATGGGGAACAGTATCATGTTGGCAGGGGGAACGACGATTTTCATCGAATTCTTGATTGGAAAGCGGACGACGTTTGAACCAGGGAAAATCTTTTTGAATCTCCTGCGTTCGCCAACGTTTACTATTTATCTAGTGATGCTGATTATCCGCAGTGCGGATTGGAGGATTCCCGAAGCGGCATTGGCGCTTGTCCAACCAATCGGGATCGCAAATACGTTTTTGTCCATGTTTATGATTGGCTTATTTTTGGATTTCCGCTTACCGAAGCACACCACCCAAACCGTGATCAAAATTTTAAGCTTGCGGTACGGACTGGCATTCGTGCTGTTCGCAGCTTTCTATGTTTTACCAATCCCAGTTTTATTAAAGCCAGTTCTTTGTTTGTTAGTGTTTGCTCCGATTCCTTTATTCGGTGTCATTAATTCCGTGATTGCTGGAATGGAGGAAGAAGCGGTGGGGTTCGTTTCTTCCATTAGCTTTTTGATAAGTATGCCGCTAATGACGGGTGTCCTGATGTTATTTGGACTCGCTTGATAAAAAAATACGGCAATGAGCAAAATAATCGCTTTACAAGGCGCTTTTATCGATAATAGAGAAGACTAGATTTAGGAGGAAAAGAAAAATGTTGATTGGTTCACACGTTTCAATGAGCGGCAAAAAAATGCTTTTAGGAGCAGCAGAAGAGGCAGCTAGCTATCAAGCTACTACGTTTATGATCTATACCGGAGCTCCGCAAAACACGCGGCGCAAACCGATCGAAGAGATGCAGATCGCAGCTGGACAAGATTTTATGACGGAAAAAGGAATTTCGAATATCGTCGTCCATGCCCCGTACATCATTAATTTAGGCAATACCATCAAACCAGAAAACTTTGGCTTTGCTGTTTCGTTCTTACAAGAAGAAATCCAACGAGCCCAAGCTTTAGGTGCAACTCAAATCACATTGCACCCCGGTGCCCATGTCGGTGCAGGACCAGAAGCTGGGATCAAGCAGATCATTAAAGGCTTAAACGAGGTCCTTGAAAAAAATCAAACTGCCCAGATCGCATTAGAAACAATGGCAGGTAAAGGCACCGAGATTGGTCGCAGCTTTGAAGAATTGGCAGCAATTATCGATGGTGTCACCTTAAATGAAAAATTATCCGTTACACTAGATACTTGTCACACGAATGATGCTGGCTACAATGTCAAAGAAGACTTTGACGGCGTGTTAAACGAGTTTGACAAAATCATCGGGTTGGATCGCTTGAAGGTCATCCATGTCAATGATTCAAAAAATCCACAGGGCAGCCACAAAGACCGACATGCGAATATTGGTTTTGGCACGATCGGCTTTGAAGCCTTGAATAAGATCGTTCATCATGAGCAATTATCAGCGTTACCGAAAATTTTGGAAACACCCTATGTTGGCGAAGACAAAAAGAATAAAAAAGCCCCTTATGGCTATGAAATCGCGATGCTGCGGGAAAAGACCTTTGATCCTGAGCTATTGACGAAAATCATGGCGGGTGCTTAAACGGTTCATTTAACCATGAGCCAGCTTATTATTGGAGGAAGAAAAATGGACTTTCAGTTGCTGATCGATGCCGCGAAGCAAAAACTGGGATTCAGACAGCTCTCTCAATTTGCAGAAGCAGGGAGTGTCGCGGCAGCTCTGGCTACTGCAGATGGACAGATTTATACAGGGATCTGTATCGATACCAGCTGTTCTATGGGTTTTTGCGCCGAACAGGCTGCGGCTGCGCAAATGATCACCGATGGTCAGCAGCGGGTGTTACAGATGGTTGCAATCAATTCGGCAGGTGAGCCGATCCCACCTTGTGGTCGTTGCCGTGAATTCATCAGCCAGCTGGATCCTGCCAACCATAACACGCAGGTCATGATCGCAGCAGGAAAAATTATGACGCTAGAAGAGCTGTTGCCTGTTGATTGGAAAGCATCAAAATAAAAAGAGTCCCCTTAGACCGCTGTGTTCTAAGGGGCTTCTTTATTTTATCGATCCCATGGACGAGCTACGCTTTTGGATAAAAAAACTCCTCAACAAGCAATAGCGCTTTGTTGAGGAGTTGATCGATAGCAATGATTAGAATTTTTTCGCAGCAGCTGCTACGCGTTCTAAACCTTCAGCAATGATTTCTGCTGTTTTACAAGGATCTGCATTGTGGCCTTCAATGATTACTTCTTCTGTGATGTTCATGCCGAACATACCACCGAAAACTTTTTCCATAAAGGTTACAGCGTTTTCCATTGCGCTCATTTCGCCTGAGTAAACACCACCACGGGCATTCAATAGAACGATTTCTTTGTCTTTCAATAATTGGTTCATTGAACCATCTTCGTTATAAGAAAAAGTAAAGCCAGCTTGGAAGATATAGTCGATGAATGTGTGCAAGGCAGCAGGAATCGTTAAGTTCCACATTGGGAAAGCGAAAACGATGGTATCCGCTGCTGCGAATTTGTTCATCACGTCTTGACGGACAGTCATCAATTCTTGTTCTTCTTGGTTTAATTCTTGTTCTTGTGAAAGTTTGCCAAATGCTTCAAATAACGTTTGACCGATATAAGGCATTGGTTGTGCGTACACATCAAAGGTTACAACGTCCACATTGTTGGTATCAAGATTTTCAACGAACGTATCAAACATTTTTGCAGATACTCCATCAGGACGGTTATTGGCTTTAACAACTAAAATATTTTTCATTTTTTTCCACCTTTACTTTAAGTAAGTTTTAATCACAAAACGTAGTATACTATAAAATAATTTTGCTTACAATAAATAAGTACATTTTTTTTAAAAAAGCTGGAATTTTACAGTTTTTTTCACACAGATTTGGTAAACTTTAGAGAAAACAGGAGGATTTCTATGAAAATATTCGTGGTCGAAGATGACAAATCGTTAGTCAAAATGATGGAAAACCAATTATCCCGCTATGCGTATCAAACCTTTGTTCCAGAAAATTTCGCTGCGGTTTTAGATGAATTCTTGATGATCCAACCTGATTTGGTTTTGTTGGATGTCAATCTACCTTATTATGATGGGTTTTATTGGTGCCAAAAAATCAGGGAACGTTCGTTGGTTCCAATTCTCTTCATCTCCGCCCGAGACGGCAATATGGACCAAGTGATGGCTCTAGAATATGGTGCTGATGATTATCTAGTCAAACCTTTTTCTTATGACTTGCTGCTGGCAAAAGTAAAAAGCCACATTCGCAGAGTCTACGGGGATTATGCACAGTCTGATCGGGCGAGAAGTTTGAAAGCCGGCGAATTGATCTACTATCCCGAAGCATTGAAGATGGTCTATCGTGAAGCCAGTGAATGGCTGACTGTTCGAGAAGGAGAATTATTGACCCTGTTAATGTCGGCACACCCAGAGATGGTCAAACGGGAACGGATCTTAAATCTATTATGGGATGATGAACGCTTCGTTGATGACAATACGCTTTCTGTCAATGTCGGCCGTTTGCGAAAAAAACTGGCGGCAATGGGCATCAATGATCCGATCCAAACGATTCGCGGAAAGGGCTACGCTTTATCAGTGATAGGTACGGAAGAATGAAAGCATATGCAAGTGTTCATTTACCTAAACTACTCGTTACCTTCTTAGCCATTTCATTGTTCGTTTTAGTGATTTGGTTGGATGGCTATCGAAATTACCTCGTAATTGGTTATGGTCTGCTTCTATTTGGGCTGTTCATTGTTCTTGTTTATTTGGTAGATTACCTTTCCAATACTGCGTTTTATCAGTATATCAAGCATGGAAGAGCGACACACCGAAGCAATGGCTACCTTTCCAAGCAATGGCGCAAGCAGTTCGATGCCCATGAACAGAAAGAGCAAGAGCGGCTGACAGAATTAGATCAGCACCATCAAAATCATATTCGTTTCATGAATATCTGGGTTCATCAAATGAAAACACCTGTCTCAGTTTTGGCGCTAATGGCTGAAAGTGAAGAAGTCGATAACTATGATCTTTTGGCTGAAACAGATCGCTTAAAAAGTGGCTTGGCGACTGCGCTGAATTTTGTGCGCTTGGAAGATTTCACGGAGGACTTCGTTATCGAATCAGCCTCATTGTTGGAATTGTTAAAACACAGTATCGGTGACCAGAAGCGAAATTTTATTCGCAGTGAAGTCTATCCGAAGCTGATGAGTGAAGCAGATATCGCGGTGACAACAGACAAAAAATGGCTAGGTATTTTGCTCTTTCAACTCATCAGCAACGCCATCAAGTACTCAAAGCCAGACAGTAAAGTCTATTTTGAGATCGATCCTTTTTCTAGAAGCTTAACGATCGCAGATGAAGGCTGCGGGATTGCAACAGCGGATCTCCCGCGAGTTTTCCGCCCCTTTTATACAGGTCAGAATGGGCGGCAAACAGGAGAGGCAACTGGGATCGGTCTTTATTTAGTTGAAACGATCAGTACGCAATTAGATATCGATGTGTCGCTTGCCTCTAAGGAGAATCAAGGCACGACAGTTACCTTAACATTTCGGAGGTGAAGGCTTTCTTACAATTTTGTAAGCTTTCTATCATGAAATCGATAACTGATTGCGGTGCCGCCTGCTAAACTGGTAGCAAAGGAGTGAAGATGATGGCTTTACTAGAATTGAAAAATGTATCGAAAACCTATACAGGGGAAGTGTCTGTTGAGGTTTTACAACAAATCGATCTCAAAGTGCCAGAAGGAGAATTTATCAGCATTATGGGTCCATCTGGCAGTGGCAAGACCACCATGCTGAATTTGGTGGCAACATTGGATAAACCGACTTCAGGTTCGGTGATTATCAAGGGAGAGCAGCCACTAGAATTATCTAAGCAAAAACTCGCGGAGTTTCGTCGTCGGCAACTAGGCTTTGTTTTTCAAAACTACAATTTACTTTCGCCATTGAGCGTGCTTGAGAATGTGATTTTACCACTGACATTGGATCGGGTGGCAGTTCCTGAGATGAAAGAACGTTCGGAGCAGCTATTACGTGAACTTGGGATCTATGAGAAAAAAGACAAACGCATCTATCAGCTTTCCGGTGGAGAGCAGCAGCGAGTTGCGATTGCTAGAGCTTTGATCCATCAACCAGAATTGCTTTTGGCAGACGAACCGACGGGTAATCTTGATTCCAAGGCAGCACGAGATGTCATGGAAATACTAAGTCAGATGAACAAACAGCGAAAAGTCACCACTATGATGGTCACCCATGATCCGTATTCCGCCAGCTTTTCTGATCGGGTCGTTTTCATCAAAGACGGAAAGCTGTATAACGAAGTCTATCGTGGTGCTGATCAACAGCAATTTTATCAAAAAATTCTTGAAGTCCTAGCACATTTAGGAGGTCGCCGTCATGAATTTCAGACAGTTGATCATTCGTAATCTGCGGGGGAATTTTCGAACTTATGCGGCCTACTTCGTCAGCAGCGCCTTTGCAGCGATGGTGTTTTATATTTTTAGTCTTTTGCTCTTTCATCCGCAATTGGAAGAAAACTTATCTAATAGCGATACCCTTTCAAGCTTAGCTAAGGTTGGTCTATCCGTCGCACTCGTGGTGATCGCCTTACTGTCGCTGTTGTTTTTATGGTATACATTTGTGGTCTTTTTGAAACGACGCAAACGTGATCTGGCGATCTACTTGATTTTGGGGATCGAAGAAAAAGATCTGCGAAAGATTTTGTTTGTCGAAAATGCCCTTTTAGGAACATGTGCCACAGTGACCGGTATTGGGTTGGGGATTTTAGTGACGAAATTGTTGCTGCTGATTGCGCAAAATGTCATGTATCTAACAGAAGGACTGAAATTTATGGTTCCTCTGGAAGGTTTAGGATTGACCTTTGGGATCTATGTCTTTATTTTCCTCTTGATCTCCTTTTTCAGTACTCGGGCCTTGCAAGGAGAACAGATCATCTCATTGATCAAGGAAAATGAAAAACCACGTCCTGAGCCAAAAAGTCATTGGGCATTGGCATTTTTAGGAATTATATTATTGGTGGCGGGCTATGGATCGGTCTTTTATTTTAGCTACCAAACGTACTCAATGCTGCCACTTATGCTAGGAGTCTTGTTGACTGTTGCAGGCACGATCTTGTCATTCCATCAGTTCAGCGTATTTCTATTGAAACGATTAAAGAAACGCCCGACCTTCTTACGTGGGACTCGGATGCTGACTATCAGCGAATGGATCTTTCGCATGCGAGACAATGCGGCGATGTATAGTTTAATCGCGATTAGTACCTCCGTGGCATTCGTTGGGATTTCCGTGATGCTGGCGATCGGCAGTTCTTCTTTTTCTTCGATCCAAGGAATCAGTGTAGCCTATGTGTTTCCGTGGTCTGGGCCAGAAGACCTCGATCATTCTGAGGGGAAAATGAATGAAATTAAAACTGCCATAGAAGAAAAAGGGTACTCACCTGTAACGGATAGTGTTTCCTTACTATGGGCCTATGCGAATCTTGATGAATCTGCAGTTATGAATGATTCATTTTATGCGACGAATGGCTTTTCAATTATGCGAGAAAGCGACTATCAGAAAATGATGAAACAAATCGGTGAGGAAGCTGATTCCGTTGCAGATAATCAAATAATGACACTTAGTGCTAATTATTCACGTCGAAAACAGCTTCTAGAAGTCCCTGAGAACGAACGCACAAGTATCTATCCACTTGAATTAGGTTCAGAAACCGGTATAAAAAAGGATGTTACGATTGTCCACAGCCCCTCAATGCTTTCTCTGGATTACTTTGGATTGTCAGTTGTGACAGATAAGACCTTTGAGGAATGGCAAGCTCTCTTACAAGAATTTAACGATGATATGGAATCTGGTTTTATTTGGTTAGACTATCCAGAATGGGCTGAAACAGCTGAATTGGTATCTGATTTCAATGGGAATTTAGATAAAGAAAATGCCTTGATCGATCAGCAATACGAAGAACTCAGTCGGGAGTTTGAAGCCAAAGGTGACTATACAGATGAAGAGTGGTCAGAAGCGGCAAAAGACATTCCGATGCGTACGTCTTATACCTCGAAATACCAAGTTTTCCAAGAAAATCGTCAAGGAAATGGCATCATTTTAATGATCACGGTATTACTAGGTTCGGTTTTCTTTATTTTCTCCGCTTCGATTATCTATTTCCGTTTATTTGCAGATTTAGATAAAGATGGTGCGTATCATCGTTCCTTGCATATTTTAGGTGTGTCGCCCAAGGAGCGTCACAACGTTCTGAGACGCCAGCTGCAAGTGATGTACTTCTTGCCAACAGTCGTGGCAATGATCCATTTTGCGGTGGCAATGACCGCTTTGCGTATTTTAGTAGAATTGCCTGTTTGGCAATACTATGGCGTGATCGTTAGTCTCTTTTTGATTTTCCAAATCGTTTTTTACTTTGTTTGTCAGTACCGGTACTTCCAGCAAATTGATCGAATCGCCGATCCGACAGAGTGATTTATTTTTTAGCCAAATCCCTTTCAATCAACACAGATTGGGATTTGGTTTTTTGTTTGCTGCATTGTTATTTTCTTTCACCAATGAAGCGTTTTAATTGTGTAAATCACCGAAAAGCAGATAAAATTAGTTAACACTGATTCTATTAGGCAGTCGCGGATACCCTGCAAGAATGTGGCAACTGGAAGTCTATTTTTCTCACCGTGAAACGAAAAGACAACTGTTAATGAAAATATTCATGTCGAGTACAGTAATTGCTGTGACCGATGGGTTTAGCTAAGCGATCACTTAAGGGAGGAAACCAATGATCAAACGTTTAGGAAAAGCATTTGCTGTCTTGCTGCTGTTGATTCCTGTTTTTGCTGGTATGCGGGTTGTTTATGGGGAAACCGATGTGGGTGCCAAGCTGATCACCAATGTATCGATCGTTAATAGCCACAACGAGGTCATCACAAGTATTGAAAAGGATGATTCCTTTAAAATAGATATGACTTGGAGTTTGGAGGACTTAGGTGATTTAAAAGCAGGTGACAAAGCGACCGTCACCTTGCCAGCTGAGATTGAAGGCGTCAATAATACGTATGCTTTATACGATGAAAATAACAACTTAGTGGTCAATGTTACCCAAGTTGGCAATCAGCTGACCTTTGTTTTCACGGAATTTGTCGAACAAAATACCAATGTACATGGGGACTTTTATTTTTGGACAAAGTTCAGTGATGACGTGATAGAAAACCAGATCAACAACATAAACTTTGAAACGGCAAATGGGACGCAATCGGTGCCTATTTTTATTCAAGCAGTGGATGATTCAGGGGAGGGTGCCTTACTCACCAAACAAGGACTGTATTTAGGTACGCAAGAACCCAAACGGATCATTGATTGGCGAGTGTATATCAACTCGTTTGACACGGACCAAGTGACGATCAAAGATGGAACGTTTATTGACTTTTTAGGTCCTCATCAGACACTAGTCAGTACGAGTGCTCGAGTGGTCTATGGACCCAGCGTTTCCAACCCAACGTATGTCGAGCAAGTACCGATTGTTTTAAATAGTGACGGATCCTTTGAAATTCCTTTGCGGGATACAGAGGAACGGATCTACATTACCTACAAAACAGAAACAGATGGTTCATTGGAACAATATACCAATCGGGGCATCCTTGATGCTTTGGTCAATGATGTGCCAAGAACAAGCAGTATTACTGGCTATACGCCACGCTATGGTGGCGGTGGTGGCGGAACCGGTGAACCAGGAGAGTCCAGCAGCACGGAACCAAGTAGTGAAAGCAGTACAAGTAGTACTACCGAACCAAGTAGTGAAAATAGCACCAGCAGTAGCACGGAACCAAGTAGTGAAAGTAGCACCAGCAGTAGCACGGAACCAAGTAGCGAAAGCAGCACTAGTAGCAGCACGGAACCAAGTAGCGAAAACAGCACTAGTAGCAGCACGGAACCAAGTAGTGAAAGTAGCACCAGCAGTAGCACGGAACCAAGTAGTGAAAGCAGTACAAGTAGTACTACCGAACCAAGTAGTGAAAGTAGTACAAGCAATACACTGGAAGGTTTGCTAAATAATAGTGGGTCAAGTCACTCTTCCAGCTCGGCAAGAAGTGATGGTGCCAACCATAATAAGCAGAAGCTTCTCCCGCAGACGGATGAAGTCTTGAATGATCGGTTGATTTTCTTAGGGATAGTCATACTGTCTATCATTACCTATATGACGCTAAAAAAATCAATGGGGAAAAGTCCCTTCAACAGATAACAAAAGTCTACAACGGGCAAAAACAAACATAATTATCCAATGGGGACTTGGGTTAGCAGAAAACAGAATAAAAAGTAGCGACAAAACCGTTCATGTGTTTTGATCGACTGATTCAGTAAAATTTAGTTCTTTTTGCTGAAAGAGGTCATCAAGGGCATTATCGGTTTTTTTTGCTATTTTCTCGATGGGGTGACCTACCGTTTTTACGCTTGTAGCCCGCCGATTACAGAAAAAATTTGGCTGTTTTGGAATTCTTAAAATGGTTTCTGTAACATTTATCAAGCAGAAACGATGCGGATAACTATCTCACATACCCTTTTTATTCGCGAAGAATATTTGTATTCTTAGAGCAAGTTAATGATCATAAACCGCTTCCATACGCTGACGCTTTTTCGACATATGACTGGAAATGTGCGAGAAATATCAGAAGTTCCCTTAGTCTAGTTAGTGTTTCGGACCCTTCTTTCTAGAAACTGATTTTTGTTTCGATTGCTCGGAAAATGAGCAGAATTCTTCAAAAACATTTACTGACCAATGGATTGTGATTTTGTTAACAAGAATGAGCGAAGAAGGGTTTAGTGGTATGCACAGGAAGCAATTTATAAAAACCTAAAGCGTTTTGATTACGAAGCAAGTTTTTCTTCAAACTGAACAAACCCAAAATAATAGAGAAGGTGGAATGAATATGAGTAAAAATGGTTCTCCAAAAGTGACAAAGATGCAGGTGTTTCCGATTGCTGGTTATGACAGTCCGACCCTTACCTTAAGCGGGTGTCATGCACCTTATTTTACGAGGAATATTGTTGTATTAGAAGACGAAACTGGGAATAGAGGCATTGGTGAGATCCATGGCGGTGAAGACATCACCAAAATGCTGGAGAGTTACATTCCTTTTGTCGTGGGTCAAGAAATTGCCAATTATCGTAATGTGATTACAACGATTCGCAAAAATGGAGCGGCGATGAAAGGAAATGATGGGGAAGGACTTCAAGGGTTGGATTTAAAAAATCTGAAATTTGTCGTCCAAGCGGAGGCAGCGGTTGAATGTGCGATGCTGGATCTGCTTGGCAAGTTTTTAAATAAACCGATGTGTGCATTATTAGGTGATGGTCAGCAGCGTAATGAAGTTGAAGTGTTGGGGTATTTGTTTTATATCGCCGATGCAGGGAAAACCGATCTGCCTTATCGCATAGAGGAAGAGCCAAAAGATGAGTGGGAGCGCATTAGAAGACAGGAAACCTTAACACCAGAGGGAATGGTGCAGCAAGCAAAAGCACTTGAGGCACGCTATGGGTTCAAAAATTTCAAAGTCAAAGGTGGCGTGCTGAAGGGAACAGAGGAAATGGAAGCAGTAGTTGCTTTACATGAGGCGTTTCCAGAAGCGCGAATCAATATTGATCCTAATGGTGCTTGGTCGTTAGCAGAGGCAATCGAGCTTTGCAAAGACAAATTAGACACGATTTCTTATGTGGAGGATCCATGTGGTCCTGAAGCAGGTTTTTCAAGTCGTGAGATCATGAATGAATTCAAAACAGCCACGAGACATCAAGTGGCAACAAATATGATTGCGACCAACTGGCGACAATTTTATCATGCATTAAATTCAAAAGCAGTAGATATCGTTCTGGCTGATCCGCATTTCTGGACATTAAACGGAAGTGTTCGCATGGCCCAAATCTTGAATGACTGGGGATTGACTTGGGGTTCTCACTCCAATAACCATTTTGATATTACGTTGGCAACATTCGCACAGTGTGCCGCAGCTGCACCAGGAAATATTACACCAATCGATACACACTGGATTTGGCAGGATGGACAAGAACTTTGCGATGACACTGTCTTGATTCAAGATGGCGTGATCAAAATCACCGATAAACCTGGCCTAGGTATTGAAATCAATATGGAGAAATTGCTGGAAGCACATCAATTGTACCAGTCAATGGACCCCAAATACCGTGATCGTGATGATTCAATTGCGATGCAATACTTTATTGAAGATTGGCAGTTTGACTCAAAAAAACCTTGCTTTGTGCGCTAAAGGTATTTATTGAAGGACTACTTGATGTCAGAGATATAGCTGAAATTTTTGCTTGAAGTTTCAGCTATATTCCTCTTTGACTGATCTATTATTCGGAGGGATATAAAAAATGAGCTATTTAGCTATTCTTGGCTTTGTCATGATGACATTGATCACGGGTTTATTACTAAGAAATAAAATTAATATACTTGTCTGTTTTGCATTGATACCTGTCGGATTTTCTTTCTTAAGCGGGGCAAGCTGGACAGCGACGGAAGGATATATCGCTGACGGTCTTGATATGACACGAGACATCTTTTTGATGATCATGTTTTCATTACCTTATTTTTCTCTGATATCTGATGCAGCAGTCTTCGATATTATGGTATTCAAGTTTTTGAAAAAAGTAAAAATCAAAGCACCGATTCTCTGCAGCTTGACTGTGTTTATTTCGGTGATCACCACATTAGATGGAAGTGTCATGTCGACCTATCTAATTGCGATCCCGTTGTTTTTGCCGCTATTTAAGAAGTTGAAAATCGATCCGGTGATACTCGTTTTTCTTTGCTCAGTCGGTATCATGTTAGGATCGATCACACCATGGAACGCACGGATCTTACGGGCTGCAAGTCTGCTTCCGGATGTACCCAATGCACCGATGACCTTATTTACCACCTTGCTACCTGTTTGGATCACTGTCTTTATCGGAACGATGATCCTTGGTTATTTCTTAGGTCTAGGTGTCCACAAAAAGCATATGGCAAATGGAGAAAAATTTGAAGGGATCGCTGATTCATTAGCGAAAGAGCAAAACTATGGACCGCTTGCTCGTCCCAAGCTATTTTGGTTCAATCTGATCTTGACCATCCTCTTAGTGATCGCTTTGTCGTTTTCAAACCTGCCTTCTTACTATATTTTCGCAGCTGGTTTGATCATTGCTTTGTGTGTGAACTATCCAGACTTCAAAGATCAAAATCAATTGATCAGTAAATATGCTTCAAAAACATATCCGATTGCGCCCATCGTTTTGCTTTCTGGGGTTGTCGTGGGGATCTTGCAAGGAACGGGCATGATGGATGCGATGGTTCAAGTTCTCGTGAATATTATTCCCGCAGCTGTTGGTCCCTATGTTCATATTGCGATCGCTATCTTCAGCACGCCATTGATGCTGTTGTTTACCAACGATACTTGGTTTTTTGCGCTCATTCCGATCATTGCAGCTTTAGCAGGAGAATATGGCGTTGCTCCAGATATTGTTGCCTTGACATTATTCTTTAATATTGGTGCGTTTGCTTCACTGATTGCCCAACCACAAATCATCATGGCTTGTGATTTAGGGGAAACCAATGTACGAAAATTCTTGCGTTATTCCTTCTTTAAATTCTGGGGAATCAGCTTGGCATGGACGCTAGTAGGGATCTTATTGGGGATCTTTATTTAAAAATGTTCTTTAGCACAGAAATTCACTGTTTTTCGACGAAAAGTCTGCACTCGATACTCTGTATTCTTTTTTTTGGGAAACAGTATATTAAAAACTATCAATTTGACTAGGAGAGATTTTGATGATTCCAAAAATCGTAAAAATGGAAGTTGTCCCTGTAGCAGGACATGACAGTATGCTATTAAATCTAAGTGGAGCCCATGGCCCTTTCTTTACTAGAAATATCGTTATTTTAACTGATGACACGGGTAATACAGGTTTAGGAGAAGTGCCAGGTGGTGAGAAAATTCGTCAGACATTGGAAGACTGTCGTGAATTAGTTGTGGGTCGGACTTTGGGCGAATACAAAAACATCGTGAAAGAGATTCACGAACGTTATGCGCAGTTGGATGCTGGTGGGCGCGGGAACCAAACATTTGATTTGCGAACGACGGTTCATGTTATGACTGCTGTTGAAGCGCCATTGTTGGATTTACTAGGACAGCACATGCAGGTGCCCGTTGCCGCTTTGTTAGGTGAAGGACAAGTGCGCGAATCAGTGAAGTTTTTAGGTTATCTGTTTTATGTAGCAGATCGCAACAAAACAGACTTGCCTTATGCTTCTGACAATACGCTCGATGATTCATGGGGAGCACTACGTCGTGAAGAAGCGATGACCCCAGAAGCAATCGTCAAGTTAGCGAAAGCTGCCTATGAGCGCTATGGTTTTGAGGACTTTAAATTAAAAGGCGGCGTGTTATCAGGGCAAGAAGAAGTACAAACCGTCAAAGCGTTGAAAAAAGAATTTCCCAATGCCCGGATTACCCTTGATCCGAATGGCGGATGGTTACTAGATGATGCAATTGCGCTTTGCAAAGACCTTCACGGCGTATTAGCGTATGTAGAAGATCCTTGTGGTGCAGAAGGTCGCTTCTCTGGTAGAGAAACGATGGCAGAATTCCGCCGAAAAACAGGATTGCCGACGGCGACGAATATGGTAGCAACGGATTGGCGAGAAATGAAAGCAGCGATTCGCTTAGATAGTGTGACGATTCCGCTGGCAGATCCGCATTTTTGGACGATGCAAGGCAGTGTGCGTGTGGCGCAGTTATGTCATGACCTAGATTTGACTTGGGGTGTGCATTCCAATAATCATTTTGATATTTCTTTGGCGATGGTCGCTCATACTGCAGCGGCAGCACCTGGGGAAGTAAATGCCGCAGATACCCACTGGATTTGGCAAGATGGCGAAGGCTTGACCAAAAATCCGCATCAAATCAAAAACGGTGAAATTACCATTCCAAGAAATTCCCATGGCCTTGGGCTAGAACTTGACCGAGAAAAGCTAGATGCAGCGCATCAACTATATTTAAAAGAAGGCTTAGGGGCGCGCAATGATGCGATTGCCATGCAGTACTTGATTCCTGGCTGGACATTTGACAATAAAAAACCAGCTTTAGTCAGAGAGTAATCGAGCGAATACAAATTAATCGAAGCTTTGAGTGAGAGGATTGACCATAATGGAAAAAGAAAAGATTAAAGGGATCATTGTTCCTTTACTAACGCCAGTGAATGAAGAAGAAATGATTTGTGAAACTAAGTTGCGAAAGATCGTACGGCATGTGATCGATCATGGTGTTCATGGCATTTTGGCTTTTGGCAGTAATAGTGAGTTTTATATGTTCGAACATGATGAAATGCTTGCAGCAACAGAAATCATTTTAGATGAAGCCGCTGGAAAAGTACCTGTTTTCTTTGGGATGGGCCCAATACGTACGAAACATGCGGTGGCACTTGCCAAACGGGCAGCAAAATTGCCGATCGCTGGTATTTCCGTTTTACACCCAATGTTCATCAAACCCACAGAAGAAGCACTGTACAATCATTTTAAAGCAATCGCAGACGCGGTTTCCGATACGATGGTGCTTTTGTATAACAATCCAGCAAGAGCTGGGTATTCGTTGAGTCAACCATTGATCGAAAAGCTGGCGCATACCGTTGAGAATATCGTAGGGATAAAAGATTCGAGCGGAGATTTGACCTTCCTAAGCGAATTGGTTCGACGGAATGCTGATGTTGGCTTTCGAGTGATTGCAGGAAAAGATACCATTGTTTATCCTTCACTCTGTGTGGGAGCAGTCGGCGGTGTGTGTTCAACGGCAAATATTTATCCTGAATTGGTTTGCGGTATTTATGACCAGTACGTATCTGGTGATTTCCAAGGCGCGCTAAAGAACCAATTTACCCTGAACCCGATCCGTTTATCGCAAGATGCAGCAAGTTTCCCTTCAGCTACCAAAGATATGGCAAACTTGATGGGCTTGAATGTGGGACCTTCGATCTTGCCGACGGAAGCAAGTAAGGGCGTTGTGTTAGACAAGATGATTGATGAAATGAAGAAGGCGGGTTTCTTATAATCAAGCCTAACTATAGAAAAGGGGGTGGATTCATGGAAGAACAGCGAATTGTGATTGCAGTAGATTCTTTCAAAGGAAGTGCCTCCAGTAAAGATATCTCAATGTGGTTAGAAAAAGGGATTCGTCGGGTTTTGCCTCATAGTCCTATCGATAAATTTTCAGTCGCCGATGGTGGAGAAGGCACAGTCGAAGCTTTAGTTGATGCCTTGGCAGGAAAACGAAAAAGGATAACTGTTCAAAATCCATTGGGAAATCCTGTGAAGGCGCAATATGGTGTTTTACCTAATCAAATCGTCGTATTAGAAATGGCAGAAGCAAGTGGGATTACTTTGATCGAGCAAAATGCTGAGAATGCCTTAAATGCTTCGACTTACGGGGTAGGGGAGTTGCTTTTGGCTGCCCTCGATGAAGGCGCAAAAGAGATCTACCTTGGCATAGGCGGCAGTGCAACAAGTGATGGCGGGGCTGGAATGGCAAAAGCGTTAGGGGTCTCCTTTTACGACGATCAAGGAAAGGACATCCCGAGAGGATTAGCTGGATTAGCAAAGCTTGCTTCGATAGATATTTCTAAGATCGATCCACGATTAAAGGATGTAAAAATCAATATTTTATCGGATGTAACGAATCCGTTAGTCGGTGAAAAAGGTGCCATTGCTATCTATGGTCCTCAAAAAGGCATTCCGATTGACCAAACGAAAACCTATGATCAGTGGATGAAACATTATGCCTCTGTGATCAAAAAAGAGATGCAGATTGATATTGCTGACGCACCAGGTGCAGGGGCAGCAGGCGGTCTAGGGGCTGCATTGCAAGTGTTTTGCCAAGCCAAAACGTGCAACGGTATTGAAACGATCTTAGATTTAGTAGAAATTGAAAAGAAAATTGCCCAAGCTGCTCTCGTCATAACTGGCGAAGGCAAGCTTGACCAGCAATCGCTGAACGGCAAAGTTCCTGTGGGAATTGCCGAGCTAGCCAAAAAGCACGATAAACCGGTGATTGCTGTGGTCGGTAGTCGGGAGAAAGAGGTTTCGGCAGCTTATGCCGCTGGAATTGACCTTATTTTGCCAATTATCCATCGACCAATGAGTTTGCAAGAAGCAATGACACAAGTAGAGGAAAATGTGGTGATCGCTGGAGAAACCGCGATCCGAGCATATTTATTAAATCAACGAAAGTAGGAGATGGTATTGATGAAAGTAGGATTTGTCGGTTTAGGAATCATGGGAAAACCAATGGTGAAAAATATAGTAAAGAATGGCTATGAGGTTATTGTGTTTGATTTTAACCAATCCGCAATCGATGAAGTTGTTTCAGCTGGTGCACATGCAGCCGAGTCAGGCGCCAAGGTGGCAGAAGCAGCAGAAGTGATCATTACGATGCTGCCGAATTCTCCAAACGTAGAAGCGGCGCTATTCAATCCTGGAGGGATCGCTGAAGGCTTGTCAGCTGGTAAAACAGTTATTGATATGAGTTCAATCGCACCAAAAGCCAGCCAAGACTTTGCGGCTCGTTTGAAAGAACAAGGAGTCCATTTTATTGATGCGCCTGTCTCTGGTGGAGAACCAAAAGCCATTGATGGAACGATCGCGGTAATGGTTGGCGGAGAAAAAGCAGTTTTTGAGAAATATGAAGCTTTATTGAAGACGATGGCTTCTTCTGTGACACGAGTCGGTGAAGTAGGGGCTGGAAATATTACGAAACTAGCCAATCAAATGATTGTAGCGATCAACATCGCAGCTATTTCTGAAGCTTATTGTCTAGCCAAAAAAGCAGGTGTTTCTCCTGAAGCAGTTTATCAAGCCATTCGGACAGGTTTGGCAGGAAGCACAGTCATGGATCAAAAATCAGAAAAGATTTTTTCTGGTAACTTCGATCCTGGTTTCCGTATCGAATTGCATATCAAGGACTTGCAAAATGCATTAGACACCTCACATGATAGTAATGTTTCTACACCATTTACAGCATCTGCAATGGAGATTATGCAATCACTGAAAGCGTACGGATTAGAAAAAAGGGATCATTCTGCAATCGCAAACTATTATGAAACGATCAATGATTTAAAACTGCAAGGTTAACAGTAACGAATCGAGGTCATTTGTTTTCCTTTTCATTGAAAAGAGAGCACGAGCTGTTCACAACTAAAGGACATAATAAAAGAGCGTTTCTTCTCACAGGAGCGCTCTTTTTGTTGCGTGTATTGAAACTCAAAAATACAGTGTAAAAACAATTTTGCGTCCACTGGAAGAAAGAAAACAGGGAAACGTTGCTGGTGCTATGAGTTAGGCTGTTGATGGATAATCAGGCTGATTGGAAACAGATGACTTGAACAACAAATGATACCATCGATTTTAAATGCGAAGTTTGTTACGCTGAAGCATTTGCTTGTTCAACAAATCATCTCTCTAGATTAGACAAGCGATAACTCATAAAAGCAGCCGACAACACAGTAAAATCACTCAAATTACGTGGATTGTAGCCCGTCTTTTCCGTGATGCGATTCAGTTTGTTTTGAAAAGTATTCTTGTGTAAAAAAAGTGCCTCGGCACACTTCATAATACTACCATTGTAGCGTTTATACGTTTCAAAGATCAATTGGAACTGCTCAATCTCCTCAACAGTCAGACTGCCAAGCACTTTCTTTTGCAATTGTTTATTATCTTCTGTAGAAATCCCGACAAAGAGCAACCCATAATCCATTTCTTGATAAGAAGAGATGGTCGCACTTTTTTGATTGATCAACCAATTGACGGTTTTTTGCGCCTTTTCATAACTAGACCAATACTCATCGATGGTTTCTGCTAAACCGCCGATCCCAAAGGACATTTGACGATCAAAACGCTTAGAAATATCCTTTTGCATTTGCATCAGTAGGGGGATCAGCGAAGCTTCTTCCTGCTTTTCGAAAAACAGGCAAATTTCTTGATTGATCAACGAGAAGAAACTACCTGGAAAAATGTGCAAATGCGATTGGATGGTATGGAGCAGTTTTTCATAATTCAGATTATTTTTTTCTCTAGTAAAAAGGAATTTCCCTATCACGAGGATGCGCGGTCGTTCCAAATCAATGTCCAGGAGCGAGGCTAAATAAGCCGCCAAGCTATCATCTCTTTGAGGAGCGATCAGCATTGTAGCTAGACTGTGGTAGTTTTGCCGTTGATGGAAATTTGTCAATTGAATCCAGTTTTCTCGGATCAAAATCTCCGTCATTTTTTTGATAATATTCCCCAAAGGTTCTACCTTTGTACGCTCGCCAGTAATTCCAATAATTGCTACAACAGATTGATTAAAAAGGACCGGGATATTGATTCCTTTTTTTGCTCCTTTAAATTGATTGTCATGTTCAATCGTTAATGTCTGTTGATTTTTGGCTGCTAAACGGGCGCCTTCATGACTGGTACCAATCCGCACGGTATCTGTACTAGCTATGATCGTACCCGAGGTATCAAAAAGATTGATTTCATGGTTGATGATATCTTTTAAGCTTTTAACAATCAATTTTGCTACTTTTGGCTCTAATTCCATCGAACACGTACTCCTAAAGGTTGATTTGCTTATACTTAAATTTTAGCGCAAAAATGGTCATATATTATATATAATATATATTTAAATGATAAATATTAAACTGTTTTATTGGCAGTTTATTTTGCTTAGGGTTCAGTTTATTCAAAATTTCTATCGTGTTTTTATGTATGGAAACATTTCCTGATGTTTGCTGAATCGCTGAATCCCAATTAGCAAAACTACCGTTGTATTTTCTCTATCGTGCATAAAGAGATTATTCATTGGCACGTGTATACTAACGTTTTATTCACAAAGGAGCGAGAACTTTTCAAATACCTTTTTGGGAACTGGATACACAAAGCTAACTTTACATATAAATGGTTCGTTTTTATTTGTTATCTTTAGATGCAATGAAAATTGAACAATCAAAAAGTCGCTGAAAACAATATAGTTTCAACGACTTTTTGATTATTCGTTTTCTTTCAGCGATTTGTAGTATTTGTTTCGGTATTGTTGCGGAGACATGTTGACCCACCGCTTAAATTGTTTGCTGAAACTTGCTAGGGAGTTAAAACGCAGTTGTTCACTGATTTCCTCAATCGAAAGAGAGTGGATCTTAAGCAAATTTTTTGCTTCTTTTAAAATTAAGGATGATTCATATTTTTTTGGAGAAAGACCATACACTCTTTTAAAGAGAGTACTGCCATAAGATGCTTGGATACCAATCTCTTCAATCAGCTCCTTGATTGATATATCAGACAAACAGCGCTGCTTTTGAGGATCTTTCCAAATTTTCTGTAGTTCCAACTGAATTTTTTTTGAAATAGTTTTTGCATAGTGAATCGTTAAGTTGCTGTTTTCTTGGAAGAGCTGCTGTTGCTTTTTTTTCTCAATCTCATGATTCAATATAAGCAGAAATTGGGATAATAAAATTTGAATGTGCATTTTCTTTTCGAATTCTTTGATAGCGGGGTTATTGATCAATTGAATCCAACGTTGGATCACTTCTTTGATTGCTATAAAAAAACTACTTTGTGGTGTAATCTTAATGTCGCTGTAATTGATCATGTCAGAGACGAAATCTGGGTCGTCAATATCAAAATGCGTGCAAAAATAATGAAGCCTAGGGCCGGCCTGGATTTTGTGAAGGCTGTTTGGGGGAATAATGACCATGTCACTTGCTTCTAAGTGGTAACAAGTCTTATCTATAATAACATCTTCACTTCCTTGAATGACATAGATCAATTCAAAAGCCAAGTGCTTGTCCTCAGCTACAGACCATCCCTCATCGACTTCTTGTGTATGCCCCCCGAAGAACGATAATTTCCAATCAATTGCTGGTAATCGCTTAGCATCTTTTAATATACTCATAGATCCACCACCTGAAAAATGTACAAATTCTCTAAATATTTGTCCATATACAGATTAGCAAATGTTTTATAGAATGTAAACACAAATATAAAAGCGGTTTCAAAGAGAGGGGAAGTTTTATGAGTAAGATTCACTACGGCGTTGCTTATTATGATGAGTATATGCCCTACGATCGGTTGCAAAAAGATATTGAAATGATGAAAGACGCGAATATCAATGTTGTGCGCATCGCGGAAAGTACTTGGAGTACCCATGAACCACAAGAAGGAGTTTTCGATTTTCAGTCGGTCCATCGTGTTTTAGATGCAATGCATGCAGCCGGAATTGATGTAATCGTAGGAACACCGACGTATGCTGTACCGACTTGGCTAGTAAAAAAATATCCGGAGGTATTGGTTACTACGAAAGAAGGAAAGAAAACGTACGGCGCGCGACAAATTATGGATATAACAAATCCTCAATACCTTTATTACAGTGAACGAATTATACGAAAGCTGATTGAGGAAGTCATTGATCATCCAGCGGTGATTGGTTTTCAGGTAGATAATGAAACGAAACATTATGGAACTGCAGGAGAAAATGTCCAGATTCAATTTCAAAAATATGTAAAAGAAATGTTCAGTCATGATTTGGAGGCAATGAATCAAGCCTTTGGTTTGTCTTATTGGAGCAATCGCATCAATGCTTGGGAAGATTTTCCATCTGTTAATGGTACGATCAATGGGAGCTTAGGCAGTGAGTTTTCAAAATTCCAAAGAAAACTTGTCACTGATTTTTTAGCATGGCAAGTTTCGATCGTCAATGAATATAAGAAAGATCATCAGTTTGTCATGCACAACTTTGATTTTGAATGGCGTGGCTATTCTTTCGGCATTCAACCAGACGTCAATCATTTTGAAGCTGCAAAACCTCTCGATGTTACTGGAATTGATGTTTACCATCCTTCACAGGATGAACTCACGGGAAGAGAGATTTCATTTGCGGGAGATGTTGCTAGGACAACAAAAGATCAAAATTATTTTGTTGTTGAAACAGAAGCACAGGCCTTTAAGGAATGGGTTCCTTATGAAAATCAATTGCGATTGCAAGCGTTCAGCCATATTGCTTCAGGTGCATCAATGATCTGTTATTGGCACTGGCATTCGATTCATAATTCTGCTGAAACCTATTGGAAAGGTTTGTTAAGCCATGATCTGCAACCAAATCCAGTTTATAACGAAGCGAAAATTATTGGCTCAGAGTTGAAAAAATACCAAAAAGAACTTTCTGGGTTACAACAGAAAAATCAAGTTGCCTTTGTTGTCAGTAATGAAAGCTTGACAGCCATAAATGACTGGTTCCCGTTTTCTGGTCATGAATTATATAATAACGGTGCGCATGGCTACAATGATATTTTTCGTCAACTATATGACGAACTTTATAATTTGAATGTTGGCGCTGATGTAATAAGTGTTGGTGATGAACGAATCAACCGTTACAAGTTGCTGATCGTTCCAGCTTTATACACTGCTTCTGACACAGAACTGGCACAGCTAAATCAATTTGTGGAAAATGGAGGACATATTCTTTATACCTTTAAGTCTGGCTTTACGGATGAGCATGTGAAAGTTCGGACCACCGCTCAGCCAGGTTATATCTCGGAAGTTTGTGGGGTCCACTATCAGCAATTTGTTAAGCCAAAGAATGTGACTCTGTCATTCGCGGATGACGAAGCAACAACGTATGATATTTCTGAATGGATGGAACTGCTGGTCCCAACTACTGCAGAGACGATCGCTTCATACAATCATCAGCACTGGGGAAAATATGCAGCCATCACAAAAAATCATTATGGAAAAGGCACAGCAACATATATTGGGTGCTTTGCTTCAAATGAAGTGATTCGTAAATTATTCATTGAAATGTTGACCCATGCTCAAATTGAAAGACCCTCAGAAGCTTTCCCTGTAATTATCAAAAATTGTTTAAATGAACAAGGTCAAAAAGTATCTTTCTACTTTAATTATTGTAATGATCCTCAAAAAATTTGTCTCACCAAAGAATATTTTGACCTTTTTGAAAATAAGACAACGATTGCCGGAACGAGTGTTGAGCTAAACCCTTGGGACGTCAAAATATTCATTCAAAAGTAATAAAAGCCATCAAAAAAAGGAGTGTTTTTATGGAGAAAACAAGACCGAGAAGTGCCAGCTTTAAGCTAGCACTTCTCTCAATTTCATTGATGCTGCAATCGGGCGGAACAATTGCCATAGCGGTCTCTAAAATGAAAGAAACCTTTGTTGATCATTCGGCGACTGCCGTAGAATCCTTAGTAACTGCACCAAATATTACGATCATGATCTTTGTTTTACTAAGCACATTTTTAGTTAGAAGTTTAGGGACAAAGACGGTTGTATTATTAGGATTGACGATTGCTGGGATCAGTGGGATGGTTCCCATGATTACAGAAAATTATACAATTGTTTATCTGTCGCGTTTAGCGCTTGGTGCGGGGTTGGGAATGTACAATTCATTGGCTGTGAGTCTGATTGATTATTTTTATGAAGGGGAGCTTCGTAATAAAATGCTAGGCTATCAAACTGCTTTTCAAAGTTTAGGTCAGATGATTATGACCTTTTTAGCAAGTCAGTTGGCTGTGATCAGTTGGCAGTATGCATACATCGTTTATGGTTTAGCCTTGGTACCAGTTGTTTTGTTTCTTTTCTTTATTCCAACAATTCACACGAAGACTGAAGGCGATGAGAAAGATAAGGGAACGATCAAAATAAATTCTTTTACCATTCTATCGGCGCTAGGCTTCTTTTTCACCTTTGCATTTATTATGAATTTATACACGAAAGCAACAACGTTTGTTTTAGAAGCAAATTTTTCGAATGCCGAGTTTTTAGGCACTGCTCTATCATTGGCGACGATCGTCGCATTTATTTGTAATTTTTTGTATGGAAACATTGTAAAGTACACGAAACATTACACAATGCCTATTAGTTATCTTATTTTGGGGATCTCATTCTTTTTAATCTCGAACAGTTCGAGCATGTTCTCATTGACCGTAGCAATCTTTTTAGCCAGTGCGGGAGCAGCATTATATACACCCTATTCTTTTGGGATACTAATGCAAAAAGCACCGAGAAATGCGGCAAATTTAGCAGTATCAATTGGCATGGTAGGCGTTAATTTGGGTGTTTTCTTTTCCCCGTATATTATGTCTGCTATCAGCAACTTTTTTACTAACCAGTCAGCAGCATTCAGTATGCTTTCGTCAGGCTATGTCTTTACGGGCTTTGCTTTGATCACATTCTTCTTTAGTAAACAATTGAGAGTGTCAGAAAACTAACAAACTGAACGATTAGTTATGTAATTTAAAAACCAGTTCGATTAAAGAGCAGGAGTGGATAGATGAATTATTTAGGAATTGATGTTGGTGGTTCAGCAATCAAATTTGCATTGATCGATTACACAGGAAGCATCGTGGAGAAAAAACAACGTGTAACCCCGAATGATCTGACCGATTTCCTCGAAACGATTTCTTCTATTATTCAAAGCTATCATGACCAAATCAAGGGGGTAGGCATAAGTCTACCAGGTAAAATTGATACCAAAAAAGGAGTTGTGTATTTCGGGGGAGCACTAACGTATCTTCATGAATACCCACTAAAAAAATATATCGAAGAAACACACGGACTTCCTTGTGCATTGTCAAATGATGGAAAAGCCGCCGCGTTAGCAGAATGGTGGATTGGAAATCTAAAAGACTGTTCACACGGGGCAGCGATTGTCTTGGGTACAGGCATTGGTTGTGGTTTGATTCTCGACAACAAGCTTTATCAAGGAAGCAACTTTCAGGCTGGTGAGATAAGCTTTTTAGCAAATATGACTGGAGAACTATCTTTGGAACAACTAATTGGGTTGAAAGGTTCCGCTGTAGGCTTCGTGCAAAGTGGGGCAGCACTTTTAAATATGGAAGATCAGTATGACGGGAAAACTATTTTTGATGAACTAGTCAAAGGTGAGAATGTGGCGTTAAAGAAATTGTTTGTGGACTATTGTCAGCTGATTGCACGGATGATTATTAATTTGCAGGTGACACTTGATCTTGACAAACTAGTGATTGGTGGTGGCATTAGTGCCCAACCGATTTTAATACAAGAAATAAAACACCAGTACCGTTCAGTTCGAAAACAGTTACCACTTTTGGAAATGAATTTTAAAGAAATTAGCATCGAAGCTTGTCTTTACGGGAACGAAGCGAACCTCCTTGGTGCGGTTTATAATTTATTACTATCTATCGAACAAAGGTTTTCTTGAATAGTGGTTTCGATTAAATGGACGTAGAACAATCGTAAAATGTGTGAATAAGCACGCCCAATTGATTCCGTGGAAGACTAACAACAAATTCAGATGCTTTATAGCAAAGGGAAGATGCCATTTTATTGGGTCTTTCCTTTTTTTTTCGGCGCATGTTTTCTCTGAGAATTTATTATAATTTCCTTATCAAGTTATCTTGAAATATTCATTTAGGAAGTGAGGAAATGAGAAAACTGGTTGGAATTGTGTTGATTTTGCTGTTAGCGGGATTATTGCTGCTGGTGTTTGGTTTCGATCATACTTCAGCAAAAGAACGAGCCGGAGGGAATTTATCGTTTTCTGTTCAAACGAATCGAGTGATCTATGATGAAGCCTTGAAAGTCATTACGATCCCGGTACGGCCGAACAAAACGCTGACTTCACAAAACGTTTGTATCCGTTTAACTTATGGTTGGGATGGCAATGGACACAGTGAAAAGGTGATTGGTGAAACGTATCTAACAAATGTCGATTGGTTTTCAGGTGTTGAAAACTACTTAAGGATCTATGCTGAGATGGCCATCGATGAGATCAAAAGTGTGGATAAAGTAGATTTAGTTGTGATTTATGACGGTGAAACAACGATTACTGAAAACTTGAAGCCTAGTCAATGGCAGGTAATAACACCCCCGAGCTCTAGTGAGACCACGAACTCTGAGATAAGCGCAAGCTCTAAGGTGTCTGAAGAAACAAGCTCTTCCTTTAGTAGTATCGAACCGAAATTTAGCGACTCTCAATCGACGGATCCAAGGACTTCTACTACGGAAAACACAAGTCAGGATTCTCAAAGTATCGAAAGTAGTCACAATGCAAGTGAGTCAGAAAACTTCAACACCCAACCAATTAGTGAGAGTGAATCGACTCATATAACTAGGAGTCGAGAAACCACCGCAACAACAGGAACAACGACCGTTAGTGAAGCGGCATCTGAGAATCTTTCAGATTCAGAAACGAAACCAAACAAATTACCGCCTAACCAAAGTCAGTCAAGCAAGCGAAGTGTTTCCTCCAATGATCCCGTAGGCAAACAACTCGCTAAAGCATCGTCTTCAGTGAAAATGGAACAGGAACAACGTACGGAGACAAGCAGTGCTGAGGAGGTCAATGGAGCCTTACTACCGAAAACCGGCAGCAAAAATACGAGTATTCGCTATTTACTCTTTGGTCTAGGCGTGGTTATCCTTACTGTCTTCCTTTACTGGCTGAATCGAAAGTTATTTTCTGATGAGAGACAGTAAAGAAAAAAGCCGAGGATAATGAGAGAATTGATAACCCACGATTGGAATTTTCTTCCCCAGAAAGCACAATCACGTTTTGTTTTACCATTTTAACAAAAAGTCTGACGATCGTTTTGAGGCGTCAGACTTTTTTATGAAAATATACAGATAACGAAAGGAAAATTTGTTAAAAGTGATTTGACAGAAAAGAGCGCACGGTGGTACGATCACCAAACACTGCCAGCTTACAATTTTGTAAGATGACAAATTTAGGACAAAAACAGCGTTTGCTGATTATACGAGCGAGGGAAATTTCATGTTACAGGCACTTTTGGATACGACAGAAAAACAAATTTATGCGTTTCTAAGTTATTGTTACGAAACGAACAAGAAAGACTATACAATTAAAGAGCTCTCAGGTGTTTTCGATAGGAAAACCAACAAAATGCAGTCGATCGTTCAGCAAGTAGAGGTGTTTCGTGCACGCTATCCTCAGTTTACTTTGACCTATGATCGGCTGGAAAAAGAAGTGTCGATTGCTTTTTCTCCACGATTTCTATTGAGCCAAGCCTATAGTGTATTGTTGCAGGGAACCGTTGGGTTTATCTTGCTGGATGCACTCTTTCAGGGGGATTATCATTCCCTTGAACAACTCAGCCACAAAACCTTTAGCAGTCCCCGCACGATTCAACGAAAATTGCAGGAGTTAAATCATGTTTTGGCGAACTATCATTTGTCCTATAGTTTAAAAAAAGGTGATCCTTTAGCAGGTGCTGAATATGCGATCCGCTATTTTTATCATCTTACCTATTGGCAAATTTTTGATGAGAAGGACTCACAAGTCTTGGCATCGATCAAGGAGAAAGCGCAGGCTGAAGCGTTGTTTGAAACCCATGCTTCTTATATGAGAAAAATCGATATCGATAAATTTCTTCATCTATTCGCTATCTCCGTGCAAAGAATCCATCAAAAGCATCCGCTTTCGTTTTTACCCAACGAAGTACTTACCTTTGAGCACCCATTAATTGAAAAAAATCAGTTTGATCAGGTCTTTTTGAACCCATTGTTTCACAGGAATCATCTGCCGTTTTCTGAAATTTCGGAGGTTGAACGCAGCTTCTTGTATTATATGTTTGGGGTAATGAACACCTATCTTGAGGAGGATCTCGATGCTGCTAACATCTCGTGGCTGACTCAGCCAAAGTACCAGCAAGAAGCGCAGCTCGTTGAAAAACTAGCCGTGTATTTTCGGTTGACGTTTACAGAAGCCGAAAAAAACTATTTACTGGTTAATCTGGTCATGATCCATTCCGCCTCTAGCTGCTTTGGTACGCGACAAAAAAGCGATAGTTTTGGCAAAACAACCGACGAGCAAGAGCTGCAAGCCGCTTTTCCAGTGCTTTATCCAACCATGAAACGGTTTTTTTTGGAAGCGACTGTTTCTTTACCAGCGTTGCGTAGATTACTGCAAATGAATGATCGTTTGATTTTTCAATACTGTATGTTACTGAGAGTTATTTTTATCAAATATGAACAGCCGGTCACGTTCTCGATCCATTCGAAATACGGAAAAACGCAAGAGCTTTGGATCAAGAACCGCTTGATGAATGCCACGCATCGAGCGATGGCCCATTATTCGCTGTCTCAAAAACCAGATTTGGTGATCAGCGATTATCCGATCCATCAGGAATTTTCCGAGGAAGAACAGCCTTACCTCTTTTATTGGAATGGTCACCCAAGCGCAAAGGAGTGGAAACAGCTCAAGCAAGTGATCAAACAGATCAGAAGTGCCAAGAACAAGGCAGCGTTCGCCCAACTGGCATTCACCCAAACGGAGTGACCCCGCTATAAGATCGAGCAAATAGAACTTATAATTTTGCCAAGCGTTTGACCAGCAGCAATAGGGCAAACGTGAAAAGCAACAGTGATACAGGAAGTTGTCAAGAAGCAAAAACAGGAGCATCGATGTTCCTTTTTCACTTCTTGACTTTTTTTTACAGAGATGGCATGGTATACATATTATCATAACGTTTTTTATTTAAAATCGTTGCAGAAATGGTGTTAGGAAGAAGGGGTAACTTTGACAGAAGTATTAGCACTGCAAAATGTTTCCAAATTGATTGGAACCAAACGAATCATTGATGATGTTTCCTTTGTGGTGGACCAAGGACAAGTCGTTGGTTTATTAGGGCCCAATGGGGCAGGGAAGACGACGATCATCCGAATGATCGTTGGCTTGATGAAGCACAACACAGGATCGATTGCCATTATGGGAAATTTATTGGATTCTTCTTTTAAAACAGCGATTGCCTCAGTCGGAGCGATCGTTGAGAATCCTGAGTTTTATAATTATATGACCGGTTATGAGAATTTGATGCAGTATCAGCGTATGGCGATGAAAAAAGGCACAGCCTCTGAGCTAGAAGCCCTGATCCGTCAGGTGCATTTAGAAGGACATATCCATCAAAAAGTCAAAACCTATTCATTAGGGATGCGTCAGCGTTTAGGTGTTGCCCAGGCATTGGTCCATCAACCAGACTTATTAGTTTTAGATGAACCGATGAATGGCCTGGATCCTAAAGGCATGCGGGAGTTTCGAGAAATGATTCTTTCTTTGAGAGAAAAAGGAGTTTCTGTCTTAGTTTCCAGTCATCAATTAAGCGACATCGAACAAATTGCCGATCATTTGATCGTGGTGCAAAAAGGAAAAGTCACTCATCAAGTAGCAATGGCAGAGTTGAAAGCAGAGAAAAATGTGTTGATCATCACAACTGATGATAACTTGCAAACAGAAGCACTGTTAAAAGCTTCCTTTGACGTCGAGGTCTTGCATGTAGAAGACGAATTGCACGTCACGTTGCAATCAGATCAGCGTTCTGACATCGCTGCAGCGATCGTGACGGCGGGTATCGGCTTAAAAGAACTACGGACAAAGCAATCTTCTTTAGAAGATACATTCTTGGCTTGGACCGAAGAAGGAGGTTTGTAAGCATGCTGACATTGATAAAAAATGAATGGATCAAATTAACCAAAAAGCGTTCTACTTGGATCATGCTGCTTTTATTGGTTTTAATGACGTTTGGCTTGACCTATGTTGTACGCTTAGGTAGTCCAGAAATTGGGGCCAATGATTTATTTGCTTCTTTAAGCGATATGACGTCGTTCTTAAACTTATTTGTAGTGATTGTGGCGGCTTCTTCAGTGGCAGAAGAGTTCAGTCGTGGAACGATTAAGTTCTTATTGATTCGGCCTTTTTCCAGAAGCCAAATCTTAGCAGCAAAAGCCATCAACACGTTTTTATTTGCGCTGTTAGGGACCGCTGTTTTACTAATTAGTAGTTTAGCAGCTGCCAATTTATTTTTAGCAGCTGAATCACCTTTTGCTGCTACTGGCTACAACGGGCTAGCGGCGATTCTCGTTGCCCTTGTTTTTGCGGGAACCAACTTGCTATTGATTGTCTTTTATATTGCATTGACCCTCTTTATCTCAGCCGTCATTCGCTCTCAAAGTCTGGCGGTAGGCTTAGGCTTGGGTATGTTGTTTGGAAGCAGCATCATCAACTCGATCATGCTTTTTGCGCAAGAAAAATACCCATGGCTGAAGTGGAATCCATTTAATTTTATGAATATCAAAGAGCAGATACCGAGTGTATTAAGTAGTCCTGACATGCAGATGACTGCTTTTGATCCAGGATTGGGCTATTGGGAAATGGCGATCGGGATCCTTGTTTACAGTGTTTTAATCTACCTTTTAACAAATTGGTTATTCAACAAAAGAGATGTCGCATTAAGTTGAGGAAACGAGTGAAAGTTTTTGGATAAATCCAGCTTTCACTCTTTCTTTTTGTGTTTTTTTCTAGTAAAATGATTCATTGAGAGTACAAGAGAAAGGAGAGTTTTCGAATGGTTAGTGTAGGAATCGTAATCGTGATCGCTGTTGTTGCAGCATTACTAGGCGCTGTCGGCGGCTTCTTTTTGGCGCGTAAATATATGCAAGATTATCTAAAGAAAAATCCTCCCGTTAATGAGGATATGCTTCGCTCGATGATGATGTCAATGGGTCAAAAACCTTCTGAGAAAAAAATTCGTCAGATGATGCAGCAAATGAAAAACCAAAAGTAGGTTTTTTTCTAAAAAGCGGGCTGATTTTATCAGCTCGCTTTTTATTGCGGCAAAACGCAGCAACGAATAAAAAATGTCCCTAAGCTGCTTTTTCTGTTTACGTTCTGTAAATAGCGGGGAAGCAATCGAATCTGAATCCAATGAATATTCGGAAAAATCGCAAAATTTAGGCAACAGGTCATAAAGAAATGGAGAGTGTTATGTCAATATTTAGGAAGTTAGGTTGGTTTTTTAAACAAGAAAAGAAACATTATTTGTTAGGCGTAGGCTCTTTAGTCTTGGTCGCCTTGGTACAGTTGGCACCTCCCAAAGTTATCGGGATCATCATCGATGAGATTGCGGAAAAAGAGATCTCGATGCAGACGATCTTTTTTTGGGTCATGATCTTGATTGCTTCAGCCATCGCTCAATACGTGTTTCGTTTTGTCTGGCGAACGCATATCTGGGGCAGTGCCGCTCGGCTAGAAAAAACGTTACGCAGACAGCTATTTGCACATTTTACAAGGATGGATCAGTTGTTTTATCAAAAGCATCGGACAGGTGATTTGATGGCCCATGCCACCAATGACTTGAATGCCATCCAAAATGTGGCAGGGGCAGGGATTTTGACCTTTGCCGATTCCTTCATCTCGGGAGGGGCAACCATCATTGCGATGGTTCTCTTTATCGACTGGCGGTTAACGATCATTGCTCTATTGCCGCTGCCTTTCTTAGCAGTCATGGCACGGGTTCTTGGCAGCAAATTGCATGATGCGTTTCGTGACTCGCAAGAAGCATTTTCTTCTATCAACGACAAGGCCCAAGAAAGTATTACTGGGATGAAAGTCATCAAAACTTTTGGACAGGAAAAAGAGGACATCGCTGATTTTCAAACCAAAATCGACCATGCCATCATCAAAAACCGCAAAGTCAATTTTCTGGATGCCTTGTTTGATCCGTTTATTACGATCATCATCGGAATCTCCTATGTGCTGACGATCATCGTCGGCGGCAATTATGTCATGGACGGTACCATCTCGATCGGTCAATTGGTATCCTTCATCAGTTATATCGGTATGTTAGTTTGGCCGATGTTTGCCATCGGACGTCTGTTTAATGTGCTGGAACGAGGCAATGCTAGTTATGATCGGGTTGCCGAATTGTTGGCGGCAAAGACCCATATCATTGAAGCCAAAGATGCGGTCGATGCCCCAGCCCAAGGAACGGTTGACGTTAAAATCAATGATTTTCACTATCAAGGAGATGATTTTGCCCTGCAAGACATCCACTTTACTTTGCCTGCCGGGCAAACACTTGGTGTCGTCGGGAAAACCGGTGCTGGAAAAACCTCTTTGATGAAGCTCTTGTTGCGAGAGTATGATTCATTTGACGGGGCGATCACCTTTGGGGGCATTGACAGCAAGCAATACTCCTTGAATGCTCTTTTGGGGTCGATCGGTTATGTTCCGCAAGATCATTTCTTATTTTCCATGACAATTCGAGACAATATCCGCTTTGCGCAACCACGGGCTTCTCAAGCAGAAGTGGAAGCGGCTGCTGGATTGGCAGTGATCCACGAGGATATCAGTCAGTTTCCTGAAGGGTACGAAACGATGGTGGGAGAACGTGGTGTTTCTCTTTCTGGCGGACAAAAACAGCGTTTATCCATTGCCCGTGCTTTGATCACTGATCCAGAATTGTTGATTTTAGATGACGCCCTTTCAGCAGTAGATGCCAAAACGGAAGAAGCTATTTTACAACAGTTGCGGACGTTCCGTCAGAATAAAACAACGATCATTGCTGCCCACCGCCTAAGCAGTGTCAAGCATGCAGAAGAAATTCTGGTGATCGACAATGGGAAAATCAGTGAACGCGGGACCCATGAACAATTATTGGCTGCAAATGGCTGGTATAAAAAAATGTGGGACAAACAGCAACTAGAAGCCAAAATCGAAGGGAGTGAAGCCTAATGCAAGAATCAGAATGGAGTAAATCGATTCCCTTTAAAGAGCAAAAAAACATCATCAAACGAATGTTTCTTTTTGCCAAGCCATTTCGAAAAACCTTCTATGCAGCGATCTTTTTTGCTTTTGTGCTATCGATCGTCAATATCCTGTTGCCTTTGATCATTCAAACCTTTATGGATAATTATTTGACCAATCAAACGGCGACCCAGCAAGTCATTTATTTCTTTGCTGCATTGTATTTCTTTGGGGTGTTGGTAAAAGCTGTGATTTGGTTTTTCCAATGGTTCCTTTATTCGATGGGTTCTTTAAAAACCTATCAGTATATTCGAGCAAAATTATTTGAAAAATTGCATAGTCTTGGGATGCGCTATTTCGATCAGACGCCAGCGGGTTCGATCGTTTCACGGGTCAGCAACGACACAGAAACGTTGTATGAATTTTGGTATGTCTTCTTGATGGTATTGACAGGAATTTTTGCGGTGGTTTCTTCTTTTGCCGCCATGTTCCGCATCAACGTCAAAATTGCCTTACTGAACTTGATTTTTCTGCCGATCCTAATGGTAGTCATCTGGTATTATCAAAAATTCAGCTCTCGTATCTATCGTCAAATGCGGGAAAAACTGAGTCAGCTGAATACGAAATTGAATGAATCGATTTCTGGTATGCAGATCATTCAGCAATTCCGTCAAGAGGCGCGGCTGAATGAAGAATTCGAAGCGACCAACGATGATTATTTGAAAACCAGATACGCTATGATCCGCACGAATGCGCTGCTATTATCACCAATCATTAGTTTGTTGTATGCCTTAGCGATCGCCTTGTCGTTGACGGTCTTTGGGTTTGATGCCTTAGAATCGCCCATCGAAGTCGGGTTGATTTTCGCCTTTACGACCTATATTCAAGGATTTTTTAATCCCATGACACAGATGATGGATTTTCTCAGCGTCTTTACTGATGGGATGGTCGCCGGCAGCCGTATTCTAAAGATTATGGATAACGAAGAATACACGCCCCAGCAAAACCCCGATGCTAGTCAAACCATCACCAAAGGAAAAATCGAATTTCGCGATGTCAGTTTTTCCTATGATGGAAAAAACAACGTATTGAATCATATTTCTTTCATCGCCTATCCAGGTGAGACCGTGGCTTTAGTCGGTCACACAGGAAGTGGCAAGAGCTCGATCATCAATGTGTTGATGCGTTTTTACGAATTCGGGGAAGGGCAAATTTTGATCGATGATCAAGATATCCGCGACTTCACGATGGAAGAGCTTCGGAAAAAAGTCGGACTCGTATTGCAAGACGCCTTCATGTTTTATGGGGACATCGCTGACAATATCCGCTTATTGAATCAGGACATTCGTGAGGAACAGATCGAAGCAGCAGCAAAATTTGTTCAAGCAGATGCCTTTATTCAAAAATTACCTGGTAAATACCACGCCAAAGTGATTGAACGGGGCGCCAGCTATTCAAGTGGGCAGCGACAATTGATTTCCTTTGCCCGCACCATGGTGACCGATCCGAAAGTGCTGGTCTTGGATGAGGCGACTGCCAATATCGATACTGAAACAGAAGGACTGATCCAAGAAGGGTTGGCAAATATGCGTCAAGGGCGAACCACGATCGCGATCGCTCATCGATTGTCTACCATCCGCGATGCCGAGTTGATTTTGGTGCTTGATAAAGGCTCGATCGTCGAACGAGGCACCCATGATGAACTTTTGGCTCAAAAAGGGTTGTATGCCGATATGTACCGTTTGCAGGCAAGTGAAGTTTAATAGTTTTGATAGAAACGCTAACCTTAAAGACTTTCGTTTTTAAGGTTTTTTTGTACGAAAAAAGAAAGAAGGGATGAATATAAAAATAACGAACAAAGATTGACAGCGCTTTCTACCTTTGCTATGTTAAAGATAATAAAACTGGTTCTAATGGATAGTGATTGTTGATTTTTAACAAGCTAAACCTGATGAAGCTGCGGTATTTGCGCTGCTTTCATGAGGTTTTTTCTGTGTTGACTGTTGGCTCAGCAATAAAGACAAGCAATGAACCATATCCGCAATGATAAAGTAAGTGGGGGTAGGACATGAAAATCAGTAAAGTGTTAAACAATAATGTTGTGATCACTACCGATCAAAGTCAAAACGAGATTATTGTTATGGGGCGGGGGATTGCATTTAAGAAAAAAGTGGGAGATGAAATTTCTTCAGAAACGGTCGATAAAGTGTATCGCTTAGAAAATCAGACGATCTTATCTCAATTTCAAGAGCTGCTTGCTGACTTACCACTGGAATATCTTGAATTATCCAATGAGATCATTGAGTATGCTCGGCGAGAATTGTCATCCCCAATCAATGATTCCATTTACATCTCGTTGACGGATCACATGCACTGTGCCATTGAACGATCGAAAAAAGGAATGACGGTCAAAAATGTCTTATTGTGGGATATCAAGCGTTTTTTCCCCGATGAGTACCAAATAGGCTGCAAAACAGTAGAGAAAATCAAAGAACATTACGGGATTCAGCTGCCAGATGACGAAGCTGGCTTTATTGCTCTGCATCTCGTCAATGCGCAAACTGAGAATGGTGACCAAGGCAATATTGCTGAACTAACCCAAACGATGCAAGACATCATAAACATTGTTAAATATTTTTTCAAAACAACCTTTGATGAAGAGTCCGTTTATTTTTATCGCTTCACTACGCATTTGAAATTTTTTGTTTCAAGAATGCAAAACCATACTACTCATGTGGATGAAACCGATGAAGATCTTTTGGCTATGGTCAAAGTGAAGTATCGAAATGCGTATCAATGCGTACAAAAAATCGCTGAGCTATTAGAAAATCAGTATCAGTATCAAATGTCCAGTGACGAAAGTTTGTATTTAACGATTCATATTGCCAGACTTGTGCAAAAGAATCGTTGATTGAAAAAAACAAGAAAGGAGAAGGATTTCTTGATTCATGAGAAGGTGTCGAAAAAGAAGAATTTCTTCGCAATGATTCTTATCAAACGTCAGCTTCAAGGCATCTGACCATGTAGCAAGAAATCAAAAAAAGAAAACATTTTGGATAGTGACATTCAGTTGGCTAAACCTTCAATACAAAAAATTGGAGGAATCAAAAATGGGAAAATATCGTGAATTAGCAGAAAAAATCGTAGCAAATGTTGGTGGGAAAGAGAACATCAATAGCTTGACGCATTGTATCACACGCCTGCGTTTTAAATTAAAGGATGAAGGCGTCGCAAATGATGAAGTCTTAAAGAACATGGATGGGGTCGTGACGGTCATGAAGAGTGGCGGTCAATACCAGGTGGTTATCGGAAACCATGTACCTGATGTCTATGCAGAAGTGATCGATGTAGCAGGAATCAGTGGTGATGCTGAAGAAACAGCTTCAGGTGGCAACTTGTTTGATCGTTTGATCGATATTTTGAGCGGCTGCTTCCAACCCTTCTTGGGGGCTTTGTGTGCGGCGGGGATGATCAAAGGACTAAACGCACTGTTGCTTTTTATTGGTACAACAGGCTTGATCGATTATACAACGACGACAGGTACCTATGTGATGTTCAATGCGATCGGCGATTCGATCTTCATGTTTATGCCAGTGATTTTAGGGTATACGTCAGCGAAAAAGTTTCGCTTAAATCCAATGGTGGGAATCGTGATCGGGTCAGCGCTTTGTTACCCAACGATTCAAGGATCTGCTTTGCAAGCCGCATTTCTTGCAGGCGCTGGCGAGGGAGCTGCTGCACCGTATAGCTTGTTAGGCTTGCCAGCATACGAAACGTTCTTAGGGATTCCGTGGGTTGGCGCAACGTATACTAGCAGTGTGGTGCCGGTCATCTTTATCATTGCCTTTGCTGCGCAAGTTCAAAAATTTGCGAAAAAAATCATTCCTTCTGTTGTCCAAACGTTCTTAGTGCCTTTCTTGGTTTTATTGATTGCATTGCCAATTGGGTTTTTGGTGATTGGACCTGTGATCAGTATGTTGACGGATCTTTTGAGCGCAGGATTTGAAGCGCTGATGGACTTTTCACCAGCTGCCTATGGCTTGTTGCTAGGTTTCTTCTGGCAAGTACTGGTTATTTTCGGTTTGCATTGGTCAGTTGTTCCGCTACACATTATGCAAGTGACACAACTAGGCTACAGTCAGATTTTGGTAGCATCATTTGGTGCCAGCTTTGCTCAAACAGCCGTAGTGATGGCGATGTACTTTAAACTGAAAGATAAAAAATTGAAAGCACTATGTCCACCAGCTATTATCTCAGGGCTTTTCGGTGTAACGGAGCCAGCGATTTATGGGATCACGTTACCGAAAAAAATGCCGTTCTTCTACTCAATGATCGGTGGTGCGGTCGCAGGTGCCTTCTTGATGATCAATGGAACAACGAGCTACACCTCTGGTGGGTTAGGGGTCTTTGGCATTTTCAACTACATCACTCCAGAAGGCGACGCTAGTGGCATGTGGTTCTCTGTCTTCGGAATCTTGATCGCTGCAGCGATTGGCTTTGGTTTGACCATGGCTTTCTGGAAAGATGATGCAGTGGAAGAAGAAATCGCAGAAGGACAACCAGCGATGACTGTTCGAAAAGAAGTGATCACTTCTCCAGTGGAAGGAACGATCGCGCCACTAAGCAGTGCCAAAGATGAAGCTTTTGCTCAAGGAGTGCTAGGAAAAGGCATCCTGATCCATCCATCAAAAGGCGAAGTCGTGGCTCCTTTTGATGGTACAGTGATGACATTGTTCCCAACCAAACATGCCATCGGGTTGATTTCTGAGAATGGTTTAGAACTTTTGATCCATATTGGTTTGGATACTGTTCAATTGAATGGTGAGTTCTTTGAAGCGCATGTGAAGCAAGGCGATAAAGTCACTCGTGGACAAAAATTGATCAGCTTTGATAAAGATGCATTGATCAAAGCAGGATTCAATATTGAGACCCCAGTGCTAGTGACCAACTCAGCGGATTATTTGGATATCATCGAGTCTGACAAACGAGAAGTTGGTTGTTCCGATGATTTGATCACGGCTTTAGTTTAGGAAACATTTTCCTGCAAAAACAGCTATATAAGGATAAAAGCGATCGGTCGTGAAGGCGCGATCGCTTTTTGACAGTCATTTAATTGGGAAACAGTGAGTCCTTATAATGAAGGTTTTTATCATAGGTTGGTTCAGCGATTATCGTCGATGAAGTGGGGCGCTTATCATATGCCATCCCAATATCGATCAAATGCTGCAGATTTTTCTCATAGTGCTCCGAAAAGACGACTGCATACAACAAATCTAGCAAGTAGCAAACCGAGGTATTGATCGTAAAATTTGCAATCTTTGAATACAGCCTTTCTCTTGTTGTGATATTTAAGACACAATCGCTTAATTTCGCTAACGCATTCTCGCCAATACTAGTCATCCCAATGATGGAGACTTGCCGTTCGGCAAGGATCTTACCGATTTCTTTAACCATTTTGTTTTCACCTGTGTAAGAAATCAAGATTGCGGTCGTATCGGAGGTACAGTTGGATGCCTCATAGGCACT
The DNA here is from genome assembly GCF_058135755.1 of Enterococcus sp. R12. Lineage (NCBI taxonomy): Bacteria > Bacillati > Bacillota > Bacilli > Lactobacillales > Enterococcaceae > Enterococcus > Enterococcus sp. R12. The sequence continues at coordinate 1,537,974 of NZ_CM176874.1, forward strand.
TTCGCCGAAGGTATCGCAGACGTGGATACTTTTTCCTAAACGCCGCATCTTCAAAACAAAGTCTTGAGAAATCAAGGTGTTGGCATTGCTGGCGAAAATCCTGATATGGTTGGCATTGAGCAACGATTGTTTCGCTTTTTGTAATTCATCATGATGGATCAAGGAAAGCGTATCTTCGATCGTTGTTTGTTCAAGCTTTGCCAACTTTTTGGCGATGGTCATAATACCGTCATGGGAAGAGAAGGGAAAGTTCGCATCCACATCGGTAAAATGGCTGCTCATATAAGTTTGCTCTTCCACAAAGGCCGTTTTTAAGTCGAGCCAACCATTGAAGCCTAATTTTTTGGCGATCCGAATAAAAGTAGAAGGATGAACATAGGTTTTTTCAGATAATTCCTTGATGGTTTGATCCGCCATCGCGGTCGGATTGGCTAATAAATAATCAATCAACGATCGTTCGGCGGGGGCTAGTTTGATTTGGCGCATTTTTTCTTGTAACAACATGGTATATATGCTCCTTTTTACATTTTTTTATGATTATTTGTAAATGGTTTTTACAGAAATTCGTTTTTATTCAGTACCTAGCGAATCGTTTACATCCTAATTATTCCTTATTTGATGCTCTTTGTAAATCTTTTTTACAAAACATCTGCAAGAAGAAGCAAGATTTGCAAACGCTTTTTCTAAATATGCTATTTACATTGAATCAAATGTTTTTATGAATGATAATAAGAATGTAAATAAAATAGCAAAGGAGCAATACAATGACAAAAGGAATTAAAATTGCAACCATTGGTGGCGGCAGCAGCTATACCCCGGAGTTAATGGAAGGCTTTATCAAACGCTATGAAGAATTGCCGATTCGTGAGATTTGGCTAGTAGATATCGAAGCAGGAAAAGAAAAATTAGCAATCGTTGGTGCGATGGCACAACGGATGTGGGATGCGTCACCCTACGATGTAAAAATCCACATGACATTGGATCGAGAAGAAGCATTAAAAGATGCTGATTTCGTTACGACACAATTCCGAGTAGGATTGCTGAATGCCCGTATCAAAGATGAACGAATTCCTGCCTATTACGGCATGATTGGTCAAGAAACCAACGGCCCTGGTGGTATGTTCAAAGCGTTTCGTACGGTTCCAATCATTCTTGAAATCGTTGAAGACATGAAACGCTTGTGTCCCGATGCCTGGTTGATCAACTTTGCGAATCCAAGTGGCATGGTGACTGAAGCAATCGTGCGTTACGGAAAATGGGACAAAGTCATCGGGTTGTGTAACGTGCCTGTCATGGCAACGATGGTTGAACCAGCGTTGCTTGGCAAAGAACCTGACGAATTGATTTACAAATTTGCAGGATTGAACCACTTCCACTGGCACAAAGTTACCGACTCACACGGCAATGACGTTACGATGGACATTATTGATAAAATGTATGAAGAAGACAATGGCTTACCGAAGAATATCTTTGATGTACCATTTTACAAAGAACAGCTGGAACAAATGAAGATGATTCCTTGCGGGTATCACCGTTATTACTATCGTCAAGAAGAAATGTTGAATCATGCGATCGAAGAGTACAAGACTGTCGGTACACGCGCACAGCAAGTGAAACAAACCGAAGCCGAATTGTTTGAGTTGTACAAAGATCCTGAATTGGATCATAAACCTGAACAGCTGCAAAAACGTGGTGGTGCTTACTACTCAGATGCAGCGTGTGAAACGATTGCTTCCATTTATGCTAATAAAAATACCCAAATCGTCGTTTCAACCAAAAATGAAGGCGCCGTTCCAGATCTTCCTGCCGATTGCGTAGTCGAAGTAACAGCTTACGTTGGCGGACAAGGGGCTAGAAATGTAGCCTTTGGTGAGTTACCGACAGCTGAAAAAGGTTGGTTACAGGTAATGAAAGCAATGGAATTATTAACGATCGAAGCAGCTGTGACGGGGGATTACAATATCGCATTACAAGCCTTCACCATCAACCCATTGGTTCCATCAGGTGATACGGCAAAACGTGTCATGGACGAACTGTTTATTGCCCACAAAGATCACTTGCCTAAATTTAAGGAAACGATCGCACGTCTTGAAAAAGAAGGCGTAGAAGTACAAGATGAAGTAGCCCGCGAACTTGATCGCGAACTAGTTAAATAAAGAGAAAGTAGGAAAGAAACATGGCATTTAGAAAAGACTTTTTATGGGGCGGCGCAACAGCTGCCAATCAATGTGAAGGAGGCTACCAAGAAGGCGGACGCGGCTTGGCAAACGTTGACGTGGTACCGATCGGCAAAGATCGTTTTCCAGTCATTACTGGTCAAATGAAAATGTTCGATTTTGATGACGAACATTTCTACCCAGCAAAAGAAGCGATCGATATGTATCATCGCTACAAAGAAGACATCGCGCTATTTGGCGAAATGGGCTTTAAAACCTACCGTTTGTCGATCGCTTGGAGTCGGATTTTCCCTAAAGGGGATGAAACAGAACCAAATGAAGACGGCTTGAAGTTCTATGAAGATCTTTTCAAAGAATGCCACAAATATGGGATCGAACCATTAGTAACGATCACTCACTTTGATTGCCCAATGCATTTAGTTGAAAAATACGGGGCATGGCGTTCTCGTGAATTGGTCGGATTCTATGAAAACTTGTGTAACGTGATTTTCAACCGTTACAAAGGATTAGTAAAATACTGGTTGACCTTCAACGAAATCAACATGATTCTCCATGCGCCATTTATGGGAGCAGGTCTTTACTTTGAAGAAGGCGATAACGTTGAGCAAGTGAAATACCAAGCGGCTCACCATGAGCTATTGGCCTCTGCGATCGCAACGAAAATCGCTCATGAAGTCGATCCTGAGAACAAAGTAGGCTGTATGTTAGCTGCTGGCGCATACTATCCATATACAAGCAAACCAGAAGATGTCTGGGAATCACGCAAAGCAGATCGCGAAAACTATTTCTTTATTGATGTTCAATCACGTGGGGAATATCCACAATATGCGCTGAAAGAAATGGAACGTAATGGGATCGAAATCAAAATGGAAGAAGGCGACCTTGAGCTGTTGAAAGCTCACACCGTAGACTTTATTTCCTTCTCTTACTATTCTTCCCGCGTATCAACCACGGACGCTGAATTATTAGAACAAACGGCTGGCAATATTTTTGCCTCTGTGAAAAACCCATACTTGGAAGCAAGTGAGTGGGGGTGGCAGATTGATCCACTTGGTTTGCGCATCACAATGAATGACATTTATGATCGCTACCAAAAACCATTGTTTATCGTTGAAAACGGCTTAGGAGCTGTGGATACACCAGATGCAGATGGCTATGTGGAAGATGACTACCGGATCCAATACTTGGCAGAGCATATTCAAGCAATGAAAGATGCGGTTGAACAAGATGGTGTCGACTTATTGGGTTACACGACTTGGGGTTGTATCGATTTAGTTTCAGCTGGAACAGGTGAAATGAAAAAACGCTATGGTTTCATTTATGTGGACCGTGACAATGAAGGAAATGGCACCTTGAAACGAACAAAGAAAAAATCATTTGATTGGTACAAACAAGTGATTGCTTCAAACGGTGAAGATTTATCGAATAACTAATTGTAAGAAGCTGCAGTTGATCCCTTAGAGAAATCTAAGTAGATCGACTGCAGTTTTTTTAAAGTCTTTTTAAAATCTATTGAAACGAATGATTTGTATAAGTAGAAATGGCTGTTCAGAGATTATTGATAACTGACAAGGAAAATGCTGTAAAAGGCTTGCGTTGCAGCAATTACAAAAAAAGGCGACCTTAAGCATGACATGTTTTGTCCTTAAGGTCGCCTTTATCCATTTTTTAAAGAACTTTTTCAATTTCTGGAATCATTTTTTGAGGATTGGTTTGTGGAGCAAAACGCTCCACGACTTTACCTTGGCGGTCCACCAAGAATTTCGTGAAATTCCATTTAATGGCTTTGCCTAATGTACCCGGTGCTTCTGCTTCCAAATAGCGAAACAAGGGATCTGCGTCTTTGCCATTGATCACCGTTAACTTGTGTATCGGAAAATCAACACCATAGGTGGTTCGGCAAGCGGCTGCGGCTTCTTCGGCTGAGTCGACTTCTTGTTTGAACTGGTCAGAAGGAAACCCTAGAACGACCAACCCTTGGTCTTTATAGGTTTCATAAAGACTTTGTAATTCTTTGAACTGCGGGCTCAACCCGCACTTTGTAGCTGTATTGACGATCACCAGCGGTTGACCTTCGTAGTTTGCTAGCGAATACGTTTCGCCGTTTTCTAATGTTGCTTGGTAGTCATAGATTGACATAGCAAACGCTCCTTTTAATGTAAATCATAGTCGATAGTTTCTGAGATAAGTATAGAGCAAAGTCTTCAAAAAAACCAAGCAAACTTCTTGGCGCATTTTATTTCTTATAAAAAACAAAAAATCCAGCGGCCGTTGGGACCACTGGACTCTTATTATGATTCTGGTAGGACTTCTGGTTCTGCTTCTTGTGGATGAACGACAGATTTAGTTTTCCATACCCCAGAATGCCAGCGATAGATCATTAAGACGCTGCGCAATGCTTCGTCAATGGCATAAGCGATCCAAACGCCGATCAAGCCAAATTTAAAGACGATGGCCAGTGAGTAGGAAAACGGTAAGCTGATGACCCATAGAACAATTAGGCTGCAGATCAATGGGAACTTCACGTCACCACTTGCATTTAATGAACCAACTAGGATCATATTGACTGCACGCGCTGTTTCTAAGACGATCTCTACTAAAAAGACACCTTTAGCAATCTCGATTACTTCGGTATTGGAAGTAAAGATCCCCATGATCGGTTCAATAAATAGATAGGTCAATAAGCAGATCGTTACCGAGGCGATGATCCCGATCACCATCGTGCGCATGCCTCGCTGATGCGCACGATCGAATTCACCCGCACCGACATTGCGGCCAATCATGATTTGGTTTCCTTGACTTAATGCGGAGGCGATCAAATAAACAAATTGGGTGATAGCTGTTACGTAAGATTTTGCAATCAAGACACTTGCGCCAAGTTGAGCCACGATCATCGTCACCACGACTTGCGCTCCTTGATAGGAAAGAGACTCGCCAGAAGAAGGCAATCCGTAAGTCAAAATGTTTTTCATCACGCCCAAAGAGACATTCGAGAAACGGGCAGATAAAACAGAAAAATTCACATGTTTCTTCAGCAACATGGCGGCAATTAGTAAACCGATCGAATTACCAAAGACGCTAGAAAATGCCAATCCAGTCACACCGAAATTCGGTAAACCAAACGGGCTGTATAAGACAAAGTAATTGCCAATGACGGCTAGGATACTAGCAAACATCGGTACCAATAACGCAGGTTTTGTGAAACTGTGGCTACGCATGACAGCAATTATGACCGCCGTGATCGATGAAAGGAACAGACTTCCGCCATACACTTGTAAGTATCCATGACCTAAAGCAACTAATTCAGCATCTAAGCCCATGAATCGCAAAAGGTAGGTTGAGCCGAAAAGGAACATCAAGCTGATCAAAATCCCGATGAACAATGACCCAAAAAGAGCGGTATTGATGACTTTCGGTATCTGGTCGCGTTTTTTCGCACCAATCAATTGTGCGATAATGATCTGAGTACCCACGGTGATGAAACCGTAAATAAAGACCGTTAAATTCAATAGTTGATTGGCAGCACTGACGGCCGCTACTGCTGGCTCGGAATAATGAGAAATCATCCAAACGTTGACATTCCCAATAACGACCCGCAAAAATAGCTCAACAAAAATCGGCCAGCTGAGAAAAATCAGTTCACGGTCTGATTTTCCTAAAAGTTTTTTCTTATTCAATTGTAAGGACTCCTTATTTTCTATATAATAGACGTATCGTGAAAATTTTACAAAAATTGAAAAGAAAGTCAATGTAATTTTCAAAAGTAAAAGCAGGAATATCTTATTATTTTTTGTAAGCAGATGAGTTGAAAGAATTTGCTTTTGAAAGTAAAGTATGGGTAGTCCAAATTGGAGGGAAATATATGTATGATGTAATTATCATCGGCGCAGGCCCTGCGGGGATGACAGCAGCGCTTTATGCGTCAAGATCGAATTTATCAGTACTAATGATTGAACGAGGAGCACCTGGCGGACAAATGAACAATACGGCTGAGGTTGAAAACTATCCTGGCTTCGAATCAATATTAGGCCCTGAACTAGCATTTAAAATGTATGAAGGTGCCATTAAATTTGGTGTTGAAAATGCCTATGGGATCGTTCAAAGCATCACGGATCAAGGTGAGTTCAAAGAAGTTGCCACCGAAGACAAAACCTATCAAGGGAAAACAGTCATCATTGCCACAGGATGTGTACATAGAAAGTTAGGCGTCAAAGGCGAAGAAGAATTCGCAGGACGCGGAGTTTCATACTGTGCGGTTTGTGACGGTGCCTTTTTCCGTAACAAACGCTTGATCGTTGTTGGTGGAGGCGACTCAGCAGTCGAAGAAGCTATCTACTTAACGCAATTTGCTTCTGAAGTAACGATCGTTCACCGTCGTGACGAATTACGAGCACAAAAAATTATCCAAGACCGCGCATTTGCCAACGAGAAAATCTCTTTTATTTGGGATTCTGTTGTGGAAGAAATCAAAGGCAATGAGATGGTCGTAACTGGCGTGCAAATCAGAAACGTAAAAACGGATGAAGTGACAGAAGAAGCTGCTGGCGGTGTCTTTATCTATGTTGGTTTAGATCCGTTGACAGAACCATTCAAAGCTAGCGGTATCACGAATGATTCTGGCTGGATCTTGACAAATGATCAGATGGAAACTTCAATTCCTGGTGTTTACGCGATTGGCGATGTTCGTGAAAAAGGCTTGCGTCAAATCACAACGGCAGTCGGCGATGGCAGTATTGCTGGTCAACAAGTGTTTGATTTTATTGAAACACAAAAGGATGCTCAATTAACAAAATAATCTAATGGAATTAGCTGTTATTTTTAAAGTGTCAATCACTTTTGATAGCAGCTTTTTTTATTTTTCGTTTGGTTATTCTTTGAGAAATCTGTAAGTAGTGTTATACTAATTTTAGAGCATTTTAACGGAAAAAGGAGAGGTTATTTTATGGCATGGGAACAAACATTTAATCAATGGAAAAACAGTGAACACTTAGATCCACAATTAAAAGAACAATTGACTGCATTAGAAGCAGATCCTGCGATGTTAGAAGACGCTTTTTATATGCCTTTGGAATTTGGGACTGCTGGCATGCGAGGGATTTTAGGACCTGGTATCAATCGGATGAACATTTATACGATTCGTCAAGCAACGGAAGGCTTGGCCCGCTTTATGGATACACAAGATCCCGAAACAAGACGTCGTGGCGTAGCGATTGCCTATGATTCCCGTCATTTTTCACCTGAGTTCGCGATGGAAGCAGCAAAAACATTGGCAAAACATGATATTCCAGCCTTTGTCTTTGAAAGCTTACGTCCGACGCCAGAATTATCTTTTGCTGTGCGTTACTTAAAAACCTTTACTGGAATCATGATCACTGCTTCTCACAATCCAGCCGAATACAATGGCTACAAAGTATATGGGGAAGATGGTGGGCAAATGCCACCAGCAGATGCGGATGCATTGACAAAATTTGTTCGGGAAATTGAAAATCCGTTGGAGATCCCTGTATTAAGTGAAGAAGAAGCCAAAAACAGCGGTTTGATCTCTATTATTGGCGAAGAAATCGATACTGCCTATCTGAAAGAAATCAAAGAAGTCACGATCGATCAAGAGTTGATCGATACGGTGGGCAAAGATTTGAAACTTGTCTATACACCACTTCACGGAACAGGGCGGATGCTTGGAGAGAAAGCGTTGAAACAAGCTGGTTTCCAACAATTCATTATTGAACCCTCTCAAGCGGTTGCTGATCCAAACTTCAGTACAGTAAAATCACCGAATCCAGAAGAGCACTCTGCCTTTGAATATGCGATTGCTTTAGGAGAAAAAGAAGGTGCTGACCTATTGATCGCAACAGATCCAGATGCCGATCGCTTAGGGGCTGCAGTAAGAATGCCAGATGGCAACTACCAAGTCTTGACAGGTAACCAGTTAGGTGCATTGATGATCCGTTACATTTTAGAAGCCCATAAAACAGCTGGAACATTGCCAGAAAATGCAGCAGTCTTAAAATCGATCGTTTCTAGTGAATTGCCAACAGCGATCGCTAAAGCCTACGATGTTGATATGATCAATGTTTTAACTGGCTTTAAATTTATTGCCGAAAAAATCCAACAATTTGAAAAAGACCATTCTCAAACTTTCATGTTTGGCTTTGAAGAAAGCTATGGCTACTTAGTTAAACCATTTGTACGGGACAAGGACGCGATCCAAGCGCTCGTTTTATTAGCAGAAGTGGCTGCTTTTTACAAACAATCAGACAAAACATTGTATGATGGTCTGCAAGATATTTTTGAAGAGTACGGCTACTATGCAGAAAAAACGATTTCTGTAACGATGAGCGGTATGGAAGGGGCAACTAAGATTGCTGCCTTGATGAAGACTTTCCGTGAAAAAGCACCTTCTGTCTTCGCAGGAACCCCTGTCGTGCAAACAGAAGACTTTAAATTGTTGACTCGTGTGGGCTTAGATGGTCACCAACAAAAAATGACCACACCGCCTTCTGATGTTTTGAAATACACCTTGGAAGATGAAAGCTGGATTGCTGTTCGTCCTTCTGGGACCGAACCTAAAATCAAGTTTTATATTGGTGTAAAAGGCGAAACGGCAGAAGCAGCAGAACAAAAAATTGCTGATCTGCAAGCAGCGATCGAAGAAATCACAGGTGAATAAAGTCATCTGATGTCTTCATAATCAAAAAAATTACAATTGGCTGAATGATCCGAGTGGTAGAAAAAGAAGCGTTCGCTTCCCTCAGCAAACAGCGGTTGAGGGACCGAAGCTTCTAAAGGGAATTTTCTGACGCTTGGATCTATTCTTGTCTTTTAGCTCGTTTCTTCTCCTTGATCGTCGAGCATTGATTGACAAGCTGTCTATCAAGGGCTAAAATGCAAAAGGAAATAAGAGAGGATGTGGCGCGATGACTACGCCGAAACTAGAAGAAATTCAGCAAGTAACACAGATTTTTAAAATGCTTAGTGATCCCACTAGACTAAAAATTTTGTTGTCTCTTCAAGAAGGAGAGCGCAATGTCACTTCGATTGCAGAACAAGTACATATGGAACAATCAGCAGTTTCTCATCAGCTGAAACTTTTGAAAGATAATCGGATCGTAAAGTCGGAAAGACAAGGAAAAACCATCCTTTATAGTCTTGATGACAAACATGTTGTGGATATTTTGCAAAAAACATTCGAACATATCCATCACCGTTAAAACTAGGGCGAGAATTTCTCAAAAGTCCTAGTTTTTTCTTATTGTTTTTGGTATGCTAGTGGAAATATTAAAATTAGATGAACGGTTTTTAATAACGTTTTCAGTTAGGGGGCATTATGGGTAAGCAATTGAACATTGGATTATTAGGAATGGGTGTTGTCGGCAGCGGGGTATGCCAAGTGTTGGCAGAGCAAAAAGAAGCCATTCTGGCACGCACAGGAGTCAGTGTGCAAATCACGAAAGCATTAGCTTCGCCTTACGAGGATAAGTCTGCGTTAGCGGCTAAGTACGGGTTTGCGTTGACGAATGAGGCAAATGAGTTGTTTGAAGATGAGACCATCGACGTAATTGTGGAATTGATCGGGAAGATCGATCCGGCAAAAGCGTTTATTTCAGCTGCTTTAGAAAATAAGAAGCACGTTGTGACGGCAAACAAAGACTTGATTGCCACCCATGGACCTGAACTGCTGGCAATCGCTGAAAAAGCCGGGGTGTCTCTTTATTATGAAGCCAGCGTGGGTGGTGGCATTCCGATCTTGCGTACATTGAGCACCCACTATCTGCCTGATACCATCACAGGAATTTTTGGCATCGTCAATGGGACGACCAATTATATGCTGACGAAAATGACGGAAGATGGCATGACCTATGAAGATGCTTTGTCACAAGCCCAAGCAAAAGGTTTTGCCGAATCAGATCCTACTAATGATGTTGACGGTATCGATGCGGCCTATAAAATGGTGATCCTGACCAAATTTGCTTTTGGGAAAACGATCCATGTTGCTGATGTGGCAACAAAAGGCATCCGCGGCTTAGCTGTGGCAGATATTAAGCAGGCACAAGCCTTTGGTTATGAAGTGAAGTTGATCGGTGCAGCACAAAAGACAGTTGACGGTTCCCTTACTGTGTCAGTTGGACCTGTATTAGTGCCGAAAAACCATGCGTTAGCGACGATCCAAAACGAGTTTAATGGCATTTTTATCGAGAGTGAAGGCATCGATCAATCAATGGTTTATGGACCAGGAGCAGGATCGCGACCGACGTCCACCAGCGTGGTAGCGGATTTGACCGTTTTAGCAAAAAATAAAAGCTTTGGGATCGTTGAACCTTTTCTAACTTTTGAAAAAGAAACAGCATTAGCATCTGTAGAAGAAGTTCCTAGCCGGCATTATGTGTCTTTTTCAAGTCAAGAGATCAAAGGGAACGCTCTTCCAGAATGGTTTGCGTTTGAGCAAACGGTGTTCAACGAAGCAGACCAACGAATAGCTGGAATCACCAATCCAATGAGCGAAAAAGAGCTAACAGAAAAACTCGCAACTTATACCGATGCACAAGACATACAAATAATGAAAGTGATGGAGGAATAAACATGTATCAAGGATTATTGCATCAATACAAGGAATATCTGCCAGTCAACGAAAATACACCAGCATTGTCGCTGGCTGAAGGCAACACACCGCTGATTCCCTTACCAAGCCTTTCCAAGGAATTAGGGATTCAATTGTATGGAAAATACGAAGGGCTGAATCCGACAGGCTCTTTTAAAGACCGAGGGATGGTCATGGCGGTGGCAAAAGCGGTGGAAGAAGGTGCCAAAGCAATCGTCTGTGCATCGACAGGAAATACCAGTGCGGCAGCAGCAGCTTATGCGACCAGAGCGGGGATCAAAGCTTACGTTGTTATTCCAGATGGCAAGATCGCTATGGGGAAATTGGCGCAAGCGATCGTTTATGGAGCCGACATCATTTCGATCCCAGGAAACTTTGATGAAGCGTTAAAAGCAGTACGAGATATTGCAGAAACCGAAGCCGTGGCACTAGTAAACTCAGTCAATCCTTATCGTTTAGAAGGACAAAAAACAGCTGCCTTTGAAGTATGCGAACAATTAGGACAAGCGCCAGATGTTCTTGCGATTCCTGTCGGTAATGCAGGAAATATCTCGGCATATTGGAAAGGGTTCAAAGAATGGCATGAGAAAAAAGGCACCGCGTTGCCAAGAATGCATGGGTTTGAAGCTGAAGGTGCTGCTGCGATCGTCCGTGGTGAAGTCATCGAACAACCAGAAACGATTGCTACAGCGATTCGGATCGGCAATCCAGCCAGCTGGCAGTTGGCAGAAGCCGCTCGTGATGAATCAAATGGACACATCGATGCAGTAACCGATGAGGAAATTTTGAATGCTTACCGTAAAATTGCTGCGCAAGATGGTGTGTTTATTGAACCAGGCTCAGCTGCCTCGCTGGCTGGTGTCATCCAGCACGTGAAAGCAGGGAAAATCAAACCAGGTGAGACTGTCGTTGCCGTCTTTACTGGAAATGGTCTTAAGGATCCTGATACAGCTATCAAAGCGACAGAAGTAACCATCAATAAGATGAGTGATTTAGAAGAAATGCGTCAGCATCTTCGTGAAGGAGTTGCCAATCTATGAAGATCCGCGTTCCTGCAACCAGTGCGAACTTAGGTCCTGGTTTTGATTCCTGCGGGATTGCCCTGTCAAAGTATTTGTTCATTGAAGTTTTAAAAGAAAACGATACGTGGGAAATCATCCATGAGCTAGGTTCAGAGATCCCAACGGATGAAACCAACTTGCTTTTGCGTGTGGCATTGAAATTAGCACCAAACATGAAGCCTTTGAAAATCCGAATGAGTTCGGACATTCCTTTGGCACGAGGCTTAGGCAGCAGTTCCTCGGTGATCGTCGCCGGGATTGAACTAGCCAACCGCATGGCCCACATGAATCTGAGTGCAGCACAAAAGCTTGAGATCGCAACTGCCATCGAAGGGCATCCTGACAACGTTGGACCAGCGATTTATGGAGATTTTGCGGTTGCTGCTTACGACCATCAGCACAAGCATACGTATTTAGTCAAGCATCATTTTCCAGAGTGCGAGATCATTGCCTATATTCCTCATGAAGAACTGTTGACTGAAGCAAGTCGTCAAGTCTTGCCGCAGACCCTTTCGCACGAGCAAGCTGTCGAAGCCAGTGCGATCGCCAACGTGATGATCGCAGCGGTCATCAATGGCAATCTGCCTCTTGCAGGAAAATTGATGCAACAGGATCGTTTTCATGAAGCCTATAGGGAAAAGCTTGTGCCACACTTGTCGACCATTCGCCAAATCTGCGAAGAAGAAGGCGGCTATGGCTGTTTCTTAAGCGGCGCAGGTCCTACGGTCTTAGCGATCGTCCCAGAGGAACGGGCAGAACGAATTTCAAAACTTTTGCACGCCTTGGAGAGCAATGCGTATATCGAACAATTACAAATCGATCGTGAAGGGCTGCAAGTGTTCTAAAAGAGAATAATAAATGAGCCACAGACCAAAAACGGTGAGCAGAAGATTTTCTGCTCACCATTTTTCATTGCTTCATCGAGGTTAGTCTTTCGTTTCTGACGTGTAATAGCTATGATCTTCTAAGTTTAATGCATTTAAAATCATAGAGGCGGTTTCTTCGATGGAAAGAGAAGCGACATTGATCACGACACAGCCTAATTTTTCATACAGATCGTTGGCAAACGTCAGCTCTGCTTTGATTTTTTCAATATCGGAATATGCAGAGTCAGGGTTCAGGCCATAAGAACGCATCCGTTCTTTGCGAATACTGTTTAACACATTCGGATCGTTTGTTAGCCCGACGATTTTTTTCGGATCGATTTCCCAGAGCTGCTTTGGGATGTGGGCTTGCGGTACTAAAGGCAGGTTAGCAACTTTTAAATTTTTGTTTGCTAGAAATAGACTCAAAGGCGTTTTTGACGTCCGAGAAACCCCTAGTAACACGACATCTGCTTCCAAGAAGCCACGAGGGTCTTTCCCATCATCGTACATAACCGCAAATTCCATGGCTTTGATGCGTTTGAAATAATTTTCGTTCAAGTGGTGCAAAGCCCCTGGCTCTCGTGAAGGTGCTACGCCAGTTCGGCGTTCTACTTCACTTACAGGAGGGGTCAATACGTCGAAATGGTAAAGGTCAGCTTCTTCACAAAAATGATTCGTCAAATCCACAAGTTCTTCTTTGATCAAGGTATGAAGAATAATGGCGTTGTGTTTTTTTGCATCAGACAAAGCCTTGATCAAATGCTCTTTTGTGTGGATAAACGTGCGTCTAAAAAGGTTAAATTCGACGCTGGGGTATTGGGCCATTGTCGCTTGTGCAAGCTTCGATGCCGTTTCGCCGGCAGAGTCCGACAACACGAACATCGTCACTGCGGCACTGGTTTGCAATTTTTCTTGCAAGTCTGGTTGTTCAGGTTCAGTTGGCTTCATAAGAAAAATCCTCTCTTGCTTTTTTATTGATTTCATTATACCATACTTAAGATCGATAGAATCGGAATGATTTTGATTTATCAGGAGGGCCTACGATGAAAAATCAAACACTTATTGAGCATGCCATGACTACATTGAAAGAAAATGGCTTTAAATATACCAAAAAAAGAGAAGCGATCATCACCTATTTAGTGAAACGCAATCGCTATTTGCCAGCCAAGGAAATTCATGAATACATGTCAGAAAAGTATCCTGGCTTGAGCTATGATACGATCTACCGTAATTTGCATGATTTTTCTGAGATCGGTATTTTAGAAGAAACAGAGCTGAACGGGGAGATGAAGTTTCGCTATAACTGCTGTGCAGAATTAGAGGACCATCATCACCATCACTTCATTTGCACGGTTTGTGGCAAAACAAAAGAACTGCATATTTGCCCGATGGACTTCTTCCAAGAACAGCTTCCTGGCTGCTTGATCGAGGGACATCGCTTCGAGATTTTGGGCCGTTGTGAAGAATGTCAATGAAAACCCAAACAAACTTGATGGGATCGAAGACTTTTTTAACAGAATGCCTTGACACTTTTTCAGGGGTTAGCTATAATTTTTAAAGGACAGTCGTGTTTTTTGGGATTTTATTTCAATAACAACTACGGTTACTTTTTAAGCTCGGAGGGAGGGAATTTACATGTCAAAAACAGTCGTTCGCAAAAACGAATCACTTGACGATGCTCTTCGTCGCTTCAAACGTTCCGTGTCAAAAGCGGGTACTTTACAGGAATCTCGTAAACGTGAGTTTTACGAAAAACCTAGCGTAAAGCGTAAGAAAAAATCTGAAGCAGCTAGAAAACGCAAAAAATTCTAATTTTCTACTGTTTTGAGAATTGGAGCTGGTAGTGTGACACTACTAAGTACACTGAATGATGACATGAAGACAGCGATGAAAGCCAAAGACAAGGAAACCTTGCAGGTGATCCGCATGTTGAAAGCATCAATTCAAAATGAGCAGATCAAAAAAGGTTCTGACTTGAATGAAGAAGAAGAGTTGACCGTTTTGTCTCGTGAGATGAAACAGCGTCGTGATTCTTTAAATGAGTTTGAGAAAGCTGACCGAAATGATCTAGCAGAGAAAGTCAAAGTTGAAATTGCAGTTGTTGAAAAATATTTGCCAGCACAACTCGATGAAGCGGAAATCCGCCAAATCGTCGCTGGAGCGATTGAAAAGACTGGTGCTTCTTCTTCCAAAGAATTTGGAAAAGTGATGGGTGCTGTAATGCCACAAGTTAAAGGCAAAGCAGACGGTAATCAAGTCAATGCGATCGTTAAAGAATTATTGGATCAAATGTAAGCTCACGCCGCAAGTATGGATGACATGCTTGCGGCTTTTTTTTCTGATTTCGAAAACTTAAAAAAAGCATAAGGACAAGGGGAAACGACTGTTGTGCTTGATAAGTAATTTTTCTTTTTTCCATCTTATGTTATTATTAATAAGAACGCCAAAAAAGGAGCTGTAACATATTTGACAGACAAAACAATAACGATCGAGATAACACTTAGTGAAAACGATGACGTTCGTTTATTATTAGGTGCCCACGATAAGAACATCAAAATTATTGAAGACTCCACAGGAACGGTCATTCACACTCGTGGTGAGCTGATCCAAATCGTAGGAGAAACTGAAGCCGCTGAAAAGGCACAATCCGTGATTCGGGCTTTGCAAGAGTTGATCAAGCGAGGCATCAATATAAGTACCCCTGATGTGATCACTGCGTTGAATATGGTGAATAAGGGCAGTCTTGATTATTTCAAAGATATGTATGAAGAAGAGATCATCAAAGACCGTAACGGCAAACCGATCCGAGCGAAAAATGCTGGGCAAAAAAAATATATCGAAGCCGTCCGTAAACATGATGTAGTGTTTGGTGTCGGCCCCGCTGGAACCGGAAAGACCTTCTTAGCAGTCGTAATGGCAATTGCAGCTCTAAAGAAAGGCCAAGTGCAAAAAATCATTTTGACACGTCCCGCCGTTGAAGCAGGAGAAAATCTTGGTTTCCTACCAGGAGACTTGAAAGAAAAAGTTGATCCTTACTTACGCCCCGTTTATGATGCGTTGTATCAAATTTTTGGGATGGATCATACGAACCGTCTCATGGAACGAGGCGTCATTGAGATCGCACCATTGGCATATATGCGTGGACGTACGCTAGAAGATGCCTTTGTCATTTTAGATGAAGCGCAAAATACGACGATCGCTCAAATGAAAATGTTTTTGACCCGTTTAGGATTCAACTCTAAAATGATCGTCAATGGCGATACCAGCCAGATCGATTTGCCAAAAGGGACTTTAAGCGGCTTGATCCACGCCGAACGAACGTTACAAGAGATCCCTAAAATTGCTTTTGCTAATTTTGAAGCAGGAGATGTCGTGCGGCATCCAGTTGTTGCCGAGATCATTCGCGCATATGAAGAAGCAGATCTTAAAGACAAGCGCTGATCGTCTTTTAGGAGGAGAACTATGATCATTCAACCACTACGGAAATTTAGAGAAAGACTTGGGAAATTCTATCTACCAGTTTTGATGTTCCTTTTCTTTCTTTTTTCGATTGGTATCATGTACACCAGCGTCAAACAAAACAATGTCGATTATAGCGAAGGTCAAGTGGCGGAAGAAAATATCCGTGCCAATAAAACGATCGAAAATACCGCTGCGACGGAACAAAAACGTAAACTGGCTGCCGAAGCTGTACCACCAGAGTACACGTATCAGGATACACTGGCGCAAACGCAGCATGATCGTATCGATCATTTATTTGACTTAGTTGCTTCAGTCAAAAAATCAGTGGATGAAGCCCATGAAAAAAAAGTGGCTGAGGCCGATGAGGATGAAAATATCCCTAAACCTAGTACAGATGAATATATCGCAGCCTTAAAACAAGAATTTGAAAAAATGAGTGATGATGAACTGGATTTTTATCAGTCATTTACCAATAATTTTTTGACGACGATGTTCTCATTAAGTGATGATGAATTAAATACAGTGCGTACCTATGCACTACAATTAGTTGATGAACAAATGGCGAAACAGATCCGCCAAACGGAATTAAGTACGTTTCGTTCTGAGGCGGAAGATAAGATCCAGTTCTTAGACGTTAGCTCAGACATGGCTTCTGTCTTACGTTTCTTAGTCAATCAAGGAATCGTCGTGAACGATATCCCAAATGAAAAACGGACAGAAGAAGCACGTCAAACCGCCATGGATGCTGTTCCTCCAGTAATGATTTATCAAGGAGAGATCATTGTCCGTGAGGGCTCGCAGATTGATGCCAATGCCCTAGAGAAGCTGCAGCTTTTAGGAATGACTAATCAGACCTTTTCTGTTTTTCCATTGATCGCTTTAGTGTTAGCAACAGTCTTACAGATGCTGATGGTGTTTTATTACACGAAACAGACGAAAGACGTGGAAAAACGGATGAATGCGGTCACGTTTTATATTTTGGCAATGGCATTCAGTATTTTGATCATGAAGTTTTTCCAACTTTTCCAATCTGAATTAGTGACCTTTATCCCGCTGTTTTTCCCAGCTGCGTTTACACCGTTGATCCTGAGTATTTTCTCCAGCCGTCGTTTGGGGATTTTGTCAGCGATTTTCCAAGTAATCAGCGCACTCTTTATTTACTTTGATTCTAGCGGAACCAACTTGTTGACGACCGTCTTAGTCACCTATTTGTTCTCTGGCTTGATGGGAACGATGATCAAGCGCGCCCGCATCGCTAGTCAAGGGAAAACGGCAGTAGCGTGGGTGATCGTCTTTCCGCTCTTACTGAGTTTTGTGCTGGTGATTTTCCAAGGAATGGATTTTGCTCGCGGGAACACTTGGACTACGATCATTTGTGGTTTAGCAGGCTCTCTCTTAAGCTATTTGCTAACGATGGGACTACATCCTTACATCGAATTGTTGGTGACGGATGAGAGTATGATCGTGTTAAATGAATTGAGTAACCCGAATCATCCATTGTTAAAACAGTTGCTGGAAGAAGCGCCAGGAACGTATCATCACAGTATGATGGTTGCCAATCTTAGTGCCAATGCCGTTGCCGAAATCGGCGGGCAAAGCTTACTGACTCGTGTGGCTTGTTATTACCATGATATCGGCAAGGTCAAACATGCCAATTTCTTCGTAGAAAATTTACCTGCTGGTGCCGAAAACCCGCATAATTTCTTGTTGCCTGAAGACAGCAAACAAATTATCTTCGGTCACGTGATCGATGGGGCGGAAATTCTCGAAGAAGCCAAAATGCCCCGCATGGTGATCGACATTTGTCGTCAACACCATGGCACGACCTTGATGCGTTATTTCTACGTGAAAGCCAAAGAGCGTAATCCCGAGGTGACGGAAGAAGATTTCCGTTATCCTGGTCCAAAACCGCAAACACGAGAAGCTGGCGTTGTGAGTATCGCGGATAGTTGTGAAGCAGCTGTTCGAGCGATGGAAAATCCAACAAATCAAAAGATTCAAGAATTTGTTGCAAATCTCATCAATGATCGGATCTTAGACGGTCAACTGGATGAAACAGGCCTGACTTTGAAAGAAATCCGAATGATTGAAAAATCACTGGTCAACGGACTTTGCAGTACCTTCCATTCACGGATCAAATATCCAAAAATGAAGTCGGAAGCAGAGAAAATGAAAGAAGAACAAGAAAGAAGAGAGCGCTAATGGAGATTACCTTTTTAGATGAGACAAATTCAGTGGGGGAAACCAAGATCAAAGAGATCGAAGGACTGCTGCAATTTGCTGCAGGACATTTAGAACTTCCAGAGGATACAGAAATGTCCGTCACATTTATGGACAATGCGGCGATCCAAGAAATCAATCGGGAGTACCGCGGCAAAGATATGCCAACAGATGTCATCAGTTTTGCCTTTGAAGAAGAAACAGACGAAGAGCTGTCGATCATTTTTGACGAAGCCCTTGAAGAGCTGCCGCGTGATCTTGGAGATATTATGATCTCCATTGAACGAGCGAAAGAACAAGCTGCTGAATACGGGCATACCTATGATCGGGAGCTGGGTTTCTTGGCGTTACATGGTTTCTTGCATATCAATGGCTATGATCATATGACACCTGAAGATGAAAAGGAAATGTTTGGATTGCAAAAGGAAATACTGGATGCCTATGGACTCAAAAGATAAGAATATTGGGAAAAACAAACAATTTATTTCGTCGATCGAATTTGCTTTCACTGGTATAAAAACCGTCTTTAAAGAGGAACGCAATATGCGTAAACATGTTGCACTAGGAATCGTTGCGATCATTGCGGGTTTTATTTTCCGTTTGAGTCAAATGGAATGGCTCTGGTTGCTGCTAGCTGTTTTCTTAGTCTGGATCGTTGAGATCATCAACACCGTCTTTGAAAACGTCGTAGATATGTTTACAGATTTCCATTTCCATCCTATTGGAAAAAAAATCAAAGATATGGCAGCTGGTGCCGTGCTGATGACTGCAGTTTTTGCGTTAGTCGTCGCAGCGATCATCTTCTTGCCAAAATTGCTGCAGCTCTTCTGATGCGCACCAAAACCACAAGATAAAGGGGAACAACAATGACAACACACAAATCAGGCTTCGTTGCGATCGTCGGGCGGCCAAATGTTGGGAAATCAACACTACTAAATCGAGTCGTAGGACAAAAAATCGCGATCATGAGTGACAAAGCGCAAACGACCCGTAACAAAATCCAAGGGGTCTACACGACGGATGACGCACAGCTGATCTTTATCGATACACCAGGGATCCATAAACCCAAACACCGTTTAGGCGATTTTATGGTTGAAACCGCCTATAGTGCACTGCGAGAAGTTGACGTGACGCTATTTATGATCAGTGCGGACCAAAAGCGTGGCAAGGGCGATGATTTTATTATCGAACGATTGCGCCAAAGTCAGACACCGGTTTTCCTCGTGATCAATAAAATTGATAAAGTCCATCCAGATGCCTTATTGGCAATTATTGAAGACTACTCCTCACAAATGGACTTTGCTGAGATCGTACCGATTTCCGCAACAGAAGGCAATAATTTCGAAACGTTAATGAAGCTACTGATCGATGAAATGCCAGAAGGGCCTCAGTACTTCCCAGAGGATCAAATCACGGATCATCCAGAATACTTTATCGTTTCCGAATTGGTGCGGGAAAAAGTCTTGCTACTGACCAGAGATGAAGTACCTCACTCAGTAGCGGTCGTGGTTGACTCCATGAAACGAGACCACAATGACAAGGTGCATATTCAAGCGACGATCATTGTCGAACGTGACAGTCAAAAAGGCATTATCATCGGCAAAGGCGGAAAAATGCTGAAACAGATCGGTACGAAAGCTCGTTTAGACATTGAACACTTGTTAGATGACAAAGTCTTCTTGGAATTATGGGTAAAAGTTCAAAAAGATTGGCGCGACAAGCAAACATTCTTAACAGATTATGGCTATCGCAAAGATGAGTATTGATGACATGCAGATCAAACATGATCTGTCTTAATGAAGAAAAACTGATGCAGTTAGCGAACTGGATCAGTTTTTTTAAAGAAATGGGGTGCGACGATGAATCTTGTTGAAACAAAAGGAATCTTACTTTTTTCAAAAGACCATAAAGAAAAAGACAAGCTAGTCAAAATCTTTACGGAATCTGCTGGGAAGCAAATGTTTTATGTCAAGGGTGCCCATCGGAAAAACAACCCCTTGGCACCAGCGCTGCTCTCCTATACTGAAGCCACCTACATGGGAACCATCAAAACGGAAGGCTTGTCCTTTTTAAACAATGCCAAAGACATCCATCCTTTTCGTACGATCCAAAGTGATATTTTTATTGCTGGTTATGCAACCTACTTATTGAATTTGGCTGATTCTGCTATTGATGATCGGGTCTATGACCCACATCTATACCAATTTTTACATGAGGCCTTGCAATTAATGGACCAAGAAAACGACGCAGAGATCATCACCAATATTTTTGAGATCCAGATTTTGCACCGTTTCGGGATCACCCCGAATTGGACCCATTGTGCGATCTGCGGAAAAACCGACGGTCGGTTTGACTATTCCTCAAAATATAGCGGTATTTTATGTGAACAGCACTGGGGGATGGACGAACGTCGTTATCATGCTGATTCTCGGGCGATCCATTTTATTCGCTTATTTTCGCAAATATCCTACGAGCAGATTGCTTCAATCAAATTAAAGCCAGAAACGAAAGCCGCGATCCGACGAGTGATTGATTTATTATATGATGAATATGTGGGCATTCATTTAAAAAGTAAGAAGTTTATCGATCAGATGGGGCAATGGCAAGACGTCTTAAAACCGAAAAATCAATGATAGAGTTGGCGAAACTTCAATGGAGTTAAGCCGACTCTTTTTTTGAATAATGCTGTAAAGTGACTTGCATCTTGAAACCCCACTGCGAAGGCAGCTTGTTGAATGGGCAGATCTGGCTGTGCCACCAAAAGCTCTTTGGCTCGGGTCATGCGGTAGTTCAATAAATATTGTGCAGTAGATTGCCCCAAAAAACGTTGGAACAAACGTGAAAGATACTGTGGTGAAACATAGACGAGCCCTGCTAGTTCTTTGATCGTGATCGCCTGATCGTAATTCGTTTCGATTTCTTGTATAACGGGAACCAGATATTGTTGGAACAGCGGGTGTTTTTCTGTCGGATTCCCTGAGCGTTCTTGCATGATCGCCAATAAAAAGCGGTAACATTCGCTAGAAGCCCGTAGCGGGTCCCAACTGATTTGTTGGTCTTCTTTGATCCGTTGATTGATCCAGGTGACATAAGAAAAGGTTTCTGACTCTTCAGCTAATATATAGGGCTGATTCGTGTACTGCTTTAACACCTCAGCTGCCAAAGGGCCTTGGAATGTGGCGAAGGATGTTTTCCAGTTAGTCAATGGATAATAGCGATGGGGCGTAAAAGGAAAAATCAAAATGCCTTCATTCGGACGTAAGATAAACGATTCCTGACCAAATGTGATTCGGCCTTCCCCTTGCTCGGTTTGCAGCCAATGGAAGTAGGGATAGCCATCAGGACGAGCGACGTCATCTTGCGCCCAATCGTTGCCGATGCTTTCCAGAGATAAAGGCAGCTGCTGATTGGTTTGATAAAAGTAGATAGGCATAGTGTACCTCCGTGTTTCGAAAAGTTATAAAATAGTGTTTCATGTATTATATTACAACAGAATGAAAAGCCTTACAATAAGAGAGTAGAAATCATTTTATTTTAAAGGAGCGTTCACTTACATGACAAAATTTTTTGATAGAATTCTATTTGGCGGCGATTATAATCCAAATCAGTGGCCGAAAGAGATTTGGGAAGAAGACATTCGGATCTTTAAAAAAGCAAGTATCAATAGCGCGACCGTCAATGTTTTTTCATGGGCAAAGATTCAACCCTCTGAAAATTGTTATGATTTTGAGGAATTGGATCAAATCATCGAAAAATTAAGTACGGAAGGTTTCGACATCGTCTTAGCCACTTCCACAGCTGCTTTGCCAGCTTGGATGTTTAAGAAGTATCCAGAAGTCGCTCGCACCGATTATGATGGACGCCATCATAAGTTTGGGCAACGGCACAATGCCTGTCCCAACAGTTTGGTTTATCAAAAATACGCAGAACGCTTGGCAACGAAATTAGCCGAACGTTACGGCGAAAATCCACAAGTGACTTGTTGGCACATCAATAATGAATACGGCGGCGAATGTTATTGCGACAACTGTGAAAAAGCGTTTCGTGTCTGGTTAAAGGATAAATATCATACGATCGAAGCACTGAATAAAGCCTGGAATATGGAATTTTGGGGTCATACCGTGTATGAATGGGATGAAATCGTGCTGCCAAATGCGCTGTCAGAAGGAATCGGCTATGACAAGACGGCATTTGCAGGAATTTCTATTGACTACCGGCGGTTCAACTCGGATAGTCTTTTAAAAAACTACATGATGGAGCGGGACGCTATTCGGAAAATCGATCCCACAACACCGATTACAACGAATTTGATGGGAACCTTTAAAGGACTGGATTATTTCAAGTGGGCAAAGGAAATGGACCTTGTTTCGTGGGATAATTATCCATCGTACAATACGCCATGGAGCTTAGTAGCCATGACCCATGATTTGATGCGCGGGTTAAAACAGCAACCCTTTATGCTGATGGAACAAACACCTTCCCAACAAAACTGGCAGCCTTATAATTCATTAAAAAAACCAGGACAGATGCGGGCGCAAAGCTATCAAACGATTGCTCATGGGGCAGATACGATCCAATACTTCCAATTGCGACGTTCCATTGGTGCTTGTGAGAAATTCCATGGTGCGGTCATCGAACATGTCGGTCATGAAGACACGCGGGTTTTCCGAGAAACAGCAGCTCTTGGGGCTGAATTAGCGCAGCTTTCAGACATCATTGGCACGCAAACCCAAGCACAGGTTGCTGTGATTTTCGATTGGGACAATTATTGGGCTTTAGAATATACGAGTGGTCCAACCGTTGACCTGAAATATGTGGAACAGATCCATCGCTACTATCGCTATTTTTACGAACAAAATATTGCGGTCGATTTGGTTCCCGTGGATGCTGACTTATCAAAATACAAGCTAGTCGCAGCTCCGGTTCTGTACATGATCAAAGAAGGGATGCAAGAGCGGCTAACTGATTTCGTTATGCAAGGCGGTGCTTTACTTACAACGTATATGAGCGGCATCGTTGATCAATCAGACAATGTTCACTTAGGCGGTTACCCTGGCCACTTGCGGGAGTTAGCTGGCATCTGGGTGGAAGAAATCGATGCATTAGCGCCAGAACAATCAAACGGGGTTTCGTTAGTCAATGAAGACCTTACAGGAACAAGTAATTTAGTCAGCGATTTGATCCATTTAGAAAACGCCGAAGCGCTAGCGCATTACACGAGCAATTTCTATGCAGGAATGCCGGCAGTGACCAAAAATACATTTGGCGATGGAACCGTCTATTACTTTGGTGGACAGTTGGAAGATCAGCTGCAAGATCAGCTTTTCAAAACGATCGTCAAAGAGACCGATATTACCCCAGTGATCGAGGAGGCAACAAAACTAGAAATTGCCTGTCGTGAAAATGAAGAGGCGAAATTTTTCGTCATCATCAATTTCCACGAAGAAGCACAACCGCTGCCAGAAATGTTTGTTGGAAAAACGGATCTTCTGACGGGTAAGGTTCTTTCTTCAGAAATGATGCTGACGCAATACACCACCTATATCGTCAAAGAGGGGCGTAACTGATGCGAACTTTTGCTATTGAAGATGACTTTTATTTAGACAACAAGCCTTTTAAAGTGATCTCTGGAGCGATCCATTATTTTCGTGTCGTTCCTGAATATTGGCAAGATCGCTTAGAGAAACTACGCTTGATGGGCTGTAATACCGTCGAAACCTATGTTCCTTGGAATCTTCATGAAGCACAGGAAGGTGTCTATCAATTTGATGGGATCCTTGATTTGCGGCGATTTATCCAAACGGCACAAGAAGTAGGGCTTTATGTCATTTTGCGACCAGCACCTTATATTTGTGCGGAGTGGGAATTTGGGGGACTGCCTTATTGGCTATTGCAAGACCCTATGATGAAGCTTCGGTTTGATTATCCCCCATTTATGGAAAAAATCACTCGTTATTTCGCCCATTTGTTTCCACAAGTGCGGGATCTGCAGATCACCCAAGGCGGTCCGATTATAATGATGCAAGTAGAAAATGAATACGGCAGCTACGCCAATGATAAAGAGTATTTGCGGAAAATGGTGGCTGCGATGCGGCAGCATGGTGTAGAAACGCCGTTAGTGACCTCTGACGGACCTTGGCACGATATGCTAGAAAACGGCAGTATCAAAGACTTGGCATTGCCTACGATCAACTGCGGCTCCAACATCAAGGAAAATTTTGAAAAACTTCGAAAATTTCACGGAGAAAAACGGCCACTGATGGTCATGGAATTTTGGATCGGCTGGTTTGATGCCTGGGGTGACGACCAGCACCATACGACCTCAACACAAGATGCAGTAAAGGAATTGCAGGATTGTTTAGCATTAGGTTCTGTCAATATCTATATGTTTCATGGCGGGACCAACTTTGGCTTTATGAACGGGTCAAACTATTATGAACGCTTAGCGCCGGATGTCACTAGCTATGATTACGATGCCTTGTTGACAGAATGGGGAGAACCTACTGCCAAATACCAAGCCTTCAAAAAGGTGATCGCTGACTATGCGGAAATTCCTGAGTTTCCCTTGAGTATGAAAATTGAGCGAAAAGCTTATGGAACATTCTCAGTGAAAGAACGAGTCTCCTTGTTTTCGACGATCGACACGATCAGTCAACCGATTATAAGTAATTACCCGTTATCGATGGAAGCCTGCAATCAAGCGACAGGTTATATCTATTATCGCTCACTGATTGGGTCTGCTCGGGAGATTGCCGACTACCGTCTGATCAATACGATGGATCGTGCCCATACGTTTATCAACCAGGAACTTTTGCGCATCGATTACGATCAAGAAATCGGTCAAACCTACAGTTTCGATTTATTAGAATCAGAAAACGAGTTGGGGATCTTGGTGGAGAATATGGGGCGGGTCAATTATTCTGTAAAAATGAACCATCAGCACAAAGGCATCAAAGACGGTGTGATCATCAATGGCGCCTTCCAAAGCAACTGGGAAATCTTTCCCTTACCGATGGATAATTTGCATGCCATTGATTTCCAAGGAAAATGGCAAAAAGGACAACCAAGTTTCTCACGCTTTGAATGTGTTTTTGATGAATGTGCAGATACCTTTATCGAATTGCCAGGCTGGGGTAAAGGGTTTGTCCAAGTCAATGGTCATACGATCGGCCGTTTCTGGGAAAAAGGACCGCAGCAGCGCTTGTACGTCCCAGCACCGTTTTTAAAAACTGGAATGAACGAGATCATCGTTTTTGAAAGTGATGGAAAAATCGCTGATGAGATCGTCTTTCATGATCAGGCGGATTTAGGTCCAGAAGCATAAAAGTTCAAATTAATCATTGACAAACCCTAGCTTCAACTACTATCATAAGGGTAATCGAATCCGTGCTATGATCGGAAGAAAGAAAGAAGACCATTCCATGAAGCGAACTTGGGAGAGTGAAAGCCAAGTTGGAACCTTATTTCGCAGGCGTCCGTGAGCATGATCAATGAAGCTGCCGACTTGTCGGAAGTAGGGTGGAACCGCGAATTTATCGTCCCTATATCTATACACTTTGTATAGATATAGGGACTTTTTTATGTTTCACTCCAAGAATAGCCAAAAACAAAGGAGGGGTTTTATGTTATTTGATATGACGATTCCAGCAAGTGCGTTTACCGAAAAAAAGCTCAAAGTATTAGCAAGTATTCCATTGCAAGTTCGCCTTTTAAAGGATGAACAGCTTTTACATGAATTTACAACGAGTCCAGACCAAATGCTTTACGACTTATCGGATGTTTTAGAAGCAGATGTCGTGGTCGAAGTGAAATTGATCCCTGGATCAGTTGTCGAATTTTATCCTGTCGTCAATGCGTTATAAGAAAGGAAGAAAAAGATGAGTAAACTAACTGTGCAAGAGATGATTTTGACCCTGCAAAAATTCTGGTCCGAAAACGGCTGTATGCTGATGCAGGCCTATGATACAGAAAAAGGGGCTGGGACCATGAGCCCATACACATTTTTACGTGCAATCGGTCCAGAACCATGGAACGCCGCTTACGTAGAACCTTCTCGCCGTCCAGCTGATGGCCGCTACGGGGAAAACCCAAATCGTTTGTATCAGCACCACCAGTTCCAAGTCGTGATGAAGCCTTCTCCTGAAAATATCCAAGAGCTTTATTTAGAAAGCCTGCGTCTTTTAGGGATCGATCCATTAGAACATGATATTCGTTTTGTCGAAGATAACTGGGAAAATCCTTCAATGGGTTGTGCAGGTCTTGGTTGGGAAGTTTGGTTAGACGGGATGGAGATCACTCAGTTTACCTACTTCCAACAAGTCGGCGGCTTAGCATGTAAGCCAGTGACATCAGAGATCACTTACGGCTTAGAACGTCTAGCATCTTATATTCAAGAAGTTGAAAGTGTCTACGATCTTGAATGGTCTGCAGGTGTCAAATATGGTGAGATTTTCCGCCAACCTGAGTATGAACATTCAAAATATTCCTTTGAAGTCAGTGACCAAGACTTGCTTTTAGGGAACTTCGATCGTTTTGAAAAAGAAGCAAAACGCTGTATCGATGAACGCTTAGTTCATCCAGCTTACGACTATATCTTAAAATGCAGCCATACCTTCAATTTGTTGGATGCACGTGGTGCAGTCTCCGTCACTGAACGTGCTGGGTACCTCGCACGTATCCGTAACATGGCACGTCAAGTAGCAAAACTATTTGTAGCAGAACGGGAAAACCTCGGTTATCCATTGCTTGATCCAGAAGTGGCGCAAAAACTGATTGAGGAGGGAAAATAAGATGGCACAAAACCTATTATTAGAAATCGGCTTAGAGGAATTACCTGCGCATGTCGTAACCCCAAGTATGAAACAATTACAAGAAAAAACGGCAGCTTTCTTAGATGCTCATGCGTTGCCTTATACAACGATCGAAGCCTATTCCACACCTCGCCGCTTGGCTGTCTATGTCACCGGTATTCCTGAAAAACAAGCGGATACGCAAGAAGAGGTCAAAGGACCAGCGAAAAAAATCGCATTAGATGATGCAGGCAATTGGTCGAAAGCAGCTCAAGGATTTGTTCGTGGACAAGGATTGACAACCGATGACATCACCTTCCGTGAATTAAAAGGTGTTGAGTATGTCTATGTAACGAAACATACTCAAGGTCAACCAACCGTTGAGGTATTGAAAGGATTGCAGGAAGTAATCACGAGTTTGACGTTCCCAGTAACGATGCACTGGGCAGACTACGATTTTGAATATATCCGACCAATTCATTGGATCGTAGCACTCTTTGGTGAGCAAGTCATTCCTTTCCAAATCCTTGATATTGTTACCGGTCGCGAGTCAAAAGGTCATCGTTTCTTAGGTGAGGCAGTCACGTTTGATCATGCGGACGACTATTTGGAAAAAATGAAGCATCAATTTGTCATCGCTGATCCAAGTGAACGTCAACAAATGATCACCGCACAAATCAATGCGATCGCTCAAGAAAACAACTGGCGGATCGATTTAGATGAAGACTTACTAGAAGAAGTGACAAATCTAGTTGAATACCCAACAGCCTTTGTAGGGGACTTTGAAGAAAAATATCTTTCTGTCCCTGAAGAAGTATTAGTTACTTCTATGAAAGAACATCAACGTTACTTCGATGTCCGCACCCTTGACGGAGAATTGCTGCCGCACTTCATCTCTGCCCGCAACGGGGATGCTGTGAAGATCGATAATGTTATCAAAGGAAACCAAAAAGTCCTGACCGCTCGTCTAGAAGATGCTGAGTTTTTCTACAATGAAGACAAAAAGCTGACCATTGACCATTGCGTAGAAAAACTTAAGCAAGTCACCTTCCACGAAAAAATCGGCAGCTTATATGAAAAAATGCAACGTGTCGGACTAGCAGCGCAAATCATCGGGAAGACCGTTGGCTTAACACAAGAAGAACTGACCGACCTTCAACGGGCAGCTCAAATCTATAAATTTGATTTAGTGACCAATATGGTAGGGGAATTCCCTGAGTTGCAAGGGATCATGGGGGAAAAATATGCCCTGATCCAAGGAGAGAAACCAGCAGTTGCCCAAGCGATTCGTGAACACTACATGCCGATCTCAGCAGAAGGCGAGCTGCCACAATCAAAAATCGGGGCTGTTTTAGCGATTGCGGATAAATTAGACAGCTTACTTGCTTTCTTCGCTGTTGATATGGTTCCAAGCGGTTCAAACGATCCTTATGCTTTACGCCGTCAAACCTACGGGATTATCCGCATCTTAGCTGAAAAGCGCTGGTACTTCCCATTTGCTCAGTTGCAAGAAGAAATTCGGGAAGCCATAAATGCTCAACCAGAAGTTTTTGGGATTCAACTTGCCGCTGGTCAAGAACAAGTGACCGATTTTGTGAAAGGTCGTCTGCGTCAATTCTTACTCAGCAAAAATACGCGTCATGATGTCATCGAAGCTGTCTTAGGCGCACGTCAAGCAGACATCAGTACGTTGTTTGAAACGGCTCAAATGTTAAGAGAACATCTGCAGGACAACGACTTCAAACCATCGATGGAAGCTTTGACACGGGTGATCAATTTAGCGAAAAAAGCTGAATTGGATCAAGCAGCAATTGATCCTGCCTTGTTTGAAAACGACTCTGAAACTGCCTTGTATGAAGCGGTCTTAACAGTAGAGGACAAGTTCCCACATCAAACGATGGAAGAAAACTACCAAAGCTTAGTGGCACTGCGCCCATTGATCGAAGCTTATTTTGATCAAACAATGGTCATGGTGGAAGATGAACAGATTCGTCGCAACCGTTTTGCCTTGTTGGATAAAATCGCGAAGATGAGTCTGGCAGTGGCTAGTTTAGATGCTTTGATTACGAAATAAAAGAAGCTTGCAGTTGCACGTTTCTAAATAAAAAAAGCTGGAACTGAAAGAATCAGTTCTGGCTTTTTTCTATGTTTCTCGATTTACTTGTGTTCAGTCCCAAGAAAACCGTCCTTTTCGTACAATGAAAGGACGGTTTTTGGTGTTAAATTTTATAGCCGATCCCCCAAACGGTTTTGATATAAGAGGACTTCTTGTGGGTATCGTGCATTTTTTCCCGAAGGTTTCGAACGTGGACCATGATGGTATTATTGGAAGACGTGTAATATTTTTCGCCCCAAACCTCTTGAAACATTTCCTCAGAGCTTACCACTTGGCCTTTTCGCTCCATCAATAATTTTAAAATGGAAAATTCGATGGGTGTCAGGGAAAGTTCTTCTTCTTGCAAGAAACATTTTCGCTTATTGATATCTAATTCCAACTCCCTCACGATCAATTTGTTTTGATCTGAGCCGTTGTATTGAGTCGAGCGGCGTATCTGAGCTTTCACCCGAGCGATCACTTCCAACGGACGAAAGGGCTTGGTGATGTAATCATCGGCACCAATTGTCAAACCAGTGATCTTATCGATCTCCTCAGATTTAGCTGTCAACATAATAATTGGGTAATGATGCTTTTTGCGGATGATTTTACACAGGTCAAAGCCTGTGATATCTGGCAGCATGACATCAAGAATCGCC
Source organism: Enterococcus sp. R12 (assembly GCF_058135755.1). Classification (NCBI taxonomy): domain Bacteria; kingdom Bacillati; phylum Bacillota; class Bacilli; order Lactobacillales; family Enterococcaceae; genus Enterococcus; species Enterococcus sp. R12. The sequence goes on from NZ_CM176874.1 coordinate 1,567,902, forward strand.
AAAGAAAAGCTGTTTTGCTCGATCTGTACCTGAGCTTCATGCCCATCTGCACAAGTGATGACAGAAAAATTTTCGTTTCGTAAATAAAAGGCAATCAAATCTGAAATTTCTTTTTCATCTTCAACTAAAAGTATCTTTTCCACTCGTATTGACCTTCCTTTTCAGTTAACTGACTTTCTAGTTTTTTCATGTTGATTTGTCGCTAAAGGCAATGTGACGATCATTTGAATCTCATTGTTCTTGCTAGCAGCTCGGATCGTTCCTTGATGCGCCAAAATAATTTCTTTGGCGATCGCCAATCCGAGACCTGCTCCCCCTGTCTTGGTTGAACGAGCTTGATCCAGACGATAAAATTTTTCAAATAATGCCTCCAATTGTTCTTGTTCGATCGGCTCACTTTGATTCGCTAGGATAAAAGTTGCTGCTTGTTCGTCCACGGTTAGCTGCATTGTGATCGTGGTTTGATCAGGCGCATAGGCAATTGCATTTTTTAACAGATTGTTTAACACTCGCGCCAACTGTTCACTATCGGCTTTTAATTTCAAGCTCTCTGGTCCAGAGTAGCAGATGGTTTGTTCTTTTTCTTTCAGCAGCGGATAGAATTCTTCTTGGATTTGCTTCAGTAAGAAGACGAAATCAAGTTCCCGTTGATACAATTGGATGTCTTGCAGATTAAAACGGGTGATGTCGAAAAATTCATTCATCAGCGTTTCCAAACGCTCAGACTTTTCTAAAGCAATCGTCAAGGATTGCGTCATTTGTTCATTGGTCAAGTTTTTCGTATCCAACAATAGATTGAGATAGCCAATCACTGAAGCCAAGGGAGTCTTCAAGTCATGCGCCAAATAGGTGATCAAGTCCTTGGTGCGCTGTGTTTCTTCTTTTAAAAGAGCCTCATTGCGGTTCATCGAATCTTTTATTTTTAATAATTCATGATCGATCGCTAGGCTGCCCGTCGAACTTGCTTCCGATTGAGAGAAAAAGAGCTGAATTCCTTCGGCGATCCTTGCAATTTTTTTCCTTGAAACATAACGATAGATAAAATAGCAAATCAAGGTAACGGCAAAAACGAGAAAGAGGGAGAAAGCCAAGAACAATTGTTTAACAGGGCGCCAGTCGACAAAGGTACCAAGGATCATCCCGCCTTCGCCATCACTTGATTTCACAACTTCCTGTAAAACGAGGTTTGAAAAAAAATTATCCAGCACCATTTGAATGAGTCTCGTTTCCTTTAATAGCCATAAGGCTCCTACCAATAAGAAGAAGCCAACCAGAAAAAAGACAAATGAAGAATATTTACTACGCATGAAACAGTCCTTTCTAACTCGTTCTTGATTCTTTCTTGATTATAGCAAAGAGGAGTAAGAGCGAATAGCTAATTCTTCTTAAGAATTATTCATATTAATAAAAAAAGAATAGAAAAATTCTATTTTCTTAAGAAATCTTCAGCAGATATTAAGAGAAACGTTCAAAACGGAAATTGATTCAATGGTTAAATAAAGGTGGTCATTCGATTAACCAATCAGGAAGGTGAGATGTTTGAGAAAGCATATGAACAAATCAAAAAAGAGTTTCATGATCATCAGTAGTTTACTGATCATCGGCAGTTTAGGCTGGACGAGTGCCTGGGGGATTGCTCGTCGTGAAGAACCTTCCATCACTCAAATAACTTTGCAAGATCTGCAACCGAGAGCAGATTTTTACTTAGTAGGAGTCGTTGAACCAGCAAGAACGGTTGAAGTCAAGGTGGATAGCTCAAGAGGATCAGTTGTTGAGAAAAAAGTAGAGGCAGGGGATCAAGTCAAAGCAGGGCAAGCTCTTTTTGTTTACTCTAACCCTGAGGGGGCTTTGGCCATTAAAGAAGCAGAACAGGCGACGGCAAATCGCTCGAGAGCTGTGGAACAAGCAAGACGGCAAACGAATCAAAAATGGGAACAATACAATAAGGTCACGAATCAGCTGGAGGAGACGAAACAAAAAATTGCCAGTGCGGAAGAAGAGGACAAAGAAGGGCTGGAAGATCGTAAAACCGATTTGGAAATGCAGCAAAGTCAATTACTGCTAGAAGCGCAAAACTTGGAAAGCAGCATTGGCGATGCCGAATTAGAGCTGGAACGGGCAGAATTAGAACTACGTTCAGTCAAAGAGCAGTATGGCTCAGACGTCGTGGAAGCCGAAATTGATGGAATCGTTAAAGATGTGGACGAACGACAAATGAATCGAAGCGCAAGTGAAGCGGCTCCAGAGAATCCTTTTATGACGATCGTTGATACCAGTCGGCTCTTTTTAAAAGGGACTGTGGATGAATTTCGCCGCAATCAACTTGAACCTGGTCAAAAGGTTGAACTTAGAGACCGTAATGGCGGCAGTCAGCGATGGACTGGAAAGATCACCCGAGTTGGGGATATGAAAGAGCCTTCGGTAGTGGTTGAAGAACAAGGCGCAAACCCTAATTTGTCGCAATTTAGTTTTGAGGTCGTTTTAGATGAAAGTGAAGAGCCGCCTAGTATTGGCATCCATTGTTTTGTAGAACGCATTGAGGAAGAGCAAACCGCGATCAAGCTGCCCAAATCTTTCGTGTTTTATGAAGAAGATAGGCCCTTCATCTACGTCGTTGAGGACCATAAAATCAGTAAACTATCCGTGGAAATCATGGAAGACGAAACGGATGAAGCCGTGTATCTGTTAGAAAGTGAACTGGATATGCAAGTGGCGCTCGTCTTCCCAACAGTTCGGATCCAAGAAGGAATGGATGTGAGACCAAATGATCCAACTGATTGATGTCTACAAAACGTTCCCACAGGGCACTAACGAGATTCACGTTTTGAAAAAAATCAACTTAACAATCAATGCTGGCGAGTTTGTTTCCATCATGGGCCGATCAGGATCAGGCAAGTCGACCTTGATGAATATTATTTGCTGTATAGACACGCCAACAACGGGCAGCTATCTACTTGATGGTAAAAATACCAGTCAATTGAGTGAAGATGAACGGTCCGAGATCCGCAATCAAAAAATCGGCTTCGTGTTTCAAAATTTTGAACTGTTGCCCAAACTATCCGTTTTACAAAATGCTGCCTTACCGCTCTTGTATGCTGGTGTCAATCAGGAAGAACGAACGACTCGAGCAATTCACGCCTTAGAAAGTGTCGGATTGAGGGATCGGATCGATTTTAGGATCAATCAGTTGTCAGGGGGGCAAAAACAACGAGTAGCGATCGCTCGGGCATTAGCAGGAGAAGCAAATGTGATCTTAGCGGATGAGCCGACGGGTTCTTTAGATACCGTTAATAGTCATGAGATCATGGCGCTATTTACTAAGCTGAATCATCTAGGAAAAACAGTGGTTTTGATTACCCACGAACAAGAAGTCGCGGACTATGCAAAGCGGCAAATCGTCATTAAAGATGGTGAAGTTGTTGAGGAGGGCACAAGATGACCGAAAATATTCGCTTAGCCATTCAAGCAATCTACCAGCATCGTTTGCGTTCCTTGTTGACGATGCTAGGAATCATTGTCGGGATTGCCTCCATCATTTCCATTGTGAGTATCATCAACGGAAATACTGAGAACATGAAAAAGCAGCTGATTGGTGGTGATATTAACTCGATGCGGATCGAATATGACGCCAGAAGTGCTTTTTTAGCGGGCGAAAGCGGCAGAAATGATCGTTTGCCTGATTACGCCCCGCAACTATCAGAAGGAGAGCTGCAAAAGTTGCTGACCATTGATCATGCCAAGAACGTTAGCTTGTTCTATGAAGCCAATCTGACAGTTTTCCAAAGAGACCAGCAAACCGATACGATAGTGCTAGGCATGGATCGCGGGTTCTTTGAAATTTTGCCCCATACGATCCTTGCTGGCAGAGCAATGACTGAAACCGAATTGCGGACACAAAAACAAGTTGCGGTGATTACGAAAGATTTGGCGGAAATTTTTTTCTCGTATCGTGATCCTATCAATCAACTGATTGAAATCAATGGGACACCCTTTCGCATCGTTGGCGTAGCTGTTTCTGACACGGAGCAACTGTCAGGGAAATATGTCTTCATCCCTCGAGGCAGCCAAAGTTTCGTCGAAGGAAAGCTCAACCAAAGGCCAACAGTGCTGTTTCAGGCAACGAATGCGGACGTCTTAGAATCAGCAGTCGTTCAAGCCAGCCATGAATTGACCAAGAGTATTCCGCCTTCAGATTTTGTTTTTTCCATCCGCAACTATGATGAAGTGCAGAAAATGACCGATGATATCAATCGATCGAATATGATTTTACTGGGGGGAATTGCTAGCATTTCCTTACTCGTCGGTGGGATCGGAGTAATGAATACGATGCTGGTCAGTGTGACAGAGCGTACCAGAGAGATTGGTTTGAAGAAAGCATTGGGTGCCAAACGTAAAGTGATTTTGCAGCAATTTTTGACAGAAGCAATCGTTTTATCGGTGATCGGGGGGCTGATTGGCATCATCGTCGGTCTGTTGATCAGTCTGATCGCCTTGCGTCTGTTAGAGTATCCGATGACGATCTCATTGTTATCCATTTTGATCAGTGTGTCATTTTCAATGCTGATCGGTACGATTTTTGGTTACTTACCCGCTTATAAAGCGTCGAAATTAAAACCGATCGAAGCATTACGCTATGAATAAAAGGAAGGTGTTTTTTATGAAAAAAAGTCAAACAGCGATTATCTTGTTTGTGGCATTACTTAGTGGTTGTGGTGTTGCTGCGAATGACCCACAGACAAACAACGACAACGTACCCATCAACAACCAAATCAATACGCCGCAAACGCAAACACAATCGAGTCAAAGTGGAGACGAGACCCAAAATAATGACGATCAAACCGATCAGACAAAAGCGTAACAAGTGACTCAGACTGATGCAGAGCGAGCGAATGAGGAATTGGCACAAGCAGATGAAACGGGCACACTCATTCTTATTGATGGTGATCGTTTTGAGATGGAGTTGACGAACATTTCTCAAGGAACAGGGGAAGACGGCGAAGTCTTTGATATGGCGATCGCATCTGAGGAAAGATTATCCTTTACGATTACTAGCGAGACTGAGATAAAAGTAATTCTATATGATGCACAATCGCATAATTCTCGAATCGTGGAGGGGTCTCGTGCGGATCTGCATCTTGAACGATCGGTAAGTCTTTATGGGCAGCGAGTAGGGGACACCTTTATTGCCACGAAAGTCCTCGTCTTACAAATCAATTAATCGTTATGCTTAAAAGACAACGAAAACAATATTCGCCTGACAGATCACAAGATGATTTGTCAGGCGAATGATTATTTGCGGGTCAATTTTACCACTACTTCGCAGCGGGCGGTTTGTGGAAACATATCTACTGATTGCAGATATTTTACGTGAAACACTTTGGCTAATTGGACCAAGTCTCTTGCTAAAGTAGAAACATTACAAGATATATAGACCATCTTCTTCGGTGGTTGTTTCAGCAAAGCTTGCAATAATCGTTCATCCAAGCCTGTCCTTGGCGGATCAACAATGATGCTATCAGGTTTGAAGCCTTCATTAAACCATTTTGGTAAGAGCTCCTCAGCAGTTCCCGTTTCATAATGGGTATTTTGGGCACCAATGCGGCGTGCATTTTCTTGGGCATTTTCAATTGCTTGAGGAATAATGTCCATGCCGCGGACTTCTTTGGCATATGGAGCCACGCTCAACCCAATCGTTCCCACACCGCAATAGGCATCAACGACTGTTTCATTTTTGCTCAAGTCAAGGGCTTTTAACCCTTCTTGATACAAGATGCTGGTTTGCTGTGGATTCAGCTGGAAGAATGCGCGGGCGGACAAGTCGAAGGTCAGTTCATTCAACCGTTCTTCGATCGCTTCTTTGCCCCAAAGATGAATCGTTTCCTCTCCCATGACGACGGACGTTTTTTTGTTTTGCACATTTTGCATGATGGAAACGACTTGCGGCAAGCGCTGATTGATCTCGCGAATCAGCGCATTTTTTTGCGGCAGTTTGACAGAGTTGGTAATAAACACGACTTGAACTTCGCCAGTCGCGATCCCGATACGAACCATCAATGTCCGTAGAATCCCGCTGTTCTTGCGTTCATCGTAAATCGGGATCTGGTATTTATTCAACAATTGGACGATGCCGTTGATCACTTTTTGCGTATCTTGTTCTTGTACGAGGCAATCATCAATGGCGACTAAGCGATGAGACTCCATTTCGTATAAACCCGCTTCGATTCGTTTGGTTTGACTGTTGTAACGCAATTGAAATTGTGCTTTGTTGCGGTAATGCCAAGGAACATCCATGCCTAAAGTATCCCTTAGTTCAAACTGTTGGTAGTCTTTTGGCTTAAATTTTTCAAGTGCTTGTTTCAATAGGTCTTTTTTGAAGTCTAATTGTTTGTCGTAGACTAAGTGCTGCAATTGGCAGCCGCCGCAACGGTCGTAAAACTTGCAGGGTGGTTGGATGCGATCGCTGCTTGGCTTGATGATTTTGGTCATCTTGGCTTCAGCAAAGCGGGGAGATGTTTTGGTGACTTCGGCAATGACCTGTTCCCCCGGTAGAACACGGGGAACAAAGATGATCAACTTTTTGTAATACCCAATGCCTTCTCCGTTGATCCCCAAGCGTTTGATCGTTAGTTGTAGTTTTTGTCCAAGCTGGACTTGTGTATTTGTCATGTGAACTCCTTAAATAAAATAGTCAGTTCATTTTACCACATTTTTTCAGCTTGATTAGAAGGAATTTCATCGTAGTTGTGGTAAAATAGAATGTACGTTCGCGAGGTGAAGAAGATGAATACAATTATTCGTATCAATAAAGGAAAAGGACCATTTTATGAAGTGGCGACATCAGAAGGTGAAACGCTGCGGGTCTCAGAAGATCTTTTGGTCCGTTTTCGGCTATTAAAAGGCAAGGAACTGAGTGAAGAAGAATTAAAAGAAATCAAAAAAAGTGCGGGGTTTGATTTAGGATTGCAGCAAGCCATGAACTATATCAGCTATCAGCTGCGTTCTGAAATGGAAGTCCGTACCTATTTGAAAGACAAAGAAATCGAAAAACAAGACCGAGACTTAGTCGTTGAACGTCTGAAAGAGTTGAATTTGATCGATGACAAAAACTACGGAGAAAGCTACATTCGCACCCAAGTCCGCATGAGTGATAAAGGGCCCGTGGTCATCAGTCAGCAATTGAGAAAAAAAGGATTAAAAGATTCCGTGATTCAGGAAGTATTGCCTTTGTATACCGAGGAAATGCAGTTTGAAGTCGGTTATCATACGGCTGAAAAAGCGATGCGTCGTTTTCACAACAAAAGCCATAAAGAAATGATCCAAAAGATAAAAATGCATTTGATGCAAAAAGGTTTTCATCAAGGAGTCATTCAGATGATTTTGGATGAATTACCGATGGAAAAAGATGAGGACCAAGAAAATGAAGCGCTCCAAAGAGAAGGGGCCCGACTTATGCGGCGGCATCAGCGGTTACCGTTGATGAAACGAAAAATGAAAATCAAGCAAGGCCTTTATCAAAAAGGGTTTGCCATCGATGATATACAACGATTCTTAGATGAGGAAGTAATGGATGAGTAAGCAATGGGAAACTTGGGATGAAGAAAAAATCAAGACGTTCCAAGAAACATTTTTAACTTGGTATCATAAAGAAAAACGCAATCTGCCTTGGCGGGCGACCAACGATCCGTATGCAATCTGGATCTCAGAGATCATGCTTCAACAAACACGAGTGGAAACAGTGATTGGCTATTTCTATCGTTTTATGGAACAATTCCCGACGATTCAAGACTTGGCGGCAGCCGAAGAACAAAAGCTTTTAAAGGTTTGGGAAGGTTTAGGTTATTACTCTCGTGCCCGTAACCTTAAGGCTGCCGCCCAGCAAATCGTTGCCGAATTCGACGGAGAAATGCCCCAATCAATTGAAGAGATTCGCTCATTAAAAGGAATTGGTCCCTACACAGCTGGAGCCATTGGCAGTATTGCTTTTGGCTTGCCAGAACCGGCAATCGATGGAAATGTGATGCGGGTCGTCAGTCGGTTATTTTGTATCGAAGCAGATATTGCGAAAGCCAGCAGCCGAAGACCATTTGACGAGGCGATGAGAACGATCATTTCCCCCGATGAACCTGGTGAGTTTAATCAAGCCTTGATGGATCTTGGCTCACGAATCTGTACACCCACTACACCGAAATGTGAAGAGTGTCCCATCAGTCAGTATTGTCTTGCTTATGCGGAGAATCGACAAACAGACTTTCCAGTGAAATCGAAAAAAGCAAAGCCAAAAGATGTCTATTACATCGCAGGCGCCATCGAAGATCAAGGCTCGTTTTTACTCGTGCAGCGACCTGAAACAGGCTTATTGGCTTCTATGTGGCATTTTCCTTTGGTAGAAGTGACGAAAGAACAGTACGAGGCTCTGCAGCGAACATGGGCAAAAGAGGAGCAGCTGCAGTTGGATTTGATTGCCGAAGATGATGCCCTCGAGATTTTTCCTGATCTGCCTGTCGTTTGGCAAAAACGACATTTTGGCGAGATCACTCATATCTTTAGTCATTTGAAATGGCACGTCCTTTTATTTTACGGCAGAAAACGGGGAGAGCTCACGTTACAAGACAGCGAATGGGCAGCAAAAGAATCCTTTCAAAACTATGTTTTCCCAAAACCTCAGCAGAAATTGGTGGATCAATTAAAGAAATATCAGAAACTCGATAAAGATTTCTAGGCAAAGCTTTCTTTTATTGCTATAATATTAACGATGTCGGTGTAATGAACACCCAAACAAAACGCAAGTTTTCTTGCTGAGGGAAGGGTTGCTATGCGAGTTCCAAAAGAAGGAGAGTTTGTCAGCATTCAAAGCTACAAACATGACGGCAATTTGCATCGAACGTGGCGGGATACGATGGTCTTAAAGACCAGTGAATTCTCAGTGATAGGGGTCAACGATCATACATTAGTGACCGAATCAGATGGAAGACGCTGGGTTACCCGTGAACCAGCAATTGTATATTTTCATAAAAAATACTGGTTTAATGTTATTGCAATGATTCGAGAAAAGGGGGTTTCCTATTATTGTAATCTTGCTTCACCGTATTTACTTGATGAAGAGGCATTGAAATATATCGATTATGACCTTGATATCAAAGTATTTCCTGATGGCGAGAAACGTTTACTAGATGTGGATGAGTATGAATTGCACAGTAAGATTATGCAATATCCGCAAGACATTGATTTTATCTTGAAAGAAAATGTCAAAATTTTAGTAGATTGGATCAATAATGGCAAAGGACCCTTTTCGCAAGGGTATGTGGACATTTGGTATGATCGCTACAAGCAGTTGTCTCAAAAATAAGTGAAATGGGTCGGATCGCTCATTTTTCCCGAGAAACTTCAACCATTTCGGTTGAAGTTTTTTTGTGCTGTGAGAGGGTTGCTTCTAGCAGTTGCCTTTAAGTTCTGTTTAAGCTGCTAGTCCCATGATAGAAAGACCAAGAAAAAAGTGGGGGAAGCAAATGAAGAAAAAAGGGAAGCTTGTTATCGGTACTACCATGATTCTACTTTTTGCGGCAGGTTTTGCTGTGTTGAAAAATGATCATTTTGTTCAAGAAGAGACCCAAGAAAGCACGGCTCAAACCGAGTCGGACGCGCAAGCAGAAGAGGTCGCACAAACGGCAAGCATGGTCCAAATTTACGTGGATCCCTCAGAATACGATGCAGCGATTGAAAGTGAGAACGATTATGTATCGATTTATCAGACAACAAGTCAAGAAACCGTCATCGGGAAGATCCACCGTGGAAGTTGGGCAACCGTACTTAGTCAAACAGAAGAGATGGTTGAAATCCAAACTGACGATGGAATAACGGGTTACATTGAAAAGCATTCTGCATCCATCCAAGAAGTTCCACTTTCGGAGACGCCGAAAAAATTGTCAGACTTTAAAGTCGTTCTTGATGCGGGGCACGGAGGCGAAGATTCTGGGGCGCTGTCAACGGATCAAACGATCATGGAGAAAGATTTGACGTTAGCCACCGTCCAAACCATCGGCGAAGTACTGACCCAAGCGGGAATTCAAGTCAGTTATACACGCACCGAAGATCGCTATTTAGCGCTGTCTGAAATTACTGCAGCTTCACTCTCGGAGGAACCAGATCTATTTATCAGCATTCATTTCGACAATTCAGAGCTACCAAACGGCAATCAAGGACTGACAACTTACTATTACTATACTGGGGCAAAAGAGATGGCAGAAACGATCACTTCCAGTTTGAGTAGTTCAGTGGCATTGAGTTCCAACGGCACTCGTTTTGGTAACTATTATGTTTTACGAGAGCAATATATTCCAGCAGTTTTGTTGGAGTTAGGCTATTTGAACAGTGACACTGATTTAGCGGTGATTACAAGTGAAGGCTATGATCAAAGGGTGGCGCAAGCATTGCTGACAGCGATTGAAGAGATCGTTGAAGAAGAGGAATAAAAAACAGCGACCACAAAACAGAGGAAGGATCTGTTTTGTGGTCGCTGTTTTAAGTAATCACTGCTCGTTAAAAGGTTTTGCTCATTTTGATATGGGGCATATCCGCGTCTAAAAAGACATCGCCTTCAGGCTGATAGCCTAACTTCAAGTAAAATTCTTTGGCAGTTAACTGTGCCCCTAACGTGACTTTTTTGATTCCTTGTTTTTGAATGAAAGCTTCCGCTCCCTCGATCAACTGCCTGCCGTAGCCTGAACCTCGATGAGCAGTTGGCACCGCCATTCGCTGTAATTTCACCTCATGATCAGAGATCGGTAAAAAACGTAAGGTTGCGACTGCTTCATTGTCATCGTCATATAAGACGAAATGAACAGCCAATGCCTCATTTTCATCTACTTCTAATGCTAATGGAACCCCTTGCTCTTTTACGAACACTTGATTTCGTATTTTCAATGACGCCAAATAGATCTCACTTAGCGTATCTTTTGTTTGTGCGATATGCATAAAAAAACTCACCTCAGCTATGATTTCTCCGTTATTTTTATTAGTATACCACTTTTTTTACAAATTTCTTTTTTTTGCGGCTAAAGTCGCAAGCTTTTTTTTACAAAATCAACTATAATGTTATAAAAAAGGGAGGGAATCTTTTGTTCGACAAATTCAAACAATCAAAACTGTTCTTTTGGTCATTGGAAGCATTGGTTTTAGTGACACTCGTGTTTGTGTTAAGTAAAGTCAATTTTCTATTTGCACCGATCGGCACGTTTTTTTCTACTTTATTTGCACCAGTATTGATTGCTGGCTTTCTGTATTATCTGCTAAATCCAATCGTCCTATTTTTGATGAAAACGACAAAATTAAAACGACTGTTTGCTGTCATATTGGTTCTATTGTTATTAGTAGCAGCAATCATCTTGATTTTCGTCAGCGTTATTCCTAATCTGGTGAGTCAGATTACTTCATTGGCGGAAAATATTCCAACATTTGCCAAAAATATGGAAAGCTGGATCTCAAGGATCGCAGATGATCCATTTTTCAAACAAATCGATATCGCGCAGCAGTTAGAAAACCTAAATCTTTCTTATGGTTCTTTGCTGCAGCAGTTTCTTAGTGGGTTATCCACTAGCTTAGGATCGATCGTCAGTACGATTGCTTCCGCGACGATGATCATCGTTACAGTCCCATTCATCCTTTTCTACATGTTGAAGGATGGAGAAAAGCTAGTTCCTAATCTGAAAACTGTCTTTCCAGAAAGAAGACGAGAGCAGATTGTTGGGTTGCTAGGTGACTTAAACAAGACATTATCCAATTACATCAGTGGGCAAGCGATCGAATGTATTTTTGTCGCTACCTTCACGTTTATTGGGTACTGGATGATCGGCGTCAACTATGCCTTTCTTTTTGGGGTGATCGCAGGGGTCACAAACTTGATTCCTTATTTAGGTCCGTATCTTGGCTTGATTCCAGCAGTCTTAGTGACGGTCTTTGATGAACCGTTCCGCGCATTGCTGTGCTGTGTCGTGGTACTAGTCGTCCAACAATTAGATGGAAATGTTATCTACCCGAATGTGATCGGAAAATCATTAGCGATCCATCCATTAACGATCATCTTGGTTTTATTGGTCGCTGGAAATCTGGCAGGTTTGCTGGGAATTTTCTTAGGAGTACCGTTTTACGCAATTTGTCGGACGATCGTGGTCTTTATTGTTCGTCTGATCAAAGATGACAAAATCAAGAAAAATCAAGAACGGTTGATTGAGTAATCAATGACTGGTGTTTTTTATTGCAAAGAAAAAAACTTTGTGATAGGATTTTATCGTGGGCTAAGCCCACGATTTTTTTTAGAATATGAAAAAATAAGGAGAGAATGCTATTATGAATGCTGACCCCGAGAGTCAGTCGCTTCTAGCGCAAATTTTATTATTGATCGTTTTGACATTGATCAACGCTTTTCTAGCGGCCTCTGAGATCGCAGTCGTCTCAGTCAACAAAAACCGTGTGGAGCAAAAAGCGGAAGAAGGAAATGTCAAATCACAAAAATTATTGAAAATCATTGATAATCCAACAAATTTCTTGTCAACGATCCAAGTTGGGATTACCTTGGTGAATATCTTATCTGGGGCATCTCTGGCAGATACCTTGTCGACCCGTCTGGCACCTTTATTAGGTGGAGGAACGGCAGCTAAAAGCTTAGCGAACATTATCGTTTTAGCGATCTTGACCTATGTGTCGATCGTTTTCGGTGAGTTGTATCCAAAACGTATCGCCATGAACAAATCAGAAGAAGTTGCCCAGTTCACTTCTGGTGTGATTCGAACGATCGGGATTATTGCAAAGCCCTTCGTCTGGTTCTTATCTGCTTCAACAAGCTTATTGGCGCGGATCACTCCAATGGAATTTGACGATGAAGACACAAAGATGACCCGTGATGAAATGCGGTATATGTTGGAAACAGAAGGGGTCTTTGAAGAAGATGAATTAGAGATGCTGCAAGGGATCTTTTCATTAGATACGAAAGTGGCCCGTGAAGTCATGGTTCCTCGAACTTCTGCCTTTATGGTGGATATCAATGACTCAGTAGAAGAAATTTTGACTGAAATTTTAGCAGAAAATTATTCTCGTATTCCTGTATATAATGAAGATAAAGACAAAGTCGTTGGGATTTTGCATACCAAAAATCTTTTGAAATGTGCCTACAAATACGGCTTTGAAACAATGGACATCAAGCAGATCTTGCAAGAACCACTGTTTGTTCCAGAAACAGTCTTTATCGATGATTTGCTTTATGAATTAAAGAAAACCCAAAACCAAATGGCGATCTTGCTTGATGAATACGGCGGAGTCGTTGGGTTAGTTACATTAGAAGACTTGCTTGAAGAAATCGTCGGTGAGATCGATGATGAATCCGATGAGGTCGAAGAGCTTTATGAAAAAATCTCTGATAAAGAATACGTGATCCAAGGTCGGATGCTGATCGATGATTTCAATGAAGCTTTCAATATGAGCTTGCATATGAGCGACGTCGATACGATGGCAGGCTACCTGATCACTGCTTTAGGAATGATTCCAGATGAAGGAGAAAAACTTTCCTTTGAAGTCGATAACGTGAAATTGATTTCTGAAGAAATGGAAGGATCACGTGTCTTGAAGATCCGTGTAATCTTCCATGATCCAGAAGAAGGCGAAGTGGAACCAGAAGAAGAACGCCGCTATTTCCGCAAAGATTTTGAGGAAGATGAGCCTCGCCGTTAAAGTTCCGCATGAATGAAATGAGAAAGACCAAGGCAACTGCTTTGGTCTTTTTTGTTCCTTTTTTTTACTTATTCCCCTTGATTTGTTTGTAAGAAACGGTTACGATAAATCTAATCAATAATACAGTTTAAAAACAGATAAAAAAACACTTGTATCTTATCGTTAAGCACTTTGATTGCAATTTTCCGTAAGAAAAGCGAGAATATCCATAGAAATCTAATAAGAACGAGGGGCTTGAAATGAAATTTTACCGTATGCTTAGTGATGATATCCGTTACAATTTGGCAACTGAAGAGTATTTAATGAATAACGTAGATGTTTCAGAACCTTGTCTTCTGTTATACATACAAAAACCATGTGTTATAATCGGCAGAAATCAAAATGCGTATCAAGAGATTGATTTTGACTATTTAAGGAGTCGCAATATCGTGTTGACTCGCAGGACATCTGGCGGTGGAGCAGTTTATGACGATCTAGGCAACATGAGCTTTAGTTTTGTCACCAAAAAAGATGCCACGAGTTTTGGTGACTACCAAAGTGCAACACAACCGATCATGAAAGGCTTAGCGGCAATGGGAGCCAAGGAGGTAGAAGTACATGGCCGCAATGATCTGTTCATTGATGGGAAAAAGTTTTCTGGCAATGCGATGTATACAAAAAAAGGTCGAACGTATTCTCATGGCACATTGATGTATGATGTGGATCTAGAAGAATTAACAAAAGTCCTACACGTTGCCCAAGAAAAAATTGCCTCTAAAGCAACGAAATCCGTACGGAAAAGTGTGACGAATATTAAACCGTATTTGGCAGAACAATACCAATCAATGGATACCAAGGCATTTCGAGACACACTCCTTTGCCGAATCTATGAAGTAGAATCGATTGATGAAATCAGTGAGCAAGAGATCGTCTTGACGGATGCGGATCGCCAAGCAATCCAAACGTTGTTTGAAGAACGTTACGCGAACAATGAGTGGATTTTTAATGAAGCGCCTGCTTTTGAATGGCAAAAAAGAAAGCGGTTTGCGCAGGTTGGGATCGTTGAAGTCGATTTTACTGTCAACAAAGGCAAGATTGCAGCGATTCAAATTACCGGTGATTTTTTTGGACAAAAAGAGATCAGTGAACTTGAAGCGATGCTACGAGGTATTGATTTTGAACAAAACACCATTAGCCGCTTGCTAAAGGATATTGCCATCGAGCAATTTATCCATCAGATGACTAACGCTGAATTTCTTGCGTTGCTGTTTGATTAGGAGGAAAAAAGATGCTAGAAGCCATCAACATCACAAAGCGTTACGATCGAAGCGTCCTAGATGGTCTCTCTTTTGCTGTTCAGCCGGGGGAGATTGTTGGGGTCGTCGGCAAAAGCGGCTCGGGGAAATCAACGTTGCTTCGGCTTTTGAACTTAATTGAGACACCTGACAGTGGGGAGCTGCTCTTTGACGGGAAACGAATCGATCCCTTAAACAAAAAGCAACTGCTACATGCGCAGCAGGAAATCGGCATGATTTTTCAAAATTACAATCTGCTACACAATCGAACCGTTTTTGAAAATGTCTATTTGCCCTTGAAGTTAATGGGGAAATCATCAAAGAAGGTGTTGGAGATGCTTTCATTTGTTGGGATGGAAGACAAAGCCGATATCTATCCAGCCAAGTTGAGCGGTGGGGAGAAACAACGAGTAGCTATCGCACGGGCGTTGATCCGTGAGCCGAAAATCCTGCTGTGTGACGAACCCACTAGTGCGCTGGATGAAGATACGAAAGCCGATGTACTTGCTTTACTGCAAAAAGTTCAACAGACGTTTCAGCCAGCAGTCATTTTCGTTAGTCATGAGCTAACCGCAGTCAGACAAATTTGTCAACGTGTGTTTGTATTGGAAGATGCCGTCTTTGCAGCGGAATTTGTCAATCATCCGCAGCCAATTGTCCGCAAAGAAAGCTCTTATGTGGACAAAGTGGAGAGGAGTTTGCTGCATGACGATCAGTGAGAGTATTTTGTATTATTTACCTGAATTACTTCAGTCTTTGAAAGAAACAGCGATCATGATGGGGATTTCGATGCTCGCAGCCATTGTCTTAGGACTACCGCTAGGTGTCTGGCTCTTTCTTAGCCGCAGTCGTGGGAAAAAAATCTCATTTCTTTATGAGGGTTTGAATCTCGTTGTGACGATCATCCGCTCATTTCCGTTTCTATTATTTGTCGTAGCCTTGATCCCACTGACGCGGATGCTTTTAGGCAGCTCATTTGGACCGATTCCCGCCAGTTTCCCTTTGAGCATCGTTGCTATGAGTATTTTTGCTCGCTTGACGGAGCAAGTACTGCTGGATGTCCCAGAAGAAGTTTCTTACTTGGCGAAATCCCTTGGCGTCAGTCAATGGCAATACGTTTGGTCGTTTTTACTAGTGGAAGCTAGAAGCGGCTTGATTTTATCTTTAACGACGACAGCAGTCAGCATGGTTTCTTATTCAACAGTGATGGGGATCGTCGGCGGTGGTGGTATCGGCGATTTTGCGATCCGCTATGGCTATCAACGCTATGAATATGGCGTCATGTATTTTGCAATTATCATCATGATTCTTTTGGTCTTTATCCTGCAAGGGATTGGCAATCAAGCAGCAAGAAAACTTGATAAACGAAAATAGGAGGAATGAAAGTGAAAAAAGGATTTGTTTTAGGATTGAGTGTTTTGGCATTAGGTGTATTGGGGGCTTGCGGTACGAGTTCGGATGAGGCGAGCGAAGAGAAAATCATCAAGGTCGCTTCGCAAACGACGCCGATGACCGATGTCGTAAAAGTTGCAGCGGAAGCAGTGGAAGATGGCTGGGAAATCCAATTGGTCCAAGTCAATGACAATATCCAGTACAATGAGCTGCTGAATAATGACGAGGTCGATGCCAACTTTGCGCAACATGAACCATATATGCAAATGTATAATGAAGAAAAAGATGCAAACCTAGTGGCGTTAGATAAAATCTACAACGCAAAAGTCGGTTTTTATTCCAAAGAGTATACGGATATCAATGATATTCCAGAAGGAACGAAAGTCGCATTGCCGAATGATGTGTCCAATGAAGGTCGAGCGTTAGCGATTTTAGCAGAAGAAGGATTGATCACTCTCAAAGATGGCGTTGGTGTTAATGGAACACTTAAAGACGTTACCGAAAATCTGAAAAATTTTGAATGGTTATCTGTTGATTTACTGAATCTTGCGGAAGCCTATGATGAGCCGAATGTATCCTTGGTATACAACTACCCAACCTATATTGCGAAAATCGGTTTGAAACCAGCCGATGCCCTTTTCTTAGAAAAAACGATCGATGATCGCTTTGCTATCTCATTGGTTGCTCGAGAAGACAATCAAGATTCTGAAAAAATCGCCGTCTTGCGCCGTGCCATGACTAGCGATAAAGTTCGCGAATTTTTAGAAAACGACCATAGCGATACCTTACTGCCAGCATTTTAATTTATTTCCATCAAATGGAAGGAACGCCCTTTGCCTAACTCTGTAAAAGAGAGTAGTCAAAGGGGTTTCTTGTCTTTTTTTGCTTTTTTATCACCCTTATCCATGATATACTGATTTGGTCAGAAAACTAGCGACAGTCTAAAATGGTCACTGTTCGCATTGTAAATACAAGAAATGGAGCAATAGAATCAATGGATAATCCAAAATTAAAACAACAAGTAGATAGTCGCCGTACCTTTGCGATTATTTCCCACCCGGATGCGGGGAAAACAACCATTACAGAACAATTATTATTATTCGGTGGCGCGATTCGCCAAGCTGGTACGGTCAAAGGGAAAAAGACTGGGAATTTCGCAAAGTCCGACTGGATGGAAATTGAAAAACAACGGGGGATCTCCGTGACCAGTTCCGTTATGCAGTTTGATTACCAAGGCAAACGGGTCAATATTTTAGATACCCCTGGGCATGAGGACTTTTCTGAAGATACCTACCGTACCTTGATGGCGGTGGATAGTGCGGTCATGGTGATCGATAGCGCAAAAGGGATCGAAGCGCAAACGAAAAAACTCTTCCAGGTCGTTAAAAAACGCGGTATTCCGATCTTTACCTTTATCAATAAACTCGACCGTGATGGCCGCGAACCATTAGAATTATTAGAAGAACTAGAAGATCTTTTAGAGATCGAATCATTTCCAATGAATTGGCCGATCGGCATGGGGAAAGGCTTAGAAGGACTGTATGATATCCATAACCAACGGGTCGAATTTTATCGTCCAGACAATCACGGTGGGGAACGTTTAGTTGCCCTAGATGAAAATGGTCAATTTCCTGCAGATCATCCATTTGCCGAAGACGGGTTGTTCCAACAAGTTTTAGAAGAAGTAGAATTACTGCAAGAAGCTGGCGATGCCTTTGATACAGAAAAAATCGCACGAGGCGATCAAACGCCCGTGTTCTTTGGTTCCGCCCTTACGAATTTCGGTGTGCAGACCTTTTTGGAAACCTTCTTGTCCTTTGCACCAGCGCCTTACGGTCACAAAACTTTGGCTGGTGATGAAGTCAGTCCTTATGAACCAGAAATGTCTGGGTTTGTGTTCAAGATCCAAGCAAATATGAACCCTGCCCATCGTGACCGGATCGCCTTTGTCCGTATTTGTTCAGGAACCTTTGAACGAGGCATGGACGTGACACTTGAGCGTACTGGCAAAAAAATGAAACTCAGCAATGTGACACAATTTATGGCAGACACCCGAGAAAATATTGAAGAAGCAGTCGCTGGAGATATTATCGGGGTTTATGATACGGGAAATTACCAAATTGGCGATACGATCTATGAAGGGAAACTAAAAGTTGCTTACGAAGAGCTGCCATCGTTTACTCCGGAACTCTTTATGAAAGTCACTGCAAAAAATGTGATGAAGCAAAAATCTTTCCACAAAGGAATCTATCAGTTGGTCCAAGAAGGGGCTATCCAGTTGTACAAGACGTATCTTAGTGATGAGTATATCATCGGTGCTGTCGGGCAACTGCAATTTGAAGTTTTCCAATATCGCATGATGAATGAGTACAATGCCGAAGTCATTATGACCCCAATGGGCCACAAGATCGCCCGTTGGATCGATCCGAAAGACTTGGATGAGCGTATGAGCTCCAGTCGTAACATTTTAGCGAAAGACCGTTTCGACCAGCCATTGTTCTTGTTTGAGAACCAATTTGCGATGCGCTGGTTCGCAGATAAGTACCCAGACGTCGAATTGAAGAGTTTGATGTAAGAGTCGGTTCCCGCGAGACTGTCTAGGTATGCGCAACTTTGTACGTAAGGCTGATCTTTTTTAATTGAACGATCGTAGAAAGTCCTTTCTTATCCAAATGGATAAGAAGGGGCTTTTTTTGCTGAAAACGTGCTTTTGATACAGAACGAAGGTTGCATGATTGGGGGCAATCGTCCAATGATCAGACAATTATCCTAATTCATAACCATTCTTTTAAAAGAAGATAAAATGAGTCGGAAAAAGAGCGTAGTATTAAAGGTGACCACAAGGAAATGCACTTGAAATGAATAGAAAAATATCATAGGCGCATTTGATGATTCAGGAAATTTTCTCCTTGTTTGAAAGTAGGGGGAAAGCAGAGAATAGATTGCCAGTGATAGAGGTCGTTTAATCATTTGATCGAGGACATGTTCTTTTTGTCAGATGCTACTAGTGAAGCCTAAGCTTTCTTTATCTGAGCATGAATCGGTGATAGCCCTTGAAACTTCATTTGAAGAACTTCTAGCAGATAGCTTAAGTTTTCAGTTGGTGTACCATGGCTTCGCGACTCAAAAAATGAATTAGTCTTATTGCTAGTTTACAGTTATCTATATATCGATTTTGCTAAAGCAAATGATTATATATTAAATAAAAGTGATTTCTGAAAGCAGAAAGGGGACCAGGTAGTGCTAAAAAGCTTGTTATTCATATTTTCGGCGATATGTTTCTTTCCAACAGTAGAGGCTATGGCTGATGACGTTTCCGAAACTTTGATTTTTGATTTAAACACGATTGACTTTAAGGATGAACACTATTATTTGTTAAAAACCACACAAGATCTTCAGCTGACCGTCGATAGCAACGGCAGTGAAGGTGCTTTTGGCGTAACAATCACGGCTGTCGGGGAAGCATTTTCAGCAGAACTAAACAGCGTGAACGGATCGGAAGAGATGATCATTCAGATCGAGGATGCTGATGAAGCATCAATGATTCTTAATGTAGATGCAACATTGAACATAAAGGAATATCTTGATTCTAACTCTGAGTACTACCTATCAGTCACTTTTACAGCAATTGATGATTCAGAGACCTTTACGAAAGAGATAAAAATGAATCAGACGGATGAGGAAAAAGAAGAGATTCCGGATGAAAATCTGACAGATGAAGACCAAGACGATGGAAAACAAGAAGACGATGGCATCGAAGATGAATCCGAGAGCCAAAAGGAAGAAGCAGAATCTAATTACGACGAGCAAGCAAACTTGGAAGAAGACAACCTTGATAATGATTCTACCAAACTAGAAGATTCGATCAGTGATGTCGAGGATGAGGCTAGTGCTGAGTTTTTTTTAGGGAAGAAAAGCCAGTACGAGACAGCACCTTTTTTTCAAAAGAAATGATCGTTGAAGAAAAAATATTTAGGCATATATCAGGAAAAACCGCTTATTTGATATGAGCGGTTTTTCTTGTCCCACTTCGGCGAGGAGATACGCAACATTACTTTAAAAAGGAAGCTATCAATAATTGATGAGCAGTGGAATAAGCAGAAACAGCACAAAAGAGAGGAACTAGCCCTCTCTTTTTCTTTTTGATTTTAAAATGTAAAAGACTGCAGCTGCCAACGCTGCAACAAGAACAAAGATGATCCAGATAAGGATTTGATTATTTGTCTGAACATCGGCAGTGTTCGTTGGACGGTTCTCTTTTTTGAAGTTATCCAAGTCTTCTTTCTCATAAGAAAAAGTAGTCGTGATCGCTTTTCTAGTTGTTTCTATAGTTAAACGGTATTCTCCTTCAATAAGTTCACTATCGTCTATTAAAGGGATCTGCATTCTTGATTTGGTTAACGGCGTTAAAAGAACGGAATCTGCTAACTCTCCAGAGGCAATTGTTTCTCCATTGGGGTTTATTAGTTCGTAGAGCGCATTGTTTAAGTTGCCTAAAATAGGATTATAGTTGAGGGCATAAAATTGTAGGTTTACTGTGTCCTGAAGAGCAACGAAGGAGAAGTCTTCATAAACGACGTCTTTGATCTCTTCAACTTCACTAAAAAGTAAGTTGATAAAAATAAGTGACTCATACACAGATTTGATACCAACTGAATCTTCTGCTGTTTCAAGACCCATGATCTGACTAAAATTGATTGCCCCCATCACGGTTCCTTCACGTGCAGGCTCCTCTGGAAGAGTAATCGTAACGGTCACAAGAACGGATTCATTTGGGAGAATCTCGATTTGATCATCGTCATCTAATGCTTCTGATTCGATCAATGCATAATTTGAAAAGTTATACTTATCATCTAGCAGTAAAGTCAAGTCATCGCTATAGATGATATCCGATTCTCGTGAGAGAGCAGTAGAGGTGTAGGGCGTGACAACAATGGATGAGTCACCAGATCCAACATTTTCTAGTGTAATTTCAACAATATACGTCGTCTCCATCTCAGGAGAAATACTCAAGGTATTATCAGAAGTTTTGTATTCTGTTTCTCTCAGAGTAAGTTTCAGTGAGTTCGTCGTCTCATCGGCATTTGCATTACGGATGTTTGTATTGCTGATCAGTGTCAGTAAGAGAAGCAACACAGAAATCCTTAGAAAAGAATTTCTGTGTTTGAATGTATGATTCATGATTTTTTTCCTTCTGAAAATTATAGTGGTGGAGTTTCACCAGTATCAGGAGTACCGTCTTGTGCTGTTATTGTAATTACAGGTTTATCATCAGTTTCTTGTAACAAAGCAAATGTTCTATTAATGGTAAATGCTATTTCTGTTTCTGTTTCAGGTGTTGAAGCAACTTCAATCGCTCTTGCTTCTAAAGAAGAAGGGTTACTTCCGATAATGCTTATGCCACTGTCATTAGGTGCCGTTACGGAAATATTAACTGTTTTAGGAGAACGAGTTAAGTTTTGTAATGTTCCTCCCACATTAGATACAGATCCTTCCACAATTCCAGTATTTCCCTCCAATAATGCTTCTGTAATTTGTATGGGATTTGATAGCTCCATTTCATTAAAAGTGAATGTTGCATCACCATCAATAACTTCAATTTCAATAGGTTCGGTAATTGTTGCTATAGTATTGGCAAATGCGTTGACTCCTCCGGCTAACAACAAAGATGCAATGAATGTAGTACCCAAAATAACTTTTTTCATAATAAAACCTCACTTTAATTTTTGCAGATGATTTACTGCTTAAATAAAGTATACAATGATGGTGTATTATGTTATTATCCGTTTTTTCGCTATTTTTAATGAAAAAGTAGAAAGTATTTTATTAATCTGATTTTTTTATACAATAATTTAATTAAATATTCTAGTGGTCAAATGATGTTGATTATCAAGTCGACCGATCTTTCTGTCTACGAATTATCAATTCGGTAATAATCACTATGAAAGTAAATTTGTTGCAGGGTTATATTTTGGCTTTTATTTTAAGTCAAAGTCTTCTCAGAGTTGAAAGAATTGTCGTTCCAACTAGGATTGGACCTAAAAACGAAAAAAATGTTATTCGTAGTCTCTGAGAATTTGCTCTGAATCAGTCGCTGTCAGAGAAACGAGTTCTGAAAATTCATGTTTAATATTTCTTTAGTGAACCCCTGCAATTCAATAGAAATCAACTTTCTATCATTTTTAAGAAACTATTTTGGAAGTAGCTTTACGCGTATGAACAGTTGCGTAGGGTGGGGATTGAAAAGTATGATTCTATTTATGCGTTCCTATTGGATAGGTATATCAAAGTTACTTATGAAAAAATATCAATTAACGTTTTCATTCAATTAGTAATCTGCACCTACAATTCTTCTAGCTTCACGCGACAGAGACATCAAGGGGTACTCCTGTGTTAATAAACGTTCATGTTTGTTTCTTTATAAAGATATCTCAAAAACTAACTGTGTGGGATGGCTATCTCATGAACCCTAGATTTTAATAGGAAGCATAATTTTTTAGGAATATACAATCAGACTCTTTGAAGAAACCCTTGAAAGAGTTTTTTTGTCTTTCTTAATTTTATGAAGTTGCTACTCGTTTCTAATCGACAGGTCTTTTAGTCAGTAGAAAGAAAAAGAGTGACAATGATTATTTTATTTGTAGTTTTTTTGAAAAAAAGACGATAAAAATCAGCTGGTTCCTACTATATCCTTAATAGCAGAGGATCAAAGTTCTTTTAAGGAGTGAATCAAAATGCTGCAAACCAGAATAAATTTCAGTGGACAAAAGAATGCTACCATGTTGACTGTGCGCTTTTTCAGCAACAAGACGAACACGATTTTAGAGAGAAATTTAATTGTGGATCAAGAAGATGATCGGCAATCGGTTCTTGACTACTTAGCAGAATCACTAGGGGAAATCAACATCTTGCAATACTCTTCGAAAAACGTTTTGTGTATCGCTGAACGTTCAAGGCTAGAAAAAGCAGGAGGCACGCATCGATTGGAACATTTTTGGGGAGATGTCATCAGTTATATCGTTGAGTGCGTGGATAAATCGGGTATTCATTATGATTTGCATGTCATTGGCAATGTTGATTCGGATGATGAAGAAATTATGCGGGCAATTAATGAGATGAGTGATGAATTGTCGATCATCAACATTTATGAATACAAAGATTGCTGGCTAAAAAGAGAAGATATTATATTACAAGCTCTTTGAAATGAACTTGATTCCTCAAAGAAGTTTGTCCAGCTAGAAAATGATTTTACTCTCCAAGTCACTTACCAATCAATGAAAGAATACGAATTTTTTCTAAGTCTATGGAAACAGCTAATTCCTAGGATCTTTTTAATGGTTTCCAACACTTTTTTGTTACAAAAGGTAAGAATCGTTTCACAATTTTTTCTCACCCGTTCTGTTTTAAAGAAGCGGGGGTTTTTCTGAAGTTTTTATTAAAATTGTCCGTTTAATGAAAAAAGAGGCTCAAATTTAAGTTTATTTTACTATAATTGGAAACTAGGATACTTTTTAAATAAGGCGGGTAAAAAATTTTGGAGTATATAGAAAAGTTGTATAGGTTTTATTTAACCAAAAAACAGGTAGATAAATTAACTATTATTAGAAATATCATTTTGGAGAAGCAGCTGTCTCTCGATAAAATATGTGAAACGATAAACAAATCTTTGTATCAGGTGAAAATTTTGATCAATGAAATCGCCGAAGATATGAGAGAGTTTACGACCTTTGACGAGTCTATTTTTTTGCTGAAAAAGAGAACCGTTTATTTGTCACGAGAATTAAACGAAGAACAAAGCCTGCATATTTTTGTAAATCTAAAGAAGAAGTATTTCTTAGAATCTCCTTATTATCGTCTATTATCCTATTTGTTAAGAAAAAGAAAGACCCGTATGGTGGACATCTCAGAAGAATTGATTTTTAGTATTTCTTATTGTTATAAATTGATCAGCTATCTGAAAAAAATGCTGGTTATCCAAAATGTCCCGATTACTATCAATAACAACACAGACTCCATTGATCTGACAGGGGCAGAGCCTTGTGTGCGGATGTACCATTATTTAGTTGAGATCATGGCTTGCAATGTTTACATCAATCAGCGCACCCGTGCAAGCGTTGAATTAGCTGCGAAAGAATATGAGCCGTTGAAAACTACAAAAGTGAAGCACGACATTATGTTTTCAATCATTGAAAATGCGGTGTTGAGGGGCTATATCGTCAATGAATTAGACGAAGCTTCCATCGCTATTTATGAGCAAATCAAGCAACTCAATGGGGAAAAGCAAGTGATCAAGCTGCTGCCGATCAGAAGTCAGCAAGATATCGAGAAAGAACAGATTTTTTATCATTTCTGGGTTTTTCTCTTCATACCTGAAACGATCTCGGATCAAGAGAAACTTCTTTTGGGGAAACAGCTGCGAAACCTCCCGGGGAATCCATTGGTCGAATTTTCTGCCGATGTTGTGGCTGTCTTGTCGCAAAAGTATGATCTTTCCAAAGCGATCGAAGCGTTTCTTACCTATGAATTAGTGATGAATACATGGGGCTGTCTTCATCTCTTTTTGGATAGTTTTGTGTCTACTGAAGATTTGTCCTCTACGAACGAACGCGTATTAGAGGTGGAGGAGCTGATTGCGACCGTCTTGCAGCGCCATTCGTTTGTAATAGAAAAGGAAGCCCTTTTCTTAAGGAAAATCGCTCAGATTACAGCATCTTATTTACCTATCCAAAAAGAGGAACCGATTCGCATTGGTATTTCTCTTTTGAACCATCCAGAATATATTCCGGTCATTAAGAACAAACTATTGAAAATTTACAATGAAAATGTGATTCACTTTAGTTCGAACTTAGGAGACTCAGACATACTGGTTTCTGATGGCGTGCTGATCCATAATGAGTCACAGAAATTTACATTTTTTGGCAATGTTCATAGTACCAAGGATTGGCACAATCTACATGTGATGATCCAGTCGATGATTTCTAATAAATATACTTGAAAAAGAGAGCGTAACGCTCTCTTTTTTTGCTTGACTATCAGGTAGCGTTGGTCGAAGTACTAGGCGAAAGAAGGAGGAGAGAAGACAAAAAAAGATATCTATAAAAGAGGGCTGCGACAGTCACCTTTTATAGATATTTTTTAAACACGTGATTAGGCAAAGCTAACGTGAGGAAGACAACGTTTTTTTGATGGAGATTTCTACCACTTCGGGCATTTGGATCACAGAGATCGTAGCAGGATCATAGGAGCCATCAGGTAATTTTTTCAAGAAGTAATTTTTGATTTCTTCTACTTCCGTCGGGCGAATATTCCGTTTTTTATTGATCAGCAAAATTTCATTGTGGTTCGGCGCTGAGGTAAAGATCACGGTCGTGTCTCCGGCAGTGTAAACCTTTACAAGTTCTGCGTCGGTATTTTCAAGTTGATTCAATACTAGTCGAGAATGGCTGTTTGTAACGTTGATTAATTTCACCAGACTCACCTCACATTCTATGTATTTATTAATAACATTATAGGTCGTTTTTTTTCAAAAGAAAAGCCAGACAACTCGGAATTACCCAATTTTTTGGCAAAACATGGTTGTCTGGCAAAACGAACGGATTGGTCACCGTTTTGACACGTTATTGCTCATCTGTTTCCGATGGTTTTTCCTCTTCAGCAGAAGGTGTTTCTTCAGGAAGTGCAGAGGACTCAGCTGAAGTTACAACGATTTTATCGGAATCCTCCAATTGTGCTTTTAATTGACGAACTTGAGGATGCTCAAGATAATATTCAGCAATCCCGTCTTCGATTTGATCTTGGATGGTCCTGCGCAATGGGCGAGCACCCATCGTTGCGCTGTAACCTAGATCGACCAGTTTTTCTTGCACGTCTTGTGGAACATCGATATGCAATTTTTGATGACTAAGTGTTTGATTGACATCATGCAGCATAAGGGACACGATCGATAACAAGTTTTCCTTGCTTAGTGCCTTGAATTCGATGATCCCGTCAAAGCGATTGAGAAATTCTGGCGTAAAGTAATTGTTCAATTGATTTAACACGGAACGAGTGATGCCTTCACGCGCTGCGCCAAAGCCGACGTTGGCTTCAACTTTGCCAGTTCCAGCATTACTTGTCATGATGATCAAGGTATCTTTAAAGCTGACTGTACGTCCTTGGGCATCCGTCAAACGACCATCATCGAGAATTTGCAAGAACATATGCAATACATCAGGATGGGCTTTTTCCACTTCGTCTAATAAAATCAGGCTATATGGATTCCGACGAACTTTTTCAGTCAACTGACCCGCTTCTTCGTAGCCAACGTAACCAGGAGGAGAGCCAATCAGTTTGGATACACTGTGTTTTTCCATGTATTCTGACATATCGAAACGAATCATCGATTCTTCAGAACCAAACATCTCATAGGCTAATTGTTTTGCTAATTCGGTTTTCCCGACACCGGTTGGCCCGACGAATAGGAAAGAGCCGATCGGACGATTTTGTTTGCCTAAACCGACCCGATTTCTGCGGATCGCTTTGGCTACTTTATCGATCGCTTCATCTTGTCCGATAACTTTAGCTTTCAAGTCATCCGCAAGATTTTTCAATTGCGTTTGTTCTTTTTCTTTCAATTCACCAACTGGAATATTTGTCCGTTCTTCAACGATTTGTTCCATGTCTTTTTCGGTAATGACTGGCGTTTCTTCTTCGCTGATTTGGCGTTCCTTCATTTTTTGCAATTTATTGATTTGATCGCGATAGTAAGCAGCTTTTTCGAAATCTTCTTCTCGAGAGGCAGCTTGTTTTTGCTCTTCTGCTTCTTGTAATTTCTTTTCGATCGTTTTTGGATCAACGATTTGGATCGTCAAGTTTTTCTTAGAACCTGTTTCATCTAGTAGATCGATTGCTTTATCAGGCAAGAATCGGTCTTGGATGTATCGGTTAGAAAGGGTAGCGGCAGCTGCGATCGCTTCATCAGTATATTTCACATGATGATAATCTTCATAACGTGGTTGCAAACCTTTTAAGATGCGGATCGTTTCTTCCACAGAAGGTTCATCCACACGTACTGGTTGCAAACGGCGTTCTAAAGCAGCATCTTTTTCGATGATGCGGTATTCATTTAACGTCGTTGCTCCGACCATTTGTAGTTCTCCACGGGCAAGAGCTGGTTTTAAGATGTTTCCAGCATCCATATTTCCGTCGCCAGCTGCACCAGCGCCAACGATTTCATGGACTTCATCAATGAACAAAATCACGTTTTCTGCTTGCTTGATTTCTTCAATCAATTTTTGGATGCGTTCTTCGAATTGGCCACGAATACCTGTGCCTTGAACAAGAGACGCAACGTCCAAACGAATGACTTCTTTGTCCATCAGTTTTTGTGGTACATCGCCATCGACGATTTTTTGGGCTAACCCTTCAACGACGGCAGTTTTCCCAACCCCAGGTTCTCCAATAAGTACAGGGTTGTTTTTTGTTCGGCGATTAAGGATCTCAATCACTCGTTTGATCTCTGAATCACGACCTACGACTGGATCGACTTCGCCATCACGAGCCATTTGGGTAATATTGATACCGTATTCTCCTAACAGACCTGCAGCTGCTTGGTTATTGCGTGGAGGCTGACCGCCGACAAAACCATTACCGCCGGTTTGCGTCGGAGGGGTTTGTTCATAAGGGGTATTTCCTTGCTGCATCTGGCGAGACATTTGACGAAATAGATCATCAATATTGCCAAATCCAAAAGGATCTTGCGCCATTGCAGCTGCAGCATTCCCAGATTGAGCTTTTAATTTTTGGTAACAACTTTGACAATAATCGAGTTGTTTTCTTTGACCATTGACACTGGCATATAAATGAATAGACGCTTCATTTTTGCCGCAATTTTGACAAAGCATAGATTCACGACCTTTCATATTTGTTCCAACACCCTTATTTTACGGCGCTTTTTTACACTTGTAAAAGAAAAGGGGCTGTGTGCATAGAAACGGTCATCTTCGAGGTAATGTGTTATTGACCTTTACTGACCATAATTCTATTATACTAACTTTTTGTCAGACTGCAAGAATTTTACTCGTAAAAATTTTTGCCGCTCTTTCATTAGCAGAAGCGTCTTTTAAATAAAAAGTAATTCCATTATAATAGAAAGAAAGAGGTGAGAATTGAGGATGGAGAACAGAGATTTTGCTTCAGAAATAACGCGTTTGCGCAATGGAGAGATCCAAGAATTGATTGTCCAACAGCCAGAATTCCTGGCGTTTAGAGATGTCTGGCTCCAGTTGGAAGATCGGTCTTCTTTTGTCGGAGAAGCGGGCTTAAATGGGAAGATCATCTACCGTTATGTGCAAGAAAATAAATAGGACATTTATTTCAATCGTTTATTTAAGAGAAAACGGTTGTCTATCGAGGAAAAAAATGGTAATCTTAACAGTTGAAAGGGCGATTTTTTTCGGGTGTCATTGCATGCATGGAAATTTTGCCTTCACACAAAAAAACGTATCATAAAGGAGATTGATCAATATGGAAAAGAAAGATTTTCACGTAGTTGCTGAGACAGGGATTCACGCACGTCCAGCTACATTATTGGTTCAAACAGCAAGCAAATTCAACTCTGATATCAACTTAGAGTACAAAGGTAAATCAGTAAACCTTAAATCAATCATGGGCGTAATGTCATTAGGCGTTGGCCAAGGTTCTGATGTAACTATCACTGCTGAAGGTGCTGACGAAGCAGATGCAATCGCTGCAATCGTAGAAACAATGAAAAAAGAAGGTTTGTCTGAATAATGGTTGAGATGCTAAAAGGAATTGCTGCTAGTGATGGTGTAGCCGTTGCGAAAGCCTACCTGTTAGTACAACCTGATTTATCTTTTTCAAAAGTATCAGTTGAAGATACTGCAGCAGAGGAAGCACGCTTAGATGATGCGTTAGCGAAGTCAACAGCGGAATTACAACAAATCCGCGACAAAGCAGCGCAAACTTTAGGTGAAGCAGAAGCACAAGTATTTGATGCTCATTTAATGGTTCTTTCAGATCCTGAGATGATTGGTCAAATCAAACAAAACGTGACAGATAACAAAGTCAATGCAGAAGCTGCGTTGAAAGAAGTTACTGACATGTATATTGGTATGTTTGAAGCAATGGATGACAATGCTTACATGCAAGAACGGGCAGCTGACATTAAAGATGTCGCAAAACGTATCTTGGCGCATTTGCTGAATGTGACTTTGCCTAATCCTTCAATGATCAACGAAGAAGTAGTCGTTGTTGCGCATGACTTGACACCAAGTGATACTGCACAATTAGACCGCAACTTTGTAAAAGCTTTTGTAACAGATATCGGTGGACGTACTTCTCATTCCGCTATCATGGCACGTTCTCTTGAAATCCCAGCAATCGTTGGAACAATGGAGATCACTGCAAAAGTGAAAGCGGGCGACATCTTAGCTGTTAACGGTATTATCGGTGACGTTATCGTCAACCCGACAGATGACCAAGCAGCTGAATTTGTTGAAGCTGGGAAAGCCTACGCAGAACAAAAAGCAGAATGGGAAAAATTAAAAGATGCTGAAACAGTTACCGCTGATGGCAAGCACTTTGAATTAGCTGCGAACATTGGAACGCCAAAAGATTTAGAAGGTGTCCACAACAATGGTGCAGAAGCAGTCGGTTTATACCGTACTGAATTCTTGTACATGGATTCTCCTGATTTCCCAACAGAAGAAGACCAATACAAAGCATACAAAGCAGTTTTAGAAGGAATGGCTGGCAAACCAGTGGTTGTCCGTACAATGGATATCGGTGGCGATAAAGAACTTCCTTACCTAAAATTGCCTCATGAAATGAATCCTTTCTTAGGCTATCGTGCATTGCGTATCAGCTTATCTGAACTTGGGGATGACATGTTCCGTACCCAACTTCGTGCGTTGTTACGTGCCTCTGCTCACGGCAACTTACGTATCATGTTCCCAATGGTGGCAACATTGAAAGAGTTCCGTACTGCGAAGAAAATGTATGAAGAAGAGCGTCAAAAATTGATTGACGAAGGCGTTGAGGTTTCTAACGAGATCCAAGTCGGAATCATGATCGAAATTCCAGCAGCTGCTGTCTTAGCAGACAAGTTTGCGAAGGAAGTTGACTTCTTCAGTATTGGTACCAATGACTTGATCCAATACACAATGGCTGCAGACCGCATGAACGAGCGCGTGTCTTACTTGTACCAACCATACAACCCATCAATTTTACGTTTGATCAAAAACGTGATCGACTCAGCGCATGCTGAAGGCAAATGGGCTGGTATGTGTGGAGAAATGGCGGGCGATCAAACTGCTGTGCCGCTTCTTGTAGGTATGGGCTTAGATGAGTTCTCAATGAGTGCAACATCTGTTCTGAAAACACGCAGCTTAATGAAACGCTTGTCAACGACTGACATGCAAGAATTAGCAAAACGTGCTTTAGAAGATTGCGATACAATGGAAGAAGTTGTTGAGCTAATCGAACAGTATGTAAACTAATCATTTCTAGGCAACAAGCAATTTTGCTTGTTGCCTTTTTTTTATAATAATAAGCCTTCTTGTTCGATTTGACTTGCAACAGCCTGCTCGTTTTTTCAGAAAACGAACAATTTTGTCATATCTTTGTATAAAGCTATGCTTCCGTAGGTTTTTCACGTATCATGATTAAATGGGGAACAAAATCTAGGACCATGGTAGGAGTATGTCTCCGATTGCCTATGGTATACTAATATCAGATATAAGCATTTCCAAGGAGGAATCATCTTTGAAAGTACTTCTTTATTTTGAAGGAGAAAAATTATTAGCTAAATCAGGTATCGGTCGAGCGTTGGCCCATCAGCAACGAGCACTGACATCTGTCGGGATTCCTTTTACTCTTGATAAAAATGATGAGGACTATGATATCCTTCATATCAACACGTATGGGATCAATAGTATGCACATGGTCAACAAAGCCAAAAGACAAGGGAAAAAAGTGATTTATCATGCCCATTCTACAGAAGAGGATTTTCGTAATTCATTTATCGGCTCAAACCAGCTTTCGCCATTATATAAAAAATATTTGATCAATCTTTATTCTAGAGCCGATCAGTTGATCACCCCGACTCCTTATTCGAAAGAACTTTTGGAAGGGTATGGTATCCAAGTACCGATCGAGGCAATCTCAAACGGCATCGATCTTGACAAATATCAGCCGGATCAAGAGAAAGAAAAAGCCTTTCGTGAGTATTTCAATCTCTTACCAGATCAAAAAGTCATTATATCCGTCGGTTTATTTTTTGAACGAAAAGGCATTCTTGATTTTGTAGAGATAGCTAGACAATTGCCTGAGTATACGTTTATCTGGTTTGGTCATACACCAATGATGACGATTCCTAAACAGATCCGCGACCTCGTCAATGAAGACCATCCAGAAAATGTGTTGTTTCCAGGTTATATCAAAGGGGATATCATCGAAGGCGCATATTCCGCTGCCGATTTATTCTTCTTTCCTTCTTATGAAGAAACAGAAGGGATCGTAGTCCTTGAGGCGTTAGCCAGCCGCCAAAATGTGCTTGTTCGGGATATTCCTGTTTATAAAGGGTGGCTAAGTAATGGGCGCAATGCATACATGGAAAAAACTAATGAAGGATTTATTGAGAAAATCAAAGGAATCGTGGAAGGCACGTTACCACCATTGAGTGAAGCGGGTTATGAAACAGCAAAGCAAAAGAGTATTGATGAAATTGGGTTTAAATTACAAGAGGTTTATACAAAAGTGATGAATACGGAATGAAGAAACTAATGTAAAGTTTGGAGGTACCGTTTTGAAAATCGGATTTTTTACTGACACCTACTTCCCCCAGGTAAGTGGTGTGGCGACATCGATCAAGACATTGAAAGAAGAGCTTGAGAAAAAAGGCCATAAAGTGTATATCTTTACAACGACCGATCCAAATGCTGATCTGGACGAAGAAGATATCATTCGCATGCCAAGTGTCCCGTTTGTGTCCTTCAAAGATCGGCGAATCGTGGTTCGCGGCATGTTGTATGCCTATTTGATCGCCAAAGAATTAGAATTGGAATTGATCCATACCCATACAGAGTTTGGTTCTGGGATGTTGGGGAAAATGGTGGGGCGTAAATTGCAAATTCCTGTGATCCATACCTACCATACAATGTATGAAGATTACTTGCACTACATCGCAAACGGGAAAGTCTTACGACCATCTCACGTGAAATATCTTTCACGGCTATTTGCCAACCACTCGACAGGTGTTGTTTGTCCAAGTGAACGGGTCATCGATACGCTGAGAGGGTATGGTGTGGTTTCACCAATGCGGATCATCCCCACAGGGATCGAAGTTGAGAAGTTTCGCCGACCGGATATTACAACTGACATGAAAAAAGAATTGCGGGAGAAATTGGGCATCACTGAGAATCAACCCATGCTGCTTTCCCTCAGTCGTATTTCTTATGAAAAAAATATCCAAGCAATCATCGACGGCATGCCAGAAATTTTAACGAAGATTCCTGATGCGCAATTAGTGATCGTTGGGAAAGGTCCGCATAAAGAAAAATTAGAAGAAAAAGTGGTGGATATGGCTTTATCTGACCATGTTCAATTTGTCGGCGAAGTGGCAAATGATAAAGTGGCGATCTATTACCACGCTGCGGATTACTTCGTTAGTGCGTCCACATCAGAAACACAAGGACTGACTTACACGGAAGCAATGGCTGCTGGAACGCCGTTAGTCGTTGAAGGTAATGACTACTTAAATACTTTGATCGACGATCCGTCATTGGGCGTCACCTATGAGAGTGATCGGGATTTCGCAAAAGCATTTATTGATTATTATGAACGAAACATTCCTGCTGATCCCGAAGTTCTTGCTAGGAAGATGTATGAGATTTCGGCACTACGTTTTGGTGAGTCGATGCTATCTTTCTATCATGATATGGTCGCTTATTATGAAACCGAACGCATCGAAAAAGAAACCGAGCAGACGCTAGAAAAATTCAAAGTAAAATTAAAGGCCTTTCGCCGAACGATCGATTAAACAGAAAATTTTCGCAAGTTCATGTTTTTAGCGTATACTAAAGACATGAACTTTTTTATTTTGGAGGGATCTGCATGAAATTAGGATTTATCGGTACTGGTGTCATGGGTCAAGCGATGGTTGGTCATCTCTTAGCTGCAGGACATACAGTGAATGTTTACAATCGGACGAAAGAAAAAACTGATGAACTCGTTGCGAATGGAGCAATTTGGTGTGACACCCCAACAGAAGTTGCATCAGAAAGTGAAATCATCTTTACAATGGTTGGTTATCCATCCGATGTTGAAGAGGTTTACTATGGGCCTCAAGGGATTTTTCAAACGGCTGTGACGGGCAAAACATTGGTGGATTTTACTACCAGTACACCTGATTTGGCAGAACGAATCTACCAGACAGCGAAGGAAAAAGGAGCAGCGAGTATCGATGCGCCAGTTTCTGGTGGTGATCTTGGTGCGAGAAACGCCACGCTAACGATTATGGTTGGTGGCGATGAAGAAGCTTACCAACAAGTAAAACCACTTTTTGAAGTATTAGGAAAGACGTTTCAACTTCAAGGAGGGGCAGGGAAGGGTCAGCATACGAAAATGGCCAATCAGATCATGATTGCCGGAACCATGACGGGGATGACAGAAATGCTGGTCTATGCGAACCAAGCCGGTCTTGATTTACCACGAGTGATTGAAACCCTTTCTGGCGGTGGGGCAGCCAATTGGTCCATGACGAATTACAGTCCTCGTATCCAAAAAGAGGATTATTCACCAGGCTTTTTTGTCAAACATTTCATCAAAGATTTGGGGATCGCTTTGGATGAGGCTAAGAAGATGGGATTGGATTTGCCAAGCACCACTTTAGCTAAAAAATTGTATGATCAGTTGGCTGTAAAAGGCTTCGAAAATGACGGAACGCAGGCGCTGATTAAACTTTGGTGGCAAGATGGAAAAAAATCTTAAAATGACAAAAAAAATACGAAAAATCAATGCAAGATAGAGGATGTTTTGATACAATATAACGGACAGAAAAAGGAGGCTTACGAATGAAAAGTTCGCAATTAGTCGCTATCATCAAACGTTTAGAAGCGATGGTCGAAGCGCAAGACAATGAAGTTCAAGTACGTCGTTTTGAAAAAGAAGGCGTCGAAAAATGTACCGTTACTTATGACAATTCGACAGAAACGTTTGAATTAACGGAAGCAGAATCAAGTCAATCTTATCAATTTGATAATGTTGATATTGTAGCCATGGAAATCTATGATTTGATCCAATAAGAATGAGTGGGCCGTTCGTCGTCGCTTTCTCATTTCTATACAGCAAGCCTATTTGGGCTTGCTGTTTTTTATTTATCTGCTGCTTTTTCTTGGCGATACAAGTGATTAAGGATGATCCCTAATGGATCGAGATCTTCCGGGGCTAAAGGCAGCGCAGCGCTTGCTGGCGGGAGTGGCTGGAATGTTTCCTCGGGAGAAAGAACTTTTGTTTGGATTAACTTGCCAAAGCTAACTTGATAGTATTTGATTTGAGTCGTCTGTGATCCTGGCTCCTCTAAGACAAGGGGAATCGAAAAAATCACTTCTGGTTCTTGAATAAACTGATTGACCCTCACGATTTCTTGGTAAAAGCTTTGTGCTAAATGGATCTCGCGCTGCAGTACACTAGCTTGCTCAAACAATAAGTGATCAATCAGGTATGCCAAGCGTTTTTTAAGGAGTGAAAAACAGTCGGTCTTCTTTCCTGCAAAAAAACAGCCGATCTCCCGCCACTTCTCTTCCAAGGGATACGCATCCATTTGAGGGAGCTGCTTACGTAAGGTTAATAGCGTCAGTTCGTTGACAGTCGGCAATTGAAAGGTTTCTGACAATAATTGAAACAATGCTGGCAATTTTTTTGTTTGCCGAAAGGGGCCATAACTGCCAATTTGTGGTGTTTGAGTGATCGTGAAGGTATGATTCGTCAAGTCAACAAAGCAATAGTTGGCTGAATGGTTCATTTGTCGGTTGTAGATAGGATGAAAAGCTTGGATCAAACGACATTCAAGTAATAGTGCATCCAATTCTGTATCTGTTTCGATCGTTTCAAAATCAACGACATTATAAACAAGTCGAAGCACCTTATTGGCATGCTGCTGATTTTTTCGGAAGTAAGAAACGACACGCTGTTTCAATGATTTGGCTTTTCCTACATACAAGACTTCGTTGTGCTGATCTTTCATTAAATAAACACCAGGCTTTTCAGGCAGTGCATTTGCTTTGTTTTTTAAAAACTCTTTGTTCGGATTCATCGATCGTTCCTCTCCTTCCTTCAAAGAGTAGCAGATGAAGCGTAAGAGAGCAACGTTTGCTGGCCATTGACAAGAAAAAATTAGAAATAGAGTGAGGCAACGCAATGATAAACTTTGACATTCAAAGGAAATTTTTCTATAACGGAAACGGATTATTTTGTCAACTCGCAGCTTTTAAAATCTTAGAAAATCAATTCTTAAATAAAAATGCGCTTAAAAATAAAAAAAGTTCGAAAAAATTCTTGCATTTCTCAATAACTTCCGATATAGTTTGACTATCAAATGATTTGATTATCAAAGTATTCGGATGGTGAAGGTTATGGAACCCAATTTAGAAACAGTTAATGACTACTTAGTCAGCGTCTTTAATGACATCTTAGTGATTGAAGAATCTGAATTGAAAAAATCTCAATTCAAAGACCTTTCAATTACCGAAATGCATACCATCGAAGCCATCGGGATGTACAAAAAAAAGACCACGACTGAAGTTGCCAAAGAGCTTTCGATCACTGTTGGGACTTTGACCATCGCGATCAATCGTTTGGTGAAAAAAGAATATGTAGAACGGATTCGCAGTGAAGATGATCGGCGAGTCGTCAAACTAGGTTTGACGAAAAAAGGAAAACTCCTTTATCGTGTTCATCAGCATTTTCATCGTGAGATGGTGAAAGGTGTCTTGAGTCAGATGTCTCCTGAAGAGGAACAGGCACTGTTGAAAGCACTGAAAAATCTGCATGACTTTTTACAAGATTATAAGTGAGAATAATGGATGAATATGTTTGGAAAAATTACCGCGACTGCAAGTTATGTTCCAGAAAAAATCGTAACAAATGATGATCTATCAAATTTGATGGATACTTCAGATGAATGGATCCATTCTCGCACGGGAATCAAACGAAGAAGAGTCGCTGTTGGCGAAAACACTTCAGACCTTTGTATTCGCGTCGCTCAAACGCTTTTGCAAGATGCTCAGCTTTCAGCAGAAAGTCTAGATTTTATCTTGGTAGCGACGATCACACCGGATTTCAATACACCGGCGGTTGCTTGCCAAGTCCAAGGGGCGATTGGGGCAGTCAATGCCTTTGCTTTTGATATCAGTGCAGCATGTGCTGGTTTCGTGTATGCATTGTCTATGGCTGAAAAACTGATTCGAACGGGCGCTAAAAAAGGATTGGTCATCGGTGGAGAAGTACTTTCAAAAGTCTTGGATTGGAACGACCGTTCGACGGCTGTTTTATTCGGAGATGGTGCCGGCGGTCTATTGCTGGAAGCATCTTCAGAGCAGCATTTGCTCAAAGAGTCTTTAAAAGCAGATGGGACGCGAGGCATGTCCTTAACATCTGGTTTTCGAACGAATGAGAATCCTTTTTCACAAAACGCTCCGGCGTATAGTGCTTGTATGCAAATGATTGGACGAGAAATCTTTGATTTTGCGACGCGTGATGTGGTCGCCTCGATCAATGATCTGACACAAGATGAAGCAATCGATTATTTTTTGCTTCACCAAGCAAATTCACGTATTTTAGACAAAGTTGCTCGCAAGCTCAAGCAGCCCCGTGAGAAATTTTTGCAAAATATGCAAGATTATGGCAATACTTCGGCAGCCTCGATTCCGTTATTGCTAGATGAAGAAATCAAACGAGGTACACTGTCACTTGGCAGTGGTCAAAAAGTGGTGTTCTCAGGTTTTGGCGGCGGATTGACATGGGGAACTATGTTAGCCACCTTATAACTTGTTCACGAAACAAAATTACTATTGAAAAACACATTGGAGGAATATACACATGGTATTCGAAAAAATTCAAGAAATCGTAGCAGAAGAATTAGGAAAAGAAAAAGAAGAAATCAAATTGAACACAAACATCCAAGAAGATTTAGAAGCAGACAGCTTGGATCTTTTCCAAATCATTAACGAGATCGAAGATGAATTCGATGTGAAGATCGAAACAGAAGATGGTATCACAACCGTTGAAGATCTAGTTAAATATGTAGAAAAACAACAAGCATAAAACAAAGGCTAGGCAGACAGCCTAGCCTTTCCTTTTTAAGAACGTGTTTTTGCTGATTCATAGACGAACTGCAAGAAGCCATGTTCTCCAACGACAACGATCAAAGTAATGAAGGAGTGCAAGATGAAGACAGCCTTTTTATTTAGCGGTCAAGGCGCACAGTACCCCCAAATGGGAGAAGAGCTCTATCACCAAGAAGCAATCGTTCGTGAGACGTTTGAACAAGCCAGCACCATTCTAGGATATGATATGGCCGAGCTATGCTTTACTGAAAACGAACGCTTAAACCAGACGGAATATACGCAGCCTGCCATCTTAACGGTAAGTACGGCTTTTTGGCGACTTTTGGATGCGCAAGGAATCAAAGCAGATGCTGTTGCTGGCTTGAGTTTAGGCGAATATACAGCCCTAGTCGCTAGTGGTGCACTTGATTTCCAGACAGCAGTCGCATTGGTGCAAAAGCGCGGTCGGTATATGGCAAGTGCGGCGCCAGCAGGTGTTGGGAAAATGGTCGCTGTGATGAACACACCCGCTGAAACGATTGAAGAAATCTGTAAAGAAGCGAGTCAAGTGGGGATCGTGACACCAGCGAATTACAATACGCCGCAGCAGATCGTCATTGGCGGTGAAGCGCCGGCAGTGGATAAAGCGGTGGAATTGTTAAAAGCTGCTGGAACCAAACGGGTGATTCCTTTAAATGTCAGCGGTCCTTTCCATACTGCTTTGTTGGAACCCGCATCGCAGCAATTAGCACAGGAATTAGCTCAAATCACCTTTGATGAGTTGCAAATACCTGTCATCAGCAATACGACCGCGCAGCCAATGCAGCAAGACCAAATCAAGGAACTGTTAACGCTGCAAGTGAAATCGCCAGTGCGTTTTTACGAAAGCATTGCGACACTGAAGCAGCTTGGCATCCAACAAGTCTTCGAGATCGGACCAGGAAAAGTATTGAGCGGTTTTATGAAGAAAATAGACAAAGAAATCCAGACTGCGCGTGTAGAAGATAGCCAAACGTTGGCAGATACACTAGCCCGATTCAACTAGGAGGAATTTATGGATCTGCAAAATAGAAACGTCTTTGTAACTGGTAGCTCGCGAGGGATCGGTTTTACCATCGCGGAAGCCTTTGCCAAAGAAGGAGCGAATATCGTTTTAAATGGACGAAAAGAAATTCCCCAATCACTGATCGATCGCATCACCAGCTACGGCGTGAAATGTGTAGCGATCAATGGGGACATTTCTGATTTTGATCAAGCGGCAGCCATGCTTTTAGAAGCAGAAGCGGCAGTCGGACCGATCCACATTTTAGTCAATAATGCCGGGATCACGAATGACAAATTATTGTTGAGAATGAAACCCGAAGATTTTGATTCAGTGATCAAAATCAATTTGACTGGTACCTTCAATATGACGCAGCACGCGTTGAAAAAAATGATGAAGCTGCGAGAAGGCCGCATCATCAATTTGACGAGTGTGGTCGGCTTGACGGGAAATATCGGGCAAGCCAACTATGCGGCAAGTAAAGCTGGCGTGATCGGTTTTACGAAATCTGCCGCTCGTGAAGGTGCCGCTCGGGGGATCACCTGCAATGCGATCGCCCCAGGATTTATCGAAACAGAGATGACTGAAGTGCTGTCGGATAAAGTCAAAGAACAATCATTGGCAAATATTCCATTACAGCGTTTTGGTTCCACACAGGATGTTGCGCAAACAGCAGTCTTTTTAGCAAAAAGCCCCTACATCACTGGTCAGGTGATCAGTGTAGACGGCGGGATGGCAATGCAAGGGTAGGAGGAAGAATAGATGAATCGAGTAGTAGTTACAGGATACGGCGTCACTTCTCCAATCGGAAATGACCCAGAAACATTTTTAGCAAGTTTACAAAACGGGACCAACGGCATCGGCCCGATTACAAAATTTGACGCAGAAGCAACAGGGATCTCAGTTGCCGCTGAAGTCAAAGATTTTCCGTTAGAAAAGTACTTCGTTAAAAAAGATACGAAGCGGATGGATCTTTTTTCCATTTATGGAATTTATGCGGCGTTAGAAGCGATGGAAATGGCGAAGTTAGATACAGAAACCATTGATGTGGATCGTTTTGGCGTGATGGTTGGTTCAGGGATCGGCGGCTTGCCAACGATTCAAGACCAAGTAATTCGGATGCATGACAAAGGAGCAAATCGGGTATCACCAATGTTCGTACCGATGTCGATCGTAAATATGGTTGCCGGCAACATTGCATTACGGGTAGGTGCGAAAGGCATTTGTACGACGACTGTTTCCGCCTGTGCTTCTGGTACCCATTCAATCGGTGAAGCTTTTCGGAACATCAAGCATGGCTACGCAGATGTCATGATCGCTGGTGGTTCAGAAGCGACGATCTGTGAAATCGGTATCGCTGGTTTTGCGTCTCTGACGGCGTTAACCACTGAATCAGACCCTGACAAAGCTTCCATTCCGTTTGATAAAAATCGTAGTGGGTTTGTCATGGGTGAAGGCGCTGGCGTCTTCATTTTAGAATCATTGGCGCATGCGCAAAAACGTGGGGCAACGATTTTAGGTGAAGTCGTAGGGTACGGTGCGAACTGTGATGCCTACCATATGACTGCGCCAAATCCTGATGGATCAGGTGCTGGAAAAGCAATGAAATTGGCGATGCAAGAAGCATCGATCACCCCAGCTGAAGTTGGCTACATCAATGCCCACGGTACAAGCACGCCTGCCAATGACAGTGCAGAAGCGACATCGATCCAATACGGATTGGGCGAAGACTATAAAAAACCATATGTCAGCAGTACAAAGTCAATGACTGGTCATTTGCTTGGGGCGGCTGGTGGAATCGAAGCCATTGCTTCACTATTAGCATTACAACATCAATTTATTCCACCAACCATCAACGTGACAGAACAAGATCCTGAGATCGACTTGAACGTTGTTATCAATCAAAGCCAACCAGCAGAATTGACCTATGCCATGAGTAATTCACTTGGGTTTGGCGGTCATAATGCAGTGATCTTGTTGAAACGTTGGGAGGAAGCGTAATTGGAAACACATGAGGTAAAAGAGCTGCTCAGCCAATTCGATCAATCGACGTTAACTGAGCTTCAATTAAAAAAAGAGACATTTGAACTTTATTTTAATAAAAATACGACAAGTGGGCTACAAAGTGCATCCTCTGCACCTGCATCTGCTCCTGCAGCGAATGCTGCGCCAACTCCTGCTGCACCAACGCCTGCTGTCTCAGCAACACCGGACACAGTAGAAACGGCAAAACCTGTCTTAGAGGGCAAAGAAGTTGTCTCTCCATTAGTGGGTGTCGTTTATTTGAAACCAAGTCCTGATAAAGACAACTTCAAACAAATCGGCGATCACGTGAAAAAAGGTGATATTCTCTGTATCGTTGAAGCGATGAAAGTCATGAATGAAATCGTCAGCGACGTCGATGGCGAATTAGTTGAAGTCTTGGTTGAAAGCGAACAAATCGTTGAATACAATCAACCATTATTCCGTGTGAAAGAAGGGTAAAGCAATGAGCGCATTAACGATTCAAGAAATCAAAGAAATCATCCCTCATCGTTATCCGATGCTTTTAGTGGATCGGGTAGAGGAGTTAGAAGAAGGCAAACGGGTCGTTGCGAAGAAAAACGTTACTATCAATGAGCCGTTTTTCCAAGGTCATTTTCCCCATGAACCAGTGATGCCCGGAGTATTGATCGTGGAAGCAATGGCACAAGCAGGTGCTGTGGCATTGCTATCATTGGAAGATTTTCGTGGGAAAACTGCCTACTTTGGAGGTTTAGACAAAGCGAAATTCAGAAAAAAAGTAACACCAGGCGATACCTTGATCTTAGAAGTAGAAATAATCAAAGTGAAATCTGCAGCTGGCATCGGCAAAGGAATTGCCTATGTTGATGGGAAAAAAGTGGCGGAAGCAGAATTGACTTTCATGATTGGATAGGTGAGACATGTTTTCTAAAGTATTGATCGCAAACCGTGGCGAAATCGCCGTACGTATCATTCGCGCTTGTCGCGAATTAGGTATTCGAACGGTCGCCGTTTATTCAGAAGCAGATAAAGAAGCGTTGCATACAGAGCTTGCCGATGAAGCGATTTGTATCGGACCTGCCAAAGCAACCGACTCTTATTTGAATGTACAGCAGATCCTAAGCGCTGCGATCGTCACAAAGGCTGAGGCGATCCATCCTGGATTTGGCTTTCTTTCAGAGAATAGCCGCTTTGCTGCGATGTGCGAGGAATGCAATATCGTCTTTATTGGGCCAAAGAGTGAGACTATCGATGCAATGGGAAACAAAATCAATGCAAGACGCTTGATGATCGAAGCAGAAGTACCGGTCATTCCCGGAAGCAAAGGCGCGATTTCTGATGTGGAAGAAGCTTTAACGATCGCTGAAGAGATTGGTTACCCAGTCATGCTCAAAGCTGCGGCCGGCGGTGGCGGTAAAGGGATACGGAAAGTCGAAGATAAAGAAGCATTGCCTCATCATTTTGCTTCGGCGCAGCAAGAAGCAAAAGCGGCATTTGGCAACGATGAAATGTACATTGAAAAAATCATTTATCCTGCTCGACACATAGAAGTGCAAGTGTTAGGTGATTCTTTTGGTAATATTATCCACCTTGGTGAACGCGATTGCTCGCTACAACGCAACAACCAAAAAGTGTTGGAAGAATCCCCTTCTGTGGTGATTTCTGAAAGCAAGCGAGCAGAACTAGGAGAAGCAGCGGTACGTGCCGCACAAGCGGTAGGGTATCGTAATGCTGGCACGATCGAGTTTTTAATGGCGGACACTGGGGAGTTTTATTTCATGGAAATGAACACTCGAATTCAAGTGGAACACCCGATCACCGAAATGGTGACAAACATTGATTTAGTCAAAAAACAACTTGAAGTCGCTAGTGGCGAACCGCTAGGCTTGACGCAAGCAGACATCAAGATGACGGGCGCGGCGATCGAATGTCGGATCAATGCAGAAAATCCAGCCTTCAATTTTGCACCGTCACCAGGCAAGATCAACAATTTGTTTTTACCAAGCGGCGGTCTAGGCGTTCGTGTAGACAGTGCCATGTATTCTGGCTACACGATCCCACCTTATTATGATTCTATGATCGCTAAAGTGATC
This sequence comes from Enterococcus sp. R12, assembly GCF_058135755.1. Classification (NCBI taxonomy): domain Bacteria; kingdom Bacillati; phylum Bacillota; class Bacilli; order Lactobacillales; family Enterococcaceae; genus Enterococcus; species Enterococcus sp. R12. Next base: position 1,610,749 of record NZ_CM176874.1, read on the forward strand.
GTTCACGGCGAGAACCGTTTCGAAGCGTTGATGAAGATGCAGCGGGCGTTAGCCGAATTAGTGACCGATGGTGTCATTACGAATGCAGAATTCCAAATGGACTTGATCAGTCACCCGAAAGTGATTGCGGGAGACTATACAACCGCCTTTTTACAAGAGGAATTTTTGCCAAATTGGACACCTGAACAATAGGAGGGAAGATGAGTGGCTTTATTTAAGAAGAAAAACTACATTCGCATCAATCCTAATCGAGGTCAGCTGCCAACGAACGAACCAGTCGTACCAGATAATCTTTGGGCGAAATGTCCTAGTTGCAAACGAACGCTTTATACGAAGGAGATGGGGGCAGAGAAAGTCTGTCCTCACTGCGGGTATAATTTCCGAATCAGTGCCTGGGAACGGATCGCTATCACGATTGATGAGAAAAGTTTTGAAGAATGGGACACAGATGTAACCACAAAAGATCCTCTTGATTTTCCTGGATATTTGGATAAAGTCGCACAAATGCAAGAAAAAACTGGGTTGCATGAGGCTGTCCTCACAGGAGAAGCAAAAGTTCAAGGATTGCCGTTAGCGATCGGGATCATGGATGCGAATTTCATCATGGGCAGTATGGGAACGGTCGTGGGGGAGAAGATCACCCGTTTGTTTGAACGTGCGATCGAAAAACAGCTACCAGTTGTTCTTTTTACCGCTTCAGGTGGTGCGCGGATGCAAGAAGGAATTTTGTCACTGATGCAAATGGCAAAAATCTCTGCGGCGGTAAAACGCCACAGTAAAGCTGGCTTGTTTTATCTAACGGTTTTAACGGACCCGACAACCGGTGGCGTCACCGCTAGTTTTGCGATGGAAGGGGATATCATCCTGGCAGAACCGCAAGCCTTGATCGGTTTTGCTGGACGACGTGTGATTGAACAAACCATTCGTCAGGAACTACCTGAAGACTTTCAAAAGGCAGAGTTCCTGTTAGATCATGGCTTTGTCGATCAAATCGTTCCACGGACGAACTTGCGGGAGAAAATCCACCATTTGATTTCTTTGCATACGCGGAAAGGATGGGATCGCAATGACTAGAGCAGCCCACGAAATCGTTGAACTCGCTCGCAGCAAAGACCGTTTGACGGCACTGGATTACTTTGACGGCATTTTTTCTGAGTTTGAAGAGTTTCATGGAGACCGTCTGTTTGGCGAAGATGAAGCCGTTGTTGGCGGCATTGCTTGTTTAGATGGCAAGCCAGTGACCGTGATCGGTATTCAAAAAGGCCGTAATCTGCCTGAAAATTTACGCAGAAACTTTGGCTCGCCACATCCTGAAGGTTATCGCAAAGCGTTACGCTTAATGAAGCAAGCAGAAAAATTTCAGCGACCTGTGGTCACATTGATCAATACAGCAGGGGCGTTTTGCGGTATTGGCGCGGAAGAGCGCGGAGAAGGCGAAGCGATTGCCCGTAACTTGATGGAAATGTCCGATTTAACGGTGCCGATCTTGGCAATCATCATTGGTGAAGGCGGCAGCGGCGGTGCCTTAGCACTGGCATTAGGCGATGAGGTTTGGATGATGGAACATTCGATCTATGCCATTTTATCTCCCGAAGGCTTTGCTTCGATCCTATGGAAAGATGGCAGCCGTGCCAAAGAAGCTGCTGGCTTGATGAAGATCACAGCTCAAGAACTATATGAACTCGGTGTTATTGAAAAAGTGATTGCTGAAACCCATGAAGAGGCCTTTTTACCGAAAGAGCAATTGATGGAACAGATGAAAGCGGCAATTTCAAAGAAACTTGCCGAACTTTCTACCTTGCAAACAGATGAATTGCTTGAGGCAAGGTATCAACGTTTTCGCCGATTTTAAAAACTAGGATATCCACTCTGATTAGAGGATGGGTATCCTAGTATTTTTTTATTAAAAGTGTTATTGAATAAATCGTACAAATGGCGAAGTTTTTAGTTTAAAATTTAATTATTCTGTGCTATTATGTATACATTCTGAATATAAGAAGATTATATTGCATAAATATTTGTTTTGAAGAGGAGCGTTTTTAATGAAAAAATTATTTGGAGCACTTGTTGTATTGACGGGGATTTTGGTTTTAGGAGCTTGTGGGAATGGCGGCTCATCGAGTACTGGAAGTTCTAGTGCCAGCGGTTCGGCGGATAATCAATTGGAAGCCATCAAAGCAGCTGGTGTGTTAAATGTGGCAACTTCTGCTGACTTTGCCCCGTTTGAATTTCATGCCTTGATCGATGGCAAAGATACGATCGTGGGCGCAGATATCGATATGGTCAATGAGATCGCTGATCGTCTTGGTGTCGAAGTGAATATTTTGGACCTTGATTTCAATGCTGTTTTGACTGCTTTGCAACAAGGGAAAGCCGATATCGCTGTTTCAGGCATCTCAGCAACTGACGAACGTAAACAGACTTTTGATTTCACCGATAACTATTTTACACCAGAACAAAAATTAGTTGTTAATAAAAACAATGAATCGGCATTTGATTCAATCGAAAGCTTGTCTGGCAAAAAAGTAGGCGCTCAAAAAGGCTCGATCCAAGAAATGATCGTTCAAGATCAATTAGCTGATTCGCAATTGGTTTCCATCGCCAAAGTTCCGAATCTAGTCAATGAATTGAAACAAGGCTCGATCGAAGGTTTGGTCCTTGAAAGTGCGGTTGCTGAATCGTATGTTGCACAAAATGATGACCTCGTGATCACTGATGTAGCATTAGAAGCATCTGAAGGCGATTCTTATGCAATTGCTTTACCTAAAGGGAGTACCGAATTACAAGAAGAACTAAACAGTATTTTGAAAGAATTGATTGAAGATGGTACAATCGATGAGTATGTACAAAAGAACACAGATCTAGCCAACGAAAATGCGGCGCAATAGATAGAACGGAGTAGACACAATTATGGATTTATCCTTTTTAGCGATATATTACCCTTATTTTCTTTCTGGTGTGGTGATCACCATCGTGATCTCTATCATCACCGTGATCTTTGGAACGATTCTAGGGGTGATTTTCGCCCTGATGAAATTATCAAAAGTGACGCCTTTGCGCTGGTTTGCTAATGCGTATATTGAAGTCATCCGCGGCACACCGATGCTGGTGCAGATATTGATCGCTTTTGGTCTTTTGCAAGGAATGTTTGCCTTGCCCACGGTCTCGATCGGCGTGTTGAGTCTTGATTTTGGGCGGCTATTTCCTGGGATCATTGCGCTCTCGCTTAATTCTGGGGCATATGTTGCTGAGATCGTCCGAGGGGGAATCAATGCCGTTGATTACGGTCAAACAGAAGCGGCGGGTTCTTTAGGGTTGCGGCCTTTTCAAACGATGCGTTATGTCGTATTGCCACAAGCACTACGCAACATTTTGCCGCCACTAGGCAATGAATTTATCGTTTTGATTAAGGATTCCTCTTTGCTTTCAACGATCGGCATCTACGAGCTGATGAACAGTGCGCAGATCGTTGTCACCAGTTCTTTCCAACCATTAACGCCTTTCTATGTGGCGGCGGTCATTTACTTCATCTTGACGTTTACGACTTCGCGACTATTGAGTTTATGGGAAAAGAAACTAGGCAAAGGCTATCGTCGTTAAAAGGAGAAGACAAGCTATGATGTTAGATATTCAAGATTTACACAAAACCTTTGGCAGCAATCAAGTGCTAAAAGGGATCACAACGACGATCGATCAAGGAGAAGTCGTAGTGGTGATTGGCCCATCTGGGTCAGGAAAAAGCACGTTTTTACGCTGTTTGAACCTATTAGAAGTACCGACAAGCGGAAAAATCTTTTTTGAAGGAACCGATATTACCGATCCAAAGAATGATTTGTATAAGATGCGTGAAAAAATGGGTATGGTCTTTCAAAATTTTAATCTTTTTCCGAATATGACGGTTTTAGAAAACATTACTTTGTCCCCGACGAAAGTCAGGAAGGTAGCAAAATCGGCGGCTGATCAGTTGGCAAAACAACTACTAAATGATGTTGGCTTACCAGACAAAGCAAAAGCCTATCCTCAAAGTCTTTCTGGTGGACAAATGCAACGAATCGCTATCGCACGTGCCTTGGCGATGGAACCAGACGTGATGCTCTTTGATGAACCGACTTCAGCGTTAGACCCAGAAATGGTTGGCGAAGTATTGTCCGTCATGCAGCGTTTGGCTCAGCAAGGAATGACGATGGTCATCGTCACTCATGAAATGGGCTTTGCGAAAGAAGTCGCGGATCGGATTTTATTTATGGATCAGGGAATCATTATGGAGGAAGGAACGCCAGAACAGATCTTTGATCATCCGAAAAATCCACGAACCATTGATTTTTTGAGTAAAGTATTGTAAACTGCGAGAAGTTCGCAGTTGTTAGTGATAAATTTGGACCTTTCCTAAGCATCCTTTCAGTAAAAGGATGCTTTTTTGACGGAAAAAAGACTACTTTAAAGAAGTGATAGGACAAACGGTTGTCTTGGCAGGTTCCTTTTTCAGTTCTTTTACAAGAAACCTGCAGAAACTGGCGCACTTGCTAGTATTCAAAAAGATTCTATTGTATAATTACAGGTTGAAGAGGTCTGATCTTGATAGAAACCATCTGCGTGATTGTAGGCAGATCGGACTGTTTCTTTTTAAGGATCGACAATTTGGATCGATGACTAGTCGCCGATTTTTAATACGTGAAGAAATCATGCAGCAAAGGAGATTTTATGTTTTCAAATTATAAACCGACTTGGATGGTCGATGCGATTTATAAAATCACCCCTAGCCAACTAAAGGCACAGGGGATCAAAGGGATTTTGACCGATCTTGATAATACCTTGATTGCTTGGAACAATCCTGACGGAACCGAAGAACTAAAAAACTGGCTACTGGAAATGAAAAATGCTGGGATACCGGTAGTTGTCGTTTCCAACAACAATAGTGAACGAGTGGCACGGGCAGTTGCGCCCTTTGGTTTAAAGTACGTACACCGCGCATTAAAACCCTTTTCAAGAGGGATCAAACAAGGCTATCAACAATTAGGCTTGAAAAAAGAAGAGGTCGTGATGATCGGCGATCAAATCATGACGGATGTACGAGGTGCCAATCGTGCCGGTGTTCGCAGTATTTTAGTGAAACCAGTGATCCCAACGGATTCTTGGAAAACCCAATTTAATCGAGCCGCAGAAAGAAAAATCATGAACTATTTATTGAAGCACAACCCAGAGTTAAAATGGCGTGGAGGAATTTAATATGACAGAAGGAATCGAAGAAATTCACTGTATCGGCTGCGGGGCAGTGATTCAGACAACGAACCCCAATGAATTGGGCTACACCCCGCAATCCGCATTAGAAAAAGGACTTGAATCAGGAGAAGTCTATTGTCAACGCTGCTTCCGTTTGCGCCATTACAATGAAATCCAAGATGTTTCCCTTACCGACGATGATTTTCTGCGTCTACTGAATGAAATCGGGGAAAAAGAAGCCTTGATCGTTAATGTCGTTGATATTTTCGATTTTAATGGTTCATTGATCCCAGGACTGCACCGCTTTGTCGGCAATAATCCTGTTTTATTAGTGGGCAACAAGGTGGATATTTTACCAAAATCTTTGAAAAAATCGAAGATGACCCAATGGATGAAGGAACGTGCTCATGAAGCTGGTTTAAGACCAGTGGATGTATTATTGACGAGTGCCAAGAAGCCAGGTGAAACGGAAGCTTTACTGCAAGCGATCGAAACGTATCGTGAAGGACGCGATGTCTATGTGGTGGGTGTGACGAATGTTGGAAAATCAACATTGATCAATCAAATCATCAAACAAACAGCGGGGATCAACGAATTGATCACGACTTCGCGTTTCCCAGGAACCACATTGGATAAAATCGAGATTCCCTTGGATGACGGACACTTCTTGATCGACACACCAGGAATCATTCATCGTCATCAAATGGCGCATTATTTAGGTAAAAAAGATCTAAAAATCGTGGCACCAGCCAAAGAGATCAAACCAAAGGTGTATCAGTTGAATCCAGAACAGACCTTGTTCTTAGGAGGACTTGCCCGATTTGATTTCATTCAAGGAGAACGCAGTTCATTTATTGCTTATGTAGCAAATGATGTGGCGATCCATCGGACCAAATTAACGAAAGCCGATGAGTTTTATGAGAAACATGTTGGTGGGCTGCTGCAGCCGCCGCGAGCAGATGAAGTGGCGGATTTTCCTGAACTCGTCCGTTTCGAATTTTCAATCAAAGAAAAAACCGATATCGTTTTTGCTGGACTTGGCTGGATCACGATCACCAAACCGTGTGTCATCGCTGGGTGGGCGCCAAAGGGTGTCGATGTGCTTAGACGTAAAGCATTAGTATAAGGAAGAAGGAAGAATATGGACTTACGAGGAAAACAAAAAAGATTTTTACGAAGTGAAGCGCACCATTTAAACCCGATTTTTCAAATCGGCAAAGGCGGCTTGAATGACGCGATGATGGCGCAAATTGAAGAAGCGCTAGAAAAACGAGAATTGATCAAAGTCTCATTGCTCCAAAATACTGATGAGGTTGCTGACGAAGCAGCTGAAACGATCCGTGAGAAAGTCGGCTGTGAAGTGGTACAGATCATCGGACGAGTGATCGTTTTATTCAAACCGTCAAGCAAAGAAAAATACCAAACGATTTCAAGCAAAGTTCGTTCAATTTAGGAGGGAGAAGGCATGCAAGGACAAACATTTGGAAAGGTACAAACGGTTTTAGAGACACAAACACAAGAACTTGTACCGAAAAAGCAAGTGGGCATTCTTGGTGGGAATTTTAATCCAGTACACTACGCACATCTGGTTATGGGTGAGCAAGTAGGGCAAGCATTAGGGCTGGATAAAGTTTATTTCATGCCTGAGTATTTACCGCCTCATGTTGATGAGAAAAAGACGATCCCAGCTGAGCACCGCTTGGCGATGTTGGAGTTGGCGATCGCCGATAATCCGCGATTTGCTGTAGAGACCATTGAGTTGGAACGAAAAGGTAAGAGTTATACGGTTGATACGATGCGGGAATTGACAGCTAAGAATCCAGATACCAATTATTATTTTATCATTGGCGGGGATATGGTGAACTATTTACCAAAATGGCATCAAATCGATGAGCTGATGGAATTGGTGACTTTTGTGGGGGTTCGTCGTCCAGAAGTGCCGATCGATAGCCCATACCCGATTATTTGGATCGATATCCCGCTAATGGATGTCAGCTCAACAACAATTCGTAAAAAAGTGCAACAAGGTTGTTCGGTTCGCTACTTATTGCCAGATAATGTGTTACACTATATTCAAGAAAAGGGGTTGTACTTGGATGAAGAGTGAACACTACACACAAGCAGAACGGGAACTTTTGATGCAAAAGGTCCAAATGCAGATGAGTCAAAAGCGCTTTGAGCATGTGTTAGGTGTCGAAAAAACGGCCGTTGCCCTTGCGGAAAAATATGGTGCTTCACCGGTCAAAGCCAGCATCGCCGCCTTGACGCATGATTATGCGAAAGAACGCAGCGATGAAGAATTTCAATTAGTCATTCGTAGAGACGGATTCGACTTGGATCTCTTGAACTGGAACAATGCCATCTGGCATGGACTTGTCGGTGCTGATTTCGTTCAACGAGAATTAGAAATCGATGACGAAGAAATCTTACAAGCGATCCGTTTGCACACCACCGGAGCTGCTAAGATGAGCCTGTTAGATAAAATCATCTATGTGGCAGATTATATCGAACCCGGACGTACGTTTCCTGGAGTCGTTGAAGCCAGAGAGATCGCAATGATTGACTTAGATGCCGCTGTTGCTTACGAAACGAAACATACCTTGCTTCATTTGATCGAAACAGAAGCAGTTATTTACCCAAAAACGATCGAAACCTACAATTTTTGGGTAGCCAAATATAGGAGGGAATTACCATAGATAGTCAGAAAATATTAGAAATTGCTGTAAAAGCCGCCGATTCAAAACATGCCGAAGATATTATGGCATTAGATGTGCGGGAAATCTCTTTGCTAGCAGATTACTTTGTGATCTGTTCAGGAAATAGCGAACGTCAAATCAATGCGATCATTGATGAAGTCATCGATAAAGAAGAAGAAAATCAAGTATCTGTTCGCCGTGTCGAAGGAAAAGATGGTGGAAAATGGGTCTTGATCGACTTAGGTGACGTGATCGTTCACGTATTCAGTGCCTCAGAACGTGTTTTTTACAACCTAGAAAAATTATGGTCTGATGCGCCGCTTGTGGATCTTAATGAATGGGTCGTGGCGTAATGGCTTACGAAACCTTCGCATTTGTCTATGACGAAGTAATGGATTCCAGTCTCTATAAAAAGTGGCTGGATTTTTCTTGTCGTCATTTAGGAAAAAGAAAACAGCTGTTAGAATTGGCTTGTGGAACTGGTGCGTTAGCCGTTGAGTTTGCCAAGGCTGGTTTTGACGTGACTGGGTTAGATCTTTCAGAAGAGATGCTGATGATCGCTAGTCAACGGGCTGAAAAAGAAGAGGCGGCTGTGCAATTTGTTGCGGGTGACATGCTGGATCTCGTAGATGTTGGCACCTATCAAGCAATTACCTGCTATTCTGACTCCCTTTGCTACATGGAAGACGAGCAAAGTGTGCAGCAAGTGTTTGATGGTGTTTACAGTTGTTTAGAAGAAGATGGCGTCTTTTTATTTGATGTACATTCCTTATATCAAATCGATGAAGTCTTTCCTGATTATAGCTATCATTACCAAACCGATGAATTTGCCTTTCTTTGGGAAAGCTATCAGGGCGAAAAAGACCATAGCATTGAACACTTCTTGACCTTTTTTGTTGCACAAGAGAATGGGTTGTTTGAACGCTTAGATGAGCTTCATCAAGAAAGAACCTATCCTCTTGAAAGCTATTTAAGAATGTTAGAAAATGCTGGTTTTGCCAATGTTGAATGCTATGCCGATTTTATCGATACGAAGCCAAATGAAAAAAGCCGTCGCTGGTTTTTTGTCTGCCATAAGTAACCGTTATGTAAAACAGGAGGGATGTCGATGAAGGCTTGCGGACTAGTCGTAGAATACAATCCTTTTCACCATGGACACCAATACCATGTGGAAAAAGCACGGCAAGTAACGAATGCTGATGTCGTCGTTGCGGTGATGAGTGGAAATTTTTTACAGCGTGGCGAACCAGCAATCATCGATAAATGGCAGCGAGCTCAAGCAGCACTACAACATGGTGTAGACTTGATCGTCGAATTGCCCCCCGCTTGGGCCGTCCACTCTGCTGATTTTTTTGCATCGGGAGCGATTAGGATTCTGCAGGATCTGCAATGTGAGTTGTTATGCTTTGGCACAGATACGAAACACCCCTTCGACTATGCCAAGTTTGCTCACTTTGAAAAAGAAAATCAACTAATGATCGATGACGCATTTCAACGCTTAGCTAGGCAAAATGCTACCTATAGTCAAAAAATGAGTGCGGTCCTCAGTGAGCTATATCCTGAGTACCATGCAGAAAAAGACCAGCCCAATCATCTGTTGGGTATGGCGTATGCACGGGAAGTGCTGCATTATGAAAAACCAATGCGCTTGGTCCCCATCCAACGCGTTGCGGCGTCTTATCATTCAGAACAATTCGATCATCCCACGATCGCCAGTGCAACAGCCATTCGCCAAGCAATCAAACAAGGTGCAGCTGTTGCGGATTTTGTTCCTGAAGCAACACAAAACTTTCTTTCACAAGCAACAGTCGATTGGGAAGCCTTTTGGCCGTATCTTCAATACCAGATCATCTCTGCCCCAATCGAAAAATTAGCTGCTATTTACCAGATGGAAGAAGGATTAGAATATCGACTAAAACAATATGTGACGGCGGCGGATTCATTTGCAGGTTTTATCAAGTTGTTAAAGACGAAACGTTATACCCAAACGCGGCTGCAGCGTCTTGCTTGTTATGTATTGTTCCAAGTGACAAAAGCTGAAATGAAGGAAGCCCAAGAACATCCCTTTATTCGAGTCTTAGGGTATACGAAGCAAGGGCAGCACTATTTAAAAGAGATCAAAAAAGAGCTGACCCTACCGCTGATCGCTAAATTCGGTAAGCAAGAAGCACAGCGCTATGGCTTGTCATTGCGGATCGATCAGATCTATCAGCAAGGGAATCCTCAAATCACAGAACAAAATTTTCGAAGAATTCCGCTTTTTATTGATAAATAAGTGAAAATTACTTCACAGAACGCCATTTGACAAGTATAATGAATAAGGATTTTTAAAAACAAGAAAGCGAAGTGAAATTATGGGTCGTAAATGGGCAAATATCGTAGCGAAAAAAACTGCTAAAGATGCAAACAATAGCCGAGTTTATGCAAAATTTGGAATCGAAATCTACGCAGCAGCAAAATCGGGTGATCCTGATCCTCACGCGAACCAAAAATTACGCTTTGTTATCGAACGTGCGAAAACCTACAATGTGCCAAAACACATTATTGACCGTGCGATTGAAAAAGCCAAAGGTTCTGGCGATGAACAATACTCAGAACTTCGATATGAAGGATTTGGACCAAATGGATCAATGGTGATCGTCGATACGTTGACAAATAACGTCAACCGTACCGCAGCCGATGTTCGGGCCGCTTTTGGTAAAAACGGCGGGAATATGGGTGTTTCAGGGGCCGTTGCTTATATGTTTGATAACACGGCACTCTTTGGCTTTGCCGGTGACGATGCAGATAAAATCTTAGAATACTTGATGGACAAAGAGATCGATGTTCGTGATGTCGTTGAAGAAGATGGACAAATCATCGTTCACGGTGAACCAAGTGACTTCCATGCCATTCAAGAAGCCTTGAAAGAAAAAGGAATCACTGAATTCTCAATTGCAGAAATGCAAATGATTCCTCAAAATGAAGTAACCTTGACGGGTGACGATCTAGAAAAATTCGAAAAAATGATCGATGTGTTAGAAGATCTTGAAGACGTACAAAACGTCTATCACAATGTGGCAGACGCGGAAGAATAAGTGTCACTTGGCAGCCTAGAGACAATCTGGCTGCCATTTTTTTAGTATGTTTTTTTATGTAGAAGCTTTATCGCTTATGCAAGAGAAATAATGAAGCGGTAGCGTTGCTCATTTACTGAAAATTCTTCTGTGTTGATCATCTTTTCAGTTGGTTTCTATACATTTTATGTGTTATGATTTACTACATAAGCAAACAAATCGTTAGGGGGGCAGACATGGAAGAAAAAATCGTTTTAGAGCCATTTAATCGAATCTTAAGTGGTTTTGAAAAGCTAGCAGAAGTGTCTGTATCGATTTCTGACTGCTCGGCTCTTTGTCGGAAATATCAAAAGTATGGGGTAGAAGGGTATCGTCTAGGTGATTATCGTGGCTCTTCTTATTTGAATCGTTATTTAAATGTCGTCGTTGATCGCGCACCCTTATTAATTTATAAAGAGCGATTCTTGATTCCATTAGTCTTTCGCATGTCGGAATACTCTGAACGGCTCTTTATCGATGAGTATCGAATGGAAGGGTTCTTCTTGCTGTTGGATTGGCTTTTAGAGCACCGACCAGAAAAAGCAATTATTGATTATAAACGAACGCGTGCTTTGCCTCATAGAAAAGAATTTGTCATCGACAGTTCCTATGTACTTTTTCGATTGACAGAAATTCTGGATGGCGCTGGCTTTCCTCTTAGTCGCTTTACGACGATTGAAGAATTTAGTGAGTGGAATCGTACCCATCGCTTGATCGATAACGGCAGCATTGGACGACATACAAAATTATTTGTTCCAGAAGATCCCGAACACGTTTCTGAGCTGCAAATGATTTTAACCATCGTAGGGATGCGCTATCCAGAAACCCGTTTATTTATTGGCGAGTTAAAAGGCTAAAAAAACATCACGATCGGCTTGTTTCCTTTGGGAACTCGCCGAAAGTGATGTTTTTTGTTATCCGATCGTTGATGCTTCTTGGAACTGATAAGTGGTAGGATCAGCTTTTGCCAGAAGCGGCAATTCCTCTTGGGTGAGGACGGTCAACTGATGCATCGCCCGTGTCGCCATTGTATAAAAAATCAATTGGTCTTGTTCAGTCACGAAAGTGGCACCTGGTGTCCAGACAAATACTTGGTCAAACTCTAGCCCTTTTGCTAAAAAGGCCGGGAAGATCATCACATTGCGTTTCATGAAGTCTTCTTCAGAGGTGATCAGCTGCACTTGTTCCTGCATTGTTTCTGCCAGCTGGGCATATAACTGCTGGCAATCCTTTGCGGTTTTACAAATGATCGCGGTGCGCCAACGCTGATTCTCAGCTGCGTCACGAATACTGGTTTCTAGGAAAGCCAGATTTTCAGTTGCAGTTCCTTTAACAATTGTTGGTACCGCCCCTTTACGAGCCGTCAATTCCACTTGATCACTGCCAACTAAAAATTGATTGGCGAAATCTGTGATTTCCTTAGTCGAACGATAGCTGGTTTTCAATTGATAACGTTTCACACTTTCGCGGGGGAATAATTCTGCTAATGCCCCGACGATCGTTTCATTGCCATACACTTTTTGATTCAAATCGCCGCATAGGGTGATGCCAGCCTTTGGATAAAGCTGACGCAGTAGAGCCACTTGTGCTGGTGGAAAATCCTGCATTTCATCGATAAAGATAAACCGAGCTTTTTCTTCGACGTGAACAGGATAAAGCTGTTTGATCAGTAAGAAAAACAAAACGGCGTCTTCTTGTTTGATCTGTCTTTGGCGCATGCCTTGTCGAATATCGGCAATACTTTGCTGCCAAGCCGCAGGCTCGATGCCAGTTTCTTTGACTGCAGCAGACTCAACCGATTGTAAAAAGTGTAAGTATTGCTTGGCTTGGTTGATAAACTGAAAGTTTTTCACTCCCCGCGTCAAGGAACGGAACTTCTTGCGGACGATCTGCTGTCTAAGTTTCTTCCGCAAACGGCGTTCGTTTTCTTCGCTGTATTCTTGATGAGGATCATTGGCAAATACTTGTTGCAATTGTTCTTCGGTCGCTTCTTTGACCCAGTCTTTTTTGGCTTCATCTTTTTCCAAGCCGCCGATTTTTTTTAATAATTTCGTTTGAAGCAGTTGGGTTCTTTGGTAAATCGGCAGTTCGTTATTGGTTTCTTGATACCAGCGGCGAATCTGTTCTTTTGTCAAATAGGTTTGCCCTTGGATTTTTAGATCACGGAACAAGGGACCGATCGGTGCAATCGAACGGACATAACGGTTGATTTTTTCCACCAAGAAAAGACTACTTTTGATTTTTTCAATGGCATCATCATCGCCGCTTAAAAAGGTTTCTTCTTGTTGGGTTTCTTTCGTCACTTCATAGCCAGTCAGAATCAATTGGATAAAGTGGTGGAAGGTTCTTGTGGGCACTTCACTTTCACCTAAAGAAGGCAGGACCATGGAAATATAGTCAGAAAACAAATGATTGGGTGAAAACAGCAAGACTTGTTTTTCGTCCAACCATTTGCGATTCCGATAAAGTAAAAAGGCGACCCGCTGCAACAAAGCAGAGGTTTTCCCACTTCCAGCAATTCCTTCGATCAGTAAGAATTTATTGGTGGTATCACGAATGATTTGATTCTGTGCTTTTTGGATCGTCGAAACGATGTTACGCATTTGAGAAGAAGAGGCTTCATCCAATATTTCCAACAAAAATTCGTCATTGATGATCTCCGAAGTATCGACCATCGACAAGATTTCACCATTTTGAATTTTAAATTGGCGTTTCAAAAGCAATTCTACCGTAAACCGATCAGTGTCTGTTTCGTAGAAGGTCTCACCAAGCTCTCCTTCATAATAAAGATTGGCGATCGGTGCGCGCCAGTCGATGACGATCGTTTCTTCATCTTTGTCTCGCAATGAAGCGATCCCCAAATAGAGGGTCTCGGTTTCTTGTTCTTCTTTGAAATCGATTCGAGCAAAATACGGATTGCCCGCCATCGTTGTTAAGGTTTTGACGCGTTTTTCTTGTGATTCTGCGGTTTGGTATTTTATCAGCAATTCTTGTTCATGCTGCTGGTACTCGATAACTGATTCATAAAAGGCTTCACTGTCGCCCCCGCGAATTTTCTTATCGGCGATTTCTTTTAATTGATCATCCATTTTAGCGGCTAACTCTTGTTTTTGCTGCGAAAGGATCGCTTGTTCTCTGTGGATCAGAGCAATGGTTTCATTGACATGTTGTTGTTCTTTTTGACGTTCGTTCACGAAGGATCCTCCTTAAAAAAATTGCGACATAAAATTATAGCATATTTTCCCTGCGAATGTCGTGGAAAAAAAGAAACTATGCTAATATTTATAAAAAGAGCTTAGGTGTTCAAAAACGAAACGAAAAAGAGGTGGAGACGGTGAGGGAAGAAGCAGAATTGCACCAATTGATCCTGTCTGTGGGGCAACGTGTTGGGGCACGTGCCATCGGTTTATCTGGTTCACGGACCGATCCACAGGCGCCAAAAGATTTTTTACAAGACTTTGATGTGGTTTACGTAATGGATGATATTCAGCCCTTGGTCGATGATCCTTCATGGTTAGAAGCCTTTGGACCGATCATGATCAGGCAAACACCGGAAGCTAGCACCATCTATCCGTCAAGTTTGGGCGGGTGTTTTACGTACTTGATGCATTTTTTAGACGGAGTAAGAATCGATCTCATGCTATGTCCTCTTGCACTGGTCGATCGTCTGGCTAACGAACCAGGCTTGCATCCGCTGCTTGATCCAGACCAAATACTAAGTTTTGCTAATCAAGCAAATCATTCGCATTACTGGATCAAGCGCCCGACCCAAGCCGCTTTTCAGGAACACTGCAACGAATTTTGGTGGGTAAGCACGTATGTCGTGAAAGGGCTGCTTCGAAAGCAGCTGATTTATGCTGCGGATCATTTATACACTATTTGTTGGCAAGAATTGTTATGGATTGAAGATTTGTTCGTTGCCCAAGCTCAGCAATTTCAGGTGAGTACAGGGAAAAATCATAAATACCTACAGTCGTTTCTAACGGAAAAGGAGTGGCGGGAATTGACCTCATTGCTTGATTTTTCCACGATCACTGCCTGCGGTCAGTCCCTCTTGAAGATGCAAAAACGTTTTGATGGCCAAGCAAAGAACATCAGCGAGAAATTAGGGCTGGCCTATGATTGGCAAGAAGCTGAGAATGTCCAAACATATACGAAGTATTGGAGTGAAAAAAATTGGCAGATGAAACCAGAGAATCAAAAATAAAAGACTGTCAGATTCAGGCGTTTTGGCAGCGGTTTTTAAAAGCAAATCCAAGAAATCAATCTCCTTTGACCTATGAAGATGCTTGGTCCTTTGGTGATACACCACAAATGGCCGATGAACTGGCAGCACTGGTTTTAGCTGGCGAAAAGACGGCAACGACATCTGCCGCTGCGCTCTATGAAATCGAGCAAGAAGCATTGCCGCAATCAGGAACCTATAGTGTCCTTTTAAATGGGTCGGATGTACCAAAAGCTGTTCTTTACTTAGAGTCAGTGTCGATCGTGCCTTTTGATGAGGTGACAGCAGACTTTGCCTTTTTAGAAGGGGAAGGAGATCGCACTTTGGCTTATTGGCGCCGTGTTCATGAAGCTTTTTTTCGACGAGCTTATGCCTCAGCGGGGTTGTCTTTTCACGATCAAATGCTGTGTGTTTGCGAAAAGTTTTGTGTCGTTTATCAGGAAGAATAAAGTCATGGTTTTCTTTGGAAACCAAGGTAATAGTTTTTGTCTTTTTGAAAAAGGTGTATAATCAAAAGCAAACAAAGGAGGAAGTCGTATGCCATTTATCCATGTCGAACTAGTTGAAGGACGTTCGCAAGAGCAACTGACGAATATGATGAAAGAAATCACTGAGGCGGTCCATAAAAATACAGGCGCCCCTAAAGAGCATATCCATGTTATCATCAATGAAATGAAGCAAGGAACCTATGCTGTGAATGGCGATTGGAAATAATTCTCTTGCTTTTTTATCAAGAGAGTGGTTTAATTGAGCCATAATCGATCAATAAAAAAGACACCTGAATTTGAGAGTCTTCGATAAGAGAGGGAAATCTTGGCTGAAAATTTCCTAGAAGAAAACCAAAGGATGACCACTTTTTTAAGACCTCTGTTGAAACGGAGGCGGTTGAACCGTTATCTCATGAAGAGGAAAACAGACTTTTTCTGTTTTTGAAGAATAGGTGGAACCACGAGTGATCGTCCTAGTATCGTAACCGATACTAGGACTTTTTTTATTGATTGAAATCATCAAAGGAGGACATTCATATGTCATTATTTATTACATTTCCTGATGGCGCAAAAAAAGAATTTGCTGTTGGGGTAACAACCAAAGAGATTGCTGAAAGTATCTCGAAAAGTCTTGCAAAGAAAGCCTTAGCTGGAAAAGTCAATGGACAACTGATCGATCTTTCACGTCCGATCGAAGAAGATGCAACGATTGAGATCGTGACACCCGATCATGAAGACGCCTTAGGCTTACTTCGTCATTCGACAGCTCATTTAATGGCTCAAGCTATGCGCAGACTCTATCCATCGATCCATTTTGGGGTAGGACCTGCAATTGATTCTGGTTTTTACTATGACACAGACAATGGGGAAAACCCAGTAACTGCAGAAGATCTGCCAGCAATCGAAGCAGAGATGATGAAGATCATCAAAGAAAATCTGCCAATCGAACGCCGCGTGTTAACAAAAGAAGAAGCGTTGACCCTTTTTGCCGAAGATCCATACAAAGTAGAGTTGATCACTGAATTACCAGATGATGAAACGATTACTGCCTATCAGCAAGGTGAATTTGTCGATCTTTGCCGCGGTCCTCACGTCCCATCAACTGGTCGTATCCAAGTGTACAAATTGTTATCAGTGGCAGGTGCTTACTGGCGTGGAAGCTCTGACAACCAGATGATGCAACGGGTATACGGAACAGCCTTTTTCGATAAAAAAGACTTGAAGGAATTTATCCGTTTACGGGAAGAAGCAAAAGAACGCGATCATCGCAAATTAGGAAAAGAATTAGAATTGTTCATGTTATCACCTGAAGTCGGCGCTGGTTTGCCTTTCTGGCTGCCAAAAGGAGCTACGATCCGTCGTACGATCGAACGGTATATCGTGGACAAAGAAATCAGCTTAGGGTACCAACATGTGTATACACCAATCATGGCAAACGTGGATCTATACAAAACCTCAGGGCACTGGGATCATTACCATGAAGACATGTTCCCGCCAATGGATATGGGGGATGGGGAAATGTTAGTATTGCGACCAATGAACTGTCCGCATCATATGATGGTTTATAAAAATGACATTCATTCGTATCGTGAGCTACCGATTCGGATCGCTGAATTAGGCATGATGCACCGCTATGAAAAATCAGGGGCATTATCTGGATTGCAACGGGTTCGGGAAATGACTTTAAACGATGGGCATACATTCGTCCGTCCGGATCAAATCAAAGAAGAATTCAAACGGACACTTGATTTAATGATCGGTGTTTATGAAGACTTTAATATCACCGATTATCGTTTCCGTCTAAGTTATCGTGATCCACAAAACAAAGACAAATATTTTGATGACGATGCAATGTGGGAAAATGCGCAAACGATGCTAAAAGCCGCTATGGATGAATTAGAATTGGATTATTTTGAAGCAGAAGGCGAAGCAGCTTTCTATGGACCAAAACTAGATGTCCAAGTGAAAACAGCTTTAGGCATGGAGGAAACCTTGTCAACGATCCAATTAGATTTCTTGTTGCCTGAACGGTTTGACCTAACGTATGTTGGTGAAGATGGTGAAAACAACCACCGTCCAGTGGTGATCCACCGCGGCATCGTTTCAACGATGGAACGCTTTGTGGCTTATCTAACGGAAGTCTATAAAGGCGCATTCCCAACTTGGTTGGCGCCGATCCAAGCATCGATCATTCCAGTTTCAGTCGAAGCTCACAGTGACTATGCTTACGAAATCAAAGAACGCTTGCAGGCACAAGGATTGCGGGTAGAAGTGGATGACCGCAACGAAAAAATGGGGTATAAGATCCGCGCATCACAAACCCAAAAAATTCCTTACCAAATCGTTGTTGGGGATCAAGAAGTCAATGACGCGACAGTCAATATCCGTCGCTACGGCAGCAAAGAGACCCAAGTCGAAGAATTGAATCTGTTTGTTGATGCAATGGCTGCAGAAGTGAAAAACTATAGTCGAAAATAGTTTTATGATGGATGAAGTGAAAAAGCACCTTCTTAAAGATGGTGCTTTTTTGTCTAAATTCATAAAAATAAATAAATAGGTTTTGTTATGGTGATTATATTGTAGTATAATTGCTTAGTGGCAAAAATGAAAAAAAAGAAAAGGAGTTTGTGATGAATTATAATTACGGAGTTAGAAAGAAATCGGTTGTATCGGTCATTTTATTAACATTTATTACTTGTGGCATTTATACATTCTTTTGGATGTACCAAACAACCAAAGAGCTGGCAGAATACAGCGGGGATAATCGTCTTTCGCCAGAAACATCGATTTTACTCACGATCCTTACTTGCGGATTGTACCAAATTTATTGGTGGTATCGAATTGCGGATATCTTTATGAGTGCACAACAACGAGCGAATATGCCTCGTCTGAGTGACAACAAAATCCTTTTTGTCGTCTTGAGCCTTTTTGCTTTTGATTTCATCAACATGGCGATTTTACAAGGTGATATGAATCAAATGTGGGAAGCTGCTGATCAAAATGCCATGATGTCATCTGCTACATCAAACGATTCGTCTGATTCAGATGATTGGGTCGATTATTGATTTGTCCGTTTAAATGGTTAACGGGGTTTCCTTGTCCAGGTTGTGGCATGACGCGCGCCTACTTGCACTTATTTCAGGGTGATCTTGAATGTGCGCTGCATTTTCATCCCTTGTTTTGGTTGGTGCCGATCGTATTCGGAATCGTTTTGTTCAAAAAAAATCCGAAAATCAGCAAACTTTACCACAGTCACAACCTGTGGCTGACCTTGACACTTTTGGTATTAGTGGTTTATGGTGGTCGGCTCTGGCTTCATTTCCCACATGACGCGCCAATGGACTTTGATCCAGAGAGCATTTTCCCACAACTACTACGCCGGATTGGACAAGTGATTCACTAACAGCCCTTCACCCAAGCATTAAAAATCTTTAAGAAAATGCTTTGTTTTTTTCTGAAAGCGAAGGGAACATGCGACAGTAGTTGAATCTTTATGAAAATTGTGTTATATTTACAATGTAATGATACTTAGAGTGAGTGAGCGGTTTTTTCGCTCACTCTTTTTAATGGAATGAAGTTCGTTTCGTTGAGAAATAAAGGAGGCGATGTTGTGAGTACGGTAGTGGAAACTGTTACAGATATAGTGACCCCTATTCTGGATGCGCAAAAATTTGAATTAGTTGAAGTAGAATTCGTGAAGGAAGGGAAAAATTGGTTTCTTCGTGTGTTCATCGATAAAGAAGGCGGAATCGATATCGAGGAATGTGCCTTTGTCAGTGAACAACTTAGTGAACAATTAGACCAATGCGAACCTGATCCTATTCCACAGGCCTATTTCTTGGAAGTTTCTTCCCCTGGCGCCGAGCGTCCATTGAAGAAAGAAGCAGATTATCAACGGGCAGTCGGCGAGTACATTCATGTTTCTTTATATCAACCGATTGATGGAGAAAAACAGTTCGAAGGCTTTTTACAGTCATTCGACGAAAATCAGCTAGTTATTAAGACCCGAATCAAAACCAGAGAAAAAGAACGAACGATCGACCGGAAAAATATTGCCAAAGCTCGTTTAGCCATTCAATTTTAAACACGGAGGAATGAAAGAATCATGAGTAAAGAAATGTTGAATGCATTGGATGCATTAGAAGCAGAGAAAGGCATTTCAAAAGAGATTGTCATCGATGCCTTGGAAGCGGCATTGGTTTCAGCGTACAAACGTCATTACGGGCAAGCGCAAAATGTGGAAGTTGAGTTTGATCAGAAAAAAGGCAACATCCACGTCTATGCAGTCAAAGAAGTGACAGAAGAAGTCATGGACTCGCAACTAGAGGTTTCATTAAAAGAAGCGATGACAATCAATCCCGCTTATGAAATCGGCGACAAAATCCGTTTTGAAGTAACGCCTAAAGACTTTGGTCGTATTGCGGCGCAAACGGCAAAACAAGTCATTTTGCAACGGGTCCGTGAAGCAGAAAGAAACATTATCTATAACGAATTTAGTGCGTACGAAAAAGACATTCTGCAAGGAATCGTTGAACGCCAAGACAATCGTTATATCTATGTAAACTTAGGCAAAATTGAAGCCGTGCTTTCAAAACAAGACCAAATGCCAAATGAGTTTTATCAACCCCATGATCGGATCAAAGTATTCGTTTCTCGTGTTGAAAATACTTCGAAAGGCCCTCAAGTATTCGTTAGCCGTAGCCATCCAGATTTGCTACGCCGATTATTTGAACAAGAAGTGCCAGAAGTATATGATGGTACTGTAGAGATCGTAAGTATTGCTCGTGAAGCAGGGGATCGTGCCAAAGTTGCTGTTCGTTCCTTTGATGCCAACGTCGATCCAGTCGGTACTTGTGTTGGTCCTAAAGGTCAACGGGTTCAAGCGATCGTCAATGAATTAAAAGGCGAGAACATGGACATCGTGGAATGGAATGAAGATCCAGCGATCTTTATCGCCAATGCGTTGAATCCAGCAGAAGTCAGCGACGTTATATTCGATGTTGATAATCCGAAGGCATGTACTGTTGTCGTGCCTGATTACCAGTTATCATTGGCGATCGGTAAACGCGGACAAAATGCTCGCCTAGCAGCCAAATTGACTGGTTTCAAAATCGATATCAAGTCAGAAACAGACATGGAAGAATTTTATGCGAAGCTAGATGAAGGCGACTATATCGATGAGTATGATGCAAATGCTTCAGAAGCTGCTGAAGAAAGCAGCACAGAAGCAACAGAATCTGCAGAAACAGTTGATGAAGCGATCCTTTCATCAGACATGACTGCGGATGATTATGAAAATGTTGAGTTTGACGAAAAATAGTTGAGGTGAGATCGTGATAAAAAAACGAAAAATTCCTTTACGAAAATCAGTGATTTCAGGCGAAATGTTGCCTAAGAAAGAAATGCTTCGTATCACTCGTTCAAAAGAAGGCGTTGTTTCCATCGATCCAACAGGAAAAATGCCCGGTCGAGGAGCTTATATAGCGATCGAACCGGCTGAAGCCCAAAAAGCATGGGATAAGCGGATCTTAGATCGGGTGCTGGAAACGAAATTAACAGATGAATTTTACCAAGAACTATTGGACTATGTAACGCACCAAAAAGCGCGAAAAGAGTTATTTGCAAATGAATAAAACCAAAGCATTAAATATGTTAGGACTAGCCATGCGTGCTGGGAAATTAGTGACTGGTGAAGAAATGACCTTAAAAGAGATTCGCAATGAGAAAGCTGCTTTGGTCATTGTCGCCAGTGATGCTGGTAAAAATACACAAAAGAAAATTAAGGACAAAAGTTCTTATTACGAAATTCCGCTCCTAGATGCATTTTCTGCTGATGAAATCAGCGCGGCCATTGGGAAACCAAGAATGGTCATTGGCATCTTAGATCAAGGATTTGCAAGGAAGGTGCAGGAATTAATATTAGGTTAGGAAGGTGATTGCATGGGGAAAAAAAGAATTTATGAACTTGCAAAAGAATGGAACAAATCGAGCAAAGAGGTTGTTGAAAAAGCACAATCTTTAGGCTTTGATGTCAAAAATCATATGGGCGCGATCTCAGATGGAGAGGCGCAGAAATTGCAGCAGTCATTAGGCGGCAATCCAAATGGTAAAACATCTGCAAACTCAAATCCCGCAAATCAGAAACCAGCCAACCAGCCGGAAAAACAAGAACAAAAGAAATTTAAAACGCAAAGAAATAATCCTAACTTCCAAAACCGTCATAACAATCAAAGTCAACAGCGAACTACGCAAAGCAATAACCGTCCTGCTGGTCAAGGACAAGTAGAGCGCACGAACAGTCAAGGAAGTAACAGACCAAATAACCAAGGAAGTCATAATCGAGTGAATAACCAAGAGAATCGTAACAATCATGGGCAACAAAACCGCCCAACAAACCAAGGACAACAAAACCGTCCGAATAATCAAGGACAGCAAAACCGTCCGAACAATCAAGGGCAACAAAACCGTCCGAATAATCAAGGGCAACAAAATCGCCCAAACAATCAAGGACAACAAAACCGTCCAAACAATCAAGGACAACAAAACCGTCCAAACAACCAAGGGCAACAAAACCGTCCAAACAACCAAGGGCAACAAAATCGTCCGAATAACCAAGGACAGCAAAACCGTCCAAACAACCAAGGACAACAAAATCGTCCGAACAATCAAGGGCAACAAAACCGTCCAGCCGCTCAATCTGCAGGAAATACGCAAGGGGCAGACCGCAACAACAACCGTACGCAAGGCTCGAATGATTCCCGTGGAGGAAATCAAAACCGCGGCAAGTCAAATTACGGTGGACGCAATAACAATTTCAACAACAACAATCGCAATAAATTTAACAAAAAAGGGAAAAAAGGCCGTCAGCAGACGGAAAAGAAACCGCCAGTTCCAGCACGTAAATTCCGTGAACTGCCAGAAGTATTGGAATATACAGAAGGCATGAACGTAGCGGATATCGCGAAAAAAATCTACCGTGAACCAGCAGAGATCATCAAGAAGCTCTTTATGATGGGGGTTATGGTCAATCAAAACCAACCTTTAGATAAAGATACGATTGAACTGCTTGCTACCGATTACGGAATCGAACCACAAGAAAAAGTTCAAGTGGATATCGCAGATATCGATAAATTCTTCGAAGCAGAAGAACAAATTGAAGAGAATTTAGTATCACGACCACCTGTTGTTACCATCATGGGTCACGTTGACCACGGGAAAACAACATTGCTTGATACATTACGTCATTCACGCGTAACAAGTGGTGAAGCTGGAGGAATCACGCAGCATATTGGGGCTTACCAAATCGACATCAATGGCAAACCAATCACTTTCTTAGATACTCCTGGACACGCGGCGTTCACCAGTATGCGTGCACGGGGAGCAAGTATCACTGATATTACGATTTTAGTTGTCGCAGCTGATGATGGTGTCATGCCGCAAACGGTGGAAGCGATCAACCATGCGAAAGCAGCAAAAGTGCCAATCATCGTTGCAGTTAACAAAATCGATAAACCAGGTGCTAACCCTCAACATGTGATGCAAGAATTAAGTGAACATGAGTTGATCCCAGAAGCTTGGGGTGGGGATACGATCTTCGTTGAAATCTCAGCGAAATTTGGGCAAAACATTGAAGAATTGCTTGAAATGATCCTCTTAGTAGCAGAAGTCGAAGATTTGAAAGCTGATCCTACCCAACGAGCGATCGGTACCGTTATTGAAGCGCGCCTTGATAAAGGCAAAGGTCCTGTAGCAACACTATTGGTACAACAAGGAACTCTTCATGTTGGTGATCCAATCGTTGTAGGGAACACTTTCGGTCGTGTCCGCGTGATGACGAATGATTTAGGTCGTCGTGATAAAGCAGCTGGACCTGCAACGCCAGTCGAAATCACAGGATTGAACGATGTCCCTCAAGCAGGTGACCGTTTCGTTACCTTTGAAGATGAAAAAACGGCTCGGGCAGCAGGTGAAGAACGTGCAAAACGTGCCTTGATGGAACAACGTGCATCAAGCAGTCGTGTGACATTGGATAACTTGTTTGAAAGTCTAAAAGAAGGCGAACTGAAAGAAGTGAACGTCATCATCAAAGCAGACGTACAAGGTTCAGCCGAAGCGTTAGCTGCGTCATTGAAGAAAATCGATGTTGAAGGTGTGCGAGTAAACATCGTCCATTCAGCCGTTGGTGCCATTAATGAAAGTGACGTAACGCTAGCAGCAGCAAGTAATGCCATCATCATCGGATTCAACGTCCGCCCTACACCGCAAGCCAAACAGCAAGCAGAAGCAGAAGAAGTCGATATTCGTTTGCATCGCATTATCTACAAAGCGATCGAAGAAATCGAAACAGCGATGAAAGGGATGCTTGATCCTGAATTTGAAGAAAAAATCACCGGTCAAATGATCGTTCGTGAAACCTACAAAGTTTCTAAAGTTGGTACGATCGCTGGTTGCTATGTGACGGAAGGCAGCATTCGCCGTGACAGTGGTGTACGGGTGATTCGTGACGGTATCGTCATCTATGAAGGCAAACTTGCCAGCTTGAAACGCTTCAAAGACGATGTCAAAGAAGTGAAGCTAGGATTTGAATGTGGCGCGATGATCGAGAAATTTAACGACGTAAAAGTCGATGATGTGATCGAAGGCTATGTCATGGAAGAAGTACCAACAAAATAAACGAAATGACAACTATACAAGGAGGCTTTTTGAATGGCTAACTATCGAGATCGCCGAGTGGCGCAAGAAATCTTAAAAGAAGTCAATCAAATTCTTCGTAAAAAAGTTCGTGATCCTCGCGTGCAAGATGTGACGATCACAGATGTACGAGTAACTGGAGATTTGCAGCAAGCAACGATCTTTTACAGCACCTTGACGGACTTGGCTTCAGATAAGCAAAAAGCCCAAGCAGGACTGGAAAAAGCAACTGGGTTGGTTCGTCGTGAACTAGGCCAAGCGCTAACGCTCTACAAAGTTCCAGAAATCCAATTCGAGTTGGATGAATCTGTACAATACGGGAATAAAATTGATGAAATGATTCGCGCATTGCACTCAGAAGAATAAAAAAAAGAACAGCTTCCAGTCGAAGCTGTTCTTTTTTATTTGGAAAAAGCATCAGGAATTCATCAGTAAAGTAACCAGTCCAGCAACACCTGCCCCTAAGAGCCAACCACCGATCACATCTGTTAAAAAATGGATCCCTAAGTAGACTCTGCTAAAGCCAATCATAAAGCTAAGCAAAATTGCCAGTAAGGTCATCGGGATGACAGCTGAGGGAACCAATTGTCCAAGATTCAAGGCGATCGTTCCATACATGGCAGCGGATGTGGCAGCATGAGCACTAGGAAAGCTGTGATCTTTTTCTTCAACTAAACGATGATCAATAGGACGATCTCGTCGGACGATTCGTTTGATCAAGTAAGCAGCTGCTGATACTATGAAGATACTGACTGCTGTTTTTGGTGCAAGATCCGCCCGCGATGATGGAAAGGCAAACAACAGTAAAGCGATCGCAACTGTCGGAAAGGCTTTTCCTAAATTGGTAAAAAAGTGCATCATGCGCGTCAAAGAGGGCGTACGGCTTTGGATGATCTGCAAAGCAAACGCTTCTTCCCAACGCTGCATCGTGCCGAGCTGAATCATGATCAAAAAAATGGCAAATCCAATAAATGACCCTATCGTTAAAACAACCATTTTAGGACCTCCTTATATGCTTAGTTTATCATGTAATGAGAAAGAGCGAAAAGGATTTTGTCGTGCAATGAATTTTTTTTATATGTTATAATAAGCAAGTTGAAGTGAAATGGAGGAATACGATGGACGGGATTTTACCATTATGGAAAGAGCGTGGACAAACAAGTCACGACTGCGTGTTTAAATTACGAAAAATATTAAAGACAAAAAAAATCGGACACAGCGGCACACTAGATCCTGACGTGGATGGTGTCTTGCCCATTTGTATCGGAAAAGGAACGAAGATCGTCGAATACTTGGTTGATTCTGGAAAAGTCTATACCGGGGAAATCACTTTGGGCTTCAGTACCACTACAGAAGATCGGTCGGGGGATATCGTTGAACAACAAGCACTAACTCGTCCGTTTACGAAGGAAGAGATCGATCAGGCAATGAAACAGTTGACGGGGACGATTACCCAGATCCCGCCGATGTATTCGGCGGTCAAAGTCAATGGCAAACGACTTTACGAATATGCTCGTAACAATGAAACTGTCGAGCGGCCACAGCGCAAAGCAGAAATTTATTCCTTTGAACGAATTTCAGAGCCGATTATTCATGAGGACAATACGCAAAGCTGGCGTTTTGAAGTTGCTTGTGGAAAAGGGACCTATGTTCGCACATTAGCGGTCGACACAGGGAAATTGCTGGGTGTACCCGCGCATATGTCTGATTTGACTCGCCTAAAAAGCGGTGGTTTTTCAAAAGAACAATCCTACACGATTGCAGAGGTGCAAAAGGCAGTCGATGAACAACGTGTTTCGGAACTACTACTACCTTTAGAATACGGGGTATCAGAATTTCTTCAAGTGACGATCGATGCAGACCTCTGGCAGAAAGTAAAAAATGGCATGCGTTTGCCCTTCAGCGCGTTTGGATTACCAAAGCGCCCAGAGGAATTAGTGGCGATTTTTTATCGAGAACAATTGATCAGTATCTATAAAGCTCATGACAAATACCAGGATATGATGAAACCGGTAAAAGTCATCCGTACAGAAATAGGAGAATGAATATGGAAATCATTGAAATAAGACACCCTTATGATCACGCAGCGATTCCTGAGGAGGAGATCGTCTTAGTTTTAGGCTTTTTCGATGGCGTGCATTTAGGTCATCAAAAAGTCATTGAAACAGGACGAAAGATTGCAGAGGAGAAAGGGTTAAAATTGGCGTTGATGACCTTTAATCAGCATCCCTCGATCGTTTTTCAAAAGGTTGATCCTGAAAAAATGCAATACCTGACCAGTTTGCCGCAAAAAGAAGCGCACATGGAACAACTTGGGGTAGATATTCTTTATATCATTGAATTTACTTCTGCTTTTGCAAATTTGGCACCGCAAGTATTTGTAGATGAATACATGATCGGACTGCATGCAAAAGTTGTTGTTGCAGGTTTTGACTATACCTATGGCAAGAAAGAGATAGCCAACATGGCGCTTTTGCCAACCTATGCAGAAGGACGTTTTGAAGTCGTGACTGTCGCGCAAGAATCGTTTCATGAGGAAAAGGTCAGCTCCACACGCATTCGCTCTGCACTACAAAATGGTGATATGGCGCAAGTCAATCGCTTGTTAGGGTATATTTATGAATTTGAAGGAACCGTCGTTCACGGTGATGCTAGAGGACGAGAACTTGGGTTTCCAACCGCAAATATCAAAGTGAAGAGCACCGTTCGGTTGCCAAAAGAAGGCGTCTATGTGACGGAAATCAAAGTTGGTGACAAGTGGTATCCATCGATGGGATCGATTGGTCACAATGATACGTTTGGTCAAGGGCGCCAGTTAACAGTAGAGATTTATATTCTCGATTTTCACCAAGATATCTATGGTGAAACCGTGGCGATCCGTTGGCATCATTTCTTACGTGATCAAGTCGCTTTCAATGGCGCACAAGCGTTGAT
This sequence comes from Enterococcus sp. R12, assembly GCF_058135755.1. NCBI lineage: Bacteria > Bacillati > Bacillota > Bacilli > Lactobacillales > Enterococcaceae > Enterococcus > Enterococcus sp. R12. The sequence continues at coordinate 1,638,098 of NZ_CM176874.1, forward strand.
CGAGCAATTAAAGCAAGATGAACGAGACACTGAAGCTTATTTTGATGGGCTTTCTGAAGAAAACTAGTCATTCGTAGTGAAAAGAAGCGTTTCTGGCTTCTTTTCACTTTTTCTTTTTCTCTCTTTTTATAACGTAGTTTATTTGAATTCTAATGCTTTCCCCATGAGGAAAAAACGTTTTTTCGATATACTAAAAAATAGGCTAAAATGATAATTTATGCAGTACGCTGCAAAGGGAAAGGGAGAGAAAAAGTGACAATTGGAAAAAAAGCGAAAAAGGGGAAAGAAAAGAAAGATTTAACCAAAATGAAAACGCCGCATACGTATGTCATCATCTTTGGGGTCGTGCTGTTGGCATGGTTGCTGACTTTCTTAGTTCCTGCTGGGAAATTTAGTACACAAGAAATCGAGTATACCGATGCAAATGGGGACATAAGTACCAGAACGGTCTTGATGCAAGATTCGTTTCGTTATGCCTACCCGTTAGATAACGAATACGTCTATCAACAGTTGAATCAATTGGAAGACGATCCACAAGAGCTGGAAGAATTAGATGTCGATCCTGAGGCTTTAGCAGCTGTTCTAGCTGAAGGGCCTAAAGAGTTGTCTCAGAGTCAATTAGATGAGGTCGGGCTAACGGATGACACCCTTTACAGCCTTTATGGCGAAAAGATTTATGATACTTCAGAAAAACTGCATAAAACAGCCAAGGTTTGGGGAACCGATGACTTTGGCGGTTTCGGCTTTTTAAATTTTGTTTTTGAAGGGTTGGTTTCTGGCGACAAATACGGCTCAGCAGTAGGGATTGCAGCACTGATTTTAGTGGTCGGTGGTGCATTTGGTATTATCATGCAAACGGGAGCGATCGATGCGGGGATCTTTGCATTTATCAGCAAAACCCGTGGATTAGAACGTTTGGCATTGCCGCTGTTGTTCTTTGCTTTTTCATTTGGTGGTGCTACTTTTGGGATGGCAGAAGAAGTCATTCCGTTTTCGATGGTCATGGTGCCTTTCGTGATCGCATTAGGGTATGACTCGATCGTGGCGGTCACTGTCACCTATGTCGCCTCCCAGATTGGGAATGCCACCTCGTGGATGAGTCCATTTAGTGTGGCAGTGGCTCAAGGGATCGCAGGTATTCCCGTTCTTTCAGGCGCAACGTTCCGAATCATCATGTGGGTCGTGGTTACCGCATTATCCGCAGGATACCTCATGATCTATGCCGAAAGAATTCGCAAGAATCCTGAGAAATCGCTCACGTATCAATCAGATGCGTATTTTCGAAATCATCTTGAAAAAACCTCCAGTGAGCAAAAACCATTTTTATTAGGTCATAAATTGATCTTGGTTGAAATGCTGGCGGTCTTGATCTGGATCGTATGGGGTGTGACACAAAAAGGCTATTATATTCCAGAGATCGCTTCTCAATTCTTTGTTATGGGCTTAGGGGCAGGAATCATAGCGGTTCTTTTCAAATTAGAAAATATGGGCTTGAATGATGTGGCGAGTGCCTTTCAATCAGGGGCCTCAGAATTAGCGGGAACTGCAATCGTTGTAGGGATGGCCAAAGGGATTCTTCTGGTTCTCGGCGGTTCTGATGCCAACGTGCCGTCAGCCTTGAATACGATTTTGCACAGCATCGGTGGTTTGTTAAGCAATGTTCCAGCATTTATTGGGGCATGGTTCATGTACATTTTCCAAAGCTTCTTCAATTTGATCGTGACCTCCAATTCAGGTCAGGCTGCATTGACCATGCCGATCATGGCGCCATTAGCTGATCTTTTAGGTGTTTCAAGACAGATCGCTGTATTGGCTTATCAATTAGGCTCAGGCTTCATGGATGCCTTCACTCCAGTATCGGCAAGTCTGATCGGTGTGCTAGGTGTCGCAAGAATCGAATGGGTGAAATGGGCGAAATTCCAGATCAAAATGCAAGGGTTCTTATTTGTATTAGGAACGATCTTCATCTTTATTGCAGTCGCGATCGGCTTGCAATAAGAAGCAATCAGACACGAGGAGGAAGCACTCATGAAGGTGATACGACAAGCGGAGGTTTATGCGCCTGACTATTTAGGAAAAAAAGATATTCTTTTAAGCGAAGACAAGATCATTGCTATTGAAGATTCGATCGAAGGAGGATTCTCAGGGGTTCCTCTTGAAGAAATCGATGGCACAGGGTTACTTGCTGTTCCCGGCTTTATTGACTGCCACTTTCATATCTTAGGAGGTGGCGGGGAAGGCGGCTTTCAGAACCGGACACCAGAAGTGAAATTGTCTCAGCTGACCTCAGCGGGGGTAACGACAGTGGTTGGGTGTTTGGGTACTGACGGAGTAGGCAGAGATATGACTGCCTTGATCAGTAAGGCCCGTGGACTAGAGGCAGAAGGCATCACGACGTACTTGTATGACGGTTCTTATCGATTGCCATTGACTCCGGTCACCGATTCTATCATTCAAGATTTTTTGACTATTGACAAAATCATTGGTATCGGTGAAATTGCCGTTTCTGACCATCGTTCTTCACAACCGAGTTTCGAAGAATTTACCCGCGCGGTGGCGGATGCCCGTGTTGGTGGGATGCTTTCTGGAAAAGCAGGCATCGTAAACGTCCACTTAGGTGGAGGAAAGAGAAAATATGAGCTACTTTTACGAACCATCGAAGAAACAGAGATTCCAATCAGCCAATTTTTACCGACACATGCCAATCGGACCAGCGAGCTTTTCGAAGCAAGTATTGCTTTTGCAAAAATGGGTGGAACGATTGATTTTACGGCGAGTGAGGATCCTGATTTCTGGGAAAAAGAAGACGATGAGGTTCGCTTCAGTAAAGGATTGAAGCGTTTGTTAGCAGAAGGGATCGGGCTGGATCAATTTACCATGACCTCTGATGGGCAAGGTAGCCTCCCGTACTTTGATGAAAACAATCAATTCATAGGTCTGGGTGTCGGTAGTTCGCGAGCCTTGATGGTAGGCATTAAAGAAGCAGTCCAAAAAGAGCAGATTCCATTGGAGATCGCCATTCGAGCAATCACTTCTAATCCAGCGAAAGTATTGAAGCTTGATCAAAAGGGACGTCTTGCAGCAGGGATGGATGCTGATATTTGTTTGCTGAACAAAGAAACATTAACAGTAGAAACGGTTCTAGCGAAAGGCAGAACGATGGTAGAAAAACAAGAAGTAAAAGTGTGGGGTACCTTTGAGCAACTAACATAAGAAGATTCCAGCTTTGACAAACTAAGAAATGGTTGTTTTTCTAAACAGAGTTGTAGAAGAAAATAAGCAGCCCGATCCATGACCAGTATTTACTGGACTTGATCGGACTGCTTTTTTCAATTAAACGCAAGCATTCTTAAGCTTGCAGCTCATCCAATTTCTTCATGTCTTCTTCAGAAATTTCAAAGTCAACTTTAGCATTGTCAGCAATGTATTCTTCATGAACGGATTTTGGCAATGGCAGAATGTCTTTTTGTAGCAAGTAACGAATTGAAAGTTGTGGAATAGATTTTCCATAAGCTTCCGCAATCGTCTTCACTGCATCGTTATCGAGTAAACGACCAGTGGCGATTGGAGAATAGCCTTCCACTAAAATTTCGTGGTCTTTACAAAATGCCAATAACTCTTCATTTGTACGTCCAATATGGTAAACAAACTGGTTGACCATCGGTTTCACATCGCAATGATCAAAAATATTCTGTAAATCTTTTTGATCGAAGTTGGAAACACCAATTGATTTTACTTTCCCACTTAAGTAGGCTTCTTCTAGTGCTTTCCAAACATCGATGTTTTCAAGATGAAAATCTTTGTTTTCTGGATTGTTTCCCATGATTTTCCAAGGACGAGGAGCGTGGATCAAAATCAAATCGATATACCCTAAGTCAAGTTTTTTTAGAGAAGCATCAATGCTATCAACCGCTTCTTGATAGGTCTTCAACTCAGCAGGTACTTTCGTGGTAACAAAAATTTCTTCGCGGGCAACGCCTGAATCGCGCACAGCTTTCCCAACCGCTTCTTCGTTTTTGTAAGCTGCCGCTGTATCGACATGTCGATAACCGTTTTGAATGGCAAATTTTGTGGCGTTGTAAGCATCTTCTGGAGAAGATTGCCAGGTTCCAAGGCCAATCTTAGGAATCGTCAGTTTGTTCTGCAAGGTAAATGTTTCTTGTAATATCACGTATCTCAACCTACTTTCATCGCTTTTTTTTGTTACATCTTCCATTATAAAACGTTTTCTTGTTTGAAACAAATCAGACGCTGAAACTTTTTCGGTAAATTGACTTTCAAAAGGATCTTTGATACATTATCAGCAACCTAAACGCAGAAAGATGTGGAAAAAATGGATTTTGTAAAAGAAGATTTTGCCTATTATCGGCGCTCTTTTGAATTGATGTATCGCAGTTATTTCCGTAGAAGAATGATTGCCCTAGGTGTGGCGATTTTGATTATCTTAGGTTATTTATTTTTGTTACAAGAAAGTTTGCTTTTAAATATCATCTTGCTAGGTATTTTGCTAGGGATGATGGCGTGGCTGGTTTCACTTTCTCAGAAAGCGAGTGAGGTCGTACGTGCTTTTGAAGAAGAAAATCAGGTGCCGCAAATTCATCAACTGACAGAATTCGAGGATCATTATGCGTTCCCAATGAACGATGGAACAACGATGCGCGTGAAGAAAAACGGCAATCGCAACTTCCCTTCCAATAATAAGCAGTACACGTTGATGGCAGGCTATAAAAAAGTTTTCTTTGTGCAACAACCCTTGATGATTTTTTACTATGACCTCTTGGAAATGAAGTATGATGAAGCGTATCGTTTGAAACGAAATCGCCAAAACGGGTTCAATCGTTGGTCGCGTTATTTCAGCTTTCGCTCCTTTAAGGGATCGATCGGCAATGTTTTTCAATTCTTGCTGGGAAATATTTTCTTCTTATTTATTGCGTATCGGTTGATCCGCTATCTGATCGATATTTTGCTGCACATTCTATAACGGTCGCCAAGGGGATAATTCTCATCGTTTTCATAGACTGGTGAAAAAGATGATAGGACTTAATTTTTTAAAAAAGGTATACTTAAGTCAGATAAGACAAGCAATTGTCTTTCAAGAATAAGAGTCCTGCTCTTGTTAAGTAAGCCGTCAGCAACAGCTTATCTATTGTGGCGCTAACAGTTTGGGGGAAGTGTTAGTTCTTGTAACAAACAGATTTTTTTCTGGGTGGGATAAGAACAAAAGCGGTATTTTACCGTACTTAATAAGAGTAGTGCTCTTAATTTTTGCTATGACTATTTGAAGACATCACTTCTTGGAAGTGGTGTTTTTTCTTGCCCAAAATAGTCCAAGTGATAGGAGAATTCTAAGAACTATGCTACAATGAGTGCCGATGCTCTCAGCGATGGGAGTAAAAAGAAGGTAGAGGAGAATCACTTAGGAATGCCTGAAGGTCAAACAATAAACGATCCATCTACAAAAAGCGCGCAAAATATTTCTGCGTATATACATATACCATTCTGTGAACATATCTGCTATTACTGTGACTTCAACAAAGTGTTTTTAGAAGGGCAGCCAGTGGATGAGTACATCGAAGCGTTACTAAAAGAAATTGAGCTGACCCTCTTGCGTCAGCCTATCAATGAGGCGGAAACAATTTATATCGGCGGTGGGACGCCAACGTCGCTTTCGGCGAACCAGCTGGATCGATTGCTTTCAGGTGTGCATGAATTGCTGCCGACCCACACAACCAAAGAGTTTACCGTGGAAGCAAATCCTGGTGATTTGAGTGAAGAAAAAATGCTGGTTTTGAAAAACCATCAAGTCACTCGCTTGTCGATGGGGGTCCAAACCTTTGATAATCGCTTGCTTAAAAAAATTGGCCGCAAGCATACCGCTGAAGATGTTTATTCAACCATTCAGCTGCTGGAAAAACATGATTTTCAGAATGTGACGATCGATTTGATTTATGCACTTCCGGGACAAAGCATAGAAAGCTTCCGTGATACACTGACGCGAGCGATTGATCTCGGGTTGCCTCACTATGCGATGTATTCCTTGATTTTAGAAAACAAAACCATGTTTATGAACTGGGTTCGCCAAGGGAGAATGGCGCTGCCTTCTCAAGAAGCTGAAACGCAGATGTTTGATGAGGCGATCGCCGCGATGACAAAAGCTGGCTTGAATCAATATGAAATCAGTAATTTTGCACGACCAGGGTATGAGTCCTTGCATAATCTAGTGTATTGGAACAATGAACATTATTTTGGCTTTGGGGCAGGCGCCAGCGGGTATCTTGGACAGACCCGCTACAAGAATAAAGGTCCAATCCAGCATTATTTGAAACCATTACAGGAAAATCAATTGCCAATCCATGAAACCGAAGAATTGACAACCAGTAATCAAATGGAAGAGGAACTGTTTTTAGGCCTTCGTAAAAAGGCTGGCATTTCAAAAATACGCTTTGCAGAAAAATTCGGGAAGTCTTTTCAGGAAATCTATGGTTCAACTAGCGAACAGTTGATTCAAAAAGGCTGGTTGGCTAGTCAAGGTGATCGTGTCTTTTTAACGAAAGCTGGGATGTTCATTGGCAACGAAGTGTTTGAAGCATTTCTCTTGGATGGAGAAAAATAAGAAAGAACAAGGAAGAGAAGTAGCCATTTCGCGCTGCTTCTTTTTTGATTTCTTTTTTTAGCACTCTCTTAGAAAGAGTGCTAAAAAAGTGATGCAAATACTTGACATTCCTAGCAAATATGGTATATTTATAATCGTGTTAGCACTTAATAGGAATGAGTGCTAACGGAGGAGTGGATAAAATGTTGACACCTAGACAACAAATGATTTTACACCTCATCATCCAAAACTATACGAATACTGGTCAGCCCACGGGCTCGAAGCGATTGATGGAAGATGGGGTTGAAGCTAGCTCTGCCACCATTCGTAATGAGATGAAGGCGCTGGAAGAAGCTGGACTTCTGCTAAAAACACATTCATCTTCAGGGCGTGTGCCATCAATAAAAGGGTATCGCTATTACGTTGATCACTTATTGAAGCCATCTGAAGTTGACCAAAACGAAATTCAAACCATTCGTCATTCTTTTGGAAAAGATTTTCATGAAATCAATGAAATCATCCAGCAGTCTGCCACGATCTTGTCCAACTTGACTAGCTATACAGCGTTGTCTCTCGGACCAGATATGAAGGAAAGGAAATTGACGGGCTTTCGAATCGTCCCTTTGAATGCACGACAGATCATCGCGATCATCGTGACGGATAAAGGAAATGTCGAAAATCAAGTCTTTACTCTTCCTGAATCGATGAGCAGCGAAGATTTGGAAAAAATGGTAAGGATCATCAACGACAAATTGATCGGTGAACCTCTAATGACGGTCTACCATCGATTAAGAACCGAGATTCCTATGATTCTGCATAAGTATTTTCAAACGACTGACGGAATCGTTGATCTCTTTGATACGATGCTGAGCCATATTTTTGAAGAAAAAATCTTCGTCGGCGGGCGAATGAATCTTCTGGATTTTGAACCGACGCAAGATGTTAGTCAGTTCAAATCGATGTATTCATTTATGAAAAACGCAGATCAGCTGACACAGCTGCTGGCGCCAAGAGATTCTGCGATTCAAATCAGAATCGGCTCTGAGCTTGGCAACGACTTGTTACAAAATATGAGTTTGATCCAAGCCAGCTATGAAATCGAAGGTCATGGACAAGGAACGATCGCTTTATTAGGTCCATCAAGTATGCCGTATTCACGGATGTTTGGATTGATGGAAGTTTTTCGAGGCGAGTTAGCAAAAAAATTGGCCGATTATTATCGCGCATTAGACGCTGCCAATGAATAAGCGGCAATGAAACAAATCGTAGAAGGGATGGTTGAAACGTGACGGAAAAAGAAGAGCGTTTAGATGAAGAATTAGATAAAACTGCTGAAGAAACCGCAGAAACAACTGAATCTTCAAATGAATCAACTGAAACTGAAGCACAGACTCCTCAACCAGAGGAAGAAGCAGTGGAAAAAAGCGAATTGGAACTTTTGCAAGAAAAGAATAACGAATTGGAAGATCAATTCCTGCGTGCTCGTGCAGAGATCGCAAATATCACTTCACGTAACCGCAACGAGCGGGAACTTTTACAAAAATACCGCTCGCAAGATCTTGGCAAAAAACTGTTGCCAGCAATCGACAATTTGGAACGAGCGATGGCAGCAGATGTCGATCAAGACCAAGCTGCGAATTTGAAAAAAGGCGTTGAAATGGTTCTTGAAAGTCTGCGTCAAGCCTTAAAAGAAGAGGGAATCGAAGAGATTCCTGCTGAAGGTGCAATGTTCGATCCGAACTTGCATCAAGCGGTGCAGACTGTACCTGCCTCTGATGAAACACCGGCAGACACAATCGTTACTGTCTTGCAAAAAGGGTATAAATTGCATGATCGTGTCTTGCGTGCAAGCATGGTCATCGTTGCACAATAGTTCTTTCTATCTATAAGTAGATGTTTAAATTAAAAAAGGGAGTGTATTACTTATGAGTAAAATTATCGGTATCGACTTAGGAACAACAAACTCAGCTGTTGCTGTCCTTGAAGGCGGCGAAGCAAAAATCATTACGAATCCAGAAGGAAACCGTACCACACCTTCTGTTGTCTCATTCAAAAACGGTGAGATCCAAGTAGGGGAAGTTGCAAAACGCCAAGCAGTAACAAACCCGAATACGATTTCTTCTATTAAACGCCATATGGGTGAAGCTGGATACAAAGTAGAAGTTGAAGGCAAATCCTATACACCACAAGAAGTTTCCGCAATGGTTCTTCAATACATCAAAGGATTTGCTGAAGACTATTTAGGTGAAAAAGTTGAAAAAGCAGTCATTACTGTTCCTGCATACTTCAACGATGCACAACGTCAAGCAACCAAAGATGCTGGTAAAATTGCCGGTCTTGAAGTAGAACGGATCGTCAACGAACCAACTGCTGCAGCTTTAGCTTATGGGTTAGACAAAACAGATAAAGATGAAAAAATCCTAGTCTTTGACTTAGGTGGCGGTACTTTCGACGTATCGATCCTTGAATTAGGGGATGGCGTCTTTGACGTATTATCAACTGCTGGGGACAACAACCTAGGTGGGGATGACTTTGATAACAAAATCATCGATCACATGGTAGCAGAATTCAAAAAAGAAAACGGCATTGATCTTGGAAAAGACAAAATGGCCTTGCAACGTTTGAAAGATGCTGCTGAAAAAGCGAAAAAAGACTTGTCAGGTGTAACAAGTACTCAAATCAGCTTGCCATTTATCACAGCTGGTGATGCTGGACCATTGCACTTGGAAATGACCTTGACTCGTGCGAAATTCGATGAATTGACCGCAGACCTAGTCGAACGGACAAAAATTCCAGTACGCCAAGCTTTGAAAGATGCTGGCTTATCACAATCAGAAATCGATGAAGTTATCTTAGTTGGTGGTTCAACACGTATTCCAGCAGTAGTTGATGCTGTTCGTAAAGAAACCAATAAAGAACCAAACAAATCAGTAAACCCAGATGAAGTGGTAGCGATGGGTGCTGCGATCCAAGGTGGCGTGATCACAGGTGATGTGAAAGATGTCGTCTTACTAGACGTTACACCATTATCATTAGGTATCGAAACAATGGGTGCCGTCTTCACAAAACTGATCGATCGTAACACAACGATCCCTACAAGTAAATCACAAGTCTTCTCAACTGCAGCAGACAATCAACCAGCCGTTGATATCCATGTCTTGCAAGGAGAACGCCCAATGGCAGCTGACAACAAAACATTAGGTAGATTCCAATTGACGGATATTCCACCAGCACCTCGTGGCATCCCTCAAATCGAAGTAACATTTGATATCGATAAAAATGGGATCGTCAATGTTTCTGCAAAAGATTTAGGTACACAAAAAGAACAAAAAATCACGATCAAATCATCTTCAGGTTTATCAGATGAAGAAATCGAACGCATGGTAAAAGATGCTGAAGCAAACGCTGAAGCCGACAAACAACGCAAAGAAGAAGTTGATCTACGCAATGACGTCGATGCTTTGTTGTTCACTGTTGATAAAACATTGAAAGAGCTTGAAGGCAAAGTTGATGCAGACGAAGTCAAAAAAGCGGAAGAAGCTCGTGATGAGTTGAAAGCTGCACTTGAAGCAAACAACTTAGAAGAAATGAAAACGAAACGTGATGCTTTGAATGAAATCGTACAAAACTTAACTGTTAAATTATACGAACAAGCAGCACAACAACAAGCACAAGAAAATCCAGAAGCTGCACAAGGCGGCGCAGATGATGTGGTTGACGCCGACTTTGAAGAAGTAGACGGTGACGATAAATAATCGCTGTTTGTGAAAAAGCCAAAGTCACCGCTTTGGCTTTTTCTTATGAATTTGCGAAACGTATTTTTCTAGAGCGAATTATATGCTAAAATACGAGAGACGCAAGAATATAGTGGAGGGAAGCCAATGGCAGACAAAAGAGATTATTATGAGGTCTTAGGTCTACAAAAAGGGGCTTCGGATGACGAAATCAAAAAAGCTTATCGTAAGCTTTCAAAACAATATCATCCAGACATCAATAAAGAACCTGATGCAGAAGCAAAGTTTAAAGAGATTTCTGAGGCCTATGAAATATTAAGTGATTCCCAAAAAAGAGCTGCTTATGACCAGTATGGTCATGCTGGTACTGATCCGAACTACGGAGGCGGTTATGGCGGTGGATTCGGCGGCTTTAACAGTGGCGGATTCTCCGGTGGCGGTTTTGGTGGATTTGAAGACATTTTCGAATCGTTTTTCGGTGGTGGAGGCGGCAGAGCAGCCAATCCTAATGCACCTCGACAAGGAGCGGACTTGCAATATGCGGTTGATCTTTCCTTTGAAGAAGCGATTTTCGGAGTGGAAAAAACTGTTCAATACAATCGTGAAGAAACCTGTCATACCTGCGGTGGGAACGGGGCAAAACCAGGTACTTCACCAGAAACCTGTCATAAATGTCATGGTGCAGGTACCATCAATGTTGAACGTCAAACACCGCTTGGTCGTGTGATGAGCCGTCAAACCTGTGATGTTTGTCATGGAACGGGGAAAGAAATCAAAGAACCATGTACAACATGTCATGGTACTGGCCATGAAAAGAAAAAACACAGTGTGAAAGTCAACGTACCTGCAGGTGTCGAAGATGGACAACAAATGCGCTTGTCTGGTCAAGGAGAAGCTGGCACCAATGGTGGTCCTTATGGTGATCTGTACGTTGTTTTCCGAGTGGAAGAAAGTGATATTTTTGACCGTGATGGGTCGGAAATTTATTACGAACTGCCGTTAAACTTTGTCCAAGCTGCTTTAGGCGACGAAGTCAATGTACCAACGGTTCATGGGAATGTGAAATTAAAAATTCCAGCTGGTACGCAAACAGGCACAAACTTCCGCTTACGCGGTAAGGGAGCCCCTCGCTTACGGGGAGGCGGCAATGGCGATCAACAGGTCAAAGTGAAGCTGATCACACCTAAGAACTTAAATGAGGAACAAAAAGAGGCATTGCGGGCTTATGCAAAAGCCAGTGGCCATGAAACGAACGAACAACAACCAGAAGGATTTTTTGATAAAATGAAAGATGCTTTTGGTGGGAAAAAGAAATAACCATGAAAAAATCCAACTCATGCCCTTATAAAACCATCCGTTTTATAAGGGCATGAGTGTTTGTATGGCTATAAATGTGCAGTATGGGCAAGAATCGAATCTTCTTGGCCATCTTTTTTTCTTTTCCTTTGAAATCGCTTGCTTAGTGTGTCACAATAAAAGTAGACCAATTAAAGGAGGAGATACAATGGAAAGAATATTTGCGAGTCCGTCACGATACGTTCAAGGAAAAGGGGTCTTGAAGCATGGGTTATCCCATATCAAAGATTTAGGAAAGAAAGTGCTTCTTTTGACCGATGAAACTGTTTGGAAAATTGCCGGTGAAGAACTATTTGAGAACCTGAAAGCAGCCGAGTTAGAACCGGTAAAAGAAATTTTTGGTGGAGAAGCTTCTGCAAATGAAATCGATCGTATCGTCTCTAAAGCCAAAAGTGAATCAATCGAAGTGATTGCCGCATTAGGTGGTGGGAAAGCCATCGATACTGGGAAAGCTGTTGCGGATGAATTGAAAATACCGATTGCTGTTTTGCCAACGATTGCCTCCACTGATGCACCAACTTCGGCACTTTCTGTTATTTATACTGATGAAGGTCGTTTTGAAAAGTATCGTTTTTATAACAAAAATCCTGAACTTGTCTTAGTGGATACCGCTGTGATTGCCAAAGCGCCTGCCAAATTGCTAGCCGCTGGTATTGCGGATGCACTCGCAACCTATGTCGAGGCACGTGCTGTTGCTCGAAGCCATAGTAAAAATATGGTCGGCGGGGTGCAACCAATTGCCAGCATGGCGATCGCTGAAAAATGCGAAGAGATCCTTTTTGAGAATGCCTTAAAAGCCTATCAAGCGAATAAAAAACAAGTCGTTACCGAAGCTTTTGAACAAATCGTGGAAGCCAACACTTTGCTTAGTGGATTAGGCTTTGAAAGTGCAGGTCTGGCAGCAGCTCATGCGATTCATAATGGCTTGACAGCCCTTGAAGGAGACGTTCATGATCTGACCCATGGTGAGAAGGTTGCTTACGGAACACTCACTCAATTGATGCTGGAAAATGCAGATCCTGAAGAGCTCGACCAATATATAGAATTGTATCAGGCATTAGAATTACCGACGACATTATCCGACATGCATCTTGCGGAAGCCAGCGATGCAGACCTATTAAAAATTGGCGAGCAAGCAACCATCGAAGGGGAAACGATCCACAATATGCCATTTCCGGTTTCTGCAGAAGATGTTGCAGCAGCGATCAAAGCCGTGGATGCCTATGTGAGTGCTTACTATCCTCTATGATGTTATTTTATTAAAGATCATCAATGTGTGCTCGGTGATTTCAAAAAACGTTTGACAATAAAAAAGAGTCGTGCTATTTTGATAACAAGCAAATTAAAGGAGGGAACAAGACATGACAAACGTCAACACACAAACTACCTGTTGTTGTTGTATGGTGCAAAAAGCAGCATACCGATTTGTCATGCCTATTATTAGTTCCTTTGTCGCAGAAGATCGCTGAAGTTTCTTTAGTGATTCACTTCTATCCGGATAAGACGACATTTTTTTGGGGTACTGATGTAATAGTCAGTACCCCTTTTTGTTTGCTGTTTTTTACCGCTTTCATTGGCGACGGCTGATGATTGCAAATGAAAATGAGTACATGAAGCATACGAGTTGTGCCAAACAAAGTTGAGCGAGGAGTCGAGCGATGATCGTTAATAATATAAAAGCATTGATTGGGCACACCCCATTCTTTGAATTTGATGCCGCAGCATTTGGCGGCAAAAAGGGAAGTACCATCTATGCGAAACTTGAGTATTTAAATCCTGGTGGAAGTATCAAGGACCGCTTAGGAAAGTATTTGATCGATGAAGCGTTTCGCGAGCATGTGATCGATCATGAGACAACCGTTATCGAACCGACAGCGGGAAATACTGGAATTGGTTTAGCTTTAGCTGGAATCGAGTATGGCTTAAAAATGATTTTTGTCATTCCTGAAAAATTTAGCCTTGAAAAGCAGCAACTGATTGAAGCGTTGGGCGGGACCATCGTTCATACGCCCACTGAAGCAGGCATTCAAGGGGCGATTGAAAAAGCAAAGGAAATAGCAAAACAGCTACCAAATAGTTATATGCCAATGCAATTTCACAATCAAAACAATCCTGCAGCCTACCAAGCAACCTTAGGCCCAGAGATCTTTCAGGAGTTATCTGGAAAAATTGACAGCTTTGTTGCTGGAGCTGGCAGCGGGGGGACCTTCGCGGGTGTCGCAACATACTTAAAGAAGCAAAAATCAAGCACTCGACTTGCTGTCGTTGAACCAGAAGGATCCATTTTAAATGGCGGGCCTGCCCATGGACATGAGATTGAAGGGATCGGTGTTGAGTTCATTCCCCAATTTTTTGACGATTTGCTTTTCGATCAAATTTATACGATCAGTGATGCGGAAGGCTTTGCTTTTACTCGTTACTTGGCAAGATACTATGGTCTACTTGTTGGAAGTTCAAGTGGAGCGGCGATGGCAGCAGCAGTAAAAGAAAGCCTCGAATTACCAACTGGAAGCTCGATCGTTACCGTCTTTCCAGATGGAGGCGATCGCTATCTATCAAAACAGATTTATGCGGGTGAATCAGCAATCACCCCATTCATAGGAGGAGCAAACCATGCATTTTAATACAAAAGTAATCCACGGCGGTATCAGCGAAGACGAAATGACTGGTGCTGTCAGTGTGCCAATTTACCAAACATCAACCTATCGGCAAAATGCTCTTGGTCAGCCAAAGCAATATGAATACAGTCGTTCAGGCAATCCAACTCGATTTGCCTTAGAAGAATTGATTGCGGATCTGGAAGAAGGCGCCCAAGGGTTTGCTTTTGCCTCTGGATTAGCAGCCACCCATGCGGTCTTCTCGCTGTTTCAGACTGGAGATCATGTCATTTTAGGGGATGATGTATATGGCGGGACGTTTCGTTTGCTCCATCAAGTATTAGAAAAAAGCGGATTGTCTTATACACTTGTCAAAACAAATGAGCTAGCTGCCGTTGAAGCAGCCATCCTTCCAGAAACCAAAGCGATCTTTCTGGAAACGCCGACTAATCCATTATTGAAGATCACGGACATCGCAATCGTTGCCCAACTAGCGAAAAAACAGGACATTTTGACGATCGTGGATAATACCTTTGCGACCCCTTACTTTCAAAAGCCGCTACAATTAGGCGCAGATATTGTGATTCACAGTGCTACCAAGTATCTCGGTGGACACAGTGATGTAGTAGCTGGGTTAGCGGTTGCCAAAGAGCCAAAAATCGCCGAAAGAATTGCTTTTTTACAAAACGCCATTGGTGGTGTATTAGGGCCTCATGATAGCTGGTTGATTCAACGAAGCATCAAAACACTTGCTTTGCGGATGGAAGCACATCAAAACAACGCGATGAAAATTGCTCACTACTTACAAGCACATCCAGCTGTCGCAAACGTGTATTATCCAGGATTGATTGCCCATGAAGGACATGAGATCGCCAAATCACAGATGTCTGGGTATAGCGGTATGATATCTTTTGAACTAAACGATGAATCGAAAACAGCAGAATTTGTTGAATCATTAAAGATTTTTACTTTAGCAGAAAGCTTAGGTGGCGTGGAAAGCTTGGTAGAAGTGCCAGCCGTGATGACCCATGCCTCGATCCCTAATGAAATTCGTGAGCAATCTGGGATCAAAGATGGCTTGATTCGGTTGTCGGTCGGCATCGAAGACGGTGAGGATCTGCAGGCAGATTTAGAGCAAGCGTTTGAAAAGGCAGGTAGCTAGTGATGGGGAGAGAGTTTATTCCAATTTTTTCTGACTGGGCAGCTGAGTACGATGAAACAGTTGCAGGTAAGGATGAAGAATATCGAGCGGTTTTTTTCAAATATGAACAGTTACTCGCTGAAATAGCTGAAAAAGCAGGGCAGTCTGTGGTAGAATTTGGTAGTGGAACTGGAAATCTAACACAAGCTCTGCTTGATCAAGGAAAAAACGTGCTGGCAATCGAGCCATCGCCAGAGATGCGGCGAATCGCCAAGTCAAAACCCAGTCTTTCTAAAGTGACTTTTGTAGATGGTGATATGGAGGTTTTTCCTGAGATCACGGATGTGATTGATACGATCGTTTCTACCTATGTTTTTCATCATCTTACGGAGGACGAAAAACAACGGGCAATCGGCAAATATGCTGCGATGCTGCCCAAAGGCGGGAAAGTGCTTTTCGGGGATACGATGTTTCTTTCTCTAGCCCACAAAATGGAACGAATCGATGAAGCACGGCAAGCTGGTCACCAGCGACTAGCCGCTGATCTGCAAAGAGAGTACTATCCAGTTATAGCGGATATCGAACGATACTTTCGTCAGCATGGGTTTACCAGTCGTTTTAAGCAGATCAATGAGTATGTTTGGCTTGTGGAAGCACAAAAAGAGTAGGAGAGAAGTACAATGAAAATGAATGTTGAAAGCTTTAATTTGGATCATACGAAAGTCAAAGCACCTTATGTACGGGTTGCCGATAAAAAGCAAGGAACGAATGATACGATTATCAAATATGATGTCCGTTTGAAGCAGCCGAACCAAGCGCATATGGATATGGCAAGTCTGCACTCGCTAGAACATTTGACGGCAGAATTGATTCGTAATCATGCGGATTATATCGTGGACTGGTCACCAATGGGCTGCCAAACCGGCTTTTATTTGACTGTCTTGAATCACGACGATTATGAAGAGATTTTGACCGTCCTAGAAAAAACCATGAAGGACGTTTTGCAAGCAACTGAAGTACCTGCCAGCAATGAAGTGCAATGCGGTTGGGCGGCGAACCATACCTTAGAGGGTGCGCAAAAATTAGCGCAAGAATTTCTTGATGAACGTGACAATTGGTCGACCGTTTTTGCCTAAATAAAAATAGAAGTAGAAAAAGGTGCCTGCGTTTGGATTCGCAGACGCCTTTTTTGTTAAACCCGCAAAGAGACGGGGGTTCGATAGTTTTTGTTTATGGTTCTACTGCTTGGACAGTAATGCCGACTCCGTTTGGATTATAGGTTTGACTAATGTAAAACTCAAATCCTTCATGAATAAAGAAAAGTCTCCGAATGGCGCTAACGTCTCTGATGTGAGCATCTAAACCATACTGTTCGATCAATGTCTCTTTGATCTCCTCAATATCATCCTCTTTCCCGAACTGTGAGAAATCAATACCGAAAAATTCTGGGACATCAACCAATGTGATTCTAGATAAATGTTCATTTCCCGCGTTATCGGAGTCAAAATCAAAGCTGATTTTGGCTAACTTCTCACGCGAGCCCCTTGGTACTCGTCTCGTTTCTAATGCACTACTATCACCCATCATTGACAACAATTCAATGTTAGAATCAGGTAAACGAGTGGTCACCTGTCTCACTTCATCGACCATGACTCCTTGCTCAGGCGAGAAGACCTTACAGGTTTCTTCGGTAACGATCACATTTTGACGCCGCCGCTTTTGATTGATGGCGGTTCGGCGTTGATTGACCCGGTCACTTCGTTTGATCAGATCAAGCCCTAGATCTTGAATAGCTTCTGGAGTCGTATCGTCTGCTAGTAAGGAAATTAAGTAATCGATAGTTAGAAATTGTTCATAAATAGGTGATGGCTGGTTTTCGATAAAAAAAGTTATTGCACCAATCATCAAAAAAGCAATACCTAAAAGAAAGAAGCAATGCTTTTTGATTTTCATATGTACCTGGTTGAAGGACCTTATCGGTTTCATCTGACGAATCAACCCCTAATAGAATGATTTGAAAAAAATTTACGGTGATATAATTCGGAAGGATCAATAAAACGAATTTCCTCTGACTACTTACTTAACTTCTGTTTCTGAGAATTGATCATGCCAGGTAACGCCAGTAACGGTTCGGTTGGAAAGGGTAACGATGATCGCTTCGCCCTCTTGATTGATCCAGGCATTGGATTCCACGCCTAGAATCGCTAGTCGCCAAGAAGGCAGTCCACCCATGATCTCTAATACTTGATCGCAGGACATTCCTTCTTGCAATTGGTGGAGCAAATCTTTGGTGACGGTTCTATTCCAACGTCGTGGCAATCCAATCTGTAATTGCTCGCAATAGGAGAAGTGAGAGGTGGATTCTTCGGTACTTACTGACTGTTGATCAAGGCTGTCAGAAGAGCTGCTTATGTCAATTGTAGTAGACGTTGATTGCTTTTCAGTAGAGGAAGAGCTGCTAGCTTCCGAATCCATTGACAATGATTCAGAAGTCACCGCTGTTTCTAATGACGAACTGCTTTGTCGCGTTTCATCCAGGAGTTCGTCAATCAGGGTACAGCCTGTGAGTGATAAGGAAAGGAAAATCAGTAAGGGAAAGAAATAGATGGTTTTCATACGATGCATGCCTCCAAAGTAATTTTCTGCATTTTTCTTTTGTTGTTATTTTAAGGTTGGTTTTTTATAAGAAGGGTTCTGACCGATGTTTAAACAAAAGAATCAATGTATTTATACAGCTTATGCAGTTATGGAGGGAGTGTTGTTTAATAAGTGTAACATGCCACTCCTGATCTGACTACTCGATTTCAAATTGCATTTCATAGTTTTAATAAAATTTAGTCTCTATTCCTGATGATTATAAAATTCACGTGATATACTATAGTCAACTACAAGATAAAAAAATACGGCTTCAGTGGCAAAGGGCATTTGACGCAAACAGATCGTTGGGAATGTTTTCGAGCATTTGAATGTGGCATTGTTTTAATAGAAAAGGGAGGAAGAGGGAATGAAGATCTTAAGGGATTGGCAAGCAAAACATCAAGCGAAAAAAGAAGAAAAAAAACAGGCATTACGGTTAAAAAATGCCAAGCTTCGTGCAGCGGGGAAAGAGCCGTTGAAGGGCTGGGGGAAAATGGTTGATACTGGCATCGGCGGGGCGAACAAAGCAAACCCCATCGATACAAAAGTGTTTTTGGGGGAAAATCAAAAGCGGATCGCAGATGAAACGAAACGGAACAAGCAATAAAGAAAACCTCTGCAACAGTTCCTTCGTCGGACTGTTGCAGAGGCTTTTTTAAATATTCAATACTTTGTCTAAGAAGTCTTTGGTACGCTCATGCTTAGGATTGGTAAAGATTTGCTCAGGTGTACCGTCTTCCAAGAAGTTCCCGCCGTCAATAAACATCACACGGTTTGCTACTTCTTTGGCAAAACCCATCTCGTGAGTTACGATCACCATGGTCATTCCTTGTTTTGCCAAATCCTTCATAACATTGAGGACATCGCCAACCATTTCTGGATCGAGTGCGGAGGTTGGTTCATCGAACAACATCACATCGGGATTCATTGCTAAAGCTCTAGCGATCGCCACCCGTTGTTTTTGTCCTCCAGACAGATTGTCAGGGTACATGTCTTTTTTATCTGCCAAACCGACCGTTTCTAATAAACGAATTGCGTTCTTTTCCGCTTCTTGCCGAGAAGCATTTTTTAGATCCATCGGTGCTAAAATGATATTTTCTAAAACCGACAAGTGAGGGAAGAGATTGAAATGCTGAAACACCATGCCGATATGTTGACGAACAGCATTGATATTGGTGTTTTTATCCATCAGATGTGCGCCGTCAACGATAATATCACCGCTGGTTGGTTCTTCTAAGCGGTTCAAACAGCGTAAGAACGTCGATTTCCCGGATCCGGAAGGACCGATCACACAAACGACTTCTCCTTCAGCGATTGAAACATTGATATTGTTCAATACGGTATTGTCGCCGTATTTTTTTACAAGATTTTCAACTAAGATTTTTTCTTTCATGCTATTTCACCTTCTTTTCTAAAACTTTTGCAAGTTTCGTTAAAGCTGTGATCACGACTAAGTAAATAATCGCGATGATCAAGTAAACATAGGTACTTTGCGTAGTCCGAGCAACGATGATTTTCCCAGTTTGCAATAATTCTACGACTCCGATAACCGAGATGATCGTTGTATCTTTCAACGAGATAACGAATTGGTTAACGAAAGATGGAATCATGATTTTGATCGCTTGCGGTAAAATGATTTTCTGCATTGTCCGAGTGTAGGTCATCCCCAAACTTCGAGAGGCTTCCATCTGACCTTTTGGCACCGCATTGATCCCGCCACGGACGATCTCAGCGATATAGGCACTGGCATTTAAAGTCAATGTAATGACCCCGGCTGCAAAGTCGGGAATCGTGATACCAATGGCATCGGAAAGTCCGAAGAAGATGAAGAAAGCCAATACCATCATAGGAATACCACGAATGATATCAACATAGATCCCTGCAAAAACCCGCAATGCTTTGATTGGAGCAACACTAAATAGTCCAAAAATGATGCCGATCACTAATGCTAAGGCAAAAGAAATCAATGCTAGTAAAAGGGTATTCCATAAACCTTTTAATAAGACGTTATAGTTGTTGCTGATCAAACCAGTGATCGTTGATTCATCCACTCGTTTTTCTGTGGCAGAGCCATCTTCAATGTATTTATTGATGATTTGATCGTACTCGCCAGTCCGTTTCATTTCTTTCAATGCTTCATTGAACATTTGGATCAGTTCAGGATTTTGGCCTTTTTTCACCGCAAAACCGTACTGACCGCCAGATTCTTTTTCAATCGGTGTCACTAGTTTTTGACCTTGGCTGATGGCATAACCGATCACTGGATAATCATCCATCATGGCATCGATTTGTCCGCCGTTAACAGCTGCATATAATTGATCGGCTGCATCATAATATTTGATCGAATAGCCATATTTTTCTTCGTTGGCGATCAAGAAGTCTGCACTTTCTGTTCCCACTTTCGCACCAACGGTTTTTCCATCTAAATCTTCATAGGAATTGATGGAATCATTGCCTTCTTTTACAGCGATCTGAATGCCGCTTTCAAAGTAAGAGTCAGAGAAGTCATAGGATTGACGACGCTCATCAGTGATCGTCATCCCAGCGATCATCCCATCTGCTTGGTTACCATCCAAGGCTTGCAAAGCTCCTGAAAATCCGATGAAATTGAATTCAATGTTGAACCCTTGCAATTCTGCCGCCCGATTCATTAAATCGACATCGATCCCTACATACTCATTGTCTTCATTTTGGAATTCAAATGGAGCGAAGGCGGAGTCACTGGCAATTCGGTAAACATCTTTCTTTGGTTCGACTTTCACCATTTCACTGGTGTCTGCATCTGAATCAGACGTTGTGATGTAAGTATTGACGATTTCGTCGTATTTGCCAGAAGCTTTCATGTTGGCTAAACCAGCATTGAATTTTTCAAGTAGTTCTTGATTTTGGCCTTTTCTGACAGCGAATCCGTAAGAAGCACCTTTTTCAGGTTCGCCGACAAGTTTCATCGGTTCGCCGTTGTTGATGGCATAGCCAAGCACTGGATAATCATCAAAAGCGGCTGCCACAGTACCATTGCGTACAGCGCCATATAACCCAGTAGCGTCATCATAAAGTTTGATGTCGTAGCCATATTGGTCTTTATTTTCTTCTAAAAAGCGGGCACTTTCGGTACCGACCTTTGCACCGACCGTTTCGCCCTCAAGATCTTCGTAGCTAGTAATGCTGTCATTGTCAGCAGCTACCGCCATTTGAATCCCACTATCAAAATAAGGATCTGAGAAATCAAACGTTTCTTTACGTTCATCAGTGATGCTCATCCCAGCAATCATGCCATCTAACTGATTTGATTGCACGCCTTGAATGGAGGCGTCAAAACCTAAAGGACGTAAATCAACTGCAAAACCTTGATCTTCAGCGATCGCGTTTAATAAATCTATATCGATCCCAACGTATTCATTATTTTCATTTTGGAATTCGAAAGGAGCAAATGTTAAATCTGTTCCTATCTTATACGTAGTTTCCTCCGCACTTGCTGACTTTACTGATAGCGTAAAAATGCTGATAATCAGCGCGATTAAAGCGAAGGACATGTGTTTTCTTTTCAAGAAAATTCCCCCTTTAGATATAACGTATTTATAGATTATATGGATTTTTTCTTCAACACACAAGTCTTTCTCTTTAAAAATATGACAAAATTGCTTAAACCTCACATCAGATGTTAGAAAATCAAACATGTTAAGTTATGCTTAATCGCATGAAACTTTCATAGCAAATGATGGCGAAAGTATGTTCGCTATGATATACTTATTTATGGAAAAGCGGCAGCGAGTTTTTCTTTTTTTGTTGTCGTTTAGAATAATCGAGGGGGAATGAAGATGATCGAAAGAACAACTTCCCATGAATTTGACTTAGTATCAAAATATCAACCAGCTGGGGATCAGCCAGAAGCGATCCATCAATTGGTTGACGGGGTGGTCGGTGGAAAAAAAGCACAGATTTTGTTGGGAGCCACTGGGACCGGTAAGACTTATACGATTTCTAATCTAATTAAGGAAGTCAATAAACCGACATTGATCATTGCCCATAATAAAACACTGGCTGGACAATTATATGGCGAGTTCAAGGACTTTTTCCCAAATAATGCGGTCGAGTACTTTGTCAGTTACTATGATTACTATCAACCAGAAGCGTATGTTCCTTCCAGTGATACATACATCGAAAAAGACTCCAGTGTCAACGATGAAATCGATAAGCTGCGTCACTCGGCCACAAGTTCTTTATTAGAGAGAAACGATGTGATCGTTGTAGCTTCTGTCTCTTGTATTTTCGGTTTAGGTTCGCCGATCGAGTATGCCAGACAGGTTGTTTCTTTACGAGTAGGGATGGAAAAGTCTCGCGATCAACTATTAAAAGAATTGATCGAGATCCAATTTGAACGAAACGACATCGATTTTCAACGGGGGCGTTTTCGCGTACGTGGCGATGTTGTGGAGATTTTCCCAGCTTCTCGTGATGAGCGAGCGTTACGCATTGAGTTTTTTGGCGATGAAATCGATCGGATTCGTGAAGTCGATGCCTTGACGGGCGAGATCATGAGTGACACCGAACATGTGTCGATCTTTCCGGCAACTCACTTTGTGACCAATGAAGACCATATGGAGCATGCGATCGCTTCGATCCAAAGTGAACTCGATGAACGACTGAAAGTTTTGCGAGCAGAAAATAAGCTGCTGGAAGCACAGCGTTTAGAGCAGCGAACCAACTATGATATTGAAATGATGCGAGAAATGGGGTATACCTCAGGGATCGAAAACTACTCTCGCCACATGGATGGAAGAAAAGAAGGCGAACCGCCTTATACGTTATTAGATTTCTTTCCTGATGACTTTCTGATCGTTATTGATGAATCCCACGTGACCATGCCGCAAGTTCGTGGGATGTATAATGGTGACCGTGCTAGAAAACAAATGTTAGTGGATTATGGTTTCCGTTTGCCTTCTGCACTGGATAACCGTCCGCTACGCTTGGAAGAATTTGAGAAGCATGTCAACCAAATCGTCTATGTTTCAGCAACACCTGGACCATATGAATACGATCAAACCGATACCGTCATTCAGCAAATCATTCGTCCGACTGGTCTGTTAGATCCGGTGATCGAAGTACGACCGATTATGGGTCAAATTGACGACCTCGTAGGAGAAATCAATGAGCGAGTCGAGCGAAATGAACGGGTCTTTGTCACGACCTTGACGAAAAAAATGTCTGAAGATTTGACGGATTACTTTAAAGAATTAGGGATCAAAGTCAAATACCTGCACAGTGACATCAAAACATTGGAACGAACAGAGATCATTCGCGACCTGCGTCTCGGTGAATTTGATGTACTGGTCGGAATCAACTTATTGCGAGAAGGGTTAGACGTCCCAGAAGTTTCCCTGGTTGCGATCCTTGATGCCGATAAGGAAGGCTTCTTGCGCAGCGAGCGTTCATTAGTCCAAACCATCGGACGAGCAGCTCGTAACTCAGAAGGCAAAGTAATCATGTACGCCGATAAAATGACCGATTCGATGCAGCGAGCGATCGACGAAACAGCGCGACGCCGAAGTATTCAAGAAGCCTATAACGAAGAACATGGAATCGTACCGAAAACCATCATCAAAGAGATTCGCGATCTGATCGCAATCACGAAAGTGGCGGAAGAAACTGGCGAATACACCACGACTTCTTATGAAGAGCTGAGTCGTGAAGAAAAAGCAACCTTGTTGTTGAAATTAGAAAAAGAAATGAAAGATGCTGCGAAAGCACTGGATTTTGAAACGGCTGCTACCTTGAGAGATACTATTCTTGAGCTAAAAGCTGCTGATTAGAAGGAGAAACAATATGGCAAATGATAAAATCGTGATCCATGGGGCACGGGCCCATAATTTAAAAAATATCGATGTGACGATTCCCAGAGACCAGCTCGTTGTTGTAACTGGTCTTTCGGGTTCAGGGAAAAGCTCCTTAGCATTTGATACGTTGTATGCCGAAGGACAGCGCCGATATGTCGAAAGTCTATCGGCGTATGCCCGTCAGTTTTTAGGGCAAATGGATAAACCCGACGTAGATAGCATTGATGGACTTAGTCCAGCGATTTCTATCGATCAAAAAACCACCAGCAAGAACCCGCGATCAACAGTGGGGACGGTTACTGAAATCAATGATTATCTGCGGCTTCTTTACGCCAGAATCGGTCACCCAATCTGTCCCAATGATCATATTGAGATTACTAGTCAGTCGGTTGAGCAGATGGTGGATGAAGTTTTGGCATTACCAGAACGCACCAAGATCCAATTGTTGGCACCTATCGTTTATCAAAAGAAAGGGCAGCACAAAAAAGTCTTCGAACGTATCCAAAGAGAAGGTTATGTTCGGATGCGGGTGGATGGCGAAGTCTATGATGTCTCCGAAGCGCCTGAATTAGAAAAAAATAAAAAGCATGATATTGCCATCATCATTGACCGAATCGTTGTAAAGGAAGGCATCCGTTCTCGTCTGTTTGATTCCTTTGAAGCGGCATTACGTTTAGCTGATGGCTATGCGGTAGTCGATGTGATTGGTCAAGAAGAGATGCTTTTCAGTGAACACTATTCTTGCCCGTATTGTGGCTTTACAGTTGGTGAATTAGAGCCACGGCTCTTTTCATTCAATGCGCCTTTTGGTGCTTGTCCAGACTGTGATGGTCTTGGTGTGAAGCTAGAAGTCGATGTCGACCTAGTGATTCCCGATCAAAGCAAAACGTTGCGTGAAGGCGCACTATTACCTTGGAACCCAATCAGTTCACAGTACTATCCGCAAATGCTGGAACAAGCCTGTCAAGAGTTCAATATCGATATGGACACACCCTTTGAAGAGCTGCCAGAAGAACACAAAGACATTATTTTGAATGGTTCGAATGGCGAAATTTTCCATTTCCATTATGAGAATGATTTCGGTGGCGTGCGTGATGTTGAGGTAGCTTTTGAAGGAATCTTACCAAATATTAAGCGCCGTTATCATGAAACCAACTCTGATTTCACCCGTGATCAAATGCGTTTGTATATGACGGAATTGACTTGTAAAACTTGTCATGGCTATCGTTTGAACCCTCAAGCGCTGTGCGTGCAAGTCAACGGAAAACATATTGGTGAAATGAGCGAGATGGCAATCAACAATGCGTTGAACTTTGTCGAAGAATTGAAACTATCGGAACAAGAGCAAATGATCGCACGTCCGATCGTGAAAGAAGTCGATGATCGTTTAAGCTTCTTGAAAAATGTCGGATTGGACTATTTGACCTTGAGTCGTGCATCAGGCACACTCTCTGGTGGGGAAGCGCAACGGATTCGTTTGGCAACACAAATCGGCTCCAATTTGTCTGGGGTGCTCTACATTCTTGACGAGCCATCGATCGGTCTTCACCAACGGGATAACGATCGCTTACTAGATTCATTGCGGAAAATGCGTGATCTTGGGAATACCCTGATCGTCGTTGAGCATGACGAAGACACGATGCGGGCAGCGGACTACTTGATCGATGTCGGTCCAGGTGCAGGACACGCAGGTGGCGAGATCGTCGCTGCAGGCACTCCTGATGAAGTCGCAGCCAATGCGTCTTCCTTAACAGGTCAGTACTTATCAGGAAAACGACAAATCCCGACACCAACGGAACGCCGCAAAGGCAATGGTGAAAAGATTCGTGTGACCGGTGCTTCTGAGAATAACTTGAAAAACATTTCGGTCGATTTTCCATTAGGAAAGTTCGTCGCCGTTACTGGGGTCTCTGGCTCTGGTAAATCGACATTAGTCAACGAAATTTTGAAAAAAGCCTTGGCGCAAAAAATCAATCGGAATTCGAACAAGCCTGGTCGCTTTAAAACCATTACTGGTTATGAAGCTATTGAGAAATTGATCGATATCGATCAAAGCCCTATCGGTCGGACGCCTCGAAGCAATCCAGCAACGTATACCAGTGTCTTTGATGACATTCGCGATTTATTTGCTAAAACCAATGAGGCGAAAGTCCGTGGTTACAAAAAAGGCCGCTTTAGTTTTAATGTAAAAGGTGGACGCTGTGAAGCATGTAAAGGGGACGGAATCATCAAGATCGAGATGCACTTCTTACCTGATGTCTACGTACCTTGTGAGGTTTGTCATGGCAAACGTTATAACTCAGAAACGTTAGAAGTTCATTACAAAGGAAAAAATATTTCGGAAATCTTAGATATGACCGTGGAAGATGCAGTGGAATTTTTCCAACATATTCCTAAAATCCATCGAAAATTGCAAACGATCGTCGATGTCGGTCTAGGTTATGTCACGATGGGACAACCAGCGACTACTTTGTCTGGTGGGGAAGCGCAACGGATGAAGCTTGCCAGTGAACTGCACAAAAATTCCAATGGCAAGAGTTTTTATATCTTAGATGAACCAACGACTGGTCTGCATACGGATGATATTGCCCGTTTGTTGAAAGTTTTGGAACGATTTGTCGACGCTGGCAATACCGTTTTAGTGATCGAACACAACTTGGATGTCATCAAATCAGCGGACCATGTGATTGATCTAGGTCCAGAAGGTGGCGAAGGCGGTGGAACGATCATTGCAACTGGTACACCAGAAGAAATTGCTGCGGTTTCTGAAAGCTACACCGGTCATTATTTGAAAAAAGTCCTTTAAGCAAGGAAAAGAGCACTCACTTTTTTACTTGTCTGTCAATAGGTTTCGCTAAAGTTTAAGGAAGCGTGAAATATCTGCAAATTTCATGATAAGGGCTTGAAATCAAAATTTTATTTGATAGAATAGCAATAGGTATACGTATATTCGCATTGAATAAACTGCCTATAAGTTCTATCCGTTCAAAGTGGGAGAAAGCAATCAAAGATAGATACTTTGATTGCTTTTTTCTTTGTGGTATTATAATTCTATTGTAATTAAACGAAACGAGAGAGGTCGTTTTTCGTATTCAAAAGAGAGAGTGATTTTTGATGAGTCAGGAAAATTTTCTTCCCATATTATTAGGAAGCGATATGAATGTTTATGGTATGGCCAGAGCATTCCACGAAGCATATGGCATTCAATCAGTTGCTTATGCTGGTGCGGAACTTGCGCCAACCCGCTTTAGTAAAATTGTTACAATCAATCAAGTGGAAGGTTTTGACCATGATCCAGGATTCACTGAGACGTTGATCAAGTTAGGAAAAAATACTTACAACGATCCTGCCATGAAATATTTATTGATTCCCTGCGGCGATGGCTATGCAGAACTGTTAGCGAAGCATAAAGAAGAATTGAAGCCTTATTATACCTTTATTGCCAATGACTATTCCTTATTAAAACGGTTGATCAATAAAGTCAGTTTTTACGAAGTTTGCGAGGAATATGGCTTGCCTTATCCTAAGACCTTCATTTTAACACCTGAACTGTTGACGGAAGGAACGTTCAAAGGAGAGCTGCCTTTTGATTTCCCTGTGGCTTTGAAACCAGCAAATAGTGTCGCGTGGCTGTCAGTTGATTTTGAAGGGCGCAAAAAAGCCTTCATTATTGACAATCGAACAGAATTTGAAGAAATCGTTTCTCGCATTTATCAAGCGGGTTATCAATATGAAATGATCGTCCAAGATTTTATTCCTGGCGATGACAGCAACATGCGGGTCTTAAATGCCTATGTTGATGAGAATCACGAAGTTCGCGTGATGGGCTTAGGTCATCCTTTATTAGAGGATCCAACGCCTGGAGCTGTTGGGAATTATGTCGTGATCATTCCAGATGAAAATGATCAAATCTATCAAATGATCCGTAAGTTTTTAAAAGAGATCGAATATGTTGGATTTGCCAATTTTGACTTGAAATATGATGCGCGAGACGGTCAATATAAATTATTTGAAATCAACTTGCGTCAAGGAAGAAGCAGTTTCTTTATTACCTTAAGCGGATTGAATCTGGCGAAGTTCATCACAGAGGATTTAGTCTTCGAAAAACCATACACAGAAACGGTTTATGGCAAAGCTGACGCACCTGAAGCGAAATTATGGCTAGGGGTACCAAAAAATATTTTCTTGACTTATGCAAAAGAAAATCCTGCGAAAGAACGAGCAAAAAAATTATTAGCAGAAAATCGCTGGGGAACGACTGTCTTTTACAAAGAAGATTTATCTCTAAAGCGTTGGATTCTATTAAAGAGAATGTTCCATCTGTACAACAAACGATTCAAAACGTATTTCCATACGAAAGAAGGCTAGAAGATGGAGAATTTTTTTAGTATTTTAGGCGGCATGGGAACGTTAGCGACGGAAAGTTTTGTCCGCATTTTAAACCGACGGACACAGACCCATAAAGACCAAGATTACTTGAACTATGTTTTATTCAATCATGCGACAGTCCCAGATCGGACGGCATATATTTTAGACAACACGTTAGAAAACCCTGTTCCATATTTAATGGACGACATCGAAAAACAAAATTTGTTAAAGCCAAATTTTATTGTGTTGACTTGTAACACCGCCCATTATTTTTTTGATGAGCTGCAAGCTGCCACTGAGATCGAGATTTTGCATATGCCTCGTGAGGCTGCGAAAGTCGTTTTTGAAAAAGGCGTCACTGGAAAAGTGGCCTTTCTTGGGACAGAAGGCAGTGTCAAAGCCGGCATCTATGAGAAAGAATTGCGGAAGTTCGGACTTGACGTCTATCTTCCAGAGCCGACGATCCAAAAAAAGGTCAATACATTGATCTATGATCGAATCAAAGAAAATGATCATTTGGATCAAGAACTTTACTTTGAGATACTGGAAGAAGTCACCGAACGTATCGGCTGTGAAAGCGTAGTGCTTGGATGTACCGAGTTGTCCTTGATGGATGAATTTGTGGCTGATAATCCGTATCCAGTCGTCGATGCCCAATCGATTTTAGTTGATCGGACGATCGAAAAAGCATTGGCAAATCGCCAAGCAATCTAAAGCTGATAGCGACGTTAGCGGCATTTTTTGAGCTAACGTCTTTTTTTATGCCAGTGTTCCAATGATACGCCCGGCATGATATAATAGAGTTGTTTCAGAAAGGAGTTTTACCTATGACTGAAGTGGATCATTTAGAATTGGTCATTATTACTGGGATGAGCGGAGCCGGCAAAACGGTCGCGATCCAGAGTTTTGAAGATATGGGGTACTTTTGTATCGATAATATGCCCCCAAGCTTGATCCCTAAATTTTGGGAACTGATCAAAGAATCAGGAAAAGTGACAAAAATTGCCTTAGTTGTCGATCTGCGTTCAAGATCGTTTTTTGAAGAAATCCAAAGTATGCTGATCGATATTGAAAACACGAATTTTATCGACACACGGATGCTCTTTCTAGATGCATCGGACAATGAATTGGTGTCAAGATACAAAGAAACGAGAAGAGCACATCCATTAGCGATGGATGGCTTAGTTACGGAAGGCATTCGCAAAGAGCGAGCGATCTTAAACGATTTGAAGACGCGTGCCAGTATTGTTATCGACACAACGACCCTGACCCCACGGCAATTGAGAGAAAAAATCAATCAAGAATTTCGTGCTTCTCATGAGACAGGGTTTCGTATTGAAATACTTTCGTTCGGCTTCAAGTATGGCTTGCCGATCGATGCTGATATTGTGATGGATGTTCGTTTCTTACCGAATCCCCATTACATTCCAGAGTTGCGTCCCTTAACAGGCAAAGATGAACCCGTGTATGAGTACGTCATGTCTTTTCCAGAAACGGAAGAATTCTATCAGCAATTTAGTACACTGTTGCAAACGATCATGCCAGGCTATGTCAAGGAAGGCAAAAGCAGCTTGACGGTGGCTATCGGCTGTACTGGGGGCCAACACCGTTCAGTTGCATTATCTGAGCGCATCGGTGCGGTTTTGGCAGAAGACTATCGCGTCAATATTACTCATCGCGACAAAGATAAGCGTAAAGAGACGGTGAATCGTTCATGAAAATGAAAACGTACCGGATCAGAAAGCCGAAGATCGTTGTGGTAGGTGGCGGAACTGGGTTACCAGTCATCCTGAAGAGCTTGCGGAATCAGGGTGTCGACATCACAGCGATCGTCACGGTCGCTGATGATGGCGGTAGCAGCGGCGAGATTCGCAATTTGGTTTCCTCTATCTCGCCACCGGGGGATCTGCGCAATGTTTTGGCGGCTCTATCTGATATGCCGCAACTGTATAATGATATTTTTCAATACCGTTTTAAAGCCGAAGACAAATTTTTAGCCAATCATGCCCTGGGGAACTTGATTATTGCGGCGATTGCTGAAATGCGCAGCAGTACCTATGAAGCCATTCAAATTTTGTCAAAAATCATGCATATCGATGGACGAGTTTATCCTTCGTCAGATCTGCCATTGGTGTTGCACGCTGTTTTTAAAGACGGCACCGAAGCGGTAGGAGAGTCCAAGATCGCGGTTGATCGCAAAACGATCGATCGGGTCTTTGTTCGTAATCAAGAAAATAATGATGAGCCGAAAGCAGCTCGTAAAGTTGTTTCTTCAATTATGGAGGCAGATATGATCGTCTTGGGTCCTGGTAGTCTCTTTACTAGTATTTTGCCCAATCTCATGATTAGCGAGATCGGCCAAGCAATGTTGGAAACACAAGCTGAAACGGTTTATATTTGTAATATCATGACCCAAAAAGGTGAAACTGAACACTTTAGTGATGCCGACCATGTGCGGGTCCTGCATAAGCATTTAGGCAAACCCTTTATTGATACGGTGTTAGTCAACACCGAGAAAGTTCCAGAAGGGTATATGGACCCAGAGATTTATGATGAATATCTTGTACAAGTGAAACACGATTTCCAAGGACTGCGAGAAGAAGCCAGCCGTGTCATTTCAGCTGACTTTCTGGAGCTTAGAGATGGCGGAGTTTTTCATGACGGAGATAAAGTGATTGAAGAACTTCTACGTATCGTTTACGGGGCCAAAATCTAAGAAAGGAGGGATTTTTTTATGTCCTTTGCAGCAGAAGTAAAAAAAGAATTGACCGCATTAGAAGTTCATCGCGAACATGCCAAGGCAGAATTGGCCGCTTTGATTCGGATGAATGGGTCATTAAGTATCAACAACCAACAATTTGTTTTAAACGTTCAAACAGAAAACGCGGCGATCGCCAGACGCATCTATTCGTTACTAAAAGATCATTACGACGTGCGCAGCGAATTGCTGGTCCGTCGTAAAATGAAATTAAAAAAGAACAACGTTTACATCGTTCGTTTGAAGCAAGATACACAGCGCGTGCTTTTGGACTTAGATATCATGGACGGGCTGATGTTTCAAAGCCATGTTTCTGATGAGATCATGGGCAATACTCAAAAAATGCGTTCCTATTTACGAGGCGCTTTCATGGCATCTGGGTCCATCAACAATCCAGAAACCAGCCGCTATCATTTAGAGATCTATTCCATCTACGAGGAGCATAACCAAGATATTTGCGATATGCTAAACGCATATGGATTGAATGCCCGTCCATTAGAACGCAGAAATGGGTATATCTCTTACTTGAAAGGCGCTGAGAAAATCGCTGATTTTTTGACACTGATCGGTGCCACCAATTCCATGCTGAAATTCGAGGACGTGCGGATCGTGCGTGATATGCGTAACTCAGTCAACCGTTTGGTGAATTGCGAAACCGCCAATATGAACAAAACGATCGACGCTGCTTCGAAGCAGATCGACAATATCGAATTTATTCAAGATCGAGTTGGCTTGCAAGCTTTACCTGAAAAGCTGCAAGAAATCGCCGAATTACGTTTGGAACATCCCGAGGTCAGCTTGAAAGAGCTAGGAGAAATGATTCCATCAGGAGCGATCTCGAAATCAGGAATCAATCATCGCATTCGCAAAATCAATGAATTTGCGGATCATCTTCGGGAACAAGTCAGCTAGTCGAATGGAATAAAAATGAATCAAAAATCAGGAGCCGATTTGACGTGGAAGTTCGCGTCAAATCAGCTCCTGTTTTTTGTTAGTGGTTATTCATTGATCAATGCAGTTAATTCCTCAGCAGAGATTGATTCATCAAAAATGTGCCCATCTAATATAATCGTTGGCACAAATTGAATGTTGGCGTTTTTCGCTTCTTCCACAATTTCTCCTGCGATCGCAGGATGGTCTTGTTCAGATAGCCCTAAGGTATTTTTCGCATATTCTGCCACTTCAGGTAAAGATAAATGACCCCATTCGTCTTGTGTTTGATAAATTTTTGTGATCTCAGCGATCGTTGCCTGAGGATCTGTACTGGAAACAAATCGGTGCATCACATTGCCTCGTTGCAATGATTCTTTTTCTTTGTCGAATAGTTTGATGACACGGCGTAGTTTCCCAGCTGCGACAGCTTCACCTAAGATCGGTAACGATTCCTCAAACCATTGCCGACAATAAGGACAGCGCAAATTCATAAATTCGACGATCGGTTTAGCGGAAGGGTCTCCGATATGTATCCCTGTTACCGCATTTGTTTCCTGTGCTTTGATGATTGAAATATCCATTAAGATTCCTCCTTTTTCTTTTAGTTTACCGAAGTTTCTACTGAAAGAAAAGCCTCAGGTCTTTTGATTTAAGTCTGTGAAAAGAGGAGGAGAATGAGCTAAATACTATGTATTTCGTTTCACGAAATTAAGAAAAATCCCCTGACTGTGCTTTTATATTCCATGATTTTCAGCTATAATGAATTGTGTTTTATTGTGCAAAATGATGATTAAAGGAAGTTATATAGATGAGAAAAAGAAAAACAATGGATGGCAATACGGCAGCAGCCTATATTTCCTATGCCTTTACGGAACTTGCGGCGATCTATCCGATAACCCCTAGTTCAACCATGGCTGAATTAGTGGATCAGTGGTCTGCTCAAGGAAAGCATAATCTTTTTGGGCAGCCGGTGAAAGTGGTTGAAATGCAATCTGAAGCAGGGGCGGCCGGTGTGGTTCACGGCTCATTAAAAACGGGCGCCTTAACGACGACCTATACGGCATCCCAGGGACTTTTATTAATGGTACCAAATATGTACAAGATTGCTGGGGAAATGCTGCCAGGCGTCTTTCATGTCGCCAGCCGAGCAGTGACCACCAATGCTTTGAATATTTTTGGAGATCATACCGATGTAATGGCCACCCGACAAACAGGCTTTGCTATGTTAGCGGAAAGCAGTGTCCAAGAAGTAATGGATTTAGCGCCAGTCGCTCATTTAGCAGCTATCGAAGCCAATATCCCATTTTTAAATTTTTTTGATGGGTTTCGGACCAGTCATGAGATTCAAAAAATAGAGGTCTTAGATTATGAGGAATTGGCACAGTTGGTCAATCATGAAAAATTGACTGCCTTTCGACAAAAAGCCATGAACCCGAATCACCCGACGACGAGTGGAACGAATCAAAATCCTGATATCCATTTTCAACAGCGGGAAACGATCAATCAGCATTATCAAACATTGCCTGAGATCGTTCGTTTTTACATGAAAAAAATCAATGCTTTAAGAGGAACCAACTATGATTTAGTGGATTATTATGGTGCTTCGGACGCCGAAGAAGTCATCGTTTCGATGGGGTCCTCGACGCAAACGATCCAGCAAACGGTGGATCATTTATGCGCTTCAGGCCGCAAGGTGGGGGTCTTGTCGATCCATTTGTATCGACCATTCCCACTAGAAGTCTTCTTAGAAAAACTGCCTGCTACCGTTAAAAGTATCGCTGTATTGGATCGCAGCAAAGAACCTGGTGCCAATGGCGAGTCTTTGCTTTTGGATGTGCAAAGTGCCATGTATGATGCAGCGATTCGGCCGACGATCATTGGTGGACGCTATGGTCTTGGGTCAAAAGATGTGACGCCTGATCAAATCGTTGCCGTTTATGACGAATTGCTCAAGCCAAAAGCGAGCCAAAAGAAACGCTTCACCATTGGGATCACGGATGATGTGACGCAATTGTCGTTGCCATCAAAGGGCACGCTAGATCTAACTGATCCATCCACCTTCCAAGCGAAATTCTGGGGATTCGGCTCTGACGGGACCGTCGGGGCAAATAAGTCAGCAATCAAAATCATCGGTGACCATACCGAAAAATATGTACAAGGCTATTTCCATTATGATTCGAAAAAATCTGGTGGTCTAACGGTTTCTCATCTGCGATTTGGGGACACCCCCATTCGTTCTACCTATTTGATCGAACACGCGGATTTCGTTGCGTGTCATACGCCTGCGTATTTGCATACGTATGATTTGCTGAAAGGACTCAAAAAAGGCGGAACCTTTTTATTAAATACGACCTGGTCACAAGAGCAAATCTTAAAAAATTTACCGAAGAAAATGAAACGTTATCTTGCTGAAAACGAGATCCGTTTTTATACCATTAACGCCATGCAGTTGGCAATGGAAGTCGGCTTAGGTGGGCGGATCAATACCGC
The DNA here is from genome assembly GCF_058135755.1 of Enterococcus sp. R12. NCBI lineage: Bacteria > Bacillati > Bacillota > Bacilli > Lactobacillales > Enterococcaceae > Enterococcus > Enterococcus sp. R12. The sequence goes on from NZ_CM176874.1 coordinate 1,672,538, forward strand.
GATGGAAACAGCCTTCTTTTACTTGGCAAACATCATTCCGACCGAGGAAATCTTGCCGATTTTAAAAGAAGAGGCGCTGAAAAGTTATCGGCACAAATCGATGGCGATCGTTGAAAAGAACCAAGCAGCCATCGATCGCACCATCGAATTATTACAAGAAATCCCTGTTCCAAGCAAGTGGGCAACGATCGAAGTACCGAAGAGGACATCCACTGCTACAACACAATTTGTGCGGGAAATCGTGGAACCCATCAACCGTCAAGAAGGCAACCAACTAAGCGTGGGTACCCTCGTACGAAATCAAATGACTGAAGGGGTGATCCCTGTCGGGACAACAGCGGTTGAGAAGCGGGGCATCGCTGTTGAAGTGCCCGAGTGGCTATCAGATCGCTGTACCATGTGCAATGAGTGTGCTTTTGTCTGTCCTCATGCGGCGATCCGTCCGTTTTTGGCAGATGAAGATGAATTAACCGAAGCACCTGAAGGCTTTATCGTCAGAGAGATGCGAGGCGCGAATGGGCAAAAATATCGAATTCAAGTTTCCGTTGAAGATTGTACAGGTTGCGGCCTTTGTGTGGAAGCATGTCCCGCCAAAGGGAAAGCTTTAACGATGCGTCCTTACGAAGAACAAAAAGAACAAGCTTTAAATTGGGCTTTTGCGATGACTTTACGTCAAAAAGAAAATCCAGCAAAACCAGGAACTGTTTTGGGCTCTCAATTCAATAAACCTTTGTTGGAGTTCTCTGGTGCTTGTGCGGGCTGTGGGGAAACCCCCTATGTGAAACTATTGACCCAAATGTTTGGTGATCGCATGATGATCGCCAATGCGACCGGCTGCTCTTCGATTTGGGGTGGAACCTCACCAGTATCCCCTTATACAACCAATCACTTAGGACAAGGGCCAGCTTGGTCAAACTCGTTGTTTGAAGACAATGCCGAATATGGCTATGGCATGTTCTTAGCCAACCAAACCCGACGGGAGAAATTAGCGGCCCAGCTGCAGTCGTTGAAAGCCAATGTATCAGAAGAATTGCAGGCTTTGATTGATGATTGGGACCTTCATCGAGAAGAAAGTGCTGGGACGCAACAGCGAGCAGCAAAATTGATCGCCGCCTTAGAAGCTGAAGCTGCCACAACACCTCAGCTGAACAAAATCTTGCAGGAGAAAGATTTGTTTGTTAAGCCAAGCCAATGGATGATAGGCGGTGACGGCTGGGCATATGATATTGGGTTTGGCGGTATCGATCATGTTCTCGCTTCTGGTGCAGACGTCAATATTCTCGTGTTAGATAATGAAGTCTATTCTAATACAGGGGGGCAAGTCTCTAAAGCGACACCGACTTCGGCCATTGCTAAATTCGCTGCGAGTGGCAAGTTTGTTTCCAAAAAAGATTTAGGAATGATGGCGATGACCTACGGACATGTCTATGTCGCACAAATCGCATCTGGTGCCAATCAAATGCAAACGATCAAAGCCTTTGAAGAAGCCGAGCGGTTCCCAGGACCGTCAATCATCATTGCCTATACGCCATGCATCACCCACGGTCTTGCAGGCGGAATGCGTCAATCCTTGAAAGAAGCACAAGAAGCAGTTGCATCGGGGTATTGGAGTCTCTACCACTATAACCCGCTGTTGACAGAAAAAGGGAAACAGCCAATGACACTCGACTTCAAAAAGCCAGCATTTGATCAAATGCCTGCCTTTATGCAGACACAAGTTCGATTTGCATCCTTGCAGTCTGCCAATCCGAATGCGGCGCAAGCATTGTTTGAAAAAACCGTTTCAGATGCGAAAACTCGTTTCTACAACTATGCCCGCTTAGCAGGTCAAGAAGAAAAAATACGAGCAAAGCTTGAAAAAAAGGTAAGTACTGATGCAGAACAACCAACGGCAGTAAAAACGGAGCGTGTACGAAGAGAAAAACAGCCGTTAAGCGAAGAACAGCTCGCTGAAAGAGCAGCACGGCGTGTAGCGCGCGCAAAGCGCCGTCAGCAAGAGTAATCGCTCGCTGAGGGATGGCCCTGAAAAACGGTTTGACCCGTTTTTTAGGGTCATTTGTTGTTTTTCCTAAGAAATGAGTGCAAGAAGCTCGTTTAGATGAAATCTTCTAAGACCTTTGACAAACAATGATTTCAGGATAATGGTAAACTAAGTAAAAGAGCTGTTTATTTTTTCAAAACTTTTTCATAAATTTGTTTTTTTTCAAATCTTTGAAGAGGTCCTATGTTATACTATTATCTGAAGTCTTAAGAATAAAGGAAGGCTGTTTATGTTGATAAATTTCAGGGATTTTTTTAATTTAGATTATTGGAGAGAATTGCTCTCATTTGATATATTTTCTTGGTCATTTTTAGTAAATGTTTTAGATGTGATCGTTGTTTGGTACTTGGTTTATAAGCTAATCCAGCTTGTGCGAGGAACAAAAGCGATCCAGTTGTTTAAAGGCGTCGGCCTATTCATTGTTCTAAGGTTTTTGGCAGGTATCGTAGGATTAAAGACGCTATCTTGGTTGATGGATCAAGTCATCACATATGGGGTGATCGCCGCGATTGTTATTTTCCAACCAGAAATTCGACGAGGGCTGGAGCATCTTGGCCGTAGCTCTTTCTTCAAGACTTCTAAGAATGAAAAACGACGGGATGAAGTGTTGGTCCAAGCGTTGGACAAAGCTGTTCAATATATGGCAAAACGAAAAATTGGTGCATTGATCACGATCGAACGGACGACGGGGTTAGAAGAATATATTGAAACGGGGATTCCTTTAGATGCGGACGTGACGGGCGAATTACTGATCAATATTTTTATTCCCAATACACCGCTACACGATGGTGCAGTCATCTTAAGAGATGATAAGATCGCTGTTGCTAGTGCCTACTTACCACTGTCAGAAAGTCCGTTGATTCCCAAAGAATTTGGGACGCGCCATCGAGCGGCTGTCGGGATTTCAGAAGTTAGTGATGCGTTGACCATTATCGTCTCAGAGGAGACGGGAGACGTCAGTATTACCCTGAATAATCGGATGCTTACTGAGCTTTCGCGACAAGAGTATCTCGACGTGTTGAATCGCGAATTAGTGCCAGAAGAAAAGCCTGGTAAACGCAACTTGCTGCAATCTTTCTTTGAAGGGGTCAACAAAGGAGGAAGAAAATGATCAAGAAAGAACGTCGTCAAAACGTATTTTATGGTATACTAGCGCTGTTCTTTAGTCTGGTTCTGTTTTTCATCGCCAGCGGATCAAGCCTGCAAGTCAACCTTGCAGGAACTTCAAATCCTTATGAGGAAGAGATCGATAATGTACCGATTCAGACCACCTATGACACAGATGAATACTTTATCCAAGGATTTGAAACAACAGTAGACGTGACTTTGTCTAGTCGAAATCGGGTGCAATTGAATGCTGAACGTAGCGAGGAAACGCGGAGCTTTCGAGTAGTTGCTGATTTGACTGGACTTGATGAAGGAACCCATGAGGTCCCTTTAGAAGTGAAAAATCTTAGCTCAAGTGTGACAGCCGAAATCGAACCCAAAACCGTCACTGTGACGATCGAGAAAAAAGTCACCCAAACGTTTACCGTTGAGCCAGTCATCTCGACTGATGGAGCAACGAGTGGTTACGGCGTTGATTCAATGAGTGTTGAACCGCAAGAAGTAGAGATCACTACTGGCGACAAGACACTGGCAGAAATTGACCGAGTGGTAGCGATCGTGAATCCAGATGATATTACTGGCGATTCGATCACGGTGGATGGAACGATCGAGGCTTGGGATAGTGAAAACAATCCTTTAGCGATCATTCCTGAGCCAGATTCGGTCGATGTGGCATTGATGATGGAAGCACCAAGCAAAGAAATTGAATTGTTTGTCACTCAACAGGGGACAACACCAGATGGGATCTCTCATTACATCTACCGGATGAGTAGTATCAGTGCGGTGCTAACAGGACCACAAAGTATTTTGGATGAGACCCAGCAGATCGGTGTCCCAGTGGATGTTAGTGAGATCACAACCACGACCGAACGGACAGTAACGATTCCAGTACCAGAGGGAACAACGATCAATCCAACAGTAGTGACGATCCAAATCACTCCGGTTGCAGAAACAACTACTGAGAATCAATCAAACAATGATGGCGATGAAGCAACGAACAGTGCGAATTCTCAAGCCAATTCTTCGACAGTCGACACGACGCAAGAACAAACAGAGAATTCCGCAAGCAGCACGACGACAAGCAGTTCTTAGTCGTTTGACTTTAGAGAATGAATAAGAGAGGTTATTAAAATGGGAAAATATTTTGGTACTGATGGTGTTAGAGGAGAAGCGAACAAGGAGCTGACACCTGAATTAGCATTTAAATTAGGTCGTTACGGCGGCTATGTATTAAGTCAGCATGAAACTGGGGACCGCCGTCCCCGTGTTTTGGTGGGACGGGACACACGGATTTCTGGACAGATGCTAGAAAATGCATTGATCGCTGGACTATTATCTGTCGGGATCGAGGTATTCCAATTGGGTGTTATTTCTACACCGGGTGTTGCGTACTTGACGAAAGTGCAAAAAGCGAGTGCAGGTGTAATGATCTCTGCCTCTCACAATCCTGCACAAGACAATGGCATCAAGTTTTTCGGGAATGATGGCTTTAAATTAGTCGATGAACAAGAAGCTGAAATTGAAGCATTACTTGATGCGCCGGAAGACACACTTCCACGTCCTTCTGCCGATGGCTTAGGAACGGTGGATGAGTTTCCAGAAGGGTTGTTGAAATACTCTCAATTTCTACGTCAAACGATTCCTGATGATTTGGAAGGAATCACGGTGTGTGTTGATGCAGCAAATGGCGCAACAGCAACAAGTGTCAATCGTTTGTTTGCCGATCTAGAAACAGAATTCTTCACAATGGGGACGTCTCCAGACGGGTTGAACATTAATGATGGTGTGGGATCGACTCACCCTGAAGCGTTAGCTGAATTTGTCGTTGAAAAAGGGGCGGATGCTGGTCTTGCGTTTGATGGAGATGGTGATCGGGTCATCGCAGTAGATGAACTAGGAAACATCGTTGATGGCGATAAAATCATGTATATCTGTGCGAAATATTTAGCGGAGCAAAAGCGCTTGAACCAAGGAACGATCGTGACAACAGTCATGAGCAATTTAGGGTTCCATAAAGCAGTGGAAGCAATTGGACTGAAAGATGTCATCACACAAGTCGGTGACCGTTATGTCGTCGAAGAAATGCGTAAAAACGATTATAATTTTGGTGGCGAGCAATCAGGTCACATGATTTTCTTAGATTTCAATACGACAGGTGACGGTTTGCTATCAGGAATTCAACTATTGAATATCATGAAACAAACGGGCAAGAAACTGTCGGAATTAGCAGGAGAGGTAACAATCTATCCACAAAAACTTGTCAACATTCGAGTGACAGATAAAAATGGCGCGATGGATGTTCCAGCTATCCGTAAAATCGTGGAAGAGACAGAAGCAGAAATGAACGGCGAAGGCCGTATCTTGGTTCGTCCTTCAGGAACAGAACCATTGCTTCGGGTGATGGCAGAAGCGCCAACCATTGAAAAAGTCGATTACTATGTAGAAAAAATCGCAGCGGTCGTTCGAGAGGAAATCGGTGCGGAATAAATAAAGAAGTAAGACGACCAAAGGATGTCTTTGGTCGTCTTTTTTGTCTACTTACCAGCAAGAAGCCAACTTGCGAATTAGAGAAACTTGTCAACGATTTTGTCGGCAACGCTTAACAGAGGAGACGCAGTGGGCAAGCCTTGCGAAGGATAGTTGCTTTTAAAAGTCTTTTCGGATTTGTTGTGCAGTAGACAAGAAAAAAAGAACCCCTATGAACGATCGAGTCATCGAACGAGGAGTTCTTTTTATTATACAGAAGATAACCAATTCGGTTTCAATCTTTTAAAAAACTTATTCAACGGTAACGGATTTTGCTAAGTTTCTTGGTTTATCAACGTCGAATCCGCGCTGTAAAGTGGCAAAGTAAGCCAGCAGCTGTGTTGGAACGACTGCCACTAAGCTTGTTACCAATGGGTGAACGTTTGGTAAAATGATTTGATCAGTCGCTTTTGCTAATTCTTGGCTAACGATCACAAGGGTATGAGCCCCACGAGATTCGACTTCTTTCAAATTGCCTCGCGTATGAGAGCCGGTCACTTCTTCCGTGATCACACCGATCACTGGTGTACCTTCTTCGATCAACGCGATGGTGCCGTGTTTTAATTCACCAGCCGCAAAGCCTTCCGCTTGGATATAAGAAATTTCTTTTAATTTCAATGCCGCTTCCATCGATACATAGTAATCATTTCCACGTCCAATGTAAAACGCATTACGGGTTTCGGAAAGGAAATCCTCAGCAAATTGACTGATAACAGCTTTTTCATCCACTAAAGCCTCCATTGCAGAAGCAACGATGCTTAGTTCATGGAAAACATCAAAGTCCAATGCTTCAGGAACAGCTTTTTCATCACCAATGGCTTTTGCTAATAACGTCATCACTGCGATCTGTGCAGTATACGCCTTTGTAGAGGCAACAGCGATTTCTGGACCAGCATGAAGCAATAAGGTATGGTTCGCTTCTCGAGAAAGAGTAGAACCAGCAACGTTGGTAATCGTCAGACTAGGAAGACCTAACTGGTTGATCGTCACTAATACTTGACGGCTATCTGCCGTTTCACCACTTTGTGATAAGAACAAGAAGAAGGGGTTTGCTGACAACAATGGCATGTTGTAGCCAAACTCACTAGATAAATGAACCTCAACAGGGATCTGTGTTAGTTTTTCTAAAATGGCTTTTGCTGCCCAGCCCGCATGATTGCTAGTACCACAAGCAATGATGTAGATCCGATCGCTAGCTAAAAGTTCGTTTTTTAACGCTGGATCGATCACTACTTCACCAGATTCTCCTTGATATTCTTGAATCAAGCGGCGCATCACAGTTGGTTGATCATCGATTTCTTTTAACATGTAGTAAGGGTATGTTCCTTTTTCGATGTCAGTCAGATCTAGTTGTGCTTCATAAGACTCACGGTACACAAGGTTTCCTTTTGGATCTTCAATTTCGATCGCATCGGCTGTTACGGTCACCATTTCGCCATCTTCGATCTCAACAAAGTGAGTCGTTTGATCGAGCATTGCTAAGGCATCGCTGCAGATGACATTGAACCCATCTCCCAAACCGATCAATAAAGGACTTTTGTTTTTGGCAACATAAATGGTTTCTGGATCATTTTTTTCTACTAAGGCAAAGGCATAAGAGCCGCGAATCAAGGACAAAGCTTTTTTAAAGGCTGCTTTGGTCGTGCTGTTGTCTTGCTCCTTCAATGCTTCAATCAAATGAACAACGATTTCCGTATCTGTTTGACCTTCAAATTGGTGGTTGCTTAAATATTCTTGATGAAGCTCTTCAAAGTTTTCTATCACACCGTTATGAACCAACACGAGTGCTTGGTTTGCTGAAGTGTGAGGATGAGCGTTCATTTCTGATGGCTTGCCGTGGGTCGCCCAACGGGTATGTCCGATACCGATCGTTCCTGTTACTTCAGAAGTCACTTTTTCTTCCAAGTTTTTGATTCTTCCTTGGGCTTTAATTAAGTGATCCGAAGTCCGATCAGCGACATAAAGACCTGCTGAGTCATAGCCGCGATACTCTAAGCGTTCCAATCCGTTCAAAATAATTCGTTCTGCATTTGATTTTCCTACGATTCCTACAATTCCACACATAATGATAATCCTACTTTCAAAAAATTTAGTTTGGCATTATGTATTTCTATCTGCGTAGCAAGTCTTTGTCATCACCTTACGATGAGATTTGTTCTTGCCTGTAGAGTGCAGTCCCTAGAGTCATCCGCCGAATATTTCGATAAACTCTTTCCTCGTCATCTGTTTCCAGATCAGGCGCTATCCTTATTGGTCTATCTATCCTCCTTGTGAGATATTTTATAGAAATACAAGCAATATCATAATATTTATTCCTGTTTCTGTCAACTCAAAGTTATATAAAAATAATTGGTATAGTTATTGGTAAGGTTGGTTTGAACCTGTTTAAAGGAAATCAAAACAGCTGACATAGCTTTGTCGAATAAGATTCCCAAGAAATTTCCTCATAAAGCTATGCTTTTTTTTTTAAGTTCGCTACAATAAAAAAGTAAGAAAGTGAGGGAATGAAATGCCAGAATTTGTAAATTGTATGACTTTTTCAGAGCTAAAGAAAATGGTAGCTGCGATAGAAAAAGATCCTAATGTCACAGATGAAACAAAGGTCATGTTGGATACGGGCTGGGACAGCTTGCAAGAAATTTTGCCTGGATCAGTCACCGTGGAAACCGCGCAAACATTCGAAGTCCAGGATGAACTGACAAAGGAATTTTTTGGTGGCTACGTCTTAGCTGAAAAAAGCGAGAAATTTGATGCGGTTGGAGACGAAGAAGCAGTGATCGTCATCAAAAATCTATACTAAAAATGGGAAAGGTGAAAAGTTAGGTGGGAAAATGAATAAAAGAAGATGGATCGCAGCGGCGATCGCAGCAGGGTTATTTATCTGCTCGGGGGTTTTTTCAGTAATCACAAATCGTCCAGAGCAAGAGGAAACTCAGACGCTACAAGGGTTAAATGCTTTGTTCTATGGAAGTAATGCGATCGAAGAGACAACGTTAGTTGCCGGAGATCAAGACAATCGTATTGTTCGCTTATCTTTAGAAGGAACCATCGCCAGCAGCTCCAGTGGTGGCTTATTCACAACAGAATCTTATGATCATCAGCGATTTTTAGAAGAACTACGGATGATCCAAGAAGATCCAACTATTGGGGGCATCTTGATGGAAGTCAATACCCCAGGAGGCGGCGTCTATGAAAGTGCGGAGATCGCTCGTGAGTTAGCAAAAATCAAAGAGTTAGGGATTCCAATGTATGTCAGTATGAAAAACATGGCAGCCAGTGGCGGTTATTATATCTCGGCAGGTGCTGATAAAATTTTTGCAACGGATGAAACCATTACTGGTTCAATCGGGGTGATCATGTCAGGGCTAAACTATGCTGGCTTATTCGAAAAGCTAGGGATCGAAGACAATACGTATAAAAGTGGCGCACTAAAAGATGTAGGTTCATCAACGAGAGAACCCACAGAAGCCGACAAGGAAGTCTTGCAGACCTATGTCGACAATGCCTATGGTCGGTTCGTAAAAATCGTAGCAGAAGGACGTGGCATGACAGAAGAAGCCGTTAGAAAGATCGCTGATGGCCGCATCTATGATGGGCAGCAAGCAGTGTCCGTTGGTTTAGTGGATGAAATCGGTTTTCCTGAAGATACATTAGCAGCAATGCAAGCAGATCTAGGCTTGGAAGATGCCGAGATTTTCAGCTATGATGTTTCCTCTACTGGATTTGCTTCTACTTGGTTAGGTTCAAGTTTAGCCGAACTGCAAGGATTAAAAGAATCAAACACAGAGCGAGTGATCCAATTGATGGAAAGCCTTGGAACCAGCGATGCTCCGAAACCTCTTTATTACTATGGAGGTGAATGACTATGACAGAGAAAAACAAGTATTCCGCTGGCACATCGTCAACGGATGACAATCACACAAGTACGTCAATCGATCAAAGGGAACAGCGGGAAACCTCGACACCGTCAACCGGTCATACGGATGTGCCAACTGAAGCGCAGGTTTCAGAAACAACCGAACCAGTAACTGCCAACAAAGCGATGAGGAACGCACAAGTAAATCATCCCGATGATTTTTACCAACAAGTCTTGACGTCTTTTAAGGAAGAAGAGTATACCCAAAGCGAGATCGAGGAAAAACAACAAGCCTGGCAACGGTATGAAGAACCTGAAAAACAGGCAGAAGACAAACGGTTCTTCAATGATTTTCCTAGCTACTTTTTTGCTGGGTTTTGGATTCGTTTCTTTGCTTATCTCGTTGATGTGTTGGTGATCCGAGCGATTACCCAAATAACGATCGGTAGTATCTACAATCTAGCGAATTTAACGGCAACCAATCAGCGGTTTGGCCTTTACAACATCTGTGCCTTAGCAATCTATCTAGGCTATTTTGTTCTAATGACAAAGCTAAATCATGGTCAAACGATTGGAAAAATGCTTTTTGGCATTCGAGTGGTTTCTTTTGTAGAGGAAGAACTCAGCTGGCAAACTGTGTTGATTCGCGAGCTTTGCGGACGCTACGTATTACAATTCAATCTTTTCTTTTATCTTGGTTATTTACCGATCGCCTTTAATAAAAATAAGCAGCAGGCTGCGGATTATTTTGCAGAAACCAGTGTGGTGACCATTAATCTGATCAAAGCTTTCAATAAACAAGTGGATGCCAATCACGTAATGATTGGCGCACAAAACTAACTAGCAGATCAAGCAAGTAGTAAAGGAGGGATCGAGAATGGGTGAGACGATTGCTTTCCCAGGACCAAATGAACGGCTTCGGCTGGCGGCAGAAAAAGCCTACCAGTCAAAGGAGTTTTTGCAAGCTTTCCGCCTGTACAATGAACTCTATCAAAAAAATGCCAGTTTTGAGATCAATCAATGGCTGGTTGAATGTCTGCAGCAGTTGAATGATTTTGCCAAAGCGTTAGATCTGGCGGAAGACTATTTGGATGATTATCTAAAAGAAACCGACGGGTATTTACAAATTGGTCATCTGCTGATCTTGGATGGTCAGTATTTAAAAGCTCGGCGCTGGCTTACATTAGGTAAAAAAACAAAAATTGCAAGCCGCTATCAGGAACAGTTAGCAAGTGAATTAGCAAAGGTAGAAGAAGTTCAGCAAATTTTAGGACTGGAAGATTTTCATGGGAAACGCAAGCATTTACGTGCATTAGATGAAGCCAATCAACCGGTGAGTGCAACAGAATGGCACGTTTTTACCCAAGCCATTACCAAACCACAATTTGTCACGCTGATGCATGAAACGTTAGCTTCCATCAAAAATCCATATTTACTGCCCAAATTAGTGGATGAGCTCGTGCGTCTTGAAGTGGACGAACCTTTTGAACTGATCGATTACCTTGGGAATATGCAGCAAATCGTTCCGAAAGAGTTAAAACTTTTGCAAGAAGATGCCGCTGTTAAAGCAATCCAGAAAGAGATTGACGAAACGATCGCCCAAGAAGATCCGATTTTAGCAGAAAGCGTCTCAGCAGAAATCAATGATCATTTAGCCATCAGCTACCCATTTTTGCCTGCAAAAGAGGAGGCAAAAGCATGGGTGGCAAGCTACATTGAAGATTATCGTGGGTTATTTGAAGAAAAAGAACAGCTAAAAGCAGCGAATGAAATAGAAGAACGCAAACGACACCTACGCAATATCCTACGATTGAGCATTCGCTGAAAGAAAAATTCGCAACTTTCATGGTAAAATGTTTACAATTAAACAACGTTAGTGTACTATTTAAAGGTATGCATGAAGCTATTTCATATGTAAATCAATTAATATTCGGAGGGAAATAAATGACTGCAAAATGGGAAAAAACAGGCACCAATGATGGTGTTTTGACATTTACGATCGCTCAAGCAGAAATCCAAAAAGGCTTGACGACTGCATTCAATAAAGTGAAAGGCAATCTTAACGTACCTGGCTTCCGTAAAGGGAAAGTTTCACGCCAAGTATTTAACCGTATGTACGGCGAAGAAGCGTTGTATGAAGATGCATTGAACGCTGTTCTTCCAGAAGCTTATGAAGCTGCTGTAAAAGAAGCAGGGATCGATCCTGTTGCGCAACCAAAAATCGACGTTGACAGCATGGAAAAAGGCCAAGATTGGGTTATCAAAGCAGAAGTTACTGTAAAACCTGAAGTAAAACTTGGTGATTACAAAGAATTAACAGTTGAAAAACAAGACCGCGAAGTAACAGAAGAAGACGTGGATGCACGCATCAAACGTGAACAAGAAGCACAAGCTGAATTAGTTATCAAAGAAGACGAAGCAGCTGAAAATGGCGACACAGTCGTTATCGACTTTGAAGGCTTCTTAGGAGAAGAAACATTTGAAGGCGGCAAAGGTGAAAACTACTCACTCGAACTTGGCTCAAACTCATTCATCCCTGGTTTTGAAGAACAATTAGTAGGAACAAAAGCTGGTGATAGCAAAGACGTTACCGTTACTTTCCCAGAAGATTATCAAGCAGAAGATTTAGCTGGTAAAGAAGCAGTCTTCAAAGTAACTGTTCACGAAGTAAAAGCAAAAGAACTTCCTGAATTAGATGATGAATTCGCAAAAGACGTTGATGACAGCGTTGAATCATTAGCTGAATTAAAAGAAAAATACCGTGCTGAATTGACTGAAACAAAAGAAAAAGCAGCTGAAGATGCAAAAGATGAAGCTGCGATTCGTCAAGCAGTTGAAAACGCAGAAATCGTTGAATTACCACATTCAATGGTTCATGATGAAGTACACCGTTCAATGGATGAATTCTTGAACAACATGCAACGTCAAGGAATCTCACCAGAAATGTATTATCAATTAACTGGTTCAACTGAAGCAGATCTGCACACACAATTTGAAGGTGAAGCAGAAACCCGCGTGAAAACAAACCTTGTTATTGAAGCAATCGCTAAAGCAGAAGGTTTGGAAGCAACAGAAGAAGATATCGAAAACGAAATCAAAGAACTTTCTGAAGCTTACAACATGCCAGTGGATCAAATCAAACGCGTCTTAACAGAAGACATGTTGAAACATGATATCACGATGAAGAAAGCAGTTGAACTTGTCACAGGTACTGCAAAAGAAGCGTAAGCAAAATGCTTAAAAACGGCGAACATCTAGCGGTGTTTGCCGTTTTTTCTTGGGAGTAAGAGGGGCTAGTTTAACAATTACTAACAAATGATAAGAAAACGTTAGGCAACGTAAAAAGAACTTTTTCTTTCAAAAAAGTTATGATATGATTGTTTAAGACTGCAAAGTTAGTAAACAAAATTCCACTCCTTTAAATAGGTTGGAAAATTTTCAAGGGGTGAACAGTATGTACGATAATACAAACGGTAATGAAGCTGTTCGTTGTTCTTTTTGTGGCAAAACGCAAGAAGAGGTGAAAAAGATCGTTGCAGGTCCTGGGGTCTATATCTGTAATGAATGCATCGATTTGTGTAAAGAAATCATTGATGAAGAGTTTTACGAAGAAGCAATTCGTGAATTTACCGAAGTGCCGAAACCGCAAGAACTACTGAATGTTCTCAATGAATATGTGATTGGACAAGATCGTGCGAAACGGACATTGGCTGTAGCGGTTTACAATCACTATAAACGGGTCAATGTAGAAACGACAGCAGAAGATGTAGAATTACAAAAAAGCAATATTTGCTTGATCGGACCAACAGGTTCTGGGAAAACATTTTTAGCACAAACGTTAGCACGTTCACTAAACGTGCCTTTTGCAATCGCTGATGCAACCAGTTTGACAGAAGCCGGCTATGTCGGTGAAGATGTGGAAAACATTCTTTTGAAACTGTTACAAGCTGCTGATTATAACGTAGAAATGGCAGAAAAAGGAATCATCTATATTGATGAGATCGATAAAATCGCCCGTAAGAGTGAAAATGTATCGATTACTCGTGACGTATCCGGTGAAGGCGTGCAGCAAGCATTGCTGAAGATCCTAGAAGGAACGACTGCTAGTGTACCGCCACAAGGTGGACGGAAACATCCACATCAAGAGATGATCCAAATTGATACCACCAATATTCTCTTTATCGTTGGCGGGGCGTTTGACGGAATCGAAACCATCGTTAAAAACCGTTTAGGTGAAAAAACAATTGGTTTTGGCACGAACAATAAGCGCCTTGAAGAAGGCGAAAGCGTGATGCAGCAAATCATTCCTGAAGACTTGCTTAAATTCGGTTTGATTCCTGAATTTATTGGCCGCTTGCCAGTGATGGCTGCGCTAGAGAAATTAACAGTAGATGATTTAGTGCATATTTTGACTGAACCAAAAAATGCGCTGGTCAAACAATACCAAAAGTTAATGGCATTAGATGACACCGAGCTGGAATTTGAGCCAGAGGCTTTGCGTGCCATTGCTGCGCAAGCCATTGAGCGAAATACCGGTGCTCGTGGGTTGCGTTCGATCATCGAGAATATCATGATGGATGTCATGTTCAATGTCCCTTCTGATGAGTCGATCCAAAAAGTCACCATCACGGAAGAAGCGGCAAAAGGACTTGGTGAACCAAAAATCATTTACAATGAAGAGACCAAAAAAGCAGTCTAATCGAGACCAAGTCGGATAGTTTCATTGCTATCCGGCTTTCTTTTTGAAAAAATAGAAAGGAGCGATTCGATGAAAGTACATGATGCTGAAATCGTCATCAGTGCCGTTTCTCCAGCACAATATCCAGCTACACCTTTACCGGAGATTGCCTTAGCAGGCCGCTCAAATGTCGGAAAGTCATCCTTCATCAATACATTGATCAATCGTAAAAATTTAGCCCGTACCTCATCAAAACCTGGGAAGACGCAAACGCTGAACTTTTATTTGATTGAAAATACGTTGCATTTTGTCGATGTCCCCGGCTACGGCTATGCAAAAGTATCGAAAACAGAGCGAGCGAAATGGGGGAAAATGATTGAGACATATCTTGAACAAAGAGAGCAGCTGCGTGCAGTCGTATCTCTTGTTGATTTGCGTCATGCCCCCTCACAAGAAGATATTCAAATGTATGAGTTTTTGAAATACTACGAGATTCCAGTGATCGTGGTCGCCACCAAAGCAGACAAAATCCCTCGTGGGAAATGGAACAAGCATGAAAGCATGATCAAAAAAGCATTATCCTTTGATCCAGCAGATACGTTTATCCTCTTTTCTTCCATTACCAAACAAGGAAAAGAAGAAGCGTGGAAAGCGATTGAAGCAGCAATAAAATAATTATCATTTAGGAAACCGAAGCAAGAAAGTCCTTTGCTTCGGTTTTTCTCATTTTACAGTGGAAATCAGCTGATTTAAGCTACTCTACGCAGCGTAGAGTGCTGAATTTGCTCCATTTTAGCGAAAATCTCCTTGTTATTTGTTAAACTTGTAACAAGGAGGTGTGGTCGAATGCATGAATCATTAAGTAAAAAATTAAAAGAGTATCGATCAAGACATAATTTAACACAGAAGGAATTAGCTGCGAGGTTATTTGTTTCTGATAAGGCCATTTCAAAATGGGAACGAGGAAATGGGTTGCCAGACATCGAGACATTGGTCCGTCTAGCCGATTTATTAGGCACACCAGTGGAAGACCTATTAAAAGAAAAGAAAGAAACCTACTATTATGAATACAAAAGTGAACGGACGGTTCTGCGGCTTCCGTTGATGCACATTTTGATTCCCAATTTATTCTTATTACTGAATCAAGTGACGAGTGTTCGAGCGTTTTTTGTGCTGATGAAAGAGCTACCAACTGCCAGCGGCTGGTTTAGCCTTGGTGTCAAAGCCAAAGGGATTATTGCTTTGGGGGTTGTCAGTTTAGGCTTTTTATCGATTGGCTTATTGTCCTTCGGAATGTTGGGAATTGGGACAGTCAGTATCGGTGTCATTGCAATAGGGAATCTCTGCTTTGGCTTATTAGTTGGGATTGGCAATCTTGCGATCGGTTCGATCGTTGTCGGTAATCTTGGCGTTGGCTGGCTCGCTCTAGCAAATGTCGCAATTGCTTGGATTGGGGTCGCAAATTATGGTGTAGGGAGTTTTATGGCTGTTTTGCCCGCAAATTCATCAACGGAAGATTTTAACCAAGCGATTCAACAACTCTTAGTCTCTGAGATCCCTGACTTGATTAAAACCACTATCTTTGAACCAATGATTCGTTTTACGAGCTCACCGATTTTTGTGGTGATCTTCGTGATGACGATCTTAACAACCATCTTTTTTATTCTTTGCTTGTTGACCATTGGCTTGGTGCGATTACGTCAAAGCATGTTGTATGAAGAGCTATAAGAAAACCTCTAGATGATGATTCTGATCGTTGAACTTATGTAGCTTCAGTGGCTCATTTTCTATTTCGACAAGTAAAAAAAGGCAAGGGACTGACGTGTCCTTTGCCTTTTTTATTAGTCTGCTTTCTTACTATCTTTAGGTTGTGTTTTTTTCTTTTCATCAGATTCGTTTTTCAAGAAACGCTCAATATCGTTTTCCTGCTTTTTCTTGTCTTTGTCGTTATCGGGAAGAAAGGCAAAATCATCAAACATTTTATCTAGCGAGTCTTCTCGTTGGAATTTTAAGCCCATAGGTTCACCTCCAAGCGCCTTAAGTTTACCACGAACGGTGGTAGATTTCATCAAAAAAAAGCGAAATAGTGTTCAATCGTTTCCCCCTTTACTATAATTAAAGAAAGGGGATAGAAAAGAGGGATAGCGATGATCAAAACTGAAAAAATCTATGGCTTTCTACAATCAACCCAAATGGAAGCAGCACAGTTGCGTTTGTTGATTGAAAATTGGTTCGCTTTGGTTCGTCTTAACTATCAGCCGACGGAATACTACTACAATCAGCAAGCGAAGAAACCTTATGATTTGGATGAGGTCAGTCAACTACTGCATAGCGCCCCTGAAGAAATCAATACGGAATTGATTGTGACGGACGGCCAAAATGAGTCCAGTATCCATATCATTCAAGAGGCTGTTTTACAACGGCACCTGTTTACGAAAGACGTATTTTCCACGCAAAAACCCGTGATTTTAAGTTACTTCGATGAAACGATGCAAAGAGATGGCTTGTTCGGCTATTTGCGTTCATATGATGAGTACTTGATGCATAACGTCGAGGGAATCAAGAAAAGGCAAAATTTTCAATCGATTGCTGAAATCAACGCGTTACCGAAGCGGAAAAATTTTGAACAAGAAATCGTCATCGACTGCAATCAGTTTTCTGGTTACGACGTCTTTTACAATGGCTATACACTGACTTCTTGCTGGCGCATGTACTTTTCGGCATTCTACGCGCATATCATTCCTCAGGTGATCATTACTGATGCGCAGCAGGTGGAGCAAGTGCAGGTAAGAGACCAAGGGGTTGTGATGGTGGAATTGTATCGAGATCCTTTCCAGTGGGATCACGAATTGAATCTATCCTACCAGCGATTGTTTCGCGATCAAACTGGAATCGATCAATTGACTTGGGATAACGGGGTCGGTATTTTGAGAGAACCATATATTGAATATGCCTTTGGTGATCACTTGATCCAAACCATTCAATACCAAAATGATCGACTGCAGCCAACAACAAAACGCCGTGCGACACATTTTGTC
Source organism: Enterococcus sp. R12 (assembly GCF_058135755.1). NCBI lineage: Bacteria > Bacillati > Bacillota > Bacilli > Lactobacillales > Enterococcaceae > Enterococcus > Enterococcus sp. R12. The sequence continues at coordinate 1,689,784 of NZ_CM176874.1, forward strand.
ACCAGAAGCTTCGACCTCGTGAACGAAGAGTATCAAGAGCGGCGAGTGAAAGGGTATTTGAATGCACAAGCGTATTTTCCTTGGGTGGATCAAGAGCGGTTGCGCATGATGGATTATATCGTATTAAAGCCAGAACTAACGATAGACGATGGAGTAGAGGCTTATTCATTCTATATTCGTAGCCATCTCGAGATTGAATATTCAGAGGATCGTTTTAAAGACTATACTGCTTGCCTGCAATTTTATTTGCCTGAGACTGCTTTGAAGCACTTACCGCTAGATGCTTTGAAAGCGGCCATGCCTGATGTTCATTTTGGTTATCTGCACCGCACGCGCAAATATACATGGGTCAATCTAAAGAAGGATGGGAAAAAACTTCGAGTGTATTTTATGAACACCCAAAAGCTAGTCGAGCAGCAGCTTTTTACCAATCAAGAATGAAAAAGACCCGCAAGATCACGAGGATCTTGTGGGTCTTTTCAATTAGGCTGTTTGCTCAGGCGCTTTTTTCAACAAACCGAATACGACGCCAGAAACGATCGCACCGATCAAGATGAATAGCAAGAATAAAATTGGTTTAGATAATAATAGGACAACGAAGATCCCACCATGTGGCGCCATCAATTGGATATCAAAGGCACCGACAAGTGCACCAGTCAGGGCAGAACCGACGATAAAGCTTGGGATCGCTCGCAGTGGATCTGCTGCTGCAAATGGAATCGCACCTTCTGTGACGAAGGACAGCCCCATGACGATATTTGTCAAACCTGCTTCTTTTTGGTCTTTTGTGAATTTGTTTTTGAACAATAACGTTGCAACAAAGATTGCTAATGGAGGGACCATTCCGCCCGCCATTACAGATGCCATCACGACGCTACCACCTTCAGCAACGGTCGTTGCCAATGTTGCAGTACCAAAAACATAAGCGGCTTTGTTGATTGGGCCGCCTAGATCGGCTGCCATCATCGCTGCTAACAAAGCGCCAAGTAAAGCTGCGTTGGTACCACTTAAGCCAGTCAAGAAGCTGTTCAAACCGTCGTTGATAGCTTTCATTGGCACGTTGATCAGTAACATCAAGAAGCCAGTGATCAATAGGCCGAAAACAGGGTAGAAGAGGATCGTTTTGATTCCTTCTAATGATTTTGGTAAGCCTTTGAATAATGAACGTAAGAACTTGATGACGTAACCAGCTAAGAAACCGCCGATCAAAGCACCTAAGAAACCAGCACCACCTGTATTTGCTAACGCACCTGCTGCGAAACCGACGATCAATCCAGGTCGGTCACTGATACTTGAAGCGATAAATCCAGCTAAGACAGGTAGCATAAAACCAAATGCCGCGCTACCGATTTGATTGAACCAAGAAGCTGCTTGGTTGTAGTTTCCTAATTGACTTAAGGAATCTTGAGGGACACCCATGAACTGGTCCACCATGAAGGAAATAGCGATCATGATTCCACCGGCAATAACAAATGGCAGCATATGAGAAACACCATTCATCAAATCTTTATAGATTCGTTGACCGACTGAACCATCAGCAGAAGCGTCCTCTTTATCAGAAGCTTGACCGCTACCATGAAAAACAGGAGCAGTTCCGCTCATTGCTTCATTGATTAATTGCTCGGTTTTACGGATACCATCACTGACAGGACGGTTTACTAAATGTTTGCCGTCAAAGCGATCCATTTCTACTTTTTTATCAGCAGCTACGATTACACCAGTAGCTCGGGCGATATCAGCTTCTGTTAGACGATTTTTGATTCCTTCTGAACCATTTGTTTCGACTTTGATGTCAACACCAAGCTCTTTGGCTTTCTTTTTCAAAGCATCTTCTGCCATGTAGGTATGGGCGATTCCTGTCGGGCAAGCTGTAACTGCGACGATATAGGGACGTTCGCTAGCAGGTGCTGCTTCTTGGTTTGCCGCTTCTTCTGCTAAAGCATCGGCTTCTTGCTGTGCCTCAGCTTCTGAGAAAAGTTGCTGTACTTGATCAGCAGTCGTCGCTGTTTTTAATTTAGCAACGAAATCTGGATCGATCAACAAGCGAGATAGCGCTGCTAATGCTTGTAAATGAGTATCATTTGCTCCTTCTGGTGCTGCGATCATAAAGAAGAGGTACGTTGGTTGTCCATCTAACGCCTCATAGTCAACACCCGCATTACTTTTTGCGAATAAGACCGTCGCTTCTTTGACCGCACTGTTTTTGGCATGAGGCATTGCGATGCCGTCACCTAGCCCTGTTGATGTTTGAGCTTCTCGCGCAAGAATTCCTTCTTTGTAGACCTCGATATCTGAAATTCGTCCGACAGCATATAATTTTGCTACCATTTCATCAATGGCACCTTTTTTGTCTGTTGCTTGTAAGTCCATGATCATGGCATCTTTTAGCATCAACTCATTGATTTTCATTTTTTCCATCCTCCTATAGATTCACTTGTTCAATTATGACTTCCGGTAGTAATTCTTCGATAAATGACGCCTCAGCTAAATCATCTGAAAACGCAGTGGCACTGCCACAAGCGACTCCCCATTTGAATGCTTCAACCACATCTTTGGTCTTTGCATAACGCCCAATGAATCCAGCAATCATGGAATCTCCAGCGCCGACTGAATTTTTCAAAGGTCGTTTCAACACATTGGATCGATAGATCTCATTGCCAGTAAAGAGCAGGGCGCCATCGCCGCCTAGAGAGACAATGACATTTTTAGCGCCATCCTTTAGCATTCTTTGACCATAAGGCAAAATATCTTCGATTGTTGAAAAAGAAGTTTCATAAAGTTCGGCTAATTCATGATTATTTGGTTTGATCAGCAAAGGCTGATCGGATAAAGCATCAAAAAGTTCCGCGCCGGTCGTATCAATGACAAATTCCGCACCCGCTTCTTTAACGATTTTGATCAATTCTTTATAAAAGTCAGTTGGAAGACCAGCTGGTTTACTTCCTGATAGGATGACGATGTCTTCGGCAGAAAGAGTGGCTAATTGGTGTTTCAATTCAGCAATTTCTTGCTGGCGAATGACTGGACCTAGACCGTTGATTTCTGTTTCTTCGCCGGATTTTAGTTTGATATTGATTCGTGTGTCCGCAGCGACTTGGGTAAAGTTGCTGTTGATTTCCTCTTTGGTCAGCCACTCTTCAATAAAACGACCAGTAAATCCGCCAACGAAACCAAGGGCAGTCGAGGCGATGCCGATGCGTTTCAAAATCCGTGAGACATTGATTCCTTTGCCGCCAGGTAGTTTAAAGTCTTGTTTCATTCGATTAAGGGCGCCGATTTCCAAATGATCGACATGGACGATAAAGTCGATCGATGGATTGAGTGTTACTGTGTAAATCATTGTATTACCTCCATAATGGTTGTTTTTGCTCTGAATTTCGCTAAATAGTTTTTTGGGCAATAATCGGTGATGATCGTCGCACCTTCGATAAAGGCAACTTGAGCAAAAGTCGTTTGCTGAAATTTGGAATGGTCTAGCAAGACATAGGCTTGTTGACTGTGCTCTAAAGCGATCTGCTTGATCAGGGCTTCTTCAGGATCAGGTGTTGTGAATCCAGCCTCAGAATGAGCCCCGTTCATGCCCATAAAGCAACGATTAAAGCGTAGTTTTCGCAGTTGCTCACCAGCATTGATTCCTAACACAGCGTTCGTCGATATCTTAATGGTTCCCCCTAAAATCATGGTGTCGATCCCGTGATCGATCAATAGGGAAGCGTGTTTGACGGAGTTTGTGACCACCTTAAGGCCTGTGATAGCCGATAGGAAAGGAATCATTTCGAGGGTCGTTGTGCCAGCATCTAAGTAAATGACTTCACCATTTTTGATCGTCTGGGCAGCTGCTCTTGCTATCTTTTGTTTTTCCGTTTGAAACTTCGCCGTTTTTTCTGACATGTTTGGTTCGAAGCCTAATTGCTGACTTTTCTTGGCTCCACCGTGAATTCTGACTAAAAATCCTTTGTCTTCCAACTCTTGCAGGTCTCGACGGATCGTTGATTCTGAAGCATCCAACAGTTGAATCAGTTCACTGACCTTGACGATCTCTTCTTGTTCCAATCGTGCCAAAATCGCTTGATGACGCTCCTCTGTAAGCATTTTCATCACCTCTTCACCTGCCATGATACCATATGATTCGTTCAAAATCAATCATAAACAGTAAAAAACATTCAAAATGAAAGCGTGAATAAATGGAATCGGTCATAAACGATCATGATAACCGTCATTTTGATTTAATAGCTATCCTTATATTTGACAATTTTTACTATTATTTGGCTTAATTAAAGTAAGGGGGGATAAATAAATGAATAACAAAGTCATTTTACAAGGGTTCGAATGGGACCTGCCGGCAGATAGCCAGCACTGGAACAAATTGAAAGAAATGAGTAAAGAAATCAAAGAGTATGGATTTACCGCAATTTGGCTGCCGCCTGCCTATAAAGGGACAGCTGGGTCCGAAGACGTTGGGTATGGTGTCTATGATTATTATGATCTAGGCGAATTCGATCAAAAGGGGTCGGTGCCAACAAAATATGGGACAAAGGATGAATACCTAGAAGCAATCAAAGCACTGCAAGAACAAGGAATAGAGGTTTATGCCGACATCGTTTTCAATCACTTGATTGGTGCCGATGAAAAAGAAGTCGTTCCAGCGGTTAAATACAATACCGAAAACCGTAATGAACCGATCAGTGATGAGGAAGAAATCGAAGCTTGGACCAAGTTCACATTCCCAGGACGTCAGGGGACGTACAATGATTACGTTTGGACGTGGCATAATTTTTCTGGTGTCGATTATGATGACCGCAACAAAGACCACGGGATTTTTAACTTCGCTGATAAGGGCTGGGAAAACCAAGTGGATGATGAGATGGGCAATTACGACTACTTAATGGGTTGTGATTTGGACATGGAAAATCCCGAAACAGTGGAACAACTCAATAAATGGGGCCAATGGTACCAAGAACTGACCGGCGTTGACGGGTATCGACTAGATGCGGTCAAACACATTGAGTTCAACTATTACGCGGATTGGATCTTAAACCGACGCGAGGAAAAAGGCAAACCACTATTTGTTGTCGGAGAATATTGGTCAGGGGATCTGCCAAAATTAGAAGAGTATTTAGATTCTTCAGGAAATTTGATTTATTTATTTGATGTGCCATTGCACTACAATTTATATGAAGCATCTCACTCAAATGGCGAATACGATATGAGCCAAATTTTTGCAGGGACGTTGACCGCCGCTCGCGAAGATTATGCAGTGACTTTTGTGGATAATCATGACACGCAGGTTGGGCAAAGTTTACAATCTTGGATAGACGGATGGTTCAAAGTCCATGCCTATTCATTGATCCTTTTACGTAAAGCTGGCGTACCAGTAGTTTTCTGGGGGGATTTATTTGGGATTCCCGCGCAAGAAATCGCCCCTGTCGGGGATGCGCTGGTCCATATGCTGAAACTTCGGGAGAAGCTTGCATTCGGGAATCAAGTCGATTATTTCGATGATCCTAATTGCATTGGCTGGGTATTAACTGGCGATTATGAACATGAGCTTTCTGGATTAGCGGTCGTGATGACCAATGCCCAAGGAGCGGAAAAAGAAATGACTATCAGTGCGATCCATGGTGGAGAGACATTCGTGGATATATTGAGAAACAATGAAGCGAAAGTTGTTTTAGATGATACCGGAAAAGGTGTTTTCCCGGTCAATGATGGGCAAGTCTCGATTTATGTAAATGAAAAACTAGTGGAGAAGTACTTTAGTTAACCAAAATCTTCAACGAATAAAAAGGCTGGTAGGTTTACAGCCTTTTTATTATGTAAACAAATCAAGCCTGCTTTCTCTTGAAAAAATCGCATGAATCGTAAGGGAAAAAATCAAAGCGCTTTTAATTAAAAGTTTTCAAAGCGTTCGGTTTTCCCCTTTCCCGGATAATGCTATAATTGAGAAGATTGAGAAAGAAAGGATGTTTAAAATCATGTCATCCAAAAGTGAATTACTTGAACGCATGAACCCACGGCAAAAAGAAGCCGTTATGCATACGGAAGGACCGTTGCTGCTGATGGCAGGTGCAGGAAGCGGGAAGACCCGTGTTCTAACCCACCGAATCGCCTATTTAATAGAAGAAAAAAATGTGAATCCATGGAATATTTTAGCCATCACATTTACCAATAAAGCGGCACGTGAAATGAAGGAACGGGTCAGTCAACTATTAGGATCGGGTGGAGAAGACGTTTGGGTTTCAACCTTCCACTCGATGTGTGTCAGAATCTTGCGCAGGGACGTTGATCGTATTGGCTATTCGAAGAATTTTACCATCATTGACTCTTCTGAGCAAAATACACTGATGAAACGGGTATTAAAAGAATTGAATATCGATCCCAAAAAATATGATCCTCGTTCTATTTTGGGAACGATCTCTCATGCAAAGAACGAGCTGTTGACACCTGAAGCTTACCAAGCCATGGAAGGTAGTCTATTTGAGCAGATCGTAGGTCGTTGCTATGAAAAATATCAAAAAGAGCTGCGCAATAATCAATGCATGGACTTCGATGATTTAATCATGAATACGATCCGTCTCTTCCAAGACAATGAAGATGCGCTGCAATTTTATCAACGGAAATTCCACTATATCCATGTCGATGAATACCAAGATACCAACCACGCCCAATACACGCTGGTCAATTTATTGGCCGCTCGTTTTCGAAATCTTTGTGTTGTTGGGGATGCGGACCAAAGTATTTACGGTTGGCGTGGTGCCAACATGCAAAATATTTTAGACTTTGAAAAGGACTATCCAGATGCCGCAACGATTTTGTTAGAGCAAAACTATCGTTCAACGCAAACGATTTTAAATGCGGCAAACCAAGTAATCAAAAATAACCGCAACCGTCCAGATAAAAATCTATGGACAGAAAATCATGATGGGGAAAAGATCACTTATTATCGCGGGGATAGTGAACGAGATGAAGCGCGATTTATCGTCAGTGAAATGCAAAAACAAATTGCAGAAAAGAACCGTAAATTCGGTGATTTTGCGATATTGTATCGGACCAATGCCCAGTCACGGATCATTGAAGAAATGCTTTTAAAAGCCAACGTTCCTTATACGATGGTCGGCGGCAGAAAATTCTATGACCGCAAAGAAATCCGTGATATTTTGGCCTATTTATCGGCGATCGCCAATCCGCGAGATTCCATCAGCTTAGAGCGTATCATCAATGTACCAAAACGTGGGATCGGTGCGACATCCGTCGAGAAACTACGAGCGTTTGCGAATCTTCATGAATGGTCATTGTTAGAAGCAGCCATGAACGTCGAGTTAGCGAATATTTCTGGAAAGGCTGGCAAAGAATTAGGGAGCTTTGGGATGATGATGGATGGCTTCGCCCAGATGGTTCCTTACCTATCAGTAACCGAACTGACGAAAGAAATATTAGAAAAAACGGGTTATCGTCAAGAGTTAGTCAACCAGAATAATTTAGAAGCACAAGCTAGACTTGAAAACTTGGAAGAATTTTTATCGGTTACCCAAGAATTCGACAAACGATTTGAGGCGCAAAACGAAGACGATGCAGATGCACCAGATGAGAAGTTGAGTGTTTTCTTAAATGACTTAGCTTTATTGTCAGACGTCGATAGTTATGAAGAAGAAAGTAGTCAAGTGACTTTGATGACCTTGCATGCTGCAAAAGGACTAGAGTTTCCCGTGGTATTTTTGATTGGGTTGGAAGAAAATATCTTCCCGCTTTCTCGTGCCTTAATGGAAGAAAGCGAGCTCGAAGAAGAACGGCGCCTTGCTTACGTGGGAATCACTCGTGCCGAGGAAGAGCTCTTTATGACCAACGCTTTTTCCAGAACATTATACGGTCGGACCCAATACAATCGTCCGTCTCGGTTTATCGAAGAGATCGAACAAGATCTGCTGCAATCATTAGGCGAGCGTTCACAGCCGAAAGCTGCTGCACCGTTTCAACCAAAAGTGTTCAAACCGAGCTATACACAGCCGCGTCAAACGACTGTCGCTTCTAAAAAACAGACTTCTGCAGCTGGTAATACATGGCAAGTTGGCGAGAAAGTTCAACATAAAAAATGGGGAATCGGTACCGTCGTTCGGACGACTGGCAGCGCGCAAGATGTTGAATTAGATGTGGCGTTCCCACAACAAGGAGTCAAACGATTGTTGGCGGCCTTTGCGCCGATTGAAAAAGTTGAAAAATAAGGAGGATATTAGGATGGATGTCCCTTCAAAAGAAATCCAATCACGAGCAGAAGAGCTGCGCACACAATTAAATCAGTATGCTTACGAATACTATGTAAAAGATCAGCCTTCCGTGGAAGATTATCTCTATGATCAGCTATATGCAGAACTGGTTGAAATTGAAACCAATTATCCGCAGCTAGTAACCGAAGACTCACCCACCCAACGAGTAGGCGGTATCATTTTACCTGGCTTTGAAAAGGTCACGCATGATATTCCGCTATATAGCCTGAACGATGTCTTTGACAAAGAAGGAATCGTGGCTTTTGATGCCCGTGTTCAAAAAGCACTGGGGAAAGCGGTAGATTATGTCTGCGAGTTAAAGATCGATGGATTGTCAATTTCCTTGAAATATGAAGAAGGGCGCTTTGTTCGTGGAGCAACTCGAGGAGATGGTACGGTAGGTGAAAACATTACAGAAAACCTAAAGACCGTCAAATCGATTCCACTGAAATTAAAAGAACCGATCTCGTTGGAAGTTCGCGGCGAATGCTATATGCCAAAGGCTTCGTTTTTGAAATTGAATCAACAGCGAGAAGAAGAAGGGGCGGAAGTTTTTGCCAATCCTAGAAACGCAGCGGCTGGAAGCTTGCGACAATTAGACACACGGATCGCAGCCCAAAGAAACTTAAGCACCTTCTTGTACACACTAGCTGACTTTGGACCAATTGAAGCCAATGATCAATTTTCAGCATTGAATGAACTGGATCAATTAGGCTTTCGTACAAATCACGAACGCAGAGTGTGCCACACCATCGATGAGGTTTGGGCATATATCGAAGAGTTTCATGACAAGCGCAGTGAGCTTCCCTATGAGATTGACGGCGTAGTCATCAAAGTCAATAATTTCAAAGATCAAGATGCGCTAGGCTTTACCGTAAAAGCACCCCGATGGGCGGCGGCATATAAGTTTCCACCGGAAGAAGCGGAAACAGTGATCGAAACGATCGAATGGACCGTGGGACGGACGGGTGTTGTGACACCGACCGCTGTTATGACCCCTGTTCGTGTTGCTGGAACGACGGTCAGCCGTGCCAGTCTCCATAATGTAGATTTCATTAAAATGAAAGACATCCGCATTGGCGATTCGGTCATCATCTATAAGGCGGGGGACATTATTCCAGAGGTTGCGAAAGTCTTGGAAGAAAAACGAACAGAAGCAAGTCAACCCTTTGAATCGCCTACACATTGTCCCGAATGTGGGAGTGAGCTGATCCATTTAGATGAAGAAGTTGCCTTGCGTTGTATCAATCCAAAGTGTCCAGCACAGATCAAAGAAGGACTAAGCCATTTCGTTTCACGGAATGCTATGAACATTGACGGTTTAGGGCCCCGTGTTTTAGAGAAAATGTTCGATAAATCCTTAGTTAAAGATGTGGCCGACTTGTACTTTTTAACAGAAGAACAATTGTTGACCCTTGATAAAATCAAAGAGAAATCAGCCAATAACCTGTTGCGGGCGATTCATCAAAGTAAAGGAAATTCGGTTGAACGTTTGATTTTTGGGCTAGGCATCCGTCATGTCGGTGCGAAAGCGGCTCGGATTTTAGCAGAACATTTCGGTGATCTGCGGACGCTCAGCAAAGCCAAGGAAGAAGAAATCATTTCGCTAGAAGCTATCGGCGCAACGATTGCCGAAAGTGTCGTCACGTATTTTGACAATCAAGAAGTTCACGACCTGTTAGATGAACTTGAAAGAGCGGGTGTCAACTTTGCTTATTTGGGGCTTAGAAATGAACAGTTGGAAGACGTCGAATCACCATTTAAAGAGAAAACCGTCGTTTTAACTGGAAAATTAAGTCACTTCACTCGTGAAGAAGCCAAGGAACGAATTGAAAATCTCGGTGGGAAGGTAACAGGGAGTGTATCGAAAAAGACCGATATCGTTGTTGCTGGGGAAGAGGCAGGCAGCAAACTGACCAAAGCACAATCCCTAGGTGTCACCGTTTGGGATGAAGCTCAAATGGTGGCTGCGATCGAAGGCAGTCATTCGGCAGATCAATAACCTTTAAGCATTGTCACAGACGAGAAGCAGTTGTTTTTTCTTGTCTAATTGAAATCATTTCTTCCCTGCACTATGAGGAAAGAAATGATTTCTGCTTTTATTTGCAATTATATTTGATAATTTTCAAATTCTATTTCATGATTTGTTAAAAAAATGATACAATACATTGGAAAAACGTAAACGTAAATTACGGATACGAGAAAGAGGAGGATTTTATGGCGATCAGCGAAGAACAAGTCAAACACGTTGCCAAACTAGCAAAACTTTCATTCTCAGACGATGAATTACATGAGTTTACCTCTCAGCTAGGGAAAATTATTGATATGGTTGAAACACTTGAAGAAGTGGACACCACAGGAGTACCATTCACATCGAATGTCGCAGAAACGATCAACGTGATGCGTGAAGATGTAACGACCGGCGGCTGGGACCGTGATGAATTAATGAAAAATGTTCCAGAATCCGAAGAAGGCTTTATCAAAGTGCCTGCAATCATTGATAATGGGGAGGCGGGTGCCTAATGACTGAATTATATAAAAAAAGCTTAGAAGAATTACACAGCTTATTAGTGTCAAAGGAAATTACTGCAACAGACTTAACGAGCGAAACCTTTGCTCGCATTAAAGAAACAGAGCCGAAAGTCGATGCGTTTCTAGCGTTGAATGAAGAAAAAGCGCAGGAATTGGCACAAGCCATCGATCAAAAAGGCATCACTGAAAGCAATGTGTTGGCGGGAATTCCAATCGGAATCAAAGACAACATCGTTACCAAAGATTTGCGGACAACAGCTGCTTCAAAAATCTTAGGTAATTTTGATCCAATTTACGATGCGACCGTTATGGACAAAGTTTACCAAGCAGACATGATTCCAGTTGGTAAGTTAAATATGGATGAATTTGCCATGGGCGCAAGTACCGAAACGTCGTTCTTTAAGAAAACGAAAAACGCTTGGGACGAAACAAAAGTACCTGGTGGTTCATCAGGTGGCTCGGCAGCTGCCGTTGCAGCTGGACAAGTTCCCCTATCATTAGGTAGCGATACGGGTGGTTCGATTCGTCAACCAGCAGCTTTCAATGGGATCGTCGGGATGAAGCCAACCTACGGACGGGTTTCTCGTTTTGGTCTGATCGCGTTTGCATCATCTTTAGATCAAATTGGTCCGATGACGCGTGGTGTGAAAGACAATGCCTTTGCATTAAATGCCATCAGTGGGTTTGATGCGAAAGATAGTACGTCAGCAGGCGCTGCTGTTCCTGATTTTACAGCAGGTTTGACGGGTGATATCAAAGGTATGAAAGTCGCTTTGCCAAAAGAATACTTAGGTGAAGGGATCCAAGCAGGCGTTCGAGAAGCAATCTTAAAAGCAGCGGACACTTTCCGTGCGTTAGGAGCGACTGTGGAAGAAGTCAGCTTGCCACACTCAAAATACGGGGTAGCCGTTTACTATATCATCGCTTCTTCTGAAGCAAGTTCTAATTTGCAACGTTTTGACGGTATTCGTTATGGTTTCCGTTCAGAAAATGTCAGCAATCTAGAAGATGTCTATGTCAATTCTCGCAGTGAAGGATTCGGGGAAGAAGTAAAACGCCGGATCATGTTAGGTACGTTTTCACTAAGTGCTGGCTACTACGATGCCTACTTCAAAAAAGCCGGTCAAGTACGGACGTTGATCAAACAAGATTTCGATAAGGTCTTCAGCCAATACGACTTGATCATTGGCCCAGCTTCCCCAACGGTAGCATTTGGTATTGGAGAAAACATCAATGATCCGATCACCATGTACTTGAATGATATTTTAACCATTCCTGTGAACTTAGCAGGACTGCCAGGGATGTCGATCCCAGCAGGTTTTTCTGAAGGACTGCCAGTCGGCTTGCAGATCATTGGGAAACATTTTGATGAAGCAACCATGTATAAAGCGGCTTATGCCTTTGAACAAGCAACTGATTTCCACACGAAAAAACCAGTGATTTTAGGAGGGGATAAGGCATGAACTTCGAAACAGTCATTGGGCTTGAAGTCCACGTAGAATTAAAAACAGAATCAAAGATTTTTTCTCCAGCACCTGCTCACTTTGGCGCTGAACCAAATAGCAACACGAATGTGATCGACTGGGGCTATCCAGGTGTTTTACCAGTAATGAACAAAGCGGCTATCGAATTTGGGATGAAAGCTGCGCTTGCGCTGAATTGTGAAATCTCAAAAGAAACGCATTTCGACCGCAAAAACTATTTTTATCCCGACAATCCAAAAGCGTATCAAATTTCGCAATTCGATCAACCGATCGGTCATGATGGGTGGATCGAGATCGAAGTGGAAGGCAAAAAGAAAAAGATTCGCATCGAGCGAGTTCATTTGGAAGAAGATGCTGGGAAAAACATGCACGGCAAAGGCGGTTATTCTTATGTTGATCTAAATCGTCAAGGAACCCCTTTGATCGAGATCGTTTCCGAAGCGGATATGCGTTCACCAGAAGAAGCATATGCGTATCTAGAAGCGTTGCGTTCAATCATCTTGTTTACAGAAGTATCCGATGTGAAGATGGAAGAAGGTTCCATGCGTTGTGATGCGAATATTTCGTTGCGACCTTACGGCCAAGAACAATTCGGAACAAAAACAGAACTGAAAAACTTAAACTCTATGTCCTTCGTGAAAAAAGGGTTGGCATTTGAAGAAAAACGCCAAGCCAAAGTATTGCTTTCTGGAGGCGAGATCCAACAAGAAACTCGACGTTTTGATGAAGCAACCAGCAAAACCTTATTGATGCGTGTCAAAGAAGGTTCTTCTGATTATCGTTACTTCCCAGAACCAGATATCCCACGGTTTGTAATCGATGATGAATGGATCGAACGTGTACGTCAAAGCTTGCCAGAAATGCCGCAAAAACGTCGTGCCCGTTACATCTCTGAATTGGGCTTACCAGAATATGATGCAATGGTCTTGACTTTATCAAAAGAAATGTCCGATTTCTTTGAAAAAACCATCGATGCTGGTGCTGATCCTAAACAAGCTTCTAACTGGTTGATGGGTGAAGTTTCAGCGTATCTGAACAGCGAGAAATTGGAACTGCCAGAAACGAAATTAACCCCAGACAATTTAGCGGGAATGATTCGTTTGATCGCCGATGGCACGATCAGTTCGAAGATTGCGAAAAAAGTCTTCAAAGAGTTGATCACAAACGGCGGCGACGCTGAAGAAGTCGTAAAAGCCAAAGGATTGATCCAATTATCAGATCCTGCGCAATTACTACCAATGATCAATGAAGTATTAGATAATAACCAACAATCCGTCGATGACTTCAAAAACGGAAAAGACCGCGCAGTCGGTTTCTTAGTTGGTCAAATCATGAAAGCAACCAAAGGACAAGCGAATCCAGGCGTTGTGAACAAGCTGTTGCAAGAAGAACTAGCAAAGCGATAAGAGGCAAGCGATGAAAAGAGCAAGAGTAATCTACAACCCGACATCTGGGAAAGAATTGATTCGAAAAAACTTAGCAGATATTTTAGATGTTTTGGAAACTGGCGGTTATGAGGCGAGTGCATTTGCCACGACCGCTGCGCCATTTTCCGCTCGTGATGAAGCAAGAAGAGCCGGCGAAGCTGGTTTTGATTTGGTGGTAGCTGCCGGTGGGGATGGCACGATCAATGAAGTCGTCAATGGGATCGCTCCTTTAGAAAAGCGACCAAAAATGGCGATCATTCCTGGAGGCACGACCAATGACTACGCACGAGCGCTAAAGATTCCCCGTACGGATATCAAAGCAGCTGCGGAAGTGATTTTGAAGCAGCAGACAGTGAAAATGGATGTCGGAAAAACACCCAACACGTATTTTATCAACATTGCTGCTGGTGGGCACTTAACGGAATTGACCTACGATGTTCCTTCTGAACTGAAAAGTGTTTTTGGCTACTTAGCTTATCTAGCAAAAGGAGCGGAATTACTCCCTCGTGTCAAACCAATCAAAATGCATCTAAAGTATGAAGACGGAGAATACATTGGCGGAGCGTCGATGTTCTTTTTAGGGCTGACGAATTCAGTTGGGGGCTTTGAACAGATTGCGCCTGATGCAAAGCTTGACGATGGGAAATTTTCGTTGATCATTGTCAAAACGGCCAATATTTTTGAGATCGTCCACTTAGTTGCTTTAATGATGAATGGTGGAAAACACATCAACGATCGTCGTCTGATTTATACGAAAACATCTTTTCTTGAAGTAGACGCACCAGAACAGGTCAATCGTTTAATGATCAACCTTGATGGCGAATACGGCGGAGATGCTCCTATGCGCTTTGAAAACCTACACAATCATATTGAGTTTTTTGCAAATGTCGATCAAATCCCTGACGATGCGGTCGTTGGTGAGCAAAATTATCAAGAGATGAGCGAAGGTTTTATTAAAGAAGTCGAACGTCTTTCCGATGAGGACATCAATGGGGATGGCAAGATCGGCGACGAAACAAAGTAAACGATTTTTCTTTTCATGCGAGTTGAAAGAACAGGGACTTTTGGACCTGTTCTTTTTTTAAAACGTAATTGTGGAAAAGCAGGCACCGATTTTTTTTCGAATACTTGATAGAATAGCTTTTCTTAAATTTTAGTAAAGGACGTTTTTTATAAAGTGTTTCACGATTTGCCTTTGTTTCACGAAAATGGGCGCGGATCATATAAATAAAACGAATAAAATTTCCAAAACACGAATGATAATCATCAAAAAGCGAACTTTTCGAATATATGCTCATTAAAGTTCGTTATTTCCGTATTTCTATCCAATCTATGGATGCAAAAGCGAATAAGAATATGCTATAATGGTGAAACGAAGAAATGGGGGGACCGGAATGGAGCAAATCGATTCTACAAAAGCGCTTGATCTGCTGAGAGATGACGCAGAACGAATCAAAAAGCTGATCCGAAACCAAGAAAATAGTTTATGTATCGCACAATGCAAAGCATTTGAAGAAGTGGTTGATACCCAAATGTATGGTCTATCACGACAAGTGGCATTTGCGATCCGCTTGGGGATCGTTGATAATCAAACAGGACAGCAATTGATGGCGGATCTTGAAAAAGATTTGAACCAATTGTATAGCGAGGTCTACGAGGACCAGCGGACACCTGACATCGGCAAGGAGGCATAAACTTGCCAGAGAAAGTAAAGAAAAGACATTTATTAGATTATAGTATTTTATTACCATATATTGTTATGTGTGTCACGGGCTTGATGATGGTTTATAGTTCCACATCTTACGTTGCGATGACCGCCACACAACCGACCACAGCTGCTTCTTACGTCATCAATCAAACATTATTTTGGTTGGTGAGCCTAATAGCGATCACTGTCATGTATAAAATGAAAACGGATGTTTTTCGGAACAAAAAATTTGTCCAGATCGCCATGATCGTCATCTTGTTCTTATTGATCGCTGCCTTCTTTTTCCCAAGAAGAAATGGGGCACTCGGTTGGTTATCGATTGCTGGCTTTTCCATTCAACCAGCAGAGTATTTAAAGTTTATTGTGATTTGGTTTTTATCGGTGACGCTATCTTATCGTCAAAAAGGTATCCAACAAGAATTTTGGAAAACGGTTTGGCGTCCAATCGGAATCGTTTTTGTCTACACCGGGATCATGGCACTTTATCCCGACTTAGGGAATGCTGTGATCGTTATGTTGCTGGCATTTGTCGTGTTATTGTCTAGCGGATTGAATTACCTGTATACCTTAATATTAGGTGTGGCAGGTATTATCGGTAGTATGTTGATCGTCTTGTTTGTGAATCTAACCGGTGGTAAGCTTTTACCCGACTATGTCTATAGTCGTTTTTCATCTTTTTTGAACCCGTTTGCTGATGAATACAATACAGGTCATCAAATGGTTAATGGGTATTACGCAATGTTCAACGGTGGGCTGTTCGGGCGCGGGCTTGGAAATAGTATCCAAAAACGTGGCTTCTTAAACGAAGCGCACACCGATTATATATTTTCGATCGTTATGGAAGAATTAGGGCTGATTCCATCGATCATCATTTTAGGTGTTTTGTTCTATATGGTGGGACGGATCTTTCTTGTCGGTATCCGTTCAAGAGATCCCTTTAATTCCATGATGTGTATAGGTATAGGGACATTATTTATGTCTCAGATTTTTATCAATTTAGGTGGAATCACTGGTTTGATCCCATTGACGGGAATCACTTTCCCATTTCTAAGTCAAGGTGGATCAAGCTTGCTGATGCTATCGATTTGTATCGGTTTTGTGTTAAATATCAGTGCCGAAGAAAAGAGGAAACAGGTTTATTTGAATTATTGATCAATTGAATGGAGTGGATTAGATGAAGAAAATTCTTGTTGCCAATCGTGGAGAAATCGCGATCCGTGTCTTCCGCGCATGTGCGGAACTTGGGATCAAAACTGTCGGAATTTATGCTGCGGAGGATGAATACTCCGTCCATCGCTTTAAAGCAGACGAAGCGTATTTAGTGGGGAAAGGCAAACGTCCGATCGATGCGTATTTAGACATTGAAGATATCATTCGCACGGCGAAAAAGGCCGGTGCCGAAGGAATCCATCCTGGATACGGCTTTTTATCAGAAAATCTGGGATTTGCTCAACGCTGTGAAGAAGAAGGTTTGATTTTCATCGGACCATCCACCCATCATTTAGATATTTTTGGCGACAAGATCAAAGCAAAAGCAGCAGCGATCGAGGCCGGGATTCAATCAATTCCTGGCTCTGACGGTCCAGTTGCATCGATCGATGACGTTTTAGCTTTTGCAAACGAACATGATTATCCAATCATGATCAAAGCAGCCCTTGGGGGCGGTGGGCGAGGCATGCGTGTCGCTCATGATGAAAAAGAAGCAAGAGACGGCTACGAACGTGCCAAAAGTGAAGCCAAAGCGGCATTTGGTAGCGATGAAGTTTACGTTGAAAAATACATTAGTAATCCAAAACATATTGAAGTCCAAATTTTAGGAGATACGCACGGAAACGTCGTTCACTTATTTGAACGTGATTGCTCGGTTCAGCGCCGCCACCAAAAAGTAGTCGAGGTGGCACCTTGTGTGTCAATGACTGATGAACAACGGGAAAAAATATGCCAAGCAGCCGTTCAACTAATGAAGCATGTCGGCTATATCAATGCTGGAACCGTGGAATTTTTAGTAGAGGGCGACAAATTCTACTTTATCGAAGTAAACCCACGGGTCCAAGTGGAACATACGATCACTGAAATGATCACCAATTTAGACATCGTGACGACACAAATTTTGATTGCACAAGGCAAAGACTTGCATAAAGAAATCGGAATTCCTGAACAAAAAGACATTCGCTTTGAGGGTGTTGCGATCCAATGTCGCGTGACGACAGAAGATCCAGCGAATAATTTTATGCCAGATACTGGTAAGATCGATACCTACCGCTCTCCGGGTGGGTTTGGGGTTCGTTTAGATGTCGGAAATGCTTATGCCGGTGCAGTGGTAACCCCTTATTTCGACTCGCTACTTGTAAAAGTCTGTACGCATGCTGCTTCGTTCGACCAAGCAATTCAAAAAATGATGCGCTGTCTGAAAGAATTCCGAGTACGTGGTGTAAAAACAAACATTCTCTTTATGCGTAATGTTGTTTCTCATCCAGCCTTTCGTTCAGGTGAAGCCAAAACTACCTTTATCGACAATACGCCAGAACTATTCAATTTCCCTCGGATTCGTGACCGTGGAAACAAAACCATGAAGTATATCGGTGAAATCACGATTAATGGATTCCCGGGAATCGAAAAACAAAAGAAACCTTTCTACAATGAACCACGGATGCCACAACACATCCAAGCAACGCCTGATTTTGTCAGCGCCAAAAATATTTTAGATACGAAAGGTGCCGAGGGTGTCGTTGAATGGATCGGTCAACAAAAGAATGTCTTACTGACGGATACAACCTTCCGAGATGCCCATCAAAGTTTGTTGGCAACTCGTGTAAGAACCCATGACTTTAAGAAAATTGCCGCGATGACGGAAGCCGGCCTACCACAATTGTTCTCAAGTGAAATGTGGGGTGGGGCAACCTTTGACGTTGCGTACCGTTTCTTAACAGAAGATCCATGGGAAAGATTGCGGATGTTCAGGAAAAAAATGCCGAATACACTCTTACAAATGTTGTTTAGAGGCTCCAACGCTGTCGGGTATTCCAATTATCCAGACAATGTTTTGGAAGAATTCATCAAAGAATCTGCGGCACAAGGAATCGATGTATTCCGAATCTTTGATAGTTTGAACTGGGTCCCACAAATGGAGAAAAGTATCCAAGCTGTTCGTGATACGGGGAAAATTGCAGAAGCGACGATTTGTTATACAGGGGATATCAATGATCCATCCCGCCAAAAATATTCGGTACAATATTACAAAGATATGGCAAAAGAATTGCAAAATCTTGGTGCCCATATTATTGCAATCAAGGATATGGCTGGATTATTAAAACCGCAAGCGGCTTATCGTTTGATCAGTGAGTTAAAAGATACGATCGATGTACCGATCCATCTGCACACGCATGATACCAGCGGGAATGGGATTATCACTTACTCAGCAGCTACCAAAGCTGGTGTTGATATCGTGGATGTCGCTATGTCAGCTATCAGTGGCGCAACGAGTCAGCCAAGTATGAGTAGTTTGTATTATGCTCTTTTAAACGGCGAGCGTTGCCCAGAGATCAATGTGGATAATATCCAACAATTGAATCACTATTGGGAAGATGTCCGCATGTACTACCATTCCTTTGAAAATGGCTTGAACGCCCCTCAAACGGAAGTGTACAAGCATGAGATGCCAGGAGGACAATATACCAATCTCCAGCAACAAGCCAAAGCCGTTGGTTTAGGCGAAAAATGGGATGAAATCAAAGAAATGTATCATGAAGTCAATATGATGTTTGGAGACATCGTGAAAGTGACACCTTCTTCGAAAGTCGTGGGCGATATGGCGCTCTTCATGGTACAAAATGGCTTGTCAGAAAAAGATATTTTTGAAAAAGGCGATACATTGAGTTTCCCAGAATCAGTGATCACCTTCTTCCAAGGCGAGTTAGGTCAGCCAGTCGGTGGTTTCCCGAAAGAATTGCAACGCATTATCTTAAAAGGACGCCCAGCCTTTACGGAACGTCCAGGAGCCTTTGCCAAACCAGTTGATTTTGCCGAAGTGAAACAAGAACTAGCTGAAAAAATCGGCTATGAACCAAAACACGAAGAAGTCTTGAGCTACTTGATGTATCCGCAAGTCTTCCTTGATTATCGAAAAGCGTATGAGCAGTTTGCCGATGTAAAAGTCCTTGATACACCAACCTTCTTTAATGGTATGCGCTTAGGCGAAACGATCAATGTCGAATTAGAAAAAGGCAAAATCTTGATCATTCGTCTCGATGAAATCGGTGAACCAGATATCGAAGGCAATCGGACCCTCTTCTTTAACTTAAACGGTCAACGACGAGAAATCGTTGTGAAAGATAGTTCGATCATCAGTTCTGTTCAAACAAAACGCAAAGCAGAGCCAACGAACAAAGAACAAATCGGTGCCTCCATGAGTGGTTCAGTTTTAGAAGTATTAGTCAAAAAAGGTGACCGAGTGGCACGTGGACAGACGTTGATGGTCACTGAAGCGATGA
Source organism: Enterococcus sp. R12 (assembly GCF_058135755.1). Lineage (NCBI taxonomy): Bacteria > Bacillati > Bacillota > Bacilli > Lactobacillales > Enterococcaceae > Enterococcus > Enterococcus sp. R12. Next base: position 1,709,686 of record NZ_CM176874.1, read on the forward strand.
AGATGGAAACTTCCGTCGAAGCTCGCTTTTCTGGTGTAGTTGAGCATGTTTACGTAACCGATGGGGAACCAATCCAGTCAGGAGACCTTCTGATTGAAGTCAAAGAAAAATAAGGAGTCGATCAGCAGATGAAGCGAAGGGGATTATTATTTTGCGGCTTATTTGTCCTAGCCCTGATAATCGTGTATTTGCAGCCAGTATTCATGCAAAACGCTTCAGATTCAAGAATGACGATCGAAAACCCAATCAAAGCACCAACGACCATGAATTACGAACCAATCGCAGCCCAAGGATTAGCTGAATTGATTGGGGAGCCTGTTTCTGATTTTGAAGAAATCTACGGGCTTCCAGTTCAAACGTATCGCTCGGGCTACGAGTTTGAAATTCGGGTCTACAATCAATTAGACGATCAGCAATATGTTGAGATCAATACTGATGGTGAGAGTGTGCAGGCAATCAAAGTGATCGGCGCCGGGGGATCTTCCCTAGCGCCCTTTGCAATGGGCATGACCTTGACTGACTTGACTGAGCTGACCATGATTTATCCAAATTTTACCTTGACACAAAATGATCGCACCATCAGTTTTGAATTGATGGAAGAAGATATGAACTACCGACCCTTAGTAGCGTTTGATAATGGGACATTTGCTGTTTTATTCTTTGATCAAGAGACGGCTCAACTGCAGGCGATCACTTATTTGGATCAGACGACCCTGCTTAAGTTAGCGCCCTATCCCTTGACAGAAGGAGAACGACCGCTGTTTCAAGTTTCGCAAACGATTGACCAAACACAAGCTGATCTTGAAAAAGAGACGTTAGCCTTTGTCATTATTGATAAGCTTCGTAATCAAATCGGTTTGGAAAGCTTTGTACAAGATACCCAGACGCATCAAGATGCGGTCGGACTTTTAGCGGATTTGACGAATAATCTATCGGATCATTTGACCTCTCAACGCATCCATTCCTATCAACGTGCTCTTTCTTCGGAAAAAACGAGTAATTTTGTTTTGACGAACGATGAGTGGCAGGAGTTATTAGCAGCGAAGGAGTTAGAGGCTTCTGCTTCGATTTTTGAAGCGCCTGTCTATGATCCAACCTTTACTATTTTATCTTGGTTCAGTAACCCAAGATTTACTGAACGTTTGACCCATGAACAATCAGAAAAGATAGGAATTGCTTTTTCTGAAGCAAATATGGTAGTCTTAGTGCAAGAAGATGTAGAAGGGACCGAGGATAGTACATCAGATGATTTACGATGAAGCCTTTTTCGAGATTGAAGATCAAATCGATTCACTTGTAACGGCAATCAAAGCGAGTGAAACGTGTAGAAACTATCAAATAGCGAAACAAACCATGCATCAAGATCCTGTTGCTCAGGAATTGATGCGAACGTTTTTAGAAAAAAAGCTGGATTTTGAAAGAATTGAAGCGTACGGCGCATATGCCCCTGATTTCAAAGAGAAAAAGCGTGCGATGCGCACAGCTAAGCGACAGCTGGATCTCAATGAGCAAGTGAGCGAGTACCGCTGGAGTGAAACGCAGCTGCAGCGTTTGCTGGATGAACTGACCGTAGCGATTTCTACGTGTTTTTCACCAACTGTCAAAGTGGATGCTGGAAGTCCTTTTTTTCAATCAAAATCAAGTTGTGGAGGAAATTGTCATGCACGAGGATAAAACGCCTTTTACGATGCAGAAGCGTCGAGGATTGATCGTATGGGTCTACAGCCTACGTCAACTAAAAAATTTGCGTCGTTTTGGCTTCGTTCATTATGTGTCACGCAAAATGAAATACGTGGTCATGTATTTGAACGAAGAAGAATACGAAAGCAAAAAAACAAAAATTGAGCAGTTTCACTTTGTTCGACAAGTTGAAGCTTCCTATCGACCAGATGTCGAAATGGATTTTGCTGAAAAAATTGGTACATCAGCAGCCTATCCAGTGAAAGATGAAGGGTTTGATATCGAAGAAAAAAATACGATGATTCGATTGGCAGAAAACGTGTAATAGAAAAGTGGGGGTGCCTTGAGTCACCGCCATTTTTTTATTGCTATTTATAGAAACAGTGCTATATTTGTATTTACGAAGATCTTGGAGGGAAAAACGCATGCGTGTAGTAGCCGGAGAATATGGTGGCCGCAGATTAAAAAGTCTTGCTGGAGATAACACTCGCCCCACGACAGACAAAGTAAAAGGGGCGATCTTTAACATGTTAGGGCAATATTTAGATGGAGGAGTTGTACTGGATCTGTTTAGTGGGAGCGGGGGCTTAGCGATCGAAGCGGTCTCTCGTGGTGCGGAGCATGCCGTTTGTGTCGACCGTAGTTTTCCAGCTATCAAAGTGATCCGTGAAAATATTGCAATAACCAAAGAACCAGAAAAGTTCACGGTACTAAAAATGGATGCCAATCAAGCCTTACGCCAGTTTGCAGCTGAGGGACAAAGCTTTGACTATCTATTTTTAGATCCACCTTACGCAAAGCAAGAGATCCTGCAACAGCTAGAAGCTATGCTGAAGGATGATTTGATTCGTCCGTTTGCTTATGTGGTTTGCGAAACAGATAAGTCCATCGTCTTGCCAGAAAAGATTGGTTCTTTGCATTTGATGCGCGCCCAAACCTATGGCATATCTGCGGTGACGATCTATAGAAATGAGGGATAACATGAAAAAGATTGCTTTATTTCCAGGAAGTTTTGATCCGCTGACGTCAGGTCATGTGGATCTGATTGAGCGAGGCGCAACGCTTTTTGATGAACTGATCGTGGGTGTTTTTACAAATACCAATAAAAAAAGTTTTTTTACAAGTGAAGAAAAAGTTCATCTAATTGAAGAAGCCCTCGCTCATATTCCAAACGTCAAGATTCTGGCGCAAGAAACGGAGCTGACGGTCACGATCGCGAAAAAACTAGGCGCCCAGTTTCTGCTTAGAGGCATTCGCAGTGTGAAAGATTATGAGTATGAGCGGGACATCATGGAAATGAATCATCACTTAGAACCTTCCCTGGAGACCGTCTTTCTTTTAGCAGATGCAAAGCATAGTTTCATCAGCTCCAGTTTGTTGAAAGAAATCTTAACCTTTAACGGCGATGTTGCGGAATATTTACCACAAAATATCTACGATGCTATAGTAAAGAAGCGTGATACCAATGAATCTTAAATCAACGATCAAATATGTTCTCTTGTTTGTTTTAGCACTGATCATCGCAGCCTGTGCCTTTTTGCCGATTCCTTATTATATCGAGCAACCTGGTGCAACGATCGATTTAAAAGAATTGATTACCGTCAATCAAAAAGAAGACACCTCAGCTGGCTCCTTTTCTTTAACCAGTGTCGGGATTCGACAGGCTACCGTGTTTACGGCGATTGGAACAAAATTAAATGAATTTCAAGACTTGATCAGTGAGGAAGAACTTTTAGGCGGTGCGACAGATGAGGAATACAATCGCATCCAGCGCTATTATATGGAATCCTCGCAAAATAGTGCGATTGAGCAAGCATTAAAGCTGGCAGACTTGCCTTATGAAATGACCTATAAAGGGGTCTATGTCATGGGGATCGATCCAAATTCCAGTTTTGCGGGGAAAATATCCGTTGGAGATACCGTCACCGCTGTCAATGGCAAAGAATTTAAAAGTAGCCAAGACTTTATCGACTATGTACAAAGTCAAACCATTGGTGATGAGATCACCGTAACTTACTTGCAAGATGGTGAAGAAAAAGAAGCAACAGGCAAATTAATTGAACTGGAAAGCAATCAAAAAGCAGGTATCGGTATCTCACTCGTCGATCATACAGAGATCACTTCTGATGAAGAGATCGTGATCGATTCTGGCAATATCGGTGGGCCTTCAGCTGGGTTGATGTTCACCCTTGAAATCTATGAACAGCTAACTGGAGATAACTTGCGTAAAGGCCATAATATTGCTGGAACCGGAACGATCTCAGCTGATGGGACGGTTGGTCGAATCGGTGGGATTGACAAAAAAGTAGCGAGTGCCAGCGAAAGTGGAGCAGAAATCTTTTTTGCTCCGGACGATGAAATCACTGATGAAGAGCGTGAAATAGATCCTTCCATTAAAACGAATTACGAAGAGGCAGTGGCAGCAGCGAAGAAGTTAGACACAGACATGAAAATCGTTCCGATCGCCAATGTCCAAGATGCATTGGACTACCTAGCAACACTAAAAGAAGCAAATTAAAACGGCACTTGCCGTTTTTTTTATTGTCTAAAGAATACAGTAGGCTCAAAGAAAAGGTTATGCTATACTTTTAGATAAGGAGTGTGAATCTAGTGGAATTAAAAAGACAACAACCGATCGTTGAAGCATATCATTTCGATATGAAACCGAAAGACAAAGAAATGGAAACAAAATTGAATGTCGGCTTTGCGCCGTTAAAAGTCAAAGATGAAGAATATATGGAAAAAAACAGTATTATTGGTGCCCGCTTAGAATTCCAATTGGTGTTCCCTGATTACGTTTTGTCAGGACGTGTCGGACAAGTCAATCATATTTTGAATCGCAAAGTCAATTCTGGAGAGGATTTGACGAAAGCCGAAACTGATCGCTTGGTTGAGCCCTTGTTTGATATCGTCAAACGCTTGACTTATGAAGTGACAGAGATCGTGACCGACAAACCAGGTTTACAATTGAACTTTAATACCAATTCGAACGCTGCGCAAGAAGCGAAGGAAGCAGACGAATAACGAGAAATAGGAGGGATGCCCATTGTTTTCCAATCAAATGCAAGTGATGCTATACGTCGACGATGTGACGAAAGCAGTTGAGTTTTGGCAAGAACTAGGGTTTGTGATCATTGAACAACAAACCGTTGATGGAACATCCGTCGTTGAAATCGCGCCATCAAAAGAGGCGGAGGCACATTTTGTCTTATATGACCGTGAGTTTATCGAAACACATTCACCTGAAGTCGCTTTGAATTCCCCATCGATCATGTTTTTTGCAGAAGATATTACGACACTTTATAAGAAGCTTTTAGAGATGGAAGCAGAAGTGGGTGAATTGATTCAGATGGAAGAACAACTGGTTTTCAATTTTGCCGATCCGGATGGCAATTATTTTGCTGTTTCAGGAAAATAGCTTTTGTCGATCGTAACCAATCATTCGTCCTTTTGAACCCGACTTTATGTTGTCGTACTGTTCAGGACAAATGGTTGGTTTTTTCGTTTTATTGCAAGACATTTTACAGGCAAAGGTCTAAAATTGATAACAAGAGAATCAATTGCCTTTAAGGAGGAAATGACTATGCAAAACTATCTATATGCAATCAGTGATATTCATGGAATGGCCGATCTGTTTAAAAAACTTCTTACCGATTATGACCCTAAGCTCCATCAGCTGCTTTTGATTGGAGACTTAAATGATCGGGGGCCGAAGTCAAAAGAGTGTTTTTTTCTGGGAAAAAAGTTAGTCGAAGAATACCAAGCGATTTATTTACGCGGCAATCACGAAGAGTATTTTCTGCAATTTCTAAATGCCCCTGAGGATTGGTTTGCCGCTTACGTACGCAATGGCGGCAAAGAAACGATTGAAAGTCTTTTGCATACAGGCGCCACTGAGGAGTATTCGCCGACGGAAATCGCCTTAATGATCCGCAGTAGCTATCGAGACTTAATAGAGTTTTTGATGGAGCGACCGCTTTATTACGAATGGGGAAAGTATCTCTTTGTTCATGCGGGCGTGGATTTAAGTAAAAAAGATTGGCATAAGACCGCAGACCATGATTTTATCTGGATTCGCGAGCCGTTTCATAAAGGAAAAAACCGTACAGGAAAAACGATCGTTTTTGGCCATACCATCACGCCCATGCTGCATGGAGATATGCAGACGACGGATCTTTGGCAACAAGACGACAAAATCGGCATCGATGGCGGGGCAGTATTTGGTGGATCGGTGCATGGCGTGATTTTTGATGACAAAGGGATCGTTCAGGACATCGAATACCAAAATTTAGTAGGTCCTTGGCAACCAGACTTTTAAAAGTCTTTTTGAGAAAAGACAAAAGCAGCCATAACAAGAGTCGCGAAAGCAACATTGTTTTCGTGTGATCTTGTTCGCTCAATGGCTGTCTTTTTTATGTTAAAATAGCAAAAGCAACAAAGGAAAGGTGAGAACAAATGGCAGAAATGAATCAAGAGGTACTTGATTTAGTAAAACAAGAATTAACCGCTTTTACCCAAAAACAAATCAGTACGGTGTTGCAGTTATTGCAAGAAGGAAATACCGTCCCCTTTATTGCCCGCTACCGTAAAGAAATGACGAATGGACTTGACGAAGTTCAGATTCGAGAAATTGAAGAGCGATACCAGTACTTAGAAAACTTAGAGAAACGCAAGCAAGAGGTTTTGCGTTTGATAGAAGAACAAGAAAAGCTAACGCCTGAACTATCACAGGCGATTTTAGCTGCGACAAAAATGCAGGCCGTCGAAGACCTGTATCGTCCTTATAAACAAAAACGACGCACCAAAGCGACGATCGCCAAAGAGAATGGCTTGGAACCATTTGCTCAGTGGCTGTTAAGCTTCCCAAAAGCAGGGGACGTTCAAGAAAAAGCGGCCGAATTTATCAGTGATGCTGTTCCTACTGTAGAAGATGTCTTAGCAGGCGCGCACGAGATCATTGCAGAAGGCGTTGGTGATACTGCAGAGTTTCGTAGTTGGATCCGCAGCTATTACACAAACAAAGGACTGTATCAAAGCACGGTCAAAAATGCTGAAAAAGATGAAAAAGGCGTTTATGAAATGTATTACGATTTCCAGCATCCTATCAATAAGATGGTATCCCACCGAATTTTAGCCACTAATCGTGGGGAACAAGAAGACATCTTGAAGGTCGCCCTTGTGGCAGATGAAGAAAAAATCATGGATTACCTACGTCGCAAATTGATCACGAATAGGGATTCACCCGCAGCCGGTTTTGTTGAAGCTGCAGCTGCTGATGCGCTGAAACGGTTTATTTCACCAGCCATCGAACGAGAGATCCGCAATGAATTGACAGAAAAAGCTGACGAACAAGCAATTGCGATTTTTGGAGAAAATCTTCGCAATCTGTTGCTGCAGCCGCCATTGAAGGGCAAAGTCGTTTTAGGTTTTGATCCAGCGTATCGTACAGGCTGTAAACTAGCTGTCATTGATGAGACTGGAAAAGTACTAGCGATCGAAGTGATCTATCCTCATAAACCAGCGCCTATGAATAAGCGAGAAGCTGCCGGACCAGCGTTTCGTCGCTTATTACAAACCTATAAAGTCGAGATGGTCGCAATCGGTAATGGGACTGCGAGTCGGGAATCAGAGCAATTCGTCGCTGAACAATTAAAATTGATCGATCAAGAAGTATATTATGTGATCGTGAATGAGGCAGGCGCTTCTGTTTATTCTGCCAGTCCGATCGCTCGTCAAGAATTCCCTGATCTGCAAGTGGAAGAACGCAGCGCCATCAGTATTGGTCGCCGTCTGCAAGATCCCTTGGCAGAATTAGTCAAAATTGATCCACAATCCGTGGGCGTCGGACAATACCAGCATGACGTTTCGCAAAAACGCCTCGCTGAACAATTGGATTTTGTTGTTGAGACTGTTGTCAACCAAGTTGGCGTTGACGTCAATACCGCAAGTGCGGCACTCTTGCAGCATGTAGCTGGTTTAAATAAAACCACTGCTCAAAATATCGTGACTTATCGAGAAGAAAATGGTGTATTTACGCAGCGGAATCAACTGAAAAAAGTCCCTCGCTTAGGACCAAAAGCTTATGAACAGGCGATCGGCTTTATGCGGATACCTGGCGGAAAAGTCATTTTGGACAATACCGGGATCCATCCAGAAAGTTATGACACTGCCAAAGAAATTTTGGCGATCGCGGGTATTTCTTTAGCGGAGCTAGGGAAAGAGCAAATGGAAGAAAATAAAGCGAAACTTGCCCAACTACGCCCAGCGGAGCTTTCCGCAAAATTGTCAGTCGGCAAAGAAACCATCACGGATATCCTAAAGGCGTTAATGCAGCCTGGACGCGATATGCGTGATGAAATGCCAGCCCCATTATTGCGCAAAGATGTGCTGAGTATGGAGGACCTAAAACCGGGAATGGAACTGAAGGGAACGGTTCGAAATGTGATCGACTTTGGTGCTTTCGTCGATATCGGTGTCAAACAAGATGGACTGGTGCATTTGTCGAAGCTGAGCCGTTCGTTTGTAAAGCATCCGAAAGACGTTGTTTCCGTCGGTGATGTCGTAACCGTTTGGATCGAGCAAGTAGATGTCAAAAAAGGCCGTATCAGTTTAACGATGGTCGATCCGGGAAATGCAAAATGACCCAACAAGAACTGCAGCATTTGGTGGAAGAGCTGTCGCTGTCTGTTTTCAACAAACCATTCACGCATCGAGCGGTGTTTAATTCTCGCTTAAAAACAACCGGTGGCCGCTACCATCTAAGTGATCACCACTTGGATTTCAATCCAACCATGCTCACAGAACACGGGATGGAGGTTTTTATCGGCATTATCAAGCATGAATTGTGTCATTATCATTTGCACTTAGCAGGTCTTGGTCACCGTCACCAAGATCCTGCCTTTAAAGCATTGCTGGCAAGAACGGGAGGCTTGCGTTATGCACCTCCTGCCAAAAGGACAGCCAAACATCGCTATCGATGCCAAAATTGCGGCTGCGAGATTCGGCGGCAGCGACGTGTGGATATCAAAAAATATGTTTGTGGAAAATGTCGTGGACGTTTGCTAGAAATAGGAAATGATGAGAAAAGTCAAGTCGAAAAATAAAACTCGTTGCTATTTTTTTCATTTTGTATGATAATGTAGGTCGTGTGACAACCTGATATTTGTCAATACACGCGTTTTTTTACGACGCGGATTTGAGAAAAGAGGATTATAATAATGGAAAATCAAAACAAAATACATCATTTTGTTGGAATCAAAGGTTCCGGTATGAGTTCATTGGCTTTGATTCTGCACGAAAAAGGCTACCAAGTACAAGGCTCTGATGTGGAAGAATATTTCTTCACTCAACGTGATCTAGAAAAAGCAGCGATCAAATTGTTGCCTTTCGATAAAGCAAACATTCAACCAGAAATGGTCATTATCCAAGGGAATGCTTTCCCTGACACCCACGAAGAAATCGTACGGGCAAAAGAACTTGGTTTAGAAGTTACTCGTTATCATGACTTTATTGGCCAATTCATTCAGCCCTATACGAGTATTGCGGTGACCGGTTCTCACGGGAAAACCAGTACGACAGGATTGCTTTCTCATGTCTTAAGCGGCATCCGTCCAACAAGTTTCTTGATTGGCGATGGGACTGGTCATGGGGAACCTGATGCGGAATTCTTTTCATTTGAAGCCTGTGAATACCGTCGTCATTTCTTAGCGTATTCACCGGATTATGCAATCATGACCAACATCGATTTTGATCACCCAGACTACTTCCACTCGATCGAGGATGTCTTCTCAGCCTTTCAATCGATGGCAAGTCAAGTGAAAAAAGGCATCTTTGCTTTTGGTGATGATGAATACTTGCGTAAACTTGAAGCCGATGTCCCAATCTACTATTACGGCGTCAACGATAACGACGATGTCCAAGCAAAAAATATTGAACGCACCACCCAAGGTTCAGAGTTCGACGTCTTTATCCATGGTGAAAATATTGGCCATTTTGTCTTGCCAGCGTTTGGTCAGCACAACATCAACAACGCATTAAGTGTGATCGCTGTGGCTTACAAAGAAGGATTGGATATGAAAGAAGTTGCTGCTGAGATGATTTCATTTCCTGGAGTGAAACGCCGCTTTAGCGAAAAAATCGTGGCGGATATGACGATCGTGGACGACTACGCCCACCATCCTGCAGAAATCAAAGCAACGATCGATGGCGCTCGCCAAAAATATCCAGAGAAAGAAATTATTGCTGTCTTCCAACCGCATACATTTACTCGTACGATCGCTTTAATGGATGAATTTGCGGAAGCCTTGGATCTTGCAGACCATGTCTATCTATGTGACATTTTTGGATCTGCTCGTGAATCACGAGGAGATGTTAAAATTGAAGATCTAGGCAATAAAATTCAAAAAGGCGGAACTGTGATCAAAGAAGAGAACGTATCTCCGCTATTGGATCATCAAAATGCTGTCGTGATTTTCATGGGAGCAGGCGATGTGCAAAAATTTGAAACAGCCTATGAAAAACTATTAAGCAATACAACTCGTAACGTATTGTAATCAAAGACTCTTGTGGCGTGTTTGCTGCAAGAGTTTTTTTACCTTTGAAGTTTTTGCAAAAGCAGCACCGCGAACTTGCACTTTTGTCGGCATCTGATAGAATATACTCAGATGAAACTATTCTTTTTGGAGGAATTAAATTTTGAATATAGGGAAACCGCGAAAAATAGGAAAAAGTATTGAAGATATCGAGGAAGGCGATTCGTTATCCTTAACAGAATCGATCGAAGACAATCAACTGTTGTTATATTTAGGGCTGACTAATGATGCAAATCCTTTGTATATACAACATGACTACACGCAAAAAACTGAGTATCAGCGTCCCATCGTGCCATCCATCATGTTGATGGGGATCATCACTAGTGCCGTATCGAAACATTTGCCTGGTCCTGGCTCTCATGTAGTCAATTTTTCGGTAAACTTTATTGAACCTGTATATCATTATGAAACGTTGACCTTTGAATTCGAAGTGATCAAAGTGGATAAAATGAAAGACGTGGTAACTATTTCGGTTGAAGCGATCAACACAGAAGATCATCGTATTTTAGATGCTGTGGTCATGGTCCAGCCGCCAAAAGCAGTAGCAGAAAATGAGGAGGAACAACAAGATGAATAATTTAAACAATGAAACTGTCCAAGCCCAAGGCTTAAATCGCTTTTATTCAAAAGTGTATTTATTCTTCGGCGTTGGGCTTGCGATCAGTGCGATCTCGGCCTATATTTTTGGGGAAGTCTTCAAAGCGCAAACCCTGCAATTTATCGACAATTTTCCGCTAGGATTTACCGGTCTTTGGATCTTACAGATCATTCTAGTTATTGTATTAGGTGTGAAGGCGCAGAAAAATCCGTCCTTGACCGTTGCTGGCTTTTTAGTCTATTCGCTCTTGAATGGATTGACCTTGTCTGTGACACTGATGATCTATGACTTTGGATCGATCGTGGGGGCATTTGTTTCCGCAGCTGTCACTTTTGGTGTCATGTCAGCATTTGGGATCATGACCAAACGTGATCTAAGTGTGGTTGGACGTATCGGCTATGGTCTGTTGATCGGGATCATCATCTCGACGCTCTTGAATGTATTTATTTTACGCAGTCAACCGGTTGATTTCTTTTTATCGATCGTGACCGTCTTTGTCTTTATGGGGATCACCGCTTATGACAATCAACAAATCCGCAATGTATACTTCGCAACGAATGGTGGCGCAAATACTGGAGTGGCCGTTTTCATGGCACTACAACTGTATTTAGATTTTATCAACTTATTCCTTGCGTTATTGCGAATCTTTGGAAAAAACAACTAAAAAAAAGTGCGAGGAAACTCGCCTTTTTTTTTGTATAAAATGAGAGAGAAAACAAAGCAATTCATCGCTTTTGTGCCCGTTCTTTGATAGAATAAAGAGGAACTTTTTGAGAAAAGGAGTAATCAAATGCCAAAAAATAAATTACTACTCGTTGATGGGAATAGTGTGGCTTTCCGTGCGTTTTTTGCGTTGCATAATTCATTAGAACGGTTTAAAAATGCCAATGGGCTGCACACAAATGCCATCTATGCGTTTCATACTATGTTTGAAAATGTGATGGCAAAAGAACAGCCAACACATGTTTTAGTGGCTTTTGATGCTGGAAAAACCACCTTCAGGACAGCGATGTATGAAGATTATAAAGGCGGACGTTCAAAAACCCCTGGGGAATTTAAAGAACAAATGCCTTACATTCGCGAATTGATCAACGCGTTAGGTGTTCAATACTACGAATTAGATAACTATGAAGCCGATGATATCATTGGCACATTGGCAAATAAAGTCGATAAGGAGCTATTTGATGTCGTCGTTTTATCTGGTGATCGCGATTTGACTCAGCTGGCAACGGAGCACGTGAAAGTTGACATTACGGTCAAAGGAGTTAGCGAAATTGAAAGTTATACGCCCGCTCATGTGGCTGAAAAATATGACGGCCTAACGCCCTTACAAATCATCGACATGAAAGGACTAGCTGGCGATGCTTCCGATAATATTCCCGGCGTCACCAAAATTGGTGAGAAGACAGCCATTAAGCTATTGAAAGAATATGGCTCTGTTGAGGGGATCTATGAACACATCGATGAAATGAAAAAAAGCAAGATGAAAGAAAACTTGATCAATGATCGTGAGATCGCCTTTCTTTCAAAACAATTAGCAACCATCGATGTGGATGCGCCCATTGAGGTCGATGTCGACAAACTCAAATATGAAGGCAAAGATTTAGAGAAATTGGTGCCATTCTACCAAGAAATGAACTTTAATAGCTTCTTAGATAAGTTGCAGATTACAGCTGAACCAGTTGAGATGGAAGACATTTTGTTTTCGGTCGTTGAAGAAGTAACGGAGGATATGTTCCAGGGAGACACAGCATTGTATGTCGAGATGATGGGGGATAACTATCATTTGGAAGACATCGTCGGTGTTGCTTGGGGCAATCAAGAAAAAATTTATGTCAGCAATCGTGAAGAATTGTTTGAAAGTCCAGTCTTTACCGATTGGTTAAAAGACGAGAAACGTAAAAAATTCGTCTATGATGCCAAACGCACGTACGTGGCGTTAAACCGGTACACGACAGCACCAAAAGGAATCGCTTTTGATGTTTTATTGGCAGCTTATCTTTTAGATACGAATGATACGAATAATGACATCGCAGGTGTTGCCGCTCACTATGGCTATGATGCGATCCAATCGGATGAAGCGATTTATGGAAAAGGCGCGAAAAAAGGGCTGCCGGCGGATGAGGAAGACTTCTTTGCTCATTTAGCCCGTAAAGTAGCGGCGATTACGAACCTAACACCAAAGCTTACGGAAGAATTGGCAGCGAAGAATCAAACAGCGCTATTTGAAGAAATGGAATTGCCTTTATCAATGATTTTAGCTGATATGGAGATTACTGGAATCAAAGTTGATGCGTCTCGCTTGCATCAGATGAAGGGCGAATTTGCGCAACGGTTGCATGAAATTGAAGAAAAAATCTACGCCGAAGCTGGTGAAACCTTCAACTTAAACTCACCGAAACAACTGGGTGTGATCTTATTTGAAAAAATGGGCTTACCAGTTATCAAAAAAACCAAGACTGGCTATTCGACAGCAGTCGATGTGTTAGAACAACTAAAAGAGCAAGCACCGATCGTTGAAGACATTTTGACTTATCGTCAAATCGCTAAGATCCAATCAACCTATGTAGAAGGCTTATTAAAAGTGATCCAAGGGGATGGCAAAGTCCATACACGATATGTACAAACCTTGACCCAAACTGGTCGATTAAGTTCTGTCGATCCGAACCTGCAAAACATTCCAATTCGTTTAGAAGAAGGTCGAAAGATCCGTGAAGCCTTCGTGCCGCGAGAAGCTGATTGGGTGATCTATTCTTCTGACTACTCTCAAATCGAATTGCGGGTGTTGGCACATATCTCAGATGATACCCATTTGAAAGAAGCCTTTATCGAAGGTCAAGATATCCATTCAAGCACAGCGATGCGAGTCTTTGGTATCGAAAAAGCAGAAGATGTGACCCCAAATATGCGTCGTCAAGCTAAAGCGGTCAACTTCGGTATCGTTTATGGTATTTCCGATTATGGCTTATCCCAGAATCTAGGAATCACCAGAAAAGCCGCCCAACAATACATTGATACGTATTTTGAAAAATATCCTGGTGTGAAAACGTATATGGAGGATGTGGTTCGTGAGGCGAAGGACAAAGGGTACGTTGAAACCTTGTATCATCGCCGTCGTTACCTACCTGATATCAATTCGCGCAATTTCAATATTCGGACTTTTGCGGAAAGAACCGCCATCAATACACCGATCCAAGGCAGTGCGGCGGATATCTTAAAGATTGCCATGATCGATTTGGCGAAACGTTTGAAAGAAGAAAAATTAGCAGCAACGATGCTGCTGCAAGTACACGATGAACTAGTATTTGAAGTACCTGAATCTGAATTGCCTCGTCTTGACGCTTTAGTGAAAGAAGTGATGGAGCAAGCCGTTGCATTACATGTCCCTTTACTGACAGATAGCAATTGGGGCAAAACATGGTACGATGCAAAATAAATGAGGTGAACAGAGGTGCCTGAATTACCAGAAGTTGAAACGGTCCGCAAAGGACTTGAAAAACTTGTTTTAAATAAAACGATCGAATCGGTCGAGATCCTTTGGCCGCGAATCATCGAAAGTCCTGAAGTGCCGATCTTTTCGGCACTGTTGAAAGGGCAACGGTTTGAAAAATTTGAACGACGTGGAAAATTTTTGATTTTTAAATTGACAGATTATGATCTGATCTCTCATCTACGAATGGAAGGCAAGTACGAGTATTTTGAGTCAGACCCGATTGTCGATAAACATACACATGTCATTTTCCATTTTACGGATGGCAGTCAGTTAAATTACCACGATGTAAGAAAATTTGGTCGTATGACTTTAGTGGACAAAGACCAAAGCGCAGCCTATAAAGGCATCATGCAATTAGGTCCTGAGCCTAAGCCTGAATTGTTTTTATTGGAAGCATTTGAGCAAGGATTGAAGCGGTCTAAAAAAGCCATCAAACCCCTTTTGTTAGATCAAAAACTTGTGACTGGTTTGGGCAATATTTATGTGGATGAGGCGCTATGGCAAGCGAAGATCCATCCTGAACAACCAGCAGATTCGCTCACCCCAGCAGAAGCCAACGTATTGCATCAAGCGATCATCGAAGTCTTGGAACGCGCCGTTGAAGCAGGGGGGACAACCATTCGGACCTATCTCAATGCATTGGGCGAAGCAGGAAAATTCCAAGTGTCATTAAATGTCTATGGCCAAACGGGCAATCCTTGCGGGCGATGCGGGACACCAATCGTCAAGACCAAGGTTGCCCAACGGGGGACGCACTTTTGTCCTCAGTGCCAAAAATTGCATGTGAGGTCCAGCAAATGAGCTTTGTCTTAGGGGTCACTGGCGGGATCGCCACTGGGAAAAGTACCGCAGTCGCACATTTTCGCTCACTGGGCTTACCGATTATTGATGCCGATATCATCGCCAGAGAAGTCGTTGAACCGAATACGGAGGGCTTGCAGGCGGTGACACAAGCCTTTGGTCCGCAGATTTTGACCGATGACGGACACCTGAATCGGCAAACCCTCGGTGCCCTGATATTTAATGATCCAGAAAAACGTCGCTTGCTGAATCAGACGTTGTCGCCATTTATTCGACAAGAGATTTTGTCTCAGATCGAAGAAAAAAGGCAGCAAGTGCCCTTGTTGATCGTTGACATTCCTTTGCTTTATGAAGCCGACTACGACCAATACATGGATCAAACCGCAGTCGTTTATGTGCCAGAAGCGCTTCAAAAAGAGCGGTTGATGGCACGTAATCAACTGAGTGAGCAAGAAGCGCAACAACGAATCGACAGTCAGCTTTCCATTGAGAAAAAGAAACAACGGGCCGATATTGTCTTTGATAATCAAGGAACGATCGCCCAACTCAATCAGCAGATCGATGATTGGTTAGCATCCTTAAACAAATAGATAAGATAGCAGGTTCCCTTCAGCAAAAGGGAACCTGCTATTTGTCTTTCAATAGCAAACCTAGCCCTATCATTTCCAAAAACAACTGGCGCTGAAACACGTCGGAAACTGTTTGGTTTGGAAAGTAAGACGATCGTGTATGAATGGTTAAACATCAAAGTACCAGCCCTGATTTATTTTGGGGTCACGATCACGCGATTGCTGGAAAAGGGGTGAAGAACGATCGGTTGATCATAAAAAGAGGTGAGAACCTCCTCAGTAAAAATCGTCTCTCGTTGACCAGCGGCGTGGACTTCGCCGTTTTTTAACATCAGCAAATGAGTGAAAATCGGTAGTAGCTCTTCCGTATGATGGGTAACGTAAAGAAGAGTCGGCGTATTCGGCAGCTGTGAAAAAGTCTCCAGACGGGTTAGCAGTTCTTCTCGCGCAAATAGATCAAGGCCCGTACAAGGTTCGTCCAAAATGAGGATCTCTGGTTGTGCCATCATGGCCCGTGCGATCATGACAAATTGTTTTTCCCCTTGCGAAAGGACGTGATAGGAACGATGGATCAGATGCGACAAACCTAAGTCAGCCAAAAGCTCTTTTGCTTGGATCAGCTGCTCTTCTTCGTAGGACTCATAAAGACCAATACTGGAATAAAGCCCGGAAAGAACGATCTCTTCGGCAAGATCGCGACCATAAAACTTGCTTTGCAGCGCTGAACTGACCCAACCAATGCGCCGTTGAAGATCGGGCACAGACGTTTTCCCGTAACGCTCACCTAAGACCGTTCGTTGACCAGAAGAAGGCCATAAACTTCCCGTGATCATTTGGAGTAATAAACTTTTGCCAGCACCATTCAGACCTAAAATCGCCCAATGCTCATTTTTTTTCACTTGCCAATTGATCGCTTTTAATAAATAGTTCTTGTTGCGAACGAATGAAACCTGTTGGAAATCGAGGATTGTCATCTATTGTCGAACCTTAAACAGGTTCTTCACCTCCAGTTGTAAGAAAATTCAGAAAATAATCGCTCATATTATAGCATAAAGAAAAACATTTTGCTGACTGTTTGGTATCGTATTCATATCTTTTGTCAGAAATCAGAATGCTTGTTATGATGAAAGTATACAGGAGGGATGATAACTATGGGTACTTTTAAAGATGAAAAAGATGTGATCGTTGGCAAAGCCAAAGAAAAAATCGGTGAGTGGACCAACAATGAAGAACTTGCCCACTCTGGGAAAGAACAAGCACAAGAAGGTCAAATCAAGAAAGAGCACGATCAAAAACGAGTCAATGAACTAGATGATCAAAATGATGAGCGTGATGCCCGCAATGATCGAACCACCCCTGAAAATGTCAGCAGCGAAGAACTATTGCGAGCTGAAAATCCCGATGCAAATAAAATTTCTTCGAATGATCGACGGGATGCAGACCAGCTGAAGCATTACACAGGAATTGAAGATAAATTATAAACGACCATGGATGCCTTCGTCTTCTAGACGAGGCATTTTTTGTTAATGAGACCAAAGAGAGGTTGAAAGACAACCACCTGCACAGTTGACAATTTCTCAACCTCTCATTATAATCCATTAAGATCGCATGGAAAGCAGCAAAGAAATTGGGAGGTGGTCATCAAATGCTTATTTATGCATTGTGTACGACTGTCAAGAAAGTAGAACAGCCGCAATAGGAAACGGAAAATTAGAAAGAAGGCTTTTTTATGATCGAACCTTACCAATTTCATTCAATTAAACATCAAGTATACCAATTAGTACGAACGTATCAATCGGTCAATGATCCTCGAACGATCAAAACGGTTGAAACGATGACAAAAGACGCCATAGAACAATTTTTTCCTGAAGAAGAAACAGCACCACGAGAAATTTTAGCTGCTTTCTTTCATCCGGGGATGACAATCAGTCGCAGCAATGAGCTGTTAACAGAGCTCAAAGAGTACGTCCGACCCTTTCAGGTACCGACAACAAAACAAATTGAAAAAATGTTTCGGAAAGTAAAAAAACTAAAAATACCTGATTTTGCTTCCGTTGATTTAAAAGAGACCACCTATCTTTCTTGGGATGATATCGGTAGTCAAAGTAAGTTTATGATCATTGCCACTGAGCAGGGCTTTACAGGACTTCACGGTCATGTCTCAACCGAGGTCAAGAAAGGAATCTGTCCCTTGTGTCAGCATGAGGGGAATGTCTCGATGTTTCTTTCTTTGACAAAAAGCAATGGAGATGGAACGTATACCAAACGGGGGAACTATATTTGCCGGGATAGCCAACGGTGCAATCAGCAGATGGAACAGCCAGCAAATTTGCATGACTTTGTTTCTTTGCTGCAAATGAAAGATAAATAACGAAATGAAACGGCAGAAAAATTTCTGCCGTTTTTTCAAATTCAAAAAAACAGTAGTTATAACATTATTTAAATTTTGTAATAAATGAACAGAATAAACCACTTTGGCTATTGTACCAACGGATTTCATGTTATAATTAATCATAGAAACCGATGACTTTACGTGAATACGTAAGCGCATAAGAGAGAAAATGAGGTGGAACTATGCAATGTCCAAAATGTCATCATAACAATTCTAGGGTAGTTGATAGTCGACAAGCCGATGATGGACGTGTGATTCGCCGCCGTCGTGAATGCGAAAATTGCGGCTATCGCTTTACAACATTTGAACGTATCGAAGAGGCACCCCTACTTGTCATTAAGAAGAATGGAGCCCGTGAAGAATTCAATCGCGAAAAAATCCTACGGGGCTTGATTCGATCTGCTGAAAAACGTCCAGTGACAATGGATCAGATGGAAACGATCGTCGATCATGTGGAAAGTCGTGTTCGTGCTCTTGGTGAAAATGAAATTTCTACAACACAGATTGGTGAGTATGTGATGGAAGATTTAGTTGATTTAGACGAGATCGCTTATATCCGTTTTGCCAGTGTCTATCGCCAGTTTAAAGACATGTCAGTTTTCTTAAAAGAACTACAAGACATCGTCGAAAAAGCGAAAGAACCACAAGAATAGAGGGGGACAACAAGTGGGCAATAGTTTACCGAATCAATCGTACAAAGTGTTCAAAAGCCGTCCACTTACAACGGAAGGGAAAGACGCCCTCATTTATTTGTATCAACCAATTATTGAAAGTGATGCTTTAGCGTTGTATTTGACACTCGCAAGCGATGTCCAAGCCCAAAGCTTTTCTGGCGAGGAGTCGATGACGACCGTGCATCTAGATATCTTGAATGCCATGAATGCGGGAATGCCTCGCTTCATAAAAGCCAAGCAAAACTTAGAGGGCATCGGCTTGCTAAAGTCTTATGAGAAAGCAGATGCTCAAAACGGGAGCTCGTATCTGTATTGGTTGCAAGAACCGGTCCATCCAGCAGCGTTTTTTCAAGATGAATTGTATGCCTATCTGTTGTTGGAAAGAGTCGGGGAGCGTAAATTTAATCAGCTGGTCAAGCTGTATCAACCAAAGCAGTGTTCCTTGACCGATTATCAGGAAGTGACTCAATCCTTCTCAGCCGCCTATGGGTTAAATACCGCACGTTTTGCTTCACATGAAGAAACGTTACAGGCAGTCAGTGATTCTTTTCAAGAAACCAAAGCGAACTTGGTGCTTGACGAAAAGCAGTTGGATTGGGACTTTCTTTTATATGAAGCGCAGCGTCGGTATATCCGTGCCGCTAATTTCACGCCAAGTTTTCGACAAAAGTTAGTTCTATACCATTCTTTATATGGCTATGATGTGTTGGAATTGTTGGATTTGATGGCGGATAATGTTTCTTTGACAACAGGCGAGGTCGACCAGAAGAAGCTGGAACAAGCGATCATGAAGAAATCACGACAAACATTCACGAAAACATCAAAAAGAGAAGATCCCCAAGCGGAAAGTCAGTTGCGCCGCTTCAATACCTTAAAACAGAATGGTTTTTCAGAAAATGATGTCTTATTGATTCAAGAAAGTGAGAACAATGCACCGATCGCTTTTCTCAAGGCGATCAAAGCGGAGAAAAACAGTTTTATGACGGATTCAGAACAATGGCTGATCAAGAGCCTTGTCGAACGGTCACCATTGCCAAATAGTGTGATCAATGTGCTGGTTCATTATGTCTTGGTGGTCCAAAACAATGCCGCTTTGTCAGGAAATTATGTGAACAATATCGCCGCCCAGTGGTCAGAATTAAAAATTGGTACGGCAGAAGATGCCATCAAACATGTTCGGAGCCTTGTTCGAAGTGCCAAGGAAAAACGCAGCCGACCACAAACCAGCGGCAAAAAAATCATTCGCGAAGAAAAGCTGCCTTCTTGGGCTGAAAAACCAGTGGAAGAGACAGCCTTAACGCCAGAGCGACAAGCAGAATTAGATAAAAAACTGCAAAACTACTTGCATAAGAAAGCTGGTGACAAGTAATGGAAGATGTAGGGAAAAACTTAGGAAAACTATTGGATAAACGCAATTACCGTGATCAGTTTTCAGCAATGATGGCAGAAGTTTTACAAGATCCTGATGTCAAAGCGTTTATTGCCGAAAATGAAGAGGTATTGACCGAAGCAGATATTCAAAAAAGCTATGCGAAACTGTATGAGTTCGTCCAAGAAAAGCGGAAATTCCGCATCAATGATCCATCCATGATCGCACCGGGCTATGAGCCGCGCTTAGCGTTAAATTTTCATTTTATTGACGTCACCTATGTACCAACGAAAGAACTACTGGCATATCAGAAACAAGAAGAGATCCGCAGTCGCATCAAAGCGATGGATATGCCTAAAGATATACAAGAAGCAAGTTTTGCAGATTATCAGCAAACGCCTGGCCGAATGGAGGCCATCGCAGCTGCCGTTGATTTTATTAGTGAGTTGACAGCCAATCCACAGGAATTTCATAAAGGACTGTACTTTGTGGGGAGTTTTGGGATCGGAAAAACCTATCTGCTTGGCGCGATCGCCAGAGATTTAGCGGAGGCAGGCTACACGACGACATTGGTTCACTTCCCGACATTTGCAGTAGAGATGAAGCAAGCAATCGGCAAAGATCAGGTGGGGGATAAGTTGAATGCAGTGAAAAAAGCCCCAATCTTAATGATGGACGATATCGGTGCGGATGCGATGAGCAGTTGGATTCGTGACGAAGTCTTCGGTGTGATTCTACAATACCGAATGCAAGAGCAACTCCCGACGTTCTTCACTTCGAATTTTACTATGCATGAGTTGGAGCAGCATCTTTCAGTAACGCAACGCGGCGAATCCGAACCATTGAAAGCCAAACGTATTATGGAGCGTATTCGTTACTTGACACAAGAGATCCAAATGACGGGCAAAAATCGACGAAATGATGCCTAAAAAACCATTACTGGAGGAAGAAGATGATGAAAAAACAAGTGATTCTAGGCTTGTCCTTAGCAGCAGTGCTACTGTTAACGGCTTGTGGCAGTCCCGAAAACAACAATACATCAAGTGGCGATAACACGCCTTCTGAATCAAGTGAGAATGCTAGTTCCGTTGCCAATAGTTCTTCACAGAGCGAAACAGCGACGGTTTTTACTGGTATTATCCAAGAAGATGCCCGAACAGGTTCGGATGATACCTTTCAATTATTTTTGAAAGACGTAGCGGCAGTTGAAGATGAGGATCAAGTCGTCCAAAGTTTTCAAAATGATGGGGTCATTCTCCATGTCCCTATCGAGGCCTATTCAGGAGAGATCGAGGAGTTAGTTGAAGGAGACAAAGTCCAAGTGTCGCTGCAAGGCGTCCCGATCATGACGATGTCGATCCCACCGCAAATTCCCGGCAACTCGATTCAAAAGGTTGAATTAGTGAACGATTAATGCAATGTGCGCCTTGGCAATGGCACCACAGTCAAGACGCACATTTTTTTCTATTTATGGAAAGCGTGTTATACTACGAAAGAAGGAGTGACAATATGAACGAACATGCATTATCGGATCGTTTGGCTTGCGTGGGCGAACAAATTCCCGACCAAGCACGTATCGCCGACATCGGCTCCGACCATGCTTATTTACCTGTGGCATTGATGCTGCAGAACAAAATCACTTATGCTGTAGCTGGAGAAGTCGTTCAAGGACCTTATGATTCTGCCAGTAAACAAGTACGTAAAAACGGGCTAACAGAGAAGATCGTGGTGCGCTTAGCAGACGGATTGGACGCTATTCAGCCAGCAGATAAGATCGACACGGTTGTTGTTGCTGGAATGGGGGGGACTTTGATTCGCTCGATTTTAGAAGAAGGCAGCAGAAAAAATCGCTTAGCGGGGGTCAAACGTTTGGTCTTACAACCGAATGTTGGCGAAAGGACCTTGCGGGAATGGCTCGTTGATCACAATTTTACGATCATTCATGAAGTGCTGTTAGAAGAAAATGACAAAAATTATGAAATCATCGTTGCGGAAACTGGAAAAGCGACGTACACGCCCCAGCAATTATTTTTTGGTCCCTTTTTATTAAAAGAAAAAAATCCAGTTTTTTATAAAAAATGGCAGCATGAATTGAAGCAGCGTCAACGAGTGGTCAAAGAGTTAGAGAAAGCCAAAGAACCACCTGCTGAGAAAATGAATGAATTGAAAGAACAAATCGAATGGATCAAGGAGGTACTGGCATGATTTCTGGTCAAGAATTTATCAAACGCTTTGAAGCATATTGCCCATTATGGTTGGCAGAAGAAGGCGATCCTGTTGGTCTGCATGTTGGTACATTAAACAAACCCCTCGAGCGAGTCATGATGACCCTTGATGTCCGTCCAGAAGTGGTAACCGAAGCCATCGAGAAAAAGATCGACTTGATCATCGCGAAACATCCACCGATCTTTCGCCCTTTGAACCGCTTGCTGACCGATGATCCGCAACAAAAGATGTTGATGGATCTCGTCAAGCATGATATCGCCGTTTACGCCGCCCACACCAATATGGATATTATTGAAGACGGTTTGAACGATTGGTTTTGTGAACTGCTAGAAGTTGAACCAGATACGTACTTGAAGCAAACCCATCAAGTAAAAATGAAGAAACTAGCTGTATTTACACCTGTTGAATCGGCACCAGCATTGCGAAAGTCATTAGGAAAAGCTGGTGCTGGTCAGCAAGGCAATTACCAAAACACCAGCTATTCATTGATTGGCACCGGTCGCTTTACACCACAGCAAGCGGCGCATCCAGCCATCGGTGAGATCGGAAAAGAAGAACAGGTGCAAGAAGCGAAAATCGAAGTCATTTTTCCAGAAACGATCGAGAAAAAGGTCCTTTCGGCAATGATCGCTGCTCATCCTTACGAAGAGCCAGCTTATGATCTGTATGCCTTAGACAATTTGCCGAAGACCTATGGAATCGGACGGGTTGGCAACCTCGCTGAGCCTCTTTCCATTGATCAGTTTGTCGCACGTGTCAAAGAGCGGTTTGGTTTGACTGCTTTACGGGTTGTCAGTTTTCCTAATGCACCTGAAAAAATTCAGCGAATCGCCATTTGTGGCGGCAGTGGTCAATCGTTTTATTCCGATGCCTTACGCCATCAAGCGGATGTGTACATCACTGGCGATATCAGTTACCATTTCGCCCATGACATGCAAGCCAATGGGTTGATCGGGATCGATCCAGGGCACAACATCGAAAAGGAATGTATTCCTCGGTTTATTGAGAAATTCAATCAGTGGAAAGCAGAAGAGAACTGGGCTGTGACCTTTGTTCCTTCCACCACTTCAACAAATCCATTTGACTATAGATAGGAGAATCTTTTATGTACGAAAATTTATTGCCTCGCTTTTTAAAATATGTCAAAACAGAAACTCGCTCAGATGCGACAAGCACCACAACACCTTCCACCCAAACACAAGTCGCGTTTGCTAAAGAACTGCAAAAAGAACTTGAAGAACTAGGGTTAAGCGATGTTCATTACAATGAATCAAATGGTTTCGTGATCGCAACATTACCAAGTAACGTCGATCATGACGTGCGCTCCATCGGTTTTATCGCCCATATGGATACCGCCGATTTTAATGCAGAAAATGTTGATCCGCAGATCATCGAAAATTACGATGGCGAATCGACCATTAAATTAGATAAAGAAGGAAAATACACATTAAACACAAAAGATTTTCCGAATTTAAAAAATTATGCTGGCGAAACCTTGATCACTACTGATGGTACCACTTTATTAGGTTCTGATGATAAGTCAGGTATTGCAGAAATCATGACAGCCATGGAAATTTTACTGAAAAACCCAACGATCAAGCATGGGGAAATCAAAGTCGCATTTGGACCTGATGAAGAAATTGGTGTTGGTGCCGATAAATTCGATGTGGAAGATTTCAATGTTGATTTTGCCTATACAATGGATGGCGGTCCAGTAGGAGAATTGCAATACGAAACCTTCAATGCGGCGCAAGCTGAAATTACGATCCAAGGAAAGAATGTCCACCCTGGAACTGCTAAAGACACCATGATCAACGCCTTGCAACTAGCAGTCGATTTTCAAAATGCGCTACCTGCTGATGAAGTTCCTGAGAAAACCGAAGGGACAGAAGGGTTCTTCCATTTGATGAGCCTTAGTGGTTCAGTAGAAGAAGCGAAAATGGCATACATTATTCGAGATCATGACCGGAGTCGTTTCGAAGAAAGAAAAGCACAATTATTAGCGGTTCAAGAAAGCTTGAATGCCCGCTTTGATGAACCACGAGTGCACGTTCATCTATATGATCAATACTACAACATGAAAGAAATCATCGAAAAAGATATGAGCATCATTGATTTAGCGAAAGATGCGATGAAAGCAGTTGGAATCACACCGATGACAGAACCTGTCCGTGGTGGGACCGATGGCTCGAAAATCTCCTATCTAGGGATTCCAACCCCGAATATCTTTGCTGGTGGAGAAAATATGCATGGACGTTATGAGTTCGTCTCACTACAATCAATGATGAAAGCGACCGATGTGATCGTGAAAATCGCCGAACTGAATGCGCAAGCATAGCAGCAGCTTCTTCATTGAAAGAAAAGAATAACTTTAGGGCTGGGAACTCTTCACGCAGGTCTTGCGTAAGGCCCGGCCTTTTATTAGGATGTGAATAGGATGAAAATTCTCGTATTATACAACGATACAGCGGGGAAAAGTGAAGCAAAAGAAACAGCAGAAAAATTCCAAGCCTATGTGAACGAACAAGGCGATGAGCATCAAGTGTTTTTACAAGCATCAAATCCCGATGTTGACCCTGAGGATGTTAAAGAGGCAGCCAAGAAACATGCGGTCGATACGATTGTTATTATTGGTGGGGATGGAACGATCCATCATGGGCTGCAAACATTCAAAGAAAAGCTGGATGAGCTGAAGATCGGGATCATTCCTGGAGGAACGGTAAATAACTTCGCTCGAATGTTGGGTATTCCAGTCAAGCCAGAAGAAGCGTTTGAGAATATTTTAACAGGGGTTGAACGTCCGATCGATTATGGGATGGTCAATGATCAAGTAATGATCTCGACGATGACCATTGGTCTTTTAGCAGATACTGCAGCAGCAACTTCCCAAGAAGAAAAACAACAGTACGGTCCGTTGGCGTTTATGAAACGGTTCATTCATCTGTTGATCAAAAAGAAACAATACAAATTGGAAGTCATCGCTGACGAACGGAAATGGCAGGGGAAAAGTCAATTACTGACGATCGTCATGTCGAATTCAGCAGGTGGGTTTAAGAACTTTGATGAAGAAGCAAAACCTGACGATGGCTTGTTCCATGTTATTCTTTTGCCAAAATTGAACATTTTACGGTTTATTTTGTATTTGCCAAGAATCATTCGTGGTAGAATTGCCAAAGTACCAAGTGTTGAATATTTCACTGCCGCAAAGGTCTCGATCAAGGCGAAAGAAAAAACGGTTCATACTCGGACCGACGGCGATCCAACGGATGATCTGCCAATCGAGATGAAAGTTATTAAGCACGGGTTGACGATGTTGGTACCTGAGGAAGCACAAGAATCAAAATAATGGTCCCTACGATCAATCATATGGAGGAAATGGATGGATGCACTGATTTACAATCCATTGTGGTTTTATTTAATTGCAGTCAATCTTTATCTTTTCTGTCTGATGGGTTATGATAAATATCAGGCAGTAAAACAAGGTTGGCGGGTTCCCGAAGCAAATCTCCTTTTTATGGGGGCGATTGGCGGCGGATTAGGCGGTTTGATCGCGCAACGCGTGTTTCGCCATAAAACAAGAAAGAAGAAGTTTTATTTCTTTTTTGCTTTCGGCACCGTTTTTGCTATCCTGCTGATGGTCTTTTTCGCATAAATTCGGTTTAACAAGCAAGGAGTTAATATGAAAACTAAAGTGAAGTTCGCCCTTAATTTACTTTTACTAGTAGGCATTCTGGGTGTGATGTATTTTTTTGTCCGTAACTCGATGATGGAAATTTTAGCGGGGCTAAGAGAGACCAGCTTTCTCGTCGTCTTACTGGTTATGGGGCTTGGCACATTGTACCTAGTGATTGAAGGACGAACAGTTAAAGAGATCGCAGTGACTTTTCAACCGGAATTCACCACCAAGGCGGGGTTTCTAACCGTCTGTTACAGTGGGTTTTATCGGATCGTGACGTTTGGCGCGGGCACCTTGATCTCAGAGGTGAATTTTTATCGTAAAAATGGTTTGCAGTTGTCACAAGGGGTTGGGGTCACCACCTTACACATGGTGATGTATAAGTTTGCCATATTGACTTATGCGATCGCTGGGTTGATCATTCAATTCTCGTTATTTTATGACAATGCGCCGAATATGATTTGGGTGATATTGGCGGGGATCGTACTCGTCTTTTTGATCATTGCCGCTTTATTGGCACTTTCTGTCAGTATCAACATTCAAGTCTTTTTTGTGATCGTCAGTAATAAGCTGTTCAAAAGTGCGACATTAAGAGGAATCGTTGACAAATGCAACACCCAGATCTATTCTTTGCGAGAAACGGTCAATGCGATCATTACCGACCGCACCGCTTTCTTACGCATCTACCTTTGGAATCTTTTGAAGATGCTGCCTTGGTACGTGATCCCTTATGTGATTCTTGTCGTGCAGCACCCAGAGATCGATTTCTTGTTGACGTTATCCTTCATCAGCTTTGCCGTCGTCTTGTCCGGGGTGATTCCAACACCGGCAGGGATCGGTTCCTTTGAATTTATTTATATGCTGCTTTTTGGTCCATTAGTCGGCACAGTCGATGCAGCATCTTCTATGCTGTTGTATCGCTTAGCGACATTCATTTGGCCCTTCATTATTGGTTTTGCATATGTAATGAAAGAAAAGCGCAAAGACATTAGCCAAGAGCTGACAGAGCTTAGAAAAGAAAAAGTGGAAAGTTAAAAAAACGCTTATCTTCGAGTAGAGGATAAGCGTTTTTTTTAGTCTTTCAAATCAATGATCCGATCAACAAAGGATTCATAGAATTCAGCTTCATGGGAAACGATCAGAACGGTTCCGGGAAAAGCTGCCAGGGTTTCTTCCAAATTGTTTTTCGTGTCTTGATCGATATGGTTGGTCGGTTCATCAAGAATCAAAAAGTTGCTTTTGATCAGCATCATTTCAGCTAACTTCACTTTTGTCTGCTCGCCACCACTTAATAATTTCAATTCCTCTTGAGCAAGCTGGCTAGGTAATCCCGCACGAGAAAGTTGTCGTCGCAATTCTTTGTTGGTTGCCTTTGGGAAAAGATCCTCGAGGTATTGCAGAGGCGTCTGTAATGGATACTCCCAGTCAAGATCTTGAGAAAAGTAATTAAACTTTGTATGCTGTGGGTAAGAAACGGTTCCTTCAATTGCAGGGATCACACCAAGTATTGTTTTGATCAACGTCGATTTACCGATCCCATTAAATCCCCGAATCGCAATTTTTTCGCCATAGCGGATCGTTAGGTTGATTGGCGATAGTAAAGGCTTTTGGTCATAACCGATCACTAGATTGGTCGTCTCTAATGCCAAGGTCGTAACGATCGGTGCCAAATCAAATCCTAGATGCGGTTTAGGGACATCTTGGGGTGGGGTCAAACGTTCGATTTTTGCCAATTGTTTTTCACGACTCTTTGCCATTGTTGAACGAGAACCAGCTTTGTATTTACGGATATAGCTTTCGGTTTTCTTGATATGCTCTTGTTGTGCTTCGTATTGCTTCATATAACTTTCATTTTGCAGCGTTTTTAGCTTTAATGCTTTGTCTAAATTCCCCGTATACTTAGAAAGCTTGCCAAATTCGATATCAATGATATGGGTCGTGATTTCATTCAAAAATTGACGATCATGAGAAACGACTAAGTAGGTACCAGTAAAGTCCTGTAAAAACTCAACCAGCCATTTGATATGCTCATCATCTAAGTGGTTGGTCGGTTCATCTAAAATCAGCATGTCGGGTTTTTCTAGCAGCATTTTTGCTAAGATCAATTTTGAGCGTTGACCACCACTTAAGGAAGCAAGGGGGGTATCCATGCCGAGAACCGAAATACCTAATCCTTCTGCTAAATCATCGATCAATGTATCCATTTGGTAGAAATTTCCTTGATCCAATTGATTTTGCAATTCACCGGCTTTTTCTAAAAGCTTATCGTCAAGACTTTCGCCATAAGCAGTATAAAGATTTGCGATCTGTTGTTCTTTTTCGAAGTCTTCTGCAAAGGCAGAGCGCAAAAAATCACGGATCGATTGCGTTTCATCAACATTGACATATTGATCCAAATAGCCCATTTTCAAATTTTTCGGAAATTGAACAAAGCCATCGTCTGGGAGAATTTCTCCTGTAATGATTTTGATTAAAGTACTTTTGCCGGCGCCGTTCCGTCCAATCAACCCGACTTTTTCCCCACGGTTGATTTGAACGGAAACATCTTCGTAAAGCAATTTGTCGCCAAATTGTTGGCTAATATTTGTTAATGTTAACATCGTTTCCTCCATATAAAAAAGCTGTAAACAGTAGACGTTACAGCTAAGTAGATAATCTTACTGAATAACTATCGCCAAAGAGCGATCAAAAGGATCAGGAAAATCGATTGTTCCTGACCAATCAGGACCTAGCATACCATTGCGGCTTCCTATCTGTCAATTTTCATGAAAGAATACTGAAAAAAATCTTGATCTTCGAGGGAAATCTTTTGACCATTACTGACCAATATTGTATAATAGAAGAGTAGAAAAAAGGATGCTGCTTGCAGTGTACTAATTTTTCTGACTACCATTTTGGGAGGGAAAAGTATGAACCCAGAAAAAATGACGACTACATTACAGAGTGCCATCGCGGAAGCACAGCAGATTGCCATGACGCGTCACCACCAAGAAATCGATATTCCGCATTTATGGAAGATTTTATTGCAAGCCAATCAATTCGGCCGCAATTTTTATACGGATACAGGTCTTGATGTCGATGCATTTGAAAAAGAAGTCGACCAGCTACTAGATGAACTGCCTTCGGTTGAAGGAGGAAATGTTCGTTATGGTCAATCCATGAGTCAAAATCTGTTTCATCTTTTGTCTGAGGCAGATCAATTAAAAAATGAATTTCAAGACGAGTATCTTTCCACAGAAATCGTCCTTTATGCGTTGATGAAATTGAAAAATCATCCATTGACGGTGTATTTAAAGAAACAAGGAATCACCGCGAAAGAAATCAAGCAAACGATCGAAACATTAAGAGGAGGGGATCGTGTGACCTCACAAAATCAAGAAGAACAATACAAAGCATTAGAAAAATACGGCGTTGACTTGGTCCAACAAGTCCGCAGCGGAAAAATGGACCCCATTATCGGACGAGACGAAGAAATTCGCGACGTGATTCGCATCCTTTCTCGGAAAACAAAAAACAATCCCGTTTTGATTGGTGAACCGGGGGTTGGTAAAACAGCCATTGTTGAAGGATTGGCTCAACGGATCGTGCGAAAAGACGTCCCAGAAAACCTAAAAGACAAAACGATCTTTTCTCTGGATATGGGTGCCTTGATCGCAGGTGCCAAGTTCCGAGGTGAATTTGAAGAGCGTTTGAAAGCCGTCTTACAAGAAGTGAAAAAAGCCGATGGACGGATCATTCTCTTTATTGATGAGATCCACAATATTGTAGGTGCTGGTAAGACGGAAGGCAGCATGGATGCTGGAAACTTACTAAAACCAATGCTGGCAAGGGGAGAATTGCATACGATTGGCGCAACCACCCTTGATGAATACCGTCAATACATGGAAAAGGACAAAGCCTTGGAACGTCGTTTCCAAAAAGTGTTGGTACAGGAACCAACCGTTCAAGATACGATTTCGATTTTACGTGGGTTGAAAGAACGGTTCGAGATCCATCATGGCGTCAACATCCATGACAATGCGCTTGTTGCTGCTGCGACCTTATCCGATCGGTATATCACGGACCGCTTTTTACCAGACAAAGCCATCGATTTGATCGACGAAGCAAGTGCCACGATTCGGGTGGAAATGAATTCGATGCCTACCGAGCTCGATCAGGTCACTCGACGTTTGATGCAACTGGAGATCGAGGAAGCCGCACTGAAAAAAGAATCCGATGATGCATCGAAAAAACGTTTAGGCATTTTACAAGAAGAATTGGCGGAATTGCGTGAAGAAGTCAATACCATGAAAATGCAGTGGGAAACGGAAAAAGAAGAAGTCAATGCAGTTTCCAATAAACGGGCAGAGATCGATAAAGCCAAGCATGAGTTGGAAGATGCTGAAAATAACTATGATTTGGAACGGGCAGCTGTTCTTCGTCATGGGACGATTCCACAACTGGAAAAAGAACTCGCTGAATTGGAAGAAAAAAACCAGGACGAAGGCATTCGGATGGTTCAAGAGTCAGTGACAGAAAATGAGATCGCCTTAGTCGTGGGCCGCTTGACAGGAATCCCTGTTGCGAAATTAGTGGAGGGCGAACGAGAAAAACTGTTGAAATTAAATGAGACCTTGCATCAACGAGTGATTGGACAAGACGAGGCAGTCGATGCCGTCAGTGACGCAGTCATTCGTTCCCGAGCTGGTCTGCAAGATCCAAATCGACCATTAGGTTCCTTCTTGTTCTTAGGACCGACCGGCGTCGGTAAGACCGAATTAGCGAAAGCGTTAGCGGTCAACCTCTTTGACTCTGAAGAGCATATGGTTCGGATCGATATGAGCGAATACATGGAAAAACATTCGGTGTCTCGTTTGGTCGGTGCCCCTCCAGGCTATGTTGGATTTGAAGAAGGCGGACAATTGACCGAAGCCGTTCGACGCAATCCATACACGATCGTCTTATTGGATGAGATCGAAAAAGCCCATCCAGATGTCTTCAATATCTTATTGCAAGTGCTTGATGATGGCCGTTTGACAGACTCAAAAGGACGCGTCGTTGATTTCAAAAATACCGTCTTGATCATGACTAGCAACATTGGCTCTCAAGTCTTGCTAGATGGCGTGACTGCAGAAGGGACGATCCCAGAAACTGTTGCAGAAACTGTCCGTAATCTCTTGAGAGGCCATTTCAAACCAGAATTCTTAAATCGGATCGACGATACGATTTTATTCACACCGCTTAGTCTAAGCGATGTGACAGGCATCGTCGACAAGATCATCGCACAGCTTTCACAACGACTGGAAGTCCAAGATATACTGTTGACGATCACTGAAGAAGCCAAACGCTGGATCGCTGAAAATGCTTATGAGCCAGCGTATGGTGCGCGACCTCTCCGTCGGTTTATCACAAGAGAAGTCGAAACCCCATTGGCAAAAGAAATCGTTGCTGGCAGAGTCTTACCAAAGACCCAAGTCACGATCGAATTATTGAACGATCAGCTGGTTTTTGAAAATACGCCAATGACCGAGTAATAAAAAGAGAACAAATGAATAAATACAAAACGATGGTTGCCATTTCATTGGCAGCCATCGTTTTTTTGTCTATCAACATATGACAAAAAAGTTCTCCTTGCTTGTTGTTTGGAGGAAATTCGCACTTCGATTATACTGTTCTTATGGAGTAGGAGAGGAATGAAAAGATGAATACTTTTTTTGAAACGTTGAATGAGCGAAAAGGGGAATTGCTGACAGCTGTCTTTGAACATTTGTCATTGTCGATCATTGCGCTGCTCGTGGCGATCGTTATTGCTGTTCCTTTAGCTATTTGGCTGGTTAATCATAAACGGGCAGCGGAAGTCGGCCTACAAATAACGAGTGTGTTACAGACGATTCCATCACTGGCACTGTTAGGTTTATTGATCCCATTCGTGGGGATCGGAACGCCGCCTGCATTGATCGCACTAGTTATTTATGCGTTATTGCCGATCTTTCAAAATACCTATATTGGCCTTTCGGAGATCGATCCATCAATCGAAGAAGCTGCTGCGGCATTTGGTATGTCTCGGATGCGCCGATTGATCAAAGTCGAGTTGCCGATTGCTTTGCCTGTCATAATTTCTGGGATTCGCACGGCGCTGGTCTTGATCATCGGAACAGCGACCTTAGCCGCTTTGATTGGCGCTGGCGGGTTAGGTTCCTTTATTTTGTTAGGGATCGATCGAAATGCGCCTGAGTTAACGTTGATTGGTGCGATCGGGTCTGCCTTGTTGGCGATTGTTTTCAGTACCCTGATCCGTTACCTGCAACATTTAAAACCGCGCTATACCTTGATCACGTTGGCAGCAATCATCTTGCTGATTGGTGGGGTTTCCTTTTCACAAAGCGGATTTTTCGCTCCCAAAACCATTACCATCGCAGGAAAACTAGGATCTGAACCAGATATCTTGATCAACATGTACAAAGAATTGATTGAACAAGAAGACCCTGATGCCCAAGTTGAACTAGAGCCAAATTTTGGAAAAACCTCTTTCTTATTCAGCGCATTGGACAATGGTCAAGTTGATATATATCCAGAGTTTACTGGTACCGTGTTGGAGAGCTTAGTTGAGGTACCAGAAGAGCTTGCGAGTCAAAACCTTGACTCCGACGAAACCTATACCGAAGCAGTCAATCTATTGAAGGATCAGTTTGAGATGACCTTGCTTCAGCCGATGGCGTATCAAAATACCTATGCATTGGCTGTCAAAAAAGAATTTGCTGAGGAAAATGGACTAACCACGATCTCTGATTTGAAGAAAATCGAAAATCAAATCAAAGCTGGCTTCACCCTCGAATTCATTGATCGGACGGACGGATATGCGGGGATCCAAGAACTTTATGGGCTAGATTTTCCAAGTGTCCAAAGTATGGAACCAGCATTGCGTTACCAAGCCATCAATAATGGTGATATCAATCTACTGGATGCCTATTCCACGGACAGTGAATTGCGTCAATATGGCTTAGTTATTCTAGAAGACGATCAGGAACTATTTCCACCTTATCAAGGAGCGCCTTTGATGAAAGAAGCCTTTGCCAAGGAACATCCAGAAGTCGTCCGTGCATTGGAAAAGTTGGCAGGGAAAATCACCGAAGAACAAATGAGTGAAATGAATTATCAGGTCAATGTCGAAGGAAAAAATCCAGCAGAAGTCGCACGTACCTTCCTGATAGACGAAGGATTAATTAAGGAGGGACAAGAATGACACCAATTATTGAATTTAAAAACGTCAGTAAAAAGTTTGATCAAAAACTAGTGATCGATCAATTAGATCTGAGTATCAATAAAGGAGAAATCTTTGTTTTGGTCGGTCCTTCTGGGAGTGGGAAAACGACGACTTTGAAGATGATCAACGCGTTGTCAGAACCGACAGATGGTGATATTTACTTCAAAGAAAAACGCATCAAAGAATACAATATTCAAAAGATGCGTTGGCAAATGGGTTATGTTCTCCAACAAATCGCTCTGTTTCCGACGATGGATGTCAAACAAAATATCGAAGTGATCCCAGAGATGTTAGGGTGGTCAAAAAAAGATCGCTCAGAAGCCGTGGATCGTTTGCTGACACAGGTCAAACTTGACCCAGAGCAATACCGTCATCGAATGCCGAAAGAATTGTCTGGTGGAGAACAGCAACGGATCGGGATCTTGCGCGCGTTAGCTGCCAATCCCGAAATCATTCTGATGGACGAACCCTTTAGTGCCCTTGATCCAATTTCTCGTAATTCCTTACAGGAGCTAGTCCTCGATCTGCACCAAGAGCTTGGGACAACGATTATTTTTGTCACGCATAACATGAAAGAAGCGGTAAAATTAGGGACGCGCATCGCTGTGATGAATCAAGGGAAGAT
Source organism: Enterococcus sp. R12 (assembly GCF_058135755.1). Classification (NCBI taxonomy): domain Bacteria; kingdom Bacillati; phylum Bacillota; class Bacilli; order Lactobacillales; family Enterococcaceae; genus Enterococcus; species Enterococcus sp. R12. The sequence goes on from NZ_CM176874.1 coordinate 1,743,623, forward strand.
CGTTCAATGCGATACACCAGAAGTCATTGTTTCACAACCGAAGACCGCTTTTGTGAAAAGCTTCTTTGAAGAAACCGGGGAAGATGAAGCGAAACTGGTCACAGCAGGAGATTTGATACGGATGAACTTTTTCAGCAATGACATCAATCAATCTGACCCGAAAATTGCAGCATCTACGCCATTAAATGAGTTGTATACTTTATTTGCGAGTCATGAGACGGTGGTGATCGAAGAAAATCACCAACTGATAGGGAGTCTACGTCGAAAAGATGTGTTTGCTTTCTTGAGTCGTGATCGTACGTAAACGATTCTTTTCGCAACGAGAAATATCATAAATTTTTTAAAATCGATGATTTCTCTTGCTCAAAGCAAAAATTCCACGTAAGATTGAGGAAGATATCTTTTGTCAAAATGGCAGAACAAGCTTTCGCCGATGACAAAAGATGCAGTAAAGGAGCGAAAGAGCAGCTATGGTAAAAATCCTCAAAGAAAATTGGTTACTGCTTTTCTTTATCGTCGCCGTGGTTCTCATCCGTCTGTTTGTCCTGACCCCAGTTCAAGTCAGTGGCCATTCTATGGACCCAACGTTGGCAGATAAACAGCGTTTGATTGCATCAAAAATCTCATCCTATGACCGACAAGACATCGTGATATGTGTTGAACCAGATGATCCAAGTAAAATCGCTGTCAAGCGGTTGATTGGTTTACCCGGTGATACCATCGAGATGAAAGATGATGTCCTAACGATCAATGGAGAAGTATACGAAGAACCTTATTTAGATGAGTTTAAAGAGAAATTTGCAGACGATCAATTACAAGACGAATATTCTTATCGCGAAATGTTTCAGCAAATCGCCGCTGGTGCCGAACACTTTACCGATGATTTTACGGTAACGGTGCCTGAAGGCAGCTATTTTGTGATGGGAGACAATCGTTTGATCTCTAGAGACAGTCGCAGTTTCGGGGTTGTAACGGAAGATCAAATGGAAGGGAAAGTGCTGCTGCGCTTTTGGCCATTGAATCAACTCAAACTATTTTAATCAAAAGAAAAAACATTCTTGCCAGTGCAGCGAAAACGATCGCTACTGACAAGAATGTTTTTTAGATGACCCAAGCGACAAATGCAACCATTGAAAAGAACATTGTCCAAACCGCAATAATAGCTGATGCAATAAAAATAATTTTGATTGATAAAGGTTGGACAAATTTTCGAGCATCTTTAGAGAACGCATAGGTGATCGATGAAAAAATCAAGCAGCATAAAATAAAAAACACTGTTAGAACCATAAGCCTCTCCTTTACTGACGCAACGTCAAATGAATAATGTAATTATAACAGACCATGGTTTTTTGGGGAAATAAAAATGATTAAACGAGGGAATTTTTTTGTGGTTGTAATCGTTTTATAGGGAAGTGTAAGAAAGGTTAAACCTTGATAGACAGCGAATCTATAAAAATAAGATGTGTTATTTAAGTATTTTTATAAATTTTTCTTTATGAATAAAAGAACAAAAGAAAAAAGCTTGTTGAAAAAACGCTGGTTTCAACAAGCTCTTAAAGGTCGTTTATGATAATTTTTTAATCCGATAACTTTCAAAGTAATCAGGTTTGCCTCGACCTTGCACATACGCGATCACGCCCATCAAGGCAGCACCAATCGTGTTGGTCAGTAAATCACCCATCGTATCCATCAATGCTTCGCGACCGATAAACGGGGTGCCATCTAAGGTTGCATAACGTTGGAGGTTCATTCCACCAACAGAATCGCAGATAAACTCCCAAAACTCCCAGAAGATACCACACAAGCCAGCAAAAGCAAAGCCCATCAGTAAGAATAACCAGGGAGAGACGTTTGAAACTTTGACTTCTTTCAGTAGCAGACAGATCAATCCATAGCCGACAGCCGTCAAGACCATTGGACTTACCGCATGCAGAATTTTATCCCAGAAAGAAATGGTTTCGATCAAATGTAAGATCGTCCCCATAAATACAGAGATCAGCAAGAAAAACCAATAAAAGTAGACGGTGGCGTTTGGTAGCTGGATTTTCAAGAACTTTTTACTCATTTCTGGGACGAAGATCAATAAAATCCCAAGCAAGGCTTGGGCGAGGAAAATCAATCCTTGTGTTTGCGGATAGACCCCACGGAAAAATTCCCACAAAGAAAAACAAAACACGAGAATACCAAAAATAGTGAATACCTTTTGCAGTCGCTGATAATTTTGCCCCATTTAGTTGTCCTCCGAAAGATAGTCGGCTAAGCCAGCTAAAAGGGCTGCTTCAGAGGAGTAAATTTCCCCGTTTAGCTTGATCAAACCCACCGTATAAAGATTGACATAGTGGAACTGATTTTCCGCAACGGTTTGTAATGCTGCCAGCTTTTGCTGATTGTCGGCACCTTGTTGGCGACTATCCGTATAAAGCCCTAAAACAGGAATTCCTTTAGCATAAGCGACACCGATCTCAGAGGCAACCCCAGCATCGATGGTCAAACCATCCAGCAATGCGATCATCAGATCACTTTCCAGCACTTTTTCGGTATCTGCCAAAGCGATCATTTTGCTATCCGCATAGGCGGATTTATCATTGATCGCGGCATTTTCTTGAGGTAAATAAATCTCCAGCTGCGGATACTGCTGACGAATCGACGCAACAAGTTCGGCGTTGTAGCGCAGGTCACTAGCAGCAAACAGGGGAGCAGCAAAATATAGTTTCATTCAAAAACACTCCTTAATCATTCATAGTTGTACGTTTTGTTGATTCGTTGTTTAGAAATAATCACTAAAATAGGCTTCCATATCAGGGATGATCGATTCCAGTAATGCCAGTGTTTCTGAATCGGTATTTAGCCGTTCCACACGCTCTAAGTAAGCCGGACGGCGGTAATTCATCAACAGACAAGACAATGTCTGAATATCCAGCTGGACCGCTTTTCCGATAGCTTCTCTTGAAACCACGATCTCTCCGTGATTGTATTGGACACCGAAGATCCCGTTGTTCCAATCGGCAACTGGGTCGGAAACAACAAAGTGAAAAGGTGTTTGGAAGGCTTCAAATGGGAAGTTTTTCAAAAACTGTTCAACATCGACGATCCGCGCCATGTAATAAGGCTCGATGGTTTCTTTGATTTGGCTATCGTCCAAGTAGAAGGACAGGGGTTCATTTGAATATATGTCTCCTTTGACCCAATAAACCATTGAGAAATGGGCAGAGATAAAATTCCAAAGACCATTGCGGGCTTCTTGATTCAAGTAGAACATTTCCTTTACATGGAAGACTTCTTCGGCTACCCAATAAAAAAGTACACCAGTCGGATGACCACTGGCATTGTAATAAACAGCCGCGGTGCGCTCTTCTTCATTTTCATAGCGCCAATACTCTTCCCAGTGAAAAGAGGTTCGCTGCAAGGCACCATGATTGTCGCGGGAGAATTGGTTGTAGACAGTAAAGACATCAGGGTCATCCACTTCTTTGCGCTCTACGATCCCAGGGACTTCTTTGGTTTTCGGAAGCTGGGTATCACGAATTTTGAAGGTCAGCTTGTCGGACATGATCTCCCAGCCCTTGCGACGATAGTAGGGCACATTGTATGGATAAAGGTAGGAGATCCATTGCTGATCTTCCCGCATCGTTTCTAAGGCAAGCTTGATCAAGTCTTTCATCAGGCCATGTCCGGCATATTCTGGGTAGGTCCCAACACCGGTCACTCCGCCCATTTTGATCAATTTGCCGTGTATATTGACTTCACAAGGATAAACGGCGATTTGCGAGATCAACTTGTCTTCATTGAACCAGCCAAAGACTTTGGAAAGCTCTAAGATCGGGCGCTTAGATTTGATCATTTCCCGTTTGCTCTCATAGCCGCTTTCTTCAATATCCGATTCAGTGATCTGAAAAACATAGCTTAACAGTTCGTTGAACTGATCAACGTCTTTTTCTTCCACCGCTCGAATATGTAGATTTTGATGAAAATTATTGTCCATTCTTTCAACTCCAATTTATTTGCTAGCTCTAGTATAGCAAAACCTGAATGAATATGTCTAAATAACGGTTAAGAAAAATACTTTATCTATTGGCGTTTCGTTGGTATAATAGAAAAGCTGACTAAAAGAAATGAGGAACGTATCCATGAACATAGAAGAAATGAAAAAACGACAGGAGAAGATTCGTAATTTCTCCATTATCGCCCATATCGACCATGGGAAATCAACATTGGCGGACCGTATTTTGGAACAAACCCATACGGTGACGTCACGCGAAATGCAAAACCAACTATTAGACTCCATGGATCTTGAACGTGAACGAGGAATCACAATCAAATTAAATGCCGTGGAACTTAACTATACCGCCAAAGACGGCGAAACCTACATCTTCCATTTGATCGACACCCCAGGGCACGTCGATTTCACCTATGAAGTTTCCCGCAGTTTGGCCGCTTGTGAAGGCGCCGTGCTCGTCGTTGATGCGGCTCAAGGGATCGAAGCACAGACATTGGCAAACGTCTACTTGGCGTTAGACAATGATTTAGAGATTCTACCAGTCATTAATAAAATAGACTTGCCAGCTGCCGATCCTGAGCGAGTACGAACAGAGATCGAAGATGTGATCGGTATCGATGCCAGTGAAGCTGTTTTAGCGAGTGCCAAAGCAGGTATTGGGATCGAAGACATTTTGGAACAAATTGTTGAGTATGTCCCAGCTCCAGCAGGTGATATTGAAGCACCGCTAAAAGCGTTGATCTTTGACTCCGTGTACGATTCCTATCGTGGGGTGGTCTTAAACGTCCGCATCATGGACGGGATGGTCAAACCTGGAGATAAAATCAAAATGATGAGCAATGGCAAGACCTTTGATGTTACGGAAGTTGGTGTCTTTTCACCAAAAGCCATTCAACGAGATGCGTTGATGGTGGGCGATGTTGGGTATATCACTGCTGCCATCAAGACCGTTAAAGATACCCAAGTCGGGGATACGGTGACATTAGCCAACAATCCAGCAGAAGAAGCCTTAGCTGGTTATCGTCAAATGAATCCGATGGTTTATTGCGGATTGTACCCAATCGATACTTCACGCTACAACGACCTTCGAGAAGCATTGGAAAAATTACAATTGAATGATGCAGCATTGCAATTTGAACCAGAAACCTCTCAAGCATTAGGATTTGGGTTCCGTTGCGGCTTCTTAGGCCTATTACACATGGATGTCGTGCAAGAACGGCTAGAACGTGAATTTAACCTTGAGTTGATTACGACTGCACCATCCGTAATCTATCATGTCAACAAGACAGATGGCTCAATGGTGGTCGTTGATAACCCAGCAGAATTTCCTGAACCAGTCACAATTGAAAACGTACAAGAACCTTACGTCAAAGCACAAATCATGGTGCCTAATGATTACGTCGGTGCTGTAATGGAATTGTCCCAACGCAAACGGGGAGACTTTGTCACGATGGATTACTTGGATGATTATCGTGTAAACGTCGTTTATGAGATCCCACTATCGGAAATCGTCTTTGATTTCTTTGATAAATTGAAATCCAGCACCAAAGGGTACGCATCACTGGATTATGAAATGTCTGGTTATCGAACTAGCAAGCTAGTGAAGATGGACATCTTGCTGAATACTGAAAAAGTTGATGCGTTAAGCTTTATCGTTCACCGTGACTTTGCTTATGAACGCGGTAAAGCCATCGTTGAAAAACTGAAAAAACTGATCCCACGACAACAATTTGAAGTACCGATCCAAGCAGCCATCGGACAAAAAATCGTTGCGCGTTCCGACATCAAAGCCTTGCGTAAAAACGTATTGGCGAAATGTTACGGCGGTGACGTTTCTCGAAAACGCAAACTCCTAGAGAAACAAAAAGAAGGGAAGAAGCGGATGAAACAAATCGGCTCCGTCGAAGTACCGCAAGAAGCCTTCATGGCCGTTCTGAAGATGGATGAGGACGAACCGAAGAAATAATCTGTTTTGACGAATGTCAGTAAGAGGAATAAAATGAAAGTACCTTCGAGAGAAGGTGCTTTTTTTAATAAAAGGAAAAATATAAAATGACCGAAGGGACATTCGTCGGTTGTTTAGTAGATAGTTTCAATCGATTGATGTGTGGCTTTTGATAGATTGAAGATCGGAGATGATTTGCGCATGAAGGCGTTGTATTTTAATGAATTCGGTGATTCAACTGTTTTAACATATGGGGATTTGCCGGATCCCATCATTCATGAAAATGAGCTATTGGTAGAGATGATGTATATTGGGTTGAATTATGCTGATATTTATCGGAGAAAGGGTAACTATCATATTGAATCCCGAGACCCTCTTATTAATGGCTATGAAGGGGTAGGGAGGATTGTTCAAAAAGGAAGATCTGTCTCCAAGTTTCAGCTAGGAGAAACGATTCTTTTTGTGGATGTTCCTTTTGCTAATGCAGAATTGGTGGCTGTCCCTGAGGAAAATGCTATCCGTATTCCATCAGGTATACCACCTAAATTAGCAGCCAGTATCGGTCTGCAAGGGTTGACAGCTGATTTTTTAGCTCATGATCTTGGCAATAATGTGAATCATAGTAAGGTCTTCGTCCATGGAATAAGTGGTGGCGTCGGACAAATTTTATCGCAACTATTAACCGCAGATGGCCTAGAAGTGTATGGCGTCACTTCTACGGAAGAAAAGCGACAACTGGCTTTAGACCAAGGAGCAAAACAAGTCTTTTTAAGAAATACAGAATGGCAAGATACCTACACTTCTTTCTTTGATACCGTTTATGATGGCATTGGGAATACATTAGCCGAAAGTGTCGACTTGCTCAAAAATAGAGGGAAGGTTGTCTTTTTTGGCATGGCCGGCGGAAATCCTCCAGCGATCGACTTTATTCCCTTGCTATCTAAATCAAAAAGTATTTTGACAGGGGATCTCTGGGATTACTTGACAAGTTTTCAAGAGCGGGAGAGAAGAAGCTCTCGATTGTTTGACTACTTTAGCAAGGATCAAATGAAAGTCAGTCAACCAACCATTTTTTCATTAGCTGACGGAAAAGCTGCCCATGATTATTTAGAATCTGGAAAAAGTATCGGTAAAATTCTGCTGCAACCATAAGAAGGTAAAAAACTAGATGTTTTTATTGCAAACGATACACCGAATGTTTGATGTTTCACTAAGGCATTTTTTTATATAATCGATAGTTCTCTTATGATACATCTTTAAGGATAAAAATAAATGTAAAATGAATAGAATATTGCAAAAAAAATTATAGTTTCTATCTATTCAGTGAGAATAAGATAAAACTTTGTGATACACAGTACATTTAATTTGAAAATATTTAATTACAGCAGTAAGATAAATATATCAAATACTTAAGGAGTGATATCTATGACAAACTATGAAGAAAAGGAAGCAAAAGCATTGGTAAAGATTGCAGAGGTTCTTGATAAGTTAGATGAAAATTTAGCTGAATTAGACACACTAGATGCAGATGCAAAAAAACATAGTATGAAGAAATGGATCGTTGAGAAAAAAGCGATTCATGAAATCAAAAAGATCGCACACGAAGCCGGTAAGTATGAAAAGTACGATGAAAAAGCACTAAAAAAAGAAATTGATGAAGTTGAGAAGTATATGTAATTGAAGAATAATAAGAAATTGTCACCATTATTCAGCAATTGAAATCTCAATTGATAAAAGCCAGATTTCAATCGAAGATTTAGAATTGACAATGATCTCAATAAGCCCATGCTCTTATGAGTGTGGGCTTATTTGTGTCAGTCACAAGAAGTAACTCTCTGAGAATAGTTGCGTTAAAAAACATAGGCCAAAATTTACTAATTGAAGGAATATTTAAGAAGATGCCAAAATTATTTTTCTTATTTTTGAAACGGTCTCCGCAACAGAGTAATGGGAAATATCAATTTTTCTTGAACGCAATTCAGTATATTTTGGTAACCTATCCAGTGAACGCTGTAAATCAGATAGTGTTCGTTTCCCGGTGGTTATATCTCCTTCAAAGTTTTTCTGCAATTTTTCTGGCGAGGCAATTAATGAGAAGTGTTGCACGTCAATATCTTCCAATGCGATGCCGTTCAAGACTCGATCCACAATTTTTTGCTCATCCATAACCCAGCAAAAATAAATGACGTTGATCATAGAGTTATTGATAAAAGAGTTTAACAGAAAATGGATATTGTTGATCACCATATCCTTATTCTCTTCATTGACGATAAACGGATTCATCATCCAGCACCAATCCCCGTCAAGGTAAACAGACTGCTTTGTTTGTTTGGATAGTTCTTCAGTTATAGTTGATTTACCAATTCCCATCGTACCACTGATCAATATAAGCTTTTTCATCAGACTACCGCCAGCTTTCATATAAAAAGTATTTTTTTCTCAATCCAAAAACGTGTTTAGATTTTTAACTGTGATCCAACCATTCTCTTTCCACAGCCCAATCTCTTCAGAGCAAGCTACTTTTTCACTCGGTTCCTCATGCAAAAACAATTGGATTTTCTGTCCGTACAGTAGTTTTCGAGTCAAAGCAAAGGTTGCTTCCGCAAAGCCAGCTGCACCGATATAACCACAGATGCCATTTTTTTCTTTGTTATACAAATAAAAAATCTCGGCTTTTTCTATGTCTTTATAAAAGTCTACGAATAAGGTTGGAAACTGAGTAGAAAGATCGTCCGTGGCTTTTGGATAATTGATCACCTGATGACCATTTTCAGTAAGTGTATTCGTCAGTTCTTCAAAATCCTTTTGAAAAGCGATACTTCCAGAAATAATTATTTTTGACATGCTATGGCTCCTTGTCGTTGATTTACTTCATTATATCAGGATGAAAGTGCTAAGCGAGGGAAATTTTAGCTAACTTGTATCGCCAATCTAGTAATGGGAAGGACGAAATTATTGATTGAATTAAAGTAATCTGTCTATGAGAGACGTGTTTACTTAAAAGAAGACGATTAAAACCACAATACGAAAATAGTCTGTTTTTTTAATTTTTTCATCGATTTTCTCTATTTTTTTGGGGAAAGGTTTCGTTTATTCTATACTTGTAAACGATCTCAAAGTGTTTAAATGGGGATTATTAGAATGATTTTTAGAATGTGGTCCTATTTTTTCTAAGAGCGAATTGACTATCAAGTTATAGATAGAATATTAGTTACAGTACAGTAGTTGGATTTTCATTAGAGTTAAAATAATGAAAGAAAAAGATGAAACGGGTGATTACATGGAACCAACATTTTTCATTTCGAAAAATACTTCTGTCACGTCAAAACAGCTGGAAAATGAAGTGATTGGACATGCTTGCGAGATCTTGCAACGTGACATTTTAACCGTTGTGACAGACACGAGGAAGGCAAATAAAATTGAATTGGTTTTACTTGATGAAAAAAATGAAACGGATGCTTTTCATATACTTTTCGTATCGCCAGATAAAGTAAAAGTGTGTGCTGAAACACCGTTAGGATTAATGTATGGGGTTCTTGAAATCTCACATAAAATTTTAGATGTTCAACCTTTTTGGTATTTCATGGAGATTCCCCCAATAAAAAAACCGTTTATTGAATGGACAGATTTTGACTTAACATTGCCTGATTTTGCAACGGACTATCGGGGCTGGTTCGTCAATGATGAGTTGCTGCTGGATCAATGGGAAGATAATGGTTCGAATGAATATGTATGGGAACGTATTTATGAAACATTGTTACGATTAGGCGGAAATGTCATCATCCCTGGAACAGATAAGAACAGTGATAGACATCGTGAAAGTGCGCAAGCGATGGGGTTGATCTATACACATCATCATGCCGAGCCACTAGGCGCTGAGATGTTTGCTAGAAGGTATCCTGGTTTGAAGGCTTCATACGAGGAACATTTTGCGTTGTTTCAGAAATTATGGGAAAAAGCCTTACACGAGCAAAAAGGTACCAAGGTTATCTACACACTTGGTTTTCGCGGACAAGGGGATTGTCCTTTTTGGGCAGAAGATCTTGATCGACAGTGGTCAGCAGCGGAAAAAGCAGCAGTGATCAACGAAATCGTCCATCTGCAATATCATATGGTTAAAGAAGTCGATCCTCATGCAGTATGTTCAATGAACATTTATGGGGAGATGACGGAATTATTTAATCTTGGCTTACTTGAGCTTCCAGATGATGTGATTGAGATTTGGGCGGATAATGGTTATGGCAAAATGGTTTCTCGTAGACAAGGAAATCATGATCCACGCGATGAGGTGTTAACAAACACATCAAAACCAAATCAATCAAGAGGAATTTATTATCACGTTGCCTTTCATGATTTACAAGCATCTAATTTCTTGACGATCTTGCCTAATAGCCCAGAATTTGTTTCTAGAGAGTTAATGGCGGTTAGAGAAGTCAAGATGGATAAGTTTGTCTTAGTCAATACAGGCAACATAAAACCGCATATTTTGTTCTTACAAGAAATAGCGAATTTCTGGCGAGCAGATTATCAGTTACGAACCAATCAAGAGATAATTTCAGAGCATGTAACACAATACTATCAAAATCAGCAAGAAGAGATCCAAGCTGTCTATGAAGCTTACTTTGAAGCGGTTATTCGCTATGGAACACATGAGGATCAAACCGCTGGGGACGAGTTTGCCTGTTATTTGATTCGAAAAATTATTCAATCCTGGCTCAAGCAAGAAACAAAAATTCCGAGGATAGAATGGTTGACGGGTGATAATAAAATCAAGGAGCAAGTCACAGAAATTTTCTCTATGGTAAGAGAAAAGATAGCAGCCTGGGAGAATCTATTGCTGAGATGCCAGCAGATTATATTATCCCTTCAGGATAAACATGCGCAAAATGCCCGCTTTTTTAATGATATTTACCTCTCAGTAGCCGTTCAATGCAAAACATTAAAAGCACTGCTCCATTTGTTAGACGCTTATCAGATGCTTGATCGGGAAGAAATGGTCTTTGTATTTGTAAAAGTTTTCGATGCGTTAGAAGAAATCCATCAACTAATTCAAATACTGAAGGAAAATCCAAGTGATACATGGTATGATTTTTATGAAAATGATGGCTATACTAATCTAACATTGACAAAAGAGATGATCAAAAGTTTGTTGTCTTACATTCGTATCATTGGCGATGGTCCAGATCAAGATCAGTGGGAGAGAAAATATATTATGGATCCCACTGAATCAAGAGTTATGTTGCTTTCAAATACTAAAAAAGCGTTGACGGATGAAAAGCTAGCAAGAAAAATCAGAGTAAGTTTTAGAAAAGATCCTAATTAATATTAAAATGAGATGAAACGCCATTCAAAAGTAAGACTAAATATCTTACTTTTGAATGGCGTTTCATCTAGTATGCAGTTTTTATTAGAATTCACTAGGCGTGTCGTCCAATTCCAGCACCATATTATACCAAGCAACATTTGCATGTTGGGAATCTGACAGTCCTTCTAGTTGATAGCCATGCTTTTTGTAATATGGAATCAATGATTCTAAACAAGTTAAGGTGATTCCTTTTCTGTTTTGAAGACGACATTGTTCTTCGAGGACTGACAGTAGTTTACTGCCAATCTGACAGTTTCTATAATCAGGAGCGACAGCTAAGCTCAGAATACTTTGGTAGCCACCAAAAGGCTGATTAGGACAAGTACTTTCAAAGAGATCGTCAGAGAGATAACGTTTAGAAATAATGGGCCCTACAACGTAGCCGATCGGACAATTCTTTTCATTTATAGCAACAATAAAACTGTCACTTATTGTATGTATTCGATTCATCATCGCAGTTTTGGATGCTGCTTCATCAGCTGTAAATCCTGCATTTTCAATCTGCATGATTCGATCAATATCCTCTTCTTTTGGTGGTCTGAAGAAAACGTTCATTCAATCACTCCCATCTTTATTCAAAAATAGTTTATCACATAATGATATATGACGTTTATATTTGATAGCGATAAAAATTTAGAGACTTAAAATTCCTAGTACAGAATCGTTGTCACACTTTCAATCAAATGAAACAAAAATAAGAATTAGTAGTTGTTAACTGAATGGGTTCTTATAAGAAAAAGTCAAATTAATGATAATAAATCGCAATTCTTAATTTTATTCTAACAAAATGACAATTTTCTTAGGTATTCATCACAAATCTATCACATTTCCAAGCTAAAGTTTGTTATTATCTGAAAATTTTCATCATTCAGATAAAAGCTTCTTCATTATGAGCAAATTTTTTATAGTTAGTTGATAGAAAACAGGACGACCGTATGTGTTTTCGATCCAAGTTACACGCCAATGCGTCTAATTTCTATATTTGCTGGTATGAAGAAGAGCGCAAAAAAAAATCCTTAAGTTACAGGGGACGAAATGGAGGATAACATGAAAAAAAGGAAAACAAGCTGGGCTCTCGTATTGCTAACAAGTCTGATGGTATTAGGTGCTTGTGGTAGTGGAGGCCAAGACCCAACAGATAGTTCGGGAGGGAATGTGTCAGGGGGAGCTAGTTCTGATCCTAATGTATTAGTGGTCGCATCAGGTGCGGATCCAGTGACATTAGATATCCATCAAACGAACGACCAAGCAACTACCAGGGTAGCAAGACAGATTTATGAAACACTGATCAAACAGACGAACGATCTTGAGTTAGTGCCAGGGTTAGCAACAGAGTGGGAAGAAATTGAAGAGAACCTTTATGAGTTCAAGTTGCGAGAAGATGTTGTCTTTCATAATGGGGAAGCGATGACAGCTTCTGATGTTGCCTACACCCTTCGACGGGCGGTTGACTCACCTTCGATCAGTCATATCATTGGTTCGATCGATCCTGATACGATCGAAGTGATCGATGATCATACGATCCATATCGGGACAAATGGTGCCTTCGGGCCTTTCTTGACTCATTTAGCACATCCTGCGGTTGGAATTTTGAGTGAGAAAGCTGTGGAAGAAGCTGGTGAAGATTATGGTATCAGCAGCGTTGTGGGAACGGGTCCCTTTGAATTTGTTGAATGGGCAACCGGTAGTCACGTGACGTTAGATCGATTTGACGATCACTGGGATGAGCCAGCGGGAATGGAAAGAATTGAGTTTCGGACAATTACAGATTCAAGTGTTCGTTTGATTGAACTAGAGTCAGGAACCGTCGATATTGTTTATGATATCGCTCCTTCTGATAATGAAAAGGTTGAAGAAAACGATGAATTGACTTTATTAGCGACAGAAAATTTAGGAACGGAATACTTAGGTTTCAACGTTCGAAATGATACACCATTGCAAGAAGTAGGGGTACGTCGCGCGATTGCCCATGCTATCGATGTCGAATCGATTATCCAAACGGTTCATATGGGGATCGGGACTCAAATGAGTGGACCGATCAACGAATTGGTTTTTGGATATAATGAAAACTTGGAAGCTACTCCTTATGACGTTGAATTAGCAAAAGAACTATTAGCAGAAGCTGGTTATCCAGATGGCGGGTTCTCCCTTTCGTTGTATGTCGGTGATAACAATCAAGAACGAATCCGTGTCTCGCAGGTTGTTTCCGCTGCTTTAGAAGAATTAGGTATCACTGTTGAGGTCAACCAAATGGAGTGGGGAGCATTTTTAGATGCTGCAGCAGCTGGTGAACCAGATATGTTCTTACTAGGTTGGACAACGATCACAACAGATGCTGACTATGGATTGTATCCACTGTTCCATTCAAGTAGCTTTGGCGAAGCTGGAAATCGTACGTTCTATCATAATGAACGGGTAGATGAATTACTTGATGCAGCTCGTAGCACTTCTGACCAAGAGGAACGCTTGGCCTATTATCACGAGGCGCAAGAGATTATCAATGATGAGATGCCATGGGTTTACTTACAAACCAGAGAAAATGTTTCAGGTATCCGCAACTGGGTGCAAGGGTTCGAACATCATCCAACTGGAAGTTACTTCTTAGATACGGTGTCAAAAAACTAAATTGGATTGAGAGTATAAAATAAAGAGCCGCAATGGCTCTTTATTTTGAGGAGATGAATAGATGTTCCAATATATTGTAAAACGAATTCTGTGGTTGTTTCCTATCCTGCTAGGCGTCTCTTTTATTGTATTTACGATTATGTATCTATCACCTGGAGACCCTGTAACGATGGTGTTGGGGGAAGGAGCGACTCCTGAACAATATGAGGCCATGCGTGTGCAAATGGGGCTTGACCGTAGTTTTATCGAACAATTTTTTCATTATATAAAAAATGTTGTTGTCGAATTTGATCTTGGGAGATCGTATGTTTCTGGCCGGGTGGTCATGGATGAAATCCTAGTCCGTTTGCCCAACACAATCAAATTATCAGTATGGAGTGTGTTATTTGCCTCGCTGATTGGTATTCCACTGGGAGTGATCTCTGCTTCGAGACCTTATTCCAAGGTTGATAATTTCGTGATGTTTCTTTCACTAGTTGGGGTTTCTATGCCAACCTTTTGGCAGGCACTCCTTTTAATTATTCTTTTTACTTCTACCCTGGGCTGGTTGCCAGCATCTGGTTTTGATACTTGGCAGCAAATGATCATGCCAGTATTTGCATTGGCTTCCTCATCAATTGGCACGATCGCCCGGATCACAAGGTCGAGTATGATGGACGTTTTAGACCAAGATTATATTCGTACGGCAAAAGCCAAAGGAGTAAATGGTTCAAAGGTGACGTTCCATCATGCCTTAAGAAATGCCTTGATTCCCGTAGTGACAGTCATTGGTTTGCAGTTTGGGGCTTTATTAGGTGGGGCTGTATTGACCGAGACTGTTTTTAGTATCAATGGGATCGGGACATTGATGGTGAATGCGATCCGTACAAGAGACACAATGATCGTCCAAGGCGGCGTTTTATTTATTGCATTTATTTTTACGATGGTTAATCTATGTGTCGATATTCTCTATGCATATATCGATCCGCGAATTAAAACCTCATATGATTAAGGGAGGAACTCATGTTTTTTAGAAAAAAGGCCATAGCGAAAACGCAAGCACTTGCAGGCGTACCAGAAGGATCGAAACAAGAGATTTGGCTTTCCTTAAAAGCAAATCGCCGAGCAATGTTTGGGTTACTATTTATCACGTTACTGACGATTACTGCGATTTTTGCAGACTTTATAGCTCCCTATGGCATGAGGGAGCAAAATCTAGCCAATGCATTGCAATTTCCAAGTCGTTCTCATTGGTTTGGGACAGATGACTTGGGACGTGACGTATTGTCTCGTTTGATTTACGGCACGAGAATATCGCTTACTGTAGGCGTTTGTGCGGTGTTACTGGCACTCTTTTTTGGTGGCATCTTAGGTGTCTTATCCGGTTATTTCAGAGGGTGGATCGATACGCTGATTATGCGTTTTTGTGACATCTTACTATCCATCCCTTCCATTTTGTTGGCAATCGCCATCGTGGCTTCTTTGGGATCCAGTCTGCCGAACATGATCTTGGCGATCGGGTTAGCGAATATCCCCATTTTTGCTCGTATTATTCGGGCAAGTGTGATGGCGGTCAAAGAGAAGCAATTTATTGAAGCTGGAAAAGCGCTGGGCGCAAATAATGGATTGCTGATTTTTAAACACATCTTGCCAAATATCCTTTCACCAGTCATCGTACATTCATCAATGGGCGTTGCCACAGCAATTTTATCTGCTGTTGGCTTAGGATTTATTGGCTTAGGTATGGAGGCTTCCGTTGCGGAATGGGGAACGATGTTAAATTTTGGACGAGGCTATATCCGAACACATCCCTACCTGACGATTTATCCAGGGATCGCGATCATGTTGACCATTTTATCCTTTAATTTGATCGGTGACGGAATCCGAGATGCTATCGATCCAAAGATGAGAGAGAGGTAAGCAGTTATGGACACGATCATGCGCGTCAAGAATCTACAAAAGTATTTTCCTGTGAAGAAGAAAAACTTTTTTGGGGTGGGAAAAGACTATGTGAAAGCAAATAAAGATCTTACGATCGATATATATGAAGGAGAAACATTAGGCATCGTCGGAGAAAGTGGCTGTGGAAAATCGACCTTTGGACGCACGATTATTCAGCTCCAACGACAAACCGGAGGCTCGACCCTTTACTATGGAGAGACGATCGAAGATTTCATGCCTCGTTACGTAAAAAAAGTCTATCAACAACTGCCACAAAAGATGAAACAGTTTACTGATTCTGTCAATGAGCTCCAGTCGATCGAATCAAAACTCGCTACCGATTCAGCTGCTGATGTAGAAGCAACAACGGAACGGTTGCGTCTAAAGAAAATCGCTTTTGAAAATGAATATGGCAATACCCTACGATTAGTCGGAGGCTTGATTTTGCATGATGATCTACAAAAGGTCAGTAAGCTTCTTTCGTCTCGTTACGAAGCTGCAGCAAAAGTCGCCGCTAGCAAGCGAGCGTTAACATTTAATCAGCAAAAACAAGCAATGAACGGGGCAGTGGATCAATCAGAGCTCATAAATTTGGAAAAAACGATCGCTGAACAACAAAATGACTTAGCAGCTATTGATAAGCAAGTCGCACAACTAAAAAAAGATGTCATGAACAAAAAAGATTTTTCATACTATGAAGAGCAGCTTGATTCTGGCATCGATCTAGCTGCTTTGACTCAAAAGGAATCAAGAGTTTTACGAAAAGACCTGCAAATTATCTTTCAGGACCCTTACTCCTCACTAGATCCACGGTTAACAGTGGGTGATATTATTGGAGAAGGTTTGTTGATACACAAATTTTTTGCTAGTAAAAAGGACCCAAACTATGAAACCTATATTCTTGATATCATGGAAAAATGCGGGTTAAAGAAAGAATTTATTCATCGCTATCCGCATCAATTTTCTGGTGGACAACGACAACGAATCGGGATTGCTCGTGCCTTAGCTTTAAAGCCCAAATTCATTGTTTGCGATGAAGCTGTTTCAGCGTTAGATGTTTCGATTCAGTCACAGATCATCAATTTGCTTCATGATTTGCGGGAAGAACTCAATTTGACTTACTTGTTTATCACCCATGATCTTGGAGTCGTAAAATTTATTTCTGATCGGATCGGTGTGATGTATTTTGGGCATCTTGTAGAATTAGCTTCAGCTGAGACGATTTTTTCTAACCCGATCCATCCGTACACACGGCAATTATTAAATGCCATTCCAACGCTAGACGAAGAGTATCGCCCATGGGCTCTTGATGAAACCCATCCTGATTTGGCATTCAACTATTCAAAAGAAACGGATGCTGATCCAGATTGGGTAGAAGTCGAGCCGAATCATTTTGTGAAGTGTACGCGAAAATAGTTTTTTTAGAACATAGAAATTGAAACATGGTTGATGAGTCAATCAATCGAACCATAAGCATGATACGATTGGTTTAATGGGAAAAAATCAAAAGGAGGTCCAGATGGATTTACTAGAAGTTGATAATCTGCATACGTATTTTGATACGAAACGGGGCACTGTCAAAGCTGTCAAAGGCGTTACTTTTTCATTAAAAAGAGGGAAGACATTAGGAATCGTTGGAGAAAGTGGGAGTGGCAAAAGTCAAACAGCCATGTCGATCCTTCAACTTTTTCAGCGAAATCAGTATATAGCGGAAGGGCAGATCCGTTTTGATGGAAAAAATATCCTCGAATTAAGCAAAAAAGAGCTTTTGAAAATTCGTGGAAACGATATTTCAATGATCTTTCAAGAGCCTATGACAAGTTTGAATCCGGTATTTACAATCAAAGCACAACTGACAGAAGCCTTGAAACTTCATCAGCACGTCGACAATAAGACGGCGACTTTACGGGCATATGAGCTGTTAGAAGCTGTCAAGATCACAGATCCTAAACGAGTAGCCAAGCAATATCCTCATCAGTTATCTGGAGGAATGAGTCAGCGGGTAATGATCGCAATGGCATTAGCCTGCAATCCGAAGCTATTGATTGCCGATGAACCGACTACCGCACTCGATGTGATCATCCAAGCAGAAATCCTTAAGTTAATGAATGAGTTAAAAGACAAGCTGGATACAAGTATTTTGTTTATTACCCATGATTTGGGTGTCATTAGTAAAATGGCCGATGATGTGATCGTGATGCATGGGGGAAAAATCGTCGAGAGTGCCCCAATCAATGAGATATTCAAAAATGCTTACCATCCGTACACAAGGCGCTTACTTGCTGCGTTTTTAAGAACCGACATTCGAAACAAAAAAACAGCGCCTGATGATTTTTACAGTAAGGAAAACAATGTCTTTGATTTCACCACATTTAAAACAGAAGAAACAGCGGACCCGGATTGGGTTCAGGTAGGAACAAATCATTTTGTCGCTGCCAGTTTGAGAAAAATCGATAACTAAATGAAGAAGTCGTAAAACAAAATGAATTAACTGCTTATCTCGGCTCTTCAGTATATAAGCTTGAAAGAGAATGATATAACTGAAAATTTAGATCTCTTCGACATTTAGTGTTGGTAGAGAAAGACACAACTGAAAATTTAGTCAAAACCAGTTAGGTATAGTGCTTAACTGGTTTTAACGTCGATACTAAAAAAGCTTTGAACGAAGTAAAATCTTGCTCGAAAATAAAGCAGGAAATGATATCATGCGTATAGTAAATTTCTCTCTTAAAAGTTTGCAAAATTGAGTTCAACAAGAGAATATTTTTTTTGAATCATGTTTCAGCACTATTAAACAATTGGATGATGGTGACACATCAACCAATTATTTAAGTAGCATTCATTTTGTGATTATTAATAATTGCATTTCGGATATGTTTACCCAAGAGGCAAAATCAGAATCCGTATACTGATTAAACTCTCAAAGATTCTACTCAATTACAGTCTTTTCAACGATCTCAAATACTAGGTGCTGCTGGAGTATATTTATGTTCTATTACAAGTATCGAATGAGAAATAGTATTGACTAGAATCATACAGTGAGGCACATTTTGCTCATTGAGCTTTTATTAAGTTAGAAGGTAGTTTATTCAAAAGGCAGGCCTGTCTTTTTTATCTTCTCAATAACTTTTAGGACTTCTGCATGGGAAGAATCATTTTTGAAAAAATAGAATAGGTTGCTTTAGTGGTAACTTGACTTTATGTTTTATTAAAAATGCAGCTTTCTTCTTGTACCAGGAGTAATGCCATATGTTTCTTTAAATTTTTGGTAAAAGAAATTAATATTCTCAAAGCCGACTTGCTGCGAAATATCAACGATATCCATGTCGGTTGAAAGTAAAAAACGATCTGCTGCCAAGATACGTTGATTGATTACAAGTTTTTTGTAAGAATAGCCGGTATGTTTTTTTAAAAGATTGGACAGATAATTGGGATTAAGGTTGAATTGTTCCGATAATTCTGCCAAAGTCAAATTTACGTAATTTTTCTCGATGTATTTCAAAATTGGAACAATCGGGCTCTTTCGATATTGATCGGAAAGATCCGTATAAGAATCTTGATAGATATTCACAAGATCCGAAATGATCAAACTCAACAATCCTTCACAAATGTCGGTATATGCTGTGGAACGATCAAACCATTCGCATAACAACTCTTTAAAAAAGAACTGTAGACGTGTCCTTGTTTCTGAAGCAAAATGAATAAATCGATCATGTTTCATTCCATGAGTGATGGCTTCAATAAAGAATGAAGTCAAAACGCTGTCCGAGGAAAAACGGTTGAAGAAATTTGCAGTTAAATAGTACTTGGGAATAATCAAATTAATGAGAATATCATCTTCGCCAAGCGGTTCAATCTTGTGAACAGTATTTGCATCCATCAGCAAAATTTGCCCTTCATACAGAAAATGTGGTTCATTGTTAATGATCTGCTGACATTTTCCAGCATACATATAATTAAATTCAATCCAATCATGACAGTGAATAGGGTAATTCTGAAAACGAGAATGTCGCTTTATAAAAAACGGCTGATCTTTAGTAATCATCTGTGAATCTGTCAGTTCCATACAAAGAACTTCTTGATCGTTAACAACTACTTTTTTAAAATCTGAATAGTCGGGTTTTAAATTGCCATCACGGTAAGCTTCTTCATGAGAAGAAACTTCACGGATCAAGTTGTCTAGCGCTAAATGGTCCATCGTTTTACTCCTTTTTTTCGATTTTAACAATCCGTTATCGAGTAGTCAAATCTGTGTTTTTGTTAAAAAGAAAGCGTTTATTGATATTCGCGTCAGTAGAATAATTTGCTATATTGAAATCAAGTTGAAATTGAAGGCGCTATCAAATCAACAATAAATGATTGGAAGGAAATATTATGAAAGAAAAAATCACAGGTTATTTCGATAAATTAAGTCCTTTTTTTGACAAATTAGGCAACAATGCTTATTTAAAATCGATCTCCGGTGCGATGATGGGGACACTAGGTCCTATTTTGATCGGCTCGATCGCTGTTTTACTTCTAGTATTACCTAATAGTCTTCCAGCACTTTCATTTTTAGCTGGTTTCGCAAATGTTTTTAGCAAACTAAATCAAATAACTATTGGCTCGATGGCTGTTTATGTCGTGGTATTAATGGCTTATCATTTAGTGAAAAATCTACGTCCGTCAGAAGATGGTATTTCCGCTGCTATTATCGCATTGCTTAGTTTCTTTATCATTACCCCTCTAGGTACAACGACGGACGAAGTCAGCGCGATTCCAGCTACTTGGCTAAGTGCACAAGGAGTATTTTCCGCAATGATCGTTGGTTTGCTAAGTGGAAGAGTATATATTTGGCTGAAAGACAAAGGCTGGACGATCAAAATGCCAGCAGGTGTACCTCCTATGGTAACAAAAGTATTTGAATCAATTTTGCCTACGGTTCTTATCAGTGTGCTCTTCATTGTATTAAATTCACTCTTTGAAGCAACCAGCTTCGGCAATATGCATCAGTTTGTTTACAGTATCATACAAGAACCGCTTCAAGGGATCGGAGGATCAATCAGTGCAGTCATTCTGATCTCACTGATTCAACAGGTTTTGTGGTTTTTCGGTATTCATGGAACAAATGTCGTTATGCCGATCGTTCAAGCCCTGTGGATGGCAATGGACGTCGAGAACTTAAACGCTGTTGCGGCAGGCCAAACACCGCCAAACATTACTGGCTATGCATTCTTTATGATCATAACTTGGAGCGGTATGGGCTTAGGATTAGCATTATTAATGCTGCGAGCGAAAAGCAAGCAGTATCGAGAAACAGGGAAAGTCGCAATTGTTCCAGCTCTTTTCGGAATCACTGAACCATTGATTTTTGGTACGCCTTTGGTATTAAACTTTAAATTAGCGGTACCATTCATTACCAATAATAGCATTGCTTTAATTTTAGCTTATGTTTTAACACGTTTTGGATTTGTCGCTCGTTTTACTGGTGTTACTGCCATTTTCGGTTTACCAATTGGGTTCCATGCAGCTGTTCAAGGGAAACTATCGATTATCATTCTACAGTTGTTCATTCAACTGATTTTGTCACCGATATTATGGTATCCGTGGTTTAAAAAGCTGGATAAAGAAACCTATCAATTGGAACAAGCCGCATTGAAGGAGAAAGTGTAAACTCGATGAAGAAAGCGGCTAGTGTCGCTTTCTTCTTTTTACATGTGGCACTAAAAGAGAAAAGAGGAGCACAATGAAGTATACCAATCCGATTATCAAAGGAGTTCATCCTGATCCGAGTATCTGTTTCGATGGGAAATCCTACTATATAGTCTGTTCAAGTTTTGAATTTTTTCCTTGTCTGCCGATTTTTGAAAGCCAGGATCTGCTCAATTGGCATTTTAAGCAGTATGCGATTGATTGTCCGGATCATATCAATCTGAAAGAAATCAGCAACTCGATGGGCCTTTTTGCCCCAACGATCCGCTTCTTTGAGGAAACATATTTTCTAGTATGTACAAATGTCACCCAAGGGAATTTCATCTGCCATACGAAAAACCTTGACCATGGTTGGTCTGATCCAATCTGGATCGATTGTCCTTTTGGGATCGATCCCTCAATTTCATTTATTGATGGCCGATTTTTCTTCCAACTTGCTGCATCAATGAAAGGGAAAAACAGCATTCTACAATTTGAAATCGATCCTTACAGCGGGAAAATGCTGACAGATCCGGTAGAAATCAGCCAAGGTTGCGGTGGACGCGACGCAGAAGCACCGCATCTATTCAAGAAAGACGAATGGTACTATCTTGTATTGGCAGAAGGTGGCACAAGAGAAGGCCATATGGTAACGATTCAAAGAAGCAAATCAATCAATGGTCCGTATGAAGGAGCTAATACGAATCCTATCCTCTCTAATAGAGATATCAAATCGAGGCTTCAAGCCGTAGGGCACGCAGATTTCTTTCAAGACAAAAAAGGTTCTTGGTGGCTGACAGCTCTTGCGACTAGGCCCAACCGTCATTTCACCCTGCTTGGTCGTGAAACGATTTTATTACCTGTAGAGTGGATAGATGGTTGGCCAGTTGTCAATCAGACAGGGAATGCATCGGTTGAAGTTGAAACAGATCGTTTTTCAAAAAGCGTTAAGCAGCGGAATGAACTAGTACCTTTTCTCTGCAAGAAGTTGCAGAGTGTACGTTTGCCAATTGATTATACGTATGATACTGATTTGATCATTGATAACTTACCGACTCGTTTAGGAACTTCTAAGGACGAGCCCATTGCCTTTTTGTCCTTATGTCAAGCTGATACTACCTGCTGCTTTGAAACCACTTTGATGGTCGACGAATGTCAGGAGGGGACTTTTGGTATAGCAATCTACAAGGATGACTTGCATTTTTGCCAATTTGGATTGCGAAAAACAAAACACCAAACAGAACTTTTTGGCAGGAAAAACATCTTTGATTTACTTCTGTATCGATCCAATAATTTAAAAGATAGAGAGCGGTTGACTCTGAAATTGTCTGGAGACAGCAACAGCTACCATCTGCTGATTTTAGATGAAACGAATACAGTAGTGTTCAAAGATCAAATCGCTGTACGTCATTTTACAAATGAATGTTCTGACTCAAAATTTACCGGTGTCCAGTTAGGAGTCTTTGCAGAAGCAGCTACAGGAAAGACTCGATTCATCACACCAGAACTAAGATATCAATAGAAAAAACTATGCGAGGAGTAATAATATGAAAAATCAAACACTGGTACAATTAGTCAACCAACTGACCTTAGACGAAAAAATCGGCCAATTGGTGCAGTTATCTGGAGAATTCTTTCACGGAAGCGATTTGTCTTTGGGTCCTCAGCAAAAACTTGGCATCGAACAACAAACCATCGATGTTGTCGGTTCGGTATTGAACGTCACAGGTGCCCAAGTAACTCGAAAGATTCAAACAGACTACTTAAGAAAAAGTCGACACAAAATCCCACTATTGTTCATGGCAGATATCATCTATGGATACCGAACAGTCTTTCCGATCCCTCTGGGATTGGGAGCAACATGGAATCCAGCATTGATTCAAAGCGCCTATCAAGCCGCAGCACAAGAAGCAAGAGCGGCTGGTGCACACGTAACATATGCACCAATGGTCGACTTAGTACGCGATGCTCGATGGGGGCGATGCTTGGAGTCGACAGGAGAGGATCCGCTGCTAAATGCTGATTTTGCGAAAGCAATGGTAGAAGGCATTCAGCAAGAAAAAGGGGGAACACTGCTCGGAATCGCTGCCTGTGTTAAACATTTTGCTGCTTATGGTGCAGCAGAAGGAGGACGAGATTATAATACAGTTGATATGAGCGAACGCAAACTGCGTCAAGACTACTTAAGCGGCTATAAAGCGGCTGTCGAGGCAGGATGCAAACTAGTCATGACTTCTTTTAACACGTATGATGGTATTCCCGCTACTGCTAATCAATTTTTGATCAAACAAATTTTAAGAGAAGAATGGCAGTTTGATGGAGTCGTTATTTCGGATTATGCAGCTGTTCAAGAATTAATTCCTCATGGGATTGCTACGGATGATCGAGAAGCGGCCAAATTAGCGATCGAAGCAACAAATGACATCGATATGAAAACCCGATGTTATGCGAAAGAGCTTCGTCCGCTGCTGGAAAGTGGTGCGATCGATCAGCGGTTGATCGATGACGCTGTGTATCATGTCTTGAAACTTAAAAAGGATTTAGGGCTGTTTGAAGATCCCTTCCGTGGCAGTTCAGAAGAAGCAGAAGCTCAAATACTCTTATCCGAAGAGAACCGGAAACTTGCACGAAAAGTTGCCTCCGAAGCGATCGTTTTATTGCAGAATAAGCAAGAGGTACTTCCTCTTACTCCAAAAAAAGAGAAAATATTACTCGTTGGTCCATATGGTGACAACCAAGCAATGATTGGTTTATGGGCAGTACACGGAAAAACAGAGGATGTCACAACATTAAAAACGGCGCTCCAAAATACAGTGTCGGAAAAATATGTTCATTACGAACCAGGTTGTCCGCTTTTAGAAGATGATTCTATACTTGGAGACTTTGGCTATACTGCCAGCGGCAATTCCTCATCAGCTGCACAGCAAGATCTTTGGCTGAAAGAAGCGTTGAAAGCTGGCACTGAGGCAGACATTATTCTTTTTGCTATGGGGGAACACAGTTTGCAAAGTGGGGAAGCTGGCAGTCGAACGGACCTTCATTTACCAGCTGTTCAAAGAGCTTTTATTAAAAAAATGACTGCTCTTGGTAAAAAAAATATCTTGATCAATTTCAGTGGTCGCCCACTGGTGTTAAAAGAAGAAACAAAACAAATGGATGCAATATTACAGGCATGGTTTCCTGGTACAGAAGGAGCACAAGCAATCGTTGACATACTTTTTGGGAAGGTCAATCCTTCTGGTCGTTTAAGTATGAGCTTCCCAGAAGATGTAGGGCAGCTGCCACTTTACTACAATCACTTCAATACTGGAAGACCATTGAACAGCAAGACACATACAGGACGTTTCGTTTCGAAGTATCTGGATTGCTCAAACGAGCCGCTCTTTCCATTTGGTTATGGGTTGAGTTTTGGGGAAGCATCATACCATTCGTTAAAATTGAGTGATTCAACCATGAATGAAACGTTGGAAGCTGAAATTACGATCCGCAACAATTCTGCTTACTCCAGATTGGAGACAGTCCAGCTTTATATCAGAGATCACGTTGGATCGGTAGTTAGGCCAGTGAAAGAATTAAAAAAATATAAAAAAATTTCGTTGTCTCCATACGAAGAAATAACCGTTTTGTTCACGATAACTAAAGAAGATCTTTTTTACTATCAAAAAGATCTGACTTTTGGCGTCGAACCTGGATTGTTTACTTTGTTTATTGGGAAAAATTCTGCAGAAGGTGAAGCAGCGACTTTCGAACTTCTATGAATATATGGTCATTTTCTGACACGAAACGCTTTCTGATCCTTTAACTACTTCTAACATTTCAAACAAGGTACTGTTTTCATTAGGTATTACCTTGTAAAAATATAGATCACGAGGAAAAATGAAAGATAAGACAGGGGAGAGTCGTAAAGCTACGCTTAATGTTTTAAGGCTTCTTATAATATGCTGATTCTGTGAGAAAGGGAAAGGAAACCCTAAAAATCTTTTTTTGACTTGCCTTAAAGTCCACTTCAAGAATTATACTGGAACTACCATTTTTGATGGGAAAAGAAAGGAGCAATTCAATGAACAAATGGACAAAAGGACTTTTTCTGACAATGCTTTTTCTAACAGGATGTAGCAGTGATTCAATGAATGACGAGCCAGACATTGGTACAACAGAAACAAGTACTAGTGACACCATTACGCAACAAATGAGAGAAACAGGGATTGATGGGGAGGCCGATATTTTGATCGCCTACTTCACAAGACCAGAAAATTTAGAGCATGAACCAGCAGTCGAAGCAGTTTCTGGAAGTAGCTTTAATGTAATCGATGACACCTTAGTAGGAGATGTCCAGGTGATAGCAGAAATGATTGCTGAACAGACCGGCGGTGCGTTGTTCTCGATTCAAACAGAAGTAGGTTACCCTAACGTTTACGATGAACATACAGCTTTTGCGACTAGAGAGGTGGAAGAAGATGCCCGACCAACGTTGATGACTGACGTTGCCGAAATGACTGAAGTGGATGTTCTCTTTATCGGCTTTCCCGTTTGGTGGACCCGTGCCCCAAGAGCCGTTTTAACATTTCTTGAAACCTATGATCTTACGGATAAACAAATCATTCCTTTTGCAACCCATGGGGGAAGTGGACTGACCAATAGTCAAAATGAACTTCAAACGTTGTATCCAGCGTATGACTTTCTTGAAGGCTTTGCAGCAAGAGCGGGAAGTGTTGAAGAGGCTGAACCGAATCTGTTGAATTGGCTCGATGAACTAGGATATTAGCAAAATTCAAGTTTAGTAGCCGTTTCTCAATTGGCTACATGTTCATGATGTACCACAAATCGAAATAATCATAATATAATTATGGTAAACTAGTGCGGTTGATTTATGAATCATTTGGGATGAGTTGATGGATTAGAAGCAAGAGCTTCCACTTATTCCCGAGAAGAGTCAATTTTTCCAATTTATTCGTTCTAGGTTGACTACAATCGTGTTATTTAGGATAAGAAAGGTAGATCATGACCAAAGAGACGATTAATAGAATCACACCAATAACCGACAATGGCAATACAGGACCATTCCACGGACGTTTGTTCAGCAACGCACGCACTCTAAAGATGAATACTCCAAGTCCGAGTAAAGCGATCGCTACACAAAATAAAAAAATTGATAAATTTAACATCATATTCCTCCAAATCATTGTATGAGGACTCATACCAAGATACTCATACATCCTACGCCAAAAGCCGTAAAAAGCAAGCAGCTGACAAAACTGTTCGTTTAAGCGAACAGTTTTTACATGTTGTTGACGAATCTTTTTACAATTCTGCAATTTCCTCCGCTTTTTTAGCTAGATTCGCTGGAACAGTGATTCTTTGTTATCATAAGAATTGATAAGGAGACTGGAGAGGGAGGTTCTCTTTTGTTTCGAACACCTTGAATGCACAAGAAAAAATGAGGAGGAGATTTTGTGGAAATTCGGTTATTAAAATATTTCTACACGATTGCGGAGGAAGGGACGATTTCTCAAGCTGCAGAAGTGCTCCACATTACACAACCGACATTGAGTCGACAATTAAAAGAATTAGAAGACGAGTTAGGGACGGCACTATTCACTCGTGATAATCGTAAAATGGTTTTAACGGAAGCGGGGCGTTTTTTAAAAAGCCGTGCGGAAGAGATTTTGAGTTTGACAGACCAGACAATGCAAGCGTTTGAAGATCGTAAAAAACATTTATTTAGCGGTCACTTCACGATTGGTTGTGTGGAAGCAGATAATTCCGATACGCTTTCCTTGATGTTGGAAGAATTTATCAATGATTATTCGGATGTTCGCTTTCATATTCATAGTGGTACCGGAGATGATATCAGCGATCGTCTAGAGAAAGGCTTGTTGGATCTAGCGATCTTGATCGAACCGATTGAAATCGAGAAGTACGAAAAAATCGTTCTTCCACGAAAAGAAACATGGGGCTTTTTGACATCGGCTGATTCTTTTCTTGCGCATAAAGAAGAAATTACACCCGAAGACATCAAAGGTGTGCCTTTATTGATCTCCAAGCGTCCAGAAGTACAGCAAATGTTCAGCCAATGGTCGAAGACACCAGTGGAAGAGTTGCCGATCGTGGGTACCTACAATTTAATATTCAATGTCTTTTCCTTAGTAGAAAACCATGTTGGTTCGGCACTGACTGTTAGTGGCGCTGTTGGTCAGCGAAGGAATGAGGCAATCAAGTTTCTGCCTTTAGTACCACAAATCGAGACCAGCTGTGTATTGGTTTGGAAAAAGAATCGTGTACTGTCGCCAGTCGTTATCGAGTTTATTCGACGATTTCGCGATTCCTTTCAATAATCTCAGCGTAAACATCAAAAGAAGCGGTGATATCCGCTTCTTTTTTGTATTTTGAAACCAGATATGCTTTGTAAGCATAAGGTCTTGTGTGAAAAAGCATTAGCCAATCCAACTCGATTGGCTTACCATTAAATCTATCAGGAAACAAAGAGTAGGAGCTGACACAATGGCGGCAATACTTGTTTGTTCACGAGCTGGTGAAAATCTGATTGAGGGACAGCTCAAAAAAATGGGCATAGGAAATACGCAGATTCTAGCAGAGCAGCTGTCAGAGCAGCTGCAATGCCCCTTTATACTCTTGCCCCTGTGGAACCTTATCCTGAAAGCTATCAGGCGATGGTCGAACAAGCACAAAAAGAAAAAGCTATTAATGATTTTCCCCGCTATCAAACAGTACCGTCTGTGTTTTTTAAAGAACGGATACTATTTGTTGGATTTCCCAACTGGTGGGGGAGCTATCCGAGGATCGTGGCGAGTTTTTTAAAAGACCATCATTTCGATGGGAAGATTATTTTTCCCTTTTGTACTCATGAAGGCTCAGGATTCAGCAATAGCCTAGAAGACTTTAAAAAAACTTGTCCTGAAGCCCTCATTTATCCTGGATTAGCCATCCGTGGGTCACGAGTGAATAAGGCGGATACTGCCATTCAAAATGGGTGAATCAGCATTTCATCACAATAGAAGAAGGAGTCGATCGATATGGTAAAGAAACAAACTGCAGGAAGAGATAATCTAGGGTCATTTGCGCCGAAATTTGCGCAATTAAATGATGATGTGTTATTTGGTGAAGTTTGGTCACGTGAGGCAGAATTGGCTCCTCATACGAGAAGCTTATTAACGATATCTGCCTTGATTTCGGGTGGGAATTTTGAACAATTGACTGCCCATCTGACGATTGGCAAGGAAAACGGGATCACAGCAGAAGAAATCGCTGAGGTGATCACTCATCTGGCTTTCTATGTTGGCTGGCCCAAAGCTTGGTCTGCTTTTAACATCGCCAAAACGGTTTATCAAGAAGAGCTAGCTGAATTGGAGGAAAAATAAATGTCAGAACTCGATGCAGCAAAAGAAGCTGGAATCTTTTCATTAGGCAACACAAATGACGCCTATGCACAATATTTTAACGGTCAGAGTTACTTGAATCCTTTAGTAGCTGATCCAGCGATTCCAGTCAACGTTGGCAATGTGACCTTTGAACCAGGTTGCCGCAACAATTGGCATCGGCATATCGATGGTGGGTATCAATTGTTGTTGGTGACTTCAGGAGAAGGCTGGTACCAAGAAGCAGGCAAGAAACCGCAAAAACTTACTGTTGGTGATGTCGTAGTCATTAAGGAAGGGGTCAAACATTGGCATGGTGCAGCAAAAAATAGTTGGTTTGCCCATGTAGCGATTACTGCTGGTGCTTCAGAATGGTTAGAAGCAGTCAGTGATGAAGAATACGATCAATTGCCTGATGCATAAGCGATGATAAGGCAGCCGTACTGGAAGGCGTGTAACAAATCTTATGGGGTCTCACCTGACTGGGGCAGCCAATAGTGTGGCGAGTCAAAAGAGATCGGAGTGATCAATGTGAATGAATGTACGGTCGAGCCGATGATTCAACCTTTGTAAATAGGAGAGAAAAAAGAAGCGTCCACTTGCACAGCTAACGTGCGAATGGACGCTTCTTTTTGTTTAGCCAAGATAAAATTCAATCAACGTTTTTGCAATTAGTTTTGTCATGGGATGACCTTTAGTAAAGCTTGATGCTAAATAGATCGTCCTTGATAAGGGGAAATCTGCTAGTTCACGTAAAACGAAAGGTGCCTCATCTTCATAGCCCCAAGTAATTTTAGGAAAGAACGTGATTCCTAGTCCTTGATTGATAAGGGAGCGCAACGTCGCCGGATCGTCCGTCGTTGAACCGATAGCCAAACTGATTTTTTTTGCTTCAAAAGCTTCGTCGATGGTTCTACGCAGCGGGCTGTTTTCAACCAGCATCAGCAAAGGCACGTGTTGGATATCGGCAACTTGCAAGTCTTTTTTTTCTGCCAAGGGATGCTTTTTGGGGATCGCCAGTAAGATGGGTTCCGTGAATATTGGCAGATTGGTCAAGCCGTTCTTTGGCTCAGAGGTAATGTAGAAGGCTTGTTCTTTGTTGGTCTCCTTACTGCCGTGCTGCTTGATCGAAAGTTGGATCTCACGGTGCTTTTCAACGAATGTCGCCACCAAGTTGGGCAAGGAAACAGAAGCGACTTCAGAGTAAATCGTCACTGCAGGGACCATTTCTCCATTTAAGGCTTGGATCGCACTCATTCCTTCGTCGAAACGTGCTAACGTCTCAACGACATAGGGATAAAATTCTTCAGCATACATCGTCAACTCGATATGCCGACCGGCATGATAGAACAAAGGAACGCCTAGTTCACTTTCTAGGTGTTTCATGGCACGGCTCAAGGCAGGTTGTGAGATGTATAATTCTTGTGCAGATTGGGTAATATTTTTCGATTCGGCTACTTTTTTAAAGTAGCGTAAATGATCAAGGTTCATCAGATACTCCTCTTTCCATACCTTTTGGTTATGGATATTCACGAAACTGGTATTTTTTATTATAACAAACTTCCGTTATTATGACACAGGAAAGAGAAATTGTTTAGGAGGTGTTTCATGAGTACAGGTTTCTTATACCCAGGACAAGGCAGTCAGACCAGCAAGATGCTTGAGGACGTGCCTGCCAGTTATTTCCATCGGCTAGAACAGGCGACAGGCTTTGATTTACACCCTGTATCGGGGGATCTCAAACAAGATACCGTCTCTATTCAGTTGGCGCTTTTAGTAAAAGCGGCTTTTTACACTGACCAGATGAAAGCATCTGGTGTGCAACCTCAGCTTGTGGCGGGGCATTCGATTGGCGCTTTTTCCGCTGCGTTAGCTTGTGAAACCTTGAGTTTCGAAAATGCCGCTAGCTTGGTCTATCATCGGGCGACATTGATGAAAGAAGCCTATCCGACTGATTATGCCATGGGGGTACTAGTTGGTGTAACGAGAAGTGAAGCAGAAGCGCTCGTAGCAAAAACATTTGATCCTGCTGCTCCCGTCTATTTATCAAATGAAAATTGCCCCATGCAGCATACGATCTCTGGCCATATCAAAGGCTTGCGCAAGACGCTAGCTCAAGCGAAAGATTATCATGCGCAAACCGCCAAACTTTTAGCAGTGCCTGTCCCGTCCCATTGTGTGTTGATGGCAGAACCCGTGAAACGGTTTGCGCCATTTATGAACACGGTATTCCTTGATGTGCCTATCTGTCCGTACCTCAAAAATACGGATGGTCGGATGACCATGAACCCTGAAGAGATCCGTCGAGATTTGCTGCAAAATATTGCTTATCCGGTGCAGTGGAACAAGATTATGGATGTTGCCTACGAAGCAGGACTTGATTTGGCTCTTGAATTTCCTCCTGGCAATACCCTAACAAAACTGATCCAAGCAAAATTTGGTGAAAACAATGCGATCCGTGTGATCAATTTGGATCAACATGGCTTGGATGATGCTTTATTCCTATATCAAAAATGGAGATGAATAGAATGGAAAAACCTGCAAGAAACTGGGCAAGTAAACGTGAAAAGAAGGCCCAAACCATGAAAAAAATCGAGCATCTTCTCGATGGAAAATATGTCCCAACGGAAGCGATCATTGAAGTCTTAGAACAGTTGATCCGTCCGGGAGACAAAGTGGTCCTTGAAGGCGACAATCAAAAACAAGCAAGCTTCCTATCAAAAAGCTTAGAACAAGTCGATGCTCAAAAAGTCAATAATTTGCATATGATCATGTCGAGTATCTCCCGTCCAGAACATTTGACGATATTTGAAAAAGGCATTGCAGCGAAAATCGATTTTTCTTATGCAGGCGCACAAAGTACGCGCGTTGCCCAAATGATTGAAGACAAAACCATGAAATTAGGGGACATTCATACGTATTTGGAATTATATGGTCGCTTATTTATTGACTTGATTCCGAATGTGGTCCTTGTGGCGGCGGACAAAGCCGATCGCCAAGGAAATCTTTATACAGGTTACAATACGGAAGAAACGCCAACGATCGTCGAAGCAGCAGCCTTTAAAGATGGGATTGTGATCGTTCAAGTTAATGAAGTGGTCGATCGTTTGCCGCGGGTCGACATTCCCAGCGATTGGATCGATGTCGTCGTGGTAGCAGACCAACCGTATCAATTAGAAGCCCTCTTTACGAGAGATCCGCAAAACATTACGGAATTACAAATTTTGATGGCGATGATGGCATTAAAAGGAATCTATGCAGAACATGAAGTACAATCGTTGAATCATGGGATCGGTTTTAACACCGCTGCGATCGAGTTACTTTTACCAACCTATGGAGAAACGCTTGGAATCAAAGGGAAAGTAGCGAAAAACTGGGTCTTGAATCCTCATCCAACGATGATTCCAGCTATCGAATCTGGTTGGGTCGAAAGCATCCACAGTTTTGGTGGGGAAGTTGGTATGGAAAAATATATTGCCGCTCGACCCGATGTATTCTTTGTCGGAAAAGACGGTACGATGCGCAGCAATCGAGCATTATCACAAACTGCAGGTCAATATGCCATCGATATGTTTATCGGTTCGACCTTACAACTAGATTATCAAGGAAATTCTTCTACAGTGACGAAAGGCCGCTTATCTGGGTTTGGTGGTGCACCAAATATGGGGCATAATCTGGGGGGGCGTCGGCATTCGACTCCAGCTTGGCAATCCTTGCGGGATGAAACAGATCCTTTAGCAAAAGGACAAAAATTAGTCGTTCAAATGGTTGAAACGTATGGGTCCAATAAAAAACCTGTTTTTGTAGAAACGTTAGATGCGTTGGCTGTCCAAAAGCAAGCTGGTTTAGCCAATGCCCCAATTATGATCTATAGCGAAGATACGACGCATATCGTGACAGAAGAAGGCATCGCTTATCTTTATAAAGCAAATTCAAAAGAGGAAAAACAAGCAGCCATCGCAGCCATCGGTGGTGTAACCCCACTAGGAATGACCAGCACAAAAGCTTCTCTGGATGCCCTTCGCAAAGCGGGGATCGTGAAATTACCAGAAGACTTAGGGATCAAACGCAGTGATGCCAAACGATCATTGCTAGCAGCTCAAACCGTTGATGATTTGATCGAATGGTCCGATGGGTTGTACGAACCGCCAATGAAATTCAGAACGTGGTCTTAATAAGAGCAAGAGGAGAGAAGAAGAGATGGAAAAATTAGCTTATACGTATCAAACAACGAAACCAGTCACCAAAAAAGTCCATGTTGGCGTGGTGGGTTCTGGTGACTTGGAAATTCTGCTTTTTCCAACAGACAAACAAGAAACCACCGTTTCAGTTTGTACAGGAAGTGACGGCTTTGGCGATGTGTGGCAAAATGTCTTGACGCGTTTTTTTGAGCGCTATCCAATCAGTGCGCAAATAGTGATCAACGACTTTGGCGCCACTCCCGGTGTGGTTTACCTACGATTAACCCAAGCAATGGAGGAACTAGCAGATGAAGAATAGTTTTGTAGAATTAAATGCTCGAGAACGGGTGCACGCCTTATTGGATGCCAAGAGCGGTCGTGAATTGATCGATCCATTCGACCAAATGATCGCACCCAATCTGGTGGCTCAAGACATCGTGCCACAAAGCGATGATGGGATCGTTGTGTGTCGTGGAACGATTTCTGGAGAAAACGTGGTCGTGATTGCTATGGAAGGGAAATTCCAAGGTGGCGGTATCGGTGAAGTTTCGGGTGCTAAAATCATCGCTGCATTGACGCATGTGTTGGAAGAAAACCAAAAGGGCAATCCGATCACACCGATCATCATCCTCGATACTGGTGGGGTACGCCTCCAAGAAGCGAATTACGGCTTATTGTCGATCGCAGAAATCGGCAATTTGATCGTTGCAATAAAATCGTATGTGCCAGTGATTGGCTTAGTGCCAGGTCGGGTGGGTTCTTTTGGCGGTATGTCGATTACCTCAGCACTTATGAGCTACTTGATAGCGACGAAGAAAGCCCGTATCGGTTTGAACGGTCCTGAAGTCATCGAACAAGAAGCTGGCGTGAGAGAATTTGATTCCAGTGATAAAGATTTGATTTGGAATACCATTGGCGCCAAACAACGTTTGGAAGCACAAATGATCGATGAACTAGTGACTGACAGTGTCGAATCGATCCAAGAAGCTGTGATTGCGGCGATGGTTGAAAAGAAAGACAGTCATCGCAGCGAAAAAAGTGGTTTTTATCTTTCTCTTTTAAACGAACTTGATCTATCAAAGCCGCTGACTATCGAGGCATACAATAAGGCTCTTGCAGCGCATAAAGCAACTGAAGTGGCACCTATTACTGTAACAGAAGGCCAAGAAGCTGCTGCTGACAGTATCGGTTATCATTGGTTTTCAGCATTGACGAATCTGCAGTTCCCAACCTCAACTAGTGCAACAGTCTATGCAGCTGCATCTGACCTTTTTACTGAAGAAGTCGTTGTTACAGCGATCGTGCCAAACGCAAATAATCCGATGTATCGGGTACGCAATGGAGAAGTTGGTTTAGTCGAAGGGTACGAGATGGGCCATCTGTTAGAAACTGTTTATCACGAAGACAAAGAGAAAGCAATCAAACGGCCAATCGTTGCGGTCATCGATGTCCCTAGCCAAGCGTATGGCTACAATGAAGAATTGATTGGTATTCATGCAGCTTTAGCAAATAGTGCGGCAGCTTATGCCAAACTACGCCAAGCGGGTCATCCAGTGATCGGTTTTATCGCTGGTAATGCGATCTCTGGGGCTTTCTTAGCGCATGGCTTGCAATCAAGTCGTCTGATCGCATTAAATAGTGAAAAGATCACTGTTCAAGCAATGTCAAAAGAAAGTGCAAGTCGAGTCACCAAACGGTCGATTGCAGCGATTGAAGCCGCGGCGGAAAAAGTACCAAGTATTGCTTATGATATCAAAAATTATACGAAACTTGGGGCAATCTTCACTTTCTTATCCTCCATTACGGATCAGTCTGTCACCTCTGAAAGCAAAGCGACTGTAATTGAAGCGATCAATGAGGCGATTGATGATGTGCGTAAAACGAATGACACGATGTTGACCAGTCGCTACACCAATCCGATCGCTAAAAAGAGCGGCCGGCTGGAAACGAATAACGTATTTGAAAAAATGAATGCAGAATGGAATGAGTAACGAATGAACCGTGCCCACGATATCGTTCAATTAGATAAAGAAGTTCTTGATATGATTGATATTCCCAAATGGTTTTCTGAAAAAGAACAGCTTTTTGCGACCGTCCGTCGTGGGAAACCCCGTAACCCCAGCTATTTACCAGTGGGGTTGCGCGGGGAAAAGCGGCAAGAACGGTTTGCCTTTGAGGCACCCTGCAACATGATCAAACGAACGATCCATCCTTGGGAATTGATCACTCGTGAGAGCTTTCGATTCAATGAAGTAGCCAATTATCCAGTTTACCGCAGCTATCAACAAGCACGGCTTTTATTGAAGCACTATTCTTGGGGAATCGGTGGCAGCTTGGGTTTTGAATTGGCTGCAAAACAGGCAGCAATCAAGCCGACAAGTGATTTAGATCTGTTGCTTTATGCCGACACGAAAGAAAAGCTGCCACTGGAACTATTGGAAAAGCAGGCAGCCTTTTTTCAACAGATCGATGTTCAAGTTATCACAAAACAAGGCGGGTTTGCCTTAAAGGAGTATTTGGAACATCCATCAAAAAAAATCTTAGTAAAAACAGACGAAGGGCCAAAACTCACCACTGAGATTTGGTAATTATTAGAAAAGTGAGCGAAAAACATGTTTGAGAACAACGATTTAAAAATCAACATCAGTGATTTCCAAAAAGTATTTGCCGTGACAGCAGTAATGATGCAAACGATTTTGACTTTTGCCTTATCCAATACCCAAGATGAAAAGACTGCAGCATTCATCGGTACCTTCTATGTCTTGGTGAAATTTACCGCACCCCTGTTTATTTTTGCTATTGTTTATAACATGGTTAAGACAAGTCAACATCTGTCTTATCTAGAATTTTTGAAAGAAAAGTTTTTTGAACTTGTCGTGCCATATATGCTTTGGACGACGGCTTATTTATGGCTGTTTCCCGCTGTCCAACAAGGAAAACCTTATACTGACACAGCAACGTTTTTACTGAAATATGTGACGGGGGATGCGGCGCCACACTTGTGGTATACGATCATGATGCTGCAGATCCAATTGTTGATGCCGTTTTTTGTCTGGTTAGGCTACAAAGTGTTGACGAAGAAAAAAGCTGTTTGGCCAGTATTGATCGTCGCAACTGCTTTGTATGTCGCTTGGTATGTGTTTTACGATCGCCAAGTTTTTGAAGGACCGCATCATGAAAGCTGGTATTTATTGGATCGGTTTGTCTTTAGCTTTGTGATCTATGGGATCTATGGCGAAGCCGCTTTGATTTATCACGAAACCGTCTATCGCTTCCTATACAAAATTCGCTACGCTTTCTTACCAGTGGGCTTAGCATTAGGGCTATTATCTGCCAATCATCTGCTACATTATGCAGGTGATCTAAGTTTCGCTCATGCACCGTATTTAAATACATTGCAAAGCTTATATAGCTTAGTATTGATTTTTGCAGTCTTTATGTTTGGATCAACCATGATCAAAAACAATGCCCCTCAGTTAGGGACATTTAAGTGGCTGTCTACTTATGCGTATCGGACCTATCTTGCCAATGTTTTTGTCTTTCAAGTCTTGTTGCTATGCTTCAAAGATTTGTTGCTGCAACTGCCAATGGGTATCATGATCATCGTCGCTTATTTGGCAACTGCCAGCTGTGGTTTTTTAACAAGCTATGTTTTGCATGTTTTATGGGTAACGATCAAAGGTCAAATTAAAAACTAGAGGAGGAGTTGGATGTTTGCATTAGCTGTAGAAGAAAATTGTCGACGACTCGCCCAATTGGTAGAAGAAGCCTTGATTGCAGAAGTGACATTGTCCCCAAAACCTGGGTTAGTGGATGCCATTGATTCAGGTGCCCATCACGATATGGATCAAGCACTCTTTCTACGATCAGCTCGAGCATTGACGCCATACTTTGAAGAAATGGCCTTGGTGTCTTGGGGAAGCAGCATGTCTCAAGAGTTGCGGGAAGCAATCGCTGCAATCGGTCGGAAGGCAGAACAGGCGATGTTGGCAGCCACTGGTGGCATCAACACTCATAAAGGAGCCATCTGGGCATTAGGCTTGCTCATCAGCGCCGTCAGTAGCCAACTTAGTCGCAAACAGCGGATTTTTTTACCAGAAGTCTTTTCTGACATCCAGCTTCTCACTGCATTTCCTGATCGTGCGCTGATTCAACAAACAGAAAGTCATGGCAAAACTGTTCAAGCCAAATATGGACATCTCGGTGCGTATGGGGAAGCTGCTGCTGGGTTCCCTCATGTTCAAATCGCTCTAGCAGATTATTTTTCTCGGGATTGTTCCAATGAGACCAAAAAAAGGCTCCACATGCTGTTGGCGATCATCGCTACGCTGGACGATACGTGTATTTTATACCGCAGCAATCAAGAGGTACTGGCACTGGTTCAGCAACTCGCACAAAAAGCCAATCAGCAAGCGTTGCCGAACCCAGCATTTCATGCACTAGCAGCCTTCTGCCAGTCAGAAAATGTGTCTCCAGGCGGCAGTGCTGATCTGTTGGCTGCCAGCTTCTTTTTATTGTCCATCAACTCGGTTTTACCCGTAAACGAAGGAAAGACCGTTTACCAATAACTCTTTTCCTTAGAAGAAAGGCAACGATTCTTCTAAGGATTTTTTGTTTCATTTTTTCGCTCGATTAAGAAAAATAAAATCTCTTGCTATTTGCATAGTTTAATGATTAGATAATTCTTAGGCACTACTGAAATGCTTCGTTGCTCCATTGCAACGAATAAAGGAGTTACAGATGAAATACTATAATGCTTTTCTTCAAAATCTTGTGTTGCGGCGCTGGACTGTCCTGTTTATGCTTGCGGGCATTCTTTTTTTGTTTCGCAGTCTGATGACCATTCTTTTGCTGACCTTTATCTTTACGTATCTGATTTATCGGCTGGTTCTTTTGCTCCATCGAAAAAGCCATCTGCCCATCAAGCTTACGAGCATCCTGACTTACAGCTTGATTGTTTTTATTCTTTATTTAGTAGCAACAAATTATGTACCCATCATCATCAAACAATCCGTCCAATTAGTCAATTCCGTTGCTGATTTCTACCAACGGACAGACTCCAATAATGAATTGATCGAATATGTCTTGAATCTATTGCAGACCAGCGAATACATCCAGAAATTACAAAGCGGCGTTCTAGTCGTGATCAATTATCTGTATAATTTCGGTGAGTTGGCGTTGACTGTGCTGATCTCCTTTCTGCTTAGCTTCTTCTTTATGATCGATAACAAAAAGACCGTTGCGTTTTCTCGGCTGTTTTTGCAAGGGCGAGGGGCGTGGTTCTTTGAAGATGTTTACTATTTAGGAGCTAAGTTTACGCGGGCTTTCGGAAATGTGATCGAGACGCAGTTGGTGATCGCCTTAGTCAATACAGCGATCACTGTTTTCGCCTTAGCGGTGATGGGCTTTCCGCAGCTGTTGAGTTTGGCGTTGATGATTTTCTTTCTCAGCTTGATTCCTGTTGCTGGTGTGATCATCTCGTGTATTCCATTGACGTTTATTGCCTATTCTATCGGCGGATTTAATGACGTGATCTACATTCTATTGATCATAGTGTTTGTTCATGCGTTGGAATCCTATATCTTAAATCCGCGCTTGATGGCTAATAAAACAGAGATCCCGATGTTTTACACGTTTATTCTCCTGTATCTTAGCGAACATCTCTTTGGCTTGTGGGGCTTGATCATCGGGATCCCATTGTTCACTTTCTTTTTAGATTTAATGAATGTGAAAGAGATTCCGCGATTGCGTAAAAAATCCGATGACACCTTGCAGGACCAATAAAAATGATTGCTATAAAGGATGGCAATTGATAGAAAAAACCATCTCTGCCGATGAAAGGCGAGATGGCTTTTTTATTTCGCAGCAATTTTTTTCGTAAAGGAGACAAAGCAGATTGCTGAAGAGGGGCTTTGAAACATCCCTGTTGCTGAATACCCTAACGAGTGATAAAAGTGAACCAGCTTAGGTTCTTGCAGGATCGTATTCAAACGTAACGTATCTGTTTGAACGAGCCTTTCAATCAGGGTCATTGCTTGTCTACCAATCCCGCGGTTCTCGTAGGAGGGAAGAAGGGCGATGGAAGATAGCTTCGTCGTATGTTCCTGCTCAACCGTCAGTTTTATAAAGCCCACGGTTTTCTGAGCGGTCATGATTAAATAATAAGTGGTATTCGACGCAGAAAACTTTGCGTTTAGCTTCTCGAAACTTTGTAAATAGGGAGAAGTTTCTTTGTCTTGATAACGGAGAAAGAGGGATTTGAAGGCCGCTTTTTGTATCAAGTAGATTGAAAGCAGATCGGAAAGCTTCGCTTCTTTAAGCTGAATGAGCATGCACACCTCCATAAAAAATCAGACATCATTTATTGAAAGACATTGATTCGGCTTAGCAGATCCTGATGGAAAAGCCATCGATTAGCAGTCTTTCATTGGCTCGTTTCTGTTTTGATCCTTCCCTCAACCACAGGTTCACAAACGAAGAGATCCGCAGGGGTTCGTGCCGTCGTTGTTTTATTGAAAAAGATCATTTATCGATGTCACTAAGTCGTCATAGGTTTGACCGGTAGCGATTGCATAAACGGAAAGAAAAAAGACGAGTGCTGCTGCCAACACGTAAAAAATACGGAGGCGATAGCCGTCACCTGTCCGACGATTTTTTACAAAAGTAAAAACCGTCACAGCTAGATAAGCGAAGGTCAATAAACAAATAAGATACGTTATAATTTCTGGAGTCATAAGCGTTTTCCTTTCTTTTTTTATTTGTATAAAAATATACTCAATAAATATAATATAACCATTTCGCTACCGTCAAAGAAAGCGCTCAATTTTTGACAAAAAAACTGACCGAGTGGCAACCACTGGTCAGTTCTATTCAAAAACGATGGGGCATGATCTTAATTGTCTTTTTTTTCCGCATCTAGTAAGCTTCTTAGTTCATCAGCTAAAGCGATACAGGCAATACTATCCGTTAAGGACATCAGGGGATTTTCGAGTTGTCCTTGTGCAAGAGCGGTATGAACTGCTTGAATCTCCGAATGGAAATCATCGATCTCGTACCCAATATCATAGACCGTGTCTTCTTTGTCAATCGTCACGGTAAAAGAAGCGGGGCGATGGAAGTTGGGGATCGTGATTTTCCCTTTTGTTCCTTGTAACTCCGCCACCGTCTCTTTTGTTTGGTCAAATCCAGTCTCAATCACTGCAACAAAGTCTTCACTGACAAAGCGTGCTTCAACATAGGTATCAACCCCAGTTTCATACAGGCTGTAATCGATCATTTCGGCAGTTAAATTTTCTGGTGAAAAATCTTGGATAAAGGCTAAGTTATAGATCCCCATATCCAGTAAAGCACCCCCTTGTTTTGGTAGATAATGGTAAGAACTGCCTTCGACTGGTAAATGGCGGCGAAAAGTAGTCGTGACACTTGTTAGCTCACCGATATGACCACCATCCACAAGTTCTTTTAGTTTGCGATACGCTGGGGTGAAGCGTGGCTTCATGGCTTCCATAAAGAAGACTTCGTGTGCTTGGGCTTGTTTTTGTACATCGCGCATTTCTTGTGCAGTCAAGGTTGCTGGTTTTTCACATAAAACAGCTTTTTTCGCTTTAAAGGCTTTGATGATCCATTCATAGTGATACAAATGTGGCAAAGCAATATAAACGACATCGATAGTTGGATCATCTAATAGGTTTTGGTAGTCATCAAAGACGACGTCACACGGAAATTTTGCTTGAAACGCTTGCGCTTTTTCCATCGTACGACAAGCAACCCCATAAAGCTGGGCGTCTTGAAAATTTTCTAAACTTGCAGCAAAGCGATTGGCGATATTTCCGGCACCAATAATTCCCCAATTGATCATTTCATTTCCCTCTTTTCTTCAGTTGACGGGTATTCTGAGAGAATCCCTGATTCCAAAACAGTTTGTTTTTTTCTTAACTCGACAATATTTTTTTGGTATTCTTTGGCATACAGCAATGCAAACAGTGAATCTAAAATATACTCAAAGGCGACCTGTGAAGAAAAGGTGCCGACTTTGAGAAAATCACGTTCATCATGAGAAGCGATGATCGCATGGGTCGCTAATGGGATGATTTTCGCATGGGCGTTGCCAGAAATCACGATCACTGGTACCCCGACATCACGAAAGTGCTGCATGATTTTTTCGTATTGCGTATTTTTCCCCCGATAGGTAATAAACACGGCACAATCATTTTGCGTGACGTTCGATGCATTCCACGCATCATCCCCATATTCATCAGCAACGATCAGATACTTATTGATTTTGACCAACTTGTTTTGAAAACTTCTTGCCCGAATCTGAGAATCGCCGCGAGCAAATAAGAAAATCCGTTGCGCAGCTTCCAACGATTGCACCACTGCTTCCATCGTTTCTGCAGCGACCTGAGCGTGGGTTTTGTGGATCGAGTTGATCGTTAGATCGGCCATTTTTTTCATAATATCAGGTGTTTGATCCTTGGGCGAAAAGGGAAAATTCGCGTCAACAAAGGTTGGGTTGAACATCTGATTATGGGCAATTTCAGCCAGACCTAAGCGAAAACTTTTAAATCCTTCATAACCCATCTTTTTGGCTAGACGAATGACGGAAGAGTGGGATGTGTATGTATGCTTGGCGATGACTTCAATCGTCAACGAAGGCACATCATTGATATTTTGCAAAATATAATCGGCAATCCGCTTCTCCGTATTGGTCAATCCTTCTTGAAGCCGTAATTTATCTCCTAATAACATCAAACCACCTCTTTCTAATCATAGCCTAGGACAAAGAAAACCAAAAGCAAAAACTGTACCTTTTTGGCAATTTGGTAAAAATGTTCAGAACCACCGAGCAGTTTGCGAAAAAGTCTGGTCAAAAGAACCTGTTTTTGGCAAAAGACTTCTCATTTCGAAGGATATCAGCAATAATCAAGCTATCAATTCATAGGAGGCGTCACAATGTTAACTATCGCATATCTCGGAAACGGAAAAAGCACCAATCGTTACCATCTGCCTTTTTCAACCAAGCTGCAGGATAAGATCAAAGTAAAGACGATCTATTCACCAAGCGGCAAGCTGACCTGGCCAACACTAGAAGGTGTTCATTACACCTCTGACTTAGAGGATATCTACCGTGATCCTGAAATTCAATTAGTTGTGGTCACGACCCCCAGTCATTTGCATTATGAATTAGGCAAGGATGTCTTGCTCCATGGGAAAAATGTCTTGATCGAAAAACCTTTTACGGAAACTTCGGCACAAGCAAAGGAATTGTTCGCACTGGCGCAGGAGAAAGGCTTGTTTGTGCAATGCTATCAAAATCGCCGCTTTGATTCCGATTTTTTGACCACGCAAAAAGTGATCGAAAGCGGCGTGCTCGGAGATCTCTTAGAAGTAGAGATGCATTATGATTATTTTCGTCCAGAGATTCCACGGTCAGTGACCGAATTTTCATTGAATACTAGCTACTTGTACGGACACGCTTGTCATACCCTGGACCAAGTGATCTCCTATTTTGGACAACCAGACGATGTCCATTATGAGGTTCGGCAATTGCTTGGAAAAAATCGCATGAATGATTACTTCGATTTGGATCTGTTTTATGGTCGAATGAAAGTCTCAGTCAAATCTAGTTACTTCCGATTAAAAGAGCGGCCTAGTTTTGTCGTTTATGGCGAAAACGGCGTTTTTGTAAAACAAACGAAGGATCGACAAGAAGAGCATCTAAAACAGTTTTATCTCCCAGATCATGCCGATTTTGGGATCGATTTGCCAGAGCACTATGGCACACTAACTTATATGGATGCTAACGGGAACTACCATGAAGAAAAAGTCATCTCTGAAATTGGTGATTATAGCCGTGTGTATGAGGGCGTCTATGAAACGATCATCCATGGCAAAGAGAAAATCGTGAAAGACGAAGAAACGATTTTACAAATCGAAATGCTAGAAACAGGAATCAATCAAGTGATCACTGAGTCATAAGGTAGAGTGATTACGGGGATTTTGACAAACAAAGCGCCTGAAGGCATCAACTGACTCAACGTAAAGGAGTAGATACGAATCGAACCTTCAGAAATCCTGCAAGAAGAACAGCAGCTGCAGTTTGCTCATTTTGACAATGACCTCGCATTGCGGTTGGTTATTGCCATCGATCAGTACGTTAAAAGGAACTACCCGAAGCCGGTAGGGATCAAAGTTGTTCATCATGGCTTGCCGATCATTCGATTTTTAATGGCAGAGCGAAAAGAAAGCCCTTGGCTTGAAAGAAAAGAACGAACGGTACTGGAAAGCGGGCATAGTTCACTATACGTCTATGCGCAAAAAGATCGAGATATACAATTTGCTAAGTGGGCACAAGACGAACATTATGCAATTTGTGGTGGTGGTTTTCCAATTATCGAAAACAGAAATGTCACGGGTGCTATCTGTGTGTCAGGTTTGGCCCATTTAGAGGATCATAAAGTGCTCACTGAAGTATTGAAACAAATGATCCAAGAAGATAGAAAAGGGGAAGCAAGATGAACTTAGCGATTTTAGGCGCAGGCATGATCGTCCATGATTTTTTGACGGTGGCAGGGGATGTCCCGCAGCTTGAACTGGCCGCTATTTTTGGGACAGAAAATGATTTAGAGAAAATGAATCACTTAAAACAGCAATACGGGATTCAAACCGTCTACACAGAGTTAGGGGCATGTTTGGCGGATCCATCCGTTGACACCGTGTATGTCGCACTGCCCAATCATTTGCATTATTCCTTTGCCAAAGAAGCAATCCTCGCTGGCAAACACGTCATTTGTGAAAAGCCATTTACGTTGCAGACACGAGAATTAGTAGAATTAGCAGAATTGGCTGCTGCCCACAAGGTGCTTTTGATCGAAGCCATCACAAATCAGTACTTAGCCAACTATCAAGGAATCAAAGCGCAGCTTGAAACATTGGGAGAGCTGAAAGTGATTGAATGCAACTATTCGCAATATTCTTCTCGTTATGATTTATTCAAAGAGGGAACCGTTTTACCTGCATTTAACCCGAAAATGGGTGGTGGGGCATTGATGGATATCAATATCTATAATATTCATTTTGTCGTCGGGCTTTTAGGAAAACCAAAAAGTGTCCGCTATTTTGCTAATGTCGAACAGGGGATCGATACTTCTGGCATGCTGTTTTTAGAATATGAACAAACAAAAGTCGTTTGTATCGGCGCCAAAGATTCGACAGCGACGATTCGTTCAACGATCCAAGGGACGAAAGGATCGATCATCGTCAATGGGCCGACGAA
This sequence comes from Enterococcus sp. R12, assembly GCF_058135755.1. NCBI lineage: Bacteria > Bacillati > Bacillota > Bacilli > Lactobacillales > Enterococcaceae > Enterococcus > Enterococcus sp. R12. Next base: position 1,787,977 of record NZ_CM176874.1, read on the forward strand.
TATGCTTGCCAGCTATGACGTTGAACCGGTTCATGGGGCAAAAAGCCATCAGGATCGCAGCGTTCACGGACATCGTATGTTTGAAGAATTTGTCCGTTTTGCACAAGCCATTCACGAAAATGATCAGGCCTTTGTCAAGGAACGTCTTGCCCATAGCAAGCTGGTGATGGAAGTCGTGGAAAAAGCATTGGCAGATGCCCAGATCGTATTAGGATAATCGCATCAATGAGGAAAGACACCAGGTTCTTAGAAAAGTTGCTGGTGTCTTTGTCTGTTGTCTTATTTTTTCTTCTTTAAACTCAATAAGGTTAGTGGGATACCCAAGGTGAGGTAGCCGACAATCGTCATCAAACAGACCACCAGCCAAAAGTTATCTACTGCTAGAAATGCAATCAGGCTATATGCCACCAGAATCGAGAGAAAATAAAAAAGAAAGAGCTGAAAAAAACGTTTAAAACTCACAGTCATTCATTCTCCTTTGTCGTTAAACTGACAAGAAAAGTATACCACATCAAACGCAACTTCAAGGTCTGATTGTGATCATTCGCAGGAGCCGCAAAAGGCGAATTATTTTGTTGGCTGACCGTGATTCGCTATACTTGAAGGGAAGAGAAAGCGCATGAATATTTTTTTAGGAGAAGGAGGAGACAGATGAAAAAGGTGGATGTACTGATTATCGGAGCGGGTCCAGCTGGAACGGCTGCTGCCTACGGGTTAAAAGCCAAAGGTAAGACAGTGGCGATCGTTGAAGCCGATCTATGGGGCGGCACTTGTCCCAATCGCGGGTGCGATCCGAAAAAACTACTGATGCGAGGCGTAGAAGTCAAAACAGAGGCGAAACGTATGCAAGGCAATGGTGTTCAAGGACAGGTAGCCATTGATTGGCCGGCACTGATGGCGTTTAAGCGCTCGTATACCGATCGGGTGCCAGAGTCAACCAAACAAGGGTTACTAGCAGAAGGGATCACTACTTACTACGGACAAGCCGCTTTTCGTGATGCCCATACGGTCGTCGTGGACGCAGAAGAGATTCAAGCAGAAAAAATAATTATTGCGACAGGACAGCGTCCAGCCGTACAGCCCATCGTCGGCAAGGAGCATTTACAAAGCAGTACTGATTTTCTTTCCTTTGAAAAGATGCCAGCAACGATTGCTTTCATAGGTGCTGGGTATATTACCTTCGAATTGGCGATGATCGCTCAAGCAGCAGGTGCTGAAGTGCATGTGATCCATCATAATGACCAGCCGCTAAAAGGATTTGATGCTGAATTGACCGCAGAAATGGTTCGTTCAATGCAGGACCAAGGCGTTTCGTTCCACTTTAATCAGAACACGCAGCGAATCACGAAAGAACAAAACCACTATACGATCCAGACACAAGCATTGTCTCTCACCGTAGAAGCAGTGATTGGTGCCACGGGACGCAGACCCAATAGCGATCAGCTGCAATTGGAAAAGGCAGGAGTAGAAACGTCAAAACAAGGGATCGTAGTTAATGAATTTTTGCAGACTAGTCAAAGACACATCTATGCAATTGGGGATGTGCTAGCGAAAAAGCAGCCCAAACTGACGCCTGTTGCCAGCTTTGAAGCCGCCTATCTTGTCGATCATATAGATGACCAGAAAACACCCATCCGCTATCCTCTGATCCCTACGCTGGTTTTTGGTGCGGAAAAACTAGCAAGAGTCGGGATCAGTGAGCAAGAGATTGCCGATCATGCCTCAGAGTATCATAGCGAGGTGATGGATCTTTCTTCTTGGTATACCTATCGACGAATCAATGATCAAAATGCAAAAATCAAATTGGTTTATAACACATCTGATACCATCGTTGCTGTCACGATTGTTTCTGCATTGGCCGATGAGTTGATCAACCACTTCGTTTTTGTGTTGGAGAACCAGCTATCGAAAGAAGCGCTGGCACAAATGATTTTTGCCTACCCAACACCTGCTAGCGATTTGTCCTATTTTCTATAAATAATCAAACAAGCCTGCACTAGTTTCCGCTAGCACAGGCTCTAAATTATTATGTCCGTATTGACTATAGTCCGTGAACCTTAAATGAACCTTAAAGTTAGGCTGGGTTTCATTTTAGGCAATGTCTTTGTTTTCTAGTAACCCTAGGCTTAGGCTTTTTTTGACAGTCGGCGGACAGCAACAATCAGTAAGATCGATGACAAGAAGAGTCCGACCAAATAGATGATGAAAATAGAATCTGGCTCATAGTGCCGATAATTGAATATTTTTACCATAAAAAAGAGAAACGGGATCGCTGCAATAAGGGTTGAAACGAAACGTTTCCGCCATTGTATGAAAAACGATCCAATCACTAGAAAAAGACAAAACGGGATCCAAAAGACCAAATGTCCGATAAGTTCGATTTTTCACACCTCCTAGCAAGTAAAATCATCATAACGTTTCTTCCTAAAAAGCAAGCGTGAAGGAAAAAATAATCCCATTAGGCATGTATGAAATTATGAGTGGAGTCTTCTGAAAAGTTCACAAGAAATCTGAGAATTTCAAAAGGAAATGAAAAAAACGAACGGTTAGGAATATCCCAATAGTCCGAGACGAAAAATACCTCTTGCAGCATTCATTTTGACTTGAATCCTGCAAGGGGTACTCTTTTGTAGAAAATCTGGTGCTTTATTCAATTGATACCAAAGAAATGCTTAGGAAGGAGCAGCAGTCCTTTTTTATGGCAAAATGTTCTTACTATAAAAAAGGGAAATGACCATACCTATGTCCAACAGATCCTTATAATAAAATCCTTTCAGTGGGCCAATGTGTAAGAAAAATCCGAGAATCATTAATACAAACAGCAGCAGAAAAAGCAGGTTGAAAGCGGTCATCAAGCGAAAACTGAAATGCCAATTACTCAGGAAATACTGATATTTCGCTGCTCGGTAAACTTTGTTTTGAATCGGAATTTTCTTGAGTGCAGGGATCGATTCATGATAGGACGTAAATAATTCGTAGTCTTTTTTCGTCAGTACTTCTGAGAAAATGTGCGTCCCTGCCTGAAAGTCGAAATAGCCCCAATGGAATTGTTCTTTATCCTCTGGTGATTCGTGCTTCATCAGCTTTCTTGGCTTGATCGTGAACGCCTTGATGGTCTCATAGGGGTAACTGAAATAGGTGTTACTTTCTAAATAGTCGATGATGACCAGAAAAAGCATGCGGGTTTCTGTGAAAACTAACAAACGATTGCCGCGGGTATCATGAAAGATGTCACGGTATGCTTTTGCTTTCTCGGTTGTTGCATAGGCATAGGCGCCAAGTCCTTGATTGGCGAAGGCGAGGTTTCCATCTGGCGTCAAAGGCAGATAGCCAAGAATCGTTTCGTCTTTTGCTAAAAGCGTCCGAAGCTCCTCTAATAGATCTTGCAAGAAAACATATTGTTTGGACAGCTCGAAGGTTGCTGCTTTTTCTTGTTCAGATATTTTTGTCAGTAAATTGTTTTCATGTAAGACTAACTGTTTAAAATCCATCGATAGTCATCCTTTCTTTTAAGCGTTTGCGGCCACGGGAAAGACGATTGTAGATTGCTGAGACATTTAAGTCCGTCTGCTCTGCGATGGTTTCGGGTGACTCTTGGTAAAAATAGTAGAGCAGAAAGATCCTTTGATCGAGGGCTTCAAGGTCTTCAATAAAACCCAAAAAGGTTTCCTTTGTCAAAGGTGATTCTTCAATAGCTAGTTCCTGCTCATCAACAGGTTTTTCTTCCAGTGAGCGCTTGTTCAACTTCCGCTTGTGGTCAATCGCACGACTACGGCTGATCAAAAGCAGCCAAGTAATCAAGCGGCTTCTTTCTGGTTGGTACGCAGCAATCTTTTGCCAAACCTCGTAAAAAACTTCGTTCGCTACATCTTGGCGCTCGCTCACTTCATGCGGTTGGGAGAGGACACTATGAATTGTCCTCAGCATGCTATCACCATAAACAGCTAACAGTTCTTCTAAGCCGGCATAGTCTTTCTTTTTGATTCGTTCAATGATTTCTTCATCCTGCACCTTCTTCACCCCTTCACACTATATACGAAGAATGTTTGCCTTTTCTATCAGAAAAAGAAAAAAACCTCTGTTAACGAGGTTCATGTTCTTTGGCCAGAAGATCTGTTGCCAAGCGCTGGGCCAAATATTCCCAAAGAATGCCGCCAAAAAAAGCGCCTATCATATAAAGAATGACTGCTTGCAGCTCCAATGGATTATTTGCTAGCCAGAAAGAAAATAGCGAGCCGATGATGAATAGGTAGCTGCCAAAAAGCACTTGCCGCCACGAGCGTTTTTTAACAAACTTGCTAATGAGAAAGGTTGAAAGGATCATCAAGAGAATCTGGATGAATGCCAGCGAAGGCAAAAGTGCAAAGTCAGAAACAACCATTTCCCAAAATTGTTGAATCAAGAAAAAGAAAGCAAAGAGAATGAGCCCGCTTGATAATGTACTAAGCCGCAAGGAAGATATTTTTTTTCGCATTGGTTTACTCCTTGAAAGGTTTTCTTTATTATAGCAAATTTTTAATTAAATAATGTAAAAAGATGAACGAGAAGATCTGCAAAAAAACTTCTCCTACATGTGCCTACTTTTAGTATACTTGAAAGAAACGAGTGGATGGACTCGATACATAAGGAGGATTTCATGCCAACGATTCTTTTGGCGCCTGCGGTATTCAACTTGGCTGAAACGACAAGGATGATCGAAGTCGCTAAACAAATGCAAGGAAATCACCACTGCGAGTTCTTTGGTTTTTCAAAAACCTTTGCTTCACTTATCACTGAAAGTGGCTTTACGTACCATTTGCTGACGCCGACTCTGACAGAAAAACAAGAGGAACAGATCATAAAATTAGATCAACTGCGCTCAATCAACAATCCCTTCACCAAAGAGATGGTTGCCGCGCGTATTCTGAGCGAACAAAAGCTGATCGACAAACTTGCTCCTGAGGTCATTGTAACTGGATCAAATGTCACGATCTTTCTATCTGCTCGTAGCAAACAGATTCCCTTAGTCTACGTAAAACCCTATGCGATGAGTGATCCCTTTTTTCGATCAGATAGCGCGTTTATCCCTTCTAGTTTGCGTTTTTTCGGACCGTTAAGGAAACCACTTTGGTATTGGATAAGAAAACAATTGGTAAAATCCCGCTGGATGCCCCGAGCATTCAAACACGCTGCTCAAACAGAAAAACTTTTTATGCCTGAAACGAGCTTACGAATGATGGACGCTGATTTAAATCTCATCACCACTCCTGATTTATTTTTAACGAAAGAGCAGCTGCCAGAAAATTATCAAATCGTTGGGCCGATTTTTGCGAAGCTCGGGTCTTCTTTACCAGACGAAGTGTTGACTTTTATTCAACAAAAGCGGCGGGAAAGAAAACGAATCGTTTATTTTGCGATGGGCAGTTCGGGGAATCCGCGCATGGTGCGAAAAATCTTAGCTTTCTTGCGAAACCGTTCGGAGCTAGCGATCATTGCTCCGGTTACACATCTACTCAAGGGGAAACACAACGACTCAGAGAATCTGTTCTTGACCGAATATCTGCCAAGTCATCTATTGCATGAGCATATCGATTTTTCTTTTATCCATGGTGGGGAAGGGACTGTTCAAACAGCTTGTGCATCTGGGAAGCCGTTTATCGGAATTGGGATGCACTATGAGCAATGCTGCAATATTCAGTACTGCGTGACGTATGGCAATGCAATCGCGCTGACAAAACCATTAACTGAGAAAAAGCTGGAAGCTGCCCTGACTGAGGTTGGAGCTCCGAAGATTTGCCAACAAGCCTATCAGTTAAAGAAGGATTTCCCGACAAATGGTCCTCAGAAAGCGATGCAGGAGATTGAGCACTTTTTAGAAAAAAACAATTTTCCTAAATTTTCCTATTAAAAAAGAGCGATTATCATTGAGATAATCACTCTTTTTTTTAATAGAGATCTACTAGCATCAGCAAGCCTGGGACCCACGTAGTGAAAATACCACAAGCGATCGCAAAATAATGAATCTTACGACCGAAGTTTACCTTCACGATCGTATCCAAAAAGCCGCAAAACCATAACACTCCCCATGTTAACCAAATCAATGCAAAGAGGGGATCTTGCTCCCATTGCCAAGAGACCCAAGCAAAAGGCAAGGTATTGATGGCTACGAATAGCGCAAAAATCCCATAAATACGTAAATCTAAATCAAAAAGGTAAATGATCCCTACCAACAAATACGTGAAGGCAAAGAGAAAGCCAGTGCCTGCTTCATAATAAGCGCCTTGAAGCATATAGATTAGATTGATAATAAAAGATAACGAACCTGTAAAAAGATTGATCAAAGCAAGTGAGCGGTAGTCAATGTGAAGTAAGCTGCCCCAGCCGTTGATTATCAAAGTAATTCCTACAAAAAATAAACCGATCCCTAACATAAAATCCTCCTTTACTTAAATTTAGAATAACAAATTCTAAGAAAAAATAATAGCTCTATTTATTTTTAGGTCAATAAAAAGGAAAATAATTTTGAAATTTACTATTTTTTGCTGCTAAATTTGATAAAATCAATACCAAAGAGCGCTGCTAGCCGATGCTTTTCTCGTTAAGGGGAAAATTTCAGCGTATAAAAAGAACTTTTATTTGTTGGAAGAAGGGGAAAAGAGACAGATCAATAGATTTTCAGTGTATTGATCGGACAAAAAACAGACCAGGCAGCAGTTTATCAGTTTTTACGAATTTGCAGCAGTGAAGACTGTTTTGCGGAAAGGAGGACTTATGCCTAGAAAAGATCGAATCTTACTTTTCATTGACGAATATATGCAAGCTCAAGGTTGCGCACCTACCATACGAGAAATCTGTGCCAATGAAGAAATAAAAACGACCTCTTTGGTTTATCGTCATTTGCTGCGTCTCGAAAAAAGAGGCCTAATTTACCGAGCTTATCGCTTTAAGTCACGTTCGGTTCGTTTTACAGACGAAGGGAAGGCCTATGTCAAAGCGTTGCGACAAGCACTTTTAGCAGACGAAAAACAAACGCATGGCAATGAAGAATAACTTAACACCAAAATAAAAAAGCCTCTAGGCTTTTTTATTTTGGTGCACGGTAGCCAGCAGCTTCCGCTTCAGCGATCGTTTTGAACCATTCTTTCGGATTCGTCGTATCATCATAGTATTTAGATCCTGGCAAATGATAGATGCCGCTTCTTGATCCTTTGATCAAACCATTTCCTTGTTGATCGACATATTCTTTCTGTTTCTCCTCTGTTTCACTGTTTTGAGAAGTGGCTGTTGTCGTGTTGTTCTCACTACTTGTCGCATTCTCCTGTTGCGTCATATCTTCGTTTGAAATCTCGCTGCTGCCATCCGCATAGTTGATCGTGACACCATCTTGGATGTTGAAGATATAATAGTTGAATTGGATCGTATCGTCGCCAATAGATTGGGCTTGCATCTGTACCCCACGGGCAACCAGCTCGTCATCACGATAGATTGGAGTGACAGAATATCGAACATAATGGTTTTTGTCTTGCTTGAGATAGTAGTTGATATCCATTTCTAAGCGCAACATCTCTGGATTGTTCAATTGACTAGTTCCCGTGATCAAATTCTTCCAGTTTGCATTTTCGCCAGCTAAAGCAAACCCAATCAAATGCGTCCGATTATATAAATATTTCCCATTGGGGAGCTGTTTATTACGCCAGCCTGTCGGTTTCACGCTGGAGATATCGCCACGTTTTTCCGTAGGCATTAAGGATTGATTCAACATTGCTTCAGCCGAAGTCGCTCGATTGAGGTGGTCAAGGTCGCCGTATGCTTCCCAGGCACCATTTTCAAGTGAAAGGTCGTCTTCTGAAAACTCAGGGATGTTTTGATTGACTTCAATTGTTTGGGTGCCTTGGTAGGTTAGCTGTGCCAATTCGTCTGCGCGAATATCTTTAGCAGAAGGGGTGCTTACCTCTGATTGTTGCGTTTCCTGCTTTGGAAATAGGTCATTGTTTTGTAGGAAACCAAAGCCAACTGCTGCGAGTGCGAGAAGCGCAGTGACCGATCCAATCAATGTTTTTTTCTTTGCCATCTCTTTATTGCCTCTCTTTTCATTGATATAGGTTTAGAATAAACGGTGAGTAAAAAAATCACAACTAGTTTATCATACCATTTGCGGGGGATGTTTTACAGCGTCTGCTAGCTTCTTTTGCCTTTTGTTCTTGACAAACTTCAGTCAATTTTCTTTACAAGCGACGTCCTTTAAAAGAATTTTTTCGTCTGCGAGTGATATTTTTCATATTTTAAAAAAACTATGTGATATAATGAATAAAGTTGCTGCTCTATCCCTTTGATGCTTGTTTTAATAACAGTCATCTCCAGCTGCGGAACAAACTTTCAGCTGTCTAGCAGACAACGTTCAAACGAAAGAAAACTGGACAATTTTCTGAACGATTGCCTTTCTTTCTTTGACCAAAATTATAGGAGAAGGAGTGTATCCCATGAACCAGCAAGAAACCATCTTACATTATTTAAATAAGAAAGACTCTGAAAAGTTAAAAGAACTCGTATCAGGAATGGAAGAGCTGCCGCTATTACAATTATTCAGCAACTTATCCGCGGATGAAAAAGTGATCGTTTTCCGACTGTTACCGAAAGACAAAGCCCTTATCTTGTTTGAAGATTTGACACCAGCTACCCAACAACACTTATTACGCTCTTTCACCGATGAACGAGCAACCGAATTTGTGAATGAGATGGCGCCAGATGTTCGTGTACGGCTTTTGGATGAGTTGCCAGCGACCGTAACACAAAAACTTTTACAATCGTTGGCGCCTGATGAACGAGCTGCAACAAACCTCTTACTAGGGTATGAAGCCGAAACTGCGGGTCGCTTGATGACACCGGAATTCATTACATTGAAAAAAGATATGACAGTCAATCAAGCATTGGAAAAAGTGCGAATGCAAGCCAAAGAAAAAGAAACGATCTATACGCTTTATGTTACTGATCAAACGAAAACGTTAGAAGGTGTTTTGTCGCTGAAAGATCTCTTAATAGCACAAGGGGATCAACGCATCAGTGAGATCATGTCCCAAAAAGTTATTTATGTGACCACTGACACCGACCAAGAAGAAGCAGCCCGTTTGCTAAATGAACTAGATATCATTGCGCTGCCAGTCGTAGACAAGGAATCAAGAATCGTTGGGATCATTACCGTCGATGACGCGATCGATGTCATCGAGTTGGAAACAACGGAAGACATGTTTAATGCCGCTGGTTTGGTCGATGTCGCCTCCAACGAAGCAGACCGTAGTAATGTTTTGATCAATGGCAGCCTGTGGCAAATCTGGAAAGTCCGCTTGCCATTCTTAGTGATCACTTTAGTGGCTGGACTTTTAGCTGGGGTCGTCATTGATGAATTTGAACAAACGTTAGAGTCGGTGGCAGCCGTTGCGATTTTTATTCCTTTGATCATGGATATGGGTGGAAACGTTGGTACACAATCCTCTACTGTATTTGTTCGGGGGATGTCGTTAGGGCATATTGATCTTTCAACCTTCACCAGACATTTCTTTAAAGAAGTTTGGATCGGTTTGAGTCTAGGCTTGATCGTCGGGATCATCTCAGGAACCGCTGCTTCACTTTGGCAAGGAATCCCGATGTTAGGGGTCGCTGTTGGGATTTCATTAGTTTTTGCTATGACCTTAGCGGCAGCACTTGGCTTTTTAGTCCCGTTTGTACTTATTAAACTAAACATCGACCAAGCAGCCGGTTCGGCACCGATCATCACCTCGATCAAAGATATTGCTGGCTTGTTTATCTACTTCGTTTCAGTAAATGTTCTTTTGGGTCATTTGCTTTAGCATACTGTCCGTTCCAGTGGTATAATAAAGCGACATCACATGATGAGCACAACATAGAAAGGGGAAATGTCCTATGACAAATCAAATGAAGCAACATCAACTCGGAGGTTTCTCTTTTTAAGTGCGGCCTCCTAATTAACTGGAGGGAAATCATGGAAAAACAAGGAATCGTGGTCTTTCAGGCTAAGGATATCGCAAAAGTCCGCCTGACCACAGGTGAAGAATGTTTAGCAACCGTTTCAGGAAAATTTCGTCAACAGGCACGAGCGCCAAAGGATTATCCTATTGTTGGTGATTTTGTCCAAGGGCAGGTGTATGATCAAGATCATTTCTTGATTGATGCTTTGCTCCCACGAAAGAGTTTTTTACAACGAAAAGTAGCCGGAAATCGGACGGATGAACAAGGGATCGCTGCGAACATCGACACGGTTTTTATTGCAACTAGCGCTAATGAAGAATTTAATTTCGCTCGGTTAGAGCGCTTTGTCACGATCGCTTGGGACAGTGGCGCTAACCAAGTGATTCTCTTGACCAAAGCCGATCAAGTCACAGCTGATAAAAAAGCAGAGCTGCTGCAAGCATTAAACGATGCTTTTGGTGTGAAAGCATTCGCTACTTCTATTTATGAACCGAACGAATTGTTGACAGAAGCCTACTTTTCAGACGGAAAAATCAGTGCATTTATCGGTTCGTCAGGCGTTGGGAAGTCCAGCTTATTAAATCAGCTCATGGAACAAGCCGTTCAAAAAACCAATGACATACGAGAGGATAGTCGAGGACGACACACGACGACGAGTCGCCAGTTGTTCACACTGCCCTCTGGCGCAATGATCATCGATACTCCTGGCATGCGGGAAGTTGGCATCAGTACCGTTCGGTCAGCTTCGATCGAGCAATCCTTTGAAGCGATCAGTCAATATGCTGAAGGTTGTTTCTTCAGAGACTGTCAGCATGAAACAGAACCGAAATGTGCGGTAAAAGCAGCTATTGCTGCCGGTGAGCTTTCAGAAGCAGCCTTCGCTCGCTATCGCAAAATGGAAAAAGAGCTGGCGTATTTGAAACGAAAAGAACAGATCAAAGAAATGAAAAAGTAATAGTTAGCACTCCTTTCTATAAGAGGAGTGCTTTTTTGTACGTGTCAAGAGCGCCTTGTTGAGTAAAGAAGAGGAGAGCCGCAGCCAACATCCTTGTGTTTTCACGAAAAGGCGGCCAATTCCAAAGGGCACTACATGCTAAGTGGTTGAACTAAACTAAGATCGCCTGCCTGGTTACAAGCTGTCGTCCAGAAAGGCAGGATAAAAAAACACAGTGGGGTGTTGTCCCACTGTGTTTTGAGCAATGATTTGCCCCTGCCAAGGTATTTCTAGTATAAAGCGTTGATTCTTAAATAGCAACTCGAAAAAAAACGCCTCATTCAGCAGAGCGCAGAATTTTCGTCATGGCTTTTCCTTTCGCTAATTCATCGATCAGTTTATCTAGGTAACGAATTTCTTGAACTATTGGCTCTTCGATCTCTTCTACCCGAATCCCGCAAATCACACCAGTAATCTGTTTTCGTGCAGGATTGAGCTGAGGGGCTTGCTTAAAAAAGCGTTCAAAAGAAACATCATCAGCCATCTGTTGGAGTGTTTCTTGGTCATACCCAGTCAGCCAGGTAATAATCTGATCTACTTCTTCTTTTGTCCGATTTTTCCGTTCTGCTTTGGCAATATACAGAGGATAGACTTTCGCAAAACTCATTTGGGTAATCTTTTGATTTTTCATGATAAACTCCTTTAGTCTTTACACAAAGTATACTTCATTTTTTTCTTTTTGCCGAGATTTTCAACGTTTGTTGTGTGCCAAAATAGGCGAGGGGACTAAAGGATGATTTTTTCTTCTTGTTCACGAAACCCCAATACCTTTTGTCGTGACTCGCCATCCCAATAGAGCAAATCCAAATTCTTATGCAGCATTAGCTGTGTATATAATTCTTTCAGAGTCAGAGCAGGCTTTTTGGGTTCGAAAAATAAAATCAATTGGTTATGACTATCTTGTGCGATCGTCGTAAAAGGAATCAGGTTTTCTTTGTAAGTTAAATAAATTCCTTGGTAATCTGCTGCACTCGACGACGTTGTCAGTGCTGTCAAGAGGTCTCTTGCTCTCATAGTGAACCCGCCTTTACTGTTTTTTGTCGATAGGCATCGATATCCAACATGATTTTTGTTTTGCCGTACACCGTATACTTTTGCACCACGAATTGGTGGCGCTTATTCCAATAGCCACCCACAGTTAGAAACATGGCCTCATCAACATCCCCTAAAAAATTCAAACTGTGCTTCGCAATCAAACAGTTGGTGGTGCCTAGTGTAAAGCGGACCAAAGGGGAGGGGGCAAAGGAGACGATCCTTATTTTTGAGACAGCGCCTTTTTGTGTTTGCATCAGGTATTCCTCCTTTAGTAAGTAGTAAAAAGCGGATCATTCGTTGAGATCAAACCATTTTTTCTCTTCATAAAAAGCAACATGACGAATCTCATCATAATGGATTTTTTCTGTGGTTTCTCCCGTCAAATAAATGCCCAATGTGTCGTATCCGCTGATTTTTCCGACAATATCTGGGGGATAGCCGCCTTCTTCATTGACTTCTTCTCGTTGGATCGCCACAGTTACGTTCTTTTTCATCGCTTCGAATAAGCATTGATTGATTTCTTCCGTTGTGAGTGACGGCTTAGGTGGACAATCAAACGTGCGTGTCGGCTCTTCTTCAATTTCAGTTGTATGCTCAGATAAAAAGAATCCTTGCCACTTTAGCTTTTTCCGATCATCATATGGTTGCAGCATACCCATAGCAATCACCTCTTATCTCTATAATACAAACATACGTTCTCTTTTGTAAAGCGAACAGATTTTTAAATTTCTGATTCTTCTATGAAACATCTAAAAAGTGCATCAAACAAGGGGATAGTGGTGGGTATCGTTTTTTTATACTATATATGTTATAATTTATCCTGAAGGAATCATGAACATTTTAGAAAATAGCTGGCGAAAAAGGAGAATAGTATGTCTGGATTAATCGTGGTCCTGCTTACGATCTACTTTGCAAGTAGGAAAGATAAAGAACAGTGGCTTTTTGATCGCAAACGATTGACTATTCTGGCGATTATGTTTGTGATCGTCGGCATAAGTTGGGGCTTAAATGACAAAATAATGAAGGATCCTCTGAACCAAAATATTAGAAGTGATTTACTGTTTAATTATTCGTTCCCCTTATTGATATGTATGCTAGGTCTATTTATCAAAGAAATACCACGGTGGGGACGGATCGTGACTTTGTCATTTGGCTTTATGATTTTCGGGTATTTAGCTATGCACTATTTGATAGGGTTTCACAACCCGTATTGGGAAAATCTACAGCTAAGTCCATTGTATTGGCTACCAAGTGACTAGCCATACGAAAGTATCGCCAATGGAAACGAAAAAAAGCACTCCCTTTATTGAGTGCTTTTTTCGGCTAAATATCTGCAGCAAGATGTTTCTTTTCCCCAAAAATGGGTTGGACCTAAGTAGCAAAAGGATCATATAAGGAGAAATCACGACTGTTTGAATCAAACCGATTGATTCTTGACTAAACCGTGTCTTTTGATCATTGCCAAAGTAAAATATGCGACGAGCGTTCCTGCAATCCCAAAAAGTAAATCGATTCGATCAGGGGTGTTCATAAAGCCAAAGACAGTCTCGCTCAATAGATTGGCAATGAGTAAGAGCAGGGTCAATAGCGTGACGACTTTAAATGGCGCACCTACGAGAAGCCAAAAGTACCCCAGTAAGCCAATAATCAAACTAATCGAAAAATTGGAGATATGAAGATAAAAGTCAGGATACATCGAAGTAAAGAAAGAAATATCCAAGTACTTTGATAAGTAGAGGAAGAGGGCTGTGAACACGAAAAGCAAGTAGAGGAGTGACGCCCAGATTTTTGGTAAAAAGACTAGCTTTAATTGCTTCTTCTTTTTCATTTTTATTCTCCTTAATAATTGTTATCTTATAGTAAAGCAGATCTATGTATCCCTAAACTTATTTTATGTTCTTATCGCCTTTGATTTTGACTGTTCGGACTAAAGGGGTGTATGTAGGTTTTAAATATTCCTATAGAAAATTAGTTCTTATCGTTCGTATGCACAGTTTCAATCATTTTGATCAATTTAGAACGGTCCCAAAGCTCAACATCCAATTTTGCTGCTAATTGTTTTGCCGATTCAGTAAAATAACTATTTGTCAGTACAATCGCTTTATCTAACGAATAATAACCAATCCCTGCGTAAACTTCTTGAACTGCTTTGTTGCCAACTTTATTTTTCCAACGTTTGCACTGAATACCATGCTTGCACCCATTTTTAGAGGCGATTACGTCAATTCCTTGATCACCAAACGCTTTGGTCATGCTAATCCCGTTAAATTCAAGTTTTCTTAACAAAAATGCAGTGTATTGCTCAAATTCCTTTCCAGACATTTTATCGATAGTATCTAACTGCGCTGAAGCAAAACGTTTGCGTTCGCTAACTATTGGATAAATTGCAGAAAATAAACCTAAAACGCTGATTACGAGTCCAACATACAATATGGGAGCAAAGTGCCAATCAAAAACAAAATAGCCAATGGTCATTAAAATTCCCACAACAAATAATTTTAAACTTTCATTTTCATGGTTACTCATTTAAAAATCCTCCTGTTTCTTCATTATATCATAGGAAGGGAGGGCAAAATGAGCAAAAATACATCCTTTAGTAAACAAAAATGAGCTGCATTTTATTCTAAACAACTTTGTATAATATATATTATGTAAACTAAAATATAAAATTTTTCGAACACCGTATTTAGCGGATAATTTTACGGCTCTCCTCCCTCTTATTTAGGATTATTTCCTTCAAATTCACCTAATTGGCAGCATAATCAAAAAAATGGTCATTTGAGCGATAGTTTTAGATTTTTGTTGGTTCTACGAGTGAAACAACATGCAACTGACAAATTATCTCTGAACCTTTGTCTGTATTTGATCGTGTTGATTCTTGAATCTTTGAATTCAAGCTTTGGTTTAAAGCTGCTGGCCAAACTCAATGAATCAGTCAAGTATCGTTGTTCACGATCTTATCAGTAATGATTCGCACTTAACCCAGCAAATTTATGCTAACTAATAGCCTAATGGGAATCTTGATCACAGGCAAACCAGCAACGATAAACAAGAAACATTTCGTTGCGTTCAGTTTTCACCTAAACGGATCAGATTCCCATAGCGAGTCCTAATCAAGGGTGCACAGTCATCTAAGTACAATTTTCGTTTTGTTGCTGCCAATAAAGCAATGACAGCTACGGAAAGTTTCAAACTATGTAATACAGGATCGCCGAAAAGACAATGATCAAAATGACCAAGACAACGATTAGTTGATTTAAACGTCGAATAAGCAGGTTTTTCTTATTTTTTTCAAATTCTTTTCCTTCATTTCGATAATATTCTCTATCTTTTGTTCCCACGAGCGCCAACTCCTTTTCCCTGATTTTATCACTATCCTGAAAACAATGGGTGCAATCAAGGTGTTTTGTACAATAAATGGCAGTATTTTGTTAGAGCCTACAATCGTATGCGCATAGCGACTAAATAAGACGACTGACGAGTTCCAAGTGATTCATAACGGCAGCTTTCCGAATAACGCCCATACCAGGAAACGACCTTTGCTGATAGGCAGCAACTAATAGCTGCAGCCCAGCTGTTTGCGTAGGATACTCTTCCTCATGCTGTAACAAAGCTTCCATGACTTCGAAAAACTTTTCTTTCTGACTTGGTAATTCTTCCTCAGAAAATAAGTGAACGATTCGCAAGTCTTGCTCTGCTGTCGGATAGATCCAATGCAAAACCAACCGTTTTGAGGGATAACTGTGCTCATAATAAATTTTGCTATCGACAGAAAAATCACTAAATCCCGCATAGCCCAATTTATGATAAAGATGATGGGTTTTTGAAAATCCTTCCTCCGGACATTCTGTATAAAAACTATTTTTAGGTAAACGGGTAAACGGATCTTCCATCAGTAGTTTCGGGCCGTTGATTTTATTTAACAAACGAAACTCTTTGCTTACCAGTACCGGCAGCGTATTTTCCCGCCAATCACTAGCGAGTGCTTGGTCCGCTTGATGAATGATCCAAAGATCAGGCTTTTCTTCCACTGTCTCAATGGGGCGATCTACGATCATTGCTTTAGGGGCAGTAACATTTTGCAACTCTGCTAACCCCTCTGCCGTCAGAAAAGCCCCCGCCTGTGGATTGCGAACCAGATAAAAAGGATGCTGCTTCCTTTGAAACAGGTCAATGGTCGTCCAAAACGTTTTTGATTGCTTGACTGGTTCAATGATCGGCTGGATCGCGTCTGACAAACAATCTTGTTCCAACAGTGCTTTCAACGCTAATAAATCAAATTGTTTTCCACGAATATACGGGAAATACATCTTCTTCTCTCCTTCTTACTCGCCTGATAAAAAACGTTTTTCCAGCGCTTCATAGGCTGCTCTCGTAGCGGCCAATTCTTCTTTCAAGGCTTCGATCGCTTGCAGCTGAGTATCTTCAATAAATCGATCATAGTAATTGACTCCACCACCGAACAAGTCATACTCAGGCTGACGTTTCTTCAGTTCTTGGTACAAACGTTCTGTTGAAAATACCCGCAATCCTCGAGCAGTCTGTTTTGCTTTGCCGACTTCTCGCGCTTGTGCCGAAATCAACCGAAACAATAAGGCATTTTCTGGAACCTGCAGCTCTTGCCGTTGGGGCTTCTTTTCGACACTGAAATACCCTTTGCTGCCCGTTTCTTTTTCAAGAAATGCATGATAGACCAAAACACCAATTGTAGGTGCAATCTGATCTTTGACTTTTTCATACAATGCCTTGGGTAAGACAAAATAATTATAATTCCCAATAAAGGATAGTTTTGCTTTTGAGCGAAAATCTGCCAAACTAACTTTGAGTTCGTAGCAACGCCATTCAAACGTATTTTCAGTCGTCAAGCGACAACTCAAAGTATCCACGATGCCGTGATCATCTGGCATGACTACCTCTTCTACCACAATATCACTGTTTTCCCGACAATAATAATAAAGTGCCTCTTCCATTTCTAAAGTTAAGGATGTCTTCACAAATTCACGACCTTTGTCTTGTTTCACCTATTATAAAACATACGTTCGCATTTTGGAAGAGGGAAATAAAAGCAGCCTATCATCCCTTCACCCATTCGGGCATCCGTTAACGAGAATCTCTTCAACCGTCCTCTTTGTACCGCGGAATCGTAACAAAAAAAGCAGCAAGAGCACACCAAGTTGAGCGATTAATAGACCTTTAAAGGGAAATTCAAAAGTAAAGCCTGCGGGAAGATGAAAGAAATGGAAAAAATCCTGCAGTGCTTTATGACTAAGCCACAAACCGCTGACAAGCCCTATCAAACTAATAACAATGCTTTGAATGCCTACAAAAAAAAGTTCTTCTAAGGTGATTAACAACGGAGACTGTCCTAACAACAACCGAATACTCAGAGATTGCTGCTCCTCCCCCATCAAATGAAAACGATACATGTGATTGCAGTGCCATAAAAAGGCGGCGATCAAGCCTACAGTTAGAACGCCTAGTACGAAGCGTAGTAACTGCAAAAAGAAAAGCCAACTGGCATACGTGAGATCCATCTGATTCTCACTGCTATTTGTTTCATATTGAAGCCATTGATGAAAAAACACTAGCCAATGCTCTGCAAAGATGGCGATGATCAGTAGAAGAATCGCCAATACACCACTCATCAGCAAACTGCGCCTACGAAGTGCTGCGTGCCAGCCGAATTGGCAAGGATAGTAGAAGTACCGCCATTTGTTCATGATATCTCTCCTTTTGGCGTCTATTTTACAGAACTATCCAAATTTAGACAAATATCATCTTGTTTACATAATATAATTATGATCAAAAAAAGAGTGCGGCATGCAGTCCACACTCTTTTCCCTTTCGCTATCGACGTTTACAGATACCTTGTCAGTAGCTGCAACAAACGCTGCGGAAATTCTGTTAGATTGGAAAGATCAATAAAGCGTTCTTCCCCATAAATCGCTTTGATCACCTCTTTGTCTTGCCCAATAGCAGCTGCAAGAAACAGCACCCCTTGTCGTTCATAGTCAGCGATCACCTGCTGAATATCTTCTTTGGCTTTTCCCCCTGTATAATCAGGAAGAGCTTTTGGCTGGCCATCACTGATATTCAAGAGTAATTTTGTGGTTGCCGGCTGATGAGCGAGCTTTTCAGCTAGCACGCGCAAGACAGCTCCATCACGGTTATTTTGCCGAGGCTTCATTGTCATGAGTTTCTCTGGCACAAATTCAAAGCCTTCATTAAATTCTTTGTATGCAAAAAGCGAGGTTTTTTCACGAGCGGTCACGTCCGCTGTATCGCCATAGATCATCAATGGCAAAGATAAACGTTCGGCAAAAGCATTCACCGCTAAGACCGCCTGTTGGGCATACAATATCCGATCTTCTCGAATCATCGAACCTGATTCATCGATGCGCAAAGCAAGAGCTAAGGAAGGCTGTTCGTGAGGTGGATTCTTCTTGTCAAAGGTCCGGAAATCCTGATATGCAACCTTGCTGGCATCAAAGCGTGTACCACTGTACTTACCTTTACTGTATGCCGAAGCTTGTTCGTTTTCCAATACTTCTTGGGTTTGCTTGATCAATGACTCTACGATCGGCAGCAACGGCTGCAAACGCTGTTGGGCTTCAGTCGCTTTTTCTAAATCGACGGGTGGGCGATGAACGATCAGCCCTTCTTTGGCATGGATCGATTCTTTCAATGCTTGTCGTGCTGCCTTTGATGCCGTGGTTTTCTTTTCTTTCTCCTGGGCTTCATACGCTTCGATCGACAAAGAATGAGAAGCAGGAGCTGCCTCTTGTGTCTCACTCCCAGCTTTTGCTTGGCCATCATGACTATTGCGTTCTAGTTCTTCTGAAAACGTCGCCTCAGTTGCTGCGCTTTTCGCTTCTTGTTTGTCAGAATCACTGGTTTCCATCGTTTCCGCCTCAGTTTCTTGATTGGCGGTCTCAAGGACTTGCTCATTTTTTAGGATGGGCGTGCCTTCTCCCACTACATTGCGTTGGTCAGCCTCTTCGCTGCTGATTCGGCGTCCTTTGATTTGTTCTTTAAAGGCATTTAGCGGTTGTCCAGAAAACAAAAGCCGCAATTGCGCCAATAACCCTGAAGCTTCTAGCGCCTGTTGTAAAAGAGAAAGCTCATTTGGATCGGTAGTGATTTTGTAGAGCACTTTGCTATCAATTGCTGTAAAGGGATCTTGTCCTTGTTTGACTGCATTTAACCAATAAAAATAAGAACGCATGCCCGCCACCCCTTTGATGGCGTTGGCTTTGGCGGTCACGTCTAGTAAGCGGATAATTTCAGCCATTTTCTCTGCAGTCGTTTTGTCCGGATAACTGGTTTTGGCAATGCCTCGCTGCGCCATGACTGCTAGCTCAGGCAAATCCATTTTTTCAGCATGCTGCATCCGATCTCGCAAGGATTCGTTCAAGGGGCGGTTGCCTTGGTAATTCCGATTCGTTGTGATGATCACCACACAGTCAGGGTGTCGTCGAACAAAGCCAGTCGGGATATTTAGCATCCCGTTTTGTTCAAGGGCCGAGTTTAGTGCCACTAGTACCGAAGCATCACGAATGACCGTTGGCTCTTGAATCTCAAGCAAATAGCCTTTTTCCAGCGCCCGTACGATTTCGGAGGGATAAAATTTGTATTGAATCGTCGGTTGCTGATCACTGGTTTCAATCCGTTCGATCAGTTCCGCAAATTTCGCCCGTGCCCGCTCACGAGTCAAGGAAAAATGCCGCTGGATCAATGCCAAGACATCTTCAAAACAATCACTTTGATAAATCGCATCCAGCAAGTCCTTGTCCTCTTCTTGGTCGGTATTGATCACTGGTAATAAAGCACCAAATACATCTGACTTATCCATATCCGCAAAGCAGGTGATTTTGGTGTAGGGCAGTTGCAGGTCGGCAGAAAGTGCCTTTGCCAACTGAGTCTTACCCGACCCAGCATCGCCTTCCAGCAACACATTGAAGATCTTCATCTCTGGATCCGCCCAATTCAACGCGATCTCTGAAGCAATTCGTAGTTCTTCAGCACTGGTCTGATGACTTTGTGGTTTTTTCCAAATCATGGTTTGTTCTAATTTGCTAAAAGCGCGTCCTTTCGTTACGACAAAAGACGGTTGATTTTGTGTCATGGCAATCTGCTCCTTTTCTTAATAACCTAGCTCATCTAAAAGCCGCTTTAGGATTTTGAAGCGTTCGCCGTATAGCTCGCCATCTTTTTGCAAGGAATCATAAAAAAGCAGAATGTCTTCATCGATTTTAGGATTTTCGGTGTCTACTTCAACGGTCATACGATTTCCTTGCAGGCCAATGATCTCGATCAACGGATTTTCAGGATCGTAAAACTTTTCATGGCGATAGGCCTCTTGAAAATACAAACTAGATTGCGCCACTAAGATTGCTAGATCTAAGATTCTAGTGAGGGGTAGTTCTTCTGACTGACGAGACCATTTTTCACCTGTATGGCGCCAAACCTTGCCTGAGATATCGACTTTTCCGCGATCATTCCATTGTGCTAATCCGAGGGAAAGGCCTTTTGCATCTGTATGTAACGCATTTTTTCCGTCAACAGTGTCATAGTCTTCCACTTTAATGACGGGCTTATGTTTCAAGTTTTCTGGTATTTTCATTATTCTCACTCCTTGTTTAGTAAATTAGTAATTTACTAGATAGAGTAAGTATAATGAGGAAGCTGGTTTGGAACAAGCAAAAGGTCTTTTCCAGTAGCTAGGGACAGATGTCTAGTTGATTTTCAGTGGCAAACGATTCTATCCATGACTGCGGCGATTTCAGGAACCAATACCAATGTGACCAATGTGTCTTCGCTGAATAAGGAAACAAGTCGTAAAAAAGCACTTGATAAGAAGCATCTAAAAACAAACGCTCTTAAAAAGTGCTTTTTTATGACGCATTACTTCACTAACTCAATTGATTGAAAAAAAGGCGTAACGCTTGTTTTCTCTGATATGTAAGCTGCGCTTTAGGAATGCCTTGGATCGCCCCTTCAATGCCGTAGAGCATATGCAAGCAAGCGCCCGCATCACATTGGTGGCGGATAGCTAGAAAAACCTCTTCGGCCGTTTTTGTGCGTAGTTGTTCAGGAGTATTGATGCCGATACGAACCAGGTGATCCGCTAAAACCTGACCTACATTTGGTAATTTTTGCAGTTCATTCATAGGTTTCTCCTTTTTGATTGTGGTCATCTTGCCCCTCTTTCTCTTGACGAATCAACGCATAGAGCTTCATGTCGAACAGCTGTTGGTTTTTCTCCGCATGCTTTCGCAAAACGCCTTCTAACGTAAAACCTGCCTTTTCCAACACACGACAAGAGGAATGATTCTTCGCAAAAGATTCAGCAGAAATACGAACGATAGTTGATGTAGTAAATACATAGTCACATAGTTGCTGAACGGCTTGCGTCATCAAGCCTTTTCCCCAATACTCTTGTGCAATAGAGTAGCCAATCTCAGCCGTTCTATAATGGATATTTTCTTTGCGAACAGCACGGATACTGCCGACTGCTCGGTCATCCACAGTGATCGCAAAGGCAAATTCTGCTTCCTCCACAGATCGAATATAGGCTTGTGCATCTGCGACCGTATAGGGGAATGGCAACCCATCTCGTAAATAATCGTGGATGGTTTGATTATTTAACGCATGGGCTAAATCTTGCGCATCGCTCATTTGCCACCTTCTTAAGGAACACTTCATAGCAATTCCTCCTTTGTCAGTCCTTCATTTTGATCCTATTGTACGAGTTTGTGTGATTTTTTACAAGCGAATCTCAAAAAAGCAGAAAAAAGAACCAGCTAGACAAACGTCTAACTGGTTCTTACGAACATCGTCTTGAAAAGATAATGGCGTGATAAACATAGAAAAAATAAAAATTATTGCGCTGAAATAGCGATCCCAATGGCTTTTTCTCCTAAATGCGTGCCGATAACTGGTCCGAAGTGACCAATCTCAATTTCTGCATTTGGGTATTTCGCTTGTAGCTTCGCTTTTTCTTCTTTCGCTACTTCTAAATTGTTGGCGTGGATTACATAAAATTTAACGGGCAATGCGATTTCTTGCTCCCGTTGACCAATGATATCTTCTGCGCGATTGAATGCTTTTTTACTGGAACGAATGCGCTCGTAAAGCACAATTTTACCTTGATCAAAGGTCAAGATCGGTTTGATTTTTAATAATCCGCCAATCAAGGCTGCCCCATTGGTTAAGCGACCGCCGCGAACCAAGTTATTCAAGTCGTCCACGATTAGATAGGCATAGGTATTGTCTCTGATAGTGTCCAGATGGGAAATGATCTCTTCGACGGTTTTGCCTTGACTTGATAGATCAAGAGCGGTTTCTACCATGTGACCCATCGGCATACTTGTGATTTTCGAATCGTAAGGAATGATTTGAACACCTTCGATTTCATCGGTGATTCCATACAGCGTTCCGATAAATCCAGAGATCCCGCTTGATAAGTGGATACTAATGATCGTGTCGTAACCGCGATCTTTCAATGACTCATATAAGGCTAACACTTCTCCTAATACCGGTTGAGAAGTGGTTGGGAATTCTTTGCTGTTTTTCAGCAAAGCGTAATACTCATCAGCTTCAATGTCGATACCCTCATTGTAGACTTTTCCATCTAAAATAACAGGAATCGGTATGATAAACAAATCTTCATGGTTTTTGATCCGTTCCGGCAGATAAGCTGTACTGTCAGTAACAACGGCTAATTTCATTCTTTTTCCTCGTTTCAACAAATTTCAAACGTCATTAATAATATAGCATAAATTTACTTACTTTCAAATGGTTTTCAGAACTTTTCATTCTGCTTACTCATTAAGAAAATTCCTGATCGCTTGTTGATTGGTTTCAAGATTGACGACTAACACACTTCCAGCACTCGCACTTGAACCGTATTGCCAAGAGTCAGCGACTGGGACAGTCAAGCTGTCGACTCCTCCCGCCCCTCGAGCAATCGAGAAGGTATTTTTTAATAGGAAAGACATTGGCAGGTTGGTGGAAGCATAGCCTAAGACTTTTCCTGCTGCATAAGGCAATTTTAAAATAGCTAAAGGATTTTTCATTTCGCTAAAGATCGCATCCATTACTTGCTGCTGTCGTCTTACACGACCGAAGTCACCTTCTTCGTCCATCCGAAAGCGTGCGTATTGCAACAGCTCAAGCCCATTCATTTGTTGTTGCCCTTGTTTGATGGCAACTTCAAGATTTTTACTCATATCTTTTTCCGCGTTGATAGCAACACCTGAGGGAAACAGTGTGTCGATCACTTTTTCAAAGGAACGAAAGTCAACTTTTGCATAATAGTTGGTTTCTAGCCCGAAATTCTCCGCTAATGTTTGTCTGACTAAATCAGCACCACCAAAGGCATACGCCGCATTGATCTTGTTTTCGCCATAACCGGGAATCGTAACTAAAGTATCCCGCATAAAGGAAAGCAGCTTCGGTTGCTTACTGGGACCATCTAATTGCAAAACCATAATAGTGTCTGCGCGTCCAGCTTCTCCTTCACGACTATCACTACCAATGAGCAATATATTACGAGCACCATTAGCAGCGGCCGTACCATTAAAGGTCTCTTCATCAGTCGTAGCAAAAGCAGCGTCACTTCTTGCGACTTGCTGACCGACAAGAAACGCAATTAATGAATAGGCAAAAAGCACCAATAGTACCCGAACCACAATACGCAGAACTGGGTGCTTCCGCTTTTTCTTTTGTTTGGGTTGCTTGCTCTTCTTAAGCTTTTGCGGTTTTTGTTTGCTTTGTTCCTGGCCTTGATGCATCGCTGGTCCCTGAGCAGATAGCGGGGGGATTGCGCTTTTTCGTCCCTCAGATTTTTTTATTCCTACTTGTGACTGTTCTCGGGAACTTTGAGCCGCACGAGGGTCGCTTGCCCTAGGATGCTCGGTGTTTTGATACAAAATGTCTCTTACTGGCTCATCAGCAGACGAAGTAGAATCACTCGGTCTGACGCGCTGGTTTCTTCTTTTGGCTTCTCGGCGGGCAAAGATACTTTCTTTGGCTGCCTGACTGGATTCCTTTTCTAGCCGTTCATGCAGTTTTTTATTTTTTTCCATCCTGCTCATTGCTTCTGATCCTCCAACTAAAAAATAGCTCTCTGTCTATAAGGATACCCTAGACCTTATAGAAAGAAAGCTATTTTTTGAAATTTTAACCTTTTTCTAGGAAATTTCTTCATTTTTCTACCTTAGATGCTTTGATGCTCCTTGTCGTGTGCTCACAAATCCTGCTTGCTCATAAAATGATTTCACTTGATTTGCCGACCAAAAGTTTAGCGAGAGATCATCGAAGCCTTTTTCCAGCGCAACGTTTTCAGCAAATGCCAACAATTGTTTTCCAATATGCATCCCTTGGTACCGAGGGTCAACAGCGATCGCTGCAATTTCCAGCCACTTTCGTTCATGCATCATCGCATTTTGTGGCAAACGGACCTCTTGAAGATGCACAAAGCCACAAGGCTGTTCCGCCAACCAAGCGATAAAAAAGTGGTGGCTTGGTTCTTGCAGCTGCTGTGTGATTGCTTGTTCAAATCTTGGCTGATCAAAGGGCTTAAAAATCGTTGGGTACCATTGATGGTGCTGTGTTTGGATCTCTTTATGAAACGTTGCTAAAAGTGTTTCATCTTGGCTAATTTTTATTTTGACTTGAGTCATTTTTTGTCACTTCCTCAACAACATTTACCGAGTACACGCCGAGAAGATGGACGTGTCCACCCAACAACTGAATCTCTTCAAAGGCATTTACAATCAGTTGCCACGGTTTGTCCATCACTAGATCGATCACGAAAAAGTATTCCCCTAAAGTGGTTTTTGACGGTCGCGATTCAATTTTGCTTAAATCAATTTCTCGCCAGCCAAAGGTTGCTAAGATTTTGTGCAAGATTCCTGGGCGATTTGCTGGCAGCGTCACAAAAATCGTTGCTTTCTCGACGGTCTGCTCTGGTAATTGGGTGTTTGCTGCTTTCTTCGTCAAAGCCCAAAAACGGGTTTGATTAAAGGCAACATCTTGAATATTGGTTTCTTTGATCGTTAACTGATAAGCCAAAGCGGCTTCTTTGGAAGCAATCGCCGCAACTGCTTCTTCTGGATGTTTTGCTACGTAGGCTGCTGCAGTCGTTGTGGAAGCAACCGCCTCAACAGTAGCTCCAGCAAATCGGGCTTCGATGAAGTCGGCACATTGCGCCAAGGCTTGCGGATGAGAAATTATCTTAGTGATAGGACGGTTGTCTTTTGCTGTTTGCTGAGAAACTAACAATTGATGATTGATCGGTAAAATAATTTCCTGTTCGATGCTCAATTGATTTTGACGAAACAGTGTATCAATAGTGGCATGAACGGACCCTTCTAATGAGTTCTCGTTCGGAACGACCGCGCGATCAATCACACCGTTAGCTAGCGCTTGAATACAAAGTGGAATCGATCCATAAGGGATACAGGCATTTTCTGGATACGCTTCTTGCGCAGCTAAATGCGTAAAGGAACTTTTCGGTCCTAAATAACCAATCTTCATTTTATGCACCTGCTTTGATCAAAATTTCCTGTACGATTTCTTCTGGTGTTTTGTTCGTCGTTTCAACGATCAATGAAGCAGTTTCTTCATAAAGAGGGATCCGAGGACGGTAAACAGCCAATATTTCTCCTGGTGATTTTGAGACGACTAAGGGACGAATGCTGCCAGTATCCGCCTTTAAGCGATGGATCAGTTCCTCGGGATCTGTTTTTAAATACACGACGAGCGGCATCTCTTTTAAAAGTTGACGATTTTCTTCTTTTAACACGATGCCCCCACCAGTGGAAATAATTTGTTCCTTTGCCAAAGTTTTAGCTAAAATATCCGTTTCGATTTTGCGAAAGGCTTCCTCACCGTGTTGATCGAAAAAGTCTTGAATGGTCATGCCGATCTCAGCAACGATCAAGTCATCAAAATCCACATGAGACTGTTTCGTTTCTTCAGCCAAAAGACGACCAATCGTGGTTTTCCCAGCACCCATAAAGCCAATTAATACCACTTTTTTCACTCGCTGTTTCCTCCTTTAGCCAAACGTGCGACATCCTCAAAAAAATCAGGATAAGAAACTGCTACGGCTTCGGCTTTTTCTAATTCTACCTCTTCATCTGTCAATAAGGCGGCAATTTGCAGCATCATGCCGATGCGATGGTCCCCCCGACTTGACACACGTCCGCCATGCAAAGGGGTTGGACCGTTGATGATCAACCCGTCCTCGGTGGGAGTGATGTCCGCTCCTAGCTTTGTCAACTCTTCGGCAGTTGCATCGATTCGGTTGGTTTCTTTTACTTTTAGTTCTTCCGCATCTTTGATCACCGTTTTGCCATGCGCCTGCGTGGCTAACAACGCAATGATCGGCAATTCATCGATCAAGCGTGGGATAATATCACCAGCGATGGTTACTGCCTGCAAGGTAGAACTTTGAACGGTAAGGTCAGCTGATTGATTCTGTTCATCTTGATTAGAAAAAGCAATCGAAGCACCCATCTCCTCTAACACGTCAAGAATTCCTGTACGAGTGGGGTTGATCCCGACATTTTTTAAAACGATCTCACTTTCTGGCATAATCGCGCCAGCTGTTAAGAAAAAGGCAGCAGAGGAAATATCACCGGGAACAACTACTTCTTGTCCTTGGAGTGTTTGAGGTCCCGTCACAGTGATCGTTTTGTCTTGTGTTGTGATGACACCACCGAATTGACGGATCATTTCTTCGGTGTGGTTGCGGCTTGTTTCTTTTTCAATGATCGTAGATGTACCTTGTGCTTGTAGTGCCGCAAAAATCAGCGCTGATTTTACTTGAGCACTTGCTACGGGCATCTGATAATTGATGGGATGTAATGAAGCCGTGCCATTGATGGTGATCGGTGGGAACTCCGTCTGTTCATGCCCTCTCACATCGGCACCCATTTCTCTTAATGGCAGCATCACGCGATTCATTGGTCGTCTATTCAATGAGCCATCACCGAATAAGGTAGTTGTAAATGGCTGTCCAGCCAAAATCCCCATCATTAGACGAATCGTTGTGCCAGAATTACCGATATCGATTGGTTCGTCAGCAGGCTTAAGACCATTAAAGCCCTGTCCTTCAATCGTGATCGTCTGACCGTCATCATGGATCGGAACCCCTAATGATTGAAATGCATGAAGGGTGCTATAGCAGTCTTCTCCACGTAAGAAATTTCGGACAGTCGTTGTTCCTTCAGCTAACGCCCCGAACATGATACTGCGATGCGAGATCGATTTGTCAGCAGGGACCGCTATCGTCCCTTTTAAATGTGTTGCTTTTTTTAGTTTCATCCCAGCCTCCTATTTTTTTCGACACGAATAGGTCGTCTTGTTTTGGATCAGCTGCTCTGCTTGCAGCAAATCATTTTGCGTTTTGAATGAAATCTGTAAAACACCAATGATGTCTTCTCGAGTTTCAAGAATTTTTAAGTTGATCAAAGAGAGCTGATGTTTGCTCAATAGCCCCGTCACTTCAGCGACAACACCGGGATGATCCGGTACATCGATGAATAGATCATAGAATGCCGGGATCGCGCCATTTTGATGAACCGGCAATTGATCCCGTGTTTCCTTCGCGGATTCAAAGAACCGAAAGATCGCCCGTTCGTCTTTTTCCTGCAACCAGTGAGCCATGGTCGTCATTTGTTTTTGCCACTCATCGATCAGCTGCAGTAGTTCCTGTCGATTACTCAATAAGATATCGGTCCACATGCGAGGATCTGAAGAAGCGATGCGAGTGATATCGCGAAAACCGCCTGCTGCAAGTTGTTGCGCTCTGGGGTGGGCTTGGTTGAAAGCGTCTGCCTGATTGACTAATCCAGAAGCAATAATATGGGGCAAATGGCTCAACATCCCTGTGATTTGATCATGCTCTTTTGGCGCAAGCGCCACATATTTGGCTCTGGTGCCGCGAAAAAGCTCTTGCAGCTCTTCCATCCGCTGACTTTTCGTCGGTGTGAAGATATAGTAAGCATTCTCGAAAAGGTTCTCATCGGCTGCTGTGATCCCTGATTTATGAGAGCCAGCCATCGGATGGCCCCCAATAAAATCAAAGGAAAAGGACTCGGCGAATTGGGTGATTTCCGCTTTGGTACTGCCGGTGTCTGTTACTAGCACCGAAGGCTTTAATGAAAGTGCCCCCAGTTCGGCAAGATATTTTTTGGTGATCTCTACCGGCAATGCCAACAAAATCACGTCGGCACGGACAGCACCTTCTGAAAATGAAGGGGGCACTTCGTCTACTAAACTTGTTGCTAATGCGATCTCATTGGTTTCCTGACAATCCCAGCCCATCAAATGCACTTGCGGATGTGCCTTTTTGATACATTTTGCTAAGGAAGCGCCGATCAATCCTAGACCGGCGACAAAGATATTTTGGTTCATGAAAAGAATCCTCATTTCTACTGGAATTTTTGCTGGTTCTTTAATCAGTAGGTTAACAAGTATTCTCGATACGCCTGAACAGATGCGGTCAATTCTGCGAATGAATCACTTGGGAACTTTTCTAATAGTTCATTGGCCACCACTGTCGCCACCACACTCTCACAAACAACACTGGCTGCTGGTACAGCGGTGCTATCTGAGCGTTCGACGCTTGCTTTATACGGTTCTTTGCTGTCGATATCCACACTTTGCAATGGCTTGTACAAGGTCGGGATCGGCTTCATAACACCACGAACCACGATTGGTTCACCGTTCGTCATGCCGCCTTCAAACCCGCCAAGGTTGTTGCTGCGACGGGTATAGCCTCGTTGTTCGTCCCATAAAATCTCATCCATGACTTTGGAACCTGGCAAAACACCAGCTTCAAAGCCAACGCCGAACTCAGCACCTTTAAAGGCATTGATGCTGACCACGGCTTGGGCGATCTTCGCATCAAGTTTTTTGTCCCATTGCACGTAACTGCCTAAACCAGCAGGAACGCCGCCAACAAGTACTTCCACTACACCGCCGATCGTATCGCCATTTTTCTTCGTTTGATCGATCAGCTGCTTGATTTCTTCTTCGACTGACGGATCTAACACCCTTACTTCTGAAGCTTCAGAGCGTTCTGCGATTTCTTTGACGGTCAACCCTTCAGGAATTTCCGCTTTGATGCCGCCTAACATTGTTACATGACCCGCCACATCGATGCCAAGCTCCTTTAAAATTTTCTTCGCGATTGCTCCGATGGCTACCCGCATGGTCGTTTCACGAGCAGATGAGCGTTCCAAAACGTTTCGTAAATCTTGATGATGGTATTTCATGCCACCGACTAAGTCAGCATGACCAGGTCTTGGTCGTGCCACTCGTCGTAGTTTGCGGTCTTTTTCTGGTACCTCTTCGATCGCCATGACCTTGGTCCAGTTTTTCCAATCTTTGTTCTCAACCACTAAAGTCACAGGAGAGCCTAGTGTTTTTCCATGACGGATACCCGAAGTGATACGGACTTGGTCTTTTTCAATCAGCATCCGTCCCCCACGGCCATAGCCGGTTTGTCGTCTCGCTAATTCAAAATTAATGTCTTCTGCTGTTAATGGCAATCCTGCCGGTAAACCTTCGATAATGGCGGTCAACTCTGGTCCATGTGATTCGCCTGCTGTAATATAACGCATGATCCGTTACCTTCCTTTCTTATAATAGGTAGTCTTTGATTTTTTCAGTCGGGATCGTCACGATTTTCGCCTGTCCGATCGCTTCTAATAGAATAATCTTCAATTGTTGCCCGCGGGCTTTTTTATCATGAGTGATTGCTTGGTATAATTGCTCTTTATCTATTTCACTTGGTGTGATCGGCAAATGAAACTTCTCAACCATTTCTGTAAGCTGCTGGGTCGTACCTTTTGGTGTTAATCCGATGGCTTCTGCATGACGGGTGATCATGATCATCCCCATTGCAACCCCTTCGCCATGACTGGTGTCAAACGCGGCTGTTCTTTCTAAGCCATGCCCGATCGTATGACCGAAGTTCAGTGTCAGACGACTGCCATGATCAAAAGGATCTTCTTCTACTACTTTTTGTTTTACCTTTAAAGAAGCAGTGATTACTTTCTCAGCATGTGCCAAAAGATCGACTTCATCTTTCAAACCTGCTAACGTTTGCCAAAGCTCAGGATCTGCAATAGCGGCTGACTTGATGATTTCAGCAATGCCTTCTTGGACGCGTTTGAGGGGCAAACTTGTAAGTAAATCTGGATCGATCATCACACCGGCTGGTTGTGCAAATGTCCCGACGAGATTCTTGGCACTGCCAGTATTTACAGCTGTTTTTCCGCCGATACTTGAATCGACCTGTGCCAATAACGTCGTTGGAATCTGCAAGAAATCAATGCCGCGCATATAAGTAGAAGCAACAAATCCTCCGAGATCACCAATCACACCGCCACCAAGGGCAATGATCCCATCGCTTCTGGTCATTCCGAGTTGGGCAAGACCATCATATAAATTAGCTGCTTGCTCTAGTGATTTGCTTTTTTCGCCAGCTGGTACGACTAACAGTGTTGCCTCAAACCCTGCAGCGGTCAAGGAATCGACGATTTGTCCGCCATACAGGGGTGCGACGTTGCTGTCTGTAATGACGGCAATACGCTGTTTGTCCCACAACTGTTGCACCCAGGTTCCGACTTTTTGAAACGCCCCTCGTTTGATGAGGATATCATAGGAATGTTCTTCTAAATGAATGTGTAACATTGATTTTTGCACCTCTTTTATTGGTTGTCTTGACGCTTAGTCTTGCAATGCTTTGATTTCTTTCATCGCTTTTTCCATGATATGGACTTCTTTCATCATGTTCATGTACGTTTTTTCATTAAGTGATTGAGGACCATCAGACCAAGCATTGGCTGGATCTGGATGGATCTCAACGATCATCCCATCGGCGCCAGCAGCAACACCCGCTCTAGCCATAGGCGGTACAAGATCCCAGATACCTGT
This sequence comes from Enterococcus sp. R12, assembly GCF_058135755.1. NCBI lineage: Bacteria > Bacillati > Bacillota > Bacilli > Lactobacillales > Enterococcaceae > Enterococcus > Enterococcus sp. R12. Next base: position 1,818,926 of record NZ_CM176874.1, read on the forward strand.
TCCATGACTAGGATCAACGATGATTGGGAAGTGGCTCAGTTTTTTGATGATTGGTACCGCGCTTAAATCAAAGGTATTACGGGTTGCTGTTTCGTAAGTTCGGATCCCACGTTCAATGAAAATCACTTCACTTTTATCTTGAACGGCGATGTATTCCGCTGCATTCAACCATTCGTCGATTGTGCCAGAGATGCCTCGTTTAAGGCCAATTGGTTTCCCAATTTTCCCAACGGCAGCTAGCAATTTGAAGTTTTGCATGTTCCGAGCACCAATCTGCAAAATATCACTGTATTCCGCAACCATATCGATATGTCCTTCGTCCATGACTTCTGTGATGACTTTCATTCCCGTTTCATCCGCTGCTTGACGAATGTATTTTAGCCCTTCTTCTTCCAGCCCTTGGAATGCGTATGGCGACGTGCGTGGTTTGAAGGCACCACCACGTAAGATTTGTGCACCACCAGCTTTAGCGATTCGGGCACATTCACGAATTTGGTCTAAGCCTTCAATCGAACATGGACCAGCCATCGTAACAAAGTTGCCGTCACCGATTTTCACGCCATCTACATCCACAACCGTATCTTGCGGATGGAACTCACGAGAGGTCAATTTGTAGGTGTTTGAGATCCGAATGGCATCTTCGACACCCTCGTAGCTGCGAAAAGCAACATCTTGGATGCGGCGGGTATCCCCTTTTAAGCCGATAACGACCTGTTCTTTTCCTTGGTTGACTTGAACATCTAAGCCTTCTTTTTTGATTCTTGTTACAACAACTTCAACTTGTTCTGGCGTAGCGCCTGGTTTCATAATTACGATCATTTTTTCTTCCTACTTTCGTTTTTTTCTGTTTTTTATTTTTTACATGGATTCGATGAGTGCTTTGACTTTTTCAACAGGCATCGCTTTGCCAGTCCAAAGTTCAAATGCGGCTGCACCTTGATAGAGTAGCATGCTTAAGCCGTTTGCAGTTTTGGCGCCGACTGCTTTCGCATCTTTCAAAAGCTGCGTTTCTCTTGGATTATAGATGACATCATAGACAGCTAATGATTCCCGTAGGAGTGTTTTATCTTTCAGAGGACTTACGGTATCATTTGGTTTCATTCCCACGCCCGTGGCATTTACCAATAAGCTGCTTTGATCGATGGCTGTTTTTAAAGCCATCTGATCTTCTAAGTCGGTTAAGGTAATTTCACAAGCTGTTTTTTGTGCAATCTGTGTTAATTTTTCTTGGATGATTGGATAAAACTCATCCTTGCGGTTAAAGACATGGATCGTTTTGACGCCGTCTAGTGCGGCTTGGCTAATGATCGCTGTCGCCGCTCCGCCAGCTCCAATCACCGTCATGGTGTCGCCAATGATGGATACTTGAATGTCCTCAAGAGCTCGCATAAAGCCGATGCCGTCTGTATTGTGCCCAATCAAGCGACCTTCTTGATTGACGATCGTATTGATTGCGCCGATCAACTCGGCTGCTGGTGAACATTCATCCATCAGCGCTACAGCCGCCATTTTGTGAGGCATCGATAAATTGACACCTAAGAGGTCCAACTGACGGATGCTTTGGATACTAGCGGCTAAATCATCCGGCTCAACATCAAAGGCCAGATACACGGCGTCGATCCCTTGTTCTTCAAAAGAAAGATTGTGCATCGCTGGAGAGATGCTGTGTTTGGCTGGTTTGGCAAATAGTGCCGCCAACCGTGTGTGTCCGGTTATCATTTGTTTCATCTGGTTCATTCCTTTCAACAAAAAAGATGTCCACCGTAAATTTAAGAATCTACAGTGAACACCTTCAAACATTACATAACGACAGAGCCGATATGTGAATATAAAAAATAGCCACTATAGATTTTACGATCTACGTGGCTGCGAATTCATTACGAAATGCTCTAGCCATCATAGATACAAACTTAGCGTTTGTACCCATGCCTTCATGAATACAAACCTATCTAAAATAGCTAAAGTAATATTTATTCAGTTGTGTGGGGTTCGTTAGCAATAATTTTTGCATAGTCGTTCGCTCCAAACTGATGTAAGATTGACCTAAGTATAGGTTTAACTTTGAAAGATGTCAATGATTTTTTCTTATTTTTTTCATTTATTTGATTGTTTTTTTTGAAAACACTGTTCTATCAAGGATTTATAAGTCATCCTCAAAGAACAATAATAGTTCAGGTAAGCTTAATTGCGCTTTTTCCTCTGCTGAAAGATCTTTGACGATCTCCCCTTTTCTGAGCAGGATCAAGCGGTCTCCGTATTTTAATGCATCTTCCATCCGATGGGTGATCATTAAACAGGTCAGGTTTTGTTCTTCCACGCGTTTTGCAGTGATTTGCATCAGCTGTTTGGAGGTCTTTGGATCTAACGCAGCCGTATGTTCATCTAGCAACAACAGTTTTGGAGTTTGGATCGTTGCCATCAATAAACTTAGTGCCTGTCGTTGACCACCAGATAAACTGCCCGTTGGCGTATCCAAATGATTTTCCAACCCGTTGCCGATTTCTTTACAAAGTGCAAAGAACATTTCCCTTTGTCCTTGGAGTTGTCGAAGACCAAGTGACCGTTTTTGCCCTCTTTTTTGGGCTAACAGCAGATTTTCTGCCACTGTCATACGGGGAGCAGTGCCCATTTTCGGATCTTGGAAAACCCGCGCCAAAAAGCGTGCGCGTTTTTCTTCCGAAAGTGTAGTCACATTTTGATCATCGATCATCACTTGCCCACTCGTCAAGGGCATGGTGCCTGAGATGCAGTTGAATAACGTGCTTTTGCCGGCGCCGTTTCCTCCAACGATCGTAACAAACTCTCCTGGCTTTAAAGAAAGATCGATTTTATTCAAGAGTACTTTTTTCTCATTCGGTCCGTTGCCGACAACTTTAAAGGCTTTTTTTAAGGCTAACATTATTCGTCCTCCGTTTCAAAACCAGTGCGTAGATGCAAGGCTTGTTTAAATTGAGGGATCAACAAGCAGATCGTCAAGACGATTGCAGAGAAGATCTTCAAGTAGGTCGTATCAAATCCAGCTTTGATCACAAATAGGATCAATAATTGGTAAATAATGCTGCCAATCACAATAGCGATCAAACGTTCCAGCAAGGTCAGTTCCCCATATAACACTTCACCAATGATGATTGACGCCAGTCCGATAACGATCACACCGATACCTTTGCTTATGTCGGCATAGCCGTCATTTTGCGCAATCAATGCGCCTGAGAGTGCGATCACGCCATTGGAGACGATCAATCCAATGATTTTCATTCGATCGGTATTGATCCCCATCGATTTTGCCATATGCTCATTATCACCTGTAGCGATGTAAGCTTGACCCAAATTCGTATGGAAAAAGTAAACCAAGACGCCCCCGATCAACAAGACCATGATCAATCCAATGATCACCGTATCATAATAATTCGGTAAATTCATTCTAGTAAAAAAATCTTGAATTTTCGGTTGGTTTAATAAAGAGAGGTTGGGTGAGCGCATCACAAACAGCATGACCGAGTTCAATGAAGACATCACCAAGATTCCAGCTAAAATCACGGGAATTTTGCCTTTTGTATAAAGAAGTCCTGTCACACAGCCCGCACACATCCCAGCCAATACTCCTAAACAAGTCGCTAAGACGGGCGACACCCCATGGGTGATCGCTGTCACACAGACAGCACCGCCTAACGGAAAGGACCCTTCCGTCGTCATATCCGGGAAATTCAAAATTCGATAGGTCATAAAAATCCCTAATCCCAGGATTCCCCAAAGTAGTCCTTGCCCTATTGCTGAAACAATCATCATTCTTCCTCCATATTCTTACAAGTTTTCTCTTTCAAGACCCTCTCGATGATCGCAGGTGGTCGCTGTTCTTGGTAGTTACTCATCACTTGCTTCGCTTTCTGGCGTCGTTGTAATCAGTTTCGCCTCGTCTTTAAGGTTTTCTGGGATAGTGATGCCCAATAACTGCGCCTGGGTTTCATTGATGATCGTTTCGCCATCGCTGAATGTATAGATTGGTGTTGTCGCAGGTTCTGCTGTCCCATCAAGAATTGCTGCCACCATCTTCCCAGTTTCCACGCCTATCGTAAATTGATCTTGTCCGACCGTTGCCAAACCGCCTTGTTCCACCATCGTGTCTACGGAAGTAATGATTGGTGTTTTTGATTTATTGGCTTCTTGAACCACGGTCTGCATAGCATTTGCGATCGTATTGTCTAACGGAATATAGATAAAATCGACTTCCCGTGCCATCACTTGCACCATTTGCGCAATTTCATTACTTGAAGGAACGGCATAGGATTTGCTGGTCAAGCCATTTTCTTCGGCAGCAGCTTCTGCTTCTGCCACTTGGTATTTCGAATTGTCTTCGGTCGAAGAATACAAAATACCGACTGTTTTTGCCTCTGGCAGCAAATCTTTTGCTAGTTTGATTTGTGCAGCAACTGGTGCTTTATCGGAAACACCAGTGATATTGCCGCCGGGTTGATCCATATCTGCCACCAGATTTGCCCCAACTGGATCAGTGACCGCTCCTAAAACGATCGGTACATCCTGAGTGACATTCGCCAACGCTTGTGCTGCGGGTGTTGCTACCCCAACCAAAACGTCGGCATCTTTATTTAGCAGCTGCTGACTCATCGTTGCCAATTTGCTTTGATCCGCTTGACCGTTCTGGAATTCGATCGTCAAGTTGTCCCCTTCGGTATAGCCTGATTCTTTAAGGCCTTCTTTGATCCCCTCGGTGATCGCATCCAGTGCTTCATGACTGACAAATTGTAAGATCCCGACTGTTTTTTCAGCTTTTTCTACTGGTTCCGAAGTCTCACTAGCTTGATTGGTCCCACTTCTCATTCCTAACTGATAGACAAATGTCGCTCCTAAAAATAATAAAATAACGGTAACCGATGCAATTAATCCCTTGTTTTTCATTTTTCATTCTCCTTTTTCTGCTTACGTTTTTCGTGTTTTTCATTTTATGGTTTTTGAGAACAAAAAAAGCAACTGCCTATGTGACGGCAATTGCAAGTAAGCAAAAGCCGCATAGAAGCTTGTCCTATGCGGCGATAAATTCAACTACCAGCATAGATACAGCACTTTAGAAGGTTCTCTAAAAAGTTGTATCTATGGAATGAGGTCCCATCAATACAACTATCTACGCCAGTTTTGCCATGATTTCACTTGCAATGGAATAAATAGTTTCATGATTGTTCCTCCTTCTCAACTTGTTTTCTTTCTTGATTGAATTCAGTTTAGCTTATTGATAAAAAAACGTCAACAATTTTCTGTCAAATTGTCAGATTTTTTTATCATCATTGGCAGAAGAACGAATCGTCCACATCGGTAAACGATTCAATTCTGGGATGAATTCCGTCGTTGGCTGCTCAAATGAATCAAAGGTAAAGCGATTTTTCTCAACCCCTTCTTCATAAAAAACAAACGTCACTTTATCAGGATCAACGCTGTATTCATTGGAGAAAAAAGCCGCATCATAGACGATTGGATAATAAAAAAATGTCCGATTCAGCTCATCTTCTTGCGCTTGGATCAGATCAAATACTTGATCGAGTTGAGGTCCGTTGGGCTTACTAAACATCACCGAGATCGCTCGTGTTTCACGAATCGTCTTGTCTGCAGTCAGATAAGGCAATGGCTGTACTTTTTCTGACGGCAGCTTGTCAAAAGCGATCCGATCCACTAAAGAAGCATTGATACGATTTTGAGAAAAGACGATCAAACCTGCGAAGACCAGTGCGAAAAGAATTCCCCCGATCAGCGTGAAAATCGTTTTTTTCTGATCTCGATAAAGATCATCTAAAAAAGCTTGCCAGCTTTCAACTATTTTTTCTTTCGTGTAATGAACAAAGTTCCTAACTTGTTCCATAATTTGCCCACCTTTTTTAAAAATCCTACTATTAATTCATACTATCAATTCCCTCCTAGAACGTCAAGAAACTTCACATTTCTTCGATAATTCGGTAAGATAAAAGAAAACGGTAAAGGAGTCATTATGCATAATCTAGCTGATTCATTGATGTCTGGAGCCAATCCAATCTTCGATTTCATCGTTGTCTGTTTGAACTTTCTCTCCATTTTTGTCATCGTTTGGGGTGTATTGATCGCAGGCATTGACTTTGTGCGCTACGAATTAACAGAAAAGGATCGATTGGTGGCAGCCAGAGAGAATAATTTTATCCGCAATTATTTAGGGAGCTATGTCTTATTAGGTCTGGAGATCTTGATTGCAGCAGATATTATTGAGACGATCATCCACCCTACTTTCGAAGACATCGTACGTCTAGCTGCCGTCGTTATTATTCGGACAGTTATCTCTTATTTCTTGAATAAGGAAATCGAGCGTGCACTGCAAACCACCGATCACCAACCTACCAAGAAAAAGGAAAGCTAGCTGCCATGGCTTTTCTTTGGATTCTTCGGTATAATAGATAGGAATATTTGACATTGGAAGGATCAATCCCTCAGTCAAACTATCCTTAAAAGAAAAGAGGGAAACAATATGTCTTTTGATGGTGTCTTTACCCATTTAATGGTCCAAGAATTACAAAATCAATTAACCAGTGGACGTGTAAACAAAATTCATCAACCTTATGAAAATGAGGTCGTATTTGTGATTCGTTCCCAAGGGAAAAATCACAAACTTTTGCTATCCGCACACCCCACCTATGCTCGTGTACAATGCACAACGATCGCCTATAGCAATCCAGAAACCCCACCGAATTTCTTGATGATGCTACGGAAATATTTAGAAGGGGCGATCTTAGAATCAATCGAACAAATCGACAATGACCGTGTGATCCATTTTCATTTCACGCGACGAGATGAATTAGGTGATTTGCAAGCCCTCGTCTTGATCGTCGAACTAATGGGCCGTCACAGTACGATTTTATTAATGAATAAGACGAGCGGAAAAATCGTCGATACGATCAAACACATTGGTCATTCACAAAATACGTATCGTACCTTATTGCCAGGTGCTGTCTATGTTGCACCACCAAAGCAATCGACGCTTAATCCTTTCACAGCCTCTCGCACCAAGATTTTTGAAGAATTATCTACTCTTGATCCATTGACGGCAAAAGAACTTCAACAACGATTCCAAGGCTTAGGCCGCGATACAGCAGAAGAATTAATCGCTCGAATCAATGCCAATCCCAATGAAAAACTGCGTCAGTGGGAAGCTTTCTTTACAGAGCTTACCCAGGAGCTAGCACCAAGTTATCTCCAGTCAGAAAAAAAGGAATATTTTACACCAATTCCCTATCCATCATTGATCGATGCGACCACCACTGTCACCCATTATCAGAGTCTGAGTGAGCTTTTAGATGCGTTTTATCACGACAAGGCGGAAAGAGATCGGGTCAAACAACAAGGTGGCGAATTACTGAAAAAAATTGAGAATGAACTGAAACGGAACCAGTTGAAGTTAAAGAAACGCCAACAAACGTTGATCGATTCAGAAAACGCCGAAGAATTCCGTCAAAAAGGTGAGCTTTTGACGACCTTTATGAATCAAGTCCCCCGTGGTGCTGCTTCAGTTGATTTAGAAAATTATTATGATGAGAATCGGCTTTTAACGATCAAACTCGATCCTGCTCTTTCTCCCAATCAAAATGCTCAGAAATATTTTCAACGTTACCAGAAATTAAAAAATGCAGTCAAACTGATCCATCAGCAGATTGCCGAAACGAAAGAAGAAATCGCGTATCTCGAATCCGTGTTAGCCCAATTAGAAATCGCCTCTCCCATGGATCTGGCGGTTATTCGGGAAGAACTGATCGCACAAGGCTATGTCAAAAATCGGGCGAAACAGCGTAAAAAAGCTGCTCCTTCGCAACCAGAACGATTTCTTTCTTCAGACGGAACTGAAATTTTCGTCGGAAAAAACAATTTACAAAATGACCAACTGACCTTAAAAACAGCTCGTAAGAGTGATATCTGGCTGCATACCAAAAATATTCCTGGCTCTCATGTCATCATTCGTTCGGATGATCCTAGTGAGACAACCTTAATGGAAGCTGCAGAGCTTGCCGCATATTTCTCAAAATATCGTCAATCTGCCCAAGTACCGGTGGACTACGTGCAAGTCAAACATATTCGGAAACCGAATGGTGCCAAGCCTGGATTCGTCATTTATGAGAATCAAAAAACACTTTTTGTGACACCTGATGAGGGAATTTTGAGATTAAAACAGTCCTAGCTGTTTCTAAGTTTATTCGGATCAAAAATCATAAAGTAATCAATCAAAAACCGATCATAAGCGCTGCGAAGAGGCACGCGCTTGTGATCGGTTTTTATGCTTTTTCGTTCTATCTACTGCTCTTTCAGCAACAATTTTGCTTAGCTTGTATCACAAAAGGCAAGCCTTCTCAGAATTCAGACATCAACATATCTGCTAGATCCGCTAGAATGGCAATTGAACAGCACCTGCGGCTAATAGGCTCTGCTGGCTAATAAATCCCGCCATCCTCCATAGTGACTTTCTTCTCAAAATCAAAATGATACAGCTTTTCCCAGTGATTGATATTCAACGTTCCTTTGGTCAAACGGATCGCTAGAAAACAACAGCCTTTATCATCCTCATTGTTAACTTCGTCGTACCAGACAAAGGCTTTGCGAATTTTGCTTCTTAATTCTGCATTTTTAGGGTCTAGCACCCACCCTAAATTCTCTCCTTGACCGATCGCAGTAAACCATTCACCACTGACAGCAATCGCAACTGCTGAATTCTTACTGATTTGCTTCATTTTGTTTGATTGCTCATGAGTTGACACGTAAAAAACGCCGTCTTCATAAAAAGCATCTACTTCTCGGACGACTGGCTGTGTTTCTCCCTTGTCATTCTCGTTACAAGCAGTCGTGGCAAGGGCGATCACATTGTCTTTAAAATGTCCGAATTTTTCTTCAAGTAGTTTTACTCCTTCTTCAAACTGAGTCATTGTACTGTTCCTCCTTACATCTCACTTCTTTTTTTAAAAGGAATCCATAATTCAACATGAACGACCTGATTTTCTCTTTCTTGATAAAGCTCAGGGAAAAAATCCTCAGCAATCCACCCATTTTTCTTTAACCAGAAACGGGTATAGCGCATCGCCTTCCCCATATTGATGATCAGTTGCTCTGAAATCGTATCAAAACTGCAAACAACGTAATCCCTAGCCGGTAGCGTCCATTCACTGAAGGTCGATCCCTGTGAGTCATCACCTACTTGGCCAACAAAGTAACTCGAATAGCCTTCTGGCGCATCTCCTGGAAACGAAACACCGATCTGGTAGTTGGCATTTCCCGGTTGATTGGCAATCTTTTGAAGAAATTCATGCCAAATTTCTTCAATCGGGTCGATCCATGTCCGTTGCCCTAGCATTTTCCCATAGTTGAATGGGTAGTAACCGACGATCCCATAGAAGACCAGCGGATGCGGATTGCTTTTTTTCTGGATTTCTAAAACAACCCCTTCACTGATCAATGGGATACCCTCTTCCGTCACAATATAGCCTAATGAAAGATCTGGCTTATCAAAGTTTTGTAAGCCAATGGGCTTTTTCTGATAAAGCGAGGGTGAAATTCTATAGACCGTTTTAAACGTTCTTGAAAAAACGGCATGACTGCTAAAGCCGACTTCAAAAGCGACATCAATGACTCGCTTCTTTTGGTTTTTCAATAAAAGCGCACCTATTGCCAAACGACGCAGTTTTATATATTCCCTAACAGAAATTTTAACCAAACGAGTGAATAAGCGCTGATAATAAAAAACGGACAATGATGCAACTTGCGCCAACGTTTCGATCTCTAACGGCTCGGTAAGATTGTCTTCAATATAATCGATTGATTTTTGGATTGCCTCCCATGCATGCATATGAATTTCCTTTCTTTTACTATAAAATAATTCGCTAAAAAAGCTTTACCGTGTCTGCTCTTTTTCAATTGATTCAATTGTGTTTTATTTCACAATAAAACGAATACTTAAAACCTGCTTATTGATTAGTTTAGCATAGTCTTTGTGCTCGATGCCTATGAAAATAAAAAAAAGACGAGGATTTTCGTCTTTTTTTTCCGTTCGTTTTTAAACTATTGTATTGCTAGAAGGTTCCCACTACGTCGGGTTTTATAGGATAATCAGAAGAGAAGTCCGAAGAAAATACGTAAAAGGAACCATTTTTATAAATCAATAGAAATAAATAGGCCGATCTTTGCGGTCTTGTAATGGGCGATTATTATTTTCTAATACTTCTTCGCGGAATTCTAAAATGAAGCGACGGCTCATCTCCCCAATCCAGTCAAAGACAAACCAGTTGATTGGCCCTTTCGTTGGTGGGGTCGTCAAGGAACCAACATAATGAAAATGGTGGGTGCGCTCTGGCAAGAACATGCTCGGATCAAACCATTGGGTGTGGTTCTCAAAGTCCCAGATGCTGTCGTCTTGCTGATTGCAGATCCAGTTGAGTTTATCCGTCAGTTTGAATAAGATACCCACCACCAAGTTTTCTCCGTCATCATTCATATGAACGAGATGAAACTCTAACTCTTGCTGCTCGTCATCGATAATGTGTTCAGACGGCATGTGAAAATGAATATCCGTCAAATAGTAGTTGATCCCTTTAAATGTGACATAGCTTTCTTTGTTATAAGGAACGAAGTGAATCGTATTTTTGAATTCTTTTTCCGTGAACCGCTCTCGTTTATAGTGAAAAGCCAAGTCCTGATCGATGGGTTCTTCGGTCTCATCGTGGATTAAAGCGATTGGGGATTGGTAAGGAAATTCGGCGCCTTGTGCATACCAGTCGCACAAAGTGTGCCAATGTTCAGGTCCATTGTCTCCGGAATAACTCCAGGGAACGTCCATATTTCTTTTCAAAAAAAACAGCCTCCTAATTCAAGTTGACAGCAAGGTAAAGCCCTTCCTATCAAAAAACTTTCTTCCAATGCTATCAGAAAATAGGTAAAAATAAAACGAATATGCTTGGTCATTCCCTCACATATCCGTTTCTTATTTCAATTCCTTATTCACTCAACCAAGCAGCAGGATCTTTACGCCACTCTTGTAACAGGGCAACATCAGATTCTTGAATAGCACCCGTTTCTAAAGCCGACTCGATCAACGCTGTATAGTTTGTCAAAGTCACATAGGATAAACCTGCTTGATCAAAATTTTCTTGGACTTGAGGCAGCTCGTAAGTAAAGATCGCAGCGACGCCTAATACATCGGCTCCTTCTCTTTTGGCTGCTTCACAAGCTTCTAAGACACTGCCACCTGTTGACAATAAATCTTCAATGACGACCATTTTTTGATTTGGTTGAATACGCCCTTCAATTTGATTGCCTTTACCGTGTTCTTTTGCTTTGCTGCGAATATAAACCATTGGCAAATCTAACAATTCAGCGACCCATGCAGCATGGGGAATCCCAGCTGTTGCGGTCCCTGCAATCACTTCTGCTTCTGGGTAAGTCGTTTTGATGACTGCAGCTAAGCCTTTCGCAATGGCGCGACGTACATGTGGATAACTCATAGTGATTCGATTGTCGCAGTAAATAGGGCTTTTGATGCCGCTTGCCCAAGTAAATGGTTCATTCGGTCGTAAGAAAATCGCCTCGATGTCTAAAAGATCTTTGGCGATTTGATTGGATTGTTCTTTCATTGGCTAGCTTCCTTCCATTCTTGTTTTATTTGCAGATAACTTTCATACGGTGCCTTAGATTGGGTGATTGGACGTCCCACAACGATCATGGTAGCCCCTGCTTTACGAGCTTGTGCAGGTGTCATGATCCGTTTTTGATCACCAACTTCACTGCCGGCTGGTCGGATACCAGGCGTCAAGCGTATGAAGGCATCCGTTGTCCTTTGTTTGATCTGCTTTGCTTCGTGAGCGGAGCAAACAACACCCTCTAACCCAGCTTTTTGGGCACAAGTGGCGTAATGCATGACACTTTCTTGCAGTGACGTCATGATCTGCTGATCATGATGCATTTGTGCCTCACTAGTGGAGGTCAATTGGGTAACTGCAATCAAATCAGGAACTTTGTGCCCTGCGGGGGTTCCTTGCTGCAGGCCTTTTTTAGCAGCAGTCATCATTTCGATCCCACCGGCTGCATGAACATTCGTCAAAGCCACACCTAAAGAAGCTAAGCGTTCCATTGCTCGTCCTACTGTATTGGGAATATCATGTAGTTTTAAATCTAAAAAAATATCATGACCACAGTCTTTTAACCAAGCAACGATCGCTGGTCCTTCTTGGTAGAAAATCTCCATTCCCACTTTCACAAACAACTTTTCCTCTTTAGGAAAATGCGCTAAAAAAGTTTCAATAGCCTGTTTGTTAGGAAAATCTAAGGCAATAATTGGCCGTTCACTCATCACATGTGCTCCTCTCTCACTTCTTTTATCAGCTGTTCCAAAGAAGGGATTCCTAATTCTGCCATTCGTATAGGCAATTCTTCAATCAACTTTGGGCAAATGTAAGGATCGGTAAAGTTTGCGGTTCCGACTGCAACAGCACTAGCACCTGCCAGATACATTTCAAGGACATCATCCACTGACATCACGCCCCCCATGCCAATAATTGGTAATTGAGAAACTTGCGCCACTTGTTTGATCAGGCGAATCGCCACTGGTTTGATTGACGGACCAGACAAGCCCCCCGTTTGGTTAGCTAAAATTGGTTTCCGTGTTTTTAGATCGATCCGCATGCCTAAAAGTGTATTGATCATCGTAAACCCGTCGGCGCCGCCTGCTTCGATCGCTTGCGCAATTGGGACGATATCCGTCACATTCGGCGAAAGTTTGACATAGATCGGCACTTGCGAGACTTTTTTGACCGCTTCAGTCAATGCACCAGCAACCGTAGGATCGGTTCCGAACGTGATACCGCCATGCTTGACGTTCGGGCAAGAGATATTCAATTCGATCGCTTTGACATTTTCTGCCTGACTGATTTCCTGACACACAAGAACATAATCTTCGACGGTCGAACCGGCAACATTCGCGATGATTGGCAAATCGGGGTGTTTTTGAGCCAAGTCGGGCAAAATTTGATTCATGACCGCTTCTAACCCAGGATTTTGCAACCCGATGGCATTTAACATACCGCTAGGCGTTTCTGCTACCCTTGGGGTCGGATTGCCGAAACGTGGTTCAGGTGTGGTCGCTTTGATCATCACCGCACCTAATTGACTGATGTCATAATATTTATCATATTCTGCACCAAACCCAAAACAGCCGCTGGCAGGCATGATCGGATTTTTTAGACTCAATCCGGGTAGCTCGACATTGATCGACATTAAATGACCACCTTTCTCGCCTGAAATACAGGCCCTTCGTCACAAACTTTGACACTTTTTGTGCCTTGTTCATCATCTTTCGTATGGCAAACACAGGCATAACAGGCACCCATCCCGCAAGCCATTCGCGCCTCCATTGATAATTGAACATCTGGAAGGTCTTCGAAAAGCTGGGCGGTGGTTTTTAAAAGACCGTTATTTCCGCAAGCAAAGACCGCCGCAGGTGTTTGCTCTGCAGCTAATAACAGGTTGCCAACATTTCCTTGTAAACCCGCGCTGCCATCATCGGTAGCGATCCTCGTATCTCCCAGTGCGCGAAATTCCTCTTCATAATACATGACGTCTTTGCTGGCAAAGCCCAAAAAGTGAATGACGTGGACGCCTTGTTGTGTCAGGCGTTTCGATAATTCATAGAGCGGCGGTACACCGATACCGCCACCTACGATAAATGCAGTGTCCCCCTGGTTTAAATGATGATAGCGAAACCCATTTCCTAACGGCCCCATCACATCGATTGGATCACCAACAGTCATTTCTGAAAAAATTCTTGTGCCATCTCCTTCGACCCGATAAATGATTCGGCATTCTTTTTTCTCAGCATCAATATGATTGATACTGATCGGTCGGCGAAGAAGAAAGGCATTTTGAGGAACCCGCAGGTGTAGAAATTGCCCTGGGGTCCTCATCTCATTGACTAATTCACCCGTCAATGTCATTTCAAAAATCCGCGGTGCCAGTTGACGCTGTTTGCTGATGGTCATGATTTCTTGCTTCATCAAAAAACTCCTTTATCTGCGTTAAATTGCTTTTGTTGAAAAACTGCGGGATTCCATCACTTTTAGAATCGCATCCGCTGTATCAAGAGAAGTAAAGGTCGGTACACCATGTTCCACCGCTTCTCGGCGGATGATAAATCCGTCTTCCGTTGCATTTTGGCGATCTTTGTCCATGGTATTGACTACTACTTGGGTCGTTCCTTTACGGATCAAATCAACAACCGTTTCTTCTGCTTGCTGTTCGGAAATCTTGGCAACCCGAGTCACTTGTAGTCCTTTTTCTTCAAAGTAATCGGCGGTTCCATTGGTAGCCAATAAGGTGAAGCCGACCTCTACGAAACGCGCTGCCAGTGCTGCTGCCTCTTCTTTGCTTTCGTCTGCAACGGTGAAAAGTGCTTTTCCAAATTCAGGAATATGCAGGCCTGATGCCTCAAAAGCTTTATAAAGTGCTTTTGCCAAATCTTTGTCTGATCCCATTACTTCACCCGTTGATTTCATTTCAGGGCCTAAGTAAGTATCGACTTTTAAAAGTTTTGTAAAGGAGAAGACAGGTGCTTTGATGTGTACTTCATTTGGCGTTGGCGCAAGTCCGTCATGATAACCTAACGCTGTGATCTCTTCTCCGAGAATCGCCTTCGTGGCAATTTGGGCCATTGGGATCTCTGTTACCTTGCTTAAAAATGGTACGGTTCGGCTAGCACGAGGGTTTACTTCAATGACATACACTTTGTTCTCATGGATGACAAATTGGATATTCATCATACCGATACAATTTAAACCTAATGCCAAGCGTTTGGTATATTCTTCGATCGTAGCAATTAATTCATCCGAAAGATTTTGCGGTGGATAGACCGCCATTGAATCTCCTGAATGGACCCCTGCACGCTCGATATGTTCCATGATTCCAGGAATCAAAACAGTTTTGCCGTCACAGATAGCATCGACTTCACATTCTTTACCGACCAAGTAACGATCGACCAAGACAGGATGTTCTGGTGATGCTTTCACTGCATGACGCATATAATCTTCTAAATCGGCTTGGTTTTCCACGATTTCCATCGCACGTCCCCCTAAGACATAACTTGGGCGGACTAAAACAGGATAGCCGATTTCTTGAGCGATGGCGATCGCTTCTTGTTCGTTTGTCGCTGTATCCCCTGGTGGTTGCGGAATATCTAGCGCTTGTAATGCTTGCTCAAAGAGATCACGATTTTCGGCACGATCAAGATCTTCAATGCTGGTGCCTAAGATTTTGACCCCAGCTTTTACTAAAGGCTCTGCTAAATTGATCGCCGTTTGCCCGCCAAATTGGACGATGACCCCAATTGGTTGTTCCAAGTCGATGACGTGTAAGACATCCTCTAAGGTCAATGGTTCAAAGTACAGCTTGTCGGAGATAGAAAAGTCAGTCGAAACCGTTTCAGGATTACTGTTCATGATGATCGCTTCATAGCCAGCAGCTTGGATCGCTTTCACCGAGTGCACTGTTGCATAGTCGAACTCCACCCCTTGTCCGATTCGGATCGGTCCAGAACCTAGGACAAGAACAGATTCTTTTTCACTGCGCTTGCTTTCATTCTCAAACTCATAGGTGCTGTAGAAATAAGGTGTTGCTGATTCAAATTCTGCGGCACAGGTATCTACCATTTTGTAGACGGGCAAAATCTTTTGCTCATGACGCAGCGTGCGGATCTCAGCTTCCGTGGTTTCCCACAGCTCAGCAATCTTTTTATCCGTAAAGCCGTTTTGCTTGGCTTTTTTCAACACATCAAGGGATTGTGGTTCGTTTGCTAATGCTTGTTCGATCTCAAAGATGTGAAGCATCTTATCCAAGAAGAGCAAGTCGATTTTCGTCATTTCGTTCAAATCTTCGATGGTGTACCCTCTTCGGATGGCTTCCATGACGTAGAATAGGCGATCATCTTGCGCCTTGATGACTTTTTCCATCAGATCATTGTCAGAAAGACCTTCTAATTCTTTCATTTCGATATGGTGTGTGCCGATCTCCAATGAACGAACGGCTTTTAATAATGACTCTTCAATATTACGACCGATCGCCATCACTTCACCAGTCGCTTTCATTTGTGTTCCTAATCGACGTTCCCCAGTTTCAAACTTGTCAAACGGCCAGCGAGGAATTTTTGCGACGACATAGTCAAGGGCGGGTTCAAATTCTGCATAGGTGGTTTCTGTGACTGGGTTTTTCATTTCGTCCAATGTTAAACCGACGGCAATTTTCGCTGCCAGTTTGGCAATCGGGTACCCTGTAGCTTTACTTGCTAACGCAGAGGAACGTGAGACCCGTGGATTTACTTCAATGACATAGTAGTTGAAGCTATGAGGATCAAGCGCCAACTGAACGTTACAGCCACCTTCGATTTTTAACGCGCGGATGATTTTTAATGAGGCATCCCGTAACATTTGGTATTCATGGTCTGACAAAGTTTGGCTCGGCGCAAAGACGATGGAATCGCCGGTGTGGATACCGACTGGATCGAAGTTTTCCATATTACAAACGACGATCGCGTTGTCAGCAGAATCTCGCATCACTTCATATTCAATCTCTTTATATCCAGCAATACTCCGTTCAATCAAGCATTGGGTCACTGGCGAGAGCTTCAAGCCGTTTTCAGCGATTTGGCGAAGTTCTTCTTCATTGTTACACATGCCGCCGCCCGTTCCCCCTAGCGTAAATGCAGGACGAACAATGATTGGAAAGCCGATTTTTTTCGCAAATTCAACTGCTGCTTCCACCGTTGACACGATTTCTGATTCTGGGATCGGTTGATCCAATTCTTCCATTAATTGTTTGAATAAATCTCTGTCTTCTGCCTGGTCGATTGCTGCTAATTTGGTTCCTAGCAACTCAATTCCTAATTCATCCAAAATACCTGAGTTGGCTAATTCCATCGCCATATTTAAGCCCGTTTGTCCGCCTAATGTCGGTAAAATTGCATCAGGCTGTTCTTTACGTAAAATCCGTGAGACAAACTCAAATGTGATTGGTTCAATGTAGACTTTGTCAGCAATTTCTTTGTCCGTCATGATCGTTGCGGGATTCGAATTGACTAACACCACTTCGTAGCCTTCTTCTCGTAAAGCTAAGCAAGCTTGTGTACCGGCATAATCAAACTCTGCCGCTTGTCCTATAATAATCGGTCCAGAACCGATAACCATGATTTTCTTGATATCTGTACGTTTTGGCATATTAGTTCTGCTCCTTCCATGCATCGATCATCTCTAAAAATTCGTCAAATAAGTGGACTGCATCATGCGGGCCCGGTGCCGCATCTGGGTGGTACTGGACACTGAATGCTGGGTAACGGCGATGACGAACCCCTTCGATCGTGCCATCGTTTACTTCGACGTGGGTTACCATTAGTTTTTCTGGATCGATGGATGCTTCATCCACAGCAAAGCCATGGTTTTGTGAGGTAAAATCGATCCGACCAGTGGCGATCTCTCTTACCGGATGGTTTAATCCGCGGTGACCGAATTTCATTTTATAGGTATCTGCCCCATTCGCTAATGAGAAGAGCTGATGGCCTAAACAAATCCCGAAGATTGGTACCTTGCCTTGAATCCCTTGTATCATTTTAATTGCTTCTGGCAAGCTTTTTGGATCTCCTGGTCCATTCGTCAGCATTACACCATCTGGTGCGAGGTCTAAAATTTCTTGGGCTGTCGTATTGTATGGCAAAATCGTTAAATTGCAGTTGCGGCGTGACAACTCCCGTAAAATACTGTGCTTCAAGCCGAAGTCGATAACCACAATATTGCGACCCGTTCCAGGACTTGGATAAGGTTTTGAGGTAGAAACTTGTGCCACTTGATTGGTTGGTAAAACCGCCGCTTTTAATTGATCAAAGGCATGATCAAAGACATCGCCTGCATCAACGATACTCGCTTTCATGGTTCCGTGTTGACGAATCTTTCTCGTCAGCGCTCGTGTATCGATTCCTGCAATCCCTGGAATATTTTTGCGTTTTAAAAATTCGTCTAACGTCAGCTGTTTCCGCCAATTGCTTGCTAGACGCGCGTGTTCTTTCACAACAACCCCTTTACAAGTCGGTGAAATTGATTCGTAATCGTCTCGGTTGACGCCGTAATTGCCAACCATCGGATACGTAAACGTAATGATTTGTCCGTTAAAGCTTTGATCCGTAATGGCTTCTTGATACCCTGTCATGCTTGTGGTAAAAACGATCTCACCAAAAACATTGACACTGGCACCAAACCCTTCGCCTTCAAAGTATGTTCCATCTTCTAAAATAAGCCAACGCTTCATATTATTGCCCACCTTTTTGCCATACTGTTTTACCATTTACAAATGTATAACTCGTATCCCCATATAACGTCCATCCACCGAAAGGCGTATTGACTCCTTTTGATAGGAATTGCTTAGGATCCACGTTATAAGCTGATTCTAAGTCAAAAATTGCCAGGTCGGCTTTGTCTCCGACCATCATCGTTCCAGCACTTAGACCAAAGAGCGACGCTGGTTTCACGGTCATCCAATCCACTAGCTGCTGCAAAGTAAAGCGTCCTGTTTTCACAAAATGAGTGTACAACAATTGGAAGGCATATTCTGATCCGACGATGCCAAAGGGTGCTTTTAAAAAGCTTTGCATTTTTTCTTCATAGCCATGTGGGGCATGATCCGTCGCGATACAATCGATCGTGCCATCCAACAGACCTTCGATCAACGCTTCACGGTCTTCTTGCCCACGTAACGGTGGGTTCATTTTCCAAAAGCCTTCATCGGCAGGAATATCTTCATCGATGAGAAGCAAATGGTGGGGAGAAACTTCGGCTGTCACATGGATCCCAGCTTTTTTGGCATCTCGAATCACTCGAACACTTTCTTTCGTAGAGACATGGCAGACATGGTAATGGGCTCCTGTTGCTTCCGCCAAAAGCACATCCCGAGCGATTTGAGAAGCTTCTGTTACACTCAAGATCCCTGGCAATCCAAGTTCTTCCGCTTTTTTACCAGCATGCATCACGCCGCCAAAGAGTAAGGAATCATCTTCTGTATGGGCAACCAATGCCAAGTCATTTTCGGCGGCTTGCTTCATTGCCAAATACATTGTGCCAGCAGTCTGAACCCCGACACCGTCATTTGTTAAGGCAAATGCCCCCGCGGCTTTCATTCCAGCTGCATCCGTCAACGTTTCGCTGCGCAAGTTTTCGGTGATCGGGGCGTATTGTAAGACGTTGATTGATGCATCTGCGTTGATTTTTTCGTAAACAGCTGCTAATTTTTCTGGTGTATCAGGAACTGGGTCAAGGTTTGGCATTGCGCAAACTGTCGTAAACCCGCCACGAGCGGCTGCCATGCTGCCCGTTTCGATTGTTTCTTTGTATTCAAAGCCCGGTTCTCTGAAGTGTACATGAACATCCACTAAACCTGGTGTGATCAATTGCTCTTTGGCATCGATGACTTCGTCAAAATCTGTTTCGGGAAATGCTGTACCGATCCCGCGAATGATTCCGTCTTCGATCCAAATTGCTGCAGGCACACAGTGATTGTCTTTTTTGATGATTTTACCGTTTTTAATGAGTGTTTTCATGTAAACTTCCTCCTCTAATTCATTCCTTTTTGCCTGTTAGGCCTTACCGTTCAACACCGCTTCAAGAATTGCCATTCGAACAAAGACGCCATTGGACATCTGGGTGATGATGCGCGAGCGTAAGCTTTCAACTAAGGCATCAGCTAACTCCACATCGCGATTGACTGGTGCTGGGTGCATAATGATCGCATGCTCTTTCATTCTTGCGGCGCGTTCGACGGTCAACCCGTGATTTTTTAAGTATTCTTCTTTTGAAAAGCTTTCCGTTCCATCATGGCGCTCGTGCTGGACACGAAGCATCATCATGACATCGACTTCTGCGACCAATTCGTCGAGTGGCATCCAGTGACCGTATACTTCAAATTCTTCGTCATACCATTCCTTTGGACCTGAGAAGAAGACTTTCGCGCCGAGACGCTTCAACATTTGCATGTTTGATTTTGCGACCCGTGAGTGGGTGATGTCGCCTACGATTGCGACTTTCAAGTCGTCAAAGTGCCCGAACTCTTCATAGATTGTCATCAGATCTAGCAAACATTGCGTTGGGTGTTGGCCGCTGCCGTCCCCGCCATTGATGATACTGCACTGGATCGTTTTGCTTTGGATCAAAGAGTCGTAGTAGTTTTCATCGCCGTGGCGAATGACCGCAACGTCTACACCTAAAGCCGACATCGTCAAGACCGTGTCATACAAGGTCTCGCCTTTTTGAACAGAACTGGTGGAGGCTTCAAATTCGATGACTTCGATCCCTAGTTTTTTCTCAGCAACATCGAAGCTTTTGTGGGTTCTGGTACTGTTCTCAAAAAAGAGATTTGTTGCGAAATATTGTTCTTTTTGGGGCATCCATTTCGCCCCTCTTTTGAATTCTTGTCCTCTGCGGATGAGTCCCATCACTTCACGGTCTGTCAATGCTTCGACCGTCAAAAGATGCTTTAAGCTGATTCTTTCGGATTGAATAATCATGAATGAATTCCTCCTTTGATTCTGTTTAAACGATGAGTTGGCACAAGTTATTTTTCTTCGCTGCGAGAGCTGTCAGGTAAAATAAGATTCAAGAAGATTCCTAGGACAGTTGCTAACGCCATTGCGGATAAGGTGAAGGTACCGACCGTGAAGACAAGCCCGCCGATTCCTACCACAAGGATCACTGACGCAATGATCAAATTCTTCTTACGATCAAAATCGATTTTATTGTCGATCAAAATTTTCAACCCGCTGGCAGCGATGACGCCAAAGAGCAGGAAGCTGATCCCTGAGATGACTGGACCAGGAATACTTAAGATCAATGCGCTTAGTTTTCCAACGAAGCCTAGTACGATGGCTAGAATTGCCGCACCACCGATGACGAACACACTGTGGACCCGTGTAATTGCTAAAACCCCGATGTTTTCTCCGTAACTTGTCACTGGGGGTCCCCCAACGAGACCGGCTGCGATTTGAGCAAAACCATCGCCCAAAAGTGTTCGGTTCAAGCCTGGCTCTTCAAAAAAGTTCCGCTTCGTTAATTTGTTCAAGACCATCAGATGACCGATGTGTTCGGTCATGGTAACAAAAGCGATCGGCGCCATCGTCGTGATCGCATTCAGATACAGTTTTGGTTCATAGTTAATGAAGGGAATCTCGAAGCTCGGCATGCCAAACCAGTTGGCGTCAATGATGGGCTGTACATCGACGATTCCCGCTGCTAAGGCGATCAAGTATCCGCCCACGATCCCCAGAAGGATCGGAATCAGTCCTAAGAACCCTCGCAGAAACATATTGAAGAAAATCGTTAATCCTAAGGTAGCCAAGGCTACCAGAATGTACTTGAAATCGTAGACTGAGTCATTGTACATCGCATTCTGAGCTGCGTTAGCGGCTAACCCTAATCCAATCACCATAATCACAGGACCGACAATGATCGGTGGTAAGATCTTGTCCAACCAAGCAGCACCTGCACGTTTTATGATCATCGAAACGATCACGTAGACCAACCCAGTCGTGATGGCGCCTTGTGCAATAGCTGGGTAGCCGTCAGATTTCATCAGCATCTGCATCGCTGCGATAAACGCAAAGCTGCTGCCTAGATACGCTGGAATCTTCCCTTTCGTCGTAACCAAGTAAACCAATGTTCCAATACCTGAACTAACTAAAGCGATGCTGGGGTTGATCCCAACGAGGATCGGAACTAAAACGGTTGCCCCAAACATCGTGAAAAGATGTTGTAAGCTTAGGCCTAACCAAGGCAGTGCTTTGGGCCGATCTTTGATGTCTAAAACTGCGTCTGGATTACGAAATTCTTGCTTCTGCATGTTGCTGTCACTCTTCTTCCTAGTCGTTTTCTTTATTGATCATGATCCGGTCAGAACCATCTGATTCTTCCATCTCCACGATAATTTCTTCACTTAAAGCAGTTGGAATATTTTTTCCAACAAAATCTGCCCGAATCGGCAGTTCACGATGACCGCGGTCAACTAAAACGGCGAGTGAGATTCTTTTTGGTCGACCAATATCCATGATGGCATCCAAAGCTGCCCGAATCGTCCGTCCTGTAAACAAGACATCATCGATCAAGATGACTTCTTTGCCATCAATGGCAGTCGGGATGTCTGATGAATGGATCTCTGGATCATCTTCTGTCTTTTTGTCATCTCGGTACAAGGTGATGTCCAATTCACCGACAGGTACTTCTACGCCTTCTAGTTGTTTTAAACGTTCTGCTATTCGTTGCGCGATATAGATGCCGCGGGTTTTGATCCCTACCAGCACCAAGTTATCAATGCCGCGATTTCTTTCTATAATTTCATAGGTGATCCGCGTTAACGCTCGTTTCATTGTTACTGCATCTACTACTTCTTTCGCTGCCATATGTTATTCCCTCCTAATTTTGAACATAAAAAAACTCCTACCTGCTTGAGGTAGGAGTCATGTTTTCCGATCGTTGCCTAAAATCCCATTCTGTGGATTTTGGGTACACGTTATCATCTAGTAAGGGTTCGAATCTCCAACGCGGGAGTCGTCTGCTTACTCATTCCTTCTTAGCCTCACGGGACTACATTTAAAGGAGCTATTTAGTTGTTACAATTACTATACAGTTCTCACACAAAAAAATCAATCATTTTTTCGCAATTTTTTTAACGTGTCCGCGAACAGCTCTGGTAATGGCGCTTCAAAGACCAGCGACTCGCCTGTTGTTGGGTGGGTGAAGCCTAGAAGCTTGGCATGTAAAAACTGCCCATTGCCTTTTAGCGTGCGTTTAGGTCCATATAGCGGATCGCCAGCTAGCGGAAAACCGATGTACTGCATGTGGACTCTTATTTGATGGGTTCTTCCTGTTTCCAGCTGTAGTTCTACTAAGGTGAACTGCTCGAAGCGCTCCAACACGGTGAAGTGAGTGACAGCGGGTTTGCCATTTTCGATCACGGCTTGCATTTTGCGATTGACTTTTGAGCGACCGATTGGTGCATTGATGGTGCCTTTTTCGTGGCTGATCGTACCATGAACCAATGCTACGTACTTGCGTAACGATGTTTTGTCTTTCAATTGTTTCGCTAACGACTCATGTGCCTGATCATTTTTGGCGATCATTAACAGACCCGACGTATCTTTGTCGATTCGATGAACGATTCCTGGCCGAACAACATCATTGATCGTGGATAAATCATCCATATGGTACAATAACGCATTAACCAAGGTGCCATTTGGATGCCCAGCGGATGGATGAACCACCATCCCTTGCGGTTTGTTGATGACTGCCACATCAGCATCTTGATAGACGATCGTCAAAGGAATATTTTCTGGTTGTAAGTCTACAACTTCAGGTTCTGGTACTTGGATGATCAAGTGATCACCTGCTTTTACCTTATAATTTGCCCGAACCGTTTCGCCCTTCAATGTGACCGCAGCTTCTTTTAGCCACTGCTGGATTTGTGACCGACTATGATTTGGCAAGCGTTCAGCCAACACTTTGTCGACCCGCCCTTTTTCTTCTTTAATGATTACTTCAATTTGCTTTTCCATTTGATTCTCCTTGTTTCCCTTTTGCTTCGTCATCTACCAGTGCATAAATAAAAATCAAGATCACCCCGAACACTAATGACATATCAGCGATATTGAAAATTGGGAAATTGATAAAATCAAGCTGGAACATATCGACCACAAAGCCATGCTGCAACCGATCGATAAAATTACCGATCGCCCCACCTAGAACAAACGCCAGTCCGAAACGAAACCATAGACTGCTTTTTTGGTAGCGAAACAATAGGTAAACAACAACAGCAACCGCGATAACGGTGATGATCGCAAAAAAGGTGATTTTTCCTTCTAGAATACTCCAAGCTGCGCCCGTATTCTGAAGATAGGTCAGGGACAACACATTGTCGATCAGAGAATGTGTTTCACCCAGTTGATAATTGGCAACGATCCAAATCTTCAGCCATTGATCCAAGCCAATGACAACAGCACTTAACAAAAAAAACAACGCGATCATAAATTTTCCACTCTTTCTTCTTTAAAAATATCTCGTGGACGGATGATGCCCAAGAGATTTCCATTCGGATTTTTATCCTTGGTGATCAAAACCGCCTCAAGCAGGGCATTTTTTTGAAACAATTCTTCCACTTCTACGATGGTCGTTTCAGCCGACACGAAACAATAATTCGATCGTTTCCCATCTCCTGCTAATAATTCATCTGCCGTTCTGCCTGCCACCTTGATTTCACCATGGAGGCTTTCTTTCGCTAACCAGTATCCCAGCATCCGCAAGGTGATCAAGCCCAAAAATCGACCATTATCATAGATCG
Source organism: Enterococcus sp. R12 (assembly GCF_058135755.1). Classification (NCBI taxonomy): domain Bacteria; kingdom Bacillati; phylum Bacillota; class Bacilli; order Lactobacillales; family Enterococcaceae; genus Enterococcus; species Enterococcus sp. R12. The sequence continues at coordinate 1,843,331 of NZ_CM176874.1, forward strand.
GAAATTGTGAATAGCGCTTTTGTGCAACGATTTTCAATAACTCTGGTAATGGCAGGTGCTTTTCAAAACCAGTCACTCGTTTCGCAAAACGCGGCATGACTTTTTCAGGTGCCAGTAAGGAGCGTTCAATTTCTTGGATGCGATTGACGACCCATTCATTCGGTTCTGCAATGACAAAGTTTTCTCCGATTTTTTCATGTACGATGGCATTGCGCAGCTGAGCCATTTGTAATAGATCATCTTCTGCTCTTCTGACATTGATATTTTTGCTTTTTGACAAGCGACGAACCATTTCAGAAAAACCCATATTCCGCGGATTATCCAATTCGTCACGAAGCCGCTTTTCGATTCGATTAAAACTGCTCAAAAATTGATCTGCACCACTAGCCATGAGGAACCTCCTTGATAAGATACGCTTTTTTTAAATAAATCAAAACAAAGACAAAATATGCCACTAAATACACACCGACAAAAAGCAACGAGTAAAGGGAGATGGATAATAAGCCCAATACCCCCATCATGAGAAAAAGGCTTAAATAAAAGCCGATATATATTCTTTTAAGCGCAGGATTCATCACGACCTCCAGCTTGAGCGCTGATTGGCCTTTTGGTAACTGAAAAGGCTGACTTTCTAAAAAAAACATGCGCACACGAATCGGCGTCTGCTCAGCCAGCGCCAAAAAAATCGTTTGCTGATGATTGATGGCAGCGATTCTTTTTTTTCCTTGCATGACCTCCAAGGGACTGCCCATTCCATAAAAACCAGTCCTCCTAGTTAGTTGTAGCTCCATTGACAAAGATCACCTCAATTGGTTAAGTATACTTGATTATCAAAAGAAAGAAAATAGACTTTTGCTTGCTTCCTTGATTATTATAACAAGAATCCCTACTTTTATCTTCCATCACGTCTAATGAACGAGAAAAAGACGAATGCCGCTTGCACCCGTCCTTTCAAGTCATCTCTTTCCGTTTTTCCGTTTCAAATGCCGCGAATGCCTTCTTTGTTTGTGATAGCTCTTTTAGAAAAGACCGATCGCTTGGCCATCAGAAGCCACGTCCATATTGATGGCGGCAGGTTTCTTCGGTAATCCTGGCATCGTCATCACGGCACCAGTCAAGGCTACGATAAAGCCAGCCCCTAATTTTGGCACGAATTCGCGAATCGTTACTGTAAAGTCATCTGGTGCGCCCAATCGCTTTGGATCATCACTAAAGGAATACTGGGTTTTTGCCATACAGATCGGCAGCTGATCCCAGCCTTGTTCTTTGAAGCTTTGCAACTGTGCCTTGGCTTTCGGCGCAAACTCAACCTCTGCCCCGCCATAGATTTCCCGCACGATCAAAGAAGCTTTATCCGCTAAAGGCAAATCGTCGGTATACAAGCGTTGATAGTTGGCAGGTTTTTCCTCGATTACTTGAACCACTGCTTTTGCTAGATCCGTTCCACCTGCACCACCGTCTGCCCAAACGGCTGTCCGTGCGATGGTGACGTCGATTTGCTGGCACATGGTTTCGACTAGTGTTCGCTCCGCTTCGGTGTCTTGTGAGAACTCATTAAGCGCAACGACAACTGGAATCCCGTATTTACGCATGTTTTCAACATGTCGCTTTAAATTACTGAAGCCTAACTCTAATGCTTTTAAGTTTTCTGTCCCTAAATCAGCCACAGCGATCCCACCATGCATCTTCAGTGCTCTGATCGTCGCTACTACTACGATCGCATCTGGTGCCTTTGATAAGTTCGGTGTTTTGATATCAAGAAATTTCTCTGCCCCTAAGTCAGCACCAAACCCAGCTTCGGTCACCGTGTATTCGCCTAAGTGCAAAGCCGTCTCGGTTGCGATCACACTATTACACCCATGGGCAATATTCGCAAAAGGTCCGCCATGGATCAGCGCAGGGGTTCCTTCAATCGTTTGAACAAGATTCGGTTTGAGGGCATCTTTTAAAAGTAAGGCTAAAGCACCTTGGACCGCCAGATCTTTTACGTAAATCGGTTGTTTCTCAAAAGAATAACCAATTAAAATCTTTCCTAATCGCTCTTTTAAATTATCAATACTTGTTGCCAAGCACAAAATCGCCATGATTTCACTAGCAACGGTGATGTCAAAACCGTCTTCTCGGGGAACGCCTTGTAACGGTCCCCCTAGACCGACGATCACTTGTCGTAACGCTCGATCATTCAAATCGACAACCCGTTTCCATGTGACCCGACGTCCGTCGATCCCCAACTCATTGCCTTGCTGGATATGGTTATCGATCAATGCAGACAAGGCATTGTTTGCTGCTGTGATCGCATGCATATCGCCAGTGAAGTGTAAGTTGATGTCCTCCATCGGCAACACTTGTGCTTTGCCGCCGCCGGTGGCGCCGCCTTTGATGCCCATTACTGGTCCTAAAGATGGCTCACGTAAGGCGATGACGGTTTGCTTGCTGATTTGATTTAACGCATCTGCAAGTCCAATGGTCACGGTTGACTTGCCTTCTCCAGCGGGTGTCGGACTGATCGCTGTGACTAAAATGAGTTTACCCAGCGGATTGTTTGCTTTTTCGGTGATTGCCGACCATTCGATTTTTGCTTTATACTTGCCATAAAGTTCCAGGTCATTGCCTGTTAAACCAAGTGGTTCAGCAATTTCAATAATCGGTTTAGGCATTGATTCTTGTGCAATTTCGATATCTGATTTCATTTTTACCCTCAATTCACGAACTATTTAGCACTTTAAAATGTGTTTTGTTTGCTATGCTCTTATTATACTTGATTTTATTCAGAAAGAAAGAGAGATTTTTCACACTTTTACAAGAAGTTTCACGAATCCTTTATGTAAAAAAAACAACGTCCCTCCTAAGGCTGTAACGCCAAAAGGAGCGATCGCTGCTTTCTAGATTCCTATGAATTACTCGTTGGTTTTGACCTGCACCCTTTTTTCAGGGATTTTTTCTTGAAAAAAAGTTTCTAACCATGCCACATCTTTTTTACGCAACGTGAAGGTATACGTTTTTTGATGATCGGTAATGCTTATTAAACGGTTTATAATTTGCCATTTTTCTATCTCAGGTAAAGAAATAAGGCTTTTCTTCCATAAGCGCGCATAGCGAATCAGGAGCAAATCATTCCTGATGAGCATGCTTCGGTGAATCCCTAACCATACAAAAAAGAAAAAGACGGCTAAAACGAGGTTGCTTTTCCAATAAGGTCTGGTATTTTCTAACGAAAGAATCAAACTGATAAATAATATCATCATAGTAAACGACCAATAAATGATCGCTGTAGCAGCTTCCGGTTGCCAATACAATTTACGCTTCATAAAAGTTCCTCACAACATAAAATTTCTAGTATACTATCTTTATCATATCAAAAAAGGGTGAGACAATGTTAAAAGTTTATCTTGATGCTTCCACGAAAGGCAACCCCGGCCCTAGTGGCGGTGGAATCGTCATTGTCGGTACTGATCTGCATGAACAAATTGCGTTTCCGCTACCTGATTCAACCAACCACCAAGCAGAGTTCGCTGTGATGGTCAACGCGTTGCAGCTGCTGATTGACAAAGGTTTACAGGAACAGACAATTATGCTCTATATCGACAGCAAAGTCGTTGCGCAGACCATCGACAAGAATTATACCAAAAACCCTGCTTTTTCTGATTATTTAACAGAAATTCAATACTTGTTGAAACAGTTCGCTTTAGCAATCATCCAATGGGTCCCTGAGAGTCAAAACAAAGGTGCCGACCATTTGGCACGCCAAGGATTAGCAAAAGCGATGAAATTAAAGGATCGGAGACAATAACCGAGAGAAGTTTTGTTTGAAGCGCAACCAGTAAGATTGCTTCGCCAAAATTTCATCCGTCAGTAATGTTGATTGTGCCATATCCTCTTCAAAGAAGCCTTTCAACGTTTGCGTGACATCGTGATCGTAGGCGAAGGCGTTGACTTCAAAATTCAAGGCATAACTCCGAATGTCTTGATTCGTCGTCCCAAAGGAACTAATGGTATCATCCATCATGACCGTCTTCGCATGGAGGAAACCATTGTTATAGATGTAGATTTTTGCACCACGGCGATGCAAGTAATTGGCATAATGCTGTGTTGCCCGATAAATGAATGGGTGGTCAGGCATACATGGAATCATGATTCGAACGTCTACACCTGAGTGGATGGCAATTTCCAATGCGTTCATCATACTGTCATCAGGAATCAAATAAGGCGTTTGGATCCAAATCGATTCTTTGGCAGCTAAGATCATTTTTACAAAACCGCCTTTGAGAATTTGGGTCTCACTTTCAGGCCCATCAGCGACGATCTGCAAATCAACATTTCCAGAGCGCTCTTTCGGCGGTAGAATAAAGTAGCGATCCTCGTATTCCAGCTGATCCTCTTCTCTTTTTACAGATGCGTTCCAGTCACGAATAAAAATCTCTTGTAGTGTAAAACTGGCAGTACCTACGATTCTCGCATGGGTGTCTCGCCAATAGCCAAATTTGGCCTTTTTCCCTAAATACTGATCGCCGACATTAAAGCCGCCAGTCCATCCGATTTGACCGTCGATCACAACGATTTTTCGATGTAGATGGTAGTTCAATCGTGTGTTGCGGATTAGGTTCTTCGAAGTGATGAAAGGCACGACTTTTCCACCGGCATCAATCAACGGTTGAAAGAATTTCCGATTGGCCTTCGGCGACCCCCATGGATCATAGACCAAACGCACTTCAACACCTTCACGGGCTTTATCGATCAAGATTGACAAGAATTGGCCACCGATCTCATCATTAAAAAACGAATAATACTCCACATGCAGATTATCTTCTGCTAGCTTCATGTCCTCAAACAATGCGGCAAATTTTTCTTTTCCATCTGTATAAAATTCTACTTTGTTTCCTTTCGTCAAGGGCGATTCATCAAGGTTCTTAAAATAGCGCTCTAATAGATGATTGTCATCTGAGTAAGGATGTTCAGGAAAAGAATAATTGTGCACTTTGATGATTTGATTCAACTCATTGATTCTACTTTGGTGGTGCTCACTAAATTTATAAATAATTTCTCCGTCGATCCCCCGACCACAAAACAAGTACAACAAGAACCCGATGCCGGGGATGAATACCAACGTCATCATCCAAGCAAAGACACTTGCAATCGAGCGTGGTTTCCGAAAAACAGTAATAAAGGCAGCGATCGTATTAATAAACAAAAGTGCCAATAATACCGTGGAAATCATGCTCATATCCATTTTTATCATAGTTTCCTCCTATATCCTGTAACCCTATAATAGGTAACTGTGATCGAAAGCAAGCTTCAATTCATAGTCCCCTAGTGTTTCTTTGATTTTTTGTTTCAGCATTTCTTCGATTTCTTGATCACTATACGCCGGTTTTGCGGGAATCACTAAATCAAAAGCCAACAGATCTCCTTTGACCTGAAAATCATGCATCCGTAACTGTGGGTCAACGAAGCGAATGATCTTTGACACTTCTTTTTTTAAATGCCGATACTGCTGATCTTGAATTGGTACTGGATCAAGATGACAGACCAGGTCGACCTTTAAAGATTGGCGAAAATCTTGTTCAATCGCATCAATCACCTCATGCGCTTCTCGTAAAGACCACGTTTCATCCACTTCGATATGCACACTGGCAAAGCGATTTTTCGGTCCGTAATTATGAACCAGTAAATCATGGTAACCGAGAATCGTCGGATAGTGATCCAAGCGTTGCTCCATGGCAGCTACTTCTTCTTGCGTTGGGCGTGCCCCTAATAATTCGTTGATAAAGGAACGAATCATTTTGATTCCGCTAATCAAAATATACAAGGCAATCAGACAGCCGACAAAGCCATCGATACGTAGGCCAGTCAACCACTCGATCGTCGCTGAAAACAAAACTGCCCCCGTTGTATACACATCGTTGAGACTGTCTTGTCCGCTGGCTTTAAGTGTTTGAGAGCCGATCAGGTTCGCCAGTTTGCGGTACATCGCTCCCTGCCAGATTTTGATCAAAATCGATAAGACCAAAACGATAAACAATAGTGGGGAAAGACGGATACTTGTCGGTTCCATGATGCGTTGCACAGAGCTAATGAGAAATTGGCCGCCAACAAACGTGATGATCAAAGATACTACAAACCCACTGATGGCTTCAAATCGCTCATGACCATATGGATGTTCACTGTCGGCTGGTTTCGCAGAGATCCGAAAACCGATCAATGTTAAAATAGACGAAGCGGTATCTGAAAGACTGTTGATGGCATCTGCCATAATCGAAACAGACTGGGCAGATAAGCCAATGATAAATTTCCCAGCAAATAATAGTAGGTTGGAAAGCAACCCGAGGCTGCCTGCTAATTTCCCGATGGCTGTACGTTCGTAGACACCATTTTTTTTGCTACGATCTAAAAAAAAGTTTAGCAAATCATCACCCTCTCAAAAAACCATCTTTCTTATTTTACCCCGAAGGAATTCAATTAAACAACTATTCGTATCGTTTTTTCGAAAAAAAAGCGAATTCCCTTCAATTATCAAACGCATTTTCAGATAACACGTAGGAAAAAAGGAAAAAGATAACGGAAGGGTCTCCCCCTCCGTCATCTTCGTTCAAAAAAGGAATGTGTTAAAGACCTACACTCCTCTTTCACCTATCTTCTTAAAGGAAAGGAACTCGCGGGTACAGATTCAACCATAGTGTGCTTACTTGGCAGCTAACCACGCTGCTGCTGTCTCAAGTGCTGCTGCGATTCCTTCTGGATTCTTCCCGCCGGCTTGTGCCATATCAGGACGGCCGCCACCGCCGCCGCCAACTTTAGGTGCGATCTCTTTGATCAAATCGCCCGCTTTCAATCCTTTTTCGTTGGCTGCTTTGTTCATGGCAGCTAAAAGATTCACTTTGCCATCATTCGCGGTAGCTAACACTAAAATATCAGAATGGTCTTTTTGTTTCCATTGGTCAGCTAGTTGACGTAATTGGTTCATGTCCTTTACAGTCACTTTTGCTGTGATCAGACGCAGACCATTTACTTCTTTAACATCTTTGAAAACATCCCCTGCTTGCTGGTTTGCTAACTTGCTGGCAAGAGCTTCGTTTTCTTTTTGCAATTCACGCAGCTGCGCTTGCAGTTGTTCTGTTTTGGCAACGACTTCTTTTAATTGGGCGGATTTAACGATCCCTGCAATTGCTTTTAATTGCGCTTCTTCTTCATGCAATAACGTATAAGCTTCTTGACTAGTCACTGCTTCGATTCGACGAACACCAGCACCGATCCCTGATTCAGAAACGATTTTGAAAATACCGATATCCTCCGTATTTGCTACATGGGTTCCCCCACATAATTCGATCGACCAATCGGCAACATTGACGACGCGAACGTCATGCCCATATTTTTCACCAAAGAGTGCCATCGCTCCCATGCCTTTTGCGGTATCGATATCCGTTTCGATCGTCACAACAGGAAGAGCTTCCCAAATTTTCTGGTTGACGATTTGTTCCATTTGGCTCAGCTCTTCGCTGGTCACTTGCCCAAAATGACTAAAGTCAAAGCGCAAATGTCCTGGAGCAACTAATGAACCTGCTTGGTTCGCATGGCTGCCTAATACTTCTTTTAAGGCTTTATGCAATAAGTGAGTCGCCGTATGATTTTTAATGATCTTATTGCGACGATGCTGATCCACTTGTAAGAAATAGTTCACGCCTTCTTTTATTGGCGCTTTGATTGTAGCAGTATGCAAGAACTGACCGTTCGGTGCTTTTTTGACATCCGTCACTTCCGCTACAATCGTACCATCTTCTGCTACGATCGTGCCTGTATCCGCAACTTGTCCACCCATTTCTGCGTAAAATGGTGTTTCGGCAAAAATCAGTTTTGCTTCACCTGTCGAAACAGAATCATGTAACGCTTCGGCTTGGATGATCACTAATAATTCGCTGTTTGCTTCAAGTGAATCATAGCCAACGAAACGGCTGTCTACTTTGATATCTGTCAATAAAGCGGATTGTACGCCCATTGAAAGCTCCGTTTGTCGAGCCGCACGAGCACGGGCACGTTGTGCATCCATTTCTTGTTCAAACCCTTGGTGGTCCACTTTCAACCCTTCGTCTTCCGCCACTTCTTCTGTCAATTCAACTGGGAAGCCGTAAGTGTCATACAATTTGAAAATATCTTGACCAGCTAACGTATCTTGACCGTCTGCTTTTACTTGGGCGATCACTTGATTTAAAATATCTAACCCTTCATTGATCGTTTCATGGAAACGTTCTTCCTCGTTGCGGATCACTTTCTCAATAAATTCTTGCTGCTCTAGTACTTCAGGATAGTAGCTTTCCATGATCTCGCCAACGATCGGTACTAATTTGTATAAGAAGGCAGTATCGATCCCTAATTTTTTCCCATGCATGACTGCACGACGTAATAAACGACGTAAAACATAGCCACGACCTTCATTTGAAGGAAGTGCCCCATCGCCGATCGCAAAAGAAAGTGCGCGGATATGGTCTGCAATCACTTTAAAGGAGATATCTGTCGTTTTGCTGTCGCCGTAGTTCACACGACCGCTTAGATCTGCCACTGCATTGATGATCGGCAGAAACAAGTCTGTTTCAAAATTGGTTGGTGCATTTTGAACGATGGAAACCATTCGTTCCAGCCCCATCCCCGTATCAATGTTTTTATGTGGTAATGGTTCATAGGAGCCATCTGGTTGATGATTGAATTCTGAAAAGACCAGATTCCAGATTTCCAAATAGCGTTCATTTTCGCCACCAGGATAGTTTTCAGGATCATCTTCCGCTACGTCATTAAACTCAGGACCACGGTCATAGAAAATCTCTGAATCCGGTCCACAAGGTCCTGCACCGATGTCCCAAAAGTTGTCTTCAATCTCAACGATATGCTCTGGTGGTAAGCCGACTTCCTCTGCCCAAATCCGTTTTGCTTCTGTGTCTTTTGGATAAACCGTGACATATAATTTGTCTGGATCAAAAGCCATCCATTCTGGTGAGGTCAAAAACTCCCATGCCCAATGGATCGCCTCATTTTTGAAGTAATCGCCGATTGAAAAGTTGCCTAGCATTTCAAACATCGTATGATGTCTTGCTGTTTTCCCAACGTTTTCAATGTCGTTAGTCCGAATCGATTTTTGCGCATTGGTAATTCTTGGGTTTTCAGGAACAACACTGCCATCAAAATATTTTTTTAGCGTTGCCACCCCTGAATTGATCCATAACAGGGTTGGATCGTTGACTGGAACAAGGGACGCACTCGGCTCGATGGAATGTCCTTTTGATTGAAAGAAGTCCAAAAACATTTGGCGTACTTCTGCACTGGATAATTGTTTCACGTTATTCTCCTACTTTCTTCTGTGTTCGCTTAAGATACAGGGGCTGACAAAATTGCTGGTAAGGCGCTCTTATTCCTGTAGAGTCATTTTGACGATAAAAAAACACCATTGCAGAGCAAGGACGTCGATACGCGGTACCACCTTGCTTGCAATGATGTGACTCATTACCTCTTAGACTCGTTAACGCGGAGTGGACGGCAACATTTCTGCTGCAGTTGAGCACCAAAGGGAGCAATCCGTCCGAATTCATGTTTTTCTCTCAGCAATGAAAAACTTTCTGTAATGAATCATCAAACCGACCATATCCTTCGTCATTCAAAGTATAAGGAAATGTTTCGAAAAAGTCAATCCTCAAATCCGTTCTTTGTTGATCAGAATCGCTTTGCGGTAACGATAGCTCTGGGGAGAAAGCTTTTGATCTGGCTGCAGCATTTTCCGTGAACGGTAATAACTGGCATATGGCAAGGCATCGAATAAAGGATGCCCACAAATCTGCCAGTTCTCCATTTTTAAAGACAAGCCATCTGTCAGCTCCCACGCATCCGCAAGCCCATAGGTGCAGCCAAATAAATTCGGTTCAAGCAATTCAGCGGTTGACAAAGAGACACCATCGTCGCAGGACTTTTCATTGCCCCAGCGAAAAAGTCGCCGAGTCGCAGCACCGCAAACGTATTCCCATTGATCCTCTGATAGCAGCTGAAAGCCTTGTTTGTCTAACTGCTGTTTCAATTCTGTTTGACTGACGGATTCGTGGGTAAATAACTGATAGGTTTCCGATAACGGCTCGAGTGCAGCAAAATAGCGATTCTCTTCGTGGTAAAAAGCGGGTAATTCCCAACGCAAGCTTTCCTCAAAGGACGCTGGTGCTGTGAATTGTGCCTTTAGCTCTTTTTCGAAAACACTGAATTGATCGACTAACCCGTGAAACTCCCCAGTGATCGTATTTAACTGCCCGATATACCTTGCGCCAGCAGGCAGAGAACTTTTTTGGACTAGCATAGGATCAATCACAGCTTTGCGCAAAGGGCTCGTAGACTCATTGACAAAAATCCCCCAATCCTGGCTGGTTTCTAACTCATAGATTGTTTCCAACTGGCGAATGATTTCGTTGGGGGCTGACTGCCAATTTTTACTCCAGCAAGTAGCCGGTAATCCTTGCACACCGAGATCCCAACCTAAGATCGCCTCAGAATTCCCTGGTATAAAGACAAAGTCTTCGCCATCGATCGTTAATTCAAAGGTAGCACATTTCAACCCTGCATACGTCAACTGACTAAAATGGACATCGGTGATCTCCTTTAAAGGACTGACAAAATACATTAAAATTTGCTGGATCAGCTGTTCTTTGATTTCAAAGGACAGTGTCTTCCAATTTGACCATTGTAACGCCTCAAAAAAATCCACGTCATTTCTCCTCTCATCTGCTACAATTACTATATAACGAGTATACCACGAAAAAGGAGGAAAACGACTGATGCTTTATTTTGGACGCAGTCCGTGGATGCTACAAGCGGTTTTCGCCCTGCGGCAAGCCGTTTTTGTGGAAGAACAGCACATTCCTATAGATTGGGAATTTGATGAAAAAGACCAAACTTGCCCATACTATCTTTGGTTAGATGGACGCATCCCGATCGCGACCATTCGCTATCAATTCTCTTCACCGAACACTCTGCAACCTGATCGGTTTTGCGTAGCCAAGGCCTATCGGCACCAAGGATACGGCACCAAATTATTGCATTATCTCGAAATGCGTGGTGTCCAAGAGGGTGCCCTCCAATCAGTGTTATCCGCAGAGATCGACGCTTGTGCGTTTTATGAATCCTGTGGGTATCAAAAAACATCTGAACCCTATGCTGAAGATGGCGTATTGTGTGTAGAAATGACCAAACAATTAAAAACAGCAGTCAAGGAAGAGTAGTTCTCTTCCTTGACTGCTGTTTTGCTAAGCATTAGCTATTCGAATTTTTCTTGTTTTTGCGGGCCGTTCGAGTCGTTTGACGACGTTCGATCTTCCGTTTTTCTTTGTTCTTCTTATCAACAGCCCATTGAATTTTTTTCTTGTAGCCAGGCTTGATTTTTTTCTTCTTTTTCTTGACTAAGCCAATCAAGGTTGGGTCTAATTCGTCACGAGATTTTTCCCGCTTTTGCCGACGATTCCGATCGTAAGTCGCAACGATCTCGCCATTTTTGATTTCCTTCGGTTGGAAAACAACCCCTAGATCTTCGATGGCTTGGATTGCCCCTTCATCGCTTGGATCATATAAAGTGATCGCGGTCCCATCCATTTGGTTTCGACCGGTCCGACCAACACGGTGGATAAAGAAGTCTAAATCAGCTGGAATCTCAGCATTGATGACATGAGAAACCCCTTCAATATCAATTCCTCGCGCAGCTAAATCTGTTGCGACAACATATTGGTAGTCCAAATTTTGCACTTGGCGCATGATCCGTTTTCTTTCACGAGGACTGATGTCGCCGTGGATCTTCGCTACTTTTAAGCCTTGTTCCTTTAAGTAATCCGTAATTTCATCCACACGGCTCTTCGTGTTGGCAAAAACGATGGCAAGATAGGGATGGCCTGTAGTCAATAATTGATAGATCAATTTATTGGTATTTTTCCCTTTGGTAGAAATCAACCAATTCTCGATCGTATCAGAGATGACTGCTTTCGATTTGATTTCTTCGATCAATGGATTGGCCATGTATTTTTTCAAGAATGGGCGCAATTTCTCTGGAATCGTTGCGGAGAAAACCAGCATTTGTAGTTTCTCAGGCAAACGCCCCGCAATTTGATCGACTTCTTCCAAAAAGCCCATATCCAAGGTCATGTCTGCTTCATCCACGACAAATACATTGGCAGTGTGAACCCCTAACGCTTGTTCGTTGATCATATCCAAGATACGACCAGGTGTCCCAATCACGACATGGGGCTGTTGATTTTGCAGACGGCTTAATTGACGTTGCTTATCCGTTCCTCCGACGAAATTTGACACTCGAATTTCAGGATCATGAAATCCGCCGATTTGTTTTGCGGCGTGATAGATTTGCGTGGCTAATTCACGACTCGGTGCAGTGATCACTACTTGCACTTCATCTTTTTCGGCATCGATTTTATCCATCAACGGCAGTAAAAATGTGTGGGTCTTACCACTTCCGGTCTGTGATTGCCCTACAACACTGCGTCCTTTTTGGATAACAGGTATCAGTTTTTCTTGCACTTCTGTTGGTTTAGAGAACTTTTTATCAGCAAGTGCTTCATAAATAAATGGTTGAAATTTAAATGACTCAAAAGACATTCAAACACCTTCTTTCTTTTAGCATCCTTTGGATTATAGCATATGTTGCCTTGTTTTCCTAACTTTCTTTTGTAATCGATTGAGGATCGATCGTACTGATAGTATACGTTGCACTGCGGCATTCATAGAAAAAGCGGCTTTCTTTTTTTATTGCTGCCCACAAGAGATTCAAGTAAAAACCAAACTGGATCAACCCAAAAATAACTACCATCAACAAACTAACGACTAAAAGCAGCAGATTGTTGGACTCAAGAAACGGTGCGAAAAAGATATTGACCCGACTGATGCTGGCATAAATCAGATAAAACAAACCATAGCGTTTCAATAAAGCCTCCAAGCTGACACGCTCACGGCCTTCTTGCATGATTTTGATTCGTACGAGTTTTTTTCCAATCGTTTGTCCTTTGGCAAGGTAAGCCAACAACACAAAGTACAGCAACACTTCAAGAGCAAAGTACCAATAGTCCCCACTAAAGTCCCGTACCGTCTGTTGAGTGAGCAAACGAACAGCGATCACCACAATAAAACTGACCACATTCAGTATTCCCCAGTCGATCAACCAAGCAAACACCCTTCGTGTCACAGTCACCCGAGTGCCTTTGGCGTAAGAATCGGCATCCATCTCTTCCCTTGATGGCAATAAGAACGTAAAAAGTGGGGCGATCGTCCAGCCCACAAGCCCTCCAACTGTATTGACAAAGAGATCATTGACATCGAATAAGCGATACGGACGAGGATAAATAAAATACAGTCCCGTCAACTGCGTTAATTCAAAAAACAACGTCAAGCAAAACGTAATAACGAGTGTTTTTAAAAAGGAACATTTGAAGTAATAACGCAAATAGACCCCAAATGGTAAGGTCAACAATAAATTAAAGAGTGGCTCAAGGAAGACCCCCTGCTTCATAGCGGGAAGATAGGTTTGCGGATCGTGAATGTTTAAGACGGTCTGTTGGACAAAATGTTGCCACGATGCCCCTAACTGCAATTCCATCTTAGGACCAGTCATCTGTGCTACCTCTTCGATCGAGGGCAATGGTAGGATAACTAAGAAATAGGCGCACAATAAATAGAAGACAAATGAATACAGAACCAGTGCGCGTGACAAGATAAAACGACCGTATTTTCGATATTGGATAACAAAAAAAATCATTGATATCGCCAATGCTAGGAAAGGAAAAACCAGCAAGGCAACCTTTATTGGGGTAATATAAGCGGACATAAAGAACTCCTTCACGTTTTCTTTTTATCTTACACGCTATTTCCCAAAACGTAAATTTTGGAGTATCATAAAAGAAAAGGAGGTTAAAAAACCATGTTAAATCCCTATTTTGCCTTTGGCGTACCGGCATTCCTTTTGGTTTTATATGCAGCTTTTGCTCTTTTTCGCCGGTCTTCCGATATTCCCTATTTAGGCTTCGTCCTTTTCATCATTGCTGGTTTTCTGACAGGATTTAGTTTACAAGTCATTCAACAAGCCATCAATGAAGTGGAGAAAACATCTCTTGAACACGTGCAAGAAACCCACCTTTACTCGCCTTACTTATTAGCGATTCCATTGATTGTGGGCATTCTTTTACTGATTGTCAACTTGATTCGCGGCTATTTAAAAGTCAAAAACGTTCGTCTGCGAACAAAATAAAAACAACTTACCTAGAAATACGAATTGATCCTGCTCCTCTTGACGGGAAATGAGATCGCTTCGTATTTTTTTGGTAAGCTGCCTAGATTGCTAGACCCGTTCTAAAGATCCATCCGCCACTTTCGTAGTAAAACAGTTTATCAACTAATAAAAGGTTTATTCGTCGGCTAGTTCTTCATCCAGATCTGTCTCTGAGGTATCAGCAAAAGACTCTTTCACATCATCATTGACTTGCTCCAATAAATATTGCCAGTCACTATTCGACACAACCACCACATCGATATTCTTTTCTTCATCGATCAGCTCGAGATTCGAAACATCCTCTCCTAACTGCTGGAATAGGTCGATCAATGTTTGGTCTTGTAGCGTTACGTATTCAGTCCGTTTCATCCTTCTTCCCCCCATGAGTCAAAAAATTCATAAAACAAGATATCGAAACTAGTAAGATCGGTCATCTTTTGTAAAGTAGATAGATCTAAACGAATAAACGCTTTTTCCACTAATAAATAATGGTTTTCTTCCAGCGCTTCTTCGATAAATGGTAAAATCTCTTCTTCATCCCCTAATGTTTCACTAGAGATTTGGTCGATTTGATCAAACAAGCGATCATCTTGCAACAAAAAGAATTGATCGTCGTAAAGATAGACTGCGATTTGATATTGCCGGATGGGTAGCTCAGCCCGAATGACAAAAAAGCATTCCCCTGAATTGGAAATCGCTGGCAATAGTTCATTCGGTTGTAATGCCTGTTGGTAGTACATTTCCATCCCTCCTTTGTACTTATTATTATAAAGAACAATGGAGGAAAAAGGAAATAATCGAATTTCAGTTTAAAAAACTCTAAACAAAGTTAAACATCCCACTCTGCATAGAATTCTTCTAAAAAATCCTTCATGAAAGCCACACGTCGTTGGGCTTCTTTTTTGCCATACGCCGTGGTCATCTTTTCAGGAAGCAAAAATAGTTTCTCATAAAAATGATTGATCACCGTCGTTCCTTTTCGGTAATCTTCATGATTTTGAAACGTCTTTGGGGCTAAGTCACTGACATGGATCGGGTGTTGATGACTGCCACCAAAATAACTCGTCCGTAAAATACCGATCGCACCTAAAGCATCGAGACGATCTGCATCACGAACGACGCGGCCTTCTACTGAGACAACTTGCGCGCCTTGCAAAAGTTCTTTTGAAAAAGACAGATTCTCTATAATAGAAAAAATTTCTTTCGTTTGTGCTTCACTGGCTCCCGCTGTGGTCAAACAAGCTCGCACTTCATTAGACGCCGCTGTGACATCCGCCACAACTTTGTCATCCACCGTATCATGGAGATAGGCTGCCGCCTGTACGACAAAGCAATCAACTGCCAATTCGTCGGCATCAATGATGGCTTGACTTAACCCAGCCACTCGTTTGACATGATCAAACCCATGTCCTGTGTAATCATTCCCCAGAATACTTTCGGCATAAGCAATTACTTTGCTAAGATCGGCAACATTGTTTTCTTCCTTCATTTTTTTCCTTCTTTCGATATGAAAGCAGCTAGCCTTCTTTTTTCGATGGTGATTGATACAAAAGGAAAAGAAGTTCAACAAGACGAGCACCCCATGAAATAATTGGGGCGGCAACGTCTTGCGAAGCTTCTTTCCACTCGTTACTTTTAAGCGAAATCTTGCGTCTCGCTGATTTTATAGACGCTAAAATAGATCTTGCGTAAATAGTCTAATAGATATTGAGGATTCAATAATTCATCCGTTGCATCTAAAATCAATTCATTTGGTTTCTTGGATGCGCCATATTGATGAATATTTTCAGTCAGCCATTTACGAATCGGTGAATAATCATCCGAAGCCAACACTTCATCGACATTGATTTCTTTTTCCATAGCGTGGAGTAATTGCGCTGCATACATATATCCTAGAGCATAGGATGGGAAATACCCGAAGCTTGAACCAGACCAATGAACGTCTTGTAAGATCCCTTCCAAGTCATTTTCTGGACGAATCCCTAAATATTCCTCGTATTTGTCATTCCAGATTTTTGGCAGTTCATCGATCGATACGGTTTCGTTAAAGATCATTTTTTCGATCTCGTAACGAATAATGATATGGATGACATATGTCAGACTATCGGCTTCAATACGGATCAAGCTAGCTTTTGAATGCTTTAAGGAGTCATAGAAAGTGTCAAAAGACACATCATCGAACGTGCCTTCCGCACATTCTTGGAAAAATGGGTATTGCTTTGCCCAGAAATTACGGTTGCTGCCGATAATGATTTCATTAAACAGCGATTGGGATTCGTGGATTCCCATGGACGCCCCTTCATGAACAGGCGTGCCTTCGTATTTCTCATCGATGTTTTGCTCGTACATCCCGTGACCAGCTTCATGAATCACACCGAACAGTCCCATCGAAAAGTCAGTTTCGCTCCAGCGTGTGGTCAACCGTACATCATTGTGGTTGATCCCCGTAGCGAATGGGTGGACCGTATTATCCAAACGGCCGCGAGAAAAGTCATAGCCTAAGTCGGCGATCACTTTTGAGATAAATTTACGTTGTTGCGCTTCGGTCATCTTACGTGAAAGGATCGAAGTGTCTGGCGCGGTTCCTTTTTCAGCCAATTGACGACGAATATCCATGATACCGTCTCTCACTTGTGAGAATACGTTATCCAAGATCTCAACCGTCATATTCGGCTCGTATTGGTTTAACAAGACGTCATAGTTCGTCAGCTCATTTTTCTTCCAATAAGGAATCAATTCTTTCGTCAAGCGAATGTTTTCAGAAAGAGCGTCTTTAAATAAAGTAAAATCTTTTTCTTTACGGGCTTTTAGCCAAGCAGTATGTGCTTTTGACGTAGCTGCGGAAGCCGCCATCGCCAACTCATTGGGTACATCTTTTTGCAATTCATATTCTTCTTTGACTAATTGATACGCAGCTTTCCCTACTTCTGATAATTCATCTGGGTGTTTCCCGAAATAGCTGATCGCTTCTTGGATTGGTTCCCCCACTTTTTTATCAAAGTATAGACCATATAAATAGCTGTCAACTTCCGCACGGTAATCACTGGCTTTTTCTGGCATCCCTGTTTGATTATCCCAGCCTAAGATCCCCATTGCTTGTTGTAATAGATCGATTTCTTTTAATTCTTTCAGAAATTCTTGTTCTTTCATTCAGCAGACTCCTTTTTGCGTGGCGGACGTTGTCCCCAGTATTGGAAGAGATCGGTACGAATCGCACCGTTGTATAATTTGCGTTTTTTTGTCGCTTTTTCGCCGTAATGGGTCTCAAAAGTCAAGTCACTGGTCAAAAAGTACTTGCTCCAGGTTTTTAGCGGCCGAAACACTTGGCCCATTTCCTGATACAATCGCTGAACGGACGCTTCTTCTCCTAAGCGTTCACCATAAGGAGGGTTAGCCACAACGACACCATACTCTTTTTCTGTTTTAAAGTCTTTAACGGCTTGTTGTTTGAAGGTGATCGAGTCTCCTAGACCGATTTCTTCCGCATTTCTGCGGGCGATCTCAATCATTCGACCATTGATATCCGAACCGGTAATATCTAATTCGACATCATAATCTGCTGCTTCATCTGCTTCTTTCCGTACTTTTTCAAATACTTCTGCTGGGAACCAATCCCACGTTTCGCAAACAAATTCCCGATTAAAGCCAGGGGCGATATTGTGACCGATCAACGCTGCTTCAATACACAACGTGCCTGATCCACAAACAGGATCGACAAACGGCTTGTCTTTGTACCAATTTGTCAGCATCACTAAAGCCGCAGCCATGTTTTCTTTCAGCGGCGCGCCTCCTTTTTCTAAACGATAGCCACGTTTAAACAAACTAGGGCCAGTCGTATCCAATGTGATCATCGCATGGTCTTTCAATAAAGCGACTTCTAATTGGAAAAAAGCGCCCGTTTCAGTCAGCGGCACACTTGCTGGACGATGGTATACTTCTCTTAAACGATTGACGATTGCTTTTTTGGTAATCGCTTGACAATCAGGTACACTATACAATTTTGATTTGATTGATTTTCCAGCTACTGGAAATTCAGCGTCTAAAGGTAAAAAGTCTTCCCACGGTAACGCTTTAACTTCTTCAAACAGCTGATCGAAAGTCAATACGTCAAATTCCCCGACGACGATTTTGATACGGTCCGCTGTACGGAGCCACAAGTTCGCGGTAGCAATGGTCTCCATCGTCCCTTTAAAACGCGCTCGGCCGTTTTCAACCTCACACTCGATCCCTAAATCCCGTAATTCTTTGCCCACTAGTGCTTCTAAACCGCTCGCAGCGGTGGCAATACAATTAAATGTTTTTTCAGTCATAACGCTCTCCTTCTTGGTATAAAAAAACCTTCCGTTGCTGGAAGGATTCCCTGATAGGTTGTGATTTTCTATAAGCCATGTTTTGTCCGTATTTTCCTCAGGGAGAAGAAAACACTGGGTAATTATCTATCTGCAATTACTTGCCTTCTTGCTCCGTTCATTTCCGTGCAAAAAGTGCCCCTACCATTGTTTGGGTTGCTCGCTCGAGGGGTTTACCGCGTTCCACCAAGACGGTTTCCCGCCTTGCTTCGTCACTGTGGCACTTTCAAGGATACTTTGGCATAGCTTACACCTTAGCCATTTTTCCTGCCGTTACTTTCTCAAGTACCCTAGCTTATGGTTTCGCTAGGCACGAACACTACAAGCATCTCAGCTTGTGCGAGCATGGACTTTCCTCAGCATAATCGAGTTATGCCGCAATTACCCGAAAACCACAACTATCTTTTCTACATTAGATTAGAATTGACGGGTTTTTTCGTTGTCATCTTCAAAATCAGCATTTGTATAGTTGCTGTTGTAGGAAGAAGAACGAGTGACAGGTTCTGATTCACGATCAAGCTTTTTGCCAAACACTTCTTTTTCAAGATTAGACAAACGTTTCAAAATATCAAAGTTTGTAACGGTTTGGCTTTTCGGCGCTTCTTGTTGAACACGAGATGCGATCGCTTGGTTTTTCGACAATTGATCGATTTTCGCTGTCAGACGGTCATTTTCTTCTTGCAGGGCTAAGATCTCTTTATTGTAGCTTTCGTAGTCTTTAATGATATTATCTAAAAACTCGTCCACTTCAACTGGATCATACCCGCGCATTTTTGTTTTGAATTCTTGTTGCAGAATATCTTTTGGACTATAAATTAAATTTGCCATTATTTACACCTCATTGTTTATTCCAAATGGTTTTCACTTTCTAGACCATTCTATCAAAAAATATACGAAAATCAAAGTAAATTACTATCAAATGTTGCGTTTTGTAGGTCATCCATTGTTATTTGATGAATAAAGTAGGGATTTTGCTCACTATAAGCTTTGGCATCTCTTAAGAAATAATTAGGTTTTCCTGGAAATTCGTCATCATATAACACAAGTGCGCCTTCGGTATGCTCCAGTAAAAATGCCGTGTGATTTCTTAATTGACTGGGGTCTTGGTAAGGCTTATGGCTGGTGGCATTGACATAATCGGCAAATGACTTCGCTGTTTGCAGTGCCTGCTGATTTGTTTCGTTCCAATTTTCACCAAACCCTTCAAAAGGAAAAATAATTCCTAGTTTCAGTTCTGGGTATGTTTGTTTTAATTGTTCAACGGCTTCGGCACACCACAGCTCCGCTCCAAGATTCCCGCTGATCAAGAGCCATTCTAACCCTTCTTCGACATAATTGGTCAAAGTCGACATTATTACTTTCTTAATAACTGCAATCTTGGGATCTTTTGCTTGAAAGACACCTAATTCATAATTACGATAGCCAGTAAAGTATAAGGTTTTCATTGTTTCTCTGGTCATCTCTTTTCTTTCCAAACGACTTTTTGGTATAATGTTGCCTAGGAGTGTGAACAACATGGTTATTCGTTACCCGAATGGACAATCTACTACCTATGATGACGGCAAAAAACAAAAAATGCAAGAGAAACTAATAAAGCCAAAAACGTATGCCAATCGTGGGATGCGTTTTGAAGAAGCGATCAATGAAAGCAACCTTTATTATTTGAATCGGAAACTTGCTGTCATTCATAAGAAACCGACACCAATTCAAATCGTGAAAGTAGATTATCCAAGAAGAAGCGCCGCCGTAATCAAAGAAGCCTATTTCCGTGAGGCATCCACCACTGATTACAATGGGGTTTATCAAGGGCAATATATCGACTTTGAAGCGAAAGAGACTCAAAACAAAACGTCATTTCCCTTTAAAAATTTTCATCCACACCAAATCAAGCATATGGAAGACTGTTTGGAACAAGCGGGTTTATGTTTCGTTCTTTTATGGTTTTCTAGTCTACAACGCTGCTTTTTTCTCGATAGCAAGTGCTTAATTTCTCAATGGCACCTGCAAAAAGAAACGGGGAAAAAATCAATGACACTGGCCTATATTGAAACGAATGGGATTGAAATCATCCCTTCAATTGCGCCGCGTATTCCCTATTTAAAAGCAGTTGATCAATTTTTAACGATGAAGGAGAATGATTAGTATGGCAAATGGATCACAATCGAGGACCTCTCGGCATGATTCTAAAAAAGGTACAGCTAAAAAAGCACCAAAGCCTCCTAAGGCAAAAGGCAAACGAAGCATTGGGAGTATTCTTTTAAAAGTATTTATGGGGCTGTTTTTCTTGGGCTGTATCGGGATTCTATCCGGGATGGGGCTATTCTGGTGGTATGCCAAAGATGCGCCTGCACTTGATGAAACACGTTTGGATTCAACGGTTTCTTCTCGTTTCTATGCGTCAAATGGCGAATTGATCACTGAATTCGGTAGTGAAACCAGAGAAAAAATTACAGCAAGTGAGATTCCTCAACTGCTGGAAGACGCGATCGTCTCTGTCGAAGATCGCCGCTTCTACCAGCATATCGGAGTCGATCCGATTCGGATCGTCGGTTCCGCATTATCCAATGCCACAACCGGCGGTATGCAAGGCGGAAGTACGTTGACACAGCAATTGATCAAGCTGTCCTTCTTTTCTACCAGCGCTGAAGACCAAACATTACGTCGAAAAGCACAAGAAGCATGGATGGCGGTTCGTCTTGAACAAATGAAATCAAAACAAGAGATCCTCACTTACTACATCAATAAAGTATATATGTCCAATGGTGTATATGGGATGCAAACGGCCGCAATGAAGTTTTACGGCAAGCCGTTAGCTGAACTAGACCTTGCGCAAACCGCTTTGATTGCCGGTTTACCAAATGCCCCTTCAGCTTTTGACCCATTTGCGCATCCTGATAATGCGAAAAGTCGGCGAGATGTTGTTTTAGGTGCGATGCTGGAAAATGAAAAAATCACGCAAGCGGAATATGATGCGGCCGTTGCCGAGGATATTCAAGAAGGCTTGCAAGACAATCCCCGTGAAAACCAAGAGTGGAAATACTTTGACAACTACTTTAACGAAGTGATCGCTGAAGTCAAAGAAAAAACTGGGAAAGATGTGTATACTGACGGCTTAGATATTTATACTAATGTCGATATCAATGCACAAAAACGATTATATGACATCGTCAACAGTGACGACTACGTTGATTACCCAGATGACAAGATGCAAGTTGCCGCTACCTTAGTTGATGTTAACACAGGCAAGGTGACCGCTCAGATCGGTGCCCGTAATGTTGATGATGTTCTAGCAAATAACCTGGCTGTCAATGTCGCACGAGACTTTGGTTCGACCGTCAAACCAATCACAGACTACGGCCCTGCCTTTCAATTTCTACAAGATTCCACGGGTAGAATGATTTTAGATGAACCTTACACATATAAAGGGACGAATATTCCTGTTTACAACTGGGATCGCCAATATATGGGCAATATCACCTTGCGGACCGCTCTAGCAGAGTCTAGAAATGTGCCGGCAGTGAAGCTGTTTGATGAAGTCGGCGCGGACAATATCGCAGACTTTCTCAGTGGTTTAGGAATCGAATATGATACGATCACCCAATCCAATGCGATTTCCAGCAATACGGATAAATTGGATGGCACAAAGTATGGGATCTCCAGTCTTAAAATGGCCGCTGCTTACGCTGCGTTTTCAAATGGTGGCACCTATTATGAACCACAGTACGTCAATAAAATCGTCATGCAAGATGGCACAGAAGACGAAGAATCCTTTAAAGTTTCTGGTCAAGAAGCAATGGATGATACGACAGCTTACATGGTGACCGATATCTTGAAAGATGTTATTTCTGTCGGAACTGGAACCAACGCGCAAATCGATGGTTTGTACCAAGCAGGGAAAACGGGAACGTCCAACTACACCGATGACCAGTTAGCACAACTGGATACATCGAATGGCGCCTACCCTGATATTACCTTTGCCGGCTATACTCCCTCCTACTCATTGGCGGTTTGGACAGGCTACAACGACAAAATGACACCGATCACTGATAGTAGTACCCATGTGGCTTCAGATGTCTATCGTGAATTGATGCGCTATGTTTCTGCTTCTGTAGAAAACACGGACTGGACAATGCCTGACGGATTGACACGGATCGGAAGAGAGCTTTATCTTGAAGGGACGTACACCCAACCAAGCTATTCAGCACCAAGTTCGTCCAGCAGCAGTTCCTACGTTGAACCAACGACACCTTCTACAGAAAGTAGCGAATCAACACCATCAAGTACAACAGAATCATCAAGCGAAGTAACACCACCAGTGACAACACCTGATGAGGATGATTCATCATCGGTCGTTACGCCTCCTGCTTCTAGTCAGGATCCCGGTTCAACAACACCTTCCAGCAGTGAGGATAATCCTTCCTCACCACCGGACCCGCCGGAACCAAACGATGGTAGTGTCGAATAATGGAGAATCGCAAAAAAACAGTAGATCAAAATCTGATCTACTGTTTTTTTTAATTCCTGCCATATAAATGTAGAAGCTTACTTTTCAAGCTCTTCAAACAGCAATTTTTTATCGGAAAGCTGATGAACTTGATTATGCAGATCGTCAAACAAGTGAATCACATTTTCTTTCGTCTCGTTCACTTCAAAAAGAATCTCTTTGGCACGATCATGAATCCCATCGATCCGCATTTCTGTTGTACGGATCATTCGTTCAGATTCGATTTTCGCTTCCTGAATTGTGCGATTCGCTTTTCTTCTAGCAAAGACTAAGACCTCACTGATTTCTGTTTGGAACTGCTCGTTTTCGATTTGTAGGGCTGCATTTTCTTCCCTTAATGCTTCGATTGTCGCCTGAAGCTCTGCGACTTCTTCATTTGATTCGCTAGCTGATACATTTGCAGCAAGCTCTTCTTTTTCTGCCAATTGCTGTTTCAAATCAGCAATTACCTCTTGCAGCTGCTGGATTTCTTGCCGCTTCAAGGTCCATTCAGCGCGTTCCTTTTCGTAAGTTTGTTTCTCTTGTTGCTCTTTTTCTTGCTGAACAGCTAACTTGGCTTCTAATTGCTGGATTTTTACTTCAAGTTTTTCTGTATCTACTTTTGCAAGCTGCTCTTCTAGGTCTTTGACTTTCTTATTCGCTTCTACTAGCGAAGCTTTTAATTCTTTTGCCTCTGCTTCTTGTTGAGCCACTACCTTCTGCTGTTTTTTTAACTGATTTTTTTCTTCCTGTAGTTGCTCATTTTCTAAAATCAATTCTTTGATTTCAAAAGATAAATTTTCAATCATATGATCCTTGTCTTGTTCTTTTGACTCTTGCTTATTTGTCTGGTTTGTACTCAATTCTTTCTCCATACGTTCTCCTTTATCTTCAACGAGTTGACTATCCTTGGCGTAGCTATCACGGTTGCCAGAGGACTTTTGCTGCACTGCTATCTTTTTGACACTTTGCTCTTTCTGCTGATCTCCAGCCACTCTTTGGTGAGAAATCGGTTTTGCGAAAGTTTGTGCGACAGGTTTTACTGCTTCTTTCTGGGTTTTAGGGAGTTCATTGTCTGCTGGTCGATTGGTCTCGTCCTCATTTTTTTCAGGGGTAGCCTTTGCGGACCCTTGATCCTCAACGATTCCCTCTTCTTGATTTGTCTCCTCAAATTCATTCAGCTCTTCTATGGATAATTGATTCACTTCATCCATTAGCTTTTGGGCAGAAAACCAACCTTTGTTTTTCTTTTTCATCATTAATTTTTCACACTGCCTTTTTGTTCATTTGTATTGATCGTTTCACTTTGATCCGTTTGAGGAGTAGACGATATGCTCTCGCTCCTCTCGTTGTTGGCTACTTCTTGAGCATCAGTGTTTGGGAATCTGCGTTCTAAAAGGGTCCAGACCCCATTCTCGTCACGAATGATCGTCTGCTCAAAGGACTGATCAGAATCCTTGGAAAATTGGACAGAGAAGGTTCCTTGGGTGATCAGGGGAACGTTCTGCATATCATGGAGTAGACGAGAAAAATTCTCTTCCCATCCGTTTAAGTCATCAATTGATGGTAATTTGCTAGATAGAACAATGGAGATTTCTTGCAAAGGCTGATCAACAAAAATCATCGCTACAGTGCGACCTAGATATGGTGATAACTGATAGGCCAACTCATATTCAGCTGCAAACTGTGCTTCACGATCATTGGAGACGAGTAAATGCTCCCAATCAATCGCTTCAAAAGAAAAGCCGTTCTCAGGATATGCAAAAATCGGCATCCGCACCCATTCCGTTTGTTCAGTTCTTAGCGCGAAGACTTCCTCTTTCAATTGACTGGTTTCTTCTTGCAGCTTTTGCAAATGAATGCCGCCTGTCAGCTGAAAAACTGTTAGTAGCAAGACACTTACGATTATGGCACTACTGCAGCCCAATAAAATTAGCAGGTGCCCACTGCGCAGGTTGTGCTTAAATAAACGCAGTTTCCTTTTGGCTAAAGCATCTGACGACAGCTGCTTTTCAACTTTTCTTAATAAATATTCTCGATACAATCGCCAACCGATGATACTACCTGCTCCAATGGCAAGCAGTATCATCCCAATATAGATAAAAATCACAGTCTCTTCCTTCCATCAAAACTAAAATTCGTTTTATTCATCCATTTTGATACAAACTTAGTCTCGTTGATATGTTGCAAGAAATGAATCATCGCAAACTTCCTTTCAAAAAGCTGATGTGTCAGAAGAACGTGGTCACCACACCATAAAAGGTTTTACTTGAAATGATTCCAAATTCTCTACTATCACTTGAAGTGAGCAGTGCATCGCCAACGACAAAGTACTCATCTTCTTTGAGGTACCCCCGAATCGGCAACGCCTCAACGGCTTCATCCTTCACAGTGATCATAAATGAAAAATCAAAGTCAGTATCCTCCGCCCCAATCAACAACCGCTCCTGTGTACGAACGAAGGAATCCCCCGGCACACCAATCACTCTCTTGATCAAAAATTTTCCTTCCTGTTCGAAAGCGATCAGCTGATAGCGATTTGGCTGGCGCTTTTTATGAATCAGCACAACTTGTCGATCCTCGATCGTCGGCAGCATGGACGTTCCTCTGACTAACGCCAGTCGATACGGCTGAAGAAACGCAATAAGCAAAAGGACCATCAAAAAGATACCGCTGATAGGAAGACCTATTTGTCTATGCCTTTTACTCATATTGCCAGCCCTCCATCCTTATTTTGGCATAATATATGAAACACTTGATGAGTGCGCCAATTCATTGCTGATCACGCGATAAGAGATTGTGGTTCCACCATAGACATTTCCTTCTGAAACCAAAATACCATTTGGACCAACGGCTTCAACAAAAGCGACATGACCATAACGAGGATCAGATCCAGCTGTTCCAGGTGCAAAAGAGATCATACTACCTGCTTTAGGCGTTTGACTGACGTTGTAACCTAAACGTCGTCCGGTATTGCCCCATTGACCACCATTTCCCATATAGTCATCTACTTGACCGCCTAATTGACTCACCCGATTGAACACATACCAAGTACATTGTCCAACAGGATACGAACCAGAAAGATTGTAGTCACGACCGTTGTATTCTGGAAATGTCATGAGGGAGCGATACTCTTCTGGAATTTGTTCTTTTCCTTGGATAAACAAGCCTGTTTCTGTTGCGATCACTTGGTCATATTGCGTCAATCCATAGACCGCAATCAGTGAATTGATTTTTTTACTATAATTAACATCGGTCGCATAAGTGCCCGTCAAAGCATCTGCTGCCCGAAGATAGTTTTTTGATTCAGAGCGCCACACGTCTTGATAAAAGGTTGGATTTCCAGTGATTCCTCCGCGAATCAATTTGACATAATCTGCCATCGAATCTCGATAACTTGAATAGGAACGAAAGGCTGCTTGAATTTGGAATAGTTCTCCGTTGCCTTTATCTTCCATTGTTGGTAAAGTCACGCTGCTTCCTTGATAACTGCCTTTGATCCCAAAAAGGTTATAATGGGGACTGCTGGAAAGCCCGCTGTCGCCACTGCCGCTTTCAAGGATCGCTTGCGCGATTAATACAGAAGCAAAGACATCGTATTCTTGCCCTAAGCTTTGGGCTTCTTGTGCCAATGTTTCAATAAACGTCTGGGTCTTTTGATTCACTGTAAATTCGTAAGGGGCTGGATATTCAGTAACTAGCTTTTCGCCATATGTAGCCAATTCAGGATTTGATAGCCGTCTGATCGATAGCGGCTCTTCGATTGAAACCCGCTGAACTTCGATGGCAGTTTTCGTTGACTCTTCTTGATTTGTCACTAAACTTGCTTGGTAACCATCTGCGAGGTAGATACCGATTAACTTATTTGCGTCATATAAAAGATCCCCCGGTTTTAATTGTTCAACCTGCTGTTCTTTTTCTATCCAGCTAGCTTTTCCTTCTATAACCGCTTTGATCCGTTCATTAATCCATTCGTCCATTGTCGATGGTTCTTCTAGTTCACCAATTTGCCCGATGATCTCGTAGACCAATGCCGCTTGCCATTGGGCATCATAATCAGCTAATATTGGCAAGGTGAAATCTAACAGATTCGAATCTGCGATCTTCGCTGCCCGAAAACTCTCTGGTAAATCAATGGTACGTCCATCATAAAAAGAATTTTTCAAGTGAGAAGTAGCATCTGGTGATTGAACGACAGGGTTTATTACTTGCTCAGGTGCAATAATCGGAGGTGTTTTCGGCTCCTCTTTTTTTGCATTTTCAGTATTTTCGTTGCTCTCAGTTGAAATTTCATTTTCTTTTGGTGCCAATGACTCATCAATCAAGTCGGTCTCTTTTGGCTTGTTCTCTGTTTCTACTTCTAGATCGTCCGTTTCAGCATCTATTTTTTCCTCTTCCTCGGAAGGTTCCGTGGACTCTAATTCCTCTAGTTCGGTCGTTTCCGCTGACTCGGTCGTTTGTGTTGAGTCTGATTCTTCAGACGAATCAAGAGATTCTACAACGGGATCTGCTGTTTCTGAATCCATAAGCGGTTCATTTGATTCGGAGGATAACTCGGTCGAGTCCTCCGTTTGCTCTTTGCTGACGTCTTCTTGACTTTCTTGGTCTTCTGCTGCCGATGAATCTTGGTCATCAAGTTGCTGTTCGACATTTGTATTTTCTGAATAGTTATCAGGCTGAGGGCTTTCTTTCGCCAGCAATACGGGAGAAACAAAAAGTTGGCTTGCTAAAATCCCAGCACTGAATAATGTCAGATATGACTTCTTTTTTTTACTCTTCATACAGTTTCCTTTCTCTTGTTTCAGCTGGCATCATTGGTTTTGAACAAAACCTGACGAACTGATTCAAAGCTGCTTGAATAGTTTTTGCACGAGTTTAGGTGAACTCTATATCTTCGCGGTTACTATGAAGCAAGCGTGATCTACCGCAAAAAAACGGTAAAACCCACTGCTTTTCAAGCGATTTACTCACTATCTTCCTATCAAGAATGGAAGCTGTCATAGGCGTCAACAGCTTCCATTTGATAAGATTGAGCATTGATCATTCGGTAGATGGGACAAAACTTAACTCCCATTCAATCGTTGCTTGGTAGGTCATGTTACGCGGATTTGATCCAATGGGTACTTCAAGTTTGACACTATCCCCCATCGTCCCCATATCCCCGTAGCGCTGAATCCAGGTACCGCTTCCTTCATTTGCATCTGCTTCAGCGATCAAAGCGGGTACCCCAGGATCAAGGATCATTGATTCACTATAAGTGGGAGGAATTGCTGAATTGGCAGCATTCGTCAGCATAACTGCATTTTCTAAAATAATTCGTGCACCCCGAAGTTCTTCTCCTCGATCATTACGAAATCCTGCAGCGGATAATGTCGCGTTTAGTTCCCAGCCGGTAAATTGAGCGCGACGGTCAGAAATCTGCACGTAATTTGGCCGTTCCTCAGTTACTGAGCCATCTGCACTGCTAAGACGTTGCGGCAATGCCTTGTACTGTTTGGTATCTGCACTTATTGATACATCTCCAAAGCTATACTGGGAGATGAAATCGATACTGATAAACCCTAAATGTTCTGGTATATCCGGTTTATTTTCTGGATTTACTTCAATATCTGGCGCGATCGGATCTCGTGGATTCATTGTGGCAATCTCTTGAACAACTGTTTCAGCTGTATCAAATTTTCCATTTAAGAAAGCGTAAGCCGTCACCGTATTATGTTTTGTAAACCGATCCCCCTCGGCTAAGGTCAAGCTGAAATCACCATTGGCATCTGCTTGAAGATGGAACAAGCTGTTATCATCAAAAGAGGGTGATTGCAGTTGCGGTGCGGGAATCGCTGGATCTCCGTCAAAACGAATCACACTATAAGGTGTGGCTTTTCCCCTAATGATTCTTGAGCCTTCCAGTGCCGGGTCTTCCGTTAATGGTTCTAAATGAACCTCGACATCTGGAATATATTCAAATAGGATACGTTGTGCTCTTGTGGTAAAATTCGCGCGAAAATGATCAACGATCTCTTGAGAGATGGAAGAAACATTCGAAATCGATGACAAGGTAGAGGCAAAATTCACTTTTAAGTTGAAGATTGGACTCCAACTGAAGTCTGGTTCCTCCGTCAAGTTTCCGTGCCGCCATTGTTTCGCTGCTTGAATATCCACATCTAATAGCCCACCGCTGCCGGAGATCGAAATAAGGCTGCTATTTGCTGCATTTCCGGTAACCGCCCTTGTTTTCTCTAAATTGATGCGTTGTGCATCCGCAAAAGTGAAGGTTGAGGCCGAGCTCAAAAATGTCATCAAGGAATGAGAGGGATTGGTTCCGTCTGACTTAATATCCAAGATTCCTTCTTTAGCAACAATAAATGTGGCGGCACCGGCTACATGGATCACTCCGGATGTAGTGGTCCCTTGATTCACTGCATCAATTTCGACACTGCTTTTATTTCCAATAAGCATCGTGCTTCCAGCACCCATGTAGATAATGTTATAGCCCCATCCATTGAGGCTTGTGGTACGTCCGTCAGCTTTGATTACCACTTTGCTATCCTCAGACATTTCAAAGTGGGCGCCGCTAGCATACATACTGATTGCGGGGGAGTTGGCTCGAGCATTCAAATGAAGCTCTGATCGATTACCGATATCGATCCGACCATTTTGAATGTAAATATTTGCCCCATAGGCTTCTCCTCCTGTGCCAGCTGTTCGCAAGGTCATTTTCACATCATCGCCAATAATCATTCGACCCGTTGCATAGTACAAATAAATATTTCCCGCATTAATCGTTGACATGTCAACTACTGCGTTATCGAGAACTTCTAATTGGGTTATTTCCATATTTACCTGATTCGTTGCGTTGATCGTTTGTACTCGTCCTGATCGGGACGTATACGTCGGTGATTGATGCGATGTTACCTCGCCAGACATAACGACAGGTGTTGCGTGCGAGTGAATCAATTGATTTCCCGCATTGGTCAAATTATGGTAGCGCATTCTGGATAGATTCTGTTGTGGAATGCTCATATTCGTAAAATTCATGAAGCCATAATAGTTGCCATGAACGATATCGATATTTTGGTACGTGATGTCCCACGGCGTTGCACTATTGACGGTACTATCATAAAATCCGACAGCAACAGCTCTAAAGTCGATTTGATACCCATTGCCTTCGATCACAAGCGTTCTTGAAATTCCAGAAGCATTGGTCCAAATATAGGCTAATCCATTTGTTGGGTTGGAAGTTGCACTTCCCGCAGCCACTCCAGAAACTCCTTGAGTAGGATTATCCGAAGATTCAAAGTCGTTTACGATATTGATATAATTTACATCTTTGTTCACGATTGCCGCCATAAATTCTTGCCAGTTGGAAACATCCCGGTGACTGATTTCGTTTAACGGTGTGACCGGTTCTGTCAATTGGGCAATCGCTTCTGCTTGATCAGCTTCTGTGTCTTGCTGATTCTCGTTTAGGTTCGCGTCATTGGAAGGTTGCGTGGTTCGTTCCCCTTCCTGCGGCGTCTCTGATGGTGAGACTTCTGTCTCGATCGTTTCATTATCTGCATCATCATCCGAGTCCTCTTCCTCGTCATCTTCTGCCTGTACTTCGATCGTTAGTTCCGCTTCACCTATAACCAGTTGATAATCGCCTATTTTATTAAAGACGATAGGAATCTCGAACTCTATTAGCTCTTCATCAAAGGTAAGCATCCATTCCTGTTCTTCTTCAGACAGCTTTTTACTCTTCACTTCTGCAGCAAATTCTTCTTCCGCGATCGCTGCTTCTTTCGCTACAACCAGCGTAATCTCATCTAACGGTTGGCTTGATACGACGAAAACATCGATCGGTTGATCCACGACACCTTCAATCACACTAACTGGAAACTGAAAAAAAGGGGTATGGATGTCAAATTCTTTTGTTTGGATCGGTTGTGTTGCTTTATCAAGCAAGGACATGTTATGCGTTTCGTCCAATGGTTCAATCGTGTGATCGATGGCGTGGATTTCTGGCAATAGTAAACTGCTCAGACTTGGAAAAAAAGTTTGCACACTTAGCAATCCAATAATGATCGCAATTATTACCTTGTGTGGGGTATTCTTCATTTCAACTTTTCCCACCTTCCTTTGCATTTTTTTTCTGACGAACAATTAGGATGATCGCAAGCAATAGAAACAAGCTGATTAGACCAGCCGTGGCGATCATCCACCAATTGAGTGACGTATCTACAGTGACATCGAGTTCATTTAAGCGGCGAGCATCTTCTGCCTCTACGCTAAATGTCTGTTCCCAAGACCACTCTTCCTCTCCTGACCGCGCAGTAAGATTCAATACATACTCCCCATTACGAAAACGATCGCCATTCAAGGGAATTGGGAAATGCATATGTGAATTAGGAGCCATTTGCATCGCTGATTGACTTGTTTCATATAAAATTGTCTCACTGCCAATAGATCGAATTTCAGCTGTTACTTCCAATTGATTGACAAATGTTGAAGTATAATTTTGGATAACAGCACTAAATACGTTTCGGTAGTTTACTTGATCGGCAAAAACATCAAGCAGTTCCAATCCCGGATCCGTTGCGGACCGATTGTTGCTTACTACCACACCAATGACATAGGAAAATGCATTCCGAATACCTAATCCTTGTTCAGCAGATTGTGTTTGCTCCTCTTCCGAAATAACCTCTTTGATTCGAATGCCACCTGCCAAAACCCCTTTAAATTCCTCTTCTGGCATCGTAATCGGTAAAGAAATGATTCGTTTTTCTAATGGATCGAACGATACGGTTTCAGGCACCTCTACCAGTTCATCAATTGATGCAGGTAAAGTCGGATCAGGGGATTCTGCATCCCTACCATATTCCACAACACCATTCACATTCGTAAATGCCGTATGGGCAGAAATTTCTATTTCGATCGCTTGATCAGAACCATTTTCGATCTCTAAAGCCAATTCATCACGTTCTCCTGCCCCAAGATTTAAATCGAAATACCCCAATGCCCCTCCTTCCAGCTGACTTTCCGGTAAGATAGGCGTCACATAGAAGTTTAATTCTGATTCTGTCTGAGCATAGCTCAATCTTGGTGAAAAAAAGAATGATAATAGGATGACCGCATAGGTAACCGTTTTTATCCATTTCATTCTCATACGTTGTTCAGTCAAAAGTGGTTCTCCTTCCAAAAAAGGCAGGAATAATTTACTATTCCCGCCAGTTGTTTCTTGTTGCAAGCTATGATCCTTCTTACGGATTTACTGTTTCGCCGCCACTATCAACAGAAGCAGTTAGCGTCCATGTCATTTCCGCAGTATAGTTAGTTGCTAGCTGCGTGGTAGAACCTGGTACAAATAGTTGAATATCATCATTTCTGATAATTTCGCCTTCTTGTTTATTAAGATTTTGTTCCGTCAATTTTTCTTGATCTCCCCAGTAAATCGATGAAGCGCCCGCGCCTTGACCGACCGAAGCACGCATGACAGGAATGTCTTGATCGTTGACATCTAGGATCAACGCATTTTGTTCTTCATTATTGATAACGGCACTTGGCTGTAAGTCTGGATCACCCTCGCCTTTGTTGAACACGATCTCAGGGTTTGCCAACTTGATTTTTGCCCCAGTCAAGACATCCCCTGATTCAGAAGTAAAATCAGTTAGACTAACATTTAATGTCCAACCAGCATGCGTTCCTCGGGTATCTTGCACTTGGGCAAACGATACATACGGTGTCGTACCTGATTGATCAGCCAAATTACGCTCATCAGCAACGATCGAATACCAACGATCACTGGTAGAAATAGCATTCTGACCAAAATCGAATGTTTGTGGTGCATAAGCAATGGTAAATGGACCCGTTTGTCCTGGCGGTGTTGGTTCGATCGTTTCTACTTCTGGGTGCACGACTGGCGGTTGTACCACTGTTAGATCGCTTCCGTCTGAGGTAAATCCTACAACGTTATCGGTAGTCGTTTCTAATGAAGATTGGGCAAAGGCTTGAACGCCTCCTGCTAGTAAAGTGGTGGATAATACAGCGACCGTAGCTAAACGAATCTTTTTCATTTCTAGTTCCTTCTTTCTTTTTTATTCAGTACAAAACTAAGTTATTGAACCGTTTCTCCGTCCGGTCCAGCTGTTGCAGCCAATGTCCAAGTAAGGGTTGCTTCATAAAGAGCAGCGTCTTTTGCTGTTGATCCAGGAACAAGTAACTCGATTCCAGCATTTTCAACAACCTCTGCGCCTGCTTCCACTTGTCGATTGATTTCTTCCTGATCGCCCCAAACGACTGACGATACGCCAGCACCTTTTGTTTGAGCAGCGGTCAGAACCGAACGCTCACTATTTGTAGCATCTAAAATCAATCCATCCGCATGAATTTGTGGTTCATTTTCTTGGTTGCTTCCGTTATATTCCAATTTTGGCGAATTAAAACGAATTCTTGCTCCAGTCAGTTCATTATTTTGTGTTCCTGATTCAAAAGCACTTAAGGAAACTTTTAAATCCCACCCAGCATTTGTCCCACGCGTATCTTGGACTTGGGCAAAAGAAACATAAGGAACTCTTTCTTCACTATCTTCCGCATCTTTTAGCTTGTGTAATTCAGCCACTAGCTTATATTCTTGATCGGTATTAGAAATCACTTGCTCACCGAAATTAAGCGTAGGTGCGTAAGCAATCGTCAATGGTCCCGTTTGTCCTTCCGGGCCGACTGGATCGATCTCTACATCTGGACCATTAGGACCAGGATTTGGTGGTTGAACCACTGTTGCTTCGCTATCGTTTGGTACAAAGAGAACTTTCCCTTCTGTATCATGGTTTGTTACACTTTCAGTAGCGAAGGCTTGCGCGCTAATAGTAAGTAAAGTTGCAGCTAAAACAGCTGCCGATGCAAATCTTACGAATTTCAAATTCATCCCTGCTTTCAAATTATTTGTCTTTTCTTTTTAACCATCATAAATTTTGATCGATGTTTGGTATATTGCACATACAATACAACCAGTACGAGCAGTAATCCAAGTAAGATTACGCCGTAAGTTCTTGTCTCGTTGGTCTTTGGTAAAATACCACCTGGTTTTGCTACCTCGTTTGGTGGCGAGATATTCTCTGTAGGGCCTGCTGGCGGTGCTGGTTCGGGTTGCCCAATAGGCTCATAAACACCGGTAAAAAGCACAGAGCTTTCTGTTTCAACCGACTGCACTTCCTGAGCATTCACCGCTGCCGTAGAAATAGTTATCCCATAAAAAAGAGTGCAAAACAGAACCATACGAACTAATTTCCATAACTTTTCTCCTTTCATTCTCCCTCCTCCTCTATACTTGCCAGATCTTATAAGTGATCTTTTCAAAACTGCGTTTGTCTAAGACCCGTTAACAAAAAATGATTTTGAGATCGTTACAGAATCATTTGAACTGTGCAACGCTTTTTCTGTCATTCGTAAAATAGCAGAGAAAGACTTATAACCTTTGACAAAGTTCACTATACTGATGATTTTCACAGATTTGAAATACTATTTTTCACCAATAGGTGAATTTTCTTATTAATTTTACGTTTTATTGACTAAAAATAAGCATTTTTATAAAAAGAAAGGATGAAAATTGTGCAAAAAAAACCCATCATACTAAGCTTACAAATAGTTTCAAAAAAAAGGCGTATCGGAAGGTTCATTTCGCATCGAGCATCACCCCTCACACGATCTCTTTGTGAAAAAACACCTGATTTTGAGTGGTGTAATCAAAAAAATTCGGTAAGCTTATGTTTTTCCAGTTACTTGAAAGGGCTTTAATAAAGGGTATTACGTTAATTACCTGTTTTTTTTATCAATTTGTGCAAAAAAAAAACGCTAAGCGATTTCGCTTAGCGTCTTGATCCTAGTTACTTTTGGTTTATGTTCACCATTAAATGGTTTTCTTCCCCTTCATCCGAAGTTTTCCTTCTTGGCACATTGTCAACAATGGACAAACCTCACACTTAGGTGCCCGGGCTGTGCAATGATAACGACCAAAGAAAATTAACGTGTGATGCGTTTTGACCCACAACGTATCTGGAATCTTTTTCATCAATGTTTGTTCGACTTCTAATACGTTGGCGTCTAGTTTACAGATGCGCAGCCTTTTTGATACCCGCTCGACATGCGTATCGACAGCGATTGCTGGAATGCCAAATGCATCGCCAAGAACGACGTTCGCTGTTTTTCTGCCGACACCTGGCAAAGAAATTAAGTCTTCTCTGGTTTGAGGCACTTGGCCTCCAAAACGCAGCAACAATTCAGAGGCACAAGCTTTGATATTTTTCGCTTTGTTTCGATAGAGACCAATCGATTTGATTTTTTCAACAATGTCTTCTAACGGCGCCTCGCTGAGAGCCTGCGGCGTTGGATATGCTTCAAAAAGTGCCGGTGTCACTTTATTGACTGACACGTCCGTTGCCTGTGCGCTTAGGATGACAGCAATCAGCAATTCAAAGGCATTTTTTGACACTAGTTCTCCATGTGCTTCAGGAAACATCTCATACATTATTTCTATCGCAGTCATTGTTTTTTCTTTACTGATCATTGGGCAAATTAAACTCCTTGTATCTTACTCTCCTTCTAACCAATTATGCATAGGGATTTTGGGCATTGGGCCATCTTCTTGTGGCGTGGTTTCATTTTGAAGAAACTGTTTTTTTCTTCTTTTTTGCTCTTCTTCTACTTGCGCTTTTGAGGTAATATTCTTGCGTTCCCACGAAAGCAAAATACGATCGATATAGTTTAAACTATACGCTTGATTCAAGACCGCTTCTCGCAAAGCAAACTGGACCAGCTCGGGATCATAGTGGTCCTCATCCAACCACTGCCCGATCCGTTGGTATTCGATCGCCGATAAGGGGCGACCAAATTCTCCTTCAAATAAACGATACAACTCGCGTATCTTCTCTTCATTTGTTTCAGCGACTTCTTTTTTAGATTGCTGCTGCAAAAGAAACTCGAGTCGCTCATAAATGCCAGTGAAATCATAATAATCAACCATTTTTCCTGCGTCGTCTTTTTTTGAACCCATTCGCAGCACATCTTTTTTCAGCAATTGATTCAACCAATGATAGATCTCTTTTTGGTCGCTGCCCATCATCGAGGCGATCTCACGTAAATCTGGAAAATCATTGCCTTGCTCATGGCTGCGATACAGTTGCAGCCATAACAAAAATTCATCATTCGTCAAACCAAGATGATGGTAATTCTCTAAAAGCAAATTTGAAATCGTCGTTTGCCCTTTTGCCAAATATTCCTTTAACGAAACCATACTACATCCTCTTCTCCTTGGCTCACTTGAAACATAAAGATTCTTCCCTATCAGGATCGAATCAATAAAAAGGGGACGACGCAAATGCGGACGTCCCACGATTCTTTGTTGGTTACGCTTTTTCTTTGACTGCTGCGATGATCTCAACTTCAACCAAAACATCTTTTGGTAAGCGAGCAACTTCGACAGCAGAACGTGCAGGTAACGCTTCATTGAACAATGTGCTATACGTATTATTGAAAGGAACGAAATCATTCATATTTTTTAAAAAACATGTCGTCTTAACGATGTCATCTGGCGTAAGTTCCGCCGCTTCAAGAATCGCGTTGATATTTTTCAATACTTGCTGAGTCTGTACTTCAATCGTCGTACCGACAACTTCCCCCGAAACAGGATCTAATGGCACTTGACCAGAAGCAAACAAAAAGCCGTTTGCGATTTTTGCTTGAACATAAGGACCGATTGCTTGTGGTGCTTGATCTGTAGAAATTATCTTCATTTTGTTTCCTCCTCTTTCACTTGGCATTCAGGACATAGACCATAAACTTCTAGTCGATGGTTATTTATTTGATACCCAGTTAATTTCGAAGCCGCCATTTCGACATCTTCCAATCCTGGATAGTAAAAATCAGCGATCTTTCCACACTTTTGGCAGATAGCATGATAATGAGGCTCCGTTGTAAAATCAAAACGACTGGAGGCATCTCCATAATTCATTTCTTTTACAAAGCCAATTTCTGTGAACAAACGTAAGTTATTGTATACCGTTGCGACACTTATACCAGGAAAATGAACTTCGATCGCCCGATAAATCTCTTCAGCGGTCGGATGGGCATCGTGACTGGCTAAAAATTCTAATATCGCTACTCGCTGCGGTGTAATACGAATATTTTCATGTTTTAATCGTTTGATCGCTTCATCGTAGATCGTACTCACAGGAGTTCCTCCATTTCTCTTATCTTACCTATCATACTATGTAAAACCTAAAAATTCAAACAGCTTTCCTTGTTTTTTTAAAGGAATAACGCATTTGCCCAGCCCGTCTTCCCTCAGTTTTTCGAGAAAGAAAAGCAGACAAACGAATGCCTGCTTTCCCCCTCTTTGTTAGTCTTCAAACTGATACAGTGCCGTAGATAAATAGCGTTCACCATTATCTGGTACGATCGCTAAGACTTTTTTGCCTTTTCCTAAGTCCTTAGCAACCTCTAATGCCGCTTTGATCGCTGCACCAGAAGAAATTCCTACTAAGATTCCTTCTTTCATCCCAACTTGACGCGCAGTTTCCATGGCATCCTCACTAGCGATGGCAATGACCTGATCATAAATCTCAGTGTCTAGTACTTTAGGAACAAATCCCGTGCCGATCCCTTGGATCTTATGGGGACCAGGTTTGCCACCTCCTAAAATAGCTGATTCTGCAGGCTCAACGCCCACGATCTTCAAATTAGGATAGACGCGCTTCAATTCCTTCCCCGCACCAGTGATCGTACCACCTGTGCCGATCCCAGCAACAAAAGCGTCTAACCCTTTAGATTCAAACGCATCCTCAATTTCTTTCCCTGTCGTTTTTTCATGGACTTCTGGATTGGCTGGGTTTTCAAATTGTAATGGCATATAATAGCCGTCTTGTTTTGCTAATTCTTTTGCTTTATTGATAGAACCAGTGATTCCTTCAGACCCAGGGGTCAAAATCAACTCTGCACCATAAGCTTGAACAATTTTACGTCTTTCAATACTCATGGTTTCTGGCATAACCAGCACGACACGATAGCCTTTTGCCGTACCGATCATGGCTAAGCCGATCCCAGTATTCCCAGAAGTTGGTTCGATGATGGTATCACCAGCTTTTAACAAGCCATTTTTTTCTGCTTTTTCAATCATGGCTAAAGCAATTCTGTCCTTGACACTCCCCCCAGGATTGAAGAACTCTAATTTCAGATACACATCCGCAGAACCTTCTTCTACGATGTGATTTAATTTGACGATTGGCGTATGCCCAACTAACTCATTGACCGATTGATAGATTTTTGTCATTGAAAATCCCTCCCGTTCTTATTCTTCCATTCTACCTAAAATAACCCCGAGTTGCGAATAAAAAGTAAGCAATTTCAATTTTTTTCTTATTTTTTTATATTTGTTTGTATTCACTTTCTTGATTTTGTTTTTCCATTACAAAAAAACCTTAAGAATGATGCCATTTAGAGCAATCATTCTTAAGGCAGTATCAGATAATTAAACGATTAATTCTTGGCCAACAACAATGACCTCACTAGATAACCCATTTGTTGCCATTAGAGCGTCGACCGTTGTGCCAAATTTATTGGCGATATCCCAAAGTGTATCGCCTGAAGCAACGTGATAGCTCTGCGCTGTAGATCCGCTGTTTACCTGAGTCGTCGTTGTAGTTTGCGTAGTACTCGTGCTAGTCGTGCTCGTTGTACTTGTCCATGCGGTACTTTGCGTTGTCCCCGTATCAAAGCGTGTGAGCTGATACGTTTCAATTAACCAGTTCAGTTTTTGTGCATACCCTGGATCGGTAGCATAGCGCCCCGTCAAGTAATTCGTTGCATCATAAAATGAGGTTGTTTGGCTTTTCCAAACACCACTGTAATGAGCAGTTCCTGTCGCGAAACTCGTGCTGCGCAAGACATTCGCATGATCCTGAAACGATTCCCAGTAAGAGTTATATTGACGAAACGGTTCATTCATCTCTACCCACTGACCATTCAAATACTCTTGTGTAGGCATATAGACACTTTGTCCGTTGTAACTGCCTTTGACCCCAAACAAATTGTAATAGGGTGCATTGGATAACGCGGAAGAACCATAGCCGCTTTCCAAAATCGCTTGAGCAATCATCACAGAAGCATAGAGATCATTGTTGGCAGCAACATCTTGTGCTGACCAGCCAATTTGCTCAATAAAACCTGAGATGTCCTGCGTCGCGTATTGATTCTCAGCAGCTTGTACCTGTTGAGGAACGAAAGTGACCGTCATTGGCGCTAACATCATTCCTGCCCCCATCAAAGAGACCACCGCCTTTTTAGTAGGTCTTTTTATCGTCTTCTTTGGTTGATGATGTCTTTCACTTCTTGTTTGATAACTTCCCATTTTTTTCCTCCAGTAACTGTACGTTTTTTCAAATAAATCAATACAGCTATTATACGGAAAAACATCTAACAGTGCAAACAATGTTCACTTTACACTCGGGAAAGAGTCTTTTAAAAAACTAAACGAACATTCTTAGTATTCTCAACTAAATGAAAAAACTTTTAAAAGTTTTTTCGCTTTCTTCTTCTCTGTTTCAATAATAAAAAAGCAAATTTGCAACAACTCAGCTTCCTTCAACCACCTTGCTTTCTTAGCTCCTTTCTGAACCTGCCTTGTTGATCGCCGTCGATTCCTGAAAAATCTAAAACTATTTGGGACGAAAACGCACTCGGTTCCAAAGATACACAAACAAAATGAAGCATAAGTAAATTATGGGGAGACTTATGATAGTGCGGTAAGTTGACTTCATAGTCGGTGTGATCCCTATCCATTTTACCGAAGACAGCGAGCCTACGGTACCATTCTCATTGATCACAACTGGTACTTGCCTATGCACCTCTTCGTAGAATGGTTCGCCATTTATAAAATCATTGATCAAGACCATCTCTGCTTGGTCAAATACATCCGCGGATTCTCTCATTACTTTTTGGGCTTTTTCGATCAATTCATTGGGACTATTTTCATCGAGTTCTACCCATATATACGGAAACATCGGCAGAGGATCGATTACTCTGATTCCATCGATTTGCCTTACGGCATCGTCCGCCCGTTGATAGAACAACGATCGTCCTAAATCAGTGGACGGAAAGTACTTGTGCAGCAAATAATTCTCCTCACTCAGGGTAAACTTAAACCTGAGCAGATTCGCTTGATATTTGCGCAAAAATAGTCCAGGAACCCAACCTGTCTGAACCATATCTGAAGTAATTGTCACGGGCCGAGCTGCATGCTTTTCGTCTCTAGGATCAAGTGAAACAGTCGTGGGATCAATTTCTTCCAAAGCTCCCCTTTTGATCAACCCAGAAGAAAATTGTCTGATTTCAAAGAGGATCTGATGAAATTCCTCAAAGGAAAAGGGTGCTACTTCAATTGTTACTCGATCATTTTGATCAGGTCCAGCTAAAAGTTGAGCTTCACGTGTGATGAGACTATCCAACAATTGTTCAGTCAATGTGGGAAACTGCTCATCGCGAGCAGCACGGTCGATTTCAAGGTGTATGCGATTGTTCACAAAACCCTTTTTTACGCCGTCTGCCTCATAAGTAGTGATATCCTCCAAAAACAGTGCAGGTAGGCCTGGAGATTCGTTCATATAAAATGGTTCTTCAAATGAATAGGTCGCCATTGCTCCTGTGCTGTCAATGGCTACAAGTTCAAATCGATGCGCTTCAGATTCAGTTGGAAGAAATAAACGTGCGTCAGCTATTTTTCGACCGGGTTCGATCATTACTGATGAAGTGATACTTCGAAAAAGATAACGATCGAATTCCCCATCGACCTTCACGAACACTTCATCAATAAAACTACCTGTAGTAGGGGTTATTGCGTAGATTATCTCAAAAAAGGGCACATTTAATTCTGCACCAGGCTCTTCACTGAGTAGTTCGATGATCGGTTTATCTTCCATGTTTATAATTGTTTGCCCGTCTCTTTCTGTATTACTATTCGTTTCAGCATGACTGATTTTGGGTGTAAACAGCAAGATGATCACTAATACCACGACTTTGTTGCGCAATCGTTTCTTTTTTATTTCCATTTTTCCTCCTATTTAGCGTTTGTGTCTGAGTAATAACCATGTTACGGCCAAACTTGGCACTGGTATTACCATTATTATATAAAGAAATAGTGTCATTCCGGAGGGAATCTCCAACGGCTCAGTAGAAGCTGCAGCCTCATTTGATCGTGCGTAGGCCAACGGATCATTTAAGGTCTCGTTCGTGTCCACATCAAATGTCTCACTTGTCTCTCCTGCATGTCCGACATTCTCAATTATATCTAAACTGCCCCCGTCGAAGACCTCAGGATAGTTCGTCACCAGACTCATAATCATGGCGATCAGCTCTTCAGCGGTACTTTTTTTGACACCTATGAGAATGTGCCATGACCAATCCGCTTCTTGCAAAATTGTCCCGCCAATCGATTCGACTGCTTCATGGATCTTCGCTTCTGATACTCGGAATCGATCTATTTCTGTTTCTCCAGCGATTCCCATGTATAAGCGATTGTTCACAAATGTTCTTTCATCCTCCCAAAAGAATTCAGTACTAATTTCATCAGGAGTTGGTGACGGCAGAGCGGGCGGATCTACCACAGTAATCGGATGTTCTAATTTGAATCGTCCACTGGCGCCGCTGCTGTCAACCGCTACAAGCTCAAGATACATCGCTTCTGATTGATGATAGGGCAAAACAACGATTCCACTGCCGAATTCGAATTCCTCCACTGTGTCGTGATTGTTTTCATCTTTCAAATAAAGATGACTATGGTATGCCCCATTGATCTCAACGTGAACATCAATTATCTCACTTCCACTTGACGGAACGGCCGTATAGGTGAGATAAATAGACGGATTTGTCACTTCACTCTTGAGAAAATCAGTATGTATCACAACGTTTGCTTCATCACCTGTTGAAATTTCATTCAATTCTGTTGCGTAAACGTCTCGTGAAAATAGCTTTAGCAGTAGTATTACCAAAAGAATGGTTTTTTTCTTTTTTCCACTCATAACGCCGCATTTCTTTCGTCGGTTCGTGTGACTAACCCTCAACCTTTTCATCGTGTTTTCCCATCTCCTTATTCCTCTTTCTTCAAGTAGTCGTTCTTCCCTGTTCTCTTTTCTTGAGCCATTCTCCTTGGCTCTTATTGTTTAGTTTCCTTTTCTTTAACTATACACAGGAACCAGCCTTGCAACAACGAAAACCGGCATTTTTATTCATATATATTCAATTTTATACAACAAAGTGACGTTTATTATTTGTTTGATCCAGTTTCTCTCTGACGATTGGCTCATCGATAGAAAGTATTTCCCTGTTGAATCGGTGACTTGCGTTTCTCATTCCTCTCCCTTGTGGTTCTCTAACCATGCTCCAGACAAAAAAACACGCTCGAAAATCGAAAAGATTCTCGAACGTGCTATTTTTGATTGATTGTCGATCAATTAATCGATTGATTTGAAAGTATTCACGACATTCTCAACACTGAAGCCGAATTCCGCTAAGACTTTGTCACCAGGTGCGGATGCACCGAAATGATCGATCGCGATCACTTTTCCATGGTAACCGGTGTAACGTTCCCAACCAAATGGGGAAGCTGCTTCGATCGCTACCCGTTTCTTCACTGCTTTTGGCAAGACGCTTTCTTTGTATTCTGAGCTTTGTGCTTCAAACAAATCAAAGCTTGGTAAGGAGACCACCGATACATCGATGCCTTCTTCTGCCAATTTAGCTTGTGCTTGGACCGCAAGATTCACTTCAGAACCTGTGGCGATCAAAATCCCCGCTGGTGTTTCACCAGCTTGTTTTGAAATCACGTAACCACCTTTTGCGACATTTTCATCCGCACCGGTTTGCGTGCCTTCGATCACTGGTAGATTTTGTCGGCTTAAGACTAAGACCGTTGGTTTATCCGTTGTCGTCATGGCCAATTTCCAGGCAGCACGGGTTTCATTGCCGTCTGCTGGACGAATCACTTGGACATTTGGCATGCAACGGACGCTGGCTAATTGCTCGATTGGCTCATGCGTCGGTCCATCTTCTCCAACCGCCACGGAGTCATGCGTCAAGACATAGATAACAGGTGCATGCTGGATCGCAGACAAGCGCACCGCTGGACGCAAGTAATCAACGAAGACGAAGAAGGTTCCGCCATAGATTCGCGTACCGCCATGCAATTGGATGCCGTTCATCGCTGCCGCCATCGCAAATTCTCGGACGCCAAACCAAATGTTGCGGCCTTCGTATTGGCCAGGTTCAAAGTCTTTTTCTGCTGCAACCATCGTGTTGTTGGATCCAGAAAGGTCAGCCGATCCACCCCAGAGACTAGGGACGGCTTTGGATAAGGCTTGGATCATCTCTTTGCTGGATACTCGACTAGCTTGTGAGCTGCCAACTTCGTAGCTTGGTAATGCTGCATCCCAATCTGCTGGCAATTCACCCGCAAAGGCTTGTTTGAATTGCGCAGCAAGTTCTGGGTAGGCTGCTTCATAGGCACGGAAGGTTTCGTTCCAAGCTGCTTCAGCTTTTTGCCCTTCATCGATCATGGTTTCTTTGAAGCGCGCGGCAACTTCTTCAGGTACGGTAAATTCTGGGTATTCCCAACCATAAATCGCTTTGGCTGCAGAAATGCCTTCGGCACCGATCGGCGCACCATGAACGGCAGAGGTGCCTTGATTTGGCGCACCGTATCCGATCACAGTCTTGATTTCGATCAAGGTTGGTTTGTCGCTTTCAGCTTTTGCTTCGTCGATCGCTTTCGAGATCGCTTCTAAATCATTGCCGTCTTCAACGAGAATGTGTTGCCAGCCATACGCTTCAAAACGCGCACCGACATTTTCTGTAAAGGCTTTTGAAGTTGGGCCATCTAGGGAGATGTCATTTGAATCGTACAAGACGATCAGTTTGTCTAATTTCATGTGACCAGCCATGGATGCAGCTTCTTGCGAAACACCTTCCATCAAGTCCCCATCGCCACATAAAGCGTAGGTATAGTGATCAATGACTTGATACTTGTCGCGATTGTAGGTTGCAGCCAAGTGGGCTTCGGCCATCGCCATACCGACTGCCATGGCGATCCCTTGTCCTAAAGGTCCAGTGGTTGCTTCCACGCCGTCTGTGTGATCGACTTCTGGATGTCCTGGCGTGCGGCTATCCCATTGACGGAAGTTTTTTAGATCCTCAATGGTCACATCGTAACCAGACACGTGCAACAAGCTGTACAATAACGCCGAACCGTGTCCAGCAGACAAAACAAAGCGGTCACGATCCACCCAGTTGCGAGAAGTCGTTGGATTGACTTTCAAGTGTTTCGTCCACAAGGCATAGGCCATGGGTGCTGCCCCCATCGGTAATCCTGGATGTCCTGAATTGGCTTTTTGTACGGCTTCGATACTTAATGTACGAAGGGTGTTCACTCCTAATTGATCGATTTTATCAAACAATGGTAGTTCCTCCTAATTTAGGTTTTTTTTACCTTTATTACATCTTTCATTATACGTGATTCAGAAGCTTATTTCAATAGCAATGAAAAGGAATTCACAATTATCTGCCGTGGAGACCTTTTTTCTTTTGAATCTCTTTTAACTTCTCTGGTGTTAC
Organism: Enterococcus sp. R12; assembly: GCF_058135755.1. Taxonomy (NCBI): domain Bacteria; kingdom Bacillati; phylum Bacillota; class Bacilli; order Lactobacillales; family Enterococcaceae; genus Enterococcus; species Enterococcus sp. R12. Next base: position 1,888,071 of record NZ_CM176874.1, read on the forward strand.
ATCAGCACCTTCAGGGTCAACGATTTTCATTCCTTCGATATGGTGTCGCATCCCTCCACGAAAGGCGGTTAAATACTCTTCACGCAGAACTTTTTGTTCGTGGGTCTCAGCCTCAGTCAATCCTTCTGTTTTTTTCTTGTTGGCAAGTTCATTGATTCGAGCTAATTTTTCTTGAGATAGCATAGTTGTTCCTCCTTTTCCCTCTTGATTTTACTACAAACTAGCGAGCAAAAACAATAGCACAAAAAGCGAACATTTGTTTGAATAATCGATATAGCTATGGTACACTAAGGTTATCAAATGAAAGAAGGTGTCAGTTTTGGCAAAACGAACAGAAAATCGACAAATCGAAATTCTTAAGTTCATTCATACACGTGTCACTGAAAAAGGCTATCCGCCGACTGTTCGCGAAATTGGCGAAGCCGTTCAGTTATCTTCTACCTCAACTGTTCATGGCCATTTGTCCCGACTTGAAAAAAAAGGGCTGATCTTACGAGATCCTACAAAACCCAGAGCCATTGAATTAACTGCTTCCGGTCTTGAAAAAATCGATGTTCAACCAGCATCCATTCCGATGCTTGGTGTCGTAACTGCTGGAGAACCGATTTTAGCCGTGGAAGATGCATCCGATTTCTTTCCGATTCCGCCAGATTTAGCGAATAGCACAGGAAGTTTATTCATGTTGACGATCCGAGGAGAAAGTATGATCAATGCTGGCATTCTCGACGGTGATCAAGTAATCGTTCGTAAACAACAAAGTGCTCAAAATGGCGATATCGTGATTGCTATGACAGATGAAGACGAAGCTACGTGCAAACGATTCTATAAAGAAAAGAATTACATTCGTTTACAACCGGAAAATGATTATTTAGAACCAATCATTTTGCCTGACGTAACGATTTTAGGATTGGTTGTTGGATTGTATCGCCATCTGCTTTGATGCTCAACGAGCTGACTAGGAAATCTTCGTTTCTACGAAGATTTTTTTTCTTTCCTCTTTACAAAGCGAACAAACATTCGTATAATAAGTATACAAACATAAGTTCGTATTATTTAAGGAGTGAATGAGATGAAAGCAGTTCGTCGATTTGGTTTTATGTTGTGGGTATTATTGATGGGAATTGTTATTGGCTATTTTGGCGTTTTAAGTGCTGTTCTGATTTTTTGCCCTCTAATGATGCTTTGGTTCATGCTTTGGGATGAAAAGAAATTCCGCCAAGCAGAGCGCAAACGTAACCGCCATTATTATCACGATCATGATTTTTATCGTTATGAACCATGATCCTTCCCCTACATACGCCCATAAGGCAGCAGAAACAAAAAAGGACTCCAGCGAGTCCTTTTTTGTTTCTGCTTTTTTAGTATTCCATTAACGTCTTAATTTCGACACCTTGGATCTTGTCTCTTCCATGTAGATCCATCAGTTCGATCAAGAAGGCACAGCCAACAACGATGCCACCTAGTTTTTCTACGAGTTCGATCGTTGCTTTGATCGTTCCGCCAGTTGCTAGTAGATCATCACAGATCAAGACACGTTGACCTGGTTTGATGGCATCGGCGTGCAGCGTCAAGACATCCACACCGTACTCTTTTTCATATTCTGCTTCAATCGTTTCCCGTGGCAATTTGCCTTTTTTACGTACTGGGGCAAAGCCGACACCTAATTGATAGGCAACTGGACAACCAACGATAAAGCCGCGGGCTTCAGGTCCTACCACCATATCGATGCCTTTTTCTTGTGCATACTCAACGATTTGTTGTGTCGCATACCGATACGCTTCTCCATCTGCCATCAATGGCGAGATGTCCCGAAAAATAATTCCCTCTTGGGGATAATCAGGAATACTAGCAATATACTCTTTTAAATCCATTTTCTTTCCTCCTAGACTGTCAACCACTGACGAAGGGTTGATAAATCACTCATTAATAAAAATTCTTCTGTTTTGATCAGTTTTTGTCGTTGCTGATACAAATGACTCTCCGTCAATGGACGGGAAACAGGATCAGCAGTTTTATTCAAAACACCATCTTGTATTGTAACAAATTCCAGCTCAGAAAACACCTGAATCATGAAAATAAGTAATTTTTGTGGAATTTTTAGATAGTCAGCGACCATCTTTAGTTTGTAACGAATGTCCAAACGAGGCTGCTGTTTGATCAGTTGAAAGAGACGACTGTATTGCTCTCTTGTCCCTACCCCATCTAAATAAGCATCTTCTGTCGAGTAGAAAACAAAAGCAACTCTTGACGCCTGGAGCGCTTGAACGATCTCTTTGATCAATGCAGGGTCAGCAGGACAATCTAAAAATGCAATCTCTTGGAACTGACCAGCACGAAAAGTATCTTCCAAGGCTGTAACTGAGTCAAATATGGTGGTTTGCCCACAAAAGCCTTGCAATTCCCGAGGAAGTTTCTGCTTGAAAAGAACGCCTAGTGTTTGACTGCCCAGAGAGACACCTTGACGGCTTCTTTTCGAACGATAATCAAATAGCTGAATCCCTTCCACTGCAAAATCATCCAACATGAGCTGCGGTTTTTTGTTGCCATTCCATTCATTGATGGAAAGCTGACCAACGATCGATAAGCGGTCGTTTTCAAACGCTACTAAATCTTTTCCAAAACCAAACCCAATGACATCCAGCTGCGTGTTAGACTCATCGCTCATCACTAACTTCAAATGCTGATTTTCTGAACCAATCTGGCGAGCATTTTGAGTCATCAGATTAGAAAATAAAAATTTCGGTAAGGGGTTGTCCGTTCCAAAAGGCGCTAAGACTTTTAATGATTCAATAAAACTGATCGAAACTTCTGTTAACGGTAGCTCCTCATCGATCGCTAATGGGATGCCCTGACTGAGGTCAATGGCATTTTCTTCAACATAACGATTCATTTGGGCTTGCAGCATATCTAAATGATCGATGGGGATACTTAATCCAACTGCTGCATGATGGCCGCCAAAGCTAGTAAACATGTCTTTCATCGTCGACAGCATTTCAAACAGATTCAACGCAGCAATGCTTCTTCCCGACCCTTTGGCTAAGCCATTTTCTTTTTTTGTCAAAACGATTACTGGTTGTCCTGTACTTTGCATGATTCGTCCTGCCACGATCCCTAAAACGCCTTCGTGCCAATGATCTCCCACCACCAAATGAACATGATTCGCAGGATCGATTTTTTCTTGTGCTTCTTTCATGATTTCTTCAACAAAGGTTTTTCGCTGCTGATTGATCGTATCTAAGGTTTGGGCTAAGCTGACTGCCTCTTCTTCATCGAAGGTAGTCAATAAGCGAACAGCCGGATTGGGGTCCTCCAAACGACCGATCGCATTTAACCGTGGTCCAACGGCGAAGCCAATGTCTGTTTCGTTGACTGTTTGTTTTTTCAAACCGCTGACTGACAGCAACTCATTCAGTCCGATGCGATCCGATTGCTGAATCATTTTCAACCCGTTGCTGACTAATAGCCGATTCTCATCGGTTAAAGAAACCATATCAGCGATCGTCCCAATCGCAACAAGATCAAGCAATTCCACTGGCACTTCTTCTAACAAAGCGCAAGCCACTTTAAATGCGACGCCGACTCCAGCCAAATCACCAAAAGGATAGTTTCCTTGAGGGTGACGGGGATGGACAATAGCAAACGCCTCCGGTAGTTCTGCAGGTAGTTCATGGTGATCTGTGACGATCACGTCAACTCCTTGTCCTTGAGCATAAGCAATCGCCTCATGACCAGACACCCCATTGTCGACGGTGATGATCAATTGCGTCCCTGCTGCAATTTTATCTTGATAGACAGTTAGATTGGGCCCATATCCATCTGTAAAACGATTAGGCAAATAATACTCAGCTTCCGCCCCTAGCAATTCCAACGTTTCCTTTAACACGGTAGTGCTCGTAATCCCATCCGCATCGTAATCACCATAAATCAAGATTCGTTCGCCATTTAAAATCGCTTCATGGATTCGTTCCACGGCTTTAGCCATATCATGAAATAAAAACGGATCATGAAGATATTGCAGGTCCGTTGATAAAAAAGCATCGAGCGCCTCTGCTGTTCGAATATTTCGCTGCCATAGCAACGCGCCGATCCGCTCAGGGATCTTTCTTTCTTGGATCAGCTCTTTAAATACTGGGGTCGTTTCGCTTTCTTGCGGACGCACCCAATGAAAATTTGCACGTTTCACCAAATCACTCCTAACTAGGATATTATAGCAAAGTTTATGCAAAAAAGAAAAACAACGAGAGAAACAGCACTCGTTTTACAACACAAAAAAAAAGAGCTTGCAGCAAATCTTGCACTAGCAAACTCTTTTTTTGTGAAACGTCGTTGTTTTAGGCTTGCGATTCAAAAGACTTCATTTCCTCATCGATCGTTGGTGGCGTGGATGCGCCCGCAGCACGTGAGGAAAGCTGGGCTTCTTGATCATCGAGCTGCTGCTGTCTTGCCGCTAACTCCGCCTGCTTGTTCGTGTATTCCCGTTCCAAAGCTTCTCGTTGTTCTTGGAGAACCTTCTCGTTATTCGAACGATAATCTGAAAGCTCTTTTCTCAATTGCTTTAGTTCTTTTTTTTGGCGGAACATTGCGCTTGTGGAAACCAACAGCAAAATCAATGCGCCTAACAAAGCAGAACCAATAATGACTAAGATCAGTGGCGATTGAATCGTTGTGAAGCCAAAGTTGATCGGGACAGTCATATTGTTTGCAACGGCAAATAAAACGATCACTAAAATCAGTAAAATACCAACGATAACACGCCATTGATTTTTCATGGGCTTCAACTCCTATTTTTTGTTGAACATCGTTCCCGCCATATAATCGCCGATTGAAGGAAACAGGGTATATAGTTTCGCAGCAGCGCCTAAAATATGTGGGCGATTGATTTCTCGTTTTGGATGGATCATCGCTTTGACGATCGTTTGCGCTAATTTGTTCGGTTCGAGCACTAGGCTGCCCACCGACGATAAGTAACTACCGCTTGGGTCTGCTTGGTCAAAGAATGCCGTTTCGATCGGTCCAGGATTGACCGTTGTTACGTTGATCCCTAATGGTTTTAGTTCTAAACGTAATGCGTTAGAAAAACCGAGCACAGCAAATTTTGTTGCAGAGTAGACGGCCGTTTTTGGCGTAGCGATCTTACCTGCGATCGAAGCAACATTTATGATGTGACCATGCTTTTGTTCAGCCATTTGGATCGCTACTTGCTGGGTCAAAACCATCATGCCAAGAACATTGACTTCGAACATATTTCGGATGACCGCCGGGTCCATCTCTGTAAATTCTTGAAAGATCCCGTAGCCAGCATTATTGACGAAGACATCGATCTTACCAACTTTTTCATTGATTTTTTCTAGTAAGCGCTCCACACTTTCAGGATTTGCTACATCCAATTGAAACGCATACGCTTCTTTGCCGCTTAATTCCATACATTGTTCTTTGACTTTTCCAATCAGATTCGTTCTTCGGGCACAAGTCACGACGATCGCACCACGTTTTGCGGCTTCATAACAGATTTGTTCTCCAAGTCCAGCAGAGCCACCTGTTACAACGACAACTTTATTCTCTAAATTCATCTGTTTCTTCCTCTCCGGCAAAAGGGATCTCGACAATATCAAAATCTTTGACGATCAACGTATTCGGAAATACTTCTTTTGCTTCATTTACTAAATTTGTAATATCTTTGCCAACGTAACGCGCACTGATATGGGTCAACAGCAAACGCTTAGCTTGAGCTTCTTGTGCCACTTCGGCAGCTTGCCGCGTCGTCGAGTGAAAATAAGCGCGAGCCAACTTGGCTTCTTCTTTGTTAAAGGTACTTTCATGCACCAATACATCCGCATCTTCTGCTAGCAGTACGGCGTTTTGACATTTACGCGTATCACCTAATATCGCCACGATCCGACCTTTTTTCGCTTGGCCCAAGAAATCAGCCCCATTGATTTGACGTCCATCGTCAAGGGTAACTACTTCACCTTTTTTCAAACGACCGAAGAGCGGCCCAGGTTTCAACCCAAGTTCCAGTAAAGCCTGCACTTGCAATTCCCCTTGATGGCTTGCTTCAACAATCCGATAACCAAAACTGTCAATGCCATGATCAAGGCGCAGACACGATACTTCAAATTGCTGATCTTTAAAAAGAATCCCTTCTTCTTCAATCTCGAAAAAATGTAAGGGGTAGCTGACTTTGGTCTGAGAAATCCGCAAAACGGTTTGAACGTATGCTTTGATCCCCTTGGGTCCATAAATCTCTAGAGGCGTGTCGCCTCCTTGAAAGGAGCGGCTGCTGATCAATCCTGGCAACCCATAGATATGGTCACCATGAAGATGAGTGATAAAGATTTTTTCAATCTTTCGTGGACGAATCGTAGAATGCAAAATCTGCATTTGCGTCCCTTCGCCACAATCAAAAAGCCAAACGGCATTCCGTTCATCTAAAAGTCGTAACGCAATGCTGGTCACGTTTCGATGTTTCGCAGGCACACCTGCGCCTGTTCCTAAAAATTCTAATTCCATAAGCTTCTTTCCTTTCATCTCTTTCCAATTTTAGCGGAAAAGAAATCAAGTTGCAATTGAAGCTTGTGGATTTTATTTCTCAGATTGGCGATCTTCTGCGTCGTTATGAGAGTTTTTCCAGTCTTCTTGAACGCGTGCTTTGGTGGATTCTTCGACTTTCTTAGCCGTTTCAATCTCTGCTTCCACTTCATCGTAGTCAAAGCGCGTGATGTCACCGCCTAATTCATTCATGATCAATTGATTCAAAGGACGATTGTCTTCTTCATCTGCGATCAATAATAACCCCGTATCACCAACACCAATTTGGTTTCCGACATGTTCAAAAAGCATTTGCGCATTTTGGATCTCTTTTGCATCACGAGTAGCACCGATCATACTGCCACCAAACCAGCCCAGCATGATTCCTAAAGGTCCGCCTAGCACGCCAACGAGCATCCCGATCAATCCACCCGTTGATGTCTTATTGTTCCCAGTAAAATCGAGAAAGTCCTCGACTTTAAATTGATGCACGCCTTCATTGGTGTGGGTAAGAACTGCCATTTGTTCCCCTTTGATCTTCCGTTCCATATGCATCCGTTTCACTTCCGAAAAGGCTTGGTACGCTTTGGCACTGGCATCAAAATTCATTACAATGACACGTTTTGACATAAAAATCGCTCCCTTTGGTTTATTTGTTATCTTCTTTATTTTAACAGTAAATCATTTAAATGAAAAAAGAAACCAAAAAGACTACCGATCATTGATTTCTTAGTGAAAATCAATGATCGGTAGTCAAATCCACTGCAGCTAAAAAGGTATTTTTTAGGCAAATGATGTTCTTTTAAACGATTATTCGACAAACTCGAACTCGAAGTTGCCGATCCGAACGATATCGCCGTCTTTGGCACCGCGCGCCCGTAATGCTTCATCGACACCTAAACCACGCAGCTGACGAGCAAAACGCATCACGGTCTCATCATGATCAAAATTCGTCATCTGGAATAGTTTTTCGATTTTTTCACCGCTCAAGATCCAAGTTGCATCAGGATCGCGATCAATTGAGAACTCTGGTTCATCCGATTGGAAGCCATAATGAACAACATCTTCTTCCATTTCTTCATCGTATAAAAGAAACTCAGGGGTGACTTCCAATAGATCCGCTGTCGCATTCAACAAGGCATCGATTCCCTTACGAGTGACTCCAGAGATTGGGAAAATCATTGGTTCATCCGCGAACTCATCCGTTTTTTCTTTTGCCAGCTGCTCTTTGAAAAGGGCTAGGTTTTCTTCAGCATCCGGCATATCCATCTTATTGGCAACGATGATTTGTGGTCGCTCTAGTAAGCGCAAGTTATGGGTCGACAATTCATTGTTGATGGACAAATAGTCCTCGTATGGATCGCGTCCTTCCATGCCACTCATATCGATTACATGTAAAATGACGCGGGTCCGTTCGATATGGCGTAAAAACTGAGTCCCTAAACCAACCCCTTGTGAGGCTCCTTCGATCAGACCAGGTAGATCAGCGACCGCAAAACTACGGCCATCAGTAGTTGTTACCATACCTAAATTTGGTACCAGCGTGGTAAAATGATACGCACCAATTTTTGGTCGAGCAGAGGAAATCACAGAGAGTAATGTAGACTTCCCAACTGAAGGGAAACCAACTAGACCAACATCTGCTAAAACTTTTAATTCGAGCTCGATTTTTCTTTCTTGACCAGGTTCTCCATTCTCAGCTAATTCTGGGGCTGGGTTTTTCGGAGAGGCAAACCGAATGTTGCCACGGCCGCCACGGCCACCTTTAGCAATCACTAATGTTTGGCCTTGCTCAATCAAATCACCTAATAAGGCACCTGTTTCAGCGTCACGAACGGTCGTTCCCTGTGGTACTTTGATGTAGGTATCATCTGAGCCACGACCGTGCATTCCTTTACTCATGCCGTTTTCCCCGGGTTGCGCTTTAAAATGACGATTAAAACGGAAATCCATTAATGTACGCAGACCCTCGTCTACGACTAAAATGACATCACCACCACGTCCACCGTCACCACCTGCGGGTCCGCCGTCTGGGACATATTTCTCTCGGCGAAAAGCAACCATTCCGTCGCCGCCTTTTCCTGCTTTGACATCGATTGTCACTTGATCTAAAAACATGGACATTATTTGTCCTCCATTCTTTTTTTACTACCTTCTATACTTTTTGATTATCAGTTATCTCACCTTAAGTGGTTACTATTTCTCTAATAAGAAAGTCTATTTTATTGTAACGACCGAAACGTCTTTTGTCTATCTTTTCTCATGGGTTTCCGTAAGAAATCGCGAATTCTTAAGGGTTATTCTTTGACAGTCACTTGAAATCGTAGCAAACTTTTAAGTGTACCAGACACAATCAAAGGAGGAAACAAGAAATGACAGTAAAAGTTGGAATCAATGGTTTTGGACGAATTGGACGTTTGGCTTTTCGTAGGATCAAAGAAGTTTCTGCCGATATTGAAGTTGTGGCAATCAATGATTTAACGAGTCCAGTCATGTTAGCACACTTATTGCAATTTGACTCGACCCACGGCACGTACCCTGGAACTGTTACTGCAACGGATAATGCTATCGTTGTCGACGGCAAAGAGACCCGTGTGTACGCTGAACCAGACGCAAGCAAAATCCCTTGGGCAAAAGAAAATGGCGTCGATATCGTTTTAGAATGCACGGGTTTTTACACTTCTGCAGAAAAAGCACAAGCCCATCTTGATGCGGGTGTCAAACGAGTCGTTATCTCCGCACCAGCTGGTAATATGAAAACGATCGTTTACAATGTCAACTCCGACACGTTAACACCAGAGGATACTATCATATCCGCAGGTTCTTGTACGACCAACTGCTTAGCTCCGATGGCCTACTTCTTAAATGAGGAATTCGGGATCGAAGTTGGTACGATGACGACGGTACATGCCTATACTTCTACACAAATGCTATTGGATGGTCCGGTAAAAGGCGGAAACTTAAGAGCCGCTCGGTCCGCTGCAGATAACACGATCCCTCACTCGACGGGTGCTGCTAAAGCGATCGGTCTAGTTATCCCAGAATTAAATGGCAAATTACAAGGACACGCCCAACGGGTTCCTGTCGTCGATGGTTCTTTAACAGAATTAGTCTCAATTTTGAAAACCAAAGTAACCGCCGATGAAGTCAATGAAGCGATCAGAAAACACACCGTCGATAATCCGTCATTCGGTTACGATGACCGTGAGATCGTCTCTGGAGATGTGATTGGTACCACCCAAGGTTCTATCTTTGATCCGACACAAACAGAAGTAACCACGGCTGGCGATTTCCAACTGGTGAAAACCGTCGCTTGGTATGATAATGAATATGGCTTTACTTGCCAAATGATTCGTTTGCTAGAAGAATTTGCTCGTTTATAAGCCAAGGGTCAAGCAAAAAGTGCCGGTTCTTTTTTTGAACCGGCACTTTTTTATTCACTTGCTGGGTGATCGTATTTGTCCAAAAAAGCTGCAATTTTTTCTTTGTAAAGCGCTGGATCTGTTTTGTAGCTTTTCGCATGCTCGGCACCTGAAACAACCCACTTTTCTTTTGGTGCATCGGTCGCGTTATACAAAATTTCCAGCATCGAATAAGGAACAAACGTATCCGCATCGCCATGGATAAAAAAGATTGGACGCGTATTCTTTTGCAGTTGTTTGACTGCATCTGCTTCACCAAAGAAATACCCCGCTCGGATTTTTGTGACAAGGCTAGTGACATTCATCAATGGAAAGGCAGGTAGACCAAACAATTGATCGAGTTGATACCCCAATTCTTCATTGACGTTGGTATACCCACAATCTTCAATGATAGAAGTGACATTTTTCGGCAAGTCTTCCCCACTGGTCATCATTACCGTGGCAGCCCCCATACTGATGCCATACAAAGTGATCGTTTCTTCAGGACCATTTTTTGCGAGTACTTCATCGATCCATTGCAGATAATCCTTACGTTCGTGCCACCCAAAACCAATATAATCTCCTTCGCTTTGACCATGCCCTCGAGCGTCTGGAACCAATACATTATAGCCTAAATCATGATACATCTTAGCATAGTCCGCCATCGTTTCTGCATTCCCCATGTAGCCATGCGCGATGATCGCCGTTTTTCCTCGATTCTTCTCCTCCGCCGGTAGATAAATGGCGGATAATTTTAAATCATCTTCAGATGTCAGCTGCCACATCTCACGATTGGCGGGATCTGTAAACCAATTTTGCGATTCATTTCCTGTCTGATTTTCATCCGTACCAGGGGTATCTCCTTCCAAAAAATCTTTTTCTGAAGGAACCACCGCATAATCGTAAAAATAGTTTCCTGCATACCCTAATCCTGCAATTGCTAATACAGCCACTCCGATGGCAATCTTCCAGCGCAATTTCACACTTGTCACGTCCTCTTGTTATATAGTTTACATAATATTATTATGGTTTCATCGTTCTTCATGGAAAGAACCCACTACATAAATTACCGTTTTTTGCTCGTGTTTGTCAATTGCAAGCGCCCAAAAAGAAAACCATTGCCAACACGCTTTGTTGGCAATGGTTGATTTTTCGTGATAATTAGTTATTTTCGACCAATTTAAAACTTGACCAAGGTTTCAAAAATTCTAATAAGAATAGTTCCTCATCAGCGATCTTACCAACGACATTGACACGACCGTCATTTTTCATTGCTTTCAAGGCGATTTGCGTCTCACCTTTGTATTGTCCATAGCCAGCATTATCGATCAAGACATCCCCTCTTACCATATCACGGGTATCATGAGGTGGAAATTCCTTGTCTTTATAATAGATCCGCGTCATCGTTGAACGCAAGATGTACTCTGAGCGATCTCCTCGATAGCTGTGCAGATTATCGAAGAGACAAATTCGTTCATCTTCAGTGATTCCGTCAACGACATCGACTCTTAATGTCGGATAATCAGCATGAAACGCTTCAGCCATTGCTGCCAATTCTGCTTCTGAAGCATAGGCATTGCCAATAGAGATATCATCGATCAAACCAGTCAACATTAAATGTTTGACTTGTGTAGCTAGTGGCAGATCACGATGGTCTTCCAAAGAGCATAAACCATCTTGTGTTGGCCATGGACCGAAATCAGCTTCGTGAGAATTCACGAAAGCCATCGTATTTAAATTGTATTTGCGGAATTTTTCCGAGCAAAAAACAAAATGGTCATAGCCTAACCCTGAATAGCGATGAGGATAGAAGTTATGCGAACCGAGTAAATTTTCAGTATTAGGTGAATAACTCATGATGTTATCCACGTAGCTCGTGCCGCTGCTCATATTGATTTCGATTTTGATCCCGTAAGGATTACGGGTCATTTTGGCTTCTTCTGAACCAGTGAAACCAATATCTAACCGAACACCGTAAGCCCCCATCTCATCAAAGAAGGATAAATCATCATAAGAAATACCTAGCTGTTCGAATAAACTAGGATTGATATCTACCATGACTTCCATTCCTAACTGATTGGCATAATCCACGACTTGTTTAAAGTCTGCCAAGACTTTTTCTTTGTCATCGTTGATTTGCAGCAAACTGGTAAATACCCGTTTAAAGCCGTATTTGTGTGCCAAGTCTAGATACGCTTTGTCCTTTTCAAACGTTGAGCGCTCTGGATAAATCGATATCCCTAATTTTCCCATCAAAAAAACCTCCTGTAAATTCTATCCGTTTATTATAATGAATCCTCTTTCATTATAGCAAACATCTAAAAAGTGGTCTACACCTTTCCGTCTGTTTCTTTCTCATTCCACAAAATCTGCGCTTTCTTCTATGTCTCTTTTTTGTTATGATTATCATTAAGAAAACTGGAAGGAATGAAAGAATGAAAAAAATCCTATTCACACTGACAGCAGCTGCTAGCCTTTTATTATTAGCTGCTTGTACAGGTTCAAGTACCACCGATCCCTCATCAAGCAATTCGGCAGAAAGCATGTCAACCTCAGAATCTGTTGACTTGAATGCCCTGGAATTGCCGCAATTATCAACGGATGTGCAAGAGAATGAAGCTTTAGTTGAAATGGTAACGGAAGAAGGCTCGATCAAAATCAAACTTTTCCCAGAGATCGCGCCCAAAGCAGTCGAAAACTTTTTGACCCATGCCAAAGATGGGTATTATGACGGCTTGACTTTCCATCGTGTCGTAGAAGAGTTTATGATCCAAGGGGGCGACCCTAATGGTGATGGCACTGGCGGAGAAAGCATTTGGGGCGAAGGATTCGGCGAAGAATACTCCAACCAGCTTTATCACTTGCGAGGCGCATTAGCAATGGCAAAATCAAGTGCGCCAAACAGCCAAGGCAGTCAATTCTACATCGTTCAAAATGATCAGGATGTATCTGACGGTCTAGCGATCCAACACTATCCTGAAAAAATCATCGAAGCCTACAAAAATGGTGGAACACCACGATTGGACGGTAGCTATACCGTATTTGGTCAAGTGATCGAAGGCATGGATGTCGTAGATAAAATTGCGCAAGCAGAAACCCAAGACTCTGGCAATGGTGAGAATTCTCAACCGGTTGAGCCAGTGAAGATCGAAACGATCAAGGTCTTGCAAGAAGCCAAAGAATAAATAAAAAACCGCTGAAGTCTCCGTTAATCGGGAATTTCAGCGGTTTTCTTTTATTTTTGGTCGCCAACGATAAAGGTGAATTCGCATTCCGCAGCTTTTTTGCCGTCCACTGTAGCGACCGCATCAGCAGTTCCTACAGAGCCTTTGATTTTAGTGATCTCGAAAACAAGTTTCATGGTATCTCCCGGAACAACTTTTTGACGGAATTTGGCTTTGTTGATACCGCCAATATACGCCGTTCTACCTTGGAATTCCTCGGATTTCAAGATCAGGATCGATCCTGCTTGTGCCAATGTTTCTAAAATCAAGGCACCTGGCATTACTGGATTTCCTGGGAAATGTCCTTGGAAAAAGTCTTCGTTGATGGTGACATTTTTCGTTGCAATAATCTTTTTGCCAGACTCGATTTCATCGACGTAATCAATATATATAATTGGGTAGCGATTTGGAATCAAATCCATGACTTCTGTTTCAGTCAATAGTTTTTTCATGGTTTCCCTTCCTTGCTTAAGAATTTATTATAGTTTGATTATCAAAGTATCATAGTTCAGCGAAATTCGCAACTAAATATTTATTAAGAAAAAAATAGTTTGACAATCAAACAATTATGCTTAATAATTAGAAATCAAGATAGTTTGATTTACTATTTGTCATTATACGTATTTTATTATTGTTGAATTTATTAAGGAGTGGAATTATGAGTTTTTTAACCGGTAAAAAAGTTGTCGTCATGGGCGTTGCTAACAAACGCAGTATCGCTTGGGGCTGTGCACAAGCATTAAAAGCACAAGGAGCCGAAGTGATCTACACGTATCAAAACGACCGCATGAAAAAGCCTTTAGAGCGCTTATTGGAATCTGATGAATTTGTAGTGGAATGTGACGTCGCCAATGACGAAAGCATTGCTTCCGCCTTTGAAACGATCAAAGAATATGCAGGTGAGATCCACGGTGTTGTCCATGCCGTTGCTTATGCCAATAAAGAAGATCTATCTGGCGATATTTTAAATATTTCTCGTGACGGTTATGCTTTGGCGCAAGACATCAGCAGTTATTCATTGATTGCCGTCACCAAATATGCCAAACCAATCTTAGCTGAAAATGCTGGAATCGTTACCCTTTCCTACTTAGGTGCCGAACGGGCAGTACCGAACTACAATATGATGGGGATTGCAAAAGCCGCTTTAGAATCAAGCGTTCGCTATTTAGCTGCCGAACTTTCACCGCAAAAAATCCGCGTCAATGCGATTTCAGCTGGTGCCATCAAGACGCTGGCAGTAACCGGTGTAAAAGACTATCAAAAACTGATCCAATTGTCAGAGGATCGAACACCTGATCATATTGGTGTGACGATTGAAGAAGTGGGCAATACTTGTGCCTTCTTGATCAGTCCATTATCAAGCGGGATTATCGGCGAAGTGATTTTCGTTGATAAAGGCGTTCATTTATCTTAATCAATGATTGTCATAGAAAAGTCTGCTATTTGCCTCTCCGTTGGCTAAGCAGGCTTTTTCTGAAAAAAACAGATATTTCAGAAAACCTCCTTTGCATTTCTATTTTATCTTCGTTAAAATAGATGCAGTAAGACTTGGAGGGATTTTATGAGACAACTGCTAATTGCAGCTAGCACGACCGATTCAAGTGGTTCCAGCATTACCGAACCAGCAGCTGCTCAGCTCAATGCATTACAAAAATGGTGGGCATCGATCGACTGGGAATCGATCATTGGCCTACTGATCCAAAAAGCACTGATGCTGCTTTTTTTGTGTATCTTATTTGGAATTTTATTAAAAATAAGCAACATGATCATTGACCGGATCTATCGGTCCTATGAAAAAAAAGCCACCTTCAATGTGAGTCGAATCAACACGATCCATACCCTGATCCGCAATACGGTTCATTACACATTAGGCTTCTTTTTTGTCTATGCACTCCTTTCAACCATCGGCGTACCTGTAGGCTCGCTACTAGCCGGTGCCGGAGTCGTCGGTGTCGCCCTCGGTCTCGGTGCCCAAGGCTTTATGAATGACTTGATTACTGGCTTCTTTATTATTACCGAACAACAAATCAACGTTGGTGATTACGTCCGCTTGACCAATCTGACGCTTGAGGGTACGGTGACGGCCGTCGGTATTCGGACTGTTCAATTAAAATCCGTTGATGGAACCGTTCATTATATCCCAAATCGTAACATCACAACCATCAGTAATACATCAAGAGCCAATATGCAAGTCGTGGTAGACGTACGTATCTTACCATCTGAAGGCTTAGATGAAATACGTGCCATCATTGAAGAAGTCAATGAACAGATTGCTCAGCAGCACGAAGAAGAGATTCAAACGGCCCCTACGGTCTTCGGTCTGGTGGATCTAGGAAACAACAACTTTGCAATTCGCACGACCATGTATGTGACCAACGGTACGCAATGGAAAATCAAAGAGGAATTTTTGGCCGCATCGATTGATGCATTAACTGCCAAAGGCTATACGATCCCCAATGCGCCGATCGTCGGTATTTAAAAAAAGGTTATCCCGAAACTGGGATAACCTTTTTTCTATACCACATGCAGTTCATCTGTCATCTTTGGGGCATCTTCTTTCGAAATCAGCAAATAGCGTCTTTCGATTTCATGCGCCAAATGATTGACGGATTTTAAAATCTCTTTGCGGGTGATAATCCCAACAAAGACATTGTCATCATCAACGATCGGCAAGAATGCTTGATCCACTAACAGATGCAGCATACTTTCCAACTCATCGTTTTCTTTGATGCAATTCACATTGACTTCCATGACATCTGCCACAGTCAGCCCTTCAATATTTTCCATACTGAAGCCAGTGAGATCCATCATTCGTTCTACGATGTTTGAGAGGCTGATTAAGCCGACTAAATGGTCCTCACTATCTAGTACTGGGATCTTTGAATAGCCCACTTTTGATAAAACAAGCAATGCGTGACTCAAAGGGTGGTTATAAAATACCGATGCCACATTCTCTGCCGGCACCAAGAAATTTTCTTGATTCTCGAGTAATATTTTTTCTACGGTCTGTCCTATCAATCTAATTGCCTCCATTTCACAGCTACTCTTCTATTTTACTTGAAAATGAGAATAGAAAGTAGAAACCTGCAAAATTATAATGAAATTTTTACTTTTTGATTCCGCTTACTTAACGTGTGAAAACGAAAGCTAGCTCTGGGACTTTATGAAAGGAACGATCATAGTATTGGATTGCCCATTGTTCTGGTGTACTTTCAATAATCGCAAAACTTTTGATTTGGATTTGCCCTCGCGGTTGAGAAATACTGCCAGGATTCAAGAAAAGTCGATTCCCGACTTTCTCACAAGCAATTTGATGCGTATGACCAAACAAAGCGATCGAAGCATCTGCTTGTTGCGCTTTTAAGCCTAATTTGGTTACGCCAAAACGAACATCCGCCAAATGGCCATGGGTCATATAGATGGTATCCAGTGGCGTTTTAACGATACGTTCATTCGGAAAACCACCACCGTAATCGCAATTGCCACAAACGACTTGGAATGTTTCCCATAAAGGATCCGTTTCAGGAAGTTCTGAATCCCCACAGTGAAGGAACAAATCGACTTGATTTTCGAATTCATTTTTAAGATCAACAAGAATCTCACGATCTGAATGATTGTCACTGACAACTAAGTATTTCATACATTTTCTCCTTCTAACCACTCCCGCCACTGTTCCTGCAGTTTTTTGATTGCTAGACCACGGTGGCTCACTCGGTTCTTCTCTTCTTGACTCATTTGGGCTGCGCTTTGCTCTGAACCATCAGGAATAAACAATGGATCGTAGCCGAACCCATTTTCTCCACGAGGGATGCGGCCGATTCTCCCCGGCCATTGAGCTTCAACCACCAAACTCTCTTTTCCTGGTGCTGCGAAAACTAACGTACAGTGAAATTGGGCACTGCGTTTGTCATCTTCGACATCCGTCAATTCATAGAGCAATTTTGCATTATTGGCAGCGTCACTTTTTTGCTCACCAGCAAATCGAGCAGAGTACACCCCTGGTCGTCCCCCTAGTGCATCGACTTTCAGTCCTGAGTCATCAGCTAACACCGGTCTTCCCAAAATTCTGGCGATGGTTTCCGCTTTAAGGCGGGCATTTTCTTCAAAGGTGGTGCCGGTTTCTTCAACATCTGGTAAGGAAGGATAGTCTTTTAAGGTACGGACATCGTAACCTGCTGCGCCAAATACGGCTTTAAATTCCTTGGCTTTTCCTGGATTGCCTGTAGCAATGACGATCGTTTTTTCGGGAATCTCATAAGGGGGTTCATCTGGTAAAAACAGTGCCTCTTTTTGATAGGCGATCAATTCTTCGATAGCTGTTTTTCCGTAGATCAGCATCTCATTCAACTGCTGACCATCAAAGGTCGCTTCTTCCCCAGTTCCTTGCAATTCGACAAATCGACCAGATTCCGTCATCACCAAATTCATGTCAACAGCAGCTGAAGAATCTTCTTGATAATCGAGATCGGTCACACAGGTGCCATCTGGTAAGATCCCGACACTAATTGCTGCTAAATGTTCCTTGATTGGATCTTCCGTCAATGCTTTGTCACGCAACAAGGTATCGATAGCTAAACGCAACGCGACAAATGCGCCGGTAATACTAGCTGTTCGGGTACCGCCATCTGCTTGAACGACATCACAATCGACCACGATACTGCGCTCCCCTAATTTTTCTAAATCGACTACTGCGCGCAAGGAACGAGCGATCAGCCGTTGGATCTCCATCGTCCGACCAGAAAGCTTGCCTTTGGCACTTTCTCGACGATTACGAGTGTTGGTCGCTCGTGGGAGCATACTGTATTCGGCTGTGACCCAGCCTTTTCCCGTATCTCGTAAAAACGGAGGGACCCGCTCTTCAATCGTTGCCGAACAGATCACGGTTGTGTCACCAAAAGAGATCACAACCGATCCTTCGGGGTGTTTGTAGACGTTGGTTTGAATTTTAACTGGTCTTAACATTGTTTCTTTTCTGCCATCATGTCGCATTTAAAAGCCTCCTAAATCAGTGTGAATCGATGAGATCGTGTCTAAATCAAGCCAATCATTGGCAATCTCATCAAACATTTTCGGTGAACCAGTAGTAAAAAATGCATGTTGCGGATGCGGATCGTCCTGACTCGTTGCAGCAATGGAAAAATAGTCCAACAAGGTACTGACTTCCCCCACCGTTTCTGCCCCTGAATCAATCAGCTGGATATGAGCCCCCAATTCATTTTGGATCAAAGGACGCAATAAAGGATAATGGGTACAACCCAAAATCACTGTATCTAGCCGTTTGTTTTTCAATGGACGCAACGTTTCTGCCACGATTTTCTTGGCGACCGAGCTATGGTATTGTTTGCTTTCTACGATCGGCACAAACTTCGGGCAAGCCAAACTGACGACGGACGCATGGGGCGCTTTGCCATGAAGCGCGCGCTTGTAAGAGTCACTTTTGATCGTTCCGTTTGTCCCGATGACACCGATTCGTTGGTTTTTGCTTGCTTTGACTGCTGCTCGACTGCCAGGCAGGATCACGCCGATCACTGGAATCGTTAGTTGTTCTTTGATTTCTTCAAGGGCGACCGCTGTCGCTGTATTACAAGCGATCACCAACATTTTAATATTTTTTTCTAATAAAAAACGGGTCATTTGCCACGTATACTCGATGACTTGCTCAGCAGGTCTCGGACCATACGGGCATCTGGCTGTATCTCCCAGATAAAGAATCGATTCGTTGGGTAATTGCTTGATTGCTTCTTTGACGACCGTCAACCCACCAACACCAGAATCGATAAAACCAATTGGTCTGTTGTTTGTCATAGTTTCCATCCTTTACATGAAAGAAAGAGTTTGGTGCATTTTTCTCTCTTATTCATTTTGGACTTTTTTTGACTATTTTTCAAGTATTCCTTTCGTTTGCTAAAAAAGCTTTCCCAAAAAGCACGAAACGGTCAAAAAGAAAAAAGCCCCCACGATTGGCTTACACCCCACAAGTTGCACTTGCATGGGTAAAAGACCGATCGTGGGGATTTTTTTGACGATTATTCTTTTTAGTAATCGTACTGACGTTTTTCCAAAAAGCCAGAAAGCAATGACAAGGCATAACAAACCAAAAAGTATAAAACAGTCATTGCTAAAAACATAGGCAAAACATAGTTTGTGTTTTGACCATAAATGATTCGAGCATGATGAGTCAGCTCTGGTAAAGAAATAATCACGGCTAATGACGTATCTTTGATCAAAGAGATCAACTGACTGACGATCGCTGGCAGCATCGCTTTAAATGCCTGCGGCACGACGATGCTCCGCAATACTTCGACATAGCTTAGCCCTGTAGACAAACCAGCTTCCATCTGCCCTTTTGGCACAGAATTCAAACCAGCACGAAAGATTTCAGAAAGCATCGCTGATTCAAAAATCGTCAACGCCACAACCGCTGACCAAAAAATATTAAAGCGGATACCGATCTGCGGCAATGCAAAGTAAGTGAAAAAGATGATCAAGAGCAAAGGCAAGTTACGAATAACATCGATCACGACACCTAATACTTTAGAAAAGACTGGGATCGAGCTGAAGCGCAAAATACCGGCGATCCCTCCGATAATAAAGCTAAATAAAATCGATAGGATCGACACTTCAACTGTTACCCGCAAGCCATCGATCAAGAAGCGAATGTTAATCGCTGAAAAAGCTTCAAAAAAGTCCATAGTTCGTTAGCTCCTTTCTATGAGCGGACAGCCCAACGCCGTTCCAAGTAAACCATCAAATAAGACAATGGTAGGGTAATGATCAAATAGAAAAGACCAACAATGATATACGTATCAAATGTATTGAAGGTCTCACTTGCGATCAAATCGCCTTGATACATAATATCTAATCCTGCGACCATCGCCAAAATTGATGAATTTTTGACAAGATTGATAAATTGATTGCCTAACGGCGGTACGACGATCTTAAATGCTTGAGGCAAAATAATGTAGCGCATCGCTTGGCTGTAAGTAAAACCAGAAGACAAGGAAGCTTCCATCTGGCCTTTAGGGACCGTTTGAATTCCTGAACGGATCGTCTCAGCGATAAATGCCGATGTATAGATCGTTAAGCCGATCGTTCCTGCTTGAAAGCCGTCAAAAGAAACCCAATACATTGGCACAACGACATAAAAGAACATCACGATGATCAATAAGGGAATATTTCTAAAAAACTCAACATACGCTTTGGCAATCCCTTTGATGAGGCGATTGTCTGACAACTGAAAAATTGCCATTAAGGTTCCGATCAAAAGACTAAAAAACAGTGCGATCAAACTCGCCATGACTGTGTATTTAAAGCCTTCAATAAACTGACCGGTATACGTTTGAAATAATTCAACCATTCAGTTTCCTCCTACTCTACTTTTCCTGATTCGTCTTCAGGGAACCACTTGTTGTAAATCTCATCATAGGTTCCATCTTCACGCATTTCCCGCAAGGCTTGATTCACTGCATCAAGAAACGGCTTTTGTCCTTTATTGATGGCAATCCCATAAGGTTCTTCTGTAAAAGTTTCGCCAACTAAATGGTAATTGGGATTTTCACTCGCCATCCCTAATAAGATCGCATTATCCGTGGTCATAGCATCTCCTTGACCAGATTGTAATGCGGTAAAGGCTTCCGCATAATTCTCAAGTTCCAAAATTTGCGCTTCTGGTGCTGCTTCACGAATGTTCACAGCGGAAGTAGAGCCCTTCACGACCAATACAGTGGTATCTGCGGTCAAATCTTCGATCCCTTGAATAGGGCTGTCTTTGGCAACTAATAACGATTGGCCTGCATCAAAGTAGACATCGGAAAAATCGACCTGTTTTTTACGTTCTTCCGTGATAGTCATCGTGGCGATGATTGCATCGATGTTGCCGTTTTTCAAAAGAGGAATCCGAGTTTTTGAGGTTACTTCAACAAAGATGGCATTGCCATCACGACCTAAAATTTTCTCAGTGATTGCACGAGCGATATCAATATCGAATCCCCGTACTTCTCTGGTCGCGATATCCATTAATCCAAAAAGACGGGTATCGTTTTTTACGCCCCAAACGATCTGATTCGTCTCTTTGCTGTTTTCTAAAATATCGATCTCTGCGGCACTTTGTCCTTTACAACCTGAGAAAGTCACAAGGGCAAAGGCTAAGACTAGAAAGGAAAATATTTTCTTTCTCATAAGGGTTCCTCCTATTGCTTAATGATTGCTGACTTTGCTCAAGAATTGTTTTGCACGTTCGTCTCTTGGTGCATCAAAGAATCCATCGACATCGCGCCGATCCTCTAGGACTTGTCCTTCCGCCATAAAGACGATTCGATCTGCTACTTCACGGGCAAAGCTCATTTCATGGGTAACAACGATCATGGACATGCCTTCACTGGCAATTTTTTTCATGACATCCAAGACATCACCAATCATTTCTGGATCCAATGCTGATGTTGGCTCATCAAAAAGCAGCATTTCTGGTTTCATCGCAAGCCCTCTGGCAATAGCGACCCGCTGCTGTTGTCCGCCAGATAACATGGAAGGATAGGAATCTTTTTTATCTAACATCCCTACCCGATCAAGAAGCTTTTCCGCCAAATTGATGGCTTCTTGCTCATTTTGTTTTAATACTTTGATCGGTGCCAACGTAATGTTTTCTAACACGGTTTTATTTGGATACAAATTGAAATGTTGAAACACCATGCCGATGTTTTTTCTAATTTCTGTCATTTTGACATCTTTGTCAAACAAGTTCTTGCCATTGACCAATAATTGACCACCTGAAATGGTTTCTAGACCATTAATCGTACGGAGCATTGTACTTTTACCAGATCCTGAAGGTCCGATAACAACAACGACCTCACCTTTTTCAAATTCAAGGTTGATGTTTTTTAATGCATGGAACTTTCCGTAATATTTCTCTACGTTCTTAAATTCGATCATTGCCATTGATTCACACTCCTAGCTTTTTTTAAAATTAAATGAGTAATTGGAAAGATTTGATTCATATTATAGCTCAATCTTTTTTCATTTGTAAAGGTGCTTTTCCAATGTTCCCCCCTTATTTCTGAAAAGACAAGTGCTATTTTACTTTGATGTGAGGTTTTTGTCCATGAAAATTTTTCTCACCCCATCAGATCACAAGGAGAACCGGTTGTTTCTTTTGCTAAAAAAAGGTAAGATAAACCATATAACAAAGGAAAAGGTGGAAAAAAAGTGAATACGATTTTAACTGGCGACCGCCCAACTGGCAAATTGCATCTTGGCCATTATGTGGGGTCTTTAAAAAAACGGGTCGAAATGCAAGCTGACCCTGAAAATCAGCTTTATATCATGGTCGCTGACATGCAGGCACTAACAGATAATGCGAAAACACCTGAGAAGGTCTCAGCGAATATTCTAGAAGTTGCTTTGGATTATTTAGCCGTTGGACTGGATCCAGCAAAAACAACAATGTTTATTCAATCGCAAATCCCTCAACTCTCTGAATTGACGATGTATTATCTCAATCTAGTCAGTGTTGCTCGAGTACGACGCAATCCAACCGTTAAAGCCGAAATTGAACAAAAAAAATTTGGTGAAGGCGTCCCTTCAGGTTTCTTCATCTATCCTGTCTCTCAAGCAGCGGATATCACCGCTTTTAAAGCAAATTTAGTCCCCGTTGGAGAAGATCAAAAACCAATGCTGGAACAAACCCAAGAAATCGTGCATAGTTTTAATTCTACGTATAGTGAAGTATTAGTCGAACCAAAAGCGGTTTTACCGCCAAAAGGCATGGGACGTTTAGCGGGGATCGATGGGAACGGGAAAATGAGCAAATCACTGAACAATGGTATTTACTTAGCTGATCCAGCCGATGTATTACAAAAGAAAGTGATGAGCATGTACACGGACCCAAATCACATTCATGTCAACGATCCTGGACAAGTTGAAGGCAATATGGTCTTTACGTATCTTGATGTATTTGGCACTGAAAAAGAAAAAATTGCTGAATTAAAAGAACATTACACCCGTGGTGGATTAGGCGATGTCAAAATCAAACGCTATTTGATCGATGTTCTAGAAGCCGAATTTGCACCGATTCGTGAACGCCGTGAAGCTTTTGCAAAAGATCCCGGTGAAGTGATGAACTTATTAAAACTTGGTAGTGAAAAAGCAGAACAAGTTGCCGCTCAAACGTTAGCTGAAGTCAAAAATGCAATGGGCATCAATTACTTTGCTTAAAAAAACAAGCCTTTACGGCTTGTTTTTTTGTTTACAAATCGAAATGAATTCTTTCATGCAAAATCTATGTGCCAACTCTGTGTTAGATTTCACGAGAACCCTTCCTTCCCAGACTGACACTTTGTGTATTTTGATTTGATGCTGTTTCTTGGGCAAAAACTAAGAGAGCTGTCCTAAAAAATATCTTCATAAAATGTGGATTAGAAAATGCATTTTTTCAGCCTTGCCAGTGTTTAAAAAAAGTTGTACCAAAAAAGCTGGATTGCCTTCTATAGAGAAATCTTTTACGGCTTTCACTCAACTCCTCACATTCTTGTGTCATCTGAGCATCTATTATAATAGTAGAAAACGTTCCCCACCCAACTTCTTTGTATGGTGGAGAACGTTTTTCTACTTATTTGATTAGCGGATTTCTGCTTGAACTTTTTCTTCTAAGTTACGAGTAATTTTCGCTATTGCTTGATTGATCTCTTCATCCGTCAGGGTAGCTTCTGGATTGCTAAAGGTAAGGCTGTACCCTAATGATTTTTTGCCTGCTTCGATGTTTTTCCCTTGATAAACATCGAATAAACGAATCGCACTTAAGAAGCGACCTGCACTTTCTCGAATGATCTCCATCACGGACTGGTTATCGATCGTTTCATCAAGCAAGAATGCCATATCCCGCGTTACTGATGGGAACTTAGAAACTGGTTGATAGACCAATTGTTCTGTTTTCGCTGCTAACAGTTGATCTAAGTTCAATTCAGCAACATAGGTTTCACTCACTTCATAATCTTTGGCGATCGATGGGTGGGTTTGTCCCAAGAAGCCGATTTCTTGGTCATCTAGCAGGATCATTGCCGTACGGCCAGGATGCATCTCTTTGATAGCTGCCGTTTTTTGATAACGAATACGGTCGGTTAATGCCAACGAATCAAATAGATTTTCTAAAATGCCTTTCAAATGGAAGAAATCAACTTTTTGAGCTTTGGTTTGCCAGTCTTTCTCATGGATATTTCCTGTCAAAGCTAGCCCTAAGTGATTGACTTCTGTTGGCAGCTCGTGCTTACTGTCGCCTGTTTGATAGAAGACGCGACCAATTTCATACAAAGCAACACGATTGTTTTTACGTGCCAAATTGTACGCAACGTCGTCTAACAAGCCTGAAATCAGATTCAAGCGCAAGACGGCACGCTCTTCGGTCATTGGCCAATCCAATCGAGTCACTTGGCTCGATTTATCCGTAAATTGTTGTGCCTTCTCTTCAGTGGTCAAAGCATAGCTGATAGCTTCACTGACCCCGTTGCCTTCCAATAGCGTCCGAACTTCTCTAGTCAGACGTTGCGCTTTGGTTAGATGACCGGCAACCGTTTCTCCTTGCGGTAAAGTCGATGGCAAACGATCATAACCGTAAATACGCGCCACTTCTTCAATGATATCTGCTTCGATCGTAATATCCCAACGACGAGGTGGGACAGAAACAATATAGCTGTCTGCTTCTTGACGATGACCAAAGCCTAATGCATCAAAGATTTCTTGCACTTCTTCATCAGTGATTTCTGTGCCTAAATAGCTATTGATTCGAGCTAGAGTGATTGTAACCTCCACAGGTTCTACAGCTACTTGGGAACCTACTACCGCCCCTTTTAAGACCGTTCCGCCAGCAAGTTCTGCAATCAGTGCTGCTGCTGCATCACAAGCTTTTGCAACCGTTGCTTGGTTGATCCCTTTTTCAAAACGAGCAGAGGACTCACTTCTTAAATTGAATTTCTTTGAGGTTAAACGAATCGCTAATGGATCGAACAACGCCGCTTCTAAAGCGACTGTGGTCGTTGTTTCCGTGATTTCAGAATCAAGCCCTCCCATGACGCCTGCGAGCGCAACGGGTGTCGTTCCGTTGGTGATAACGATGTCTTCTGATGATAGCTGACGTGTTTCTCCATCTAAGGTAACCAGGCTTTCATTTTCTTTGCCGCGACGTACGAGTATTTCCTTGCTGTCTAGCTTTTGATAATCAAAAGCATGCAATGGTTGGCCAAATAATAGTAAGATATAATTTGTCACGTCCACGACATTGTTGATTGGACGAATGCCTTCATTCATCAAGCGATTTTGCAGCCATTGTGGACTTGGGGCGATCGTTACACCATCAATGATTCGAATTTGGTAGGCGGGTGCATCGGTTGCTTCCGTGACCTTCACCTGAATTTTATCGGCAGCAGCTACTTCACTTTCATTAAGCGCAATTTCAGGAAACTTCGGTGTTTGCCGATAGATGGCACCGACTTCATAAGCAACCCCCCGCATGCTCAACGCATCCGCGCGGTTCGGAGTGATCGATAATTCGATAATGTGATCATCCATATCGAGATAAGGAAAAACCGGTGCTCCTACTTCTGCTTCTGCTGGTAAATAATAGATTCCTTCTGCGTATTCCTTGGGGATTACACTATCAGCATACCCTAGTTCTTGCAATGAACAAATCATGCCGTTCGAAACTTCTCCCCGCATCTTGCTCTTTTTAATTTTTACATTGCCTGCGATTCGAGAGCCTGGTAATGCCACGATGACTTTGATGCCGCTTTTGACATTTGGTGCCCCACAAACGATTTGCGTGTCTTCTTCCTCACCAATATTTACTTGGCAAATCGATAGATGATCAGAATCTGGATGTGGTCGGCAGTCGGTCACTTCTCCGACAACGATTTTTTTTAAACCCTCTTCAGGCACGTCAATACCTTCGACTTCGATCCCCGTCACTGACATTTTATCCGCCAGCTCTTTTGGTGTGATCTCAGACAGATCAAGGTATTCATTTAACCATTTGTACGATACTAACATTTATTGTTCCCCCTTGAACTGGCGAATGAAACGCACATCATTTTGATAGAATTGGCGAATGTCGTTTACGCCGTAGCGCAGCATTGCCACTCGATCAGGACCTAAACCAAAAGCAAATCCTGAATATTGGGTTGGATCGATCCCTGACATTTCTAAGACGTTAGGATGCACCATTCCAGCACCGAGGATCTCGATCCAGCCAGTTTGTTTACAAACGTTACAACCCGCACCACCGCACTTGAAGCAGCTGACATCAACTTCGACCGATGGTTCTGTGAAAGGGAAATAGCTTGGTCGCAAGCGAATTTGGCGATCTTCACCAAACATTTTTTGCATCATGACTTCTAAGGTTCCTTTTAAGTCACCCATCGTAATATTTTTATCGATCACCAATCCTTCAATTTGATGGAATTGGTGGCTATGGGTCGCATCATCTGTGTCACGACGGAAAACTTTCCCTGGTGAGATCATCCGCAGCGGCCCTTTAGAAAAATCATGAGTCTCCATTGTTCGCGCTTGCACTGGTGACGTATGGGTCCGAATCAGCACTTCCTCTGAAATATAAAAAGTATCCTGCATGTCTCTGGCTGGATGATCTTTTGGCAGATTCATCCGTTCGAAGTTGTAATGATCTTTTTCCACTTCGTAGCCTTCAACTACTTGGTAGCCCATACCAACAAAGATATCTTCGATTTCTTCCATGATTTGCGTTAGCACATGGCGTGTTCCTCGGTCCATCTTTTTACCAGGCAAAGTCACGTCGATGGATTCTTCAGCAAGGGCTTTTTCCAAGTTTGCTGCTTCGATAGACGATTTTGCTTCTTCGATCGCTTCTGTCAAGATATCACGAATCTCGTTGGCATAGCTCCCCACCTTCGGCCGTTCTTCCGCAGAAAGATCTTTCATCCCCCGTAGAACTTCAGTAATGGGACCTTTTTTTCCAAGCACTTCCACTCGAATCTGATTCAAGTCATTCATGGTTGGACTTTCTTTGATTTTAAGCAATGTCGTTTCCTTCAATGCTTCTAATTTTTCTTGTAAAGACATGTGTTTCCTCCTTCTATACAGTGAATAGTGTAAAAAAACGATTTGACTGGAAAAAGTGACGATCTTTTGATAAAAAGACAAAAAAAGACGTCATCCCTAAAAAAAGGAACGACGTCTCGTGTTACCATCCTCATTCGCGGAAAGTTCCGCGCACTCACTTCGGCTAACGACAGCAACACTGCCGACTGATTGTTCTCAGCAAGCTCCAGAAGTGAAATTCATTTTTCGAATACAGGACTTGCTTTCAGTCTGTGACAAGTCTCCCTTTTTCTGATCCAGCCAAATTACTAGTTTCTATCAACGCTTTTTTTACTATTCATTTAAGCTTAGTTTACCTAATTTCCGTTGAGAAATCAACTGCATTCTTCCTCACGTACCCAGGTTTCTGCCCAACGCTTCACACTCATCATACTCTTTTCAAGAGCAATACCTCTTGGCGTCAAGCAGTAAAGATTGTTTTCTTTGCAGACAATTTCTTCCCGCTCTAATTCTTTCAAGCGTTCGACTAACACCCGATCACTCACTTGAGGAATCTTGTTTGCTAACTCAACAAATCTTTGTTTGCCGTCTTCAAGAAGGACATCAATGATCAAGCCGTTCCACTTTTTGCCTAAAATAGAAAAAGCTTTTTCAAATTTAGGACAAAGGGCATAATCCGATTCTACTTTTATCATTCTCCATCACCTCTTTTACCTATTATAGCATATGACTTACGAAATGTAAGAAACTAGGATCGATCAGCTAGAATGCCACGATCATCTTAGGTTTTAACAGCACTAAATAGGTCTGTTTCACTGGTTTGTTCAATGCTTTCTCCAATGCTTGGCAATAGAGTTTTAATTGACCATAATATCGTTCGCGCATTTTCTGTACAATCTGAGCCTGACTGCCGAACACATCATCTGTTTTAAAGTCATACAAAATGATTTCATCCGCCAATTCAATATAGCCGTCAATAATACCATGGATCAAAAGCGGCGCATCTGGTTCGTCAAACCCTTCAAAGATCGTATCGGCCTCTTTTAGCATCGAAAACGGCTGCTCTCGCTTCACCACATCAGAGAATTGGTTCAACAGTTCACCTAGTTCAGTTTGATAAAACCACAAAATACTCGATCGGTCAATTTTTTTGGCGATTTCTTCAGAAAAAAATTGCTTTTTCACGAGTTCAGCAATCAGGAGCGCCAAAGTATCTTGTGTTGGCTTCATTCCTAAGGGGATCATTTGCAAAACCGTATGTGTTGCGGTTCCGATACTGCTGGCGAGAGGCTTCGTTTCTTGCAGAAATTTGGGTTTCGCCAATTCATCTTGTACGTAGCGATATTGCTGAGGATTCGTCTTCTCGGAAACCGACCGCCATTCCAACAAAGTGGTCTGTTGATCATCAGGATCGTTATAGAGTCTTTTCAATTCTGAAACAGATTGATAACTAGTCGTTTGGGTCGCTTTTTGATAAGGATAGCGATAGGCTAGGCGTTTCAAAAGATCATCGATATTGCTATCTGGCGCAATCAATCGTTTAGGCTCCTCGACTGGCGCAAGCGTCTCTTGGACTTCTTGCGTGATCGTTTCTTGATTCCACCATGACAGACGAAAATGAGCAGGATGATCGATCGTTCGCTTGCGCTCTGACGCTTCGGAGAATACTGCTTCCATATCTGGATGGCGCATCAGGGTCCGTCCGACCCAATCCATCAAGCTCCCCCGTGCCACTAAGCGCAACGCTGGATCAAGAACCATCTCGGATTGTGTCAAGCCAGATTGCCATGTCTTGAAGGCATCCGCTTGATTTTTATAGGAGCCTACTAAGAAAAGCTTCTGCTCTGCTCGTGTCAATGCTACATATAATTTTCGCATCTCTTCTGACAAGGCTTTTTTCAAACGAACTTGCTTGATGGCTTGAAACGGTAGTGTTTCAAATTTAAGGTTTTCTGCGGGTTCCACATATTGGATCCCAGCCCCCAGCTGTTCTTCAAAGATATAGCGTTTTTGAAAATCTTGGTAATTAAAGAATTTTGTTGTATCCAATAAGAAGACTACAGGAAATTCCAAACCTTTACTTGCATGGACGGTCATCACACGAACTGCATCTTCTACTGGTGTAGCTAATGGCTCTGCCAAGTCCTTGTTTTTTTCTTGCATCTTTTCGATGAAGCGAATGAATTGGTACAACCCACGGAAACTGCTCTTTTCGTATTTCTCCGCTCTGTGGACCAATGCCGCTAAATTGGCATAGCGCTGCTGACCTGCAGGCAGTCCCACGACATAATCCAAATAGGCAGTATCTTCATAGATTTGCCAAAGCAAGGTTGGGATTGGTAATCGTCGTGCTTCCTCTCGCCATTGTTCCAGTTTTGTTAAAAATCCATCCACCGTTTGCCACAAGGGTGACGCTTCTTGTTGCCCATGGTAATCCAATACTGCATCGTAGTAGTCGCTGGAACGATTCGCTAAACGGATCTCAGCCAATTGATCTTCTGTTAGGCCGACGATTGGCGAACGCAAAACGGCCACAAGTGGGATATCTTGGTACGGGTTATCAATGATCTGCAACAAAGAAACGACGGTTTGGATCTCCGTTGCCTGAAAATAGTTTTGAGCATCATTGACCGCCATCGGAATCCCAAACTGCTTAAAGACATCCAAAATGACAAGATTGTTTTTACGTGTGGGGGTCAATAAGACGATGTCATTGTAAGTGATTGGTCGATTTGTTTTGGCTTTTTTGTCATAGATCATGAAGTTTGATTCAATCAACTCTCGAATCTTCAAGGCAGTGATCTGCATTTCACCTTCTGTTTTGTCATCGATCAATTGTTCTTCAGATTCATGCTCTTTTTCATATAACAAGAGCTCTGTGGCGAAGGCCTCGCTTTCTGGAAAATCAGGAAAACCGGTAATCAAGGCTGCTGCCTCATCGTAAGGGATTTGTCCAACCCTTTCATCCATCAGCTGTTGAAAAACTAGATTCGTAAAATCCAATACATCGGAACGAGAACGGAAATTTTCTGCTAAGACGATTCTCCGCCCACCATTCTCTGTTTCAAATGCCAAGTATTTTTCGATAAATAGCGTCGGATCTGCTAGTCGAAACGAATAGATCGACTGCTTCACATCCCCCACCATAAACATGTTGCCAGGGTTATGATCGACTTGTCTGACCCAATATAAAATTGCCTCTTGCAGCCGATTGACGTCTTGGTATTCATCGACTAAAACTTCTTCAAAGCGATCACGATAATAGGTCGACGCCTCGCTTCCACTGCCGTCTCCTTGTAAAATCTGCAAGGTGAAATGTTCCAAATCATTAAAGTCTAAACGGCCTTTTGAAAGCTTTCTTTCTTGAAATGCTTTCATAAATGCTTCGGTCATCGCTGCCATTTTTTCAACGACAGGTGCTGATCGATGAAGCAGCTCCATCATTTCAGCTGGTGGATACGGGAAGGTGGCTTTCAATTGCTCGACCAATTTTTTCGCATCATCGCGTAAGGGCTTGATTTCTTGGGACAATTCCTTTTGTTCTGGTTTGCGAAAAGCTGGGTAACGACCAAAACGCAATGTTTGGATCTGCTCATAGAAGCCATCGACATCGTCTGCATCCAGCAGAGCCTTTAAGGTTTCCACCATGCCCAATTCGGTATCGATCAACTGTGCCGCTTTTTCCATCGCTTCATCAGAACGGGCATAGTCTTGCGCCGCCTGCAGCAAATGCGCCGCTGTCTTCAAATTTTCTTGCAAAGTCGGTTTGATTTGCGATTGATACAGGATATTTTCAGCAAAGGTTTCTTTGCCGATATAGTGATCACTTAGATGAGCTAACCAGTTGACTGGATCTGGATTGGCTCGGGCAAAGTCATAAAGAGACAGGATCAGATCCCCGACGCCTTCATCAGAACGATCACTTGAAAAATTTTCCGTCAAACGAAAGAAGGCTTCATCATTGGCTTCATATTGTTGATCTCTCAGCTGTGTCCAGATTTCTTCTTTCATCAATAAAATTTCGGTTTCATCGGTCATCATGCGGAAATTGGGATCTAAATCGATCAAATAATAAAAACGCCGAATCACAGTTAAACAAAACGCATGCAAGGTAGAAATGTTAGCTGTCGGCAACAGCTGCAGCTGACGAACGAAGTGCTGGCGCTTTTGCTCGTCACTTTCTTGATTGATGGCCTGTTGCAATGCCACTTGAATCCGTTCTTTCATTTCTCGAGCAGCTGCTTCGGTAAAGGTTACGATCAGTAAAGAATCGATCGTCGTTCCTGCTTTTAGCTTTTCGATCACTCGTCGAACCAAAACGGTGGTTTTGCCTGAACCCGCTGAAGCGGAAACGAGGATATTATCCCCTTTATCAAAAATGGCTTGCCATTGGGTATCCGTAAAGGTTTCATTTTGCGGTTTTAAAGGGATCTTACTCATCTTCTTCCTCCCTTAAGCGATGGATAATCTCATCTTTAGATAAGTTTTCTAAACGGTGGTACTCATTTTCTTTCAACAATACATCAAAGTCACAGATGCTGCGAAACGGACAAAATTCACACGCCCGTTTTTTGTCTTTTATTTTATAAGACGGGTTTAAGGCGATTTCACCGCTCAACAGCTTCTCACCGCTTTGCTGCATGTTTTTACGATTGTGTTTTCTTAATAGTTCAAGCTCTTCTTCTGTATAAAACTTGTTTTTCGCCTGCGTTGTTTTTTGATAATTGCCGTTTTTGTCTTTTCGAACAGGAAATATCGGTGAATTTTTGCTGGCTTCAACATCCTCATCTAGCAACGGGAAAACAGCCGGTTCGTCAATAAACAACCCGTCATACTTGAAACGTTTTAAACGTTCTTCTTCACTGGCTTCTTGTCCGTCCAAAAGCGGATTATGCACATGCAGATAATAAGCCCCCGCTGGTCGCACATTTGGCGAACCAACCAGTTGGACAGCATCCGTCAATGCGACATCGAGATAGGTGAT
This sequence comes from Enterococcus sp. R12, assembly GCF_058135755.1. Classification (NCBI taxonomy): domain Bacteria; kingdom Bacillati; phylum Bacillota; class Bacilli; order Lactobacillales; family Enterococcaceae; genus Enterococcus; species Enterococcus sp. R12. The sequence continues at coordinate 1,920,266 of NZ_CM176874.1, forward strand.
CAACTGCATCGCAAGTCCGTAGTATGCTTCAGAAAGGTCAAAATCTCGGCTGCTAGATTTATAGTCAACAACAGAAAGCCATTGTTCTTCTTCCGTTTTCGCCGTATCGACACGATCGATCTTCCCCCGCACATGCAGTTTCCCGCCAGAACTTAATGGCAATTCGATCCCATTGATCCCATTTGAGCCAGCGATCTGACCGAATAGCACCTCCGTCTTTTCAGGACTAAAATGCATTTTTTGTCCTTGTTTCGCTAATGCCCACGCTACTCGCTGAATCGTCTTGCCTAATTGATACCGAATAAAATTCATCCGAGCAGAGCTCGTCAGTAAGCGATAACGGCTTTCGCCAAAAATTTCCTGCAAAACGACTTCCACAAATTGCACGCGTTGGTCAGCAGTTAACTGGGTCAAGGAAATATTTTCAGCAATCAGGACTTTGACAAAGCGGTCCAACGCATCATGGAAAAACTCACCGGTCATTGCTGGATTTAAGCCATAAACTTCTCGTTCTTTTAACCGTAATCCGTAGCTGACGAAATACTTGTATTCACACTGATAGAACGTCTCCATCTGAGAAATGGAACTGTAGATCGACGGTCCATATAGTGCCGCAGCTTGTGCTTGAGACAAAGGAATCGGAATATTTTGATGGGTTTGGCTTTCAAATACTTGGGCAGCTAAATCTGTCCATTCCGAACGCAGCAGTGCTTGTTTCAGCTGCTCCCAAACCCTCGGCAAATTCTCTTTGTTTTTTTGCGCTTGCTGACTGAGGTTATTGATTTGATAGATCAGGCCACGGTAACTGCCGACATAGTTTCTTGGATCGCTGACTAGCGTCAATATCCCTCGCTCTTGCAGTGGGACATCCAAACGTTTGACCACGCGATCTAAATAAGGCGACATTTTGATGTTTTGCTGGGTATCAAAATTAACGGCATAGGACAGTGATAAGTGTTCCGTTGCTGAAAGCAAGACAGAATAAAAGGCAAATGGCTCTTTGACACTGCCTTCCACCACTGTATCTCTAAGGTATTTTTCACCATTGAACAACTGATTGAAATGCTGACGTTCTTCATTCGTCAACAACGTTTTGTTCTCTATTTTTCTTGGTAACGCCGTTTCATTTAATCCCGGTGCAAATGTGATCTTTGCTTGCTTTGGACGTGCCAGATCAAGGCGATTGATGTTGACTTGGTCGATCGCTGTTGGGATCTTCCCGAATGTGACATTTTCTAAGCCAGTCAATAAGACATCCTCAAAGAGCGCAAAATCAAAGGACTCTTCCCCATAGATCGCAGCATATTCATCAAGCAAATCCATCAAGGCTTGCCATGCTTGTTCATGATTACGGGCTTGATCCAACTTCCCTTGCTGGATCGCTTGATCTCGCCAATGCCGCAGTTGTTCTTCAACACCGGCATTCAGTAAAAAGCGATACAGCAGTTCGACCGCATCGCGGTTCGTTCTAGCAGCCGTCAGCCAGTCTAGAGTATCAGCAACATCTTGTTTAAAGGCCCTGCGCAACTGGTTGGTATACGCTGTCAAATCCACTTTATCCGTCTGCTCTTCTTCCGATTGTAAATACTCGATCAGTTCCCAATCTTCGTTTCTCGTCCAACTCGCTCCTTGGAAATCATGAGCCAACGCTTTGTTCTCGGTAATATCCACCAACTTACGAAACTGGTCACGCCCAACGAGCCAATCTGCTTCGGAGCGATAGGCTGCCGGTAAGTAAAGTTCCGTTCTAAGCAACCGTAAAATATCATTTAAGCGAAAGCCATAGGATTGACAAGCAAAAAAAGCATTCAAAAACTCAACCAATGGATGTTGCGCCATCATCTGCTCTTCATCGATATAAAAAGGAATCTCAAACTCAGTAAAAATTTTAGGGATATATTGATGATAGATTTCTGGTTCGGCGATCAATAATTGGATTTCTCGGTATCGTAATGCTGGGTACCGTTTCTTATCGCTCATCATCCCACGGATCGACGCTGCAATCTGACGGATCTCTTCTTCTGGATTCCCAACTTTCCAAATTGCCAGAAAGTCCTTCACAGAGGACTGTTGCTGATAGTTGACTTGTGACTGAGTCTGTCGCCAAAATGTTTCAATTTCATTATACGCCTGTTGCATCGATCCCTTCGCTTCCTTGTCTACCTCTTGGTTGACCGAAAGTTTCTGATCCAAATAAATCGGCACTTGATTTTCTCGGGCAAAACTGATCAATTGATAATAGGTTCGCCCTGCTTCATAAAACAAATTTAACGGTGAAGGCAGCTCTTGTGGATACCCACGATCCAGAAAAAGATCAATAATGACATGACTTTTTTTCATCAACACTTGAATCAGCTGCTGTTCCTGTGTTGAAAAAGCGGAAAACCCACTGATAATAAATAAGGCATGGGAAAGATCTGGTGCTTTGTTCATTGACACCGCGTTAGGCATTGCTTGCTCCACTGGAGAATCATCCAGCAAGGAACCTTCAAGAAAGCGTGTCAACAAGGTGATCGGTTGTTCGACTTGTAATGCACGCTCCAGAAGTTCTTGTTCAAATCGTTGAAATATTTTCGCTAATTCACTGTATTTTTTCTCCTCGTCTTGGGTTGCGCTTGGTGCAGCACCACCTGCCAATAAATCTTCGATCCCCAATCGACTTGTATGCATTTCTTGATAGAACGCCAACAATTGCTGGATAAAACCCGCTTTGTTGATCTCACCACGGTATAAGACGAGTTCTTCTTCTAGTTCCAAAAGCAGCTTACGCATGATCATGGAGGCACCATTTTCAGTGATGGCATTTTGAGAAAGCAAGCCGGTTTGCTGCAAATAAAACCAAGCCAAACGGTGAAAACTATACACTTGCGCGCGAATAGAAGCAAAATCTTCTACGCGATCCTCTTTCAGTAATTGAAGGATCTCACGCTCTCGTTCAAATTTGTTGTAGTTAGGTACCAGGAAAAATACTTCTTGATGGTCTTTTTCTAACCAACTTTTTGCATTTTCTATCACTGCTTGATCATGACGACAACGGCCATCGCCAAGGATAAATCGTAAACTCATGAAAGGACTCCTTCTCTCCATCGTCTTTTAAAAAAAACACTAAAAATCAGCGACACGCTTCTTCAAATGCGTCTTTGTTTTTAAAAGAATCTCCTTAAAAACAAAAAAACGGTCGCAGAATTTCACTCTTTGCCTAGCATACCAAAATCGGCAATTGGCCAGAATACAAATTTTACATCACCCAAAATCTTTGCTTCATCGATCAGACCTAATTGACGACTATCTTTGGAAATTCGGCGGTTATCCCCTAACACTAAAATTTGACCTTCAGGAATGACTTCAACACCAAATAACCCCATATCAAAATCACTGGTCAATGGAAAGCCATCTGTGACAGCTGCTTTGAATTCATCCAAGTAGGGTTCATCATATGCTTGTCCATTGATATAAAGGGTATCGTTTTGATAGGAAACCTGATCGCCAGGTAAACCGATCACGCGTTTGATATAGTTTTTGCCTGCTTCATCCGGTGCTTCAAACGTTACGATATCGAAACGTTCGATCTCGGTATTTTTCAAAGCAATCACCCGCTCACCATCATGTAATGTGGGATCCATCGAATCTCCTTTTACGATCACAGGAGTAAAGACATACTGTCTTAATAACAAGAGGAATAAAGTGAAGATCACGACAAATCCTACTGTTTTTAAAAGCTCTTTTACTTGTTGCACGCGTTCCTCACTCCTTGAATATTTTACTATATTTATCAAGAATCGAACAAACATTCTTATTTTTCTATTCTACCATAAAATGATAGGAGCAGGACATTTCCCCTTTGGTTCTTTACAAAAATTTGGAGAATCAAGAGACTTGCATATGAATTGTCATCCTTTCTGATCCGTGCTAGGGTTAAATAAGAACCCATTATTGAAAGGAAGTGCCAAGATGAACCAACAGTTACCACAAGTACCAACAAAGTTATTGATTAACGGAAAATGGCTTGAAGGAACAAAAGAGTCGGTTTCGGTTACCAATCCTGCCACTAATGAAGAACTCGTAAAAGTCAGTCAAGGAGGGATCGAGGAAACCAAGCAAGCAATCGATGCCGCAGCGATTGCTTTTCCCGAATGGTCAAAACGCTCCCCTCGAGAACGTGCCGATTTGATGAACGTCATTGCTGATTTGATGGAGGAAGAAAGCGATCGTTTAGCAAAAATCATGAGTATGGAACAAGGAAAACCATTAAAAGAAGCGGAGGCAGAAATCCAATCCAACGTTGACAATTTCCGTTGGAATGCAGCTGAAGCGCAACGGGTCTATGGCGAAGTGATTCCAGCCCCTGAACACAATCATTGGCTGGTACGCAAAGAAGCGATCGGGGTTGTTGGCGCGATCACACCTTGGAACTTTCCTTCTAACATGATTGCAAGAAAAATTGCACCTGCTATGGCCGTTGGCTGTACCCTTGTTATGAAACCATCAAAAGAAACCCCACTATCCGCATTAGCTTTAGGCGAGCTTTTTCAACAAGCAGGACTTCCAGACGGGGTCGTCAATATCGTCTTAGGTGATTCTTCTGAGATTGGGAAAGAATTGACCGAAAATGAACAAGTCAAAAAAATCACCTTTACCGGCTCCACGAAAGTTGGGATGAAATTATATGAACAAGCAGCACCAACTCTGAAAAAAGTTTCATTGGAGCTAGGTGGTCATGCCCCGTTTCTTGTTTTTGCTGATGCTGATTTAGATTTAGCTGCTGAAAAATTAATTGCAGCAAAATTCCGCAACAACGGTCAGGTCTGTACATCCCCCAATCGAATTTTTGTCGAAGAGTCCGTCAAAGACGCCTTTACCAAAACATTACTAGCGAAAATGGAAACCGTAACGGTCGGCAATGGTCTGGAAAACCCTACTGTTGGTCCTTTGATCAACCAAGCAGGCGTTGAAAAAGTCATCGAGCAGTTGGAAGATGCGGTAAATAAAGGAGCTGAAGTTTTACTCGGTGGTAAGAAGCTTACTGAAGGTGAATACGAAAAAGGCAACTTCTTCGCACCAACGGTCATCGATGGGATTACTTCTGAGATGGCTATCTACTATGAAGAAACCTTTGGACCTGTGATTCCATTGATCTCATTTACGGATCGACAAGCAGTCATCGCTGCGGCAAATGATACGGAATTTGGACTAGCTTCCTACTTCTTTTCAACGAATTTGCAAACGATCTCGAATGTAGCCCAAAACCTCCAATATGGGATGGTTGGGGTCAATGACATTGCGATCTCAAATCCGGCGGCTCCCTTCGGCGGCGTCAAGCATTCCGGTTTTGGTCGTGAAAACGGCAAATATGGCCCTGAAGAATACGTGACCGTTAAATTCATTGCTATCGATGCCCAATAAGAAAAAGTCAGGTGCGTTTGCCTGACTTTTTGACGTCCCAAGCATTTTCTTTTACTAACATTAAGTAAGAATGTATACTTCACTCTATGACAATAGAAAAGGTGGGAATACGATGACAAAATTTCTTGATACAATCAAACAGCGCCGCTCAATCTATGGGCTAGGTAAAAATGTGGCTCTTTCCGACACTGAAATCGAAGACATTGTGAAAGAAGCAGTGAAAAATAGTCCAACTGCGTTTAACGCACAATCACCAAGAGCCGTGATTTTATTTGGCGAAGCCCACGAAAAATTGTGGACATTAACAGAGGCTGCGATAGAACCATTGACACCACCCGAAGCGTTTGAAGCGACAAAACAAAAACTTGCTGGTTTTAAAGCGGGTTACGGAACCGTTCTATTCTTTATTCACACGGATACCGTGAAAAATTTGCAAGAGCAATTTGCTCTATATGCAGAGAACTTTCCCGTTTGGGCAGAACAATCGAATGGGATCGCTCAAGCGAACGCTTGGACCGCTTTAGAAGAAGCTGGATTAGGTGCCAACTTACAGCATTACAACCCTGTCATCGATGATGCTGTTGCAGCTGAATGGTCAATTCCTGAAAATTGGCAACTACGGGCGCAACTAGTCTTTGGTTCAAAAGAAAGCGAACCGAACGAAAAAGAATTTCTAAGTGACGATGAGCGCTTCCGCGTGTTCCATTAATCAATTTTCAACCTAAAAAAAGACCCTTGATTACGCCTTAAACTGGCAGTAATCGAGGGTCTTTTAGTCCTTTGTTCCTTGATCATGATCGACTAAAATATCGATCGGTGTCCCTTCATTCAAGTGTTCTGACAAGAAAACAACCAATTCTGCTAATGGCTGCTTGAATTTCATCAATGGGCCTCTCATCCCTCTTCGAAAATAGTTCATCTTGATGGGCTGCCCTTCCTTTTCTTGAAATAAAACGACTCGATCGATCTCTTGGTATAGTATCCCTTTGATACTCATTGGATGGACAATGATTCGATCAAGTGCTAAGCCGCGGCTATCTAAAACAAAGCTCAAAAAGACCAAACCCGAAACGATCCCTCGCACCCGATTATCAAGTGCCTCTTCCATCATCACCATAGATAGGATAATCATTACTGAAAAAATCGTAATGGCGACCTTGCTTAGTTTGCGCTCCACAGCAAGAAATTGAATGTCTTTCCGTACCACGAATAAATAAAGGTATAAAACGATCGTAAAGGCACACATCACTAGCGTTAACCCACTCATAATACTCTCCGTTCTGTTTTCTTTTCCTTATTCTACCAAAAAAACCTCTGATACAAAAGGCTTAGCCTATTTCGTAGGTTTTTTGATATCTATTTTAACAAGAATTCGGTACAATAGGAAAAAAAGGAGGAATTATCATGAATGCATTTTTTGATAAATTACAACGCTATGATTTACTTCGTGCCGTCGTATATATCGTCTTTGGCTTCATCATCTTGATTGCACCACGATCTGTCTTCAACACGATCGTTTATCTTGTTGCCGGGTATATTGCATGTTTAGGGATCATTAGCTTGTATACGAGCTACAAAGAAAAACAAAAGGGCTATCGCAATGTGCAATCCGTCTCTGGTATCTTACTGCTAATTGCGGCAGCTGCGATTTTAGTTTTTGCCAAAGGGTTACTTGCCATCGTGCCATTTTTCTTAGGAATCATGATCACCATCAGCGGTTGCACCCGATTGATGGCAAGCTTTAACCAAAAACGCATTGGTTTACCTTATATCACTAGCTTGATCATCAGTCTATTGATCATTGCTGCAGGGATCATCCTAGTATTGAATCCCTTCGCCACTTGGTTGTTATTCTTCCAAATTTTTGGCGGGATCTTGATTTTCATGGGTGCCTCCGATGCGGTCAACCATTTTCAACGAAAAAGAGCCTAATAAATGAGAATGTTTTAAAATTTCCTACGAATCTAACATCTACATGTAGACTTTTCCCGCTATTCCTTTTAAAATAGGAGATATCAAACAGTCAGTCCATTGACACGCGGGAGGTGCGACATGAAGAAAATCAAGCAAGAAGCAAAACATCCAAACGATGTACCGGTAATTTTTTTGACCGATGCAACTGGCAAAGTCGTACGAAAAATCTCGATCAATGAGTGGCGTGCGCTTAAAGCAACCCCTGACCAGATCGAAGAACTTGATATCAAATTGTATCGTGAAGCAATCAGTTTTTATCTTCAAGAAGACTACGCAAAAGCAAAAGATCTTTTGCATTTCTTGATCAACAAAACAGACTATAGTCATTATGAATACGTGGAACGACTAGCAAATATCTACCGCATCGAAAACCGTCCCGCTAAAGAAAAAGACCTGTTACTGACTGCTTATCATGCAATCAAACCGTTGGATTCCTCTGAAGGGATTTTAAGAAGGATCGAAAATCGATTGCAAAAAATCGATGCCTTTGATTTTCCAACTTCGACACAATTCAGTCATTAAAAAAGCAGCTATCCTTCGATAGCCGCTTTTTTTTATGCATCTGGCAGTTTGCGCAAAAGGCGCAACCCGTTAAACAATACAATCAACGTACTTCCTTCATGGGCAAATACCCCCAGCCCAATATTCATTTTTCCAAATAGATTCAACCCGACTAATAATGCGACGATAAACATGGAGAAGAAAATATTTTGCCAAATGATTCGATCCATTTTCTTCGCTAAGCGATAGGCATACGCGAAGCGTGAAAGATCATTTTTCATGATCACGGCGTCCCCCACTTCGATAGCAACATCTGACCCTTCCCCCATCGCAAAACCGATGTCTGCCTGAACAAGTGCGGGCGCATCATTGATGCCATCCCCCACCATGGCGGTTTGTCCGTAGGCTTCTTGGAGTGCTCGAACCGCTTCCGCTTTGTTCTCAGGCAACACATTAGCCGCCACTTGATCAACGTTTAGCCGCTTTCCGATGGCTTCCCCAGCAGACGCACTATCTCCGGTGATCATAACGGTATGGATCCCTTCATTTTTTAAATAACGAATCACAGAAGCTGCCTGTTCGTTCGGCTCATCCATCAAAGCGATGATTGCGACAACCTCTTCATTAATGGAAAAAAAGACCATCGTTTTTCCTTGCGCCTCCAGGTGACGGTACTGTTGCTCCAACGAACCTGTTAACTGGGAGTTTTCGGTTCTTTTTCCTAATCGATAGGTTTTTGTTCCTGAGACGGCTACTAAACCGGAACCAATCTCATTCGTAACCGTCAGCTGTTCGTTTTGCTGCCCTTTATTGTTCTTCTCAAAATAAGTAACGATCGCATCTGCTAATGGATGATTGGCTTGTTTTTCCAGCGAAACGATGATGGAAGCGGCCTCTGCTTGATCGATGGCTTCAGCGAAAATGACATCCGTGACCGTTGGTTTTCCGACGGTCAACGTGCCCGTTTTGTCAAATGCCACCGCTTTGATCTGAGCAAAATTCGTTAAGTAGTTGCTGCCTTTAAAAAGAATCCCTTTTTTCGCTAGATTTGAAATCGCAGATAAACTAGCAGGTACCGCACTTGCTGCTAACGCACAAGGAGACGCTGCAATCATCATCACGATCCCGCGATAAAAACTGGTATACCAATCCCAACCAAGTAGAAACGGTGCTGTTAAGATGAACAAAGGGACTGCAATGAAAACAATGGTTACATAGATTGGTTCGATTTTTTTGATTCGTGTTTCTGTTGGTGACTGATTCGACTGTGCCGCTTCAACGACTGAAAGAATTTTGGCAAAGACCGTTTCCGAGCTGTCTTTTGTGACTTCCATCAAAAATGTTCCATTGCCATTGATGGTACTGCCATAAACTTCGTCTCCCGTTGTTTTTTCTCGCGGTATACTCTCGCCATTGATGGAAGCTTCGTTGATGGCACTCGTGCCAGAAAGAATCACCCCATCTGTTGCTAACTGATCACCAGGCAAAACTTGTAAAATATCCCCTTTTTTTATCTCTGAAGCAGCAATTTTTTTGGTTTTCCCATCTGGGCCTATCAAACGTGCTTCCGTTGGATTCAATTTGAGAAGATTGGTAATTTCACGTCGGCTTTGCCCTTCCGCGTATTCTTCTAAAAAGTGAGCACCAGCAAAAATCAAAATCAGTAAGGCTGCCTCATTAAAATTGCCTATGATCATTGACCCTATCGCTGCTAATAACATCAATAGATGTACATTTGGCGTAAAGCGCCGATTGATTCTTGTGCTTTTTACGGTATCCTCGATCCCTTCCCACGAAATGTGGTAGCCCGCTAATAAAACTGCAGCAAAATAAACCCCGTCTTTTACCCATTGATTCGAAATAAACAGCGCCACTATAAAGATGATTACCCCCGCGAAGTAAACCTTACGAGGAAACGTCCCATGATCATGGGTATGCGTATGTCCCTTCGTTTTTGTGTGCTCGTGTTGACAAGTATGTTCAGCCATCATCAAAACCTCCTCTATTCCATCGAACATATGAACGATCAATCATGTTTATACCCTGATTATATATGAACAAACAATCATATGTCAACCGAAATAAGTTTTTCTTGTGAAATGTAAGCGTTTATGGTTTTGAGAATGCGGATGGCATGCTAGAATAAAGTTAGGAGAAAAAAGGAGTGTTGGCTATGAGAACATTTACTGGCGGAATTTCACTAAGTCCCCCGTTACAAATGTTAAAAGAAAAATTAATGATCGAACAAGATGAAATCCTTACCTTTTCACCCACGATGGTCTTTATCCCTTTGGCACAACATATTGGTGCCCCTGTCGAACCGACGGTTTCCGTTGGTGAGTACGTCAAGCAAGGGCAAGTGATCGCTGAAGCAGATGCCTTTGTATCTGCGAAAGTCCATGCATCTGTTTCGGGCAAAATCGTCGATATTGTCGATTGGCCAAATCAAAACAATGAAGAAGGAAAAACCATCATCATTGAAAACGATTATGCCTTCGATAATGATTTTTTGTCTACCCCATTCAACTGGCAATCTGCTGCTAACCATACGATCCTCAAAAAAATCCGTCAAGGCGGTATCGCCGGCAAAGGCGGTGCAACGTTTCCCACCCATGTCAAATTCAGTATTGATGAAAATAAAAAAATCCATACCTTGATCTTAAACGGATCTGAATGTGAGCCCTTTTTGCGCAGTGATGCCTTCTTAATGCAAAAAGAAGCCCAAAAAATCATCCAAGGGGCAAAAATTGCCCAAAAATTGTTAGCTGATCCAAAAATCATCATTGGCATCGAGGATGATAAACCGCTAGCCATTTCAGCGATGCAAGCCGCAAGTGCAGAGGATGACACGATAGAAGTCGTTACTGTCCCAACTGTTTATCCAACCGGTGGTGAAAAGCAGTTAGTAGAGTTATTGACCGATCAGGAGGTACCTTTAGGCGGCTTGACTGCCGATATTGGGATCGTATTGATCAATGTTGCCACCAGCTTTGCCATCGCTGAAGCGGTCTGTTATGACAAACCGCTGATTGAACGCTATACAACCGTGACTGGTGATGTTCAACATCCACGCATCGTCAAAAATCCTTTAGGAACACTCGCAGGAGAGTTGATCGATTTTGCTGGCGGCTTTCAAGGTGCGCCCAGCAAGCTGATCCTTGGCGGCCCCATGATGGGGAAATCCGTCAAAACATTAAAGGTTCCGGTCACCAAAGGCAGCAACGGGATTGTTGTTTTTAATGAAGAAACCGATTGGCTATATGCCGAAAACCCCTGCATTCGCTGCAATAAATGTGTCAAAGCTTGTCCGATGCGCCTGATGCCGATGGAGATCGATCAATTCTATCGAGCAGGCGATTATCAAAAATGTGAAGAATTGCTGGCAGAAGCGTGTATCAATTGTGGTGCTTGCACCTTTGTCTGTCCAGCCAAACGTTCCTTAGCTGCCAACATCACTGCCGCAAAAGGCAAGGTTGCACAGCTGCAGAAGGAGGCGAAGGAAAGTGCCTGATTACTACAAGGATTCCGATAGCGAGCGCCTCTTTCAGCAACGAAAAAACCAAGAAACACCACCAAGCCCCCATATTCGCAGCAATGACGAAACAGTCAAAATCATGGGCTGTGTAGTACTAGCCTTACTACCAACAGTTTTATTCTCGGGCTACCTTTTCGGGCTCAAGGTATATGGGTTGTTTTTCATTGCGTTAGCCACGGCGTTTGCCGCAGACGGAATTTGGTCCTACCTCATCAAACGGCCATTTCGTTTCGATCTAAGCATCGTTGTGACGGCATTGCTTTTAACGATGAATCTTCCACCGACCGCACCTTGGTATTTCCCAGTGATCGGGGTGGCGTTTGCCGTGATCATCGTCAAAGAATTTTTTGGCGGTATCGGCTATAACTTTTTAAATCCAGCCCTTGGTGGTCGCGCCTTGTTGATTGGCTTGTTTTATAACCAGATGTTTTTGATCAGTTGGCCAGATCCACCTTTTGGCAGCATTGCTCCTGATGTGGTTTCGCAAGCTACGGCGAACGATGTCGTTTCCGGTGCTACGCCGTTAGCTGTCATGAAGGCCGGGGACACTTTAAGAGGTTCTGATCTATTGGATGCTTTTTTAGGATTTACTGGGGGACGAATCGGTGAAACCAGCGCCTTGCTTTTACTGCTGGGTGGAATTTTTCTCGTTTACAAGAAAATCATCTCCCCTCGTATCCCACTGATTATTTTTGCAACGATCGGGCTCTTTGCTTTTATCCTTGGTCCAGAAGGACTTTTTACTGGCAGTTGGCAAACGGTGATCGGCCATATCATCAGCGGTGGTGCCATGCTGGGTGCGATCTATATGGCGACTGATTATTCTTCGACTCCAGGAACAAAAGCAGGAGAAAATCTTTTTGCCTTAGGCGTGGGGCTTCTCGTTGTCCTCTTCCGTTTCTTTGGTTTCACAAACGAAGGCATGAGCTATGCCATCTTGATCATGAATTGTTTTACTCCACTCATCGATCGCTTCTTACGCCTTCGCATTTTAGGGGAAGGAAAAAAGACCCCGTTCAACCTTAAAATCATGAGCTAAAACGCAAGAAAGGAGCGTTCTCGTATGATGATCGCCAATCGACTAGTGGTCTTCCTAGTCATTCTACTCACAAATTACGCCTGTCAAAATTTGGCGCCGACCGTCAAAGAAAAAAAACCGAACGTGACGACACGGGTGGTTTTCCTGTCAGGGATCATTGCAGTCGCATACTTGTTGAGCGGTTTAAGTTTTTATCTTTTGCTTCAAAATCGCTTTGTCTATGGCAATCAAGTGGTCACCAATTTGGTAAGTGCTGCCATCATCGCCTTGATTACTGCCAGTTTATGCTTACTGATCGTTCCAGCAAAAAAACGTTTCTTGACGAATGATCTAAAAAAGACGACCCTAGTCAGTGTCATCTTGCTGACGATCGCCACTGTGACCCAATTTCCCTATACCGACTATTTAACCAATTTATTTGTTGCTGTAGGCATGTATTTTCTCTTTTCCTGTGCGTTGTCAGGGGTTCATACACGAAATCAAATTGCCGCAATTCCGCCAATTCTGAAAGGCTTACCCCTGGACATCGTGACACTTTTTCTATTTTATCTGAGCTTTTCCTTTCTCAACGGTGTCTTCTTCAACTATTTATTCTAAACAAAAAGCAAGTCCCGCTTTGGCAGCGGAACTTGCTTATTTCTTGCGGAACATTTCTCTGAAGGAACCGATCAAAAACCCAGTCGAAAAAGCATTTTGTGCCTTTTGTTCTTTTTCAGCAGCGATTTTTTGTCGTGTTCGCAGCCCTTTATTGGCATTTTTGGACTTCTTCCCTTCAGGGAGTTCTTTCGAAGCCTTTTGAAACTCTTTTGAGAAACGGTTATACCCAACCATTCCTTTTGCCTCCTTTCTTTTTACGTGGCACATAATAACGAGGATTTATTATAGGAATTGCCTTTCTGATGCAAATCAGGTAACATAACAGACAGAAAGATGATTTATCCCAGGTTTATCAGAAAGGAAGATCCCATGAACGAAACCCACACTGGATTGTTAGTCAATAGCCGTGTTTTTCAAGAAACGCCAATGATGCTAACAGGTATCCAACTTTTAGAAGACCACAAAATCGTGAATTGCATTATTAAGGATCGCTACTTAGCCAGTTATGTCTTACGCCTTCCATTAAATAAATACCAATTAGAAGTCGAAGGAAAATGGAACAAGCGGGAACAGTTAGTGATCAAGCATATGAAAATCAAGAATATCGATGAGTTTATTAAAATCGTCGGTACGCCAGAATAACAGGACTCACGAAAAGCAAGTGCAGACAACTGCCCTTGCTTTTTTTTTGAAAAAATCCAGCTGATTTTTCCCGCGTGTTCCTCCGATGTTTATCGCGACATTCTAGTAAACCGATCGATCAAGGCTTTTTGCTCCTCTTTGATACCGATCGCCAACGGTTTGATCATTAGTTTGACAGTGGTTGAAGGTGTCTGAATCTGGACTTTTTTATTTACCACACCGCCTAGTTGTAATTTTGTGATCTCATGGATCATAATTGTCTGCATCCCTTTTTCATGAAATTGCAGATCTAACTGAATCAAGTGGATTTTTTCTTCGTCAACCACCACGATAAAATACTTTGGTGTTGGCAGGGCAATCATTTTGGCTTCCTCGGCATAACCAGCCAGTTTTCCATGGAACTTCGCACGGTAGCTTTCTAAATCATCTTTTTTCACGATCCATTTCATCAAAAGCCACATCCTTCCTTAGATACCTTAAGGATACCTGCAGAAACCGCTTTTGCACAACAATATGCCTGCTTGTTTCCTCACATAGCCCCTTTCACCTCGTTTGATCGTCAAAGACTTTTCCTCTAGTCATGGACGTTTTGCCTGACACTAGCTAACTCAACAAAAAAGCGAAGCGCTTAGTGCCCTTCGCTGTTGTTCTTTGGATAGTAGTGTTGGAAAAGCCGCAGAAAAATCGGTGCTAGTAACAGATAAAAAATGCCATTGCCTATTGCGTGGAGGGCATCAAAGCTCAATCCTTGAAAATAATAAGCCCAAAAGCTAGGAAACCCATAAAGTTTGACACTGATCCAAGATATCACAAAGCCATAAGCAAACCCTGCAAATACACTGTAGCTGACTTGTAAAAGCAACCGTTTCATAAACAGCTTGCTTTTTGACAACAGATACATCCCCAAAATAATGATTGCATAGCTAACTAATTGAGCAATCGTCCATATTCCCATTCCCATGTAAAAATTGGTAATCAGCATCGAGAGCAGACAAACGATCAATCCACGACTAAGACCTAAATGGATGGTTACTAATAAAAAGATCACCGTCATTGGTTGAACATTGGGTAAGGGTTGAAAAAGTGACCTGCCGACGACGGCCGCTGCCACAAGCAGCCCTAAATAAGCAATTTCTTTTCCAGCAAATGCAAGTGGTTTATTCGAATTTTTCATAGGTGAAAACCACTTTATCGTTGTTTCCTAAAAAGGTATCATCTGCCCCAGTTGTAATCATTTCATCATTGATCGTATATGTCCAATAATAGCCAGCTTTTTCATCTTGCGCTAAACCGTCAATGCTGGTGATCATCCCTTGATTTTCTTCCAAGTCAAAGTTCTCTTTCATGATAGTCATCAAAGAAACCCCTTCTTTAAAAGTGACCGTTTTGGTTTCGATCTCCTGGTCTTGCTCTTCACTTTTATTATTGAAGCTGATTTGGGCAGTGCGCTCTTCGGCGTTTTGTTGGACTGACGAAGATTCACTGGAAGAGTTTCCCGCATCCATCGATGGTTTGGCACAGCCGGCAAAAACCAGACTTAGTAAAAAAATATAACTAAAAACAACTGTTTTCTTCATAATAATGGCTCCTTTGATTTTTTTTACAACACCTTATTCTACTAAAAATTAATAAAAAAGGCGAAATTTTTTTGTTCCTCTCTATAGAAAGCATTGTAAAACCATGAGACTATGGGTATACTAGCTTCAATCATTCGTAAGAAGAAATGAAGGTGTGTTGGAAAGATGGATAGAAAAAAAGCGTCCTGTACCACTTTACTAGTAGGAAAAAAAGCATCGATCGACGGCTCGACCATGATTGCCCGCAATGAAGATTCTGGAAGCGGTTCGGAACCGCAAAAATTCGTCGTCATCACTCCAGAACAGCAAGGAAATGAATTTTACGCCGTTTTAAGCAACTGTCGAATCAGTTTGCCAGCAAAATCATTACGCTATACTTCAACCCCTGAAGCAGATGAATCGCAAGGAGTTTGGGCAGCTTCAGGTATCAATGAAGAAAATATCGCCATGACTGCAACAGAAACGATCACAACCAATTCACGCATTTTGGCTATTGATCCATATGTGGAAGATGGTATCGGGGAAGCTGATTTCGTCAGCATCGTACTGCCTTACATCCATTCCGCTAAAGAAGGTATTTTACGCTTAGGGGAACTCTTAGAAACCTATGGGACCTATGAAGCCAACGGGATCGCTTTTTCTGATGCCGAGGAAATCTGGTATATGGAAACCATCGGTGGACATCACTGGGCAGCTGTTCGCATACCAGATGATGCCTATGTCGTGGCACCAAATCGCTTAAACATTGATCACTTCGATTTCGCCTCAGAAATGACGTTGTGTTCGCAGGATCTCGAACAGTTGATTGAAGACTATCAATTAAATCCTGATTTTGAAGGCATTAATCTACGCCATATTTTTGGCAGCTCCTCAGAAAAAGATACCCGTTACAATAACCCGCGGGCATGGTACATTCAAAAACACTTTAGCGGAACAGCCGCTGAACCGATCGATCAAGAGCTCCCGTTTGTATGCTACCCAAAACAAAAGCTATCCGTGGAAGATGTAAAATGGGCATTGAGCTCCCACTTCCAAAATACGCCTTTTGACCCTTACGGTACAGGGAGCGAGACACAAAAAACACAATTCCGATCGATTGCTCTCAATCGCAACCAGCAAGTCCATATTTTACAGATCCGCAACCACGTGCCCGCAGCAATCGCTGGCATTCATTGGCTTGCCTTTGGCCCCAATACCTTCAATGGCGTTGTGCCCTTTTATGCAGCTATCACTAAGACCCCACTTGGCTATTGTGATACGACAAAGACCTACGATCCATCAAATAGCTATTGGTTAGGACGCACCTTGGCGTTGATTGGAGACAGCGACTACGATCGCTATAGTGATCTTGCCAACCGTTTTGAAATGGAAACGATGGCGGCTTGTCGCCGCATCCAACAAAAAACTGATCGTAAAGCTTCCGCTGACAAGCAGCCTACTCGTCTGCTTGAAGAAGCCAACGCTGAGATGGCCGAACTGTATTTAAAAAATGCAACAACGTTACTAGGAAAAATGGTGGAGTCTGGCAGTAATAAAATGGCCTTGCGTTTTTCTTTAGCCGATTAGTCAATCGCTGAGAATAAAAGGATTAACAAAAACTTTACATGGAATTGCAGCAATCTAAACATTGCTCTCCTATACTAAAGATACCAATTCGTTTTCTTTTTCCTTGCTGGTACAAATCAAGCAATTGATTTGTACCAGTCCCCCTATTGAAGATCAATTGGTAAAAACCGTTGGGAGGGAGGAATGAACATGACTACAAGCATTTATCGGACTGTCACCAACGAAATTGTTAAAGGTGAGATCATCAAGAGCAAGAGTCAGCAAGATATGCTGATCATTCAAGACAAAGAAGGTTATTTCCATGTCGTTGAACCAATCCCCGTTACTACTGCAATGACTCCCCGCACGACGAAAGACTAAAAAACCACTGGCGATCAGAAAGAATACAGGATCTTTCTGATCGCTCAGTGGGTTCTTTTTTATGTCAAACTCAATGTGAATCGCTTCAAGCCATCAATGAGTTTTTCTCGCGAACAGCCAATGTTTAGGCGCAAAAAATTTCTCCCCTCTTTCCCATAGATCTCTCCTGACATAATCGCGACTTTCCCCTTACGAATCATTCGTTGCTGCAATTCCGCCATCGTTAAACCCAGTGCTGTACAATCAATCCACATAAGATACGTGGCTTCGCTTTTCGTGACCACGAGTTCTGGGTGATGTTCCTGTAAATAAGCGATCACATAAGCAATGTTACCATCAAGATAGTCATTGAGCTGATCCACCCACTTACTTTCATTATCGTAGGCAGCAATCGTTGCGGTCATGCCAAAAATACTGGTGGAGCTCAACCCATCGGCTTCTTTTAACTGAGTTAAGAAGCGCTCACGCAACTTGGGATCAGGAATGATTCCATAAGAATAAATCAACCCTGGGAAATTAAATGTTTTACTTCCCGAAGTAACAAGGGCTACATTTTCTTGCAACAAATCAATGATCGGTTGATGCCTTTGTCCTTTTCTTACAATGTCCATATGGATCTCATCAGAGATGATAAATACATCATGGGTTTTCGCCAATTCGATGATTCGTTGCAACTCATCCTTTTGCCAGACTCTCCCAGTTGGGTTATGAGGACTACAGAGGAGAAGAACTTTATTTTCAGGCTGTGCCATCAATCTTGTTAGCTCTTCGAAATCAATGCGATACGACTTAGCATCATAGATGAGTGCATTAGGTACGATTTTTCTTTTGTTCTCTTTGATCATTTTATAAAACGCATCATACGCTGGCGTCTGAACAATGATCCCATCTCCTGGTTCACTGAGTAGGGTGACGAGCTGTTTAACGCTATACATAACGGAAGGACTGTAGACCAGCCAATCGCTTTTGATCATGCTGTTAAAACGTTCAGAATACCATTTGCAGACCGCTTGCTTGAATTCATTATGATTCCAACGTGTATACCCAAAAACCGGGTGCTGCATCCGCTTGATAAGTGCCGCTTCAACTGCAGCTGGCACCTTGAAATCCGTATCGGAAATCGTAAATGGCAACAAGTTTTTTTCACCAAAACGGTCTTCAACATAATCCCATTGAGTACACTGGGTTCCTTTACGATTGATTGGTTCATCAAAAAACATTTTCTTCACTCCTACTACTTGACAATTTTGCTAAAGAATCGCATCAAGTTGATTTCTGACTGTTGTTACTTTCGTTCCAATGATTACTTGCACGTTAGTATCATCTAAGTGAACGACCCCAAGCGCACCTAGTTTTTTCAGCCGTTCATCATCAACCAATGTACCATCGTTTAGAACGAGGCGTAGCCGTGTAATGCAATTGTCTAAAGAATCAATATTGCTTGCTCCCCCTAATGCTGCCAAAATACCATGGGCATCATAGCCACTCTTTCCAGAATAGGTCATTTCCTCTTCCAACTCATTCGTTTGATCACTGTTCTCTTCTCTACCAGGTGTCTTCAAGTTCTTGCGAAGGATTACTGTTTTAAAAACAAAGTAATAAAGGGCAAACCAGCAAGCTCCTACAATCAGAACGAGCCACCATTTTGTATATGCGCCTTGCATCACGCCAAAGATAAGAAAATCAAGCACGCCCCCATCGGTATTTCCAATCGTGACACCTAATAGACTCATTACCATAAATCCAGCACCTGTCATGATGACATGAAAAATCCATAATAAAGGGCTGATGAATAAGAATAAAAATTCGATTGGTTCAGTAATTCCTGTCACAAAAGTTGCAATGACGCCTGAAATCAATAAACCTTTTATTTTTGAACGATTCTCAGGTTTTGCCGTGTGGTACATAGCTAATGCTGCTGCCGGTAAGCCAAACATGAAGGTTGGCATCTTCCCTTGAGACAAGAACGCAGTTGCACTTGGTGAGATGCTCAAGCCGTTTTGTAATTCCGCATAAAAAATATTCAACGCCCCAAAGACTTGCTGACCATCGATCAGCTGACTTCCCCCGGCTTCGGTAAAGCGAATCATGGAAACCAAAATATGGTGTAATCCAAATGGCAGTAACAAGCGCTCACCTGAACCAAATAAGAACGGACCGAAAGGACCAGCTTGTTGGATCAAATGTCCGATTCCTGTGATGATCATAGCAAACAACGGCCAAATCATCGGAATGATCACCCCGACCATAGCTAAAGTAAGCGAGGTGATGATTGGAACAAAACGTGCTCCTGAAAAGAATGCAAAACTATCTGGCAATTGAAAATGGTAGAAGCGCATATGCAATTTATAAACGATCAATCCTGCGATAATACCTCCTAGAACACCCATTGATAATGTTTGAATGCCAAAAACGATCTCTTGCCCTGCTTCTCGTAGTTGATCTGCAGCAGCTAATTGATTCGTTTCTTGCAAATAAAAATTGATGGATAAATGCATCACGACATAGCCCACAAAGCCTGAGAATGCCGCAACTCCCTTCTCTTTTCTTGCTAGACCTAAAGGAATCGCCATCGCAAACATGACGGGTAAGTAACTAAAGGCAAACCCACCGATCGTTGACATGAAACGAAAAACCACTTGGAGCCAAGGGGCACCTAAAAATGGGAAAACGTCGATCGTTGAAGAAGATGAAAATGAACTACCAATCCCTAAAAATAAACCCATGAATGCGAGTAAAGCGACTGGCAACATAAATGTTTTCCCAAGTCCTTGAAAAATTTCCATCCAGCTTGCTTTCTTTCCTTTTTGCATATCATTTCCTCCTAACACTTTTATCTCTTAAAATGTAAACGATATCAAGAAGGCTTACAATACAGTTCCCCAAAGAAGAATGACCATTCACAAAATGGAATGGTCATTCAGGATCAAGTCCTGCTTCGATTTGATTGGCGTATTGAATAATTAAAATATCCAGTAACGCCGCTAAGGAGATCCGCGGGCTCAAATCGACTTCATAATGATAAATCGCTGTCATTTCAACAGGAAAAGAGAAGGTGGCAAGCTTTTCTAACGTGCTTTTTGGTTGACCAATACAGGCTAAAATCGGCACGCCTCTTTGTTTCAAACGAGTAGCATAATTTAGCATCCCGATCGTTTCTCCACTATGACTAATAAAAAGAGCTAAATCATTTTTTGATAGTTGGTTCGCGATGGTTGTCAATTCATCCCAATCCGTTGATGCACCCACTGTTTTACCTAAAAAGCGCAATTTTCGACTTGCAGATAATGCGACCGGCGCACTTTGCCCTAAAGCGAAAAATTCGATTCGTTGTGCTTGCTGCAGCATTTCCACGGCACGCTGAAAGTCAGCTTCTTCAATCATTGATAAGGATGTCGTCAGCTGGTCAATCATTTGCTTGATCAGTGGGGATAAGCCAAGAGAGGCTTGGGTAGCAGACTCGTTTCTTTCAAGGCTTTGATAACTTTTCAATGAAAATTTGAATTCTTGAAAACCCGTAAAGCCAAGCTTTTTCGCCATTCGACTGATCGTTGCTTGACTAGTATAGGTTTGAGAAGCTAACTCATCGGCCGTCATTTCCGAAACTTTCTCAGGCGCCCTCAAACAATAGTTAAGGACGGTTCGTTCTACTCGGTTTAGCTCAGGGATTTTGTATTGGATTCGTTTGTATAAATGGTTCATCACCTGCTTCTCCTCTCTACTGTTTCTTCATTCTTCTCCTCTCCACTATGCTTCATTTACTCATTATACCTTCCCTCAAGAAAAGTACCAACTGATGATGAAGAACTTGACAGTAAAAAAGCGGCTCACCTTTTACCTGGTGAGTCACTTCTTCTATTTTCTCTCTATCTATCATTTTTGCGCAGTCAATTCTGTAAACTCTTGCCCATTGCCATAGTCACTTTCTTTTGAGGGTTGCTTTCCAGATATTCGTTGTCGGCAACTGACAAGTTTATTTTCGACATATTCCATTGTATTGGCGGCGAACATTACTACATTTGCTAGACCTTTGATCAAGGGATCATTTGATTCCATCCTCTATTCCCCCATTTCCTTCACGTGTAAGTTGTTACTGACACTTCCTTATCAATGAATATAGACGAGGTACCTTAAATCAAACTAAAAGAGGACCAACACTACGAAAAGCAAAGCAGACTAGTTTCCCTTTCTGGTAAAATATGGTACATGTAGTAGGAAAGGATGATCAATCTCATGATAAAAACCTTAGTGGTGGCTAGCCACCCAGATTTCCACAACTCTCTTTCCCAACGTTTTTTCAGTGAAAGTGCCAAACTTCCTAATGTCACCATACACTTTCTTGATGATTTTTCTGACTTTTCTCTTGCCGATGAACAGGCGCTGCTGCAAAACTGTGACCGTTTGGTTTTACAATTTCCCTTATATTGGTACAGTGTTCCGGCAAAAATGAAAGCTTGGATCGATACGGTTTGGGAAAATTGCGCGCCTGCTTTGGTGGGAAAAGAAATCAGTTTCGCCGTTTCTACTGGTGTTGCTGCCAAAGAATTTCAGTTAGGCGGTCGAGAAAATACGACCTTTAACGAAATTTTGCATCCACTCGTACTGATGGCAAAAAAACACCAAATGACCGTGTTACCCATCGTTGTCCTTGACCAACTGATGTATAAAACGGAAAAAGAAAAGCGTGCCTTTGTCATTGCCTATCAGCAATTATTATCGATGCCCGCTCCCTTTACGTTTGACCAAAAGCAACAATGGTTTGCTGAGAAACTGGCACATTTGGTTTCTAAAAAACCGCAGCTTGCTCCTTTGCTATCCCTGTTGCAGGAAAACCATGAAACATTGAACGAATTAGAAGATGCTTTAGCTGAATTGGAGGTGCTTTGATGGGGCATGATTGGCTAACACCGCTGATAGAACAATCCATTCAAGAAACCACTGATTACCATGAAAAAGCATTTTTGCAAGAGCTGGGACAGTTGTTGCAGCAGCAAGAAACCCGCATCGAATTGAAACAAGGAGAACTTGACGGGAAGTTGTGGAACCCTAGTGAATGGTAAGGAATAATTTTCAACGCAAGAAAAAGCTTTGGTCCCACCCAGCCTTAAAAATACTGGGTGTTGCCAAAGCTTTTTTAGGTGGTTTCTATTGCATAATCACAATGAATCGCTTTTATTCTTTGTGGCAGCGATATACGCTGCTTGCAATTGTTTCGTGATTGAACCCAATACGCCAGTGCCAACGGGTTTCCCATCAATGGCAACGATCGGAACGATTTCCCAAACTGAGTTGGTCAAGAAACACTCTTGCGTGTCGCATAGTGCCTCAATCGGGACGGGTTCTTCTCGATAGGGAATTTCTAATTGGCGACACAACTGAAGGACCTTCAATTTCGTGATTCCCGGTAACACCAAGCGCCCGTCCGGATGAGTATAGACGATCCCATCAATGACAAACCAGAGATTGGATGCAGATGCTTCTGTAAAAAAGCCATCTCGTTGCAGTAACGCATCATCGAAACCAGCTTCGATCGCTTGATCCAGCGCCAAAAGGTTCCCTAACAAACTCAATGATTTGATATCACAATGCAACCAGCGTTCATCAGGAAGGACGGTTGCCGAAAGCCCTGCTTGCTGCATTTCATCTGGTCGTTCAAAGGGGATCACATTTGCCGTCACCACCCCTTTGACCGATCCAGCTGGTGGAAACTCGTGATTTCTCGGAGAAGCGATTCCTCGGGTGATCTGAAGATAGATTTCTCCTTCTGTGATTCCTTCAGTCTTAATGAGTAACTTTAGGTTTTCAGTCAATTGGGGAATCGAATAGGGTAACGTTAGCTTAATTTTTTGTGCACTGCTTTCCAATCGAGCCATATGCTCCGCTAACATAAAACAGTGGCCATTATATATTCGGATAACTTCATAGATCCCATCACCATACTGATAGCCACGGTCTTCGATATCAATTCTCACTACCTCTCGATCAACGATCTGATCATTCCACAAAACCTTCATTTCCTCACTCCTATCGTCGTTTTCGTTTCAATCAGTATAGCATGAGTCTTTGTACCGTGCTATGTGTCATCTAAAACAAAAAACTTGCTGATGAAGATTTCTTCAACAGCAAGTTTTATTGTTACAATGACTCCTTATCGATCACAGAACGTTCTAGTTTGCGTTCCTGGAAAAAACGGAGTAGCGTGCCAGACATCGCCATAATGATCGAATACACTGGAAGTGCAACGATCATACCAACAAATCCCAGCAAGTTGCCTGCGATCAATAATAAGAACACCGCAATAATCGGATGGATATGCAACACTTTATTCATTACCAGAGGTGAAACTAGATACGATTCACCCAATTGAATGATCGTGATGCCCACTACCAATAAAATGGCAGTCCGGATATCTAAACTTAAAGCAAATAGAAATGCGGGTGCCGCTCCAATAAATGGTCCGAAGTATGGGATGATATCCAAGACACCGCAAATCAGGCCTAAAAGCAACGCATTCTGCAAACCTAGCAAAGAAAAAATCAAATAACTGGAAACGGCAACGTACGAACATACAAGCAATTTCCCGCCAATATAAGCAGACGCTGCTTGGTGGAAATCACTGCATAACTGACGCATCAAACCTTGATACTTTTTCGGTGTTTTGTTTGCTAAAAAGTCTGGCACTTTCTCACCGTCTTTAAACATATAGACTAAGAGCAGTGGGATCGTAAACAAAACGATCGCTGAGTGAGAAACGATGGAGATCAAACTCGTCAGACTATTCGTTGCCCCGGTAATAAACTGCAAAGCGAAATTGCTCGCTTGCGAAATATCGATCGAATCAATGAAAGGACCGAAAAGTTCCTCCAAATAGGAATGATCGATGTTATCGATCACCAAATTGATGATAACGGGTATTTGATTGATAAAGCGTCCCATCTCATAGGCTAATGCGGGTCCAATCACCTGAATGATCAAATAGGCTGCAAAAACGATCAACAACAGTGTCGCATACAGCGCAATGCTTTTCTTTTTCGTCCTTCTTTTTACCCAATTAAAGAAAGGCAAAAAGATATAAAAAATAAAAATGGATATCAGTACAGGTAAAAAGACACTAGAAAAGATTGCTTCTAATGGTCGAAAAACAAACAGTATATTTGAATAGATCCAGACGGCGATCCCTAAAAGGCAGACGATCACCAGACCTGCAAAAATTTTTGATTTTTTAAGAAACTCCAATAATTGATCCTCCTGATTCTAGAAAATACGTTCACTTCTTTCAGTTTATCATAATTTTTTAAGCGAATGATCCTTTTGCGAATATTTTTTCAAAAATCCACGTTTTACATAGGAAACTTTTGAGTAATTTAATTATTTCCCCCATAAAACCCTTCTGCAAAAATCAATTTTGATGAGCAGAAAAAGGAACCGAGAGTTGCAAGTGTTTGATACAGTAAGCTGCCACACCGAGCTGGAGTAAACCTAACACTAAGAAAATCAGATGCAAAACATTCCCGCCCCTTAATAAAATCACTTGAACAATGATCCAGATAACTAAACAGATGCCTAAAAGCAATTCGCCATGATACCCTTGGTTGCGCCACAATCGGATAGCTGACAATAAATTGCCCAGTCCTAACACAATTAGCAAAAACACCCCGGGAATCAAAAATGTTGTAAATGGCGTTCCTTGGAGCATGGACGATTCCAACCCAGCAAATGACTGTCCTTTCCTTAATGGCTCAATACTCATAAACGCCAGCATGCTTCCTCCACATGCGCCAACACCAATCACTAAACTTAACACAAATAACGCAAATCGCAGCTTCATTTCTCCCACTCCTTCATCAAACATAAAACCGTTAATAAATTGACCATTTTCAACTAGCGATCGGGTCTCTGGCTATTTACTCGTTTTTAGGTAAATAAATAAATGCTGCAATTTGCTGCGTTTCTACTGAGGAAAAGCCGCAAGACTCATAAAATCGGCGCGTTTTCTCTGTGTTGTCCGTGATCAAAACCTTTTGTCGAATCGATGGATATCTCGCCAGCATTTTTTTGAGCAATCGCTGGCCAATTTTTTGACGTTGGAACGCTGGCGCTACTAACAGATCCTGAATATAAAGAATAGTTTGTCCATCGGTTATACATCGAATAAGTCCGACTAGCTGCTCTTCAACATAGGCAGTGATCACCTGTGACTGAGCTAGGCCGTTTAATAGTCGCTCTGGCTCTTTCGTATAGGCGACCCAGCCAACACATTTATATAAAGCGAGAATCTGATTTGAATCCGCTGGTAATTGATCTTTAAAGATGACAGTCATTCTTTTCCCCCTTGTAACTTTTAACCAAACGATATAGCAACAAATAAAGAGTTAACAGTCCTTCTCCGAACAGGCTCTTGCTACCCTTCAAGCCGAATTGCTTTGCTTGACTAAAGAGTATCCTGAGGAAAAGCAGCTGTCAACTCTAATCACGATTTACTAGAGGAACAAAGAGTAAGTGGTGTTATTACTAATTAAACCCAAGGCTTACTTAATCAAGCATTAATTCGCTTTTTAAACGCTGACTCGTCGCTTGTTGTTCTTCAGGCGACACTTCTTGATAAGAGATACCGTATTCACCTCTAAAGCCATCGCCAGTGAACCCAGTACCCGCCATTTGGTAAGATTCGACAGTAACGAGTGCCGATTGATATTGGGTGAATAGTTGACTCATCTGAGAAAACGTTAAATCTGTTTCACCATTTTCCCCAATAATCGTTAACAGATCCTGAATCCGCATCACGCTTGATAGAGAAACTAATTCATTCGCCAAAATCTCTGTCACTTCTCGCTGACGACGTTGGCGTCCATAGTCACCTTCGGGGTCATCTTTGCGCATACGAGTATATTGAAGTGCCTCCCAGCCATCTAATTCGAGCGTCCCCTCTGGGTAATCGATTTTTTCTGCCGTAAAAGCAAACTCATTTTCAACCGTGATTCCACCAATCGCATCGACAAGATCTGCCATCCCATCCATGTTTAAGGAGAAATAATGATGAATCGGTATATCCAAGTATTGTTCGACAGTTTCGATCATCATTTTTGCGCCACCGAATGAATGGGCATGATTGATCTTATCCTGATAGCCTTGCCCAACGATCTCCACATAAGCATCTCGAGGAATACTTGTGAGGGTCGTTTTGCGTGTAGCAGGATTCAACGTCGCTACCATGATCGTGTTTGCCCGGTAATCCGTTTTGCGACGAGAGTCATTGGCGATCCCTAACAAGAGAAGACTTAAGGGCTCGGCGTTTTCGATAACCTCCGCCTCTTCTCGCCCTTCGATCGGTCGATGGATAGACTCCACAACATCCTCTACTTGAAAATACACCCTAATAGCATAGGCGGTTCCGGCGGATACGATGCCCATCAACAGTACTAAGAAGACAATTATCAGTTTTTTCGCTGTACTCATTTTACTTCCCCCTACGCACACTTTTTTTGAACGAAAATACAAAAGCAGATGTGATAAAACTGATTCCACTTGCCAACAAGATACTCGCTAACAAGTCACTAGGATAGTGAACCCCAAATAGCAAGCGGCTCATCATAATAAGCAGTAAATAAACCAATCCCAACAACATAGCTAGTTTTTGGCTAATAGGACGTTTGCCTCTTTGGCCAGGCGCTGTTTGTGCGAAGAAAAAGAGGAGAGAAATAATTAGCGTGGTCGCTAATAGTGTATGGCCACTTGGAAAACTGGCGGACGCCCGTTCCATACTATCAGCAAACTCCGGTCTTGGGCGATCAACGAATTTCTTGATCACTTGGCCAACACCACTGATTATGATCATATTTCCCATCAACCAAAAACTCTCGATCCGTTTCTTCCGAAGAAACAAAATTGCTGCCAATAGAAAATGAATAGCTGCTATGGGGACGATCGTTGCCGTGCTAGCAAGCGGAACAAAAATCGCTTCTACTGTAGCCGTCCGCCATTGAGGCACGTGGGAAAACAGGGTATCAAGCGTTTGGAACCACTGCGGCTCTAATGCTACAAGGAAAAACAACCATGCGAAACAGCTACAAAGCAGTCCACCTATCAACCCTTGTTTTGCTGTCTTGCTCATGTTAATCCCCTACTTTCTTTTAATGCGTACGATCGTTTCTTCGCTTTAGTCGGGAATTTTTCTAACCCGAAAATAATTCCCATCGCAATACTGATCGCAATCAACGAGGTTCCTCCTTGGCTTAAGAATGGCAAAGGAATTCCCGTTAATGGCAACAACCCAATCGCCGCTCCGATATTTTCAAAGATCTGAAAGACTAAGCCAAAAACGTACGTGATGGCGATATAGACCGACGCCTTGTTATTCGTTTTTAACGCGGCGAAGATGATTTGATAGATGAGATAAAAATACAAGAAGATCACTAAGGTACTTCCTAAAAAGCCATAGGTTTCACCAATAACTGTAAAAATCATATCTGATTCACGAACCGGCACGTACACTGTCGTATGGGTGTCAGGCGCTCCCAATAAGCCTCCTGAGCCAATCGCCCACATACTGCGAACTTGTTGGAACGCGATAGAGTCTTGGTACGCTAGGGGATCTGCCCAAGCTCGCACTCGGTCTAATTGATACTGCGAGAAATGAAGTCGAAACAAGACACGATTGCCCCATTCCGTAAACACGAGCAGCAATAAAATAGCGCCGAGGGCTGCGATCAAACCGATCACTACGGTCAAAATTTTCCAATGAACACCCGAGATAATAAATAAAGCCCCTAACATCACAATAAACACTAAACTCGTACCAAAGTCCCGTTGCATAAACATCAATAGAAATGTCGGTATACTATAAAGCAAGATCTTAGTGACGTAGATCAAATCAGATTTAATGGTCCGTTCGGCTTTTCGTTTTTCATATACTAAGGTGAGATAGACCATAAAAAGCATAAAGGCCACTTTCATAAACTCTGAGGGCTGAATGGTAAAGTCGCCGATTCTGATCCAGCGTTTGGTATGCGTCTGCTCAAACATCGTTTGATCGTAGAACCAATGAAGAGAAGCCATCAGACCTAGTGCCAATACATACAAAAGACCCGAAAAGCGTAAGAGCAAATTGGTTGGGATCAAACTTGTAACGAAGAGCGCGATGGCGGATAGAACACAAAAAACGATCTGTCGAAAAACGATTCCAGAAGGATCATTGCCATCCATTACAGAAGCTTGATGTTGTACCCAAATGCTTAGCAAAAAAAGCAGAAAAACGGGTAGCAGCAAGGCATAGTTTGCATCATGTCGTTTGAGGAACTTCATTTCGTTTGCCCTCCTCTCGCTCTAATTTCAGGCACATACTAAAGGCAAATGAAAGAATAAAGTAGCTGGAGCCACCATAGCTGATAAATGGCAACGGTACCCCCGTCATCGGCATCAACCCTAAAATACTGGCTATATTGATACTTGTTTGCAACAAAAGTAATGTACTTGTTCCTAGCAATATCAACCCAATCTGAGGGTTTTCAATAGCTGCGGAACGAATAAATAAACGTAAGATGATTACGAATAATAAGCCAATAACAAAAATCCCGAAAAGCAAGCCAAGCTCTTCTACTAAAACGGAAAAAATAAAATCGGTTTCCGCAACTGGTAAAAAGCCTTTTTTCGTAATACTGTTTCCTAAACCGAGACCAGTAAGCCCTCCATTAAATAAAGCATAGTAAGAATGGATCATTTGGAACCCCTGATTGTAAGGGTCGGAGAATGGATCGCCTACTAAGCGAATTCGGTTATATACGTGCATAAACATGTGGGGCAATAAATCATTGTCACCTAAAAACATGATCAACAGGGCAACCAGGAATAGACTGATCACTAAGCCACCAAATAAAAGAGCCGTCAGCTTCACGGGAACTTGTACCGTAGTTATCATGACAAATGCTAAAAAGAGTAAAATCATCACACCGGCTACTTTCGGTTGAATCAGGATCAACACACAGCACAAAAACAAAACGAAAAGCGGACGTTTCATTTCCTGCAAGGTGGTTTTTGCAGTTTGAAAGTAATGAGCAAGGTACAAGACCATCCCTACATTCACAATCTCTGATGGTTGAAATTGAATCCCTGCGATCGAGACCCAGCGTTGTGCCCCATTAACAGAGACACCGAAAAAGGGCAAACGAGCTAAGAGCAAGGTAATGATCCCAAATGCTAGCAGACCGATCGCTAAGTATTTGCTAAGCAAAATCTCTCTTCGCGTCCGCTGAATAATGAATAAAAGAACCCAGCTAAGTAACAAAAAGACCAATTGACGGATAAATAGCGACGCTGGTGGTTGATCTCTCGTTAATAAACGGTATGAACTTGCACTATAAATCATTAAAAGACCGATAAGGCTCAATAGCAAATAAGCTATGATCAGCAGCCAATCGATCTTCTTTTTTTCTATCATTGCTTCCACTCCTCTTGCCTTGGAGTAGGTGTTCAGACGGTACCAGTTATTTTGCTCTATGAGCTTCGTCATCCATCAGAAAGAAAAGCAAAAAAGTCTCACTTCTCTTAGGACGTCAGACTTTAGCAGCAATCTCATCGTCCGAGTTTTAGCACTATACAACGTAAAGAAAGTCATTTGCTCTCTTAGCTATTTTATGAAAAGCCTTAATCCGACAATTCCTGTTTTACACATTGGCGTCTTTCGACGTTTCTGCGCAATAGCTTGTGTTTGTATAGGAGCCTCACCTAACAAGGTTATATGTTATTTTTCAATCCAATATGAATGGTACCCTTCCTCGAATAAAGATACAACCAATTCTCTGTTATTTTTATTTTTCTTTAACTTTTCTTAAAGAATTTAGATATTTCGAATATTTTCTGCTCTATAAAGAAAAAACAACCAAAATAATCATCCAAACAAAGGAACGGCATCGATAAAGGACGTTATTAAAAAAACGATCATTTTAAAAAAGCAGTCCTTTTTCTAGGTGCTGAAAAAGGACTGCTTGCTTGATTTTGGTCTATCGATTGAAAGTTTTCTTGATTTATCAATCCACTGGTCGATTGGTTTGCCGTTCTTGCGCTGCTTTTCGTAACTGCTTCTGCGCTTTTTTAGATCCCCGTTCAATATCTCGAGTAAACTTGCGCTGCGCAAACTCAACGAATAGCTGATCAAGATCATAACCTGCGGGATAGAGCACCTCTCGCTTTGTGAGGAGTTGCAAGCGACGTGCGGCAACAACAAAAAATTGTTTCTCTATTGAAATTTTCGCTTGTCCTTGTTCCAAATACTCATAAAAAAGTCCGCGCTGGTTATGCTTTGTTGAAAAGACCAAGTCTCCTTTTTGAAAAATAAGATCTATCTTGGCTTCTTGTTGAGGGGGTTGTTTCTTCCCCTTTTCAAAAGGCTGCTTCTCAAAAGAATAGGTTTTATGCTTTAAATATTCCTTGGCCGTCTGGACTACGTCAACGGGGATCGCCATCTTCTCGGCAATCCAAAACGCATTACTATCACCGACTGCATTCGTCAGCAAGCGATATTTTGGTGTCAAGGTTTTGGCATCAAAAGCCATTGCCGCTGTTTCGAAATCTTGATGATCGACGGCAAACTGCTTGATTTCACCATAATGCGTTGTTGCGATCATTAAAGCTCCTGAGCGATAGATGGATTCCATGATGACGATCGCCAAAGCAGCCCCTTCATTGGGCTCAGTACCGCTGCCGATTTCATCCAATAAAACAATACTGTGTCGGGTAGCATTCTTCATAATCTGAGCAATGTTCGACATGTGTCCAGAGAAGGTACTTAAAGAATTTTCCAGACTTTGTTGATCGCCAATATCCATCCAAAGACTTTTTAAAAACGGAACAGTGCTTTTGCCATTGTGTGCTGGAAATAAGCCATAATGAGCCATGGCGCAAACAAGTCCAACGGTTTTTAAGACGACGGTCTTGCCTCCAGCATTTGGACCCGTGATGACCATGCAGCGGTTTTCTTCGCCAAGTTTTAAAGAAAGAGGAACCGCATCACTCCCCAGCAAAGGATGACGGACGTGATCAAAAAGCAAAACTTCTTCCTCAGTCATAGTTATCGCCTGCCCATTGATTTCTCGACAATATTTTCCCCGAGCAAAAATAATATCCAGCACAACTAAAATGTCAAGACAGGCAAACACGGCGTTCATTTGTTCGGCGATCGCCCCTGTCAACTCTGACAACACTTGGTATTGAGCGGCTGTTTCTTCTGCTTGCGCCAAGATCAATCGATCATTTAAACGGGCAGCTGCCTCAGGTTCAATAAAGACAGTCGCTCGTTTATTGGAACGTTCGATGATCGTTCCGTTAAATTGCTGTTGAAATTCAGCACGCACAGGTAACGTATATCGGTCGTTCTTTTTGATGACACGATTTTCTTGTAAATAGCGACTTTCCTTAAAAAACTTTGCAAAAACTTTTTTCAGATCAGCTTCATATTTTTCGATCGTACCGCGAATTTTCCGCAATTCTCGGCTGGCATTACTATCAACCTGACCATTGCGAATCTTTTGGAAAATCATTTCGGCGATTTCAGAAAAGTCTTCTAAACCTTGTGCATATTGATGTAATCTTGGGGCAATCGATTGATTCTTTTCGAACAATTGACGGATGATTCGAAAAGACCGTAAAAAGTCTCCATATTCGATAAGCTCCTGTGGTTCCAAAACAAACCCTTTTTCAATTTTCTCCGTATGGTGTAAGACATGCTGCAGCCCCATAAAAGGCACTTGACGACCAGCGGCTAATAGCGCCATCGCTTCAGTGGTCTCTGTCACTCGTTTTTGGGCAGAGTGGATCGTCGCTGCTGGTTTTTCATTCGCAAAGCGCGCCTTGCCGTAATCGCTGATTATTTTTTTACTTACTTGTTCTTTAATTTGTTCAAATTCAGTTGCTTGAGGTATCTTCATGAGTTATCCTTTCTTGTGCCTGAGGATTCCGATCAGATCCCCGTCCAAAAAAGTGTACAAAAAAAGCGATAGTTTCCCATCACCTGATTCATCAATAACGATTTTTATCGGTATCTACAGGCACAACAAATAAACAGTCTAGTTTTTGCTTATTTGTTTTAATTGGCTGATTAGATACCTACGACACTCATCAATATACCTCTTTCTTTTTTGAACGAGTTTTTTTCATTGTAATATAGAAGCTGTCCTTCTGTCAACTGCACCCAAACTGCCCTTACAAAAAGAAAAAACGCTCAGCAGCTCCTAGAAGCCCCTGAGACGTTTTTTGATTTTAAATGATGCAAGGCGCTTACGAGCGAATCAGGTGATCAAAGGCACCTAATGCCGCAGTCGCACCTGAACCCATTGAAGTGATGATCTGTTTGTATACACTATCGGTACAATCCCCTGCTGCAAAGACCCCTTCAATATTGGTTGCGCCGTGTTTGTCTACGACGATCTCATTGCGTTCGTTTAAAACGATGCGATCTTTTAACCATTCGGTATTCGGCATCAAGCCAATCAGGATGAAGACACCCTCAACAGCTAATGTGAATTCGCCATTCGTTTCTCGATCAACGTAGGTCAATTGTTCGACATGATCGGATCCAGCAATTTCCTTCGTTGCCGCATTCGTAATAACAGTCACATTTTCTAACGTGTTCAAACGGTTTTGTAGCACAAGGTCCGCTTTTAGTTCCGGTAAAAATTCAAGAACATAGACGTGTTTTGCCATGCCAGCTAAATCGATCGCTGCTTCGATCCCAGAGTTTCCGCCGCCAATGACAGCAACCTCTTTCCCAGCAAATAACGGACCGTCACAATGTGGGCAATAGGCAACACCTTTATTTTTGAATTCTTTTTCTCCTGGAACATTGATGTTACGCCAGCGAGCGCCAGTTGCTAAAATGGCCGTTTTGGTTTTTAATACTGCACCATTTTCTAATTCAACTTCGATGACATCATTGCGACGAATATCTTTCGCACGCTGCCCTTTCATCACGTCCACATTGTATTCGTTGATGTGCTCTTCTACCTGACGCATTAATTTTGGTCCTTCGGTATAAGGAGTACCGATCATGTTTTCGATCCCAAGGGTTTCCATTACTTGTCCACCCATTGTTTCGACGACCATCCCAGTATTGATGCCTTTACGCGCTGCATAAATCGCTGCGCTTCCGCCTGCAGGTCCGCCACCGACAACTAACACATCGAAAAGCTCTTTTTCAGCAAAGTCATCTTTACTCGTCGGACCAGCTGCTTTTTCCAACAACTGTTCGATCGTTTGACGGCCGCTTGCAAATTCTTCACCGTCTAAAAAGACGGTTGGCACAGCCATAATTTTTTTCTTGTCAATTTCTTCTTTGAACATCCCACCTTCGATCATGGTGTGACTGATGGAAGGATTTAGCACTGCCATGATATTTAACGCTTGAACAACATCAGGACAGTTATGGCAGGTCAAACTGACATAGGTTTCAAAATGTAATGGCTTATCGATCGCTTTGATGCGCTTTTGAAGTGCTTCGTCAATTTTCGGCGGACGACCGCTTACTTGAAGCAACGCTAAAATAAACGAAGTGAACTCATGTCCTAACGGTAAACCAGCAAAAGCGATGCCGCTTTCTTCACCGGGACGATTGATCGAAAAGCTTGGTGTCCGTTCACTTGCTACAGCTTGGATAGTGATTTTTGGCGACATTTCTGCGATTTCTTCTAAGAATTCACGTACTTTTGTGGAAGAATCATCCTCACCTAAAGTTGCCGCAAAAACAACCTCTGATTCTAGCATCGCGAGATACTGCGTCAGTTGGTCTTTGATTGCCTTATCTAATGCCATGAGAGCCTCCTAAATCTTGCCTACAAGGTCTAAGCTTGGCGTTAAAGTTTCTTCGCCTTCTTTCCATTTTGCAGGACATACTTCACCTGGATGAGTACGGACATATTGTGCAGCACGGATTTTATCGATCAAGCCACTAGCATCACGACCGATACCGTCCGCATTGATCTCAACTGTTTGGACTACGCCATCTGGATCAATGATGAATGTTCCACGTTGAGACAACCCAGAAGCTTCATCTAGTACATCAAAGATCTCTGAGATCACATGAGAAGGATCTGCAATCATGATATATTCGATTTTATTGATGGCATCAGAATGATCATGCCATGCTTTATGAGTGTAATGAGTATCTGTTGATACAGAATAAACTTCTGCGCCTAATTCTTTTAATGATGCATATTGATCTTGCAAATCTTCAAGCTCTGTCGGACAAACAAATGAGAAATCTGCAGGGTAAAAACAAACAACGTTCCATTTTCCTTTAAAATCTTCTGATGAAACATCGATAAATTTTCCATTGTGGTAAGCTTTCGCTTCGAATGAACCAAT
Organism: Enterococcus sp. R12; assembly: GCF_058135755.1. Classification (NCBI taxonomy): domain Bacteria; kingdom Bacillati; phylum Bacillota; class Bacilli; order Lactobacillales; family Enterococcaceae; genus Enterococcus; species Enterococcus sp. R12. Next base: position 1,954,809 of record NZ_CM176874.1, read on the forward strand.
CTCTTTTCCAATTAATGACATATCATTTCCTCCAATTAGAATAATTATTTGAGAATAATCTCTATTAATTATTAGTATATCTAACTATAAAAAGCAATAGTTTATTCAGAAATAGTCAAAAAAAATGTTATCCTCCTCAGAAATGAGCATATTTATTTCCTATCCAATACAAATAGAGTATAGTTGTAAGTTTGACTAATCGTTTCCATTTTAATTCCCTACTTGTTAGATTCTCAATTACACCTCTCATTCTCAATTAAATAAAAAAGATTGCCTCTTCCTATGATTCCTCACCAAGTAAAGTGAGCCATAGAAAAAGGCAATTTTTTATTTAGTAATTAAATAGTTGAACAATCCACTGATCGTTCGATCCCTCAATGTAATCCGCTTACCGTCTAAAAAAACTTCTTCGACTGGGTAATGGTCTTGAAAAGGTGGAACTTCCAAGTATTGACTTGCGAGAAAGCGCTCCGGAGATTCGACTGTTGCTATTTCTTTGCTGCCATTTTTCAGATAATGAATTTCTAACATATTCATTGCCTCTTTTCTTGTATTCTGAACTTTTTAAAAGCATTGAGAGAACCATATTTCTCGCTGTTTTTTTCTGATTGGTTCAGTTACAAGGCGTATTATAATCTTCCTTTTTTTAAAAGTAAAGAAAGCACTCTCGATTGAAGTGTCTCTTATTTTTTAGCTTTCGTATGTCCGATAAAGTAGTCCTCTAAGACACCACCAATAACAAAAATGACCCAAGAGTAAGCCCATGCATGAAACATGAAGGACCAAAGCATGTAAACGACCAAAATCACTGGCCAGTATACTGTTCGAAAAAAGGTAACTCTACCAGCGGATTCGCCATATTTATGACGTGTTGCTCGATCCCCCGGATGGTCTTCGTCGCGAATAAAATACGTCTCAGTTGCCAGCTTCGCAAAGCCTGTACGGATAATACTTACATAAATAATAAAGAACACACCTGCTGCAACCGTCAAGAAAAACAAGGAAATCCCAAATTCAACAGAATAATAAAACAATTCACTTAAAAGTACAGGCGCAATTGATAAAATACAGGCACCAATTCCTAAAACAAGACCAATACGAAAACTTTTTTCATAATTTGCGAGTTGCTGAGCGGCTTCTCGTTTGGCATCCCTTTTTATTGGACGATCATCCAACTGTTTACGAGCACCGGAAAAGTGCAAGCTGCTAGAGATAATAAAACCGACCCCGATGGCGATAAAAAGAAACATCACCATTATTCCAAAGGTCTCAGCATATATACTAACAAAGAGCATCAAGGCTGCTAGGGATGCGATACAAAAACCGATTCCTATAGATAACGAGAAAGCAAAGTGTCGCACAGTTCCCCAATAATCAAACGCATCGTCTTCTGTGATGGCATCGGACCAATCATCAATCGGCGCTTCTTCTTTTGAAACATTTAACTCTTGCAACAGCTCATCTACGGAACCAAACTCACTGATTACTGCACCGATGGCTTCATGCTCGCTTTTCCCTTGGTGAATCAGTTCTAAGTAGTGGTCTTCCATAATCGCTAAGAGGTCTTCTTTCGCCTTTTTGGTTTCCGGTGTGATGGGTACTGATAAAAATAAGCTGTCTAGATAGTCATGAATGGTTTTCATTTGTCTCCTCCTTGTAAGAACTGGTCAACGACGATCTTTGTCTGCTGCCACTCCAATAGTTTCTCCGTAAGGCTTGCTCTTCCGTCTGCAGTTATCTGGTAATACGTCCGCTTTTTGCCATGCGTCACTTCTCCAGGATATGAGCGGATCAATCCTTGTTTTTCTAACCGAGTAAAAGCGGAATACAACGTCGTTTCTTTAATCACATATAAAGCATCTGTTCCTTCGCGAATACGCTTGGATATTTCATATCCATAAGAATCTTCATTGGAAAGAATGGATAAAATGATTGCGTCGTTATAGCCGCGAATTCCGTCACTCGAGATCACGCAATCGCCTCCTAAATTACTTCATCTGTCGTACTAATTATAAAACAATTACTACGACAGGTAAAGTAAAGCAGGGAAAGTTATCAAAAATCAGTCGTAGGTCTTAGAAAATAGGAAAATAAAAAGGGACACGCATTCTCAGTAAACTGATACGCGTGTCCTAATTACTTGATTGCTTTTCTCACCTATTTATTCAACGGCTGGTTTGACATCGTCCATCATTAGTTGGATCGACTCCAAGCCTGAACCTGCTAAATACCAAACCGCAGCATCCAATTCAATGACTTGATCGTTTTGCCCAGCATTTGTTTCTTGGACGATTTCATTTGCAACAAATTCACTTTCACTTTCATTGCCGCCGATCGCTTTTGTCCGGTCGATCACGAAAATGATTTCAGGATTTTTTTCAAGCAAGTACTCATAAGAAATACTTTGTCCATGTGTCGACGCCTCTAATTCCTCATCTACTGCAGGGAAACCAAACGTATCATACAAGATACTGTAACGAGAACCTGGCCCAAAAGCAGAAAGATTGCCTTCATTTACCATAACAACCAAGGCTTTCTCGTCAGCATTTTGCGCTTGCTCCTTCAAGGTATCGATCTGACCTTGTAACGATGCTAGTTGTTCTTGCGCTTCCTCTTCCTTACCAAAAATTTGACCAATGGTCGTAATGTTGGCTTCGATCGATGCCCAAGTATCACTATTGTCAACGCTTAAGAAAACGGTTGGCGCGATTGCAGAAAATTCCTCTTGGAAATCACGTTGTCGCCCAGAAATAATGATTAGGTCTGGCTGCAGTTGATTGATTTTTTCTAAATCAGGCTCTTTGATTCCCCCTGCTGATTCAACATCTGCATACGCTGATAAATAATCTGGTAAATTGCTGGTCGCAGCAGCAACGATTCGATCCCCAAGGCCAAGCGCATCCATCGTGTCTAAGGCGCTATTGTCAAAAACCACCACTTTTTCTGGTGCATAAGGAACAGTAACGGTTCCATTGCTATCAGTGATTTCAACCTCTGTCGGTGTCTGTTCACTCTGAGCAGTTTGGCTTTGCTGTGTCCCTGTCGATTCGATTGTACCAGTATTATTTGATCCGCATGCGGTCAACCCCGCTAATACGAAAATACTCATAAAGCTTACTACAATTTTTTTCATTTTTTTCCTCCTTAGAAATACATTTTATTGGAAGGTATAGCAAAATTGCCGACCATCCACTTGTACCAGTTTGATTGGAATCTCATATAATGATGCTAACACTTGCTCCTGGATCACAGCCTCAGTGTCGGCCGCTTTAAAAATCTGACCGTCTTTCATGGCAACGATGTGATCGGCGTAGCGAGCGGCAAAATTAATGTCGTGCAAAACGATCACAACGGTTTTCTGATAGTCTTCCACCAAGGTGGTCAATAGCTTCATCAGCTGGTTGGCGTGCTTCAAATCTAGATTGTTTAACGGTTCGTCCAACAGCAGATAATCTGTATCTTGAGCCAAGATCATCGCCAAGTAAACTCGTTGTAGCTGACCACCAGAAAGCTCATGAATCGATTGATCGGCGTATTCGGTAAGGGATAGCTTAGCTAAAGAATCATCAATGATCCTATCATCCGCTGCCGATTGTCGCCCGCGGTTATAAGGATAGCGACCAAATGCCACCAGTTCTCTTACAGTCAGATTGACTGCATAGCGATTGCTTTGTTGCAAAAAAGCCATTTTTTTGGCTAGCTCTTTGGATTTCCATTGGCGAATCTCAGTTCCATCTAAATAAATATCACCAGTTCTCTGGTCCAGCATCCGACTGACCAAGGAGAGTAAGGTGCTTTTTCCCGCACCATTTGGCCCGATAAAGGCAATCATTTTCTGTTCAGGTAATGCTAAAGAACACTCGGTCAACACCTGTGTTTTCGCATAATTTTTGGATACGTTTTTTGTTTCGATCATGATTTTTTCCTTTCCAGCAGCAATTTGCTTATAAAGAAGACGCCACCTAATAATTGAATCACTGTACCAATGGTCGTTTGCCATTGAAACACTTGTTCCACTAAGAACTGCCCTCCTACTAACAGGAGAAAACCAATCAGGCTGCCACCCGCAAACAACCACCCATGGCGATAGGTGGGAAAAAGCTGATAGGTGATCGTTGCCACTACAAAGCCGAGAAAAACAGCTGGACCTACGAGTGCCGTAGCGGTACCTGTCAGAAGCGCAATCAAAAATAAAATACCTCTATGAAGCCATTGAACAGGAACGCCTAGACTTTTGGCTTGCCCGCTTCCTAAATGTAATAGATTCAATTCTGGAATCAACAGAATCAGGCAGCTACTACCGATCAAAATGATCACAGCAGCAATTAAGAGATGTTGCGTATTGATATTGCCAAAGCTAGCAAATAAGCGTCCTTGCAGTAAATCATATTCATTCGGGTCCATCAAAACTTGCAAAAACGTGCTCAGACTACTGAACATCGTGCCGCATACCATTCCAGCCATCAACAACAAAAACAATCCGTTGACGGCTTTTTGATAGAAAAAACCGATCAATAAACTTCCTAGAATGGCAGTCAGACTGACAGAGAATAAAAACATCGCTGCTGTTTCTTGGCTTAGCATCTGGATCCCGCCAATAAAAAAGAAACACAGGGTCTGAACCAGGACATATAGTTGATCCAAGCCTAAGATTCCTGGTGTTAAATAGCGATTGCTCGTAACAGTCTGTAAGGTGATCGTACTAAAGGAAATTGCGATTGCCACCAGAGCAAAGGCGAAGATCCGACGGCCCCGCAATGCAAAAGCAAATGACCAATTACCATAGGTGTTATAGGTCAGATAGGCAGTAGCGGCACAAAGGATCAGAAAGAACAAAAGAAAGAGTTTTTTCTTCATTGAAACTTCCTCCCCAGCAGCAAAATCAAGAAGCAGCAACCACCTAGTACACCGGCAACCACACTTACGGGCATCTCATACGGAGCAATCACGATGCGTGCCAATACATCACATAAAAGTAAAAATGCACTTCCAGCAAAGCTGATCAACAGTAGATTATTCTTCAAATGATCCCCAAACACCATGCCGATCATATTTGGGATAACGATCCCCAGAAAAGGGATTTGTCCAACGGTCAATAAAACGACACTACTGGCAAACGCCACCAGAGCGAACACAGCAAAGCGTAAATACAGATAATTGATCCCCAGACTCTTGGCGGCACTTTCTCCTAAACCAGCAATCGTGATCTCATAAGCTAGGAAATACAACAGACCGAATACTGGAATCGTCAAATACAAAAGTTCATACTGGCCAGCCATAATGGTAGCGAAATTTCCTTGTAGCCAAGAAGAGACATTTTGAACCAATTGGAAACGGTAGGCCAAGAAGCTGCTAATGGCACCGATGATATTACCGAACATCACCCCGGTCAAAGGGAGCATCATTGGATCTTTCTTTGGTAGAAATTGGCTTAAAAATAAAAAGAACAAAACACCTGCATAAGCAAACACAAATGCTGCGGTTGTCCGAATCAAGTTAGAAGCATTTGGCAGAAAAAGCATGACTAGCAAAATTCCTAAACGAGCACTATCAGATAACCCGATCGACTCTGATGCCACAAATTTATTTTGCATCATATGCTGCATGATTTTCCCACATAAACTAATGATTCCACCTGCAATGATCAAACTGATCGTCCGTGGGAGCCTAACTTTTACCAAAACAAGCCAATGATTCGGATCACCCTGCTGTAAACCACTTAATGATAATTCATGGGTACCTACCAGTAAAGAACAGCCCACAAGAAGAATCAAGATCAGCAGTAATCCGATTTTTTTCAACATGCCCCGCCCCTTCCTTATTGAGAATGATTCTCACTCTCTTTAATAGGGTAACGTATTTCACTTAAAATCACAAGAAGTTTTTTAAAAAAATCCCTTTACCAACGCAATTTCAGTGAAAACGAATCTGCGAAGGCAAGGGATTATGTGATATTTTTCTCTAATAAAAGACTGGGAGCACGTCTTTTTTTCTCAACGGAGCCTATTTAATCGCTTAAATCAAATAAATACTTGAGAAGGCTAGATTCAACTTCTGAGTTTCATTCAATAACAAATCATTTACACGTTCATTCGTTTCAATCTGTTGAACCCTCTGTGTAGTTCACACATGCTCATCCCAAGCTGGGTGTAGCTTTTCAGATAAAGAGTACTGATGAGCTAACGTGTCCATCCAAGGAACATTCGTCTGCCGATAACAATCCTTTACCAAAAATCGTTCAGTCATAAAACGAGCATCGTCATATTTTTTACGAGTTTCTTCATCAAAAAGATAGCGATACCAGTTGACATCAAAGTTCAGCAGAACCTCACCTGGTTTTAATACGCGATACCTTTCATCGTGCCATCGCTATTTTCTCCAGAATAACATCAATTCACAAAAATAAACCTGCGATCATCGCAGGTTTATTAAGACTTACTATTTTACTTTAACAAGCCATCAAGGGCCAATTGATTCAAAAAGTGCAGTGGAAATGAGATGGTTGGATTGAAAAAGTAATCCATTGTTGCTAATTGGTGCAAGGTCGTCTTGCTATTGATCAAGGTTGAGATCGTATTGATGATCTCCAAACTTCCACGATCACTCGTAATGATTTGTCCCCCCATGATCACTTTCGTTTGCTGATCAAAAATCAGTTTTAACGTTACTTCAAAATCCTCATCTGTCGCGAAAAATGTCCGAGAATGAAATGTTTGCGTCACTGAATCTACTTCAAAGCCGTAATACGGTGCCTCGGTCTCATTAATACCTGAACTGCTGACGAAATAGCCAAACAATTTACTGACGACGGTCCGTTGCATTTTTGGAAAAGGAATTTTCGTTGTTCCCCGTTCATTAGCCAATAAATTGGTGGCAGCAACGATCCCGGTGCGGTAAGCATTCGTTACTAAAGGAATATACAAGGAGCTATCCGAATGATTAAATGGGATCGAAACAAGATCCCCAATTGCATAAATCGCTGGGTCAGACGTTTGCAAATACTCATTTGTCGATACCGTGCCATCCAGATTTAGTTTTAGAAAATCTTCTACTAACGCGACATTTGGACGTGGATTGACAGCATAAACGACCACGTCAGCTTGAATTTTCGTTCCATTTGACAGCTCAATTCCTTGATAATCGCCTTTCTCATTTTTGATCGTATGAGCGACATTGCTGTTAAGATAGATCTGCAAATTTTTAGGAAAGCGTTCCATCAAAATTTTGGCAATTTCATGATCAAAATAACGGAACAACAGCGTATCCATGCGATCGATCAAATGAACGGCTTTTTGTTGTCCGCTTAAAGATTCCGCTAATTCAAACCCGATCAGACCAGCGCCGACGATCGCAACGGTTTGGGCATTCTCGATTTTTTCTAATGCTTGCTTTGATTGACCAATGGTTTTGTAGGTCGTTATATGTGCTTCGACATCTGAAGCAAACTCCGAACGGAAAGTACTCGATCCCATCGCCAAAATCAAGCCATCATAACTCACTTCATCTTCTTGCTGATAAGATTCCGTTGATGTGACAAAATGAACCGTTTGTTCTTGCGGAAAGATTTTTGTGACTTCACTGTTTAGCATCACATTGATTCCTTCTGAAAGAAGTTCACTGGCAGTTGCCGTTTTGGAATCTTCCAAACGCTGAATGTAACCTTCCAGTACTAAATTCAAACTGCTGGCAACATAACCAAGAACGCTTGATTTTTCTATAATTATCACATCGACTTTTGGGTCAACTTTTTTTAAATGACGGGCAGCAGCAATTCCTGCATGAGAGCCTCCAATAATCACTATTCTCATATCTTTTCCAACTCGCTTTCAAGGTTCTCATTTCGTATTTCATCCACGATTTGATGAAGCCGCTCTTCTTCAAATGGGGTTGCACCACCTGTTAAAATCAATCGTTTTTTATAACGATAGCCTTCCGAGATCTCAGAATGATCAACGATCAATAGATCATAGTCCTTCTCCTTTGTCCCATCGAAGTGAATATTCGGATAGCCAGCCAATTCTTTGATCAAAAAGCGCCGTAAAAAGCCACTGCGTAATCGTGATTGAGTCAGCAAAATGCCTACTGTAAATGCTTTTTCCTGTTTTACTTGAATCCATTGACGGATCAAAAGCAATTCATTGGTCAAATGCTGCTTTTTCTCAAGAGAAAAGGACTGGTTTACGTTTTTCTCCAACTGTTCGATTGCTTGCTGTGCCACTTCGATCAAGCTCTCATTCGCAACACTTTGCGGCTGAAATTCAGCAAAGGCAATAATGCCGCCATGAATATACAACGCTTGGATCGTCACACTCGTCAAGAAGACGCGTAATTCCGTAGAAGTTTCTGTAGTCTTTCTTTCACTATCACCAATGGCCTGCAGCAGCTCCCCATTTAACGCATCGATCTCTTGGAAGAAAAGTGATTTTTGCAAGGAGTCATCCAGTGAAGGGCGAATCAAGCCTTCAGCTAATAAAAATAAATAGAAATATACCGTTTCATAATCGCTCCAGGATACGGCAAAACGACTGAGATAGCGCCCTAATATATTCCGCAAAAGCTGGAACATCGCTTCATTTTCCAATGACTTCAACAATGGATACGAGGCTTCATGCTGTTGCGAGCCGCGATAATCAAAACGGGCTTCCATAATGCCTAACCAAAGCCCGACTTTCCAACGCTCTGCTTGACTAAACGTTGTCTGCAACTGTTTTTCAATGACTCGAATCAAATTGTTGATGGCTGGGGCATTCAAGCGAGCGATCAATTCTTCATTGGGATAACTTTGTGAAAAAAACTGATAATAGAAAAAGCGAATCTGTTTTTCATCCCCAATCAATTTTTTATTTTTTAATTGGATGTCGAATTCTTTCAATAACTGATTGATCGCTTTGAATCGACGAAACAATGAAGCTTCACTCAACATCAGTTCTAACATCATTTTCGTCGTTGACTCATCTCGATGAAAAAACAAATACGACAATATCTGAAAATCGATTGCTTCTGAAAGATACGCATAAAAAAATTGCTTCAGGGAAAAATCAAGAGGCAATACCAATTGCACTTGATCATTTTCTGAATAGATCAAAGCTGCGTCTTCATGGAAAGCAGCTAAATTTTGATGAAGATTTTGAAGTTCTTTTTGCAAAGTGGGCGCGGAAATGGATAACGTTTTTGCAAGTTTTTTATAAGAGACTTCTGAGCCATTCTGAAAAAAAACAGCCAAAATTTGAAAATGTACCTGCTGATTTTTTTCAAGCAGCTGCATCACATTCATTCTTGAACCTCCTTCACCTTTCACATACTAATTTCCCAATTAATGAGTCGTTTGTCAACTATAAAAATTGCCTGAATGTCTTTGAGTTCGATGGAAAAAGCGTTATTTATTGTTCCTAAAGCATAGGAATGGTAAAATTCTTGAGAAGAAAGGTGGTGAACTATGGGAAAACGAATGTTAGCATTTTTTCGAACGGATCGATTATTTTCGATTTCCCTGCTACTAGCACTTATTGCGTGTTTTTTCGGCACCTTCCGTTGGTCGTTTATTGACTTTAAAGTGATTTTATCACTGTTTGGATTAATGTTAGTAATCAATGGGTTAGAAGAAGCTGGTCTTTTACGAGCATTTGGACAAAAATTAGTGGAAAAAAGTCGCAATCTGCGTGACTTGATCCGCGCAATCGTCTTGCTAAGCTTCTTCAGTTCGATGTTTTTAACAAATGACGTGGCTATCTTAACTTTATTGCCCATCTATTTACTCTTAACGAGGAAAGAACAACAGCACACCAGTGTCTTATTAGGCGCTGTCTATTTGATCGTAGCAGCCAATTTAGGAAGCAGCCTGTTTCCATTTGGAAATCCGCAAAATCTATTTTTATTTTCTTACTATCAGATTTCGCTGCCACAATTCATGTGGACTACCGGCACCTTTGTGGGACTTTCATTACTATTACTCCTTGTTTCGATCCAGCTCATCCCAAAGACTCCATTGGAAATCGCCCTGCAAGAAGAACCCTTTGAAAAAAAGCCAGCGCTGCTTAATGCAGGATTATTTGTCCTTATGATTCTTGGTATTTTTAGTGTTCTCCCTATTTCAATCGTCGTGCTTGTCGTCGCAGCCGTGGTTTGGTTTAGCAATAAACGATTATTTGCAAAAGTTGATTATCGGTTACTACTTACCTTTCTCTGTTTCTTCTTGATCGTCGGGAATATTCAAGACCTATCTCTGGTCACCGATCACATTCGACCGTATTTTCAAGAAACGCATCGCGCTTTTTTAGGTAGTATTTTACTCTCCCAAGGAATATCTAACGTTCCAGCAGCAATTTTGATTGCTCCTTTCACCGATTTAGAAAAAGCCGTTCTTTTGGGCGTCAATGTTGGTGGTTTGGGTACATTGATTGCTTCTTTGGCGAATTTGATTGGGTACAAATTATTGAAACAAGCCAGACCAAAAGAAGCGAGAACGTTTCAAAAGCTGTTTTTTATCGTCAACATCGTTTTTTTACTGTTATTAGGCAGCATCGTATACCTTCTATTGTAGCAAATTCACTGTAAAACGAGATTCCAGCATAAGATGTTTCCAGTCAGCAGCCAAAAGAAGCCTAGCTCCTGTACCTGTTTCTTGATCTTATGTCAGAATCTCGTTTTTTTGATACCCATTGTGTGATTTTACTTAAGCTAAAAGAAGCTCAAAAGTGATTTTCGTTTGGCTTTCGACAGTCAATGCCTCACCAAAGACATGTTGAACCATTTGTTGCCGTTGTTCCAATGAATACTCCTCCTCAAAATAAAGATGAAATATTTCTTGATCGATCTCTTCCTTCAAAATATACTCGAATTGCCGACTCTGCCAATCGATCGCTTCTTCTGAAAACCACTTCTTGTACCAAGTGTTTAAGTTCAGGTCATTCTTCGCTGAAAGATTTTTTTCATAAGGCTGAAACACGTTTTCTTCTTCTGCGATCATTCTTAGAATAATCAATTGATGGGCCTTTTTTTGAAACTGAAGCAATGCTTCTTTGTCTCTGACTGCTGGATTCATTGCCATAAAAATACAGGGCCAGTGCTGGTCTGCAGATAAAAAGTCTTTTTGGCTCTGCTGAACCAGATGGAGCTTGTTCATCGGATCTTCCGTCGTTTTTTCAATGATTTTTAACATTTCTTTTGAAAAATCAATTGCGTAATACTCATCTACATAAGGATAAAATGCTGAAATGTAGCGGCCAGTCCCCGCAGCAAAGTCAACGAAGGCCGATATCGGGAACACTTTCTGCTCCACCAAAAAAGCTGCTACCTCTTCGGCAATTTTCAATTGGGATTCTCTTTGAATCTGTGCATATTCTTGGGCAAATTCATCCCAAAACAGCATCGCTTCCTCTTCTTCCATCTAGCGGACGCCTCCAGTGATCACTGTCTTTCCTTTCGTTCCTCGCTCAACCGCTTTTGTAGCGAGCTTTAAGGTCTCGATGGTAATTCCTCCATCAAACGTTTGGACCGCAGTCGTATGGATCTTTTTGTCAGCGAGTAACGAGGCGATCCGTTGCAAAATGCTCCCTTGTGTTTCAATCATCAACTGAGCATCTGTTTTTGCGAACATATACTCCCAATAAAAATCGATGCCGAGGTTTTTAAATGGATTTAAATCTAGCGCTTCTTTCGTATTCACGATCATTCCGACTTTGCCAAACGGCAAAATTGCTTTCGTTAATTGTGGCAAATAGGCCGAGGCGTCATAAAAAATTGCAACAGCTGAAAAAGGCTCAGTGATTTGTTCAGCCAACGGCAAGCGATGATTAAGTACTTGATCCACTTGATTGTTTTTAAGCCACTGATCGTTCTTAGGACTCGCAGTGCCATAGACTGTCAATCCTGCCCATTTTGCTAGTTGCGCCGCAATTGAGCCAACACCACCGCTGGCATTGACCAATAAAATCGATCCTTCATTCGCGTTTTCTTCAGGCACGTACCCAAATTTTTCAAAAAGCAATTCCCACGCTGTAATACTCGTTAATGGCATAGCTGCAAGATCGCCATCAGAAAAGCCGGCTGGTGCCTTTGCTGCGATCCGAGAATCAACTGTTTGGAACCTTTGATTCGCACCAGGTCGTTGTGTGGTTCCAGCATAAAACACCCGATCACCAACGGCAAAGCCATTAACTGCTGAGCCGATTTCTTTAACGATCCCAACGGCGTCATACCCTTGGATCTGGAACGCTTCACTTAAAGCAGTCATTTGCCGTCTTTTTGTATCGATTGGATTGACCGAAACTGCCTGTACTTCCACCAATAAATCATTTGCTTGGCAATTGGGTATCGGAATTTCCTTTTCAATAAATACATTTGACTCATCTAAAGATCGTCCTTCATAAAAACCTAGTGCTTTGTTTTTCATCATACTGCTCCTTCCAAAAAAAAAGTGCTGAATAGTTATAAAAACCATTCTAGCACTTTTAATGAATTTAGAACATTTATTCCTCACCTTCCACGACAAGCGGAACCAAAAATGGATAGCTTGTGAAGAAATCTAATAAGGATCGCTTCCATTGATCTGAATCAATCGTTAGTAAAGTGGACTCTGTATACAAATGAATCGTCAATCGTTGATTTTTATCAAGTAAAACAAGAATTTCGCCTTTGTTTTCTGTGATAAAATCATATTGCTGATTCTCCATTGTAATAATGAAAATTTGATCGAGAACTTCTGCTGCAACAGCAAAGTCCGTCTCCATATCGACAGCCAATGTTTGGGTATTGTCGATCAAGCTTGGTGAAACCGTAAAGCCTAATTCTTTTAAATGCGCCAATACCAAGTTGACATCATAATTAAAGAGCGAAAGCTGATTGACCGAGAAAATATTCTCCGCATGCCATTGACTGATTAAATGCAAAATCTGTTCATCATTGACAACCACCGACTGGGAGTTTGAATTGATAGTCAACAACGGCAAATAATTAGATTGATACGTAGAATTGACTGGATTAAGTTTGAAACTAAACTCGAGCTCCTTTGTTTCTGTTAAACGAAAACGGACATTGAAATGCTTTGTCTTCCATGTGTCATAGTTATCAGTAGCAGTTAGATGAATCGTTTTTAATGGTTTCAAGAATTCATAGGCATAGTATTCAAGCAATGTCTTTTTGGCGATCACCGAAATATCTTGATCTGTTAAAATCAACTGGCGGTAATGAGCAAGCAATCCAGAAAAATCAGCTTCCATAATTGATTTTCTCAATTTTAAATCAGCTAGTTCGTTTTCGGCTTGCTCAATAAGCGATTCGATTCGTTGGTGATCTTGCGCTTTTACAGCATAATAATCATCTTCGTAGTCAGTTTCTTCTTTTGCTGAATCAAAAGAATCATCCACTACATTTCCACTATCTTCTACTAAAGGACCGTCATTCACTAAGTCCGTCGCATTTGTTGGTACGTTTTCCTCGACTTCATTAGCTCCTTCTGTTTGGACCTCTAGAGTCGGTTCCTGCTCCAGCAGCTGTGATTCCTCAGGATTCGTCTGCGTTTCTTTCGTCAACTTCAGTCAGCTCCTTTCCAGTATAGTGAGCTAAGAAAGCCATTATTTTTGCCGTAAATTCATCAAATGATCCAAAAAAGGTATCAATTTGACGGAATTCTTTTTCCACGATTGCTTTCTTTAAGCGCAATGTTTGGTATTGCTGTTGCAGACGCTCTTTTTCAGCAAAAACCTCTTCGTCATTATTTGAATATCTTTCCCATTCCCGACGTTTGGCTTCTAATGCTTTTCGCTCAGAAGTCAACTGCTCTAGTTCTTCATCGATTTTTGTCCGATTGAAAAAGCCCTTTGACTCACTCAATTCATTTACAGATGCCGTAAGCTTATCGATCTGATTTTGGATTTCCTTTACTTCTGATAGGGCAGTGATCCGTTTGGCTTCCAGCTTATCCATCTGTTGTTCGATGGCTGTCAGCATCTCACGATCGCCTCGTTGAAACTTCTCCCATTCTTCGTCTATCTCAGGGATAACAAAAATTTCTGGAATGCTCGCATCGATACCAATCGTCGCTCGCTCATGATAATAGGTCCCTAACTTATAGTAATGCACGGTAGGAGATATTTTGGCACAATGCATCATGAAAGGAAATGTTTGGGTGAAGTTATCATGGAACTTTCTTGATAGTAATTCGTCAATCTCATGATTTTGATTTGATGTTTCTTTTAGCTGTTTATGCAATCGACCATTATATATACGATAAATTTCAGGAATATCCTCTTTTTCGATCGCTACTTCAAAATCTTGCAGGTCTTGCAGCATCTGACCGATATTTTTTGAGGCGACTTGTTTGATATCGCCAAAGGATACTTCTTCATTCGTTGAAACTGAAACAACGTCTTGATCTTGAACAAATTTTTGTTCTTTTTTGGCATCGTCAGTCATATGATCCCTCCTAAAAATACTTCACTACTAGTGTATCATTTTTTTCCATAAAAAGTTATTTTAAGTGATTGTTTTTAGAAAAATGATACATCATTGTAATAACAAAAAAACACATGTCAGTGAAGACATGTGTTTGACTGCGTGGCGACGTCCTACTCTCACAAAGGGAAACCCTTCACTACAATCGGCGCTAAGAAGCTTAACTTCTGTGTTCGGCATGGTTACAGGTGTATCCTTCTTGCTATCGCCACCACACTATTCAATTGAGTAAGTTTTGCTCACTCAAAACTGGATCGAAGAAATCAAAACTCTACGAGTTTACGTGCTTTTTTCTTTTTGGTTAAGTCCTCGATCGATTAGTATCAGTCCGCTCCAACCATCACTGGCCTTCCACTTCTGACCTATCTACCTGATCATCTCTCAGGGATCTTACTTTCTTAAAGAAATGGGAAATCTCATCTTGAGGTGGGCTTCACACTTAGATGCTTTCAGCGTTTATCCCTTCCCTACATAGCTACCCAGCGATGCCTCTGGCGAGACAACTGGTACACCAGCGGTAAGTCCATCCCGGTCCTCTCGTACTAAGGACAGCTCCTCTCAAATTTCCAACGCCCGCGACGGATAGGGACCGAACTGTCTCACGACGTTCTGAACCCAGCTCGCGTGCCGCTTTAATGGGCGAACAGCCCAACCCTTGGGACCGACTACAGCCCCAGGATGCGACGAGCCGACATCGAGGTGCCAAACCTCCCCGTCGATGTGGACTCTTGGGGGAGATAAGCCTGTTATCCCCAGGGTAGCTTTTATCCGTTGAGCGATGGCCCTTCCATGCGGAACCACCGGATCACTAAGCCCGACTTTCGTCCCTGCTCGAGTTGTAGCTCTCGCAGTCAAGCTCCCTTCTGCCTTTACACTCTTCGAATGATTTCCAACCATTCTGAGGGAACCTTTGGGCGCCTCCGTTACCTTTTAGGAGGCGACCGCCCCAGTCAAACTGCCCATCTGACACTGTCTCCCAGCCCGATAAGGGCTGCGGGTTAGAGTGGCCATAACGCAAGGGTAGTATCCCACCATTGCCTCCATCGAAACTGGCGTCCCGATCTCTACGGCTCCTACCTATCCTGTACATGCGGTACAGACACTCAATATCAAACTACAGTAAAGCTCCATGGGGTCTTTCCGTCCTGTCGCGGGTAACCTGCATCTTCACAGGTACTAAAATTTCACCGAGTCTCTCGTTGAGACAGTGCCCAAATCGTTACGCCTTTCGTGCGGGTCGGAACTTACCCGACAAGGAATTTCGCTACCTTAGGACCGTTATAGTTACGGCCGCCGTTTACTGGGGCTTCAATTCGTACCTTCGCTTACGCTAAGCACTCCTCTTAACCTTCCAGCACCGGGCAGGCGTCAGCCCCTATACGTCATCTTTCGATTTTGCAGAGACCTGTGTTTTTGATAAACAGTCGCTTGGGCCTATTCACTGCGGCTGCTCGTTAGAGCAGCACCCCTTCTCCCGAAGTTACGGGGTCATTTTGCCGAGTTCCTTAACGAGAGTTCTCTCGCTCACCTTAGGATTCTCTCCTCGACTACCTGTGTCGGTTTGCGGTACGGGCCGTTGTTTTCTCACTAGAAGCTTTTCTTGGCAGTGTGACATCAGAAGCTTCGGTACTATTATTTCCCTCCTCATCACAGCTTGTCCGTATAGGTAGAAGCATTTGACTCCTACCAAGACTTACTGCTTGAACAGACATATCCATCAGTCTGCACTTCTTAGCCTCCTGCGTCCCTCCATTGCTCAAACAAAAACAACGGGTACAGGAATATCAACCTGTTGTCCATCGCCTACGCCTGTCGGCCTCGGCTTAGGTCCCGACTAACCCTGGGCGGACGAGCCTTCCCCAGGAAACCTTAGTCATTCGGTGGACAGGATTCTCACCTGTCTTTCGCTACTCATACCGGCATTCTCACTTCTAAGCGCTCCAGCAGTCCTCACGATCTGCCTTCAACGCCCTTAGAACGCTCTCCTACCAATGCACCTAATGGTGCACTCCACAGCTTCGGTAAACTATTTAGCCCCGGTACATTTTCGGCGCAGGGTCACTCGACTAGTGAGCTATTACGCACTCTTTAAATGGTGGCTGCTTCTAAGCCAACATCCTAGTTGTCTGTGCAACCCCACATCCTTTTCCACTTAATAGTTATTTGGGGACCTTAGCTGGTGGTCTGGGCTGTTTCCCTTTCGACTATGGATCTTATCACTCACAGTCTGACTCCCGGATATGAATGAATGGCATTCGGAGTTTATCTGAATTCGGTAACCCGAGATGGGCCCCTAGTCCAAACAGTGCTCTACCTCCATCATTCTCAATTCCGAGGCTAGCCCTAAAGCTATTTCGGAGAGAACCAGCTATCTCCAAGTTCGTTTGGAATTTCTCCGCTACCCACACCTCATCCCCGCACTTTTCAACGTACGTGGGTTCGGTCCTCCAGTGCGTTTTACCGCACCTTCAACCTGGACATGGGTAGATCACATGGTTTCGGGTCTACGACAACATACTCATTCGCCCTATTCAGACTCGCTTTCGCTACGGCTCCGTCTCTTCAACTTAACCTCGCATGCTATCGTAACTCGCCGGTTCATTCTACAAAAGGCACGCTATCACCCATTAACGGGCTCTAACTTGTTGTAGGCACACGGTTTCAGGATCTATTTCACTCCCCTTCCGGGGTGCTTTTCACCTTTCCCTCACGGTACTGGTTCACTATCGGTCACTAGGGAGTATTTAGCCTTGGGAGATGGTCCTCCCGGATTCCGACGGAATTCCTCGTGTTCCGCCGTACTCAGGATCCTCCTAGGTGTTATCCAAATTTCGCCTACGGGGTTTTTACCCTCTTTGACATACTTTTCCAAGTATTTCGACTATCTGAATAGACTACCATATCGGAGTCCTACAACCCCAACAAGCAAGCTTGTTGGTTTGGGCTTTTCCCGTTTCGCTCGCCGCTACTCAGGGAATCGAATTTTCTTTCTCTTCCTGCAGGTACTTAGATGTTTCAGTTCTCTGCGTCTACCTCGACTGCGCTATGTATTCACGCAGACGTAACATCCTATAAAAGATGCTGGGTTCCCCCATTCGGAAATCTCTGGATCATAGCTTACTTACAGCTCCCCAAAGCATATCGGTGTTAGTCCCGTCCTTCATCGGCTCCTAGTGCCAAGGCATCCACCGTGCGCCCTTATTCACTTAACCTTTGACCTTACGGTCGGTTTTGAGTACTTCTTCTAGCGATAGAAGGTTGCTCAAGAAAATAAGCGTTGAACTTATTAAAAAACTCTTTTAACATTTCAACTCGGTGTGTGTTACTTGTTTTGATTATTTCTTCGATATCCAGTTTTCAATGAACAAATTTTGTTTGAGAGTAAACCTCTCAAAACTGAACAAAGGCAAACGATGTGTAGTCTTCCGAAATATTCCTTAGAAAGGAGGTGATCCAGCCGCACCTTCCGATACGGCTACCTTGTTACGACTTCACCCCAATCATCTATCCCACCTTAGGCGGCTGGCTCCAAAAAGGTTACCTCACCGACTTCGGGTGTTACAAACTCTCGTGGTGTGACGGGCGGTGTGTACAAGGCCCGGGAACGTATTCACCGCGGCGTGCTGATCCGCGATTACTAGCGATTCCGGCTTCATGTAGGCGAGTTGCAGCCTACAATCCGAACTGAGAGAAGCTTTAAGAGATTAGCTCAGCCTCGCGACTTCGCAACTCGTTGTACTTCCCATTGTAGCACGTGTGTAGCCCAGGTCATAAGGGGCATGATGATTTGACGTCATCCCCACCTTCCTCCGGTTTGTCACCGGCAGTCTCGCTAGAGTGCCCAACTAAATGATGGCAACTAACAATAAGGGTTGCGCTCGTTGCGGGACTTAACCCAACATCTCACGACACGAGCTGACGACAACCATGCACCACCTGTCACTTTGCCCCCGAAGGGGAAGCTCTATCTCTAGAGTGGTCAAAGGATGTCAAGACCTGGTAAGGTTCTTCGCGTTGCTTCGAATTAAACCACATGCTCCACCGCTTGTGCGGGCCCCCGTCAATTCCTTTGAGTTTCAACCTTGCGGTCGTACTCCCCAGGCGGAGTGCTTAATGCGTTTGCTGCAGCACTGAAGGGCGGAAACCCTCCAACACTTAGCACTCATCGTTTACGGCGTGGACTACCAGGGTATCTAATCCTGTTCGCTCCCCACGCTTTCGAGCCTCAGCGTCAGTTACAGACCAGAGAGCCGCCTTCGCCACTGGTGTTCCTCCATATATCTACGCATTTCACCGCTACACATGGAATTCCACTCTCCTCTTCTGCACTCAAGTCTCCCAGTTTCCAATGACCCTCCCCGGTTGAGCCGGGGGCTTTCACATCAGACTTAAGAAACCGCCTGCGCTCGCTTTACGCCCAATAAATCCGGACAACGCTTGCCACCTACGTATTACCGCGGCTGCTGGCACGTAGTTAGCCGTGGCTTTCTGGTTAGATACCGTCAAGGGATGAACATTTTACTCTCATCCTTGTTCTTCTCTAACAACAGAGTTTTACGATCCGAAAACCTTCTTCACTCACGCGGCGTTGCTCGGTCAGACTTTCGTCCATTGCCGAAGATTCCCTACTGCTGCCTCCCGTAGGAGTCTGGGCCGTGTCTCAGTCCCAGTGTGGCCGATCACCCTCTCAGGTCGGCTATGCATCGTTGCCTTGGTGAGCCGTTACCTCACCAACTAGCTAATGCACCGCGGGTCCATCCATCAGTGACGCAAAAGCGCCTTTCAACTTTCTTCCATGCGGAAAATAGTGTTATACGGTATTAGCACCTGTTTCCAAGTGTTATCCCCTTCTGATGGGCAGGTTACCCACGTGTTACTCACCCGTTCGCCACTCTTTTTCTTTCGGTGGAGCAAGCTCCGGTGAAAGAAAAAGCGTTCGACTTGCATGTATTAGGCACGCCGCCAGCGTTCGTCCTGAGCCAGGATCAAACTCTCATAATGATTTGTTTGAATGACCATACGGTCATTAAGCTCATAAAAATTAACTTTGCTAGCTATTGCTTACATGTATTTGTTTCAATAAATTGAAACGTCCTACACATTGGTTCGTTTGCTTGCTTTGTTCAGTTTTCAAAGGTCTACCGTGCTGTGTTAGCAACTTTTATATCATATCAGAGCGACATTTGATTGTCAACTCTTTTTTTAAAAGTTTTTTTCGCTCGTTGTTTTTCAACTTCGTAGCGGCTGCCTCAGCGACTTAATTAGAATAACAAAAGATTTGTTATTTGTCAACAACTTTTTTTAATTAATTTTGCTGATGTATCAACATTGATTAACTGTTTTATTATTGCGACTTCGTTATAATATCATCTGTTTTATTTTTGGTCAAGTCTTTTTTGAAGATTTTTCAACTGTTGTTTTGACCCGCTGGCTCAATTGCCAACGTTGAATACTTTATCATTCTATGAATGAAAGAGCAAGCTTTTTTTCTGAAATTTTTCCAATTAACAAAAACAAAGAAAAAAACTACCCATAAGGTAGTTTAATCAATATCGATCGTACGGAAACGGATTTGATTTTGACCGTCTCGTTTTAAGGTTGTTTCTTCTTTCAAATAAGAGAACTTCTTCTCATCGATCGCTGGATTTTCAAGCATTTCTTCATAACCTGCAAAAATATCATGGATGTATTTTTTATAAGCTTTTTTCTTTTTGATTCTTTTCTTCATTTGGCACCGTCCTTTACGTGCTTATCTTAGCAAGCCGAAAGGATTCTGACAACCATTATCCACATTTTCATACCAAAAATTCACTTTGACACACCTTTTCCATTCTTTCAGCCAAGTGACAAGAATGGAAAAAGAATGTTTAGTTTGTGATCAAACGTTTTTGAAAAGCCAATCGCTCTCCATTCGGAAAAGGAAATGTTACCTCTCCTTTATATTGATAGCCAGCTGCTTGGATATTCTTTTGCATCCCAATATTGGCTTTATACGTATCGATACGCAAATCAACGATTCCTTGCTCTAATGCAACCAATTCAAGAGCTTGCAGCAATTTGGCACTTAACTTTTGCCCTTTAAAATGAGAACTGACAACGACGCGATGAATGGATAGATACGGACCGTTTCCATCCCACCCTGCGCCGGTAATTGCGTTGTAGACAGGATCATCACCAGAAACCAGTGCCGCAGACGCTGCGATTTTCCCATCTTTCACTAACACATAGCTTTCGCCTTTTGCAATATCTTCTTTGATTTGAGTTTCTTTTGGGCCATAGCCATTTTGCCATTGTGGTGATCCTTGAGCTTTTAAAAAAGCAATTCCTTCTTCAATCAGCGCCATTAACTCCGTTAAATCGTCCTCAGTTGTTTTACGAAATTTCTCCATTTAATCCCACCTTTCTTCTATCACTTTCTTCTATAAAAAGAAACAGAGGATGATAGAAAGTCGTTTTAATCAATCGTTTTTAGTTTGCCTTGAAATTCACTGATTGATTGATATCCTTTTTCTTTCATGATCGTTTCTAATTCTTTCGTCAATCGTTCAAAGATCGCCGGCCCTTCTTTTTGCAACTCTGTGCCGATCTGCAACATAGAGGCACCACACAACAAATGCTCATACGCATCTTGACCATTACGAATCCCACCTGTACCAATAATTTTGATTTCTGGCTTGAGACGTGTATAGAAAGCCCGCACATTGGCTAATGCCGTTGGTTTCACATATTCGCCTCCGAGACCACCAAAACCACCTTTTGGTTTGATGACTACCGAGTCAGTAGCAGGATCGATGAATAAAGCATTCCCAATACTATTGATTGAATTGATGTAGGTTAACGGATACTTGTTTAATATCTTAGCCATCTCATCAAAGTGAGCCAAATCAAAGTATGGCGGCAATTTGACACCTAAAGGTTTTGTGAAAAAATCAAAGACTGTTTCAAGAATTTGATCGGTCAAAGGAAAATCATAGGCAACTTGTGGTTTTCCTGGCACGTTTGGACAAGAAAGATTCAACTCAGTGATTCCTTCAAAATCACTTTCTTGGATCTTCTTCAATAACTCAATGTTTTCAGCCACGCTCATACCAGCGACAGAGAAAAAGAAAGGCGCTTGCTGGGTCATTTCCTGCTGCTTTTTGATGGCATAATTTAAGTAGTAGTCCACCCCTAGATTTGGTAATCCCATCGAATTGATGCTTCCTAAAGGTAAATCGGTATAACGTGGTTCTGGATTTCCGGCACGTGCTTCTAGCGTTGCACTCTTCGTGACAAATGATCCAGCTGCTGATACCGCTAATTCATCTAATTCCTCGATCGTCATACAATGGACCCCTGAGGCGTTCATAAACGGATTTTCGTATGTAAATTTCCCAAAATTCGTAGCTAACATTGATTCATTCCTCCAATCTTTTCAACTAGTTTACCGTTTCATTTCTGAAAATGCAACGGTGTCTTTGATTGGGACAGGTTTTAGAAGGAGCAACCTATTTAATCACTGTAGCAAATCAAAAAACCATATCCATAGCAGCTTGTTAAAGCTTGCTGAATAAAAATGGTTTTTGAAAACAATCTGTTTGTGCTGTAATCAAATGTTTAGTTTTTAGAGCATGATCATGATTTTATTAAAGCTTTCACTTCTATTTACCGCTAAATCAAATGCTCTTTGAAGATATTCTAACGGAAAGCGATGGGAAATCATATGACTGGCACTCAAGCGTCCGCTTTCTAAAAAGGTGATTGAATCAAACCATTCTTTGCCTGGGAAAGGCGCAGAATAGCTATTCCAAAACCCCTTAATGGTTAATTCACTGCGAAAGATTTTTTCAAATACCCGTTGCTTAATCAAAACATCAGAATAAGTGATCCCTTGAAATCCAATTTTCCCGCCTTTTTTTGTCACTAAGAGACATTGTTCTTCGGTTGTTTTAGTACCTGCACATTCCATTGCAATATCTACGCCTAAACCATCCGTTATCCGAGAAATCTCTTTTCAAGGTCTTGAACACTAGGATCGATCGTATCGGTGACACCTAAATCTAATGCTTGTTTCAGTTTCTCTGATTGAATATCAATGCCAATAATCGTTTTCACACCCGCAATTTTTAACCATTGGATCGTCAGCAACCCAATCGTTCCTAACCCAAAACGGCAACGACTTTGTCACTTGAAAGAGAAAATGTTTGTGAAAAACCAAGAACGATTTTTCCTTTTTGCAATTATTTCTGAAGTCACGTAAAAAACAAAAAACCTCGTAACAATGAGTCACGAGATTTTGGTGAAGCAATCTATTCTATTTATGAGTATTTAAAAACGATCCGTAGCTCATCACTTCCGCCAATAAAACGAATGGGTGAACTAAATTAAGCCATTCCTCGCAGGAAATTCCCTTCGGTTTTGGTTTTATTTATGCGACCTCATAAGTAGAAATTCTCAAGTGTTACTCGATGATACTGGCGTTTTCCATCGAAAGCGTACAATTCAAATCATTTCAAATGATAAGACACTTGAATAGGAGTTTTTTAATTGACTGTTCAACTTTTTTGAAATTGAAAACGAATAAACACATACTATATACATACAAATTTTTTACCTATCAAGTGAATTAAACCTTTTTCTTTGATACCTCAACACTCCAGTATCTCCGATGACGTATAATTTGTATTTTCCATACCCTACTTTAAATTCTAATCTTTCGCCACTTGCGATTTCAAATAAAAGATAATAGGTAATGGATTGATTCGTAAAGCCGTTTGCAGCAATATTCGTGCTACTAGTCATTCGTTTGTCTACTAGCGTGGCAAGTACTGCCACTTCTGGCGTAGATTGATCCTTTAAGAATTCGACAATATGATATAAGATAACTGCGACGAAAATAAAAGCAAATAAAGTAAATAGAAAATCCACAAAACACACTCCTTTTTTGTTTTTATGATCAAGGGAATCAACCAAATCATTTTTACAACTTAACTATAATTATACATTAATTCAATTAATTAATCTCGAATCTCTAATAAAAATATGTAACTCGCTAAATGATTGACCGAAACTGTAGTTTGGCTATCGTTTTCCTATATGTATGGTTGCATAGAACACATTTGTATATTTGTTAACCAAGAGTCAGTTGCTAGGATGAAATCACATGACCTTTGAAAAAACATTCCTAGAATCATCCTTCTTCATTCTACATTGACTCCTTAAGGAAAATTCATCGTATCCCAAAGTCTCTGACTAAATTCAGTAACTTTTCTTTAGACATGTTTTCTGGGATGCACCTTAAGGTTATCAATGTGGATGAATAAGAATTTATTCTGTGCTCTTTTTTTGTCAAAATGATCGAAGGTTTATAGAAAGTATTACTATTTCGGCAAAGTTAAATACTAACTCACTTTGAGTTGTCATATGAATGGAAAATACGTTGAGCTTTCAGGTTTAAAAATATATGATTTTCTTTAATGCTTTTAGTAAAAAAGTATAACTTATTCACCAAGTAAATGTTTATTTAAGAAAGTATTCTAAAAAAAACTCTTCTACCAACTTTTTCAAAGTTAATAAAAGAGTTCTGTGTTTATATCCTCATTTTGCCAACTGTCCGACACCTAAGAAAACAGCTTGTTCCATCTAGTTAACAAATATGAAACAACTTTCTATGATTGAAAATCCTTAACGAATCCCCAAAGCAATCCGTGCATAACGACTCATTTTATCGGTCGTCCAAGCGGGATACCAGACTAATTTTACCTCTGGATTTTTGACTTCTGGAATATCGCTTAGTGCTTCGTGTATCGATTCAGTCAATACGTCGGCTAAGGGACAGCCCATTGTTGTTAAGGTCATTTTGATTACGGTATTGCCTGTTTCTGCATCAAATTCGACTTCATAAACTAAGCCTAGATTCACTATATCAATCCCCAACTCAGGGTCAATCACGGTTTCCAAGGCAGCCAAGACACGCTCTTTGATTGCTTCTGCTTCTACTTCAGTATATGCCACGGTTGAAGACCTCCTTTAATTCTTGTTTCAAATAATACCTTCTTTTGCAAGATTTGTAAATGGACGATCCTTGATTATGGACGGCTTTTCTTGTGTATTTTCAGTTCTGGGAAGACCCCTGTCGTTTTAAAGGTCCGTTGTTCATCATCTGTCGCAAAACGGCCTGTAATTGATTGGGTCGGCACAAAATTAATAAACGCATTGCCGTCAGCTTCTAAAACGGCTTGTTCTAAATCGTAGATCTCGTAGCGCGTCACGACCATCATGATCATATTGCCAGGTACGCCTGAATACCCTCCGACTGAGGGGAACAAAGTCATGCCGCGAAACACATGCTTAGAAATATTTTTCCCAACAGCTTCCGCATTGGTCGTAATAATCATTGCCGTTACCTTTTGATGACTTGTGTGCAGCATGTCCACAACGTAGCTCATTGCGAAAATCGAAATGATCGTGTACAAGGCACTTTCCCAAGAAAAGACGAAACCTGAGACCATGACAATGATGCCGTTTAAAATAAACATATATTTACCAACTGTTTTTCCAGTCGTTTTTGATAATATCAACGAAAGAATATCCATTCCGCCGGTGGTAAAACCCATTTTCAGTGAAAACGCAACGCCGACGCCTAACAGTACGCCACCTAGCAAAGCGTTAACCAAAATATTGTCAGTGATCGCTCCTTGCGGAAGGATCATCGTTAAGACGGAAACGACAACGACATTGATAAAGCTCAATAGTGTCGATGATTTCCCGAGTTTGATGAACCCGAGAACAAAGATAGGCAAGTTTAAGAGGAAAATAAACAGCCCCGTACTAAGGTGAACGCCAAAATGTTCCAAGGCAAGTGCCACGATCAATTGGGCGACCCCGTTCATCCCAGCAGAAAGAACGTTTGCGGGAATCAAAAAGAAATTTAAAGCAATGGCTGCAGTGATACCTGACAGCAAAATAACTCCTATTTTTTTCAATCGTTCTGATTGTTCGTGCTTCGTTAATAACTTACTCACAATGATCTAGCTCCTTCACTAAAAATCTCCTTCCAAAGAATAGCAGTTTGTGTGAAAAAATGAAACAATTATTTGCAAAAATTTACTTTTCATTCCCGCATCGTTCGCCTCCATGTTAAAATCATAGGTAAGAGATGAGAGGAGTGATTGATTTTGGCAAAAGAAGCAAGTTTTGATGTCGTATCTGAGATCAACACAGAAGAAGTGAAAAACGCCATTCAACAGGCGGAAAAAGAATTGAAAAACCGATTTGATTTTAAAGGCTCCACTGTAGAAATCAAGATGACTGAGGGCAAACTGACGATCGTTGGAGATGACGAATTTAAGTTGGAGCAAATCAAAGATGTGCTCTTTGCGAAGCTGATCAAACGGAATGTACCAACGAAAAATATTCAATTTGGCGAAACGGAGCATGCCTTGGGGGCAAAAGCTCGTCAAACGGCAGAATTGATCAATGGCATCGATAAAGAAAACGCCAAAAAAATAACGACAGCGATCAAAAACGCCAAGCTAAAAGTTAAAACCCAAATTCAAGACAATCAAATTCGGGTAACAGGCAAAAGTCGTGACGATCTGCAAGAGGTGATCCAATTGTTGCGTAAACTGCCCCTGACGATCGATTTACAATTTACAAATTATCGCTAATCAAAAAAACTAGAACAGAGTCTAACGTGATGGTTAGGCAAAATCAGCTTTATCTACTGATTTTGCGCAACCGCTCTTGAAAGCTCTGCTTCTAGTTTTTTTCTTGCCAAAAATGAGTCAATGCCTTTGATAACTCTTGCGGCCGACGAATCTGCAAGGCATGCTGCCAATGTAGTGGGAAAAGTTCTTGGTAACGCGGTGTCCGAAAGCGCTGATCCAGCAATAACACCACGCCACGATCGCTGACATCCCGAATCACTCGACCGGCTGCTTGCAGGACTTTATTCATCCCTGGCAGCTGATAGGCATACGCAAAGCCAGCTGCCTTTTTCTCATCGTAATATTCCCGAATCAATTCTTGCTCGTGATTGATTTGCGGCAGTCCGACTCCTACCACTGCTGCACCGATCAATCGATCGCCTTTTAGGTCGATCCCTTCAGAAAAAATTCCTCCAAGGACACAAAATGCCACCAAAGTTTTTGGTTGACTCTTTGGTTCGTCTTGACTTTTATCCAGCAAGGATGATTGTTGCGAGTCAAAAGATTGAAACTGCGCAAGAAACGCCTCGCGCTCTGCTTCGTTCATAGCAGTCCCCTGAATCAAGACCTCCACCTCTGGCGCCTGTTGAGAAAATGCTGCCGCCACATCATCCAAGTAACGATAAGATGGGAAAAAGACCATATAGTTTCCCGCTTTCGCTGCCGTCATTTGCTGGATCGCATCAACGATCGCAGGAATGCTGGCTTCACGTTGGCGATACGTCGTTTGAATATAGTCCGCAATAAAAATCCCCTGATTTTTCGGATCAAAAGGACTTGGCAAGCGATAGCGCAAAGCTTCATCGCCGCCACCTAATACTTCTTGATAATACGACAAAGGGGTAAAGCTCGCAGAAAACAACAGGCTGGCCTTGCCCTTATCTAACACGGATTCCAAAAACGGCGCTGGTTCGATGCAAAATTGCCGTAGTTTGATATCATAGCGGTCGATCTCCACCGTCGTTTCGTAGTGATCATCATAAAATTCACTGATCTTCAAATAATGGTTGGCTTCAAAATACACTTGCAGCACTTCTTCTTGCAATTCATGCTCAGGATTTGCCGGCAACCATTCCTTCATCAATTCAGCTAATTTGTATAGCTGATTGACCATTGTTTCATGGGGAGCTGCTTGATGGTGGTATGACCATCCTTCCTCTTTTGCTAATTGGGCTAAAGCCGCAAATTCTTTATCAACTCTGTTTAGTGCGCGTTTTAATTTCTGTTGATCCTTCGGCAGCTTCTTCTTTAATTCCTTAAATGGCTGACGGGAGATCGTTGCGGAATACATTTCTTTCGAACGGTTAACTAAGTTATGGGCTTCATCCACTAAAAAGAAATACTCTTCGTCTGGCTCTTCAAAAAATCTCCGTAAATAAACGGTTGGATCAAACAAATAATTATAATCACCAATAATGACATCGCAAAAGACACTGACATCCAGTGAAAGCTCAAAGGGACAAACCGTATGCTTCATTCCATAAGTCTCGATCACTTCTCGAGTTATTTGGTTTTCGTGATGCAACAGATCCCACAAAGCTTCGTTGATTCGATTGTAATAACCTTGTGCATAAGGACAATGCTCTGGCGTACAGTTTCTTTCATCCAGAAAGCAAATTTTATCTTTGGCAGTGATCGTGACACTCTTGGTTTCACTACCGTTGTCTGCTAACTTGCTCAACGCATCTTCAGCCACTTGTCTGGTGATCGTCTTCGCCGTCAGATAAAAGACCCGATCTGCCCCTTCTTCCCCGAGAACTTTTAATGCGGGAAACAGCGTTGACATGGTTTTTCCAGTTCCCGTTGGCGCTTCCGCAAAAAGTCGCTTATCATTTTTTAGTGTTTTATACGCCGCTGCTGCTAACTCTCGCTGCCCTTTGCGAAAGGTTTCAAAGGGAAAAGACAGCAGCTGCAAAGACGTATTGCGGACACGGCGCCAATTCTCTTGAAAAACTAACCATTTATGATATTCCTGAAGTAATTCTTCATAAAAAACAGCTAATTCTGAGAACTGAAATGTTCTTCTCGTACGGGTGGTCAGCTTTTCAGTGGTTTGATAATAAGTCAATTGTACGGCGATCCGATCGATGGGTCTCCTCGGATCATTTTCTCCATCAGCAGTAGCTTCTGCTTCTGCTTCTGGTTTCTCTTGTTTTTCACTGTCATTAAGCGCTGCTTGTTCATTTTCTTGTAGTAAAAACAAATAAGCATAAACCATTCCCTGGGCAAAAAACAAATCGATTTGATCTTCAGGGATATCTTCGAAAGCTGGTTCTGAAGTTTTGATCTCATCGATCACCCAAGAATTAACAGCTGCATCAAAAAAGAGACCATCGGCACGTCCTTCGACAGTGATCGAATCTTTCTCAATTTGGCTTTCTCGTTTGAAAAAGACTTCTTTTTGATACGCATCCCCAGCCTCTTTTTGTAGTTGGCGATGGATACGGGCGCCTTCTTGTGCGGTATGATTACTGACTTTGCGGCTATCAATATCGCCTCTGCGCAAAATAAATTCTACGATTTTTCTAACCGCAACTTTCCCTTTATACACGTGTTCACCTTCTCGTTTGCCATTATAGCGGATAGATCACTTTTGGAAAAGCGAACAGAAACAGCTTTTCATCCTCTGCGGAGAGTATCCTATCCAAACAGGTTTGATCTCTAAAAAAATCACTTGCGGCAAAATGCCTTCTCATCAGGTAATCAACGCCATTTCCACTGCCAGAAAATGGGTTTGACGAAAGGTCACCAAAAAAACCTACTCTACTCACCTAAGCAAGTAAAGCAGGAATATTTTTTTAAGAAAATTTATTGATCGACCTGAATGTCATAGCTAACGCCATTTTGATCATAGGCCTTCTGATTATTGGGATCTAAGGTGAACTCAAAGGTTCGCCCATCTGCCATGATCGTCAAACGTTTTCCTTCGACGATGTATGAGGCATCTTGATAGGTGATCTCATAAATTTGATAAGGATCGTTGGACAACTGTATCTCTGAATGGGAAAAATGGCGCTGAAAATCACTTTCGATTTGTCCTTTATACAAGGCAACATCACTAGAGCTGGCTGAACTATCTTCTAAGTCTGCCATCGGCAAATACTGCTTAACGATCGTCAACTCATTCTCATGGAAATCATAAACCCCTTGGCTTTGCGGAAAGATGACACTCTCATCTTGGATCAACATCAAATCAAGGTCACCATTTTCAACCGCTTTTGAGGCGGAAGTAACGGTTTCAGAAACTTCTTTCGAATCATCGATGGATAGCTCTTCCTCACCACAGCTCGCTAAAAGAAGCACAGCAAAGCATACAGTGAAAAAGAATTGGAGCGATTTTTTCATAAAAAACACCTTCTTACAAAAAGTTGATGTATACCAATCAAAACGAACACAAGGTCCTGAACACTTACTTTCCCCGAACTTAGTCACGACGAATGTTTCTGCTGCAGGAAAAAATTAGACCAGTTTCAAACGAAACACGCGCTTTCTTATTTTAATTAGTATAACAGCAGTTTTTTGCTAATGCGGTTTCTTAGAAAAATTTTCGAATTCCCACAATAATTCTGAGCTTTTCTCTCATCAAACTATTGGTTAGCCTTATCACCTGCCTGCCATAGGGTGGTCACAGCATCTTCACGAAATAAAGCCTATCCGTGCCAAGTACAGGCGTGTCAGAAAGCACAGCAAATTGTTCGAAGCCGACTGCTTGATAGAACTGTGGCGCTTGGTAGTCTTGGGTGGTAACTGTCACGGAACGACACCCCGCTTTTTTACCGTGATCGAAAAGTGCTGCCATCAATTGTTTCCCCACCCCTTGATTCTGATGGTTTGGATCAACTGCAAACAATTGAATATGAATCGTATTACCTGTCCGTTTCCCAATCAACCCACCAAGTTGATCGTGATTGTCAAAAAATGCAAATGAAAGCTGCTCTTGATCGGAAAAGGCACTCACTGCCTCTGTTTTTTTCGTTGAATAATTGAGCCATTGACAGATCGCCTGACGATTGTCTTCTGTGTTAATCGTTTCTATCATTAATTTTTCACTCCTAAAAACCTTTCTTTGTTTCCTCTTATACTTTAAGCTATACTTATAGTCAGACACAAGTATTTGTGATCCTAGGAGGTTTTAGCATGAAAATCATTGGTTTAGTGACAGGACCCGTTCAAGAAAATTGTTACCTTATTTGGAAAGAAGATTTTTTGTTGATTATTGATCCTGGAGCAGAAGCAGCGAGATTGATCGCTGAGATCGAAAAAACAGGCGCAAAACCAGCAGCGATTTTATTGACCCACACTCATTATGACCATATCGGCGCAGTTGACCATTTGCGGGATTATTATCAGATCCCCGTTTACGTTAGTCCACTTGAGCAAGAATGGCTAAGTGATCCTATGAAAAACCTTTCTGGTCGTCATCCTGAATTAGGAACCATCACCGCACGTCCAGCAGAATTCGAGCTAGAATTGAAAGAGTACGAGATAGCTGGCATGTCCTTTAAGGTTGTTGCAACCCCAGGTCATTCCATTGGCAGCGTCAGTTTTATTTTTGACAAGTTTGTCGTTTCTGGAGACGCCTTATTTAAAGGCAGCATCGGTCGGACCGATCTACCAACTGGCAACCTTGAGCAATTGCTGACCAGCATCCAAACGCAACTTTTTGTTTTACCGAATCAGATGGCCGTTTATCCTGGCCACGGGGAACCAACAACAATCGAGATTGAGAAACGGACCAATCCGTTTTTTAACGCATAAACGAATGACGAACCAAAGGAGGAATTACTACTTATGGCAAAAACGGAATTGTATGTCGTGCGTCACGGGAAAACCATGTTCAACACATTGCAGCGTGTGCAAGGCTGGTGCGACACCCCATTGACTCGTACTGGTGAACAAGGCATCCATTATTTAGGACTCGGGTTACGAGATGTGGATTTTGTGGAAGCAGTATCCAGTGACAGCGGCCGCGCGATCGAAACGATGCGTCTGATACTGGGTGAACATGTCAGAGGACCAGAGATCCCTTATCATATCGACAAACGGATTCGTGAATGGTGCTTTGGCTCACTTGAAGGTGCCTATGATGCAGAAATGTGGGGCGTTCTGCCACGGATTCTTGACTTTCCTGATTACGATGATATGATTGCCAATCATGTCTCGTTTGAGGCGATCGCCAATGCGATCTACCACGCAGATACAGCCAATTGGGCGGAAACCTTTGATGTGTTGACCGAACGTGTCAAAACAGGGTTTGAAGATATCGCCTACCGCGTTGAGAAAAAAGGCGGCGGCAATGCGCTAGTTGTGTCTCACGGCTTAACGATCGCTTTTCTTTTGCATCTGATCAATGATGAGAACAATGTTCGCATGGATATTGAAAATGGCTCGGTCACTCGACTGATCTACGAAGATGGCAGCTTTACGATTGCTGAAGTGGGCAATACCGATTACATCAAAAAAGGCTTAGCACTCTCTCAAGAACTTTTATCCTAAGAGAAACCTTTGGCAGTTGATCAATTTCTTTAAGAAAGGAGCAGTTTTTGTTTTAAAAACTGCCCCCTTTTTTTAGGAAAAAGATTGGTATTCGAATCAGGAAACGGTATACTAAGAGTTGTATTTTGTCATAGAAAGGACTGAACCAATGTTTTTTACAAATTTCATAAAAGCGATTTTATTTGGGATCATTGAAGGGATCACGGAATGGCTGCCAATCAGCAGCACGGGTCACTTGATTCTAGCCGATGAATTTATCGGGTTGAATGTTACTCCTGAGTTTATGACGATGTTCAATGTTGTCATACAACTGGGCGCGATTTTAGCAGTCGTCTACTTATATTTCCATAAACTAAACCCTTTTTCACCGAAGAAAAATGAGTTAGAGAAAAAAGATACATGGACGTTATGGTTTAAAGTCGTCGTGGCGGTCTTGCCATCGGTTATTATCGGATTACCGTTAGATGATTGGTTAGATGCGCACTTCTACAACTTTTTCTCCGTTTCGATCGTCTTGATCGTTTACGGGATCGGCTTTATCGTGGTAGAAAAACGCAACAAAAATAAAGCACCAAAATGTACCGATTTGAACAAGTTCACCTACAAAGCGGCATTGATCGTAGGAATGTTCCAAGTATTGGCATTGATCCCAGGAACTTCTCGTTCTGGTGCTACTATCTTAGGTGCTATCATGATCGGCGCTTCTCGTTATGTTGCTGCTGAATTTTCATTTTTCTTAGGTATTCCCACCATGTTTGGTGCCAGTGCCTTGAAAATCTTCAAGTTTTTGAAAGATGGCAATGCCTTTGATTTCCAAGGAACCGTCATCTTATTGACAGGAACCATCGTGTCATTCATCGTTTCGATCATCGCGATCCGTTTCTTGATGAACTACATCAAACGGAATGATTTTACCGTATTTGGATGGTATCGCATCGTTTTAGGAATCATTTTGATCGGCTATTGGCTGATCCAATTATAAGCAAAAAGAGCAACTCTTGGGCAGGTAACTGCCGCAATAGTTGCTCTTTTTTTCGTTTGAATGCTCTCTAGTTCCTCACGTGTTTTTGATCACCATACCATCGATAATATCAACCGCACTTTCGGTGTCGTTGATAATCGATTCAAAGCGATCATAAATATCTTTCCATTTAATGATTTCCAGCACTTCTTTTTCATCCGTAAACAACGCTTTTTTCATTTTTGAATACAAAAGATCTGCTTCTGATTCAATCGTATTTACATCGTTGATCATTTGACGCAATGTTTTTGAATTTTTGAACTTCGGAAACTCTTTTAATGCTGTTTCGACCCCCTGTGTCGCTTGAACGATCATTTCAGCAAATAAGTTCGTCTCGGGGCGGATCTTCGTAATGACCAAATTCTCAAATAAATAAGTCAATCCCATAATGCCATCCAAAATATCATCTAAGCGCTCAGAGATGACCAGGATGTCTTCGCGATCGATCGGTGTGATAAATGAGTCGTACAACTCATTCGTTAGCTCAGCGATCACCTGATCGCCTTCCTTTTCTAATCCATGAATCTCAGCTGCCGCTTCACTTAACGCTGTTTCAGAGTAATCATTGATCAACAGCGAAAAACGTTTCGCAGCTAGATGGCCATTTGTTGCCAACTGCTCCATTGCCGCAAAATAATCAAATCCTTTTTTTCGTGCCATTACTTTCTCTCCTCACAAAATTAGCAATAAAATTTTCACCATTAGAAACGCTATCAACCCACAACCAGGAAACGTTAAAATCCAAGCATAGATCATTTCTTTCACGATGCGCCAATCAACGCTAGAAAAACGTCGAGAAGCCCCTACCCCCATGATGGCAGTCGTTTTTGTATGGGTCGTTGAAACTGGGATACCAAATACGGAAGACAAGAACAAACAGATCGCAGCGGTAACATCTGCAGAAAAGCCCTGGTATTTTTCCAGTTTTACCATATCCATCCCTACTGATTTGATGATTTTCATTCCACCGACAGAAGTACCGATCCCCATGGTCAAGGAACAAAGAACCATCACCCAGAGTGGAATCGAAAAGCCATTGCCGGTCTTTTCAGCAAGATTGTTGTAGAAAAGCCCTAACATGAAGACACCCATAAATTTTTGGCCATCTTGTGCACCATGTAAGAACGCATTGGCACCAGCCGCAATGGCTTGACCAACTGTAAAAATTTTGTTGGCTTTTCGCCGTTGGGTATCGCGAAAGAGCCATACGATCAGTTTCGTGATCAGAAAGCCACCAATGAAACCCATCAACGTAGAAACGACAAGACCGATCAAAACTTTCAGCCACTCCTCGCCATTGACTGCATGTAACCCACCAAGGGCCATGGCTGCACCAGTCAGTCCTGCGATCAACGCGTGGGATTCACTGGTTGGGATCCCAAAATACCAAGCTGCGACCGTCCAAACAACAATTGAAAACAAGGCAGCGGCCAATGCGATCTGTGAGACTCGAAAACTCCCGCCTGAATCAAAAGTCACAATGTTGCTGATGGTTTCTGCAACTTGCGCATTAAAATACGTCATCACTAGCACACCTAAGAAATTCATGACAACTGCCATGCCAATGGCGATATTCGGACGTAAGACTCTCGTGGAGACAGCGGTTGCAATAGCATTCGGCGCATCCGTCCAGCCGTTGACGAAAATCACCCCTAATGACAACACAATCGTTAGAAACAAAGCGATATTCACATAGATTCCCCCATTTAAAAATTCCGAAGTAATCATAGCATAGAAAGCTGTTTCTGTGTAAACTTTTTATAACTATTCAGTAAAAAATGTGTAAAGAAGCATTTTTAAAATCCATAAAGCAAAAAATAGCACGGCCAAAAAACAAATTTTTGTGTTAAGTAAAATTTCTTTACAACTTTTATTGCAATCACTCTTGGCATTAGGTATAATGACTAGTGTTGATTTATACGTTTTCTAAACGTAATTGAACTTTTTTTTCGGAGGTGAAATACATGCCAAACATTGAATCTGCAATCAAACGTGTTCGCACAAGCGAAGCGGCTAATGCTAAGAATTCATCTCAAGTAAGCACAATGCGTACAGCAATCAAAAAATTTGATCAAGCTGTTGAAGCTGGTGCTGATAACGTAGATGCGTTATATAAAGATGCTGTTAAAGCAATCGATATGGCTGAGACTAAAGGATTGATCCACAAGAACAAAGCTAGTCGCGACAAATCTCGTTTAAGTAAAAAAATTGCAAAATAAGCAAATTAAGAAAGGCGCAGCAATCATCGATTGCTGCGCCTTTCTTTTTGACTTACTGTTTGCCATGTTTTAAAACAAATAGCTGGAACAAATACTCTTTGTCCATCTGACCACTTTTCACTAAGTAATCATTTTCGATCAATTCACTATATAGTGCCGCTAATTGCTTTTCTCCAAACCCCCGAGCTTGCTGCATCGCTAACTTCACTCGGTACGGATGAATCCCCAACGTTTCTGCGATATTGGCTTGCTGGTAGCCAATTTTCATCAAAATCGCCGCCTGTAACAGCAGACGGACTTGGCTGATCAAGATAGCATTGATCTTGATCGTCTCTTCCCCTTGCAATAATAGATCGTCATACAAGCGCAACGCATCCGATACGTTCCCCTTTAAGACATCGCTGGTTAATTCAAAGACATTGTGTTCCAACGTCTTAGGGATCAACTGCAAGACGATCTCTTTCGTAATTTTATTGCCATTTCCTGCATACAGCCGTAGTTTCTGTAACTCCTGCATCGCTTTTGATAGGTGCAGATCCGTTAACCGTAAAAACAAATCAAACGCCTCTCGGCTCATTTCGATGCCATCATTGGCCAACGACTGTTGGAGATACTGACGCACGTCGGCTTCTTTCATAGGTGCGACATCAATCACAACTGCGGCTTTCTTCAACTGCTTAGTAATTTTTTTCCGTTCATCTAATTTATCGACATCTGCAAAAATCACCATTACCGATGATTCCAATGGGTCTTTGATATAATTCAAAAAATCATCTAGGTCATGCTCAGGTGCATTGCTCTTTTTTTCAGCCGTTAAGAAAAATGGCCGCTCAACGAACAGTAATCGCTGATCGCCAAAAAAAGGCAACGATTGGGCTTCTTGGATCACCATATCAAGGGGATCTTTCTCCATGTCAAAGGAAGCAAAATTCAGATCATCTTTCCCAACGGAAAAACGCTCCAAAAAGGCCGTGCGAACTTGCTCTTGTAAAAACATTTCACTGCCGATGACCAGATAAATCGATTGCAACTCCTTGGTTCGAATTGCTTGCAACGCTTTTTGTAATTCCATCGTTCCCCCCGCTTTCATTCTTATCCTACCATTAGTCAATCGGATAGTCTAGCAGCGTTTTTATCAAAAATGATTGTTGTTTTTCAGACCAAATAAATTGGATCATGCCCTGCTGATCGGTTCGCAAAACGGTCTGATTTGCCAATGTTTCAAGCACCTCTTCATGAGGATGCCCGTACCGATTGTTCCGTCCACTTGAAACGATCCCGAATTGGGGATCGATTGCCGCAACAAACTCAGGTGCCGTCGAGGTTCGACTGCCATGATGCCCTAGTTTCAATACATCAACTTTTAAATTCGGATAATCATGAATCAACTTTTTTTCCCCTGCTTGTTCGAGATCGCCAGTAAACAAAAATGTTTTATCCCCTACCTTGGTTTTAATCACCATCGAATCTTCGTTTTGTCCTGCACCTGATTCTGGTGCCAATACTTGCAACTGAAGGAAATCACCCACCACTTGGCCAACCGTCGTCCAAACAACGCTTGTCTGCTTAGGCAGTTCGTTTAAAAGCTTGGCGATGCGGTGATCTTGTTCACTTCCTGGTACAAGATATAACGTTTCAACAGGGATCGCCTTCATCAATGCTAGCGCATCTCCCATATGGTCCGTGTCCCCGTGAGTTAGAAACAAACCAGTAATCTTCCTGACTCCTTCCCCTTTCAAAAAAGGAATCAATGTAGATTCCGCGGCAGCTTGTCGTTTGCGCTCTTGCCAGTTTTCTTTCGGAAAAGATAGAGAACCTCCAGTATCGATCACATAAACTTCGCGATTTTTTTCTGCCTGTAAAACGATACTATCGCCTTGACCAACGTCGACATAACTAATGGTGGGTAAAACGCGATTCTGTTGAAAGACCATTGGTACAACAAGCGAAAAACAGATCACCAGCAGCCACCGTTTCTTTTGGTAACAGAGCAGGCCAAGCAAACAACAACTAGCTGCCAATCCTGCAGGAAGGGCACCCACCGTTATCGATACGCCTCCTACAGCGCCCACGACAACTTCCATAAGTAATAAAAGCTCTTCAAAAAGCGCAATCAGCCCACTGATGGTTGGGAAAAGCGTCCCAGCAATGAACATTAAGAAACAGGCTGGCAGCAAAACCAATTGAAAAAACGGTAAAAAGACAAACGTCAAAAAGCCCCCAAATAATGGAAATTCATAAAAGAGCGAGACAATGACAGGCGCAGCTAGCACCGTGAGGAACTGACTGCGCCAAAACCACGTCAATTTGATCGGTCGCTGCATCATTATCAGGAAGGTCATCAAAAGACTTAGTTGCCCCGATGTTTGAAGCAATACTTTGGGATCAACGAATAAAAGAGCCGTTAAGACGATCCCATAATGATCACTTGCCGATAGCCGTTGTTGATAAAGAGTGGTCACTTGAGTAACCGACAATGCCAAGACAGCACGCCAGACACTAATGCCGCCGCCACAAATCCCAATTACGACCAAGAAAAAGACCCCCATTGGCAACAGCATTTCTTTTTGCGTAAACCCCAATCGGCAGAAGCATCCGCGAAACCACTTGAAAAATAAGACGACATGCATTCCTGAGATCGTAAAGAAATGCAATAAGCCACTAGCACGATACATTTGACGTACTTCTTGAAAGTCATGGTCTTTAAAACCAAAGAGCAACGCATTGATATAGGCTGCTGAGCGTTCAGGAAAGATTCGTTGCACAGAAGAAATAACCTCTGCTCGAATTTTTGCAAGCGAAAAGCCTGAGTCTGCTGCTTCCATTCCTACAACTTGCTCGATATGGACTGTGCCAATTATTGATCGACTGGCTAGATAGGCAGAATAGTCAAACCCGTGGCGGTTTCGTGGTTTTTCAGGAAGAGAGAAAAATCCTTTCACCAGCAGCTTTCTTCCCCAATCGGATCGATCCTGCCATTGCTGTTTTTCAGTCTCTGAAGAAATCGTGTAACGACCAATCACTTTACCTGTGGAAGATTTTGCTTCAAACGTAAGCAGATCGCCATTGATTTTGATCGTGTCTGGCAACACATTGACTACCCCTTCATACTCACCTTCTTGTATGTTTCCAGTCCGAGAAAGACAGACGCGGACACTTAACAGCAACAGTCCGACAAAACAAATCATGCACAAAAATGCTTGTCGTCTTAAGACAAGCATCCCAAAATAATAAAGTGCAATGAGTCCCAGTAAGATGGACTGCACATAGTAAGCAGTCACCGAACAAGCAAAAATAATACTAAGAAATAAAAATGAATCAGTTCTCTTTTGTTGGTTGTGCATCATTCAGCACACCAAATGAAAGTTTTTCAAAATACACCGGATCAAGTTCAACTTGGTGGACGGAAGCACCTACTTGTTGAATCAATTCCATTGCATACTGATTGTTACGATAGTCATTCAAATAATGGATCGTTTTGACCCCTGCTTGCAAAATTGCTTTCGTACAGGGAAGGCAAGGGAAATGCGTCACATAGATTTCCGCATTGTCTGTTGACACCCCTAATTTTGCACATTGCAATAAGGCATTCATTTCTGCATGAATCGTCCGAATACAATGGTCATCGACAACATAACAGCCATCGTCGATGCAGTGTACATCGCCACTGACTGACCCATTGTAGCCTCCAGCGATGATTCGGCGATCTTTGACTAATGTAGCGCCGACTTCAAGTCGGGAACACGTACTGCGTAAAGAAAGTAAAACAGCTTGCGCCATAAAATACTGGTCCCAAGGGATTCTCGTATTGCTCATTCATTTGCTCCTTTGCGATTGATTAGTTCTATTCTAATCGAATTTCTTGAATTTTCAACCGTCATTTCTTAGTATTTCTTACTTTTATTTGGTTCAGTCCGTCACTGTAATCATCTCTTTCAAGGACTCAAAGGTCTTCTCTCCGATGCCTGTGATCTTTTTTAGGTCATCAATCTGTTTAAAAAAGCCATATTCTTCGCGGTAAGCGATGATTGCTTCTGCTTTTTTGGCACCCACACCTGGCAGTTCTTGCAGTTGCTGCGCATTGGCTTGATTCAGATTGATTTGTGTCACTGCTGTCTGACTGCCACCTACTCCTGAAGCATTCATCTCCGTAAACGCTTGATCCTCTTTATGCGGGACGATCACCATCTGTTGATCTTGCAGCACCTTTGCTAAGTTTATGACTGTTTCTAACGCCTCTTCTGTCAGACCACCT
The DNA here is from genome assembly GCF_058135755.1 of Enterococcus sp. R12. Classification (NCBI taxonomy): domain Bacteria; kingdom Bacillati; phylum Bacillota; class Bacilli; order Lactobacillales; family Enterococcaceae; genus Enterococcus; species Enterococcus sp. R12. Next base: position 1,993,938 of record NZ_CM176874.1, read on the forward strand.
GCTTGTTCGATCAATTCATACATCCGCGCACCTGATTTTAAACGATAAATGCCCGGTTGGTGCACTTCTCCTTTGACATCGATAACGATCTCATACTCTTCATCGTGAAGACCATCTTCTTGAAGGATTCCACCTTCCCCCATTTCAGACGATTGACCTGCTGCATCTGCCATTGATTGCCAGTTTGTTTCTTTGTTTTGCGAGAACGGTACAAACCAGATGATCAGCAAAACCATCAAAACAGCACCACCAACTGCAAATCGCCAATAGTCTTTGAGCAGCTTCCATTGATCCATTTTCACCACCTCATAGATGAAATACGCAAAAAATAGAAAACGACAGAAAAAAGTCAACACTTTCCACGTGTCGACTTTTTCACTAGCTAAGAAGTAATCGTATATATACAGGTAACTTTCTGTTGGCTCCCCTCATCCTCTATTTTCTCGCTGACTTTTCTAAAACCTTTCATCTGACTGATTTCATAGCCACATGTTCGTGGCAACTCCACCGTTAAGCGAACGGTACGATCAGTCTTTTCCCAGCTTAAAGTTACTAATCCAAACGTACTTTGTAAGGAGCCTTTGACATGAGCTACAGGTACATCGAAGGCTGGTTGTATCAGTATCCCAGCGCTTGTCATCTGAATGCCTAATAAATGACGAACAAACCAATACCCATAAGAAGCAAACATGGCATGATTCAACGAACCCTCGTAAGTGGCTGAATGTTGCGGCGTTGGAAAATGTTCCATCAAAGTGCCGTTTCCACTTGCCAGCATTGCTGCATAACTAGGCGGAGATTTCCTCGTTAACCAATTAAAAATAACATCATTATAGCCAGCTTCAGCCAGCAGCTGATAACTCCATGCCATCCCGAAGATGCCGAAAGAGAAAATACCCTCTTGCTGCTTGATCCGTTGTACTAATTTTGGCAAGATTTGTTTTTTTTCACTGAGTCCTGTTTTCATTGCAAAGATCATGCTAGACAAGGTACCCGCGCCGTATTGCTCATTTCCTTTAGAAAACTGCTGTTTGATTTGCTGTGTCGTGTACTGGATCGCTGCTGTCACTCGCTGACAATAGTCCTCGTTACCAATGATCCTCAAGTCGATCAATTCTTGGTAACGCTGTAGTAAAAGCAGATACATGCAGGCAGAGCAAAAGGACTGATCTGGCGAAGTAATGACCCCGTTTTGCTGAGTTTCATCAATTGCTCCCCAATCACCGAGGCAGCACTGGGCGATATAATCAAAATCAAAAGCGAGTAAATAGTTGAGGTGCCGTTCCAACTGTGGACGCAGCTTGGCAACCGCTGCTTGTTTCCCATAGGTCTTGACCAATGCCAAAGCAAGCTCTGGAACTACCAATTGCCACCCTAACGCACCACCACCATTTGATGGACCATTTGTCATGATTCCTACAAATGGCGCAGTTGCAGTCATTCCACCATCCGGTCGTTGGTCGTTGGCAAAATCCCACAACACTTTTTCCAACAACGGCTCAATCGCCAGACCTGCCATCTGTGTTGGCAATAAAGCGACGATGTCTCCGCCATATCCGAACCGCTCACGGGTGCAGTCCTCAAAATACGAGTGGATGTTGTTCAACCGCGTGGCTTGGCCAACCGCCCATAACTCATTTAAGAAGGGATCGGAGGTTTCAAGGGTTACCAACGATTTCACATCCGTATGCAGGCGATAGGCTTTGATTGCGCCTACATTCGCTTGAAGGTTGTTAGCAGGTTTCGTCTCGATCAACGCATAGCGAAAGGAATGATACGTGTAGCGGTTTTCAAAAACGAACGTCCTCGCTGCCGTTTTCTCAATGATGTCTCGTTGAACGATGGGATCATCTGGCTGCTTCCCTTCATAGGGATCGTATATGCCATAAGTTCCACTGATCGTAGACGTATAATCTGGGTTGCCTTGCTCATCTAATGTTTCTGCATAGCTGATTCTGATCTGACCAATGAAATCTTTCTCAAGTGTACAAGCAAATTGACCGCTGATGATTTGACCGAAGTCAATAAGCAGTCCCGCTGCAGTTTCGGTCATTTTTTGGGGAACGATCGATTGTGTGCGCTTGATTTTAGGAATAAAGCTTGGCTTAAAACGTCCCGCGGGACCAGCAATTTGTACCGTTTTTCCTTCTGGACGAGGATCAGGTACATCGGTAACGATTTCTCCTATATAAAGATTGTTTTGCAAATAAGGCCCAAAACTACTCTGCCACTGATTGTCTGAGTAAATGTAGCGATTCTCTCCTCCGTCATTTAACTGAAGCTCCCCCCAGAAACATGGTTTACCGATCGCTAGTTGTTTGCGGATGTTATACCGACCTAAAATCTCAATCGGAGCAGGGTTGTACCAGCCATTCGCAAGTTCAACTTCGATCCGATTGACTCCCACCTGTAAAAAATCAGTTAACTCATAAGTATCATAGTAGACGACTCGATCATAGTTCGTTACATCACTGTTTAAATAAACATCTGATACCGTTTTTCCGTTAACAGACAAGCGATAAAAACCAAGCCCGCAGCAATCGATCACTGCATAGGAAGGACACTTTTCCAGTGTGAAGGAGCGGGACAAGCAGCTATTTTTCTCTTCTGAAAAATAAAACCGTTCTTTTTTAATTGGATCATCTAAGCGAGTGATCCACTTGCCCATGGTTTCTTTAGGTTGCTCACGCTTTTCTATCGTGAAAAACACACTGCTGTAAACGGTGACATCGTTTCCTGCTCCTACTGTCAATTTGACTTGATATTTTTTTCGCTGCGGATGCTGTGGTAAGTGGACCGCCATTTTATTCTCAGAAGCGGCTATGTTGGAAACGTCATACACTGCTTGCTGCTGTTCATTGAAGAGTTGCAATCGATAGCCTTGGTGATTGGTCATCGACCACTCAATAAGGACCGGATCATTTAAATCCACTGTTAATGGCTTTGTCTTCCCGTTGATGGTTATCGTTTCTTTCATAGGCTGCTCCTTTCGTGGGTTATTGTGCTTCTTCAATACAGATCTGCTTATCAGCAACTTTGATAAATGGCAACCAAATCACCGTTGCGATCACGATCAAGACGATTTGTAGCAATGCGCCCATGATACTACCAGTGACAAAATAGCCGCTAATGATCGGCGGAGTCGTCCAAGGAATTTGTGCAAGCCCTGTTGGGATCGGGACTAACCCGAAATAAAAGGCAAAGTAAGCGACGATCGTTGTGACGGCATTCGCAAAAACAAAGGGAATGAGAAAACTGAAATTCAACATTAACGGTATCCCGAACAACGCTGGTTCACCGATATTGAAAATATAAGGAACACTAGCAATTTTTCCAACCTCTTTGTACTGTTTGCTTTTTGCTACGATCAAAATAGCAATGATCGCACCGACGACCCCAATCGAGGCAAAATGATTCCGAAAGCTCATACTGATAATATTCGTTGGAATCTCTCCCGCCACTGATGCCACACGATTTTGATCTTCAAGGACTTGATGGATTGGGTCCATCACTGCTTGAATGATCGAAGTTCCATGAAGGCCAAAAAACCACAAGAATTGCTCGAAAATTTTCACAACGACCATTCCAACTAGGGAGCCACCTAACATAGTTAATGGAATCCCAAGGGTCCCATTGATCAACGTCATGGCATCACTGTTAAATAAGGCTTCGATGATGAGTCGGATGACCCAAATCGTCGTGATGACAAGAAAAGATGGAATCACCGATTCGAATGGACCAGAAACAGCTGGTGGTACCGCTGCTGGCATTTTGATTTTGATTCCTTTGCCCTCAATTTTTTTATAAAGAACTGTACTAAAAATACCGACAATAATCGCTAAAAACATCGATTGCGCGCTAACGCGGTTGATATCTAAAAAAGTCCCTGCTTCCATTGCATCCAACGGTGTTAATAGTAAAAAGGAAACAAAAGCAGTTAAGACACATTGCAAAACATTTGTTTCAAGTTTTTCTGCCAGAGATTTTGCGAGGGAAATGACAACTAGCAAACCACCGATTGCGAGTGTGGCATTGTTGACATAGAGCAATTTCTCTTGCCAGACACTAGCATCTTCTGTTCGCAACACCATAGTAATAAAATCGGTCACTTGTTGGATCGGAAAAAAAGCAATAATTAAAAAGATCGACGCAATAAAGGTGAATGGCATGTATGCTAACATTGCATCCCTAACTGAAGTAATATAAATATTCCCATTGACTTTACTTGCAAATGGACCAAGGGTACTTTGGATCTTATCCCCTAATGATGGTTTGTCGTGGTTCATGGTGATTCCCCATTTCTTTCGAATTTGCTGGTACTATTGACTATTATTATCATCCGGATTATGATAATTGATAACGCTACCATACAAGTATTATATACTATCTCTACCTGTCTTCAATGACGATACTCTACTATTTCATTGACTATTTTTTACCTAAGGAGAAAGCGATGGATAAACAAAACATTCTGCAGCAGTTACAACAATTGACGACTACCGAAGAAATAGCCCTTAAAAAGACGCAAACCCTTCCATACAATTATGAGGATTTCAAGAAAGTCTACACTGAGAAAAATGAGCCAATTTACCAATATACCTTCGAAAAACACCTTTCTCGTCTCATACGAAAACGACCGCAGGATAGCGGATTTCTTAAGACAAGCCAGCTCTTGATTTTAAAACATGCACGCTTTTCATCTACGCCACTACATCAGCATGATTTTATCGAAATGAATTATGTTTTTTCTGGAACAGTCACGATCATGATCAATGAGAAGAAAGTGATCCTAAAGGCAGGTGATTTTTGCTTACTAGATACTGGGGTGATCCACCAAATTATCGAAACAAATCAAGACGACATTGTTATTAACTTTTTGATCAGCAAAGAGTACTTTTCCACGCAGATGCTCAGTCGGTTAGCATCCAATAGCATGATCGCCGATTTTGCCATCAATGCGTTATCTGAAAGCCAAAAGCACAATCAATATCTAGTGTTTGAAACGAGTAACAACGACTATTTGATTGATGCGATTTTCGGGGTCTTGGCCCAGTTCTTCAATCCCTCCTTCGGTTCTCATGAAGTCATTCATTCCTATATGATCATTATTTTTTCCGAACTCGTTCGTAACTTCCAGGAAAAACAACGGATCGAGTCACAAAACAGTGACCAATTGTACCTCGGAGAAGTGTTGGACTATCTGGAGAAACATTTCGCTACTTGCACACTAGCTTCGGTTGCGGAGACATTTGGATACAACCCGAGCTATTTGAGTCGCCGTATCAGTCAGCAGCTTGGTCGATCCTTTGTGACGATCCTTCAAGAATTAAAACTCAATCAAGCCAGTTTATTGTTGAGAAACTCCTCCCTACCTGTGGAACAAATCGCACACCAAGTCGGCTATAAAAATGTCTCATTCTTCTATAAGCTGTTTCAAAAGAAGTATCAGTGCTCCCCTCATGCCTACCGTCAAAACTAAATAATACTGCTGCACACCATTTTATCGACAAAAAAACACTGCTCACTTGATGCTGCTAACGCAGCAATCTCAAATGAGCAGTGTTTTTTAACTAATCAGTTTCACGCAATTCAGGAATTTACGACGCCGATCCTCGGTGATACAACGTTGTATAATATGGCTGTTCGCTGGTATCGATCGCAATACCGATCCCGAGAAATTGATACTCATCGTTTAGAATCGTTGCCCGATGTCCCTCTGAATTCATTAAACCTTGATGGGCGTAAATACTGCTGGCCTGGCCAAATGCCAAATTCTCCCCTGCAGCAGTGAAGCTGATCCCGTCTTCTTGCATCCGATTAAATGGAGTCGATCCATCTAACCCGATATGGTCAAAGTATCGATGTTCTGCCATATCTTGGCTATGCTTCACGGCAGTCTCACTGGTTGCTTCGCTGAAACCAAGGGGTGACAAACCAAATTTCACTCGGGTGGCATTCGTTAATTCAAATAACTGTGTTCGTAAACCGCTTAAAATGGCGGCTTGATTTTGGCGAAAATCATTCGCATGGCGTGTTTCTAGGGAGCGATTGATGATTTGGATCGCAGTCACTGTATCTTCGGCATGAACATCATAGAAAAAAGTAATCAATTGATCGTCTTGCAAGAACAGATCATAGTCGGCATCCGAATCGATGCGATACCGTCGTGATCCTCGTTGTAGACTTTCTTGACGCGTCCCCATCTGATTACGAACGCTTGCTTTTGAAGACCCGATACCTAGCGTGTCATCGATAAGAATCGTATCTTGATTCGTATAGATCCCTTGCGCAATATCATGTTCATCGTACATCACCATCATGAAGTTACGAAAATCATCGTGATAGGAAGTCCAGTTCAGTCCATACCGATTCGCTGATTCATTGATCGCTTCCCCAAAGGTTTCTTCGATCACTTGTCGTGATTCATTATATAAATATGTCTGGGCAGGCGTTTCTGCCGCTGGCCTTGCTGAAGTGTCTTGTGAAAGAGAAAATTGGGACGAGAGAGATTGAGTGATCTCGTTGAGTCGGGCATCACGAAATGCCAAGCGCCCGTCTTGCCATGTGATCATCTGGCTTGCAAAATAAAGAAGCCCGATGAGAAAAATGCTTTTGATCAAGAATTTTATTTTTTTCATATGACACCTCCGTCAATGAATCTTTATGTGTTAGCTTTAGCGCGATCGTTTATCCATTCATTCATCCCTAGATTGGATCGCTGATGCACCCTTCCTGTCTTTTCTAAAGACTATCATTCCTGTGGGAAGTTGACCAGCTGCATCATGAAATTTCTTAGATGATCTAGGTCTTTTTAAGCTCCTGTTAAGAAACTTTTTTTACTCACGAAAACTTTGCAGCGCCATCGAACGCTCCATCAAGGGATTGGCGATTTTAGCTAATGTATGTCGATCGTATTCTTCTGGTCGCTTGATAGTGAGGTAAAGAATAAACTGTGGATCATCCGTTGGGTAGATGGAGACCGCCGAATAAATATAATCAAACTCTCCCGTCATGTAGCCTTGACCATTCTCATTGGCGATCTGAGCAGTCCCAGTTTTGACAGAAATCTCATGGTTCGTCAGTTGGTATACATCATAAGCGGTGCCATAACGTTCATCCGTCACTACATCGGTCATGTATTCCAATACAGCATCAGCTGCTGCTTGTGAAATAGGCTGGGAAACGACTTCTGGAAAAACTTGGGTCTCTTCCCCTACTCGCCGAATCAATTGCGGACGTATCATCTCGCCACCATTGGCAAATGCACTAAATAGCTGCATCATCTGCATCTGATTGACGCCGATCGCATGGCCATAGGAACTCATGGCATAATCCACCCGATTTCTTGAAGGTAAGATACCTGGCACTTCCCCAGGAAGCTCACTTCCTGTAACTTTCCCTAGTCCAAAATCAGTTAAATACTGTGCCCAATTATCAAAACCGATCCGTTGCTGAAGTCGAACCATCCCAGTGTTGCTTGACCAAGCTAACGCTTGCCGCATCGTCAACTCACCATTTGCTCCTGAGTCGTGGTCATTGATGACTCGATCTTCAATCTGCATACTCACAGGATTGTAGCGTTCCGTCGGATCAAAAACGCCTTCATCAATAGCGGCCGCAACGGTTGCCAGCTTCAAGGTCGAACCAGGTTCATACATCTCTTCCGTAAAAAGATTACGCCAAATAAAGTGTTCATCCGCAATTCCTTCTTGGGTCTCTGGATGAAAACTAGGTCTTTGAGCCATCGTTAAAATCTCCCCAGTTTTCGCATCCATCAATAAAGCCGTTAGATTTTCTGGTCGTGTTTGTTCCATAACTTCATCCATCACTGATTCAGTGAATAACTGCAGATGAGCATCTAATGTCGTCCAAACATCATTCCCATCTACTCCTTCTTCTACGGTTTGATTGGTTGCGGGAACAGGATTCCCTGAAGCATTGACTTGAAAGGACTCTCGCCCATTTTGATTCTTCAAAAAGTCGTTCAGTACATATTCTAATCCAGAAACTCCGACTCGGATCTCTTCATCATCTGACGTTGTCCCTATCAAATGTGAAGAAAAGATACCATTCGGATAACTGCGACTTGAACGAGCATCGAAATAGATACCATTGATTCCAGCTGCATCAAACGCCGCTTCGATTTGATTTCGAGTAGTCACACTTAGACCACTGCCAACATTGCCAAATTCCACTTGAAAGACAGGCGGATCTGTTTGATTCGCACCATCTGACAAGATTGACAAAACTTGCTCGTTAGAAATAGGTAAATACTCCGAAAGAATCGCTGCGGTCTCCTCAAAGCGCGCTCTGTCTAGATACATGGGTCGTCCATTATCAATGTAATCTTCAGAAAGAACCGCTCGAACAGTATAGGAAAGAATATCCTGTGCGATCACTGTCCCCTGCCGATCAAAAATCGCCCCTCGACTTGTTTCGATCGATCTTGAACTATAATACAAATTTTCTATTCTTTCAGACAAAGAGACGCCTGCGATCACGCCGACTTGAACAATGTAAATCAAACGTGCAGAAAACCCTATAAAAAGCGCAAGACTGATTATGTATAACCAATGACCAACTAGCTTACGATTTTTCTTTGCTTTTTTCTTTCTCACCATATGATAGTCATACATCGCCAAAGCGCTCCTTTCGATTGAATATACCTCTATAGTATTGGCTATTTGTGATGATCTTGTGAGGGAAAGAACAATTATTTTTTCAAAGAGTCATTTTCCTATTAAATCAGCGATTATTCTGTGATATACTTTAAAAAATATAAATTATTTTTAAGGATGTGAATAAATTTGCAAAAAATATTGATCGTTGATGATGATACTCATATGCGTGCCTTAGTGAAAACTTATGCGGAGATCGAAGGGTATCTATGTTTTGAGGCAGCGGATGGAAAAGAAACTTTGGAAAAATTAACCAATCATTCATTCGATTTGATCCTCCTAGATGTCATGATGCCGGGAAAAGATGGCTTTCAGACGCTTTCGGAAATCAGAGGCAGCTGTAACACGCCAGTCATTATGATTACCGCTCGAAAGGAAGAGTATGACAAACTCTTTGGCTTCAATCTCGGTGCCGATGATTATATTGCCAAGCCATTTAGCCCTAAAGAGCTGATGGCTCGCATCAAAGCTGTGTTGAAACGAAGCAGTCAGTTTCAGTTCGAAAAGATCGTTTTTGGTGATCTCGAAGTCAATGTTTTTTCTCATACTGTAACGATCAAAGGGAAACCTCTGCCGCTTACACCAAAAGAATTCGATCTGCTGGTCTATTTGACGAAAAATAATCATATCGCTTTGAGCCGAGAATCAATTTTAGAAGGTGTCTGGGGCTTTGATTATTTCGGAGATACCAGAACAGTGGATACACACATCAAGTCCTTGCGAGAGCGTCTAGGGGATTACCGAGAGTTGATCCAAACGGTTTGGGGAGTTGGGTATAAATTTGATTATGAAGACTAGTCGGTTAGGTTTTACTTACATCAAAAGTAAATTACTCGTGCGGCTTTGGTCCGCCAATATGCTGCTGGTCATCATTGGCATCGCTTTTTTGTGGACTGTTCAAATTTTGCTATTTGAACCAAATTATATCAATGTAACGAAAGAATCACTTTTAGAAACAGTTCAGGAAACAGCTGCCGCTATTGAAGAAATGGCAGTAGATCCAGATGACTTACCAGAAGAGCCATTACTTTTCCTCAGTAAAACGATCGTTGGGACTCTTTTCTTAGTCGACGAGGATGGCGAAATTCTGGCGGCATTTAACAATGGACAGCAATTAAACATAGATGGGTTGAGCAACGAATACAACTGGTTGTTATCTCACGCACCAACTGTCCTTGATGGTGAGAGCCTGAGTGCTGTAGAAGACTTTGAAAAGTCTTCTGCCATTCTTATTGGCGTTCCTACCACTCTTTTCCAACGCCCAGCTGCCCTTTTGCTCTCCAATACGATCACTCAAATCGAAGCGCTTCAAAGCTTGAATCGACAGCAACTCTTTCTATTCACCATCATATTAACTATTTTTGCGTCAACGATCTCCTTTTTTTTAGCACAGCATTTTATTCGCCCGATCAAAACCATCAAAGAAGCCATCATCCGCTTAACCAACGGCGAGCTTTATTCCGTACCCAAACTTAAGCGTAGTGATGAATTAGGTACACTTTCTGAATCGGTTGCGGACTTAAGCACAGAACTTCAGCGAGTAGACGTCTTGCGAAAAGAAGTCATTGCCAATGTTTCTCATGAACTACGCTCCCCCCTCGCGTTGATCACTGGCTATGGGGAGATGGTACGTGATGTATCTGGAAACGACGAACGCCTTCGAAAAGAACATATGGACCTAATTATCAGCGAAGCCCACCGCATGAGTGCTATGGTCGATGACATCATGGATTTCTCTATCATGCAAGCTGGCTACACACAACTTAAAAATGAAATCTGGAATACATACGAGGTGGTTTCCTCCGTCGTTGCTTACGCAAGAGGGATCGCCAATCAATATGACATCACTGTCGATTTTGAAGCAGATCGTACGGATGGAAATGCTCTTTTTGATCGCATCAAAATGGAACAGGTTTTGCGTAATTTAATAAACAATGGCATCAACCATACACCTAAAAATGAACGACTCTTAATCAAATTAACGAATACATCTGCAGGAACAAAAGTTGCTGTCATCAACCCTGGAAAAGATATCCCTCCAGAACAACTCGAACTTATTTGGGAAAGATACCAACGCGTCCAACATCAAGCAGGACATAAAGAAGGAACCGGCATCGGCTTAGCGATCGTAAAAACGATTTTGACTTCTCATGCCTTCGAATATGGTGCTGAGTCGAAAAATGGCGTGACTTGTTTTTGGTTTGTTGTGCCGAGACTAGAAGATCATGCAGTTCTTTAATAAATGCAGCTCTTATATTTTCAGGCACATCTAAAAACCTCTTACAACTCATTTCCTGTAAGAGGTTTTTATGATTCGCTGATTTTCAAGGACCTAACCATGAATAAGAGGTCAGAGTTAAGAATTAAAAGACATCCAACGCTTCCCAGAACTCTTGGAATTTTTTAAACAGATTTTTTGATTACTTATTTTTTCTATGTTCTTCCAGACGAAAGACATTCAACAATGACACAGAAACGGGAGAAGAATCAGGATTTGTTTCCATGATATCCTCCATAAATGCCCACCATTTTTGATTGACCTTCGTCCTTGATGCTTGTGCCCAAAGCTTCTCATCAGTTATTTCTAAAATACCAAACAAATCATTTGTCTTAGGATCTAAGTAGATTTCATAGCTTTGAACACCATGCTGGGAAAGCATATCTACCATTTCAGGCCATAACTCGTCATGACGTTTTTTATAAAGTTCTTGATACCCATCAAGCAATTTCATTCGGATCGCTTTTTTGATCATCACATCTTCACTCCTTCACTATTACCTGTCAATTTTATAATATATGATTCTCATATTCTTTTCGACCATACTTCTTTTGGGGGGATTTTAGTCTCTTGACAACCCTTACATTATCCGTTTACTCTTAAAATAGAAAAAATTAGGAGGAAACTTATGTCCTACTGGCAAAATGATCACCGAAATTGGTCACCAGATTCGCTTTATTTAATAGAAACACCTAGCCAGATGTGTAAAGAACTGCTTTTCTACGTTCAAGAAACTGGTCATTTCAAGGCGTCTAAACCTTATTTTACTGAAAGAGAAAATTACCCTTCCTACCTATTGAAATTTACCCATAGTGGGCAAGGAACGCTTTTTTATGAAGGAAGTACCTATACTCTTGAAAAAAATAGTTTCTTTTTGATCGATTGCAAAAGATACCAGCATTATTTCACCTCCAGTAATGAGCCATGGGAGATGGATTGGATTCACTTTTATGGTCTTGGTACAGAAACTTTTTACAACTATTTTCTTCGATCAGGATCAAATAAATGTCAGTCTGCAAATTCAAAAATTCCAGCCATCATCCAAAAAATACAAAACCAGCTCTTACAAAAAAGTGGTAAGAGCGAATTCAAAGTATCTTTGTTGATCCACGAACTCTTAAATGAGGTTATCCTCAACAAGTATCATTCCAATGATTTTGAGGATGACATTCCCTACCATATAAAAGAGATTCGTGCATATTTAGAAGCAAATCTCACTAGAACCGTTACCCTTGACGAACTAGCCACAGCTTTCAATCGTGATAAATTCCATCTCAGCAAAGAATTTACGAAATTTCAAGGAGTACCGCCAATCGAATACCATCTCTTAGCTAAAATATCTTATGCAAAAGAACTGCTGCGATTTACCTCACTCAGTATGAAAGAAATCAGTGAGGTAATCGGCATCAAAAACTCATCTTACTTCAGTCGTCTCTTCAAAAAAAGAACTGGTATGACTCCATTAAACTACCGTAAATCAGATTAAGATGCAAAAAGGTGCTTGTTTCCCTCAAGCACTCTTTTTGCCATTTTTTTTAATAGACTTCTTTCCATTCGTCGATGTTGCTGCTATCAAATCGGAACGGCTCTCCTAGGAAGGACTCTGTGCCGCCATCAGGTGCTTCGGTGATTTCTTTCGTTCCTAAATCTCCTGCTTCAAATGTTTCCCCTACGGAACCGCTAATGTCTTCTTGTGCCAATGCGGTCAACAAATAACCGGTCATATAGCCAATATCGATAGGATTCCAAAGATACATATATGGGCAGACATCATTGTCAATGTATGCTGCCATTTCAGAAGGAAGCCCCAGTCCTGTGACTTTAATATTGTCCGAAACGCCTTTGTCTTGAACAACTTTAGCGGCAGCTGCGATACCGACGGTAGAAGGTGACATGATCACCCTTAAATCAGGAAAAGATTGCAATAATGCCTCTGTTTCAGAAGTAGATTTATCTCTCAGGTCATCTCCATAAGCAATTTTTACAAGCTCAAGTCCGGCATATTTTTCATCTTCTGCCATCAGTTCTTCCATCCCAGCAATCCAAGTATTTTGATTCGTGGCAGTACTGGTGGCGGAAAGAATTGCAAATTGTCCCTCTCCTCCTGCCAGATCTAAGACAGCATCCATCATTGCAACAGCAATCGCTTTCGGGTCGGCTTGATTTACATGAGCCTGTCTTGATTCTTGGTTGACTGCAGAGTCAAAGCTCGTGACAGCAATGCCTAGATCCATTGCTTGCTTTAATGCAGGCTGCAATGCGTTCTCATCGTTTGCTGCGATGGCGATTCCATCCACGCCTTGTGTGATCAACTCTTGAATTATATTGATCTGCTGCTCTGCCGTGGGCTGATCTGGTGTTTTTTCAATGACTTGATACCCTTGCTCTTCAATCGCCTTCTTGAAGCCCTCAATCTGTTTCTCATTAAACGGGTTGCCAGCACTTTTAGCCACGATTGCGTAAGTTCCTGATGAATTCTCTACATTTCCAGCACTTTCCTGCCCATCGCCGCAAGCAGCTAAAAACATGACAGCTGTGGCGATTGATAAACCGATCCATTTACTTAGTTTCATTGATTGTCCCTCTTTTCATCCATTTAGTTGAGATTTTTGATAGATCAAATCTAGTAATTAAAACGCTGATAATCAGCAATACACCTAAAATCATTGTAATCGTCTGCGCTCGCAGATTGATGATTCCCAAACCATACCTTAAGAAACCAATGATAAAGGTTCCTAAAATCGGCCCAAAAACTTTTCCTTTGCCTCCACTAGTACTGATTCCGCCAAGGACACACATGGAAATCACTTCCAACTCGTAACCAGAGGCAATATCTGCCCGAACGCTAGACATTCTTGAAGACAAAAATAAAGCGGTGATTCCAGCCATAGCCCCCATTAGTGTATAGACGATTAAAAGATTCTTTTTCGTTTTGATTCCTGAAAACAAACTTGCTTTTTTGTTGCTTCCCATCGCATATAGTTCTCTTCCAAAAGCTGTCTTCGTCATAATCAAACAAAAAACAATTGCTGTAAAAACAAAGGCAAGAGCAATCAGCGGTATCTCCCCTAATTTTCCCCATCCCAATTGTTGGAACCAATCCGGAAAGCCTGAGATCGACTGATTCTCCAATAATATATAAGCAAGCCCTCGGTAAATCGTTAGCGTTGCCAAAGTGATGATCATCGTTGGCAACTCAGGAAATAAATTGACGAGGATCCCGTTAAGCAAACCACAGACAGATGCCAGTATAAGACAGGCAACGATGGCAATTACCATAGATCCGGTCTGCTGATAAACGAGTCCCATGCCGACCGCTGATAAAGCAACGGTTGAACCGATAGAGATATCGATCTCCCCCAGAAGTAAAATCATCGTCATAGGAAAAATCATAAAAGATTTATCAAGGAAATTCATCATCGCTGTACTTATGGAACCTGCGTTTAAATAATTTGGTGAAATCATACTGTTCATTATCTGGATCCCCACCAGTATCAAAAGCAGAATAAATTCCCAAGAAAAAAGAAATCTCATCCATGGGGATTTTTCATAATCTGGAACGGTCTCTTTTCTTTTAGCCATTACAATTCTCTCCTTTTCAGTGCGGCAGCATCCGACCGGCGTTTCATTAATACATTCATTACAATAGCAGCAACGATGACCACTCCTTGAATCGCATCCTCCCAAAAGGTTGACGCATTTAACAACGGCAAAGCATTATTCAAGATACCGAAAAGTAATGCCCCCGTAATCAAGCCAGAAATTTTCCCTACGCCTCCATTAACACTAACACCCCCTAATACGCAAGCTGCAATCACGTTTAATTCATACCCAGAAGCAGTATCTCCTTGTGCAGAAGCAAACTTACTGACCCATAAAACACCCGCTAAGCCAGCAAGCAAACCATTGAGCATGTATACAAGAATCAACGTTCTTTCTTTACTGATCCCTGTGATCGCCGTAGCCTCTTCATTGGATCCCACAGCATACATGCGACGACCACTTCTAGTAAAATTCAAAATATAATAGAAGACTGCCAGAACGATGAAAGCTGCCCAAATCAAATGATTTATACCTAAAAATGAACCTGTTGCGATCTCTTTAAAAGCATCAGTCATTTGAAAAGCACTGACCCATTGATTATCACCAACGATGTAGGTTAAACCGCGATAGACATTCATCATCCCCAGTGAGGCAATAATCGGCAGGATCCTTCCTTTGGCAATCAAAAGGCCTAAGACCAGTCCTGAGAAAAGCCCCACGAAAAGCCCCACGAGCACGGCAACTATAACCGGGATGTTCGGAAAATCTCGGATAAAAACCGCTGAGGACATCCCAGATAAAGCAACAACTGCCCCCACAGAAAGATCGATTCCGCCTGTGATCAAAACCATCATCATTCCCACAGCCAAAATAGCTAAAATAGAAGTGTTGGTCAACATATCGGTCAAATTGACCATTGTCAGAAAACTGCTGTTTTGAGTTTGGATAAATACTGATGCTACTAAAATAAATAAGATCAATCCAAGTTCCCTTGAATTAGGAAGTTTATCTTTTAATCGCTTGATACCAAATCCGTTTTGCTTTTGCAACTCATTAAGTTCCATTACAAAACCTCCTTTACTTTTACAGAGTTGCTGGATACCTTCTCAACATCCTGGGCGATCATCGCAAGGGCCAGAATACGTTCCTGTGTGGCTTCTTCCACTGACATCTCGCCAGTGATTTTCCCTTCCTTCATGACATAGATACGATCAGCCATGCCCAAAACTTCAGGCATCTCCGAAGAGATCATTAGAACTGCATAACCTTTAGAAGCAAGATCGCTGACAATTTCATAGATAGCCGCTTTAGCTCCGACATCTACTCCTTTCGTCGGTTCATCGAGAATGATCAGCTTCAAAGAAGAGGTAAGCATTTTTGCAACAACGATTTTCTGCTGATTCCCTCCTGACAACGTGGAAGCTTTATCTGAGATACTTCGACACTTAATTCCCAGCTTATTCGATAACTCCTGAGCCAACTGATTTTCTTTTTTGGGCGCTAGCCAAATTGAATTGCTAATTTTTCGCATGTTGGAAAGAGTAATATTATCACCGATCGAAAAATCTAAAATCAGCCCTTCTTTTTGACGGTCTTCCGGTAGCAGACCGATTCCATGAGAGAGCGCATGGTTTGGGTTTTTCGGAACGAATTTTTCCCCATCCAGATAAATCGTTCCCTGATCCGCTTGGCTGATTCCAACAATCGATTCCACTACTTCAGTTCTTCCAGCTCCTACTAAACCGGTCAGAGCTACGATTTCTCCTGCTCGAACACTGAGATTAATATTTTTGTAATAGCCTATCTTCGACAGTTGCTCCACACGAAGTACTTCTTCTTTGGGAGTCAGCGTTTGTTTTGGAAAGAGTTGGTTGATTTCTCTGCCAACCATCGCCACGATTAAATCATGGTTGGCGATTCCGTTCACATCCCAACATCCAATATATTGTGAATCCCGAAAAACGGTGACTTTTGAAGCAAGGCGATACATGTCTTCAAAACGATGAGAGATAAAAATGATCGACTTACCTTCATCTCGCAAGCGTTCCGCCAATTGATAAAGCTCTTCACTTTCAGAAGCAGTCAAAGCTGCAGTAGGCTCATCCATGATAATGATATTGGCCTTCTGCGAGAGCGCTTTTGCTATTTCAACGATCTGCTGCTGGGCGATTGAGAGCTCTCCCATCCGATCTTTTGCAGAAAAATTAGCTTTCAGTCTTTTGAGAAGACGGTCCGCCTGCTCATTCATTGCCTTCCAGTTAAGTGTTTTTAGTAAACCGTTCGTCACCTCATGCCCCAAGAAAATATTTTCTGCAGCAGTCAAATCAGGATATGCGACGATGTGTTGGTAAATGGCAGCAATTCCCGCTTCTCTTGACTCGGTGGTATTTTTAAAACATACTTTCTTGCCTTTAAGATAGATATCACCTTCATCCGGCTGGTGGACGCCAGTAATTACTTTGATAAAGGTTGATTTTCCTGCACCATTTTCTCCCATCAGTGCATGAATCTCGCCTTTGCCTAATTTGAAATGGACATTATCAAGTGCCTTGACCCCAGGGAATGTCTTAGTGATACCTTTAAGCTCTAAAACCGTTTCTGACATCTTCTTTCATGACCTCCTTTGAAATCGTTTTCTATAACGAAAAGTATAGCCCGTATATGGTGAGGAAACGAGGGGAATTCTTTGGTTCAGTGAGTGTTTTTTTTCGAAAAATCAGCATAAATGACACTTTCTTGGCATCATATGTTCCAATATTGTCAAAGCGCTTTCAACAAAAATTATCCTTTCTAAAATTTGCTATAATTTCACCTGTACTGAGTGGGAGAGATTAGCAAAGGGGTGCATATAATGAACGAGGAGAAAAAAAATCAGCCACAAACCCTTAAAGGCGAACAGTCCTTTAAAATGACTAAATTGAAGGGTTCCCCTACAGTGATTCAAAGAAAATACTACGAGGAGGCCATTTTTATTTATGTAAGAAGTGGTCAGGGTTCGTTATTTATTGAAAATACTTGTATTAAAATCAATCGGTATGACTTCGTAATGATCTCGCCTTCCGTTCCTTTTCATATCGATCAGTCAGACAATGATGTGATCATGATTATTCAAGCACCACCTAAATTTATTAAAAAAGATCTTTTTCCAGCCTTAAAAAATAACGAACAAGTAAGTCCTTTTTTCTTTCCATTCGTTTACGAGACACCAATGAAAACACCTTACATATATTTTAAAAGCCGAGACACCTCACCGTTAAACTCTTTCAACAATTTTTACTACGAGTGGCAAAAAAAAGACAAAAACCCTCGAATCATTACTTTGTTTTTGGCAATCATGATTGAAGACATCAGCCAGTCCTACGAGATGATTACCTCCTGCAATCTTTTCAAAAAAGAATCGGTGGATATTCAAGGAATCATTGATTATATTGAACTGCACTTAAATTCGATCACACTAAAAAAATTGGCACGTCATTTTCATTACAATCCCACTTATCTATCCACTTTTTTCAAAAAGAATACATCCATGAAATTTTCTGATTATGTCAAGATGCAAAAAATGGAAAAAGCTAAGGAATACTTGTTGCATACCGATCATTCGATCGATCAAATTGCTATCTTGTTAGGTTACTCTGATCGCAGTCAATTCTTTCAAGTCTTTAAAGCCTATTATGGTATTTCACCCAGCGATTTTAAAAAAAGTCGACGTTCTCATACCTTTTGTGACAAGTAATTTCATGATCGTTATCAATGGACAGGAAAGAACATTTTCACCACAAAAAAAGCCTTGATTTCTCAAGACTTAATGATTTCTTGTATTTCAGCCATTGATTGGACGGTATGGTCGGCAGATACATCTTTTAAGAGACCTTCTATATCATAAAATATCGTCTTGACACCTGCTCCTTGTCCTGCAAAAACATCCATCGTGCGATCACCGATCATGACAGTCTGATCTTTGTCTAGTTGATACTTTTCAACAAGATAAATCAGGGAAGTTGGATCCGGTTTGCGGGGGAAGTTGTTTTCTGGGCCAACGATCTCAACGATAAGGTCTGCCATCTGTTCTTTTTCTAACAGTTCTTTCGTTGAGACGACATCGCGGTGGGTCAAAATGTAGTTCTTGCCCCCAGCAGCAACCACGGCTTCTAATGTTTCTTTGGTTCCTGCAAAGGAAAGCGGCAAACGATCATCCAGCGCTTCATTTGCTTTAAATGCTTTAGTGAACTCTTGAAAATCTAAGTTGTATTTTTCAGCAACTTTTTTGGAAGATGAATCTTTCAGTATATAATAAATCTCCGCTGGATCTGGATCAAAGCCATACTCCTTCAATGTCTTGATAAAAGCTTTTAACATGATTGGGTAGCTGTCGTAAAGTGTTCCGTCAAAATCCCATATGTAAGATTGGTACATGATATCCCTCGTTTTCTCCCTTTTTCAAATGAATGAAAGTTCCATTCATTTTCAGTAACTCTAAAAAGTTTACCACACTTTGTTTGGTTTGTCTTATTTATCAAGGGATTTCCTCTACAAGAAAAAACGCCATTGACCATACAATCCTTCCGCTTGCACAAACCTACATGCAAGCGAATGCATTGCAGAACAATGAACGTTCCTCACTACGAAAAATTACCAGCTACCAGAAACACCGCCACCGCTGCTGCTTCCTCCGCTAAAGCCGCCAAAATCATTCGAAGAACTTTGCGTATCGGCAATGACTTGTTCTTGATGGGTCACATGATTATTCATCATTACAAAGAACAACGCCATATTCATACCATGGGGGTCATACTCTTGGCGAGCATTATTCAAAACGGCTGCTCGATCAGAAGCATCAAATGAGGATAATTTGTTCGCTAAATCTGGGTGATTTTGATAAACCTGTTTCAAGTCAACTTGGAACAAGGCATCTGTTTTCACTTCCGCTAGAACATTAGAAACTTCTTTTGGAATGGCTTGTACCATCTCAGGATAGGTCGCTTTTTCCGTCACAAGTTGAGCTAAGTATCGCCCTTGCTCATTGCGTCTTCTGATCTCTTCTTTGGCTTGCTTGGCTATTTCTGCTCGATAAGCATCTGCTAAAGGCAGATTCTCGGGTAACACCGCATCAGTCAAATCGTAGTCTGCCAACCGTTCAGTCACTTCCCTGCCTAATTGGGCTTCATAGGTTTTTAAGGTGTCATGTTGTGTAAGGATCACCTGACCGAAATGTTTGACCGTGGTTTGTTTCTTCATCAGCAAGTTTGAAAAATAGGCGCCAATTGCTGGATTCGTCAAGCCGTGTTGGATGACTCGTTTATCCGCTGTCGACAATCCAGTGACCGAAGTCAATTTCGCTGGCACATAAGTCCTCGTCACATACTGCGTAAATGCTTGTTGACAATCTTTTGCTGTCTGATACTGATGGTAACGCTGATAGTTCTTTCTATTGCTAGCCCATTTCAAGAAATCTTTCTGTTGGAAGTGACTATCTTCTAACAGATGTTTCGGCAATGGCAGGTGCTCTTCAAAACGCCGTTTGGTTTTAAGATGGCGAAAACTGATGAACCCGACAAGGCCTGCAGCTGCTGCCGCTACGACACCACTGACGATTTTACCAATAGTGAACCACATCTGCTTAGTGGCTTCTGCTTCTTGTGCCTGTTTTTCTGCTAACATTTGCTTGCCATCTTGATAGATCGTCCCTAAACCAATCGTTTCATCCGCTTCTTTCATTCGCTGATAGACTTCATTAGAAGCTGCCAATATCGCTGTATCATAATCTTCATCTCGTAATGCGTCTTTGGCATCTTCATCCACTAAATCATCTTCCGATAGCTCACTGAAGACATAGGATAGTCCATCGCCATAACCCAGACGAAATTCACGATCGTCAATGGCAAAGAGAAACAATAGTCCATTATTGTCCTCTGGATTTCCTAAACCATACTCATTGAACAGTTCCAAATTACGCTCTTCAATCGATTGCCCATCTAAAGAAGGGATCGTGATCACAGCATATTCTGGTGCTCCAGTCAATGATTGAAAGCCCTCTTTATTCAAAGTATCGATTTGTTTGATCGTCTCTTGTGAAAGGACCCCGGCATCATCACGAACAAATGTCTGTCCAAAGGCAATTGATGGTTGAAGGACAAAAAATCCCATCAAACCAACAAAAACCAACATCCCAAGTTGGAAGATTTTCTTCATTTTACCACCCCTTTTCATCGTGTTATCTTTCATTGTATTCGATTTCAAATGATAAAACATCCGCCTTAAGCATGAAAAAAATAGTTACATGACTAAAAAACCTTTAAAAGACAGCATTTTGGTCGGTCTTTTAAAGGTCATTTTATCATATTTTCCTAGTAAAGGAGTACAAATTAATTTTTGAATGAATGGATCGGAGCGGGAATACGTCCCCCACGTAAAATGAAATCAGTAGACTGTGCAGGATTGGTTTTCATCACTGGTGCCGTCCCTAATAATCCACCAAATTCAATGCGGTCGCCGATTTTTTTGTCTTTCGCTGGAATGATTCGGACAGCTGTCGTCTTGTGGTTGATGACGCCGATCGCTGCTTCATCCGCAATCATTGCGGCGATCGTCTCAGCAGAAGTATCTCCTGGAATCGCAATCATATCCAAACCGACAGAACAGATCGCCGTCATGGCTTCAAGTTTTTCTAAATTCAATAAACCAGCTTCTACAGCCTTGATCATCCCTGCGTCTTCAGAAACGGGGATAAAGGCACCCGACAGACCTCCAACATGGTTACATGCCATTACGCCGCCTTTTTTTACTGCATCATTTAACAAGGCCAAAGCCGCCGTCGTTCCGTGGGTACCGACAGATTCTAGACCCATTTCTTCTAAAATCAATGCCACACTATCGCCGACTGCAGGAGTTGGCGCCAGCGAAAGATCGACGATCCCGAATGGAACGCCCAAGCGCTCTGAAGCCACGCGCCCGACCAATTGCCCCATCCGCGTGATCTTGAAAGCTGTTTTTTTGACTGTTTCCGCCACGACATCAAAGGACTCGCCTTTGACTTTTTCCAAGGCACGTTTGACGACACCAGGTCCGCTGACACCAACGTTGATTTCCACATCAGCTTCACCGACCCCATGAAAAGCACCCGCCATAAAGGGATTGTCTTCCACTGCATTCGCAAAGACGACGAGCTTCGCACAGCCCATATCTGATGCCTCAGACGTCTTCTTGACTGTTTCTCCCATCAGACGTACTGCATCCATGTTGATCCCAGCTTTCGTTGATCCAATATTGACCGACGAACAGACAAAATTGGTTTGAGCCAAGGCTTCTGGAATCGATTCGATCAATGCAAGGTCGCCGCTTTGATAGCCTTTTTCTACTAGTGCGCTATAGCCGCCGATGAAATTGACTCCGACTTCTTGCGCCGCTCGATCCAAGGTCTTCGCAACTTTGATACAGTCTGCGGGTGTCGGCTGGCAAGCTGCCACTACGATCGCTACAGGGGTAACCGAAATCCGCTTGTTAATGATCGGAATGCCATATTCACTTTCGATCTCTTCGCCGACTTTGACAAGATCTTTCGCTTTTGTTGTAATTTTTTGAAAAATTTTCTCACAGGTACGATCAATGTCGGCGTCAATACAATCCAATAATGAGATCCCCATTGTGATGGTACGAATATCTAAGTTTTCTTCTTCCACCATGCGAATGGTTTCAAGTATTTGATTTGTCTCCATAGTGCCTCCTATAATTTGTGCATGGTATCAAAAATCTCTTGATTTTGAATGCTGATTTTTACACCTAATGTACGACCAATTTGGTGAAGCTCCTCACGAACACCATCAAAATCCTGATTGGCATCCATGTTTAAAAGCATCATCATCGTGAAGTAATCTTCCATGATCGTTTGGGACACATCTAAAATATTGATTTCTAATTCTGCTAATTTCTGGCTAACACCAGCAATGATCCCAACCTTGTCTTTTCCAATAACGGTTAATACGGCTTTCATATCCTCCCGCCTTTCATAAAATTTTTCTTATTATAGCACAACAAAACCACATTTTCGATGTAACATCAAACGAAAATGTGGTTTATTCTTTAAATGTTCGTTATTACGCCCGTTCAATCAAGTTTGCTTGGCTATCAAACTCATAAATGATCGGCTGTGCGTTAGGAATATCGATCGTATCCATGGCATCTTTTGGCACGTCTTCCAAGTATTTGACTAACGCCCGCAAGCTGTTCCCATGACCAGTAATGAGAATATTCTTATGATCTTTAAGTAACGGAACCACCTGGTCTTGCCAAAATGGGACTACTCGCGCCACCACCATCCCCAGATTTTCTCCCTTAGGTATCAAGCGAGGGTCTAAAGAATCATAGCGTCGGTCTAAATCATTTTCCTCCACATATAAAGGCGGTTCATCATATCCACGTCGCCATTTTTGCACCTGTTCTTTTCCATACTTTGCCACCATCTCATCTTTATTGACCCCTACTAATTGGCCATAATGACGTTCATTTAGGCGCCATGTTTTTTTCACAGGGACCCAAAGCTGATCGCTGGCTTCCAGAACGGCATCGCAGGTGATGATCGTTCGCTGCAGCACAGATGCAAAGGCAAAATCAAAGGAAATCCCTAATTCTTTGATCTGTTCCCCCGCAGCCCAAGCTTGTTGTCGGCCTTTTTCGGTCAGAGAAACATCCAGCCACCCTGTCCAGTAATTTTCAAAATTTGCTTCGCTTTCACCATGTCGAATCAATACGACCTTCATTCTATCGCCTCCTCTTCTCTTTTATTATCGCAAGAAATCCAAAAAATGTCTTATGTTTCGTTTTTGCCGCTTTGTTTCAGACAACTTTTTATTTTGTCATTGCAGATCCTGTTTCTCGTTTAAGCGAAGCTGCTTTCTTTCTTCACTATCCGTTATTTTCTAAGCATCCTTTCAAATAGATGTGTATAGAAAATGGCTGCTGCGCCTTTTCCACTTTGTTCTTCCTTGGATTGCAAATAATTTGAATAAATGGTTTTACGCTCTACAACAATTTTTGACTTTTTTTTTTTGACTTATTGACTTCAACTGATGTTATGCTATGATAGTTTCTATCACTTATATGTATTTTTATACATTTATTAGTTATTATTTGCATTTTTAATAGATGCGCAGAAAAAGTTAAAGGGGCGTTTACATGAAAAGGTTTAGTAAGGGTACTGTTTTATTAGGGATCATCACAGCGTTGCTGCCGTTTTTCTTTGTCGGACAAGCACATGCAGAAGAAACCGATCCAATCTATGAAAAAGTCAAAGAAAATGGTGTATTGGTCGTGGGTTTATCTGCCGATTATGCACCATATGAATTCCGTGCCAATGTTGATGGAAAAAATGAAATCGTGGGGATCGATATCTCGATTGCCCAAAAAATTGCAGATGACTTAGGGGTCGATCTGAAAATTGAGGAGCTTGGGTTCGACGCGCTGTTAGGGGCTCTAAAAACGGGCAAAATCGATGTCGTCATCTCTGGGATGGCTGCTACGGATGAGCGCCGTAAAGAAGTCAATTTCACTGACACCTATATGGAGGTCCAACAGACCGTTCTGGTTCGAGCAGAAGACGCGGATCGTTTCCAATCAACGGCTGATTTTGATGGTGTAGCTGTCGGTGCACAACGACAAACCACACAAGAAGAGCTGGCAAATACAGAATTGACTGGCTCGACCGTCACCTCTTTGCAAAGGGTGCCTGATTTGATCACCAATCTAAAATCACGCAAGATCGATGCGATCGTGATGGAAGGTCCCGTCGCCGAAGCTTATGTGACGGCGAATGATACCTTGGCATTAGCCGAAAATGTCACGTTTGAAAACGGCGTGAAGGAGACCGCGATCGCCATCTCGAAAGAAGCGCCAGTTTTACTGGAAAAACTCAATTCCTCCATTGAAACTATCATTAGTAATGATCTTTTAAGCCAATACAAAGAAGATGCCTATCGATTGATGTTTACCGAAGAAGGCACGATCGATGAAGAGCAAAGCTTTTGGGAAAAATATCTGCCTTTTTACATCACTGGAACTGGCTATACGATCTTCCTAGCCTTGGTTGGGGTATTATTCGGCTCCATCGGTGGCAGCTTGTTAGCCTTTATGAAGCTTTCTAAATCAAAAGCACTGAAAGTCATTGCCGCTGTCTATATTGAATATGTTCGGGGAACACCTTTGTTAGTACAAATATTTATTGTATACTTTGGAACAGGCGTGTTAGGCTTAGAGCTTTCGAAATTAGCTGCTGGCTGTATTGCCTTAGCACTAAACAGTGCCGCCTATGTGGCAGAAATTATTCGTGCTGGGATCAATGCCGTCAATAAAGGACAGCTGGAAGCCGCTCGTTCATTAGGCATGAATCAGATCCAAGCGATGCGCTTCATCATTTTCCCGCAAGCCATCAAAAACATCTTGCCTGCTTTAGGAAATGAATTTGTCACGGTCATCAAAGAGTCTTCGGTCGTATCGGTAATCGGTGTGTCTGAACTGATTTTCCAAACAGGCGTCGTTCAAGGGGCCAGCTTCAAACCGTTTTTACCATACGTTATCGTATCATTGATCTACTTTGTATTGACCTTCGCCCTCTCACGTCTATTGGGTGTTGCTGAAAGGAGAATGAAAACTAGTGATTAAAGTTGAAAAATTAGTGAAAACATTTGGTGAGAATACCGTCTTAAAAGAAATCGATCTTGAAGTGACACCTGGTGAAGTCGTTGTGATCATCGGACCCTCAGGAAGTGGGAAAAGTACTTTCTTACGCTGCTTGAATCTTCTTGAACAGCCGACTGGCGGGAAAATTACCTTCGAAGGCAATGATTTATTGGCAAAAGGGGTGAAAATCGATCAGATTCGTCAAAAAATGGGAATGGTCTTTCAAAGCTTCAATTTATTCCCTCATAAAACGGTGTTAGAAAATCTGACTATCAGCCCGATCAAAGTCAAACAGCAAGAGCAAGCTGCTGCCGAAGAGACAGCGAAAGGATTGCTGGAGCAAGTTGGCTTAGCTGAAAAAGCGGATAGTTACCCCTCTAGCCTTTCTGGCGGGCAGCAGCAACGGGTGGCTATTGCTAGAGCATTGGCAATGGATCCTGATGTAATGCTCTTTGACGAACCAACCTCAGCATTGGACCCAGAAATGGTTGGAGAAGTGTTGACAGTCATGCAAGCTTTAGCAGAAAAAGGCATGACGATGGTGGTCGTTACCCACGAAATGGGCTTCGCTAAAGAAGTTGCCGATCGTGTCATCTTTATGGCTGACGGTATCATTCAAGAACAAGGAACACCAGAACAGATCTTTGAGCATCCGCAAAATGCGCGGACACAGGATTTTTTAAGCAAAGTTTTATAGAAATTGGAGATGACAAAATGAACCGTCCGTTGATTGCAGAACGTTTTTTACAACCAGAAGAAAATCTTTTAATGGAGATCGCCACTCTTGCGAAGAAAACCCCAAATTTGATTGATTTGTCGATTGGTGATCCTGATTTGATTACAGATGCGACAATCATTGAAGCAGCTTTTGCTGACGTCAAAGCGGGTCATACAAAATACACCGCTTCAGACGGCAGTGCTGATTTTATCCAAACTGTCGTTGATTTTTATCAAAAGCAATACCAGCTTACTTTTTCTCCTAGTCAAGTACGAGGAACTGTCGGTGCATTGCATGGCATGTACTTAGCTTTGGCTGCCATCATTGATCCCGGTGATGAAGTGATTATTCACGAACCGTACTTTTCGCCTTACAAACAACAAGTCGAACTAGTCGGTGGTGTGCCAGTCTTTATTCCGACCTTTGAAAAAGATGGCTTTCAAATCGACGTCGAGGTTTTAAAAGCCGCTATCACTGAGAAAACCCGTGCAATCATTATCAATTCACCCAACAATCCTACTGGTGCTGTTTTTTCTCCAGAAACTTTTGAAAAAATCGCAGCAGTTGCCATTGACCATGACTTACTAATCCTCTCGGATGAAGTCTATGAAGCCTTTTGCTTTGATGACACCTTTGTACCGATGGCAGCCTTCGCACCTGAGAACACCATCACTTTCAGCAGTTTCTCAAAAGCCTTTGCCATGACTGGCTGGCGGATCGGTTACATGATCGCACCTGAATCGATCAATCTTACGGCAAAACTGATCAATGAGGCGATCGCCTATTCGGCACCAACTCCTTCACAACGGGCAGGTATTTACGCATTGAATCACTATGATACCCTCGTGCCGCAAGTGGTTGCTGTCTTTAAGGAACGACTGACTTACATTGAACAACGGGTTGCTGAGATCCCGTTCCTTTCCTTATCCCCAGTCAAAGGAAGCATGTATGCCTTCATCAACATTGAACAAACGGGGTTGGACTCTGTCAGCTTTGTCGAGAAATTATTAAAGGAAACCAGTGTGCTGATGATCCCTGGGAAAGCCTTTGGAGAAACGACCGGCGATGGCTATGTTCGCTTAGCTGCCACCCAATCGTTGGACTTATTGAAAGAAGCTTTCGACCGGATTGCCGCGTGCTCATTTGATTAAAGAAAATCCCACTCACTTCTAGTGTGTGGGATTTTTTTTGGTGGTAGCCGTTTTTCAAAAGTATCACATTCCATATAAAAAGGGACAGAAGAATCCGATTTGATTCTTCCATCCCCTGACTATCTGCTCGTTTTTACTTTTTTGCTTCTTCCAGCAGTTTTGCCAGCGCTTCTTTTTGATAAGCTTCTGTCAATTCAGCGATTTTTGCTTTTTGGGCTGCCTCATCCATAGTTGGATCAGCCATTAATGCAGCTTGCATTTTTTCTTGGACATAGGCTTGTCCTTGTGTTTTCATAGTGTCTGCTTGTTCTTTCGCTAAAGAAGCCAGTTTTTTTGCTTGATCCACACTCAAGACTTCCCATGAATCTGGTAATGAGAACGTATTGGTACGGCTGACATATTGGCCATCGTTATCAGCGATCCCGAACAAGAAGCGTGATAGGTCACTTTTATAAACCCAGCGCGTCGTTTTTGTTTCTAATTGAGCTGAATCAGCCCCTGTTTCCACGACATTGGTCACTTTATCAGTACCAGTTTGTTTTGGTTCCTCTTGATCAGCATCCGTTTTATATAGGTAGATTTTTTCCGTACCATCTCCTAATGGCTGATACAATAGCAAATCAAAATTCTCGTTATCGGCACTAGAAACCAGTGGGGTTGTTTTAGCAGTCGTTTCTTTTTCCATTCCAAAATGATAGGTCAAATTGGCCATCAATGCGACGACACTTGCCACGAAGACTAGACCTAAGACCAATGATAAACCTGTTTGCCGCTTGTTTTTGGCAAAGACATTCAATACGGCAAATCCTAACACGCTAAGAACGATCAAAAGCAAGATCATTTGTCCGCACCTCCTTCAAGAACCGTCAATCGTGGTTCTTTTTTCTTTAAGGAGAAGGCGATCAAGAAACCTAAGAAACTAAAGACCGCTGCCACATAAAAGGCGGCATGGTAGCCGGATAAAGTCGCTTCGATTGCTTGGTCTTTGTAGGCCAAAGGCGTTTTATCCAACAAAGAATCACTTGGCAAATTGCCTTTAGTCACGTTTGTCAAGACACTGATCAAGATAGCTGTACCAATCGAGCTGGCTACTTGACGGAACGTATTGTTTACTGCGGTACCGTGACTGATCAAGTTTCCAGGCAAGGCATTCATTCCTGAAGTCGTTACTGGCATCATCACCATTGAGATCCCGAACATCCGAATCCCATAAAGAATAATGATATGCAAAATCGGTGTATCTTTTGTTAGGAAAGCAAATGGTAAGGTTGCAGCGGTCAAAATAAACATCCCGGTGATGGCTAAACGTTTTGCACCATACTTATCAAAGATCGCACCAGTGATCGGCATCATGATTCCCATGATCAGCGCACCTGGTAATAACATCAATCCTGAATGGAACGCTGATTCACCACGAATGTTTTGGATATACAATGGGAGAACCATTTCAGCACCGATCATCGCCATATTCGTGACCCCTGAAAGGATCGATGCCAAGGTAAAGGTCGTTGATTTGAACACGCGCAACTCTAAGAACGGATGCTCAATGAGCAATTGACGCCATGCAAAGAAAGCAATGAAAAAGACACCGGCTGCAAGAAAACCGATTACTTCAATACTGCCCCACCCTTTGTCACCGACGCTTGAAAAGCCATAGAGCAATGTACCAAAACCAAGCGTTGATAAAATTGCTGAGAACAGATCGATTTTCGGATGCGACAATTCAATCACACTCTTCATTAGAAAGAGCGCTAAGACTAAGACTAAAACGACGATCGGAATGACCATTCCGAACAAATAGCGCCAGTCATAATGATCAATGATCCAACCAGATAACGTTGGGCCTAAGGCTGGTGCTAACCCAATAACGATTCCTGACATGCCCATGGCTGAACCGCGTTTTTCTGGTGGGAAGATCGACAACATGATATTTTGCAAAAGCGGCATCGAGATCCCTACACCGGCAGCTTGCACTAAGCGGCCAATCAATAATGTAGAAAAGTTCGGTGCAGCAAAACAAGCGATCGTTCCTGCAAGGAAGATGCTCATTGCCGTTAAGTAAAGACTTCTCGAGCTGAACTTGTTGATCAGCCATGCGGTGATCGGGATCATGATCCCATTGACCAGCAAGAAACCAGTGGTCAGCCATTGAACATCAGATGCTGAGATGTCAAAGGCATCCATCAAAGTTGGAAAAGCCGTTGTTAACAATGTTTGGTTCAAAACAGTACAAAACGTACCGATCAGCAAAACCATGACCAGTAAAGAACGGTTGTAAGGTTTGCCGTAGATATCTAAAGGACGACTCGTTGACATATTTCACACTCTTTTCAGTATATTTTTCATAAAACCTTCTTTACTTTAAATCTTTCCCTAACATTTGTCAACCTACTTGACATAAAAGTAAAACATGTTACAATATTAACAAATATCTTTACAAGAATGGAGTCCGTATGTCTCATCTTTTTCGAAAACTCGTTGATAATGAAAACTTGTTGGTTGGCATCAGCGAACTTAGCCAAATGTGTGATATCTCCCCTCGCCAATTGCGTTATTGGGAACAAAAAGGATTTATTCAATCGGTCCCACAAGAAGAAAATGCCCCACGAAAATACCGACTGCCCACGGTCGTCAAAGTGGAAATGATCAAAACGTTTTTAGATGAAGGCTTTACGTTGGCCAAGGCTGTTGAAAAAGCGGACAAAAAAATCAAGACCGCCCATCATATTCGCAAAGTGTTTTCTGGGGTTTTACAAAATTTAGAAGTCATCAATGAACGCTTTACGATCATCAGTCTGGGACCAGTAGATGACGAAGGAAAAATCCTCCATATCATTCACGATGAAGAAACAGAACGATTGCAATACGAAGTGCTGCCTGCTAATCAAACGATCGATTTTGAAAAGTTCAAGCAATGCACGTCAAAACAAGCAGAATAAAAAATCTGCCTAGCCTATTCGTTACGTGCAGCAAGTATCCATGACAATGATGCTTGCTGCACGTTTTTTGAATGTCTTGCCTTTGATTCAAAGAGGTGTTGATTCATTTACAAGCAAAAAACCTCATGATATAGTCGAAGGGAGAAACGAACCTTTATCAGAATGGGAAGTGTCATATAAATGGAAAAAGAAGTCTTTACCCAACAAATCAAGGGCGGGTTGATTGTTTCTTGTCAAGCATTGCCTGGAGAACCCTTGTATACCGAAAAAGGCGGTGTCATGCCCCTATTGGCAAAAGCAGCTCAAGAAGCTGGAGCTGTTGGCATCCGTGCCAATTCCGTTCGCGATATTCGCGAAATCCAAGCCGCTGTTGATCTGCCGATCATCGGAATCATCAAAAAAGACTATCCACCTGAAGAACCATTTATCACAGCGACCATCAAAGAGGTGCACGAATTAGCAGCTTTACAGATTGCGGTGATCGCTTTGGACTGCACCTTGCGCAAACGTCATGATGGCTTGACCATTAATGCCTTTATTAAGCAAATCAAAACTCTTTATCCCCATCAACTACTCATGGCAGATATCGCCACCTATGAGGAAGGCATCAATGCCTTTGAAGCGGGTGTTGATTTTGTTGGTACAACGTTGTCCGGCTACACGGCGAATAGTCCCACCAATGACGAACCAGATTATCAATTGATCCAGCAATTGGTTGCAGCAAAGGTTCCAGTGATAGCCGAAGGCAAGATCCACACCCCGAAACAAGCAAAGAAAATCCAAGATATGGGTGTGACGGGTATCGTGGTTGGTGGTGCCATCACCCGACCAAAAGAGATCGCCAGCCGATTCGTGCAAGAGCTGCGCAACTGAGTCGTTCATTTCCTAAAATAAGTCTTTCACTGCGCCTTGTGACAGAAGGCGCATTCTTTGTTGTCTTTTTGAGAAACGTTTATACTTAAAAGAGAACGAATGATAACAGAGAAAGCGAGTGAAGAAAATGACAAAAATCAATGCTGGTACAGCAATGATCAAGGTTTTTGAAGCTTGGGGCATCGACCATATCTATGGAATCCCCGGTGGCTCTTTCAACTCAACGATGGATGCTTTGTACCATGAACGGCAATCGGTCAAGTATATTCAAGTACGTCATGAAGAAGCGGGTGCGCTGGCAGCAGCGGCTGATGCCAAGCTAACGGGAAAAGTCGGTGCGGTTTTTGGTTCTGCTGGTCCGGGTGCCACCCATTTGATCAATGGCTTATATGATGCTCAAATGGATAACGTGCCCGTCGTTGCCTTGTTAGGACAAGTAGCTTCGAGCTCGATGAACTACAATGACTTTCAAGAAATGAATGAAAATCCGATGTTCGCTGATGTCAGTATCTACAATCGCACGGTCATGTCCCCTGAAAGTTTGCCCCACGTGGTGGACGAAGCCATTAAAGCAGCCTACAAATTTAAAGGAGTCGCTGTGGTAACGATCCCGGTCGATTACGGGTTTGCAGAAATCGACGAACAGGAGATTGCAACCGCAAAAAATCATAAGACAGGTGTTCTCCAACCTGATGAAGAGGATTTACAGGCTGCCCTTCCTTATTTTGAACAAGCAAAAAAACCCGTCCTTTATATCGGACAAGGTCTCTTTGGTCATTTTGATGCCATCGATGCTTTTTCTAAGCATTTCTCGATGCCTATCGCAGCTTCTGTCTTAGCCAAAGGCATCGTGCCTGATCTTTATGAAAACTTTCTTGGATTTGCTGGACGGGTTGCGACAAAACCTGCCAATGAAGCTTTGGCAGAAGCCGATCTCATCGTTTTTGTCGGCAGTGACTTCCCTTTTGGCCGCCGCTTTTTCAATCCTGGTGCCAACTTTGTCCAAGTTGATATCGACGCCTCGAAATTTGGTCGTCGTCATCAGACGGATGTCTCCGTTTTAGGAGATGGTGCGACTGCTCTTAGAAAATGGACAGAGATGGCAGCCCCTCGTCCTGCAGATGCTTGGTTAAAAGCCAATCAAGAAAACTGTCGCAATTGGCATGAATGGCGCCATCGTTTTTACCACGATTCGCAAGAGCCTTTGCGTCCTGAACCTGTCTATCGAGAAATCAACCGGATTGCAGCTCCTGATGCTCTGTTTGTCACGGATGTCGGTAATGTGACGATCCACAGTATCCGTCATTTAGAAATGACGGGTGAACAGCGTTTTACAACGTCTGGCTGGTTTGCGACAATGGGTAATGGTGTACCTGGTGGGATCGCAGCTCAATTGAGCTATCCGAATCGCCAAGTATTTACCTTTAGTGGGGATGGCGGTTTTGCGATGCAAATGCAAGACATCATCACCCAAGTGAAATATGATTTGCCAATCATCAACGTGGTCTTTTCCAATGACTCATTCGGTTTCATCGAAGCGGAGCAAGAAGATACCGAGCAAACCAAGTTCGGTGTCCAACTAGCCGGTGCTGATTTTGGTAAAGTTGGGGAAGCATTAGGTGCGAAAGGCTTTACGGTAACGAAGGAAGAAGAATTAGCATCCGTCTTTACACAAGCTAAAGAAAGCCACGGACCTGTGGTGATCGATGTCAAGATTGCTAACGAACGACCTCTTCCTGTCGAAGAACTGAAACTTGATCCGAACCGCTTCAGCGCTGAAGAAATCGCAGCTTTTAAAGCAAAATACCAAGTTCATGATCTGCCAGCTTTGAGTGAGTTGTACAAAACATAAATGCTGTAAAACAATAGAAATTAATAAAACACTATATTTAGGATACCACCGCTGATTCAATCAGCTTAGGTTTACCTGGATATAGTGTTTTAAATTACTCAATATAGATCAATCGGTATGTCTGATCAATTGATAATTGTATTTCCTTCTATTGTTTGTTTTGAATGCGTTCAAGAATAGGTAAATAGGCATTTGCATATTCCCCTTGATGAAAGCATTCCAAAAATCTTGGAGTCAAACAAGTACTAAGAAATTCTGGATCTAATTTCTTCAAAATGTTTTCTAACGATATAGTTGTGGTTTGCCGTAACTGTTTCAATAAGTGGACATTTTTGTTTTGCGAAGCCTTATTTTCAAGTGGATACCCTTGTCCTCTTGAACTGTTTATTGCACGGTCAATTATCATCTCTAAATTAATTTCTGCTCCCCAACCAAATCCTTTCGCAAATGGAATAGACAAGGCATTTCCATTATTGATCTGTGAAAACAAAAAAGCATCTGTTGGATCAATACAATAGCCACAAAATACTCCCGGATATGAATTTAAGGACATTAATGCGCCTTGACCTGTCCCACAGCCTGTTAATACAAAGTCGACTGCCTGGCTATTAAGTAGTAACGCCGCCTGAACACCTAGGTGCAAATAGGTTAGCCTCGGATTCTCATCAGTGTATGCTTCAGGAAGATCTTTACTCAGCAACGGCTTTTGCATCCCGACATTATAGACTGTATGCTCACTTTCTTTAACTACCTTCTTTAGTGTCTCAAAAATAAGCGGGTTCTTGTTTGATTGACTAAATTCATTCAATAATGCAATTCTCATTCGAGCACTCCTTTTCCATACTTTTTATCGAGAAAGAATTTTGATAAATCTTTCGACATCATCTTCATCTTTTAATTGTTTTAATGTACTTTCGTCCGCTAATTTTGCAGCAACTTGCGACAATAACTTTAAGTGAATAGTCACTCCTTCTTGATTAGCTGGGACTGCAAATAAGAAAATTAACACGACAGGTTTTTCATCGTAAGATTCCCATTCTATTAATTGAGAAGTCTTTCCAATTGCAAGACATGGTTTTAATACCCCAGCTGATTTTCCATGAGGAATTGCTACATTATTTCCCATGCCGGTTATTCCCTCTTCTTCTCTTAGATACACATCTTTAACAAACAAATCTTGATCTACAATATAGTTTTGCTTTGCCAGTAATTGAGCAAGTCGGCTAATTGCTTCTTTTTTATTAGAAGCATTCAAGTCAAGATCAATTAGTTTATGATCAATGATATCTTTCACGTTAAGACTCATAATTTCCTCCTTATCAACTAAACAAAAAACGATAGGCTTTTACACCATCTTGACTATTTATCAGTTTTTCAAAAATTTCCTCATTTTCTGTTATTCGGATCAAATCACTATAAAAGGTTTTCGTTTTATCAATATTAACTTTTGTGTTCATCTTTGCTGCTAATAGAAAAATCAATTGCACTTCCTCATCCTTCGACCATTGCATCTTCGTTTTCAACGTACAAACAGCTATTTTAGGCTCATTCACTTCTTTCATAGCACCGTGAGGAATCGCCGTCTTGTTTCCAACACATGTTGAAGTCTCTTGTTCACGTTTCCACAACGTAGAAAAGTAGTCTTGTGAGACGTATCCTTCTTCTGCTAATTTATTAGTCATCTTCTTTAGTAA
This sequence comes from Enterococcus sp. R12, assembly GCF_058135755.1. NCBI lineage: Bacteria > Bacillati > Bacillota > Bacilli > Lactobacillales > Enterococcaceae > Enterococcus > Enterococcus sp. R12. The sequence goes on from NZ_CM176874.1 coordinate 2,028,332, forward strand.
CATTTCTTTAGAAGTAGATTCTTCATTCATAAAAAAAAGATTCGGTGCAAAGAGACTTTGAATGGATTTAGAAAATTTGCTCTGGGTCAAAGGTATTTGTTTGTGTCGAAGTGCTTTTCTAATTTTAAGAAAATCCTTATTATCAGGTATTTTTGAAATTTTTATAATGTTGGAAAAGCCTGTGTCATGGTCGGCAATATGAATAGTTGACTCACCTTTCTTCGCAGTTGGCAATGAGGAACGTACGATTCTTATTTCATTGATTTCTGGAATATTTAGTTTCAATAACTCTGCAACGTAATGGCTTGCGGATCTGGATTGATTGGTTGTATAAAACAAATTTGACTTATTTTTCTTCCTCATCAGCGCTGATTCAATATACAAAACAATATAGCTAACTTCATTTTCACTTATTTGAATATCAAAATATTCTTCGAAAAGCTGGCTAGTAGACCATACACTTAAATACACTTTATTAAATTCCTGCTTAAGCTGTTTGCCAATCAGCGTTTGGTCTACTGAACCATACTTAATTCTGAAAATAGCCGAGCGCAAATGCTCTTTGAGGTCTTCAATCAACATTTGATCTTCTGATAAATCTTCTTTCAAGACATCAGAAACAGTAAAGATAAATTTGGAAACAAATTGATCTAGAACCGTTAGCTCATCGATATCTTTCTTATCTTCTGAATCATCAAGCCAGACTAACTTGCTGGAAAGCAATATTTCATATGCTAAAATCCTTTTATCATTTGAAGACACCGGATCATATCCTTGTTCTTCAGCAATTTGGTAGATCGTTTCTGCAAAATTGTATTCATTAAATCGTTCGATCCCTTCAATGATTGTAAATTTTAAGCGATCCGATAGCTTCTTTCTATATAAAGACAAACAAAGCATAATCAATATTCGGTCTAATGATTCACTACTAAATTGAATTTTCCATTTTTCCTCAGCAAACTTAATAATACTGCGACATTTGTCAATAGAAAGTCCTGATACAAACTTACATAATTTTTGCACTAATGGTTGCTCCTGGTCTTGAACAATAAGATTACGTATCGCAAATCGAATAGATACTTCATTTCCGATGACTCGCATCCCTTTATTCTTTATGGTTTCAATCTCCAAATTATTCTCTTTTAACCAAATTCTTGCCTCAGCAATGGCTTTTCTTAGCGTAGGTAGACTAACATACAATTCATTAGCTAACTTTTTTTGAGTTATATACATCATAGGGTTTGATTTGAGCAACTTTTGTAAAATTTGAGGTAAAATATGTGCATTAAGAGAAGAATCTTGGACATCTAAATGTAAGAATTTGCCATTTATTGTCTTTTCAAGTGTTAACTTTACCCCTTTCCCAGGTATTCGCTCGATGCACCCGATACTTTTTCGATTAAGGTATTCATTTAAATAATCTAATTGAAGCCGTGTGGTTTTTTCAGACAATCCAATTTTTTCAGCGATTTTTCTAACGGTAATTTGAGGAGAATCAACGAGAATCCTCAATATAGTATTTTGGTATTGTTGATTTTTATTCATATGCTGATCCTCCGTTATAAAAATATTTATTCGTGAACTTCGAAATCAAATGGAGTAAAGGAACATCGACCAGCTGACCCAATAACATGAACAAATTGTTTAACAAAATTCGCAATTCCTTTTTCTGTTTCCATAGATAGCTGGAGGTAATCTAGCGAAGGATCGTTATCATATGCATGTAATAGAGCTTTTTTTGCTGCCTCAAATGCATCTGTTGCAACGTTTATTTTATTAATCCCTAACGCAACCGCCTTGCGTAAATTTTCCTCACCAGCTCCTGAACCACCATGTAAGACAAGCGGCATATCTAGAGTAGCCTTTAACTCCTTCAACCGATCAAAATCCAAACGGGGAATTTTTCTTTTTGGGTAATTTCCGTGAGCTGTTCCAATAGCAACCGCTAAAGCATCAACATTAGTATACTGAACGAACTCCAGCGCTTTAGCAGGGTCAGTATATAAATCGGTATTTTGGTCGTCTTCAGACAATGCTTGACCAACATGTCCTAGTTCAGCTTCAACTGAGCACCCTTTTGCATGAGCCAAATTACATATAATTTCCGTTTTTGTGAGATTATCCTCGTAAGAAAGGCTAGATCCATCAAACATCACGTTAGTAAATCCAGAGTTGATACAATCCACGATCGTCTCAAAATCCATTCCATGATCTAAATTTAAAGCAACAGGGATATGAACACGTTTTGCTAATTGTTGGATTAATGGTAACATTTCTTCTTTATGTGCGTGCTTTTTCATTTGTCCCGGACCAAATTGAATAATTATTGGTGAATTCTCCGAAGCTGCAGCTAAGATCCCACCTCGAACCATTTCCATATTTATACTATTCATTGCCATTACACCATAATTATGTTTATGGGCATCATCTAATATCGCTTTCATCGAAACTAACATTGGCTATTCCCTCACTATTCTATAGTTATTTCAAAATCAATTTGACTTAAATCAACTGATGATTCCACTGCCTCTTCGTTTAACACATCTTTCTTTTTAATAAAGGCATACATAAAGCCTGTAATACATGATCCAATCAACAAAGCTACTACAAACCATAAAGGCTTTTCCATCATTGGAATAACAAAGATCCCACCATGGGCTGCCACAGACTCAACACCCATCCCCGTTGCAATTGCTCCAGCGACAGATGAACCTAGCATCGAGCATAAGATGAATCTAAAAGGGTCAGCCGCAGCAAAAGGCAAACAGCCCTCAGTTATAAAACAAAGCCCCATTGGAAATGCTGCTTTTCCAGTCTCGATTTGAGCTTTCGAAAATTTGCGTTTTGCGATAACCGTTGCTATAAAGGCGCCGATCGGTGGCGTCATTCCTCCGACAATTTTTGCTGCCATCGGACCGTTGATACCATCTGCACCTAAAGCATTTGCAGCAAGTGAAGCGGTTTTGTTGATTGGACCACCTAAGTCGAAGCCCATTCCAGCTCCAATCACCGCCCCAATAAGTGATTTTGCCCCTCCATTTAAAGAGATGATCCACTCTTGAAAGTGATTCATTATAAAAGCTAATGGAGGCGATAAGATCGAGATAAAAATCATTCCACATACAAAAGAGGTTAATGTTGGTATGATCAATACAGGCATCAAACCTTTCATCCATTTTGGGACGTGCCAAGTTTTCATCCAATTAACAAACCAACCAATACAAAAAGCGATTAATAATCCTCCTAAAAAGCCAGCATTACTTTGTGTAGCAACAAACCCTAGCACCAGACCTGAAACAATTGCTGGTTTTCCTGCGATAGAATAGGCAGTACCTGCTGTCATTACTGCCACTGCAAAACTCATCGCATAAGAGCTTATCTGATTGACTCCCCACCAAAAACCAATCCAACTAAAAGGATTAAGATTGCTAAATGGTGTGGCTCCAGGCTCAACTAGACTACCTATGTCATAACCCCCGAATCCCTTTGCTAGCGCTCCCAAAATTCCGCCTGCAACAATAATTGGAATCATGTACGAAATACCTGTTAACACGTGCTTTTTTACATGTTGTGTTTTCATCACTTCCATCCTCCCTTTCTTTTCTTATATTAGATTCCCATTTTTTCGTGAATCTTTTTTATCACCCCATCGGCTGATTTCATAATTAAGCTTATTGGAATATCAACTATCTTTTTGCCTTTAAACCGCTCTTTACTGATCGATATATCGGCGGCAATTAAAACAATATCTGCTTCAAAAATGTCTTTTTCCGTCAACTCGTTTTCTACACCAATGGAACCTTGTGTTTCTATTTTTATTTCATCTCCATTCTTTCTTGCTGCATTTTCAATTTTTTCTTTTGCAATATACGTGTGAGCAATACCTGCAGTACAAGCTGTGATTCCTACAATTTTCATTTCTTATCATCCTTTCAAAAACTTTTCTTATAACATTAGTATAGCAAGTCAAAAAATCCGAATAACAAAGAAAACGGTTACAATATTTCGGTAATTTTTTCATTCTATCGCTTAAATGAAGACTCGCTTTAAAAACACAAAAAACACCCAAATCACCAATGAATTTGAGTGTTCTTACCATTTACTTTGCTAAATTTACTTATTATAAATTTTCGGGCCTTTACGCATGTTTTTTCGATCGTTTTTTGGGGATTCCATTTTTTTTGAACGGCCGCCGCCTTGTTTTTTCTTGATTAGCTCTAACATTTTTTCTTTTTGATCCATCGATTCCACCTCTATTTCTTAGCAATACTGTCGGTTGAAAAGAAGTGTTCCTGACTTCTTTTATGTTTGCGAACAACTACCTTCGATCTATGGTAATAGAAAATAAAAGCTGCCTCTTACGATTCAAATCATCTGCAGCTGATTTTGCCTTTTTCTAGTACCCTGATTTAATCTACTTGGATTTTCCTGGTTTGTCAATGGCTGGTGAAAAAAAGCTGATTTTTGATCGGCTCTTTCAAGAAAAATAAACCTCCCTTTGTCGTACTATTTATTCAAATTTACTATTTTATTTATTTTTTTTTATTATTTATTGGTATAATTATAACAGAACACCTATTCCGTTCTTTTCCTTCCCTCGTTCTTCTTTCGATTGTTTCTTAGCTTTCATTGTTCTTACAAATCACTCTATTTGAAAGGAGGTGGATACGTGCTGCACACTTATGCACCTGATCAGATTTATTTGTATGTATTGATTGGCTGTGCCATTTTAGCCTTTTTGCTGCTTCTGTTTGGCGATATCTTCGATTTTGATGGTCCAATTGATCCGATGTTGATCATCCCCTGGTTTGCCTTTACGAGTCTTTTCGGTTACTTAGGGGAAACTATTTTCCCAGGCTATTCGATGATGCTTTTCATTGGTAGCGCTTGTCTTTCTACAGGGCTCGTTTTTCTCTTGAATTTTTACGTGCTGATTCCCATGAGGAATGCTGAAGCGACGCTTTCGAGTTCCGAGAAAGACTTTGAAGGTCGAATCGCAACGGTGCTGACGCCGATTCCTTGTGAAGGAATGGGTGAAATTCAACTCACAAGTGTCACTGGTTCAAGTAATCGTCCAGCCTCGGCTTTTCAACCTATCGATGAACCATTAGCAGCAGGATCAAAAGTGTTGATTATTGAAGTCAAAGAGCGTATTTGCTACGTCGTTCCCTATACAGAAAAATTTTTGGACAACTAAAATAAATCACTAAAGAGGTGCATCTATGGATATTTTCTTATCACCAATTGTCTTTCCGATCGCAATCGTGGCGTTCATTTTACTGATGCTTTTGATCATCTTTGTCACGAAATATCAAACAGCCAAGCCCGATGAAGCGTTGATTATTAGCGGAAGTTACCTTGGCAACAAAAATGTTCATGCGGATGAGAGCAATAACAAAATCAAAATCGTGCGTGGTGGCGGAGCCTTTGTTTTGCCAGTGTTCCAACGATCAAACCGAATCAGCTTACTTTCAAGCAAGCTAGATGTTTCAACACCAGAAGTGTATACGGAACAAGGAGTTCCCGTTATGTGTGATGGAACTTCCATTATCAAGATCGGCTCATCCGTGGAAGAAATCGCAACGGCAGCGGAACAGTTTCTAGGAAAAACCCGTGAAGAATTAGAAAATGAGGCACGAGAAGTCTTGGAAGGTCACCTGCGTTCGATCCTCGGTTCGATGACCGTCGAAGAAATCTATCAAAATCGCGACAAATTCAGCCAAAGCGTGCAAGAAGTGGCCTCTGTCGATCTAGCGAAAATGGGCTTGATCATTGTATCCTTTACGATCAAAGAAGTACGAGACAAAAATGGCTATTTAGATTCTCTTGGAAAACCTAGAATCGCTCAAGTCAAACGGGATGCTGAAATTGCGGAAGCCGAAGCGCTGAAAGAAACCCGCATCAAAAAAGCCCAATCGGAACAAGAATCGCAAACAGCGGAATCAAAACGCATGACCGAAATCGCTGAAGCATTGAAGGAAAAAGAATTGAAGTTGGCGCTTTATAAGAAAGAACAAGACATCGCCAAAGCCGATGCCGATCAAGCCTATCATCTGCAAAGTGCCATCATGAAACAAAAAGTTCGAGAACAAGAGATTGAAGTTGAAGTCGTTGAACGACAAAAACAAATCGAATTGGAAGAAAAAGAAATCTTGCGTCGTGAACGCCAATTTGATTCTGAGATCAAGAAAAAAGCCGATGCCGATCGTTATGCGCTTGAACAAGAAGCATTAGCGAAAAAAGCGTCTGCGTTAGCAACCACTGAAGCTGAGCAGTTTCGAACAGAGTCGTTGGCAAAAGCTGAAGCCGATAAGATTCGTCTGATTGGTTTGGCAGAAGCCGAGACGACCTTGGCGAAAGGAACGGCGGAAGCTGAAACGAAGGAAAAAATCGCTGAAGCCTTCAAGAAATATGATGAAGCAGCGATCCTTAGCATGATCGTTGAGATCATGCCGCAATTAGTCAAAGAGGCTGCCGCCCCATTAGGCAATATCGATAAAATTTCGGTCGTTGATACAGGATCAGGTGAAGGCGGCGGTGCCAATCGTGTCACCAATTACGCCACCAATCTCTTATCGACCACACAAGAAACTTTGAAAGAAACCCTCGGTCTGGATGTGAAATCGTTGATCGAAAACTTCGCCGGTTCCAATACGAGCGAGCCGCCTCAAGAATAAGAAAACCGCTGTTCGTCTTCATCGCTTCAAAAGCGACAAGGCGAACAGCAGTTTTTTTCTTACTCATTGCTATTGTGCTTACTCAGTGACCTCTTTGACATAGTTTGCAGGTACACCAGCCACGATCGTGCGCTCAGCGACATCTTTGGTCACCACTGCCCCAGCAGCAATGATTGCATGGTCACCGATGTTCACACCAGCCACGATCGTTGCATTTGAGCCAATCCAGACATTCTTCCCAATCGTAATGGGGGCTGGATAAAGCGTGCTACGATCTTCAGGGTGAAGGCCATGATTCAAGGTAGCTAGAACAACGTTATGCCCAATTAGGGTATCATCACCGATCGTGATCCCTCCTTGGTCTTGAAAATGACAACCGGCGTTAAGAAACACCCCTTTGCCAATTTGGATGTTTTTGCCATAATCTGTATAAAAAGGCGGAAAAAGCGAAAATGTCGGTTCAACTGCTTTCCCAGTCAATTGAGCAAAAAGTTCTTGTAATTCATGAGGTTCATGATAAACCGTATTGATTTTCATGGTCAATTTTCTCGCCTCAGCACTCAAAGCCATCATTTGTTTTGAAGCTTGCGAACCGGCAAGTAAGGGTTCACCACTTGCCATAATTTTGTTTAATTGATCGATCGTCATTTGTTTTTCTCCTAATCATTCGTTACTCACGAGTATTTTCTAGCGAAAAGACAACCTCCACGTCTTCTCCCCCCAACGCTTCTCTTAATCCTGCTGGATCTTCAATCACGCCGATACGACTATAGCCACCATAAGAATTGGTAAAGGTCTGATAAAACAGCACCAATGTATAACTATTCCAGCTCATGATTTCTCCTTCGTGAATGATCTCCGGCCGTTCTGTAGTCATTTCTGGCAAATTCTCAGAAAAACGATAATATTTCTCGTTGTTGTTCAAGTCACTCATTGTCAACGTGAAGGGCATTTGATTCATTAGGTATTCAGACGCCTCATTTTCATAAAACTTCGCTATAAAATCCTGTTGACCAACCGTAATGACGACAGCTGTTTGTGATTCAATCGTCGGTTGATCATGATCCTGACTTGCCTCAGAGGAAGTTTCGCTGGCAGACAGCGCATGCCTCTCCTCTGTTCCACTTGTCCCACAGGCACTTAGTAGGAACAGCAAGACAGCAGGGATGAGTTTTATCAGCATGCTTCGCTCCTTTCTGCTGATGATTCGATGTAGCGGCGGGCAACGGAATGCTTATTTTCTAAAACACGACTGCTCAGCAGAGGAAACGGGACTGAACAGTCGTGCAGCTGGTTGTTGCGGTTTAATTCAAATGCTCCTGGAAGAATTCGGTCATTTGGTCAAAAGGAATCACCTCTGTTTGGTCGTATAGATCAACATGCGAAGCATTAGGAATGACTGTCAGCTCTTTGTTATCGCCTTGTAATTGCTCAAAGGCGTCTTGACTGAAGTAAAGTGAGTGGGCTTCTTCTCCATGAAGCAATAAAACGGCGCTTTGGATCTCATCAATGTAAGACAAAAGTGGCATATTTAAGAATGACAGCGAAGACGTGACATTCCAACCATCATTAGAGTTCAAGGAACGTTCGTGGTAGCCTCGTTCTGTTTTGTAATAATCAAAGTAATCCTGCATAAAGACCGGCGCATCTTCTGGCAGTGTATCTGGTACCCCACCTGCTCGTTCGTAGCTGCCATTGGCAAAATCAACTGTACGTTGGGCGTTCAGCTGCTGGCGCAATTCATGGCGTCCTTCAGCCCCCATTTCATCAAAATACCCTTGAGCATTGACTCTCGACATGTCATACATGGTGGCAGAAACAGTCGCTTTCACACGGGTATCGATGGCTGCGGCGTTCAAAGCTAGACCACCCCAGCCACAAATCCCGATCAAACCGATTCTTTCTTCATCTACGTTTTCTTGGACAGATAGAAAATCGACGGCTGCTTGAAAATCTTCTGTATTAATGTCTGGGGAAGCCACATAGCGTGGTTCGCCACCGCTTTCACCTGTATAGGACGGATCAAAAGCGATCGTAACAAAACCACGCTCTGCCATCGTTTGCGCATATAGACCAGATGTCTGCTCTTTGACTGCTCCAAAAGGTCCGCTAACGGCGATTGCTGGAAGTGGTCCTTGCGCATCAATTGGTTCATAAAGATCCGCAACTAAAGTGATCCCGTAACGATTCTGGAAAGTCACTTTTCGGTGATTCACCGTGTCACTTTCTGGGAAAACTTTATCCCATTCATCTGTCAATGAAACATTTTCTGTCATCGTTTCTCCTCCTGAGCTGGCTTGCGGCTCTTCATTCGTCTCATCATTATTGCTGCTACAAGCACCTAAAACCAACGGTGCCAGCACAACTAAAGACACAAGGGCCTTCTTTTGCCATTTTTTCATTTCATTCGCCTTCTTTCTCGGTCAACTATCCTGTACCTTAGGGCGATTCTCCAATGTTTCTCAACTGATCAAGGTCTGGATGATCGTTTTTTCTTGATCGCTTGAGCTATTTTTGGATAAACCTATTGTACTTGCAGCATCTTTCTATGTAAAATACTAATATCAAATACCCAACTATTCATATATAGCATAGAAAAAGGAGTATAGACCTATGGAATTAAAAAGTTTAACCACGTTTCTAGCAGTTGCAGAAAAAGAAACGATTTCAGCTGCCGCAAAACATCTGCATCTCTCGCAACCATCCCTGTCACGACAGTTAATGGAGTTAGAAAAAGAATTAGGTGTCACGCTGTTCACCAGAGGCAATCGCAAAATTACGCTGACGGAAGATGGCCTCTTGTTTCGTAAGCGGGCGGAAGAAATTGTAGAATTGTTAGAAAAGACCCGTTCTGAATTTTTGTCGCCTCGAGATACGATTACCGGTAACGTGTCGATCGGTGCTGGAGAAACCTACGTGATCCAGCTGTTGGGAAAAATCATCAAGGAGATTCAAGTTGAGTACCCTAACGTCAAATTTCATTTATTTAGCGGCAATGCTGACGAGGTCAAAGAACGGTTGGACAAAGGATTGTTGGATTTTGGCGTCGTGATCAGCCCCGTCGACGTCAAAAAATCCCATTCCTTGCGCTTACCTGCCAGAGACACCTGGGGCGTCTTGATGCGAAAAGACAGTCCCCTTGCTAGTAACGAAGTCATCACACCAAAGGATCTCTGGGAGGTTCCCTTGATTACTTCACGACAAAGTCTGGTCAGCAGTGAGCTTTCTAAATGGTTGAAAAAAGACATGAACAAATTGACTGTCGTTGCCACGTATAATCTCGTGTACAATGCGTCAAAGTTGGTTGAAGAAGGCGTCGGCTATGCATTGACCCTCGACAAATTAATCAACTTCACCCCTGACAGTCCTTTATGCTTTAGAAAATTGAGTCCCACTCTTGAATCAGATCTTGCAGTCATTTGGAAGAACACCCAAGTTTTTTCAAAAGCCTCTGGACTTTTCTTGGAGCGGATGAAGGAACGCTTTATAGAGGAATGATTTCAAATAAAAAAAGATTTATCTCAAAACAATTATGAGATAAATCTTTCTTTACGTTTTTTTCTGATTCTTTTTGAATGTGAACTCTTTAGACACCGCCATCCTCCAAGCTTAGCAAATTTCCTTCTGGATCGCGGAAATAGGCAATATGAAAAGCTTGGTCCCCTTCCCCCAAAACGGTTTTACTCACTTCAAACACTACACCAGCATTGTTCATTCTCGTATAATCTTCTTCAAAATCCGTGGTGTGAAACGTTGCCGAAAGCGTATCAGATGAAATCCGATTATCCGAAATCGGATAGCCCTCCATTTGATCGATCACGGCATCCACTTGGAACATACCAAAAAAAGGCGCCTCCTCTTTCTTCGATGCAAAGCTTGTATAAGGACCTGACTCATCGCCATAAGTTGGTACCAAACCAACTTTTTCCGTATAAAAATGATAACACTTCTGATAGTCTCCTTTGACTTGAACGCAAGCTGTGATTCGTTGAATAGTCATTTGTCTTTTCTCCTTTTCCAATGTGTCTTCCATCAATTCAAAAGTAATTAAAGCATATTTTACCCATAATAGCATATTTAGCGAGTAAAATTTATTTCATTGTGAATTTTATCCGATAATCTAATCAAAATTAGCGTTGGTTTTCCCAAGAGTTACTTATATTAAAACCCAATCAGAGGAAAGGCGATAAACTTAGAGTCTTCTGATTGACTTTTACTTTTCTTAACCTAAAAAATGGGTAAACTATAACAAAGATTCCTTTTTGATAGATGTAATAAAATCAGACTATCCAAGTTAAATAAATCATACTCTTACTTTATTTACTTTTTTTGAACACGATCAATTCGGTGATATCTTCAAAGAGTGATGGATTAGCGACATCAAAAATCACAGAAAAAAACTTCATTTTCGTGCCATTAGTTGGCGCCTTAAGAATGGTTTCCTTTGTCTCATCGCTGACTGGTAAAGACAATAACTGTGTTCGGACTTTCTCGCTAAAGTGAAAGGAGACTTTGAAGAAGTCCTCCCACATCGAGAGCCAAAAAATTGGTTTCACTTTATTCGTTCCACGAGTCGTTGTCCATTTGTATTCGCCTTTTGACAACCACGCTTTTCCATCTTGGTAATAGCGCCAATCCATAAGAGAGATGCCCTCGTTTTCAAGGGTTTCGATAAAACGTTGATAAATGACATATCCTTCACCCAGAGATTCTGCAATCAGCTGCTCTGTTGGTTTCACGTTTTTGTCTCGAAACAATTGCTTTTTGCCTTCCATCCTTCCACTCAACTCCTTTGCGCTTCGTTTTTTAAGGTTTTCGCTACGTTACAATTTGATTTTGTTGATATCATCTGTGATGACCCAATCATCCATATTTTTTTCACGATTGTACTGAAATGGTGTTATTTCTTCTAATTCAGCGATTTCATAGACCGCTAGATACTTTTTCCCTGCCCATCGATCGACTTGTTTTTTCGATAAATTCAACTCTTTTTCATAGCGTTTTACAAAATCTATGGATTCTTCTTTCGTCATCTTTTCAGATTCAATCACGTTGGCAATGATGCCCCGATGAGTGATGGTCAAATCGCCGCCGGTCTCCACAAAATACACAAGATCGTTGATTTTGGCTCTTCCTCCTAAAGGTGATTTTCTGCCGGCTGCCCCCCGAATGATCATTGTTTTGTCACCGTGAATCAGTTTCTCAAGCTCTTTGGCTTCCTTATTTAAATAGACCAAATGTTCTGCCCGACCGGCTTTTCCTTGATACCATTCTGCTGGTTTTGTCATAAGAAGTTCCTCTTTTCATATGAATTGTTTTTTGCGCTGTTCATTCCATAGTGGCTAGTTATTGGAACGTTTTTTTAATGGTGTATAGGTGAGAGGTGCAACTGTTTAGATTGATGAATGAATAAAACTTTTGTGCAAAGGCATTAGGCGTGCCGCATCGGGCAAATGTTTCCGCATCTTCTTTCGTTTCGAACTTGGTGATGTCCGCCCAAGTTTCTCCATCTACTAATAATTCAAACGAAAGGTATCCTCTTTGTTTGGAAATGTATTCTCGGTTTAATTGTTCAACGACACGAACAAATTCCGCTGTTGAAACGCCTTTTTTTAATTTGTACGAATTATGAAAAGCAACCTGTGCCATCGGGGCTTCCTCCTTTTAGATTCCATCAAGTAATAGAGCGTTAAAAAAAAACTAACAGTTCTCCATTCAACCGTTCAAATGACTTTTTTAACGTCCGTTGTATTTCTACCCTGTCCTTTCTTAACAGTTGCAACAAAAAGTCCGTTCAGCAGGAGAGCATTTGGTACTAAAGCGAGCACTCAAGAACTTCCCCCAATAGTTTGTCGTGGGGAACGATCAAACATTTCTCCATTGCTTTCCAGTAACTTTCATACAACTTTTTTTGAGCTTTGCCATAATTTTCTTCGCTATCAAACTCCCAATAGTGAGCATATTTCACACATTTTATGACTCTCGTCAATGGATCTGGCAGGCGACCTTCCTTGATGGTCCTCATTTCTTTGATGTAATGGGTTCGTTTCATTAATCGAAAGAACAAAACCCCCTCCATGGCCTTCATTGCCTCTGTTGCTTCCTGCATGACTGCTTCAAAGGTCTCAACACTACTGGGTTTCACTTGATAGATACTGATTTCTGAAAACACCCCGACCGCTCCTTTCACTTGTGATTTTCTTCTCAATTATAGTATACCAAGTTTACGTCGTTGATAGTTTGGTCATTTTATTCATTTCTCATTTATCTTCCGTTTATTATTGATTTAGCCTCCTACCTGCGGGATCAAATTGCTAAATTATAATTTCATAAAAGGCTAGCAGCCGAGCTTTATCAGTAGGTCACCTGCCTGCCATAGTCACAAAAGGGATCATTAAGCTTTCGCCTACAAAAAAAGCAATCAACTTTTGACAGCAGACTGCTTTTTCTTAACGCTCATTAGTGCAAAAGGAACGGTTTTAGCTCTGTCTCGATAAAGTCGATGCGATCAAAGACAGTTGGCTTAAAATACGCCGTAATGGCGATAACAGTCTCTGATTCGGGATCAATATAAAGGACATTTCCACTATTGCCGATGGCGGCATAGGTGCTTTTCTCAGCATCCAAGATCCACCATAAATACCCATAACTCATATTTTGAAATTTCTCTATGTTTGTCTCTAGCGGATTGACCATTTCAGTGAGCCATTGTGAAGAAATCACTTGTTGTCCTTGATGGATGCCTTGGTTCAAGCATAGCTCACCGATTTTGGCTAAATCTTTTGCTGAAAGACAAAGCCCGTAACCTGCAGTGCCAATATTTAAAGGATCGCAAAACCAAACCGGTTTTTTTGGTGCCTTGCTCATCGTAAAGTGCTTATGCTCTTGTGCCGTTTCCGCATAATAATTGGTCAGTTCGGCTACACCAAGAGGTCGAAATAAATAATGGTTCGCATAATCAACGGTCGTCATTCCAGAAGCTTTCGCTAACAAACCAGTGAGGATCTGCAGACAAACGGTTTGATAATTGAATTCATTTGTCACCCCTTTTCTTCCTCCCAATAAATCAAGCGAGGCGCTGGTCCAGTCGTCACTCGAACAAACCTTTGTCCATGGATCACCTTTGCATTTATACGGGGCTCGCATCGTTAATAGGTGTTTGATCGTAATATCCTGAATCGTTTTTTCGCCCCGTTTTACTTGATAGTCTGGAAAATAATCGAGGACTTTGTCATTGACATTCCTGATGAGGCCTTGATCGATCGCTATCCCAACTAGTAGAGAAACGATACTTTTCGTAGCGGACATAAGGTGGCAAGTATCCTCTGGCTTATACTCATGCCATTCATCCGAGTAAACTTCCTTTCCATTTTGGTAGGCAGCAATTTGGCAAATATTAGGCTGGTTTTTACTGATACATGCATGCAGTTCTTGTCTATTCATTTGTGAAGCCTCCCTTCAAAGATAAGCATAATACCATTAAAAATTGTTTTCAATGTTATTTTTAAAATTGTTTTTGAAGGGTCTTTTAAAAGTCTATTAGCGATGAATACGCAAAAAAAAGCCCTCAATGATAGAGGCGCCTTACTTAAAACTTTCGAATATCGATTTTTGATTTCTATCCAGATTTTTTGAGAGGATCGTTATCAGCAATTCTTCTAATGCGGAAACAGTGGCGATGGTCCCCAAAATTAAGACAACAATTTTTGCAGGACTCACCATGAGCAGCAATGGGTAAATACCTAAAAGAAAACCGACTGCTTTGTTGAGCCATGTATGCAGACTACTAAAAGACCGATATTTTACATAGCCAATCAGATAACTGACAAAACGAATCATAGCAATCACTAGTAGCCAGACCCAAAGCGTATGTACCGCCAACAGCTGTGGTAGAAAAGAAAGAAAAACTGCGAGAAAAAAGCTTACATCTGCGAAACTATCTAGTAAGGCACCCACCTCACTCGTAAGATTCATCCTTCTTGCAAGCAGCCCATCGACGAGGTCGCTTAAAAAACAATAGGAATAGAGCAGCCAAAACCAGCCAGACATTGGCTGAAGGAATAGTAAAAGTGGTGCGAGAATCAGTCGAGAAGTGGTAAGGATATTGGGTAAATGATTCATTTGTTCTCCCTGCATTTCATTTTCTTCACAAATTTTGAAAACCTAAGATTATTTCACGTACTTAAAAGAAGTCCAAAGACTTTTAAACGTTTTTTCTTTTGAGCGACCTACAAGTCCTGATGCGAATGTTTCAAATCTGGTCCTTAGTCTTCCTTCAACAATCGTATCCGATCCGTACTACCTGGTATCCGATTCTGCACCTTTGTCCATCCCCCTGCTTGGTACACTTCATATTCTTCAAAGCGGCAAGGAAGACCTTTCGCATGAGCGATATCACTTGTGTCCATCACTTGAAAATGCAGATGAGGCGAAGTCGAATTTCCTGAATGGCCAACGTTTCCGATCACCATCCCTTTGGTGATGTTTTGTCCTACGGAGACAGTGACAGATCCTTTTTGCAGATGGACAAATGCCATATAAACGCCCTCAGAAGCTTTTATCACAATGTAGTTGCCAGCTATTTGTTGATAATCATCTTTGTGTTCATTAAAAAATAAACCATTTTTTACAGCGATCGAAAAATCTCTGATCCAGTGAACGATTTTCCGTTCCCGATAGCCATCTCTTGCAACAATTACTTCGCCATCACAAGGCGCATAGATTTTTTCGCCCCAACAATAACAGCTCTCCAGCGGAACCCCTAAGAAGAAATAGCTCAGAAAGCTTCGACTATGAAAAGCTTTGGTTTTCCCCTCAAAATTAACTTGTAAAAAATCAAAGGCATAACGCAACCCCATTCGATCGGTACCATGGCTAGGAATCTTCTCGGCTGGTGTAGTCGGCGCAAGCCACTCACCTCTTAAGGGGAATCCAATGGTTATCGGCTGCTCTTTCATAAGGCTTTCTCCTTTTTGGATCACATGATCTCTTTTATTTTGAAATGACTATCAATCGCGCGGCACTCTATACCCGTGCTTTACTCCTTTTCACTATAGGTCACCTAAGGCTTTTTTTCAACTCTAAAAAAGTGGGCTAGCGGGCGTGCCTATCAAAAAAACACCTCAATCATGTAGTGATTCCAAACTGTTAGACCAAAAATTCTAACTTTTGAGCGTCGCTTCATGGATGAGGTGTTCTTACATTTTATTTTTTTGTAGCTCTTGGCGGTGACGACTAATCCATCTAGCTATCGTCTGACAAAATAACATTTGTCCCCCCGCTACTGTTTGCGCTCCACCAATCGATAGTAGACTCTTGCGGTGATGAAATACACCAGCAGATAAATCATTGTAAACAACAGGACAGAAATAATCGTTACCGTGATCAATAAGTTACGATCCGTCAGACCAAAAAGAATCAGTAATTTTCGAATCATTGGTAAAGCAAACGCCAAATGGATGATCGCTGCCACCAAAGGAAATGAGAAGATCATCAAAACTTGCTGCTGGATCACTTGCTTGACTTCCTTATGGCTTAACCCAACTTTTTGCAAGATCTCGAAACGTTCTTTATCCTCCATCCCTTCGGAAACTTGTTTATAATAAATGATCAATGCAGCAGCTAAAATAAAGATCACACCAAAAATCAAGCCTAAGAAGAAGAAGCCGCCGGTAAAGGTTTTTGTCTCCACTTCAAAAAGATCTTTTGATTCAACGCTCGCCTGAGCATCTGCTGCCAGAAGTTCGCTGCGAATCTCTTTTGCGATGGCTTCGCGATCGCTTGCTTCTTCTGTTTGAAAATTAAAGACTGTTGTTGTCACTGGTTGCTGGTAAAGTTGAAACTCTTCGTTTTGATACCAAGAGCTTAGCTTTTCGGCAAGCCACTGATCATCCGCCACGAGAACAAGATGCTGAACGGGGTTTTCTACTTTCGTGAATGTTGGCAGTTCTTTCAATTCCCGCAAGCGAAATTGACGATCATCGATCGTCGTCTTTTCTGGTAATGCTTGATGCGTCCAGGTGGCGGGAAAAACGAATAGTTCGTCGTCAGCGGGTCCTGTTTTCCCGGTGATTTCATGGTATTCAGAACTGGTAAGAAAAATAAGATACACGGCTTTATCTAAACTACCGCTATTTTCTTCAAAAGTGGTTGAGGGAACAAAATTTGGTTCCTCAAAGGTAAAAAGCAACGGTCTTGTTGTAGTGACTTGTTGGCGCTCTTTGATCGTTAGCTTCTCTTCAAGTCCATCAATTGCTGTGTTGATTTGCAGGGAATCAGCCGCTGACTCAATTTGAACATCGTAAGGAAAACGGGTTTCGATCACATTCTTTTGTCCAAAATAAAGACTGGCGGTCGTAGCAACGGTCACTAACACCATCGTTGATAAAATACAAATACTTGCTAAACCAGCCGCATTTTGCTTCATCCGATACAACATGGTAGAGACATTGATAAAATGGGTCGTTTGATAATAATAGGTCGTTCGTTTTCTTAAAAACTGCAAAGCTTTGATACTGCCCGCAATAAACAACAAATAGGTAGCCAAGATTACGAGGACGACGGCGACAAAGAACAGGCCTAATGCACTGATGGGCGACTTGATCGTCACAGAGATCGTATAGCCTGCCACTAAGCATAGGACACCTAATACTGCCAAAATACCTTTTGCTCGTGGTTCTTTTTCATTTCGCTTGCTTCCCTGCAGTAATTGAAGTGGATTGGTTTTGCGGACTTGCAGTATGTCAAATAAAAATAAACAACCAAAGACGAACATAAAATACAGGATCACCAAGCCAATGCTCTCAAATGACAGTTTGAAGACAAAGAACTCGCCTACGGCTAAGATTTTCTTCAGTATCAAAAATCCTAATCGTGCAAACAATAAGCCACTGATCAGTCCGGCGGCAAGGCTAATGAGAAAACTGTAAAAGAGTTCCCAAAAGACCACGAAGGCGATCTCACGTTTTCCTAGTCCTAAAACATTGTAGAGACCAAATTCTTTTTTTCGCTGCTTGATCAAAAAGTTATTGGTGTAAAAGGAAAAGATCGCCGCAAAAATCATGAGGATGATATTTCCTAAACGAAACATGAAGATGGCGCTTTGACTACTAGGAAGTTCCTTCATTCCCGGATTGTTCACGATGATTTGCGTCATCATCAAAACAGCCACCAAGAAACTCATGGATAATAAAAAGGGTGTGTAAGCTTTGGCATTTTTACGCAAATTGGAGAAGGCGATTTTTTGAAAGAACATTGGTTACTCCTCCTTTGCAAAGACAGCGGTCATTGTTTCGGCTATTGCTTCTAGAAAAGCGGTATTGCTGCGATCCCCTCGATACAGCTGGTGAAACACATACCCGTCTTTGATAAACAAGACGCGTTGTGCGCGACTGGCTGCAATCGAACTGTGAGTGACCATCACGATCGTCTGTCCATTTTGATTGATCTTTTGAAACAATGTCAGTAGTTGATCAGAAGTTTTCGAATCCAGCGCTCCGGTTGGCTCATCTGCTAATAGCAGTTCTGGTTTTGTGATGATCGCTCGTGCGACAGCAACTCGTTGTTTTTGTCCGCCAGACAATTCATACGGATAGTGCTGCAATAAATCGGCGATCCCTAAAGTTTGTACGATGGGCTGAAGCTGCTTTTCCATTTGTTTGACGGAAACTTTCGATAAAACTAATGGCAATAAAATATTGTCCTTTACCGAAAAGGTGTCCAATAAATTAAAGTCTTGAAAAACAAAGCCTAAGTGATCCCGTCGAAAACTCGCTGCGTCTTTTTCTTTGATCGTGGTCAGATCGATGCCATTCAGCTGCATTTCACCCGCTGTTGGTTGGTCTAACGTCGCCATCAAGTTCAGCAACGTACTCTTTCCCGAACCTGATTCCCCCATGATAGCGACATATTCCCCTTCTTCTACCATAAAGGTAATATTTTTCAACGCTTCAACGGGTTGTCCGTTCAGCTGGCTTTGATAGATTTTTTTTACTTGTTGTATGTTTAAAAGTGTCATCTTGTTCCCTCCTTCCTTTTTAGAATAAGCTGACTGGCAGAAAAAAGCGACTTACAATAAAAACCGCAAACTTACAGTGTTGAAAGTTTGCGGCTATCGGTTATTTGTGGTGGGAAAATGAAGTGTGACGATGGTTCCCTGTCCCACTTCAGAATCAATCGCTAAACGGCAGCCGATTTTTTCAGCCGCTTGTTGACTCATATATAAGCCTAGCCCGCTCGCTCGTTGCTGAAAGCGACCATTTTGTCCCGTATATCCTTTCTCAAACACCCTTGGCAAGTCTTCCTTACGAATACCAATGCCGCTATCTTGAATCACTAAGGCATTGTCTTTAGTGAAAACGTTGATGCCACCAGTTTCGGTATACTTCAAGCTGTTGAAAAGAACCTGTTCAAAAATAAAAACGAGCCACTTTCGATCGGATGTCACCGTCAAATCCACCGCCATGTCCAGTTGCAGATTCTTTTTCGAGAAAAACAAGGCATACTTTTTGATCGTTTGACGAACGAGGGGCGCTAAAGCAATCGACTCAAAGACAAAATCTTCATTCGCTAAATTTTGTCGTAAATAATTCAACATCATTTGCAAGTAATCATTCACCTTAAATAATTCCGCTTTGACCTCCGTCGGTGACAACGAATCGCTTTGGACCAAAAGATCCAGCGCAGCTAGAGGCGTTTTGATTTGATGAAGCCACAAGCCGAAATCTTCATAAATTTCTTCATTTTTTAACGCTGCCTTGTAATCAGAAGTGGTTTTTTCTCTTGCCAATTGTTTAAGAAGGGCTTGGTATTCGTCTTCTAAACGATTTCGAGTGGCAGGCAAGAACGCCAACGCCGCTTCCGTCATACGTTCTTTTCTTAATAAATGCTGCAGCTGCTTTCTTTTTTGTGCGTAACGAAAATAATGAAAAAGGGAAAGTCCCCCTAAGATCACCCCTGAAAAGACCACATAGTCAATGAAGGGCTCCAACGAAAGGCTGTGGAGAAAGAATAGCCCAAATAGGCCCGCACTAAACAGCAGGTAAACGAGATAAAACTTTCCATAAAGGACGAAATATTCTTTCACGTTAGTCATAGGCGTGTTCCTTTTCTATCAAATACCCTTTATTCTTTACCGTCTGGATCAAATCGGATAGTTCGATCTGGCTTAATTTTTTTCGCAAGCGGGTCATATTGACCGCTAATGTGTTATTATCGATGAATTCTTCACTATTCCAGAGCATTTCAATGATGGTCTCTTTGGCTACGATCTTCCCTCGATGCTGCAAAAGCAAGGAAAGAATCCGAGCTTCATTTGGAGACAGTGGCAACTGTTCCCCCTGTTTTTTTAATACATTTTCTGTGGGATAAAAGGTTACTTGCCCTATCTCAAAGGTCAGCGCTTGTTGGTGGCTATACTGATAGCTGCGCCGCAGCAATGCTTGGATTTTTGCCAAAACGAAGGCTAAATCAAAGGGTTTTGTTAAATAATCATCTGCTCCCATGTTCATCGCCATGATCTGATTCATCTGTTGATCCATCGACGAAAGGAAAATGATCGGCACTTCTGACTTCTTGCGAATTTCTTGACACCAATGATACCCGTTGTAATAAGGCAGCGAAATATCTAAAAGAACGAGATCCGGTTTGATCTCATGAAACTCTTGCAAGATGCTAGCAAAATTCTTCGCGGAAACACATTCGTACCCCCATTGCTGCAAATATTCTGCTAGAACAGAGACGATTGTTGCATCATCTTCAACAAGATATATTTTTTGCATGTCTTTCTCCTCTCTGTTGATTAATCACTTGCTTCTTTACAGACAGTGTACCAGAAAAGAAAAAGAATCGTCTAGATGGGGGGAACCTTTCAAAGGGCTGTTTTTTTCCTCAATCCTCTGCCAATCGAGCAAGAATTTCTTGGTAACGCTGTGTGGCAAAGGGACTGATATGCCCTTTTTGGCAAAAATTCAGTTTCCCCAGTTTGGGTACGACCCGTTCTACGATGACATTGCCATTTTGAACTTTCGATTCAAACTGCTGCAAAGCCTCCAAAAATCGTGCGTCTTTTCTGGCAGAAGGATAAAAAGACAAGACATACAGATAATAAAAAAGATTGTATCCTCTAAAGGGATATTCTGTCTGCATAAATAATGTACCCATCCCATAATGACAGGGACTGATTGGCTGACGGATCTCCCAATGAGCAAGCAAAAATTCGCTTGATTGCTTAAGCGTTTCCATCTGTTTGCGATCATGAGTATATCGAAAAGCATCAAGGACCGTTAACGTCGTCATTGGCGTGGAAAAGTGGGTCTCAGGGCCGCGACCAAAACTATACTTATTGCACTTCCAGCCGCCATCTGCTTCCTGAGTAGCAAGAAAATAGTGAAAGGTCTGTTGCAGCCGCTGGTCCCTTGTGTAACCAAGAGCACACAGCGTTCGCAAAGCCAACGCCGTATGACATGGATAGATCCCTCCTGACGGAGAAATTTTAAATCTGCCGTCTTCTCTCCATCCTTGAAAGATTAATGCGGCTGTCTCTTTTAATAAGTTCTCCTCACGTGACATGCCAAGTTCAAGTAAATAAAGAGGACTTTCTAAGGTCGTAAAGGGTGCTCCTTTTAGTAATTTATGGTCTGGCGTCGACCATAAATCGGCGCCATGATCATATTGATGGGAAATGATTGCTTCGATGTCTTGCTGAACCCTCTGATCCATATTGATCTTCCTCCATCTCTTAAGTGTCGTGCAGTCAACCAAATAATCCTCATTGACCCACGGTGCACTCGCTTCTAGAATGATAAAAATTCAAACGTTTTTTAACACATGTGTTAGATTTTTGTTTTTGAATTGTCCAAATGAATTTTAGGAATCAAATAGTTTTTTTCCAAACGGACGTACTTTAAAAAAAGAGTGTTCTAGTTTTCCTGATGACAGGTTCGAAGAAAGTTTGTCTCTGAAATCGCATGGTTATACGAACCCCACAATGAAAGATCACCTGAATAGGAACACGCTCACGCAACAAGTTCATGCCACGCTCTTTTAGTTTAAGGAATCAGGCATAATGAAATAGTTCAAAACGAATGCCTTCTGGGCTTTCAAAGAATAAGGCATAGTAATTAGGGGCGATGCGCTCTTTGTATTCCATTGGTCGATCGTGAAGGATCTTTACCCCTAAAGCTTTTATTTTGGGAAAGATCGCATCTACGACTTCGCGGCTTTCCGCCTTAAATGCTATGTGTTGAACAGAGCCCGGTTTTCTTGAATCGATTTTCTCGTTCTTCCATTCTTTTCGTGGGGAACAAATGCCGAAATCAAATGAATCGCCTATATATTCTACAACTTCCATATCGGCATGTTCTAAGTACCCAGAATATTTCTTCTGAAGGTCAAAACCTAATTGTGCAAATAATTGATCATAAAAGCTTTCTGCTTTTTTTACATCATTGACTGTGATTTGGATATGGTGAAACTGAATGTTCATATTCGCTCCTTTCTGGCTAACAAAATAAGTGTTTCAGGAAGAAAAGCCGCTTGCGGAAGTTTGATTCAACTAAATTAGCTAGGAAGCTCACTTAATGTAGAAATCACCTTTTCCATTGCCGTTGCTACTTCTTTAGGCAACTTATTATAGCCATCATTTTCTGTCTCTTGAGCCAAAATAAAGTCCAGCCGACCTTGCATCCGCTCTCTTAAATGAGCCACATAGGAGGCATCTTGAAAATCGACTTTAAAACCTGTTACTGGCAGGAAACTCATTTCGGTGATCCCGCCGAAATTTTTAAATTCAGCCTCGCCTTCCACAATTTTTTCAATCGATGTCAGCGTAACTTCAGGCGTGACTTTCTTGCCTTTGTAAAAGCCTGTATTTAGAATATAACAAGCCGTTTGGTTTTCTTTAAACAAGTGCATGAAATGGGCAAAATCTTCCCCTAAAGGATAGACTCTAAATGGATTGGCATAAGGTTCGATGACCAGTTTATCTATATCCGTGGTCTCGACAATATGTTCAGCTGTCGTGCGCTTCGTAGCTAAGGTCAAACCAAAAACAGCGGCTAAAATCGGATCGTCAATTTTTACTACCGGAGGCAGCGTGTCATCTTTCATGATCCAACATACGGCATCGATCGGCGAATCTAAATGGTCCACCCGATTAGGTGTGACATATCGTGATTTGACGGTTCGACCATTCCCATTACGAATATCTTGGGTCACGAGGACCTTTTTTCCTTTCTCGTCTAAAGTAACCCCAACATTTTGACAGGTGATAAAGTAGCGGACATTTGGGTTGGTTAATGGATAGTCTTGCGTTTTATCAAAATAAGAAGGCTCCAGAGCAGTAGATGCACCATTTGTTTGATTAATCACAAACGCATCGTCATGCAGAACCTTGATCTCATATCTGCCATCATGTTCTGCCAATGTGATAGTCGATTTTCCTGATCCTGAAAGACCAAAAGCAGCCATCGTAAATGTTCGATTCGGTAACTGATACTGCTTCATTCCCCCATGACACGCCACAAAGCCATGGCGATGCGCGGTAGCCCAAGCCAAAGTTAATGTCGCTTTTTTCAATTCACCAAAATAGTTTAAACCTAAGACTGCCGCAACATTGTGTTCAGGATCAAAAAGAGACAGTCCATAAGGAAAATCAGGATGAGACCAATCTGGATCAGCGTACAAAAAAATGTCCGTCTCTGGATATTCTTTGGAACGTTGGTACCTTTCTTCCCATGATTTCGTCATCAATTGAAAATTCAACAAATAAGAGTAAAAGTTGGTTTCATAGTGCTCTGGTATCAACAGGTGAGCTTTGACCATAAACGCTTCATCTAATCCTACAACAACTTCACCACCATAAAATTGCTTGCGGGTTCCTTGGTATAAGGCATCTCGCAAAATGTCTTCATATAATTCTCGCTGGATTCCAGGATGCCCGATGATGCGTCGAGCTGCCGCTGTCCGTCCAACCACTTTTCCGTCATTAAACACGATGACTTTTGCATCCTCTGGTAGTCCTAACTCCTTGGTGTGTATTACCGGCATATCCGTAAGAATAGCGCCAGAAGATTCTTTTGCTAAGTGATAGGCAGTGGCTAGATCATGAATCCAAGTGACATTGTTCCCATAAAAAGCTGACTCTATCAACACTTTAAAACTAGACAAATGCGTATTTTGCGGTGTAATCTCTTTGTGTGAAAATGCACGAATCGTTGCCATGTGCAATCCCTCCTAACAAAAATTTTCCATTCACTACGTTTATTATAATACTTTCTAATCACCACACGCCATATTTTTATACACATTAACTATAAATTGCCGACAAACCATTTTGTTAAAGGATTTGGCTGTCTGCATATTTGTAGCTTCACTGCTTTTTGCATTGATTTTCTCCCCGCTCATCATTAGTGAGAAAGAACAAAAAAACTGGAACAAAAAAGAGTGTCTTTCTGTTCCAGTTTCTGGTTTTATATTTCATCCATTCCAAACGTTACAATCGACGTAATTAGATAGACAGATGGGTTATAGTTGCTTATTTCTCAATTGACTCGCCTTCTCTAGTAACTTTGTTATCGTAAGACTTTATGACAATTACCATAAAAAGAACTCACGGTCAAAATCACTGAAAAGAACTCGTTTTTCTTAACGACGTTCTAACAACACGACACACTCCACATGGGTCGTTTGTGGGAACAAATCAACAGGTTGGACTTCTTTTGTCACATACCCTTCTTCTTCAAACAACGCGAGGTCACGAGCCAAGGTTGCTGGATTGCAGGAAATGTAAACGATGCGCTCTGGTTTAACTGCAGCGGTCGTTTCAATAAAGCTGGCATCTAAACCTTTGCGAGGTGGATCAACGAAGACGACCGTCGGTTGAATGCCTTCACGTAGCCATTGCGGCATGATCTTTTCGGCTTTACCGATAAAGTAATGCACGTTTTCGACACCATTTCTTTTGGCATTGGCTTTGGCATCGTTCACTGCTTCAGGAATGACTTCCATCCCTAACACTTCTTTCACGCGATCAGCCAAACTGATTCCGATCGTTCCGATTCCTGCATAGGCATCCACAACGATATCATTTTCAGACAGTTGTGCCATCTCGAAGGCGGTTTGGTACAAGACTTCTGTTTGCGCTGTGTTGACTTGGTAGAAAGATTTCGCTGAGATTTGGAAGGTTTTGCCTAATAATTGATCATCGATCGATGACTTGCCATACAAGACACGCTCGAACTCGCCCATGATCACATTGGTTTTTTCTTCATTGATGTTTTGAATGACAGAAACAACTTCTGGAATCTCTTCGTGGATCACTTCCGCGATCTCTTCTCCCTTGAAGAATTTCGGTTTACGTGTCACTAATACGACCATCATTTCACCTGAGTGATGCCCACGACGAACGACAATGTGGCGTAAGAACCCTTCATGGGCTTCTTCATTGTAGGCTTTGACATTGAAGCGCTGCAAAATATCTCTGACTTTGATGATTGCTTGATCGATGTTTGGATCTTGAATATAAAAGTCTTCGATCGGTACCAGAGTATGGCTGTTTTTGCGGTAAAATCCAGTCGTTAATTTTCCATGAATCTTTTGCACAGGGATTTGCGCTTTGTTGCGATAACCAAATGGTTTTTCCATTCCGATTGGTGCATTGACCTTGATTTCAGGCAGTTTGGCGATTTTAGCCAAAACATTCTCTACTTGCTGCTGTTTGAAGACTAATTGTTTGTCATAGCTCAAATGACTCAATGGGGCGATCCCGGTGCGCAACAATGCTTCATTCGGTAATTCTTGCCGATCAGGACTTGCTTGCAACAGTTTCATCACTTTGGCAAAACCAAATTTGTTGCCGACTTTCAATACTTTGACTAAGGCACGTTCATTTGGCAGGGTGTTTTCAATAAATAATAAGTAGCCATCGACTTTAGCGATCCCATTTCCTTCATGGGAAAGGTCCAAAATATCGACTTCAAGTTCCTGATTCTTTTTAACAGGATAATTTTTCATAGATTTCTCCTTTGTGCTTACTTTCTCCATTTTAAAAAGGAATGGTCGAAATTGCAAGCGCTGCTTATTTTAACGGTTCAACAGATCGGGTAGACGTGCAAAAAAGAACCGAAGGAGGGAAATCGGCTGATTGCTTTTCTAGGGTTTGCGGCGAAGAGCCGCTGCACCACAGGAGCAATCCCTTTTCCATCCTTCGGAAAATCGAGCAGATCAGAAGTTGGTAAAAACCTTGATCATTGTTTATTTGTCAGCTGTTTTTTTCTTTTTCTGTGATTTTTCCCGTTCGCTCTTGTTCAAGATTTGTTTTCTCAAACGAATGCTTTCTGGTGTTACTTCACAGTATTCGTCATCGTTCAAGAACTCCAATGATTCTTCTAGTGAAAGGATTCTTGGTTTCTTGATGACAGATGTTTGGTCTTTCGTCGCTGAACGGACGTTGGTCATTTGTTTTGCTTTCGTAATATTGACCGTTAAGTCATTGTCACGAGAGTTTTCGCCGACGATCATTCCTTCATATACTTCAGTACCTGGTTCAACGAAGACCGTTCCACGTTCTTCAATACTCATGATTGAGTAAGTCGTTGCTTTTCCTGTATCGATCGATACAAGTGCGCCGTGGTGGCGTCCGCCGATTTGCCCTTGAATCATTGGCAAGTATTGGTCGAAGGTGTGGTGCATGATACCGTAGCCGCGAGTCATTGATAAGAATTCTGTCGTATAGCCGATCAAGCCACGAGCTGGTGCTAAGAAAATGATCCGTACTTGTCCATTTCCTGTATTGATCATATCTTGCATTTCTGCTTTACGAATCCCTAGTGATTCAATCACTGAACCCATGTATTCTTCTGGTGTGTCGATTTGCACTCGTTCAAATGGTTCGCATTTCACGCCATCAATTTCGCGTTCGATAACTTCTGGACGAGAAACTTGCAATTCAAAACCTTCACGACGCATGTTTTCGATCAAGATCGACAAATGAAGTTCGCCACGTCCTGAAACAGTCCAAGAATCTGGTCCGATTGGTTCAACACGTAGAGACACGTCTGTTTGTAGTTGCGCCATCAAGCGTTCTTCAATTTTACGAGCGGTTACGAATTTCCCTTCACGACCTGCAAATGGTGAGTTGTTCACGACAAAGGTCATTTGTAACGTTGGCTCATCAATGTGTAAAACAGGCAATGAATCTTGGTGATCGATCGGTGTGACTGTTTCACCAACGAAGATGTCTTCCATCCCAGAAACAGCGATCAAATCGCCAGCTTTCGCTTCTTGGATCTCTAAACGTTTCAAACCGAAGAAACCGAATAATTTTGTGACCCGGAATTTCTTCACTTGGCCATCAAGTTTCATCAAAGCAACTTGGTCACCAACTTTGATCGTTCCACGGAAGACACGTCCGATTCCGATACGTCCAACGTAGTCATTATAATCAAGCAACGATACTTGGAATTGCAATGGCTCATCGCTGTTGTCGATTGGCGCTGGAATATGTTCGATGATCGTATCAAACAATGGTGCCATCGTTTTTTGTTGGTCGGCAGGATCATCTGATTCACTTGAGGTCCCGTTGATCGCTGAAGCGTAGATCACTGGGAAGTCCAATTGGTCATCGTCTGCACCTAATTCGATAAATAGTTCTAATACTTCATCTACCACGTGCTCAGGACGAGCAGATGGTTTGTCGATTTTGTTAACAACAACGATTGGGACTAAATGTTGTTCCAACGCTTTTTTCAATACGAAACGTGTTTGAGGCATCGTTCCTTCATAAGCATCAACAACTAAAACAACACCATCGACCATTTTCATGATCCGCTCTACTTCACCACCGAAGTCCGCGTGTCCTGGGGTATCCATGATATTGATTTTGGTTCCGTTGTATTCAACCGCTGTATTTTTCGCTAAGATCGTGATACCACGTTCTTTTTCGATCGCATTTGAATCCATCGCCCGTTCTTGTAATTGGGTATGGCTATCTAACGTTTGGGATTGTTTCAATAATTCATCAACTAATGTAGTTTTTCCGTGGTCAACGTGGGCAATAATAGCGACGTTGCGGATATCATTTCTAATATTCAATTTATAAACTCCTTTTTTGGTGACATTGCACTCGACAAGCCATTATACCAGAATTTCTTTCTGAAATATAGTGCAAAGTTTTCATTTTTACAGAAAAAACCAGATATTCAATAAATATCTGGTTTTTTCTTATTGATTGACGATCGCCAATAATTCTTCAAAAGCTTTCGGTGTACCGCCTACGAACAATTCCCGTCCATTCAAGGATAGCGGCTCTCCTTTGATGTTTGCCATTTTTAATCCAAGGGTTTCTAACAAAACGCCCCCTGGCGCATAATCCCATGGCGCAAGATGAGAAAGATAGCCTGCTCTTTGTCCTTTAGCGAGGGCAATCAGCTCTACCCCAGCACAGCCAGTCATACGAATGCCTAATGCTTTGTCACTGACCTCGGTTTCGTGGTGGCGGTTATGGATCAACATGGGTGAATTCAAGCCAACGAGACCTTCGGATAAGGCAATATCTTTCGGCGGTTCGATCTTCTCGCCATTGTTATAGACACCAATCTCTGGACCACCCCATAAGAATTCATCTTTCATAACATTATAGACAAAGCCAAAGCGCCCTTTGCCCTCTTCGTAAATCGCGATCATGATACAAAAGTTTTCTTTTTCTAACACGAAATTCATCGTTCCATCGATCGGATCAATGATGAAGACCCGCCCACTCATGTCGGCAAGTGTGTCCAGTCCGTTTTCTTCACCTAAAATTTTGGCATCCGGATCATAGGATTGGATCTTACCAATCAGAAAATCTTGCGTGGCTTTATCCAATTCTGTCACTAAGTCTTTCCGTCCTGATTTTGTCTCGACCACTAAGTCTTCTTTATTTAAATTGTCTTTGATCGTTTCACCTGCAGCGATCATCCACTGGCGAACTTCATTAACGATTTCATGCATTCGTTGATCTACCCTTTCATTTTTAGTTTTCCCTCAGTCTTTTTCGCTGCCTGCACAGCATGGTACAGCGAATAGCCTGATAGTTCTTCAAATTCTCTGCCTAAACGGCGTTCCTCGCCAATGCTAGGAACGACTTTCTTAAAGGCTTGATACGCCTCAAGAAACGTGCTACTAGGAAGGCCTTTTTCATAGGCTTGTTCTAATCTTTCCCACATCTTCATGACGACGACCATTTCATCTGTCGACCAATCTAAGTCAAGAGGATATTGATAATCCCGCATATTACCACTCCTATTCATCTTATTCAGTGTACCACAAAATTGAAAATAGGTCAGAGCCACCGCTGCAAAAAAGGTACATCCTAGCAATGAATGTACCTCTTGTATACAAACTATTGAGATTTTTAGAAGCTGAAATCCATGAATCTCAAATAAGAAGGAAATTCCTTTGTTCTTTCAACGAGATTGCTTATTAAAAGATGACCGATTTCAAAAAGGTTCGTCTAGAAAAGCCTGCAAAAACAAAAAATTTTTAATGATAGTAATTGATTTCCACCACTGTTTACTTATGAAAAACTCTGGGTAATCCGTTCCCCATTGCCATGGAATGACAAATGATCCATCTTCTTGTTGGTATTTTAAAATTTCTTGGGCTTCTTTTTTACATAATTCTTCACTAAAGATCCCAAGCAGCTGCTCTCTTGTAAAGAAAAAATTTGAAGGTTTGCTGACATAAGACGTGAACCACTCTTCTGGCTCGTTTGAGACAGTATGGCGAATTTGCTGGAATAAGATCTCGCGAAAGCGGTCATTTGCTATAACAGGCTGATACTGGATTTCTTCACAGTCTTGTAATAATTCTAGATAGACGACTAATGTGTGCATTTCACTGGTTGGCTCCTTAAGGAAACTTGCAACTGCTGTTTCGACGATTTCTTGTGCTTTTTGATAGAGGGTAGCTTCCCCTGTTTTTAAGATCATACCAGCTAGACTTACTGTTGGGTTGTCTGCTGGCACGCCTACAGGACTCTCCCACCAAATCACATGCGGATAGGATACCGTTGACGGCACTTGGTTGAACCATTTCCCTTCAGAAAACTCTTTTCCACTAGCTAAATACCTTAAAATCCCTTGGACTTGTGGATTTGTCGAATGAAGGCATTCAAGCTCTCTTAAAATTCGACATGCCTCCCACACTGCAATCGGTGTACTGTTGGGATTCCAATGATCAGGTTCCAAACCATGCCCATACCCACCATCTTCATTTTGGTAGAATTGCAACGCCTGTAATACAGCCTCGCGAGATCCATTTTCAAAATGATACTGCCAACGAGCAAGGTCTAAAGGGCGCGCGTTTTTGTAAATAAATTTTCGAGCATTTTCGAATGCTTCCACATCTTCGCCTCCTTTGGCTTTCTTTCATTATCTCTTACTTTCCTAATGATTACAACGCTTACATCAATACCATTTCTCTGAATGACCATTCTCAAAATAGCTTCTTGGCATTTTTTAAGAAGCATACTTTTGGTGTTTCTCTTTGCATGATGTTACAGTAAGAATAACAAGAAAAAGGAGGAATTCTCTTGCGTTTAGAAAACAAAAAAATCATTGCCTTAGTCGACAATGATTTCGAAGATTTAGAACTGTGGTACCCGGTCCATCGGTTACGGGAAGAAGGCGCGCAAGTCGATTTAGTCGGTGAAGAAGCGCATAAAACGTATATTGGCAAATACGGTGTACCCGCAGAATCAGCCTATGCTTTTTCTGATATTCATGCCGATGACTACGATGCCATCTTAGTTCCAGGTGGTTGGGCGCCTGATAAATTACGTCGTTTCCCAGAGGTCATCTCTTTCGTGCAAACGATGGACAAAGACGAAAAAGTCATTGGTCAAATCTGTCATGCAGGCTGGGTCTTGATTTCTGCGAATATCCTGCAAGGCAAGACGGTCACCAGTACACCAGGCATCAAAGATGATATGACAAATGCTGGAGCCACATGGGTGGATACACCTGTGGTTACGGATGGACATATCGTTTCCAGCCGCCGTCCTCCAGATCTACCAGACTATATGCGGGAATTTATCGCTGTATTAGAAAAGAAATAGTACCCGTTAATCAGATTCAAAAGAGTTGCGACCGAAGCAAATACGGCCGCAACTCTTTTTTCTACCTAGCGATCATTCGCTTAGGATCGCTAGTTTCTTGTTGCTTTTAGGGATTTTTTTCACACCGATAAAGGTCAATGCAGCACCTAGAACGGCAAACCCAGTCCCAATCAAAAGCATTTCCCAAACACCGAAGCTTTGGATCAGCATCCCGCCCAAAAGATTGCCAATCACGCCACCGATCGTGGTAGCAATGATAATAATCGTTTGTCCAAAAACCCGATCTTCATCTGCCAAACTATGGTTGAACAAATAAGCTGAAGCTGGAATAAACAAAGCAAAACTAACCCCTTGCATCAAATGGCTCAATTCCATCAAGATAATGGAGCTGATCAACAGCATCAGCACCCCACGAATGGCAAAGGCAACACTGGAAAACAACAGCCAAAAACGGCTAGACCGTATCCTCACTAACTGTTCAAAGAAAATCATGCCAGGCAATTCGCATAACGCCGCAACCATCAGGGCGATGCCAACTTCCTTACTGCCACCGCCAATATCGGCAAAAATTTGTGCCAAAAAGCTGTTGATCATCGTGTGGAAGCTGAAAAGAAAGCTAAACCCGACAAAGAGAAAGAGTAAAAAAGGATATTTCTTCAAAAAGGCACCTGAATGACTTTGTTCTGTAAGCATCACGGGCATTTCTGGCTTCTTGATCGCTGGCAGCAAAAGCAAAATAATGAGAAACAAAACGGCCTGCCCGATAGCGATCATTGGCAAAAGGGCTGCCGAAAACTCCTCCAAGAGCTGCCCCAGTAAAAAGGAGGTCCCCGCAAATCCTAGTGACCCACCCGCACGCGAAAAGCCAAAATTGATTTTGTTGCCGCTATTCGTGTATTCAAACGCCAAGGCGTTGAGAAAGGACTGCATGGAAACGAGCAAAATCCCTCCTAAAACATAGGTCAGTATTGAGAATGCAGGGAAAATCACACCTGCTAAGAGCACCGCGACCACGCCGATTGTCATCGTTTTCAAGACAACGATCAGCGGTACTTTACTTTTTTTGATAATGATTTGACTGATGAAGGGCTGCAAAATCGTAGACGCAATATTGACTAAGGCTAAAATACCGCCAATTTTTGCTGGATCGACCTTGAAATAAATCAAAAAAAGGGTCGCAAAGCCATAGATTGAGCAAAACATCATCCAATAAAGAAATTGCAAACTTGTGTAGTAAAACCGAATCCTCTTGTCACTTGCATGATTACGCATACATCCCCCACCTTATCCATATTCCTTAGCAACTAAATATAGCATAGAACCGATGGATTTACTATCCTTCTATCAACAGAAACCGCAATTTTATTTGAAACACTAACCGACAACAAAAAAGCGCAGCATAGTATCCTGCGCTTTTCCTACTGCTTCAACTATTTAGAGCTGTTGGAAGGCTTGCGTGAGATCTTCCAATAGATCGTTGATGTTTTCCAATCCAATGGATAGGCGAATCGTCTCTGGACGAATTTTGGCTGCTTCAAGTTCTTCTACGCTAAGCTGGGAATGGGTCGTCGAAGCTGGATGGATGATCAAGGACTTTGCATCCCCGACATTTGCCAGCAAAGAGAAGAGCTTGGTTGCGCCACAAAAGGTTTTGCTTGCTTCTGCCCCACCCTTTAATCCAAAGGAAAAGACGGAACTGGTCCCTTTGGGGAAATACTCCTGCGCCCGTTCAAAATAGGGGCTGTCCGGCAGTGTTGGGAAATGAACCCAAGAGACTTCCGAGTGCTTGGCTAAAAATTCAGCAACTTGTTGCGCATTTTCTACATGACGTTCCATCCGCAACGAAAGCGTCTCGATGCCTAACAGCAACACCCATGAATTGAAGGGAGAAATCGCAGCGCCTGTATCTCGTAAAAGAATCGTTCGTGCCCGAGTGATATAGGCAGCGTTACCAGCGGCTTCTACCCATGAGATTCCATGGTAGCTATGATCGGGATCGACCAGCTTGGGAAATTTGCCATTTGTCCAATCAAAGTTGCCGCTGTCGATAATAGCCCCTCCCAAAGCAGCACCGTGACCACCGAGGTATTTTGTCGTGGAATAAACGACGATGTCCGCCCCATGCTCAAATCCTCGAAACAGATAGGGAGTCGCAAAGGTATTGTCAATGATGAGGGGAATCCCTGCTTCATGAGCGATCGCTGCAATCTTTTTAAAGTCGGCAATATCAATATCTGGATTGCCTAAAGACTCTAGAAAAACTGCTTTAGTATTTTCTTGGATGGCTGCTTTTAGTGCTGCCAGATCTTCACTATCAACAAAGCTTGTAGTGATGCCAAAATCTGGCAACGTATGAGCGAATAAATTATAGGTCCCCCCATAAATTGAAGCAGCAGAAACGATATGATCTCCTGCTTGTGCAAGATTTAAAATCGCATAGGTGATCGCTGCTGAGCCAGAAGCCGTTGCTAACGCACCGACACCGCCTTCTAAGAGGGCTAATCGTTCTTCTAGAACAGACGTTGTCGGATTGGTAATACGGGTATAGATATTGCCATTCTCACTAAGACTAAATCTCGCTGCCGCTTGATCTGCGTCCTCAAACACATACGATGTGGTTTGATAAATGGGTACGGCGCGACTCCCTGTGGTAGGATCTGGTGTTTGTCCTCCGTGTAATTGAATCGTCTCAAATCTTTCTGTCATACTATTCCTCCTTAATAATACAAATAAAAAAGCCCTCTGATATCGAGATATCAAAGGACGTGTTTACGTGTTACCACCTTTATTCAAGCAGACTTTCCAGCATGCTTCTCAGCAAGTACGCGACAAATTAACGTCGTTATACTCTGACGCGATAGCGGGCGCACCCGGATCTTCTTATCTTTCGTACAAGTTCAGAAGATCACCTCTGAGGCCATTTTCGATTGATTCTACAAGTTCTTCTTGCACCCTACGAAGACTCTCTAGGCTTGCCAAATCAATGTACTTTCCTCATCAACGGTTGAAATATTAAGAGCATCGTATCATTTACAGAAGATTCTGTCAATAACTTAGGATCGCTTTATTTTTGGTGATAAAAAAACTCGTTCACCAAATGATGAACGAGTTTCAAAAAGCTTAAATGTGGATTGGTAAACCTAGAGCTAACTCAGCAGCATCCATTGTGATCTCACCTAGAGATGGATGTGGATGGATGGTTAACGCGATATCTTCTGCGTTCATGCCAGATTCAATAGCAAGAGCAAGTTCTGAAACCATATCGCTTGCTCCTAAACCAGCAATTTGCGCACCGATGATCACATTGTCTTCAACCGTTGTTACTAAGCGAATGAATCCTTCGGTTTTTCCTAGAGATAACGCACGACCGTTACCTGAGAATGGGAATTTGAATGCTTTTGCTTCAATTCCAGCATCCTTGGCATCTTTGATCGTCATACCGACAGAAGCCAATTCTGGGTCAGTAAAGGCAACTGCAGGCATCGCTTTGTAATCAACGGCAACTTTTTTGCCAGAGATTGCTTCAGCAGCGATTTTTGCTTCGTAGCTGGCTTTATGTGCTAATGCAGCACCAGGAACGATATCACCAATTGCGTAGATGTTTGATACGTTGGTACGGCCTTGTTTGTCAACCGTGATCAATCCGCGTTCGCCTACTTCAACACCTGCTTGTTCCAAGCCCATGTCATCAGTATTTGGACGACGGCCAACAGTAACCATCACGTAATCAGCAGTAACTGATTCTTCTTTACCATCTACGGCATATTTCACAGTTACGCTGTCGCCATTGTCAATTGCTTCTTTCGCCATTGCGTTGGTAACGACTGTTACACCTTTTTTCGCAAAGTCTTCTTCAACCAATTTGACCATGTCTTTTTCATAGGTTGGCAAGATTTGAGGAGAACCTTCAAGGATCGTTACTTCTGCACCTAGGTTTGCATACGCTGCACCTAGTTCAGAACCGATGACACCGCCACCGATAACAACGAATTTTTTAGGAACTTCTTTTAATGCCAATCCGCCAGTTGAATCAAGGACACGTCCGCCGAATTTGAAACCAGGGATTTCAATTGGACGAGAACCTGTTGCGATGATTGCATTGTTGAAAGAGTAAGTTTGTGCTGAATCTGGGTGGATGACACGCAATGTGTGATCATCAACGAAGAAAGCTTCTCCTTCAATTGTTTCAACTTTATGTTTTTTCAATAGGAAACCAACACCAGAAGTTAACGTTTTAACGACTTTGTTGTCTTTCCATTCTTGTGTTTTGGTAAAATCAAGGGAAACATTTTCACTTGTTACACCAAACATTGTTGAATCCAAAGATTCTTGGTAATGATGACCTGCAGCGATCAAGGCTTTTGAAGGGATACAACCAACGTTTAAACAAACGCCGCCGATGTATTCTCTTTCAATGATTGCTACTTTTTGTCCCATTTCAGCAGCGCGGATGGCAGCTACATAGCCGCCAGGTCCCGCACCGATTACAACTGTATCTAATTCAACAGCAAAATCTCCAACTACCATTTGTTAATCATCCTTCCATCATTAATAGCTCTGGATCAGCTAATAGACGTTTGATATTATTCATTGCTTGTTGCGCTGTTGCGCCATCAACGATACGGTGGTCGAAGCTTAATGAAAGTTTCATCACACGTCCGACAACGATTTCGCCTTCAGCGTTTACGATTGGTTGTTGCGCGATCGTACCTACACCCAAAATAGCTACTTCAGGGTAGTTGATTACTGGTGTGAACCAGCCGCCACCAACTGAACCGATGTTACTGATCGTGATGGTACCGTTACGCATATCATCTGCAGCTAATTTGCCGTCATGAGCAAGTTTTGCTTTTTCGTTGATTTCATCGGCGATAGCAAACATGCCTTTACGATCTGCATCTTTTACGTTTGGTACATACAAACCATGGTCAGTATCTGTTGCGATACCGATGTTGTAATAGTTTTTGTATACGATCTCTTGTTTTGCATCATCGATTGACGCATTCAAGATAGGGAATTTTTTCACTGTTGCAGTCAATGCTTTCACAACATATGGTAAGAAAGTAAGTTTTGTGCCGTTTGCAGCAGCAACTTCTTTGAATTTCTTACGGTTATCCCATAGGTTTGTTACTTCAACTTCATCATGCAAGGTTACATGAGGTGCTGTTTGTTTGCTGTTTACCATCGCTTTAGCGATTGCTTTACGTGTAGGTGTTAAGGCCACACGTTCTTCTAAATCACCTAAGTTTGATTTGAAGGCTTTTGCTGGAGCTGCTGGTTTGCTTTCAGTTGCTGCAGCTTTTGTTTCTTCTTTCGCAGGAGCTTGAGTTTCAGCTTTTGCAGCTTGTCCGCCACCTGATAGGAAGTTTTCGATGTCTTCTTTTGTTACACGGCCGCCTTTACCTGTTGCTGATACTTGAGAAATATCAACATCTTTTTCGCGAGCGAATTGACGGACAGAAGGCATAGCCAAGACACGTTTGTTAGGATCTGCTGCTTCAACAACACTTGCTGAACCAGAAGTTTCCACTTTTTCTTTTGGTGCTTCTGCAGATGTGCTTGATGAAGCAGGCGCACTGTTGTGACCAGGTGCGTCGATTTCAACTAAAACATCCCCAACATTTGCGACTGTTCCTTCAGCAACAACGATGTTTTTCACTGTTCCTGTTACTGGAGATGGAATTTCTTCCACTGATTTGTCGTTTTGAACTTCAAGCAACGTATCATCTTCATTGATGGTATCTCCTGCTTTAACGAACCATTTTACGATTTCACCTTCTGCAATTCCTTCACCGATATCTGGTAATTTGAATTGGAAAACGCCTGCGCCTTCAGAAGAACCAGCTGATGCTTCAGCCGTTTCCGTTGTAGGTTCTGCCGCTGGTTTTGCTGGTGTTTGAGACTCTGCTGCTACACCTTCATCGCCTTCGTTGTCTTCATGTCCTGGTGCATCGATCTCAACAAGGACATCCCCAACGTTTGCGACTGTACCTTCAGGGACAACGATGTTTTTCACTGTTCCTGTTACTGGAGATGGAATTTCTTCCACTGATTTATCATTTTGAACTTCTAGTAAGGTATCATCTTCATTGATGGTATCCCCTGCTTTGACGAACCATTTTACGATTTCGCCTTCTGCAATTCCTTCACCGATATCCGGTAATTTAAATTGAAATGCCATTTTCTATTCTTCCCTTCTTCAACTATTAAAAGTTCACGATTTCTTTCACTTTGTCTTCGATGTCTTTTGCATTTGGCAACCAAATGTTTTCAGCTTGACCGAATGGGAAGATCGTATCTGGTGCAGACACGCGTCCGATTGGAGCTTCTAGTGATAGAACCGCACGTTCAGAAATTTCAGAAACGACTTGAGCGCCAACACCTGCTTGTTTTTGTGCTTCTTGAACGACAACCACACGACCAGTTTTTTCAACTGATTTGATGATCGTTTCAACATCAAGAGGAGCAACTGTACGCAAGTCGATGATTTCAGCGTTGATGTTTTCTTTCGCTAAGTTGTCAGCAGCTTTGATTGCTTCACGAACCATCGCACCATAAGTGATGATGGAAACATCAGAACCTTCACGAGTTACTGCTGCTTTGTCTAAAGGAACTTCGTATGCTTCTTCTGGCACTTCTTCACGGAATGAACGGTAAAGTTTCATGTGCTCTAAGAAAACAACTGGGTCATTGCTGCGGATAGAAGCAATCAATAATCCTTTTGCATCATATGGGTTTGATGGAATAACGACACGGATACCAGGTGATTGAGCGATCAATCCTTCCAAGTTATCTGAGTGCAATTCTGGTGTGTGCACACCGCCACCAAATGGTGAACGAATAGTGATTGGTAAATTACGTGTACCACCCATACGGTAACGAGTACGCGCCATTTGACCAACGATTTCGTCAAAGGTTTCAAATACGAAACCAAAGAATTGGATTTCTGGAACTGGACGGAAACCTTCTAATGCTAAACCGAAAGCCAAGCCGCCGATACCAGATTCAGCAAGAGGGGTATCGAAGACACGATCTTCGCCGAATTTTTCTTGTAAACCTTCTGTTGCACGGAAAACCCCGCCGTTTTTACCGACATCTTCACCAAAGACTAAAATCTCTTTGTCATTTTCCATTTCAACAGCTAAGGCATCTGTAATTGCTTGAATCATTGTTTTTTGTGCCATGACTATTTCGACTCCTTCGCTTCGTAAGTTGCAATTTGTTCTTTAATGTTTTGTGGTTGAACTTCAAACATGTTTTTCAAGAAATCTGAAACTTTTTGTTTTGGCACGCGGTCAGCTTCAGCGATCGCTGCTTTGATTTCTTCTTTTGTTTGTTCAATGACTTGTTCTTCTTTTTCTTCAGACCAAAGTCCTTTTTCAGTTAGGTAAGTACGGAAACGTACCAATGGATCTTTTTGTTGCCATTCGCTGTC
This sequence comes from Enterococcus sp. R12, assembly GCF_058135755.1. NCBI lineage: Bacteria > Bacillati > Bacillota > Bacilli > Lactobacillales > Enterococcaceae > Enterococcus > Enterococcus sp. R12. The sequence goes on from NZ_CM176874.1 coordinate 2,066,538, forward strand.
CATGTCTTTTGAACGGTAACGGGTTGGATCATCACCAGACAATGTATGTGGACCGTAACGGTAAGTCAAGGTTTCGATCAATACAGGACCGTTGCCGTTTGCTGCCCATTCACGAGCTGCTTTAGAAACATAGTACACTGCCAATGGATCCATACCGTCAACTTGGATACCAGGAATCCCAGCTGCTGCTGCTTTTTGTGCCAATGTTGGTGCCGCACTTTGTACTTCACGAGGTGTAGAGATCGCAAAACCATTGTTTTGGATGTAGAATACAGCGTTTGCATGGTATGCCCCTGCAAAGTTGATTGCTTCATAGAAGTCCCCTTGTGAAGAACCGCCATCACCTGTATAAGTGAATACAACATTTTTCTTATTGCGTTTTTTCAATCCTAAAGCAACGCCGGCTGCTTGGACGTATTGTGCACCGATGATGATTTGTGGTGGCAATGCTTTTAAATCTTCTGGGTAAAGGTTCCCGGCAACGTGACCACGTGACCATAAGAACGCTTCTTTCAATGGCAGACCGTGTTGGATCAATTGTGGTACATCACGGTAACCAGGTAATAGAACGTCTTCTTTTTCAAAAGCAAATTGACTTGCTAATTGGCTTGCTTCTTGTCCAGCAGTTGGCGCGAAGAAACCTAGACGACCTTGACGGTTTAACGCAGTTGAGCGTTGGTCTAATACACGAGACCATACCATACGAGTCATCAATTCAACTAAATCGTCGTCACTTAAATCTGGTACTAACTCTTGATTTACAATTTTCCCGTCTTTGTCCAAAGCTTGGTAAGTTGGAAAATCCGCATTGACTTGCTCCAAAATCGCTTGGAAATCAAGTGCTTTTTGTTTTTTTGCCATCTTGACACACTTTCCTCTCTGATATAAAAATTCACTTTCGTATGTAACAGGGTTTAAATCTGTACTATCGAAATTTCATTTACTCTTATAAATTATCATTTAACTTCGAAAATGACAAGTGAAAAGGGTATTTTTTTTAATAAAACAATTCCCACTGTAGCAACTCTTAAGAAAACATTAGTGAAATTAATCACATTTAAGCAATCGCTTTCTTCAATTTTTTCTTTTCAGATTCTTTTTTTTATTTAAGAATAGTACAGCAATCATCATTTGGCTAAACAGATTTACCATTAACCTCCTTTTATTACTTGTGAAGGATTCGACTTGAATCAAAAAGAATTTTCTTAAGATGAGAAAAAAATAATACAGAGATCGGATAAAAAGAAACAGATCGGCAATTCTCCCCTCCATAGGAAGAACGCCGACCTGTTTTTTTAAATCCATTCTTTCGTTACATGAATATAAATGCGTTTGGCAAATTCAACTGTTACTAAATAAGCGAAATTGATACCAATAAACCATGGCCAGTAGCTTGATGGCAGCGCCGCAAAATCGAAGACGGTGTGCAATGGCGTCAAGATAACTAAGAAGCCAACTGCAATCGCTAGGACGCTGGAGATCAGGACTGCCGGTGAAGCAATACTATTGATAAATGGTAATTTTCTTGTTCGGATCATGTGAACGACTAAGGTTTGTGTCGTTAAGCCGATCATAAACCATCCTGCTTGGAACAAGGCTTGCTCTTGGATCGTATTTGCACTGAAGACATGCCACATCACAAAGAAGGTCAAAATATCAAAGATGCTGCTGACCGGTCCAATGCCGACGGTAAACTTCAATAGTCCGCCTACTTGCCATTTAACTGGTTTTTCTAACTCTGCTTTGTCTACGTTATCCCATGGAATCGTCAATTGTGCCATATCGTACACCAAGTTTTGAACCAACAATTGAATGGACAACATTGGTAAGAAAGGTAAAAAGGCACTAGCAACTAAGATCGAGAAGACATTCCCGAAGTTCGAACTCAACGTCATTTTGATGTACTTCATCATATTGGTAAATACTTTGCGCCCTTCGATGACCCCTTTATCAAGGACATTTAAACTTTTTTCTAATAGAATGATCGAGCTGGCATCTTTGGTGATATCTGCTGCTGTATCAACCGAGATGCCAACATCTGCCGTGCGTAAAGCAGGCGCATCGTTGATGCCATCTCCCATAAAGCCAACCGTATGGCCTGCTGCTTGAATGGTTTCAATGATTCGTGATTTTTGCATTGGGTTTAATTTTGCAAACAGATTGGTTTTTGCAGCTTTCGCTGCTAACTCTTCATCTGATAGATGATCAATATCGGTTCCCAATAAGTATTCATCTGCATCGATACCAACATCTCGGCAAACTTTTTGCGCAACGATCGCATTATCTCCAGTCAACACTTTGACATTGATGCCATGACCATGTAAAGAAGCAATCGCTGTTTTGGCTGTTTCTTTTGCTGGATCTAAGAAGCCCATAAAGCCAATCATGATCATGTCTTGTTCGTCTGCTACAGAATAAACGGCATCTGCGTGGGCATCGCGTTTTACGGCAACCGTTAACACACGCATCCCTTGTTTATTCAAGCGCAGGTTCACTTGACGTAATTGCTCTCTCAATTGAGGAGTCAATTCCATCACTTTGCCATCAACTTCTACGTATTTGCAGACTTGTTCCATTTCTTCAGCTGCACCTTTTGTGACCATCAGTTGATGACCATCCGCATTGACAACAACCGTTAAGCGACGACGTGAAAAGTCAAAAGGAATCTCATCGATTTTTGTCACATCGTTGAATGGCGCTGCCAAACCTTCTTCTTCATAGTAGTTTAGCACTGCGATATCCATCAGGTTTTTCCACCCTGTTTGATAGTAAGAATTTAAATAGGTCATATCAAGAACTTGTTTATCTTCTACGCCAAACGGGTTTAAATGTTGCACCAACACGACACGATCTTCGGTGATCGTACCCGTTTTATCGGTACATAGGACATCCATTGCACCTAAGTTTTGAATCGAAGGCAATTCTTTGACGATCACTTTTTCTTTTGATAAAGAGATCGCCCCTTTGGCTAAGTTACTGGTAACGATCATTGGTAGCATTTCTGGCGTCAAACCAACTGCTACTGCAATCGCGAAGAACAACGCTTCACCCCAATCACCCTTGGTTAATCCATTGATCAGTAAAACGATTGGGAAAAGAACCATGACCATTCGCAACAATAGTTTGCTGACTTTCGTTAAGCCATCTTCAAAGGTTGTTTTGCCGCGTTTCGTGGTCGCATTTTTAGCAATATCGCCAAAGAATGTACTTTGACCGGTTTTCAAAATAATGGCTTTTCCTTGACCACTTAAGACATCGGTACCCATGAAAACAAGATCTTGCATATCTAGTGCAGAAATTTGTTCATCGCTTTCTTTGATCCCAGCATCGACAAATTTTTCAACGGGCATTGATTCGCCTGTTAATGAAGATTGATTGATAAATAAATCTTTGGTCCAAATCAAGATCGCATCCGCAGGGATCATATCGCCAGTTGCTAAGGTGACGATGTCTCCAGGAACGACTTCATCCATTGGAATTTCTCTCGTGATTCCATCTCTGGTTACGGAACAAGTATTTTCAATAAGTTCTTTTAACGCTAAGCTTGCTTTTTGGGAACGGTATTCTTGGACGAAAGTAATCATAACACTGGCTAAAATCATGATTCCCATCACGATCACTGCTTCAATATCGCCTGTTACAAAAGAAATAATCATTAATAGGGCTAAAACTAACACAAAGGGATCTTTAAAAGCGCCTAAGATCATCAACCAAGCGGGTATTGGTTTTTGTGCGTCGACTTTATTTGGACCATACTCTGCTAAACGTTCTGCAGCATCTTCTTCCGATAACCCTTGGAAGGAGGTCCGCATCTCCATCAATAATTCTCTTTCGGTCAATTTTGCAAGTAATTTTAGTTCTTGATCTTTCGATAGTTTTTTTAACATCCTTTTTTCCTCCTAGCACTTAGGAGTTGCTTACGCCACCCCTAGCGATTCGATAACTACTCCGCTGTTTCATCTGGGGACTGGGGTATTCCATGTGAATCTTCCTTTCTTTTTATTAGGTAAGTCACTGTGGAACGCGCGCAAAAGACACAAAAAAACGCACGCTCCCAATAAGCATGCGTAAAAAACTCATGATCATTGTAGAGCTTTAGCACTATAGGGCGTAGATAGCAAATTTGCTATCAGCTGCTTTGGGTTTAACCTTCACGATTAGACCTGTCCTACCAACTAAGCATCTCTCGATGCTTTTGCGGCAGCAGCTTGTGTCCATATAGGAGCCTCACCTAACAATTATTTGTATAAAATGTCAGTTCGTCGGAAGTCTTTCTTCCAACTACCCACATAATAACTGCTATCCTAACCAATGTCAACAGCATCTAAGGAAAAAAGTACCCTTTTTTCAAAGTTTTCCATAGGTTTTCAAATGAAAGGTCTTACAATAAAATAACAATGTTAAAGAACTGATGTGATTTTATACTTGATAAACCTTTATATACGAGCAGATGAACAGAAATCCTTTCAAAGCGAAACTCACACTTAATCAAGCTTCTTCGTTTGTCACAATCAACGAAAAATGGAAACGGCGTTCCCGCAGGTTTCATGTATATAAAAAGACAGCCATTTGACAAACAGCTGCCTCTTTCTCTATGTTCACCTATACTGGGAGAATTATTATTCACTCTAGCTCTCACGAAAAATGATCGGCTAAAATTTGCAGGATTCGCTGGCTTGCTTTCCCATCGCCGTATGGATTTTCTGCATGTGCCATGGCATTGTAAGCTTCTGGATCTTCTAGCAGTCGCTTTGTTTCTTGATAAACCGCAGCTTCAGACGTACCGATCAGTTTTAACGTACCTGCAGCAATGCCTTCGGGGCGCTCTGTTGTATCTCGCAAGACCAAAACAGGAACGCCTAATGACGGCGCTTCTTCTTGGACACCACCGGAATCCGTCAAAATCAAGGTACTTTGATTCGCAACGTTATGAAAATCAATGACATCTAAAGGCTCAATCAACGTAACATTTGCTAGTTCCCCAAGAATCTCCTGAGCAATCCCTCGGACTTGGGGATTCTTGTGCATAGGGAAAACCACTTTGATCGTTGGCTTCTCCTTTGCGATCTGTGCTAAAGCACGAAAGACCTGCTGCATCGGAGCACCTAAGTTTTCTCGACGATGCATTGTTAATAGGATCATGGTTTGATCTGCTGCGGAAAGTTCTGGATGCTGGTATTCCTCCGAGATCGTATAACGCATCGCATCAATGGCGGTATTACCTGTTACATAAATCGCAGCCTCATTGCGGTTTTCAGCCAGCAGATTTTTTTTGCTTTGGGAAGTTGGCGCAAAATAAAAATCAGCTAAGACATCGATTAACTGACGATTGGCTTCTTCTGGATAAGGAGATTTTTTGTTCCATGTGCGCAAACCGGCTTCCACATGACCCACAGGAATTTGCTGATAAAAGGCGGCCGTCGCGGCTGCATAAGCGGTGGTCGTATCCCCATGAACCAGCACGATATCAGGAGTTTCTTTTTGCAGGATCGGTTCTAGATCCAGTAAAACTTTGGTGGTAATCCCTGTCAAGGTTTGCCCTAAAGTCATAATATCCAGATCATAGTCTGGTGCGATCTCAAAAACCGTTAATACTTGATCCAACATTTCTCGATGCTGCGCCGTCACCACAACGATCGATTCAAAACGCGGGTCGTTTTCCAATTCCTTTACTAGTGGCGCCATTTTGATGGCTTCCGGTCTGGTACCGAACACTGACATCACTTTGATTGTCATTTGGTCACCCGCTCCTCTACTCTTCATTGCTTCTATTATAACGAAGAAAACAGAAAAACAAAATGGTTCTTCTTACAAAAAAAGAAACGACCAATAGAAGGTCGCTTCTTTAGTATCCTGTTTAGATCGTATCTCCATTGAAAATCGAATTTTTCACGATTACGTAATCCACTTTACGAATCGATTCTAAATCTTTTCCACCTGCATAAGAGATCGATGACTGCAAGTCTTGCTGCATTTCAACTAACGTGTCTTTCAAAGAACCTTTGTATTGAATCCAAATTTTCTTTCCTTCCACGTTTTTCTTTTCGCCTTTTTGAAATTCCGATGCAGAACCAAAGTATTCTTTCATCACAACACCGTTTTCTACTTTCGTTTCACCAGGTGATTCTTCATGACCTGCAAACAATGAACCGATCATGACCATTGTTGCACCGAAACGGACAGATTTAGCGATATCGCCGTGTGTCCGAATGCCCCCATCTGCAATGATTGGTTTGCGAGCAGCTTTGGCACACCAACGTAGTGCTGCTAACTGCCAGCCGCCAGTCCCGAAACCAGTTTTGATTTTTGTGATACACACTTTCCCAGGTCCAATGCCGACTTTCGTTGCATCTGCACCAGCGTTTTCCAATTCACGAACTGCTTCTGGCGTTCCAACATTTCCAGCGATCACAAACGTTGCTGGCAAATGCTTCTTGATGTGTTGGATCATATTGATCACGGCGTTTGAGTGGCCATGAGCAATATCGATCGTAATAAAATCAGGAACAAGCTCTTTGTCAGCTAGTTCTTCCACAAAGGCATATTCATTTTCTTTGACACCTACGCTGATAGAAGCAATCAAGCCACGGCTTTTCATTTTTTTGATAAATGGAATCCGCGCTTCTTCATCAAAGCGGTGCATAATATAAAAATAGCCATTTTCAGCTAAAAATTCTGCGATCGAATCATCAATAATCGTTTGCATATTTGCAGGAACGACAGGCATCTTAAAAGAGTGTCCGCCTAATGTCACCGTGGTATCACATTCTGAACGACTGTTCACGATACACTTGTTAGGAATCAGTTGTATATCTTCGTAATCAAAAACTTTCATGTCAAACATAAAAATATCCTCCAAATCTTACTAAGAGTGAAGCAAGCATCAAATGGCCTCAGCCTATTTTTAACGCCCACAACAATTTAAACCACCTAGAAGTGAAATACAAGCTTTTTAGAAATACTTTTTGAAAAAAAAGGATGAATGTTCGTCTTTTACGAACATTCATCCTTATAAGTACTGAAAAAAACGGGATTTACTAATAAATTACGGCAAGATGTTCCCTGCTGCTTTATACACCTCATACCATTCATGGCGGGTCAATACGATCGAAGATGCTTGCGCGATTTCTTCGATCCGATGTGGGGTCATCGTTCCAGCAATCACTTGCATGTTTGCAGGGTGACGTAAGATCCACGCAGAAGCAATACCTGTTGGTGTCGTTTGATACTTGTCCGCTAGTTCGGTCAATTTTTCGTTCAACTCTGGGAATTTCTCATTACCGATAAAGACACCTTCGAAGAAACCATATTGATACGGAGACCAAGCTTGGATCGTCATCTCATGCAAGCGAGAATATTCAAGAATTTCTCCATCATGATCGACACTACCAGCATCCGTCATGTTGACATGAATTCCTTGATCGATCATTCCCGTATGCATGATCCCGAATTGCAGCTGATTCGCTACTAAAGGTTGGGAAACATATTTTTTCAACAATTCGATTTGACCAGGTTTTTGATTGCTGACACCGAAGTATTTCACTTTGCCGTCTTTTTCTAATTGATCAAAGGCAGCTGCCACTTCTTCTGGTTCAAACAAAGTATCAGGGCGATGCAATAGTAGCGCATCCAAATGATCGGTTTTCAAACGCTGTAAACTACCTTCCACGGAAGAAATGATATGCTCTTTCGAAAAATCAAACATTTCACCTGGAACGATGCCACATTTTGATTGAATGAACAACTCTTCTCTTTTGGCATCCGTTTTTGCTAACGCTTCCGCAAAAATCGTTTCACACTCCCCGCGCCCATAGATATCGGCATGGTCAAAAAAGGTAATGTCATTTTCAATCGCTGTCGTCAATACTTTCACTGGGTCTTTGGCATTGTTGATTCGCATCAAGCCTAAAATCACGCTAGATACTTCTAAATCAGTGGGACCGAATTTAATTTTTTTCACGTAAAGTTCCTCCTTATTTAAACTACATTCTTATTTTAGCACAACAAGATGAAAACGCTACACCAACGTCAAAAAAACCTCCTATAAAATGAAAACCACCAGCACAACCGATCGGTTTTACTGGCAGTCATCCTTTACTTTTAATTTGCATTACGCATAGAAACGTTCTTTACTTCATCGCCTTTGATGAGTTGCTATAGTGTAAGGCTTTGTCACCAATGTCATTTCGATAAAACAAACCCGACAAAGGCAATTTATTGATTGCTTCATAGACGTTCTTTTGTGCAGTAGCTAAATCCTCAGCTGAAGCTTCCACAAGAAAAACACGACCACCAGCTGCCGTCAAATCGCCTTGATCAGTAGTCTCCTCCACTCCTGCATAAAAGAATTGTGTTCCTTCTCCTTGAGGAGATGGAACAGGCATTCCTTGCTGATACTTGCCAGGATATCCTTGCGATGCAATCACGACACCGATCGAAGCCGCTTGATTCCAGCGGATCGCGGGCTCTCGATCCTGCAAGAGATCATCAATGATCTGTGCCAGGCTACTATCTAAACGACTTAACACGACTTGCGTTTCTGGATCACCAAAACGAGCATTAAATTCAATGACTTTCGGTCCATCATTAGTAGCAATCAGACCTGCATAAAGAATACCAGTAAATGGTGTCTTATTAAGAATCATCCCTTTTGCTGCAGGAAGTAAAATTTCTTTGACCGCTTGATCGACCATTTCTTGCGAAATCTGCGGTACTGGTGTGTACGCCCCCATACCACCTGTATTCGGCCCTAAATCGCCATCAAACGCACGTTTATGGTCTTGGGCAACGACCATTGGATAGACGGCTTCGTCCTTAACAAACGCCAAGAGCGAAAACTCTTCGCCAGCCAAAAACTCTTCGATCACCACTTTTGCACCACTTTCACCAAAAGCATTTTGCTCCATCATCGCTTCGACAGCTGCATTCGCCTCATCAACGGTTTCAGCAACAACTACGCCTTTGCCTGCCGCTAAGCCATCCGCTTTGATAACGATCGGTGCACCTTTAAGTTGGATATATGCTTTTGCTTGCGCACTATCTGTAAAGCTTTGATAGTCAGCTGTTGGAATGTGATTGGCACGCATCAATTCTTTGGCAAACTCTTTTGATCCTTCGATCATCGCTGCTTGTCGATTGGGACCAAAAATTTCCAAGCCCGCCGCCTGAAAATCATCTACGATGCCATTTAATAATGGAACTTCTGGACCAACGAAGGTCCAATCAACCTCCTGTTCTTGAGCAAAAGCAATCAAACCTTCATGATCGGACTCTTCAATTGCGACTGTCACGATCCCGTCTTTTCGCATTCCAGGATTGCCCTTTGCACAAAAGACTGTTTCAACTTGAGGGTCTTGCAGAAACTTTTTTGCGACGGCATGTTCTCTGCCACCACTACCAATAACAAGTATTTTCATCGTCTTCTCCTATTTCTTAGTGTTTAAAATGACGAACACCCGTAAAGACCATCGCCACACCGTACTTATCTGCCATGTCGATCGATTCTTGATCTTTGATACTACCACCAGGTTGAATAATCGCTTTGATTCCTTGTTGTGCTGCATATTCGACACTGTCATCCATCGGGAAAAAGGCATCGCTTGCCAGCACTGAACCAGCCAATTTATTGTTTTCACGGGCTTGTTCCACAGCGATTTTCACTGAACCAACGCGGTTCATCTGACCAGCACCGATCCCGACGGTTTGCTGTTGATTGGCTAAAACGATCGCATTGGACTTCACGTGTTTCACCGCTTTCCAAGCAAATGCCAAGGCTGCGATTTCTTCTGGTGTCGGCTGTCTTTTGGTCACCACGGTCCAATCTGCTGGTGACTCCATTTGATCGTCTGGTTCTTGCACCAATAAGCCCCCAAGGACAGAGACAACTTCTGGCTGTTTGGCTGCTTTTTCGAAATCAACAACCAGCAAGCGCAGATTTTTTTTCTTCGTTAGGATTTCAAGTGCTCCTTCTTCAAATGCAGGTGCAATAATGATCTCAAGAAAAATCCGCTGCAGCTGCTGCGCAGTTGCCACATCAACTGGACGATTTAAGACGATAATCCCGCCAAAAATCGACACTGGGTCTGCTTCGTAAGCTTCTTGGAAAGCTTCAGCAATCGTTTCTCCACTTCCGATTCCACATGGATTCATGTGCTTTAGGGCTACCGCAGTTGGCTCTGTAAATTCTTCTGCGATCCGTAAGGCAGCGTCAGCATCTTTAATGTTGTTGTAAGACAATTCTTTGCCGTGGATTTGTTTTGCGCTGGCAATCGAATAGGGCACGGGTAATGCGTCTTGATAGAAGGAAGCTTTCTGATGACTATTTTCACCATAACGCAATGTTTGTTTCAAAACATAGGTTTTCGTCAAGTTCTCCGTTTCTGTTTCGGCCACCGCTTTGGTCAAGTATTCACCAATCAAGGCATCGTAAGCTGCGGTATGGCGGAAGACTTTGGCAGCTAATTTCTTTCTTGATGCCAACGTCGTATTGCCTTCCTTCAGCTCAGTTAAGACCCAGTCGTAATCCTTGGGATCAACGACAACAGTTACTGAGGCATGGTTTTTCGCCGCAGAACGCAGCATGCTTGGTCCGCCGATGTCGATATTTTCGATTGCGTCGGCTTCTGTGACATCAGGCTTGCTGATCGTTTCTTTAAATGGATAAAGATTGACGACAACGAGGTCGATCGGTAAAATACCGTGCTCAGCCATTGCCTCCATATGAGAAGGCAGATCACGTCGCCCTAACAGACCACCATGCACCCGCGGATGTAGCGTTTTTACCCTGCCGTCCATCATTTCAGGAAATTCTGTGATCGCTTCGATGCCGATCGGTTGAAGCCCTGCTTCCTCCAAGACGGTTTTGGTCCCGCCAGTTGAAATGATCTCAAATCCTAAATTGGTCAATTCTTGGACAAATGGTACCAGTCCCTCTTTGTCAGACACACTGATTAATGCACGTTTATTCACGATTTGATAGCCCCTTTTCCACAATTTCAGCTAAAACAGCTGGATAGATTTGGTGTTCCACTTGATGAATTTTCTCTGTCACACTTGTTAACGTATCGTCGGTGTCAATCCGAACGATTTCTTGGGCAATGATTGGCCCTGTATCAATGCCAGCATCGACATAATGAACCGTAACCCCCGTCACTTTCACGCCATAAGCGAAGGCATCGGCAATCCCAGATTTGCCTGGGAAGCTCGGCAACAACGAGGGATGGATATTGATGACTCTGCCTTCATAAGCGGATAATAGGGTGTTCCCGATGATCCGCATATACCCAGCTAAAACAATAAAATCGATGGCATGATACTGCAATTCTTCGATCAATTTCCTTTCAAAGGCTGCTTTTGACGCAAAAGCCGCTGGCTCCAAGACAAGCGTTTCATAGTCTCTTGCGCGGGCTTTTTCTATCACTGGCGCTGCAGGTTTATCGGAAAAGACCAATCCGATCTGCGCTCCTTTAATTTCATTAGACTGGATCGCATCGGCGATCGCTGTAAAATTGCTGCCTGTTCCAGAAGCAAAGACGGCGATCCTCATCGGACTGCCTCTTTAAAGCAGACAGCTTCGTTGTCACGTTTCGTCACTTTACCGATCCGATACGCTGGTTCTTCATTGGCGGATAGAAGCGCCATTACTGCCGCAACATTTTCTGGCGCAACGGCTAAGACCATACCGATCCCCATGTTGAAAATCTCGAACATTTCTTGGTGAGGAATCGCGCCATGAGCAGCGATCAGATCAAATATCGGCAACTGCGGCCAAGTGTCTAAGGAGATTTCTGCCGCCAGACCTTCAGGCAGCATCCGCGGGATATTTTCAACAAAGCCGCCACCAGTGATATGAGAAATTCCAGCTAGCAATCCTTCTGTCAATAAAGGCTTCAATGCATCCACGTAAATTCTCGTTGGCGTCAATAAACTTTCTGCAAGTGTTTGGTTGTCAAGTTCTGCAAATGTTTCTGCTCCTGTATAGCCATGCTGTTCAAAAAAGACTTTTCTGACTAAAGAGTACCCATTCGAGTGAATGCCTGATGAAGGCAAACCAATCAGCTCATCGCCTTCTTTGATGGTTTCTCCAGTGATCAAGCGACTTTTTTCGACGATTCCTACGGCAAAGCCAGCAAGATCATATTCTTCTGGTTGGTACATTCCCGGCATTTCAGCGGTTTCCCCACCAATCAGGGCAGCACCCGCTTGCACACAGCCCTCTGCGACACCAGCAATGATTTGTTCGATCTTTGCAGGATCGTTTTTACCGACTGCAACATAGTCAAGGAAGTAGATAGGTTCTGCCCCTTGAGCGACGATATCATTCACGCACATTGCGACACAATCAATGCCGATCGTTGTATGCTGTTCTTGCTGGATCGCCAATAAAAGCTTAGTTCCTACACCATCTGTCCCAGAAACGAGTACTGGTTCTTTCAATTGGTATGATGATAAATCAAAACAGCCACCAAAGCCCCCGATTGCCCCCATCACGCCTAGACGTTCTGTTCGTTTCACATGCTTTTTGATCCGTTCGACTACTTCATAACCGGCTTCGACATCGACACCGGCTTTTGCATATGCATTTGCCACGTTCGTTCCTCCTCAATCATTCATCCGCTTTTCTTCATTCAGCTCATTCGTCGTTAACGCAAGCAAACCAGCGATCCTTCACTGCTTCGTTTGAAAAACCATTTTTGCCTACAATTTATTCAGCTAAAGACGCGAGATAGTTTTCTTCATAATCATACAAAGGGGTTGGATAATCGCCATTGAAATAGGCCATACATAAGCCTGAGTAAGGTGCGTCAAAATCTAAACCGATCGCTTCGATCAACCCGTCTTCACTTAAAAAGGCCAAAGAATCTGCTTCGATTTTTTCACAAATTTCAGCTTCCGTATATTTGGCTGCGATCAATTCTTTTCTTGTTTGAATGTCGATCCCGTAAAAACACGGATAGCGCAAAGGCGGCGAACCGATACGTACATGAACTTCTTTGGCACCTGCTTCTTTTAGCAGTTGCACGATACGGCGGCTGGTGGTTCCTCGGACGATCGAATCGTCGACTAGAATCACTCGTTTGCCTTCGACTACGCCACGAACAGCTGAGAGCTTCATCCGTACCCCTTGTTCCCTTAACTCCTGCGTCGGTTGAATAAACGTTCGTGCGATGTATTGATTTTTTACTAAGCCTAATTCATAGGGAATACCTGATGCTTCTGCGTACCCGCTGGCAGCAGATAAGGATGAATTCGGTACACCAATGACCATATCCGCTTCGATCGGCGCCTCTTGTGCTAAGCGACGGCCCATATTTTTACGGGCACGATGGACGTTGACCCCAGCGATGTTGGAATCAGGACGGGCAAAATAGATAAACTCCATCGAACATATCGCAGGTTGTACTTCTTGGGTATACTGTTCAATTTGAATGCCTGCATCATCAATGATCACGACTTCGCCTGGTCGGACATCACGAATAAATTCCGCACCGATGACTTCCAACGCACAGGTTTCTGAAGCCACCACATAAGCACCATTGACCATTTTCCCGATTGACAATGGCCGAAAGCCATTGGGGTCTAGTGCTGCGATCATGGCATTTTCGGTCAGTAAAAGGTACGCAAATCCACCTTTAACTTGATTTAATGCCTCCTTGACCCGATCCATAAAAAGCGGTTCTTCGCTGCGACGGATCAAGTGCATGAGAATCTCTGTATCGGAATTCGAGTGGAAAATCGCACCAGCCTTTTCTAAGGATTTCCGTAGACTTTTCGCATTCGTCAAGTTGCCGTTATGAGCTAAGCCAATCTGCTGATCAAAAAATTTGAATAAAAATGGTTGAATATTATCAACGCTACCATTACCAGCAGTTGCGTAGCGAACGTGACCAATGGCAGCATCTCCTGTCAGACGCTGGAGGACACGTTCATCCGAAAACACTTCCGCTAGCAACCCTAAATCACGGTGACCATTGAGTTTTCCCGCATCATTCGTGACAATCCCAGCACCTTCTTGGCCGCGATGTTGCAAACTGTGTAGTCCGAAGTAGGTGACACGAGCGGCATCTGGATGACCCCAAACACCAAAAACCCCACATTCCTCGTTGAGGCTCTTTACTTCATTAAACATGGAATGGCTTCCTCCCATTTCAATTTCGCCTCAGTAAGGGGCATCTCGATCGTATCATCTTGTGCTTGCATGCGAATCTGGCCATTAGCAGTCACTTCCCCGATCGCTGTTGCAGCAGCGCCTACCAGTGCTTCAAAAGCTGCTTGCTTATCAGGTGCGACTGAAAGCACAAAACGGGATTGGGTTTCTGAAAACAATTGTGCTGCTGGCAATGACACGGTCACATTTAGACCAAAGCCCTTGTCAAAAGCGGATTCGGCTAAAGCGATCGCTAAACCACCTTCGGCACAGTCGTGGGCACTTTGAACAAGACCTGCTTGGATCGCTGCGGTAACCAATTGTTGGTTCATTTTTTCTGTTTCAAGGTCAAAGGACATTAAACGCCCAGCGATCTTTCCTGTCTGCAGTTTTTGCAATTCAGATCCATTGAAGTCAGCATGGGTTTCCCCTAGGACATAGATCAGATCCCCTGCTGCTTGGAAATGCTGCGTCGTGATATGCGCCAGCTCTTCGATCAATCCGACCATCCCAATTACCGGCGTTGGATAGACCGATTGTCCGTCCGTTTCGTTGTATAACGAGACGTTCCCAGAAATGACTGGTGTCTCTAGCACACGACAAGCTTCTGAGATCCCGTCAGCAGCCGTGGATAACTCCCAGAATCCTTCTGGTTTATCTGGCGAGCCGAAGTTAAGGCAGTCAGTGATCGCCAATGGACACCCACCTGAAGCGACGATATTTCGAGCAGCTTCTGCAACTGCGATCTGTCCGCCGACTTCTGGATCTAAGTACAGGTAACGAGCATTACAGTCAGTCGTCATCGCCAAGGCTTTATTGGTTCCCTTGATTCGTAAAACAGCGGCATCACTGCCGGGTCCTACCACGGTATTGGTACGAACTTGCGAATCGTAGGTTTCAAAAATCGAGCGTTTTGAAGCGATCGTCGGCTGCTGCAGTAGATCGGCAAATACAGACGTTGCTGAATGAATCACTGGAACAAAGTCTGGTGTTTCCTTAAACACTTTGATCCGTTTCGGTTCTGCCATTTCTTTGTAGTAAGTCGGCGCATCTTCAGCTAAAGCATCTACTGGTAAATTAGCGACTTCCTGTCCATGATGGAACAAACGATAGTTGCCATCATCTGTTACTTCACCGATCACGACGGCTTCTAGATCGTATTTCTTAAAGAGTGCTTCCACTTCAGCTTCATGCCCTTTTTTGACACAGATCAGCATCCGCTCTTGGGATTCTGACAACATCATTTCATAAGGCGTCATATTGGTTTCTCGTTGTGGAACATCATCTAACGTTAAGCGCAACCCTGATCCGGCTTTTGATGCCATCTCGGCACTAGAAGAAACCAATCCAGCAGCACCCATATCTTGAATTCCGACTAAAATGTCCGAATGATCCACGATCAATTCCAAACAAGCTTCCAACAAAAGTTTTTCCATAAAAGGATCACCGACTTGTACGGCGGAACGTTGTTGTTCTTCTCCTTCGACAAATTCTTCCGATGCAAAAGTCGCCCCATGTATCCCGTCGCGTCCTGTTTTTGCGCCGACATACATGATGGTGTTTCCAACACCTTTAGCCTGCCCTTTTTGAATATCCTTGTGGGCAATAATCCCTACACACATCGCATTGACTAATGGATTGCCTTCATAACAAGGATCAAATGCCACTTCACCACCGACGGTCGGAATCCCAATACAGTTGCCATAGCCACTGATCCCAGCAACGACTTCTTCCAAAAGATATTTCGTTCTTGGATTATCTAACTCACCAAATCGTAAGGAGTCTAAAACAGCAATCGGTCTTGCACCCATACTGAAGATGTCGCGGATGATCCCACCAACACCAGTTGCTGCTCCTTCATAAGGTTCCACCGCAGAAGGATGATTATGGCTTTCCGCTTTAAAAACGACGGCTAGATCATCGCCGATATCCACGATACCCGCACCTTCGCCAGGTCCTTGCAGTACTTGCGGCCCTTCTGTCGGGAATTTCCGCAAAACAGGTTTGGAATTTTTGTAAGAACAATGTTCACTCCACATCACTGAAAAGAGTCCAGTTTCGGTATAGTTCGGTAAACGTCCCAAAATATCTTCTGAGATCATCCGATATTCTTCTTGGGTCAATCCCCATTGCTCGTATAATTTCGTGTCTTTGATTTCTTGTGGTGTAGGTTCTTTTACGATCATTTTATCCATTTACCGGCACCTTCCCAAAATTTTTCAATAATGAAGCAAAAAACTTCTTGCCATCTTCTGAGCCTAATAAGCTTTCCATCGCTCGTTCTGGATGAGGCATCATGCCTAGAACATTGCCTGCTTTATTACAGATACCAGCGATGTTGTGTAGGCTACCGTTGACGTTATCTTCATAACGGAAAACGATTTGATTGTTGGCAACCAATTCCTGATAAGTCGTTTCATCACAATAATAATTGCCCTCACCATGAGCGACAGGAAGCGTAATGATTTGATCCGTTTCATATTCAGAAGTAAAAGCTGTTTGATTATTCACTTTCAGACGGACCGGTTTGCAAATAAAATGGAGTGATTCATTTCTTTGTAAAACCCCTGGTAACAAGCCCGCTTCCGTTAAAATTTGAAACCCATTGCAGGTACCAAAGACAGGTTTGCCTTCATTTGCCAGACGAATGACCTCTGACATGATCGTTGAAAAACGGGCGATCGCTCCACATCTTAAGTAATCACCATAAGAAAATCCTCCTGGAAGCAAAACACCGTCAAAACCAGCTAAGCTGTCTGCATCATGGCGCACATATTCTGCTTCTGCCCCCATGATATCTTTGATTGCCCACATCAAATCAACATCACAATTTGATCCAGGAAAAACGATCACTGCAAATTTCATAGGGCCGCTTCCTCCATTTGAACCATTTCATAACGGTAGGTTTCCATATTGACGTTTGCCAAAAGCTTGTCGCAGATCGCTTCGATTTCTTCTGCTACAGTTGCTTGTGTTTGATTGTTTGAAGGTGTCACTTTGATTTCAAAGTATTTCCCGATCCGAATATCACTGACATCTTGATACCCCAAGCGATGAACGGCTCCTTTCACAGCTTCTCCTTGAGGGTCTAAAACAGATTCCTTATAGGTTACATAAACTTTGACTAAATACATGCTGAATTCTCCTTTTCTAAACGATTTAAGACTTCTTCATAAACAGGAACGATGTCCCCTAAATCACGTCGATAAACATCTTTATCAAGATGCTCATTTGTCCCCATATCCCATAAACGACAAGTATCTGGTGAAATCTCATCAGCCAGAAGCAACTCGCCCTTTTTGGTTTTGCCGATCTCGATTTTAAAATCGATCAAGCGAATGTTGATGTTCGCAAAGATTTCCAGTAACGCAGCGTTGACTTGCAGCGCCAATGTTTTGATCTGGTCCAGCTCCTCTTCTGAGGCAAGCCCTAGATAAAACACATGATCATCATTGATAAACGGATCATCCAAGCGATCTTCTTTGTAGTAAAACTCTACGATCGGCTTTGGCAGTTTGGTTCCTTCTTCGATGCCCAAGCGCTTTGAAAAACTACCAGCAGCCGTGTTGCGAACAACGACTTCTAAAGGAATCATGGTGACAGCTCGAATTAATTGTTCGTGTTTAGACACTAATTGAAGAAAGTGACTTGGGACGTTTTTGTCGGCTAGCCGCTGAAAAAGGTGCGCAGTGATCTGATTGTTCAAGGCACCCTTTCCTACAACGGCATCTTTCTTTTGACCATTCAATGCAGTAGCTTGATCCAAATAAACGACTCTCAATACATCCTCTTCGTTGGTTTTAAACAATTTTTTGGCTTTTCCTTCATAAAGAAGCACTTCTGATTCCATAATCCACCTCAGTTAAGTAATATTTTTCACATAGCGATGACACACATCTTTATTTGCTTATTATTCTAACAACGCAGAAAAAGCGGGTCAACGATTATCTGTACATTTACATATTAATAAACACGAATGTTCGCTTTTTACCTAGTTGGTTGAAAGCAGATTCCTCTTTAGAAGCAGTGAAGGATTTATAAAGCGTTTACAATATTCTTTTTTCATGCTATATTTAGGTCGTATTGTAGCTACATTCAAGGAGGAGTACTATATGTGGTCGCTAAAGAATCGTGCTGAACTTTTTTTAGCTCATTTATCAGACAAAGAAAAACAACAGCTCCATAACGAATTATTGGCCGTGCAGCAAATCCTTTCCATCAACCAACAAACAAGTTTCTATTTATTCAGTCCCTTCAAAAAAGGGGCGCGCCCTCATTATGCCGAAGAACAAAAGCGTGTTCTACAATTTCAAAATGAGCGCAATGACGAATTGATCATTCATCAAATCCATCGCCAAAGCTTATTTAAACATACGTATTCTTTTCGGATTTATTTTAATTTAGAAGAAATGGACTTTTCTTTCTTGGATGATCTTTTGCATCTTTTGAAGGAACAAAGCCAGACACCAACGTTTAAATTGAGTCCAGCGGCAAATTGACTGAGTATCCTTCGATAAAAAAAGGTAAAATAAACAAAAGCCCGTAATTTATCGGGCTTTTTTTGTTATACTATTTTCAGACAACAGAAAGGATACGATTATGCTATTTACGAAACAATCATTTGATGCTTTTTCTTTAGAAACATTAGACGAACGAATGGAAAAAATCCGTGCCGAGATTCAGCCGATTTTTCAAACGATCGGTGAGACAGCGATCCCATTAATTGAAGAAAGCTGCCAAGAGCCTTTTTATTTGCATATTGCTCAGCACCGACGCAGAACCGTCTACCCTCCTGCCGAAACCTGGGCAGGGATCGGTCCGAACAAACGAGGCTATAAAATGGATGCCCACTTTCAAATTGGGATCAATCAAGCGTATGTCTTTGTTTGGCTCAGCGTGATCGATCAACCGAAAAATCAGGCAACGATCGCTGAATCCTGGTTGGCCCAAAAAGAATTATTCGATCAATTACCAGCTGACTTTACACTTTCTCCTGATCACACAAAATACGACCACTACCCTATCGCCATGTGGCCAACCTATCTGGAACGATTGAAGAAAGTCAAAAAAAGTGAGCTTCAAATTGGAAAGATTTTTCCGAAAGAAATGATCGAAGACGTTGAGATGGCGGATATTTTAGCAGTTTATCAAACACTGTTGCCGCTTTATCATGCCCGTATGACGGCTTTGAAGGAGGAACAATAATATGTCAGAAAATCGGCGCTCTCGCAACGAAAAGCCAGCGAAAAAGCCCAAGCGCTTCGTCTGGTTGGCACTTCCTGCCGCCTTATTGGTACTAGGCGGCGGCTATTATGGTTATACCGTCTATCAGGATCGGCAAGAAGAAGCCGCTGCTAAAAAAGCTCTCACTTCCTTTATCGACGCTTTGGCCGATCAGAAGTACAGTGACTTGCCTGCCTTCGTGTCTGAAGACAGTTTAGCATCAACCGGCTTTACCGCAGACGAAGTCTCTGCAAAATACGAAGCGATCTTCACTGGTATCGGTGCCGAATCATTTAAAGCATCTGGGATTGAGGTAACTCCTAATGACAAGGATTCCGATCAATTCAATTTCCAATACAACGGTTCCTTGACCACCTCGTTAGGTGAATTAACCGAGCTTTCTTATAGTGGCACGATCACTGTAGCTGATAACGAAGCCAAGATCGATTGGTCCCCTCAGTTGATCTTTCCAGGAATGGAGGGACAAGACAAAGTCAGTATTTCCGTAGATAATGCCACTCGCGGTGAGATTCTCGACCGAAACAACGAACCACTAGCAGAAAATGACACGCTTTATCAGTTAGGCGTCGTTCCGGGGCAACTGGGCACGGGAGACGAAAAAAACGCCAATATCAAAGCGATCGCGGAACGTTTCGACCTGACAGAAGAAGCCATCAATCAAGCGTTGGGGCAATCTTGGGTTCAAGATGAGTTGTTCGTCCCCTTGAAGATCATCGAACCAACGGATGAGATGCCAACTGGAACAAGTTTAAAAGAAACGACTGGACGCACTTACCCACTTGGGGAAGCTGCCGCCCAACTGATTGGTTACTTAGGAAATGTAACAGCGGAAGATATCGAAAAAGATGAAACACTAGCAAGCAACGGACAAATTGGTCGTAGTGGTCTGGAAGCTGCCTTCGATAAAGAGTTGCGAGGAGAAAACGGCGGAAAAATCGCCATCACAGATGAAGATGGTGCTGAGAAAGCCGTCCTGTTAGAAAAAGAACGCGCAGATGGCAAGGATATCCAATTGACTATTGATGCCCAAGCCCAAAAGACGGCGTTTGACTCCTTACAAAACCAAGCAGGAGCAACGGTCGTTACCGAACCCAAAACTGGCGATCTGCTGGTACTTGCCAGCTCGCCAAGTTATGATCCCAATAAAATGACCCAAGGGATCTCACAAGAAGATTATGATGCGTATGAACAAAATGAAGACCTGCCTTTCATCAGCCGCTTTGCTACGGCCTATGCACCTGGTTCGACCTTTAAGGCCATCACTGCTGCGATCGGCTTGGAAAATGGCACGATCGATCCTACGCAGAGTATCGCGATCGATGGTTTGAAATGGCAAAAAGATAGCTCGTGGGGTGACTACTTTGTGACGAGAGTTACTGATGTAGCTTCTGTGAATCTCAAGGATGCACTGGTATACTCTGATAACATTTATATGGCGCAACAAACTTTATCTATGGGCGAAGATGCCTTTCGTGACGGCTTGTCGAAGTTGATTTTTGGTGAAACATTGGATTTACCGATCGCGATGAATCCTGCTCAAATTTCAAATGAAGACTCCTTCAATTCGGACATTTTACTGGCAGATACCGGCTATGGCCAAGGAGAATTGTTATTGAATCCAATCCAGCAAGCGGCGATCTACTCCGTCTTTGCCAATCAAGGGAAGCTGGTCTATCCCCGTTTAGTGAAAGAGGCAGAGCAAAAAGACAAAGAAGTCTTTAAAGCAGAAACGATCGATCAAATCAATCAAGATTTGACCGCCGTTGTTTCCGATCCAAACGGAACTGCACATTCCTTGGCAGCATTAAACATTCCATTGGCTGCTAAGACAGGAACAGCTGAAATCAAAGAAAAGCAAGATGAAAAAGGCCAGGAAAACAGTTTCTTATTTGCCTTTGATTCGCAAGACCAAGGATTTCTGATGGTCTCCATGCTAGAAGATCGCCAGGAAAACCAATCAGCAACTGGTTTAGCACCTGAACTATTGACCTACTTAGCTGAACATTATTAAAAAAAAGCCGCAACCTTCAGATAAGGATCTGAAGGTTGCGGCTTTTTTCTTATTCGGCTAAACCGACACGTTCAAAGATCGTGTCGACTTGTTTTAAATGATGGTTGTAATCAAACGCATCGTCTAAGTCTGCTTTGGTCAACACATCTGTAATGGCTGGATCAGCTTCTAATAGTGGACGGAAATCCGTTTGCTCATCCCAAGCTTGCGCTGTTTTTGGCTGAACCAAGTCATAGGCTTGCTCTCTTGTCATTCCGTGATCGATCAATTTCAACATTACTCGTTGGCTGTAGATCAATCCAAAGGTCGCATTCATATTGCGCTTCATATTCTCTGGGAAAACTGTCAGATTTTTGACGATATTGCCAAAGCGATTCAGCATATAATCGATCAAAATCGTCGTATCCGGAATAATGATCCGTTCTGCCGATGAATGTGAGATATCCCGTTCATGCCACAGTGAGACATTTTCATAAGCTGTCACCATATGGCCGCGAACGACTCGTGCAAGTCCCGCCATATTTTCAGAACCGATTGGGTTACGCTTATGGGGCATGGCAGAAGAACCTTTTTGTCCTTTGGCGAAGAATTCTTCAACTTCTCGGGTTTCTGATTTTTGTAAGCCCCGGATTTCGGTTGCAAATTTCTCAATGCTAGTTGCGATCAACGCCATTGCAGAGAAATACTCTGCATGCAAGTCACGAGGTAGTACTTGTGTGGAAATATCTTGCGCACGAATCCCTAATTTTTCACAGACATACTCTTCGACAAACGGTGGAATATTTGCAAAGGTTCCAACTGCTCCGCTGATCTTTCCTGCTTCGACCCCTTTTGCTGCCCGCTCAAAACGCTCGACATTGCGTTTCATTTCCGCATACCATAAGGCTAATTTCAAGCCAAAGGTCGTTGGTTCCGCATGTACACCATGGGTACGTCCCATCATTACGGTATGTTTGTATTCTTTGGCTTTTTCACCAATGATCGTCACAAAACGATTTAAATCTTCCCGAATCAAGTCGTTGGCTTGCTTCATCAAGTAGCCATACGCAGTATCAACAACATCCGTCGACGTCAAGCCGTAGTGGACCCATTTACTTTCATCACCTAAAGATTCAGAGACTGCTCGGGTAAAAGCAACCACATCATGTCGCGTTTGCGCTTCGATCTCTAAGATACGGTCGATATCGAAGGTTGCTTTTTCACGAATCAAAGCAACATCCTCTTTCGGTATCTCCCCTAGTTCCGCCCAAGCTTCATCCGCCAATATTTCTACTTCTAACCACGCTTGGTAACGGTTTTGATCGGTCCAAATAGCACCCATTTCTGGTCTTGTGTAACGCTCTAACATGTTATTATCTCCTTTAATCCCAAATATTGGTTTGATAGATTTCTTCAGTGGTCTCTGCGATATCTTCCGTCAAAACAGTGATATGACCCATTTTACGCCCGGTTTTCGCTTCTTCTTTGCCATAGTAATGGAATTGCCAAGCAGGTTTTGTGGCAATCAGCTCATACGTTTCTGTCAATTCATCGCCTAAGACATTGACCATGACTGCTGGTGAAAGCAATGACACTTCTGGTAATGGCCAGCCACAGATCCCCCGGATATGGGCATCAAACTGACTCATGGAACAAGCTTCGATCGAATAGTGACCAGAATTATGTGGTCGCGGTGCCAACTCATTGACATACAAGCCGCCACTTTTAGTCAAGAACATTTCGATGGCTAAAACGCCTTGCAGATCCAAGGCCTTCGCAATAATATGAGCGATCCGTTTGGCTTCTTCGGCAACTTCTGGATCAATGCGCGCAGGAGCGATCGTTTGATGCAAAATATTGTTGCGGTGGATGTTTTCTACCACTGGGAAAGTGGTAAAGGTTTCTCCATTACCAGCAACTAAAATCGACAATTCTTTTTCAAAAGGAATCCACGCTTCTAATTCGCACGTCCCTTCACGCAGTAAGTTCATCGAAGGCGCTAAGTCCGCGGTACTGTATAACACGTGCTGCCCTTTTCCGTCATAACCGCCTCTAGTCGTTTTTAACACACAGGGATAACCGATACTGTCGATGGCATCTTGGATATCCGTTGGACTGATGATCGTGGCATAAGGTGCAATCACGATATTGTTAGCCTCTAGAAATGACTTTTCTAATAAACGGTCTTGAGTGATTGCTAACAGGTCAGTCCCTTGAGGGATATGGGAATAAGGCAAAATGGAATTCAATGCCTCGACACTGACATTTTCGAATTCATAGGTAATCACGTCGGCACGTCGAGCCATTTCTTCTAAAGCAAACACATCATCGTAGGCAGCAACAATATGCCAATCAGCGACTTGGGCTGTTGGACAATTGGCAGTAGGGTCTAAGACGCCAACCCGAAAGCCCATTTCTTTGGCACTCATTGCCATCATACGACCTAGCTGTCCTCCGCCAACGATTCCGATCGTTGCGTTGGGCATTAAAGGTTTAATCAAGTTGATCACTACTTTCCAATACAATTTCTTTTAATGTATTTCTTCGCGCGTTTAATTTCTCCGCTATCTCTAAATCATACATGGAAAGCATCTGCGCTGCAAGTAGTCCTGCGTTAGTTGCGCCAGCTTTTCCGATCGCTGTTGTTGCCACTGGTACCCCAGCTGGCATCTGCACGATCGATAGTAGGGAATCCAACCCGTTTAATGCGCGAGATTGTACAGGCACACCAATGACGGGCAACGTTGTTTTCGCTGCGACCATTCCTGGCAAATGAGCTGCTCCTCCTGCTCCTGCGACAATGACTTTGATTCCTTCTGCACGAGCAGTTTCGGCAAATTCGAACATCAAATCTGGTGTACGATGTGCCGAAACGACTTTTTTCTGATAAGGTATCGCTAATTCATCTAAAATCAAGCAGCACTCCTTCATTGTTTCCCAATCTGACTTGCTCCCCATAATCACTGCAACTGCTGGTTTCATTTGATTTTCCCTCCAACGATTTTTTACTAGTTTCTTCTGAAACAAGCTCAGAAGTATTTTCTCACGAAATTAGTTTGTTAGCAGCAGTTTGTCGCTGCGACCCAACGCTCCTTACATAACACGTTATGACTAACAATCACTTTCACCTTTAAATAGTAACGAGTTGCCGGAGCAATGTCAAAATATTTTCGAACTATTTTCTAGTTTAACTTTGTATCGTTCGTTTTTATGGCTAAGAAAACTATTCAGTCTTTCTGTTTGATAGGAAAAAGACAAATAAAGGAACAATACAAAAAATCCAGACGAATCCTCGTCTGGATCAAATCAACTTACTGTTGCAAGCTCAATTCCGTCACTTCGTCTGTTTCTTTCGGCAATCCATTGAAGAACAGATTCAAAACAATGGCTGTCAAACTACTCATGACGATCCCATTGCCTGTAAACATTTGGACGGTTTCAGGCATCTGACTGAATAAGGTTGGCATCATATTGAACCCTAAACCAAAACCGATCGATACCGCAATCACTAACAAATTCTTGTCATTCATAAAATCAACTTTGCTCAGCATTCGCATCCCTTGAACAGCGACCATGCCAAACATCACTAACATGCCGCCTCCCAGTACTGCTTCTGGAATGATTTGCGCAATGGCACCGACTTTTGGAAACAGCCCTAATACGATCAAAAAGATAGCTGAAAAGAAAATCGGGCGTCGCGTCTTAATACCTGAAAGTTGAACCAAACCTACATTTTGTGAAAATCCAGTATAAGGAAATGTATTGAAGATCCCCCCAAGGATCACCGCCAAGCCTTCCGCACGATAGCCGCGCTTTAAGTCATTGCCTGTAATCGGTTTTTCAGTAATATCTCCCAGCGCAAAATAAACACCAGTGGACTCTACCAGACTCACGATGGAAATAATGATCATCAAAACGATCGACCACAGATCAAAGGTTGGTAAGCCAAAATAAAAAGGCTGAGGCAAATGAAACACAGGTGCATGGGCGATGGCAGAAAGATCCACTAATCCTAAGAGCGCTGCTAAAATGGTCCCACCGATCAAACCGATCAAAACGGCAATCGAGCGAATAAAGCCTTTCCCAAAGACCTGCACCCCAATGATCAGAGCAATCGTCACAAAGCCTAACAATAAATTCGTTGGATCACCAAAGTTAGCAGCTGCAGCATCGCCCCCACCGATTTTAGTGATGGCGACTGGAATCAAGGTCAAGCCGATGACGGTAATCACGGTTCCTGTCACCAATGGGGGAAACAAGACTTTGATTTTCGAAAAAATGCCAGCGATCAGAACAATGAAAATCCCAGCGGCAATGATCGCTCCGTAAATCGCACTGATCCCTGATTTGGTGCCAATCAAAATCAATGGGGAGACAGCTTGGATGGCACAGCCTAAAACGACTGGTAGGCCGATCCCGAAAAAGCGGGTAACAACTAATTGCAAAAGCGTAGCGATTCCGCACATGAAAATATCGATCGAGATCAAATACGTCATCTGAGCTTCATTGAAGCCCAGACCTGTTCCAATCAGCAAAGGAACGGCAACAGCTCCTGCATACATCGCTAGCAAATGTTGCAAGCCTAAAACTGCTGAACGGCTATTCGTTTCTTTCATTAGGCATCTCCTTCTAAAAAGCTGACTTGTCCCTCAGACAATGAGGCGATCCGTGCTAGTGAAACAACAGGAATCCCCATTTCTTCAAGTAATTGTCGACCACTTTGGAATGATTTTTCAATCACGATACCGATACCGACGACGTTGGCTCCTGCTTGTTGACACAGTTCGATCAACCCTTTTGCTGCTTGTCCGTTTGCTAAAAAATCATCAATAATCAAGACTGTATCCTCTGAAGACAAAAATTTCTTGGAAATCGATACTTGGCTGGTCACTTGCTTGGTAAAGGAATAGACAGATGCAGTCAGCAGCTCTTCATCCATTGTCAAACTCTTTGCTTTACGGGCAAAGATCATTGGTACTTGTAACTGTTCTGCAGTATAAAGGGCTGGTGCGATCCCTGAAGCTTCGATGGTCACTACTTTTGTGATGCCGCTTCCTTGAAACCGTTCCGCGAAGACTGCACCGATTTCTTTCATCAACTCATAATCCACTTGGTGGGTCAAAAATTGGTCCACTTTAAGAACCCCTTCGCCCAGCACATTTCCATGTGTTTTGATACGCTCAACTAATTTTTCCATCCTAGCTCTCCTCGTTCCTTTCTATTCCATCCTGAAAAAAAAGACACTCTTTTTGCCAAAGCAAAAAAAGTGTCTAACAGGCACAATTTTTACTTATAGTCCGATATTTACGGTATCGGGTAGAGACTGTCGACCATATTTCGACGATATACAAGTAATTTTTAAATGATAGATTCGATTATGCCTGTCTTTGATTAAAAACACAAGCATGGAATGCCCTTTATAAATAAAAATATTCTCATTTGTGGATCATTTCCTACTCTGGCTTCTCCATATCGCGATAGTGCTCCATCTTTTTACTGAAAAGCTCCCCATTGGACGGCGGCGTGTAGGTGATGGCATTAGCGCCTGCTTCAATCGTTTCTAAGATGCTTTCATCGGTTGGTCCACCGGTTGCGATGATCGGCAGCTTCGGATATTTTTTACGGAAAAAAGCCACGGTATCTGCTGTGTCCTTGCCAGCACTGATATTGATGACTTTCACACCAGCTTCAAGCTTGGCATCAATTTCGGTATACTTACTCGTTACGGTACTGATAACGGGAATATCTACAACTTTACAGACCTGCTCCACAGTTTTCAGTGGCGTTGGTCCGTTTAAGACGACCCCGATCGACCCTTGGGCTTCAGCAAACATGCTCATATAAGACGAGCGAAATCCTTGGGTCAAGCCCCCGCCGACACCAGAAAACACTGGAATGTCCGCTGCTTCGATGATTGCTTTCGTAATTGCTGGGTGTGGTGTAAAGGGATAGACCGCAATCACAGCATCCGCATTTGTATTACGGATGATCGCAATATCCGTTGTGAAAATAATGGAGCGGATTTGTTTTCCAAATATTTGAATACCGCTAGCCTCTCGAATAACTTTAGGCACTTTCACGATATCTTTACGCAAATCGGTGGTGATTTTTGGCATATATTTTTCTTCCATAAGCAGCCAACTCTCTTTTCTTATTGATCAAATCGATTCAATTGGTAGGTTTCAATTACTTGAATGATTTTGCTGGCATAATCCGGATCCGTTGCATACCCTGCATCTTGTAATGCTTGTGCGGCACTGCGGTAGTCGTTTGCTGTCAAAACATTTACATAAAGTGCAGGATTCCAATCCACACCATTTACAAACAACATCGTATGATCATCCATTGATTCTTCCCAAGTATCATAGACACGAAAATCTCCTTGAATCGTGACCCATTCTCCATTATAAAACTCTTGGGTATCTAATGTCACCTTTTTTGAATGGCCAAACGACTTAATTCCAAATAAATTATTGTATTCACTGGCTAGAGAACTTTGACCCCAATCTGATTCAAGGATTGCCTGTCCAATAATGATACTTGGTAAAATCCCGTAGCCCTTTTGCAGTTCTTGTGCGTAAGGAGCGATGCGATCAATAAATTCTTCATGGGAGATGGCTTCCGTGTTTGTTTCTTCCTCTTTTGGAAGGGGGTCTGCCAAACTATTCAAGGAAAAAATAAAAGCAATCCCAATCAAGAATAACCCTAGAAAGACTAATGGGAAACGAGTCTTCTGTTTTTTTCGTCTTGCGCTCATTTTTTCACTTCCTTTGTCTGACTAAACACATTTTCAGAAAACAAATTGCCTCCATTCAGCAACAACTCATCTTGTGTAAGCTCACTGCTTTCCTGACTTTTAGCAAGAGACCCCTCATAGATCCAGTCCTCTGCCAAAGGATCTTCCCATTCGTGAGAGGACAGTTCTGCTTCTTTTCGAGCGATGTGTTCTTTTGCTTCTTCCAGAAACTCTTCAAAGGTCAACTCCTGCTCCTCCATGTAGGTTGCCACTTCGACCCCTACATATCGTAGATGCCAAGGCTCATAATCGATTTGCGTAATAGCATGTTTTCCTTTCGGGTAACGGATGATAAACCCATACTCCCTTGCATGAGCTTGTAGCCATTTTCCACCCTCAGTATCACCGAACCCCTCATTGAGCAGTTCTCCTGTATGATTTTGATACCAATCCTGATCCACAACATCAACAGCAAGCCCAGTATGGTGTTCGCTATAGCCAGGCTCAGTAAAGGTCAGTTTCGTGATCCGAATTGCTTCTTCTTTTGTATGACCTTGACTCATCAGGGTGTTGACATTGGCATTGAATATCTCCTCTTGATACGCGACTGAACGGTAGGCAGAGACCATCACCAAAGGATGTCCTGCAGCTTTTGCGGCATCTGCCAGCTTTTCATAAGCTGAAACGATGCGTTGATCGACGAGATAGCCATTCGACAATTTCCCTAAATCTTTTTGGGCAATTTCGCTTTTGATTTTATTGTTTGGGCCTACCAAAACCAATGACCAATCATCCAATGAGACAGTTGGAAAATCCTCTTCGTTCACTTCATCACTAGCACTTGCTTGTTCTTGTGACTCTTGCGTGTTCCCATTTGGCTCTTTTTCATTTGTTTCTGTTGTTTCACTCGTTGTTGCTTGATCTGTTGAACGAGCGATACTTGCACTCTTTGTTGGGGTGACTGCGGTCACTCGGTTCACTTGAATGGTTAAAAGAACCAGAAACAAGAAGGCCGCCGCCGCAGCCATTCCATAATACTTTTTCAAAAAATATCCTACCTTTAGTTGTAAGTTTCTTCCAGATTTTCTTTGACCCACTCCAACAGTTCGATTTTTTCATTGCGAATTTGCTGCTGAACAAAAGCGGGCAATCGGAAGTTTAGTATATCATCATAACCCCACTCATCATACGTAATACTGACTCTCAAATCAAGGTATTGGGCTGTTTCTTCAGATTCTGTTAACAATTCGACTTTCGCTAAATCGCTTGCTAACCACGTTCTGGCGATTTGGGTCTTCATTTTTTTGAACTCGACGACCGCTTGATTGCGTTTTTCTGGATAAATGACGGTTTGCCGAATGATTTTTTGGATCAACATCCATTCATAATCTGAAAACAGCAGCTTCACTTTCTGATTTTCAGCAGGTGACAGACTCATTGTGCCATTTTTCCATGCCTCCCATTGCTCCTCGGTGATGCCTAATTGTGTTTCATAAAACTGTTTTTCTGATGCGTATTGCTCGATGATGGTATTTAAAATAATTGCAATTGATACATTATGCATATGTTATCCCTCCTCTTCTATATTTTACTGAAAGTCAGCCGTAATGGAAACTTTTTGCGATTGTTTTTGATTATTTTAAAGAATTGATTTCTTTTGTTATACTAAATACGAAGGAGATGATCAATGATGAAAAAATACCGTTGGGGAATGATTGGCCTCGGAGATATCGCAACGCAATTTGCTGCTGGCTTTTCTAATGAAGCAAGTGAACTATATGGGGTCAGTGCCCGGAGTTTCCCTAAAGTCCAAGCATTTGCTGAGAAACACTCTATTCCCCATGCCTATGAAAGCACAGATGCCATGTTAGAAGATCCGCAAATCGATATTGTTTATATTGCAGTACCTAATGATCTTCATCATGAATTTATTATGAAAGCTCTGATGGCAGGAAAACATGTCCTCTGCGAAAAAGCCATCACCACGAGTGCCGATGAGCTAGCGGAAGAACTAGCCTTAGCCAAAGAAAAAAACCTAATCTTAGAAGAAGCAATGACGATTTTCAATATGCCGGTTTATGCTCGGTTGAAAGAAGAGATCGATGCCGGACGCTTAGGAAAATTAAAAATGATCCAAGCACCATTTGGCAGCTACAAAGATCCAGACCCAAGCAATCGTTTCTTCAATCCAGATTTAGGCGGCGGTGCTTTATTGGATATCGGTACGTATGCTGTTTCATTTGCCCGCTTTTTCATGACGGATACACCAGAAGTGACGTTTAGCAGCATGAAGCCCTTCTCTACAGGCGTGGACGAACAATCAGTCACGATCCTACAAAATCCAGCCGATGAAATGGCTAGTGTCACGCTGACTTTTCAAGCGAAAATGCCTAAAACCGGTATCGTCGCTTTCGAAGAAGGATACATTACCGTAGATGAATACCCTCGTGCGGACAAAGCCGTGATCCATTTCCGAGATGGAACAAATGAAGTGATTGAAGCTGGCGACAGCAGTCAAGCCCTTAATTATGAAATTGCCAATATGATCAAATCCATCGATGGCGAGATCGAAGGATCGATCCATTTGACCACCGATGTCATTGACGTTCTTGATCAAATGCAAGCTTTTTGGGAACAGCAGTAAAATGAAAAAGACTCCTTTTTAGGAGTCTTTTTTTAGCGTGCCATTGTTTGCATTTGATCAGAAAAGTCGGTTTTGATTTCAATAAAACTTTTAAAGGTCTGCAGAAACTGAAACAGCTGAGCGCGATTTTCAAACTCTGCTCTTGTTTGGGGCAATGGCTTTTGTCGATAATCTTCATAAAGCGCAGCAATTTTTGCCAAGATCTCTTTCCCATCGTTATTTTCGTGAAAGGACTCGGCAGTAAAGGATAGCAACTCTTGAAACGCATTTGTATAGGCTTCTTCTACCCAAAACAACTGCAATAAGTCAACCATTTCTAAGAGTAAGCGTGCCTGACTTTGGCGCATGGTAAAGTACTCTTCATAATAGGAGGCTTCTCCTCGCCATTGATTTTCACTATGCACCATTGCTTGTTGTTTGCCTTGCTTGATATCCCCCAAAAGCGTTTGGCAGACCTGGGGAAGCGTCGCCTTTTCTTTTTCAGTTAACGCAATCGACATGTCTTTTAAAAGACTTTTAAACGTTTCTTCCACTAATTGCTGTCTTTCTTTCAATGCTCGTTCGCCATCTGGCATATATAAATTGAACAAAAGTGCAAAGCCAATGCCAATACTCATCAATAAAAAAGCATTCCCAATCAGTGGCCAAGCAAACGAACGTTCCATCATATAATGGGTCACCAAGACAGAATTGACGACGATCCCATCCGTCAAATTGAAATAGACAGCGGTTGGGATAAAGAGAAAGAGAAAAAGAACAAATCCTATCGGTCCAAAGCCTAATAAATGGAAGCTGACAAAAGCTAAGAGCGTTGCGATCGCCAAAGAGATCAAACGCCCGATTCCCGTAAAAAGTGACGTTTTCTTTGTATTGCCGACGCTTAAAATGGCGATGATCCCTGCGGCTGGCGCATACAAAAGACCGATCTGTTGTGCCAGAAACATTGATAAACCAGCAGCAATCGCCGTTTTCACGGTCCTCATTCCGATTTTCATTTTTGTCACCTCCTGTGAAAAGTATACTAAATTGTGAGGAATAAGACTAGAATTTCTCAACTGCTTTGGGTATGATTAAGTAAAGGGGGCATTTGACCATGAAACTAGGGCGTTTTCGCTTAGGTATGCGAACGATAAAAACAGCCATCGCTGTCATGCTTTGTATTCTGCTCTTTCATTTTCTTGATCGTGGCCAACCATTGATTGCTGCCTTGTCGGCTGTCTTTTCTTTGCGACAAGACCTGACCACAACGATCTCTTTTGGTAAGTCACGGGTATTAGGAAATACGATCGGCGGCGGTACAGCCATTTTTTACTTTTTGACGAAGCAATATTTTCAAAATGACTTTCTGATCGAATTGTTTGTCTTGCCAGCGCTAGTCATTTTTGTCATCGTTTTTTCAGATGGCATCAATAACAATTCTGGCATTATCTCTGCTATTGCGACGATGCTTTTGATCACTTCCAGTGTCCCTCAAGGGGAATCGATCATCTTCGCCTTAGACCGTGTATTGGACACCTTTATCGGCACGTTAGTTGCACTATCGATCAATTTCGTCATTCGACCACCTGAGGAAGAGAAAAAGGATGAGATCCAAGAAGATCTGGTGGTGCTGAGGCAAAAAGAGCTTGAACTAAAAGCCATGCTAGAAGAAGTCCAAGGTGAGATTTCCGAACAAGAAAAACAAGAAAAATAAAGACAGCCTTTTTCCAGAATCATTCTGAGAAAAGGCTGTTTTTGTTACTCATTGGCTTTCAGTGCATCGATCATATCGACATGTTTCAGTTTAAATACATTGCGATCCCTACCACGCTTGAAAATAAGCAGGTCAATCCAGCGGCATACACATAGCTCATTGGTTCGACTGTCGGTGAAAACATGGCGATATCGACTTCGATGGTCTGTAAGACAAATTGATGCTGAAGGGCCCCTAATAATAAACCAAATGCAATGCCGAAGATCGTCAGAAAGATATTTTCACGAAAGACGTACATGGTCACTTCTCGATCATAAAAGCCCAATACTTTGATGGTCGACAACTCGCGAATGCGTTCCGCTATATTGATGTTGTTCAAGTTGTACAACACGATAAAGGCTAATGCCCCCGCAGACGAGATCAAGATCCAGATGACGATGTTCAAGGTTGCTGTCGTGTCATCTAAGGCATCCGCTGAAGCTGAGAGGAAGGAAACATTGATGACATTGTCTTGTGCCATCAAATCAGCCGCGATCGCTTCTTCCTTCGATTTCGTCAAACGCTGACTGAATTTCAATAACTCACTGTTGTAAGAAGGGGCGGCCTGAAAGATCTTTTGATACGCATCTGGGGTCAAATAAGCAAAATGCCCTGTGTAGTTTTCTGCGATTGCAGCCACATTCAGTTCAAATGCTTCGCCGCTTTCATTCGTCAACGTTATCGTATCACCCACCGATAATCCAAACAACTTAGCAAGCTTTTCATTGATGATGGCGCCCTCTCCTTCTAGCTCGTAAGCTTCTCCTGAAACCCGATCATTCAAGTGGACAAATCTCGATAAAGCCGCAGGATCTTCTGGCACGGTGACGGTTACTTCTTGCTGCGTGACCCCCGATTGAGCCAACGTCAGACTTTCCGTATGCAAGAATAACCCTGCTTCAAAACCAGCAATATCTTCTGCGGCGGCTTTTGTTTCACTCATTGCTTCCGAATCCTCATCATCAAAAGTGATCACCGCCTGATACTGCCAGATTTTCTCAAACTGTAAAGGAATGATATTGCTGATGGAATCTCTTAGGCCAAATCCAGTCAAGATCATGGAGGTACATCCCGCGATCCCTAAGATGGTCATGAGCATTCTGGACTTGTAGCGAAACAGGTTTCGCATTGTAACTTTTTGAATAAAACTTAAGTGCCGCCATATAACGGTGATTCTTTCTAAGAGAATTCGTTTTCCTGTTTTGGGTGCCTTTGGTCGTAACAATGAAGCCGATGACTGTCTTAAATCAAATCGTAAAACCAGCAGTGCGATACCGATGGTGCAAAGCAAACTGACTCCCACAGCAATCAATGAAAGCCGCAAATACCATGGGGTGTCATACTCCGTGAGATTGTAAAGCGGTCCATAAGCTTGAATGATGATTGCTGGAAAAAAGGAAAAGCCGACTGCTAGACCCAATACAGCACCTGTGATGCCTGCTGCAGAGGAATAAAGCAAAAATTTCTGTCCAATCTCCCAGTTACGATAGCCTAATGCTTTCAATGTACCGATCTCACTACGTTTTTCATCGATCATCCGCGTCATGGTGGTTAGACTGACTAACGCTGCAATCAAAAAGAAGATAACTGGGAAAATCGTTGCTAACGAAGAAACCCGTTCCGCATTGTCTTGGTACTCTGAATAACCAGGATTCGCATCGCGGTTCGCGACACGATAAACTGCCGGTTTTAGATCCAATAATTCCTGCTCTTTTTCAGCAACTTCTTTTTTGGCATCTTCAAGTTTTTCGCGTTCTTTTGGTGCTTTTTCTTTGAATTCGTCAAGCTTTTCTTGAAGGGTTGCTTCGTTTTCTCGATATTCTTGCCAACCAGCAGCTAATAAAGACTGACCCTTGGCTTTTTCAGAAGCTAGGGTCTCACGAGCTTCGCTCAGCTGCGTCTCTCCTTGGGTGATCTGGGTTTGCGCTTGTGCCAATTCTTGGCGCCCAGCTCTGATTTGGTTCCAGCCAGCATTGACTTGCTGTTGTGCCTGCTGAAGTTGCGCTTCTTGGTCATTGATCGCAGCCATTTGCCCAAGTAATTGAGCACGTTGTTGCTCACCTTCGGCAATGAGTGGACGCAATGTATCTTCAGCTGCCGTCAGCATAGTAGCAATCATCGTTTCATCGATTTCCTCCAGATCAGGAATCGGACCAAGGACATCTGTCGGCAGGTTCAACTGTGCCAGAGCGGCGGTTACTTGTGCATAGACGGTAGGCAGCTGGGCCATTTGCTCCTCTGCAGAAAGTTGACCCACACTTCTGATTTGATCCATGCCTTGGTATGCCAGCGCCAGTTGCTCCTCTACCTGCTGGATGCCCTTTTGTAGTTCAGGTCTTTGTGCCAAAACGGGTGCCAACTGAGCTTGGGCTGACTGTACTTGGGCTTCTTGCTGAATCAATGCTTGTTCATTTTGATCTAGCAGGCGTTGATTTTCGATCAATGCCTGTTTCCCCTCAGCTAATTTTTGCGCTTCTCCATTCAATTGCTCTTGGGCAGTTTGAATCTCTGTCTGAAAAGCTGCTTCTTGTTCCGTCAACTCCTGATGCGCCTGCGCCAATTTCTCTGTTGCGTCGTCAAGTTCCGCTTGCGCTTGCTGCAATGCTTCTTCGCCATCACGGATCTGTTCTTTGGCCTCATCAATGGCTGGTTGCGCTTCATCGATCAACTCTTGCCGCCGTCCTTGTGCCCGCGGAGCCAACCGTTCTTCTACTTCATCACTTACTTGATCCCTTTTTGTCTGATATGCTTCTGAATAGCTAGCCACTTGCGATAGCTCATCAAAACGAACTAACAATCTAGCATACGCAGTTTCTTTAAAATCTTCTTCTGGAATTACTGCAAAGTAATCGACCGTCCCATTCCCAACGGTACTATTGCCTCGATGAAAATTCTCAATAAATTCGGGACTATTGACAAAGCCAACGATCGTGTAAGTGTGCGTTTCTAGCTGGTTTTCACCGCTTTCTGGCAGTTCAAAAGTTTCATCTAGTGCAAACCCACCGCTGCTTTGTGCCGCTTGATCCAAAGCAATTTCCCCTGACTTTTGCGGCAATCGACCAGAAGTCACCTGATATTGATTGACTTGCCGCTCCTTCGAAAGGGAAAAGACACGGATCACGGCACGGTGATTTTCGGCATTGATATCGGCGATCTGCTCTGCTTCAACAGACGTGACACCAGGCATTTCTTCAATGATTTCCCGATCGGCAGTCGACAACCCTAATGTTGACGCAATCGTAAAGTCCGCTAATTTCTGGCGAGCAAAATAATCTTCAGCTGCTTGTTCCATATTCGGACCAGTTGCACTGATCCCCACAAAAAAAGCGACCCCTAAAAAGATAATGCCTAATATGGACAAAAACCGCCCGGGTGCTTGCCTGATTTCACGTAAACTGGAACGTAATAATTTTTTTTTCATAGGCATTTACCAAGAAATAGAGGCAATTGGAATCGGATGAGTATTTTTTTCCATCTTGCGGACCTTTGCATCATTGATATGGATCACACGATCAGCCATGGGAGCCAATGCGCTGTTATGTGTAATGATCAAAACGGTCGTCCCAGTCTCGCGAGCCGTTTTTTCTAGAATTGCTAGAATCTGTTTCCCCGTTTCATAGTCAAGTGCCCCAGTTGGTTCATCACAAAGCAGCAATTTGGGCTTCTTCGCAATAGCACGAGCGATCGTGACTCGCTGCTGCTCGCCACCAGACATTTGCGCTGGAAAGTGATCCAAGCGATCACCAAGCCCAACTTGGGTCAAGATCTCAGCTGCATCAAGTGCCTCTGGCACGATTTGTGCTGAGAGTTCAACGTTTTCTCTGGCTGTCAAATTAGGGACCAAATTATAAAACTGAAAGACAAACCCGACATCTTTGCGGCGATAGGTCGTCAATTGTTTGGCATCAAAGCCAGCAATATCTGTTCCATCAACGATCACTTTGCCACTATCACATTGATCCATTCCGCCTAATATGTTCAAAACGGTGGACTTACCAGCGCCACTAGGACCAAGGATCAGTGCGATCTCTCCTTTTTCTACGGAAAACGAAACACCATCATTAGCAGCAATGACCGTGTCGCCCATTGTGTATTTCTTCACTTCTTTCACAACTTCGATATAACTCATTATGTTCCTCCAAGAATTCCAGCGCCGCATGCGCTTTCTCGCTTAATAGTGTATCATACTTATTCCTGCGAAAGAAACAGCAAAAAAGCAGCTCATTTTATCAAATTAAAAAATCTGAGACAAAATGATGCTCATTCTGTCCCAGAATCGATTTTACACTTCCATCTAATTTGATTGACAAAGAACAAAAACCAATCATTGTGCTTGGTCGGCAATTCTTCGCTGGGTTTCTTCCCAAAGTTTTTGCGCTTGCTGCCGCTCATCAAGGATCTCCGTCGGCACTGCCTGCCGATCGACAAAGTAGCGCCCGCTAATGCCAGCCACCTCGGGGCTTAGTGCCAAATATATCGCTGTATCAGACCCTTCCTCAGGTGTTTTGAAAAAAGGCGTGAGCATTTTGTAAACAGATTGACCAAATCCTGTCTGTCGGCTGACCCCTAAGCTCGTCGCCACAGCTCCTGGATGCAATGCATTGGCAGTAACGGTCGTATTGCGCAGTTGAAACGCAAGCGCATCTGTAAATAAAATCAGGGCTTTTTTTGAGCGGCCATATTCCCGCCAAGGCAAAAAATTCGCCACATCGAAAAAGCGCTGATCCTTTTTCTTTACAAATTTGTAAGCACCAGAAGCAACATTAACGATCCTACCAGCATCCGCACGTTTTATTAACGGCAATAACTGACGGGTCAGTTCAAAATGCCCCACGTAGTTTACGCCCAGCATTTGTTCAAATCCATCGGCTGTTCGCTCTTTTTTTAAATTGACGATGCCCGCATTATTGATCAGTACATCCAATTTCTCAAAGCGGGCATTGATTTCAGCGGCTGACTTGCGTACGCTAGCCAACGACCCCAAATCACCGATCACTAGATCGATGCTTGGATTGCCTGTCTCTTCCTTCAAACGTTGCTGTGCTGCCTGTCCTCGTTCGGCAGAACGGCAATACAAAATCACATGCATCCCCAATTCTGCCAATTGTTTGGCTGTTGCAAAGCCCATGCCAGCGTTGGCACCCGTAACTAAAATCGTCTTCAATTTGCCACCTTCCCCTTCTAAGAATACCGTTTTCTTTCATCATAACTGAAAACAAAAAAATCTGCTCAAAAAACAGATCAAGAGAAGCTCTCTTCTTGTTTCTTGAAGCAGATTGTTTCATTTTATGCTTGGTAACGGCAAACACCATCTAAATAAGTGGCTGCTAAATTCATTTCTTGATCCAAAACAATGAAGTCGGCTGGACGACCTTGTTTGATCATACCGCAAGCGTGGTCGATCTTGCAGCTGATCGCTGGGATCAAGCTGGCCATCATGACCGCTTCTTGAGGAGTAGCAATTCCCCACTCTACAACATTTTTCACGGCTTCTTTTAGTTTCAAGATGCTGCCAGCAAGATTGCCTGATTCCATTCGAGCCGTGCCATCTTTTACCACTACTGGAAATTCACCTAAAATGTAATCACCGTCTGGCATACCGCCAGCCATCATACAGTCGGTGATCAAGGCCACATGGTCGTGACCAGCTTTTTCCATCAAAATCTCAGCTGCTTGAGGATGCACATGGTGGCCATCACAAATCAACTCAGAAAAAACTTCTTTTAATGAAAGTAAAGCACCGACCATTCCAGGTTCACGATGGTTTAATCCGCGCATTCCGTTGAAGGCATGAACAAAAACACTGGCACCAGCTTCTACTGCTGTTTGCGCTTCTTGTAACGTTCCGTTACTATGCCCTAGCGCAACCACTACGCCTTCTTCCGTCACTTGCGAAACAAACTCACTCACACCTTCGCGCTCAGGAGCCAAGGCGATTTTCTTGATAATTCCACCAGAAGCTTCTTGCCATTCATGGAAGGTATCAATATCAGGATCACCAAAATAGATCGGATTTTGTGCCCCTTTATGTTCTTCAGTAAAGAACGGTCCTTCAAAGTAGATCCCTTGGATCTTCGCTCCTGTAACTTCGTCTTTGACTTTCCCAACGGTTTCAGCAACATCCCGCAATCGTTCTTTGCTAGATGTTAAAGTTGTCGGTAAGAACGATGTCACACCACAAGACAAAAGACCTTCTGACATGGCTTTGATGCCTTCTGCATCATTATCCATCACATCATGGTTCATAAACCCGTGGATATGAGTATCCACAAGACCCGGTGCTACCCATTTGCCTGAATAATCTTCTACGTCTGCACCAGCAGGGACTTCATCGACGATCGCGCCGAATTTTCCCTCCTTGACCTCCAAGTAACCAGGGCCATGAACCGCTGATTTCAGAAAGAATTTGTCTGCGTAAATATATTTATTCATCTTGATCGCTCCTCTATTTCTTTTCTTCCTTAAAAGTACTCTTATTTGCAGCAGAAGTCAAGAAAGGTCTACACCACTTTGTCAGATTGGCGAATATCCATGACGGCACGATACAGTTGAAAACTTTTTTCAGCTGCTTTTTCTTCTTTTAGTCTTTGAAGCAATTGTCCTTTTAGTTCAAACAATTCTTCTAGAAAATACAAGCTATTTTTCTCTCTTGCTAGGGCAATGCCTTCGTTGGTTACTTTTAGCGCGCGACAGTCTTCTTGTTGCTCTTTTAAAAAGACCGCATAGTTGTAATAAATTTTGGTCAGCGCTGTGGACAGTCGCTCTGGCGGCAAGGCATGCATGGCATCGTAGGCTTTTTCTAAATAAAAACGCGCCTCACCCAGTTGCAGCAAGTCACTATAGACACGACCCATACAGCTCAGGATACGAATTTCCATCACCGAAACATTGGTCTTATCCTGTTGATAGGAATAGGCCAATCCTTTTTTCAGCGCCTCAAGGGCGGCATCATAGTTTTGATCGAGGAAATAATCACAGCTGCCTAGATAGTAGTAATACATTTGCATATCTGAATCCAGATACAGATAATCCTTGATCGCCTTGTCTTCCATTTTTTCCCGCATCTCTTGAAATTGTTTATGGACAAAATGTGATTCGATTTCGGCAAAGATTTGATTGGTTTTGTTGATCTCTTCCGAATGAAGCATCATTACTTGATCTAAGGTGACGCCTAAGCGTTGGCAAATTTGATACATCACCCAGACATTGGGCAGCTCTTCGTTGTTTTCGATACGACTTAACACACTTTGCGAACAAATATCTTCCGCTAACATCTTCTGGGTCATCTTTCGTTTCAACCGAATTGAACGGATATTTTGACCAAAAGATTCATCTCTTTTTTTCATAATCGTCCTCCAGGGGGAATTCTAAAAAAATCGAACGTTTCTTGTCAAAAATGCGAATTCGCATTTTTAATTTTCTTTATTTTAGCACATAATGACAAAAAGGAAAGCAATTTCAAGAATGTCTTGTTATTTTTCCACAATTTCAAATGAGGTGTTAAGATGACGATCGACAGTACGATCTTTTTTACATGGGAAGGCAAAAAATACCAAGGGATCATCGAACGGGAATATGAAAATTCGGTCCTCGTTCAAGTGACCGATCCTAGTGCTGAAATGCTGGATAAGTTTACCAATCGGATGATTGTCAGCAAAAAAATTTGTCAACCAGTTACCGAATAAAAACATAAGCACCGCTCCCTCACGATCGCTGAAGGAGCGGTGCTTTTTCATGTACTTACTTCTGGCGATACGCTGCCAAGAATTCTGTCATTTTTTCAGCAGTCGTTTTTAAATCTTCCATATTAGGAAGGTAGACGATACGGAAATGATCGGGCTGTTGCCAGTTGAACCCACCGCCGTGCACCAACAAAATATGGTGTTCATGTAAAAAGTCGAGAACAAATTGTTCATCATTGGTAATGTTAAAGCGCTGAATATCAATTTTAGGAAAAATATAAAAGGCTGCTTTCGGTTTCACTGCTGACAATCCAGGAATATCATTGATTGCCTTGTAGATAAACTCTCTTTGTTCATAGATTCGACCACCTGGCAGCAGCAGCTCATCGGAGCTTTGATAGCCGCCTAATGCAGTCTGGACGATTTGTTGCGATAAAACATTGGAACACAGCCGCATCGATGACAACATATTCAAGCCTTCGATATAGTCTTTGACATTGGACTTATCCCCGCTGAGAACCATCCAGCCAACGCGGAAGCCTGCCACTCGGTGAGACTTAGACAAACCGCCTAGCGTCACAACGAAGCGATCTGGTGCTAGTGTAGCAATCGGTACATGGACATAATC
The DNA here is from genome assembly GCF_058135755.1 of Enterococcus sp. R12. Lineage (NCBI taxonomy): Bacteria > Bacillati > Bacillota > Bacilli > Lactobacillales > Enterococcaceae > Enterococcus > Enterococcus sp. R12. The sequence goes on from NZ_CM176874.1 coordinate 2,107,340, forward strand.
ATCCATGACTAAACGGTCATAAATCTCATCGGAGAAAATGATCAAGTCATGCTCACGAGCAACCTCGACGATTTGTTGCAAAACTTCTTTCGGATAAACGGCGCCGGTGGGATTATTTGGATTAATAATGACGATGGCCTTCGTCTTGCTGGTTACTTTGGCTTTGATATCCTCGATATCAGGATTCCAATCTGCTTGTTCATCACAAATATAATGGACGGGTTTTCCGCCAGCTAATGAGATCGAAGCAGTCCACAAGGGATAGTCTGGCATCGGCACGAGCACTTCGTCCCCATTGTTACATAACCCTTGCATACACATCGTGATCAGCTCGGAAACACCATTACCTGTGTAAATATCATTGATGGTCACATCAGGAAATTTTTGTAATTGATAATATTGCTCGATCGCTTTACGTGCCGAGAAAATCCCTTTTGAATCAGAATAGCCTTCCGACTCTCGCACATTCATGATCAAATCTCTAACGATTTCATTTGGGGCTTCAAAGCCAAAGGGCGCGGGATTCCCAGTATTTAATTTTAAGATACTGATGCCTTCTTCTTGCATCCGATCAGCTTCTTCTAAAACAGGGCCGCGTACATCATAACTGACCCCTTCAAGTTTTGACGACTTTGAAAATTTCTTCATATTCCATTTCTCCTTTAACCATAGGTCAACGTCAGGTTATTGGTTCTCGTCGTTGATCTCTTTTCAGATTGAACTTATTATAGCAAAAAAATTTTAACTGTGGCGAAAATTTTTCACCTCTGGATCGAGAGGGCTTGCCCTGCGTTCATCCACTGAAGTTGGTTCATTCAGGAATTTTCAGGAAAATACTTCAAGTACAATTCATTTAACGCCAAATGCCCCACCGAAAAATCAGTGATTCCTGCTGCGATAAAACGTTGCGGCAACTGCGGATCGCTGATTTCTACTAGATAGATCCGCCCTTGCAGATCGATAGTCACTGTCGTTAACTCTGGAAAAGCCACCAAGAAATCCGCCGAGTCCGTCTTTACATACAAGGGTTCATTGACCAACGACTTGCGGCCAAGGTATTCGTGAATGATCTTACCGTCTTTTAAAAACAAGACCCGATCCGCGTAAGAATCTAAATTCGTCAGAATATGCGAAGCGATCACGATCGCTTTCTTTTGCTCCCGCAAGGCTTTCAACACGTTGGAGATCAATTCGACATTTGTCGGATCTAAGCCATTCATCACCTCATCCATCAGCATGTATGGCGTATCTGTCACGATCTGCATCGCAAAACACAGACGTTGCCGCATCCCCAGCGAATAGGTTCCCACTGGGCGTTTGATATAATCGCTCATTCGCAAACGAGCAATCGTTTCTTCCACCAAGCGTTCCTCTGAACGCCACATTCGCTGATACAGTTTCAGATGCTCGAGTCCGCTTAAATCATTGTACAAATCATTTTGGTCAGGAAAAAATGAAATTTGTTGATGCGCTGCCACTTCTGATTTTTTGGTCACATATACTTGACTGCCGTTTAAAAATACTGCGCCTTCATTCGGCTGGATGAAATTCATCGCCACATTCAGTAGCGTGGATTTCCCAGTGCCGTTAGGGGCGACTAACCCGACGATCTCCCCGGGAGAAAAAGCAACGGAAAGTTGATCCAATACTTTTCTCGTATACGTGACAGTCACATTTTTCAGTTCTAACATATCGTTCCTCCTATGCCAAATGAAATTTTTTGCGTTGGATCGTCAAAAAGAAACACAATTCGATCAGAAGCCAACCCCCGCCTAATAAAAGTAAGCCTTTTTCCATCGTAAATCCTGCAGAACCAAAGTAAAAGCGTGTCCAGCCTGAAAGGACTTGTCCCACATTTTGATACAGATAGACATACAGCGTTTTATCAAGGTAGGCACTAAACCAGCGCCGTTGGAAAAGAAAGGGCGAAAGCAAACAAAAACCAGCCACAAGCAGATTAATCAGCTCTGAGCGAAACAGGGCACTGAACAGCAAGATGCCGCGACAATAAAGAAACTGCAAGAAAAGCGTTGCAAGAAAACATTGACTTAAAAAAAGACCGATGGCTTGTGTTTCAAAAGCATTGAAATCTGTGATCGGGTAGCGGGCATCAAAGGACGATGATAAAATCGTGACTGGCAGTTCCAAGGAGCCAAAGCCGAATTGAATACCAGAGCCAAACCAGATAAAGAACATGGTTCCTAGCGTTGCGATTGCAGAACCAACCATCAACGCTGCCGTTTTGCTCCAAAGGATCTCTTCTGTCGATAATGGCAGTGAAAGAAACAGAGATTTATGTCTTCGTTCTTTTGGTAAACAATCGATCGCCAAAAATAAAGAAACAGCAATTAATAGAATCGGTAAATATTCAGTAAAGCTTCGCTGTAATGCTTGCACCCCCGTTTTTTGCTCCATGACTGCTTGAGAGAGTTTGCTATTGGGCAGCTGGCTAAAAGCCTCCATCAGTTTTGCGGTTGATGCATAGCCGAAGCGCCCGTCATACCCAGCATAGTAATTTCGAAACGTGTAATAATCAGGGGTATAAAATATATTTCGTTCATCGGTAAATTGCAAAGCGAGATGGTACCAAGTACTTGTGCTTTGTGCGTATGCTTGCCAGTCTTTCTCGGCTAGCGCGTCGAGCCGTTGTTTTTCTGCTTCATTCCATGGGGTAAACATTTCGACTGCCATGAATGCCGACCAATGGTCAGAGGGATTGGCTGCTTGTTGATCAAGAAAATCTTGTCGCACGGTATAGCGTTGTTGCATTTCTGTTTTATCTACTCGTTCAATCGGGCGAAAGTCTCTTTGCCAAAAACTGTAAACGCCGCTGTAGATCAGCAGCAAGCAAAAAAGGCCAATGGTTTTCTTGCTTTTTAACAGCTGGCGTAATTCAAAGAAAAAATAGTCTTTCATCCTTTACCTCCTCTCAACAAGCGATTCTGTTTATCCGCAACAAGCATGATGCTTAAACAAAGGAAGATCCACACTAGCGTCAGCAGCCAACTGGCATAGACGCCCCAAGAAGTGCCAGAGCCCAAAGCAAAGGCACCCGAATAAAATTTATCCATAGCAGCTAGATGAACTGGTAATATAGGGATCTTTTGCAGCATCGGAATCAAGCCGAATCCATAAAAAAGCACCAGTAAAAAGAAAGAGACGTATCGATTGGCTGCGACCATGTTCATGACAAAACCTAGGCATTCGATCAAACCAATCAGCAAGGCAAAAGAAACCATACTAGATAAAACGCTCTGCCAAAAAGGTAAGGCTACCCAATCCCCACTGAGATAGACGGCTACTGGATACTGCCAATCCCCGAACTCCCCCAGAAGGCTCATTGAAAGAAAGACGCCTAAGAAAAACACGAGCAAGATTCCTAAATTGGTGATCGTTTTGACAAAAACCTTACTGACCATCCGAATCGGGAAAATCTGTGGGTATGAGCGGATCAAGGAGAAGTGTTCTCTTTCTTCTAATAAATTGTCACTAGCAAAAAAAGCCCAGAAGAAGAACCCAAAATTCAGTAAAAACGTTATTGCCAAAGCGACAGCCGTCTGGGTATTGGCAGCCGTGAGAACCGGATCTTTTTGTTGCTCGACTAAGGCTTGATAGACCGTCTGCTCTTGTTCGATCGACCACATCGGCGGTAAAAAGGCTTTGTCATCAACTGAAGACGCCCAAATCTGCTTTTTTAGCTCCGCCATTTGAATACTCGTTTGATAAAATCGTTCATATTCCTCCATAATCAAGTTGGACAGCTGCCGTGAGGTCAAAGTATTGTTATCAAGTAATAGCTGATATACCTCTTGCTCATCCGGTGAACCAGATTGATTGGCTTGGTAGCGATCAACAAGCCGTGAAGCCTCCGCTTTTTCTGCGGTAATGGTAGCGGGCAAGTTGACAGGTTCCATCAGTTTCAAATAAATGGAAAAACAGCAGCCTAAACTAAAGGCCCCAATGAGCAGGAAGATGAATGTTTTCTGCTTAACAGCTTTTGCCAGTTGGTTTTTAAAATAGTTCATTTGCTCTCCTCTCAAAAAAATAATTATTCATTCTTTTAGCATACCTTTTATAGAAAAAAATGCAATCTAAAGTCTGAAAATTCTTTCAAATAGCATTTGGAAAAGTTATTGACAAACCTGCTGAAAATCAGGTAAGATATTTTCTAGACGCGGCGTGACAGAACTACCTTAGCCTGCGTTTCCTTATAGTATTTGCGGAAATGACGGAATGGCAGACGTGCAAGATTGAGGGTCTTGTGAGCAATCGCTCGTGTGGGTTCAAATCCCATTTTCCGCATCCTTACAGCTTCCCCATTGTGGGAAGCTGTTTTTTGTTTGCACAAAAGATCCCCCCTGGCGATCCTTCAATGAATTCCCTCGATCGCTTTGATCTTGAGTACCTACTCCTCAAAAGTTGATAGTAACCTTCCTTTCCCCAAATATAAAAAATCCAATAAAAATCCTTTTATCGTTGCATTTAGAGATATTTTTCATATAAAATGAATAATATAACGACTATTCATAAAATTTAGTTCGATTTTCCGTTTTTTCTTATTAGCGTATCAGAAACAATTGCTTGAATGAACTTGTGATGGAAATCTTTTCAACATTTTTTCCATTCACCTGCCCTCCTCCTTCCCCCAGATGAACCAACCTCTGCCGACCGTTTTCTCAGTTACTTTCGATAGAAAGAAGGAGTCTAATGAAAAAAAGAATACTGATCACCCTATTGTCATTCGTTATTTTGCTTATCGGCTGCACGAAGGCAGATGAAGAACTGTCAGAGACCGTTGCGCTTGGCATCGACGCACGACTGGAATATACAAACCAGTCTGGAACGGGTTGGGCCTATTATCAACCAGCGACCTTAGAATTGCTGATTGCAGGCAGCCAAGCCGAACTGGCTATTTTGGAAGAGCTTGATTCTTCCGACGAAGACCTTCAGCAATTGATCAGCCACACGATTGATTTGATGGCAACCGCTGAACGAGCGTTAGTGGAGCGTCGGATCGATGTCCCTGCTTGGTTTGCTGCTCGCATTGGTCGCAGCCAAGCCCTTGCTGCAATCCATGAAAAAAGTCCGATCATCCTCAGTAATCAAGACAACCTCGACAGTCTACTAGAGGTAGCAAACGAAACGATTCCTGAAGCCGATCCGCGGGAAAAGCTGGGGCTTTTGGCAGACGATATCGAGCAGCTTCAGCAGCTCACAGAAGATGCGCTTACTCTTCATCGCACAATCGAACTTGACGATGGACTCACTGCCACCGTTTACCACACAAGCGAAACGAATGTTGACGTCTTCGTTTTTGCGATGCCCGATGAGGAGTACGCATCTGGGTTTACTGTTCTGAATCGGGAAACTGCCGACGAGCAAAAAGCTGCTTTCTATGAAACGATTTTACGAGCGCTCGCCGTAAATATTCCTCGTGAATCGTTGATGTTTATGAATCGATTCGATCAATCTTCTGATGAACATCAGCTGGCGGTGATGACCTATGGCTTTGATCATGACATTGATCAAGACATGGTCACTACCGTGTATCAACAGCTTCAAGAAGCAAACGCCAAACAAGAAGCAGCTACGGCTTTGCAGCAAGAGCAAAACAATGACGAACAAACTCAGACCGAGAATAAACGATCTTCAGAACAAAGACGAGCGATCGCTCGTGCCGAATCCTTTACGAACCTCATGGCTTTCTCACGTGCACGATTGATACAACAATTAGAATTTGAAGGGTTTACCCATAATGATGCACAATGGGCAGTTGATCAGCTCACGATTGATTGGAACGAGCAGGCATTGAAGAAAGCAAATAGCTATCATTCCTTGATGAGTCTTCCTCCTGACAACATTCGCCGGTTATTGGCTTTTGAAGACTTTTCAGAAGAACAAATCGACTACGCGATGACAAACATAGGTAACTAAAAGCTAGCGAAGAAAAGGGCATCGCGATGCCCATATGCTGTTGTAGTGACCTCAAAAAGTTAGGTTTTTTGGTCTAACTTTGGGGGCTCAGTTGATGTCCCTTATATTGTGGCTATGTTTATAGCCAAGAAAGAGCTCGATCTAATGCGTTCATTCGTACAAAATGGCGAGGTTTACTAGAGTCTCACGAGGAGGAGAAAAATGAAAAAACAAGTTTTGTTGCCTTTATTACTAATACTGTCCCTGATTTCAGGATGTGGGACGATAAATTCAGCAAGCCCTGAGGAACTTTCTGAACGCATCGGTGCAGCTTTAGATGCTGGTTGGGAACATACCTATCATGCAGAAAATCTTACTTATGATTTAAGTATTGAAAATCTCGAACTGATGATTCGAGGCAAAGAAGCAGAATTGGCCTTTCTAGACCAGGTCAATAGCAACTCAAAACACAAGGCGGCATTCATTGAAAACACGGAAACAATGATCGCACTCGCTCAAGAAGCGATCGAAGCTCGCTATCTGGATATGCCCAGTTGGGTTGCCGCTCGCAATGGCCGTATCGAAGCCTTACTTGCCATCCATGAGGAAAGCCCGATCATCGTCAGTAGACGAGCAAAATTGCAAGAATTATTCAACGAATACGAAGAGGATTTGGCACTAGTGACCGCTGGAGCAAACAATCCACTTGCCGATGAAGAAGAAATCAATGAAGATACACGAGAAAAGCTTGGTTTGACACCTGATACACTTGAACACTTACACCAACAAAGCGATGACCTAGAAATCGAGTGGCAGAGTGCGATTGATTTGGCGAACGGTGTGACCATGAATGTCTTTTCAACAAAACATGAGCCAGTGGGGATTCTCACATTTACGAATGCTGGTGAGACCTACCCTTCCGCAATCACTTTGTTTAATGGACAAACGACGGAAATCGTTCCCGAGATAATGACTCCTTACGAAGCCGTTTCCGCTTATTTTTACGAAATTGCCGATGCTGTTTATGAAACGATTCCATACGGTTATCGATTTCTGGTTGAATCACTATGGCTTGAACTGGAAAACGACAATCGCTTTCAGTTCAGAACCTACGTGTTTGATAACGAAGTGACCGAGGAAACGATTTTAGCAGGGTTTCATCTCGCCCCGACTGTAGCAGCACGCTATGAGCGCGAAAACAATGCGACAGAACGAGAACTTGAAGCCTTTTTCCTCGTTAGAGCGCAAGGAAATCGTCGCTTTTATTCAAAACAAGAGATGGCAGAACTGTTAGAAACAGAAGGTTTTACTGCGGAGGAAACACAATGGGCACTAGAAACCCTAGATGTAGATTGGTATCGCCATGCTTTAGGACGCGCCAATCAATCCCGTCGGGTGTTAGGGATCCGTCAAAGAAATATGGCTGCTCATCTTGAAGGGAACGGCTTCTCACCTGATGAGATCGAATTTGCGATTGATAACATGGAAAATTAATATGTAGGGGACGAGACCCCATTTCCCATTTTGTCTTAGCTTAAACAAAAAACCGACCAATCTTCCTGTTTAAGATTGGTCGGTTTCTTTATTTTTTGGTTTTGATTGGTACCATGGCTTTGCGCCGATGCTGCTTCATTATTGCTTGAAGACCATAGACACCAACTCCGATAATTCCTGCAAAAGCCGAAAAAGCAATAAAAATCACAGGAGACGCCCCACTTTCTATTAATTGTTTCCCTTGGACAAAGAAAAATAAGCCCATGCTGATCAATAATGCTAGAAATAGTGATTGTCCCGCCCCGTTTTTTTTCATGCTTGCTCTCCTTTTACTTGATTATAGGTTATTCTCTCATTTCTTGAATGAAAAAACCTCCATCTTAAGGCTGATTCTTTCTTTCGATGATCAGATTGATCCCATTCGGATCAGTCAAATGCAAGCGGCTGTCTGTTTCTAACTCATACGAAACGCCTCTTGCCTTGAGATGACTTCGTAACGTAGAAAAAGCCAAAGCTGGCAAAACGATCGTAAAGTACGCTAAGCCTAGATCCTGTTCTTCCATAGCTGGAACATTTCTTCCCATCCAAATATTCGATCCGATATGGTGATGATACGAACCAGCAGCAAAAAACTTTGCTTGGCTACCAAAATCTGAGGTCAAACGCATGCCTAAAACTTCTGTGTAGAATTCTTCTGTTTTTGCCAAGTCCGCCACTTTCAAATGGACATGCCCCACCGTGGTGCCAACTGGAAAGGTCGTTTGAGATCGGTCAGCGGCTCCCAGCACGCCTTGCGCGTCCATTTCGATAGTAACGCCTACGATCTCACCATCTGCTCGAATATCCCATTCACTCTTCGGTTTGTCACGATACACTTCGATCCCATTTCCTTCTGGATCGCTCAGGTATAACGCTTCACTATATCCATGATCGCTGGCACCATCCAGGGGAGCTTTGGCTTCCAAATAATGAATCAGCATATTTCCTAGGTCTTTACGGCTAGGCAAAAGAAACGCCGTATGGAAAAGGCCTGTTTTCCGTGTCAAAGGCAACGGATCACTCACCTTCTCTAGAACTAAAAGCTCTTGCGCTCCCACGCCTAATCGCGCGTGATCTACACTTTGCTCCAATAAAGTCAGGCCGATCACGTCCGAATAAAACTGGCTCATTTTTTCTATGTTTGCTACTTTTAAAACGACTTTGCCAATTGCGGCGGCTGCATCGATTTGATAGGTGGATTGAATCATTTTCATCGCTATTTCCTCTTTTCTAAACAGTTAAATTCACTTGTACCTTTAAGTATAACACTAACTTTTAGTAAGTAAATAAATCTGCTTGTTGAGGAAAGGACTCCGTGATCTTCCGTGATTCCTAGAAACAAAGCATTTCCTCATCAGTCACAATCAAAGACAACTCGCTCACTTTTTCAGTGCTTCAATCAGTGAAATGGCTGGCTGCATCGCTTCTTCGGTCGTCCCTTCTAACACAACATAACAATATGGCTTGTATTCAGCGGTGATGGCCAATAGTTGTTGATAATCAATCATTCCTTCTCCCAATGGGACTACCTTGATTTTCCCATCGATTACTTGATAGTCTTTCAAGTGCAAACAAACGATGGCATCGCCAAAGCGGGAAAAAGCTTCCCTTGTCAAAGCGACTTGCTCTTGATAGTTCTTCGCAGTAATCAGATTGGTTGGATCAAAGATGATCCCTAAATAGTCAGAGGGTACCCGTTCCAGCAATTCTTCGATTCGGTGGATCGATGATAGTGGATGATTCAAGCCCGCTTCAATTCCTAGCATCACTTGATGTCTCTTAGCCACTTGGACCAAACGCTTGATCACCTGAACCAAATCATCGAAAACGACGTCACTAAAATTTTCCTCGGTATACCCCATATTTGGCAAAACCGAACCAGTTTCACTTGCGACCATAGCTGCATCAAAATATTTGGCATGTGCGAGATAGGTCTCGAATCTGGATAAAATCGCTTCCCGTTTTTCCAGATCAGGATGGATCAGATTACAATAACAACTTAATAAAGCGACCTGAACGTGAGATTGACCAAAAACTCGTTTGAAAAAGCGGCCTAAACCAGGACTTAATTGCTCTGGCTCTGCCCATTGTGGGAAGGATTTATTTAATGCAAATTGAATGTTATGAATGTTTTGGGCGGCAATTTTTTGCGCTAATTCTTCTGGGGACCCATAATTCTTTAAATCATGCCCCCGAACAGTTAGTTGAAACATAGCTTCTCCTTTCTTCACTGCTTTAGAAGCAAAAAGAAGACCAAGCAGCGAATCACTTCAACTGGTCTTGGTCTTCAAATCATTCAGCAGTAGCGGCTCCTCACTTCATCCATTTCTTTTCAATAGATGATCAGAACCTTTTGTGACCTTTATTGTTGTGAACGATAGTCTTCCGTGAACTCGTCAATGATTTGCTGTCCACCATTTCTTAAGAAGATTTCGATCGCTGTATCAAACCCATCGATCTCGATTTCCCCAGTCATATATTGGTAGTAAGCGTCTGAGATTCCTTCAATCAAGCTTGACCATGAACGATCATAGGTTTCAGAGGTCAGCGATTGTGCAGGATTGATCACCGCAAACTCTTCATTTTCGCGAATCTTTTCATTGGCTAAGTTGACATATGGGTTGCTTGAAGGGAAAACTGTTACTAATTCTGATGGACGAGACGAAGAAAATGGTTGTACTTCTTGTTGCCACTTCGTATCATCTAAACGGACATAGACACCCTCATCATCAATTTCATAATGAACCCCTTCGATCCCTTGGGTCATCAACGTAAACGGCTCTTCGTCCATCAAATCATTGATAAATTTCAAAACAACACGTAAGTCTTCTTCGGTTTCAACATTGTTTTTCGGAATGGCTAACCAGCCGCCCATTCCACCATTGGTATCAGAAAGGATACGACGTTCCACATTTTCATGGACGATATCATTGATCAAGACCCATTCCATATGCTCTTCATCAGTACCAGCTGCATCATCAATGTAGTTACGTACTTCTTGCAAACCACTCAATACGATCCCACCACGACCTTGAACGATATAGTTCTTCTGATCATTTTTCGCCATTACCGCAAAATCAGAATTCATCCAGCCGTTATCATAGATATTACGGAACCATTCCATTGCTTCTTTGTATTCTGGTTGCATAAAGGATGGCATCACTTCATCATCATCCGTGATCGTAAACCAATTGTCTGCACCAAAGTAACCTGAAAGTGAACGGAACCCAACGTTAAAGGACTCATCACGCTCTACGAAACCAACCGTATCATCCGCACCGTTTCCATCTGGATCATCTTCCGTAAAGGCTTGGGCGACAGCTGCTAATTCTTCTAATGTCGACGGCACGTCCAAACCTAAATTATCCAACCAATCTTTTCTGACAAGGACGCCATAACGCGCGATCGGTTTTAAAAACGGAACGCCGTAGATTCGACCATCAATTCGAGAAGACTCTAACCGATCTTCGGAAATTTCTGCCAAATTCGGGAACTCTTCTAAATAGGGTTCCACATCCCAGAACATTCCAGATGCGAGTGAGCTGCGGACGGTTGTGTTATTGATTTCTGTCAGACTAACGATATCTGCTAAAGAATTCGACGCCAATGCTGCATTCAAGCGTTCTGTTTTTGAAGCATCTGGCACCCACGTAAAGTCGATCTCGACCCCTGTGTATTCTTCTAGCTTTTGCGTGACATCTCCAGATGGTGGGGAAGCAGTATGTAGCATCGCCATCCAAGAAATACTTGATTTCCCTTCGCTTTCTGGTCCTTCAGGTGAACCTCCACCATCGCCGCAGCCTGCTAAAAACAGTCCAGCACATAATAATAAACTTGCAACTTTCAACTTTTTCATTTGTTAACCTTCTTTCTCTATTTTTAGGGAGCCATCATCGAGCGGATCTTTCCCTTGATACGTAAAATATTCAAAATCGGCATAGCTTTTGCCAAAGTGATCTAAATCATGGGCACTGATTCCAATGAAATTCCCCGTAAAACCACCAGACAAGAACTGGATGTTTTGCTTTTTAAAGGGATGCCACGTTTGTGATTGCCGATAGAACCATTGGGCTTCTAGATAAGAACCGACTACTTTCAATCCAATCGGCTCACTTGCAGCAGCGAGGGGCAATTTATCTGGGAACAAGTGAAATTCTCCTTCACAACACCGCAGCAACCGAAGGACCTTGTCTTCTTTTTCATCATAGGTTACGTAGAAAAACAAATAGTTTTCTTCATTTAAGAAAAGCGACAATCCAGCCATCTGATTGAACGATTGGGGGTGGTATTCCATCACTGTTTCAGCTTCAAAACAAAAGTCTTGTTGACGAATCGCCAATAAGTGCTTATGAAAGTTCGATTGCATCGATTCTCCGCCGATCAATCGCAAATACCCTGGTCGCTCACTCAGATTGCACCACTCTTCATTGGGCAGCAATCGTCTACCGTTCCATGCTTTTTGCAACGATCCTTTAAAGTCATCAATAAAAACAGCAGGTGATGCCCTTTGCTTCTGAGCGTCGCTAGCGAGCCTGATGGTTTGATCTGGGATCGTATCGTTATTGCTAAGATGCAGCCATCCTTCGTGATCCCAATAGACAGTTTGGAGTGCTGTCTCTCGTCCAAGGATCGCTGCCCCTTCTACTGGCCGAGTCATCAAATAGCTCATGACCCATTCTCCTGATGGCGCAATCGTCAAACTGCCATGACCTGTACATTGAAAAGGGGAATCTTCGCGCTGATAGGCACGCATCATGGGAAAATGCGGATCTACTTCATAAGGTCCAGTGATGGTTTTACTACGACAAACTGTTACCGCATGACCTGCACCCGTTCCTCCTTCTGCCGTCAGTAAGTAATAACACTCATTGTGGTAATAAAGATGCGGTGCTTCAGTCTTCGCCAGCTGGGTTCCAGAAAAAATTGGCACTCTGTCACCGATCAAGCACCCTTGTGCTTCAGAGTATTCTTGGAGCACGATCCCCACCGATTTATTTGGTGTATCCTTACGATAATCCCAAAGCGCATTCAATAACCAGATACGCCCCTCTTGATCATGAAACAAGGACGGATCAAAGCCACTACCATTTAAGTAAATGGGCTCACACCATGGCCCATGAATCGTAGGAGCCGTGATGAGATAGTTTCGACAGTCTTTGAAGGGGCGTGTCGTGTTGCGAACATTTGTATAGACACAATAGTATTGTCCGTTTGCGTAGCTGATTTGCGGTGCCCAAATGCTGCAATTTGCTGCGTTGCCTAATAAATCCACTTGATTGGTCAGAATATCTGTTTCATGGGACCAATTGACTAGATCTTGAGAACAGTAGACCCGAATTCCTGGCAACCACTCAAAGGAAGAAACCGCTAAATAATAAGTATCCTCGACTTTTAAAATACTCGGATCAGGATGAAACCCTCTTAAAATCGGATTATTGATTATTGCCTTCATGCAACCCCTCCTTGTTTGCTGACTGCGTCCGCTGTTTTTTTCTTGTGTCCGTCATCGCGATGGAGAAAACAAAAACCCGCCGCTAAAAAGAAACAAAAGGCAATCGGAAAAGCGATCATTTGACTACCAATCAATGTCACGACACCAGTCAAAAAATAAATAGCACAAGATTGCTTTCGATAATTACGATAGCGAACAAGCATCGTCGCCACTGAAACCAATATCAGGAGTGCCAACAGCGTGAAGCCAAACCAAGCGCCGAGTGTTTGAAATTGCTCCAATGCTGCTTCTTCCGTCATTTGATTCAGTATAGTGGGAAACGCACGTTGAAAGATCTCTTCGAACTGCTGGACAGTCATTTGATTGATCGCCAAGGAAAAGCCGCCCATAAACACCAGAGCGAGAACCATCCCGATCCAGCCAGACCATTTTGCCTTGCTCATTTTTCTATCACTCCTTCAAGAGTCACCCATTCAGGACGTTGGGGACTTCTTTGGTAACAACACATTCGCTCCGTGAATGTGACCGTTTGGTGGCTTGCTGTTTTTCCCCAATCAGACCATCCGCAAGGGGCGAGCTGTTGATCAAAGCAGCAGGATAAAAAGGTGACTTTGGCGTCATTACGCCAAGGACGGCCTAAATAATAGGCTTTGTCCCCTGTCACTCGGCATCGATCGAAGGTTAACCCGCTTGCTTGTTTGCTGGTTGAGGCAGCAGTAACGTAGTTCGTTTGTGGTGTATTTTTACAATGCAAGCGACACTCTTCAAAGGTGGCGGAACCACCGCCAAAAATAAAATCGACTGTTCCACTGATCCTGCAATGCAAAAACAAACTCTGTTGTTGGTCAAAGATTGTCTTTCGCCAAGGACTGATCATTGGTTCGCCTTCTTTGGTATTTTTTGGCAATGGACCCAGGCACAAGGTATCTTGAAAAGCATCGAGATGACAGCGTTCGAAGCGAATGTCATCCCCTTCGATATAGACGGCAACTGCTTGCCCGACTGCTCGCCCATACCCTGCGTCATTGATGATGGTCAGGTTTTTTACAAAGACTTCTCGGCTATTGATAAAGAGCGTCGCTGTTTGAAACGTTCCTCTTTTTTGCCCATTTTCATCGGTTTGCTCGGCAGCCAAGTGGTAGCATAAGAACGTGTTAGGTTCCGCAATCAACGTAAGCTGGTTCTTATAGATTTTCACCTGTTCTTGATACACGCCAGAGGCGATCGTGATTTCACAAGGTGCTTTTAAGGCTTCAGCAGCCAGCACGGCTGCTTGGATACTCGTAAAATCACCCTTTTGCGGCTCTTTACTAACCTTTAGCTTGATAGGAGGTGCTGTTTTAGAAATTCGATCCACTGCGCTCTCATCTCCTTGGTTTCTTCATGACCGCCTGGCAAGCAACACGCCTGCCAATGCTCCTTATAGCCTATTGCTTCATAATGCTGTCCGAGCTGCTGATCCAAACGAGCGACGCCGCTTGAGGGGCAGCCACGATCCTCTTTGCCAACCAAACTCAAACGCGGGCGTGGTGCGATCTGTTTTTGGATGGCCGCAGTCGTAAAGTCTTTCAACACATTAGGAACATAATAGTAAAACCCATGTTTGCTTAGACGGTCCTCTTCGATCAATGCTTGATAGTCCACTTGTGCTGCCATGTCCACCACCACTGATATCCGTTCATCTAGCGCTGCCAACCACCAGCTCATCAAGCCGCCCATAGAAAGTCCCAATGTGGCGATAGCGGAATGTTTCACTTCTTTGCGGGAAGCAAGATAGGTCAAAAACTGTTGATTGTCATAGATTCGTTGTCCCCATAATGTTTTGCCTTGCAACAGAAACCGCTTGTAGCTATCATTCTCACCGTTTTTTCGTTCGCCAAAGCCCCACATGTCGATCACCCCAACGGCGACGCCCAACTTCATAAATGTCGCGAATAGGCTTTCTTTTTGCATATAACACGGACTTTGTCGCAGTTCTTCTTTCCCCCTCGTGAAGTCGCCGCCATGAGAATGATTGAACAAAACGAGTGGAACAGGTTGCTGAGAGCTAGGATAAGCAAAGTATGCAGGGACATCCTCTTCTTGATTTAATCGTAGAAGTAAATGTTCCAAGGTATAATTTTGCACTTGCTCTTTTGTTTGCTGAACCACTTGTGGTGCAACTTTCATATCAGGACCTAGCAGCTGTAGTAACTGGGGATCCCTCACAAAAAATCTCCTTGAAATGCCAGAGGCTGACGATTCTCAAATGATTGTGTGACGGTGATTTCCCGACTATTCTCGATATGGAACGCTTCAGTTACGCCTTCCAAATTGATACGATCAAACTGAATATTCCGTCCACAGCCAATATAAAAGCCTTGTTTTGTCATCTCTTCGATACCTGTCATCATTGCAGGCTTTCCTGGAATTGGGTGTTCAGCCATAGAGACAGCAATATCTTGGAAAGTGATATCTGAAATAAATTGTTCAGCCAAGCCATAAACAAACCCAGCGGCCGCATGAACATTCCGAGCCGAGATATTTGCAAAATGGATTCTTCGAAAATGAGGGGTTTCCTCGGTGATCGGGTACGGATTTTTATCCCAAACATACTTTTCTTTGCCTTTCGGTCCACAGAAATAGTAAAGATTTAAAGTGAATGGACAGATAACATTATCCATCACAATGTTATTCACTCGAATATCTTCGATCGTTCCGCCACGTCCCCGACGGGATTTCAACCGAATCCCACGATCGGTATCTTGAAAAATACAATTACTGATGGTGACATTACGAATATCGCCGCTCATCTCACTACCTAGAACGACTGCCCCATGTCCATGAAGCATATGGCAATTTACGATCGTGATATTCTCACAAGCGACCCGTTCTTTGGTGTCCTCCGTTCCTGATTTGATGGCGATACAATCATCACCAACATCGATATGACAGTTACTGATGCGGACATTTTTACAAGATTCAGGATCGATCCCATCCGTATTTGGCGAATCCGCTGGATTTTTGATGCGAAGATTATCGATCGTTAAATCTTGGCAAAGAATCGGATTGACGGTCCAACTTGGTGAATCGACCAGACGGATATCTTTCAACGTAATTTGCTGGCAAGAGTCAAAACTGATTAATTTTGGTCGTGGATAAGCAAGCTGTTCACGGTTTTCCCGAAAGGTCTTCCACCATCTTTGCCCTTGTCCATCAAGCATTCCTAATCCTGTGACAGCGATATTTTCCGCATTCTCGGCATATAAACAAGAGGCATAAACTTCCCGTTTGACCCCTTCCCAGCGAGACACAACGACGGGATAGTCTTTGGGATCATCAGAAAATACTAGGGTCGCCCCCAATAGTAGGTGCAGTTCAATATTACTTTTTAAAAAGAGCGCTCCTGTCGGATAGCGTCCTGCGGAAAAAGTGATTCTGCCTCCTCCTTGTTGATGCAATTCATCAATTTTTTCTTGAATCGCTTCTGTCAACAGACCTTCTTTTTCTTGTAAATCAGCTGTAGTCAATTGGATATTCATTTCTTGCTTCCTTCCTCCATTAGTGGTTGCAGCAGTAAACTCGCTTGTAAAAAGGCACCGTATCCTTTGAAATCATTTGTGATAACGGGTTCACTGATATAGTAAACAAACGTACCATCCCGATCATCTGGGCCACCAAGACCAGCAACTTCACAGTTTCTGATCAGATTCAACCAGCCTTCTTTTGTTAAAAAGACAAACTCATCAAGCAATCCTTGATAGGTCTCTTGGGCAAACACTTGCCATTTTTGATCGATGATCCCTGCTTTGACTGCTTTCGCTGTTGCGTAACAAATCATTGAAGAAGCGGATGCTTCTAAATAATTCCCACGCTCACTGCCTTTATCTAAGACTTGATACCACACTTTTTTCTGGGGATCTCTTACTTTAGCAAGAGCTTCTAGACAGGAGACAAACATTTTTTCTAATGGATTCTTCTGCTCTGATTTCCCTAATAGCACCATCGTATCTGCGAGAGCCATCATGAACCATCCCATTGACCGTCCCCAGAAATTTTTTGAACAACCGGTCTTGGGATCTGCCCACGGCTGGACTTTTTGTTCATCCCACGCGTGATACAAAAGACCCGTTTTTGGATCTAGGGTATGAGTAAAGCATAAGGTGAATTGCTTGATTACATCTTCCAATGCTTCTTCTTTCTCAAATGTCAGTGCGTATTCTGTTAGAAATGGGGCCCCCATATATAAGCCATCTAACCACATTTGATAAGGATAGATTTTTTTATGCCAGAACCCGCCTTCGCTTGTTCTTGGCATCTGCTGTAATTGTTGATACAGCGTGTCCAAGGCGATCTTGTATTTTGAAGCACCTGTTTCTTTGTATAGTAAGAATAAACATTTGCCATTATTGATGTAATCGATATTCATCGCATCCATCTGATAGTTTTTGATACAACCGTCTTCGTCAATATAAAAATCCATCGTGTTTTGGATATAATCGAAATAGCGTTTGTCACCAGTTTGCTCATAGGCTTCTTTCACGCCTTGTAAAACGACCCCGATGTCATAGGACCATTTTCCGTGATAAATTTTTTCTTTGCATAAGTAGTCATAGCGCTCAAATAACGTGTTCAAAGCAATTTCCGAATAGTTCTTCATGTACGATACTTCCTTTTATTGTAGTCTCCTCAATTCATAGAGCTATTTGAATGAATCCGTTTTACTGGCTGTATTTCATGAGGGTTCAGCTTGTCTTGCTATTTACAGGTGTTCTCTAGTGCCCTTTTTGTTTGCGGACCAGTAAAAGTCTTTGAGCCGTTTTCTTTAGATAATGACCTCATCTCCTTTGCTGGCAACGGTTTGCTCCGTAGTCGATGCCGTTTTTGATACCACCTGATCTGTTTCAATTGGGTGGATATCTTGAAGAATTTTTTTACCAGCAAGGGCAAAAACACCACCAACTAAGCTGCTACCCATCAAAATGAGGCCGATCAAGAAATAACTGCCCAGGACTAAATAGCCAACAATCAAAATCGTCCAACTAATGATCGAATAATGCAGATAGCCTAAACCTAACAACGCACTCCCTCGCAGGATCTCAAACACGGTCACAAAGTTGGTGACTGCCATGACGGTATACACATGCATGAATAAAAAGAGAAACGCAATCAAAAAGAGGACATTCGCTACTTGGATAAACCATGGAAATGGCGCAAATATGTTGGTGATCACGATCCCTGCAATGATCAGAAACAACCAACTGATCAGCACCGATTGTCGGAACCGTTCTTTACTATAGTAGAAAAAACTTTTGATCAAAGGCGGTCGTTCATGAAGACGAAGCCAGCGATCATAATATTTCATCATGGCATACGACGCAGGACCAATGCCAAAGAGGATCCCTCCCAGGAGAGTCACACTGAGCCAAAGAAAGTGAAGTGCGATCAGCGTCAAAAATGCGAGTAATCCTTCGTTGATTTTCGTGATCTTTTCGATCGTCATGTGATCCCTTCTTTCTTAATAAATCCCGTCTTCGCCAATTTTTTTCGCCAAACGATTCGCAAAGATAACGAGGATCAAGCCAACAAGTCCTTTAAACAGCCCAACAGCTGTCGAGTAACTCAATTGACCATTTTGAATCCCAGCGGTATAGACAAAGGTATCAAAGATTTGGGCAACCTCACGGTTCATTGAGTTCATCAACAAGAACATATGCTCAAAGCCCATATCTAAGATCGAACCGATCTTTAAAATCAATAAGGTTACGATCGTTGGACGAATACAAGGCAATGTGATATGCCACATTTTTCGTAGCTTGCCGGCCCCATCCATATCCGCAGCTTCATAAAGCTGTTCATCAACATTGGTAATAGCGGCTAGATAGACGATCGTCCCCCAACCGGCACCTTTCCAAAGATCTTGGAAAATGTACATTGGACGCAACCACGTGCGGCTTGTTAGAAACGGGATACGTTCGCCACCAAGACTTTCGATCATGTTATTGATTACACCACCTTCTGTCGTTAATAAAACATAGAAGATGGAAACAACGATGACCCACGACATAAAATGAGGCAAATAAATGATGGTTTGAATCCCTTTTTTCAAACGGCGATTGTTTACTTCATTTAGCATAAGTGCCAATAATATAGGAAAAGGGAAAGAAATCGTGATATTTAAGAAAAACATGATCAGTGTATTGCGCATCAACATCACGAAGGTATCTTCAGTAAAGAGCCGAATAAAATGAGTGAAGCCAACAAAGGGGCTTCCTAGGATCCCCAAGAATGGTTGGTAGTCTTGAAAAGCGATGACCAAACCGCCCATCGGTATGTAACGGAAAATAAGAAAATATAAAATCCCCGGCAATACCATAATATAGAGGGCACGATTTTTTCTGATTTGCGCCCATTTTTTCTTTTTCAGCCGCAGCCGCTGTTCTTCTTCATTAAGTGGTGAGAAGTAATTATCAACTTTTGTTTCCATACTTGTTCCTCCGAATTTTTTTGATTTGATAGTCCCATGGTAGCGTGAAAAAAAGATAACGTATATAATCATTTTCTCAGTTTTGAAAAGGCATACATTTTTTAGGATTATTTCTCAATCGAATTGGAAAATCCTTGATTTATCAACGTTTATCACTATTGTGAATTTTTTAACATGTAAAAGTGATTATATACGTTGTCCCCGCCTCATGATACGTTGGAAGTACCTATTTAAGTAAAAAAAGATGGAGGTTTTTTCTATGCAACAAACTCTGAAAAAAACGAACCGCCCGAAAAGTGAACGGGTCGTTCAAGGATTTATTATTGGCTTTCTACTACTCTTCACCTTAACGTGTCTCTTACCTTTTCTAAACATTCTCGGAAGCTCCTTTGCTTCTTCTTCTGAGATCGCGACACGAACATTTATCATTATCCCACGTGAATTTAGCTTAAATGCTTACCGGTATATTCTCTCGACACCCACGATTTTTACGAGTATTGGTGTTTCCCTTTTCGTGACCATCGTCGGAACGGTTCTTTCAATGATCTTGACCTCTTTTATGGCCTATGCTCTTTCGAGAAAATATTTGCATGGACGCGGCATCTTCAACTTTATTGTCGTATTTACCATGTTGTTTAGCGGTGGGATGATCCCAAGTTTTATTTTGGTACAAAGCCTCGGCTTGATCGATTCTCTCTGGGCATTGATCTTACCGAGCGCCATCAGTGCATATAATATGATCATTATGAGAAACTTTTTCCAAGGGATTCCTGATAGTTTAGAGGAATCCGCAAAAATGGATGGTTGCTCTGATTGGGGCGTCTTTTTCCGTATCATCTTACCCCTTTCCTTACCATCGATTGCGACGATCTCTTTGTTCTACGCTGTTAGTTATTGGAATACTTATCAATCAGCGATCTTGTACATCAATGATTCAGCGAAATGGCCGATCCAAGTGCTCCTTCGACAAATCGTGATCGTCTCCAGCGGGATGAACGCTGATGCCGCTAGTGTCGATGTTGTCCCCCCAGCACAATCCGTAAAAATGGCCGTGATCGTCGTTGCAACTCTGCCAATGTTGATCGCCTATCCCTTTGTCCAGAAGTATTTCGTGAAAGGTGCAATGGTTGGTTCCGTCAAAGGGTAACCAACAGGCAGCAAAGAAAAAAAGCGCTTTTGATCGACGATCAAAAAGCGCTTTTTTCTTTTAGTCTTTGGATCGTTTGCGATACTCTCCAGGGGTCATCTGTTCTTTCTTTTTGAAAAAGCGGATGAAGTTTTGAGAGTTGGTATATTGAAGGTTGGCTGCGATTTCCTTGATCGTCATATCCGTTTCCCGCAACCATTTTTTGGCGATTTGCAACCGATAGTTTTGTAAGTAATCGGCAAAATTGATGGATAATTCCTTTTTAAACACATTACTTAAGTAATTGGCATTATAATGCAGCTGTTCAGCAATGCTATCTAAGGAGAGATCTTGATCGTATTGTTGGTGTACGATCAAGACCATCTTTTCAGACAAGGAGCGAATTTCTCGATCTGTTTTGGCTTGTGTCGTTTCAACGATAGGTAAAACTAACTCATGATAGATGATTTGCTCAACTTTGAACAAACTGGTTTGGTTGAGCACGGATTGATAAACTTTACGACTATTCTGCAAGCTGGTATGATCCGCTCCTAAGAGTTGCCCTAGCTGAACGATACTGTTGATCAACTTAAACAAGGCACTTTCAATCGTCAACGGATTTTTGTTTTCATGAGTGATTTCCCGTACGACTTCCGTGTAACTCGCTTTGATGGTCGCTAGTTCCCCACTACGCATCGCATCCAAAAAGGTGCTTTCTGCTTCTCTAGGGTATTGAACGATCGCATTATTGTCTAATTGTGCTGCAATGTCGTCAAAAAAGATAATGACTTCTTCCCCTAAATTCATTCGATAGTGCAAGGCTTCTTTGGCGTTATCAACCGCTAATTTGGTTTCTACGAGGCGGTCGTAGGATTGTGAGACCCCACAACTTATTTTGATTTTCAAGTAATCTTTTGCCGCTTGATGGATCTTTTGACAATAGGTCAATACTTGTTTTTGGTCAACTGATTCAGGAAGCTTTAAAATCGTTCCTTGGGTTTCTTGACTGGAGATGATTGGTTGAAAACGCAAATTTGCTGGAATGATCTCAGAAACGAGATTCTCGATGGCAAGCAATAAAATATCAATAGTCGCTGTTTCTCGTCCACACAAATCATCGATTTGAATCAGTAATACGGCAAAGTGTTCTGTTTTGGATACTTCATACCCAAACTGTGACAGTTTTAAGTGAATATCTTCTTCTGAGATACAGCCGCGAAACAAGTTTAATAGAAACAAGGATTCTAATTCGGGCTTTTGATGCTCGACTTTGACGGCGAGATCGTGGTTTTGATGTAAGACCTGGTCGATATCGGAAATCAACTGATTGACTTCTAATTTCTGACCTTGTTTTTTGGGCTTTAAAAGCTCACCGATCCGATTGATGGGTGAGGTAGCCACGATCGCAATGCGATAGGATACTAATAAAAAGAGGATGATCAAAAGACTGCCAATCACGATCAAACCGCTTCTTAATTCACGGATTGCTTGTGAAACGCTAGCAGGCGCCAGACGGATCACATGATACCACTGATTGTAATCCGATTGTGTGACCACATACTTATTGTTTTCTTTGTCAGTGAAGATGCCATCGCCGTGGGCAGCTGCAATCATTGTTTCTTGTAAGGCAGAATCGATCACTTCACCATTATCGAAAAGCAGTTGTCCGTCCGCATGAAATATATTCAAAAAGGAATCGTCATGATCTGCCACCAACTGCGCAATGGTATGGTCTTGGATTTCAGCAATCCCCAAAGCAGTGGTTTCCTGTCGAAACACAGGCAGCGTCATCACCATTTTTAAATAGCCATCTTCTGGCAACCAATACAAGTAGCGTTGGTTGTCGATCAACGCTTGAAAAGCAGCGAATTCAGTATCATCGATCTGTTTTAAGGAGCCTTCTTCGATTTTCCAATGCTGGTTCAAATTCACCAATTGGTAACTGGCGTTTTCGATCCCCATCACACCAATGTAAGCCAGTTGTGAATTGATCTCTCGTACTTGTCGATAATTCGTCACAGAAAACGGCTGTTCCATCGTATCGGAAAAGCTTTGTGTGCTACTGTATGTAGAAAAGGCATACTCCACCATCTGAATTTTTTGATCTAGATTTTCTTTGACTTGGTTGACCAAATTATGTTGACTTTGCAAAAATGTTTCTTGAATGTTTTGATACGTTCGATGATAAATGACCCCACTAAACCCAATGATTAAAGCGCTACCAATTAGAAAAATCAAAATAAATATTTTATAAAACAAGTTGGACGTTTGATGATAGCTTAAAAAGAATTTCATAGACTCCCTCCCATTACCTAACTATCTTCTTTTATACTAGCACATCCCAGAAAAAGTTCCTATGTTATTTTGAAAAATGTTTCACGTGTGCATCCTTGGTGTATTGACATTCTCATGGGAACAAGCTATGCTTGAATCAAGCAAAAAGGAAGAAGGTTTTCTATGGTCACGATCAAAGATATCGCCAAAGTCGCTGGTGTTTCACATACAACTGTTTCTCGTGCGTTAAACGATAGCCCATTAATTAAGCCAGAAACAAAAAAGAAGATCGCAGCCATCGCCGAATCTTTACACTATGTGCCCAATGTCAATGCCAAAAGTCTGGTGAATCAAAAATCCTATATCATTGGTCTTTATTTTTCTCATCTATCCATTGGTACTTCCGATAGCTTTTTAGTCGAAGTGATCAAAGGAATCAGTGATACCCTACCATCCGAATATACTTTGGCGGTTCATGAATTATTGCAATCCGATACATTTGATGAAGAGCCGAATCGCCTCGATGGAGCGATCGTGATGAGTCAAAGCGATCGTGATGACGGTTTTATCGCTGCTCTTTCAAAGAAAAACATTCCCATCGTCGTTTTGAATCGTCAATTGCAGGATGCAACCTTGATGAATGTCACTAGTAATGATGCCCAAGGGGTCTATCAAATGATCACCTATGTGCTTGAACAAGGCTTTCGAAAGATCGCCATGATCGAAGGGATCGCTTCCTTTGGTTCCGCTAGAGAGCGCCGCAAAGGATTTATGAAAGCGATTCAAGAAAAGCAGCTTGTCTGCCCGAAAGAATACTTCGTAGCTGGCGACTACTCTTTGGAAAGTGGTCAGCTGGGTGCCCAGCAACTACTCGCTTTACCTGAACCACCTGAAGTGATTTTTTGCGCCAATGATGATATGGCGATCGGGGCGATCAATGCCTGTCATCAAGCAGGACGAAAGATCCCTGAGGAGATCGGTATCATCGGTTTTGATGATAGTTCTTTTTCTCCCTATACGTATCCCCCATTAACAACGATCCACAAACCAGTCTATGAAATGAGTCAATTGGCAGCAACCCTGCTGTTGCAAGCATTTGCCAATCAAGTGGTTGAGAAACAACATTTCTTTGATACCTCGTTAATCATTCGTCAATCGTTGTAAGCCTCTTGTTTTCAAGAGCGCTTACGCAAAAAATGTTAACGTGTGCATAACTATTTTTTAAGGAGGATTCTATGAAAAAAATTACCGAACAACCCCATCAAACCTATCCAGCCCGAGTGATTCAATTCGGGGAAGGCAATTTTATGCGGGGCTTTTTTAACTGGCAGCTGCAGCAAATGAACAAGCACGGTCTTTTTAACGGCAGTGCCGTTGTGGTACAGCCGATTGATCACGGCTTGAAAGAGCTGTTGGCACAACAAGAAAATCTCTACACCGTTATCTTAGAAGGACTTGTCGATGGCGCTTTATCTCAAACATTTGAAGTCGTCTCCACCATCGATCAAGTGCTGAATCCTTATCAGCAATGGGAAGACTATCTTGCTTTAGCCGAAGACGAGCAACTTGAGATCATCGTTTCTAATACGACGGAAGCAGGTATTGCGTTTCACCCAGAGGATACCTTACACGATACCCCTCCCCACAGTTTTCCCGCAAAACTGACCGCTCTTTTGTATCGTCGTTTTCAACTACGAAAAAAGGGATTTTTGATCATTCCTTGTGAATTGATCGATCGGAATGGGGAAAAACTAAAAGAGATCGTCTTACAATATGCCGCATTATGGTCTTTGGAATCAGACTTCGTCAACTGGTTAGAAAAAGAAAACACCTTTTGCTGCAGCTTAGTCGATCGGATCGTTCCAGGATATCCTCGCGACAAAGTGGCACAATACCAAGAGGTTCTTGGCTATGAGGATGCCGTAATGGTCACTGCGGAACCCTTTATGCTATGGGTGATCGAAGGAAACGGCGTAGCCGAAAAGCTCCCTTTGCAAGAAGCTGGGTTGAATGTGATCGTGACAGAAGATATGACTCCTTACCGTGAACAAAAAGTACATTTATTAAATGGTCCTCATACGGCGATGGTTCCCCTCGCTCTTTTAGCGGGTTTAGAAACCGTTGAAGAAGTAATGAACGACCGTGAATTTGCAGCCTTTTTGGATGGTCTTTTTCAGGAAGAGTTGATTCCAATGCTTGATTTGCCTAAAGCGCAGCTTGCAGCTTATGCGGACCAAATCAAAGAGCGCTTCAGAAATCCTTATGTGAAGCATCAGCTGCAATCGATCGCTTTAAACAGCGTCTCAAAATTCCGTGCGCGTCTTCAACCAGTCTTAAGTCGTTATGTCCAACAAAACCAGCAGGTACCAATACGAATCACTGCCGCACTGGCAGGATTGCTGACTTTCTATCTCACACGACCCTTTCAAGATGATGAGCTAGTGACAACCATATTTCAGCAAGTGAAACAATTACCAGCAGAAGAACAGATCGCAGCTCTATTAAAAAATGAGCAACTTTGGCATGCAGACCTGAGCTTTATGACAGAGACGATCAATGAAATGTGCACATGCCTAAAACAAGACGGACCCCGCCAGTTACTTGCGTCGATTGACACCCCTGAGCCAAGTTTGAAATAAAGGAGAATCTTTATGTCCAGCACATTAACAGAAACACCCGCGCAACTATTGAAATTGCACCCTAAAGACAATGTCGCAGTCGCATTAAAACCACTAGCTGCTAAAACGACCCTTGCATTTGAAGGCCAAACGATCACCCTTTTTGAGGATATTCCACAAGGACACAAAATCGCCCTCAAAGATCTAGCACAATCACAAGACGTGATCAAATATGGCTATCCCATTGGACATCTCTTAGCTGACGTGAAAACTGGCCAATGGTTGCATACCCACAATGTCAAAACCAACCTTTCTGGTACCTTAGCATACACCTATGCCCCCGATTTGCATCCTGTTCGTTATCCAAAAAGGGCTGCGACGTTCCAAGGGTACCGTCGAGCAAACGGCAAAGTTGGAATTCGTAATGATTTACTGATCGTGCCAACAGTTGGTTGTATCAATGGCATCGCAGAGATCATTGTTGAAAACTTCAAGAAGAATCATCCAGATCTTGGCACTTTTGATCATATTACGATCCTTAAACATCCCTACGGCTGCTCTCAGTTAGGCCAAGATCATCAAAACACTCGTCAAATTTTAATTGATGCGGTGCATCATCCAAATGCCGGTGGCGTCTTGGTCTTTGGCTTAGGTTGTGAGAACAACACCGTTCCCGAGTTTAAGAAAAACCTGGGTGACTACGATCCAAAGCGCGTCAAATTTATGGTGGCACAGGAAAGCGACGATGAAATTGCGGTCGGCGAAAGCTTATTAGAAGAATTACTGGAAGCAGCAAAAGAGGATCAACGAGAAGCCGTTCCCTTGAGTGAGCTAAAGATCGGGTTGAAATGTGGGGGTTCCGACGGGTTTTCTGGGATCACCGCCAACCCTTTGTTGGGGGCATTTTCTGACTTTTTAGTTTCTCAAGGTGGCAGTACGGTCTTGACGGAAGTACCCGAAATGTTTGGCGCTGAACAAGTCTTGATGGCGCGTGCACAAGATGAAGCAACCTTTGAAAAAATTCTCCATCTAATCAACGACTTTAAAGATTATTTCCTTGCATACGGTGAACCGGTCTATGAAAATCCTTCTCCTGGCAATAAGGCAGGCGGTATCACCACGCTAGAAGATAAGTCATTAGGCTGTACCCAAAAATCTGGGACTTCCGCTGTCGTCGATGTCTTAAAATATGGGGAAAAACTCCGTAAGCCAGGCTTGAGCCTGCTGGAAGGTCCAGGAAACGACCTTGTTGCCGCTTCTGCACTGGCTTCTGCCGATTGCCAACTTGTCTTATTTACCACTGGTCGCGGCACGCCATTTGGTGCCTATGTGCCGACCATGAAAGTTGCCACGAATCAAGAGATTTATCATAAGAAACCCCACTGGATGGATTTCAACGCTGGCCGCTTGTTGGAAGAGCCGATGGAGGTCGTGCTGGAAGATTTTATTCAAGCGATCATTGATACTGCCAGTGGAAAACCGACGCGTAATGAAGCCAACAACGTTCGTGAGATCGCCATCTTTAAAAATGGCGTGACACTATAATCAAAGAAAAGAGGTCCGACATGTTTTTAAATGAAAACTATTTATTGCCAAATGAAATTGCTCAAACACTATACCATGACTATGCCAAAGAGCTGCCGATTATTGATTACCACTGCCACCTAGACCCGAAAGAAATCTATGAGGATCGGCCCTTTAAAACTATCACCGAGGCATGGCTAAGTGGTGATCATTACAAATGGCGATTGATGCGCGCTTGTGGCGTACCCGAAGAAGCGATTACGGGCAATGCCAGTGATTATGAAAAATTTTTGGCATGGTGTCAAACAGTGCCAAAATTGGTGGGAAATCCCCTTTACAGTTGGACCCATTTAGAATTAAAGCGATTTTTTGAGATCGATCTTCCCGTTACTGAAGAAAATGCCGAAACTTTGTGGAGGCTATGCAACGAAAAATTGCAGCAAAAAGACTTTACCCGAAGAGCTTTGATTGCTCGCAGTAACGTCGAGATCGTTTGCACCACAGATGATCCAGTCGATGATCTTCACTATCATCACCAATTAAGCCAAACAGAACAACGTTTTCGGGTCTTGCCGACCTTTCGACCTGACAAAGCGTTACAAATCGACCATCCGAATTTTCTTACCTATGTTACCAAACTCGAAAAGAGTGTCGAAAACGCGATCACTACCTACGATGCTTTCTTGAGAGCCTTGCGGGACCGTGTAACCTACTTTCACCAGCATCACTGCCGCTTGTCTGACCATGCGTTGGATACTTTAGTGTATGCTGCAGACGAACAGTTATCCCTTGAAGCAATTTTTGCCAAAGCATTAGCTGGAGAATCTTTAGAGGAAAACGAAGTCTCGTTCTTCAAAACCAATGTTCTAGTTGAACTGATGAAGCTGTATCACGAACATGGTTGGACGATGCAACTGCATGTCCATGCGTACCGTAACTGCAATCAACGAATGTTTGAGCGCTTGGGACCAGATACGGGCTACGATGGCATCAATGATCAACCACTGACTCAAAGCTTGCAGAAATTATTGAACGCTGCTGATGCGCAGGACCATTTGCCTCAAACGATTCTCTACTCCTTAAATCCCAATGACTATGATGCACTCGTCGCTTTGATGGGGTGCTTCCAGCAAGAAGGCAATAATAAATTGCAGTTAGGATCTGGCTGGTGGTATAACGACACCCGCGCAGGCATGCGTCACCAATTGACGAAATTCGCAGATGGCAGTGTGATCTTTAACTTTGTCGGCATGCTGACGGATTCAAGAAGCTTTTTGTCTTACACCCGTCATGAATATTTCCGACGCGTCTTTTGTGAATGGCTTGCTGAGATCGTTGTACGTGGTGAAGCACCTGCTGATCTTCGTCAGCTAAAACCATTAGTAGAAAATGTCTGTTATCAAAACGCCAACAACTACTTCAAATTTTAGGAGAAAGACAATGGAAAAAATCGTCATCGTCGGTGATTCCACCGCATCGATCAAAGAGCCTAGCGCTCGTCCAGAAACGGGCTGGGGTGAAAAGATCTCACGCTATCTCCCCCAGCATCAAATCGTCAACTTGGCAAAAAATGGGCGTTCCTCCAAAAGCTTCATTGAAGAAGGACGCTTGTTGCAGGCAAAAAAAGAACTATATGCTGGTGATTATCTCTTGATTCAATTTGGACACAACGATCAAAAAACAGATAGTCGTGGTACGACACCTGTAGAATATCAGCATAATTTAGCAACCTTCGTGCAAACGGCACGCCAGCAGCAAGCGACACCGATCCTATTGACCTCGATCACTCGTTTGCATTACGTGGACCAACAGCAACTTGATCCTTTGGCAGTCGGTCCTTACCCAGAAGCAATGCGTGCTTTGGCTACCTCCTTGGATGTGGTCTGTCTGGATCTTTTTGCCGCAACACAACGGTTCTTTTCAGCACTGGAACCACAACAGGCGAAAACCTATTTTCTTCATTTAGAAAAAAACCAGCACCCCAATTATCCAGCCGGCATTACGGATAACACGCATTTGAATGACCAAGGTGCTACAGCCGTCGCCAAATTAGTTGCCAAATGTTTGTCAAATGCTCCATTACCGCTTGCACAACAAGTTTTGTTAGATTGAAACTCATTGTTCGTGTTGAATCTTCCCCTAACATAAATACGCTACCTGATTTGAAAAAGAGCTACTCAAGCAAAACGCTGCGAAGAACATTTTCCTTCACAGCGTTTTGCTTTTCACTCTTTCTAAAAGATTTGTTTGCCATTCCTTTGCTTCAACCCCTTTATCGCCAAGCTACCTTTTAAAGCCTTGCATTTCTTAGGTGTTGCACCATAAAAAAATGGGAACGATTGCATTCGTCCCCATCCTTACTACTTATTGTTTTATTCAGGTTGTTTCCCGATATACGCCAAGATACCGCCGTCTACATATAAGACATGGCCATTGACAAAGTTTGATGCCTCAGAAGCTAAGAAAACAGTTGGTCCTGCTAAATCTTCTGGCTCACCCCAACGGGCAGCAGGTGTTTTCGCTACGATAAATTGATCAAATGGGTGACGAGAACCGTCTGATTGGATCTCTCGTAATGGTGCGGTTTGCGGTGTTGCAATATAACCAGGTCCGATCCCATTACATTGGATGTTAGCTGAACCAAATTCAGCACAAATGTTTTTCGTCAACATTTTCAAGCCGCCTTTAGCCGCTGCGTAACCAGCCACCGTTTCTCTTCCCAATTCACTCATCATTGAGCAAATGTTAATGATTTTTCCATGTCCTTTTTTGATCATTGACGGTAAGACTGCTTTTGAAACGATAAATGGAGCGTTCAAGTCCACGTCAACGACTTGGCGGAAGTCTTCAGCAGACATCTCCAACATCGGGATTCGTTTGATGATCCCAGCATTATTGACTAAGATATCGATCACGCCAACTTCTTCTTCGATCTGCTTGACCATTTCGTTGACTGCTTTTTCATCCGTTACATCACAGACATAGCCGTGGGCTTCGATCCCTGCTTCACGATAGTTTGCTAATCCTTTATCCACTGATTCTTGATCCAAGTTGTTAAAAACGATCGTTGCTCCTGCTGCTGCTAGTGAACGAGCGATCGTAAAACCGATCCCATAGACAGCTCCTGTCACTAATGCGATCTTACCATCTAAACGAAATTGATCCATTGAAAAATCCATAATTGATAAACCCTCTTTCTTTTTATTTTAAGTCGTCCATTGCCACCATATCCATGTCGGTATAGGTGATATTTTCGCCACACATTGCCCAGATAAAGGAGTAGTTACTGGTTCCAACACCCGAATGGATCGACCAGCTTGGAGAAATAACTGCTTGTTCTTCACTAACGACTAAATGCTTCGTTTCATCTGGTTTGCCCATCATATGGAACACTTTTGTGTCTTCGTTGGCAAAATCAAAATACACATATGCTTCCATCCGACGTTCATGGGTATGACTTGGCATCGTATTCCAAGCACTGCCTGGTTCTAAGATCGTGTACCCCATTTGTAATTGACAGCTTTCACAAACATTTGGGTGAATGTATTGATAAATTTTCCGTTCATTTAATGTCAAGCCCTCGCCTGTCTCCATTGGTGTGACTTGATCGATACTGATTTTTACATTTGGGTATTTCTTATGTGCTGGCACGCAAGATAGATAGAATTTCGCTGGATTTGCTGGATCATCTGAGTGGAACAAGACTTGTTTGGTTTCCTTGCCAATATAGTAGCCGTCTTGTTTTTTCATTGGTTCTTTTTGGCCATCGATCGTGATCGCACCAGGTCCTCCAATATTGATGACACCTAATTCGCGACGTTCTAAGAAGTATTCCACCCCTAATTCGCTACTTAATTGCACTTCTAACGCTTCTTCTGTCGGTGTCACTCCGCCAAAGATCATGCGATCATTGTGGGTATAGGTCAGCATGATTTGTCCTGGTGTGAAAATTTTCTCTACCAAAAATTCTCTGCGTAATTCCTCGGTACTATAGTGACGAATATCAAGTGGACTATGGGTATAGCGTGTTTCCATGTGTTGCATGTTTTATTCCTCCTATCGGATAATTTTTCCTGAACCTGTTGCAATAAATTCTTGTATCTCATTGGCGCTAAACTGATTACAGTCGCCATGGATCGTATGTTTCAAAGCAGATGCTGCAGTGGCAAAATCAATGATTTCTTGGTCTTGTTTCTTCGTGACAAGACCATGTAGGACACCAGCTGAAAAGGCATCGCCGCCGCCGACGCGATCAACGATTGGATTGATCTCATGGGTAGCAGAAACGACATAATTGCCGTTGTGCCATAGGCTTCCTGTCAATTGATTGTGACTTGCTGAGAGCACCTGACGACTAGTTGAATAAAAGAGCTGGATATTTGGATATTTCCGATGCATTTCTTGATAATAGTAGTCATCTTCGACTTCCTCTGTTGGAGCTGATACATCCATAAAGACTTGGGCATCTAACTGTCCTGCCGAGCAATAATCAACATAAGGGAGTACTTCTTGCAAAAAGACGCGTGCTTCATCTGTCGTCCACAGCTTTCCACGATAATTGATATCGAAACTGATTTTACAACCAGCTGCTTTCGCTTCTTTGATCAACGTCAGCAAAAGTGTCTGCCAAGTCGTTGAAAGAGCGGGCGTGATCCCTGAAAGGTGAACAATGTCAACCCCATCAAAAAGGTCAGATTGCCACTCATTTTCTTTCATTTGAGCAAAGCTTGAGCCTGCGCGATCATAAACCACTCGCGCTGCTCGTTCCCCGATACCGGTTTCAATATAGTAAGTACCTAGTCGGGAACCGCCACGAAGCAAGTGGCGACAATCGACGCCATAGCTTCGTAAATGATGAAAAACGGCATCTCCTAAAGCATTCTCAGGCACTTTACTAGCAAAAGAAACGCGATGACCAAAATTCGCCAAGGAGATCGCAACATTGGCTTCTCCACCGCCATAATGGGCAGCAAACAACGAACTATGGGCGATTCGGTCGCCTAACGTTGTCGATAGACGCAACATGATTTCTCCTAGTGTCAGAATGTTTGCCATCTTACTTTCCTCGAATCTCTTTTAATTTTGCCGCATATTGTTTCGCTACTTCTGTTACTTTGTCAAAATCCCCACTTGCTGCTGGCGCTAACAAATTGCCCCCTACACCAACGGCTACGACACCCGCCGCAAACCATTCTTGCATGTTGTCTAAGCTGACACCACCGGTCGGCATAATGTTTAATTGTGGCAATGGCGCTTTGAAGGCCGAGATGATACTTGGTCCATACGCACTACCCGGGAATAGTTTAATGATATCTGCGCCTGCTTTTAAGGCGTCCTTCATTTCTGAAATGGTCATGCAACCAGGCAGATACGGGATTTGATATAAATTACATAATTCAGCCGTTTCTTGATCAAAGGTTGGGCTTACCACATATTGTGCTCCTGCCATGATCGCTAAGCGAGCGGTCACTGCATCTAGAACGGTCCCCGCACCAACGACTACCTCTGGATTATCTTTGAAGGTTGCTACTAATTCAGCGATTACATCCGCCGCTTGAGGCACTGTAAAAGTCAACTCAATGCCAGTGATCCCCCCTGCAACGATCGCTTTACTTGCTTGTAGTGCTTCTTCTTTTGAAGCGCCACGCACAACAGCGATCACGCCGCTTTCTTTTAGTTTCATTAAATTCGCTACTTTTTTCATTGAGACCCTCCATTTATTTCCTATTTGGAAAATGGTATTTATTATAAAGAAACTTACAGGTTTATTATACCGTTCTCGTTTTTATTTGCAAGGGCTTTCCACTAAAAAGTTTATAATGCTTGTTCAATTTGTTGTTTTGTCGCAATAATCGCATCGATCAATGTCGATTTGTATTCTGGGGTCAAGCGGTATTTCGGTAGGCTGATAGAAAACGCCCCAACGATCTCCTGATCCTTTATCAGTGAGGCGCCGATGCAATAGATTTCTTGTTCCATTTCTTCATCATCAAACGCTACTTGGTTTTCTTTTGCCTGTTCCAATTCTTTCTTCAACTTCAACTGATTCGTAATGGTGTTTTCCGTATAAGCGGTTAAAGGCGTTGCTGCCAAATATTCTTCCACTTGAGGGGCATCAAACTCCGCTAAAACAGCTTTCCCCATGGCAGAGCTATACAACGGTCTTGTGATCCCTACTTTGGAAGACATGCGGATCGTTTGATTGTGGGGCTCCAATTTATTGACATAAAGAATCTCATTGGCAGTCAAGACCCCTAAGTGGATTGTTTCATCCGCCGTTTTCTGCAATGCTTCCAAGTAAGGCAAGCTGATTTCCACTAAATCAAGCTCTTGAATGTTTTGATTGGCATACTTGATCAGCTTAGACCCTAAGCGATAATTCTTCTCTTTGTCGCGTTTGACATAGCCGATCATTTGCAGCGTTTCTAATATTTTCAAAGCTGTGGATGGGGTCAGTTTCGTTGCTTCTGAAATTTCTTGCAATGGTTTACTTGGCGCTTCTGCGAGATAATCTAAAATGGTTGCTGCTTTTAGTAGTACGGTTCCATATGGTTTTTGCGTCATCATTTCTCCACCTTTATTTTCTATATAAGAAATTATAATATCTTTTTAGGAAATGCACAATCCTTTTTCCTATATATCAGCATGACGCGATTCCCATTTTACTTTCTGTCGTTATTCATTGTATGATGAAGACAAGACAAAGGAGTGCCGAACAATGGACTTAAATGTATTGATCAAAGGAAAAAAATTGACTGACAATGAGCTGCAAATCCTTAATTATTTGCTTGCAAATACCGCTGCGATCGATGGACTGCCCTTAAGAGAAATCGCTAAAGCGATCTACACTTCCCCCGCAACCATCGTGCGGCTTGCGCAAAAATTAGGTTTTTCTGGCTATCTAGAGCTACTTTACTTCTTAAAGAATCGCTTGAAAAATCAGACGATCACTGAAGCCGCCATCGATTACCAAATTGACGCTGCCAGTATTGCAGATACGATTGACGCGATCAAAGAAATCTATGGACGAAACAAGGACAAGTTTATTACGATTTATGCAACAGGTTTTTCTGGGATCGTGGCAGAATACCTCCACAAAAAAATGCTTGTCAACGGCATCAAAACCTTATTAGTCAGTGCTTCTGACTCAGGTGGGATCATTAGTAACAACATCGAGAACATCAGTATGCTGATCACCATCTCTAAATCTGGCGAAACACAAAAAGTACTGGAGAAGATGGCATTAGCCAATGAACATCACATACCAACTGTTTTGTTTTGCGGGAACGGTGATCATCGCGCCAATCAACTAGCGACCTTTTCCTTTGAAGTGACCGATGAACGTCCCTACGACACCCAAAACATCCAGTACACTAGCTTCTTTGGTAAACTGCTCTTATTGATGGAATATATCGTCGACGCTTTTACCCATGTTGAAAAAGAAAACCAGCAACCCTAGTGGATTGCTGGTTTTTGCTTATGCTTGAAAATAGGTTTTTGCCAATTCTTGATAGAGCGCTTGGTTCTGCGGATCAGGAACAAATTTTTCATCTGGCTGATCTTGCCGCACAACAGAGCTTTTGTATAAATCATACAAGCCGAATATCGGTTCGTTTTCATCGGAAAGATAACAGATCAGCCCCAACACATCCGCGGTCATTTGACCTAAAAGTTTTGTTTGAAAGAAACCACCACTTACAGTGACTGACCCTTCCAACTGCGCCATTTGCTTTAATAAATCGATGTTCATCAGCATGCCTTCGATGACTGCCCGCAACATGTCTGAGCGATTGTGTTTCAGGGTCAAGCCAGAAAAGCCGCCTGTGATCTCATTTGTCCAAAAAGGTGCCCGCTCCCCGTTTAAATAGGGAAAAAAACGTAAGCCGTTACTGCCGATCGGCGACTCCTCCATGACTTGAGGCAGATAATGATAAAACGCATCAGGATCTTCTGATAAGGTCTCTTTTGCCCAAGCAAGGACACAGCCACCATTATTCGAAGGTGCCCCTACGACATAGAGGTCATCTTGCAGATAGTAGCAAAAATTTTGTTTTTGGCGATCAAAGACGGTGGTCTCACTTACTTTACGAACCGCCGCACTGGTTCCGATCGTCAAGCTGTTGCGGATCCCTGTAGAAATATAGCCAGCATATGCTGCTAAACACCCATCGCTAGCCCCACACATCACTTCTACCTCAGGCTTCAAGCCACACCGCTGCGCCATCTCCTCTGTAATCAAAAAACGATCAGTCGGTGCACATAAAGGCGCTAACTGGGCTTTTGAAAGGGATAAATAATTGAGAATCTTTTGACTCCATTGCTTTTCTTTCAAAGAAAAAAGACCGGTCGCTGATGCGGTACTATAATCGATCCGTGCTTGTCTGGTAAACAACGCCATTGCTAGTTCTTTTAAGCCAAACCATTTCGTCTCTTTGGAATATGAACCATTTGTTTGGAAATAAGCCAGTTTCGCAAAGGGAGACATCGCATGGATCGGTGTCCCTGTCTCTTCATAAAACGTTGCCGCCAGATCCGTTTGACGAAAGGCCGTCATCGTTTGACTCGCTTGATTGTCTGACCAAATGTAAATCTCTTCTGCTGTCTCACCCTCCACTGGCATCAAACTGTGCATGGCGGTACTGAACCCGATCACTGTGATTGCCGCTTTTAATTGAGCGGGAATCGTTGTGACACCACTGATCAATTGGCTACTGATCTGGGTCGCTGATTGGGTCTGTTTTAACCCGTGGCTATGGGTTTTGATTGGTAATGACTGTGAGTAAATGATTTTCCGATCTTCAATGACCCCAAATTTTATGGCTGTCGTGCCGATATCAATCCCTAAAAACATCGCATTGCTCCCTCTCATCTGATTCAATTAGCTTTATTCTACCATAGTTAGTGGCATATTCTAGTATACCTGTCTGATCGTTTTGTTGAGAAGACGTTTCGTGGTGATTTTCTTCAGAGAATTATCCTTCCACAACAAAAATCAAAAAAGAGAAAGATTCTTGGAGAATCTTCCTCTTTCAGTTATCCAACGAGCGAATGTTTCGCGAATGTTTCGCAAATGTGAAACAAATCAAGACAATCCTGGCCAGTAATCACCATTTTCCGAGACCAAATCATCGAGCAACTCTTTGGCTACTTTTGCGCTAGGAATCGTTTTGGAAAGGCTTAACGCTTGCCACATTTTTTGATAGCTCTTTTCCACATATGCTTCGACCACTAATTTTTCCACAGTCACCTGTTGGAACATGAGCGCTTGTTGGAAGGCAGGAATTTTTCCTTGAGCGAGAGCTTCTGGTCCATCAGAACCGACGATACATGGCACTTCCACCATGGCATCATCTGGGAAGTTCGCAATCGCGCCGTTGTTTTCCACAATCATGACCATTCGCTCATGCGTATTAAAAGCGATGGCGCGTGCCAAATCAACGATAAAGGTTGCATGGGCATCAATCTCAAAGGCGATCCCTTCAGCAGATCCTTGAGCAGTGATCTTTTTGGCATGATCGAACACTCGTTTTTCCCGTCCTTCCATCACTTCATTGGAACGCGTATACTCTGGATGTTCTTTCATGTGTTCGTAGACGTAATCTGGGTATAAATAATACTTCAAGTACGTATTTGGCAGATATTCTGGTGTGAGCGCCAAGAGGTCTTTGGCTTTTTTGTGGGTGTCTTGCCAACTTGGGTCAGTATGTTGGGTATCCACTTCGATCTGCGTCAAATAGCCGTGTTCTGCAACGTAGTCACGAATGGTTTGAATGTACTCCGTGCCTTCTTTGTCTTTGACGCTGGTCCACCAGCCAAAATGATTCAAGCCAAAGTAGCGAACTTCTAGTTCCTCTGGCTGCTTGCCGATGATTTGCGACATGCGACGCAACGTGCCCACGGGCATGTCACAGATATTCAGAACCTTTGATTTCGGACGCAAGACCCGACACGCTTCAGCTACAATTGCAGCCGGATTGGAATAATTCAGCATCCAACAATCGGGGGAATATTTTTCCATGTAATCAATGATCTCCAGCATACCAGTGATGCTGCGCATCCCATAAGCGATCCCTCCTGGTCCACAGGTTTCTTGGCCAAAGACGCCATGGCGCAAAGGGACTTTTTCATCTTTTTCCCGCATGTCATACTTTCCTACTCGAATATGCGCCATACAGAAATCGACATCGCTGAAGGCTTCTTCAGGATCCGTCGTAAACGAAAATTCGATTTGCGGTGCTTGTTCTTTTAATAAAATCGCTAGGGCTTCACCAAGGATCGCTTGGCGTGCTTCATCATTGTCGTATAGTTTCAGCTTTCTTAAAGGAAAGCGTTCTTGATTGTCAAGCAGCATCATAACGATTCCCGGGGTAAAAGTACTGCCGCCCCCTGCGATCACTACTGAAAAATTTTTCATCATTCAATCTCTCCTTCTCTTCCCAGATAATTTTCTAACTCTTCCCGCACTTTCGGCACGGTCAACCCATAGACGACATGGACATTTTCACCATTTTTGATCACGCCTTTGGCTTGTGTTTCGTCTTTTAGCAGTGCTTCATCCACGAGTTCAGGATCCTTTAGTTTTAAACGTAAGCGGGTATAGCAGTTGTCGATGGTTTTGATATTGTCATCGCCACCTAGCGCTTTGGTGATAATTGCTGAGATACTTGTTTCACTAGTTGGACTAGGGGCGGCTTGGTCACTCGCCATGACCCCGACACCTGCTCCAGCAAGTTGTTTTTCTTTGTACTCTTTCTTCGAATACAGTTTGGTCTCTGTCCCATCTTCTTCACGACCGACCGTTTTCAAATTCAGTTTCGTGATCAAAAAACGGAACAAGAAGTAATAAAGAAAGAAGAAGACGACCCCGACGATCAAGTACACTGGCCAGCGAGTTTTCTCGATCCCTAAGGGCAAGTTGTACAAAAGAAAGTCGATGAAGCCATTCGGTCCGATGGCGCGAGAACCAAAGAGATTTAACGCCACCATGCTCAAGCCGCTAAGGGCAGAATGAATGACGAACAAAACAGGTGCCACGAACATAAAAGAAAATTCGATTGGTTCAGTCACACCTGCAATAAAGGAAGTCACAACTGCTGGAATCAAAATGGCTTTGACTTTGACTTTATTTTCTGGTTTTGCCGTTTGATACATCGCCAAACAGGCACCGATCAGTCCAAACATTTTTGAAATCCCACGAGCGTCCCAAATGACACTTTGCGATAATACGCGGACTGCTGGGTCAGCAATTTCCGCAAAATAAATGTTTCGTGCCCCTTCAAAGACTTGACCGCCAACTTCTGCGACACCGCCTAATGAAGTATACAAAAACGGCGTGTAGATCAAGTGATGCAAGCCAGTTGGAATCAATAAGCGTTCTAGCGTACCGTACAAGAAGATACCAAAGTTGCCCGTTTGTTGAATGATGCCGCCTAAACCGTCGATGCCAGTTTGTATTACTGGCCATACAAACGTGGAAACGATGGCTAATAACACGACGACCGGAATCAAGACAATAAAGACGAAGCGCGCGCCGCCATAAACTTGAAAGGCGTTGTTAAAGGTCGTATCGATAAAACGATTATGGATCAATGCTACGACGATCCCTAAAATGATGCCAAGAAAGACCCCCATATCCAGCACTTGGATCCCTAAAACGATCGCTTGCCCTGAACCTTGAAGCGCATCGGCTGGAACCAACATCCCCCGAAGCTCCATGAATTTGTTCATGGCATTTAAGAAGACGAAATATCCCAACAACGCGGTAAATCCCGCTTCAGCCTTTTTCTTATTGGCTAGCCCTAGAGCGATCCCAACACAAAAAATAATGCCTAAATTGGTTAAAATCGGTAATAAGGAAGCGGATAAGATACTACCAAAACCGGTGGTTATCGGATTATCCAAAAAAGGAAACTGCTCAAGCAAGCGGACATTTGTAAACACATTCCCAACGGCAATCAATATCCCTGCGATCGGCAAAATCAAAACAGGCACAAACATTGCCTTGGAGAATTTCTGCATCGCATCCATCACTTTTTCTTTCATTGAGGAAACTCCTTTGTAGTTGATTTGTAGGTTCATTATAGGAAACATTTGTTACTAATAGAATAGCAAACGTTTTCAATTCAATGCGTTTCAAAGATTGGAACATGTTTCATCCTATCTACTTCCTTGCTAGTGGCGAATACAAGCAACAAAAAAAGAGTGAATCAAGATTGATCCACTCTGTTTAGATGCAACACTTTTTGATAAAAATACAAGGGCCCAGACAGACAAAACAGATAGAAGATACTTGGTGCTGAGTGCCATGTGAAGAAATAGCCGATCGCTGCTAGGACTAAAATTCCGATCCCTTTATGGTAGTGCATCATTGTAAAGAAAAAACTACTACGAAAAAGGTCAAACAGGTTTTGCCGATCTTGCAATTTTGATTGCATCACATACAGGTTAATGTTGTAGGACAACAAAAATGTAAGAAAAATGATGGTCAAAAAAGAGAAAAACAATGAATTCGTCAAAGCAGCAGAACGCCACAAGCTGAGTCCGCATAAAAATGAGAAGAGATTGAAGACCCCTAATGGTAGGGTCTTCAACAATGCGTTTTTGCTGTTTTTCAAGAAGGGGCGTAGCAGTTTTGCTTCAGGATGTTCATAAGCATCTACGACCGCTCGCATAGCTGCAGGAAACGTGATGATCGGAAACGACACCACCAAAAACAAGAGATTCAAAACCAGCATACGAAAAATAACTTCGCAAAGACGATAAAAACGACTCTCTAAAGCAAACATCACACACACACCTTTAGTTTAGTTTTTCAATATTTTCAGCGATTTTCTCATTTCGGTAATCAACGATTGCTGACCACCCATTGTTTTCTCGTTCTTGTAAGTAGTCTTCCCAAATCTGACGTCCCGCTTCTTCAGAGTCTGCTTGAATAAAGTTGACCAACGCTTGCACTCTTGCTGTGTTGATGGAAGTGAGGTTTCTTGCTTCAGAACCGGTGCGAGGATCAATGTCTTCGATCTCAAAACGTGGTGCTAACTTATCTTGAGACCATTCCACCATCTGACGAATCGATGTAGCTGGTTTTTGTCCCATTTGGATAGCATAATTGTCATTCCCAACAAACCAATAAGAACCTAGCCCAACTTCCTTGTCAAAACGAGCTATGTCCGAATTTCGTAAGGCCTCTGTTTCCTCTGAGTATTCAACCACGCCATCTACGAGGTTGTATGTTTCCCCTTCAATCCCAAAGGTCGTGACCATCGTGCCATATTCACTTGCCAAATAGGTCAAAAGCTCCATGGCTTTTTGGGGTTCTTTTGTCGACGTCGTGATAAAGGTTTGTGTCCATCCACCAATATTTCCGCCAGTAAAAGTGGAATCATCGCCATTCGAATTCTTCGGCCCATCGACGGCAATATAGGTTTGTTCAGGATTACGGGCATTATTGTCTGACATGAACTCATTGAGTCCTTTCGTGTTTGTATGCAAGTAAGCAAAGTAACGGCCCTGCCCTAGTTTTTCTTTCATCGTGTTGTCATTGTCTGAAAATTGGTCGTTGGTGATGTATCCTTCATTGTAAGCTTTTCTAAAAGTCTCGATCCACGTGATATACTCCTCATCAGCGTCTCGATCATTGAATTGCCCATCAACACTTGGTGCAATGCTTAGAAAATCTTGCAAAGTACCACCATAAGCGCCATCCCCGCCATTGGAAATATCTAATGCAGTCGAAGCAAATGGGACTAATGCAGCACCATCATCTGCTGTCGGAAATGCTTCTTTTGCCCGTTTTAACGCATCTAAAAATCCTTCGGGCGTCGACATATCAGGTTCACCCAATGCTTCGTAAATATCTTTGCGGACAATGAAGACTTGATCTCCCACTACATTGCCGTCCTCATAATCTTGCGCAGTCGTTGAAAAGCTTGGGTATCCATAGATATTGCCATCTTCTAAAGTAAACCATTGAACAGATTCAGGCTTCGCTGCATGTTCTAGGAAATAAGGATCGTATTTTTCTGCCAAAAGATTCAGTGGTAAAGCAAATTTCGTCGCTTCGTTGGCAGCAGATAGATTTTTATCGAAGGTCATGATATCTGGCAGATCGCCTCCAGCTAACATCGTGTTAAGGTTCTCATCATTCCCTGAAATAAATTCGACATTGATATTCATGTCTTCTTTGATTTTTCGCGTCACAGTGTCTTTTCCCCAACCTGGCTGAGCATACCAATCAAAGTTGACATACCACTTCAAGGTCGCTTCATGGTCAGTGTCTTTTTGCCAGCTTGGGGTATCTTTGTCTGCTTCAAAGCGAGCTTCTGGCAGATCTTCTACCTCAGCAGCTCCTTTTGACTCGCTGCTGGAATTACCACAGGCACCTAATACCATGACTGATGTACATACGAGACCGATCCCTAAAAATAATTTGCTTGCTTTCATTTTTTTCTCTCCTTTTGTCTATTCTTTTACTGATCCAAGAGTCATCCCTTGAATAAAGTACTTTTGTAAAAATGGATAGATCACGACGACAGGAACCGTCGTTACCACCATAGTTGCTAATTGCAATGACT
The DNA here is from genome assembly GCF_058135755.1 of Enterococcus sp. R12. Lineage (NCBI taxonomy): Bacteria > Bacillati > Bacillota > Bacilli > Lactobacillales > Enterococcaceae > Enterococcus > Enterococcus sp. R12. The sequence goes on from NZ_CM176874.1 coordinate 2,148,819, forward strand.
GAGAAGTCGTATTTCTGACCACATTGGTGCCTGTTGCTACTGCAGGCGATAGATTTTCCGAAACGATCCGAAATAGTAACATTTGTAAAGGATATAAACTACGATCATCAACATAGATATTGGCGGTCATGTAGTCGTTCCACTGAAAGACGCCGTGGAATAATGCGATGGTTGCCAAAACTGGAAGGGACAATGGCAAAATGATTTTTACGAAAATAATAAAAGGATTGGCGCCATCCATCATGGCAGATTCTTCCAGCGAAAATGGAATGCTCCGGAAAAAATTCATCAAAATCACCATGTCGTAAAAAGAAAATAAAACAGGTATGATGTAAACCCAAAAATTATTTAACAAGCCGAGTTCTTTAAATAAGAGAAAGGTAGGAATCATCCCTCCAGAAACGAACATCGTTAAAATCCCCATGTTCATATAGATTTTCCGCCCCATTAAGTTTCTACGACTCATCCCGTAAGCAACCATCGCCGTCAATGCCGTATGCAAAACAACACCAATCACTGTTTTTGCAACTGAGATGACAAAGGCTTTATAGATCGCAGAATCTTCAAAAACGGTGTAGTAACTTTCTAGTGAAAATTCCCGTGGCCAGAAATAGATCCCCCCTCTTGCGGCATCGGTTGCATCATTGAAAGACAAGGCGACGATATTCCATAGTGGCAACGCAATGATGGCTAAGAAGAACACCATGAAAATCACATTGGCAGTATTGAAGATCTTCTCATCTTTTGAAAATGTTTGTTTCATACTTTCCCTCCTCTAAAAGACTGATTCATCACTGATTTTTTTTGTCAAAAGATGACTACCGACCACAAGGATCAATGAAACAACCGACACAAATAGACCAACGGCGGTCGCATAGGAGAAGTCTCCTTGTTGAATCCCCATTTTATAGACGAATGAATTAATGACTTCACTGGACTGATAATTGACAGGGTTTTGTAAGACGAGTGTTTGATCGAGGTTCGAACCCAATAACCCACCGACTGACAAAACAAATGTCAAGGCGATAATATGACGGATCGAAGGGATCGTGATCCGAGTAATCTGCTGAAACTTCGTGGCGCCATCCATTCTCGCTGCTTCATAAAGAGCTGGATTGATCCCTGTCATAGCAGCGATGTATAAAATCGTATTCCATCCAACTTCTTTCCAAATATCGGAAATGACTGCAATCGCCCAATATTTTTCGGGATCAGTCAAGAAGCGGATCGGTTCATCGATCAACCCAACACCTAACAGTAAATTATTGACCAAACCGGTATCAGACAACCACGTAATAAACATGCCTCCTAAGATGACCCAAGAAAGAAAATGTGGCAAATAAGACACCGTTTGAACAACCTTCTTCAAGCGCACATGAACGATTTCATTGATCAATACCGCTAAGCCAATCGCTGCTGGAAAACCAATCAGTAGTTTAAAAAAGCTGATGCCTAACGTATTACTCATCACCGTCCAAAACATTGAATCACTAAAAAATTCTTGGAAATATTGGGTACCGACCCACTCTGCATTCGCGATCGAATCAAGCACTGAGTAATCTTTAAATGCGATGACGATCCCGTATAGTGGGATAAAATTAAAAATAATCATCAGGATAATCCCTGGCCAAACCATTGCTTGATAAAAACTTTGGCCTTTTAGTTTCTGCAAAAAGGTTCTTTTCTTTGGGGTTGCTTTAAGTACGACTCCTTTAGATTCCATTGTTCCACCCTTTCTAAAACGCTTACTTTTTCATCTGAAGGAAATGAGTTACTTCCTTCGTTGGTTCATCAACTGATAGACCGCACCAATCATACCTGCATCGTTTTTTAATTTTGCACGTCGAATCGGTGCAATCGTGCGTCCTTCTAAGTAACCAATACTTTCATGGCGAGCTTTTAGCTGACAGAGGTTCTCTTCAAGCCTTGCCATAAACCCATCATTTTCACTGATCCCACCACCAATCAAAATCAGCTCGGGATCAAATGTACTGATCAAATTGAGCAAGCCCACTGATAAATCTTGAAAAAACTGTGCAAGCACTTGGTTCGCTACCACTTCTCCTTGCGCTCCTCGCTGAAAGATCTCCACCGCATCTTGAGGGAAATCACTCCGACCAAGCTGTTGAAGTGCCAACTGGTACTGGTGGCAAAGCCCCCCCACGACAGCAGCTCTTTGGTTCAAGGAAACAGTTTCTAAATTTCCTTGGTCAGGTAAGCTATCGATCAGCATCCATCCGAATTCACCTGCCATGCCATGGCTGCCGCGATAGAGCTGATCATTAACAATGATCCCACCGCCAATGCCTGTACCGACGACAAGGCATAGATAGTTCTCACAGTTCTGTGCGTGCCCAAGCCATTTTTCAGCGATCGCCGCTGCATTGGCATCATTTTCAACCATGACCGGTAGCTTGACACGTTCTTCTATTTCTTGCTTTAAATTGATTCCATAAAGGGATTTGATTGATCCTGCTGTAATCATCGTGCCATCTTTTTGGATGATGCCCGGTGCGCTAATCCCGACACCATCGACTATTGCTTCTTGCTGCAATGATTTGATCAATGCTGTGATGGATTGCAAAAATCCCTCCTTTTCATGGATCGTCGGCAGCTGTCCTTTTTTGACAATTTCACCGTTTTTCAAGATCACACCATATTTGATGGTGGTTCCTCCAACATCGATTCCAATAAACATTGCTTCACCCTCATTATTCATTTACTTGTTTTGTCGATTGATTGATGCACAATTCCCCTGGTAAAACGTAGGAGATCCCAATGGCATTTTCCTCAATCATTTCGATCAAGTGTTTGACTGCCGTGACCCCTTGCAATTGGATTGGATTTTTCACAGTCGTCAACCGAGGCATGAAATAGTCCAAAAGATCGATGCCATCAAAACCAATTACGCTGAAATCATCTGGCACCCGCCACTTGGTCTCATGGATCGCCTTGACCGTTCCGATCGCACTAAGATCATTTCCCGCCAGAAACGCTGTGGGTAAATCTTTCTGCTCTAACAAAAACTGTTGCACACGGACTCTCGTTCGTTCTTCTTCAAAGAACCCCTGTAATTGATAGTCCGACCTTTTAGAAACCCCTACCTCGTTTAATGCTTCTAAATACCCTCTTAAGCGCTCATCACTATCATAAACACCAGTGATACCACTGATAAAGGCAATTTTTTTGTGGCCAAGAGACAAAAGATACTCGGTGGCTGCTTTTCCTTTTTCGAAAGAATCAAAGACTACACTGCCGAAGTTCTTCTCTTGAATGTTTCGATCGATAAAGACGGCTTTGATTTGTTCTCGTTCCATCGCAGCCAAATCCTGCTTTGTTAAAAAATCTTCAAAGCCAATAATGCCATCAACAACACCGCCTAATATACTATTGAGAACCACTCGTTTATCCGTGGATAAGAAGACATTGACCGCATAACCATGTTTTTCTGCCTCTCTGGCAATCGCTTCAACTAATACGCTAAAGTAAGGCCCTTTCATGCTGGTAGTGTAGAAACCGAGCATTTTCGTTTTCGTGTTTTTCAATTGTTTGCCCATTAAATTGGGAACATAATGCAAACGTTGTGCTGCCGCCACCACACGTTCTTTCGTAGCTGGGCGAACAACATCGACACCGTTGAGTGCTTTGGAAACCGTCGCAATCGACACATTTGCTTCTTTCGCTACTTCTCGGATCGTGATTCGATTTGCCAAATGACCCTCACCTCCTAAACTGATCCCGCAAAAATAAAAACGTTTTTATTTTATCGGAAAAATGAACGACCGTTACCTCACTGGTCATCTGATAATCCAACTATATATAAAAACGTTTTCATCCACAATGATTCTAGGGCTGATTGGCGTTTGTACCAGCAACTTGAAACCTGTGCCATCATGGTACAAGTTGTACCTACAAAAAAAAGCCTCGAAAGGCTTTTAAATCGTGAGCGTACCAATCAACTTCGCTGAGGCAGCAGCAAAGCCAAGGTATAAAGAAATCGTACCAGGATCACTTTTTGTCGAGAAATCGGAATGAACGTAAGCAAAATCCTCTGGTGTAACATAGAATGTATGCTGCCTTTCTTCGCCTGCAGCAAGATGGATTTTTTGCCATTGTTTTAATTCCCGCATCGGTCGCGCTACTTCTGTAACATCGTCTCTGCTATAGAGTTGCAGTGTCGTCGTATGCGGCACATCTCCCTCATTTTTCAGCGTGCAGCTGATCTCAAATGGTGCATCCTTTTCCTGAGGATTAATGATTTGGGTGTGGGTGATCGTGCATCGACCATAGCCCATCCCCGAGCCAAAAGAAAACAATGGCTCATTTTTTTCATCCATATAACGCGAAATATATTTTTGATCACTATTCTCTTCAGTCAGTGGACGACCTGTAGAGAGTTGAGCATAGGTCATCGGTAATTGGCCTTCTGCTCGAGGAAAACTCATAGCTAAACGTCCTTGCGGTTCAGACTCGCCCATCAACAAATCTGCCAACGCATTGCCTCCTTCTGATCCAGGGAACCAGGCAATCATGATGGCTTGGCAAAGAGGCTCGATGGCGGTCAAAACCAGTGGTCTGCCACAGAAAAGAATCGTTGCGATCCTAGGATTGACCTGACTTACTGCTTCAATCAATGCTTCTTGCTTTCTTGATAAAGAAAGTTTGGTCAGACTTGCCGCTTCTCCCGCTTCCTCGCTAGTTTCCCCCAGAGCCAATAAAACAACCTCAGCTTCTTTAGCAACTTTACACGCCTCATCAATAAAGGTACTCGTCAGCATTTCCCCATCAGGATACGATAAGACAGTTAAGTCAATTTCTTTTTGAGAAAGACCCTCCGCTAAGGAGACCGCAGCCTCCGGTTTGCCGATCCACGACCAAGCCCCCAAAAGATCCTTCGAAGCTGCTTTGGGGCCGATCAACGCGACCTTTTGCTTTTTCTGCAACGGTAACAGTGCTTGGTTTTTCAGAAGAACCGTTGTTTTCTTTGCTGCTTCTCGTGAAAGGTGGCGTGTTTCCTGCGCTAATTTTGGTGCTAAGTTGCCCTGCACTAATCCTCTAAAAGGGTCTTCAAAAAGACCCAACTTATTCTTTAAGCTTAACACATGAAAGACAGCCTTATTTAGCTGCTCGTTCATTTCAGGTTCTGCATGAATGATTTGTTCCAATGCATTCAGATAGCAATCGCTCATCATATCCATTTCCACGCCAGCAGTAAAAGCTTTCTTTGCGGCTTCCTTTCGATCAGCAGCTACACGATGCGCCATCAATTCCGCTACCGCTGCCCAATCTGAGATGATCAAGCCGTCGAATCCCAGCTTTTGTCGTAATACTTCCTGCAATAAGGGTTGATTTGCGGTGGCAGGAACACCGTGGATCGTATTAAAGGAGGTCATTACTAATTGTGCCCCTGCTTCAATCGCAGCCTGAAATGCGGGCAAATAATTCTGATAGAGCTCCAGATCGGACAAATCAACGGTATGGTAGTCCCGTCCACCTTCTGCAGCGCCATAGCCGATAAAGTGTTTGACACAAGCGGTAATTCGCTGTTTATTTTCTGCAAGGGAAGCAGTTCCTTGATACCCTCGTACATAAGCAGCCGTCAATACAGAAGATAAGGTGGGATCTTCCCCATTACTTTCCAAGACCCTTCCCCAGCGCGCGTCTTTGACATGATCCGCCATCGGTGAAAACGTGACATGGACACCAGCTTCTGCCGCTTCTTTCGCTGAAGCTTTAGCAACCTCTTCCACTAACTGCGCATCAAAGGAAGAGGCTAAGGCAAGCGGAATTGGGAAAATCGTTTCATACCCATGGATAACATCTGCCATAAAAACAAGGGGAATCTTTAAACGACTTTTCTTAAGATAAGACGTTTGGATGGCATATACTTGTTCAGCAGTATGAGTGCCCAACACAGAACCAATCGTAAATAATTGGTCTTCACTCATTTGCCATTGCTGCATCGGACCCGTGATTTCTCCTCCTTGTGCAAAAAAATCTGGCGTCAGTTGGACTAACTGGCCCACTTTTTCAGCTACGGTCATTTGGTCAATCAGTTCTTTTAGTTTTACGGTTTCCACTATTATTCTCTCCAATCATTCGGTTCTCTTCTTTTGCTTAAAAAAAGCCCTATTTGCGCCTTCTTAGCAGAAGCAAAAAAGTATCTATTCCTTTCATCCAGTATAATTAAAAACGTTTTCAAAAAAAGATAGTGTTCCTACTTTGGTGCAACTCATGGGAAAAAGGAAAAATCTTCATCATGGTACAAGGTGTACCACAAAAAATGGATCGCACCGAATCCCCTGATACATGCGACATTGTCTCTTCCATGATTCTAATAAAAAGAAGCTGCAGCTAGTTGCAGCTTCTTTTTACTTTATTCTTAAGGAACAAATGAAAGTTCCCAGAGGATCGTTGCTGTATATCGCGTGGCTTGAGGTGCTGCACTCACTGGCACCTCAAGTTTCACACTTTGATCCATTGTTTCTCGATCGCCAAAGCGCTGGACCCAAGTGCCTCTACCTTCGTTGGCATTTGCTTGCGCAATCACTTCAGCCTGTCCAACAGTCAGGGTTGCTTGCGGTTTAAACGTAGGGGGATCAGACACATTCTCTCGAGTCGTTGCTACATCGATATTGTTTAACAAAATTCTAGCACCATTCAGTTGATGCCCTTCATCACTTTCAAAAGGGGTTCGTAAGGTTGCACGGAGGGTCCAACCAGAATTTTCCCGCCTCCGATCCGAAACTTGCACATAATTAGGGCGTAGATTATCATTTGGATCAGCCGGATGAAGCAGTTTTTGCGGTAAGGCATCATAGGTCGTCGTTTCTGACCGAATGCCAACTGTCCCAAACTGGAATTGGGAAACAAAATCCAAGCTGACAAACCCTTGTTCTTCATCAATCTCAGGCGGATTCTCAGGGTTTACTTGCGTATCCGGGTCAAGAGGATCTACTGGTTGCGGAGTACTTTCCAAACCATAAACCAGCCAGTATTCTTGTTCATCTCGGGTGACTCTTGTTTCCAGCGGCTGACCGTCCCGCTCGTAAAGATATTGATAATAAGGAATCTCCACAGGCAGAATATCGACCGATTCATTTACGAATTCTCCTTGATAGGTTGGTTCCCTCAGTGTTACCCCTTCTTCATCTATGTGATTGATCTTGATGTTCGATGGCACGCGATCAAATAAAAAAGTCACCTCCTGATGGAACGGCTGCGGCATAATGTCAAATGTATCTGGGTCAAAGTGTTCTGCTTCATACTCAACACCATAATAGTCATACCCTAACTGATAGGGTTCATCGCTCTCTCGGTTCTTGGGGTCCAGTGTATGAAGAAAACGTAACGGCAGATCCAGTGTATCAGCAGGAAGAATAGGCTCTCCTGTCTCTCGATCCAGATAGTTTACATGGACGGTTCCGGTACCAATGTAGTAGTTCATTTCTTCAAAATAAAAGGTATGGCGATCACTTCTCGCTCCCGTACTGCCGGCTATAATAAATGCCATTGCAGAAACATCAGCGGTCTGCCAATCACTGATATCACGTCGCCAAATCCGATCTCTATACGTAACTTGAAACCAGCGACCTTCATTATTTGGCTGATATTCAATCAAGATCGGATCATCTGCCCCATTTCTGGCACCCGTTCTTGCTGCTGGAGCATCATTTCCCATATATGTTTCCAGTAATACTGGTGTCCTATGATAGATAAAGCCAGCAAAGGGTGCATCGCCGACTTGTATTGGATCCCTTTCAACGGTAAACCTATTACTATCAAAAAGACCTCGAGTATCATTATAATTATTATCTAGTTTAAAAGCGAAGGCATCTCTCAGTCCACCGATCCCAAATGCATTGCCCTCATGACCTCTTATGTGAGTCTCAGAATTATGAAAGCCAAATGCCATCCCATCAGCACCACGTGGTTTAGACCCTATATTGGCTCTACCTTTAAGCGTAAATGGCTGATCCAGACTAATTCTGTCTTTTAAGGTAACATAACCGACTGACCAAGTGATATCTTCTGTCAAGACTAATAGACCCGTTTCTTCATTGTAAGTAGCAGTGCCTTGGACATCAAAGTGTTCTCTAAAATTGTTTTTGTCAATCGTCACTTCGACCATCTGCTCACTTCTATCATCCACTTCCGCCTCTTTCGCTGCCGCATCCGAAGCCTCGTCTCCTTCTTCCTCTTGTGCAGCTTCCGCAGAATCATTTTCATCTTCGTCTTGATCAGTATCTTCGATCACCGTGTTTTCCACTATCAGAAGCCGTTGTGACGCAGACTCGGCAACGATGAGCTCATATTCTCCGATCGTATCCACAATAATCGGTAAGACAAAGGTGGTTTGTGGGACCTCGCTGATCAGCTGCCACACCCCTTTGTTTTCTGTTTTTACAGCAGTTAGCCCCTCCATCAATGCTTCCTGATCGATGATTACTTGTTCAGGCAAAGCGAGGTCCACCGTTTCAAGGGCATCTTCTGAGTAAAAGATAAAATCTAGTACATAATCGACTTCTCCTTGGATCAATTCTTCTGGAAAGAAGATTTCTCCGATTACTTCTTCAGCTGATTTCTCCTCTTGCTCATTCTCTGGGGTCCACGAATAAATCGTCTCGGCATTCATGATCGTGAACGTCATAATCAGAGGGAGTAAGATAAGCAAAACCAGTAATTCTTTATTTTTTTTACGAAAAAATGAGTTCATCCCATTCACTCCTAAATGTCATTCTCTTGTTTGTTAAATGGACGCTATTCCCACTTTGGGGAAGTAGCTTTTCCTTTTCGAATGATTTGTTTTAGTACATATAAGTCAAGCGCGATAATTATCAAAAGACAGCCTAGAATCACCCAATCCAATCGCTGGACGGTGTTAGTCTGAGGCAGTTCTCCCCCCGGCTTCACCGTGTCTTGCGGCGGGCGTAGGACTGGTCCTGTTGGCGGTGATGGTTCTGGAGGATCTAGCGGTTCATATACTCCTGCAAACTGCACGGTTCCATCTGTTTCGGTTGATCGCAGCTCATCGCTGAAGCTTGTTATTGGAAAACTGCAAGCGACCCATAAGGCGAGACAGCCTTTTAGAAGTTTTGCTAAAAAACGCGCACCTTTGATGTTCATTCTCCCTCCTCCTTTTATAGAATTCACTTCAAAAACCATCGTTTTTGAGATTATAAAAGGATTTGCAAGAAATGTGGAAGAAAACCATTTTAAAGCATGGTTTATCAGCCTTATTAAAAATATCACTCAAAATAAAATAACATATCTCAAAAACGATGGTTTTCAAACATGTTCTATTTATTATATCGTTGATTGACTTTTGATAAAATTCACATTCTTCATCAAATGGTGAATATTGTGAATCTCCGTTATCTTTCATGGCTCATTTCTTCCAAAATACGCGTCATTCTATAAAAATCTATTGAAAACGACACGAATTCAGGTCATTCTTGCTGCACACATTGTCTCGCCCCTCAGTTCCTCTTGCTAGTCGCTTTACTTTCTTTAAAAACAGCAAACTTTTCAAGTCGATTCCCATCGATACCTACACCTATTTTTTTCACAATAAAAAAACAAACAGCCAAATCATTCCATCAAAGGAATCCCTTTTGATGGAATGAAGCTGTTTGTTGATTTACGTGTGAATAAAGAGAAAAATCCGTTTACAATTCTTCTGCTGTTAACGAAAACTGACGAACCGTCTCTGATAAAGCTTCCACTAAGAAAAGACAAGGAATTTGCGTCGTCAAATCTTCATACTTGTTGATGCGTTTTACATCAACTGAATAGTCCAAGACATAATCGGACATTCGTCCCAGAGTGCTATTGGCGTCACTGGTGATCGCTACCGTAGTGAAGTCTGGATTGTTACGAAACCCATTGACGACTTCAATAATCTCGGTAGTCGTTCCCGTGATGGACAAGACGACGATCATATTATCCGAAGTATGCTTCAACTTAGCAAAAATGGGGTACGTATTATCCACTAATGCATAGCTATTAAACCCAATCGTAGCAAAACGGCGGGCAGCGTATTCACACATGGAACCAGAGGCACCGATGCCATAAAAAATGATGTTGTCGCATTCCAACATTCTTTCTGCGATCCGACGAATCTTTCCTTCAATATCTCGCGGAAAATGTTCAGCATTCAGGACATTCATGCTGCTATAAAAACTAACGGCATCTAATTCAGGGACTTTAAATTGGGTGCGGAACTCCGTAAAGCTTTCGTACCCTAATTTACGGATAAAGCGCATGACCGAAGAAGCTGAAGTGTGGGATTCAAGCGCGATCTCACGGACACGCATGTAAGGAATTTTATCACTTTGGCTGGACATGTAATGATAGATTGCACGATCGGTCTCTGATAACTCATTGAAATCGATTTTTCCAAAAAAAGACATCTTAAACGCTCCTATTTTTTTGTTCTCCTATCAATGTACCATAAGCTGGCAGAAACATCACAACTGTTTGACAAGAAACAATTCCATCGGCTGTTCAAATCCAGGACTTGTCAAAAGTAACCCACCGGCATCTTGGTAACCGAGTTTGCGATAGAAATGCTGTGCCTGCTCGTCGACTTGTGTGGAAGTCAAGCAAAGCGCATGGCCAGCTGCTTTTTGCTGTTGTTCCCAATAAGTAACCAACCGTTTCCCGATTCCCTTGCCTTGATGCGCTTTTGCGATCACTAACATGGTACAAAAAGGAATCGTGTCCCAGAAAAAATTGTAGCGCAGCAACCCTACTGGCTGGTCGTCTGCAACTACAACATAAGCAGTTTTTTCCATTATCTTTTTGGCGAAGACTTCCGTTGGTAAGTGAGTATCCAAAGAAAACCAAAATGCTTGATCTGCAGCTACTGCCGGTCGAATCGTAATCACTGATGTTTCCTCACTTCCTGCTGTCTTTTTTGTCTTATCTTTGAAAAATGGTCTATTTTAGTCACTTTCCGTCTTTTCGTATTCAGAAAGCAATGCTAAAAAGGCGTCGCCATACTTATCCAACTTGTTTTGGCCAACTCCTTTGATCTGTAAAAACTCGATCGGCGTTTTTGGCTGAACTTCTGCCAGCTCTCGCAGTGTTTTATCAGAAAAAACCACATACGGCGGCAAATTTTGTTCTTGTGCGAGATTCAATCGTAAGGTGCGCAGTTGATCGAATAGCTCATCATCCACCACTAACTGTTTGACTTTGGTTTGTTTTCGATAAACTTTTGCTTTTCCAAGCAACACATCAATCCCCGCATTGGTCACACTTAACAACGGGTATTGCCCTTCAGAAGGCAAAAGATACCCTGATGCTGTTAAATAATCGATCAGCTGATTGACTTCCTTTTGGGACCAATCTTTCATTAATCCATAAGTCGGTAATTTTTCAAAGCCCCACTGTTTGACTTTTTGATCGCCTGAGCCAGTTAGCACTTTCCCCACCAGGGCTTTCCCAAAGCGTTCGCCCATTCGTTTCACACATGACAACACTTTTTGTGTATCCACTGTGATATCCACTTGTTCTCTTTCATCAAGACAATTGCTGCAACGACCGCAATCGGGACCATCTTCTCCGAAATAACGCAAAATATAGCGCTGCAAACACAATTGGGTATGTCCGTATTGGCTCATCTCCCGCAACTTCAAGTATTCGTTTTGGCGATAAAGAATGTCTGATTCGGATTGATCGATAAAGAATTGCTGGATCTGCATGTCTTGCGGCGCATAAAGCAAGATCGCATCACTGGGTTCCCCATCTCGTCCAGCACGCCCTGCTTCTTGATAATAAGACTCCAAATTACCTGGTATCTGGGCATGGATCACGAAGCGGACGTTGCTTTTGTTGATTCCCATTCCGAATGCATTGGTGGCTACCATCACTTGCAGGCGGTCATAGAGAAATTCTTCTTGGAAAAAGGAGCGCTCTTCTTCTGAAAGCCCGCCATGGTAATACCCGACTGACACGTGTTCATGCTTCAACAGGTGATAGATTCGTTCCACTTCTTTGCGGGTGCTGGCGTAAATAATACCTGATTGTCCTTGGTTCATTTTCAAATACGTCGTTATGTAGGTATCTTTTTGATCCTTGACGACTTGAAAAGCCAAATTTTCCCGCGCAAAGCCGGTCTTGACTTGATTTTCAGCTGGAATCGAAAGTAAGTTTTCGATATCTTCGGCAACTTTGGGCGTAGCTGTTGCGGTAAGGGCTACGATCGTGGGCTTTTGTTCCCAATTGTCGATCGTTTCAGCGAGCCGCAGATAGCTCGGGCGAAAATCGTGGCCCCATTGGGAAATACAGTGGGCCTCATCAACGGCTAACAAAGCGATCGGCATCTGCCGCAGCGAATAGCGAAAAGCTTCTGAGTCCAGACGTTCTGGAGAAACGTACAGCAGCTTGATTCGTCCTTGGCGAGCTTCTTGCAAGCGTTGATTGATCTGTGCTCCTGTCAAGGAAGAATTGATGTAAGCAGCGGGGATCCCCATATCAACGAGGCTGTCTACTTGATCTTTCATTAAAGAAATCAAAGGTGAAATGACCAAGGTGACCCCATCCAGCAAGAGCGCTGGCAACTGATAACAAATCGATTTCCCGCCACCAGTAGGCATGATTCCTAAAACATTTTGTTGTGTTAAAATAGATTGAATAATCGTCTCTTGACCTTCACGAAACTGTGAATAGCCAAAATGTTCTTTTAAGACTGTTTGAATAGTTTGCATAATACCCTCTTTTCCATTTCCTTATTATACGCAATTAAGTACGCAAAGAAAACGGCATTAAGAGAACTTTCGCTTTTTATTCGCTTTTCATTGAAATCAACCAAAGGAGTCTTCTACTATGAAAAAAGTTGTGATTATCGGCGGTGGGATCATTGGATTGACCCTCGCCAATTATCTTGATAAAACCAAATTTGACGTGACTGTCGTTGATTCCCTTATCGGGCAAGCAACGTCTGCTAGTGCTGGCATCATCTCCCCTTGGCTCTCCAAACGCCGCAATAAAAAATGGTACCAGCTTGCACAAGACGGTGCCGCGTTTTTCCCACAATTGGTGCGGGATTTTGCTTTAGATGAATCCATCTATGCCCCCTGTGGCACGTTGGTGGTGCGTCCCGAAAACGCGCTTCAGGAGCTAGCAGATCTGGCTGTGAGTCGGCGCAAAGAAGCCCCAGAAATCGGCGAGATCGATTTGCTGACAGGACCACAAACCAAAGAGGCACTGCCATTATTGAAGGAAATGCCCTCATTACGGATCTCAGGGGGTGGTCGTTTAGATGGTCGTGCTTATCTTGCGCACGTAAAAGGAGTTGCCTTACAGCAGCAAGTCACTTTTATCGAAGAAAAAGACGAGATTTTAAGAAAGGACAGCCATTGGCAAATCAAAGCAAAGGATCAACTCCTTGAGGCGGAGGTTCTTTGTCTGACAGCTGGACCTGGATTGTTAGACTTGTTATCACCTTTGGGGTATCACGTTGATATTCGTCCGCAAAAAGGCCAATTGCTTTCCTTTGCTGCCAACTTGCCGACAGATAATTGGCCAGTCGCCATGCTAGAGGGTGAAGGCGACTTGATCCCCTTCTCAAATGGTCAAATTTTATTAGGCGCTACGCATGAAAATGATGCGGGTTGGGATCTGACGCCTACGGAAGCTGCCAAGCAGCAATTGATGACAGGAATCGGTGCTTTTCTTGAAGTCCCCGAAGCACTCTTTGCCACGCCTGTGACCATGCGCGTTGGCACACGTGCCTATACTTCTGATTTTGCGCCGTTCTTTGGGGAAGTGCCTGATGAAACGAATTTGTTCGCCGCCAGTGGACTTGGTTCTTCTGGGTTAACGACCGGGCCTTATATCGGTTATCTCCTAGCCAATCGGATCAATGATGGACGATCTCAAACCAAAAACTTCTCGAGCTACACAAAACCGATGACAGAATATATCAAGAAGCGTCTTTGACAGAAGACTAAAAAACCACCAGAACCGCTAGGGTCTGGTGGTTGTCATTGATAGTCTTGCAGAGTTACGATACAGTCTTCTAGCTGATCGCTAAACATATTCTCCTGTTTCCCAATAATCGAGTAACATTTCATTGATGATCTCGCGATCCAGTGGTTCTCGGAAATCGTCATCAAAGGCATCTTCGATCGGAACATCGCCAACAGCTTTAATACATACTGGAACGACGGGATCTGGGTGATCTTCTGTGGTCAACACTTTTTCAATTTTGATCTTATGTGTCCAATCTGCCCCCATATCATAAATGTAGGTCATGGACTTGCAATACTGAAAATCTTGGTCAATACCGGAAGCATCCGTTGGTACGGAATTGCCTAAGCCGATCGATTTCGAACCGGCAATAAACAAGTACAAATGTTGATTCATCCACTCAAAGGCAATCTGGATCAACATATGCAGCTGCTCATAAGTCAGCCCTGCAGGAATGATCAAACGACGCCAAATTGGCGGACGGTATCCTTCTAAATCAATACGGATCTGATAGGCGACTGGTCTATTCGCCGCTTCATCAAAGGCCGTATGTTTCGTTGGAAATGGGACGATTTTTGGCGAGATTGCAGCAATACGCGGGTCATCAACGGGCAATAGTTCATGTTCTTCAGGATCGGTGTCTTGAATCATCGCTAACATCGCTTCTTTCTTTTCAGCTGACCAAAACTGGGGTTTGGACATCCGTGCGAAAAAGATAGGTTGTTTTTCAGCCAATACAAAGGCGATTTCTTGGTATTGTGATTTGGTGATATGCTTTTCTTTATACATGCAGTAATAAAAGTCTTCAATGGCTGTTTTGGCAAACGGAAGAAAATTTAAACTGTACGGTACTTCTTGAGGCAGCATTTCGGTGTACACCGATTCGACAAAGACTTTGTCTTTTAATTTAGTCATGCCACCATCTGTTTCCGCGCAAAAGATCAAGTAAAAAACAGGATCTAAGTAGTGTTCAAGATCGTCGTCACTAACCACACTTGGTCCGCCATACAAATCAACGTGATCCATCATACGGTCAATCACTTTCGCTAATTTCTTCAATGTTTTTTCCAAAAAAATTCTCGCTCCTTCCTATCAAGTTTACTTTGACGAAAAGAGCGAGGATTGTCAATCTTTTTTTTAATGGGAAAGCATTTCCTGTGCAATTTCTAATCCGCTCATCCCAGTTGGGTAATAGGTTGGCCAATGATCCATTTCTTCTAATAAAGCTTCATGACTATCATTGCCGAAGTAGATATGGAAATGATGGGACGCACTTGGTGCGATCATATGGTCGCTGAATTGGATGTATTTGAATGCCGCATCTTCGTCAGTGCTTTCAAACAAGAAACGTACGCCACGATTACCAGCGGAATAGTTCAAAATCTCTTTGCCAGTATACACATAATTTGCTTCTTTCTTCGTACCATCATCGAAGATAAACGTCATTGTATTGTCTGTGATCTTGATCTGAGCAACATCTGTTTGATAACCGGTCGTATAATACTCTTTGTATTCGTCAGCCGTCATTTTCTTGTCCATTTTTGCTTTATAATCAAACACTTGGTCTAATGTTCCGTCTTGTAAAAATGGATACACGGATTGCCATTCTCCTGCCCAATCAGATAAGGGACGATCTTGAACATCTGCATCCTCGAAATAGCCGTTATAAACCGTTTTTTCTTTTTCGGCTTCTGCTATTTCTTTGTCATTTGCTACATCGGTCGTTTTTCTCAAGGCATCACGGTTTTGTTCCATGATCGAAATATAGTCTTCCCCGTTATCCATTTGTTCTTGGGTCAATCCTTCTAATGGATTCAAGACAGCCAGTTCAACACCTGCTTCTGAAGCTAACGTTCGTGCAATGCTGTCTTTGGCATTTTCTTCAAAGTAAATCGTTTGGATACCTGTTTCTTGAACGAACTCTTTTAGTTCTGCGATTCGTGAAGCGGAAGGTTCCTCGCTTGGTGAAAGACCAGAGATTGGTACTTGGGTCAACCCGTATTCCAATGCCAAATAACCAAAAGCTGCGTGCTGGGTCACGAAGTGATTTTGCGCTGGATTGCTAAACGCTTCTTCATAAGACGCATGAAGCTCTTGTAACTTCGCTAAATAATTCGCAGCATTTTCAGCAAAGGCTGTCGCTTTCGCTGGATAAGCCTCACTTAGTTGGTCACGGATCGCCTCTACTTGTTTCATGGCTAAGCTTGGTGCTAACCAAACATGGGGATCCAATTCATGGGAATGACCATCATCGCCATGATCGTGGTCATGATCATGATCCTCGTCTCCTGGAAGTAAGACCATTCCTTCTGTGGCTTTGACCACTGTCACATCGCCATCATTTAACGTAGCTTCAATCGAAGGAACCCACATTTCCATGTTTTCATTGTTGTAGACAAAGACATCCGCATCTTGGATCTTTGCCATGTCCTTTGCAGAAGGTTCGTAGTCGTGGGAATCAGTGCCTGCGGGCATCAATAATTCGACCTGCCCTTCCTCCCCTACGACTTGGCGTGTAAAATCATACATCGGATAAAACGTGGCCATGACCTGAATTTGTTCATTCTCAGAAGAGGCGTTTCCTGACTGCTCCGTAGCGTCAGAACCACCTTGACCACAGGCAGCCAATGCGAGGGCTACTGCTGATAACATCGTTATTTTAAAAAACTTCTTCATTTTCTAACTACACTCCTTTTATTTTTCCTCTTTTTCTTTCCCTTGGTAAAATACTGATAAATCAATTACGATTTACAAAAACAAAACGTAACGTTTACGTTTTACCATCGGTTTTATACTTTACACAACTATTTGCAACCTGTCAACCGCTTTTTCACTTGTTTTTTTATATGTAAAAACCTTCATATGTACCACCACAGATATCAGTGAAGAAATTTCCTTGAAAGACTTGCTCTGCTGATTTTTTTTCAATCGTCGAACATCTCTTTTTATTGTCCTTTGCTGGGTCCTGTGCTACACTCGAGGGGTAATTGAATAGAAGATTATCCACTAGGGGCGCTTTATGCTGAGATAGACGTAAGTCTGGTCCCTTAGAACCTGATTTGGTTAGTACCAACGTAGGGAAGTGGCAGCGCATGATTTTTCGCGTTCCCATTTTTTCTGTCTACGTGTGGATAGAAAAAGGAGGAACGCTTTTTTTGTAGACAGAAAAACCATCGAGAGGAGAAGAGAAAATGACAAATGAACCAATCGCCTGTGCCGTAGGCGGGATCGATATCACTGGGTGCCGAGTAAGTTTGTACCCCATGAAAGACCACTTTGCGCAACAAATCGTCGCGAGCATTGAGCGGACGGATACAACAGCTGTTTGGCAGCAAACCGATCTGTTCAGCACCCTTTTCCGAGGGGAAGCCCCAAGTGTTGTCGATGCGGCAGCTGGGCTATTTATCAACGCTTACGAATCCAAGACACACCTCGTGGGTGAGTTTACTTTTTCTAAGGGCTGTCCTGGCGATTCTGCAGGTGACGCGTTTTTGAATGGAGAACAGGCACAACCCAATAAAGCAAGCAATCTTATGAATGGTACGTTTGACGTGGATTGTAAATACTCGTTTTATGTATTTGGGGAAAACAATTATATGGAAGAGATCGCCACCATCGTCCAACTGGCAGAAACCTATGGTTTGGCTCCTCGCTCCGCCCATTATGTCACGATGCTGACGGGAACGGCCAGCCAACTCTTTGCGTATTTTGAAGCGGCATTAGCGTATGCCCATGACCATCTTCCCCATTATGTGTTAGAAGCAACGGTCTCAGTCAACAGTCCTTCCAAAAAGAAGGCGGTGTCGCATGACTAAATGGGTCTTAAAAGATGTCATTATGGTGGGGATCGCTTCGTTGATTTTTGGCGTGATCTATTTGGGCGCTGTTCATTTTGGGCTGTTGTTAGGTACGCTTTTAACCCCCTTTGGTTTGTCTGTTTTAGCGAATGAGTTTATTTTCGGGGTTTGGTTCATGGCAGCGGCTTTTGCTGGCTATGTGCTGCGCAAACCGGGCGCAGCGACGATCACTGAGATGATCGCAGCACTTTTAGAAGTGTTTATGGGGAATTTTTATGGACCGATTATTTTTATCAGCGGGTTTGTACAAGGGATTGGAACAGAAGCTGGCTTTGCATTAGGTGGCTACCGTCGCTATGGCTGGTTCCCTTTGATCACTGGTGCCATTGGCGCCACGATCACGAGTTTTCTTTGGGGGATCATTCGGTCAAATTTCGTTGACTTGCAATGGCAGTTGTTGGTGGTGATTTTTATTATTCGCTTGCTTTCTTCTTTATTCTTTTCCGCCTTTTTGGTCAAGATCGTCTGTGACCATCTGACACGCATGGGCGTTCTCAACAGTTACCCGATTGCTGAAGACCAAACCATTAGCGCCAAACGAGAAGCGGCATGAGCCTGCTCGTGAAAAACGGCTGCTTTTTCGTGGATCAAAAACGGCTTGATCTGACACTGTCTTTAGCCCCCGGAGAAACAAAAGGAATCTATGGTGCTTCAGGAACAGGAAAAAGCACTCTTTTCCACCTCTTAGCGGGGCTTAACGAGAAAGGGTTTGAAGAAGGAACCTATACGATCGATGACCGAATGCTAAACCAGCTTTCCATTCGAGAAAGAAGCACGTCGATCAGCTTACTGTTTCAAAATCCAGATATGCAATTTTGTATGGCCACGCCTCGAGAAGAACTACTGTTTTGTCTTGAAAATCAATGTATTCCCCAAGCCGACATGCCAAAAAAAGTAGCGGATGCCTTGACGTTTTGCGAGATCAGCCATCTTGCCGATCAGCCCTTTACGACCTTGTCTGGCGGTGAGAAACAGTTAGTAGCATTGGCTTGTTGTCTGATTTTAAAGAGTCGCTACTTGCTTTTGGATGAACCATTTGCCAATTTGGACGCCGACACAAGTCAAAAAGTCATTCGAAAACTGCGACAGCTCCAAAAGCAACATGCCATTGGCATCTTACTGATCGACCATCAAATCAAAGAAACTGCTGACTGGGTAGCTGAGTGGCTACTGATTGAAGAAGGATTCAGATCCGTCGATCAAGAAAAGATGCGCACACTCGATCAGGAGCTGCGCAGGTCACTACCGCCTGTTGAGATTAAGAAACTTTCTGCAAAAGAGCGGCTATCTTTTCAAGATTTTCGCCTGCCGATCCGTAACCAAGCGATTGTTTTTCCGAATCTTACCTTTGATAGTGGGACAATGATTGGGCTCACCGGACGTAGCGGCAGCGGCAAATCTTCGTTTTTAAAAGCGATCTTGCAGCAGCAAGCGTACTCAGGAACCATTCGCCTGTGCGGGGATCCAATCAAGAAGCATCCCTCCCCTTTTCGGTCCATCAGCTGGATCATGCAAAATCCGCAGGACCAGTTTTTGGCTGCTACAGTGGCACAGGAGCTTAGCAAAGGACGTGCAGCGACCGAGAGTGACAAACTGCTGGAAAAATTGCGACTACAAAACAAGAGCACTCAGTCCCCTTTTCTACTCAGCCAAGGCCAGCAAAGACGCTTGGCAGTAGCAGCTTTATTGCAGCGACCAGTCAAATTACTGTTGGTGGATGAACCGACCTATGGCCAAGATGTCAAGCAAGCTTGGCAGGTCATGCAGTTGTTAGCCGAAAAAGCCGCAAGCGGCACCTTGGTTTTAATCGTTAGTCACGATGTCTTATTATTGGAAGCATTTTGTTCACAAATCATTGATTTTAATCATTATGAAAAGGAGGACATAGATGCGCACCCTCAACCCGACAGTCAAGTTATTCGCCATTTTAGGACTCGCCTTACTGGTTTCTTTTCAAAATAATTTCAGATTGAATCTGCTACTCTGTGTCCTGTTCTTTGCTGTTTCTGTAAACGAACGCTCTTTGAAAAAAAGCCTTTTGCTTGTTTCTGCATTGACCTTGGCAGCTGTGGGGGTCTTTTTCACCGGACTCCTTTACTACCAGGACAACCAAGGTGGCTCCTCGTCAGCAGCAGCTATGCGCTATGGACTTGACATGGCAAGCCGTATCTATTGCTTTGGTATGTTGGGCAGTTCTTTCAGTGTATCGACCACGATAAATGAGCTGATTTATTCGCTGCAGCAACAGCTGCGACTCCCCGCCGTTTTTGCCTATGGTCTGCTCGCTGCGTTTCAAATTGCGCCCATCATTCCAGCCGAGTATCAGAATATCCGTAATAGCATGCGTTCTAGAGGAATCCCCGTCAATCTATTTTCATTCAACATGCTGATCCCTTTACTGGTCAAATCGATTCGTTGGTCTGAGCTCTTGGCGACTGCGATGCTTTCAAGAGGATTTGACAGCGAGGCAAAGCGAACCTACGCCAAGTCATTTCGCATCACTTTCGCCGATATGCTCTTTCTATCTTTTTGTCTGATAATCGGCCTCGCTGGAACACTGCTCTTATAAAGGGGAAAAAGAGAAAAAGCCAAAGAAACACTGCCGTTTCTTTGGCTTTTTCCTTCTTATGGCTAAGAGATGATTGATTTTTTTATGGATCCAGATTTGATTTGATAGAGCGTTACAAACAAGGTGGTCACTAAAATATACATTGCGAAAAGGAAATACATGTTTTTAAAAAGCTGGATCGTCGTTTGATTGAGCCAAGCCCCAACTTTAGGGATATAAAAAATGGGTTGCCCAATCAATTGGCTTTTTTGGATTTCTTTTGGTTCCATCTGGCTTTGGTTATCACCGATCGTATAAAGCACCGATTGGTTTTCTCCCACTGCAACGATTCGCCGTGTGCGCATCTGTCTGCCGTGATCGACATAATAGGTCACTTCATTACCAACGACCAAATTGTCTTCTGAAGCCTTTTTAACAAAAAGTAATGTCCCTTCGGAATATGTAGGTTCCATTGCATCGCTGTTAACGATGGCCATTGTGAAACCAAACGCATGAGGAATCACGACCGCTAAAACAGAAATCAGCATAAACAACAATACAAAAAGTGAGAGCATGATACTTTGTTTTGGCAAAAGTTTCATTTTCTTTTCTCCTTCTAAGGCTCAGTTTCTTTTTCGATTCTATAACATAATTAAATTTTTTTCAAATATTTAAAAACGATTCATTGAATTTTTATGCGTATTTTTTCTGATTATTATTTGACTTTATTTTACTATTTATATTATGCTAAAGGCGATTAAAAAACACAGGAGAAAAAGTATGCTTTTTTTAAATAACAAGTTCTTTTTTAAACGTTGGATTCCCTTTATCCTACTCGTTCTATTTTTGCTAGGAAGCATCGGTTTTTTTCTTATACTCTTCTTATCTCCTACTTCTGATAACCATACCGTGGAGAAGAAGGAAGATTGGATTTTTTATGCGGAAGACAATCCTGATTCTACTTTTATTAGCCGTTATGTGAAATATTTACCTAGCGTAAAAGCCAATGATCGATTTGTCATGCAGCGAAAAATGACCAATGAATACAAATATCCAACGATGCTTCTGATTGGCGATCATCAACACATGACCGTCTATCTGGATGATCAAGAAATTTATACCAATGAAGCTGCCGAACATTCATTGACCTTCAACCATCCTGGCAAAACCTTATCTTTTATCACATTGCCAGAGGATTACGTTGGAAAGACGTTGAAGATCTACGTGACTAGTCCTTTCGACACCTATTCTGGCTTTCCAGCCGAGGTCTTTTTCGGTCCTGCCAATGCATTGATCGGTTATGTTTTTAGTCTATCAATTTTGAATATCTATATCCTCCTATTTACCGGATTTATTTGTATCCTTAATTTATTTTATCTCTTCGTTTCTTTTATCAACCAAAGAAAGCTGAAAGTATCTTCCATTTTATTCAGTGGCTTTGCCTTAAGTGCAGGTTTAGAAGCAGGCTTCGGGGATCTGCTGGGTGGACTGCTTTTTTCTCCCATCGTGAATTCATTTATGTTAAATTTTCTTTCGATTATTACGCCCATGTTTTTGATTGGGTTTTACTACACAAACATGCACTTCGTACGTAAGTATTATCAGAAATGGTTGTTTGTTCACTACTCCTTCGGGATCTTTGCCATGTTTTTGGCACTTTTTCAAAAACAAAGTTTGCCAGTCGTCATGAACTATCTGTTTTTATTAAATATCACCAGCACCTTTGTGACTTCGTTTGCGGCGATTTATGAGGCGTTAAAAAAGAATCAATTTTATGTCCTTTGTGCACCTTGGATCGTTGTCGCGGCAATCGGTCATGGGTTCTTGTATATCCAGGATATTTTAGTCCTCCCGCAATCTGACATCAATTGGCGCTCGATCATCTTTTTCTTACTGATACTTATTTTTACTTGTTATGGGTTCCTCGAACTCTTTTTTGCCAGTGAAGGCAAAAATAAGCAGATCGACACAGCAGACATCAAAGTGCGATTGTATGAAAATCAGCAGGCGATCGGTCCAGATCAAACGGCACAATGGCAGCAAGTTTTACAAACCATCAAAAAGAGAACCCATACCATTAAAGACATGTTAGAAGACGAACAACTAGCGGCTGCGTACGAAGGTCTTTGCGAGATTGAAGAAGAAATCAAGCAGCAGCTAACGATCCCTGCGGTTGAAAAAGAATCGATCACGACGATGCTGCTTGCTGATTATCAACACACCGCCGCTCAAAAAAGGATTACCCTTACCTGCGATGACCTCACGGAACCACTGGAACGATTGGACGAAAATGATCGTCTGTCCTTGATCGCCCATTGCTTAGAGTACGCCATCCGCTACACCTGTTCGGTCACAGATCCTCAAAATCGCAAGCTTTCGTTGAAAGTGACTGACACAAAAGAACAGCTGCATATCGACTGTCAAATGCCGCTTTTAACAGAGGATGAGGCAGAAAAACTGCAAACTGATGAAGCAAAACGACAGGCGATCCATACCGATGTGCAAATGCTGGAACAAATTTGTCTTGTCTATCAAGGAAGTCTGCGTATCGAGGATTCAGATGGTTTTCATTTTTTGCGTTTAACACTTGCCGCTAAAGCGGATCTGCTGTCTTTTGACTGACTGCCTTTTCTCCGATACGTTAAACGGTCTATTTTAAGAAAAAGCGAAAAAACTCTTGCTTTTTTCGCTTTTTCGCTTTAGCATGATAAAGAACAGCAACAAGCATTGGAATAGTAATTTTATGATGGTCTTAGAGAGTCGATGGCAGCTGAAAAATCGACACCCGCTGATAAAATGAACCTACCCAATGGCAATGACCGCAAAACGGTCGGTGGAAAGGCCTTATCCTTTATGAGTTGGATTATCCCGATCGATAATCAACAAAGGTGGTACCGCGAAATCCAAGCATTTCGTCCTTTTTTAGGACGAGATGCTTTTTTTATTTTTTAAGGAGGAAAAACAATGACACAAAAAAATGATTTTACAGAATGGTATATCCAAACGATCCAAAAAGCCGAATTGATGGCTTACTCCCCAGTGAAAGGTTCCATTATTTTCCGTCCTGACGGTTTCGAACTTTGGGAACATATTCAAGAGGAGTTCAATCGTTTCTTGAAAAAAGAAGGCATTCGCAATGCATACTTCCCAATGCTGATTCCGCAAAATTTCTTTATGAAGGAAGCGGATCATATCGAAGGCTTTGCCCCTGAATTACCTTGGGTCACAGAAGTCGGCAACGAAAAACTGGAAGAACCTTTGGCATTGCGTCCAACCTCAGAAACCATGATCGGCTCTGCCTTTTCTGATTGGATCAACTCCTACCGTGACCTGCCTTATGAAATCAATCAATGGGCAAACGTCTTTCGTTGGGAAAA
Source organism: Enterococcus sp. R12 (assembly GCF_058135755.1). NCBI lineage: Bacteria > Bacillati > Bacillota > Bacilli > Lactobacillales > Enterococcaceae > Enterococcus > Enterococcus sp. R12. Next base: position 2,172,578 of record NZ_CM176874.1, read on the forward strand.
GAAAACATTGCCTTTCTTGCGTACCTCAGAGTTTTTATGGCAAGAAGGTCATACCGCTCATGAAAATGAAGAAGATGCTCGTCAACGCACCATGAAAGTCTTAGATGAATATGCCCGCCTTTGCGAAGAATTCCTAGCGATCCCTGTTTATCGCGGACAAAAAACCCCATCTGAGCGCTTTGCAGGGGCAGTAGATACTTATTCGATCGAAGCGATGATGAAAGACGGCAAAGCAGTCCAAGCAGGAACCAGCCACTACATGGGTACAAAATTTGCTGAAGCATTTGATATTACGTATTTAACGAAAGAAAACAAGCATACCTATGCCCACACAACCTCTTGGGGTGTCTCTACCCGCTTGTTAGGTGCCTTGATCATGACCCATGGCGATGAAAATGGTTTAGTTTTCCCACCAACCATTGCACCAACCCAAGTTGTGTTGTTACCAGTCGGTCCTTGGAAAAAGAATCCAGCCATCTTAGAAAAATTAGAAGAACTGTATGCCAACTTTAAAGCCAAGGGCATTCGTGTTCGTTTGGATGATTCTGATAACTCACCTGGCTATAAGTTCAATGAATGGGAACTAAAAGGCTCTTGCTTGCGAATCGAATGTGGCCCAAGAGATTTAGAAGCTGGTAAAGTCATGGTCAAAGTCCGTGACCTAGCTGACAAGCAAACGGTGGCGCTTGAGGAATTAGAAGCGTTTGTTGACCAAGAATTACAAGCAATGACTCCACGTTTATTAGCAGCTGCGAAGGAACGTAACAAAGATAATGAGTACACCAACATCGATACATTGGATGAACTAAAAGCCCATATCGAAACGTGCAAACAAGAAGAAAAAGTGACTGGTTTTGTTTTGATCGGTTGGGACGGCTCGGAAGAAACCGAAGCCAAAATCAAAGAAGAAACTGGCTTTACTACCCGAAACATTCCGTTTGAAGCACCAATGGAAAAAACAGTCGATATTGTCAGCGGCAAGCCTGCCAAACACACCGTTTGGATCGCCCGCGCATACTAATTAAAAAACGAAGCGGCCAGATGGAAAAGGCTGCTTCGTTTTTTGATTAATAAATCAATGAAAGAAAATCTTCAGGCGTGATGTTGCCAAAATATTTTTTGACATCAATGTTGGCAATGACTTGTGCCAAATCTTCTTTGGCATAACGAGTACCGATCAGTGCTTGTTCTACATCTGCAATGTCCCCTAGGCCGAAAAAGTCGCCAAAGATTTTGCCATCTGTGATTTTTCCTTCTGCCACATTTAAACGAACTTCGATGGAACCGATCGGGAATCGATGACGACGTTCTATATCAAAGGCTGGTGATTTGCCGTAATTCCAATCCCAGTTACGATAATACTTATCGGAAATCTCATTGATCTTGACCCAATCCTCTTCTGTTAGTTCATAGGTTTTGACGTCTTCCACGGAATCGACACCAAAAATCTTCAATAAGATTTCTTGGCGGAACTCTTCAGTCGTCATGTCTTGCTTCTCTTTTGGCAAGAATGGTTTGATGTTGGTCACTCTTGAACGGATCGATTTGATGCCTTTTGATTCGATTTTGTCTTTACGGACTTTCAAGGCGTTGACTACTTCATTGATGTCACTGTCAAACATGATCGTGCCGTGAGCAAACATCCGGCCATTTGTTGCGTACATCGCATTCCCAGAAAACTTCATGTCATTGATCACAAGATCGTTGCGGCCTTTTAGTTGTGCCCCTTCAACCCCCATCTCATGTAAAGCTTGGACGATTGGTTTGGTCAGTTTTTCAAAATCTCTGAAAGAATTCCCATCGTCAGGCATAATAAAGCTGAAATTCAAGTTTCCGAAATCATGATAGACTGCACCGCCGCCGCTGAAACGACGAACAACATGGATCCCATGTTCATCCACATATTCCTTATTGATCTCTTCGATCGTATTTTGATTGCGTCCAATGATAATCGATGGTTCATTAATGTAAAAAAGTAAGATGGGTTCATCCACTTTCATTTCTTGAAGAAGAAAAATCTCGATGGCTAAATTGATGCGTGGGTCATTCAGTTCGTTCGGTACAAAAAGCATACTATTCGTTCCTCCTAATTAGATGATTTCAATTATTTTTTGAACAGCCGCCAATTCAACGGGGATCCCATTGGCAGCTAGTGCAGCCTCTTCTCGTAACTGTTCTAAATCACCGTGTTGCGGCAAATGCGTCAACATTAATTTTTTTACCTGTGCCGCATGGGCGATCTCCCCTGCTTCTTTTGACGTAAAATGAGCCTTGTGCCGCTCATTGCCTGCAAAAAGATAGGTATCTGCCAAAAATAGGTCAGCTCCTTGTGCAAACGGAACAAAAGATTCTAAGTAGCCAGAATCGCCTGTAAAAACAAAAACCTTGCCTGTGCTTTTCTCAACAAATCGCATGGCATAGCAAGTGACTGGATGGATCGTTTTCATAAAGGTAATGGTAAACGGGCCCAATTCCAATGACTCCGTTTGGAGGTAATCAATTCCTTGAGTCACTCCAGGCATCGTCAGGCTTTCAAAATGAACCGCATCCTCCCCATGTCCGTAGATTGGCAAAACCTGGCGTTCTTCGTTTCCTGGATATAATTGCCAATAGTATTGCAATACCCCTAGATCCGCAATATGATCGTGATGGTAATGCGTCAGAATCACTGCATCTAAGTCTAAAGGATCAAGGATTTTTTCTAGTTGGACCAAGGTGGTGCTTCCCGCATCAAGCAGCAAATGAAAGCCTTCCGACTCAACTAAATAGCCAGTAGTCCCTTCACCATTATACGGATAGGCACCTAAACAACCTAAGACAGTTATTTTCACTTGTGTTTCCTCCTCTTTGGCTCAAGCTGGTTTTCTACTTCTTTTATGCTATCACATCTCAGCTGATTTGACTAAAATCCGACCATTTTTTTGCAAAAAAAGATCGAGAAAACGAGAAAAAGACGACGTCTATTGGTAGAACCCTATGAATGAGTTTTTTACTCTATCTGCAGGGAGCCAGACCAATGGGCCGTCGTCTTTTTTGTTTATCTGATCATCGCTCGTTGTTCATTGATCAATTCCTCATAAAATACTGCATTGACTGCATAAGCGTAGGCGTTTGCCCATAGCATCCCGATCATCAGTGCCAAAAAGCCGAGAATAAACCAGCCAATCAATGATAACTGTAGCCAAATGTATTGACCCAGATGTGGACGCAAGAGCGCAAAGGCCACTTTAATTGACTGAAGAACCCCTAATTCCGGTTGATCATAGCGCAGATAGATTGCTAATTGAATCACACCAGTAACGACTTGTGACAAAAAGAAGAACAAAATGATGGAGAGAAAGGTCCCAATCACAAAAGCGACCGAGCCATTAAACATCGCCACATCAATAGAGATTCCCCGATTAAAATTGAATACCAAGTCCAAATATTGATTGAGTCCTGATAAGACAAACTGCGGCAAGAAAATCGCAAAACTCAAAAGATAATTTAAAAGCGCGCTCACTAAATTTAGTAGCAAAAACGGTACATACAGACGTTTATCAAAGACTAGAAAAATATCCCCCACCTTGATTCCTCTGCCACGAACCAGATAGAGTGCCATGATACTCAACGCTACCGAAAACGCAAAAAAGACAAAATTGTCCAAGATCAGATCGATCCAGCTCCCTGCATTGTTTGCACCAAAAGAAGTCCCAATACTACTAAAAAGCGAGCTGACCACCGCTTGTACCGCAACCGTCGCTAAAATACTTAAGACGAACGTTCCCCAGAATCCGCGCAAGGAGTTTTTGGCGGTCTCTCGAATCATTGTATTTGATCTCATAGACTCACCTTAATAACTGCGCAATTCTTTAACGGTCTTATCGTCTAAGCGGCGAACCACTTCCGTCACAAGCTTGACTGTATTGAAGTAGTCATCCTCATGAATGACAGAAGTATGAGAATGCAGGTAACGAACGGGCACGGTAATAGCGATCGAAGGGACCCCATCACGAGTCAAATGCATTTGACCAGCATCGGTTCCTCCACCAGTGATCACGGTATATTGGAAAGGAATTTCCATCTCTTCTGCGACATCGATCACAAAATTCAATAATTTCTTGTGAGGAATCATGGAAGCATCGAAAATCAGGACTTGCGGGCCTTTGCCTAACACAGAATCCGCTTCTTTTGGTGTCATTCCAGGTGTGTCCCCAGCGGTACCAGTATCTAGTGCGATCGCGATATCGGGATTCACTAAGTGAGTGCTTGTTCGCGCCCCTCTTAGGCCAACTTCTTCCATCACGTCACTGCCAGCAAACAAGCAGTTGGGATGTCCTTCGGCTGCCAAGGTTTCTAATACCCGCAGTGATACTGCCGTACCGATTCGATTGTCCCATGCTTTGGCTAATAAAAATTTGCTGTCGTTCATCCGTTTGTATTGGATATAAGGGGTGATCATATCTCCCGGACGGATCCCCCAGCCTTTGGCTTCTTCTTCACTTGAAGCGCCGATATCAATGAACATATCTTTGATATCATACGGTTTATTTCGAGTCTCTGGACTCAAGACATGGGGCGGTTTTGAACCGACGACACCGTGGATCAATTTGCCTTCATTGGTTTTGATCTCGACTTGCTGTGCCAGCATCACTTGCCCCCACCAACCACCAAGGGTCTGGAATTCAATAAAGCCTTTTTCTGTGATTTTAGTTACCATAAAGCCGACTTCATCCATATGTCCCGATATAAAAATTTTCGGTCCACCGCCATCACCAACATGTTTGGCAATGACACTTCCTAAACCATCAAAAAAGATATCTTCAGCAAAGTCTTTGGCATATTCTTTAAAGACTTCACGCACTTCCTCCTCATTCCCAGGAACCCCACGTGCAGTCGTTAGGTCTATTAAAAGCTGTTCTTCTTTTTTCTCCATCTTGCTTCCTCCTTTGTCTCATTGATTATGATTATACCATTCTCTTAATCTGGTGCCAGAGGGAAATACAAAAAGATTGGTTAAATGAAAAAACGATCCTCGTTTTGTAGTGATCCTCAAGGTTAGATTTTTTGGTCTAACTTGTAAGGTTCGCTTCAATTCTAAGGATCGTTTTATCAAGAATTCAATCAAGTTTCAATTATTCGCAGACACAGCTTGACGGTAATCAAATAGGCAAATAGATAGACGACTGCTGCAACTGCCGCAAACAAATGAGCCACCCAATACCCAGGACTGTCGATGATTTGGGTGAAGGTATTGATGGCAAAGACCGCATGCAAGATCGCCAGTAGCGTACCTGGCATAAAAATCCAGATGTTTTGCCAGTAAACGAGTTTGCGTACTTCTTTTCGGGTGTAACCTAGTTTGGTCAATAATCGGTAATTGTGTTTCTCCCGCTCGGTATTTGAAAATTGCCGAACGATCAAACTGCTGGATGTCGTGATCAAAACGATCACACCTACAAATAATGACACAAACAAAACGATTCCTGCTTGCCGCCGCACGCCGCGCATCGTTGTAAAACGATTCGCTAAGGTCAGTCGATATGCGGTCATCTGGTTATTCGCACTGGTGGAATCTCGAGCAGTCTCTGGATAAAAACGCACGCTTTTTTGGTCATCGCTAAACTCATAGGTCAAAGGATGCGTCCACTCAATCGGCAGCTCTTCATCTAGCAGCTGAGTCAAGCTCTCCGTTTGCACCTTGTCTGTTTGTAAATAAGCAACGCTATAGGTGAAGCCCTCAACTTGTTGGTACGCATCATCTTGGATGACAAGGACATTCGGCAAGGAATAGCGCAAGGCAGAATCCCCAAAATAATCCTGTTCTGCTTGAATGAGTTTGAACGTATGTTGACTGCCGATTTTGACCTCATCGCGATAGGTGATAAACGAACGAGTCACATCGTATTGACTGTCAAAAAGCACCGCTTGTTTATCGGTACTCAGTTGAATCTCCGGGGCATCGGGAACCAGTTTTCGCAGACGCTGATAATCAGAAAAAGCGACCAGATTCACCATGATATTTTCAATATTTTCGTCTTGCAACTCTCCAAGGTAACGGGTTTGAACCGTCATATTGGTCATTTTATAGGGAATCGATTGTTCGGCAATAATCGGTGTATCGGCTTTTTCTAAAAGGTCCCGCAAGGTATCTGCCTGCTCTTCTGACACTTGAAAGGACGTTGGGTAAATGCGGTTCGTTGCTTGATAGTTTAATGAGATGACCCCCATCGTTCCCCCGATCAGGGAGATTGCGATCGCTGTGATGATCGTCAAAAGCGCATAGCTTTTCCACGTTCTTTGCAAGTAAGCCCGCACGTTATTGTAAGCAATCAGTTTCGCCCCTTTGATAAGACGTTTTTTCGGCTTGCTCAAAAAATATAACAATGCTGGCAAGGAGCAATCAAAAAAAAGATAGGTTGCCGTCACACAGCAAAACAGAATCAATAAAGGAATCCATAAAATTGCTGAAAAATCTTGCGTATACGTGATATAGTTGGTCCACGTTTCCCGCAAGGTCAAAGACAGATAGTAGCCTACCCCTAGTAGAATCAGACCTAGAACCCCCATTAATGAACGAAACGGGGTCATTTTCATTTTCTTGATCGGTAAGCGGTATTCAGTCTTGATCAGCTCACTCATTGGGGTACGCCATACAAAAAGGATCACTTGAATACTCAAAATAATCATCGCCGCGATAAAGACAAAAACCGTTGAAAAAATCGATTGGGGTGAATTAAAGAAATGACTCGTTAAATTCAAGCCCATCGCTCGAATCAAAATCATAGAAAAAAATTTCGAAAAAATAATCCCCATAAAGATGCCGGTCACTAAAGAGAAAAAGTTCAATAGAAACGTTTCCCGCAGCAACAGCCAAGCCAGACGACCTTGCCGCAGCCCCAAAAGCTGGTAAACACTGATTTCTTTTTGCCGCTGACTAAGAAAAAAATGATTGGCACTCAGCATAAAAAACAAGACGACAAAGGCAACCACACTGCTGCCGAATCCTAGAACCCCTTCAATGCGGATATCTTGCTGGACCCGTTGATTCAGCAGACGATCATTCATCAAGGCGTTAAAGGAATAAAAAATCATCACAGCGGTCATCATACAAATAAAGTACACCATATAGTTGCGAAACTGCCGTAAAAAACTCCGCCAGCCGATTTTAAACAACATGGCGCGGACCGCCTCCAATCGTTGCCTGCATATCGATGATTTTTTCAAAAAATTCCTGACGCCCGCCTTTTCTGACGACTTCTGCAAAGAAGACACCGTCTCGGATGAATAAAATTCGGTTGCAGTAGCTGGCGGTGAAAGGATCATGGGTGACCATCAAGATCGTTGTTTTCTCTTGTTGATTGATTTGTGCTAAATACCGTAATAATTCTGTCGCCGCTTTTGAATCAAGGGCGCCAGTGGGTTCATCAGCAAAAAGGACCGCCGGACGACTAATGATTGCTCGAGCAGCAGCGACCCGCTGTTTTTGCCCTACAGACAATTCTTCTGGGTAGCGATCTAACAAGTGGTCGATTCCTAACAAATTGGCCGTTTGTTCAATGCGCTCTTGGGTTTCACTCACGGGCAAACGATCAATGGCAAGGGGAAGCAAGATATTGTCTCTGGCAGTCAACGTCTCTAAAAGATTAAAGTCTTGAAAGATAAAACCGATCTGCTGACGACGAAAATCACTGAGGGCTTTTTCCGACATTCGGGTAATGTCTTTGCCATCGATATAGATCGAGCCTAAGCTAGGTCGCATGATTGAAGACAACAGATTCATCAAGGTCGTTTTCCCAGCGCCGCTGGGCCCCATGACCCCGACAAATTCTCCTTGATCCACTGCAAAAGAAAGGTTATCTAATACTTTGGTTTGATTGAAACGAGTGCCGTAACTTTTGGTCAGATGCTTCACATCAATCATATTTTTCACATAGAACCCTCCTTTAATAAAATTCTCTCCTTATGGTAGCATACTTTTTCATTGAATACTTCTGCTTCAAAACAGAGAAAAAATAAATTTAAAAAAGTTTTTTATTCATTATGTGAAACATGGAACAACCAAATCCTTAATCTTATCAGTTTTCCCAGAAAACACCCCAATGAATATACACCATATATTGTGTATATCCAATTTACCACCCCTTATCCACCACTATATATAGTTGCTCATTTCTACAATTTGTTTTATTATATTGAGGAAGATAAGGAGTGGTAGAAATGATGAACATTAAGAGAAATCCTGAGCAAGGGTTGGAAAGACAGTCCGCTTTGCGTCAGTTAAAAATCGTTAAACGTGATGGACGGCTTGTCGATTTTGATGATCAAAAAATTTACGATGCGTTAGTGAAAGCCCTAAGAAAAATCAACGGCGAGCTTTCTCCCATCGACCACGAAAAAATCACCGAGATCGTTGACAGTGTCGATCACGAGATCGCGGAACGTTTTCGTACGAATGTAAAAATCTATGAGATCCAAAATATCGTCGAGCATATCTTATTAGCAAAAAACGAGTATGCCTTGGCTGAAGAATATATCAACTATCGGACCCATCGTGATTTCGAGCGCAGCAAAGCCACAGACATCAACTTTACGATCAACAAATTGATGAATAAAGATCAATCGGTCGTCAATGAAAATGCCAATAAAGATAGCAATGTGTTCAATACACAACGTGATTTGACCGCTGGGATCGTAGGAAAATCGATCGGTTTGAAAATGCTCCCTCCTCACGTGGCAAATGCTCACCAAAAAGGCGACATTCATTACCATGACTTGGATTATCATCCTTACACCCCAATGACCAACTGCTGCTTGATCGATTTTAAAGGCATGCTGAATAATGGGTTTAAAATTGGGAACGCCGAAGTGGAATCGCCAAAATCGATCCAAACGGCCACCGCTCAAATCTCACAAATCATTGCAAACGTAGCATCGAGTCAATATGGCGGCTGTTCTGCTGATCGAACAGATGAATTATTGGCTCCTTTTGCTGAGTTGAATTATCAAAAGCATCTAAAAGATGCCGAAGAATGGATCGAGTCGCCTGAACGTCGGGAAGCTTATGCGAAGAGCAAAACGCGCAAAGATATCTACGATGCAATGCAAAGTCTAGAATACGAAATCAATACGTTATTCACCTCAAACGGACAAACGCCGTTTACTTCCCTTGGGTTTGGTTTAGGAACCAACTGGTTCGAACGGGAGATCCAACGAGCGATTCTCCAAATTCGCATCAACGGGTTAGGCAGTGAGAAGCGTACCGCTATTTTTCCAAAATTGATCTTTAGTATTCGCCGTGGCGTCAACTTGGCCCCTACCGATCCGAACTATGATATTAAAGAACTGGCTTTAGAGTGTGCCACCAAACGGATGTATCCTGATATTTTGAATTATGATAAATTGGTTGAATTGACCGGCAGCTTTAAAGTGCCGATGGGCTGTCGTTCTTTCTTGCAAGGCTGGAAAAACGAACGTGGCGAAGAAGTCAATGTTGGTCGGATGAATCTAGGTGTCGTAACATTGAATATTCCTCGGATCGCCTTAGAAGCAAATGGTGATCAAGAAAAATTCTGGACGCTGCTGGAAGATCGTCTGCAAATCGTAAAGGATGCTCTTGTCTATCGGGTGGAGCGCTGTAAAGAAGCCAGCCCTGCGAATGCGCCGATCCTTTATATGTATGGGGCTTTCGGTGAACGTTTGGATCGCAAAGACAATGTGAATGAACTATTCAAAAACAAACGTGCTACTGTTTCTCTTGGATATATCGGTTTGTATGAAGCTGCTTCGGCTTTTTATGGTGGAACATGGGAACAAGATCCAGAAGCAAAAGCCTTTACCCTAGCGATCGTGAAAGAATTGAAAGCTCATGCAGATGCTTGGGGCGATGAATACGGCTATCATTTCAGCGTATATTCGACGCCTAGTGAAAGCCTGACTGATCGTTTCTGCCGCTTGGATACCGAAAAATTCGGTGAAGTTGAAAACATTACCGACAAAGAATACTACACCAACAGCTTCCACTATGATGTGCGGAAAAATCCGACACCATTTGAAAAACTTGATTTTGAAAAAGAGTATCCAAAATACTGTTCTGGCGGGTTTATTCATTACTGCGAATACCCAGTCTTGCAGCAAAATCCAAAAGCGTTAGAAGCGGTATGGGATTACGCTTATGATCGGGTCGCCTATCTTGGAACAAATACCCCTATCGATCACTGTTATGAGTGTGGGTATGAAGGAGATTTCAATCCAACCGAACGGGGCTTCGAATGCCCGCAATGCGGCAATCATGACCCAAAAAGTTGTGACGTCGTCAAAAGAACCTGTGGGTATCTTGGAAATCCTCAAGCTCGTCCAATGGTCAATGGACGGCACAAAGAAATTTCTGCCCGGGTCAAACATTTGCAAGAATAAACGAAAAAGGAGTGCTAGATTTCTTCTACACTCCTTTTCTTGAAGACCAATCCCTGTAATTCATGATAGAAAGAAGTTTTCTTATGAGAAATCCGAAACCTAAAGAATGGCAAGCCAAAGAATATAGCCAAAATTATATTGCTGATTACAAAGCCTTCAACTTTGTTGATGGTGAAGGCATTCGAAATAGTTTATACGTGAGCGGCTGTCTCTTTGCTTGTGAAGGATGTTTTAACAAAGCGGTCCAAAACTTTCGCTATGGTACACCTTTTACGCAAGAACTAGAGGATCGAATCATCGAAGATCTGCGGCATGATTATGTCCAAGGGCTGACCCTCCTAGGCGGCGAACCTTTCTTGAACACAACAGTCTGTCTGAAAGTCGTTGATCGGGTTCGTGCTGAATTTGGGCACAGCAAAGATATTTGGAGCTGGTCAGGCTACACCTATGAAGAATTGCTTTTGGAAACACCCGATAAATTGGAACTTTTATCCAATATCGATATTTTAGTCGACGGTCGTTTTGAACTGAGCAAACGAAATTTAAACTTGCAGTTTCGCGGCAGCAGCAATCAACGAATCATTGATCTTGCTGCATCTCGGGAACAAGGAAAAGCGGTTATCTGGGCAAAGTGCAAAGATGCTGAAGCAAGCTACGAACAAATCAAAAAACAAATTTAAAAACTAAAAACACCGTGCATCTTGAGGTGACCCCAAAAGTTAGACCAAAAAATCGAACTTTTGGCGGTCACCTCCTCTTCCTTCAAAGATGATGCACGGTGTTTTTTTATGTTATCTCAACTCAGTGACCAAGCTTTTTACAGGTATTTACTTGCTTCACGAATCGTCAAAGGCGCCAGACTTGTTTGATAGCGAAGCAGAAAGTCTTGGACCCACTGAGGATTCGTCTTGGCATAATCTCGTAAGCTCCAACCAATGGCTTTGTTGATAAAGAATTCAGAACTCCCCAAATTATTGACGAGGACCTCTTCAAGCAGTGGTTGATCCATCTGTTCTTTTTGCAGCAGTTGATGGAGTATTGCCACTCGCCGCAGCCAAAGATTTTCCTCAAGACTCCAGCGAAGCATTTCAGCTTTTAACGCTGGCAGTCGGCGAACTAGTTTTCTGACAACCTCACTTAGGACGTCCACGCTATCCCACCAAGCTTTTGTTATGACTAGCTGTTCAATTTTTGCCAGATCGATGGCCGCTAGAAACGGCTCCATCACCACTAAATAATCAATCGCAAGGTATTGGTGTTCCCGATAGCTGCTTTGCCAACAATGATCGATAAAGTCCCAATCAACCGTTTTCGTTTGTTTTGCAGCTTTGAAGGTCGCTTTCTCCTGCTGGCGGCGCAACGGCGTAGGAATGCCTAAAAAATCAAACTGATGCCGCATGTAGGCGGCCATTTTTTCACTTCGCTCCTGATTAGCCAATCCTGTCATCGTGTCATATACTTGATAGAGTGTCATTTTGCTCCTCCTCTTCAGCCTACTGCTCGTCAGATAGTTGCCATAAGGGCAGTACAATATTTTCATAGGTCAGTGGATCAAGATTTGTGACGGTGATCCCCAAAAGACGGATGCCTTTTTCCAGACCTAAAATTTCTTCCCAAATCAGACTTGCTTCGGAAAATAGCTGTTCTTTTTTATGAACATAGGTTGGCAAGGTCACTCGCTTGGTGATCGTAGAGTAATCACTGTAACGAACTTTCAACACGACCGTCTTGCCATGTTTTTGTGTGCGCTTCAGTGATCTTTCGACTTCTTCTGCGATAGCCCGTAACTGGCTCAATACTTGTTCTTCACTGGTTAATGGATTGCCGTATGTATGCTCTTTTCCAACTGATTTCCGTTCTCTGGTCACACTAACTGGGGAATCATGGATCCCTCTAACTTTCCGATACAAGGAATACCCCATTTTGCCAAATTCACGAATCAGCGCCATCTCACTCCAGTCATACAGATCAGCTCCTGTAAAAATACCTAACTCATGCATCCGCGGAACAGTTTTCTTCCCGATCCCGTGAAATTTATCAATGGGTAATTGTTGCAAAAAGGCCACTGCCTCATCTGGCATCACCACCGTCAATCCTCGTGGTTTATAATAATCCGAAGACAGTTTTGCCAAGAATTTGTTGTAACTGACTCCTGCCGAACAGGTCAGATGAATCTCTTGCCAGATGTCTCGTTGAATCAAACGAGCGATCTTAATTGCTGAAGGACAATTGATCTTGTTGACTGTGACATCTAGATACGCTTCATCAATAGAAACTGGTTCGATGATGTCGGTGTATCGATGAAAAATTTCTCTGACTTGATGGGACACTTCACGATACTTTTGATGATTTCCCGGTTTAAAAATCGCTTGCGGACAAAGCTCATAGGCTTTTTGCGCACTCATTGCCGAGTGGATGCCATATTGTCGTGCCAGATAATTGGCGGTCGTGACCACTCCTCGTCCGCCAGTATCACTTGGGTGACGGGCAATGACGAGGGGATGCTTGGCAAGCTCTGGATCATCCCGTTCTTCCACCGAAGCAAAAAAAGCATCCATATCAATATGAATAATTTTGCGGCTCGTATCATTTTTTAAGGGAAATTGCAGTTCCGACATCGTTGTTCACCTCACTTCTTATTATAAACGAACAGAGGTTCCCTATCAAGCAAGGAATCGAGGGAAGCACGCAAAAAGGACCAATCTTCATTGGTCCTTTCTTCTACATTCACTGCTTTTGCGGCCCTCTTCATGGTCCAAGAAGTTCTACTATAAGGCAGCTTCCCCTCGTTCATTAGTGCGAATCCGAATCGCTTCTTCCAACGGGTAGACGAATATTTTGCCGTCACCGACTTCATCTGTCCGACAGATCGATACAATCAGCTCAATCACCGCATCGACTTTTTCATCTGCTAAAACAAAACGGACATTTACTTTTGGTAAAAGAGTTGTGATCACTTCTTGGCCACGAATAAACTCTTTGAGGCCTTTTTGATTGCCACAGCCCAGCACTTGACTGACTGTCATGCCGCTGATCAAATCAGACTGATCAAAAGCGGCCTTTAGTTCTTCTAATTTTTCTTGGCGAATAATCGCTTCAACTTTTTTCATGACTGCTCCTCCACTCTTAAGAATCTAACCCCATAAAGGTAGGATAGGCCGTTTCGTCATGTTCGATCCGATCCATCCCCACTGCTTCTTCTTGTTGCGATACGCGAATCGGCATTACCCATTTGATCAAAGTGATAATGACAAAGGATAAGATACCTGCAAATAGAATCGTAAATACGATACTTTCGGCTTGTGCGAGAAAAAGATCAACGCCGCCATAGAGCAATCCTGACCGTCCACCCACTGCTGGATCCGCAAAGATCCCTGTCATCAAACCACCGAAGATCCCACCTACGCCATGGCAGCCAAAGGCATCCAGCGCATCATCTAATCCTAGACGATGTTTGATGACAGAAATAAAGAAGTAGCAAAACGGACTGACTAAAGCGCCAATGATAAAGGAAGACCAAAGCGAGACAAATCCCGCACCTGGTGTGATGGCAACTAAGCCCACGACGGCTCCAGTACACGCACCAACGATCGTCGGTTTGCCCAACACGATTTTTTCGATCAGCATCCAAGAAAGCATCGCACTGGCTGCTGCCGTATTCGTGGTCATTAGGGCGTGGATCGCTAGACCATCAGCTGCTAACGCAGAGCCAGCATTAAAGCCAAACCAGCCAAACCATAAAAGGCCAGCACCTAGTACAACAAAGGGAATATTATGAGGACGATATTCGGTTTGATGAAATTCTCGCCGCTTACCGACAACGATCGCTAAGACTAACCCACTGATACCCGAACTGATATGAACGACATTGCCTCCCGCAAAATCAATCGAGCCGATCGCATCTAAAAAACCGCCGCCCCATACCATATGTGCCATTGGAAAATACACGAGAACTAGCCAGAAGCCGATAAATAGGAAAATAGCTGAGAAACGCATTCTGCCCACGACAGATCCAGTAATGATCGCCGTTGTGATCAAGGCAAACATCATTTGAAAGGCCGCAAATAACCCTTCAGGAATCCCTTCTCCTTCTGTCATCGAGACATGATTGAAAAAGACTTTATCTAAATTCCCAATAAATGAGCCTGTGCCGCTAAAAGATAAGGTATACCCTAAAGCGACCCATAGCACAGACGCCAAGCCCATCGTACAAATCACCATCATCATGGTATTGAGGATGTTTTTGCGACGTTCCAATCCTCCGTAAAAAAATGCCAATGCTGGAGTCATAAGAAAAACCATGCCGCTACAAATTAAAATAAATGCAATATTCCCTGTGTTCATTTTTGACGCCTCCTTTTCTTTATGTTAGCTATCCTAACATCATATTTTCAAATAATCTAGATTTTTCTGAGAAAACCGTGAATTTTCTGAAAATAGCTAACTATTGATGTCAGATAATTTAACACAAGTCCGAAAAAAGACAAAAAAATACCGAGAGAATTCTCGGTATGATTACGTTTCTAATTGATGGTAGGCTTGATAAACAAGCTGTTTCTTCACTTGATTGCGTTTAGCCACTTCTTTGATGGCTTCTTTCGAAGACAAGTCTGCCTCTTCCATCAAGGCTGCCACCTGTTCAGCATAGCTTCCTTCATAAACGACTTCAGGGATTTCAGAAGCGCCTTCCACTAATAGACAGCATTCCCCTTTGATTGGTTGTTGGTCGAGGTATTCAATCAATTCTGAAAAGGTCCCTCGCAAGTATTCTTCGTGGATTTTCGTCAATTCACGGCAGATAACTGCTTGACGTTCTCCCAATACCTCTTTCATCGTTTCGATCGTCGCTGCGATTCGATACGGTGACTCATAAAAAATCATCGTAGCTTTTTGGCTTGCCAATTCACTTAACGCTTGCTTTTGTTCTTTTTTCTTACGAGGTAAAAAGCCATAAAAAAGATTCGGCTGCGGTGATAAGCCAGAAGCGATCAGCGCGGTCAAACCAGCCGTAGGACCTGGGAGCGCAATCACTGCGATTCCTTCGACCAAGCACGCCTTGACTAATTCATGACCTGGATCACTAATGGAGGGCATACCAGCATCACTGCATTGGGCAATAGTCTTGCCCATTTGCAGCTGTTCTATCAGCTGTGGCACCCGTTCTTTATAATTGTGTTCATGTAAGCTTTTTTGCGGTGTCGCAATCTCAAAATGATTCAACAATTTCTGGGTATTTCGAGTATCTTCACTTGCGATCAGGTCCGCTTCTTTTAAAATTTTGACACATCGGAACGTCATATCTTCCAAGTTACCGATCGGTGTTGGAACAAGATACAGTTTTCCACTGTCTTGTTTATAACTTTGCTGCTTTTGCATGTACTGCTCCTTTCGAAAAAAAGACCAGCAGAAACTGATCTTTTTTCTAACGAACCGCTTCGTCTGTCAGCTATTTGCCGCTTTCACGATAGATCACTTCTAGACAAAACGCACAAGGTTCGTCATGTTCTCTGCGAGAACCGTATAAGTCATAACAAACATGAAATCCTTCTTCGTAAATCTTTTCTAAATTCATCCGTGATTTAGAAAGCTCTTGTTTGACCGATTCAGCGGGTGCATCTGCCACTTGGTTCAACTCACGAATGTGTTCACGTAAGCGTTGATTTTCCAATTCTAATGTCGTATTTTTTTCGACGATTTCTTGCAAAGACTGCTTCATTTCCGCTAGATTATTCAAGGAATTTTGCAACTCCACTTCTAACTGATTCAATCCGTCATATATTGATCGTTTGTCCATGCTCATTATGGTCACCTACTTATTTTGTCACTAGTTCTTCATAATCATACTCGATTGGTGTTTGCCGATCATGCAAACGGACTTTGATCACTCGGCTCAACAGATCCAGCCCGACCACACGTCCTTTGCCATCTGGCGTTTCAACTTCCTTGCCGCGATCCGGCAATTCTTTTTTTGCACGCTCATACTCTTCACTTTCGTACTTAAGACAACACATCAAACGACCACATAACCCTGAAATTTTTGCAGGATTTAAGGAGAGTCCTTGATCCTTAGCCATCTTGATGGACACTGGGATAAAATCGCCTAAAAACGTCGCACAGCATAGTTTGCGACCGCAGGGTCCAACTCCGCCTAGCGCCTTTGCTTCATCCCTGACACCAATTTGGCGCAGTTCGATCCGTGTATGAAATTCACTTGCCAAGTCTTTGACCAACTCACGAAAATCTACGCGGCTTTCTGCCGTGAACGAAAAAATCAGTTTTGTGCGCTCAAAGGTATATGCCACCCGAATCAGCTTCATTGGCAGCTGGTGTGCTCGAATTTTTTCTTTCCCGATTTTCAACGCTTCGTCTGCTGCTTTTTGATTGGCGGCAGCTTGCTCTAAATCTTTTTTCGTCGCTCGACGCAGGATCGGTTTGACTGCTTGAGGCAAATCGCTCTCATTCATTTTTCTGCTTTTTGTAACCACCGTGGCAAGACATTTGGCATCTTGTGATTCCACGATGACTTGTTCATTTATGGTATAGGTCTGTTTTTTTGGTGTGTAAAAATAAATCTGGCCCACGTCATGATAACGCACTCCGACAACTTCGATCATCTCTGGTCTCCTTTTCCGGCTGCTGCGTTTTATCCATAGATGATTTTCACGGAAAATTGTTCTGCCACTCCTTGGAAAGACACATTGGCTTGCAATTTTTTTTGTGCTTGCAATGCGGCTTCAATGGCACGATTGATCTCTTTTCCCCATAAACCTTGTGCCAACAATCGATCTCGTTCCTCTTGAAAGTAAAATAACAAGAGCAAAAAGATTTCTGATTGCTGATTTTTTTCTTTTGCTAGACCCAATAATTTTTTCTGAACAAAAATAAATGCTTGCGGGTCTTTCTTCAAAAGGTAATTCACCCAACGCTTAACAGCATCCTTAGTTTCATTAAACCATTCATTCTGCGAGATTTCAACTGCTTTATGATAACTATTAGTCAAGTGGCTCAGAAGTCGACTCGTCTCTTTGGAAAGTCCTTCTTCTTGGAGCTTCTCCTGTAGTTTTTCTTTTGACAGCTGCGAAAAATGAATGATCTGACAGCGAGACTGAATCGTCGGCAAAATACGTCCTAAACTCTCAGTTTCTAAAATCGCCAAAAAGTTTCCCACCGGTTCTTCCAAAAACTTTAATAGGCTGTTGGCAGCGCTGTTGTTCATTTTGTCAGCTTGAGACAAAATAAAGATTTTCAGACGACTTTCAAAGCCGCTTTTTGAGAACTCCTCTTGCAGCTGCCGAATCTGGTCGACTTTGATCATCTGCCCATCCGGCTCGATTTGGATGACGTCAGGATGCTCTCCTTGGGCGATCCGCAGACAATTGCTGCAAGTGCCGCACGGGGCTTCTTCTTGCACATTGGTACAAAAAAGGCGTTTTGCGAGCCACAGACTTAATTCGTGCTTGCCAGTCCCCTTGTCCCCTTCAAAAAGATAAGCATGAGCAATGCGCCCATGCTTGATACTTTTTTTTAGTTGGGCAAAAACAAGAGGCTGATATTCTTGTAGAAATAACTCCTCCATGAAAAGCTCCTTTTTTAATATTGATGGAATCCGTCAACCGGTAGCACGAACACAGTTGCTCCGCCGACTTCGACTTCGACTGGATAAGGAACTTGACCGTCTAAGGAAATGTCTAAAGACATCGGTGTCGAGACATATTGTTTTCTTGATTGACAGGTTTTTTTGATCAATTCTAATGCATCTTGTACCCGATCGTCTTCAATACCAATGATAAACGTACTGTTGCCAGCCTTTAAAAACCCACCCGTTGAGGACAATTTTGTAGCACGGATATTGGCATCAATAAACTCATTTGCCAAACGATTACTGTCTTTGTCTTGTACGATTGCCATAATTAATTTCATGGGACCATCTCCTTTGTGTTATCCAACCTACTCTAGATTGACTTGAAGTAAGCAGGATACGATTCAACGATTGCTGAATAGCTGGATTCAACAACTTCTTGTAACCCCATTCTAGCATCAATCTTATGAATGCGTACAGGATTTTCTTCCGCCAGCTTAAGATACGCATGACGAACCCGTTGATGAAACTCCAATCCTTCCGAATCTAAGCGGTCATATTGATGTGCGCGGTTTTCTTGGATGCGACGCAAGCCAGTATCAGAGTCAACATCTAGATACAAGGTAAAATCAGGCGTCGTTCCTTCCGTCGCAAACTCGTTGATCCGTGCGATCTCAGGAATCCCGATGCGGCGTCCAGCTCCTTGATAGGCAAGCGAACTGTCAACAAAGCGGTCACAGATCACGATGTGTCCAGCATTTAATGCCGGCAGGACAACCTCAATCAAGTGTTGGCGGCGGGCCGCTGCATAAAGTAAGGCTTCCGTCCGCTCATCCATTTCTTCATTTCGCGGATCTAAAATAATTTTACGAATCTTTTCAGCGATTTTAACTCCGCCAGGTTCTCTTGTTTTCACGATTTTTCTTGTTGCTTCAAGCTGTAACCGAGGATACAACTCTTCGATCACACTGGTTTTTCCAGCACCATCCGGTCCTTCGATGGTTATAAACAATCCATTCACCCTAATTGCCTCCAATATCTTTATAATTCTCGGCGACCTTCTACTGCTTTTAGCAAGGTCACTTCATCCGCGTATTCAATATCGCTGCCCACAGATAAGCCATGAGCCAAACGCGTGACTTTAATACCAGCAGGCTTGATCAAACGTGACATATACATCGCCGTTGCTTCACCTTCCGTGGTCGCATTGGTCGCAATAATCACTTCTTTGACCTGATCATCATGCAGCCGCTGTATCAGCGATGCAATGTTGATATCTTCTGGACCTGTCCCTTCCATCGGGGATAACACGCCATGCAGCACATGATAAAGTCCATGATACTCCCGGACTTTTTCTAGTGCCATGACATCTTTAGGCTCTTCAACCACTAAAATCGTTTCTTTGTCTCTTGTTGGATCACTACAGATCTCACAAGGATCTTCTTCAGTTATATTTCCGCAAATACTGCAAAAGTGCAAATCTCGTTTGACACTAAGCAACGATTTGGCAAACTCATTGACGACTTCTTCTTTCATATCGATCGTATAAAATGCCAAACGTGTCGCGGTTTTTTGTCCGATTCCCGGCAGTTTCATGTAACTGTCGATCAATCGGGCGATCGGTTCAGGATATTGCACCGTCATTTCTCCTTTTATAGACCCGGAATGTTTCTTGTGTATTTGCCCATCGTTTGTTCCGATTCTTTTTCAATTTTCTTCAATCCGTCATTGACAGCTAAAATGATCATATCTTGCAGCATTTCCACATCGTCAGCATCAACGATCGCTTCATTGATAGTAATGTCTTGTAACGTCTTATCCCCAGTAAAGGTCGCTTTGACATAGCCATTTGTCGATTCGCCGATAAATTGTTTGCTGTTCAGCGCTTCTTGTTCTTTCATCATTTCTTTTTGCATTTTTTGCATTTGTTTCATCATGCCTTGCATATTTCCCATGCCTCGCATCATTATCAATCACTCCATTTTCATTAATTTTCTTCAATGCTGGTTAATTCACCAAATAACTCTTGCGCTTTTGTTACTAAGTCGTCATTTTCAGGTTCGACAGGAGCGGCTTCGGTCTCTTCTTGGTCTACTTCAATTTCCGAATCTGCCGTTGCTTGACCGCCGGCCAAAAACTCTTGCCGTAGTGCTGGCCAACTTTCTTTTGTGATAAAGACAGCCTGTGGGGCGTAGTCTTTGATCATGCGAGACAATTGATTATGGATCATCAATTGAAACTCTTGGTCGTTACTTGCTCGCTGGCATAAGATCTCATAGTCAAAAGCGATCACGACGCCCGATTCGCTGGCAGCTTTTGCTTCACTGGAATGCAGCATCGCTCTTTGCGTCACGGAAAGAGACATCAAAAGATCGTCCCAAACATTGCGAACGTTTGCCAAGTCTTTCTTCGTTGCACTTTTCAGTACTTGGAACACGCGTTCCTTTGGTAAACGGAACGTAGTGGTCGCCTTGGCTTTCTTCACTGGCGCAGTGGTTTCCGCAACGGCACCTGCCGGTCGATTCTCCTGCAGTCGTTGCACCTCTGCCTGAAGTTTTTGCAATGCTTGCCGTAACTGCGCCACTTCTTGACTATTATCAGCTGAATTGCTAGCAACAGCAGCACTTTCTGGATCATTGGCTAATTTGACCACAGCCACTTCCAGATAGATCGTAGGATTGTTCGTAAATCGTACTTCATTTTGCGTATCGTTTAAGACCGTGATCCAGTGATAGATTTTTGCTGGCGGGGTATTTTTTGCCAGTGTTTGAAACGCTTCAGTCAATTGCAGCGACTTTTCAGATAGCAGCTGCGGCGCTTGTTGATACATCAGCAAGTCTCGACAATAAACCAACAAGTTTTCCAATAAACGTCGGGCTTCTTTACCAGAGGCTAATAACTCCCGCAAGGTCGCTAACGCATCGGCAACTTCTTTTTCCCCGCAAGCTTGCATCAGACGGTCCATCATTTCATAGGACAAGCTGCCCGTCACTTCAAGAGCATCTTGGGTCGTTACGGTTCCATCACTAAAAGCGATCGCCTGGTCGGTGATACTCAAGGCATCCCGCATACCGCCTTCTGCGGCTCGCGCAATGATCTGTAAAGCTTCTGCTTCGTAATTGATCTCACTAGCAGTAAGGACCGTTTCTAAATGACCCACGATATCTTGCGTATTGATCCGTTTGAAATCAAAACGTTGGGTTCGAGAAATGATCGTTGCTGGAATCTTATGGGGCTCTGTTGTTGCCAAAATAAAGACAACATTTTTCCGTGGTTCTTCCAATGTTTTTAGTAAAGCGTTGAATGCGCCTGTTGACAGCATGTGCACTTCATCAATGATATAAACTTTGTATTCAGCTTGGGTCGGTGCATAGTTCGCACGATCACGAATAAAGCGAATTTCTTCTACACCGTTGTTGCTTGCCGCATCGATTTCGATCACGTCTTCTTGCGTCCCTGCTGTGATTGAGCGACACATATCGCACTCATTGCAAGGCTCACCGTTGACCTGGTTCGGACAATTGATGGCTTTGGCAAAAATTTTCGCTGCACTTGTTTTCCCGGTTCCTCGAGGACCCGTAAATAAATAGGCATGCGAGATCTGGTTTTGATCGATTGCATTTTTTAAGGTTTGGGTAATTGCTTTTTGTCCGACAACATCATCAAAACGCTGAGAACGCCAAACACGATATAATGCTTGATAAGCCATAGTTTTCCACACTCATTTCAAAATTCGCTACCTTCTATTATACGTAATATCAGCCAAAAAAACCACCGTTTGCGTGGGGGAATCTCAAAAGAAATGGAAATTTAATCCGCAATCTCCAATTTGTCTCTTTTATTCAAATCCACCTGCGAACGAACCGTTTATTGATGGATTTTGCGAAAAACTCCTCTCCAACTTTAGACTGATAACGTAAATCTCACCTCCTATGGTATAATGAATCTATGTTCATCTATTGTGATGAAAACAATTTAAAGGAGGACTGAAAATGGGTATTATCAAAGCGGCAACAAGCGCAATTGGCGGCGGATTAGCAGATCAATGGCTAGAGGTGATCGAGCCTGACAATATGAGCGATTCGACAGTAATGACAAAAGGTGTCAAAGTGCGGCGTAATGACAAACGCGGTTCCAACAGAAAAGGCACAGAAGATGTCATCACTGATGGCTCAGTGATCCATGTCTATCCGAATATGATGATGTTATTGGTTGATGGCGGGCGAATCATCGATTATACCGCCGAAGAAGGCTACTATACAGTGAAAAACGAATTAGCGCCTTCAATGTTAAACGGTTCATTGAAAGATGCGATTTCTGAAACGTTTGACCGCTTTAAGTTTGGTGGCGTTACACCGCAAAAACAACAAGTTTTTTATATCAATCTACAAGAAATCAAAGGGATTCGCTTCGGTACTTCCTCGCCTTTGAATTATTTTGACAACTTTTACAACGCAGAACTTTTCTTGCGGGCGCACGGAAACTATTCCTTACGAATTACCGATCCAATTTTGTTCTACACGAATGCGATCCCAAAAAACAAAAGTCAAGTCGATATCAACGACATCAACGAGCAGTACTTAGCTGAATTTTTGACCGCCCTACAAACAGCGATCAACAAAATGTCCGCTGATGGCGAACGAATTTCTTACGTTCCATCTAAGAGCATGGAATTAAGCAAATATATGGGAACAGTTCTTGATGACAGCTGGCGAGAACTCCGAGGAATGGAAATCGTTTCGGTTGCCGTCGCAAGCATCTCTTATACGGATGATTCCGTAAAATTGATCAACATGCGGAACCAAGGGGCAATGTTAGGTGACCCTTCGATTCGTGAAGGCTATGTTCAAGGTTCGGTAGCTCGTGGTATGGAATCTGCCGGTAGCAATGCCGCTGGCGCTACGACTGGGTTTGTTGGTATGGGCATGGGGATGAACGCTGGTGGCGGTTATTTGAACCAAGCGTCACAAAACAACCAACAGCAGATGCAGCAGCAACAAGCACCTGCACAAAGCAACGCAGATCATTGGGACTGCCCACAATGCGGCACATCTAATACTGGTAAATTCTGCAGCAATTGCGGCACGCCTAAACCAACGAGCGATGGACCAAGTCTGAAAATGAAATGCAGTGATTGTGGTGAAGTGATTGATTTAGCCAACGGCATTCCAAAATTCTGTCCGAATTGCGGCAAACCTTTCAAAGGTGTCCCAGTAGACTAATTGAGGAGGATTGCTGATGGATGTTATCACACATAAGTGCCCCAATTGCGGGGGCGCTTTAACCTTTGATCCTGGCGATCAAAAATTTCATTGTCCATTTTGTCTGAGTATTTTTACTGAAGACGAAGTCACTGCCTTTGAAGAAAAGCAAAAAGAAGCGCAAATGGCCGCTGATTCTTCTGTAGATGCCACGGCTGCCTCAGTGACGGAGCCGAGCCTTGAAGAAGAAGTGCAACAACAAGCCAATGCACAAGCGGGACAGATGGACCTTTTCACCTGCCCCAGCTGCGGTGCTGAAATCGTGACGGATGCGACTACAGCTGCAACCTATTGCTACTTTTGCCATAACCCGGTCGTTTTATCTGGACGGCTTTCGGGAGAATTTTTGCCAAACAAAGTCCTTCCCTTTGCGATCGAAAAAGAAGAAGCAACGCAAAAGTTTTTAGAATGGGCGCAAAAGAAAAAATTCGTCCCACGGGATTTCTTCGACCAAGCACAAGTAGAGAAATTGACTGGCGTATACTTCCCTTATTGGGTCGTCGATGCCGAGATGAACGGCTCCCTCTCAGGAATGGGTACCTCCTTGCGTATTTGGCGCGTTGGTGATATTGAATATACCGAGCATAAACAATACGATGTCTTGCGACGAGGCAAAATCAAGGTGAATGAATTGCTCAAGCATGCGCTGTCAAAAAACGTCCAACAAAAAATGGTAACTGGCGTTCAGCCGTTTCCCCTTGAAAAAGCTGTTAATTTTCGCAGTCAGTATTTAGCCGGCTTCCAAGCAGAAAAAAGAGACATTGAATACATTGATCTTTCCGACGAAGTCAAAAACGAGTTATCGGGGTATGCTGAAAATCTGCTAGCAGGTACGGTCAATGGCTATACTAGTTTTAAACGCAACAATCGATCCATCAATCTAACAAAAGAAGAAAACAACTACGTTTTGCTTCCTGTATGGCTAGTGACCTATCGAGCCGATGATGAAAACAAGAGTGCCTTTTATTATGCGATGAATGGGCAAACAGGAAAAGTCAGCGGTGTTTTACCGATCAGTTACAAACGCTTGGGAATCGTCAGTGGCGCAATTTTCGCGGCAACGACCATCCTCGCATTGATTGGAGCGTATTTCTTATGAAAAAACTATCTTATTTGTTGCTTCTGCTGGTTGGCTTTTTCTTAACCACCCTGCCCGCCTTTGCAGCCGAAGAGACAGTCGCAGACCACGCTGGACTTTTTACCGAACAAGAAATCCAGAAGTTGAATGAAGAAGCAGAAGCGCTGAATGCAAAAATCAAAGGCGAAGTGTTTATTCAAACAACGAACAGCAACACGGGAGATATCGAGTTGTATACTAATCGATATCTTTCAAGACGGATCGGCAACGACAACAATGGATCCGCTTTGGTGATCGATATGTCGCAACGTAAATTTCACGTTTCGACTTCTGGAAATATGATCGATTACCTCACCGATTCACGTCTAGATAATCTTCTTGATGCGGTATTTGACCAAATGGCAGAGGGAAATTATTACCAAGCGGCATTGGTCTATCTGCAAAAAGCAGCTGGTTTTGTGGAAGCAGGTGTTCCTGCCGATCACTATCGTATCGATCGTGATACTGGAAAAATTACTTATTACAAAGTGATGACGCCACTAGAAATTGCTATTTGCTTAGCGATCGCGGCAGTGATCAGTATCGCCTTTTTCATCATTGTTAAATCCCGTTATCAATTAAAAATGGGCGGCTACAAATTTAACTATCTAGAAAAATCAAGTATTGATCTGACTCAAAAAGAAGATCGCTTAGTCAACTCCTTTGTCACAACCAGACGCATCCCCCGTCCCTCGGATAATAGCGGAGGCGGCGGTGGTGGCGGTTTTTCTGGCGGCGGAGGCGGCAGTACGACCCACTCTTCTGGCGGCGGTACTTTCGGCGGCGGCGGACGCAGTTTCTAATCGTTAAATAGTTCTTTTGAATGTAAAAAAGAGTTCCTTCAAACGGGAACTCTTTTTTTTGCTGCTATTCATACCATGAATCGAGAAGTCCTTTAGCTATCGTCACAATGATTTTGACCCTATCGCCGGTAAAGATATAGAGATCCTTTTGATAATTTCAAATGTACCTCATCGATTTTACTTGAGTATGCTTTTTATTCAAATCATTTCCTTAAACACAGAGAAATCAATATTGCCGCCGGAGACCAATGCCACAGTTTTCTTTCCTCGAAGTAAATGATCGATTTGTCCGCTTAAAATCGCCGCTGTACTTAATGCACCAGCACCTTCTGCAATGACTTTTTCCTTCAAAGCCAAGTAATGGATCGCTTGTTCGATGTCGGATTCTTCAACTAAGACCGTTTCATCGATACGGGTCTTTAAAACATCATAGGTCAGCTCCCCTGCTAAAGCAACATCACAGCCATCGGCGATCGTTCTACTGCGGCGATTGGCTACCAGCTTTTGCTGCCAGATCGATGCGATCATACCATAAACGCCATAGGATTGAACGCCGATGATTTTGACTTCTGGACGAAGTTCTTTTAAGGCTAAAGCCATCCCAGCGATCAACCCACCACCACCGATGGGAATAATGACATTATCAACATCTGGAAGATCCTCCAACAGTTCGATCGCAATCGTTCCTTGCCCCTCCATTACTGCACGATCATCAAAGGGAGAGACAAAAACTTCGCCACTGTCTTTCATGGCGTCTACTGTCAGTTGTTTGGTTTCATCAAACGTCTCTCCTGCTAAAACGACTTGTGCGCCATAGCTTCTTGTCGCCTCTATTTTTGTTTTAGCAGCCGTTAATGGCATAAAGATTCGGACATTGATCCCCAGTAACGATCCTGCGAGAGCAACACCTTGCGCATGATTTCCTGCAGAACAGGCGATGACACCGCGAAGTTTTTCTGCATCAGTCAATGAAGCGAGCTTGTTATACGCCCCCCGCGCTTTAAAGGAGCCGGTACGCTGTAGATTTTCTAATTTCAAAAATATCGTGCCCTCTTTTTCTTTGCCTAAAATATTACTTGGTGCAAGTGGTGTATGGATCATGATTGGTTTCAATCGTCGATACGCAGCAGCGATCCCCTGACTGTCCGTCAACACTTCCTCAATCACAAACGTTCCCCCTTTTTTGTTTTTTTATACTCTCATTGAAGCACAGAACTTGTAGAAAAACAAACTGGGGAACTCGTACAAGCAAAGAGCACTTCCCTATCCTTTACACGTCAATGTCACCAACTATTCTTACAGAAGAATTTTCAGAAAATAATGACATTTCTTTTCTGAAGTGCTATACTTAGAAAAATTAAAAAAGGGTGTGAACGAATGACAATCGATTGGTCAAATTTAGGGTTTTCTTATATCAAGACGCCATGGCGTTTTTTGGCAACATGGAAAGACGGTTCTTGGAATGAAGGCGAACTTACCGAGGATAATTATCTGCATATCCACGAGGGATCAACCGCTCTTCATTATGGACAACAATGTTTTGAAGGACTAAAAGCCTACCGAAGAAAAGATGGCGGCATCAATTTGTTCCGTCCAGACGAAAATAGCAAACGGATGAATCGCAGTGCCTATCGCCTGCGCATGCCAGAGGTTCCTGAGGACTTTTTCTTAGATGCGGTAAAACAAGTAGTAAAAGCAAATCAGGAATATGTTCCACCTTATGGCAGCGGCGCCACCTTGTATATTCGTCCTCTATTGATTGGGGTCGGAGAAAACATCGGTGTCAGTCCAGCACCAGAGTATATTTTTACGGTTTTTTGTATGCCTGTCGGTCCTTACTTTAAGGGCGGATTGACACCGACCAATTTCATTGTTTCTGATTATGATCGCGCGGCACCAAATGGTACTGGCGCAGCCAAAGTTGGTGGAAATTATGCTGCGAGTTTGTTGCCTGGATACGAAGCCCATCAGCGGAAATTTTCCGACTGCATCTATCTGGATCCAGAAACGCATACCAAAATCGAAGAAGTCGGTTCTGCTAACTTTTTCGGAATCACGGCTGACAATGAATTTGTGACACCAAAATCTCCTTCTATTTTGCCAAGTATCACAAAATATTCATTGCTGCATCTAGCGCAACACTCATTAGGATTGACCCCTGTTGAAGGCGATGTTTATCTTAATGAGCTGGATCGGTTTGTCGAAGCGGGTGCCTGCGGAACAGCTGCTGTTATCTCCCCAATCGGCGGGATCCAAAACGGTGAGGATTTTCATGTGTTCTATAGTGAAACGGAAGTTGGTCCACAAACAAAAGCATTGTATGATCAATTGACCGGCATTCAATTTGGAGATATTGCGGCCCCAACAGGTTGGATCTTTGATGTCCCATTGAAATAGCCACACCCATAGACCATCATAAAACGAACGGTCCACTGTGATCGTTCGTTTTATTCTCTTTCCGCCAACCAATTCCTTTCCATCAGGAGAGAATTGATTGCCACAACTCTTTCGACTTGTTACAATCATAGCAAAGGGAGGCGTAATGATGGGTAAACGACTCGGCTATTCTTTGCTTGCAACAGCATTGTATTTGGTGGTTTCCAATATCGGTAATCTCGTTTTTGGTATCAACCGCAGCTTTAGCTGGACCACAACATTGTGGGAAGCATTTTTCTTTTTTATTTTTGTGTTCCTATTCCAACAATTCCGAAAAAAATAAGCAGTGATCCTCGCTAGTAAGAAACGGGGATCGCTGCTTATTCCTTTTGCAGGAATTTCATTTACAAAAAAAAGCGCCAAACCCCTTCATACAAAAGGATTTGACACTAAGAAAAATTATTTAACTGTTACTGAAGCGCCAACTTCTTCTAAAGCTGCTTTCAATGCTTCAGCTTCGTCTTTAGAGATGCCTTCTTTAACTGCTGAAGGAGCTCCGTCAACGACTGCTTTCGCTTCTTTCAAGCCTAAGCCAGTTGCTTCACGAACTGCTTTGATAACTTTAACTTTTTGATCGCCAGCTGCAGTCAATTCTACAGTGAATTCAGTTTGTTCTTCAGCAGCACCAGCATCGCCAGCTCCACCAGCTACAGCTACAGGAGCTGCAGCAGATACGCCAAATTCTTCTTCGATAGCTTTAATTAAATCGTTTAATTCTAAGATTGTCGCGCCTTTTAGCTCTTCGACAATGTTTTCAATGTTCAATGCCATTTTGTTTTCCTCCATTTAAGTAAGTAGTTTAGTTTTTTAATACTGAAAAATCATGCGGCAATTATGCTGCATCTTCTTCTTTTTCTGCCACTGCTTTGACAGCGTAAGCCACGTTGCGGATAGGTGCTTGTAGCACAGATAGCAACATAGAAAGAAGTCCTTCGCGGTTTGGCAATTTCGCCAATGCAGTAATTTCTTCCAATGAAGAAACTTTGCCTTCGATGATACCGCCTTTGATTTCTAAAGCTTTTGCGTCTTTTGCGAAATCGTTAATGATTTTTGCAGGTGCAACAACGTCTTCGTTACTGAATGCTACGGCAGTAGGACCAGTGAATACTTCACCTAAACCTTCTAGACCAGCTTTTTCAGCAGCACGAGAAAGAATTGAGTTTTTGATAACTTTCATCTCAACGTTTGCATCACGCAATTGTTTACGTAAGCGAGTTACTTCATCAACAGTTAATCCACGGTAGTCAACAACGACTACAGATGCGGCTGCAGAGAATTTTTCACTCACTTCATCAACGATCGCGGATTTTTTAGCGATAGCTGCTTCACTCATTTATATTTCACCTCCTGATTTTGATGGAAGAGTTTCTTCGAAACGAACGGTTCCTTTGTCTAAAAAAAGACAATAAAAAACTCTATGCCACCGTAGACATAGAGGGACTATTGAAGGTTCTCAATAAACGTCCTCGGTAGGAAATTAAGGCAAATGCCACCTACTGTCTTCGGTACAGTTAAACTTTTAACCTTGACTACCTTACCATAGATAAGGCAGTCAAGTCAATAAAAGTTTTAAATTTTTGTGTTAAATTAGAAAGAAGCTTGTTCTACATGGATCCCAGGTCCAAATGTTGTTGTAACTGAGATATTTTTCATGTATTGACCTTTTGCTGCTGAAGGTTTAGCTTTCAACAATGTTTCATGGATTGTTTTGAAGTTTTCGATTAATTTGTCATCTTCAAATGAAACTTTTCCGATTGGTACGTGTATGTTTCCAGCTTTGTCAACACGGTAAGTTACTTTACCAGCTTTAACTTCGTTAACTGCTTTTGTTACGTCCATTGTTACTGTACCAGTTTTAGGGTTAGGCATCAAACCTTTAGGGCCTAACACACGACCTAATTTACCAACAGTAGCCATCATGTCAGGCGTTGCAACAACAACGTCAAAATCGAACCAGCCACCTTGGATTTTTTGAACCATATCGTCGTCACCAACGAAATCAGCACCAGCTGCTTCTGCTTCTTTGGCTTTATCGCCTTTAGCAAAAACTAAAACTGTTTGTGTTTTACCAGTACCGTTTGGTAATACAACCGCGCCACGGATTTGTTGATCCGCTTTTTTAGGGTCTACGTTTAATTTGTAAGCAACTTCAACCGTTGCGTCGAATTTTGCAATATTTGTTTCTTTTGCCAAAGCTACTGCTTCTTCAACTGAATAAGCTTTTGTAGCATCAACTTTTTTCAATGCTTCTTGCATTTTTTTGCTTTTTTTAGCCATTTTGTTTCCTCCTTGATGTGGTTATAACGGTAGAACCTCCCACGTGTCCCATATTTTTCAATATGAAGCCGACTGAGAAGCTACTTCCTTAGGGCTGTAATTATTCTACAGTGATCCCCATGCTTCGTGCAGTTCCTTCAACCATGCGCATTGCTGCTTCAACGTCAGCTGCGTTTAGGTCTTCCATTTTCAATTCAGCGATTTCTTTTACTTGATCGCGTGAAACTTTTGCAACTTTTGTTTTGTTTGGTTCGCCTGAACCTTTTTCAACGTTTGCTGCTTTTTTCAACAATACTGCTGCTGGTGGTGTTTTTGTAACGAAAGTAAATGAGCGGTCTTCGTATACAGAGATCACTACTGGAATGATCAAACCTGCTTGATCAGCTGTACGAGCATTGAATTCTTTAGTGAATCCCATGATGTTGATACCCGCTTGACCTAGCGCAGGACCTACCGGTGGAGCTGGTGTTGCTTTACCTGCAGGAATTTGCAATTTAACGATTTTTTCTACTTTTTTTGCCACGAGACATACCTCCTTGAGTCCGTGATGTGGTTAATTGGAGATCCAAATTTCTCCTCCCACTTTGGTGATTCATGTGCACACACAAAAAACGTGTGACGAAAGCACACTGGAATATTATAGCATCTTTAAGGAATAATTCAAGGTTTTTCAGCTGATTTTTTTGAAAAAATACTCACCATCACTTTTCGTCATTCCTTTGATAAAAAAATAAATAAAAATCCCTTGCTTTTGGTCTGCTTTTTTCATTCTCTCATTTTTTTATGCTACACTACTACTGGAATTCTTCCCTATTCGTTTACTACTATCGAGGTGAAAAAAATGGAACAATTAAAATACCGCAGTGTATTTGATATAATCGGTCCCATCATGGTGGGTCCCAGCAGTTCTCATACAGCCGGTGCGGCTCGGATCGGAAAAATCGTTCGCAGTATTTTTGGTGAACAGCCAGACAGTGTTGATATCCTTTTGTATGAATCGTTTGCCAAAACCTATCGCGGTCATGGAACCGATATTGCGTTAGTTGGCGGTCTTTTAGGCATGGAGCCAGATGATGCTCGCCTAGCAGACTCTTTAAAAATCGCTTATGAGAAAGGGATCGAAGTCCTATTCGTTCCTAAAAAAGAAAAAGCGGAACATCCAAATATGGTCAAGATGATTTTGACAAAAGGTAGCCACAAACTTTCTGTCACTGGTATCTCGATCGGTGGTGGTAATATTCAAATCTCAGAGCTTAACGGCTTCAAAATTTCTCTGACGCTGGGTACGCCAACTTATGTGATCGTTCATCAAGATGTTCCAGGAATGATTGCAAAAGTAACCAATTTACTATCAGAGGCTCAAATCAATATCGGTACGATGACCGTAACAAGAGAAGCTGTCGGTGATAAAGCAATCATGATCATCGAAGTCGATCAGCGCAATGATCAGCTGGCGCAACAAATCAAAGTTTTGCCACACGTTTACAGCGCTGCGTATTTTGATTAAAGGAGAAAAGGCACATGTTCTATACAATAGAAGAATTAGTAACAGAGAGTAAAAATTATCCTTCCGTTGCAGAGATGATGATTGCGATCGAAGCTGAAAATACTGGCCGTAGTCGCGAACAGATCCTTGCAATCATGGAAAAGAATTTAGTTGTTATGGAACAATCAGTCGCTGAAGGTGTCGCTGGTGTAAAATCGGTGACGGGATTGACCGGCGGCGATGCGACACGCATGAACGACTACCTTGCTGCCGGTGATTTTTTAAGCGGAGAAACCATTCTACACGCGGTCCAAAATGCCATTGCAGTCAACGAAGTCAATGCGAAAATGGGCTTGATCTGTGCAACACCGACCGCCGGTAGTGCGGGTGTTGTTTCTGGTGTCTTGATGGCCGTACGTGAACGTTTGGCACTGACTCGAGCGCAACAAGTCGACTTTTTATTTACAGCCGGAGCCTTTGGTCTAGTGATTGCCAACAATGCCTCGATTTCTGGAGCCGAAGGCGGTTGTCAAGCGGAGATCGGTTCTGCTAGCGCAATGGCAGCGGCAGCTTTGGTTTGTGCAAAAGGTGGCACCCCTCACCAAGCGGCTCAAGCGGTGGCGATCACCCTCAAAAATATGATGGGCTTGATTTGTGACCCTGTCGCGGGCTTAGTCGAAGTCCCATGCGTGAAGCGCAATGCCCTGGGATCTTCCCAAGCCTTTATCTCTGCCGACATGGCACTGGCAGGAATCGAAAGTGTTATCCCACCTGATGAAGTGGTCTTAGCGATGTATCAAGTCGGTCGCCAAATGCCTAGCATTTTCAAGGAAACGGCTGAAGGCGGTCTAGCCATGACACCGACTGCCCAACGCTTGCAGGCAGAAATCTTAGAAGCCAATCGTTGATTTTTTTTAGAAACGAACACGAATAAAAACCAACCAAGAACAACCAATCGTTGCTTGTTCTTGGTTGGTTTTCATTTTCCCATGATTTCCAGCGACGAAAAGACAAGTAATCCACACTTGTTAAACAAGTAACAAACGACATTGGCGGTTTTTCTACTCCCACTCGCCTAACCTATAGTGTTTCTTTTGGGCAACGGGTTTTAATACCTTCACAGGCTCGGAAAATTTAGGTTTCCCTTCTGTTTGATCCAACGTGACCAATGGCTGCTCGCTTTCTTGTGCTTTCAAGTCCATTTGTGGTTTTTCTTCCTGGGTAGCTTGTGCCTGATCGGCTGATTTTTGCCAGAGCTGTTTGCTGAGATCCAATAAGGGAATGATCATCATGGCGACGAGCCCGCCAGAAAAACCATTGTTATACAGATTCAAACCTCCATGTAAGAAATCAATATTCAGTACCATTGAGGCGTGGACAAAACCGACCACCAAGCCGCCTTTCCAGCCATAGGCATTTGTTACTGCACAGAGCATCATCGCAAAAATCGCTGACGTGACTGTAACCGTCTCGTTGATGGTGTATACGCTCAATAGATTGGCGATCGTCACCCCTGCCAATAAAGGCAGCGAGTTAAACACATGAGAGCCACAAGCAGAAAAGCCGATGACACAAAAGATCGCACCGATAACTGGTCCATTTAAAACCGCACCAATACTGACAACGTAAGCCACTAACAAGAATGTCATTAACCCCATATTGATCATCGTATTATAAACGCCAGTATCCCTTAAAATATCTCGCTCGATTTTGCCACTATGCGACCAAATCGCTCGCATATTCAATCGTTTTTTCTTGATCGCCATCAACAAGCCATAGCCGACGAATACCCCTCCTAAAACCAGCATCATAAAAATCAATCGAGGTTGCTGCTCTTGAGATACTAATGTTCTTAGCTCGATCGTAAAGCCAAACATTCGGCAGATGGCAGCGACCAGTGTACATAGCATCCCTGAAGTAAATCCCGCACTGTATAGACTGACGCTTTGAAACAGCGCTTGAAAGTATAAGGCCATAGGAACCATCAAAAAACCGGTGAAGATCCCAATGCCATACCCCATCACTAGACTAAAGTATGGTGGTAAGGAATCATTGAAAGCAAAATAGCTGACGATTGGGGAAACCGATGACCCATAGAGGGCGATCAACAGAAATTTTTTCAATGGTTCGTTCATAAAATACGAATACAGTCGAACGCCTAAAAATATTGGGATAAAATTCAGGAGATTTTTCCCAAAAAAGCCATAGCCAGTCACCATGAAGATCGCAGAGACTGCACCGCCCGTGATCGGTACCCGATAGTGATAGCAAATCGAGATCGCTACAAAGGTCATCAGACTGCTATTTAACAAAGCCGTCCCTACCGAGGTCATGGCAATATAATCGGTGACTAAATGACTTTCCGAAAACAAAATCAACTTGAGCTCTTCGATTGCCACCATTGGATCAAAAAACAACATAGCAAAGAAAAATAGCAGCAAATTGAAAAGAAATAACAAGCTATATCCATTATGTACAGAGATCATCCCTTTACCATGGGGATGAAAATCATTGTGAAACTTTACTCTAAAAAAAGTGACTAGTTTTGACATAGGACCCCTTCCTCTTATAAAGCGCTTACTGATTTTGAGAAAAAAAGTGGGCCAACGAATTGGTCCACTTTATTCTCATTACTGTTATTTTACCGTAAAAGAGTCATTCTTGCTAGTGAATCCAGTAGTTAAATCTTATCTACTTGCTCAAAATCAAGTTCTGTACTCGTTTCACGACCGAACATATCGATGTTCACTTTTAGTTTTTGTTTTTCTTCATCGATTTCTGCTACTTGTCCTTCTAGACCAGAAAACGCACCTTCGATGATTTTGACGGTTTCGCCAATTTCTACTTCCAGTTCAACCGTCCGAGTGCTCATACCGATCGAACGTAAAATTGAATTGATTTCTTCTTGTAATAAAGGCGCTGGCTTGCTTCCTGCACCATGGGAACCAACGAAACCTGTTACCCCAGGAGTATTACGTACAACGTACCAAGATTCATCCGTCATGACCATTTCAACTAATACATAGCCAGGAAATGTTTTATGAACGATTTCTTTGGTTTTGCCGTTTTTTTCTTCTGTTTCTACTTCTTCGGGAACGACGACACGGAAAATATAATCACCCATACCCATGCTTTGTGCACGTGACTCTAGGTTCGCTTTTACTTTGTTTTCATAGCCAGAATACGTATGCAGTACATACCAATTTTTTTCAAAAGATTCCATTTTTTTCGGACTCCCCATCTTTTTGTAAAATAAAAAAACCTCAGCTGCACCGAAGTTTTTCCTCAAAGCGATTATAGCATGATTTGCGATAAATGACTAGCGCTATCAGTAAGAAGTCTTACTTTAGGATCCAATTGAAGACTGTTTGAATCAGTGTGTCCATCACAAAGAACATCAATGCAAAAATAATGGTTGTTTGAATCACCACAAAGGTATCTTTACGTAATTGCTTTTTTGATGGCCAAGAAACGTTTTTCATTTCTTCAACAACATTTTTCAAAAATTTCATTTGATTCCCTCCTTACTTCGTTTCACGATGCAACGTATATTGATTACAATACTTGCAAAATTTGTTGATTTCAAGGCGTTCGCCTTTTTTACCTTCACTGACTGATTTTGAATAGTTGCGGGATCCGCAGACAGAACAAGCCAAAGCAGCTTTTTTTGTTGCCATCTTAGTGTCCTCCCCCTTTTTATAAAGTTTTCCAACACTAAAAATACCATTTATTTAAGAATGTGTCAATTTTTGATTTTCTGTCGTAAAAATATAGTTTCTTCTAATTTTGTGGTATGATAATGGTGTTAAATGGGTATTTGGGAGGGAAAATTATGTTATTAAAAACAATGGTTTACAAAAAACGCGATTTAACAACGGTAAAAGAAACAGCTACTTTAGAAGAAGCGCTGGCAATTTTGGAAGAATCTGGTTATCGTTGTGTGCCTATCCTAGATGAATCAGGCAAGATTTTCAGAGGAAATATTTATAAAATGCACATTTATCGCCACAAAGCAAACGGCGGCGACATGACTTTGCCAGTCACTTATCTACTAAAAAATGCGACCAAATTTATTTATGTCAATTCTTCTTTCTTTAACGTTTTCTTCACGATCAAAGAATTGCCTTATATTGCTGTATTAGATGAAAACAATCAATTTTATGGCATCTTGACACACAGTTCTTTGTTGAACATGTTGTCACAGTCATGGAGTGTTGAGCAAGGAAGCTATGTGTTGACGATCGCATCAACTGGTCAACAAGGCGACTTAGCAGTCATCGCAAAAATAATCGCAAAATACAGCAGTATTGCCAGCTGTATCACACTGGATATCGGTAAAGATGAATTTATCCGTCGTACGATGATCACTTTACCAGCGAACACATCAAAAGAATTATGCGACAAGATCGTTTCTCAACTGGAAGCAAAAAATTTCAAAGTTGTGGAGATCGAAGACCTAAAAGCAGAATAAAATAAAAGATCATTCCTAAGAAAGAAAGGAATGATCTTTTTTCTTGTTTTTTGAGAACCATCAAAGCAAAAAACAAGATTTTTTTTTAAACGCGTTTATCGAAACGAACGGCACGATTGATGATATACATCACAGGTGCAGTGATCGTCATCACGATAAATTCACTCAATGCCGTTGTTGCAAAGGTTGGCCAGAAAGGTAATGCTAAGGTGATGTTTAGCATAATCGCAATCAGGAACATGCTTAATGAAAAAACAATTGTATTAAATGCGAGTCTTAAGAAAACATTTGGAATCTTCTTATGTACCAAGGCAGTTGCTCCTAAGGCTAAAAAGCTTCCGAAACCGCCGAATACGACATCCAAGATCCCCATTCCAAAGAACAAGTTATACACAACGACCCCACCGACGACACCCCACATCAATTTTCTGTTGAAAACGACTAAGTGATTCAACCCTTCAGATATTCTGAATTGAATCGCTCCTGAGGCGACTGGTGCGACCAGAACCGTTACAGCAACATAAAGTGCCATAATGATCCCATTGGCTGCGACGACACGCAAACGTTGATTGGTTAGATTTGTGGATTTTTCCATTTGATCCCTACTTTCTCCGAGTTTTGATTACGCGGGATGGTTGATGAACCGCGGTGCGCTTCGCACAAGTACTTATTATACACATTAATAGCCATATATCAATGTTAAACCAGCCAATTCCTTTTCTAAATCACCTTAAAAGCTTTTTCTAAGTCAAGTTTCTCACCGATTGCCATTCATTCAGTGCTTCGTTTTTCTACTTAAACAAGCTTGTCACGGCTCATGGGGTTAGCTTTTCTTTTTGGCTTCCAATAAAAGCATATTTATGGAAAGCTAACTCAATGAGAAATAATCTTGCAAAGCCTACGCTTACTAATAAAAAAGTACCGCTAGTCATGCTGATCTTTCAGATAGCAAAACTAAAAAAAGAAGGGAGAGAAGCACTTGTAATCGATGTCGCAAATCACGTGATGGATAATCATATTTTTTTACTTTAACGAGGCACGTAATAAATATGTTACAACATACTCATATAAACAAAAATAAAAGGAAGAAAAGGTGTAATAATGAAAAAAATAGCGATAAACTTAATAACTCTCCTTCTGATGGTCATAGCTGTTGGTTGTGGAAATGGTAATGGTAATGAAAATATCACAAAAGAAGACTTACAAAAAAATGACTGGCTTATTGAGATAGATGATGATGATGGTGAGTATGCAGTGATGACAGCCACATTTAGTGAAACGAATCTTACTATTGGTACCGATAATAGCTCGCTACAATCAGAAGAAGATGATGAACTGGAAGAGCTTGGAGTAGCTTTTGATGGGGTAGTCTGGGAAGAATTCGAGTATACCTACAACTATACCCTTGAAGACAATCAGCTAGTGATGCAAGATCCAGAATATGAAACTGAGATGTCCTACTTCTTCCTTGAAAGAGATGGTAAAAATATTATTTTTACATTTATTGAAGGAATGAACGATGAAGATGGTAGCTTTGTGCTGAAACCTCGCTAAAAAAAGGATCAGCCTATAAAGCGGGCAGCCAGTAAACTTACTTTGTGAATCCTCATATCTAGCAAAAAATACTATGGAATAAAAAACTCCTTTCCCGCTGAGGGGAAGGAATTTTTTATAGTGATCGAACCAGTTTCAAGTGCCCGATTGTGTACACATTGACTGAGTCCTTCTCTATTTAGCAGGTCGAAAGCCCGCTTTGTAAGCTTCCACCTCTGTCTTGAACATACGAATCGGACTGGTCGTTTTCTTATAGTATTGACTACCCGGTAGGTGATAAATCTTTTGTTTTGACCCTTTGATCAACCCTTTGCCCCGTTTATCTACATATTTTTTCAGTCCATCTCGAAAGCCATTATTCGTCGTTCCAGGTGCTTTCCCACCTTTTTTTACCAGCTTAATCTGAATTGCTTCCAATTGAAAGCCAAAGCCAGAAGTTCCTGAGGACTGCCCGTTTTTTGCCCAGCCCATCCAGCCAAATTGTTGTGCATTGACTCGATAATAGACATCATAATACTTAGCGATCTCACCGGTAAGTTTGATTTGGATCGCTTCCAAACGTTGCCCCTTACCGCTTGTACCAGATAGCGCACCATTTTTTCTAAAAGATTTTTCCCATCCTTGTTTCTGAATGGATGTTTTATATTCAATACTTCCTTTATATTTTTCGTTTGTAATTTTTATTTTGATTGCTTCAAGTCGCTTCCCTTTCCCTGTAGTCCCTGACGTCTGAGCGTTTGTTTTCCATGATTGCCACCCTTGAGACTGGACATTCGTTTGATAGCTCACGCTCGGTGAAGAAGCAGCGAAAACTGTCACTGGAAAAACAACAAAACCAAGTAAGAAAACAAGTAATACAGAAACTTTTTTCATTTTATCCCCTCCTTATTTTTGATTATCTCAATATAATATCTAAAAAACAAACTTTTTATAAACAATAAGTAGTTTTTTATCAAAACAACTTATATAAATGATAACAGGACTGAAAAATCAAAAGAAGGATCACTCATGGAAATGGAAAGGAGCTTTAAACGAGGAATGCGAAAATCAATTCATTTAAAGTTAGGTTTACTTATTGTATTCCTTTCAATACTCAAAGTTGAAAAGTGCATAGGATAAAACTAGCTTTTCGACTACTGGTAGAATTTACCTCTCAACGCACGATGAAAGAATCGTTGTTCATTTTTCTGAAAATCTAAAATATGAGTGCTTGCGATATGGTATAATCTATTTCGTTGAAATTGTTTTGAGAGGATGGCATGATTGAAATTATTTGGATTGACCTTTGGCTTAAGAAATGTAAAAACTGGCATTAGTGTATTTCTGTGTATTTTGATTAGTTTTCTTCTGAATCGTGAAACGTATGTTGTATCGACGATCACAGCTGTTTTCACATTAAGAGAAGATCATGAGAATACCGTCAAATACGGGAAACATCGGATTGCCGGTAACAGCTTCGGTGCAATCGCTTCTGTGTTTTGTATTGCGATATTTAACTTTTTCGGATATTCGTCCGTTATACAAATCATTGCGATCCCTTTAGTGATCATGTTGATGATCGCTTTATTGGTCAAATTTGATTACTCCGAGGGAACAGTTGGCGCCTGTGCCACGCTATTGACGATTTTGTTTATGATTCCTCAAACTGAATCATACTTGTATGCCTTTAATCGGATTGTTGATAGCTTCATAGGCATGACGATCGCCATACTGGTGAATCGCTTTTTCCCATTCCCCAATAAACGCACTGCACAAACGAAGGCAACACCGAGTCAGAGCGATTCGGTTTGAAACAAAGCAGAAAAAGAACCCCATCTCAAAACGTCATTGAGATGGGGTTTTAAAAATGGATCAGTTACTGAAAAATACTTGTTGGTCTTCAACTAATGGATAAGAGATCGGTACATTCCCTTCCAAATCTTCTTTATTCATATCGACTGCAACGATTTGACTATTTTCATACGTACGATAGTAATAGATTCCTTTGTCTGTATTGCAGCAAGAAGTATAAATCGTGTATTCATAGTTTTCGTTTTCAGTATCACATAGTCCCTTTTGCTGTTCGACAGAACCTAGAATATGGAAAAACTGACTAATGCTTTCGGATTCAGATTCTCCAGAAACGGAATTCAATCGGGTAAATGCCGCTTTGACAAAACGGGACATTGAAGAAAGATCTCCTGGCAGACCTAAGCCCCCCATTCCACGACTGTACTCATCAAAATCCAGCTTGTCAGAAAAATGCGTTTCTGGTGTTTTCGATGATAACACACGGTAGTTATTCAAATTGAATAACTGGTAGTCAAATGGCGGATTATTCGTTAAGACCCCGACCGGATTTTCATGAATATGAAGACCATCACTCATACTCTCAACAACGATGGCGCTCTTTTTATCAGCAATCATCCAATGCAATGGCGATAATGGTAGTTCTTCACTAAAATTGATCTTTACCAGATTAACCTTCGCCAACAGGGCTTTTGCCTCTTCCACGGTAGCGCATTGTCCTAGTAACCATGGGATGAATTCAAAAGGCGTGACGTTTTCTTTCCCCTCTTGAAACTCATTGTATACAGCATTTTCTGGAAAATTCAAACCAGCGATACCTAAGCCTTTTTCGTTGACCGCATCATAATAGAGTGGGTATTCAGCGACTCCAGCAGCAATCCCGATCATCGCATAATGGTGATCTATTTCACTTACTTTGCGAAATTTCAATTGGTAATTTCTCGGAGTAATGGTCACCACTTCTTTATAAGAAACATCGTAA
Organism: Enterococcus sp. R12; assembly: GCF_058135755.1. Classification (NCBI taxonomy): domain Bacteria; kingdom Bacillati; phylum Bacillota; class Bacilli; order Lactobacillales; family Enterococcaceae; genus Enterococcus; species Enterococcus sp. R12. Next base: position 2,212,727 of record NZ_CM176874.1, read on the forward strand.
TCAAAATTTCTGCCAAAATAATGATCCTTCGTTACATACGTTAGCGCAGTACACATCCTAATTCCTCCTAAAATAAGTTTTTACACCTTTAATTTACTCCTATCGCATTTTTTTAACAAGTAAAACGGAAGAAATATTAATAAAAAAATAGTTAGATATATTATGATTGTTTTAATACTACAAAACAACAAAAATCAGCTACCTTGAAAGCCCTCCCCGCGCATGAAAGCGCAAATTTATTCAAATTTAACAACATTATCACGTATATATTGTTAAATAATGATTAAAAAACGGAATATTCCTTTATTTAAGAAGTGCTTAAATGTAAAATAGATAGAGTATTAGGAAAGAATGGTAACCGTTCTTTTTTTACAATACAAAAATACTAATTCATCGAAAATTATAAAAAGAAATTATAGTTTTCTTTGAACAAAGGGGACAAACAAATGAAAAAGACTCTATTTGGATTTGTGTTGGTAACGGCCTTATTTATGGCTGGCTGCTCGAGTGAAGACGCGGAAAGTGATACTGTCGAATCCTCACAACAAACAACAGAAACCACGACGGCGCCATCTGAAGATGATGAAGAGATAGATGATTCAGACGAAACTGATGATTCTGATGCCGACATCAGTGAAAGTTCTGAAGAAGAAACTGACAGCGAAGCGAATCAAGTGTCTGCTGACGATTTAGAAGTACAACTTGAAAAATTATCCGATACGTACGCTGAAATGATTGCAGAAGTGGAGGGTTATATTGCGAATCCTGACACGTATGACTTAACAGCCTACACCTCTATCATGCGCAATTATACTGATTTGATGAGAGAATTACAAACGACTACAGAAGCAATTGAAGCTGCTGATTTAGGTGACGGCTGGGCCTATCACGATAGCTATATGGATATTTTGGAGGACTCTGTAAAACTAACAGAAGCTTTCGGTAATTTACCAGAAATGCAGCCATAATTAAAGGAGAAATGCGATGAAAAAAGTACTAATTAAACTGGTACGAATCTTAAGCATTATCGCGATTATTTTAAATGTGATAGGCACTTCTGCTCTGTTTTATATTGCTCACACTCATAATTTACTGGGATTTATGATTCAAACTTGGCAAAATAATCCATTAAATTTTAATAATTCAGATGTGCTGATAATCAATAATGCGATTATATTTTTGGTGATTCCAATTTTACTTTTAACTTTCGTGAAAAATCCCAAAAAATAATCTTTCGTGGCTCCTCGAGCCGTAAACTTTAAAAGCAAAATCGTTTGTCCATCGATTTTGCTTTTTTTCTTTACCTTTCATTTAGAAAGTTTAAAATTCTTTAAAAAGCACAAAGTAAACATTGTAAGCGATTGCTAAAATAGGAAAACCTGCTATACTGTAAGTGTAAGGAGCAAGGATTCCCAGTAAAGCAGACGAAGCAGGTTCTGCAAGAAAAGAATTGTTGTCAACTTAGAATAAAAGACAAAGGATGTGGGAATTTGAGTTACTCCTTACTAATTGAATAGGATTCGGCGATGGGCATCGTTACCTGAGGATCAAAGTGGACATAAGAACCTTTGAGAACCTAGAAAGCACAATCGTCGAATCTATTTTTTTGCTCTTTTTTTCAGGCATCGTCCCCCCCTCCTTCTGTCGAAACATGCTATAATTAATCGCATTGAACGAAAAAACGATATGGAGCTATTCATAAAATGAACTATTATTATCACTTCCTCGTGAACCCTGCCTCAGGCAGTGGACGAGGGAAAAAAGCGGTGGAACGTGTGCAAAAAATTGTAAAAAAACATCGTTTCCCCCATCAAGTCTATGTAACAAAGTCTCCAGGTGATGAACGAACGATCACACGAAAACTCTTAAAAGAACGCCTCATTCCTTGGGATGAGGTCTATTTAGAAAACGGCGAGATGCTTTTTCCATTATTGGTGGTTATCGGCGGTGATGGAACGTTGCACCAAGTAGTATCAGAGTTACAACTTGAACAACAGCAAATCCCCGTTGCCTATATCCCTGCTGGTTCAGGAAATGATTTTGCTCGGAGTATTGAGTTGCCGCGGGAACCAGAAAAAGCATTTTGGAAAATTGCTGGTACTACTAAACCTCAAGAATTGACCATTATCCGTTATGAGGAGCAGATCCAAGAAGAAAATGGCATTGCCCTTAACAATGTCGGGATTGGTCTTGATGCGGCAATCGTCTATACCACCAATCACTCTGTGGCAAAAAGCAATCTAAATAAGTTTAATCTTGGCTCCTTTTCCTATATCGCTGCAATTATTCGGGTTTTGTTTCGCCAAAAAGGCTTCCCGATCTTAGTTGAGTGCAATGGGCAGCAGTTCAGTTACAAAAAAGCTTTTTTATGTACCACGACCAATCATCCTTACTTTGGCGGCGGTGTGGCGATTGCCCCAACTGCTTCAGTCAAAGAGAAAAAGTTTGATTTCGTTCTTGTCGAACGTGTGTCGCTTTTTAAGATTTTTTGGCTGATCGGCTTACTGATGCGAAAGAAACACATGAATTCACGTTACTTTCACCATCTTTCCACTTCGAAGCTGAGAATCATCTCCACCGTTCCTCAACATGGACAAGAAGATGGCGAGGAAATGGGGCAACGCCCCTTTGATATTACCTTTACCACGGCTTCACAATTATTCTGGTGCCCATAAAAAAACGATACAAATCGCTGCTGATTTGTATCGTTTTTCTATACGTTCGATCATCAATTTTTCGCCGAGTGGTATTGCCAACGACGGCTTCCTTCTCTTCCCAAAATAAATTGGAGCATTGAAAACACGGCAGCAAAAGCAACTAGTACGAAGCCATTGAACCAAAAGGATTCCGTGAACGCTTGATTATAAGTGAGGGTTTCACTGATCAATGTATTGTTTTGTACAAACCAATAGGTTGGCGTAAACGCTGCAATTTTATTGACGATATCTGGCAGGAAATTCGCGGATACAAAGACACCACCGACAAAACAACTTCCTGTTATGAAGATATTGCTGATCCCACCGATTGCTTCTGAGTTTTTCACCAGGGAAGTGACACAAGCTGAAAAGCTGATAACTGGCAATAAAAACAAGAACGTATTCAAAATGTGGTACCAGGCTGCTGTATCCCAAGACGTGCGAATCACTAATAACACCATCAGTAGTAGAAAGCCGAAGGTCAAGAGTAGCGAGTAGCTGATCAAACTTAGAAGGATTTTCCGCTGCAATACACGCTTCGGAAGTGGTGCACTCTGGTTTCGCTTGCTGATTTCTTTGCGATTGAATGCCAAGTTGATCACACCAAACCCGCTAAATACCGAGAGAAAGAGCCCATAAGACAATAAGTTAAAGGTCATGCCAGTCAACAGTTTTTTCATTCGCTGCCCATACTCTGCACTCAGCTTCACATCCCCTGTGACCGCCAGTGCAGATTGCGCTTGTTCTATCGCCGATCCGACGGTTTTGCCTTCCTCCTGAAACAAAAGGACTGTTTGTAAAAAAGTGTTCACTTGCTGAGTGACGACTGTTTTAGAAAAGGCATCTGGTCGACTTTGAATCTCGATCGTCGGCATCTTGCCTGCCTCAACTTGATGAGTGAAATCTGCTGGCACATGCAAGACGATGTTTACACGATTAAAATAAAGCGCATCATCAATTTCTTTTTGCGAGGTGCCATCCAAAGTGACCAAGGTTTGCTTTTCTTTTAAGTAGGCTCGGAGACCATCCACGACAGGCGACTCCTCCTCACTGATCAAAGCAATTTTTGCCTCTTGCAAAGAGGTGTTTTCGACATCGATGCTTTGTGCATAAAAGAATGTGACAACAACAGTGATCAATACCCCAATCAGTAAGTTCGACTTATTTGCTTTAAGCAAAGTCCAAATCGTTTTATAAAGCGTCATAGCGCACCCCTCTTTCGACCCAAGCATTCCCGATGGCAAATAGGACGATAAAACCAGTCAGCCATAGAAGATTGGTATAAAAGCTAGTCAAATCTGTATAGTAGTACAATTGATACAGGCTTTCACTGATCAAATTGACGAGATTCACTTGCCCCAACAGTGGCACATGCAGATCAAGCCAATACTTGATTTGTTCCGAGCCCATCATCCCGGCAAAAAAGCTCATTGCCATCGTCACGGAGACCAAAATACCATCCTTTTGCACCAAGTTCAATTTTGGTGTTAGATTCCCAATCAATGTCCCTAGCAAAATCGCACACAATGATCCTAATGCGGCAACCAGCAGTAACCACTGCCAACGTTGTCCGAAGTCTACTTGATAGACAAAACGAAAGACGGCTAAGATAAGATAGATTTCGACTAACACAATCGTAAAACTCGCCGCTAAATTCGCACTTGAAACCAATGTCCGTTTCCTTGGTATCAAGGAAAGCCGAATACCATTCGCGGATTGATTGGCTTGCTGATCCTGGACATTGCGGACACCCCACATCGTCCCGTAGAGGATCGCCATCCCGATCAACGTAAAGAAATAGAAACTTTTGAAACTCATATCACGATCAGCATTCACTTCTTGAAAAGTCGCTTCCTGCTCAAAAGCCGATAGAATTGGTGCCAGATCAAGGCTCTCAAGTTCTGCCGCTTTACTAGCAATGATTGCTGTGCGTTGTAAAAATTGATCCATTACATTTTTCATCAACGACTGGCTCATGCCCGCTTGGCCCACATGCAGAGAAATGGTTTCATCATCAATCAGATAATACCCAGCTAAATCACCGGCAGTCAGCTTCTCAGATGCCTCTGCCTCTTGTAATTCCTCGAGTTCAAATAATGGTTTTTCATTGATTTTTACTTGTTCAAGGACGGTGGAAAAATTTTCCGAAAGCGCTGTTTGATCTCCAGTCTTTACGATCCCCGTTGTGATCGTTTCTAGATTGCCCGCTTGATCGATCTCCCCGAAGGCAGCCATAAACATTAGACCTAAGAGGATAGGAAACGCCAACGTCCAAAACAGCATGGATTTATTTCGCAGCAATACTTTTGTGCGGTATTTATAAAAATGCCAAAACATTGTGATTCCCTCCTTTAGTCTCTCAATTCCTTGCCCGTGATCTCTAAAAAGACATCATTCAAGGTGGCTTCTTTGGTTGCAATTTTTCCATAAGTGATATGCTCTGCTTGTAAGAGCGTCAGAATCGGTAATAAAACTGTATTCAGCTCCGTCGTTGTTACTTCAAGCTGACCGTTTTTATAGGCGATCCCATCAGAAGCAATGGTTTGCTGAATCGTTGTCAATACAGGCTCAGGTAGTAAAGGGATATCGATGGTCAAACGATCCGCTGTCCGTACCATATCTTTTAGAGATTCCTTGGTTCCTTTAGCAATCACCTGTCCTTGATCCATAATCACGATCTGGTCACAAAGAATCTCCACCTCTTCCATGTAATGGGTCGTATAAACAATCGTCGCTCCTTGACGATTCAGTTCTTTGATACTTTCTAAAATTTTGTTCCGACTTTGAGGATCGACCGCTACCGTGGGTTCATCTAAAAAGATCAAGCGCGGCTTATGAGCGATCCCGCAGGCGATATTCAATCGTCGCTTCAACCCACCGCTGAGCTCGCCTGGATGAAACGTCACAAAATTTTCCAATCCCACTAATTGAATCACTTCTTCGATCAAGGCTTGGCGTTTCTGTTTGTCAGCAACATATAAACCGCAAAAGTAATCGATATTTTCTTGCACACTAAGTTCTTCAAAGACGGCAACATCTTGAGGAACGACGCCAATCATTGCCTTGACGGCATAATTTTCCGGCGTCATGATTGATCCAAACAGTTTAATGGTCCCTTTGTCATAATTTAACAAAGAGAGCATACAGTTGATGGCGGTGGATTTTCCGCTCCCGTTTGGTCCTAATAATCCTAAAACTTCTCCTTCTTGAACTTGCAGATCAAAATGGTTCAACGCCACAAAATCACCATAGCGTTTTACTAATTTATCAATTTCGATAATCATGATGAAAAACTCCTTCCAAATTTCTTGTTAATCTGACTATAATAAAGTTCAAGGAAAGAAACTAGTGACGATTGGCTAAACCAACCATGACATTTGTCACAATGAAGGAGTCTCCTATGACGAACTATCGACCACTCACCGAAGCGGGCTTTTTCCTCGCTATCTCATTGTTCTTATTGGTAAACCAAGGATTTGTTGCTGTGCAAGTCATCTATCTGCTGATCGCTGTTTTATTTACTGGCGTCAGTTATTTGCTGCCTAAGAAACCAAACTGGTTTTTTCAAGTTATTCTGTTGCTGCTATGTGCCTTTTGGCCAGCGCTTGCCCTCTTTTTGCCCGCAATGATGCGGGTGATCGCTCCAAAAGAAAGACAAGATGATGGTTTATTCCTATTAGGTTTTTTGTTGATTTCGACGGTTGGCAACCATTCACCCACTGAGCTCGCCTTTATCATCCTGCTACTGCTTTTCGCTTTTTATTTACGAAAAAAAGAGCAGCGAATGATCGATCTTGAGAAAAAATATATTGCTTCAAAAGATACCCATTGGGAAAAGCAGCAGCAGTTATCGGAACAAAACAAAGCATTAGCCCTGTCACAAGAGACAAAATTAGCCTTACAAATCGCGGAAGAACGAAATCGAATCGCGCGAGATATCCATGACAATGTCGGCCATCTACTTTCGAGTGCCATTTTACAAATTGGTGCGCTTGAAATGATCAATCAAGAGCCGAAATTAAAGGTGCCGTTAGCAAATTTGAGTGCAACGGTTCACACTGGGATGGATCGCATTCGGCAAAGCGTTCATGATCTCCATGAAACATCGATTTCTTTTCCGCAAGCCATAGAGTTTCTGATTGCTGATTTCCCCTCTTCCATAACGATTGAAGGAAACTTGTTTGAAGGATTGAGCGAAGCACAGCAAAACTGTTTCTTAATGGTCATCAAAGAAGCCTTGACCAACAGCATCAAACACAGTCATGCCAAAACCGTTGTCGTGCATTTTCGCACGCTGCCCGCCTTTTACCGTTTGCAAATCACCAACGAGGACGTCAATTCACCCCAAACTGCAAACAGCGGAATCGGTCTGAAAACGATGCGTCAACGGGTCCAGGAGCTGCAAGGTCAAGTTCATATTTTGCAAGAAAACCAACGCTTTCAGTTGACGATCATTTTACCAAAGGAGGAACACCAATGATTACTGTAGTCATTATTGATGATGACCCGTTTGTGACGACCTCGTTACAAACCATTCTTGAAAGCACAGAAGAGATTCAGGTGTTGGGTATCGGTCATTGTGCCAAAGACGCCATTGCTCTTTACGAAGCCCATCGTCCTGACGTTTTGTTGACCGACATCCGTATGCCGGAACAAACTGGGATCGCTGCTGCCAAAGAAATACTGGCTAAATTTCCCCAAGCGATCCTCTTGCTTTTGACCACCTTCAAAGATCAAGAATACATTCGTGAAGCCTTTTCTATCGGTGTCAAAGGATATTTGATCAAACAGAACCTGCAAGCGATCATCCCTTCTGTCAAAGCCGCTTATAATGGCCAAGTTGTCTTTGGGAATGAGATCGTCGAGACCTTCACGCAAATGATGAAGAACCAACCAGCGATAGATAATCAAGCATCTTTTAGCGAACGTGAACTTGCGATCATCAAAGAAGTAGCAGCGGGTAAAAACAATAAAGAAATCGCTGATGCCTTGTATTTGAGTGATGGAACCATTCGTAATTACATCAGTCAATTACTAGAAAAGCTGGAGTTGCGGGATCGCACGCAATTAGCGATCTATTATTATCAGCATTTAAAGTAAACCTCATCGATTGCAAAAAAGCCTGAAGAATGCGAAGCTGCATTCTTCAGGCTTTTTGTTTTCTATTCGAATATCCGACTGTCGTAGTTTTTTGGTGGACAAGCTATGGATTTCCAGGACTGCCAGGATTCGTTGGATTATTCGGTGTGTTAGGCGGAAAAATCGGTGCCTTATCTAACGTTTTTTCTAACCCTGATTCTTCCCGATCGCCTCGTTCTGACTCAGGACTTTCATCCAATTTGAATTCTTTTTCCATCTCATCTAATTTTTTAAAGTCGTTGCCAGATTCTTTCGCTAATTTTGCTAATTTATCTTCGGTTTCTTTCGCCATAACGTAACGCCTCCTTTTGATTTTAGCTTAGCATAAGAAGCTAAAAAACCAAAAGAAAGCGCTCACTAACGACCCTTTTTTAGTATTTTCTCATCTTTGAATCAACCATTTTTTGTGGGCATAAAGTCGTATGGAGAACAATCCTTCATGCCAATCATTGGATCCACTAAATGCTTTTTGACCATCGTTAAAGTCAATACACCATCGTTCGGCGTTTCTTCGATGAGTGCTTCTTCCCCCGTGGTCCCTTCACTTAGAACCTTATCCCCTGACAGAGGCTTTGCCGTTTCTATCTGATTTGATGCTGACGGCTCCGTCTCGGCAAAAGCAAACAAATCAAGCCCACTATCTGAGGTCTTTTCTACTGCTTGCTTGTTAGCAGTAACTTCAGTGCTGGATTGCTCCTTTATCTTCGTCGAAGACGTTTTTACTTTCGTGTCAACAGAGGAATCATCATAAAATGGATCATCGGCTTCTTCAAATTGGGCCAATTTTGCTCGTTGCAACGGCGTCATTTTTTCTGTGCCATTGATGCGTTCTTTCAGCGTGGTTAAACGAGTCGCAGATTCGTGATTGACACAAGTTTGGTACGCTTGTGGTTCACCAAGTAAAATCAGCATCTCTTTGCTGCGGGTCACAGCAGTATATAGCAAATTGCGCTGCAGCATGCGTTGGTATTGATGAACCATCGGCAAAATGACCATTTGAAATTCACTGCCTTGAGATTTATGGATCGAACAACAGTAGGATAACGTGATCTTGTTCCATTCATTCCGCTTATAGGTTACTTCGTTGGCATCAAATTGAATGACCAGCTCGTCGATCTTGTCTTCCGACTGTTTGGCTAGAGTGATCCCAACGATTTGCCCCATATCGCCATTAAACACGTTATCTTCAGGAGAGTTTACCAACTGCAAGACCTTATCGCCGATACGATACACCGTATCATTGAAGGTCACCTCTTTTTTGGTCCCATCATTGGGGTTAAAAATCTCTTGCATCATTTTATTAAGGGCATCGATACCCGCTGCCCCACGATACATCGGTGCCAACACTTGAATATCTTGCGGCGTGTAGCCTTTGTCTTTTGCCCGTTTCACGATTTGAGCGATCAACGGTTCGATTTTGTAAGCATCACACGCAAAGAAAGAACGATCTTTTTGGTTTTGTGTAAAATCAGCAGGCAGCTGCCCATTTTTTATGGCATGGGCGAGTGGAATAATACTTGACCCATCGTCTTGACGATAGATTTCCGTCAATTCTTGTTTCGGGATCGCATCGATCGCTAGCAAGTCATGAAGGACTTGCCCTGGTCCCACAGAAGGAAGCTGATCTTTATCCCCCACAAAAATCACTTGCATATTCGTAGGAATCGACTTAAAGAGGGTATTCGCCAGCCATGTATCCACCATAGACATCTCATCGACGATCAGTAAGCCGCCTTCTAATTCTTTTGGACTGATCGATGGCGCTTTTTCACGTCCGTTCAAGCCTAACAAACGATGGATCGTACCACTTGGCAAGCCAGTCGTTTCGTTCATTCGTTTGGCGGCTCGACCAGTCGGTGCTGCCAAGAGAATCGGAAAGGTTTCGTCGCTGTATTTTGATGGTTCTAAGTCCAAATCGTTCAATTCAGCAAACAATTGTACGATCCCATTGATCACCGTCGTTTTCCCAGTACCAGGTCCTCCTGTCAAAATAAACAATGGCGAACGAATGGCTTCTTTGATTGCTTCTTCTTGCGAAGAACCATAGGTGATGCCTAAATGCTTCTCAATTTTTCGCAGCGTTTTGCTGATTTTTTTCTCAGGATACACGATCTCTTTTTTGCGGGAAAGCAAGCGTTCGATGGAACTAGCGATTCCCCACTCAGAAAAGTACAAACTGTTTTCATATAAACGAGTTTCTTCTTGCTGGATTTTTCCTTCCTCCACTAATTGAATGATCGTTGATGCCAGGTCGTCTGGCGCGATCTCAATAGGACGACTCGTCTCTAATAAACGCAGTGTCTGCTCTAACAAGTCCTGGGCGTGGATAAAGGTATTACCCGTCTGCAAGGATTGGGCAAAGATCTGATGCAAGACTGCGGCTCGAAACCGTTGCGGTGACGAAGCTTCGATCCCTAGCTGCTCAGCGATGCCATCTGCGCGTTTAAAGCCAATGCCTTCAATGTCTTCCACCAGCTGGTAAGGATTTTCTTCGATAATTGCTAATGCTTCATTTTTGTAGGCTTGGTAGATTGCAAAAGAAAGCTGACTACCAAAACCATAACGGCTCAAGCCAACGATCACTTGATCCATCCCATGATTTTGCCGAACGGTATCTAAAATCATTTTTTGCTTACTTTCATTCAATCCTGGAATCTGCTCCAACAATGTTGGTTCTTCCAACATCCGATCGATCGCTTCTTCTCCTAAAAGATCAACGATTTTTTCAGCGGTCTTCTTGCCGATCCCTGGAAATTTTTCTCCAGAAAGATAGGCGATCAACCCTTGTTCAGAGGTCGGTTGTTCTTGTTGGTAGCTTTCGGCCTTCAACTGAACGCCATACTTGGGATGATTGACCAGCTCACCAAAAAACCGATACTTTTCCTCTTCTTGGATTTCGCCGAAACTACCAGTAACGACGATCTCCGAGTCTTTGTAGTCGGCATTATTCTCAGTGACTTTAACTAATAGTACTTTATAAAAATTGCTGGGATTCTGGAAAAAGATGGCGGCAACATGGCCGACAAAAAACGTTCTTTCTGGAATCATGGTGCCGCTCCTTTCATGGTTTACAATAAAGCGTCTAATCCTGCCTGATTGCTTAAAAAGCTTGCTTCATTCCAAACTTTTAGTTCAAAAGGCAATACTTTTTGTTCATTCGTCTCTAATAAGCTAACGCTGTTATTGACTAATCCACCTTGCTCTCTTAATTCGGCTAATGGTTTGCCTGCAAGCCACTGTATAGCAGCCGTAAAGGATGCTCCATGACCGACGAACAATAATGGGCCTTCATGCTGCATCACCGCATCCATGACGACGGTCTCGATTCGGCTCAATGTTTCTTGGATCGGCTCACCTTTAAAGGCACTGGGATCGTATCGATCCAGGTGATTACGCAAATCAGTCAATTGCTGGGGATACTTTTCATGCATTTCATCGATGGACCGACCTTCCAATTCACCGAGTCCGATTTCTCGCAGGTTCTCATTATAAATGATTTCAACAGGGTGTTGGAGTCTTGCTTGGATCTCTTGGGCAGTCACTTTTGCTCGCAAAGATGTACTTGAGTAAATCTTCTCAAAAGGAATAGCTGCCAGATAATCACCGAGTAATTTGATCTCGTCATAACTTTCTGGCAATAACGGCGAATCCCCCAGCATTCCTTGAAAGCGGCGTGCTTGGTTCCACTCTGTTTTTCCGTGACGGGTAAAGTATAATTGCATCGAAAAAGCCTCGCTTCTTAGTCTAATTTGTCGTTCTCGTAATGATGCGTCAATTCCAACTGCGGAAATCCTTGCTGCCGCAAAACTTCATAAATGATCAAAGCCGCCGTATTTGATAGATTTAGGGAACGAACGTGCTCATCATTCATGGGGATCCGCAAGCATTTTTCGGCATGCTCACGCATAAAACTTTCTGGAAGCCCCGTCGTTTCTTTCCCAAAAATGAAGAACTGATCGTCATCTGCGGTGTAATCGACATCAGAATACACGCGATTGGCAAATTTCGAGATCAGGTACAACGGACGCGCTCCTAAAAAGTCCATAAAAGCAGCTAAATCTTTATGATAGGTAATATTGACATCGTGCCAATAATCAAGCCCAGCACGCTTCAATTGCTTGTCATCCGTTGAAAAGCCTAAAGGCTCGATTAAGTGTAAATGAGTATTTGTTGCTGCACACGTCCGTGCAATATTCCCCGTATTGGCTGGGATCTGAGGTTCAAAAAGAACGATGTGATTCATAGATAAAAACTCCTTTCGATCGGTTACTGCCGATCGGTTCTCGCATTGATTTGTGTCGTTAAACGTTACGTTTTCCATTGCATGCTCAGTAACTACTTCAATAACTTCTATAGTACCATATTTTGGCACGCTTGTTTTTCTAGAAACAACATTTTTTGGGCGCTTTTTTGGGCATAAAAAAAACGTACCAACTCGGTGTCGATCACTGCGAGTCGTTACGTTAGTGAAGCTCTTTTCACTAACTTTTATCAGAACAGGAACCTGATAAAAACCAATGAAAAATGACTTGAGAACAATATATCACTCCCATGGCATGATTGCAAGAGTAAATAACAAAAAAGTTCAAAATATTTTCAGGAAATTTTCGCAATCAACACCTCAACATCAACCGTAATCTGTGTCAAAGGGGTTTGTCGCAGCTTTTCTTTGCGTTCCTCCGAAGCCCCCCACTCTAACGGGGACATGGCAAGTAAATCTTGACGATTTTCTTCAGGGATCGCAAAAACATGCGTCACTCTTTGACGGGATGCGTTGGGATAGTGTTCAAAAAATTTGCTAACGACCCGTTCATTCGAATACTGCTGTTTTGTTTCGTTATCAGGATAAAAAGCGGCTCGTAGTTCTTTTAAATAGTCCGCCGCAGGAACCACTTTGATCAGCTGTCCGCCTTTTCTTAGAATGCGGTTAAACTCCCCATAATTTGACGGCGAAAATAGATTGAAAATCGTATCAAAGCTCGCTTCAGCAAACGGCAGGTTGGTCAGATCCGCCACACACCAAAAAGCTGGTACGTTTTGATTGGTTGCTAGATAGACTCCATCCTTGGCAATATCAAAGCCGACAGCCGCCTGAGTCTTTTCATTGACCAGCTGACCCAGAAAACTGCCTTCCCCGCAGCCAACATCTAAAAGATGCTTAGCATCTCCCAAAGCTGCTTTGATGGTCTCAAGGACTGGTGTATACATGCCGCTAGCGATCATTCGTTGACGCGGCAAAAACAGTGCTTGATCATAATCTGCTTTGACTTGATGATCCAAAAAGAAAAGTGTGCCTTTCTTTGATAAGTCAAATCGATGACGATTTGGACAAACCAAGCCATTTTCGGTCGGGAAAAATGCTTGGCGGCACAATGGACATTCAAACAAGTGATAATGGGCGTTTAAAAATAGGCGCCCGCGATCGATTTTTTTTAACATTCAACTTCCCTCATCTCTGCTCTACTTTAGCATATTCTTGTGGTAGAATGCTAGTGGATAGAATAACAAATCAATTGAACACCCATCAAATGGAGGTAAATCATGTTAAAAGAATTTTGTGCAGAAAACTATACCAATATTCCCTTAGCAATCGCCCGAGGTGCAAAGCGCATCGAACTCTGTGATAATTTAGCAGTCGGCGGAACAACACCAAGTACCGGCGTGCAAGAAGAAGTTCTGCAATATGCTGGCGAAAAAGGAATACCCGTTATGACGATCATTCGACCTCGGGGCGGTGATTTTGTTTACAATGATACAGAATTGAAAATCATGCATACCGACTTGATCGAAGCAAAAAAATTAGGAACAGACGGCGTTGTTCTAGGTTGCTTAACACCTAGCGGCTGGTTGGACGAAGAAGCATTGGAGCTACTGTTAGAAACCGCAGAAGGCTTGCAGGTTACTTTTCACATGGCGTTCGACGCGATTCCTGCAGCGCGCCAATTCAAGGCGATCGATTGGTTAGCTGAGCATGGGGTACAGCGGATTTTGACCCATGGTGGTGCTGCAGGCACTCCAATTGAAGAAAATTTCGATCGTCTGAAAGAATTGATCGCCTATGCTGGTGAGCGTTTAACGATTTTACCTGGCGGTGGCATTTCCTTTGAAAATGCCCAAGAAGTTGCCGATACACTAGGTGTAAAAGAAGTTCATGGAACCAGAATCGTTGACCTTAACGATTGAGCTTGAAGGACACAAAGAAATCCCCACAAACGATGCGCTTCTATCGTTTGTGGGGATTCTTTTAGATCGCTTGCAATAAGTCGTATTGTGATTGATACAAATGGTGATACAAGCCTTTTTGTGCCATTAGCTGATCATGGTTACCCGATTCAGCGATCGTCCCCCCTGCCACGTAAAAGATTCGATCAGAATTTTTGATCGTGGACAGTCGGTGAGCGATGATAAATGAGGTTCTGCCTTCTAACAGCTTCAACAATCCTTCTTGCAGCAATTCTTCTGTCTTCGTATCGATACTTGAGGTCGCTTCATCTAAGATCAAAATTTTTGGATCAGCCAACAACGCTCGGGCAAAGGAAATCAGTTGCCGTTGCCCTGCAGATAAAGTACTTCCTCGTTCTTCGACGACGGTTTGATAGCCGTCTTTCAACTCCGTGATAAAGTCGTGGGCACGGACGATCTTCGCTGCTTCGATGATCTCTTCTTCTGTCGCATCTAATTTTCCATAGCGAATATTCTCTATGATCGTTCCTGAGAAAATAAAGGTATCTTGCAGCATGACACCCATTTGTGAGCGCAGCGATTCCAGCGTCACGTCACGAACGTCCATCCCATCCACTTTAACACTGCCTTCATTGACATCATAAAAGCGGCTCAGCAAGTTGATGATCGTGGTCTTCCCTGCACCAGTAGGGCCAACCAAAGCAATACTTTCCCCAGGTTCAATGTGGAAGTTAACATCAGAAAGAATGTTTTTTCCTTCTTCGTATCGGAAGGTCACATGTTCAAAATCAACGGTCCCTTTCATCGTTGGCAATACTTTTGCATCTGGTTTGTCTTCGATATCTGGGACTTCATCCATCGTTTCAAAAATTCGTTCAAGATAGGCTGTTGCTGTAATCAAAGAATTATAAAAATTCCCGATATTGATGACTGGATTCCAGAAATTATTGATATAACTGATAAAAGCGATCAGAGTACCTGTGCTGACATCGACACCGATCTGACGAATGCCGACAAAATAAATCAAACAAGTCGTAATGACTGAAATGTTTTGCACCCCTGGCCACATCAGAAACTGAATTTTGACAGCTTTCATCCATGAAGTCCGGTAATCATTGCTGACTTCTTGGAAGATCTCAGCATTTTCTTCTTCTCGCGCAAAGGATTGAGTAATCTTGATACCAGCAATACTTTCATGAATGTAAGCATTTAGATTGGATTGTTTATTACTCAACACCTGATAGGCTTTGCGCTGGTTATTCTTGATCACCATCACCATGATGAACAAAATTGGCAGCAACGCAAGGGAATACAAGGTCAATTTGAAGTCGATCGCAAACATAAAGATTAAGGTGATGATGACGTTGAAAACATCCGAGATCAAATTGATCAGGCCGTTGCTCAATAGGTCACTCAGTGTATTGATATAGTTTACGATGCGAATCAAGATCTTGCCGTGGGGCCTTGTATCAAAATAAGAAAAAGGCAGTCGCTGCAGATGTTCAAAAATATCAAAGCGCATATCCTTCAATACGTCTTGACCAATATTCGTGATATGGTAGATACGGTAACGCATGCAGACGCCGATAACGATCAAGGTCACTAGAAAGGCAGCTCCTAGAAGCAGCAATTGGTTGACATTTTTCTCAGGAATCGATGAATCGATCGCGATCTTTGTGAAAACGGGCGCCAGCATTCCTGCTAAGTTTGCCAGAATGATCGTAAATAGTACTTTCGCAATACTTCTTTTATAAGGAACGACATATTGTGACAAGCGTTTGAAATCCTTCCAGCTAAACTCCTGGTCTAATTCCTCATCCACATCAAATTTATTTCTCGCCATCGTCTTCACCTCCTGACAAGCCTAATTGTTTTTGATACACTTCGTAGTATTTGCCCCGCAGACTGACAAGTTCTTCATGGGTCCCTTGTTCAACGACTCGTCCTTTTTCCATCATCAGAATCTGATCGGCTTCTCGAACAGAGGAGATCCGATGCGCAATGATAAACGTCGTTTTCTCTCCTGTTAATTTTGTCAGCTCCTGTTGGATCTTCGATTCTGTCTCCATATCGACGGCAGACGTCGTATCATCCAAAATCAAGATCGATGGATCTTTGGCTAAGGCCCGTGCTAGGGAGATCCGTTGTTTTTGTCCGCCAGAAAGCCCCACACCTCGCTCGCCCACGATCGTTTCATAGCCTTGAGGCATCCGAGAAATAAAGGTATCTGCATCAGCGACTACCGCCATTTGCCGAATAAAGCCTTCATCAGCTAAAGGATTTCCAAAAGCAATGTTGTCGGAGATGGTATTGGAAAACAAGAAGACATCTTGCATCACCATTGAAATGTTTTCCCGCATTTGGCGCACGGGATACTCTTTGGCGTTTTTTCCATCAATCAATACTTCCCCTTCAGTGGGATCATAAAAGCGTCCAACCAAATTCACTAACGTCGTTTTCCCTGACCCAGTTTCCCCTAAGATCCCTAACGTTTGGCCAGGGCCAATTTTGAAGTTGATGTTTTCCAACACATTTTGATTCGGATCATCCGAAAAGTGGAAGGAAACATCTTTAAACTCTACAAATCCTTTGATTGGCTCTAATTTTTCTTGTTGATGAACAGGAATTTTCGATTCTTGCGCCAACATTTGCCGAATTTTGATACAGGCTGCGGAAAATCGCTGAACGTCGTTGATCAACCAACCACTCATACGCATAGGATTATTCAACATCCAAAGATAGCCATTAAACGCAACAAGATCCCCTAATGTCATCTCGCCGTTGATGACGAAGATCCCACCCAAAATCAAGGCAATGACTGACAAACTTCCTGCTAAGCCATCAAGCCATGGCAGATAGGTACGGGATACTTTGGCAGATGCCATATTGCGGGTCTTAAAATCTTCGTTGTAGGAGCGAAATTTTTCAATCTCAAAATTTTCACGAGCAAAAGCTTTCACCACTCGATTGCCGCCGATATTTTCTTCCACCATTGAATTCAAGCGCGAAAAGCTCTCACGAATGTCAAAAAACAACGGGTGTGCTTTCTTAGACATGCGATTGGTCAACAGAAATATGATCGGTGTGACAGCCACCAGCGCCAACATCAATTTCCAATCAATAAAGCTCATAACCACCACCGCTGAAAAGAACCATAAGATACATTCAGCGATATTGTAGGTCACCCAAGAAACAAAGTGGCGAATGGCGTCGGTATCACCAGTCATCCGTGCCATAATATCTCCCACACGAGTGTGATTGAAAAAGTCGAAATCCAATTCTTGCAGCTTCTGATACAAATCTTCCCGTAAATCGTATAGCGTATTTTGCCCGACCCGTTCAAATAAAATTTGATAACTGTAGCGGACAATGGTACGAATGACGGTCGTTGCGATCATGATCAACAATAATGGAATCAATAAGTGCGTTTTTTGCTGATTGATGACATCATCGATCACCATTCCTCCCAAGTACGGATTAACAATGATCAGCGCTGCATTGATCACTAAAAACAGGACTGCCAATATGATTTTGCCCCGATTCTTTTTGGCATAGCGCCAGATCCATTGTGTATTACTCATCTAATTCCCCCTCTCGTTGTTAAGCTTAGCGTTTTGAAAAGCGATTTGAATGGTTTTTCTTACTCATTTTGATGTAAAATATTAGTAAGAAGCACCATTCCCTTTTTTTACAGGAAATAAGCACCCAATTGGAGTGAATCAGCCATGAATTTAGTTAACCCTCGCACGTTTAATCCAGAAATCATCTATCTCTTTGACCCATGGACGCAATCAGAAAGTCATGGCGAAATGCACCATCATGACTTTTTAGAAATCAGCGTCTTATTAGAAGGAGAAAGTACCTATTATTTTGAAAAAGAACCAGCGAAAAAAATCCGCGCTGGCAGCGTCATGCTTTTCAATCCTGGCGTCGATCACTGCGAATTGCAGCCTAAGGGCACTCGCTCCCATCAGCTGCATATTGGTTTAAAAAATATTTCTTTGGAAGGGTTTAAACGGAATTTTTTCCCGAACAAACACCCCTTGTTGGAGCTAGGCAAATACCATCATCAAGTTTTGGAAAAAGCCTGGCAGTTGGTGAGAGAAAGCAGTGAAGAGCGGGATGAGTTTCAATTGATGCAAAAGGCTGTTTTGATGGAGATGCTCGTCTACATTTTACGTGGACTAAATGAAGACCATATCAATGTCGTGCCTTACCTTTCCAAAAGCCAACGACGACAACAACAGATCGTCAACTATACGGTCTATTACTTGGAAAATCATTACAAAGAAGAAATCACGTTAGAGAAGCTCGCACAGGATCAATTTCTCAGCCCGACGTACCTTTCAAAGATTTTTAAAGAGGCGACGGGTGTCAGTCCCATCAACTACTTGATTGAGATTCGCTTAAAGCGTGCCAAAGACATGTTAAAAAATGAAAACCTCACGATCAAAGAAGTCGCCTCTGCTGTGGGCTATCAGGATGCTTATCACTTTAGCAAGTCTTTTAAAAAACTTTATGGTGTCTCTCCTTCTGGGGTATTGCCAAAACCAAAAAATTAAAGAGCAAGCCGATGATCTTCCTTTGAAGGAAGATTATCGGCTTGCTCTTTTTTCATTGAATAAAATAGTTCATAAAAAGACTGGCAATGTTGAAATAGATCAAAACACTGGTCAAATCGCTAAGGGTCGTGATAAACGGACCACTTGCCACTGCTGGATCAAACCCCAGCTTGTCCATCAGCATCGGGATCAAACTTCCCGCTAAGTTGGCTACTGTGATGGCACACATCATCGCCATCCCAATCACAAACCCTAGAATCGGATTTTGTTTCCAGACAGCTACGATAGCAAAAATCGTCAATCCCGTGATGGCACCTGTGAACAGTCCCGTCAGCACTTCACCGACCACCGTCTTCATAAAGCTGTTTTCTTTGTCGTCATTGATCGCCAGACGACGAACGGCTACGGCTAAGGATTGGGTACCAGCATTACCGGCGGTCCCAGTGATCAGTGAGATAAAAACAGCGAGAATACTTGCTTCGCTGACCAACTCTTCATAATGACTGATCAGACTGGCGGTGGCCATTCCGAGAAAGAGTAAGGTGATAAGCCAAGGCAAGCGTCTCGAAGACGCTTTGATCGGGTTCTCACTGACTTCTTCCACATTGACCCCTGCCAAACCAGAGTAGTCACTGGCTGCTTCATCATCGATAACGTCGATGATATCATCGACGGTCACGATCCCTAATAGGTGATCGTCATAATCGGTGACTGGCAATGCGAGAAAGTCATAATCTCGGAAGGTCTGAGCGACATCCTCTTGGTCATCTCCAACATGGACCGACATCACCCGCTCGTTCAAAATATCAGCGATCATGGTATCTTCATCATTGATGATCAAGTCTCTTAAAGAAATAACGCCCACAAGCTTATTATCAGTATCCACGACGTAAATATAGTAAATCGTCTCGGCAACATCTGCTGCATTTTTTAAGACATACATCGCTGAACGAACCGTTTGGTTGGCAACAATGGAAACAAACTCGGTAGTCATCAGCGATCCAGCAGTTTCATCTTCATAATGCAGCAGCTCTTTGATTTCGCTAGCAGCTTCAGCGGTCATCAAACTCAAATATTTTGCTGTTTGTTTTTTATCCAGAGTATTCAGCAGGTCAACCGCATTATCGGTATACATTTGCGCCAACATATCAGCCGCATAGGCAGGGCGCATCTCTGAAAGATAGTCCACCATGTGTTCATCATCTTCTTCAATGACGTCAAACATGTCTGCCAATTCTTTCGGGGAAAGATACGTATAGACGATTTGTCGATCGGCTGCTTCTAGAGATTGGTAGAACTGACCCTGCTCGTAGATATGCAGATCCAAGAACGCCTCACGAAATCCCTGGATATCATTGTCTTTTAATGCTTGATTCAGTTGATCAAACCGTTCAGTTAATTCTTGATTTTCATCCAATCTCTTCACCTCATTTGTTATTGCCTATCCATGGCTGAGCAAACAGCGGCCATGTCTGCTGGTAAGGGCAGCTTAAAAGCCAACGGTTCATTCGTAAAGGGATGCTGAAATTGCAGCTGACAGCAGTGTAAAGCTTGTCGCTTGATCCCAAGAGCCATTGTACCGCCATACATCTCGTCTCCTAATAAGGGACAACCGATTGCAGAAAAATGGACCCTTATTTGATGTGTCCTGCCTGTGTGTAACTGAATATCAACTAAAGCGCAATCTGAATTGCGTTGTTTTAGCCAATACTCCGTCCGTGCTTCTTTTCCTTCGTCACTGACCTTGCGTTTCAATAGTGACGTCAGGTCCCTAGCAATCGGCAGCTCAATCTCACCATGGGCAGAAAGTGCGGGCAGTTCACCAGCAACGAGGGCTTGATATTTTTTTACGACCTGCTTCTTTCGCAACTGGCTATCCAGCTTCGCATGGGCAAACCCATGTTTTGCAAAAAGCATCAATCCTGATGTGTCACGGTCTAACCGCGTGACTACATGAATCACTTGATCTTCATAGTGCTGCGCTTGATAGTAGGCCTTGACGCGATTGGCCATCGTGCCAGTCGGATGATATTGCGCTGGGATCGATGAGATGCCTGCTGGCTTATTCACGACTAACAGATGGGCATCTTCATACACGATCTCAATCGGTGTCGGGTCAGCCAGCATCGTCTCATGTTCCCCTTCAGGAGGAATTACAATAGTTACCCTATCATTTTGCGCCAAAGAAAACAAGACGTTTTGCTCGTGATCGTTGACAAATATCTTTCCGCCTTGAAATTTGATTTTTGCTAATAGTCCTTTGGACACCCCTTGTTCCTTCAAAAAGTATTTGACTTGCTGTCCTTGTCCAGTATAGTGATACGTAAATTCCATGGGTTTATTCTTCTCCAATAAAGGAATCTTTGACCCGATTCCAAAAATGCATATGCCGATAAGACGCAAAATGAATCCGTTCATCGGCAATACGGTAATAGATAGCATCGATTTCTTCTTGTTCAATGGTAAACTGATCGATCGTCACTAAATAGTCGGTACTTTGCTGCAGTTGTACTTTGACCCATTCATGGTGACCCACGACGATCGGCGAACCAAGGGTTCGAAAGACACGATTGTTCAACGAAGCAATCTCTGCCAATTGAAAGGCATTGATACTTGGGTGCAAGACTGCCCCTCCAACACTCTTGTTATAAGCAGTGGAGCCGGTGGGCGTTGAGATCGATAAGCCATCGCCGCGAAACTTTTCAAAGAGGTCTTCTTTAATAGAAATATCGGCAACCATCGTTCGATTGCCGCGCTTGATCGTTGATTCATTCAATGCTAGGAAATGCTTGTCTGATTTTCCATTCGCATACGTGATGCGGACATCTAATAACGGATAGCTGACGCTTTTTTGATGGTCATTGCATAATGACTCGACTAGTTCTTCCAATTCATAATCTCGCCAGTCCGTGTAAAAGCCGAGATGACCCGTATGGACGCCTAAAAACTGTACTTGATCCAACTTATGATTGTACAAGTGAAAAGCAGAAAGGAGCGTGCCATCTCCCCCAACAGAAATCACTAATTCAGGATTGTCTTGATCGATCTTATTTTCTGACTGTTCTAAAAGCGTAGTTAAACGCTTTGTCACTTCTACCGACTTGCTTTCTTGATTATGGACGATTGCCACGCGGATACCTTTCATTCCGTTTCCCCCTTTGGCAACGGGTTCTGATCATGTCCGCCTCGCTTGCCTTTCCCATGTGAAAATAACCGTTGTGCCTCTTGGATCTCTTCACGGATATTGGACATTTCTTCATCTAGCTGATAGGCGGCTTCTGCCGACCGACGCAGTCGTTCACTGATTTCTGCGGGAAATTCCCCTTGGTATTTGTAGTTTAGTGAATGTTCGATCGTTGCCCAAAAATTCATCGCTAGTGTCCGAATTTGAATCTCAGCTAGAATAATTTTTTCCCCGTCGATCAGTTGAACGGGATATTCGATCACTAGATGATACGAACGGTAGCCACTGGCTTTTTTATTGGTGATATAGTCCCGTTCAATGATCACTTTCATGTCTTTGCGTGTTCGTAAGAGTTCAACGACTTGGTGAATGTCTTCCACAAATTGACACATGATTCGCAAGCCAGCGATATCAGACATCTCTTCTTCAAGCCGATCCAAAGCAATCCCACGTAATTTACTTTTCGTTAAAATGCTATCCACTGGCTTGACCCGCCCAGTGACAAATTCAATGGGAACATGCTTGTTTTGTTCCCGATATTGTTTTCGTATGCCTCTTAATTTTACTTTTAATTCTGAAACCGCCTGTTCATAAGGCGCTAAGAATTCTTCCCAATCACGAATCATTCTTCTCCCTCGATTCTGTTCATAACATACCTCTTATTCTACCATACTCTTGGAATAAAACTGAATGAACAGAAGAGCAGAAACAAAAGATTTTTTGTCTCTCCCCAACGTCTCAGCTTTTCTTTGTTTGGTTTCTTTGACGGAATAGCTGAAACAGCGTACACTATGGTTGCAATAGAAAGAGAGTGAGAAACGATGGGCGAACAAGTAGAGATCGAATACAAGACGATGTTGACGGAAAAAGAATACCACCAGCTGCTTGCTTATTACAATTTGTCAGAAGAAGCATTTAAGATACAAACCAATTACTATTTTGATACGGCAGATCATAAGCTGCGGGATAAGCAATTTGGCTTGCGTATTCGCACGACTGCTACCAATGCGGAATTAACGCTAAAAACCCCCATTGAGCACGGGTTATTAGAGACGACTGATCCTTTAACGAAAACGTCCGCAGCTTCATTGATTGCTTCAGAAAAAATTCTACCTACGGGTATCGTTGCTCAGCGCCTAAGAGCGGCAGGTATCGATCCTGACACGTTACGTATGATCGCAGCATTAAAAACGAAACGGGCGGAATTTCCGATTGAAGAAGGATTGCTCGCGTTAGATGAAAGCTGGTATGGTCAACAGCATGATTATGAGTTGGAGTTAGAAGTCAACGAGCCGATTAAAGGGAAAGATGCCTTTCACTCCTTGTTACGTTTCTTTGGCGTTCCTTATCGACCAGCGAAAAACAAGATCATCCGAGCCGTTGAAGAAAAATCATAGTAAGCTGTCCTTTTGCTTACTTTTTTCGCGTTTTTTTGCTATATTTAATAAAACATACTTATTTTGTTTTTCAAGGTACAAAAGAATCTTAATTGGGGAGAGATTCAAATGATCGAACTGTTTTTATTTATTAATCCGATTGGGCCTATTTGTTATGATATCGAAAAAGAGATTCTCAATAAATTAAACACCAGCCGCAAAAAAATCCATTTGCAGATTCTACCTTTCGTTAACTTGTTTTCCGTAGGTGTCTCAATGGACTATTTGTCCATGAATAAGGCGGATTTGGTCTTGCGAAATGAACAGACCAACCAAATCTATGCTGCATCACTGGACTATAAGGCAGCTCAGTTGCAAGGAAAAAAAATTGCGCGGGATTTCTTGTTGAAACTGCAACAACGGATAGGGATCGAAAGACAAGAATATAGCGATGCCTTAGTGAAAGAATTATTTTCTGAAACGAATGGTGATTTAGAGATGTTCCTAGAAGATCGATCCTCTGAGCTAGTGAAAAAGAACTTTGCCACCGATCAGCGTGTAGCCAAAGATATGGGCATCACGATCACACCCTCTGCTGTGGTGTATGATTTTTCAAGTGAAGAAGAATATGGGGTCCTTTTAGAAGGATCAGAGGAACTGAGAAGTCTTCCGCTCGTCTGTGGTACAGCAACAGAACTCGATACATTTTTGCAAAAAGCTCAGTCTTTGAAAGCACCAAAACTTTCCACTATTCATGAAATTGATAGCGGGTTGATTCTTTTATGAAACCCTATTCAATAGCGACGCTGCGCAGCGAGCCAAACGATGATCTTGTATTTGGCTCGCTGCGCAGCGTTTTTTATTGTGGACAAACAAAAAAACAAACCAATCCTTCACGGATTGGTTCGCTTTTCAATTATGCTTCAATTTCTTTGACGAGTTCTTCCAATTCATTCAAGCGTTGCTCAAATACTTTCATCGCGTCTTCAATATAATCTGCTTTTGTCATATCGACGCCCGCTTTTTTCATGACTTCGATTGGATAATCACTGCGTCCAGCTTTCAAATAGTTCAAATAGTTGGTTAAGGCATCTGGTTCACCTGCTAAGATTTTCTTCGCTAAAGCAGAAGCTGCCGAAAATCCGGTTGAATACTGGTAAACATAGTAATTGTAATAGAAATGCGGAATGCGTGACCACTCAAGACGAATCTCAGGATCTTTTTCAACAGAAGGTCCGTAGTATTTTGCATTTAACTCGGCATAGTTCTCGCTTAAGAACTCACTGGTCAACGGTGTTCCTTTCGCATCTTCCACGTGCATGAAGTGTTCAAACTCGGCAAATTGCGTTTGACGGAAAATCGTTCCCTTGAAGCCATCGAGAAAATGATTCAAGATATAAGCTTTGACCCGTGGATCTGTTTCAGTCTGCAGCATATACTCTGTCAAAATATTTTCATTGGTGGTTGAAGCGATTTCCGCTAAAAAGATCGAATAATCCCCATAGGCATAAGGCTGGTTATTACGTGTAAAGTAACTATGCACACTGTGTCCCATTTCATGAACAAGAGTAAAGAGTTGATCCAATCGATCATTCCAGTTCATCAGGATATATGGCAGCGTGTCATAGGCACCAGAAGAATACGCGCCACTGCGTTTGCCTTTGTTTTCAACGACATCGATCCACCGATTGCTGAAGGCTTCTTCAACCACCGCAAGGTATTCTTCACCTAATGGTTTTAACGCTTCTTTCGCTTTTTCGACCGCTTCTTCATAGGTATATCGAATGGGTGCTTCCCCTAAAATCGGCGTATAAACATCATACATATGCAACGTATCGACAGCCAACAGGCGTTTTCTTAATGCCATATAACGATGCAACAATGGCAGGTGCTGATTGACGACATCCACTAATGTATCGTAGACACTTTCAGGAATGTGGTTAGCACTCAAAGCGGCTTGCCGTGCCGAATCAAATTTGCGGGCTTTTGCTTTAAAGTTATGGGCTTTGATATTGGTGCTTAATGTTTGGGCAAAGGTATTGCGGAATTGCTCATAGACACCATAAAGCCCTTTAAAGGCTGCTTCACGGACAGACCGATCCGTGCTTTCCATCAACTCACCGTATACACCATGAGATAACTGCACTTTTTCCCCGTTTTCGTCTTCAACTACTGGAAAATCCAAATCAGCATTGTTTAAAACAGAAAAAATGTTGCCAGGTGCCCCAAAAATTTCGCCAGCACCAGCTAATAACGCTTCTTGCTCCGCTGGCAAGACATGTGGACGCTCGTTGATGGTTTTTTCGATCATATGACGATAAACAGCTAGTTTCGGCTCTTGATCGAAATAGCCCCAAATCGTTTCATCAGACATTGTCAATAGCTCAGGATCAAACCAAGCAACGGCTTCACTTACTTGCGCAACCAAGTTACTTGCTTTTGCATACAAGCCTTGATACGTCGTATTGGCAGTATCTTGATCGTTTTTCAAATGACTGTATACATAGAGTTTCTCTAAACGACGAGAAAGCGCTAAAACAAATTCTAATGCGGATAAGAAGGCTTGCGGCCCATCGGCTAAAGTGCCTTGGTAACGACTTGCTTCTTTGACTTGTGCTTGGATCTCTTGAAATTCTATGTCAAAAGCCGCATCATCGGCATAGATTTTCGTTAAGTCCCACGTTTTTTCGACTGGAATCGATTCACGTGCTGGTAATTGTTTTGTTTCTGACATTCCCTTCACTCCTTGTTCATTGGTTAAAAATATCTTATCATACTTTTCAGTGAAACCAAATCATTGGCTTAAAAAGAAACCGAATTTTCTAAATATTGGCATTCTTGAAAGAGTCCGCGCAAAATTTCCCGTTGATCCAGTAACGGGAATTGCCATTGCCAATCCAGCTGCCGCAGCCGTGCTACCCATTGATCAAAACGAAGTGGACAGTCACTTAAATAAAGAAAGCGAAAAACCAATATTCGATGCTCAAATAAAATGCCAAAGCTGCTTTTACAATAGCACCACATAGGCAGCTGGGAGACATTGCCTTTTAACGGATACAATATTTCTTGGATCACACGGATTTTTGGCAGGTTCTTTCGCAGTTTTTGTATCAACCATACCTGATAGTCTGCAGCAAGCCACTCAGAAGGACGGTGATGGTTTGATCTTTGTCCTTTGCACAAAGGGCGAAGAGTTTCTTTATGGTAAGGCGCCCCTTTTCGAGCATCGCTTTGTTGACTGCTGACTCCTTCTTGATAGTGCCAGTTGATTTGTTCTAACTTCATTAAGGATTGATTTTGCGTATCAATCAGCCACAAACAAAAACCAGTTGCCTGATAACTACAGCAGGCTTTTGCCAAAAGTGACCATTGGCGTTTCGGATGCAATTTCTCCCCTAAGATCCACCATGGTCGATAGCCGTTTGCTAAATACGTGCTGGTTCTTTCAAGAAATCGTGAAAACTTGAGGGAAGAACACTGTACTTCAATGGCGATATTCTTATAACAAAGGTCAGGACGCTGTTGGAGTTTAGGCAAAAAGGCTTCGATCTCAATCCCTGTATCTTGAAACCATTCAAACAATAGTTGTTTGGCTTCCAAGTGTTCCTTCGTCTCCCCTTCGCTGTAAGTCTGACAATCAGCAGTTGCTTGATGGGCAAAGTGGGGCTGTCGTTTGGTTCCTTGCCGCAAAGTCACTTCTTGGTGACACCCTGGGCAATAAAAAGGACCTGATGCTTTCTTTCTCCCTTTCGCTGCAATGACTTCTTTTCTTTGGTTCAATGCTTTCAGCATCTAACTCACCTCAATAAAAGATACGCCATTTTCATCAAACACAATTGAAAAAGCCAAGAACATTAGCAACATGTTCTTGGCTGGAAATGAATTTCATTCATTAATCATTCTTGAAGTAGAAACGAGTCAATTCAAGTGCATCGTTTTCCATGATCAACTGACCATATTCAGATAAAACCTCTGGCGTCACTGATGTCCGTTGGGCAAATTCCATCAAATAAGAAAGTGCATTTTCCACTTCAATATCAGTAACCTCTGCATCCATGAATCGAATTTCAATATAATAATGGTTACCCATTTGGTAAAGATTGGTTGCAACGGAATCCAAATATACTTCGGATGCCAATTGAATCATATCTTCGAATCGCAACAACTCGAATACAAAACGATTGCCGATGTCTTCTGCTTGCTCCGACTCTTGTAATTGAGCCGCCACATGCTTTTTCAACATGTCGGTAATGTCTTCATTCGCTTCATCGTTCATCTCATCAAAATTTTCCATTCCTTCTGGTGGAAGATTTTTGCTAATAAACAATTCTAACCCATCGCCTTTAGGCAAGACTTGGAAAGTTACAGCTTCACTGCCCTTAAATTCTTCGTCAATATCAACTTCTTCAAGAATACTGTAAAAGAAGTTTTCAATTTCATTGTGATTTCCTAGAAGGTCAAGAAAAGTGATGCCTCTCGCAGCTAAGTCTTCACTTTTGATCAATACACGAATGGTGTTCTCATTGATATGTTCCATTTCCATATTAGCTACACCTCACTTTTGCTACTCACTATAGGTTCATTGTATCGAAACCTGATAAAAAGTAAAGAGAAAACGAATATCCTCTTAAGAAAAACGTAAAAACTCAAAAAAAGACTCACTTTCAAAGAGAAAGCGAGTCGATGAAGTCAAATTTATAATCCTGCCATTAATTGCGCTTGTCTTAGTTCCAGTTGGCGAACATCCCTAGGTAAGAACCGACGAATTTCATCTTCGTTGAACCCAACTTGCAATCGTTTTTCATCAATCATGATCGGACGACGCAATAATCCTGGGTTTTCTTGAACAAGTGTCAATAAATCTTTTAGGGGCAGGTCATCTAGATCCATATTCAACTTTTGGAATACTTTGGATCTGGTGGAAATAATTTCTTCTGTGCCATCTTCTGTCATTTGAAGAATTGCCTTAAGCTCAGAAATATTTAACGGTTCTGAAAAAATATTTCTTTCAACAAAAGGGATTTCGTGCTCTTGTAACCACGCACGAGCTTTGCGACAAGATGTGCAACTTGGGGAAGTGTATAGTGTCAACAACGTGCATCTCTCCTTTTTAATTTTCAATCAAGCAAGTCCTGTTCCCTCGCTTGATTTCAATTATACAGGTTTAACTAAAAAAAATCTAGTCTAAATCTCATATTTTTTAATAAAACTCGAAAGTTATATTAAAAGCGAAACCTTTAAGGCAAAAGGTTTCCTTCAAAATGTTTATTTTTAAATGAGAAAACTCAAATTTTTTTTTAATATTACTTCTTTTATACAACAGTGTGTCAAAGGTGTATCAAAAAGATGTCAGAATATTAAAATATTCTTTTAAGAGAAGGCAACGTTTTTTAATTTCTCTTCGACAATTACAGATGTAATCAAAAACTGAGAGAAAAACCAAGGCAGTCGCTCAATCGTTTTCAAAAGAATTTTTTCACGATCCTTCCTTTGCCGAGAAACGATCGCGCTACAAGGAAAATGAATGTTATTTTTTTGTGCGAGTAATCGCAACCACTCTCTTTCTTCTTGGTTTTATTGTATCACATTCCTTTTTAATCAGAAAACCATAGAAGCATTTCTGTCATAATCTGCTATAAAACAGCTGCAGAAATGAACATCTGCTTATAAATGAAAAGGGTTTCTCACAAAAAACTCAGTAAAAAACGATCAATCCAAGAAGCCAGCCAATTTGTTGCTTGGTCACTGACAAAGCATAATAGACTGTACTATTCTTGAACTGATCGTTTACCATGTCTTTCTTCTAAGCGAGTGTTGGTTCTCGGTCACGAGCAAATTGAGCATCATGCAATGCACGATAATGCCCTTTTCTCGCCATCAACTCTTCATGGGTTCCTTCTTCTAAGATCCCCTTCTCACTAACGACAATGATTCGTGTTGCATGTTTGATCGTTGCGAGGCGATGGGCAATGATCAAGGTTGTACGCCCATCTGCCAAAGAATTCAATGATTCTTGGATCACTTGTTCCGTTTCGGTATCTAACGCTGAAGTTGCTTCATCTAAAATCAGAATCGGCGGATTTTTCAAGAACATCCGAGCAATCGCTACTCGCTGCTTTTGGCCACCGGATAATTTGACGCCTCGTTCACCGATGACCGTATCCAAGCCATCCGTCATTTGATCAATGACTTTTTCTAAGTGTGCCAATTTGACTGCCTTTAAAATCTCCTCTTCTGTTGCATCAAGTTTGCCATAAGCAATATTTTCTCGAATCGTTCCTGGGAAAAGAAAAACATCTTGCTGCACCGTACCAATCTGCTGACGTAAAGATGCCAAGGTCATCTCCTGAATATTGATGCCATCAATCGTAATGGCGCCTTCCGTGACTTCATAAAACCGCGGCAACAAGTTGCATAACGTTGTTTTCCCTGAACCACTTTGTCCAACGAAGGCGATCGTCTCACCCGCTTTGATCGACAAGTCGATGTGATTCAAGACTTTCGTCGCATCCGCATAGGAAAAAGAAACATCATGGTAGACGATGTCTCCCTTTAAGGAAGTTACTGCCCGTGCCCCTGGCTTGTCTTTGATCGTCGGTTCTTTATCCAACTCTTCGGTCAAGCGTTTGAAGCCAGCGATTCCTTTCGGATAGCTTTCGATCATCGTATTAACCTTCTCAATTGGTCTAACAAAGACATTTGACAATAAAATAAACCCTACGAACTGACCGTTCGTCAGTTCACCTCGAATCACGTAGTAGGCACCAAAGATCAGAGCAAACAAGTTGATCAACCGAATCAAGAAATAATTGTACGCTGAACTGATTGCCATTACCTTATAAAAAAGGATCTTAGACTGCCGATAAATCTCACTTAACCCGTCAAAGCGTTTATGTTCAAACGTTTCATTGGCAAATGATTGTGTCACTCGAATGCCACTGACAGATGCTTCCACTCCGGCGTTGAACTCACCGAGATTATCATAGATCTGTGTGTTGACTTTGGTCATTTTCTTATTGAAAAAAACCAAGGCGATCGTGATCAAGGGAATCAACGCAAATGTTGCCACAGCTAATTGAACATGCATATTTAACATCAATAGGAATGAACCGACCAAAGTCATGATGGTAATAAAAACATCTTCTGGCCCATGGTGAGCGACTTCAGAAATCTCAAAGAGATCCGTAGTCAAACGACTGATCAGCTTGCCAGTCTTTTGATTATCATAATATTCAAAAGATTGCGTTTGCAGATGTCGAAATAACTCTTGACGCATATCAGTTTCAATATTGACCCCAAGTTTATGACCATAAAAAACCACGATATATTGCAACACAGTATTGATCACATAAAACAAGAACAAGCCTAAGCAAGCCAACAGTATTAGGCGAAAGTTGTTCTGGGGCATGATCTTATCGATTACTTGGTTGACGGCAACTGGAAAGGCTAGTTCCAATAAACCAGCAAATATCGCACAAGTAAAGTCGAGTATAAATAGTGACCGATACGGTCGATAATAACGAAAAAACCTTTTTAACACATTTCCCCCTCCTCAATAGCTATCATTATAAGCAACTCTCAGTAGAAATGCAAAATGAGAAACATGTGAAAATGGGTAAAATTCACTATAATTTTGAAAACCTATAAAGACGCGGATTTCTAAAAACAGTAAATAAAACCTTTATTTTAAAGGGATTTCCCTCTTTTTTTTACAGGAATAATGGCTTATGATTGATTCGAAAACAAACTGAAAATTTTCACTAACTCTGAAAGGCGTGTCTTTTTTGATCACTAGTATTCTTTTTGATGTCGATGATACCTTATATGACCAGCAACAACCATTTCGCAATGCCGTAACCTCCTGTTTCCCACAAATAGCCCACAAAGATTTAACTGCTCTTTACTTACGGTTTCGGGTGCACAGTGACGAGCAGTTTGGACGGGTATTGGCAAATGAATGGACGCTAGATCATTTTCGCTATTTTCGACTGACGCATTCATTAACGGATTTAGGGTACTTACCTATTACAATGGAAGAAAGCTGTAAATTTCAGCTGTGTTATGAACAAGAACTAGATGCCATCACGCTGCATCCTGAAGTTGAGTCAACTTTGAACTATTTGTCCACATTGCCAGTCAAACTAGGAATTATTACCAATGGTCCCACTGACCACCAGCAAAAAAAATTGGATCAGTTGCAATTGACTCGATGGATCAAACCAGAGCATATGATCATTTCACAAGCAACTGGTTATCAAAAGCCGCAACTTGAAATCTTTCAATTGGCAGAAACCGCCTTTGCTCTTGATCCGGAAACCACACTGTACGTTGGTGATAATTTTGATAATGACGTGGTTGGCTGTAAGAAAGCCGGTTGGCAAGCTTTGTGGTTCAATCATCGTCTCCGTCAAGCGCCTAGTGGATTGGAAGACTTACCAGATGCATCGATCACTGCTTTTTCACAGCTGCAAGACAGTATTGACAGACTGATGCAAGTGCCTGCATACATGTATAACTAAAAAAAGATGGACCTTCGCTCCTGCGGCAGGTCCATCTTTTTGATTGGCTAACTTTCTTCGCCGATACTCAATATCAAGCGAATATCTTCTTCTGTCATTTGTTGAAGCTGTGTTTCATTGCCTTGGATCACTTTTTGGAAAAGCTCACGTTTTTCTTGTTGCAACGCATCCATTCGTTCTTCAATGGTTCCTTCAGCAATCATTCGCCAGACTTCGACAACATTTTTTTGACCGATCCGATGGGCTCGTCCAGCGGCTTGCTCTTCCACCGCCGGGTTCCACCACAAATCGTATAAGATCACGGTGTCTGCGCCGGTCAGATTCAGTCCTGTTCCTCCTGCTTTTAACGAGATCAAGAAGACGTCCTTTTCTCCACTATTGAAGGCATCGACCATCGTCAAACGATCTTGCGGCGGTGTGCTACCTCGCAAGTAAAAGGACTCAAACCCTTCTTGTGCTAGCTCTTCTTCAATGATCGAAAGCATGCTAGTAAACTGAGAAAATAGCAGCACACGACGCCCATTTTCTTTGGCTGCTAAGAGTAAATCTTTGACCTGTTCAAGTTTCCCAGAAGACCCTTCATAATCCTCCACGAATAATCGTGGGTCACAACAGATTTGCCGCAGTCGAGTCAAACCAGCTAAGATACTGATTCGATTTTTACGAAAAGACGTAGAATCCATTTGCGCGATTTCTTCCCGCATTTGCCGCAAGTACGCCAAATAGATTTTCTTTTGTTCTTCTGTTAAAACACTGTAATAATTTGTTTCCAATTTTTGCGGCAAATCATGCAGCACGGATTTTTTGTCTCTTCGCAAAATAAAGGGTTTGATCATTTTCGCAATTTCTTGTGTAGACAGTTCTTTAAATTTCTGCTTGTTCGGGAAAAAGCCTGGCATGATCATTTGGAACAAGGACCACAATTCTTCTAAATTGTTCTCGATCGGTGTGCCGCTGAGGGCGAACCGCTGTGGAACTTCCAAGGAGCGCAAGGCCTGTGCCGTTTTGGTCGCACTGTTTTTGACCATTTGCGCTTCATCTAAAATCAAACAAGTCAGATCTAGTGCTTGATAGGCATCAATGTCTTGCCGCAAGCTTGCATAAGAAGTGATGCGGACGTCCGCTGGCTGCGCCATCTGCCCTTCGCGCTCTTCTTTCGTTCCGCTGATGACAGACGCGGAAATCGTTGGCGCAAACCGTTTGATTTCTTGTTGCCAGTTGAATGTTAGACTCGCCGGTGCCACGATCAATGCATTCAATTTTTGTTTCTCTTGTTTTTCTGAAAGTAAGTAGCTGATCGTCTGAACGGTCTTCCCTAACCCCATTTCATCGGCAAGGATACCGCCAAATTGATAGTGGCTCAACATTTTTAACCAACGGAAGCCAACTTCTTGGTATTGCCGCAACTCAGCATGCAAGTTTTCTGGCAGCTGCGCCTCAAAGTTTTCTGGATGGATCAAGTCTTCCGTCATTTGCTGAAAACCGGCACTAAAGCTGGCTTGATCAGCAAACTGCTCTTGCAGGAGCAGCCCTTGATTCAAAGGAACTTGGATCGCCCCATCCTTCGCTTCTAGTGAAAGACGCAATTTTTTCAGGGCAGCACTTGCTTCTTGAAACTCTTCCGATTCCAATGAAAGGACTTGCCCATTTTCAGTGGTATAAAATTGTGCAGACTGTAACAGGCTGCGCAAGACCTCATTTATCTCTGACTCTTGAATGCCGCTGACATCAAACTTGATATCCAACCAAGAACCATTTTCTTCGATAACGATTTCTGGTCGATGGTGTTGGGCGTCAAGGTAAAGTTCCCGCAGCTTCTTGCCGATACGGACTTCACCTAATTGCCTTAAAACAGGGATCTCCCTTGTAAAAAAGGTATAAAGTTGTTCCCCTGCAGGTAAGCTTTTTTGCCAATTTTTAGTGCTCGCTTGATAGCCAAAGGTTTCAATAATCGCTTCAATTCGTGCTTCTTGTTGAAAATCACGTAAAATCTCGGGATGATTTTCTGGCATATAGTGATGTTTTTCATCACTTGAAAAAACGACTTCTCCATAAGTGAAGTCTACTTGTAAATCGACTTGTCCTTTGATTTTCCGTAACGAAAAGACGGCTTTCAATTCAGACTCTTCGATTTCATTTTGAACTTCAGGTGCTACTTGGACACGCCCGATTTTTCGCAAATAAGGCAATACTTTCATAAAAAGATTCGCTAATTCTTCTTTCGGATAGTCGATGACTGGCTGTTCAAATCGTTTAAACAACTGTTGCATCGTGACATAGATTTCCTTTTGTTCGACAGTCAGTTCATAAAAGGTTCCATCCAGCAGACCCCAATTATAATAGCTAAGTAAATGGTCAAAATCTTTCACGAATTCCAGAGGAAAATGATCCTCCTGTTTTGTGACTGAAAACGACAAAGGTTCACCGATTTGAAAATCGGCTTCATTGACTTTTGTTTCACCAATGGTTATTTGTGTATAGACTTCGTTTAACTGTAACAACAATTCTTTGCCGAACTCAACGGGTAGCAGCAAATACTTTTTGTCAAGTTTACCACTGATCTGAATGCCTGCTTGCCCGATTAACTGTTGCGTTTGCGCGATTCCTGCCAATCGATTCAACAAGGCTCGATTTTTCTCATCAAAGGCATCCGCAGATAGAAAGAAGGTCTGCTGCTTATTCGCTGCGTACTGCTTGTTTTCTTGGTACATCTGCAAAAATTTATAAATGTTTTTAACGACATAGGTCCGTGCGGTGCCACGATGGCCGACTTTGAGGGAAATCCCTAAGATATCCATTTCTTGATGGTAAGGATTGGTGGCGATGGTATCTATCCGAAATTCAACCTGTAAGGGTTGGCTCGTTTCTTTTTCGCTCCCTAAGCGGGCAAAGCCGTTGGAAAACATCTCTGAAGCAGAAAAGGCTTTTTTGATGGGGGTTTGCTCATTGATTTTTCGTGTTTTCCCTTGTTTGCGTAGATAAAGTTCGACTGCCACCGTGTGTTTGCAATAATGATGCTCTTCCCAGTACGGACATTGGCAATAATCTACCTCTTTGGCTGTAGCATCTAAGGTCACTAAATACAATTCTGTCCCCAATACTTCTGCGTGCCACACATTTTTTTCTTTGTCTGGTGTGACAGATAAGACGCGATCTTCGTTGACATACGTTCTGCCACGCTCAATTACTTTTTCTGGAATACTCCACTTCATAAGAGTCCTCCTCTCCTTATTCTTTTATTCGGATCCGGCTTTGCCCGCTGCCGTTAGTTTCTACGAAAACTTGCTGCAGGATTCTTGCCCGCAGTTCTCGAACATGACTGATGATCCCAATCATGCGCCCTTCATTTTCGATCATTTCTAATGCTTCCATCGCCATTTCCAATGATTCTTCATCAAGCGATCCAAAGCCCTCATCAATAAAGAGGGCTTCGATCTCGATCCCACCAGCTCGTTGCTGGATCACATCCGCCAAAGAGATCGCCAACGCTAAGGCAGCAATAAAGCTTTCGCCGCCTGAAAGTGTATGAGCTCTTCTGACTTGTCCCGCATTATCGTCATATATGTCAATTTCTAAGCCTGTAGAGCTTCGATAGCTCCCGACTTTATCCGCTAATTCAAATTGATAGCGGCCACGAGTCAACCGAGCCAAGCGTTCATTGGCGACTTCTAAGATCTCTGTCAGAAATTGCTGCAGTACATACCGTTCCAAGCTGGTTTTTTTGACGTTTTCGCCATTGATGGTTTCTGCCAACTGCTGAAGTTGGCCTAATTGGGCCAGTTCTTCGACATTTTGCTGATAAATGACCTGCAGCTCGTCAAACAACCGTTGATTGCCGTTGACTTTCTCCTGTTTGCGAACTGTTTCTTGCTGTAGTTCCTCCATCACGGTCTGCAACTGAAGGTAGTCAGCTTCCAATTGGTTTAAATCGATCGCAGCTTGCTCTTTTAACTGTGCATCTAACAATGCTAGCCGTTGCTGAACAAACACCATTTCTTGCTCATAGGTTTTGATTTCTTCTGAGAGAACGGTTGTTTGAGCGGCTTGGGCAATCAATTCCCGCATCGTTTCCTCCGTCATACCAGCTTCTTGGAGTCGCTGCGTCAGTCGTTGTTCTGCTTTTGTCTTAGCCGCTTGCTTTTCTTCAAAAAATTGCTGCAGATTTTTCAGTTTCTCTGAAAGAATCGCTTGCTGTTCGTTTAGCTGCGCTTCTTGTCGGGCATCAGCCTCAATTTGTTGCGTATATTCCCTCAGTAAACCATTGGTTTTTGCTAAATCGGCTTGTAATTGTTCATACGTTGCGCCTGCAAGTTGTTCCTGTAAAGAAGCCAATTTCCCCTCCGCAAGCTGGCGCGCTTCTTGGGCTTTTTTCGCTTGCTCACTGACTTGCTGATAGGACTCATTTAACGTTGCTAATTTCTCATTTACTGCCTGATGTTTCTTCTGTGCGTCTTCATAAGATGCGGCTTTTTGTTGATTGAAAGATTGCCGTTTCTTTAATTCCGCTACCGTCGTTTCCTCGGTAATCGCCTCTTGGTGTTCTAACGGCTGCAAGGTAGCAAATGCCTGTTGAACTGTAGTCCAAGCGAATGCCACTTGCTTCTGCGCAGCAACACTGGTGGCTTGCCATTCGCTGATTCGCAATGTGGCTTGCTCCTGCAGCGTTTGATTTGCCGATACTTGCTGCTGGATCTTCGTCAATTTTTCTTGTGTTTGCTCCAGTCTTTGTTCACTGGCAATGATGTCTTCGATGCGATAGGTCGTGTGCTCCTGTGTATTCGGATGAT
The DNA here is from genome assembly GCF_058135755.1 of Enterococcus sp. R12. NCBI lineage: Bacteria > Bacillati > Bacillota > Bacilli > Lactobacillales > Enterococcaceae > Enterococcus > Enterococcus sp. R12. Next base: position 2,249,173 of record NZ_CM176874.1, read on the forward strand.
CCAAGGATCCGCAAACCGGACAGGGTTCATTTTCTTCCAGCAAAAGACAAAGCCGAGCAATTTGCATTCGAGCATTTTGACTGGTTTCTTGTTTTAACGTTTTTTGCAGCTCCAGCAAGGATGCTGCTAATTGCTGTTGTTCAAGAACCAACTCCGAATGAATTTGTTGCTGTTCCCCTGCTTTTTGCTCGGCTTCACGAAACTGCGCTTTTGCTTGCTGCCATTTTTCTACCAGAGCCTGCGTTTCTACCAATTTCACCGCTTCTGTTTGAAACCCTCGCAATGTTTCGATTTCTTCTGTCAGATGCTGCGCTTGCGCTTTGGCACTTGCTTGCGCTTGGTTTATCTTCGTTAATTCGGTGGTCTGTTGTTGTGCGGCTTTTTCAAGTTGCGCCACTTCTTCTTGCTGCGCTTGTGTGCGCTGTGCTAGCGGGATCTGCTGCTGGATTCTTTGAACTTTTTGACTAGCAGCTTCCTGTTTTTTCTTGATGCCGTCAATCAACGCTCGTTGGTCTTGCCAGCTTACTTGTTGCTGCTGAATTTCTTGCAGCTGCTGCTTTGTTTCGTTGATTTGCTGAGCAGCTTGCTGTGCTTCTTTCACTCGTTCTTCTTTTTGCTGCATGATTTCTTGATGTTCAAGCGCCCACACCAACTGGTTCAACTGTGCTTTTTTCTGAGCGATCTCGTTTTTTTTAGCATGCAGCTCTCGGGCTTTTTCTTGTAGACCTTGCCATTCGATCCGTGCATTTTCAATTTCTTTTGCACGGTAAAAAGCGTCTTGCGCAGCTTTCATTTCTTGGATCGCTTGGTCTTTTTTGTGCAATAACTGCTGAAGCTGCGCCTGTTGTTTTTCTAAATCCTGCGCCCACAAAGTCAGACCTTCCGCAACCGTTAAAACCTCCTGCGCTTCTTCCCATTCAAAGCGCTCCATGATTTGCGAGGCGAGCAGCTGCTGATGCTCAAGCTTTTTACTTTGTGCTTTGACTTGCTCTTTCAACCATTCATTAAATTGTTGATACATTTCCGTGCCAAATAAATTCCGTAAAACGCGTTCTTTCTCATTGCTGCTGGCAATCAAAAAATTACGAAATTCTCCTTGCGGCAACATCATGATTTGAAAAAACTGTTTGGCATCCAGCTGCAGCAGATCCTTGATAAATGCATCAACTTCTGTGCGTTTACTGATCTGCTTTTTCTCTTTGCCTTCGGCGTCAAAAATCGTCAGCTGGACTTTTGCCGTTTGGTTGGTGACCCCGTCACCACGTTTTTTTGCTAAGGTCTGTTCCGGTTTCCGTTGGATCTGGTAGGTAAAACGCTGATGTTCAAAAGTAAAGGTGACGCTGGTCTCTTCGGTTGGTGAAGCAAACATCGAGCGCATTTCTTTGCCTGAGCGCAGATTCCCCGATGTTTCACCGAACAAGGCAAACGTCATGCCATCGAAAATCGTCGTTTTTCCTGCACCCGTTTTGCCGCTGATCAAAAACAAACCGCCAGCTTGCAGCTGACTAAAATCCAATTTTTCATCAATGAATGGACCAAAATTTTTCATTTGTAAAGACTTCGGTTGCATGACTATTCCCTCTTTTCCACGACAAATGCTTCATTTAATCCTTGTTCGATCCACTTGGTTTGTGCATCGAGCAATGAATCTCCCGTCATCTCTTGAAAAAAATGACTGATCAAGGCCTGCGGGTCGGTTTCTCGTGTCGTTAGCTGTCTTTTTTTCGTCTGTTCTCGACCATTCAACCGTTCGACAGACAAAATAAATGGATAGATCTTTCGCAACTGATTCATCATATTTGGAATCACAGCACGATCCGTCAGCAGAAAATGCCAAAACGCCTCACGATCCAGCTCACGGTAAAAAACCGGATCGATCAACTCCTCAAAGGAGGTTGTCAGTTGCTGGATATCCCTTTTTGGTATCAGGGGAATAAATTCATTTGTGTTTTTTACAGTATCAACAAGATAGACCCCTTTTTGGTTCGTCCGTTCAGAAAGGGAAAATTTCAGCGGAGAGCCACTGTACCCGATTTTCGGATGTTTCAGGGCGGTATTGGCATGTAAATGCCCCAAAACGACTCGATCAAAAGGTGCAAAAGCTGTGGTCGGCACGCTGTCCAATCCGCCAACTTGAATTTTCGTTTCAGAATCCGTTTGGCTAGCGCCCGCCACAAAAAAATGGGTCACTAACACTTGTTTTTTTGACGAATCAAAGTGCTTGGTCATCTCCTCGATCACTCTTTGGACACTATCTGAAATTTTCGTTAACGGTTCGTCAAAAAATAAGCGCGCCTCGATCGGTTCAAAATAAGGCAGCAAAAAGAATTGTGTATCGTCAAACTCGACCGGTTGTAAACTTTGTTCGATGCTGGTGGACAGATAAAAACGCGTTTGCTGAAACCACTGACTACCAGTTTCTAGCCGCGTTGGGCTATCATGGTTTCCTGAGATAGCCAATAAAGGCAGTTCATTCGTTAGATTGATTTCTGCGATTTTTTCATTCAATAATTTGACCGCATCGACAGCGGGAACGGAACGATCATACAGATCACCTGCAATGACGATGGCAGCGGCTTTTTCTTCTAAAGCGATCGCAATGATTTGATCGATAATTGCTCGCTGGTCCTCCAGCAGATCATAGCCATGTAGTTTTTTTCCGATGTGCCAATCAGCTGTATGTATAAAGCGCATTTCTTCACCTTCTTAAAAAATATCCTTCCAACCATTATACCACTTTCCCTGATCGTTAGACATCTCTCTGCCAGCGAAATTTCACTTACCACCCATTTTTGATAAAAAGAGCGAACACCTGACATCATTATGTTGAAATGTTTTTTCAATTATAAATTTATATCTTGACATATAATTACACTTCATTTACAATGAGTGTGAAATCGAATTCAACAATCGCTTTCATCACTATTCTAAAAGAAAGGAGAAACGCTATGCTTGCAATAGGACTAATGTCAGGAACCAGTTTGGATGGGATCGACGCTGCTTTAGTAAAAATCAATGGCTGCGGCACCGAAACAGACGTACAGCTGATGGAAATGGTCACACTACCCATTGGTGAAGAATTGAAGGAACGAATAAAAACTGCTTGTGATCCGGTGGAATCAAATGTTCCCCTCATCTGCCAATTAAATACTGAATTAGGGTATCAATTTTTGAAAGCGTGTCAAATCCTCTGCCAAAAAGCTGGTATTGAAGAAAAAAGCATTGATTTTGTTGCCAGCCACGGACAAACGATCTGGCACTCCCCCGATTCTGATCCAGCGAAAAACAGCACCTTGCAAATTGGCGAACCTTCGATTATCGCTTATGGCTTACAAACGAAAGTCGTCGCCGATTTTCGAGTGATGGATATGGCTGCTGGCGGTCAAGGCGCCCCTCTTGTTCCTTATACAGATTATCTGCTCTATCAATCAGACAGCAAAAATCGTTTGCTGCAAAACATTGGCGGCATCGGCAATGTTACTGTACTACCAAAAAGTGGCAGCTTAAACGAGCTGTATGCCTTTGATACAGGTCCAGGAAACATGGTCATCGATGAATTAATGGTTCAGTTATTCGGCCAGCCTTATGATGCGTTTGGTGAAACAGCCCGTGCGGGAGCAATTATACCCACCTTGCAAAAGGAATTAAGAACTCATTTTTATTTGTCCCAGCAACCGCCGAAAAGCACCGGGCGTGAGCTTTTTGGAAAACATTTTGTTCAGCAGTTATTGACCAAGTATCCCGAAGCAGCACCTGAAGACTTGGTGAGGACTTTAACCGATTTCACCGCTTTTTCCATCGCTGACAGTTACCAACGGTTCATTTTTCCTCAGTTGGGAACAAACGATCTGGAAGTGATTCTCTCGGGCGGCGGTGCCCACAATCATCTACTGATTGAACTGATCAAAGGCTATTTACCAGAATCAGTAGCCGTTGGAACACAAGATGACATTGGCGGTTCCAACGATGCCAAAGAAGCGGTGGCTTTTGCCATCTTAGGAAATGAAACCCTTCACAGCCGTGTCAATAATGCCCCTGCAGCAACCGGGGCAGCCCAAGGCGTGATTTTAGGGAAAATCATTCCGAATCCATGGGAAGCAAAAATGTAAAAGACCTTAGGAGGATAAACCATGTTAGATAAATTCACTCAATTCATCGAGCGCCATTTGGCAGGACCGATGGAAAAACTTGGCAGCCAGCGTCACTTGCGGGCGGTTCGTGACGGGATCGTTTCAACCTTGCCATTGATCATCGTCAGTTCGTTCTTTATGATTTTAGCCTTTCCACCGCTGCCTCAAAGTTGGGGCATCTATCAATTCTTGTCTAGCAATGCCACAACGATCTTATTGCCTTATCGAATGACGATGTACATTATGAGCTTGTATGCGGCATTCGGGATCGGATACAGTCTTTCTCGCTCTTATAAGCTTGATGGTCTTTCTGGCGGGATCCTAGCTACGACCGCCTTCTTACTGACCTTCACCCCTGTCAATATCCCAGCAGAAGCCTTGGATGCTGCTGGAACGGTCGGCTTTGTCTTGCCAATGGCCAATTTAGGGAGTGCTGGTATGTTCGTGGCGATCATCACCTCGATTCTTGCCGTTGAAATCTATCGGTTAACGGACAAATCGAAATTTAAAATCACGATGCCAGAACAAGTCCCCCCTGCAGTCGCTCGCTCTTTCGAAGCCTTGACCCCTACCTTAGTCATTATTTTAGGAATGGGTGCGATCACTTACTATATCGGCTTTGACTGGCACACGATCGTGGCAAAAGTCGTCGATCCTTTAGTCAGTGCCGCAGACACCTTGCCAAGTGTGCTTTTGATCACCTTCTTGACGACCTTCTTCTGGTCATTCGGGATCCATGGTGCTTCTATCGTTGGTTCACTGGCTCGTCCATTATGGTTGCAGTTATTGGAAGGAAATACGACTGCGCTTGCTTCAGGAGATATGATTCCCAATATCGCAGCCGAACCATTTTATCAATGGTTCATCTGGATCGGTGGGGCTGGTTCAACGATTGGTTTGGCTATCTTGTTAGCGTTTCGCACCAAATCGGAATTCGGTTCAAAGCTAGGAAAAACAGCCTTGATCCCAGCTATTTTCAACATCAACGAACCACTGATTTTCGGTACACCGATCGTTTTGAACCCAATCTTGATCCCACCTTTCATCATTGCACCACTGATCAATGGCGTCATTGCGTGGGTCGCTACCTCAGCTGGTTTAGTCAATGCAGTTACGGTCAATGCCCCTTGGACATTGCCTGGACCAATTGGCGCTTTCTTAGCGACTGGCGGCGATTGGCGTGCGATCGTGCTGAATGTTCTTTTGATTCTTTTATCGATCCTGATCTATTACCCATTCGTAAAAATCTATGACAAAAACGAATTGGAAAAAGAAAATCAACCAGTCGTACAATAATGTGTAAATAACGGTCGTACGAAGCACCCACCAAGACAAACAGAAGAAGCCTTCCTCAGCAGCTTTTTCCAATGCCAAGAGGTGCTTCGTGCGGTTTTTTAGAAAGAAGGAAAACCATTGAAACGAGAAATTGGCCTTTCGATTTACCCCGACCATAGCGATCCTTTACTGGATCAAGACTATTTAAAAAAAGCTGCTGCCCTTGGTTACTCTCGCTTATTTATGAGTATGCTAGAAGTCAGTGAAGGCAAAGAGATCGTCAGAAAAAAATTCTCTTCGATTATCGGCTTTGCCAAGAACCTTGGCTTTGAAACGATATTAGATATTTCGCCTGCTGTTTTTAGTGATCTGGCGATCTCTTATGACGATCTTAGCTTCTTTGCAGAATTAGGTGCGGACGGTATCCGCTTGGATCAAGGGTTTGATGGCAATAAAGAAGCCCAGCTGACCTTTAATCCATTTGGCTTGGCGATTGAATTGAACATGAGTAATGATGTGAACTATTTAGAAAATATCCTTTCTTATCAAGCCAATGAACCTTTTTTATATGGCTGCCACAATTTTTACCCCCAACGAGGCACAGGCTTAACGGATACTTTTTTCCGCAGCTGCAGCCAACGTTTTAAAAAATACGGGTTGAAAACAGCCGCCTTCATCACTAGTCAATCAGCCAAAATTGGCCCTTGGGAAGTCAATGATGGCTTACCGACCTTAGAATCTTGTCGAGATTTACCATTGGCGCTGCAAGGGAAGCTGCTTTTTGCTTCTGGGTTGATCGATACCGTGATTATCGGCAATGCTTACGCGTCGGATGCAGAGCTGAAAGCTCTGGCGGCGATCAATCGTTACAAGCTGACCTTTGGCGTTTTCGTAGACGCAGAGGCCAGCGAAATCGAACGGAGGATATTAGCCGAAACCAATCATTTTCGTCGTGGTGACAGTAATGCGTTAGTCGCTCGTTCCACACAGTCACGGGTGAAGTACCGTCCCATCGAAAACCTCCCTCATACAAACCAAGAACCTTTTGCCTATGGGGACATCGTTATCGGCAATGATACCTTTGGCCAATACAAAAACGAATTGCAGATCGTTTTGACCCCTCACCAAGACACGCGAAAAAACAAAGTCGGCGCCATTTCAAATGACGAGCTGCCTTTGTTGGAATATTTAAAACCGTGGACCAAATTTGCTTTCGAATTATTGGATTAACTCATTAGAAAAAAGCCGCTGATCACAAAAGGATCAGCGGCTTTTCTTAGGTATTAATCTTCTCTTTTGGACTCATCGATTTGATAAACAAATGACGGATCAATTGCTTGATCCAGTGTGTCAAATGCACCCTGGATGCGCCGTTCGACTTCCGCCAAGCCCTCTTTGTCCATCTTTTTGATGTCACTGATGTCAATGGGCTCCCCAAAGCGGACGGTTACTCGCTTGCGTTTAAAAAGATCTTTTAACGTCAGCGGTCCTTGATAAACAGAGGGAACGATCTTGACCTTAGCCATTTTTGCGATCAACGCCATGCCGCCTTTTAAAGCCGTTGCGTGTCTCGTACCACTTGGAAACATGATCAAGCTAAGATCCGTTTCCTTTAAAATTTTGACTGGCGTCTTTACCGCGCTCGGTCCCGGTTTGTCTCGTTTGACTGGAAAAGCATTGGCATGGATCAAAATGAACCGTAAAATCGGGTTTTTGAACAGCTCTTCTTTCGCCATAAAACTAAATTTCTTTGGTCGAGCAGCCACTGCTAGGTACAATGGATCCCACCAGGTTCGGTGAGGAGCCACTAAAATGTAGTTTTCATTTTTAGGTAAAACCTCTTTGTTTTGATAACGAGCATTGCCGTTGATCAAAAATAATACTACGCGAACCACACCGCGCATAAAGCGAAAAAACATACTCATTTTCCTTTCTATTTCTCTCCTATTCAAGTATGCAAAAAAACGGTTTAAATGACAAGCATTTTTTAGCGTTTCCCATTATTCTTAATCGTAGTATAATACATTGAAATGAATTTAGAACAGGAGTATGCTTCATGTTGCAACCGAACGAACGCATCGACCAATTGTATGCCGATGACATCAAGATCATTCAAAGTTCCGAAGTTTTTTCTTTTTCATTAGATGCTGTGTTATTAGCAAATTACGCTAGAGTGCCAAAAAGAGGCGTAATCGTTGACCTTTGTGCAGGGAATGGCGCAGTTGGTTTATTTATCAGCAAAAAAACGACCGCTCATATTTATCAAATCGAATTGCAGGAACGCTTAGCGGATATGGCGCAGCGCAGTATCGAATTAAACGACTTGCAAGACCAGCTGACGGTCTATCCTATGGACTTGAAGAACCTCTTTCAAAAAATCAAACCTGATTCCGTCGATCTTTTGGTCTGCAATCCCCCTTTTTTTAAAAATGTACCGACGGCAATCAAAAACCCGAACCCCTATTTAGCGATCGCCCGGCATGAGATCACCACAACTTTAGATGAAGTGATCCAAACCGCCAGCAAAGCGTTAAAAATGAACGGACGGTTTGCGATGGTTCATCGCCCAGATCGCTTTCTCGATATTTTGGACCATATGCGCGCCCATCGAATCGCCCCAAAGCGCGTCCGCTTCGTCTATCCGAAAGTAGGCAAAGAGGCTAATATTTTATTGATTGAAGGAATCAAGGATGGTAAGGTGGATGGCTTTAAAATTGATTCCCCCCTCATTACCTATGATGAAACAGGTGCCTATAGTCCCGAAGTGAAGGCGATGCTCTATGGCTGCTGAGAATCATTATTTTTATGTCTTGCGTTGCAATGATCAATCCTTCTACGGTGGTTATACCACTGATTTGAGTCGCCGCTTATTAGAGCACAACAAAGGGATCGGAGCAAAATATACCCGTCCTGCCAGTCGCAGACCATTACAAATGATCCACGCGGAAAGCTTTTCTACTCGCAGTGAAGCCACTCAAGCAGAAGCCGCCTTCAAAAAATTGTCTCGCAAAAAGAAAGAGGCCTACCTGAGCAGCCATAGCGAGAGTAATGTTATCTGACCAAGCATACAAAAAACTACCTGCGCACGGAAGATTCCTGATTGAAGGAGCTTTCTTTCGTGACTTAGGTAGTTTTCTTTTATGGTTATTCATTCCTATTCGGTAACGCCCATTGGGTTTGACTTTTCCCAAATTCTTTCGGGATCACAGAATCAACGGATTGATATTCGAGGGTTTCTTGGGTCTTTGGAATCGTAATTGCCGTTAAATAGTTGTTGGTTTCGGAATAGAAGCCGATTGTTTCAAAGGAAGGATCAGTCAAATGGTATTGAACCCCCTGCAGCTTAGCCGTTGTTGCCTCTTCCACAAATGTCGGTTGATAGCGAGCATAGTAAACCTGGGCGCCCATTTTAAAATATACGGAGTTATGAGCAGATCCAAGAAATTCAATCGCCCGTTCCACTGGTACTGCTTGATAGATCTCTAAAGTTTCAATCGCTTCATTGCTTTGGATGCGCTGATAAACTGCTGTAGTATCAGATTCGTAATATTTATAGCCTAGAAATATTTTTTCGCGGTCTCGGATATTCGGTGTGATCAGCGCATTATACGTTTTGAATTCACCATACACTTGATCTCCAATAAAAAAGCCTAGCAGACACGCAACGACTATGCCGCCAAGCAATAGCGTCACTTTCGGGTTACGGTTTTCTCGATAAAGCAGAACCATCAGGAACCCTAATAATGCGATCAGACCAACCACCATGAGAATTGGTAGGATCACATAGTAAAAACGCTCACTTTGCAGCCATTTTTCGATCGTCATAAATGCAATCATTCTTTCTTCCCCTTCGATTCCTCACTACCTACTGTTTTTCCCTTGGTTAACCAGTAGAAGGATCGTCCTTTCATCCCTTTTCTTGCCAGTGACTCTTCCGACGCTCAATTCACATGTAAATTCTTATGAAATTAATTTTACCACAAGTATGTATAAAAGATAAGTATTAGATGGATTGCTTTTCGCGACCAGCATCCATTGACAAAACGAGGGTTTTATCAGATAATATTGATGCTAATAGGGAATGAATGTCTCCCTCAGTTCTTACTGAAACCGCAATTTTGCTAATGACTTCTACCACTTTTTTTAGTGTGTAGTAGTCATTTTTTATTTTCACTCGTTCGTCATAGTTGCAAGAGCATTATTCCTACATTTTTTAAAGGATCGTGATAGAAATGAAGAAACAAGAAACAACGTATTTTGAACTGACTGCATTAGGTTTGCTCAGTCTGGTGATTGGGGTGCTTGCTGGAGCTGTTGACACTTTCTTTGGCAAAATTTTGCTGTTCTTAAGTGCCTTCCGTGAAAGTCATTTTTTGCCATTGATTCTCTTCTTACCAATTATCGGTATTTGCTTTACTTACCTTTTCCAAAAGTATGGCGATCGGAGTCCTCAAGGAATGAACTTAGTGTTTTTAGTCGGGCAGGAAGAAGAAAAAGATATTCCGCTGCGTTTGATTCCTTTTGTAATGGTGGGAACCTGGCTGACGCATTTATTTGGAGGAAGCGCAGGCAGAGAAGGAGTTGCGGTTCAGTTAGGTGCCACCATCGCCAATCGTTTAGGAAATTGGCTGCGACTAGAAAAGTACGCCAGCACCCTGATCATGATTGGGATGGCTGCGGGATTTGCTGGTTTATTTGAAACCCCCATCGCTGCGACGTTCTTTGCATTGGAAGTGCTTGTCATCGGTAAATTCAGTCATCATGCCCTCTTACCTGCTTTGCTGGCTGCTTTCACTGCTAGTACGACTTCTCAATGGTTAGGTTTAGAAAAATTTAGTCTTATGTTGCCTCAATCCGTCGATTTGACGATACCTGTTTTTCTGAAATTACTTGTGATTGGGTTGATTTTTGGTATGGTTGGCGGCAGCTTTGCGGGCTGTTTAGAAACGATGAAACGCATCATGAAGCGGCGCTTCCCGAATCCACTGTGGCGTATTGGGATTGGCGCATTGGCGTTAGTCTTGCTTTTTGTTCTGTTGTATCAAGGGCGTTATTCAGGCTTAGGAACAAATTTGATCAGCGCGAGTTTCACGAAGCAACCGATCTATTCTTATGATTGGCTGCTTAAGTTGGTGTTGACCGTATTGACCATCAGCATTGGTTTTTTGGGTGGAGAAGTCACCCCTTTGTTTGCGATTGGCTCTTCTTTGGGGGTCGTGTTGGCGCCACTGTTCGGACTGCCTATCGAACTGGTAGCAGCACTAGGCTATGCCAGTGTTTTTGGCAGCGCCACTAGCACCTTACTTACACCGATCTTTATTGGTGGAGAAGTCTTTGGCTTTCAAAATCTACCCTTCTTTGTGATCGTCTGCTCCGTCGCCTACTTTATCAGTAAACCTTATAGTATCTATCCTTTACAAAAAAGATCGGCAAAGGGACAATGAGCCACTTCTGAACACAACAAGAGCAAAGAAAAAACCGCGAACAAGTCGCGGTTTTTTGCTATTTTGCACGTTTTAAATAGGTACCTTCAGCTGTATTGATTTCTAGCATTTCGCCTTCTTCAACAAAGTCAGGAACATTGACAACTAAGCCAGTTTCCATCGTTGCTGGCTTACCAGAACCAGTCACGGTTGCCCCTTTGATCGATGGCTGTGTTTCAACAACTTTCAAGATTACGCTTGAAGGTAATTGCACGCCGATCACTTCGCTGCCGAAGAATTGGATTTTTACTTCCATGTTTTCTAGGATGAACTTCATTTCTTCTTCAACCACTTCAACTGGAATTTCATATTGTTCATAGGTTTCCAGATCCATAAAGAATGCGGTATCGTCCATTGTATATAGGTATTGTACAGCTTTCGTATCGATATGCGCTTTTTCAAATTTTTCTTCTGGGCGGAAGGTTGTATCGTAAGTAGAACCAGTCCGAACGTCACGTAATTTCATACGCATAACCGTATTTCCTTTACCTGGTTTGTGGTGGCTGGCATCTAATACTTTGATAAGTTTGCCGTCTTGAACAAACGTCATTCCAGCTCTTAAGTCACTTGCATTGATCATAATTTTGAAATCTCCTTCACTATGTGATAATCCTTGTCTATTGTATCAAAAAAAACAGCTTTATTCTAGCTAAATCAGTGGGAAGGTCGCACAAGTTTGCGCCGCTTCTCCATGTAGTGAGGATCGTACTCATCCGTTTCAATATAAATATAGACTTTTTTATCTGCCATTTGATGTCGAATCTCGGCTTCGATCTCATTAATGATTTCATAGCCGACCTCTTCTTGTTTTGCGGCAATATCGACTTTCGCTGCAATCAAAATTTCTGCTGGCCCTAAATGGACTGTTTTAACATCGATCAAGCGATCAACATCGGGACGTTCAAACGCTTGCTTGATCACCGCTAAATCACGTTTGGTAACACTTTCCCCAATCAGTAGACTATAAAACTCGCGGGCTAAGAAGATCGCTGCAACCATCAATAAAAGACCAATCAATAAGCCGCTGAAGGCATCAAAAAATGCGTTCCCGGTAATCATTGTTAAAACCGTTCCGATCAGTGCGATCATTAGACCGATCACCGCACAAAAGTCTTCTGTGAAAATGATCAAGATCTCACTATGCCGACTTTCCTTCAAAAAACGATAGATTGGTTGACGTTCGACGTTTAGCTCGCGGATCTCCTTGATCGCGATCCACAACGAACTTCCTTCAACGACCATCCCGAAAATCAAGATAGCGATCACTAACCAAGTATTGCCGACTTCATGGGCGGGATGCAGCAGCTTTTCCACTGCTTCCATCACGCCTAGTGCGCCCCCACCAAAGAAGAGCATCATCGCAACGATCGTGCTGAAAAAATATTTCGCCCGACCTTCACCAAACTGATGCAGCTCACTTTGTCCCTTTGTTGCCCGTTTATCACCGATCAATAAAAAGATCTGATTGCTGCAATCCACGACACTATGAATGCTTTCATTCAGCATGGCCGCACTACCGCTCAAGGCATAACCGACAAACTTACTGATCGCCACCAAAATATTTGAGATCAATGCAGCGATGACCGCCATCATACCATTTGCTTTCTTTTCCACACCTAACGCTTCCTCTCATCAATAAACTCCCTGCTTCTGATGCAGCTATTCTTCACGAATGGATCAAGCCGCCTCTAGTTCCTCAATCAACAGGTGCTTGCTTTTTCAACTTCGCCTCTCTACGGGTGATTTTTTTGGTCCAAAAACCGCCCGAGATATACTTGGGTTCATAGCTGATGATAAACGCTCGCTCTTCCACCGCTTTGATCGTTTGATAGAGCTTTTTCTCACTTTTTCTTTGGGAAAGAATCTCTAAAATCAGTCGCGGGCCTTCCAAACCTTCACCAAAGCTTTGTGTCACACCATAGCCCTCTTGTCGCAAAATCTTCGGCAAACTCTTTTCTTCATCCGTATTACTAGGTAGGATCACTGTGACCATTGTATAGCCCAGAGCCAGCTTATCTTCGATTTTGATCCCGATGCTGACTCCTGCAGCATAGCCTAGTGCATAAAATAAGAGATTCAGCGGGTTATCCAAACGATCCAATACCATAGATAAGCCTAAAATATAGATCGTGATTTCGATCATACTCACTAATGGGGCAATCACGCGATACCCTTTCATTGTCAATAAAAATCGCAGTGTGTTCAATGTAACATAGGCGAGATTGATAAAGAAAATCATCGCCAGCATTTGTAGATCAACTTCCATCTTTGATTCCCCCTTATTCTTAGCATATCAAAAGGCAAGCGAAAATTAAAATATTTGAGCAGGATTTAATTACTAAAATAGCTAAATAAAATTTATGCTGGAGAAGACACAGTGCTCAGGTGATTTTGTTGAGGACTACCATGTTATGATTTTGCTCATCGATACACTACCTGTGGTTTCACTCACTTCTATTGATTGAAAAGCGTATCCGCCAAAGTGGGAAAAGTAGTGTCAACCACTACTCGTTTGTTTCAGACAAAAAAGAAGTCCAATGGCAAATGGACTTCTTTTTGTCTGATCAACTTTTACAGTGTTCGATCATATTCACGATTGCAGAACATGCTTACTTGTTTTTCAAAGGGGTTATTCGTCAGCGCCAGGTACGAAACTCAACTCCCAATGGATGGTTCCTTGATAACTTGTCGCTTGCGGCCTCGCGCCAATAGGGATTTCCAGTTCGACACTTTTTTGCATGGTATGCTCGTTTCCATAGCGTTGAATCCAAGTTCCCGCCCCTTGCTTTTCATTGGCACGTGCAATCACTTGATTTTGCGGTCCCAGCTCAATTGCTTCAAAGTAGTCTGGTGCTTCAGAGTGATTTTCTCTAGAGGTAACCATTTCAATATTATTCAAATGCACACTCGCTCCTTTTAAGTGGTGCTTAAACGCATCCGTACTAACGAACCCTTCCTCTGATAATCGGGCACTCAAGGTCCAGCCCGTTTGAAGAAATCGACGATCGGAGACCTGAATATAGTTTGGTCGTTCGGTTGATTCATGATCATCCACTAAAGAAATTCGTTGCGGACGTGCCGGATAGCGGCTTGTCGACGAGCGAATCGGTACTGTACCAAAATCGAATTGTGAAACAAAGTCTATACTGACAAACCCGCGATTTTCTGGTATCAAGGGCGGATTTTCGGGTACAATCGGTTGATCAGGATCCAAGGGATCTTTTGGGTCTACGTCACCAATGGGTTCCACAGTGGTTGATGCTTCTGCCCATTTACCATCAAGAAATGCCTGCGCGGTGACCACTTCACCTTGTGTAAAATACTGGAAAGGTTCTAAATCAGATAGATCAAGTAAATACTGCCCGTTTTCATCCGCTTGGGTGTGAAAATACCCGCTATTGCCGGCACTATCGACTGTCGTTTCAAGCGTCGGTTCTGGCATCAGCCCCTCTCTTTGGAATCGAAGGTAGCTACCAGGATTGGCGGTTCCCGAAATCGTAGAAGCATTAGGTAAGGTTCTATCTTCTGTCAAAGGATCGATGGTCACCGTGACGTCTGGTATTTTCTCAAACAATAGCCGTTGCGAACGAGAAGCAAACTGCGAAGCAAACCCGCGACTTGTTTCCTCATTCAGCGAAGACACATTGGTCACATTGGTATTGGTTCCTGAAATCGCCGCCGTCATGGACAGAATCGGTTGCCACTGAAAATCAACTGTCTCTCCTGTATTTCCATGCCGCCACTGGCGAATCGCCTGATTCTTTGCAGTGATTCCTCCCCCTTCAATTAGACCATTTGTGGTGGTCGTTATCGGGCGGGTTCTTTGTAAATTGACGCGCTTGGCGTCATCGATCGTCATTCTTGCGGGATTGTTAGCTCCGCTAAAGAAAATCAAGCGTTGCCCAGCATTCAAGCTGTCTGAACGAATATCTAAAGTAGCATCTTTGCCCACGTGGAGATTGCCCGTCGTGCCAGAAAAATTGAAAACATTTGCGCTTGTATTTTGATTTGTTGCTTCAACCTCTAAGGTACTGCTTTCTTCTAAAGTTACATGAGTATTGGTACTGAAAGAAAATATATGACTAAGTGACGTTCGGTTTGCAGCAGTAACCGATAAGCGACTATTTTCCATTAAGCGAATATCATGGGGCGTGCCTGATGTGATGACTGCTGGGCTGTTGTTTTGTGTATTTAATACCAATTCCGCGCCTTTTCCTAATTCGAGGCGACCATTACCGGTGAAAAAGCGAATATTGGCACCTCCTGCTTCACCACCTGAACCGTTGGCATTTAAGGATAGTCGGGCATTATCCCCTAATACGAGACGCGCATTCGTATTAAAAAAATCAAGATTTCCTGAGCTGATCGTCGACATTTCGACGTTTGCTCCCTCACGAAGCTCTATTTGGTTGATTTCAAAATTGGCTTGGGTGTTCGAGTGAATCGTCCAAGAAGCATTGAAGTCTGATGTATATCTAGGCGTTTGATGCGAAACCGAATGTCCAGAAAAGCTGGCTCGAGAGTGCAATCCGTAAAACAACTGATTGCCAGTATGGTTGAGATTGTGGTATCGAATGATTGAACGCTGCTGATTTGTCATGTTCAAATCATTGTATTCAATTGCTCCCCAAAAGTTTCCATGGTAGAGTTCCAAATTTTGCAAGGTAATGTCCCATGGGGAATCAGGATTGACACTCGAATCGCGGAAACAGATCGCTACGGCTCTAAGATCCATCTGATATTTGTCGAGACCATCGATGATTAACGTTCTTGAAACTCTCGAGGCATTGATATAAACATAGGCTAATCCGCCATTAGGATTGGCGCTGCTGCTCCAGCCGTCAATTCCCGTAATACCTAAACGAGGATTATCGTTCGTTTGAAAACTGGCTGTCAAATAAATATAATTGACCGTCGGATCGACCATTGCAGCCATAAATTCGACCCAGTTGGCAACCCCTCTCTTTTTTACGTCGTCGCCTAAAAGATAAAGATTGCCAGGATCAGACGTTGATGCCTCAGGAAGCTGGCTTTCTTTTTCCTTCTCTTCTGGTACTTGATCCTCTTGATCCAATTG
The DNA here is from genome assembly GCF_058135755.1 of Enterococcus sp. R12. Lineage (NCBI taxonomy): Bacteria > Bacillati > Bacillota > Bacilli > Lactobacillales > Enterococcaceae > Enterococcus > Enterococcus sp. R12. The sequence goes on from NZ_CM176874.1 coordinate 2,265,138, forward strand.
ATCAGTGGAGTCACTCGAATCAGTTTGCTCATCCTCATGTGTATCCGTAGGGTTTGTCTCCGATGCTTTCTTTATTTCAAGTATTATCATTGATTCTGCTACTTCAAATGGAAACGACCCTGCTGTATCAACTATCAATGGAACCAAAAAATCACTTCTAGGAGTATCGGTCGTTAGTTTCCAACCATTCTCTTCAGCGGTTGGCGTCATTTTGACTCCCTTTGGCAACTCCTCTTCAGCAATAACCGCAGATTGCGGCAATCGGATCGCAATTTCACTAATGGGACGATCCGTACGAAACGCAACCAGTAGCAGTTCTCCTATAGTCCCGGCTTTCGTTGATTCATCAAAATTAATGGCAACTCTTTCTTCAGTCTCTTGCTCTCGTATGGGATCGAAGGGTTCACTCGCAACCGTTTCTTCCTCCAGTTGCGCAGCAAAAAAAACGTTTGAAGAAAACACACTCATGGTTGAGAAAAAGTAGAGTCCTCCAAGTAAGCCAATAATGATGGTGAAATAAACCTTTCTCTTTTTCTTGTTCATTTGTTGATGCCCACCTTTCAGCGTATCTTTCCCTTGAAATCGATCATGGATCAGTCCTTTCCAAAGAGCAGCTTTAGCCATCAGGACGCTTGCTTCCCTTTTTCAATTACGGCTGATTAGAAAACCACTGATCTCCCACCGTTTGACTTGCTATCGATTTTAAATGACAAAAGTAATCACCAATTAAAATAACAAACATTATAAATAACGTTAGTTTTGATCGTTTCACTTTATTTTATAGTCCACGCTATGGCTTAGTAAAATCAGAATATTCCTCACTCGGTGAAATTCATACTTCAAATGAACCAACTTGTGAATCTGTTTTCTCAAGCACACAAAAAAAACAGCTAGATGTTAGCCATCTAGCTGAAATCATTCATCGTTAAGATCAACGGACCACTTCTATTAAGAGAAACTGTCACTGCTATTTAGAACGAAAATAGCCATTTGAAGATTCTTCTTGTTGATCGTCTTCAATCATTCCTTTTAATGATCGATCTAAAACGGACCGCTTTTTCTCACCATTTTTTTTATTGCTGGCTCGAAACTCGCTGCGTGTCATCCCAACAGAGGGGTGGCGATTGAATTTTTTGACGGTTGGATCATTTTCTTCTTTGACTTGATAAGCTGCTGGTTCAGTATCAAACAACAAATAACTTTCTTGTTTTTTTGCCATTGCATCCATCAAATCGTTCGGCGTAATTTCAGGTTTTTGCTCATCGGGAATAATCGATGCAGGAATATATTTAGGCACGAAGTAAGAGCGCCCCGAATATTCTTTTTTCGATGAAACAGGAACCTCAGCTTTTTCCTTCTTACTGGTCACTTGATAAGAAGAATGGTTCGCCTCTTTGCCAAAAAAATTGGTTTTTCCTGTTGGCATCTGCTCTTTCACTGGACGTTTTCCGTACTGAGGCAAGTTGGCACGGTGATTGGCAAGCTCTTCTTTTTGACGAACATTATGCCCCCGATCCCGTTGGCTGGACTGCACTTTGCGCTGCAAAGATTGATTTTCTTCCTTGTGAGAATGACTCACGGGATCTTTGATTTCGGTTAAAATCCAATCATCTGCTTTACTGAATGCGGGGCGATGCTCGGATTGCAGCTTCACACCATCTGTATCATCATAAGCAGGAAAACGGAAGTGTTTTCGTTTCACATCTAAATAATTTGCCACTGTACTCATCCTCTTACATGCATTTTTTTCATCATACCATAAATTAAGGAGAATTTCACGAAAGACTACACCATTTCAGATGAGGACACTTCAGCTAAATTCAGCTGGAGGCACCGTCTCAGTCAAGCTTGCTGCATTCGGTTCTTTGACATGGGCAAATAATGGATCGATCTGCCAAATATCTGCAGCATAATTTCGCACCGTTTCATCTGCCGAAAATTTGCCTGCATTCGCAATATTCATTAGGCTGACTTTACGCCAACGTTGCGTATCCTGATAGGCACTATCTACCCGATGCTGCGCGTCACAATAGGCATGAAAATCCTTTAATAAAAAGTATTCATCATTGTATTTCAAAAGGGAATCAAAGATTTCCCGACCTTCAACTTGAATATTCGGGATCGTCCCATCAATAAAGGCATTGACCACCCGTTGCAAGACTGGATCTGACTCATAGTAGGTGTAAGCAGAATAATTATGCTGGGCGTAATACTGATACACTTCTTCTTCCGTCAACCCAAAGATCGCAATGTTTTCATCACCGATCGCATCTCGAATCTCAATATTGGCACCATCTAAAGTCGCGATCGTTACTGCCCCATTTAGCATCAACTTCATATTGCTTGTCCCTGACGCTTCTTTAGAGGCCAATGAGATTTGTTCACTGACATCCGCTGCTGGAATGATTTTTTCTGCTAATGAAACGTTGTAATTTTCTAAAAATATAACCTTGATTTTATCATTGATGGTTTCATCATGATTGATCAGATTCGCCACTTCATTGATGACTTTAATGATCGATTTTGCGTAGTGATAGCTTGGTGCTGCTTTGGCACCAAAAATAAAGACTCTTGGATGAAACGCTGCAGTCGGATCGTCTTTGACCTCAAAGTAGAGCTTCAAGATATGCATTAGATTCAGCAGTTGTCGTTTGTACGCATGCAGGCGTTTGATCTGCACATCAAAAATTGCCGTTGGATCTACTGTAATGCCCGTTGCTTTTTGAATGTACTTTGCCAGTGCACACTTGTTACTCATTTTTGCGTCGGCAATTTGTTGCAGAACGTTTTCGTCATCATAATAATTTTTGAGCAGCTGCAGATCCAAGGGGTCATTGCGCCAACTCGTACCGATCGACTGATCCAGTACTTTGGCTAATGGTTGATTGGCTAGCTGAAGCCAACGCCGTTGTGCGATGCCGTTGGTCTTATTGTTGAAACGGGCAGGATAAATGAGATAGAAGTCATGGAGTACCACTGATTTTAGTAAATCAGAATGGAGCTTGGCTACCCCATTGACACTATGGCTGCCGATGATGGCTAGATGTGCCATATGGACTTGATCATCAATAATGATTCGCGTCCGATCCAGTAAGGCTTGCGGATGGACCCCTTGCATTCCTTCGACAAAGCGCCGATCAATTTCTTTGATGATCTGATCCATTCTCGGCAATACTTCTTCAATCATGCGAACTGGCCATTTTTCTAAGGCTTCCGCCATGATCGTATGGTTCGTATAACTCATGACTTTCACGGTGATCGACCACGCTTGTTCCCAAGCAAGGCCTTCTTCATCAACTAAAATACGCATCAGTTCTGGGACACAAAGCGCTGGGTGCGTGTCGTTGATATGGATTGCTACTCGTTCACTGAGCATCGATAAAGGCAGATTCGATTTTTTATAATAGCGAATGATACTCTGAATGCCTGCAGAAACAAAAAAGTATTCTTGCATCAATCGTGTGCGTTTGCCGATCTCGTTTGAGTCATCTGGATATAAAACAGCAGTCAAATTTTCTAAGGCTTGCCGTGATTCCAATGTCGCATAATGCGCCTCATCTTCAGCAGGCACTTCGACACTCCACAAGCGCAGTGTGTTGATGTGTTGGTTCTGATAACCAACCATCGCGGTGTCGTACGGAACTGCCCGCCAGGTAAAGCCGCCTTCATAGACTGGTGCTAGCTTTCCGTCCTCTCCCGTAACAAGATAGACCTGCCCACCAAATTGAATAGGCACCGCTTTGCTTTCTTTGCGGACTTCCCAGACATTCCCAGAGCGTAACCAATCATCTGGTAATTCTACTTGATGGCCGTCAATAAATTTTTGTTTAAATAATCCATAGCGATAGCGAATCCCGTTCCCATTTCCCGGCAAGCTTAATGAAGCCAGCGAATCCATAAAACAAGAGGCCAAACGACCGAGGCCCCCGTTTCCTAAAGCCATGTCTTTTTCTGTATCCGCAACCTCATCAAGGGAAACGCCTAACTCTTCAAAAACGGCTTCCGCTTGCTCCAACAGCTGCATATTCAACAAATTGCTTTTTAGCATTTTGCCAGGCAAAAATTCGATTGAAAAATAGTACGCTTGTTTTTGATCCTCCAGCAAGAGATTTTTTCTGGTTTGACGCCAGTCTTCTGAATACATTTGCTTCACCACATTGGCTAGTGCTTGAAACAATTCCTGCGGTGAAGCTTCATCCACTTCAATCGCAAAGAGTTCATGAACACTGATTTCTAGCAGTTCACGCAATCGTTCTTTTGTCATAGGGTTACACTCCTTTTTGCATTCAATTTATAAAAAAGAAGAATCCTTGCCGCCAAAATTGCTAGTCATACAACTAGCAGTTCTGTTGCAGACAAGGATTCTTCTGTCTTAAAACAATCAAACTTTGATAGTATTATACAACTGGATATAAAGATCGGAACTTTGATTCCAGCTGAAATCTTTTTCCATTGCTTGCTTGACCAATACGTTCCACGTTGCCTGATCAGATTGATACAATTCGATCCCTTGCTTCAAGGCATTCATCAAGTAAAAAGGTGAAAACTCTTGAAAGCCAAAGCCGGTACCTTGTTTCGTGATCGGATTATAGGAATCTACCGTATCTTTCAAGCCACCGATTTCGTGAACGACCGGTAATGTACCATAGCGCATCGCGATCATCTGTGACAGTCCGCATGGTTCGAAGGCGGAAGGCATCAAGAAAAGATCCGCTGCTGCGTATAACTTTTGCGCCAATGCAATATCAAAAGAAATCGCGGCAGCACATTTGTCAGGATATTTCTGAGCAAAATAGCGAAAGCCTTCTTCAAAATCATGTTCGCCAGTCCCTAGTAAGATGAACTGAACATCAAATTGCAAGAGATTTTCCATTTCTTCAAGGACCAAATGGAATCCTTTTTGAGTGGTCAAACGGCTAACAACAGAAATCAATGGGACATCTTTACGGGTAGGCAAACCAAATTGTTCTTGTAACGCTCGCTTGTTTTTAGCTTTTCCTGATAAATCCTCGACACTGAAAGGATAGTCCAAATGAGGATCGGTTTCTGGATCGTTCATTTCGTAATCAATTCCGTTTAAAATGCCGCTGAGTTTGCCGCTTTCCATACGTAAAATCACTTCAAGCCCACAGCCAAACTCAGAGGTTTTGATTTCTTCACTATAGGAAGGACTGACCGTCGTGATGCGATCCGCATACAAGATTCCTGCTTTCATAAAGTTCAAGCAATCGTTTAAACGTAGTGTGCCATCATCGTATCTCTCAGTCCCCATACCAAAAAGATCTGGTAAAATATCGCGACTATACCACCCTTGAAACCCAATGTTATGGATCGTCAAAACGGTGCGTATGTTTTGATACGCTTGAATCCAATGATATTTCTCTTTGATCAAGAAGGGAATCATCGCCGTATGGTAATCATTGACATGCACGATGTCTGGAATAAATTCAATGCGTTCCATCATTTCGATCACGGCTAATTGGAAGAAAGCAAAGCGTTCCCCATCATCATAAAAATCATAGAGGCGTTCGCGACCAAAATAATAGAGATTGTCTATGAAATAATAGGTCACAGAGCCTAGAACTAATTTTTTGATCCCACAATATTGCTTGCGCCAGCCAACCGCCACTTCAAAGGAAAAACAATCTTCCATTTGCTCCTGGTATTCAGCAGGCATTTTCGTGAAATAGGGTAAGACGACAATCGTCTCGACGCCTTTTTTGACCAATTCTTTTGGCAATGCCCCTGCAACATCCCCTAATCCGCCTGTTTTAAAAAATGGGGCGCATTCCGCTGCTGTAAACAGAACCTTCATGCGCTTGCCCCTCCAAGAACGTCTTGGGTCACATGAGAATTTTTCTTAATGACGATTGGCGTTTCTTTGGTCCCTTGCACTTTAACACCTTCTGCGATGGTCACATTTTTATCTAGGATCGCATAAGAGACTTCGGCACCTGCTTTGATCTCATTATTTCCGAAGATGATCGCTCCTTTGACTTTTGCTTCAGGATGGATCTTCGTGCGGCGGGCAACGAGTGACTGTTCGACCGTTCCTTCCACGATGCAGCCAGAAGCAAAGTGGCTATTTTTCACGTCAGATGTTTCCGAATAATACGTTGGCACTTCGTTTTTTAGTTTGGTATAGATCTTTTGATTCGAATAAAGCAACGACGTAAATTTATGCACATCGAGCATATCCATATTTGTTTGATAGTAAGAAGAGATGTCATAAATGTTACTTAAGTAACCAGTGTATTCATATAGACCTGTATTTTCAACAGCGATCATTTCTCGTAAAAATTGACCGAGGTCTGCCGTTGCGCCAACTTTTTGCCCCTCTTTTAGCGCAGCGATCAGACGATCTGTTTGAATGATAAAAATATCCGTACATAAGTTGACAAGGTCACTGACCTCACCTTTTTTCGCTTGGATCGCTTCTTCTAAGTGACCTTCACTGTCTACATTGAACAACAGATCACTTTCGCAAACATTGTCACTGCTAATGCGTTTGTACACGACGGTCATTTCATTGCCTTGTAGCTGATGGATTTTCAACAAGGCACGCAAATCAATGTTGCATAAGACTTTGCTGCCCATAAATACGGTATGATCCGATTTGGATTTTTCCAAATAGTCGATGACATTATAATAATACTCTTGTCCTTCTGCTTGCTTTTTCAATGAGTCTTGGAACAGGTGAATAAAGAAACGGTTTTGTACGCCGTCCAAGTTCCACTCTTTTCCGCCACCGATATGATCGAAGACCGACTGCGTTTCTCCTTCATTGAAAATCATATAGACTTGTTTGATATTGGCATTTTCGATACTTGAAAGATTAAAATCTAACAAGCGATATTTGCAGTCAAACAATAAGGTCGACAGCGGACGGTTTTCTGTTAATGGCATCAAGTCTTGGTATCGTTGCAGATTCCCTAAAATCGCACACATTTTATTAGTTCTCATCAATCGTCACCCCTAAAATTTCAGAATAGCCGACTACGGCAATTTCGTCTGTTCCATCGATCTCTGCATCGTCACCAATCACTGCATTTTCCCCAACGATCACTCGGTTTAATTTAACATTTCTACCGATCACCGCTCCAGGCATGATCACGCTGTCCTTGATCGTCGATCCTTCTTTCACCTGCACATTTTCTGATAAAATACTGTGCTCGATTTCCCCTGCAACATAACAGCCATCCATCACGAGAGAGTTTCTCGCAGCCCCAGTCTCAGTCACAAAATGTGGTGGTGCGATTGGGTTTTTAGAAAATACTTGCCAACTTTTATCCCGAATATTCAACTCCATTGCTGGATCAATAAATTCCATATTGGCTTCCCACAATGAATCGATCGTTCCTACGTCTTTCCAATAGCCAGAGAAGCGATAGGCAAAAACGTTGTCGCCGCTTTCGAGATAAGAAGGAATGACATGTTTCCCAAAATCGACCATTTCGCCGTCTTTTGTATAGTTACTCAACAGCATACTGCGCAGACGACTCCAATCGAAAATATAGATCCCCATTGAAGCGAGATTGCTTTTTGGTTCGGCTGGTTTTTCATCAAATTCGATGATACGGTCATTTTTATCGGTGTTCATGATTCCGAAACGCGAGGCATCTTTCATCGGTACTTCGAGAACTGCAACCGTCAATGAAGCATCATTTTCTTTGTGTTTTTCCAGCATTTCTTCATAATCCATTTTGTAGATATGGTCCCCTGATAAAATCAAGACATATTGCGGGTCCATCTCATCGATATAAGCGATGTTTTGATAGATCGCATGGGCGGTTCCTTCAAACCATTTTTCGCCTTCTGAATTTGAATATGGCTGTAAGATCGTTACACCGGTACTAATTCCATCCAATCCCCAGCTTGCACCATTTCCGATATGGTTGTTTAGTGCTAATGGCTGGTACTGAGTGACAACACCCACATTTTTGATTCCTGAATTGACACAATTACTCAACGTGAAATCGATGATCCGATATCTGCCACCAAATGGAACCGCTGGTTTAGCAATATTCTTTGTTAATTTTCCTAATCGAGTCCCTTGTCCCCCTGCGAGGATCATTGCTAACATTTCTGTTTTCATTTTGTTTGGTGATCTACTCACCGTTCCCCCTCTACTCTTTTTTTTGTGCTTTCTTTACTGCTTTTTTTCGAGTCATTTTGATTTTTTCTGGTTTGATGATTAAAGCCCCAAGTGCAGGCAAAATTGTTTTGATTTGATAGTCGTATTGCTTAAAAGGGGTATTACTGGTCTGGCAGTCTGGGTTATTCGCCACCCAAGTTCCACCAAATACATCCCGTTCCGTGTTTAAAATCTCGCGATACGTTCCTTCGTATGGCACGCCGATCGCAAAATCGTGACGCTCCACTGGTGTCAGATTGACAACCACGATCAAGAAATCTTTTTTCGTTTTTCCTTGTCGTAAGAAAGTCAATGTCGTTTCATCTAAGTTGTCTGCATCGATCACCATCAATGAATCTTCTTGATCATCCAATTCCCAAAGGGCTCGTTCTTCTTTGTATAATTCATTCAAGGTCTGGGTGAAGAACTGCATTTTTGCATTGAATGCGTCGTTTAAATCGACCCATTCAAGCCCATGATCATATTTCCATTCTAAAAACTGTCCCCATTCACTACCCATGAATAACAGTTTTTTCCCTGGATGCATCATCATGTACGTATAGAGATTTCGTAGTTGTGAAAACTGTTTGTAGCGGTCTCCCCACATTTTGTGCATCAAACTTTTTTTGCCATGAACCACTTCGTCATGGGAGAGTGGCAAGATATAATTTTCTTGCATCCGATACATGAAAGAAAAAGATAAAAGGCTTAGATGATCTTTACGGAAAATCGGGTCCATTTCGTAAAAACGCAGGACATCATTCATCCAGCCCATATTCCATTTGTAGTCAAACCCGAGAGCGCCTCCTTCGACCATTCCTGTTATTTTGGTCTCGGAAGTACTTTCCTCTGCAATCATGACAACTGCAGGATGGGCTAACTTGATGACTGAATTGAGCTTTTGTAAGAAATAGTACCCTTCAAAATTCCGATTGCCCCCTTCGTGATTCGGTTCCCATGGACCTTCATCATAATCGCGATAGATCATGTTGGAAACGGCGTCTACCCGAATACCATCAATATGGTAAAATTCGATCCAGAACAATGCACTTGAGATCAGAAAACTTTGGACTTGTGGTTTGCCTAGATCAAAGTTGATCGCACCCCAGCGAACATTTTTCGCACGGTTTTCATCCATGTATTCAAAGGTCGGCGTGCCATCATAATAGGCAAGACTGTCATCATTGACACAAAAATGTCCTGGCACCCAATCAACGAAGACACCTATATTTTCCAAATGACAAGCCTCTACAAAGTCTTGAAATTCTTCTGGTGTCCCATAATAGGAGCTAAGTGCAAAGTAACCAGTCAATTGATAGCCCCAGGAGGTTCCTAAGGGATGTTCCATCAAAGGCATAAATTCGATATGGGTGTAGCCCATTTTTTTCACGTAAGGAATAAGTTCATCTTTTAATTCGGAGAAGCGATAAGGGGTGCCATCTTCGTGGTGCTTCCAGGAGCTGGCATGAACTTCATAAATATTAAGAGGTCGATTAAATGTTTTTTGTCTTTTTTTCCGTCCTTGCCATAACCCATCCCGCCATTTTTTTTGTGGGATCGAATGCAACACGGCAGCAGTTCCTGGCCGAGCTTCAAAATGGACAGCAAAAGGATCGATCTTCAATACTTCTCGTCCATTTGCTTGTTTTACTTTGTATTTGTAAAGCTGTCCTTCTTTTACTTGGTTGGTCTCAATTTCCCAAACACCGGATTCCGTCCTTTTGTTCATCGGCAAGGTATCCGTCCATTGGTTGAAGTCGCCAACAAGCCAAACTTGCTGAGCATTTGGTGCCCAAACGCGAAACACGTAGCCATCATCTACTTGATGGGCGCCTAAGAAATGCTGTACATAAAAATTTTCACCACTCAGAAAGTCTTTTTCCGCAGTCAGTACCTGTTGTTTGGTAACCACTCTCTCATCAGTCCTCCTCAAATTCATTTTGATCGCTGACTGAAATGCCAACGACCTTGTTACGTTCTTTCACCTTTTATTAATCTTTAATTAATCGTTTCAAAATTAACTACATCTCTCTATCTAGCATAGCATAAAACACTGCGCTAGTAACGCAATAACCCTAGTTACCAACAAATAATCTTTGACAGAAAAAAACAGCTTGAACGTATCAGTTCAACCTGTTTCAGCTCTACTTTTTAGCTTTTGGAAAATGAAGTATGTGACTACCCATAACTGAAACAAACTTGCTAAAACAAGAATGAAAACTACCATCACTGGAAGTGTTTCAGTTAATTCAAAATATGCCAACAGTGTCCCAAATGCAGAAGAGGCGGAGCAAAAACACCAAAATCGAAACCCATAAAAACTGGTCACCACGGTATAAAGACTGATGATCCCCAACAAGAAAAGCTGAGTAAATCGGTCAAATACAGTATCGGTATAATAAATTTCACCTAACAAGGCTTGGATCGCACCAAAACTTGTCGGTACTTTATAAAGCGTCAGCAGAGCGCCGAGCAAGCTGAATGCACCAATCAGAAGATGACTGCCAGCTAAGCCGATTCGAATGTTTAGTTTCACGCGTCTTTCACAACCTTCAATCTAAGAAAATCCTTTTTCCGCTAACTACTGCTTACACAGCCGTTTTCCTTATTCACTAGAGCCGAAATCATCTGTACTTATTTTGCCTGCCAAAGCTCTTTTACTTGTCCATCCGTGTAAACTTTATAGACTTTATTTGCCGATGAGGTGGTGTTTGTGCGAGCAATCAAGTAATAGTTCCCGTCACAATCAAACTCACCTTCACTTAATAATTTGTAACTTGTAACTGGCCCATTTGCCATTTTCTTTGCTAAGTAACGCATGGCATGAGCTGGATTCACCAGATAGTTTTGATTGATGAGCCAATCAATGATCACGGAAACGATCGTATTTGCCCCAAACCGTTCCTGTTGTTTTAACGCAAGAATGAGATCACCATCAGAAAAACGCGTTTCATCGATCCCCGCTTTTGTAATTGCTTGCCGAGCAGCTTCTATTTCTGACATTGATACGAACGTGATCATTTCTGCTTTCGTTTTGTTTTGTTCCAACTGTTCAAAATCAACCGTTTTATATCCTTCCATTTTTATATCCCCTTTCAAAGTTCTAGAATCATCATATCATCAAGAAATCAAAACTCCAAACAAAACGATTGTTGTTTTTTAATTTTTATTCATCAAATTATCATTTGAAAAAATAAGAAAAAAAGCTGCTAGAATCGAATCTAGCAACTTTTTAATAGTCAGAAAATTTAAAACAAATAACATAATTATTAGAAATTTTAATTATTATTGAAATAAAGTGTATTGTATGAACCTGATTTGTTTGCCAAGTGAGCGATCACAAGGCGTTGGACGAACAGATCCTTTTCAGAAGACGGATAACGCTCGTTTTTTAGATTATCACAATTTATTTCTTCCAGCAACAAATGTAGCTCAGGGCTTATGATCTCGACCCGTTGAAGTGATTCCAGAAAAATACTCGGACGGACTTTTTTATTTTTACGAATGCGTTCAAGGATCACACTCACTTGGTCTAAGTAATAGACTGGATCGACATCACCGATCAAATCCATTAATTCATCATAGATCGCAAGGGTGTGCAACTGTTCATTCGCTTCAAAAAAAGCAGGCAGTGTTGGTGGCCACTGTGTTTCTGAGTAAGAAATCAACTGAAATTGTTCATGACTCAATGCATAGACCGCTCCTTGTTCAACTCCTTGCTGACAACCGTAAAAGTATTTATTTTCAACACTTGACGCAGCAAAGCTTTTGATAAAACCAGCGATTTCTTGTGTTGACCAATTGCGCGCTGCTTGATAGAAATCATCACTTACTTGTATCTGCTGTTGATCATGTTCATTATAGATGGGGAAGCCTAAATAATAGCGTCGTTCTTGACGGATGATCAACTTTTCTGCGATCAAGCGGTCAAGAATTTTATCAAATGAACCATCTGTAAACTTCGCTTTTAATGCTCGTAGTGTCGGCGGCTCTTGGCTATTTAATAGCTCCTCTACCAACTCATGGAATTTCGAAGATTCCAGTATCGGTTGCAATGAGCGAAAGTGGGGACTATAAAAAAATTTCACTGCGTGTACTCCTTATCCAAACAATCATGAAAAATGCTGGCTTGATCTACCAAAACAGATCTCACCAGCATTCAGACAGTTAGCTTAATTATCCTTCAAAAACCTCTGTTAATTGAGGTACGATTTGTTTTTTGCGAGAAACGACACCAGGTAAAAACGCACGATTGTTGGTTAATGTCGTTTTAAAGGCTGCTTCTACTGGGGCAGTTGGTTCGCCAACGACTAGTAGCTCAGAATTACTATCTAAGATATCAGTGGCAACCAGCAAGAACAGATCATAGCCATTTGCTGCCATTGAATCCTTCATAGCCGCTTCCAACTCTGCTTGACGGTCAAAGACTTCTTTTAGATCAACCGTGTTGACTTGTCCGATACGGATGTTTTTAGCACCCATTGGGAAGCTTTTGGCATCTAGGTCCAGCAATTCTGCTGCTGATTTCGTTCCAAGATTCGTACCAGCTTTTAACATATCTAATCCATAGACTTCCAGTTCTACATCTGCTATAACGGCTAGTTCTTTGGCTGCTGTTACGTCTTCGTCGGTACATGTTGGTGATTTAAACAACAATGTATCAGAGATGATCGCTGAGAGCATGATTCCTGCGATCGCTTTTGGAATTTCCACTTGATTTTCTTTGTATAATTTCAACACGATCGTACTTGTACAACCGACCGGCTCTGCACGATAATACAGTGGATTAGCCGTTTCAAAGTTAGCGATACGATGATGATCAACAACTGCCAACACAGTGACATCCGCAATATCCGCTACACTTTGTTGAAATTCATTATGATCCACTAACATTACTTCTTGGGTTTCCTTTGCCACTGAATCGATCACCCGAGGGGCAGTTAGGCCAAAGGTATCTAACGCAAATTGTGTCTCTTCATTCGGTGTACCAAGCGCTACTGCTTCACAATCTTTTCCAAGTTGATTTTGTAAATTTGCAAAGGCAATTGCTGCACCAATGGCGTCGGTATCAGGATTTTGATGACCGAATACTAATATTTTCGACATTTCTTCATCGCTCCTATTTCAATTGATATTCACTTTCTAATCATAGTAAAAAAACAGGAAAGAAGCAATAGCAATCTCTTCTTTCCTGTTTTGATCAACGGGTTAAGTAACCTTTATAGTCGTCTACATGAAGCAAACGCTTGGCATTTTTCACCCGATCTTCTGTTGGTGGTTCGATCCCTTCAAGGGGATATTTCAAACCAAGCTCATCCCACTTGTATTTCCCCATCGTGTGATAAGGCAAGATCTCTACTTTATCGACATTCTTCAGTGTTTTGATAAACTCATCCAAACGGATCAAAAATTCATCATAGTCGCTTCTAAAAGGAACCAGCACGTGACGAATCCAGACAGGCTGATTGATCTCTGAAAGATAATTCGCCATATCCAAAATATTATCGTTCGATTGGGTAGTCAACTCTTTATGGGCTTTGTTATCGATGTGCTTGATATCAAACAATAACAAGTCAGTAACGGTCATCAGCTCTTGAAACTTGCTAAAAAATGGTTCTTCCCGTGTAAATGGTTTTCCACAAGTATCTAATGTCGTGCTGACACCTTCTGCTTTGGCTTTACGAAACAGATCGATCAGAAAGTCCATTTGAAGCAATGGTTCCCCACCACTGACGGTGATCCCACCTTTTTGTCCCCAGAATTCGCGATATTTCAATGCCTCTTCTAAGACATCATCAGTCGTTCGTTCGACACCGGTGCCAATCTTCCAGGTATCTGGATTATGACAAAACTGGCAACGCATGCGGCATCCTTGCATGAATACAATAAAACGGATACCTGGTCCATCTACTGATCCAAAACTTTCTGTTGAATGTACTTGTCCTGTTACTGCCATAATGCTCTTCCTTTCTTCGAAACGACGGATGACCACGCTCCGTCTGATACTTTCAAAACAAGAGGCGGCGGATTTTCCCGTCCGCCGCCTGAAGTTGTTGCTTATTACATTGCTTCGTGCATTGTACGAGCAATCACGTCATCTTGTTGTTCTTTTGTTAATTTAATGAAGTTTACTGCATAGCCAGATACCCGAATAGTTAATTGTGGGTATTTTTCTGGGTGAGCTTGCGCATCAAGCAATGTGTCACGGTTAAATACGTTGATATTTAAGTGGTGACCACCTTTTGCTGCATAGCCATCTAGCATTGTTGCTAGGTTTTCTTGTTGTGTTTCGTCGTCACGTCCTAATGCTTTAGGTACGATCGAGAAGGTGTTTGAAATACCATCTAATGAGTAATCATATGGTAATTTCGCAACTGATGAAAGACTTGCCAAAGCACCATGCGTATCGCGACCATGCATTGGGTTTGCACCTGGAGCAAATGGTGCGCCTGCACGACGTCCATCAGGAGTGTTCCCTGTTTTCTTACCATAAACCACGTTAGAAGTGATAGTAAGGATCGACGTTGTGTGTTTTGAATCACGGTATGTTTTCGTGCGTTTTACTTTTTTCATGAAGGCTTTCAACAAGTTGACTGCGATATCATCTACGCGGTCATCATTGTTTCCGTATTTCGGATAATCGCCTTCGATTTCGTAATCTTCAACAATGCCGTTTTCATCACGGATCGTACGAACTTTGGCATATTTGATCGCTGATAATGAGTCAACTGCAACAGAGAAACCAGCGATACCAGTAGCCATCGTACGTAGAATGTCTGTATCTTGTAGCGCCATTTCAATGCGTTCATAAGAATATTTGTCGTGCATGTAATGAATGATGTTCAATGTGTTCACATACAGATCACAAATCCAGTCCATCATTGTGTCATATTTTTCCATTACTTCGTTATAATCCAAGTATTCAGAAGTAATTGGTTGGAATTTTGGTCCAACTTGTGCTTTTGATTTTTCATCGACCCCACCGTTGATTGCATACAACAATGTTTTTGCTAAGTTGGCACGAGCACCAAAGAATTGCATTTGTTTCCCGATACGCATTGCGGATACACAACAAGCGATTCCGTAGTCATCGCCCCAATGTCCACGCATCACATCATCGTTTTCATATTGAATCGCTGATGTTTGGATAGACATTTTCGCACAAAATGTTTTGAAATTATGAGGCAAACGTGTTGACCATAAAACAGTCAAGTTTGGTTCTGGTGCTGGGCCTAAGTTTGCTAAAGTGTGTAAGAAACGGAAGCTGTTTTTCGTTACCATATGACGTCCGTCTTCACCCATACCAGCGATTGATTCAGTTACCCAAGTTGGGTCACCAGAGAACAATGCGTTGTAATCAGGCGTCCGAGCAAATTTCACAAGACGTAGTTTCATGACGAAATGGTCAACGATTTCTTGTGCTTCTTCTTCAGTGATCACGCCATTTTTCAAATCGCGTTCAACATAAATATCAAGGAAAGTTGACGTACGTCCCAATGACATTGCTGCACCATTTTGCTCTTTGATGGCTGCTAAGTAACCAAGGTATAACCATTGGAATGCTTCTTTCGCCGTTTGAGCTGGTTTAGAAATATCAAATCCGTAAATGTTTCCTAATTCTTTCAATTCGCTTAACGCACGAATTTGTTCACTTAATTCTTCACGTTGGCGGATAATGTCTTCGGACATCGTTCCGTTTCCGCAATACAATAGGTCTTGTTGTTTTTCTTTGATCAAGAAGTCCACTCCGTATAATGCCACACGACGGTAGTCACCAATAATCCGGCCACGGCCGTAAGCATCAGGAAGACCTGTGATTACACCAGAACGGCGCGCTGCTCTGATTTCAGGTGTATAAGCATCAAAAACTCCTTGGTTATGTGTTTTACGGTAGTCACGGAAAATGTGAGAGACTTCCGCATCAATTTCATAGCCATAAGATTCTGCTGCTTGTTCTGACATGCGGATGCCACCAAATGGTTGCAAGCTGCGTTTAAATGGTTTTTCCGTTTGGAAACCAACAACTGTTTCTAAGTCTTTGTCTAAGTAGCCAGGTCCATGAGAAGTGATCGTTGAAACGACTTTTGTATCCATATCCAATACGCCGCCAGCTTCACGCTCTTGCTTGTTCAGTTCCATGACTTGATCCCATAGCTTCGTCGTTGCTTCAGTAGCATCTGCTAGGAATTCATCTGTTCCGTCATAAGGTGTGTAGTTTTCTTGGATGAAGTCGCGTACGTTTACTTCTTCTTTCCAAGTTTTTCCTTTAAATCCATTCCATTGTTCCATTTGATGGACCTCCTTAAATTTTCTGTTCACTAATGTAACAGCTTTACGTGAACAGTATAACACACACCTTAATGATTGCAAGCATTTTCAAGAATTATTTTTAACAATTTATTTTTTTTTAAGATATTAATTACTAAAAACGTTGATTTATAGGTGTTTAATAAATGTGAAACTTTTATTAAAGTACCTTTTTCGTTAATGTGAAAGATTAATTATGTGACAAAAAGCAACCCTTCTGTACTGGTACAGAAGGGTTGCTTTGTTATAATTTATAGTACAGAATCCTCTGCGATTGCAGGACTGATTTGGGTTTTCACTTCGTAGATTTGTCCCCCTGTTTTCTCATCCATGATAAATGAGCCGTTGGAGGTCCGATCATTGATCGGGATTTGGTTGGTGATCACTTCAAAGGATTGTCCTTTTTGATTCGTCACTAGCAGTTGCTGATTTTCCCCACTGCCCATATAGACGACACGATGAGGATTTTTCTTCAATTCCCGCAAGACCATCAATCCGCGCTTCGCCCGACCTAATTGGTTGATTTCTTGAGCCAACATTCGTTTTGCTGCGCCACGTTGGGTGATCAAAACGATCGGTGTATCCCCTTCGGAATAAACGAGCAACCCATTGATAAGATAATCATCCGCTTTAAGGTTCATCGCTTTGACCCCAGCTGCTTTTGGTCCCACGACAGGCACTTCATTAAGCGGGTAGCGTAAGCCAAAGGCAAGATGACTGACTAAGAATACATCCATTTCTTCCGTTTGATCCGTCAAAAAGACGTTGACCAATTCATCTGATTCATCTTTCAGCTTCATGATCGTCATTGGCCGTGTTTTATAGGTGCGCCAAGGTTCAAATTCCGTCATTCGTGTCTGTTTGATCATACCGTTTTTACTGATCAGCACGAAATTTTTCAATGGATCGATCTCTTTGTAGGCAAAGACCCCAATGATCATTTCATCTTGCGCCAGTGTCATGACTGTTTGCGAAATATGTTCCCCTAAATCTTTCCATTTTAAATCAGGTAATTCATGGACCGGTCGATAGATCGTGTTCCCTTTATTAGTAACCAACAACAGGTGATCCAACGTGTTCATTTGGTTACTGTAAAGTAAAGAGTCGCCTTCTTTCATGCCGATCTCTTCTGGTTTTGAAGCGCCGTAAGAACGCAAGCTGCTGCGTTTGACATAGCCGTCTCTTGTGACCGTTACGACGACTTCTTCTTGTGCAACTAAGACTTGTGTTTCAATCTTGATTTCTTGAATTTCTGCTTCGATCTCAGTCAACCGCGGGGTCGTATATTTTTTCTTGATTTCCCGCAATTCCTTTTTGATCACTTTCAGTAATTCATTTTCTTCATTCAAAATCGTTGTCAATTCAGCGATCGTTTCAGCAAGTTCTTTCGCCTCTGCTTGCAATTGCGTGATATCCGTATTGGTCAAGCGGTACAACTGCAAGTTCACAATGGCTTCTGCTTGCTCTTCCGTAAAGCCGTGTTGAACCACCAGATTATTTTTGGCATCTTTTTTGTCTTTACTACCGCGAATGGTAGCGATCACCTCATCAAGGATTGACAAAGCTTTAATCAGACCATCAACGATATGCTGTCTCTTTTGGGCTTTTTGCAGTTCAAAACGACTGCGTTTTTCAATCACTTCACGGCGATGCTTGATGTAGCTTTCTAAAATCCGTTTCAAACCGACTTGTTGGGGGCGCATATTGTCGATTGCCACCATGTTGAAGTTGTAGTTGATCTGCAATTCGGTATTTTTAAATAGATAATTTAAAATTCCTTGTGCATTTGCTTCTTTTTTCAGCTCGACAACAATCTGTAGTCCAGTACGGTCGGTTTCATCCCGTACTTCAGCAATCCCATCAATGCGTTTATTCAAACGGATCTCATCCATTTTTTTGACTAAGTTGGCTTTATTGACCTCATACGGGATCTCATTGATGACGATTTGCTGTTTGCCGCCTTTAATGTCTTCAATCTTGGTTTTCGAACGCAGGATCACTTTGCCTTTGCCTGTTTCATACGCTTTTTTGATTTCTTCTTTCCCTTGTAAAATGCCCCCTGTTGGAAAATCAGGGCCAGGAATGTACTTCATCAGCTGATCCAAAGAAGCTTGCGGATGGTCGATCAAATAGATCGTTCCATCGATGATTTCCCCTAAATTGTGGGTAGGGATCTCTGTTGCATAGCCAGCTGAGATCCCAGTTGAGCCATTGACTAACAGATTCGGGTATTTTGCTGGTAGAACAGTTGGTTCTTTTTCAGTGTCATCAAAGTTCCAAACCAATTCCACGGTGTTTTTTTCAATATCTTTTAATAGCTCACCACTTAATTCCGAAAGCCGTGCTTCCGTATAACGCATGGCAGCTGGCGGATCACCATCCATACTCCCGTTGTTCCCGTGCATTTCAATCAAAATCTGACGTAGCTTCCAGTCTTGACTCATGCGGACCATTGCTTCATAGATACTCGAGTCCCCATGGGGGTGAAAATTCCCCATGATATTTCCGACAGATTTTGCTGATTTGCGGAAGCCTTTGTCATAGGTATTGCCGTCTTGGTTCATGGCAAATAAAATCCGCCGCTGAACCGGTTTTAACCCATCACGAATATCTGGCAATGCCCGTTCTTGAATAATGTATTTGGAATATCGACCGAAGCGATCTCCCATCACTTCTTCCAATGTCAATTCTTGTATATTGCTTTTGTGTTCCAAGAGACCACCTCCTATTCCTTAACTAACTGTTTGCTGTCTGCTTGTTCGGTATCCATTAATTTTTCATCAACTAATTCAGGTACCGTATCTTCTTTTTTATCCAAAATACTGCCATCTTCTTCTAAACTAAATTGAACATGACTTTCGATCCACTTCCGACGAGGTTCTACCTTGTCCCCCATCAAAGTGGTGACGCGACGTTCTGCTTGGGCAGCATCATCGATCCGTACCCGAATCAGTGTCCGCGTTTCTGGGTCCATGGTCGTTTCCCACAATTGGTCGGCATTCATTTCTCCTAACCCTTTGTAGCGCTGTAGGAGATAGCCTTTGCCGATTTTTTGGGTCAGTTTGCTTAGTTCATCATCGGTCCAAGCGTATTCGACTACTGCTTTTTTCCCTAACCCTTTTGACACTTTGTACAGAGGCGGCAAAGCAATGTATACTTTCCCCGCTTCGATCAAAGGTTTCATATACCGGTAGAAAAAGGTTAAAAGCAGCACTTGGATGTGCGCCCCATCGGTATCCGCATCGGTCATGATGATCACTTTATCATAGTTGCAGTCTTCAATTGAAAACTCTGGGCCAACACCGGCACCGATAGTATAGATCATCGTATTGATTTCTTCATTTTTCAAAATATCCTGCATCTTGGCTTTTTCAGTATTGATGACTTTGCCTCGCAATGGCAAGATGGCTTGGAACTTGCGGTCTCGTCCTTGCTTTGCTGAACCACCCGCTGAATCCCCCTCCACCAAATACAATTCATTTTTCTTAGGATTACGAGATTGCGCAGGTGTTAATTTACCAGAAAGCAGTGACTCGCCTTTTTTGCGTTTCTTTCCAGTACGGCTTTCTTCTCTCGCCTTTCTGGCAGCTTCACGGGCCTCTCTTGCCTTGATCGCTTTACGAACCAGCATTTGACTCATTTCACTGTTTTCTTGTAGATAATAGCCTAGCTGCTCACCAATCACATTGTCTACCGCATTTCTTGCTAAGGGTGTCCCTAATTTCCCTTTGGTCTGTCCTTCAAATTGCAAAAGATTTTCTGGCACGCGGATCGACAGAACTGCCGCTAACCCTTCACGGAAATCACTGCCTTCAAGGTTCTTATCTTTTTCCTTCAACAAATTGACCTTGCGGGCATACTCATTGAAGGCTTTGGTCATTGACGTCTTCATCCCAACTTCATGGGTACCGCCATCTTTGGTACGTACATTGTTGACAAAGGACAAGACGTTTTCTGAATACCCATCATTGTATTGAAAGGCAAGCTCTACTTCGATGGCTTCTTTCGTGCCAGAAAAATAAACCACTTGGGTCAAGGTATCTTTTTCTTCATTTAAATAATCAACAAATTCTTTGATGCCTTCCTCATATAAAAAGACTTCATGAATCGGTTCTTCCCCACGTTCGTCCGTCAGGGAGATTTTGACCCCTTTCAACAAGAACGCTGATTCTCTCAAACGTTCAGCGAGAATCTCATAGGAGAATTTGGTTGCAGAAAAGATCGTATCGTCTGGTTTAAACGTAACGGTTGTTCCCGTTGGTTTACGGGTTTTGCCGACTTTTTTCAAAGTACCAGCTGGTTTCCCACCGTCTTTGAAGCTCTGTTTGTATTCGATGCCATCTCGAACGATGACCACTTCTAGCCAGCTGGATAAGGCATTTACAACACTGGCACCAACCCCATGAAGGCCGCCAGAGGTTTTGTAGCCGCCTTGGCCAAACTTCCCGCCGGCATGTAATACTGTGAAGATGACTTCAACAGTTGGGATTCCAGATGCATGTGTCCCGACCGGCATTCCTCGGCCATTGTCTCGAACACTGATACTATTGTCTTTATGGATCGTAACATCGATTTCATTGCCGTATCCTGAGAGTGCCTCATCAACCGCATTATCGACGATTTCATACACTAAGTGGTGCAAGCCGCGGCTATCGGTCGAGCCGATATACATTCCTGGCCGTTTTCTTACTGCTTCCAGGCCCTCTAAGACCTGAATGGAAGCATCATTATATTCTGTGGTTTTCTTTGCCAAACCCACCGCTCCTTTAATCTTGATCAGTCCTTTTTTGCTGCTGAAAGAACTGCAAAAAAAATCTTAACACAAAATACGCTTTTTTCAAGCGAACATTTTTCTAAACTATCTTATCCTTTTTCCTTTGTTTGCACAAGCTAGAGTCGCAAAATGGCTTGTTTGTGTTTCACAGCTCTGAGAAAAGCTGTTTTTCTTCTTTGTCTGACCAGCGAAAGATTTTCTTATTGTTGGAAAGGCGTTTTCATGCTAAAATTGCCCTAGCCTTGCAAAGAAAGTTGGTTATTATGAATACGATTCTTTTATTTATTGTTGCTTACCTTTTAGGTTCGATCCCCTCTGGTGTTTGGATTGGCCAACTGTTTTTCAAAAAAGATATTCGCCAATTCGGCAGCGGCAATACGGGAACGACCAATACATTTCGCGTCTTAGGAAAAAAAGCCGGCATCGTTGTTTTATTGATGGATATCTTAAAAGGAACTTTGGCGACCAGCTTGCCAGTCATCTTTGGTCTCCATACTGTCAATCCGCTCTGGTTTGGGGTCTGTGCGATCTTAGGTCACACCTTCCCGATCTTTGCCAAATTTAAAGGTGGCAAAGCAGTGGCGACAAGTGCTGGGATGCTCTTAGGATACAATCCGCTCTTTTTCATTTATTCTTCATTGATTTTCGTTATCTGTCTTTATGTGACAAGTATGGTGAGCCTGACCAGTATGATCGCGGCGTGTTTGATCACCTTATCGACGATCGTCTTGCCTTTTATCGCTCCTGCGATCTTGCCTGAGCAAAATTGGCTGCTGACCTTCATAGCGATTGGCGTAACGATTTTTATCTTTATTCGCCATCGTGAAAACATTACTCGCATCAAAGATGGGACCGAAAGTCGAGTACCCTTTGGACTGAATAAGGGTCAAACGAACAAATAAGCAGAAGCTGAGAAAAGTCATTGCGCTTTTCCCAGCTTCTTTTTTCATACGTTTATTTAACTGTAATGGAATACTTTGTTTCAAATAATTCTTCAGGTAGAAGTGCTTGAATCCCCAGCTTCTCTGACAGCTCACCGGAGGCTTCTAGCGTATCTGCGATGCCGCACCATGGTTCAATACATAGAAATGGCGATTTCACTGGATAAGTGGACCAAAAACCGACATACGGCATATTATTGTAGCTTAACGTGACACTATGAGGCGATTTTTCACTGCGAATCGAGTAGGAATGTAATCCTTTCGTTTCATAAACTAGCGCATCATTTGCAAACATGTCATGGGTCAAGCGTAGATCCGTATTCGTTTGACCGAGTGTGCGTTGCTCATAATCAATATAATTGCCTTTTAACGGCAATTTCACCCGTGATTTCTTTGGAGAAAAAGAAAGATAATAGTCTTCAAAAGTCAACCCTTTTTCAAGTGGGACGTTGAATGCAGGGTGTCCACCAATGGAGAAATAGAGTTCCTTTTGACCGCTATTCTTCACTTGGTATTTGACGACTAAGCCATCACCGCCTAATTCATAACTGACATACAGCTGGAAATCAAACGGATACTTTACTTTGGTTTCAGTCGAACTTTCTAGTAAAAACAAAGCGTAATCTGTGCGTTGTTCAACGACAGTAAATAACATGTCTCTGGCAAATCCATGACGAGGCAAATGATAACTCTTGCCCTCATGTTGATAGGTATCCTCTTTTAACGCACCCACGATCGGAAATAAGATCGGTGCATGCTTTCCCCAGTGGTTT
Organism: Enterococcus sp. R12; assembly: GCF_058135755.1. Classification (NCBI taxonomy): domain Bacteria; kingdom Bacillati; phylum Bacillota; class Bacilli; order Lactobacillales; family Enterococcaceae; genus Enterococcus; species Enterococcus sp. R12. The sequence continues at coordinate 2,288,067 of NZ_CM176874.1, forward strand.
GGATCAGCTTGCCAAATATATTCAAGGTCATTGCTCGTATCGACTAAGCTTTGCAGCTCAGCCCCTTTTTCTGCAATTTTTGCTTGCAGATGACCGGCCGTGATGGTAACTGTCATGGTCTCATCTCCTAATATTGATGTTTCGTCAATTCCTCTTTAAAGCGACTGTTAAGCACTTTTAAATAGGTGCCTTTCATCCCCAAAGAGCGGGATTCAATAATACCGGCAGACTCTAATTTACGCAAAGCGTTCACGATCACCGAACGGGTGATGCCGATACGGTCAGCGATACTTGATGCGGTCAAACGACCTTCGTCTCCTTCTAATGCCTCAAAAATTGCTTGAACAGCTTTTAGCTCACTATAAGAAAGCGTGTTGATCGCCATTTGAACAGCTGTGGTACTGCGAACATCTTCTTCGATACTACGGGATTTTTGATACAGAAACTGCATACCAACAACCGTCGCACTGTATTCCGCTAATACCAAATCATCATCATCAAAGGATGTATCGATTCTGGAAAGAATGATCGTCCCTAAACGTTCCCCTGCACCGTAGATTGGTACAATGGTTGTTAGTCCGTTGGGATACAGCTCTCGGCCTTCCACAGGAAAAGCCGTCATATCGTCACTGATTGGCACATTGGCTTCTGTGGAAGTCAGGTGATCGACTAAATCTGTATAATTTTTAGGAAACTGTTTTTCGACAAACATTTTTTTGATGCGTTCATTATTGACATCATGGTTCTCAACAAAACCTAACACGCTACCATCGACGCTAATAATATACGCATTGCTGTCTAGAATGTTTCCTAAAATGACAGCCATTTTGTCGTAAGGCAAATCAGAAGCTAAATTAAAGGTGTTTTTTTGCTGCAATAATTCGTTGATTTGTCTCGTCTTTTCTAATAATGTTTTCATTGGTCCGCTCCCTTTATAAAATATACCGGCTTAAGTCTTCATCTTTTGCGATTGACGCAAGTTTTTCTTCCACATACGCTTCTGTGATCGTGATTTCCCCCATTTGCATCTCAGATGCTTCAAACAATAGATCTTCAAGTAGTTTCTCTAGAATCGTATGCAAACGACGGGCACCGATATTGTCGGTATCGCGATTCACTTGATACGCGATTTCGGCAATTTTTTCGATGGCTTCCATCGTAAAGACCACTTTGACATTCTCGGTTCCTAACAAGGCAACGTATTGTTTGACTAAGGCATTGTTTGGTTCCGTTAAAATTTTAACAAAGTCTTCTTTCGTCAAGTCATCCAGCTCCACGCGGATCGGGAAACGCCCTTGCAACTCAGGGATCAAATCGCTTGGTTTTGATAGATGGAATGCGCCCGAAGCGATAAAGAGAATATGGTCGGTTTGTAACGTTCCATATTTCGTGTTGACTTGTGAGCCTTCAACGATCGGCAAGATATCTCTTTGCACCCCTTCACGAGAAACTTCTCCTGATTGCTGTGATTTCGAAGATACTTTGTCGATTTCATCAAGAAAAATGATGCCGCTAGATTCCGCCAAACGTAATGCTTCGCTATGAATATCCGCGTCGTTGACCAGTTTGGAGGATTCTTCTTGAATCAACAATTCCCGCGCTTCCTTCACGGTTACTGTGCGTTCAATTTTCTTTTGCGGTTTCAATGCTCCTAATGTTTCATTCAAATCAATGCCCATTTGTTCTAAGCCATTGTTCATCATTGGCGCTTGATTTTTCGGTTCATCGACTTGGATCGTCACTTCTCGGTTATCCAAAAGGCCTTTTTCTAATTGTTCGAAAATTGCTTGGCGATTGCTGCGAATCTCATCTGTCAATTCTTCTTTTGGTTCTTCTGGTTGTTGTGCGGCATTGAACATATTCATCATTTGTTCATAAGGATTGGTGTTCTTTTTCTGTTCCTTTTTAATACCGGGAACTAAGACTTTTACTAAACGACGATTGGCTTTTTTCTCCGCTTGGATGCGCACGTTTTTATATTGTTCTTTTTTCACGATTTGGATCGCGTTTTCTACAAGGTCACGAACCATCGATTCTACGTCTCGACCGACATAACCGACTTCTGTGAATTTCGTTGCTTCTAGCTTAACAAAAGGCGCATCAACGATTTTCGCTAACCGTCGCGCAATTTCCGTTTTCCCAACGCCCGTTGGTCCAATCATCAAAATATTTTTTGGTGTGACATCTTGCTGCATTTTTTCATCTAATTGCAGTCGGCGGTAACGATTTCTTAATGCAACCGCCACTGATTTTTTTGCATTGGTTTGTCCAACGATGTATTCATCTAATTCTTTCACGATCTCTCGTGGTGATTTGTTTTGGTTTGTCATATCGTCATCCCTCTTTAAAACTCTTCTACAATGATATTGTGATTCGTAAAGACACAAATGTCTGCTGCGATATTCAAGGCACCTTCAGCGATTTCTTTGGCAGATAGTTCACCGCCATAACGTTTCATCGCACGGGCTGCCGCCAAGGCATAGTTTCCACCTGAACCGATAGCTAAAATCCCTTCATCTGGCGAAATGACCTCGCCTGTCCCAGAGACTAAAAGCATCTCCTTATCATTCATGACGATCAGCATCGCCTCTAATTTTTGCATCGATTGCTGCGTCCGCCATTCTTGTGCCAATTCTACTGCAGCTCGTTGCAAGTTTCCGTTGTATTCATTTAGTTTTCCTTCAAATTTTTCTTCCAAGGTAAAGGCATCTGCCACACTACCGGCAAAGCCAACGATCACTTCACCGTTGTAAATTCGACGGACTTTCCGAGCGGTTCCTTTCATAACGACCTGTTCTCCCATCGTTACTTGACCGTCACCGGCCATGGCAAACTTACCATCTTTTTCAACCGCACAGATGGTGGTTGAATGAAATTCTGACTTCATTTACGTTCCTCCTGTACCAATTTTACGCACGTGGATGAAATTGGCGATAATTTTTTTGTAAACTATCTTTGGTGACATGCGCATAGATCTGTGTCGTAGATAGATTGGCATGCCCCAACAATTCTTGAACGGTCCGCATATCGGCTCCGTTGTTTAATAGATGGGTCGCAAACGTATGCCGCAGCATATGAGGATGGATTTTACTGTCTAAACTGCTTTTTCGGATGATTTGATTCAACACATACTCGATCCCTGTTGCAGTGATCCCATCACCTAGATGATTCACGAAAAGAACCTCGTGTTCCTTGTTCTGCTTTTCCATCAGTTGCTTGCGCCCTGAGGAAAGATAGCGCTTGACTGCCGCTTGTGCGTAACTGCCGAAAGGAACATAGCGATCTTTGTTGCCTTTTCCGTGGATCAACAAAACGCCGCTTTCCCAATCGATCGCGCCCAGCGTCAGACTGCTACACTCGCTGACCCGCAGACCTGAACCGTAAAGGACTTCTAACAATGCTTGATTGCGCTGTTGTAATGGCTCATCACCAGCGACACTTTGAAAAAGAGCATCCATTTCCTTTTCATAAAAAAAACGCGGCAATTTGGCGTTTTTCTTTTTTAAATGAATGTAGGCGAAGGGATTCTCTTTGACGATCTCATGCTTGGTTAGAAATTGGTAGAATGAACGCAAGCTAGCCATTTTCCGACTGATGGAATTACGGCTATACCCTCGTTCCGTCAAGTAGCTCAAATAGACACGAACATCACGATACTCCACCGCTAACGGGTCTTCATTGCCAGACTCTTTCAAGAAGTGAAAAAAATCGTTCATATCTTCTTGATACGCTTTTTTTGTCTTTTCCGAATACCCTCTTTCAACAATAAGATAACGAAAAAACTCTTCTTGTAATTGATCCGTTTGCAAAGTAACCCCCCTTTTCATGATTCGAAATAACTTTAGCATAGACCACAAAAAAAAACAAATGAATTGTCAGAATTTAATCAATATTTCAAAGTTTAGACATAATTGTGAAAACTTTCTAAGAATCTTCGTAAGATTCTTATCATTCTTCAGAAAGATCACTCAAAAGAGCCATAAAAACGTACCCGTCCCTTTCTCAAAATAGAGAGGGACTGGTACGTTTCCATTTATTTCCTTTTATTCGATCCGCTCCGTTGTTGGCTGAGGCGAACCATTGCTTTGTGAAACAGCCTGAACTAGCTCTTTGTTTCCTTGTTTTGTGGACATGGTGTCATTGATCAACGCCACTAAGTCTAATCCGGTGGTTTCTTTGATCGTATCAAAGGTTCGAGCTAAGCCAGCTTCTCCCATTGATTGAAGCCCATCATTGCCGCCAAAGCTAACCACTTTATCGATATTGCTAAGGGGTGCATTGACTTCTTTCGCAATTTCAGGTAGCACTTTGATAAATTCCATCAAAATACCAGCTTCGTTCAGCTTGGTCAAAGCGATCGCCATTTTTTCTCGGCTTTCCGCTTCGGCTTGACCGACTTTTGCGATTCGTTCCGCATCGGCACTACCTAATTTTTCAATTCGTTCCGCTTCCGCTTGTGCAGCCAATTTGACTTTTTCTGCTTCGGCTTGTGCTCGGGCGATTTCACGTGCTTTGTCTGCTAATGCGTTTTGTTCAACGACATATTTATCTGCTTCGGCTTTTTTACGGACAGTTGCATTCAATTCTTTTTCTGTCAATTCCGCTTGTTTCTCTTGAATCTCAATATTTTTTTCTTGCTCGATCAATTGTACTTTCATTTGCTCACCGACCGCGATTTGCTCTGCTTTCGCATCCGCAACTTCACGTTCTTGTTTGTACTGCGCTTGTTTCAATGCCATATCTTTTGTCGCTTCTGCGATTTCTGTTTGGCGACGGATCTCTTCATGCTGTGCCAACTGTTCATTCTCGGCTTGCTTGATCCGCGTTTCTCTTAAGGCATTGGATTCTGCTACTTCAGCATTCTTCTTCACTTCAGCAATCTGGGGACGCCCTAAAGCATCGAGGTACCCATTGCTGTCGCTAACGTCTTTGATCGTAAATGAAACGATCTCCAGCCCCATTTTTTTCAAATCCGTAGAGGCAACTTCTTGTACTTGTTCCGCAAAATCATCGCGGTTTTTGTAGATGGCTTCCACCGTCATCGTTCCTAGAATTGCCCGTAAGTGACCTTCTAAGACTTCTTGCGCTTCATCTTCCAGTTCACCAGTGGATTTGCCTAAGTATTGTTCAGCGGCTGTCTTGATCGACTCGGTACTGTTGCCGACTTTCACTAATACCGTGGCACTGGCTTTGATCGGTACGCCTTGTTCTGTATAAACTTCTGGTGTCCCAATCTCTAACTTGTGGGTCAGTAAACTTAATTTATGTGCCTTTTGAACAATAGGAATCACAAACGTCCCACTGTTTTTTAAAATCTTGATGCCTTCTTTTCCTAAAAACGACCCCGTGACGATCAACGCTTCATCGGGTTTTCCGATTCGGTAGCGTATCATCAAAAAGGCGATCAATAAAACTACGAGGACAACGCCCCATAAAATCGGATTACTTAAAAAATCAACTGCTGATCCTGTATCCACCATAACCTAACACTTCCTATTCTATAAAATTTTTACTTTCAACCACCAACGCGATCCCTTTTTTATCAAAATCGACAATGATGACTTTGGTGCCGACTGGCAATCGAACATTGTTTTCACGATCTTCTTCTCGAAAAAAACGAGCAGGATAAACAGAACGTGCACCTTGACTCCCTATTTCCATCACTTCGCCGATTGTATCTCCGACAATCTTTTCCGTCAGTTCGCCGATCACAAACTCATTACGGCTAATGACATTGCTGCGGTTTTTGTCTGTGATGCGATTGTAGAGCCACATAAAGGGCCCCAACAGCAAACTAAATGCAACAAAGACAACGAAAATGACCCCGACCAAGAGGATCAGCCAACCTAAAAATTGGATCACTGTAGGAAAACGCTGTAAATAGTTTTGAATCAAATGAATCCATTCTCCGATCACCATCTTCACCACCTTCTGTCATTGTTACTGTCTATCATAAGTCACCTTGATTAAAGTTTCAAGACAAATTAAAAAAAAACTTTCTCACCAATTATCAGTAAGAAAGTTTTCGATCATCGTGCTTATAATTGTTCCTTGGCTTTTTCTAAAGCAGCTAACGCTCGATTTGCCAATGCTTCATAACGGGATTTCTTGTCTCTGATTCGCTCTGGAAGTTCTGGCAACAACCCAAAGTTTGCATTCATTGGTTGGAAGTGTTTGCCTTCAGCATGGGTGATATAATACGCCATACTACCAATCGTCGTTTCTTGTGGCATAATGATCGGTGCTTCGCCTTTTGCAAGTTTGGCAGCGTTGATGCCAGCCATCAACCCGCTGGCTGCACTTTCCACATACCCTTCGACCCCTGTCATTTGTCCAGCAAAAAAGAGGTCCTCACGTTTTTTCGATTGATAGGTTTGTTGCAAAAGCTCAGGTGAATTCATAAAACTATTCCGATGCATCACGCCATAGCGCACAAATTCAGCCTCTTCCAAGCCAGGGATCATTCGGAATACCCGTTTTTGTTCGCCCCATTTCAAATGTGTTTGAAAGCCAACGATGTTGTAAAGAGAAGCCGCCGCATTGTCTTGACGCAGCTGAATCACTGCGTAAGGACGCTTGCCAGTTTTCGGATCTTCTAACCCAACTGGTTTCATCGGACCAAACAACATGGTTTTCGGACCACGACCAGCCATGACTTCGATCGGCATACACCCTTCAAAGAATTTTTCTTTTTCGAATTCTTTCAAAGGAGCCACCTCTGCATTGACCAAGGCCTCACGAAACGCATAAAACTCCTCTTCATTCATCGGACAGTTCAGATAGGCTGCTTCACCTTTATCGTAACGAGATTTCAAATAAACTTTATCCATATTGATGGTTGATTTGTCAACGATTGGTGCTGCAGCATCATAGAAATAAAATCCTTCAGATCCGTTAAAGGCTTGGATCGCTTTTGAGAGCGGTTCAGAAGTCAATGGACCTGTTGCGATCACAGTGATGCCTTCTGGAATTTCAGTGATCTCCTCTTCGATGACTGTAACTAAAGGATGCTCCTTGACACGTTTGGTGACCAACTCTGAAAAATCATCGCGATCCACAGCTAAGGCACCACCTGCTGGAACCGCTGTTTTGTCTGCAGAAGTGATAATCACTGAATCCAAGCGACGCATTTCTTCTTTCAAGACACCGACCGCATTCGTTAGATTGTTGCCTCGTAGTGAATTGGTACAAACAAGCTCGGCAAAATTATTTGTGTGATGGGCTTCTGTCGACTTCTTAGGACGCATTTCATAAAGATTTACTGCGACACCTGCTTGCGCTGCTTGCCACGCAGCCTCGCTTCCGGCTAAACCGGCACCAATAACATTGATTTCTTTCATAGTGCTCTCCTTTTATTTCAAAAGCTCGTCTCTTTTCATAAGAAACAGCTTGTATTAATCAAAAGGACCGGCGCTTTCTTTTGTCAGCCAACGATGAGGCTGACCGTTCAAGAGAATACGCCGATTCTTTTTTAATAGGATATCCTGCTAGTTATTTTTGCACATTTTCTTCATAGTCGCCTTTGATACAAACGACTTGTTTCCCGCCTTTGACTTTCTTTTCGACTAAATAATTATCACACTTCGGACAATTACGACCCACTGGTTTGTCCCAAGAAGTAAAGTCACATTCAGGGTAGCGGGTACAACCATAAAACAACCGGTTTTTCTTCGATTTGCGTTCAACGACTTGCCCTTGATGACAGACAGGGCACTCAACGCCGATTTCTTTCACGATTGGTTTTGTGTTGCGGCAATCTGGGAAATTACTGCAAGCATAAAACTTTCCGTAGCGGCCTAATTTGATCACCATCGGATGACCACAAAGATCGCAATCAAAGCCTGCAGGTTCATCTTTGATTTGAATTTTTTCGATACTTTCTTCTGCAGTCGTCAATTCTTTTTCAAATGGGCGATAAAACTGATCGACAACTTTGACCCATTCTTCTTTCCCAGCTTCAATGCTATCCAAGCTATTTTCCATTTCAGCAGTAAAATGCATATCAACAATTTGCGGGAAGAATTCCTCGATCAACGAATTGACGATCTCACCAAGTTCAGTTGGCTCAAAACGTTTTTGCGTCAATTTCACATAATAACGCCGCTGAATGGTTTCTAACGTCGGTGCATAGGTTGAAGGACGACCCACACCGTTTTCCTCAAGGGTTTTGATCAACGTTGCTTCGCTGTAACGAGCAGGTGGTTGGGTGAAATGCTGTTTCGGTTCGATCGATACGGATTGAACGACATCTCCTTCGACTAACTCTGGCAAGATGTTCTCTTTGTCTTCTTTGCCATCATCGCGTCCTTCCACATAGACCTGCATAAATCCTTTGAATTTGATCTTTGAACCATTGGCAATAAAGATGACACCATTTTGATCCAAAGTAACTTTCATCGTATCCAAAATGGCAGGCGTCATTTGACTAGCCACAAAGCGAGACCAGATCAAGCGATACAATTTTAATTGGTCTTTGTCTAAGAATTTCTCCATGGCTTCTGGCGTACGCAAAACACTGGTCGGTCTTACTGCTTCATGGGCATCCTGCGCCCCTTGTGCATTGGCGCGTTTTTTGCCACCGTGAGCGGAGAACTCTGAACCATAGGTGTTTTCGATAAATTCGGCTGCTTCCCCTTTGGCTGTGTCAGCGATTCGCGTCGAGTCGGTACGCATATAGGTAATCAAACCGACAGTCCCTTGTTTGCCAAGGGCGATCCCTTCATAGAGCTGCTGTGCGACCATCATGGTTTTCCGTGTTCGAAAATTCAGTTTGCGGGCTGCTTCTTGTTGCAAACTACTGGTGGTAAATGGTGCAGATGGATTCCGTTTGCGTTCTTTCTTTTCAACCTTTGTCACTTGAAAGTCTTTACCAGAAAGGCGATCGGTGACTTCTTTAATACTTTCAGCATTCGGTAATTTTTTCTTTTTGCCATCTAAGCCCCAAAAATTGGCTTTGAATTTCTTCGTGGCTTTTTTAAAGTTTCCATCAATGCTCCAATATTCTTCAGGAACAAAATCACGGATCTCTTTTTCACGATCAATAATGATCTTAAGCGCCACCGATTGAACACGTCCAGCACTTAACCCTTTTTTGACTTTGCGCCAAAGGATCGGACTCAATGAATACCCGACTAATCGGTCTAAGATCCGCCGTGCTTGTTGGGCATCGACGAGATCCACATCGATCGTTCTTGGCTCTTTGAAGGCTGCTTTGACCGCATCTTTAGTGATTTCATTAAAGACGACACGATTTTTATCTTTTAAATCTAGTCCAAGTAGAAAAGCTAAATGCCAAGCAATGGCTTCTCCTTCTCTATCCGGGTCACTTGCGAGGTAGACTTTTTCAGCTTTTTTCGCAGCAGAACGGAGACTTTTGATCACGTCACCTTTTCCACGGATCGAAATGTAATGAGGCTCATAATCATTTTCGACATCGATCCCCATCTTACTTTTAGGGAGATCACGAATATGACCGACACTTGCGACGACTTTGTAATTTCGTCCAAGGTATTTTTCAATGGTTTTCGCCTTTGCTGGCGATTCCACGATTACTAAATATTTATATGCCATATAAAGAATGGCTCCTTCCTGAATTTTTCCTACTATTATATTCTATCAATCAGTGAACCTATCGTATGCAGATGAAACATACAAATCGTAGCTTATCATAGCTTTCAAGAAAAGGTTTGTCAAGGAAGGTTGATTGGAAAAATCAAAAAAAGGCTAACTCCTGTAAAATATCTGACACACTAATCGTACATTTTGCGCCATCTTGAATCAAGTGGTGACAACCTTTTGACTGATCGGAAATCATTTCACCAGGCACTGCAAAAACTTCTCGTCCGTTTTCCATCGCTAAATGTGCCGTAATCAAAGAACCGCTTCTTTCCTTGGCTTCAATTACGCAGACCCCTTTTGAGATCCCAGCAATAATGCGATTGCGCAGCGGAAAGTGGTATCTTTGCGGTTTGGTATTGTGCGGATATTCGCTTAGCACCAGATGTTCTTGACGGATCTGCTGGAACAAACGGTAGGAAGATGACGGATAACAATGGTCCATCCCAGAAGCAATCACAGCAATGGTTTGTCCACGATTTCTGATGGCTGATTCATGAGCAAAGCTGTCGACACCATTGGCCAATCCGCTAACGATGGTATAATTTTCCGTCACTAGAGGTGGAATCAGCTTTTCGCAAACTTTTCGTGCGTATAAGGACGCCGTTCTTGCACCAACAAAGCCAATCATGGTCGTTTGTAGCAATTGCAGATTCCCTTCATAAAAAAGCATCAATGGCGGGTCCGCAATTTGTCGTAAAAGCATCGGATACTCCGCCGAGAAGAAAGTGAGGTAGTTTTGTGCGCCCATCTTTTGTGCGATGTGTTCGTCTGTCAATCGCTCCCATGATCGCCGAAAAACTGCACGGTGCTGTGGAAGGACCCCGATGGCAATCATCTCTTCCAGCGAACAATTCATCTCTTTTGTTTCCAACCAATGCCAAATGATCTTCCAACAACCTTGCAGACCAATTCCCTGACAGTAGTACAGTTTTATCAACTGTTTTTCAAAATCTGTTGCTTGTTGATACTTCATAAACAAAGCCCTCTTTTCTTAGTAATCTTACTTATAAGATTCGCTAAAAAAAGAGGGATGGATGAAATTTATAGATATTGTTTTACTGGCGCAAATGTTTTTCGATGAATAGGACAGATTCCGTGGGCAGCTAGCCCTTCTAAATGGACTTTGGTTCCATACCCAGCATTTTGATCAAACCCATAAAAAGGATAGACTTCATGAAAATCTTTCATTAAGTTGTCTCGATATACCTTGGCGATGATACTTGCTGCGGCAATGGAAATGGAACGGGCATCTCCTTTGATCAAGCTTTGTTGAGGGATTTCCGTATCGATCGTCATCGCATCGATCAGTAAATATTCGGGCTTGACTGCTAAGTCGATCAAGGCTTCTTTCATTGCTAGACGGCTGGCTTGATAGATATTGATCCGATCGATCTCTTCTGGACTGACCACACCGATACCGACGGCAACGGCTTTGTTTTGAATTTCGATAAACAGCTCTTCTCTTTTCTTGGCAGAAAGCTGTTTGGAATCATTTAGACCTAAAATCTGACATTCCTTAGGCAAGATGACCGCAGCTGACACAACGGGTCCTGCTAATGGTCCGCGCCCCACTTCATCTAAACCAGCAATAAAACGGGCGCCTTGCTGAAATGCTTCGTTTTCAAAACGCATCATTTCTTCGTATTTTTCCTGCAATAGCTGGTGTTTCACTCGCTGTTTCTCGTATTGTTGCAGCAGCTTTTGGACCCCCGCTCGTTCATCTGCTTGCAGCGCCTGTAAATACGCTTGGTCATTGAAAGCTGGATCAAATAATCGCTCTTTGATTGTCTTAATCGGCTGTTTCATCTTGGCTTTCCATTTCCTCCACTCGATCTAGTGTATATCGGCCCAATTTCCCTTGCCGAATGTCGAAGACAACGAGTTCGCTTCCTCGATCGTAATTGTCTTTATAGCCACGTTTTTCCGTGATTTTCATCAACAGATCGGGCGCTAACAACGCCTCTTCTTCCGCTTTTAGTTGATAACGATGCGCGATTCTTTCAGGATAATAGCGGGCAAAAAAATCAAGTCCATATAATGCGATATCATCCAAATGGATCAGCTGGTCTTTGATCGCTCCGGTCAATGCCAACTTCTTCCCAATCTCAGGATCTTCAAATTTTGGCCATAAGATCCCAGGCGTATCTAGAAGCTCTAGATCAGTCCCAAAACGCAGCCATTGCTGTCCTTTCGTCACGCCGGGTTTATTGCCCGTCTGAGCGATTTTCTTCCCTACTAAGCGGTTCATCAAGGTCGATTTTCCGACATTCGGGATGCCGATCACCATTGCTCGAATCGCACGAGGCTTCAAGCCTCTCGCTTTGTCGCGAGCAATTTTTTCCTTCAAGACTTGTTTTGCTGTAGGAACAATGGCTTTAACCCCTTGATTGTCTTGGGCGTTGATTGCCAGTGCTAGATAGCCTTGTGCTTGGAAATAATGCTCCCATTTTTTGGTTTGAACGGGATCTGCGAGATCCGCTTTATTGATCAAGATCAATCGTGGTTTTTGTTGTAATAATTGATCTAACATCGGATTGCGGGATGAAATCGGCAAGCGTGCGTCCACGAGTTCAAAAACGATATCCACGAACTTTAATTTTTCACTTACTTCACGTCTGGCTTTCGCCATATGGCCTGGAAACCATTGAATGGTCATTTGAACGTTTTCCTCCTTGGTACTTCTTCGAATTGATAAAAAAGACAGTCGTTTTTATATTCGTGTAGTCTATAGGTGACAAGAACGAAGGCTACTTGCTTTTTTGAGTCTGAAATACCCATCAGTGCAGCAAACTAGCTGAACTGTTTGCGGATCAAGGTTCTTTTTCCAACCTGATGCATAGGAAAAGCTTCGAGCGCGTTTGCTTCAACGCTCCTTGACTTTTAATTTTGGGGAAGTGGTTGAATGAAGCATCCTTACCGCTTTATTTTGGTTTTTCCTAACACACTCACAATAGTCTGACTGCTTTTTTGCTATCTTTTATCTTAGTTATTGTACCATATTTCACACGACATGTTTCATTCTGACTAAGGTTAAAAAGTCATTTTCTTCTACTTATTGAGAAAAACGAACGATCCTTACTTTTCATCAATGGAAGTATTCGAATGAAGACGTTTTTTTCGCTGAATCCTGTTACTAATCAACAAGATGAGGATAAGAACAGTGATCACGCCTAGCATCAATCCTACTTTTTGTTGCTGTGCTTTTTTGGCGGCGGCTGTTTCTTTTTCTTCAACATAAGGAATTCTTTTGCCCCGTACCAATAAACGATGGCTATTGACCATATAGGGGGTACAGGTCAACAGCGTGACGTAATCGCTGCCTTTCACAATTTTTAATGCCTGAGTATCATCAGGGTCGACCGTTTTTATCTGATCTACTTGATACGCCAATGTATCATCATACGTTTCGATATAAAACTCATCGCCGATCTGCAGCTTAGGCAGATCAGTAAAGAGCGTTGCACTCGTTAACCCACGGTGCCCACAAAGAACCGCATGGGTATCTTCACCACCTATTGGATACGAGGCGCCCTCCAATAATGTTGCGCCTCTTTTTAACAACGTATCGGTGGTTTGATCAAAAATCGGGAGAGCGACACCAATCACGGGGATCTTTAAGACGCCGATCGTATGTCGTTCATAGTAATCAGGTGTATCAACTGATTCTGAGTCCCTTGTTTCTGATAAATCTTGCGTTTCTTTGATTCCAGGATTGCTGGGTTGCTGTGCCAGCTCTTGATTTGCTCGTTCCAACTGGTTCCTTTTTTGTTGTTTTTCTATTTCACTCATTTTTTTGGCTTGGCTTTGGTAGTAACTGATCAACTGTTGATCCAAAAACGTGTTGAGCTGATTACTTACAAAAGGATAACTGATGATCAAAACCCCTAGCAGCAGCAGAACACCCATCAGAAAATCCAATAAAGTTACTTTTCTAGTTGGTGCTTTTGCGCCATTTCTTCGTCTGATACTCATCGTGCTTTTTCATCTCATTTACTTATCCTTTCCGTTTTACAAAATAACCCCCTGCTAAACCAACGATCACCACTCCGATTGCGCCCATTAGATACGTGCCGACACCACCAGTTGCTGGTAAGGTTCCTTTGCGGCGGTTAGGAACTTTTTCGGCCTCTCCCAATTGCTCTTTCGTTCCATAAGACGTTTCATGGACTTCAAAAGCGATGCGATTTGTTAGCAGCACGTAATTTTTCGGTGCTTTTACTTCTTCCAAATAGTACGTGCCAAATTTCAACCCGATGATATCAACCAATCCATCTGTTCCTGTGGTAAATTTCGTCGCTTGATCCGCTGTTTGCACCCAAGATACCTGTTTGGTTCCCTCTTCGATTTTCAAGTAGTTGGCATCATCACGGTCTTGATCCCGTACAACAAAAACTGCATCTGCTAATGCTTCGGTAGCGGTCACAGCCCCATCGACTTTTAAGAAGCGTTTGCCCCCTGTCAAAACTTCCACGCTTGGCGGCGTTTGATCCGTCATGAAATCTGTTTCTACATTTGCTTCATTCTTAAAGCCATTGAGAGGCATAGCCTGTTCATTTAAATACATATAATACACAAAGCGCAATTGATTTCCCGGCGTTAATTGCGGTACAAATTCTGGATTGATGGTTACCGTAAAGCCATGCTCTTTTTCCGTTACTTGGTAATTCGTCGCGTCGATTTTCTTTTCTCCATCATACAACGCATAACCCGTTTCTCCTTCTGCTGTATTTTCAAAAGTCAATGCTGGATCATGGGCATCGATCAATTGGAAATGTTTGTATTTGTTTTCTGCTCCTACTTTGTCTTGGATACCTAATGGGATATTAACCGTTAGGTGATATTGGATTCTTTCGCCGATTTCCACGTCTTTGCCGTCTAATTGTGGTGTTGTTTTGGTAACATTTGTCGTGTCATTCTTGACTGTTAACTCAACCGTGACGTCATTGCCTGCTGCGATCGAAAAATCCTTGATGGTTTCTTGCTCGATCAAGGCGGCTTGACTTGGGGCTTTCGTTTCCTCTAATTGATAGGTGCCTGCTTCTAACTGCTCAACTTTTAACTGTCCTTTTTGGTTTTCTTCAACATCGATGGTCGTTTCTCCAGCAGCATATTGTTTACCTGTTAAAAAGCGGTACGCTGCATGTTTGTCAGTCGTCCACGTATAAAGTCCATCGGCTGCACTTAAAATATATTTCTTGGTCTGTGCGTTTTCTTCTTGCTTTGAGATGACAAATTCCGCATCATTCAGTGGTTCGTTTTCCCCCGTTCCTCGTTTATTCACAAGGAGCGTTCCTTCATTTGTGACAGTATTTTTAGGATAAAGATGAATCGTGTCTAATTCTTCTTCCCCGTAAGCATACGACCCGTCTGCTTGTTGGATCATTTCGTAAACAGGAAAGGCGATCACCATGTTCTCAGCAATGGTAACACCGTCTTTAGGGTCTTCTACAATGGTGTAAACTGCATCCCGATCGGCTTGTTTTTTCGGCAATTCAAAAACCAAATCACCGGCTGCATCTGTTTTCCCGCTAGCTACAGGGGAACCAGGCGTCAAGGTTTGGACTTGACGCTTCGCTTCCTCAACGGAAGCCCCTGCAGATCGTTTTTCATAAAATGCTGTGGTCACATCATAGACAGAAAAAGTGACATCGGCTAAGCCTTGGTATTGATCAAACTCTGCCATCTCAGTCCCACTATTTTGAATCAATGAATCTGGCAAATTGACCATTTTCTTTTTATGCAGATGGACCTGTGCCAAATTGCTCTCTGCGGATACTTGCTGATTTTTCGTTCCAAAAAAGACAAATGGCAGAAGTAAAAATAGGAGACAAACCATTTTCGTATGATTAAAAATCTTTTTCATTGTTCTTTCCTCTCTTCTATGTTTGATATGTTTGATATTTTCGTTTATTTCACGAATGGTCAAATTACTTTAATGAAGGCTTATTTTTGCGCGTAACGTACAGATAGCTACCTGTTAAAAGGACTAGTAGACCTGCTGAAAGAATCGCCAGCCACCCATGCCAATTCCCTCCTGTTTCAGGAAGAGACACTTTTACTTGATTGGTGACGATCAATTCTATTTGATTGTTCTTTTCTCCAGAAACAAGAAGATTCGGCTGCAATTTTTCGTCAATCAAGACACTGCCATCCTCTTCAATCCTAATTTTCACAGGTGCTGTTAAACCAGCATAGCCTGTAGGCGTAACAATTTCTTCTAAGGTATAGCTGCCTGGTGTTAGATCATGGAAATGAAATACCGCTAGCGATTCTTGGGATTCTGGTAATTCTATCGTCTGACCGTTTCCGCTTAAGCGGAATTTGGCTCCCTCAAGCGCTTGTCCCAGTTCATCCTGTTTATTGACCACCAAATCAAAAGGTTTTAACTGATTGCCATGGGTAAGAGTCCAACAGTTGGCATCTGCAGCGACGTTTTCCCCTTGATACTGGATCTTTCCGTCTGAACCAACGACAAACTCATAATCACCAGCAATCGTATCGTATCCAAGCGGACCAGCTGTTTCTGAGATGCGATAAGCGCCCGGCTCAAGGATCGTAAATTCAGCCATCCCCACGTCATTCGATGTTTCTGAGGCAATTTCTTGATAGTCCCCCGCTGCTGTTTTTTGTTGCAGAGAAAAGACAGCCCCAGCTAACAGTACTTGCTGCTCTTTTTGTACCGTATATTTTCGAATAGCAACTGGAATTTCTGTAAACGGATTGGTGATCTCCAGCGTAATCGTATGATCGTCCACTGTGACGGGTTGCCCATCGATCGTCGTATTCCCTTGCGCATCGATATGAATTAGCCACTCTGTCTGCTTAGATAAATGATGTCCCGCCGGTGCAGTGACTTCCTCCAAACGATAGGTCTGATCTTTTTGCAACACAATATCTGCTGGCAGCCCATACGTTCCATCCCCTTGATCCACAAGGGTCACTGTCTCCCCTGCCCCCGTTAATTCAAAAACGGCACCTGTCAGCTTCACCTCTCCTACAGCGGATTTTTTGATCAGGTTTAATGCCAAGGGCACAAACGCCTTTGTGTTTTTCCATGTATAAGCGTCCACTTTTGTCGCTTCATAACCTGCCACTGCTCGTTCATTTGTGACTTGATAATCAAAAGTTTCTCCTTGATTGTTATACAGCGGTAGTAAACGGGTTTCTTCGTACTCCGTCCCATCCTTTTCAGAAAGCGCGTAAACCTTGCTTCGTTCCCAAGTTGTCTGATCTTGGGCATCGGTCTCAGTAAGTTTGAGATACCCTGTTTGCCAGCTATTCTCATTGCTGACAGGACTCCTGCTTATTTCAAAATAGATCGTTTCGGGACGACTGGAGGTATCGCCATCGTATTCTTCCCAGTGCTTTTTGATCGTCACCTCCTTCCCAGGTGCTTTGGCGGATGGCACACCAAACAATGCCTTTTGATCGGACTGATGATTCGGATAAAATACCGTTTCGCCATTCATTGGATACCAAGTATCTGGTTTAAAATCCGCTGCTTCTGTTTGAATCCGCACTTGATAATGAATTTGCAGTTCTTGCCCTTCGCCTAAATAAAGACCTGAAGCATGGATTGTATTGTCAGACATCGAAATGTCAGGCTGCACCGTTAGAGCAGCAGACCCGACACTTTTGACGGACAAACTATTTTCTTCGTAGACAAATGGCTGCGAAATGGGGTCAGTAATCTCGCCATCGGTGACTGTTGCCGCAATGTGAA
This sequence comes from Enterococcus sp. R12, assembly GCF_058135755.1. Lineage (NCBI taxonomy): Bacteria > Bacillati > Bacillota > Bacilli > Lactobacillales > Enterococcaceae > Enterococcus > Enterococcus sp. R12. The sequence continues at coordinate 2,305,408 of NZ_CM176874.1, forward strand.
GGGCTTTTTTCTCGAGATAGTCGGCAATATCCGCTGCTTCATTGGCTGACTCATAATAAAGATGGCCGTCTTCATCAGCAGAAACCATCTGTCTCATTTTTTTCTCGACATCGGCCTTTGTGTACCCAGCGGTTTGATCTCCTTGCAGTTGAATCCCCAACCCATGAATCTCGATACCACGTTCTTTTAACGCCATCGCTTCACCAATCGTGGCGATAAAGGTATTGTTGATCCATTTATAATTGTTCTGTTGATCAAACGCAAAATAGCCATTGTAGAGAAACGATGTATTCATCGGCTGGTCTTGAGTAAGAGAAAAGGCGGTTCCATAATAACTGCCGTCTGCCTGGGTATGCACTTTAGACACATGATAACTGTAAGTAGGAACGCCATCCGTTAGCAAAACGATGACTTTCTTATGTCCATTTTGCGTCGATAGCATATCCCCTGCTTGGCGTAGCCCCCTTTGTGTAAAGGTTCCCCCAGCTGCTGTTTCTGGCGTCATCGATCGGATCGTCTCTTTGACTTCAGAAAATTTTCCTAATTGGCAGGTTTTGTTTTGATAATTGCTGCCATCACTGGAATAACCGACATAGCCCATGTAGACACTATCCTGAATGCCGCTTCCTTCAATTTGATTCAAAAAGCGATCCACGCCTTTTTTCACTTCTGCGATCCGTCCCATCTCATTCATACTGCCTGACCAATCCACTACCAACACGACATCGATGGGATCAATTTGACGTTGAACATTCCCTCGTACATTTAGGTAGACATCAAATAGTCCCGGGGTATTCGTCTCTTTGGCAAATTTTCGTAGCGCGAAATCTGCTTCGTCTCCTACACCACCATATTCAATATATGAATGGGTCAAATTTGCTGGATCGCCATTCCATGTAGTTATGCCGTCCCACGTTTCGCCTGCATCCTTGTTCCCCTGATGATTTAAGACGTTACTGTTTTCATCAGTTTTCCAGTTCGCCGCAGGATACGTCCCGCTTTGGTCTGTCGTATAATCTGGTTCAATCGAAGCAAAAGCCTGTGAAACGGTCGTTTTTTGATAAAGACGTTCTTGTTTAAATGGTTCAATGAGCGTTTCCTCTTCAGAAGCACTTGTCGCCGTTCCTGTCTCGTTTGTCTCTTCCTTCGTTTCTTCGTTCGAAACTTCTTTTGAACTTTCAGTCGACGCTTGCTCCGAGGTCGACTCACTCACGGCTTCTGAAGAGGATCCAGTGCCAGAATTGACTTCTGACGTTTCTGAAGAAGCAGAATTTGTGGCAAGTGGGATTTCAAAAACTGATTCATTCAAAGACAGTAGGTTGTACGATTCTTCACGTTCCTTGTCATATTCTTCGATCTGAATCATCAATTTTAGCTTTTTCGTTTCTTCAGGCAGCTGAAAGATTAGTTCTTGTTCCGTTGGTGTTTGCAAGAAATCTTGGGTTGTAAGCCAAGACTGTGCGGAATCATCCTTGACTTGAGTCATCTCTTCATTGCTTGTTTTTAATAACGACTGTTCCTTCGTTTCATCGATCGCGTATAGTTGTACCCAGAGACGCTGCTGTTTGTTTTTTTGTGGTAGCTGATAGCATAAAGAAAATTGAGTGCCCTCTTGGTGACCAGTCAGTTTGATCTGCTTCGTTTCAGCAATAGTGATCGTATGTTCTTCTTGTGCACTTGCAGTCCCATTTATTTGCAAACTCGAATAAATGAAAAATAATATTCCCCCTAACATACAGAAAATGAAAGAGAACCAGTGGTGTCTCTTTGTCAAAAACATAAAAAGACCTCCTTTCAAAGAATCAAAAATTACAAGCTGATCATACAAGAAAGAAGCAAAAGACACCTCTTTTTTTTATTTTCTGAAAAATAGAACTAATTGGCACACCTGTAGTTATTCATAAGAAAAAAAAGTTGGTTATTTTAAAGTTAATTCATTATCGATATGTTATTTAATAATGTAAAAAAACTATCGTTTTTCACCTGCGATTTCTATTTTTGTTCTTTATGAGACAGTTCTATGAAAAATTTGTCCCAATTTTTCTAAAAAAAAGCAAAAGTTTTGAGACGTGTCTTTACACCGTTATATAAATACGTTATTAATAAAACAAGAAGGTGATTATTTGATTGAAAAAATACTCTTAGATACCCGAGCGTTAGACAAAATCGGACTCTACGGAAAACTATTATCAATTGCTCCGGGTGAATACAACCTAGAGTTCGTGAAAAATCTGACCCACTTAAGTACAACACGATTGAAAAGTTTACTTTCCTCGATCCAACTCGACTTGCAAAACCTCTCCCCAGTAAATCTTTCATTACATAAAAACACCCTGAATCTTCCTAAAAATTTGATTGAATACAACCAATATCAGCAATTTTTAGCGCAAGAAAGTATTTCTTACAAATTATTGTTAAGCATCTTGACCAATCAAGATGAAAATTTACTGGCATTTTGCCAAAGAAACTATATCAGTCGTTCGACTTGCTTTCGGCAAACAAAGAAGCTGCAAGACCATTTGAAAGAATTCAACGTGACGTTAAATCAGTCCGCTATGGCACTTACAGGTTCGGAGATGGTGATTCGCATCTTATTGTTTAATTTTATCTGGCACATTTCTTTAGGAGATAGTTTGGCGAAGGCATTTGATCAAGAGATCGAAGAACTTTTTGTGACTTACGAAGGAACGAAGTACAAAAGCAAGTATGAGATTGGCAAAAAAGAAGCCTTGCTTCATTGCAAAATCTGTCTATTTCGTATCAAGAATGGCCACGCGACAAATCTTTATCAGTTAACGAACCAGTCCTTTATTCCCAGTGGTGAAAATCTTGATTTCTTTTCAGCGTTTTTTGAAATCATTGATTCAGCGATAGATATTCTTGAGATCAATGCTTTGTTTTTCCTTTTTTATTACTGGCCGATGCTAACTTCAGCGGCAGACGTGCGCCTTCCGATCATTCAAGACTGTTACAAGCATGAAAAATCGGAGTTAAAGGAACTGATGGCTGAATTTGAAGCACACTGCCAAAAATTTCTCTGTGATTTTGATTTCGACCATCAATCGTTTCTTTATATGAATACATATCTTACATTGCTGAAGTTCTGCATATTCAAGCAAAAAGTCCCTCTTTTAAATTTTTTCGAAACAACTGTAATCAAAGATAAGTACCCATTACATACGATTTTGACAAATACGATTCAGAGCTTTTGGCGTAAAATAGCAAACCGCAAAGGCTACGAGTGGTTAAAAGCCTGTTATACGGATCTTGCTTTTTATCAAGCGTGTTTGCTTTACCCCATTTACATCGAAAAGGAACAGAAATATAAGCTTAAAGTTGCTTTTGTCTATGTATCGAATTACTTGGTCTCAATGGAAGTGTTTAATATATGTGAACGATTGCCCTATGTTGAAATAGAACGGATCACGCTGCCCACAGAGGAACCTTTTGACTTTTATATTCTGAGTTCCCCACAGCTTTTACCTCCTTTTACAACCGAGGAAAACACTGCGATCATTGATTTTTGCCGCTACCGTGATTTTGAAACGAATCTATGTCAGAAACTCTTGGCTGCTTTTAATGAAAAAATACAAAGAATAACTGCCAATAGCGCCTAAGTCCACCCTTTTCTCGATACAAACCACATCCTTTTGAAAAAGGATCATTGCTATACAAAATCCCCCCTTGGAATCAACAGATGATTCCAAGGGGGGATGTTTATTAAGAACATTCTATTTTTCTCAGTCTAAATCAGCCGAATATGAGTCAATGGATAATAAACAAAGCGGGCATTGCCTAAAATCGCATCGCCTGATATAGGACCAAAGGAGCGGCTATCTTTAGAGGCACGTCGATTATCACCAATGACAAAATAACTGTCTTTGCCTAATTTCTCAACGCCCAATAAAGATTCCAAATCAAAATCATTGGTATAAGAGGCAGACTCATGATCGTTGCTGCGGTTTTTCACTAGAAAATCTTCATCTACCGGTTCATCATCAATGTAAAGCTGATCATTGACATATTTCACCGACTCACCCGGCAAGCCAATCACCCGCTTGATATAGGTCGAACCATCTGGCAGCTGGAAAACAACGACATCAAAACGCTGGATCGGTGAAATCTTTTCGATGACTACCATATCTCCTTGTTGCAACGTTCCTTCCATGGAGTTCCCTTCAACAGGAACCGGAATCAGTAAAAATGCCCGAATCAAGAAGGCTGTTGCAAAGGCGATCAAGGCATATTTCACAACTAGCCAAAAACGATCGATCCACTGTTTCTTGGCATTCACAAATCTACCTCCTCTCCGATTTATTCCTTACTTATTTTTCTGAAAGCAAGGACAGTGCTTTTAAGTACGCTGGGTCCTCTGCTTTGAGTTTTTCTGCTACTTCTTTTTCAATTGCTTGGGCAGTGTCGGCATCGACTTCACCAGTTGCCTTTAGGTCATGGGCTTCTTGGAAGGCTTTCACAGCTGCAGTCGTCTCGTCATTGAAGGTATCGCCGCTCGTGGCATACCCTAACGCTTTAAGAAATTGATTCAGATTGTTGACAGCCGTTGACGATTGTCCAGCTTTTAAGGCATTATCACGAGGTAATGGCGGGAAATACGCATATTCTGGATAATCCTCTTCATAGTCCGGCATCACACCTTGATCGTTGACCCAATTTTCATTCGGTGTCAGCCATTTCATGACCGTCATTTTTAATTCACTATTATCCCCCAGATCCTTCACATTTTGAACGGTCCCCTTACCAAAGGTTTCCGTACCAACGACTGGGATATCCGCTGATTCTTGCAAGGCTGCGGCAAAAATCTCAGCTGCGGAGGCACTGCCACCGTCGACTAAAACAACGACTGGCTCTGTGACTTTGAATCCTTCATCCAATGCTTCGCTCGCTTTGGTCTCACTGACAACCCCTTGATTGTTGGCAAACTTCACGATCGTTTGGCCGTTTTCTAAAAACATACTTGCCATGATCTGGACTTGATCCAGCAATCCACCAGGGTTTTGTCTTAGATCAAGAACAAACGACTTCGCACCGTCTTCCCGCAACTCGGTGATCGTTTCTTTCAACTCAGCTGCTGTGTTTTCGGCAAAGGAGGTAATATCAATTCGACCGATCGTATCATCATTTTCAACCAGTTCACCATGGACCGTTTCGATTGGGATCACGTCCCGAGTGATTTCCACATCAAAGGTATCTGCTCCACGCTGAATCGTTAACGTCACCTGCGTGCCTTTTTCCCCTCGAATCTTACTCACGACTTCAGACAATTCCTGTCCTTGCGTATCTTCCCCATCAACTTTGACGATTCGATCATTCATACGCAGACCACTTTTTTCTGCAGGGGTGTTTTTGATTGGCGCTTGTGCGACCTCGGGATAGTCTTCCACGATCGACAAAGTAGCACCGATCCCTTCAAAACTTCCTGAGAGGGACTGATCCAAGTTATCCGCATCTGATTGGTTCAGATACGTCGTGTAAGGATCGTCAAGCGCATCGGTCATCCCTTGAAGAGCACCCTCAATCAATGCATCCTCATCGACTTCTTGGTAATAATTCGCAAGGATCTGGTCATACAACGACTGGATTTTCTCCATCCCGCTGGCTTCTGTCGTCGTTTCTGTCGCCGGCTGTGTCGTCTGCTGATTTTGCTGGGCTGTTTGCCATAAGTAGACACCGCCTCCCGACAAAATCGCGACACAGACAAGAGAAACGATATATCGGCTTGTCGTTACATTTTTCATTCACAACACCTCTCTGAGAAAAAACAACTTCGTTCTGAGCATTTATGCAGGCAAAACGAAGAACGTTTTTATTTGTTATTTTCGAGATACTCTGCCCAGATACGATCAAAAATATCCATGGATGGCAAATAATCAACGTTTAGTTCCAGATAAGAAGAGACTTCATCATAATCATCACTGTGCTTTGGAAACTGAATATCATGACTCGCATGAGTGGCAAAGATCTGAGCCTCATCTGTATGACTCGGACCTTTGACTGCCATTAAATAGCTATAAAAACTTTTACGCATGTTCTTGCTCCCAATGATCTTCTAAAAAGGCTGCTCGACGGGCATGATTGCGAGCAAAATTTTCAGGATTCTTTTTGTAGTACTCTTGATGTTCTTCTTCCGCAATATAAAAGGGTTGCGCTGGTTCGATCGTAGTCACGATCGGATCGGTAAAGCGACCGGAAGCCTGAAGTGCTGCTTTGCTGGCTTCGGCTTTTTTTCGCTGCTCTTCGTTAAAATAGAAGATAACTGGACGATAATTGTCGCCGCGATCTTCAAATTGGCCAAAAGCATCCGTTGGATCTGTTTGCTGCCAATAAATCGTCAAGAGATCCTCATAACTGATTTTTTCTGGGTCGAAAATGATTTCTACTGCTTCAGTATGCCCTGTTTGATGGCTTTTGACTTCTTCATAGGTTGGATTTTCGGTATGTCCTGCGGTATAGCCAGAAAAAATCGAATGCACCCCTTCGAGTTCATCAAAGGGCTGGATCATACACCAGAAACACCCACCTGCAAAAATTGCTCGTTCCATTATTCATCCTCCGTTTCAGCTGGTAAATATAAGCTCATTTGAATTTCATCATCTACAAGATTGATTTTGTTTGCCTTGATGAACAATCCGTTTTGCATGCGGAATTGATCCAATCGTATCAGTATAATTTGTTCATCAGCATTGACATCGATCCATTCAGGAAATTTAAAACTACGTTTGATCATTTTCATTACTTCACTGGTGGGCAAATCCAAGGTGCCAATCGATAAACTTTTGGCTTTTAATTGGACATTGCCTTCTTCTGTCACATAAGGATCAAAATAGAGATAAAACGTGATAGGAAACCCTAATACTTGAAACTCGCCTGTTAAGAGTGCTTCGTTTCTCAGCTCAAAATTATATTTTACCTCTTGATCCTTTTGAAAATCAGATAGATAAAAATCAATCAATTGATTGACTTGGCTTTTGTTGCTGTTAACGGTCAGAACAGGACTGCCCTCCCGTTGAACAAGTTCAGCACTTTCATTTAAGCCAGTTTCTCGCTGCTGAAAAATTCTTGAAGCAAAGAAAACCGTTGTCCCCAAAAGGATGCCGACCAGAACTAGAAAAGCAATTTTCCAGTAGTTGATCGATTTTTTAGTGCTTGCAGCTGTTTTTTCCGGCTGCTTCTTTGATTCGCTTGGTTTCATTTTGCTTCCTCCTCTAGCAACCAATAGTTTTGTGTTTTGATCACTTCATCGCGAACGGCATTCGCCATCAGTTGATACCCAAGATTATTGGGATGGAAGCGGTCGCCTTCATACAAAACATTGTTGGTGATATTATTCCCGACAGCTTGCGATGAGTCGGTAGTCGCCGACGTGCTGCTTTGTGTCTCATCAGCATTTGGCGCCGATGACTCAGGTAAACTTCCAGTATCGGTTGTTTGTGTTGTTTCCTCAGTTGCGTCTTCTTCTGTATCCGCAATACCGACCTCATCACTCAACCCTTTATAGAGCAAATCGTTGATAGGAATAAAAAAGGCATTTTCTTGCTGATTGACGAACGTTTCCGTCTGTTTATTCCAGTTATCAATGATCGTCTGCATGTCGGTGATCTCTGGAAAGTTCAGATAAAATGGATTGTAAATACCCAAAACGTAGATTGGGGCATCGCTATTTAGTTCACGGATTTGAGCGAATAAATCTTTTAAGCGTTCATTATATTCTGCCATCGGTTCCGTAAACGTCTCGATACTCAGACCGAAGAAATTGCTTTGGATCACTTTTAAGACGTCATTTCCGCCGACGGTCAAAGTAATCAGGTCCGCTTGACTAAGGTCTTGGCGCAAGTCTTCATCATTTTTGACTCGTTTTAAAATCTGGTCGCTTCGTTCACCAGCGACCCCATAATTTTTGGTTACTAAATTGCTCAGATCATAGCGGTCCTCTAGATCTCCTGCCAAAATAGGCACAAAGCCGCCCCGAGCTGTTTCATCCCCAACACCCTCTGTCAATGAATCCCCAAGTGCGAGGTATTCAATGGCGGATTTTTTCGAATCATTGGCTGCTAGCTTATCCACAGGGGTCAGCAGTGGTTGCGCTTTGGGAACAGCTAAATGAAACAGTACACCCGTTCCAACGGCTATCAGTCCCACAACGATCAAATAAGTTACTAATTTCTTCCATTTCACAGGTATTCAAACTCCTTTGTAATCTTTGCTATTTTAACAAAATTCTCATAAAATTCCTAGTCGCAATCCTTCAAACTTAAGAAAGAAAACAGCTCCCTACTCTCTGAATAGACAAAGAATCGCAGCTTCATTCTGCTTTTTCTTCCTTTCAGCTTTTCATACACCAAAAAGCGATTCGTCGTCAAACGAATCGCTGAAAGGAAGCACCTTTTTTATTCCGTACTGTAAGTGATCGCAAACGCACCTCTACCTGTATGAGTGGCGATGATCGGTGTTGTGTGAAGCAATGGGATCTCCAAGTCAGGAAACAATTCTGCTAGTTCTTTTTGGAAACGTTCCGTGATTTCTAACCCTTCTGCATGAGAAATACCAATTTTCGTCACTTTTGGCATATTCTTCAATTCTGCTTTTAATTCCTCAAACCATTTATTGAACGTCTTGACGCCGCGTCCTTTGACGACTGGAATCAGTTCTGAATGATCAAAATCCATGATCACTTTCATGTTCAGTAAGCTCGATAAAAGACCTTTGGCACGACTGATGCGCCCACCTTTTACTAAGTTTTCTAACGTTGAAACGCCGATAAATAATTTCGTATGCTCACGCACCAGATCCACTTCTGGTAAAACTTCTTTTAGTGTCTTACCGGCTTTAGCCAATTCTGCTGCCCGAATCACTTGAAAAGCCAACGCTTGGTCTGTCGTGTCGCTATCGATCACGGTGACTTTCGCTTTTGATAAATGACTGGCTTGACGAGCCGCTTCCACAGTTCCACTAAGACCTTTGGTCATATGGATCGATAGTATTTCACTGCCATCTTTGCCTAATTCGTCATACAGTTCTACAAAATGACCAATCGGCGGCTGACTAGTTTTAGGTAATTCTTTGGCTTGCGCCATCATTTGCATAAATTTTTCTCCCGGCAGCGTTTCATCATCTGGATAAACGACACCATCGATCATTACAGATAAAGGCACGACATGGATAGCCAAAGCATCACGGACACTTGGTTCCATCGTACTGGAAGAATCTGTCACAATTTTAAGATTTGCCATCATATATTCACTCTCTCTTTAAATCAAGTCTTTTTTCGTGGTAAAATAACCACAGACCATTTATACTAAGTATAACAGAGAGAAAATTTTTTTTCATCTAATTTCGATTCGAAAGGACGGTGCCGAATGCAGCACATGAAGTTTAGTCGCAGATATTTGATCGTCAATGAAGTATTAAATGCAGTAACCCACGGGATCGGATTAGGACTGAGTATTGCAGGACTGGTCATCCTCTTAATCAAGGGGGCAAATCTAGGATCACCTATCCACATCGTTTCCTATGCCATTTATGGGTCGATGATGATTTTGCTCTTCCTCTTTTCTACCTTATTTCACAGTTTGATTTTTACCAAAGCAAAAAAGGTCTTCCAAGTCTTTGATCATGCCTCCATTTTCTTGCTGATCGCTGGAAGTTATACACCTTTTTGCTTGCTTAGTATCCAAGGCTGGCTTGGCTGGTCACTCTTTGTCTTGATTTGGCTACTAGCAATTAGCGGCATCGTTTATAAGTCACTGACTCTTCATAAAAAAGAGACCGTCTCAAAAATCTCCACTCTGATCTACATCATCATGGGCTGGTTATGTGTTATTGCCTTTAAACCTCTGATCGAACATTTAGGCTACTGGGGAACATTTTTACTAGCAAGCGGTGGTGTTTCTTATACTGTAGGTGCGCTATTCTATAGTTTAAAATCCGTTCGGTTCATGCATGTGGTTTGGCACTTATTCGTTATGTTAGGTGCTGGACTGATGTACTTTTCCGTCTTGTTGTATACCTAAAAATGAAGCACTGCTTATAAAAAAAGAACAGGAAACTTTCGCTGCAGAAAGCTTCCTGTTCTTTTATTTTCTACGATAAAATTCAAATTGATGGGGATAATGGTTCTTTTCATCGACGATCCCATCGATCACATGATCAAGTTTCCATTGCATCCAATCAATCTCTGGGAAATACACATCTCCGTTAAATTGCGCAGCGATCACTGTACGGTACAATTGATCGCAATCGTCAATCATCGCTTCAAAAACACCTGCTCCACCAGTTAAAAAAACGGGATGCTCTTGCTGCTTCACATACGCCAAAATTTCCTCACGGTCATGCATCACTAAGGCGCCGTTGGCTTGATAATCCCGATCACTCGTCAAAACGATCGTCGTACGCTGTGGCAGTAATCTTTTTCCCATGCCTTCAAAGGTTTTGCGCCCCATTATAATCGTATTATTGATAGTTTGCTCTTTAAAAAATTTCAAATCATTCGGCAAATGCCACGGCAGTGTACCATCCGCTCCGATCAACCCTTTTTGATCTTGTGCCCAAAGTGCGATCAACATAAAAATTACATCCCTTCTGTATAAAATGACTCCGAAATAATAGCAGCAACCTGCAGCCGCTGCATCAGCTGAAAAGCTGATTCATGCTCAAATGGATCTTTGTTGCGCTCCTCAAAGCGCAAGCCATCACAGGCTTGGTAAACAATTGTGCCACCGCTTCTTTGGACATTTCGCGGCCATTCCCCATCGTTTAAATGCGCGTTGTTGTTTTTCAGCAAGGTCGGTATCAGGGAGATTGGAAAGAGAGCACTACCAGCTGCGATATCAACTTCTTCTATTTGAAAGAAGTCAGCAGCGATCTCGTTGATCAAGCGCTCCGTTCTTTGCCACGTTTGCGGATGACTCGCAAATGCCCTTGCAGTTCGTCCAAGGATACAATACGTATTCGCAGGTAAAGGCTTTTTGCTTATAGCAACTAGTTCTTCGGGATAGGTCTTCATCCACGTCACCACGCGATCAAAATCACAAATATGCAGCGAATCCAAAGCTGGCAGGTGGTGCTGGGCAGCAAAAACAAGCCTTCTGCGGGCATCCGCTGCTCCTTTTGCTGGTATAAAAATGGCAGTACACTGCTGATTTGATCGAATGGCTTCCTTTAGCTCTGGCACTGTTTCTTCGGATACGGATAGCCAAACTGCATCATAGTGCTGATGCAAGAAATCGATGACTTGCTCAATGAGCGCTACAGTAATCGATCCAGCATGTCTCTGATGAAAGGTCGCCGCAAAGCCTCGCTTGTGGGTATTTACCATTACGCCTCATTCCTTTCTTTATGAAATGAAACCCAAACAACCACTTAAACTGCGATCGGTGCTTTGATCGTTGGATGCGGATCATACCCTGCCAAGGTAATATCTTCCATTTCAAAATCGAAAATCGACTGTTTTTCAGGATTTAACTGTAAGGTTGGCGCAGGACGTACCGAACGAGTCAACTGTTCCTTCATCTGTTCCATATGATTGCTGTATAGATGAGCATCGCCTAATGTATGGACAAAATCCCCGACTTCTAATCCAGTTTCATGAGCAATCAGGTGCGTTAATAGCGCATAACTAGCAATATTGAAGGGAACGCCTAAAAAGACATCGGCACTGCGTTGATACAGCTGACAGCTTAAGCGACCCTCATGAACATAAAATTGAAACATTGTGTGACAAGGTGGCAACGCCATCGTCGGTACATCTTCAGGATTCCATGCGGAGACGATCAGACGGCGAGAATCCGGCGTCGTTTTGATCATGTCGATCACTTCTTTGATTTGATCGATAAACCCGCCGGTACTTTTTTCCCAATGCCGCCATTGATACCCATATACATGGCCCAAATCGCCGAAAGTTTCAGCGAAAGCATCATCGGCTAAGATTTTTTCACAAAATAGTTTCAACTCATGTTGATACTGTTCATTGAAAGCTTCATCCACTAATGAACGGCGACCAAAGTCTGTCATATCAGGACCTGTATAAGCATCACTTTTAATATAGCGTTCAAACGCCCATTCATCCCAAATGTGGTTATTATGTTCCAGCAGGTAGCGGATATTGGTATCTCCCTTTAGAAACCACAATAATTCGCTCTTGATCAAGCCAAAAGGAACTCTTTTTGTTGTCAGCAAAGGAAAGCCTTGGGACAGATCAAAACGCATTTGATGACCAAAGACACTGCGTGTTCCCGTTCCTGTACGATCACTTTTATCATTGCCTTCTGCTAATATTTTTCTTCCTAGATCTAAATATGCTTGTTCCATCGTTCTCTCCTTTACTCTACACAAATTCGCTCAAATATTCCCAACGATCCATTTTTTCTGCCAGTTGCGTTTCAACCTCGCTGATTTCTTGCTGTAATTTTTGCAGCTTAGTAAAGTCCGCGCCTTGATGATTCATTTCTTCGGTCAAAGCGGCTGCTTTTTCTTCTAATGCCGCGATATCATCTTCAATCGTCGCCCACTCTTTTTGTTCCATATAACTCAGTTTCTTTTTGACAGGCGCTGCAGCAGACGCCTCACTTTCAGCAGAAAGTGAATCGGTTTTTGTTTCTTTTGGCTCTAGTACGCTCGAACTAGCTTTATTGGTATTGGCTGCTAGATATTCATTGATGGAACCAAAGTAGGACGTAATTCTGCCATTTCCTTCGAAGATCAGCAATTTTTGGGCAACTTTATCTAAAAAGTAGCGGTCATGAGAAACAGTGATGACTGCACCTGGAAATGTTTCCAAATAACTTTCCAAAATCGTCAAGGTATCAATATCCAAATCGTTAGTCGGTTCATCTAACAAGAGAACATTTGGCTGTCCAATCAATAGCTTGAGTAAAAATAGTCGTCGTTTTTCCCCGCCAGACAGCTTGCCGATCTTGGTGCCATGCATGGATCGCGGAAATAAAAACTGTTCCAGCATTTCGGCGACACTGACTTGGGAGCCATCCACTTTTTGCACTTCCTCGGCTGCTTCTTGCAAATAAGCAATCATTCGCTGATCAGGGTTCATCGCTTCAATCGTTTGCGTATAATAAGCCATTTTCACAGTCACGCCCATCGTACGCTCCCCTTCTTCTAAAGGCAGGCGACCAGCTAAAATATTGAGCAACGTTGATTTGCCCGCACCGTTTTCTCCTGTGATCCCTAAGCGTTCTCTTGATTGAATCAACAAATCAAAGTGAGACAAAATCGTTTTGTTTTCAATCTGATAACTCGCATCTTTTAGCTCTAAGACTTGTTTGCCTAAGCGTGTCGTAGCAACATCAATGGCCACTTCGCCGTTTCGTTTTACTTGATGTAGGTTTTCTTTTAAATCATCGAAACGATCGATCCGTGCCTGTTGTTTCGTTGTACGAGCCTTCGCTCCAGTGCGAATCCAAGCCAACTCATGTTTGTACAACTGCTTGCGCTTGTCTTCTTGCGTCTCCTCCACACGTTCTCTTTCTGCTCGAGCATGAAGATACGTCTCGTAATTGCCCTGATATTCATGTAGCTTGCCAAAAGACAATTCAAAGATCCGATTAACGACTCGATCCAAAAAGTAGCGATCGTGGGTCACCATCAGTAACGCACCCCGATAATTTTTTAGATAGCCTTCCAACCATTGGATCGCATCATAATCTAAGTGGTTAGTCGGTTCATCCAATAACAACAAGTCTGGTTCATCGATCAATACTTGAGCCATAGCCACTCGTTTCTTTTGACCTCCAGATAACTCACTGACCTTTTTTTCTAACTCATTGATCCCAAGTTTTTGTAAAATGATCTTGGCAGTTGTATCTGTATTCCAAGCATCGGCTTTATTCATCGCTTCTTCTGCCAACTGATAATTCCGTTGCGTTTGTTGATCCAAGCCATTATTCTCTAAGGCAATCAGCGCTTTTTCATAGTCACGAACAACGCGAATCAGCGGACTGGTGCCTTGAAAAACAGCATCTACAACAGATAATTCTTCTTGTAACTGATTGTCTTGAGTCAAGAAACCGATGCGATAATCTTGGGCGGCAAATACCGTTTGGCGATCGCCATCTCCGCGATCCAAACCGGCCAAGATCCGTAACAAACTCGATTTACCCGTGCCATTGACACCGATCAAACCGATTCGATCTTTTTCATGTATCAGAAAAGAAAGCTGATCAAACAGTGTTTTTTCACCATATGTTTTGGTTAATTCACTTACTTTTAATTCTTTCACAGAATCCCTCCTGAGTTTTTTCTTCGCTCATTGTACCACATTTCATCAGCGGAAACGATGAGAGAAAAAAATCAATTTTTGTAAAAAAGAATGCCTTCGTCAGTCTACTCCTTCTGATCATCGATGTTGATCATCTTTTAGGAATAACCTGACGAAGACACTCCATAAAACGTGCCTTAAGTTGTGCGCCTCTTGAGACGTATTATCGGCGAAACATTCGCTGCTTCGGCTGTTCTTCTGCTCGAGACATCGCATACGATTCTAACAGATTGACATTGCGTCGGTATTCATTTGCCGAAATCGTTGAGATTTTCTCAGCCACTTCATATTCATCGATCGTTTTGCGCTCAAGGTAATAGCCCCAAAGGACTTTCTTAACAAAAATCGGGTCTTGCTCGATCATGATCGTTTCAATGAAATTGCTGTGTTCAAACCGTTTGATGCTCATTTCTCGTTGACGAATAAAGAAATTGATCAGCGAGGAATCATAGACATCTTCTAAATTACTCAAACTGTGAAAAATATATTCACTGTTTTTTAAGTAGATTTTTTGTACTTCAGAAATGTCTCGTTGCTTCAAGGCAGCTTTTAGCTGCTGCTGTCGCTGTAAAAACAAGCGAGGATGAATCAAAATACGGATAAAACGCTGAATAAAAAAGAGCCAAAAACTAAAGAATGAGAGAATTTGTTTTGCGAGGGAATGCTGTTGCTGAGAAATAAACCGTGAATAAAAACGGTAGCCATTTAAGCTGACTTTCCCATTTCGATAAGCTTCATCCAAGCCGTCTTGTTCGATCGATAGGATCAATCCTTGAATTTCTTGGATTTCTTGTTTTTCCGAATCAGTTAAACTATTGCGATACAATTCCCAGCGTCGATTTTCATAGGAATTGATGACAGCATCGATCGCTAAACGGCCTTTATCCGAGAGTTCTTGCTTTTCTTCTGCTTCCAATTGTTCGATGACGTCTTCTAAGATCAGCAAGTGATTGAAGTCGACGCTTTCGGCAGCTTCCCCATCTGCCAAGTATGGCAAGACCATCACGCTGATGATCAATGTCAGTAAGATCACACAAGCGGTCAAAAACAGAAGCAAGCCTCTTTCATGAAAAGGTGCATCATGCACCATCACAGGCAAAATAAAGATGGCTGCCAAACTGACTGTTCCCTTGACTCCGCCAAAAGTTAACAGGGCGACTTGATTCATTGATACTTGTTTTTTTGACTGTAAAAACCAATAGTAAAACAACAAAAAGAGAAAACGAACAAGGAAGATCACCGCCGTGATCACCAAAATCGTAATCACTAGATGCCAGTTTGCATAATTATTGCTCTCCCAGATTGGTGAAAATACTTGTGACAACTCGATTCCTAGAAAAAGAAACACCAATGCATTCAATGTAAAGACAATGGTCGACCAAGTACTTTCTGAAATGTTCGCCAGCTCTGCATCAAACAACGAAATCCGTCGTTTTCTTTGGGCTTGGGCTACACCTGCCACAACGGCTGCGATGATCCCTGAGACCCCGATCATTTCGGCCAGCAAATAGGCAGCAAATGGCAAGAGCAGTTCGATCAATAAGTATACTGTGACATCTTGTGCCGAGATTTTTTCAATAAAGCGCAAAATTCGGCGTTTCAGCCACACGATTAAGTAACCGACAAGCCCGCCGCCGATACTAGAGAATAGGAGCTGGAACCCTGCGTTGGCTGCTGAAAAGCTCCCGGTGGTCAAAGCTACGATAGCAAACTGCAATGCGGTAACCCCTGAAGCATCGTTCAGTAAGCCCTCGCCTTCCAGAATGTGCATAATGTTTTTGGAAATTTTCAAACGTTTTGCTAATGAGGAGACTGCCACTGCATCAGTTGGTCCTAACGCAGCACCAAAAGCGAAACAAGCAGCCAGAGGAATCGTGGGCATCAACCAATGGAGCGTTCCGCCGACAGCAAACAGTGTCATTAAAACGCCGCCAAAAGCCAAAAACAACACGATCTTGCTGTTTTTGAGGATTTCAGCTACATCTGCTCGTTCTCCTTCACGAAACAGCAATGGTCCAATGATCATTACTAAAAACATTTCTGGTTCAAAAGCGATTTCCTGTCCCATTTCTGTTAAACCTAGTAAAATCCCTAAGATGATTTGAATAAAAAAGATCGGTACCGAGGGTAATATTTTGCTCGCCACATTTGATAACGTGACGAGAATTGCAATGATAATGACGAGTTCAATAAATTCCATCCATTACCCTCTTTTCTTTCGAATAGCTAATAACAGCTCAAGAAAATCTTCTTTTTTCAAAAGGATCTTATCGTTTAGAAGACCTAACTCCTTTTCGTTATTTTCAATTTCGCATTGGACACGCCGTGATTCCAAGCGGTAAAGATCGTGTTTCATTCGCTCAAATTTACGAAAAAGCAATGGATTTTTCCGTTGCAAGTACTCACGAATCTCTTTTTTTTCAGCTGGTGTAAATTGTCCCAACTGTTTCATCAGTTCTTGTTTGCTTAAACATTCCTTGTTCATGATTGTGCTTTGGGCCCCTTTTATTATCAATTTATCTTTTTATTTATCGTATAAATCAAAATTATCTCTTGACCGCTAGTATTCTAAGCCAATCATTCAAAAATAGCAAGTCTTTCTCACTAAAAGATGGTTTTCTATCCGCATTCTTATAAACTAAAAAAACCGCAGCTTTCACTGCGATTTTTGTTTATTTCATATACAAGTCGTAATAAGCATCCATGATCTCTTTCGCGATTTGAATATTAGGATGCGTATCGGTGTCTCCTTTTAATTGAGGCATCACGATCGCAATCGCAATATCCGCATCACTGCTTGGACCGTAGGCAACGATGTTTAAGTTAACTAAGCTGATGGTATTGCCATTACTATCCACGATGGGTGTTTCGGCAGTACCTGTTTTGGCAGAGACTTCCATTTTCGCAGAAGCCAAGCCTTTGGCAGTTGCCCAAGCATCCGTTCCGTGAACCGCATCGTAAAAGCCATTTTGGATAATTTGCATTTGCGCATCTGATAAACCAACCTCGTTCAATACCGTTGGTTCGATGTCCTCAATCAGCGAACCTAGTCCGCCTGTTTCATCATTGTCGTAGATTCCGTCAACGATGTGAGGCTGCAATCTTTTGCCACCATTCGCAACAGTTGCTGCATATTGTGCCAGTTGCAGTGTCGTATAAGTATCAAACTGGCCGAATGCCAAGTCGAGGATCTTTCCGCCATCACTGACAGGGTCCATGTTCTCAATGGATGTGCTGATACCAGTTGCTTCTCCTGGTAAATCGATCCCTGTTTCAGTTCCCATACCAAAAGAGGCAAAAGAGGAACGGAGTTTTTCGTAGACATCCCCTTGACGATCCACTGTTGGAATCGAGATGCCTGACTGATAATTGATGCCCATCAAACGTAAAGCGACTTGCATCATATAGGAGTTAGAAGAAACTTCTAACGACTGCTCTGCAGAAAGATTGCGATTATTTGCCCCAGTTGGGTTGAAAATAGAAGCTTTTACATCGGAGCCGATTCTGATTGGTTGATCCAGCAGCACTTCGTTGCCGTTTAAGACGCCATTTTCCCAACCGGCAGCCAAGGTCCCTGCTTTGACGACGGACCCTGGTACAAAGGAATTAATAAAGGTACCAATGGCATTTTCCTGCATTTCATTTGATCCCGTGTCATGATGATACCCGGACATGGAAAGGACACCGCCGGTTTTCGGATTTAACGCCACTGCGTATACCCCTGGGGAATACTCTGCAGCACCAGAATCAATCAGTTTTTGAAAATTGTCTTGCAAAATCTTGTCAACTTTCGCTTGAAATTCAGCATCGAGTGTTAAAACCAGATTATCCCCCTTTGCACCTGCAAAGGTTTCTTTTTGACTTTCAATATTGTTGTTGTTGTCAAGCGATATTTCAGAGATGGATTTTGTTCCTTGTAAAACTTCTTCATATTGTTGTTCCAAATAACTACGGCCAACGCGATCATTACGTGCGTAACCTTTTTCTAAGAATTCGTCTAGAACTTCTTCAGGTATTCCTTGTTCTTCACTAGTCACCGTTCCGATCAAACTAGCCAGAGAACTTCCTTCAACGATCTTTCGTGTCCAATCGGTCCCGGTGGAGATTCCTGGTAAATCGACCATGTTTTCAGCAACAACTGCCAATTCTTGGTCAGACACATCCGACGTCTTTATAAAGACCGTACTCAAGGATTGTGCGCTGTTCATCCGCTTGAAAATCGTGGCTGCTTCTAATTCGGCATCGGAGAAGTTGATTTCTTCTTCAGTCACTTTCTCAACGGTTGCCGTATATTGTTCAGAAGTACCTAAAGAACGCTCTTCATCACTCAATCGTTCAGTTGCTTTTTCAAGATTGTCTTCATCTGCCAACCAAAAGTCCTTAAGATCTCGATCAGACAAGTTTTTGTCGACTGGCATTTCGATCAACTCGCTCAATTTTTTGGCTGTTTCTAAAAGATCTTGAGCGGTCATTTTGTTTCCCCGGGTAAAAGTGATTGCTGCATTGGCTTGATTTTCCACTAAAGCTTTCCCAGAAGCATCGTAAATCATCCCCCGAGGGGCACTTCCTTTTACTTCCACTACAGATGAAGCTTTCAATTGCTGCTCAATATTTTCGCCATTGACGATCTGTAGATAGCCTAATTGGACAATCAATGATACAAACAAAGCAAATATAATAAAAAACAAAAAGTTCAATCGAAATGGAACATGAGATTTGCGATACGATTTGGCCTTTGGTTCTTCTGGCCCCTTACGTATCCCTTGGACAACTTTATCTTTCAAATTCTTCATCTCATCTATCCTTCCAATCTATAATGACTACTGTCCTATTTTACCAAAAAATTCGATCTGAAACAGAAAAAACAAAAAATATCCATTAATCCTTAGAAAAAACTATAAAAACTCAACGATATCTGCCTGAATGTTTCACAGATAGAATGTTTCATTTTCACTCTTTCATGAAAAAATTGTTTTTTTAAGCTTTCTTATGTTTTTTCATTTGTTGATTTCGTGAAACAAGAAATTGATTGATGTTATTGTGGAAAACTAAAAGCAGGAGGACTTTCGGTCACCCTGCTTTTTAGGCTTCTAAAGAAACTAGCTACTCCCCAGTTGTTGAATTTTCTTCTGAGAAGGTCAAACTGTCGTCGTATAACTGATAATTAGGCGATCCGTTAGTATATTCATCGCCATGGGTCAACCCCTCGTTCGTCGGAAGTTGCAACTGCTCCTTTAACAAATTTTGCGTATGCAACAACTGATTCGTGCCTAATAGCTGATAATATACCCCACCAATCAGTTGTCCTTCCCCTTGTAGCTGCTCTTGCTCGATGGTCGTAAAAGCAGGCATGTAATTCGTGCCGATATCCATCATCTCATTCCAGGTAAGATCCGTCTTCGAATTTTTTTCAACCGCTTTAAGGATGTTGCGGTAATTTCCTATTCCCTCCAAGCTCATGACTTTTTGAAGGATTTTCGTCACCACTTCTCTTTGCCTTCTTTGTCGTCCTATATCTCCCTCTGGATCTTGTTTACGCATTCTTGCGTAGGCCAAGCCTGTTTTCCCATCTAAAGTGATTTGTCCTTTAGGGACATGGACACCTTCTAACGTAAAATCGATGGTATTTGTCACTTCGATACCACCTACTGCATCAATCAAATCCCGCATCCCTTGCATATTGATCGTCACATAATGGTCGATAGGAATGTCTAAAAGATTTTCAACTGAATCCATTGCCATCGCTTCACCACCGAAAGCATAGGCATGATTCAACTTATCGATCGTATTAAAGCCAACGATTTGCGTATAGATATCACGGTCAAGACTAACGATCGTTGACTGCTTTTTCTCAGGATTGACCGTTACCACCATCATGCTATCTGAACGGCCTTGCTCGGTTCGTCCCAACGCCCCTGTATCAATCCCCATTAACAGAATGGAAAATGGATCGCGCTCTTCAATGCTGATCGCTGTTTCTCGTTTGTCTGTTTTACGATCAACAGACTTTGAGATTTGGTTGAATGTAGCATTCGTCTCTTGATAGATCTGCATGCCATAAATCGTTAACCCAATGATTCCAACTACTAACACGACTAAAATACTGACTATTACTTTTTGATAACTCCGCATCCTGCACCTCGCCAATAAAAAATCACTTATCGAGTAAATTTTCCCACAAAATACAACGTTCAGCAACCGCTATCAAGAATAACTTTCATCCGTAACGCTTCCGTAACTTATTTGAAATAAAGAAAAAATTACACACAAATAAAGTGCGCTCTCTAAGTTAGAGAGCACACGTCAAAACATCATTTTTAAATGTAATCAACAAAACGAGCACGGAACTTCATATGCAAATGGCTTCCTAAAATAAGAAGCATCAAAGTTAGACACCAGAATATAAGTGTGTAGGTCGTTTTTTCCCAAACCCATGCTCGAGAAAGGAAAGCATCCCGAAATCCTTCGATTAAATAGTAAAATGGGTTTAAGCGAAGGATTTTAATCAACCAAACAGGCATGTTTCGATTATTAATATCCCATATTGGACCAGAAACATAAAATAATAATCTCAAAACAGACTGCAGAAAAATGTGATAGTCACGAATCAGTACCGTTATGGTTGCATTCAAAAGGCCAAATGCAAATAAGAAGATGACCATCGCAAAAAAGTAATAAATAAATTGTAACCAATAGATGCTTGGTGTTACACCCGCTATGAATAACGAACCTATCACTATTGCCACCATAGGGATGTACGATGACAGATTACTTATAATATTGATCGATGGTAAAATGCTTACTGGGAACTTCATTTTCGCTACCATTCCTACTTGTCGATGAATACTGTTGGAGGCACCTAACACAGATGCATTAATATAAAACCATGCCGTGATCCCAATCAGCATCCAAATAATAAAAGGAACGCCATCAACTTTTCTATTCCCGTTCACTCCTAATCCGAAAACTAAATAATAAATACCGATTTGAATCGCAGGGTTTAATATTTGCCAAGCTAATCCCAAATAATGGCTCTGATAAGTAGCCTTATCTTCGTATCGAGACATCCGGAATATAATTCCCGCATGTTTAAATTGTTCTTTTATAACTGCAGCAATCTCTTTCACAAACTTCTTCCTTTTCTATTTGAACTAAACAAAGAAACATCTTCTTTATTTGAAAACTTGACTAATCGTTTCAACAGGATTTTTAATTGCGTAAGTAATCGAACGCCCACTAAAAGAAACCAGCGAACAGAATATCGTTGCGACTACGACCAAACCTAAGATCCCTTTTGTCGGCCAGCTCATTTTTTCTCCTAATGGCGTGCGCTTCAAGTTTTTTTGAATCATTTGGTCGGAAAGATTTTGTTGTTGCAAAAAATGATCTTCACGGCTTTTTTCTGCTAGTTTGTCCAAGTTAAATGCTTTTTGTTCTTCTTTATAGTTATCTTGATAGGCTTTTTGCTCTTTCTTTGGTTGTTTTTTGAACCAATCGATAAATTTGCGGTATTCAGACATTACTTCTTCAGTAGGACCAAACATCCGTAAATCACCATAGTGCATCCAAATCGTTCGGTCACAAAGTTTTTCTACCTGTCCTAAAGCATGACTAACAAAAAAGATCGTTTTTCCTGCTTCTTTAAATTCCATGATCTTATCCACACATTTTTGATAAAACGTTTCGTCTCCGACAGATAACGCCTCATCAATGACTAAAATATCTGGATCATTATGAACCGCAATAGCAAAGCCTAATCGTGATTTCATCCCACTGGAATAGCTTTTAACGGGTTGATTGATAAAGTCACCTAAATCAGCAAAGGCTACGATCTCAGGCATTTTTTCATCAATTTCTTTATTAGTCATTCCAGACATCAATGCTTTAAGCCGAATATTTTCTAACCCTGTCAGCTGATATTTTAACCCGGCACCGATTGCGATGATTGAGGTATCACCATTTACTTCCATCGTACCGGATGTCGGTGGAATGATGCCACTGATTACGTTCGATAAAGTTGATTTTCCAGAGCCATTGATCCCAATTATCCCCACTGATTCACCAGCTTTCACATCGAAGCTGACTCCTTTTAATGCCCAAAATCGGGGAACATTGCGATGATAGAACTTGAATAGCGCTTTTACTTTATCAGCTTTCTTTTTATATAAGTCGTATTCTTTCGTCACTAAAGTTGCACGGACTTTGATTTCTTTTTCCACTTTCTTCATCCATTCTCATAGAATTTCTAATTGATCAAGTCAACTCACAAAACATCATACCATATTTTGAGTTCTGAACAAATAATCAATGAAAAACTAGTAATAAATTCTTAAGTTCTTGGAGTTGGTTTCAATAAAAAAAACATCTGTAAAAGATGCTTTTTCTATTAGAATTGTTCAATTATTTAGTTTCAACTCTTTTTTAATTTGAGTGGTTGATATTTCTGGCGTCCTCGCTAGATAAATCACTTCAGCATCGGTTTCTTCTTGAATAAAATCAAATTTTCCTGCCCAATCATCTCCCATAACAAAGGTATCAACATGATACTCTTTGACATCAGAAACTTTTTGTGCCCATTCTTTCTCGGGAATAACTAAATCAACATAACGAATCGCTTCTAATAATTGCTTTCTTTTCTCATAGGAAAAGTAGCATTTTTTTTGTTTTTCATTCCAATTAAATTCATCCGTTGATAGTGCCACGATTAAATAATCGCCTTGCTCTTTTGCACGACGTAAAAGATTAATATGTCCATAGTGTAACAAGTCAAATGTTCCATAAGTAATTACTCGTTTCATTCTTGTACCTCTTCGTTTTCTAGTCTTTAATGTATTGAAGATACCAAAAATGGCAGGAAATAGCAAATTAAAAAAGCTGAGAGGTTACTCAGCTTTTTTGTTCTGATTTAGACTTTGGTTACTTCCGCTGCCTGCGGTCCGCGGGCACCTTCAACGATCGTAAATTCAACTTCTTGTCCTTCTTCAAGCGATTTAAAACCATCTCCTTGAATGGCAGAGAAGTGAACAAATACATCATCTCCACCGTCAACTGTAATAAAACCAAACCCTTTTTCGTTGTTGAACCATTTTACTTTCCCATGTTCCATAGTGTGTAAAGCCTCCAATAATTATAATCCGACGATTCCGTCGATTTCATTATAGCGGAATATGTAAGCGTTAGCAATAACGAAATTTCTTTCCATCAACAAAAAAGAAGCCCTTAGTCAGGCTTCTTCCTAATAGTTTGTTTAAGCTTTTGCGAAATATTCGTTTACTTTGTCCCAGTTAACAACACTCCAGAAAGCATTGATGTAATCTGGACGAACATTTTTGTATTTCAAGTAATACGCATGTTCCCAAACATCTAAACCTAATACAGGTGTTTGACCATCCATCAATGGTGAATCTTGATTCGCGGTTGAAGTGATTGCTAGTTTACCGTCTTTAACGACTAACCATGCCCAACCTGAACCAAAACGTCCAGTTGCAGCAGTTTTAAATTCTTCTTTAAAGTCTTCAAAGCTGCCAAAAGTTTCTTCAATTGCCTCTTTGATTGCCCCAGTAGGTTCGCCACCGGCATTTGGGCCTAAGATTTCCCAGAAGAATGTGTGGTTAGCATGGCCGCCGCCATTGTTGCGAACCGCTGTTTGAATATCTTCAGGTACAGAAGAAAAGTCTGCTAATAATTCTTCAACTGTTTTTTCACCTAATTCAGGATGTTTTTCAATCGCTGCATTTAAGTTTGTTACATAAGTGTTGTGGTGTTTATCATGATGCAAATGCATCGTTTCTTCATCAATATATGGTTCCAATGCATCGTATGCGTAAGGTAAATCTGGTAATGTGTAAGTCATAAAAAAAATCCTCCTCAATGATAATGTTTACATAAGTAACATTATCAGACTATCAGACTTTGTTCAAAAAATATGCTTACTTTTTCTCACTTTTTTTCGTATTGAAAATCAAAAATTTACTAAACACATAATTTGCCAAAACAACAACGACTTGGGTGACCAGCTTGGCAACAAGATCGCCGGTAGCTAAAACTGAGATAAAGAAATACATACAGAGCATGTCCAAGCCTAATGATAAAACGCGAAAAAAAATGAACTTTCCAAATGCCGCCCAAGACTCTTGCTTCGTTTTTGTTTTTGCTTCAAAGACCCATAACTTATTTGTAAAGTAAGCGAATAAAACAGAAGCGATCCAAGAAATCACATTCGCTGTCTGATAATAAAAACCAAACCCTTCACGAAAAATAAGATAGACGACAATATTGACTACGGTGGTCAAACCACCAAAAAATAAATACGTGAGTGGCTCCCACAGTTTTTTTTGTTGTAAGATTTGTTTGTATTCAATAAACTTTTGCATATATATGCCTACTTTCATTACTTTATTTACTTATTCAATAGATATTTGGCTCTTTTTTTGTGAATTCCTTGTAATCCTAAGAACCCTTCGTTACAATTACTCTAGTTATACCACAAAGGAGTTTATCAGCAAATGACTATCGTCCAACTATTTAAAATTGCTTTTTTTCGAATACCCGAACTAAAATTCGTCAAAAAAGCAGAGTTTTCCAAAGTGATCGTTTTTCTATTAGGTGCAGCCGTGATGATGGCTTTGCCAATTACCATCAATGTCTTAGGCGTCTTTCGTGATGTGCAAGCAGATGGACAAAAAATCGGAGAAACGATTCCTGATTTCACGATCGAAAATGGACAGCTTTCTGTCGCTCCCAATACGCAAGGGTTCATCTATCAAACCGATTCGATCATCTTTACTTTTGATCCTGATGGCAATCGTACACCAGCAGATATTGCATCTGATGTCACCGGCTCGGTGATCGCAGTAGGTTTGTTAAAAGATCAGCTGGTCATTCGTATCCCTTCTTCTGGTTTCTCAACGTCTATGTTCGATTCAAACCAATTAGAGTTTGATTATAGTGAACCAGCACTGCGCAATCTTAACGGTCAGGCGATTCGAGAAACCTTATCCAACCAAGCGATCCCATGGCTGATAAAAATCATTGTCTTTTTTGTCGCCTTATATCCCACGTTTGTCAGCTTACTGATCACCTTAATCATGGGAACCTTTATTGCAACGATCTATACGAAATTGAAGCTATTCTCTTATACCTTTTTCGAAAATTTAAAGATTCTCATTGTCTGTGCTGCATTGCCTACACTCATTAGTGTTATTGTACAACTAGCGCTGCCTTCCTTTGATGCTACAACCTTTATTTTGTTTGGTTCCCTATTCTTATTTACACAAGGTGTCAAAGATTCCCCAAAAATACAATTAAAAAAATGATCTATGCCATGTTCAATTCATTGAACATGGCTTTTTTCTCATTCTTTGCTACACTTAAGATACAAGGAGGCTTGGCAATGAAAAAAATAATCTTAGCCACTCGCAACTTTCGCGACACTTATGTGGAACAAATGGAAAAAGACTATCAATTTCTCGTGTACTCAAAGGACCAAGCAATTGATTGGTCACAAGTGGAAATCACTATCGGTTGGAAGCCAGCATGGAACGAACACCTGTTAACCGAAAAAACAAATTTGAAATGGGTCCAAGCGATTTCGGCTGGTGTGGACACCTTGCCATTAAAAGAGTTTGCAAAATACGACATTCTCTTATCAAATGGCAGTGGCATCCATGCAGAATCGATTACAGACCATTTATTGGCTTTGCTCTTTATGGAAAACCGCGGGATTTTCCAAGCAATCCAACAACAAAGAAAACAGCAATGGGCACCGGATACGATTCCTTATGCAAAGCTATCGGATCAAGAGATTTTGATCGTTGGTACGGGACAAATCGGCCAAAGATTAGCCCAAGCATTAACCTTTTTTGGTGTACATCCGATCGGCATTAATACAAGCGGCCATGAGGTGACGAATTTTGAAAAAACGTTTGCGTTATCTGACTTACACGCTTGCGCAAAAACCGCCGATTGCATCATCAATATTCTTCCACTGACAGAAGAAACCACACATTTGTATGATGAAGCCTTTTTTGCACAAATGAAGCCTTCCGCTTCATTTTATAATGTCGGTCGCGGTCCTAGCGTGGATACTGCCGCATTAACAAAGGCATTAGAGAAAAAGCAGCTGGCATTTGCCGCACTAGATGTTTTTGAAGAGGAACCTCTACCAGAAAATGATCCGCTATGGCATACCGAAAACCTGTTGATTACTCCTCATATCTCAGGACACACGCCCCATTTTCAAAAGGCATTTATGGATATTTTCTTAGCGAATTTCCAACAATTTTTAACAAAACAAGAACTTGTTAAAAATGAGATAAACCTGGATAAGGGATACTAACAAATTCTTTCCGCAAAAAAAGTGTACAGTTGAAGGCAACCCCTTCAAATTGTACACTTTTATTTTATCATTGTTTTTCTTGGTCTTTTTCGGTTTCTTTCAAGAAGTACAAGGGTCTATTTTTAGTCTCTAAGAAAATTTTTCCGATATACTTGCCGATGATCCCTAAACAAAGCAATTGCAATCCACCAACAAATAAGAAGATACTGACCATTGAAGGCCACCCTGATGTCGGATCTCCAAAAATAAAGGTTCTTATCACAATAAAGATCAAAGCAATCAGAGAACCAAAACAGGAAAGCGCACCAATAAACGAGGCGATATTCAAAGGTGTATCTGAAAAATTGACGATGCCATCGATCGAATATTGGAATAGCTTCCAGAATGACCAGGACGTCTCACCCGCTACTCTTTCTCGATTCTCATAGGCGATGTATTCTGTATCAAACCCAACCCAGCTGAAGATCCCTTTTGAAAAGCGATTGTACTCTGACAGCTGTAAAACTGCATCAACCATATTGCGGCGCATCAAGCGAAAATCTCGCGCACCGTTTACCATTTCAGTATCGGCAATTTTGTTGATGATGTTATAGAACGAGTTCGAAAAAAAACTGCGAATCTTTGGCTCACCTTTTCTATCGGCACGTCTCGTCCCCACACAGTCAAGCTCTGGTTTACTTCTTAGCAAAGCAAACATTTCAGGTAGTAATGACGGCGGATCTTGTAAATCCGCATCCATTACAGTGACAAAATCGCCTCTAGCAGCTTGTAGCCCCGCATAAAGAGCAGCTTCTTTGCCAAAGTTTCTCGAAAAAGATAGATAGCGAACACTTTCAGGGTGGGCGTGATACAAGTCTCTTAAAACAGACAGAGTTTGATCTGAAGACCCGTCATTAACAAAAATATATTCAAAAGGCATATTTAAGTGTTTCTTCACTTTTTCTGTTTCTTCAAAGAAAATCGGCAAGCTTGCCTCTTCATTAAAACAAGGTACAACAATTGATAACATCGGTTTCATCTCCTAGAGCCAGTCGTGGGAAATCGGTCAGCTGGGACCGAATCCACATTATTTTTTATCTTCGCTAAAATCATATTTCGGTTCATCTAACGTTTCATCATAGTCCACAGTTAGATCATAGCCTTTGAAAAACCATTCGTCTGCTTCATCAATAAAAAAAAGCAAGCCATCAATTGTTTGTTCGACGATCGGACGTTCTGGTTTATCGACTGACATTCCCACGGAAAATCCGTCATGCACTTGTGTTTTGCCATAAATTTTTCCGAAAAAACGAATCCCGCTTCCTTGGTCTACCACCAATTCTTTTTTAAACCATTGCATTGCTTCAGGACTTATTGTTAAGTTCATTTTCTTCACTCCTAATCATTCATATGTTCATCAAGTATATCTACATCATCTGTATTGCCGATCACGAGTAAATTGTCATTTTCACGCACGATCGCCTCTGCATCAGGCGAAACGATCACTTGTCCTGGTCCCCGACGAATCGCAACGACTGTCAGACCATACTTTTGTCGAAAATTCAGCTCAATCAGGGATTTATTGAAAAAGCGTGGATTGGACACGCGAATCTCTGCTAGAGAAAATTCGTCAGATAGTTCAATATAATCTAAGATATTTTTGGAAACAAGATTATGGGCGATGCGAATCCCCATGTCACGTTCGGGATGAACGACACGGTCTGCGCCGAGTTTTTCCAGTACACGGGCATGGTATTCGTTTTGGGCTTTCGCTAAGATATTAGGTACACCCATTTCTTTGACCATCAAAGTCACCAAAATACTAGCTTGAATATCCTCACCAATCGCAACAATGACATGGTCAAAGTTACGGATACCCAATGAGCGTAACGTCATCTCATCTTGTGCGTTGCCGACCACCGCATGGGTGGCGATATTCATATACTCATTGACACGATCTTCGTTGCTATCGATCGCCAGTACTTCTTGTCCAGATTCAATCAACGTGCGACAAATACTGCCACCAAAACGGCCCAGACCGATTATTGCATAATTTTGCTTCACCACAAACGCTCCTTTTTTACCAGATCATAATTTAGTATAACAAAAACCTCCTCTGCTTGCCATGAGGAGGTATGATTATTAAGACTTTATTTTATTAAACCATGTTTAAAAGCATATATCGTAGCTTGTGTACGATCTTCTACTTCTAATTTTGATAAGATATTTGACACATGTGTCTTCACTGTTTTCAGCGTAATGAAGAGTGCATCCGCAATCTCTTGATTGCTCTTTCCTTCGGCGATTAACAGTAACACTTCTTGTTCCCGATTGGTCAAATCTTCATGTAGGATCGGTGTCCGATTCGTCAAACGATCCATCATTTTCGTGGTGACTTCGGGTTCTAAGACCCGCTCTCCTCGCTGGGTTGCACGAATGGCTTCCGCAATCTCATGAGCAGTAGACGTCTTTAACAGGTAACCTGCCGCACCCGCTTCAATAGCAGGATAGACTTTTTCGTCATCAATAAAACTAGTGACAATAATGATTTTTGCTTCGGGCCAATCATTTAAAATCAATTTCGTAGATTCGATCCCATCCATTTCATCCATCACCAAATCCATCAAAATCACATCTGGACGTAATTCCAATGCCTTTTCATACCCGACTCGACCATTTTCCGCTTCCCCAATTACTTCTATATCGTCTTGAATCGATAGATAAGAAGAAACCCCAAGACGAACCATTTCATGGTCATCAACTAACAACACTTTAATCATACCTTATGCCTCCTTCAACAGTGGAACTTTAATTTCAATACTGGTTCCTTGATTTTTAAAACTAATAATTTTCAACGTTCCGCCAACGGCACTTACCCGTTCTCGGATATTCATCAAACCATAGCTGCCGGCCTTTTGATCTTGTGGATCAAAGCCAACCCCGTCATCGATCACCCGCAACAACACGTTATTATCAATGCGATGCAAGTAAACTTCCAACTCATTGGCCTTGGCGTGACGCAGTGTATTAGATAAGAGTTCTTGGATCACACGAAAGAGTTGATCTTCAATCGAACTAGGCATCGTAAAGTCTTCAATATCCCAAGTCAAGAGAATTTTGATTTTGGTCTCTAATTCTTTTAACAATTGCTCGATTCCTTGCTTTAGACTCTTCCCTTCCAAAGTAACAGGTCGTAGATGAAGCAAGAGCGCCCGCATTTCAGATTGCGAAGCATTGATAATGTCTGTGACCATAGCTAACTGTTTCTTTTGGCTTTCTGGCGCATCTGTTCGAATCGCTTGCTCATTTAGTGCAGACATCATCATCATGGCGGCAAACAGCTGTTGAGAAACAGAGTCGTGCAATTCACGAGCCAGACGCTGCCTTTCTGCTTCTAAAATCTCTTCTTTCGTCTGACCATCAACAAACTGCGGTTTCGCATTCAATTGCTGTAATTCCATCGACATCTGTTTCATCTTCGATTGGATACTGGCAATATCACGATCCACATTCGCAATCAAATGGTTTTCAGACGCATGGGGGATTTTTGTTTCTAATAAAGGGCTATCGATATAGCCGCTGGCTAACAGTCTTAACTTTTCTTCCACCGGACCGTATTGACGGTTGCGAAAAAAAGAAATCAGTAAAAAGACAGCTAACGCAATCAATGCAGATATTACAAGTAAGTGAAAGACGATTGGGATAAAGAAGAGCTTGATTTGAAAGACTTCTATCAGCCAATTATTTTTCCCACTGGCATACAAATAGGAAAACAGCATCAAAATCATGGTGAAAAAACTTGCTAATCCTGCATAAAAAGCGATCATGCCTCTTGAAAATTTCCCGATCATACCCGAATCACCTCAACATCACCAACAAGGGTATTCGTCAAGATTTTCAAACGCCGACTATTTTCGCCATAATCCGGGCTGTAGATCGTCACTTTTTCATTTTTCAAGCTCGTTTCTTCGCCTTCAAAGATAACGGAGCCAATAAAAGTACTGTGCTCTAATTTGATTGCTACGCCAGCAGGCACTAAAATACGAGTTCTGCCAAAGCCTTTTCGTACGATCACGACGTTTTCTTTTTTAGGCAATAAAGTGTTGCCTAGATCGATAAAAGTGTCTCCCGTCAAGATATCTAGATTGATATCGTCCCATTCATAGACTTGACTGCCGATCCGTTCATTGCCTAACCATTGCTGCTTTTGTTTCAGTGGATGATCAGCTTTGGGTTCTTCAGTTTCAACGATAATCATTTGTTTTTTGCGCCAGAATGAATTTTTAGTTAAGTCGATTCCGGTAATCTCGACTCCTTTTAATCCAATAAATAAAATCGCAAAAATCAGCATCAGCCACAGTGCTGGACTATTTAACAAACTGATCAAAATAGCAATGGAACTTGAGACCATCAAGAAATTTTTAAAATTGCTCTTGCGCTCACTTCGGTTCACAAGAACCAAGCACGTCACACCAAGTATTAATAAAAATAATAATGGCGGATTAGATAAAATTTGCCATACCGCAAAAAGCAGTAAGAGCGCTTCAACAATAAAGAAAAAACGCCAAGGACTTTTCATTCAAGCTCCTCCTCCTAGTAATTCTACTCTATCATACCTGAAAAAAATGGTTTGTCCATCCGTCGCTGGTCCGAAAAAAGACCCTGTTTGATCAAATTCCCTAAAGGAGAATGAACAACAGGGTCAACTAGATTGATCGAGTGATCAAGCAATTAGCTTTTCTTTACTTCTGTGATTCTTACTTGCATATCTCCGCCTGGCGTTGAGATCGTCACTTCATCGTTGACTTTTTTCCCAATCAAGGCACGAGCGATTGGTGAATCATTGGAAATTTTACCAGAAAACGGATCTGCTTCAGCACTACCGACGATCATGTACTCTTCTTCGTCACCATCAGGCAACTCAACAAAAATCACTGTTTTTCCGATGGAAACTTCATCAGAGTCAACACCCTCATTATCAATGATCTCTGCAAAACGAATCATATTTTCTAAAGTAGTGATTCGGCCTTCGACAAACGCTTGTTCATCTTTAGCAGACTCATACTCTGAGTTTTCGGATAAATCGCCAAAACTGCGGGCTACCTTGATACGTTCAATGATTTCGCCGCGTTTTACCGTTTTCAATTCTTCTAATTCTTGTTCTAGCTTTTCTTTTCCTTCAAGTGTCATTGGGTAAACTTTTTCTACCATAGTTCTTTTCTCCTTTTAGTAACTTCTAATAAATCGCAAAAGGTAATCTTTTGCGATGAGTCCACAAAAGATTACCATGCTTTTTTTTAAATGTAAACTATAAACCTATGAAAATTTAATTTGAGGTATTGTTTACATATTGTTCCACTAATTGCATATGCTGTTCATAGGTTTCCGCAAAGTAAACTTCTTGGGTTTGAATGTCAGCAACGAAATAATAGTAGTTGTTCGGTGTTGGATCTAAGACCGCTTGGATCGCTGCTTCACTTGGATTGTTGAATGGTCCAGGTCCGTAGCCAGTATGCACATAGAGATTATAAGGAGAGTCAACTTGAGTGTCCTCATAAGTAACTAGCTCTTTGTGCTCACCTAACGCGTATAGAATCGAAATATCCGATTGCAGCGGCATATCAATCGCTAAACGATTGAAGAATACCTGTGCGATATTTTTACGATCTTCTAGCTTACTGCCCTCTTTTTCAACAAGTGATGCCAAAGTAAGGACTTCTTGAACCGTCATTTCTTTTTGAGCGATTTGATCGAAATATTTTGACAAGACTGAATTTGATTTATCCACCATTTGGGTAACGACTTCTTCTAGGGTATTCCCTGTATAGTAGTCGTAAGTTGCTGGGAACAAGTATCCTTCTAGTCGGTAACGCACACCTTGCGCATCGCCGGCACTTGCTAAAAGCTCAGGATAGGTTTCTTTCATTTTTTCAAAGAACTCATCGCTTTCCATCAAAGCTAAGAAATCGTCTTTCGAGATATTCGTTGCTTCCGCTAGAGCATCACCGATTTGATCAACATCAAATCCTTCTGGAATCGTCACTTTTGCATCAGAGGTGACCGAGCCTTCGCCATTTTGCAGCATCTTTGAGATTTGATCCAATGTCATACTAGGAGAAAAATGATAATTTCCTGCTTGAAATCCAGTTAAATTATTGAATTTCGTATAATAGTTAAAAATCATACCACTTTTAATGATATTGTCTTCTTCCAAAATTTCTCCAATTGCTTTGTTGGACGATCCACTAGGAATCTCAACCGCCACCGTTTCTGTATCTTCTGGATTCAACGGCTGCAATCCTGATGTCACATAACGATACATTGAAAATCCTAAAACACCACCGATGACGAGCAGAGCAAGGACTACGATCAAAACGATCCGATTGACAATCCGATCTTCTTTTTTGCGTTGCTGCTTGCGCAATTGCGTTTCCCCACCTTCAGCTATGGGCACTTCTTCTTCTGCTGCCCTACGACTTGTAGCAGCTTGCTTTGCTTGTTTATTTTTGGTCTTTCCACTTGCAGTTCGCGAACCCACCTCTTCTTGAGGTTGTTGAATAGGACGCTCGTTCAAACCATCGCTTTCTTGGGTTTGATCTGATTGAGGTTGCTTTAAAGCTCCTAATACTTCGTCTTTAAAGGACTTATCCTCTGGATGTTGTTTACTCAAAACAACTCCTCCTAACTTTCGTAATACTGGCTTGTACCATTATACACGAAAGTTAGGAGGAGTGGAATAGAAAAAGATTAATAGTCCCTTCAAGAGCTACTTAGCTTTTACAATTGTTTTTTTCGCTGATAGATACCCTTGGTTTGTTCTAAGCCGTGGTGTACCATTAGCATCAAACTCGATTCCTTGAACTTTTACAACCATACCTTTTGTTGCTTTTTTCTTTCTGGCTCCATTACTAAAATTTACAGAAGAGTAAAAATAATCATTTTTCTGTAAAATGACATTTGAGATATCTTTGTAGTAATAGTTTGAGTAACTAGCTATAAGTTTAGAAACATATTTCTTATTAGCGGTCACATATCCGTTATTAACTTTTAGCCTTGGTACTCCTGATGAAGTGAAAACAACGTCATTGACCTTCAAAACTTGATTTTTCTTAATTTTAGCGCCCCTGTTTTTAAAATTTACATCTTTATTAAAATAGTCATCTTTATTAAAAATAACAAATTGGGGTTTAGACAATAAATAAGAATTGTACGAAGAAGTCACTGTTGATACTCTAGATAAATTCGCTGTAAAATATGAACCATCAGATAAGATTAATCTCGGACACCCATCTGGTGCATATGCAATCCCTTTTACTTTAATAACAGAGCCCTTTGGATATTTTGTTTTTCGAGAAGTAAAAGTTACATTTGAATACGAATAATCATCTTTTTTTGTATAGACATAGCCAGAAGATGGTAAGACATACATATAGTTCTTGTAGCTGCTTAAAATTTTCTGTACATAAGATTTATTCGCCGTTAAATACCCATCATCAGTAATTAATCTAGGTGTTTTGTTATCATATGCAATTCCTTTTATCTTAATAACTTGGTTTTTACTCACTTTTCTTAAACGATTAGCAGTCCCAAATGATAGTTTGCTATAAATGTAATCATTTTTTTTCATAATGATATAATTAGGGTTGCTTGTATAGTATTTAGATAAATCAACTGTATTATTTTCATTATTGGTAAATATTCCTAAATAATCAGAAGACATATCAAATGATGTACTAAGGTTAGGAAATGTTACTAACGAGGACCATTGCCATGCTCCATATTGAGAATACATCTGAACATTGGATAAAGAGTATGGATAAGCAGCAACCCAAATATTTTTTGCTCCTAGAATTGAAGCATCTATTAACCCTTCTGTAATCCAGTACAAGCCGCTATAATGAATAACATTTCCATATCCAAGTTCATTTAAACGTTTTTTAAATGAAAGTGAATTTTGCGTATGATTCCCTTTATCTACAATTTTTGGTTCCTCAATATCATTTACCATTAGAATATTCTTAGAAAGTCCTAATTCCTGTGCGAAAGCTGCAAAATAATTTGCTTCTGCGATAGCCTCAGATTCATTGGTGAACCAACTATAATGATACACTGAAACTTTCAAGCCCGCTTGTTGCGCATTTTCAATTTGCTTTTTTGCATAAGGATTTTTATAAGTAGTATATTCTGTTAGTTTAACCACTACACCTTTAACACCGTATTGCTTCATCATTAGATAATTATCTATAGATATTTCACCATTGTGCGACGACACATCAATAAAATCTTTCCTCGGAGTATTCAAGTCCTCCGCTTTAACGATTGGAGGATTTAAAACAGCTGCTCTTGTCGATCTTCTTACTGAATTTTCATTCGTTGTTTCATACAAGTCAGAACGTCCAGAAGGTATTGCATATTCGTTTGAAACAGAAATACCTTCTTCTGTTTCAGCAGTAATGCTCTCCTCTACTTTTTCAATATTAGAATAGGCTGTAGAGGAATTAGTGGTCTCATTTTCACTTACTAAATTCTCATTTGTACTTGGAAATGTCGATATAAGAGTTTCTTCATCTCCCGAATTCTTTCCTCTAAAACCATCTATTGATTCAGTGGACTCAGTAGAGGTGATTATTTCATCTGAAATAACACGCTCATTAATAGATACAAGTACTAAAAGAAAACAAATTATAGGTAAACAACTTTTTATTTTCATTTGATCTCCTTCTTTGTTCTATAAGACATCATTTATCTGAAAGATTTTAAAAGATTGTCCCATAAGCTCCCTATATTTTCAAATAAATATGATTTTGACTTTACTTTCGCATTTTCTCCCATCTGTTCCAAAAGATCATGGTTTTCTATAAGTTGTTCAAGTTTTTCTTGAAATTCTTTTTCATCATCCATAGGAACAACAAATCCATCAACTGAGTCTTCTATAATATTGGTCGGTCCATACGTATCATAAGATATGACAGGCAATCCGACTGACATAGCCTCGATGACAACCATTCCGAAAGATTCAAATCTAGATGGTAATACAAATATTGAAGATTTCGAGAGCTCTTCCATAATTAATGGTGTATTAGGATAGAGAAAAACATTATTATAAATTCCCTTTTCAAAAATAGTATCTAGCATCAAATTAAAATCATTTCCAGAACCATATATTCTCAGTT
Source organism: Enterococcus sp. R12 (assembly GCF_058135755.1). NCBI lineage: Bacteria > Bacillati > Bacillota > Bacilli > Lactobacillales > Enterococcaceae > Enterococcus > Enterococcus sp. R12. The sequence goes on from NZ_CM176874.1 coordinate 2,341,184, forward strand.
CCCAATCAGGATATTTTTTTGCAATAGGCTCATATAAGGATATTAATCTCTCATAACCTTTTTCAAAAACAAATCTTCCAGCTGATACGATTACTTTATTGCTGTAATCTGTTTTGAATTCTGTATTATTAATTCCGTTTGGAATTACCTTAATGTCGATCGATTGGTCTAGAAATGCTTCATAATCTTCTTGTTCTTTCGGTGTCAAAACAGTTAAACAATCCAACTCATTATAATATCTCTTTATTTTTCTTTTAATCGTATTGTGATGTGCAGAAAGCTGTGCATGCTCTTGTCCAATTTTTACGACATTCTTGTTAACATACTTAGCGTTAAAAAAATTTAGTGATGGAAATGTAGAAATAACAACATCTGATTTTAAATTTTTTAATGCTTTAATTAATAAAATATCCGTGTACAAAGATAGATTTTTATAAAGGAGTTCATTTCTATCTATGAATAAACTTGGAAGCTTATTAATGGATGCAGCCATCTTAGATTTAAAAGACTTATCTGAAAATTGCTTTCTAGTATTCAATAGCGGCACTAATTTGACTTGCTTATCAATTTCAAACTTAGGCGTATCAAAAGTTTTCTTAATGCTCATTATTGATACATCATATCCATTATTAACCAGATAATTTGCTGTGTTAACAACGGTACGTACAGTTCCGCCAATTCCATATATATTATAAACTATAAATGTGACCTTCATACATTATCCCTCTTTATTCCTTGATAAGTTCTCAAAAAATTCTCATCATCATGAAAATCAAAAAATTGATTTGCTCTTTCTCTGTAAAAAGGATTGTTTGAATAATTATTTTCCACCGTTTTAATCAATGAAGCTTTTAATTCTTCGTAGTCTTTACATCTGTCTCCAAATAAATCTTTATTAAAATTAATAAACGCCCCACGCTGATTCATATATTCTTCCACATCAAATTGGAAAAATATAATCGGTTTATTTAGATAAGCAAAATCAAATGCAACACTAGAATAATCTGTGACTAATAAGCTTGAAGATTTAATTAAATCTTGTATTGATTCTGTATGACTATCAACTATCTCTATATTCGGAAGTTCACTTTTAAAATAATCACCATATCTTCGAAGCATTTCTATGTGAGGTAGAAATTTAAGTACTATGTTATGACTAATAAGAAAATCGGATAAGTCTTTATCATTCAAAAGTTTATAGTAATATTTAAAAAAGTCACTATGTTTAAAATTATCTTCATCTTTTACAAGCCAATCTCTCCATGTTGGCATTACAAAAATCTCCTTATTCTTGTCTAAATAGCTTGAGTTGACTAAATAATCATACCTCGTAAGTCCAGTCACCATGATATTTACTGGTCTAAAATCCATATTTTTGATTAAAATATCAGCTTCCTTTTGTGAACTCACAACCATTTTTCTCATTTTACCTCTATAAGAATTTGGATTAAAATAAACTTTTTTCATTGCTATTATCCCGTGCTGCAGGTGATAAATGGATTTATCATTATTTCTATCATAATGATATAAAGAAGGAATAGCATCTCTTACTCCATGGGACACGATCAATTTTGAGGATAAATGATACTTGTAAAGATGTTTAAAACTATCATAAACCAACAAATTATCTTGATTACTAAATTCTGACAGTTGTCTAGTTACAAAATATGTTTTCTCTGGTACTGATGATTTTAATGAGCTACTAAAAAACAAATAACCATTATCTTGATGTGAAATTCCAAAATTTTCACCAACTAACCAAGTTGGATTTTTATTAAATAGGCGAGAGACAGATGCTCCTATATAAGCTAACCTATTTTTAAAAAGATAAGATTTTGTAATCGGATTAACTAAATATAAAAAATCAAGATACAGTTCTTCGCTTTTAGTATGCCATGAAATTTTATATGCACCATCTTTGTAGCCTTTATAGCAAATTTTCTTCTGGTTCATCTTTCCTTTTAATATATTAAATAAATTATTCTCATCATCCATAATAAGTAACTTAAAGTAACTATTATTCATTTTTAGTGACTCTAAAAATAATGAATCGATTTCGAAAGTTAGCCCATGCTTTCTTCTAACACCCTTTGCAATGTCAAAAATTTCGTTTCCTTTTATACCAACAAGTCTTACATCTGTTCTGAAAATATCTTTTATAACTATCGTATTTTTTCTTATGCTAAGTACTTCTGTTTTTGTTTGAGAAGATATAGTAAATATTAGTTCATTCTTCGCAAATAAAAACTGAATTTTGTACACATCAGATATATTGAATTCAGGATATCTTTTATATTTCTGAGGAGAAAATTTTTCAAATTTGTTCTCATTCATCCTTATAGAATAAATAGTGTCGTTATACGAAAGATCTACATCAATATAGAACTTAAGGTTTGAGATCTCATTAACAATATGAAGCATTTCTTTTTTATCTAAAAAAATAAGAAATTCATTCGTCTCTTTTTTAACAAAACTTTTTTCTAACAGGTGCTTTTCTTCAGTAGTTATGTTTGTTAGACTGACCGACTCATTTTTCACCTCATCTAAATTCAAACTATTAAGTAAGAATTGGTATGCCAGTACTATATGCTCCTCATTTTCATAAAGATACTTAATTCTTGCATTAAGTGAAGAACCGTAAATTGTGATACATCGTTCCTTTGATAAATAGACTTTTTGATAAACTGAAAAATCTTCAGAGAAAATATTCTTTTCTACTAAAAAAGTGGAATCTTTTATTGAATCTGTAACTTTTAATGTAAAGCTATTACCTTGAAAATCATATTCACAATATAAATCATACAGCCCCCTTAACTTATAGATTGATTGATTTAACTGTGACAGGTCAATCGAAATTTCGAATCCATTCTGAGAATAAAGTATTTCACTAGTCTTATTCTTTGTTCTTCTATGAATAAAATAAAATCTAAGATTTGAAAAATTCTTTGAATTTAGCAATGTAAGTATTAAATCATGGCTTCCATTTTTGAACAATTCTTTAATACCAAAAATAGGATATTCTTTTGCCAATCTTTGATTAATACATACCATTGAATTCCTTTCGTCAGATACCAATATAAATTGTTCCTTATAAAATACATTCACTTTTTCTGCAAAAAAATTATCATACATAATTTGATGCACATGTCCTTTTGAGTCCACGGCAAGCATTTGCCATTTTTTTGAATATGGCATCTCAGAAATAATATTATTAATTTCATTCGCAATCTGCTCTTCATCACTCATTCTTGAAGATAATGCAAAAGAAAAAGAGTTTCCGTTTTCATTTTGTATAAACAATGTAAATTCTTCTTTTAAGCTTGATAACTTTTCTAATTGCAATAACTCTTTGCCAAATTTTGAATTGACAATCGAAAGAGTTCCCTTCGAACTAATTTTCACCCAATCTTCCGATATATCTTTTGTCTCTAATTTATATTTTTTTTCTTCATTCTCTACGTTTATGCAAGTAATTGCAGATGTATTTAGTGTGACTCCATCGCAATACTCAAGTTCTAAATTAATTTCACCATAATATTTATGCGAAGTAATAGTTTCCAAATCGATTAGCAGTTTATCATTTATCACTTCAAATTTCGTTTCAAACTTGCTATTAGTTTTATTGATCACTTTCTTTATTTCAACTTTTTTCAATATTTCAGAAGAAAGTGTAATAATATGAGTATTAAGTTCTATGAAAGAAAATGTTAATTTTTTTGTGAGCACGTTCAAAATGCACTCATTATTTCGATATAATATTCGATAAAAAGGACTACTAATAATTTCACTGAAAAACTCAGCTTTTACATTGTACACCTCTATTTTATTTTGGCACTCTATAATGAATTGTAACAGCCATTCCCCTTTATCGAGTAGTGCTACCTGTTCTAAAAGTTCTTCCTTACTCACACTATTTTTATCTACATGAATTTTTTTAGTTATATTTCTTTCTAGATGAGTTAAAACAAGAGCTTTTTTATTATTTTCATCATTTTCTTTAAGAATGATACTACCAAAAGCGTCTATTACAATTGTATCCTGACTCTCTTTGAACTCTATATTCATAATTTCCTCCTCCAGAATAACAATCTTGATTTAATTCTTTGGATAATCAGATCTACAGTTGAGACTTCGATATTCTTTTCTCTCTTCAAAATCTCTCTATAGACTCGCTTAGCGTTATTCTGATCAACAAATGAAAAGTATTTTTTTTGTATATCACTAATTGTATTTTCATCCAGTCCATTTTCAATTGATAGAGAAAGGTCATTCAAAAGATCCTTTTCAGTAATACTTACAGGTCCAAATAAATCTTTATTAAGATCCATATATGCACCTTGCTCTTCTAAATATTTTTCTTGATCAAATTGATAAAATATCGTTGGAATTTTTTGATATAAGGCTTCCCAGGCGACACTTGAATAATCAGTTACTAAAATTGAGGACTGCTTTATTAATTCATTTACCGGAGCTTCCCCAAAGTAAATAATGTGTAAATTTGGATTTACATTCTTAAATAGATGGCTATATTGGTTAAATTTAGGATGTAGGTAAAAATTAGCGGTTAAATCATATTTTTTTAGAAAAGCTGCAAATTCTTGAGAATTTATCAGATTGTTATAAGTAATGAAATATTGAGATTGTAGAAAAACTTTATCTTCCACTTCCTCCAGCCAGTTTCTCCATGTGGGCATAATAAGAATTGACTTATTTTTTTTACGTTCTCCTTGATTCAAATTATCCCATCTTGGTAGTCCTGTTACCACAACTGCATCTTCCTTATACCCCAAATAATCAATGACTATATGTTTTTCGAACTCTGAACTAGTAGTGAACATTTCAGCTTTATTAAGTCCCGAAGCAGAGAATGTATCATCAATTTGCTTAAGTCCCAATACACCATGCTGTAAAAAAACAAAAGGTTTTAAATCCAATGCTTGCCTTACAAGTCCTTTAGATGTTCTCCATGAAAAACCATGACCTTTAGATTCTGATGCAACTATCAGACTGGCGAAAAGCAAATAATATAAATGTTTTCTACTCATAAATGAAAGAACTCGATCCTCCATACCGCTCAATCGCTTAAAGTCACTAGATGTATCGTCAATCACATAAAACAGTTTTTTTTCTGGATGATGATCATACATAAACTTAAAAAAATAATAAGAATTATCTTGAGCAGTTTCTCCATACTTTTCATGCGTCAACCAAAGGTTTTTCAAATCTGGACGCCACCATGTGAATAGAAATTGAAGAACGGCTAACTTTTCATTCCATTTATACTTTCTTGTCTCGAATTTACCTTGAATCCGATAATTTAGGCTTAATTCATTGCTTCTGGTGATGTATGGATATATAAGATAACGTCCATCTATTTCTGAATCATAAGGAAAAAGAAATTGGTTACTGTTTAAGCTATATCTTAATTTCCATTTTGTAACTCTGGATTCATTTTTAATTTTTCTGAAAAAAGTAATTCCCGAATTTGCTTCATATTTTAAATATAAATCTTGATAAAATTGCTCCCAATCATATTTTTGTACATCAATAAAAAAAAGCTGAATAATATTTCCATCTTTTGAGAGCCTCTCAGAGTTAGGAACTATTTGTTTTTCATTCCAATCCTCACCTTTACGAAAATGGATATGAAGACATGATGCCTTAAACTCTGTAGTTCTGGTATCTACTTCTACAATAAAGTGATTTTTTTTTACCGAGATTCTGTTCAAAAGCGGATTGATCCATGAGTATGACTCATTAAGAACTCGCTGATGCGTTCCTATAACATAAGATACCCTTCCATTTTGAGCGATGTAAAACGACTGACTCAAAAAATCAGAATGATTACAGGCATCTATATTAATGTACTTTCCAATCAATTTAATTTGTTCTTTCAAATAATAATAATCCACTCTACCAGAGGGATAAATCACAGGAAGCTGGAGATCCCCTCGAAATAATTCATCAACTTTAATAGTTGACAATTCTTCAGCAGAAAAGCAATAATAATCATTTTCCTTAAATAAAGTTACATAATAAAACTGATTTGTTTTCCTCTTTTTGATTCTAATTTGTTTTGTTGTTTCACCAACACTAACTCTTTCTACCAATTTAAATTTATATTTATTTGAGTCAAGATGAAAATTAGTTATCGATAAATTATAATTTTCAAAATACCATCTTACACTAAATGGTCTATTTTTTTCAAAAGTTATTGCTATACGTTCATTTTCTTCTAGGGAATATTTTAGATATTTTTGAAATAATGAATTCAATGGCACAAAAAACAAATGCTTTTCATACGTAAATCTTAAATACATTTCATATCTATCAGGTTCCCTTAATATATCATTAAAATTTATTATTATAGAAAATCGATTATTTTCTGCTGAACAAGGAATAAAGCTGTCCCAATTATTCATTCCACCTTGATGAAAATGAACGCCAGAAAATTCAAACTCATTTGAATTATACTCAGCTGTTAATTCAACTTTTTCTGAATAAACTAGTTCTTTGAAAGAGATTATGTTTGCTGAGATAATCTTTTGAGCTACATAGTTAAGCACATTTTGCTTAGAATCAATATATATCAAGAAATCAGTTTTATCTTTTTGGAGGACCCACCAGAAAGATTCATTTATTTGTTCGGGCTGTGTAAACTTGCCAGATAACTTTATATATTTTGTTAATATTGATGGGAATTTAGATTCATTATTGTTGCTGCTAACAATATATAATGGTTTTCCCACTAGATTTTCAAAATCATTTTGATTAACAGAAATAAATGAACTTTGACCGTCTGTAATTATTGGAAATTGGAAACATTCTTCATGAATATCTTTGAGACATAAAATATCCCCCATATTCAATTCTGAATAGTTACCAAAATTTAAATAAATTCTTTCTAACTTGTTTTCTTCTGAACTAAATTCAGACATAAGTGTGTTTTTTTCAGAAGCCATTTCATTTCCTCACTTTATTAAGCGTAGATTTTTTCACATATATGATTGTTTTTTTGAAAAAGAGCAATGGTTATTGCTCTTTTATATAGAATCGTCTCCATGTATATATAAATTATCCTATTTTATATTTCAAATTATTCTAATTCTAAATATAGATTTCTTATTGCTCTTTCATTGTAAGCATAGGGATCAAAAGAAACTTCTTTTTTATTTGTCTCTAAGCATTTTTGAATCGCTTCTGCTATTTCCATAGGTGTAAAACCTTTGATATACTGAGAAGATTGCCCTTTTAAAACAGAGATATTGGCAGGTATTTCAGATGCCAAGACTGGCAATTTTAACGTTAGTGCTTCAAGTAGTACCATCGGTTGTCCTTCATAAATAGAAGGAAAAACAAAGAAATCACATTGCTTCATTATATCAAACGGATTGTCCTGATGCCCCAATAAAAACACATTGTGTTTTAGGTCTAACTCTTGGATCAATTGTTGCATTTCCAATTTTAATGGACCTTCCCCCAGAATATACAAACACAATTTTGGGTACTTATTAATCAACATACCTATTGCTTTAATCAAATTCAGTTGGTTCTTCTCTGGTGAAAGTCTTCCCATATTAACTAGATTAATACATTCATTTTTTATTTCAGGTAACCTTAAATTTTGTATTAAATCTTTCTTTATTTCAAAATCTATAGGAGGCTTCTGCTTAGTTTCCGTCGTTATCTCAACAACATTATCAGCTTTGAACCACAATAATTTCCCATCCATCACATTACTACAATAATATTCTACGTTATTCATAGCACCTTTTTTAATGAATAATAATTTATCGTTTTTTTTAAAATCTACGAAAACAGGCTCACTTCCTAAAATTTGTTCAGGTTCAGACCAAGCCACAGAAATATCTTTTTTAAATTTTCCTAGGATAGAAATAGATTCAAAGTTGTCCAAAACAAGTGATTTGCGTTCAGATATTTTATTTAAAAAATATTTTTTTAGCAGCCCAAAATGAAAAATACGATGAAAGTTTGATAAATAATCAGTTTTAACCCATCCAATAGCGCCTAAACGATTTTCGATATAGTAATAATCATAATCATTGATTTTTTTAGTTTTGCTTAGATATACATAAGTATTATTTAAATACCTGAGTGGAGATCTAGCTTTTTCGAAATCATCTAATGAATGGTAGATTAAATCATCATTAATACAATTGACAGTGGCAATTAACGAGCATCTTTCTACCAATTCATTCGATGACGTCTCTACTTCATTAACAACAAAGATATACTTTTTTTGCATCCAACCTCTATATATTCCATTTATTGTTACTTTTACATATTCATGGTTGTCATAAAAAGCGGATGCTATTACATAAAGATTATCATCCTCCGTAATATTCATACTAGAGAAAGTCTTTTTAACTACAGCAGACAAATTTTTAGCTAGCTTATAATTGCCTGACTTAATAATTTTGCCACTAAATCTATAATCATATATTTTTATATCCTCTCCATCAGAAAAATTAAACGAAGGGGATTTATTTGTTAATATCTTTTCAATATCAATTGTATTAGTTGTATATCCAATTTGATCATCTTGAATATACTTACTCAAATTCACTTTATTTACTTCCATTGTTTCTTTTGAAACACTTAAAATACGATCAAACAAGTAATAAATCGAAAAAACTGCTGGTAGATTTTTTTTGTGCGGTGCTTTTCCATTAATGATTTTTTTTGAATCGCTCAATAAATCATTATGCTGAAATATTATTTTTTTTCTACATTTCATGAATGCTATTAATTTTGACCAAAAAAAACTATAGCCACTAAAATCAATAGCCACATCAAAATATACATTACCTACAGCTCTCGCAGCTTCTCTTTCATATGCTTTGCTTGGTAAAATTGTTCTTAAAAATTTTTTCACTGTAAACACTTGAAAAAAAACATCTCTTAGTAATTCACCTCTTGTATATAGAGGTTTCCCAGGTCTAAAAAGCATACGTACATTATGATTGATTTTCTTCAAGTTTTTTACTTCTTCATCTGAAATTGGTTTATTAAGAATAATCGAAACATCATATTGCTGATGATCTATTGTATTAGACAAATTGATAAAACTAGTGGTTATCCCATTATTTCTCATTCCTCCAGGATATATAACTATTTTCTTCAATTGTGTTCTAAGAGATATCTCTTTAATTTTGGTAGAAGCTACATTGTGAAATATCCTCTCAATATAACGTTGTGTTACCTGTCCATCTTGGTAATAATTGATACTTTTTTTCATAGCAACATAACGTTCATAAGATTCAGTAATAAAAGTTTCTTTATTTTCTATTAAATCTATAAGATCTTCTATCGTTTCAGCTACAGGACCTGGAAGATCTCTTTCTTTAATATACATCCCTCGATTTACTTCATATAAATCTCTATCCCATACATAAAAAATAACTGGCTTATCTGTAACTAAATAGTCAAAAAATATACTAGAATAATCCGTAATTAGTAAATCTACCACCGATAAGACTTCATTTGGATCAAAATAATCAGGAACTAATATTGTTCTAATTTGATCATTTTTGCTTAGTGATTTATAAACGTACGGATGTACTTTGACCAAAACATTGTATCGTCCTTGGAAATATTGTTTTAAAAATATTGTTTCATTGATAATTTGCTGCTTATCATTTGAAGGGTTTAGAATAGAAGCTCCCTTCCATGTAGGTGTATATAAAATTGTAGGTAATTGGTCATTGTAATCCAGACCTAATAAGTCAAACTCTTTTTGAGTGTTCAGCCGTTCCGTTTTATTCGTCCTATCGATCCTTGGATATCCGCCTTCTAAAATCGTTCCAGGAAACAATCCATCTAAACGATAGCTTTTTGAGAAAATCTCTGTTGTATGTGAGTTAGGTGACAAGATGTAATCAGCCATTAAAAAATTTCGTACAACATTTTGAGAATGGGCTGGATTACCAGGAATGTCAAATCCCATATATTTCAAAGGCGTTCCGTGCCAAGTATTTATGTATGTTTGACCTTCTCTCTTTAAGAAAAATGACTGGAAAGTAGCATTGTTAATTAAATACTCTGCTGTTGCCAGCCAAAGCAAATATCTTTTTGAGTTTCTTTCTACAAATTCAACATTGTCGAACTCTGCCTTAATACGTTTTACTGTGGGATAATTTAAGTCGTTGATAACCCAGATATGATGAAAATGAGCATATTCGGGATCTTTTACTAAATGCATAAACATTGCATAGGGAGAATCTACGATCGATTGCCCATCTCGAACTTCATAAAGGATCGTGTTCTTTTGTATTTTCTTTTTACTCGCTTTTATATAGTATGATGCTATTTTGCCATTTTCTGAAACAAAACTAGTCACTACTTTACTTAGTATCGTTTTCACATTACTTAAAGCACTCATGTGTTATCCCCTTATATTGCATTCTTTGATCAGTTCAGCTACCTTATTAGCAGCATCACCATTTTCCCAAGAACAAAATTTATTATAGAATTCTAGATATTTCGTATCCGAACATTCTGAATCAATAGTTTGACGACAAAATTTTTCTATAACCTGGTAGAATGACTGTTCATCTAAACAGATAGATCCTGGTACTTCACTATAATCGAAGTAAAATCCTCGGATCCCATTTTCATAATGATTTAAATCATATGGATAGAAAATCAACGGTTTTTTTAATATCAAATAATCGAACATTACAGAAGAATAATCCGTTATGAGACAGTCACTAATTAAATATAACTCATTAATATCCTCATCCGAACATATTTTGATTTGGTCTTCATAGCCATCTATTACAATAGATTCTTTGACTAAATAGTGCGGTCGAATTATCAATGTATCGTCTTTATTCATTCTAGAAGTAAGTTGACTCAATTCAAATGGCATAAAGAACTTGTAGTTTCCTTTTGAAATAAAATAATCGTCTCGCCAGGTCGGTGCATATAATAGAACATGCCCTTTTCTATCTCCAATAATTTTTTTCTTAAGCTGACTAATTGTAGTATCATCATCTTTGAAACGTACTAAAACATCATTTCTTGGATAACCAATATCTAAGAAAGTATTTTCAAAACCAAACGCCGTCTTGAAGATATTTTTTGAATACTCATTTGGGGCAATCAAGTAATCCCACCGATTACTTTCTTTGTAGAAGCCAGCTTTGTATTTTTGCGTATCAGTATTTGGCATAACCACGTTATCAATATCTGCTCCTAATTTTTTTAGGGGCGTACCATGCCACGTTTGCAAATAAATTGTCTGCTTATTTTTTTTAAGCCATTCAGATAAACGGGAGTTAAAGATCCAAAAACCAGCCCTTGGCATTAACAAAAGCCATTTAAAGGAAAAACGTGAGATAAAAAATATTTCAGGATATTTTTCTTTCGCTTCTGACAAACTTTCTTTTTTTATACTCCAGTAGAAAGTCCAATCTGCAAAATCAGTCGATTGTATCATCTCTTGATAGATCGCTAAAGGATTATCAGAAGGAATTTTCCCGTTAAAACTTTCGAATATAACCATTTGTTTTTTTACTGGAAAAATAGATGCTATAAAATTAAATAGTATTCGATAAAAAAAACTAATTATTCTTTTGATCACTTCTATTCACCAGCTTCCAATAGATACTTTTAACTAAAAAAACAGGCAATTGCGCAATTCTTCCTAATCTGGTCGGATTACTTAACGAGCGATACAACCATTCTAAGTGAAGGTTTATAAAAAAATTAGGGGCTCTTTTTACATGACCACTCAAAACATCAAAGCTCCCACCAACATCTTGAAAAACAGAAGCGTGTATCGCATTCATATTTTGGGCAAGCCACCGTTCTTGTCTGGGAAATCCTAACGCAACAAATACAAAATCTGGCTTTACAGCGTTTATTTTATTTACAATTGACTCATTATCAAGAGTCGTATAACCGTCTATAGCACCCGCAATCCCTAGGTAGGGGTACTGATCATTAATATTTTTTATCGCATCAGACAGCACTTCAGGTTTAGCGCCATAAAAAAAAGCACTCATCTTATTTTCATTTGCGTAACCTAGCAATCTTACCATTAAATCATAACCAGTAACTCTTTCTTTTATCTTTCCTCCAGTTAATCTTGAAACAAGAACCACTCCGACTCCATCAGGTATCCGATGGGTACTCTGATTGATAAACGTTACGATATCTGGATGTTTTCTGCTTTCAGTAATAATCTGCGGGTTTACACTAATGATAGTCATTTTTTTATCACTATCGATATAGTGAGGTAAATCGTCCATCACTTCTCCATAGGTGATCGGATCAACTAAAACGCCCATTATATTTTCAGATTTCATATTGCTTATCAATCCATTCTAAAAAAGAGTCAATGGCGCGCCCGGAAACATACGTATTCCAAGTTTGGTTAAAATCTGACAAATCCTCATTTCCCATCGTCTCTATACTGGAAAAAAGTTCCTCGGAGGATTTCACAATGGAAGAACCTATATCTTTCTTAAACTCTTCTTGAATTCCGACAATTTCATCGTACAGTTCAAAATCATAACAGAAATAAATGATCTTCCCACGAGGGTTTACTAAAGAATATTCAAAAGGTACTGAAGAATAATCTGTAATCAAACAGTCCGCCATTGCTATTAAATTTTTTAAATCGTAGTCCTTATCATCTTTAATAAAATATTCTGGGTATTGGTTTGCTAATTCTATCATCTTTTTATCATGTGGATGTGGATGAATGAATAATGCCCAATCTTCATTCAATTGATTTGATATAGAATCAAAATCTAAGGGATTATTATCATCGGTATTCTCTCTGTAGGTAGGTAAGTAAAGAGCGATTTTCTTGTTCATATCCTCTAGCAAAGCGTTTTTTTGATAAGTTATTGTTTCATCATCTAATTGATAGTAATAATCAGTTAATGGATAGCCGAACTTTAGAAAGATCGGATCAATATTATAACTATCCTTGAAAATCGTTGCCATTGTGGGTGAACTTACTACAAAATGAGTAAATTTATTATAAACTTTCTGATAGCGCCGACGATCCGCAGGAGCAGCATTTTTTGCATACTGTGCTTGAAGACCAAACTTTTTAATTGCTCCATTGGCATGCCAAATTTGAACAACATTCGTTTGTTTATCTAATATCATACCACCCAAAAAAGCAAAGTAATTATCACAAATGATCAATTTTGACTTCTTTAGTATCGGTATGATTTTTAAACAAAGGATTGCAAAGGAATCCACAAGATAGCTCTTAAATCCTTGTTTCTCAAATACTGAAACCATTTGTCGCGCATTCCTGGTGTAACAAATTATCAGTCGATCACCATAGGCTTCAGCCAGAGCTTCCAAAACGTAATTGCTTGTTGAAGGAAAACTGACAAGAAAAATGATTTTATCATTTTTACGCCTTTTCCCTAAGGAACAAAGACGAACTAAAAATAAATATACTTCTTTTGATAATGAAACAAAAAATTTTTTTTTCATAATTACCCTCTATTTTCACATTAGTTCTTATTTTACATGATTATTAGTGAAAAGAAAATAATTGTAACAAAACCGTTATATTACTCTAACTGTTTTTGAGCTTTTCTTTCATTAGCATCAGTCAATTAGCAGTAATCTTATTCATCACATTTAAGAAATCAAAAAAGTCAGCTTCAAATCAAGCTGACTTTTTTGATTTTTTACGGATAAATCCGATTCAACAACCGTGGAAACGGAATGGATTCTCTTACGTGCTCGATTCCTGATAACCAGGTAACGGTCCGTTCTAATCCAAGGCCAAAGCCGGTGTGAGGAACTGAGCCGTACTTGCGTAGATCTAAATACCATGAATATTCATTTTCGTCCAAGCCGTGGGCGCGGATTTGTTCTAGCAGGTATTCATGATCGATGGCACGTTCAGAACCGCCTATGATCTCGCCATAGCCTTCTGGTGCGATCATATCGGCACAGATCACGACATCTTCTCTCGTTGGATGTGGCTTCATATAGAAAGGTTTGATGGCTTTTGGATAGTTTAAGATAAAGACGGGCTGATCGAATGAATTGGCAATAAAGGTCTCATGTGGTGAGCCAAAGTCATCGCCCCATTGAATATCATCGAAGCCGTTCTTTTGTAATAATTCCACTGCATCATCGTAAGAGATTCGTGGGAATGGTAATTTGGTGTATTTTTTCAAGACTTCACGGTCACGGCCTAAGACGTCTAATGCATAGTCACAGTTATCGAGCACATTTTGCACTAAGAATGCCACGTACTGCTCTTGGACTTCCAAGCTTTCTTCTTGGTGCATAAAGGCCATTTCTGGTTCAATCATCCAAAATTCAATCAAGTGACGACGTGTCTTTGATTTTTCGGCACGGAAGGTTGGTCCAAAAGAAAAGACTTTGCCAAACGCCATAGCGGCAGCTTCCATGTACAATTGACCAGACTGAGACAAATATGCTTTTTGATCGAAATAGTTGGTTTCGAATAAATCAGTCGTTCCTTCTGGTGCTGATCCGGTTAGGATCGGTGGATCGATTTTGATGAAGCCATTTTTATTGAAGAATTCATACGTTGCCCGAATGATTTCGTTTCGGATTTGCATGATGGCGTGTTGTTTTGAGGAACGCAACCATAAATGACGATGGTCCATCAAGAAATCTGTTCCGTGTTCTTTTGGTGTGATTGGGTAATCATGGCTTTCCCCAACAACTTCTAAACCAGAGATACCAATTTCATAGCCGAATTTTGAGCGGCTGTCTTCTCTGATTTCCCCAGTGACCAGTACGGCAGTTTCCTGATTTAGATTTTTCGCTAATTGGAAAACTTCTTCCCCTACTTCACTTTTTACAACGATTCCTTGAAAATACGCTGTTCCGTCACGAAGTTGTAAAAAGGCGATCTTGCCGCTAGAACGTTTGTTAGCAACCCATGCTCCGATTTGAACGGTTTCGCCAACGTGTTTTTTTGCATCTAAAATTTGAATAGATTCCACTTGATTCTCTCCTATCTAATTAATAAAGGCACCATAGAGCATTTTAAGCTTTTTGGCGTTTCTTTTCAACAAAATCATGGATTCGTTTGGTAGCTTCCGCTAACGTGTCCCAATCAGTTGCATAGCTGATGCGTAAATAATCTGGTGTACCAAAACCAGCACCAGTCACTACTGCCACGTGGGCTTCCATCAGCAAGGCCTCCACGAAGGCATCAATGGTTTGATAGCCGCACATCGTCATGGCTTCTTTGACATTTGGGAACAAGTAAAACGCGCCTTGGGGTTTCGTCACCTGAAAACCAGGAATAGCGGCAATTAGCGGATATAGTTTGTTCAAGCGCTCTTCGAAGGCCTGACGCATCACTTCGATCGATTCTTGATTCCCAGTCAGTGCCTCAACTGCTGCGTATTGGCTAGCAGCCGGCGGGTTGCTAGTAGCTTGGGAAGCGATATCGATCATCGCTTTGATGATTTTTGCATCGCCGACAGCAAATCCGATCCGCCACCCAGTCATAGAATAGGTTTTAGAAACGCCATTGATCACGATGGTTTGTTTGCGGATCTCTTCTGATAAGCTTGCGATCGATGTAAAGGTATTGCCGTTATAAACCAAACGACCATAGATATCATCGGCAATGATCCAAATATTATTTTCCACTGCCCAGTTGCCGATTGCCGTTAACGCTTCTTTTGAGTAAATCGCCCCTGTAGGGTTGGCAGGCGAGTTTAAAATGATGGCTTTCGTTTTCTCTGTACGAGCAGCTTCTAATTGAGCCACAGAAACTTTAAAATCGGCTTCTTGCTTGGCTTCAACAAACACAGGTGTCCCTTGCGCTAAACGGACTTGTTCCGCATAGCTGACCCAATAAGGCACTGGAATGAGTACTTCATCCTCTTCATCAAGGAGCGCTTGAAACAGCGTATAAAGGGCAAACTTCGCGCCATCTGTCACGATCACTTGGTTTGAATCATAGTCAGCACCATAAAACTCTTTCATATAAGCAAGAATCGTCTGTTTTAACTCAGGAATCCCCGCAGTTGCTGTGTAAAAACTAGCCTTGCCGCTCTCAATCGCTGCGATCGCTGCTTGGCGAATGTTTTTCGGGGTAATAAAGTCGGGTTCACCGACAGTTAGACTTAATACGTCTACACCTTGGTCCGCTAACGCTTTTGCCTTAGCAGATGCCGCTAACGTTGCGGAGGGTTCCAATTTTTCTGCTCTTTTTGAAAGTACCATGTTTATCATCCTTTCTACGATCCAAAATTCATTCTATCATAAGCGTCTTCCTATAGTTCAGTGATCGCTTTGATTTCTTCGCCATCTTTGAAACCAATCAAATAATAGTTCAAACGACCCTCGCCATCTTTCGTCATGACTTCCCAAGTTGGCTCGCCTTCAAAAATACCCAATGCGGCCTTTTGGATTTCCTGACCTTGATGATTGTCGCGAACAAATGCCTTAGCTTGTGCTTCCGTCAGCCCATCCGCTTGATTAAAAACAGAAACCTTCTCACCGCTTTTTGGGATGATCACAACGATCTCATTGTTATTCGTATCCTTTCCAACAATGCTAAAGGAGGTTTCCTCACGGGTAAACCAATAAAATTGTTCGACCTCTGCTAAATCGGTGTATCTTTCTGCTATTTCGATTGCTTCGTTTCTTGCTTGTCGCATTGGACGAGAAGAACGGAGATAGAAAATAGAAGCGAAGAGAATAACGACCAGTAAGACTGTGATCGCACTCAGCAAAATAACCACACGCCGATGTTCTTTGTCTTTTGTTTTCACACTTCGTACTCCAATCTTAAATAAAATCCATTATATCAGATGTTCAACTCATTTTTCAAAATCGGCTGCTGCTTTTTCCTCTTGCGCAAAAAAATGTTGGATGTCTTCGGCGATCTCGGTTGGACTTGCTTCAATCAGAGGTAAGTTTTTGGGTAAGCCTTTGACCATTCGTTTGCCATACTTTGTCGATAGCAAGCGTCGATCAAGGACGACCATCACGCCGGTATCCTCCTCGGAACGGATCAAGCGCCCCAATGCTTGGCGCAGCCGTAAAATCGCTTTAGGTAAGGCATCTTCTTTAAAAGAATCAATGCCTTCTGCTTCCAAAAAGGCGTGCCGTGCTTGGACCATGGGTTGTTTAGGGTTCTCAAAAGGTAATCGGGTCACCACAGCGATCTTCAGTGCCTGTCCTGGTAAATCGACCCCTTCCCAAAAACTGCTAGTCCCTAATAAGATACCATTTTCCGCTAATAAAAATTTCTTTAAGATTTTCTCACGGGTTCCGCCAGTCCCTTGAGCAACGATTTCTCTGCCATAATGCAGGGCTTTTTTATTCAATCGATCATAGACATTTTTCAAAGTTTCGTGCGCCGTAAACAACACAAGCGCTGGTTGCGGATTGTCAAACAAAATCGGGACTAACGCTTCGACTAAATAATCCGCGTATTCGGCAGCTGATGCTTGTTGGATCGAGAGACCTTTTTTGATTACATACAGTCGCGTTTGCTTGCTGTAATCATAAAAGGCAGGAATCGTTTTGACTGGCACATCCGTCAAGCCGATCTGATGGGCAAAATATTCTTTGTTGCCTGGGATCTTCAATGTCCCCCCTAGATAAATGATGTGCTGATAGCGTTGGTACCATGTGCTCTCCACGATCGAATGTCCTTCTAGATCAGCTAACTCAATCACAGCATTTCCTGACTGGGGATGCTTTTTCAGCCAATGAACGTAACGAGGATGCCACCAAGTCAACCACGCGGTCACTGTTTGTTCCTGTGCGTCCATTTGACTAAAGAAATCAAATAAACGGGCAATCACGATCCGTTGTCTTGCATACCACCGATCATTGGTCAACTCGAATCGCTGACGCAGCTGCTGTTGAATCTCATTGATTTCCTGATAATAGAGGCTCAATTTTTGATGTAGCTTGTCCTGCTCTAATGACCCATCATAGAGGTCATGATGCTGAACGACTTGTAATTCTGGGGCATCGATCGATAAGGTGCGAAAATACTGTTCTTGTGTTTCGACCAAAACCGACAATGCATTTCGATACAACGAGAACATCCGTTGCAAAAAATCGTCCTCGGTAATGATCTGGGCAATTTCTTCAAATAGTCCTTCTTCATTCAGCTGTAAAAACTGCCGCTTGAAATGAGCAGAGTCAAAGACATGTTGACTAAAGCCTTCTGCTTGCTGCGGCAACTGTTGGGCTTCATCGATCAACAAATAATCACTCGTTGGCAACAGTGGCTGCGCCCGTCGGTTTTCCTGCATTAAAAAGGCATGATTGACGATCAAAACATTGCTTTGCGCCATCCGCCGATATAAATGTCGGACAAAATCTTGTTCATAGAAGGGTTGATCTTTGGCTAAAAAGTCGACCCCGCGATGGCGAATGTCGGTAAATAAAGGATGATCAAGACGAACTAAATTCAATTCATCAAAGTCACCTGTTTCTGTTTTGGTCAGCCAGACTAAGATCCCCATCTGATATTGGGCGTATTGCTTTTGTTCTACCGGTTGATCCAGCGTCGCTTTAAAGCGCTGCAAATCAATGTAATGACGATGGCTTTTGACCAAGACCGCTTGCAAAGGCTGCTGCAGTACTTGGTTCACCAATGGAATATCTTTGCTAATGATCTGATTTTGTAAAAGAATCGATGAGGTGCTAACGATCAATGGATTTTCTGGCGTCGCTAAATAAGCGGCTGGAAACAAGTAACCGATGGTTTTTCCCATCCCCGTTTCTGCTTCAATAATCAAATTTTTCTCTGGTTGGGTGTAATGCGTATACACCGCATTCATCAAACGTGCTTGTTGTTTCCGATAGATCAAGTGCTCGCCAAAGCGCTGTTCTTTTTCCGTTTTTACTTTCGGATACGTTTCTTGAAAATGCGTGGCTTCAAAAAGCGGAACAGTTTTTTTTCGCAGGACGACGCCGTCGATCACTTCGAAATCTTCCGCCAATTCTGGTCCTTTTTCTTTCAAAATTCCGTGAATATACTCACTCGTTTGCATCCCCATCTGACCGCTTAAAAGCGCAATCTGTTTAAGAGTCGTCCGTGGTAGCTGTCGCATGATTGCTTCAATGTATAAAAATAATGCTGCGGTCACTTCTGCATCACTATCGGCTTGATGCGGGTTGTCATGACGAAAGCCGATGCTGTCTGCCAGATCACCTAAGCGAAAGCTGCTTTCTGTCGGCAAAAACACTTGCGCCAATTCCACCGTATCGATCCCTGGAATCGATAAAGGCGGCAGACCGCAACGAACAAATTCATTGCTTAAAAAATGATAGTCAAAATAAATGTTATGCGCCACAAAAATCGTATTGCTGAGTAAGTTGTAGATCGTGTCAGCTATGTCTTCGAAATAAGGCGCTTTGCTTACTTGCTGGTTTGTGATGTGTGTCAATCGTTGAATTTGCTTAGAAATTCTGCGGTCAGGGTTGATATCTGCGGCAAAACGATTAATGATCTTGCCATCTTGGACTAAGACGCAGCCAAATTGAATAATTCGATCAATCGTCGAATCGGTTCCTGTTGTTTCAAGATCCACCACAGCGTATATGGGTTTCATTGTATTCCTCCTTGCACACTGTCTGCATTATACTACAAAATCAATGGCGATTACATCTGTTTTCCCATCGGATACGAGGGTTCGCAGGAAGAAGAACCTTACTATCTAGTATCCGTATTTATCAGCCAAAGGAATTTGTCACTCGTCGCTGATCGCTTTTTTCGACAAAAAAAGGGATCTTTTTTATAATTTACTATAAGGAGGCGAAAAAAATGAATGATTTCAAAAACAAACGAGTGATTGTAACGGGGGCTGCTTCAGGGATTGGAAAAGCGGTGGCAGAACAATTTCTAGCCCAGGGTGCTCTTGTTGGGTTGATTGATCGCAACGAAGAGGAGCTACAGGAGTTTCTTGCTGACTATGACGCACAAACCCACTATCGTGCCGTTGACGTCACTGAAGCAGAGAAGCTGCAAAAAGCGATGAGTGGTCTTGTGGAAGAACTAGGTGGTCTCGATGTACTTCACGTCAATGCCGGCATCAACGGTACTTGGACACCGATCGAAGAATTGACGGTGGCGGAATGGGACCAGACAATCAACACAAATTTACGCAGTACCTTTATTACCGTCAAAGCTGCGATCCCATTTATGAAAGCAAACGGCGGCAGCATTGTCATTACGAGTTCAGTCAATGGAAACCGCATCTTCAGCAATTTTGGTGCGACTGCTTACAGTACATCTAAGGCAGGTCAAGTCGCCTTTACAAAAATGGCTGCGCTGGAACTTTCTGGTTATAATATTCGGGTCAATGCCATCTGCCCTGGGGCGATCGCAACGAATATCGATGCCAGCACAGAAATTGAAGAAGAGGTTGCTCGCGTTGAGATCCCCGTCAAATATCCAGAACGTTCTCGACCATTAAAACAAGAAACAGGCGTGCCAGAACAAGTCGCCAACCTTGTGCTTTTTCTATCTTCAGAGGCTGCGGGCAATATTTCTGGAACGGAAGTCTATATTGATGGAGCGGAATCTTTGCTTTAATACAACAAAAAAACGAAAAATCAAACCTGCTCCCCTCACTTGTTTCAAGTAAAACCTGTGAGATGGATCATTTCTTGATTTTTCGTTTTTTCTTTTTGTTTATTTTTCCACCAAAGCTGCGATTTCTTCTAGAAAAGCAGTCTTGCCATAAAAATCTGCATTCAATAACTCGGGAAAAATGGCTTCAAAGAAATAGGTCACACATGGACGATGCTGAAACGCTTTGACCGTCAAAACCGCTTCACGAAACATTTCTTTGAACACTTTGTCGGGGTTGCTTTTTGAGATCTCTTCAAAAGATTCATATAAAAGATCGATCTTATCCGCAATTGCCAACAGCTGTCCTTCAAGGCTGTTGTCTTTGCCATCCGCCAAGCGTCTGCGATACGTCGCTTGAAAGCTTTGGGGGATTTCTTCTTCGATGAAGGCATCGGTCATTTTTACTTCAACGGTTGATAACATCGCCCGCAATTCTTTGTTTGCATATTTGACTGGCGTTTTGATGTCGCCGATGAAACGTTCCGTGTAATCATGGTTCAAGGCTTTTTCATAAAGAATTTGCCAATCGACTTGATTTCCCGCTTGTTCTTCGATATCGGCTAAGGTCTGGGCAATCATGGTTACTCGAAACGAATGAGCGGCCACGCTGTGCTCGGTAAACTTAAAAAATCCAGGTGCTCGTTGGATTTTTTCTAAATTAGCCAATCCAAGAATAAATTCATTCAATCCCATCAGTCTGCCTCCTTTTTTTCTAAGAGTATAACAACTACTATCTCCGCAAGCAAATATCACGCGCACAAAAAAAGAGCAGCTAAGCTGCTCTTAAAAGGCATTCACAAATTACGCTTTGTTAACGTTAGTCGCTTGAGGGCCACGTTGTCCGTCTTCGATATCGAAAGTCACTGCTTGACCTTCTTCTAAAGTTTTGAAGCCTTCGCCTTGGATAGCTGAGAAATGAACGAATACATCGTTACCGTTTTCTGCAGTGATGAATCCAAAACCTTTGTCTGAGTTAAACCATTTAACTGTACCTGTTTCCATAATAAAAATCCTCCTTGTGTTTATACACATATTTTGCAATTACTTGTATAAGGTGAAAATGTGGAAGATGTTTAAGATGAAACAAGCTACCATAATTTACCGTAACAAAAACTACACTTTGTATTATAGCACATTATCTTCTTTATGACTAATAGAAAATCAAAAAAAATGAAAACGCCTTTATTTTTTTATAATTCGCAAAAAGACTGCTGCACTAAAGATCTGCAACAGTCTTTTCTTTTTTGGAAACGATTTATTTACGAAGGACGCAACTGCGTTTAGTAGCGCAAAATCGCAGTCAAACTTTTTTCTCCTGGGGCATCTTTTTGTTCCAAAATAGATACCTCGCCGCCATTTTCTAAAACATCGATTGCCAGCGTATTTAACACTTGGCGACGATCGTATTCCGTGTCAGGATCTTCTCCAAACCCATCGGCGAGATTGGAAGTCGCTACAAACAGATTGGCGATCCTGCCTTCTTTAGCTGCAGGTACGATATCAACCAATTGGTCAATAAATTTCCGATCCAACAGCTTGCCGTATTCCCCAACTTCTTTTTGTGTCAACTCCGCAATCAGCTTTTGCGTACACGTTTGGATCTCTTTCAAAGATAACGATGCTGGTGAAGAGGAAATGCTTGGTTCTGCTTTGAAAAAGTTCGTTTTTGCCACTTTTTTAAACAGCGTTTGATTTTCTGGTAAAGCAAAAAGATACATTGGTAAATGCTCTTCGTTTGAAAAATCATTCTTAAAAAATGCATCAACTGCTTGGTAGTAGTTGACGTGATCGATCTCGACTTCTTCATCTTTGGCACTAAAGCCGTGATAAGCGACGCCTTCTCCCCCTGAGTTAGGGCCACCTTGGGCACTGTAATTAAAGTTGCCCCCGCCAGTGATTTCTTCCCCCAGCGCTTTTTCGATCGTTGTCGGTGCCTCTTCTGGCAACTCGACTTCACGCACTTGATTGTTTTCAACTTGATAGACTTGCATTGAATCGCGATTCAACGCTAAGAGATAAAATGGGTAATTAAATTGTGCGTTTTTGATGACAGCTAATACATACGGGGTTTCCCCTACATAATATTGATCATCCACACGAATACTTAACCGATGGACCAGTACATCTTCTGGTGTGATAATCACCGCCACACTCGTTGTACTGTTACGCCAAAATGATTGATCTGCAAGCAGTTCATCAATTTTTGTTTGAAAAAGATCCCAAGAATGTTCTGGGTATTTCTTTTCAAAGCGGCGCTTCGCATCTTTGGCAAAGTTCTTAAATTTGATTTGATCCTTTTCGACATTCTGGTGGCCGACATGCGTATTGAGCATGATCGTGACAAATGGTCCTTTGATTCCGTCAGATATTACCTGCGATAAAAAACTTTTTCCAAATTTTCCCATTCCACATTACCTCCTGCTTAATCAAATACAAATAAAGTGTACCATGCTTATTTTCTTCCATAAAGTAAAACGATTGCACGCGTTTATTTACTTATTCGTTTTTCTGATTACTCCATATACTGGCTATTTTTCAGCGGATCAGCCAAGGTATTTCTGGTGGCCCATAGAAAGCCTCGTTTGGTCCAAGTCTGAATGGTGGGCTCTTCTAGCTCTTTTAGACTGTGTCCAATGGATTGAAAAAAGACTCTGCCCTTGCCCCATTTTTTGATCCACATCATTGGCAGTATGACTTCTTGGTTAGCTGCATTCGGATGATCTTTAGCGGCAAATGTTGAGGTAGCTAACACAGTGACGGCTGGATCAACCAGACAATAGTATTGCTCCGTCGTCAACTGAGGGATCGATTGCGTATTTGCCGTAATATAGTGATCTGTCGTAAGATCGATGCTATAGGTCGTTTCCAATCCACCAGGATGTGCCAAAAAACAGCCGCCAGTCAGAAACAACCAGCCTTTACTGGCTTGAAAAGCCGAGGCAAAGCCGCCATGAACGCCTGCTAATCCTAACCCTTCTGCTACAGCCTGAGTGACATTTTGCAGCGGCTCATCAGGCAATTCTCCTCGCGTCCAATTCATGATCAACAGATCCAGCCTTTTTAATTCTTCTTTATGATAGAGAGGTTCAAAATCTGAGGCGAGTGTCACCTGATATCCTTCTGACTCCAGCAACGTTTGGTAAAACTGACTGGTTTCTTTTGGGGCGTGTCCTTCCCAACCTCCGTAAATGATCAATGCTTGTTTCATTTTGTGTTTCCTCCATTCTTTCTAACTTAGCGAAAAAAATGCAAAAAGCGAAGCAGAACGATTCTCCGTTTTCCTTCGCTAGTAATTTTTTCTGATTTAACGGTTGATTGAACGCCCGACACGATTGATCGTATGGCGCATACCTCTAATTGCAACTGATGTTTCGAAAATATTTTCGGTCGGTGCCATGCCGCCATAGCCAGCATCACCAATATGCTGCAGATCGACCCCACAAGTTTTGTTGATAATGGCTAATTGTCGCAACGTTTCTGGACGTGCGCTTTCTTGACTCGTTCCGATCGCTGACATCGTCAATAAGTCATATTGTTTGGCAATTTGAACAGCTTCGATCAGATCCTTTTCTAGAAAGCCTTGAATCGAGCCCACGGAAGGCAGTAACAAAATATCTGCCCCAGCTTCAGCGTAAGAAATGATGGCTTCTCGATCAACCACAGGTTCATCTGAGCCGGCACTGTGCATTTTTCCAGCGATTATCAACCCAGAGAAATGTTCTTTTGCCAATTTTACTGCTTTAGCGATTTCTCGGTTGGTCACACCCGTTCCAGGATTGCCTGTAAAGCAAAGAAAGTCCACCCCGAGTTCTTGGGCTTTTTTGATGGTGTCAACCGAACTTGTTCGGCCTTGACTGATGCTGATCTTTTCACTCATCATTTCCGTCGTAGCTGGGATCGGCTCAAGATTGATGCCGACAGGTCGTCCAATCAGTTGTTTTAGTTGAGGAATCGGATTTTTAATGGGCTGTGTAGGATCAAGCAGCTGCTCCAATGTGATACCAGGCATCCCAAAAATAGCTGGACGATAACAATCAAAGCCATTTAACAAAATCAAGTCAGCCCCAAAAGCTGCCGCGACTTCTGCGTTGGTGATATCGCCAGCTTGCGGCATGGTTTGAACCACCGTTTCACAGACGATCACTCGTCCTTCGCTCGCTTTAATGGATTGTTTCAATTCTTGCGCCGACATTTCTTTGATTTCACTATAGTTTGCACTTATCAATCGTTTGACCATGTTTTTCTTCCTTTCTTTTCCTTCTCATCTTGCGAGAAACACGAATAACAGGTAAAATATAGCTATTGTGTTCCCTTAGTTAAATGGATATAACAAGTCCCTCCTAAGGATTAGTTGCTGGTTCGATTCCGGCAGGGAACGTTTTTTGAAGAAAAAGATTCCTTATTTTTAAGGAATCTTTTTTTGTTGGAAAGCAAATACCTCTGCCTCGATTTGTTTAGAAATAATCTTCCAGAATCGGCTTTCCGTCTGGTAAGTTTTCCTGAATCATCACTGCAGCTTCCTTCTCCGTTTCCATTTGCTGGAAAAAGACCAAGGAATCAAGGGATTGCGCCTGCAAAAACAGTTGCACAAAACGCTGAATGGACAAGGTTGCTTTTGGCAACTTGGTGTCCGTCGTTTTCATGACCTGATGCTGAGCGTTTTCGATCGACACTTCATAACACCCATTATTCCATGGGGCATAATCATCCCCTTGAATTTCTATGGCAAAACGACCAGCTTTTTTCAACGTAAATGGATAGCTTGTTAGAAACCCTTCCACATCGACGACTCTTGCCATCATGTCCGGGCGCACTTGGTAGTGAGCCAATGGTTTGGCTGCATTTACTTGCAGGACTTCCCCATCAAACCCTGGTCGATAATGGATCTGCGCTACTGAATCTGCATGGGAAACGATAAACCGATTGAATCCTTGATACGCGTCAGCGGTCAAATAGCCCCACTCTTGAATATCAAAGCGTCCTCCTTCAACAAAGTAGATCAAATACCCTTCAGGAACGCCCGCTTCATTGCGATAAATCGCAAACGTATACGGTCTGCGCAAAACAAACTTGATTTCTTCCCACCAGGCTTGGCGAATCAGCCCACCTTTTTGATGGCGAGGCAATTGATGATAAATCTCGTGAATGATCGGCTGTGCTTCCTCCCAATTCATGCGTTGAATCCTTCCGTTCACTTTCTTGCCATCGGGCCATTGATGCGCATCAACTTCATAAACGGTGCGTTCAAAGGTATATTCATACCCATATCTGCGATAAAACGCAAAGGAGAAAGGTGCCAGATAGGACAGTACAATTTTTTGTTCATAGCAATCTTTAATGATTTGTTTCATGATCCGATCGATCCGACCTTGGCTGCGATACTCTGGATAAGAAGCCACAAAACCGATCCCTGCCATTGGATAAGTCGTTCCATGAAAATTCACATCAAAAATAGTTGCCATGATTTGGCTCGCTAGTTTTCCATCCTCGTCGTAGGAACCATAATTCCATGAATTCTCCGCAAGCTTGCGATAGCGCTTGATATTTGTTTCATTCAACTCCCACTGAAAGGCATAAGAAACCAATTCCAGTACTTCTTGCGAACCGAATTCGGTCATTTTTTTGACATCTGTCATTCCTTCATCTCCTCTACTTGAAAACACGCAAGAAACGCAAAAAAGGCGTCAGTCGACCCCTTAATATGCTTCTTCCATCATACTCAACATTTTTTTAAATTGCTTGCGTTTGAAATATCCTAGAATGGTGCCTAAGAGCATGTCATTCAATTGTTGGATCATTCCTTCAGAAGTCATTTTTTCTTCATAGTGCAAGGTGCAATGCGCGTCATCTATCGCTTCAATTTGATAGTGTACACGGAAGGTATTTTTTTTCGTCGCCGTTTGGAACGCATAGGCTTGGTTTTTCTTGACTGTTTCAATCGTTATGTTGGCATTGCTATCTTTATAAAATTGTTTTAGATAACTATAGCCTTCTAATTGGTCTTCTGTCAACGTTTGATCTGTCGCTTGTTTAATATCATGTAAAACGGAATCGATGATCGTTTTATATAAAAAGTCAGCGGGTACATTCATTTTTTTAGTGATTTCCATCTTGCGCCTCCTTGTCTTTCTTGTTGCGTTTGTGTCCAATTGAAGCCATGATTCCTCCAATAGCCATTAGAATGACTGACGTGATGAGATTCACCCAGTGGTATTCACCTGACTGCGCATTGGCGCTGTATATAAATAACATACTACCGATACTTATAAAAAACAATCCATTTTTAAACATGATATCACCTCACTATTGACTAACGACGTTGAAGTATAGTACTCGGCCCCAATCGGTATTTTTGATTGCGTCCTTGGCAAGCTTCACTGCTTTTTCTTTGTCATCTGCCGTTGTTTCAAAAATCAACTGAATCCCTTTTTTTTCTTTGAAGGTATACTTGATCTCATCTTCTGACAAAGACTCAAGTAATGCTTTGATGTTGTCTTGCTGCATTGCGGAATTTACGATAATCATTTTTTCTCCTCCTAAAAAAGATGGCTAGATGGGTGAAATCACCCATCTAGAACGTTTGCTTCGTTTGATTAGTTCTCTTGGTCTGCTGGGTTGATTTTGTTGGCAGCAATAATAAATGGTGCCCAGATCAATAAAGCTACAGCCAAATTAATGATCGTCAAGATGATTGCACGCCAGTCCCCACCGGTAGCCAAGAAGCCACTTAGGATCGTTGGCATTACCCAGATCACATTTACCACAACTGGTGCAACTAAGCCTAATGTTGTTGCAAAGTAAGCAATTGTCGCTGTAACTAATGGTGCAACAATAAATGGAATGATAAACAATGGGTTCAACACGATCGGTAGACCGAACATTACTGGTTCATTGATGTTAAACAAACCAGGTCCAATCCCTAGTTTACCAACTGTCTTGTAGTCGGCACGTTTAGAAAATAGCAAGATTGCGATCAATAGCATTAAAGTCACACCTGCTCCACCAGGCCAAACAAACGCTTCGAACGAACCTGCTACCCATTTATAAGGAACTGCTTCCCCTAATTGGTAAGCATTGGTATTTTCAACCATGGCCACACCGTAAATCGATTGTAAAACGGGTCCCATGATATTTGTACCATGTAAGCCAAAGAACCACAAAACATGGACAAGCAATACAATGATAAATACGGCAAAGTATCCTTGAGAAAGACCCAATAATGGTTTTTGGATCGATTCGGAGATCCAGTCAATAATTGGCATACCAACGAAACGTTCAAATAGGTAGTAAATCAAGCCTGATGCATATAGCCCGGCGATCCCTGGGATAATTGCTGCGAAAGCACGAGAAACTGCTGGTGGCACTGAATCTGGCATTTTGATAATAATATTTTTTTGCATCAATTTTGCAAAGATAATAACTGAAACGAAACCAAAGATGATTGCGGTAAACAATCCTGAGCCGCCCATATAAGCACTAAATGGGAAATAGCCCCAGCCAGCAGCGCTGATCGTTGAACCATCTGCTGCAAATCCTGATGTAGCACTTGTGCTGTTGATCAAGTCTACTACGTTGGTTGGTAGTGCTTCTTCTAATGCTAAAGAAAGAGAAGCTGATTGTGGAATACCCATAATAAATGCTGCTAAAGAAACCAACGCACCTGATAGTGCATCAACATTGTAAGCCTTTGCTAAATTATAGCCAAAAGATGCTGAGAAGATAACCGCCATGATTGCTAAGGTACCTGTCCAAACTAATCCGTTGACGGCGATCACTGGTGTGAAAAATTTGGTGATTGCATTGTCCGCACCTAGATAAGTGTTTGGAAAATCACGCATGAAGGCGTTCAATAATACTGCAATTGCCCCAGCCATCGTTGCTGGCATCATTCCGATAAAGGCATCCCGCAAAGCAACCAAATGCTTTTGCGCACCAATTTTAGCTGCAACTGGGAGAATGTGTCTCTCCATCCAACTTGTTAATCCATCCATTCTTAATTCCTCCTATAAGTTCTATTCGTCAAAGAAGATTTTTTGATTCATCGACAATAACTACTTCTATCCGTTCAAAGATTATTCGTTATTTAGACGTCGATAGACATCAATGATTTCTTTCGCTAAATCGGTAAATGCGATTGACGTCATTAGGTGATCTTGTGAATGCACTGTCAACAATGTCACGGTCATATGATTGCCTTGCGCTTCTTGTGTCAATAATCCTGTTTGCGAATGATGCGCTTCCACAAGAGATGCTTCAGCATCTTTGATTTTTTGGTCAGCTAATTCGAAGTCCCCTTCTTTTGCTGCCGCGATTGCTTCCATTGCGTCACTTTTTGCATTACCACCATACATGATCAATCCCATAATGGCTTCCAAATTTTGCTCATCCATCTTTAAAAATCCTCCTTACACTTCGATCCTAAAAATCTTAGTTCATTAATGTTTCTGCTTGTTGCAATACTTTTTCGCCGTTCATCATGCCATAGTCTGCCATGTTGATCACGTCCAAAGGAATGCCTTTTGGTGCTAGCTTTTGTTCAAATTGTGATTTCATGAATCGTACTTGTGGTCCTAATAATAGAACATCGACTGGTTTCGACTCCAAATGTTGGTCGGCTTCTGAAGCTGAAACAGCAAAGATATCTGCTTCCATTCCTTTTGCTTCGGCTGCTTTTTGCATTTTCGTCACCAATAGACTGGTACTCATTCCTGCTGAACAAACAAGCATAATCGTTTTTTTCGCCATCGCGTATCTGCTCCTTTCTGTTGTAAGTTACACTTTACTATAAAGCAAAAAGCGTGCCAAAAAAAAATAAGTCCAGACCTTTATATATCAATGGTCTGAACCAATTTTTCTTTTGCACACTCACGGATTTTTCATTACACACTAATATTGTGTGCGGATTCATCATAACTTTTTATTTCATTTTCTAAGAACATTTGTGTTAAATACGCGATCTCATCTTCAGAGATTTTGATTTGATAGTTTTTCTCTATCTGCAATAAATGAGTTCGTAACACATCTGTTTCGATACGATAGCGTTTTTGGAAGGCCGCCAAATTGGGGAAGGTACGAGAATGTTCCTTCTTCAATAAACTTTCCACTAGAAAGGCTAAATGAATCACTAAGCCCGCATCAACGGTAGGTTCCACAATCACATGCAATTGATTTTGAATTTGATGAACGATTCGTTGTAGACTTTCGATCAGATGATAGACGGACCCCACATGCGTTAAAGTATTTTCTAATGAACGTACGATTTTTTCAATCGGCACTTCATCTGAAACGATCCGCTTCAGTACATTCAACCGATTGTCATCAAAGACATCATAGGCGGAAAAGAACGGGATATTTTGATAATCGATCTCGACGGTGCCCGCAATGGCTTTGATCTCATATTCTTCTAGCAAGCCATCAATATGTTTCTTGAAGGTTTCTTTTTCAATAAATTGCATTTGAATGATCTCGACTTTTGATTGATCGACGACGGGATAAATTCGTTGATAAAGTTTGGCAGCGACACCTTCTCCAGTAAAGCAAGTGACGATGACTGCTTTTTTATTCCCCTTCGCTTCGCGAACTGTGCGGAACTGTTCTTGCACGATGGTTTCAAAAGAACGCTGAATGTTTTGATAAATGTCTTCTAAACTTCGGCCACTTTCCGCCATTCGCAAAGCCTCTAAGACGATCATCGTACTGACCATCGAGATGGCTTTCGTACGAATCCCGGTCTCTTCAGAAATCAAATTCGCAAATGAATTGAGGGAACCCATATCAGTTAAAAGCAATAAGCCGTTGCTCATCTTTTCCTTATTGTCAGTGACATAGTTCAATAGCTGTTCATACATTTGACCGACTTCCATATCTAAAGACATATTCATCGCTTTGCCGTGGTCAGTTTCAAGCAGCTCTTGTGCCGTTTCCAACATACTGCTGGCAGTCGCCTTGCCGTGCATCAAGACAATAATCTCGACTTTTTCAAGGGGCAGCTGCGAGGGTTGTTTGACTTGAATCGCTAAAAACATACTGATAAAGCCGATCTCATCGAAGGGGATCTCGACATGGCGTTCTTCTTCGATAATGGTCGATAGATCCATTGCCACCTGGAACTCGGATTTCAAGTTTTTTCTGACTGTATTTAAATCTGGGTGAACGATCATATGTCCTTCCTTGACACGTTCCAGTGTACTTTGCAAATGCAGTGCAAAGGCAAAGCGGGCTTTTTCACTATAGGTTCGAGACAATCTTTGCCCAGCTAGATCATAAAGAACATTTGTCAGTTTCCAAATGTCTTCTGGAATCAGTTCTTTATGAACGGGATTTTGGATCAATTCTTCGACATACTTTTCAAAATACGCATCGACATCTTTAGAGATCAAATTTTCTAGATCGACATTGGCTACGCCCGTTTCAATCAGCGAGCTGACTTTTTCTTCGATCTCGTTATACACTTGCATATTCCGTTGTGGATCACGAGACCAGACGACATCTGGGTCGCCAGGTTCAAAACTTAGAAAGTCGCCTTTGCCATCCAAAAACCGATCCAAGCGTTCCGACATTTCTTTGATCTTCAACAAGCCTTTTTGAACTTGCAAGGAGCAGTCGCCTTTTCGTATCAGCAAGTGTTTTTTTCCATAGGTTCGATAATGCAAAAATGCTTTGGCACAGACGAGTTTAAGGTCGCGCTTGATTTGACCAATGTTGCCTTCTGCCTCATAGAGCATAAAGGCCAATATCGCATCTCGTTCGACATCGATTCGTTGATTCAGACGGGTCGCCTCTTGCTTGATAAACAACGAAATGATTTCATACCGTTCATCTAAGGAACGACTTTCCACATTTGGCAAAGTAATAGCCATGGGAATTCGCCGATTGAAGGTCGTTAAAAAGGTTTCTGATGATTCCGTGGTGGCACCGATGATCTGCACGGCGGCTTCATGAACTTGATTACTTTCCCCTAATGGACGGTAGATCCCTTTATCAATGAAGGTAAAGAGCATTTCTTGCCCTTCTGGCGGCAGTCGATGGATCTCATCTAAGAACAGGATGCCGCCATCGGCTTTTGCCATAAGTCCTGGACTATCTTCTGCCGCACCAGTGTAGGCGCCTTTTTTGATGCCAAAGATGTGACCAAACAACAATTGCGGATTTTGTGCATAATCCGCACAGTTAAAGGACACGAATGGGGCATCTTTTTCTAACATATTTGATTCAACCGCAAAATGATACATACATTCGGCAAATAAGGATTTACCCGTACCTGTCTCACCAAAAATAATGGTATGGAGTCCTCTAGGTGGATATAAGATCGCCGCTTTGGCTTGCTGGATACTTACTTTCAAGGAAGCTTGGACTCCAACCAGACTTTCAAAACTCACTTCAGAGGAAACATCCACATGGACCGTTTCTTCTAAAGGCTCATAAACAACCGGACGGCCGGAACGTTTGCCGATTTTCTTTTCTTTATAAAGCTCACTGAGATAACGGCTTGCATTGCTGCGATCGATTTGTAAGATTTTAGCGACATCAACTGCGGTCAACCCTTGCTTATGCAGTTCGATCGTTTGAAAAATCTCTTCTTTTCGCGAATTCATTCGATAGCCTCCTCATTTTTTTACACACTAATAATAAACAACGTTAATGGTAACACAAAAAGACGCTCAATGGCGTCTTTTTCCTTTGTCTTTTTGCTTTTTCGTCTTTTTCTTGCTCTTTTTGACAGGAGTGTGTAATTTTTCAGGCGTTTTCTTGGAAATTTTCTGCACACTTGCTGTTTTCGTTTCTTTCTTGCTTTCTTTTTCGACAACAGGTGCTTCTGTGTGTAACTGTCCCCCATGCAGATAGACTTCCTTGAGTTCTATGGACAACTGATTCGCGATTTTTTTCAAATCCTTCAAGGAATGGTCTTGAACGATCGTGACGACGGTTCCTTCTTTGCCCATTCTCCCAACGCGTCCTGCGCGGTGTAAATAGGATTCTTTTTCTAAAGGGACTTCTGTATTGATCACGTAAGGCAGATCCACGACATCTAAGCCGCGAGAGGCGACATCGGTCGTCAATAGTTCCACTAGTTTTCCTTGACGAAAGCTCTCTAATGCACCTTTTCGTGCAAGTTTGTTTTGATCAGATGCCAAAGATGCCACCGGCAAGCCATGAAACAATAGCTTTTCTTCCGCATTCCCCATTGTGCTTAATTCATTAAAGAAAACCAAGGCTTGAAAGTTTGGTAAATGAGCAAAGCGTCTTAAAGCATCCACGATTCGTCGTTGCGGATAGTTCAAATAGTAATGATGGATGACGCCTTTGCTCTGATCTTCTTGGGTAACATCAATGATCAGCGGCTCTTTTGACACGAATGGTCCAATCTCATCGATCACTTCGTTCGCGGTT
Source organism: Enterococcus sp. R12 (assembly GCF_058135755.1). NCBI lineage: Bacteria > Bacillati > Bacillota > Bacilli > Lactobacillales > Enterococcaceae > Enterococcus > Enterococcus sp. R12. The sequence continues at coordinate 2,374,173 of NZ_CM176874.1, forward strand.
GCTGAAAAGAAACTGCGCTGGATTTGTTTTGGCAATGTTTGATTGATCTTGGCTGCCAGGGTGAAGGCACCCTCTTTCAATAATTGGTCAACCTCATCCAATACCAATGATTGCAGCTGCTGGGTCTTGATTTTTTTGGCTTTGATCAATTCCAACACTCGGCCTGGGGTACCGATCAAGACCTCGGGTTTGTCTTTTAGTTTTTCCACTTGGCGTTTTGTACTTGCGCCGCCAATTAGCGGCAGAACGGTCAAACCAATGGCTTGGGCCCATTCCCGTGCTACTTCTGTGACTTGCATCGCTAATTCTTGTGAAGAAGTCAAAATCAACAGCTGATTGCCTTGCTTTTTTTCAACCTTCGTTAACAATGGCAAGAGATACGCCAACGTTTTACCTGAACCGGTCGGTGAGATTCCTATGACAGACGCGCCGTCTTTTAAAGGACCAAAGGTTTTTTCTTGGATCAAGGACGGTGCGTGATACCCAGCCGCTTGCCATTTTTCCTGCCAGACGTCTGGCAATTGTGTCAATTCAAATACTGTCATAAATGTTCCATTCCTTATTTTTTATCTGCATCAAAAATGATGTCGGCCTGCTTACGCATCAAAGAGACGGTTTCATTGACACTGCGGGCAAGTTCCACCCATTCCTCATAGCGTTGTCCTTGTTTAGGATCATCTTTGTTTTCAATGATGTCTGCAAAGTCTTGCGCTTCTTCGATCATCGGATTGTCTAAAGCAGCGACTGCTAATGGATGCGTTTGTTTTGTTTGGCGTTCATAAAATGCTGCTTCTTCAATAGCATTGACGGCATTCAAATCTAATGTCCCGTCTTCAAAATAAATTTCTGATCGTAACTCTGAATCAGCGATTTTGCCTGTTTGGATCGTGACATCAAAATCAGCATAGCGTAGCACAGCAGTCCCAATACCATCTACACCGGTCGGTAATTTGCGCGCAAAATAATGAACGTCCTGCGGTTTACCAAACCAAGCGACCGCCGCATATACTGGATACACACCCAAGTCTGCTAAAGCTCCACCAGAAAAATGTGGAGAAAAGATATTTGGTTCCTCCCCAGCTAATACAGCGTCATAACGAGACGAATATTTCATATAAGAAAAGTTCGCCCCAAGAATAGCACCGCGTGTCGGTAAGAATTCGGCTACGGTTGAAAAACTCGCTTCATGAATGTTGCGAGCTGCTTCAAAGAATAAAACCTGTTGTTGGTTTGCTAGGTCAATGATCTCCGCCATTTCCTCAGGCGTTGAAAAGGCTGGCTTTTCCACAATGACATTTTTTCCTGCCAAAATCCCTTGCTTGGCTTGTTCAAAGTGCAAACTGTTCGGAGACGCGATATAGACCGTGTCCATATGAGCTAAGCCAAAAAAAGTGGCCAAATCGGTCGCATATTCGATGTCCCCGTATTTTTCCCCAAAGCGTTGCGCTGTGGCTAATTTCCTTGAGTATACGGCTACCAATTGATACCGTTTGGTTTCGTGGGCTGCTTGTACAAATTGATCGGTGATCCAATTTGTGCCGATAATCCCTAAATGAATCATGTGTTTTCCTTCTTTCTTCTATAGATTGGGGTCGTCAAATTCGACGTTCAAATCAAAAGGGATCGGTTCTTTGACCGCGATCATCCCTTGGTTTACCTGGCAATTATAAGCAAACACTTCGACACCTTTGCTTTGCGCTTCAGCGATCTTATCGGCCAGATCCGGCTGCATCTGTCGATGGATCGTGGCGCTTTGCACCACTTCAAATTGGATCATGAACAAAACCGCCGCATAATAGCCTGCTTCTTTGGCATGGATCAATTCATTGACGTGTTTCAAGCCGCGAATCGTTGGCGCATCTGGGAAGGCGCCGATTTGCTTGTTTTCAAGTGTCATCCCTTTAATTTCTATAAACCCTTTTTCTTGTTCGTCTGTTTCAAAATAAAGATCAAACTTAGACATCCCATAGACGACTTCACGCCGCAAGAGAGCAATTTTCCCTTTGATATTTGGCAACTGGATCGTGCCATCCAAAAGGCCTTCATAGCCTAACCGATTGGGTACTTGACTATCAAGATTGATCCATTGGTCTTCTTTCTTGACTGAGATCAAATCGTAATTGGTTTTACGTTTCGGATTGTCCCAATATTGGAGGGTCACGAGTGCCCCTTTGTGCAATAGTTCTTTTCCTCGTCCCGTATTTTTCACATGGACGATCACTTCTTGCCCATCGACTAGACATCGGGCAATGAATCGGTTGTCGCGAACGAGAAACGTGGCTAAGAGGGTATTCGGATAATTCATTTTCTCACCTGCTCTTTTGAATCATAGCATATTTTGATAAAAACTTCTAAACTTCAAACTAAAGTACCATGCTTTTTTACCTTCTCATGGTATACTTATGGCAATTATTTTCTAGTGTGCAGAAGCGGGCATCTTGTTCACAAGGTGCAACTAGATGAATCGTAAGTGATAGGACGTGTATAAATGAAGAAAAGGTCTCTATTGATTGGTTTATCTCTAGCAACGGGCGTGGTCAGCTCCTTGCTGTTGCGAAAGGAAAAACAAAAAAATGAAAACCGCCAAAATTTCATTGGAAATTGGCGTTTTACTTCAAAGACAAAAGAAGATATCATTTTAGAAATTGCCAATGATTATTCATTGACCATCGAAGGCAAACCGTTGCCTGTTTCCATTGTTGAACTGACTCCGATGCGATTAGTGTTACTGGACACATTTGGCTATCATTTAGTTCTGGAACAAAAAGGCTCCGTTATTACTTTATATGATGAAGCAGAAGATTGCCACTATTCTTTGACAAAAAGCACGTAAGTGACCTGAGAAGATCGAGTTCATGTTTTCTTCACATTTTCTTCGGTCAATTCTCAGACTTTTTATCAGCATTTCCTGGCAATCCATGCTATCATTAACTTAACAAGTGGTTGAACAAGGTGTTCCGTTGAGTGATGTTTGATCGTTCATAGATTAAGGTGTAGGTTCGATTCCTACCTTCCACATTTATTTTAAACAGAAAGAAGGGATTTTTATGTTAACGACCTTTATTTCACTCTTTTCCATCTTTGCTTTAGCTGCGTTACTAGCTGGGACATTCTTTTTAGCAAAATTGGCCATGCAACAAGAAACGAGAGCAGTGAAAGTTCCCGTCAGAGCCCAAAACCAAAACCCGAGAATCCATTCCAATCGTCGCTAAGTGAAATCGTTTGACCCGATGTCAATTCAGAAAAACTTGTCTTCTTTATTAAATAGGAAGGCAAGTTTTTTTTGCTGTCTGTTGCCCTTAGGTCTTCTAGGTTGTAATGGTTTAACAACGCCCATTCCCCCTTTGAGCGGTCTTCTCGCAATTAAATGCTAAGTTTTCTCTTAGAGTATTGCAACAGCGGATACTCTTTGTTAAAATTTTTGCTTAGATACAACTTAAAAGGAGCTACTACATATATGCAGAAAATAACCAAGTTCGGGTATTCCTTCGTTGCTGCTTTGGCAATCCTCTTTGCTGCTGTCGGCATCCCCCTCGTTTCATATGCTGATGATACAGCAATGAGCATCGAAGAGATCCAAGAGTTTTCGATTGACGCCAAAGCCGCCTACTCCATTGATTTTGACACAGGGAAAGTGTTGTATGATCAAGATGGCGAGACAGCCATGGGTATTGCCTCCATCACCAAGATCATCAGCCTCTACCTTGTCGCTGAGCAAGTAGAACAAGGAACGATCGCTTGGGATGATCCTGTGCCGATTTCCGATTATGCCGCAAATCTCAGCGTGTCCCCTAACTTATCAAATGTCCCTTTGCATCAAGACGTTACCTATACAGTAAAAGATCTGTATGATGCCAGTTATATCCAATCTGCAAATGCTGCAATCGTCGCGCTCGCGGAGCTGATTGCTGGGTCTGAAAGTGCCTTTGTGGATTTAATGCAAGAAAAAGTGCAATCATGGGGCATCACCGATGCAAAGATCGTCAATGCTTCTGGCTTGAACAATGCTTATCTAGGGGAAAATATTTACCCAGGATCAACTTCAACTGATGAAAACGAACTATCCGCAAAAGATGTGGCATTGATTGCCCGTCATTTGTTACAAGACTTTCCAGATGTTTTGGAAGTAACCAGCCTTTCAACGAAACAATTTGGTGAAGGTTCCTACTCGCCTGTCGAGATGGTCAATTGGAACTGGATGCTTCCAGGTTTTACGAATACGAAAGATGGTGTCGACGGTCTGAAGACTGGTACGACAGATATGGCAGGCGCCTGCTTTGTCGGAACCGCCGTTAAAGATGGCCAACGAATCATCACCGTGGTGCTAAACGTCAATGGTCATGCAGAAAATCCTAGTGTTCGTTTTATTGAAACAGGCCGTTTGATGGATTACTCGTTTGACGCTTGGGAACAAGTAGAGATTTTACCAGAAAATGCGCAACTAGAAGATACCCAGACGGTTGCAGTCAAAGATGGGAAAGAACTGAGTGTGCCCGTTGCCTTAAATCAAGGCTTGACCCTATGGGTGCGTGGGGATATGGATGCAACCGCCTTTGAAACAACCATTGACTTTAATGAGCATTATCGTGATTCTGCCCTGCAAGCGCCATTGACTGAGGGCACAGAAGTCGGTACCGTAAGTGCTTCGATTCCAGCTGATACGCTTGGTTATATTGATGATTCCGATCATGACGAGACTGCAGGATTGATCACAACACAAACAGTGGAAAAAGCCAACATCTTTGTTCGTGCTTGGCGCGGCGTGTCCAACTTTTTCAGTAATCTTTTTTAACCTAAACGAAAAAATCTGTCCGAAGCAAAGACTGCTTCTCGGACAGATTTTTTTTATTCTACTGTTTCCACCGTTGCTGTTGCCAATGGCTCCACAGGGAAAAACAATTCAACTTCCCCCTCCTTAAAATGAGGAAGATACCTTTCTTGAATGGCTGCTGACAACTGGACGTTGTTTTCTGGTAAAACTTCCATCAGCATTTTTTCAGTCATCATCGTTAAGTTTTTTTCATCCGTTTTTACAACGAGATAGGTCATTGCGGGCATTTCCCAACGGACCCAACCGACAGGAGGAAAATTTTCTGTCTGGACTTGAACGCCTGCCAAGTAGCGACCGGTTTCTTGCCAAGGCTCTAACCAATTGGTGCCATCACTCATCAAGCCCCAAAATTCCAGTTCTTCTGCCTTTTGATCACTTACGAGAAATTCGATCTCTTCAAAATCCTTTGTTGCAAGTTCCCAAAGCGCTGGTACCCAAGAAGCACCTTCTTCTGCTAACCCCTTGCCCTCTTTTCCAATCACATAAAAAGCGGGTCGTTCGACGCGAATCACTTCACCTAATTGCATGTTCCTTCCTCCTTCTTTCCTTCATTTTAGCGAATTGCAAGAAATTCAGCAACTTTGACCTTAGCAACAAGCAATTTCTGCCATTTTTCGGTATACTAAGTGTATCGTTAAAGGAGTGAAAAACATGGATTTTACGCAATTGCTGATTTTTGCCATCAGCTATGTGTCGGGCGTGATCGTTGTTCAAAAATGGCGCAAGAAAAAAGATGATCCGGATATTTTCTTTTTTGAATGTTGTTGGACGATTCTAGCCCTGCTAATTTATTTAGCTGTCTCAGAATTACGGACAGGTAGTTTCTTTATTCTGATACCCGTCGCCTTCGCCGGCCTTTTTTTATTTTCTTATCGGCGCAACAAGCACCAACTTGTAAATGGCTTGCTTTTTAATTTGTTCGTGCTGGCTTTTGGCGGCTACTTAGTCATTAATTTATACCGAACCCAAGACATACTCGTAGGTGGTTTACTCGCTGTATTACTGGCAATCTTCGTTGCTGTACTATTATTCGGTTTGGCAACACTCGTGGTCTTTCTTTACTGGAATTCCATTATCGTACTACGAAGAGAATCGCGATCGATCGCCAATTTGTTAACCCTGATCTTAGCGGTGGTTTTGACCGTTTTACTATTTTCAGATACCCTTTTGCACTTTTTCCCAGATTGGATCCGAATCTTATTCGGCATTGTTCCCCTAAGTCTTTTGTATCTGTTTGTAGTCTTTTTGAACTTTTTATCCATTTCAGTCATTTATCAGTTCAACCATCCTCGCTATAATCAGGACTTTATCATCGTCTTAGGTGCAGGCCTTTTGAATGGCACCACGGTCTCCCCTTTATTGGCAAAACGCATCAATACAGCGATCTCGTTCTACGAATCGCAATTTAAAGCGAAAAAAACCGCGCCTCGATTACTGATGTCAGGCGGACAAGGAAGCGATGAGCAGCTGCCGGAAGCTGTTGCTATGAAAGAATATGCGATTGCCCAAGGCGTACCAGAAGGTGAGATTTTAGTGGAAACAAATTCCACGACTACTTATGAAAACATGAAATTTTCGAAAGAAATCATGGATTCGCTTAAGCCAAACGGCTACAAAGCAATCTTTGCCTCAAACAATTACCATATTTTTCGTGCTGGTCTCTATGCGGATCAAGCCCAACTTAAAGCGGATGGTATCGGAGCACCTACTGCCTTTTACTATTTACCGAATGCCTTTTTAAGAGAATTTGTGGCAATCCTTTTTATGCACAAAAGACGACATTTAACGGTATTGATCACCTTACTGATTCTCTATGCAGGTGCAGCGATCCTCCAACTTATTTTTGGCTAAACAAACAAAAAAGTTCTTTGAACCAGTTGGTTCGAAGAACTTTTTTCTTATTGAATCGTGCGATGTTTCTTCCAGAAGCGTTGTTGCCATTTTTCTTTCATGCTGTCTGTAAGGGGTTCTGATGCTTCTTTGATCGCACAATATTTGTCCACCATCGTGACGATATAGCTTTCTTTATAGCGTGGCGGTGCAATCGTTGCTCCCCACATATGTTTCAAGATGATATCTTTTTCAAGATCACTAAGTTCAGTGATTTTTTCGGCATTTTTTACTGCGATTCGTGGATGCATGTACGCATGGGTACCTTCGTCAAACTTTGTAGTACGCCAATCGTAATAAAATAAATCATGAAGGAGTCCTGCACGAGCTGTTGCACGAGCATCGCCGCCCCATTTCTTGGCCAATTTGTAACTATAATAAGAGACGCTGATCGAATGTTCCAAACGTGTGGAGTTCATATGCTGCACAAAATTGGCTAATTTTTTTACAGCTTCTGTTTCTAACAGGTCAGCCACGTAAGACATATATTCGCTATCTTCTTGCCATTTTTCTGTCATAAATTTTTGTCTGCCACCTTTTTTGATCTGCTTGATTTTTACAAGACAAAGTATAGCACCTATTCCTGCAAGTTTCTAGGTGAGGTGCAATAGATTCAAATAGTTTAACAGTTCCTTAAAAATCTAGCTGACAGCAAAATACATCAAAATACCTGCCGCAATGGCGACGTTCAATGATTCCGCCTGACCATAGATAGGAATATATAGATTTTTATCGGTCAATGCCAACAGTTCCTGATTGACCCCTTGCCCCTCGTTGCCTAAAATGAAGGCAGCCGCTTGTTCTTTAGGAAGCTCGGTATAAGGGACTGCTTCTTTGTTTAACTCGGTGCCATAAATCGCCACGCCAGCTGCCTGCAGCTGCTTTAGAAATGGCGGGATCGCTCCTTCTACGATCGGCAGATGATAGTTGCTACCTTGCATGCTGCGCAAGACTTTCGTGCTGTAGAGATCGGCTGTTCCTTCGCCGAGAAAAACCCCGCTGAATCCAGCGGCATCCGCTGTTCGAATCATGGTGCCAACGTTCCCAGGATCTTGCACATTATCTAAAATCAGCCAATTGCCCGTCAGTGTCTGTAAGTCTTGTTCTTGCTTTTCCACCACAGCAAAAATCCCTTGTGGTGTTGGCAAATCAGAAAGCATCGCTGCGATCTCCTCTGTGATCAAATAACTTTCTTCCTGATAATCATCGAGTTGCCCGTTGGCTTCGCTTAACCCTCGCGGGGTCACCAACAACGCTTTGATGGGTACTTGTGCATGCAATGCTTCTTGCACCAAATGCCAGCCATCGATCAAATAGCTATTGGTTTGTGTCCGATGTTTTTTTTGTGTTAGTTTTTTGATTTCCTTGATAAAGGTATTTTTTTTCGATTGAATTTCTTTCATCTTGTCACCTCGATTCATTATAGCATGAGTCAATCGATCTAACTTGTTCTTTTACTGAAAAAACGCTATCATATAAAGCAGAGGAGGGATTGTCCATGAAGAAACTACGAATCCATGTACAAGGACGTGTCCAAGGCGTCGGCTTTCGTTATACCACAAAAATGCTTGCCGATCAGTTGGGCGTCACCGGATCTGTAAAAAACGAAGCGGATGGTTCTGTTTCGATTGAAGCAATTGGCGATGACAAAGCCATCGATGCCTTTGTTGCTGGGGTTAAGGATTCTCCTTCACCCGCTGGGAAAGTAAATCAGATCGACATCCAACCAGACGATGCCATCAAAGAGCGTCGGAGTTTTGATGTAGTGTACTATTAACAATTGAATGTTTTCTAAGTCGAAAGATTGATTTTTCAATGAATTTCTCTTTGTACATTGAAATAGTCGGTCTTTTTTAGTATAGTTATTTTTGTCTAAATTTATTGTGAAGAGGAAGAATAGAATGTCTAAAATGAATAAATGGCTGCTTTCATCAGGATTATTTGGCCTGTTATTAGCATTATCAGGCTGTGTCAGTACCAATGCTGATGGTACGCCGAAAGAAACAGGAATGATTTATCGCTTTTTGGTGAAACCATTAGGGGATATGATCACGATGCTCGTAGAAAACTTCAACTGGTCTTACGGCTGGGCGATCATCGCCGTAACGATCGTTGTCCGTGTCATTATCTTACCATTAGGGATCCATCAGTCTCGAAAAACGATGGTTCAAAGTGAAAAAATGCAGTTTCTGAAACCTCAAGTGGATATTGCACAAGCCAATTTGAAAAAAGCAACCACTCGGGAAGAACAAATGCAAGCGCAAGCGGAGATGCAAAAAATTTACTCTGAAAACAACGTCAGTATGTTTGGTGGTATCGGATGTCTCCCTTTGCTGATTCAGATGCCGATCTTCTCTGCTCTTTATTTCACCGCTCGTTACACACAAGGAATCCAAAACTCTGAATTCTTTGGCGTATCATTAGGCGACCCAAGCATCCTCTTTGTGGCGATTGCTGGTCTTTCCTACTTGGCACAAGGATATATCTCAACCATCGGGATTCCTGAAGAACAGAAAAAAACGATGAAAACCATGTTGATCGTTTCTCCATTGATGATTGTTTTCATGTCCATGAGTGCACCAGCTGGTGTGACACTTTACTGGGTAGTTGGTGGGGTCTTCAGTTGTATCCAAACGTTTATCACGAATGTCATCATGAAACCAAAAATTCGTGCCCAAGTCGAAGCGGAAATGAAAGCAAATCCGCCTAAAACGGTAGTTACGCCTCGTAAAGACGTAACGCCTGAAAAAACAGAAGCTGTCAAAAAAGCGTTGAACACGACAAAGCCTAACGGAAAAGGTCGTAACGCTGGCAAGCAGCAACGGAAGTAATTCTTGACCAAATCGCTCATTGGGCGGTTTGGTTTTTTGTTGTTTTCAAATGGGAATCAGTTGCTTCTTCTATTGCCTTTCGCTATAGTAAATGAGAGGTGAGCGCATGTTTCAAGCATATATCAATATTTTTGTCATTTTCAGTCTCATGTTTATCGGTTATTGGTTGTCTTACAAACAATGGTTTTCTAATCGAACCGCCGATACGTTTTCAAAACTGGTGTTAAATGTCTCATTACCCGCCAATATGTTTTTGACGATCATTAAAAACTTTACGAAAGACGAGTTTCTCTCATTAGTTTCCGGGATGATCATCCCTTTGCTTTCCATGATGATCACTTACTTCGCTGGTTATTTATGGCGCCGTTTCGCGCAAGTTGAAACCAAACACCAAGGGGCATTTTCCGCCATGTTTACCTTTTCCAATACGATCTTCATCGGCTTACCGATCAATTTAGCCATTTTTGGTGAAAAAGCCGTTCCCTATGTGTTGTTGTACTACATCGTAAATACGACATTATTTTGGACCATCGGTATTTTTGAGTTAGCAAAAGATAACCCCGATTTCGGCGAAGCCCGCATTTCCTTTCATCCATTGGTCATGCTAAAAAAGATTTTTTCGCCAGCCTTGATTGGTTTCATTATCGGCTTGATCTGGATGCTGTTCACATTCCCACTGCCCTCCTTTGTTGATGGACTTGGAAGCTACCTAGCAGATTTAACGACGCCTCTATCAATGTTTATTATCGGGATCATCGTGTACTTTGGCGGGCTCAAGAACTTGCGAATGACCAAAGACATTGCTGGTGTCTTGTTTGGTCGCTTCATTCTTTCGCCCCTCGTTGTATGGCTATTAAGCAGAATCATCCCTGTTCCTGGATTGATGCTTTCTGTGTTTATTATCCAAGCCTCCATGCCCGTCCAAAACTCTGTCCCAATTCTTGTGCGAAACTATCAAGGGGATGAAGAATTTGCAACTTCTTGTCTAGGCTATTCCGTCTTACTGTACATGGTGTATCTGCCTGTTTTGCTTTTTTTCTTTTTTTAGCTAGTTAACGAACTTTGTCGAAAAATACTCGTTACCAAAGGCATTCGCTTCTTTCGGTAACGAGTATTTTTCTTCTCTTTGTATGGTAAAGGTTCGATTGATTCGCTGTCCGGACGGCAACACCCCTTATGATTTGTCACTATAGATCACGATTTTTCTGATTTTCGCCAGATTGTGACTGCTTAGGTCGATTTCAATCCGTCCTTCAATGGAAATGCGTTCGTCGATTTTTGATTACTTACTTTGATAAAGATTAACCTGCAATTCATCCTTATTGGATTCGATATAATAGGCGATGTTTTGTGGATGATCTACTGTGAGATAAAGTTTGTCCTTTTTTACCTCTACTCGCTTTATTTCCTCTTCTTTGAAATTTGACATCGGGAAATGATTAGCGACGCTTTCGTGGGCAAAAACAATTTCAGGTTTCCTCGTCAAAAATAAATAGATAATCGAACTGACGCCGATTAGTAACAAGAAGACCAAAAGCTTATTGACTTTCTTTAGCTGCTCTTTCTTCTTGTTGTCTTCAGCGAATTTATTTACTAGATCGATATCATCATAAAACAATTCATCCAAAGAAACTTGATACATTTGAGCTAGCTCGATCAATGTAGTGATATCCGGGTAATTTCTTCCAATCTCCCAGTTTGAAATCGCTGAGCGACTGACATTCAATTCTTTCGCTAACTCTTCTTGCGTCATTCCTAATTGTTTTCTTCTTTCTTTTATCATCTGATGGAATACCATTTTTTCCTCCTTCTGATCTTTTCTTATATTAAAACACAAAATCCCTTCTCTTTTGTTGTGAAAATGAAGCATTGACGATTGCCACATTTCGTGACATCCTTGATAACTGCCTAAAGCCTGTAAAATAGAAGCCATCTTTGTTCACCCCTTTCATACACAAGACAAAAAAAGCCCATCATGCAGAAACTAGCTATACTAGATGCTGCGATGATGGGCTTATTTTTTTTAAGTGAACAGACGTTGGCTTACAACATATCGAACAACGACAACTGATTTTCATCTGGTAGATCTTTTAGAACACCGTTATCCGTCATGTATTCAATCAATGTCTTAGATACTTTCCCGCGATTGGCGAGGTCTTCTTTCGATAAGAAGGGACCGTCTTTTCGTGCTTCCACGATTTGTTTCGCTACGTTCAGCCCTAAACTCGGTACTGCTCGGAACGGTGCGATCAATTTTTTCCCGTCGATCACGAAGTTTTCCGCATCCGATTTATACAGATCGATCATTCCAAATTCATAACCGCGCTCTAACATTTCATTGGCTAACTCCAGAACCGTCAACAGATTCTTTTCTTTCGTTGACGCATCCAATCCTTTGTCAGTGATTTCTTGCATCCGTTCTTTTACGGCGTCTTTTCCTTTTGACATGGCAATCAAATCAAAATCGTCTGCTCGGACAGAGAAATAAGCACAGTAATAGAGAATTGGGAAGTACACTTTAAAGTAAGCCACCCGTAACGCCATCAAGACATACGCCGCAGCATGGGCTTTCGGGAACATGTACTTGATCTTCGAACAAGAATCGATATACCATTCTGGGACATTGTTCTCCCGCATCGCTTGCAAGTAAGTGTCCCGCAAGTCGTCAGGGATCTTGTTCCATTGTCCTTTACGGACCGTCTCCATGATTTTAAAGGCCATCCCGTCATCTAAACCGGCGTGGATCAAATACACCATGATATCATCCCGACAGCCGATTACTTCTGCTAGACTAGCGTCTCCGCGACGGATCAGTTCTTCGGCATTGCCCAACCATACATCGGTACCATGGGAAAGACCAGAGATCTGCAGGAGTTCAGCAAAGGTCGATGGATGGGTTTGATCCAGCATCCCCCGCACAAAGCGGGTACCAAATTCCGGGATGCCTAATGTACCGGTTTTCGAATAGATCTGCTCTTCGGTCACGCCTAACACATCCGTGCCGCCAAAAATACGCATCACTTCTGGATCATCGGTGGGGATCGTTTTTGGATCGATGCCTGATAGATCCTGCAGCATCCGAATGACTGTCGGATCATCGTGTCCGAGGATATCTAGTTTCAAGATATTGTCATGAATCGAATGGAAATCAAAGTGGGTCGTTTTCCACTCCGCATTTTGATCATCCGCTGGGTATTGGATCGGGGTGAAATCATAGACATCCATATAGTCGGGAATAACGATGATCCCCCCCGGGTGCTGACCAGTCGTCCGTTTGACGCCTGTGGCACCTTTAGCCAGGCGATCGACTTCGGCTGCTCGATAATGAAGATTATGATCGCGCTCAAAGCCTTTTACGAAACCAAAGGCTGTTTTGTCGGCTACGGTACCGATCGTTCCTGCACGATAGACGTATTCTTCACCGAAGAGTACTTTCGTATAGTTATGGGCTTCTGGCTGATATTCTCCTGAGAAGTTCAAATCGATATCGGGTACTTTATCGCCGTGGAAACCAAGGAACGTTTCAAAGGGAATATCGTGGCCATCTTTGTTCAGACGGGTGCCGCATTTTGGACATTTTTTCTCTGGCATATCATAACCAGAACCATACGAACCGTCTTCGTAAAACTCCGAATACTGGCAATCGGGACAATAATAATGAGGAGCTAATGGATTGACCTCAGTGATCCCCGTCATGGTTGCCACGAAACTAGAACCGACTGATCCCCGTGACCCTACTAGATAGCCGTCTTCATTGCTTTTATGAACGAGTTTTTGTGAGATCAAATAGATCACGGAAAAGCCGTTCCCAATGATCGAATCAAGCTCTTTTTTCAAACGTTTTTCCACGATCTCTGGTAATGGATCGCCGTATAGCTCTTTGGCACGGTTGTAACTCAAGTCGGTGATCTCTTGTTCTGATCCGGGAATCTTTGGTGTATACAGATCATCTTTTACCGGAATGACTTTTTCACAAAGATCGGCGATTTTATTCGGGTTCGTCACCACGATTTCTTTCGCCGCTTCCGGACCTAAAAATTGAAAAGCAGTCAGCATCTCATCCGTAGTACGGAAGTGCACGTCTGGTAGGCTATGACGATTCAACGGATTGGCGCCTCCCATTGAATTGATCAAGACCTTGCGATAAATGGCGTCTTCTTCGTTTAGGTAATGGGCATTCCCAGTAGCCACAACGATTTTCCCTAACTCTTCCCCCATTTTTACCAGATTCCGAATGATGTCTTCTAGGTCTTTTTCACTTTTCACGAGTTCCGTTTCCAAAAGATGGGCATAAACTGCTTTGGGCATGACTTCGATGTAGTCATAAAACTTGGCAAGTTCTCGTGCTGCATCGACCCCTTTTTGCATCATTGCCACAAAGACTTCTCCTTTATCACAGGCGGTTCCGACTAACAATCCTTCCCGCAATTTCACCAATTCTGAACGTGGGATTCGTGGGACTTTATCATGGAAGTACTTCACATTCGACATCGAGATCAGCTTGAATAAATTCTTCAATCCTGCCTGTGTTCGAGCCAAGATCGTGGCATGGAAAGGTCGAGCTGCTTTGTAGGAGTTCTCGCCCCCCACGTGTCGGTTCAACTCTTCGTGCAGCAGCATCTCATGTTTTTCCATTGCTTCTTTGACAAAGATCCATGCTAAATGACCGGTTGCCTCCGCATCGTAGATCGCTCGGTGATGTTGTTCTAAGCTGACACCGAATTTTTTAGAAAGGACACCTAAACCGAATCGCTTAAACTCTGGATACAAATAACGAGCGAGTTCCAATGTATCAATGACGGGATTTTCCGCTTCTGGAATACCGTATTTTCGATAACTGGTATTTAAGAAGCCCATATCAAATGACGCATTGTGGGCAACTAAAATGGCTCCTTCAGAAAACTCACGAAACAAACGTAAGACTTCTTCTTCTGATTTTGACCCGCGAACCATTTCATCGGTGATTCCCGTCAGTTCTACGGTCGTTCGCGATAACGGATGACCTGGATCGATAAATTCATCAAAGGATGCCTCCACGTTGCCTTTATGCATCCGCACAGCAGCCAACTCAATGATGGTGTCGTATACTGCAGACAACCCAGTGGTCTCCACGTCAAACACGATATAAGTAGCATCGGTCAGTGGAACAGGCTGAGGATTGTAGGCAACCGCTACGCCGTCATCCACGATATTGGCTTCCACACCGTAAAGAATTTTAACACCAGCCTTTTCTCCTGCATGATGGGCATCAGGGAACCCTTGCGCTCCACCATGATCGGTGATCGCAATCGCCTTATGGCCCCATTTGCCTGCTTGAGCGACAAAATCCGCCACGTTGTTGGTGGCATCCATCGTACTCATATTGGAATGCAGGTGGAGTTCGACCCGTTTTTCGCCTTCAGGTGCATAGTCTTTGCGAGCTTCGTGTTTAACTTCCAGCAAATCTTGCGCATTCATAACAAGATCTCGCATGAAGGTATCTTCTTGGACGCTACCGCGTACTTTGACCCAACTACCTTTGGCGATGGCATCAAAGACTTGTTCATCTTTTTCATTGTTGGAGAATTTTTTCACACTAAACGATGACGTATAGTCGGTGATTTTTAAGATCAAAATCTTCCGTTTTGAACGCAATTCGCGGACTTCTTTATCAAAGACATACCCTTGGATCGTAACTCGGCGTTCTTCCTCGATGATATTGATCATCGGTGTCACAGGTTCATCGGCAGGAATATTACGTCCCAAGGCGATTGGTCCGTCAAATTCGACTGTTTTGACTTCTTTTTTGCGTTGCTCGTGAGCCATTAAGTTCTCAGCAGCTTGTTGTTGGAACGCTGCTGTTTGCTCTTCCTTGCGTGCTTCAAGTTCTTTTAAGGCCGCCTCCGCTTGCTCTTGGTCTAGCTGCGGCAAGATCCGAAATTTTTGAAAGCCGAAGGTACTATAATTTTCCTCAATGATCGGCAAGTACTGCTGCTGCAAAATCGTGATGACCGCATCATTGTTGACTGGCAAAATCACTTTGTTCTCTTGCAGCACAGGCATTTGGTTTTTGATCACTTGATGAACCAATGGTCGATCACAATTTTGATTGGCTAACGCTAATGGCCAATATTCTTGAATGAATTGCTCATCAAAGGAACCATCTTGAGCTTCAATGATGATACGAACTTCCGCAATCTCTTTAAACGCCAATTCAATATGTTGTTTAAAGGACTGATACACCATCACCGGTAATAAACGTTCAAATTGGAAATAAAACGTCCACGCTTTTGATTGTCGATGCACGGTCACTTGTTTGATTTGGGCAGTCTGCATCAACGGATGCTGCCGAAGATTTGGAGCAGCTGCAATTTGGTCTAATAATATCTCAAAGGTCTCTCTTTCTTTTGACAATTGAAGATCCTCCTTTTCTCAGTACTCACTAGTATACCTCTTTTTGCCCTCATTTTCATTAAAAAATCGAGAAAGGATTTCCTCTCTCGATCTGCTATTCATTCTTGTTCGTTCCTGTTTATTCCTGATTGGCTAACAAAATCGTCAGGGTCGAAGCGACTTCTTCTTTTCTCACTTCAACGGTCGCACCAGTATGCTTGATTTTGATCTCTACGATGCCTTCTACGGCTTTTTTACCGATAGTCAAGCGAATCGGACAGCCAATCAAATCGGCATCTGCAAATTTGACCCCTGCACGTTCATTGCGGTCATCTACCAGCACTTGATAGCCGACTTGGTTCATCATTTCTTCTACTTCTTCACTTAAGGCATTTTGATAGCTATCTTCAATCGACGTTTGAATGATATGCACATCAAATGGGGCAATTTCTTGGGGCCAATCGATCCCAAATTCATTGCCGTATTGTTCGACGATCGTTGAAAGCAGCCGAGAAACCCCCAGCCCATAACAGCCCATGATGATTGGTTGCTCATCGCCGTTTTCATCGACAACCGTCGCTTCTTGCGCCTCACTGTACTTGGTTCCTAACTTGAAGATATGGCCAACTTCGATTCCTCGCGTAAAGGTTAAGGTTCCCTTTCCATCTGGGGAAGGATCACCTTCTTGAACCAAGCGAAAATCGGCAAAGGCTAATGGTTGAAAATCACGCCCCACATTCGCATTGAGATAATAGCTTTGTTTTTCTGCCGCTGGAACGATCAGATTCGCCATATCTTGGACATGCTGATCGGCGTACAACTGGATCGAATCAGCAAGCGCAATGGGACTGCGCAGCTGCGTCTCACTCGTCAGATAAGACTCCGCTTCCTCAACAGTCAGCACCTTCACTTGATCAGCGGCTAAGTAATGCTTGACCTTTGTTTCATTGAGGCTGTGATCGCCTCGTAATAACACCATAATGACTTGCTCGTCAACGAGTAATAAAGATACTTGAACGATTTTTTGCAAGTCTGTTTCGTATGCCTGCGCCAGCTCCTCTAACGTTAAAGGCTCATCCTGAACGACTTTTTGTAATTCTAAATAGGTCTCGTGAGATTTTTTGGCGATGTATTGACTGGTTGCTAATTTCCAATTGGCGACATAATCGCTTTCGGTCGAGTAGCAGATCAGCTCTTCGCCGATCCCCGACAATGCCAAAAATTCTTTCGAATCTCTGCCACCCATCAAGCCATTGTCCCCGACCACTGCCCGATACTCGATCCCACAGCGTTTCAATATTGCATGATAAGCCATTTCGTAACGATTATAGGTTTGATCTAAGCTGGCTTCATCGGCATGAAAGGAATAGCCATCTTGCATGATAAATTCGCGGCTGCGGATCAATCCAAAGCGCGGCCGCTGTTCGTCCCGATATTTCGTTTGGATCTGATACAAGCTCAATGGCAGCCGTTTATAAGACGTGATCTCGTTTTTGATCAATGTCGTAAACGGCTCTTCATGAGTAGGTCCTAAAACGATCTCTCGTTCGTTTCGATCTGTTAATCGATACAAGGATTCACCATACAATGAGGCACGTCCTGACTCCTTCCATGGCTCATACGGAAGCAAAGAAGGCATCGCCATCTCTACGGCATCGATTTGTGCCAATTCTTCACGGATGACCCGCTTGATCTTTTCTAACACCCTTTGTGCTAGCGGCAAGTAAACATAAATGCCTGCCGCCACTTGTCGAATATACCCTGCCCTAACTAACAGTTGATGACTTAACGTCTCCGCATCGCTGGGGGTTTCCCGCAATGTCGGAATCAAACATTTTGACTGTTTCATTTTTTTCTCCTTTGCTACAAAAAATCATGTTCACCCGATCAACAATTGATTTGCTTGTGCGTCTTATTTTTAAAAGAAGAAACGTTGGATATCATTCCAGGTAACGAGAACCATCAGCAGCATCAAAAACCCAAACCCAATCAGAGTAATGATGCCTTCTTTTTCTTGGCTGATTGGCTTGCCTCGCAAACCTTCTAAAATATTTAAAACCAGCTTACCGCCATCCAATCCAGGAATCGGTAATAGATTAAAGATCCCCAAGTTGATAGAAATCATCGCCATCATCGCGATCACCGTTGTTACCCCTTGCGATGCAGCTTGAGAAGACAGTTGGAAAATCGCTACCGGTCCACCCAATTTATTGATATCTGGTTGGGCAATCAAGTTGCCGACTGCTCTAAAAATCACCAGTGAATTGTCAATGGTCGTTTGCAAGCCGCCCAGTAAGATATCTCCGATCCCAGTTTTTAAGGAAGCGGTGATCCCTAAGAAACCAATCGTGGTCTCCCCTGATTCTTGACTCGCAGGAGTTGCCGTCAAATCAAGTGTTTCTGATCCTCGTTTGACTGCTAGAGCAATCTGAGTATCTGGGTACTTTTGGATCTCAGTCGTTAATTCTGACCAGTTAGAAACATCGACACCTTCGACAGCTAAGATTTCATCGCCATTTTGCAGCCCTGCTTCAGCTGCCGGTGTTCCTGCTTCGATTCCTGTCACGATGGTTGCATCTTGATTCGCAACACCACCTTGTGCAAACACCAACCCAGTGAATAAGACCAAGGATAAAATAAAGTTGTTCATCGGTCCAGCAAAATTCGTCAGCATTCGCTGCCAAAGCTTTGCGGACTGGAATTGAACGTCTTTAGGCGCGATCCGAACTTCAACGCCATCTTCATGGATGATCGTTGCATCATGATCCACAGCGTACGTAATCGCTTCTTGTTCATTGCCATTGATGAACCCTGTGATCGTCAACTTCTCCTCCAAGTCAAAGTCGGTCACTTCCATAGGGATCGCTTGCGGCAATTGGATCTTTTTGCTCGTATTGATTTTGATAACTTTGCCAGTTGCATCTTGAACCAAGGAGACTGGCATACCTGGTGTTAATTCTGTTTCATCTTCACCCCAGCCCGCCATTTGGACATACCCGCCTAATGGCAGCATCCGAATCGTGTAGGTCGTCCCATCTTTCGCTTGATGCGCGAACAATTTAGGCCCCATACCGATGGCAAACTCTCTTACTAAAATACCTGCCCGTTTTGCAAAGAAGTAGTGTCCAAACTCGTGAATCACTACCACTACGGAAAAGATAATGATAAATACAAGTATCGTTTTCATGCTCGTTCCTCTCTTTCACAGCATCCCTCTCATTCAGGGCAGCCTTTCCTTATTTTATCACACCGATTCCCGTTGAGAAACTCACATTCCCGTTGTAACAAGAATTTAAAAAAAGAAGCGCAAGCCAAGCCTGCACTTCTAAATAATTTCTAAAAAACACCGAATAAATACATGATTGGAAACACAAACAGCATGCTATCGAAGCGATCCAAGATCCCGCCATGTCCTGGCAAAAGATTGCCTGAATCCTTCACGCCATAATGACGTTTGATTGCCGATTCCACTAAATCCCCGAATTGACCAGCGATCGAAAAGAGGACCGTCAATAAGATCATGAGGGCACTACCATGTCCAAAATAATCTTTCCCTGGAAATGCTAGCAGATACAAACCGGCTACGACCACCGCAGCAGCAATCCCGCCTAGGGCCCCTTCGATCGTTTTATTAGGGGAAATCTCTGGCCATAATTTTCGTTGACCGTAACGCCGTCCCACCATGTAAGCCCCAATATCTGTTGCCCACACGATAAACAGACCGAAAACTAAAACGACTAAGCCATCTGTTGCTGAACGTGCCGTCAAGAAACGTTCAAACCCGACACCCGTATATAAGCTGACGATCACTGGAAAACCAGCTTCATCGATAGTATACGTATTTTTAGAAATAACCGCGATCCCTAGTAATAGAAGGACGATTACATAATACAAGGCACTTTTATCTGTGCCCTCTGGCAAAAAGAAAAACCAGCGTTCTTGAGGTAAAACTAAAATCACCGCACCGATGATTGAAAGAATTCCTTCAAAACTGAAAACAGCTAGTCCTTTCATCCGAAATAATTCATAAACACCAATCCCTGCCATCGCTGCTGCCAGCAATTCGACGGCAATGCCGCCAACGTAAATAATTGGCAGGAAAAAGGCTAATGCGACGACCGCAGTGATTACACGTTGTCTCACTCTTCTTCCTCCTTCGTTTTCAAACCGCCAAAACGCCGGTTTCGTTGTTGAAAGCTCCCGATCGCATCTTCTAGTAAAGCAGCATCGAAATCAGGCCAGAGCGCTTTCGTAAAGAATAATTCGCTGTAAGCAATCTGCCATAACAAGAAGTTGCTGATACGTTCTTCGCCACTCGTGCGAATCACCAATTCAGGATCACGTAACGCGTTTGGCAAAAAACCAGTCATCAAATGTGTCGCCAGCATGTCTTCCGTGAGCTTGGGCAGGGCTTCCTCCGAAGCTGCAAGCTCTTCATAAAGGGCTTGGACCGCAGTCAAAATTTCTGCGCGGCTGCCGTAATTTAAAGCAAAATTCAAGATCATCCCAGTATTATCTTTGGTTTGGTCAATCGCTCGCTTGACCGCTTCTTGTGTATGCGCGGGTAAAGATTCCGTGAACCCCATCACTTTGACTTGAACATTTTCTTTGATCAGCTCAGGAACAAACGTGTCGAAAAAGTCGACGGGCAGTTGCATCAAAAAGTCCACTTCTTCGTTTGGCCGTTTCCAATTCTCTGTTGAGAACGCATAAAGAGTCAATACTTTCACACCAAGGTGTGAAGCATGTTTCGTGATCTTTTTTACCGTCTCCATGCCTTCTTTGTGACCAGCTACTCTTGGCAAGCGTCGGTTTTGCGCCCATCTGCCATTGCCATCCATAATGATCGCGATGTGTTGGGGAATCGGCAGTGATGGATCAAATTCATGTTCAGCCGCTTCTTTGATATATTTGTCTTTTTGTGGAAAAAAACGCAGCATCGTATTCGCTCCTCTTCCAATTCTTGAAATTCATCTTTTACATTATAACAATAATCAGATTTCTTGCCTATGAAAACCAAGAAAAGATTTCCATATTAAGAAAAAACAAAAAAACAGTCGTGATATTCAAGTACATACGGCACTTTCGACCATAAAAAAAGAGCCGCTGAAGCGACTCTTCGTCATTCCTTTTAAACCTCAAGTAGCTCTTGTTCTTTTTCAGCTGCGATCGCATCGATTTCTTTGATGCTGTTATCTGTAGCAGTTTGCACTTCTTTTTCAGATTCACGCAAATCATCTTCTGTGATATCGCCAGCTTTTTCTTGTTTCTTGTAAGCTTCCATCGCATCACGGCGAATGTTACGAACCGCGATTTTCGCATTTTCAGCTTCTTTTTTCACATCTTTGGCTAATTCTTTACGACGTTCTTCCGTTAATTGAGGAATCACCAAACGAATGACTGTTCCGTCATTGGCAGGCGTGATACCAATATCACTTTGCATGATAGCTTTTTCTACTTCTTGGATCATTGTTTTGTCAAAAGGTGTGATCATCAAAATTCTTGCTTCTGGAATCGTAATTGAAGCCATTTGGTTCAAGGGTGTTGGTACACCATAGTAAGTAACCATTACGCGGTCTAAGATGCTCGCATTCGCGCGGCCAGCACGGATTTGTCCTAATTCCCGCTGCAAGTTTTCTGCTGCTTTTTTCATTTTGTCTTTTGCTTCTGTTAAAATTTTGTCAGCCATGTTATTTCCCCCTTACTGTCGTTCCAATATGTTCACCTAAAATGGCGCGGCGAATGTTTCCATGCTCATTCAAGTTGAATACGACTAATGGAATATCGTTGTCCATACTTAATGAACTTGCGGTTGAATCCATTACTTGCAATCCTTTAGAAATGACTTCTAAATGGGTCAATTCTTCAAATTTCACAGCACTTTGGTCCGTTTTAGGATCTGCTGAGTAGACGCCATCAACATTGTTTTTCGCCATCAAAATGACATCAGCGTTGATTTCAGCTGCCCGTAAGGCTGCGGTCGTATCAGTTGAGAAATAAGGGTTTCCGGTTCCGCCTGCAAAAATGACGACCCGCCCTTTTTCTAAGTGACGTTCTGCTCTGCGACGAATATAAGGCTCTGCGATTTGACGCATTTCGATCGAAGTTTGGACACGCGTTGGTACACCAGCATTTTCTAGCGTGTCTTGTAATGCTAAAGCATTCATCACAGTCGCTAACATGCCCATGTAATCAGCTTGTGCTCTTTCCATCCCCATTTGCGCGCCGATTTGTCCACGCCAAATGTTTCCGCCGCCGACCACGATCGCCATCTGTACGCCTAATTCGTGGACTTCCTTGATCTCTTTAACGATCTCTTGGATCGTCGGTGGTTTGATCCCAAAGCCTTCGTCACCCGCTAATGCTTCACCACTTAATTTTAATACAACACGTTGATATTTTGGTTTGCCCATCATGATTCCTCCGTACATTCTCCAATACTATTGTAGCATATTGGTGCTCTTTCGTTGAAAATTATCTACACTATTTCTTCAAAAACCGTTTTTGCTTAAAAAAAGGGAGCGCACTTCCATGCGTTCCCATCTGTTCGAGGAACAGAATTATTTTTTCACTTGGCTCATTACTTCTTCAACGAAGTTGTCTTCGCGTTTTTCGATACCTTCGCCGACTTCAAAGCGGACAAAAGATTTCACAGTTGCGCCTTTTGATGCAACGTATTTTTCAACTGTCATATCTGGGTCTTTAACGAATGGTTGGTCAACCAAAGCGATTTCTGCTTTAAATTTCTTCAAGCGTCCTTCAACCATTTTTTCAACGATGTTCGCTGGTTTGCCTTCGTTCAATGCTTGTTCTGTCAAGACTTGTTTTTCATGATCCAATTCTTCTTGAGAGATTTGTGCTTCGTTCACGTAGCGAGGGTTGATCGCTGCAACGTGCATTGCAACATCTTTCGCAACTGATTCGTCAGTTGTTCCTTCAAGAACAGTCAATACAGCAATACGTCCGCCCATGTGTAGGTAACCGCCGAAAGCAGCATTGTCATCTTTTTCAACAACTTCAAAACGACGGAAGCTGATTTTTTCTCCGATTACTTGTGTTGCTTCGATCAACGCAGCATCCATTGTGCCTTTAGAAGTTTCTAATTTTAAAGCAGCATCCATATCAGCTGGTTTGTTTGCTGCGATTACTTCAGCGATTTCTTTTACTAAGTCTTGGAACATTTCATTTTTAGAAACGAAGTCAGTTTCTGAGTTCACTTCAACGATTGCTGCTGTGTTGCCGTTGATCGCTACAGATGCTAAACCTTCAGCAGCAATACGGTCGTTTTTCTTCGCAGCTTTTGCCATACCTTTTTCACGTAATAAGTCTACGGCTTTTTCGATGTCGCCTTCTACTTCAACTAATGCACGTTTTGCGTCCATCATTCCTACACCAGTCATATCGCGTAATTCTTTTACTAATTTAGCTGTTACTTCTGCCATTTTTTGTTTCCTCCTAAATGTTTTTAAACAAGATTGCTTGTCTTTAAAAAAAGCTGTTTCAAAGGAGAGTGAGGCTTGGCGCCTAGCCTTTGAAACAGCTCCATCATTTATTATTCAGCTGATGCGTTGTCGCCTTCGACAACATCAACGATTTCTTCGATTGAAGTTGCGTTTTCTGTTGATTCAGCAGCAAAATCTTCTTCTGCTACTTGGTCTTCGCCTTGGTTACCTTCGATGAAAGCATCTGCCATTTTCGCAGTGATCAATTTAACGGCACGAATAGCGTCATCATTTGATGGGATAACAACATCGATTTCGTCTGGATCACAGTTTGTATCGACCATAGCTACGATCGGGATATTTAATTTGCGTGCTTCTTGGATCGCGATACGTTCTTTACGTGGGTCAACAACGTACATTACATCTGGAATTCTTGGCATATCAGCGATACCGCCTAAGAATTTTTCAAGACGTTCGCGCTCTTTGTTCAAGCCAACGACTTCTTTTTTAGGAAGAACAGCAAATGTGCCATCTTCTTCCATTTTGTTGATTTGTTTCAAACGAGCAACACGTTTTTGGATTGTTTCCCAGTTTGTCAAAGTTCCACCTAACCAACGATGGTTAACATAGTATTGACCTGAACGGATTGCTTCTTCTTTGATTGCTTCTTGTGCTTGTTTTTTAGTACCTACGAACAATGCAACGCCGCCTTCTTCAGCAACATTTTTCATGTAGTCGTAAGCTGCGTCTACTAATTTCACTGTTTTTTGCAAATCAATGATGTAGATGCCGTTTCTTTCTGTGAAGATATATTTCTTCATTTTTGGGTTCCAGCGACGAGTTTGGTGACCAAAGTGTACGCCGGCTTCTAGTAATTGTTTCATTGAGATTACTGCCATGTTGTGTTTCCTCCAATTTGGTTTTTTTGTTTTCCTCTCTTGCTCTTTTACTCCTTGAAGAACTGAATCGATCAGCACCGCTTCGCAGATGGAACAAGATGTGGGATTGACGTGAAAAACTCACGCCTTAAACAGTATACAGTAGCTAAAAAAGAAATGCAACTGATTCAAATGAAAAACTACGATTCGTGGTCCAGATTTTTTTTAACGTTCTAATTCTTTTCTTATTATATCTAGGTTTTTTCGGCTTTATCTGCTATGATAAGGCTGACTTAATCAATCATGCTTAAAGGAGTTTACCTATGCGAAAAGCTGATCGCCATTTACTTATTAGACAAATCATTACTGAACATACTGTACGCACGCAAGAAGAATTATTGCAGCAATTGGAAGCCCAAGGCGTCTCCGCCACGCAAGCGACCATCTCTCGCGATATTCGTGATTTGAAAATCGTGAAAGTGCCCGATGAAACAGGTCAGACAAAGTTTGTCATTTTTCAAGGAATGCAATCGTCAGAAGATGAAAAAGAAGAAGAGCAGCGGTTGATACAGATGATCGAAGACGTTGTCACTAAAGTAGATCGTGTGCAATTTATGACGTTGATCCATACCGTTGCGGACAATGCGCCTTTGCTTTCGGCAGCGATCGATGAAGTGACTATGCCAGAAAAAGTTTGCTCGTTGGCGGGCTTTGATACAGTAGCGGTGATTTCCCGCAGCGACGAAGATGCCGAAACTTTTTATCAATTTATCAGAAACCACGCGGTCTTATAAGACACCGAACAAATGTGACCTATCTGTATTTTTACTACAAAAAAGCTGTGTCCTTGTCGAAACAAGGATACAGCTTTTTTTGTTACATTTTGTCGGGTGCATGTAAACCAAGCAACCGTAAATCTTCTTTTAATAAGGTCGTTACTGCATAAACTAGAGCCAGACGTGCGTCTTTTTCCGCATCTTCAGCCAAGATTTTCACATTGGCGTAATACTTATTAAAGGCCTGTGCCAATTTGATGGCATGTTTAGCAATGACGGATGGTTCATATTTTTCTGCTGCTTGCAGCACGGTTTCTGGGTAGCGCTGAATCAATTTGATGACTTCCCAGCTCTCAGTATCTGCCAATGACAAACTGCTGACAGCAGCAGGATCAAAGTCGGCTTTTTCAAGAATGCTCATGGCACGGGCATGAGAATATTGCACATAGGGTCCGGTCTCTCCTTCAAAACGGACAACTTCTTCTAGCGTAAAGTCGAAATTATTCAAACGGTCATTTTTCAAGTCGTGGAAAACGACTGCCCCGACACCGACTTGTTTTGCAACTTCTTCTTTGTTTTCAAGGGTTGGGTTCTTTTCAGTGATTTGTTCTTTCGCTGAATCGATCGCTTCATTCAATACTTCTTCTAAAAGAACGATCTTCCCTTTTCTCGTAGATAATTTTTTCCCATCTTTGGTGATCAATCCAAATGGTACGTGGGTCATATCATCTGCCCACTCAAAGCCCATTTCCTTCAAAACAGCTTTTAATTGCTTGAAGTGATAACTTTGCTCATTTCCTACCACGTACAATGATTTGGCAAAATTGTAGGTCCGTTTGCGGTACAGCGCTGCGGCCATGTCCCGGGTGATGTAAAGAGTCGCACCATCGGATTTGCGGATCAAGGCTGGATTTAAGTCATACGCAGCCAAATCAACGATTTCTGCCCCTTGGTCTTCTTTCAGCAAGTGTTTTTCCTCTAATAATTCCACGACTTCTGTCATTTTATCATTATAGAAAGCTTCGCCATTCAATGAATCAAAGGAAACTTCCAACATATCATAGATTTTATTGAATTCTTTTAATGATTCATCACGGAACCATTGCCATAAATCCATTGCTTCTTGGTCACCATCTTCTAGTTTCTTGAACCAAGCTCTCGCATCATCTTCTAATTGTTTATCTGTCTCGGCAGCTTCGTGAAAATCAACATACAAACGCAACAGTTCGTTGATTGGTTCCGCTTTGACCGCTTCTTCTGACCCCCATTTTTTATAGGCCACGATCAATTTCCCAAATTGTGTGCCCCAGTCGCCTAAATGGTTGATGCGAATTGGCTGGTAACCGATTTTTTCTAAAATAAAGCCGATTGAGTTACCGATCACAGTGGAACGCAAATGCCCCATTGAGATGGGTTTGGCAATATTTGGTGAAGACATATCGATGGGTACTGCTTGCTGATTGCCGATGGTTTGATCGCCAAAATGATTTTTTTCTTTGAGAACCATCTCTAAGACGTGGGCAGAGATTGCTTTTTTATCCATAAAGAAGTTTAAATATGGACCGACCACTTCAATTTTTTCAAAAGACGCTTGATCGATTTTTTCGGCTAAGTCTGCGGCAATTTGCTGCGGCGCTTTCCGATAGACTTTTGCTAGCGAGAAGGCTGGGAATGCCACATCCCCATGGTCGGCTGACTTTGGATTTTCCAGTAATTGCTGAACTTGTTCGATCGATAGATCTTCTTTTACTACTTGATGGATGGCTTGTGCGACGATTTCTTTGTTATTCATAGTATCCCTCCTATAATGACTGAGCCCATGTTTTGATGAAAAGTTGTTTGAAGCAAGCAAACAGCTGTATGTTTTTAACGCAAGAAATGATTGATAAAAACAAAAAAAGCCTCTAGCGCATAACATGCACTAGAGACGAGATTTCCCGCGGTACCACTCTGATTGTCCTTTTCGGACCTACTTTTTTCTGATAACGGCAGAATTCCGTTTGCTTGGCAAATTCTCACAAGTGCGTTTCACAATCTGATCAATTCGGCTTCCACCACCCCGAACTCGCTAACTGATACTCGAATCGCTACTTCTCTTGTTTCATCAAATCAAGGTTATTTACTTCCCAGAAAGTATAGCAAAGAAATGTTTGTTTGGCTAGCGAGATTTTGGCATTTTCAAAAAAATTATTTTATACTTTAGGAATAAATAGATCTCCAGCAGTCACTGCCATGATCGCTTTGATTGAGTGCAAACGATTTTCGGCTTGATCGAATTGACGGGCATACTTACTGCGAAAGACCTCATCAGTGACTTCCATCTCAGAAATTCCATACGCCTGCGCTGCTTTTTTGCCATACGTGGTCTGATCATCATGAAATGCTGGCAAACAATGCATAAAAATCACTTGATCGTTTTGTGTTTTTTTCATCAACGATTGGTTGACTTGATACGGCAGCAGCTGTTCGATCCGCTCTTGGAATTTTTCTTCTTCACCCATTGATACCCAAACATCGGTATACACGACATCAGCGCCTAGAACACCTTGATCCACATCATCAGTCACCAAAATCTTTGCGCCCGATTGCTTGGCATAGGCTTGTGCCTGTGCGATGATGGTTGCTTCTGGCTGCAAGGCCTTCGGGGTGACGACATGAATATTGACCCCTAAAATCGCACTGGTCACTAATAAAGAATTAGCGACATTGTTGCGACCATCCCCACAGTATGCGATGGTCAAGCCAGTCAGCTCACCAAAGTTTTCTTGAATGGTTAAAAAGTCAGCAATCATTTGCGTTGGATGCCATTCATCCGTTAAGCCATTCCAAACAGGTACACCTGAATAGTTGGCCAGATCTTCGACAACCTGTTGACTAAAGCCGCGAAACTCGATCCCGTCGAACATGCGGCCGAATACTTTGGCGGTATCTTCAACAGATTCTTTAGACCCCAACTGAATATCATTGGCCCCTAAAAATTCCGGATGTGCCCCCAGATCCACCGCTGCAACCGTAAAGGCTGCTCGCGTCCGTGTCGAATTCTTTTCAAACAAAAGTGCAATGTTTTTGCCATCTAAATAACGATGTGGTTGATTGTTGGCCTTCATCCCTTTCAAGTGCTGGGAAAAATCAATCAAATATTGTAGTTCTTCTTTTGTAAAATCCTTTTCTGCTAAAAAACTGCGTCCTTTAAAAACCGATGTCATTGCATACCCGCCCTTCAATTAACTAATAATTATACACGATAATATCAAATTATGAAATAAAATACAACAAAATCTTCTATTTGCTCATAAAGAAACCAAAAAAAACACCTAAGAACGGATCTTAGGTGCAATCATCTTAAGAAATCGTATGGGCAAAGCTGACACTTGGATCAGCATTCAATGAAAGATCTGCTAAGCGTTGCTTTTTCAACGCAACATGGGCATAAGCTCCAATCATGGCCGCATTATCTCCGCAAAGACGCAACGGTGGAATCAACAATTCCACTTCCGGCAATTCCTGCATCGCTTTTTGTAAAGCGTCACGCAAGCCTTGATTCGCCGCGACTCCCCCAGCAACGATCAGCTGGTTTACAGGATAAGCTTGGCACGCCCGCAACGTTTTGTGAACCAAGACTTCGACAACGCTGGCTTGGAAACTAGCTGCTAGATTTTCTACTGACAAAGCTTCCTCTCTTTGCTGTGCATTATGCACAAAATTGATAAAGGAACTCTTTAAGCCGCTGAAACTAAAATCAAAATTATCTTCTTGTATCATTGCTCGAGGAAAGTGATACGTATCACTGCCTAGATGCGCCAGGCGATCAATTTCTTTCCCACTAGGATAAGGCAAACCTAGAACACGACCGACTTTGTCATAGGCTTCACCAGCGGCATCATCTCTCGTTTCACCGATGATCTCAAAAGAGCCATCTTCTGCCATATACACCAATTCGGTGTGGCCACCACTGACCAATAACGCCATTAAAGGAAAAACCAATGGCTTCACTAGGCGAGCTGCATAAATATGTCCTGCCATGTGATTGACCGGAATCAGCGGTAAGCTGTGGGCCCAGGCAAAGGCTTTTGCTGCAGACAGCCCAATCAACAGTGCCCCAACCAACCCTGGACCATAGGTAACAGCAACAGCTGACAACTCTTCAGGTTGGGTGTCGGCCTGTGTCAATGCTTCTTCAATACATAAAGTAATCTGTTCGACATGGTGACGACTAGCGACTTCTGGTACGACACCGCCGAAGCGCTGGTGGCTCTTGATCTGCGAAGCAACAATGTTACTTAAAATGGTGTCGCCGTTTTTAATCACTGCCACACTGGTTTCATCACAACTGCTTTCAATGGCTAAAATCAATTCATTCATTTGATTTTTGTCCGCCTACTTTCTTTTCCATAATCAACGCATCCTCTTCTGGATGACTGTAATATTTTTTTCTACGACCGATGACTGTATAGCCCATACGTAAATAAAGAGCTTGTGCTTGCAAATTCGACACACGCACTTCAAGATAGATGCGCCGACCATCGGTTTGTTCCACGAGCGATTCCATTTGCTTCAACAATTCTTTCGCCAAACCACGACCTTGATACGCTGGTAAAACCGCTACATTAAACAACTCTGCTTCATCCAGCACTTGCTGAAAACAGAGAAACCCAATCAGCTCTTGATTGGTTTTTCCATAACGGAACAAATAGCGACTGTTGCTGTTTTGCAAATCTTGTTGAAATTGCTGCACATTCCAAGGCGAGCCAAAGGGATAGCTCTGATCTGCCAATGACCAGAGCATTTGCGGTGTCGGGATCGTTTGATCTGCTTGTTCGTTAGTCATTTAAAAATTTCACCATATCCAATGCGTCTTCATTGCCTTCGGTGTAGTACGCCGTTTTGATCGCCTGTGAAACAAACCCGAGGGTCCGATACAAACGTTGCGCATCACGATTGCCCAGGCGAACTTCTAATGTCAAACGGTCGCATTTGTTTTTCCTTGCATAACGTTCGATTTCTCCTAGCAAGAAAGAACCGATCCCTTTCCCTTGATAATCAGGAATGATCGCGATATTGGTGATATGGGCATCAGCGCCTAAAATCCGCACCCCGATAAACCCAATCATCCGCTCATTATGCAAGATGCCCAAATAAAGATGTTTGACCCGTGAATAAAGCTCTGACAAAAAGGCGCTCTTGGTCCAAGGCAGTTCCCCCGCATACACGAGACGCTCCACCTGCAGCAGCTCTTTAATGTCATCTCCGACTAATTCACGAACAACGTACGTTTCCCCTCGTATCTCTTTTTTACGCTCTGGGTATTGAATCTGACGGAAAAGAGCCAGCTTTCCCGTCATCGTTTTAAATTTTTTCAACATAGGCATCCACTCCCGGTTCATGCGAGGCTAACCATTTTTCTTCGGCTTCAACTAATTTTAAATAGTCTGGTACAAAATCATGGATCGAAGCGACCGGCGCTTCTTCTTTCGCAATAGCAGCTAAAACAACGCCATTCGGGTAATTCCATAAAGACACTTGATTGATATGGGCTGTCGGCAGTTCCGCCTCGATCATGTCTTTAAATTTGATGGTATCGGCGCCGACAAATAGGACATCTTGACTGTCGACTGCTTTTAGCTGGGCCAATAATTCAGACAGTGAGATATGCTGGTCTTTGATCCTTGTTTCTAAGGTCCCATTATGCCATTGGTAGGCACCTGCGTAGACATTTTGACGGCGAGCGTCAAACAACGGCACGATCACTTGCGATACGCCCACACAATTGGCAGCGACTGCTTTCAAACTAGAAACACCAATCAGCGGGATGTTCAATGTTTGCGCCAGCGTTTTTGCTGTTGTGACGCCGATTCGCAAACCTGTATACGAACCAGGACCTTTCGCAACAACGATTTGCTCCAGCTCTTTAGGTGCTATCCCCACCGCTTGCATCAATCCATCAATGGCAGGCATCAATGCTGTGCTGTGGTTTTTGATCGCCATCGTCTGGCTTTGTCCCAACACTTCTTGACCATCGGCCACCGCAACCGCCAGCGTTTGGTTTGAGGTATCAATCGCTAATGTTTTCATCTATCTTCTCCCCATTCAAAAAACTCTCTCATATTCTACCATATTCTAATCAAATGCCCAACCAAGTCTCCAAAAAGATGCCTGCGTTTAGAAAAAAAGCAATAGGACAACAATACCCGAACCTTTGAAAAAAGCAAGCACGGCTGCAGCTGCAAACCGACGAGGCTGTTTAAAGGTTCGGGTAAGACGATAGTCATTTTTTTGTTATTCCATTAAAACTCAGTTGACGTGTGTAACGACATCCTTCGGGATTCAACTGGTTGCTAGGAGGATTGACGCGTGATCAGCTCCGTTGCGATCGTAACTTTGCGAGGAACGGGTGCTGCATTCGTAATGATATCCAGCAAGGTCGTCACTGCCAGCTCCCCCAGCCATTCCGTATGAACTTTGATGGTTGACAGCGTCGGAAAGACGTACTTTGCAACACTGACATCGTTGAAGCCGATAATTGCGATCTCCTCAGGAATCTTGATGTTTTTTTCTTGCAAAGCACGCATAGCGCCAATCGCTAAGGCATCACTGGAAGCAAATAAAGCACTTGGCAACTCTTTGTTTTGTTGCAAATACTCTTTCATCGCCTCATAACCGCCCTCTACTGTAAACGGTGCGCTGAGGTGATATTGCGGGTGGTGTAGCTTCAACCGACGGAGCCGTTCCTCAAAAATCCTGCGCCGAGGGTCTTCGATTTCTTGGTGATGATCCTTGGTAAACTCAACGCCTGATAACAAGCCGATCCTTTGGTGGCCTTTTGCAATAAAGTCATCGATCACTAAATCCACCGCTTGTTGAAAGTCAACTACCAGAGAATTGACGCCCTGAGCCAATGCGTCAAAATCGACCATCAACAAATTGGCTTGGCTTTTTTTCAATTGTCGAATCTGGTGATCATCGAATTTTCCTAGTGCAATCGTTCCATCGACTGCGGTATCAGTCAATCCTTCGTAGGGTTCTTTCAGCAAACGAATCCCTAATTCTTCGGTTTTGTTTTCAATCCCGATACGGATCGCTAAATAGTAAAGATCCGCTAATTCTTCCTCGGTATCAAACCATTGGATCAAGCGCATACTACTGGTTTCTGGCTGACTCTTTTTTTTATGTTTTGTGTAATTGAGTGCTTCTGCGGCTTTAAAAATTTTCTCTTTGGTTTCAGAACTGACCGATAATTCTGAATCGTAATTCAGCACCCGTGATACAGTGGCTGGCGAGACGCCAGCCTGTTGTGCAATATCTTTAATCGTTGCCATCTTCCAGCCTCCTTTTTTTGCGGGGAACTTTTTTATAAAGTAGCTATAAAGCGAGCAAAGGCCGCTTGCCCTGTCTGGTCTCGCTTGAAGACGCCTGCATGCGTCAATACTTGTGTAAAGACTTCCCCTAATGCATTACGTAAAATCTGCGACACGTTTTCGGCATTGCATTCTGGGTGCTGGGCTTTGATCGCATCTGCCCAAGGAATATGG
The DNA here is from genome assembly GCF_058135755.1 of Enterococcus sp. R12. Classification (NCBI taxonomy): domain Bacteria; kingdom Bacillati; phylum Bacillota; class Bacilli; order Lactobacillales; family Enterococcaceae; genus Enterococcus; species Enterococcus sp. R12. Next base: position 2,406,722 of record NZ_CM176874.1, read on the forward strand.
TATGCCGCGATCTGATTGGGCTGATCCAATAGATAAGCAGTCACTTCTTCTAGTTCCGGAGCTAAACGCGGCGGGAGAACTGCCAAGCCCATGACTTCAATCAATCCGATATTTTCTTTTTTAATATGCTGCACTTCTTGATGCGGATGAAAAATGCCGTCAGGATGTTCTTTGGAAACATTATTATCCCGCAAGACTAAGTCCATTTCAAACAGCTCTCCTTGCTTGCGTGCGATCGGTGTCACCGTATGATGAGGCGTTCCATCTTCTGAAAAGGCATTGATCGAAACACTTGGATCTGAGTACTGTTGCCATTGGGCTAACACATATTGGCAAGCGGCGGCTAATTTTTGTTTGTTTTTCGCTTGTAGTCGTATCACCGACATTGGCCACTTCACGATCCCCGCAGCGACATCAGGAAAACCAGTTAAAGAAAAGCGTTGCTCGATCGGCGCTTTTGCCATGGCAAACGTGTGCCGTCCTCCTTGATAATGGTCATGAGACAAGATCGAACCCCCAACGATCGGCAGATCGGCATTGGACCCGACAAAATAATGCGGCATCACTTCAATGATCTGCAACAAGCGAGCGAAGGTTTGCAAATTGATTTTCATAGGACGATGGTCTAAAGAGAGAAAAATCGAATGCTCATTGTAGTAGGCATAGGGCGAATATTGAAAGCCCCATGCTTCATTATTCAAATTCATGCGGATGATCCGATGATTGGTCCGCGCTGGATAATTGACTCGTCCTTGGTAGCCTTCATTTTCCAAACACAACATGCATTTCGGATAATCTACAGAAGCAGCAGCTCCTTCTTTCGCTATTTGCTTGGGATCTTTTTCAGGTTTTGATAAATTGATCGTGATCTCGATCTCCCCATATTCGGTATCAACTGGGAACACGATATTCTTTGCGATGGCCCGAGTCTTGATGTAATCATTTTGACGGCACAGCTCAAAGAAATAATCCGTCGCTTCTTTAGGATCATTGGCATAATGCTGCGCAAAAAAAGCATTGACTACTGAAGGCGGTGGCGTCAAAAAGTCCATCAACTGTGCTTCAAAGATTTCTCTTTCTGCGTGAGAATCGCCAATTTGCTGATTGCTCAAAGCGCATGCCACCAGCTCGTCCATCAAATCAATGGAGGAACGATCGACAGAACGAGTTTCGCTGGGCTCAAAAACAGCTTCCCCGATCATGGCTAGTACTCGGTTTTGCAAATAAATACGATCCATTTCCATCCAGCCGCCAGCCTTGATTGCTAAAGTGACGAAATCGCTGATTGTTTGGCTGATCGTCATTGGTTATTCCTCCTGCCCTTGATACCCATTTGGATGGCTGACATGCCAATTCCAAGCAGTCTCGATGATTGCTTCGACGTCGGTATAGACTGGTTTCCAGCCTAAAACCTTTCGTGCTTTTTCACTCGATGCCACTAAGGTACTTGGATCACCGGCACGGCGAGGCGCCACTCTGGCTGGGATCTCTTTTTTCGTTACATTGCGAGCAGCTTCCACCATTTCTTTCACAGAGTACCCATGATTGCTGCCTAGATTGAAGACATTGCTCTCATTGCCTTTTTGTAAATATTCTAATGCCAACAGGTGAGCAGCGATCAGATCTTCGACATGGACATAATCGCGAACACAAGTACCATCTGGAGTATCGTAATCCTCCCCAAAAATCGCTACCTCTTTACGTTGTCCTAAAGCAGCTTGCAAGATGATCGGTACTAAGTGTGTTTCTGGATCATGGTCTTCACCAATCGAAGCATCCGACTTCGCGCCAGCCACATTGAAATAACGCAATGCGACATACTTCATTCCATAAGCTTCATCGCACCAACGCATCATTTTTTCCATGATCAACTTGCTTTCGCCATATGGATTTTTAGGATTTGTTGGGGTTTCTTCCGTGATTGGACTATGGTCAGGTTCCCCATAAGTTGCTGCTGTAGAGGAAAAGACGATATGTTTCACTTGATGTTCCTTCATCACTTCTAAGAGGACCTGCATCCCATACACATTATTGTTGAAATACTTCAATGGTTTTTCCACAGATTCTCCCACCAAAGAGCTGGCAGCAAAGTGAATCACGCCATCAATCGTTTCTTTTTCAAATACCGATTGTAAAAATGCTTTGTCGCGAATATCTCCTTCATAAAAGGTTGCTGCTGGATGGATCGCTTGGCGATGTCCTGTCAGCAAATTGTCAACGACAACGACTTGTTTTCCTTGTTCGATCAATTGATCGACTGCATGAGAACCGATATAGCCGGCTCCTCCTAATACTAAAATCGCCATATTTTCAGCCTTCTTTCTTCATTCCTTCATCGTTTCTTATTCTACAGTTTTCGTGCACCATCATCAATACTTGCTTGATAAATGTCGGTTGCGTAGCCGATTCCTGCTAAATAGGCTGCTCTGACTGACGCTTCGAAATCAGACCATTCACTTGCTTTGACCAATGCGATCCCGCAACCGCCAAAGCCCGCACCAGTCATCCGCGCACCTAGAACAGCAGGGTGCGCTTGAGCGGCTGCGACTAGTGTATCTAGTTCATGCCCTGTCACTTCATAATCATCTCGCAATGAGGCATGGGAGGCATTTAATAACTGGCCGAATTCTTCAAGATCACCAGCAGTCAAAGCAGCTTTTGCTTTCAATGTCCGTTGGTTTTCCGTCACCGCATGTTTCGCCCGTTTGATCAAGCGTGGATCATCGATCAATGCTGTATTTGCAAAAAAGGTTGCTTCGTCTAATGCGCCCAATGAATCAATGGCTAATGATTTTTGCAAACGAGCCAATGCTTCTTCACATTCTGCACGTCGTTCATTGTATTTAGAATCAGCCAATTCGCGTCGCTTATTGGTATTCATGATCGCTACGACATAATCGCCAAATGCCGCTGGTACGACTTCATAATTTAACGTGTTCGTATCTAAAAGCAGTGCATGGTCTTTTTGACCCATTCCGATCGCAAATTGATCCATGATCCCTGAGTTAACGCCAATAAACTCATTTTCGACTTTTTTGCCGATTTTAACTAAGTCCAAGGTCGTCAGGGTTAAATCAAAGAGATCTTTTAGACAAACCCCCGTCAGCAATTCAATCGATGCCGAAGAAGAAAGACCTGCGCCATTCGGAATGTTGCCATAAAAAGCGATGTCAAAGCCGCGATTGATCACTTGCCCCGCTTCTTTTAGGAAACGAACGACTCCTTTCGGATAGTTTGTCCAATCATCTTCTTTTCGGTAATCCAGCTCATCTAACGAAAAGGAGATCACGCCTTTTTCTGGAAAGTTCTCTGAATAGAGTTGGATCAACTGGTCTTCACGTTTTCGCGCTACTGCATACGTCCCTAATGTGATCGCCGCCGGGAAAACATAACCGCCATTGTAATCCGTGTGTTCACCGATCAAGTTGATTCTCCCTGGTGCAAAATACATGCCTGTGCCTTCTGTTCCAAATTTATCAATAAATATCTGTTGCAATTGCTCCATTTCTCTCACTCCCACTTTCTTTTTAGTAAACTTATTGTAAAATATTTACTAAATTATTTCAAGCGTTTTCAATCCCAAAAGTGATTTTTTTTGATATTTTTTCCGTTTTCATTCATAATGAACCTATAACTAAAGGCGAGGTGTTTAATGATGAAACGATTTCTTTCAGGATTTTTAGTAGGAACAGTCGCAACGGTTGCTGCAGCTGCAAGTGTTGTTATGACGGTCAAGAAACAAGTGATTGATCCAATTGATGAACAACAAGCGGATCATGATGAAAAACGGAAACGTGCGATGCGTAAAAGCGTTGCCCGTTAATCATTTGCTACAAAAGAGCCGTCAGCCTTCAATAGGCTGGCGGCTCTTTTAGGTATCATTCTTCCTTCTCCAGTAAGTCCTGCAAAATCACGGCTTGATTTTGTTCTTCATTTTTCGCTCCGTATAGTAAGGTCACGGTCTCTTGTTCAGCAACCAACGCGTTTAACTGTGCCAAGGCATCTTTAGCGGGCGCTTTCTCTAATTCTTGTAGATAGCGGTCTTTAAACGCATCAAAACGTTCAGGATCATGCCCAAACCATTTGCGCAATTCAGTACTTGGTGCGACTGCTTTGAGCCATAGATCGATCTGAGCTGTTTCCTTTTTCATCCCTCTAGGCCAGATGCGATCCACCAATACCCGATAGCCATCTGTCGTTTCCGCCGCTTCATAAATTCTTTTTCGCTTGATCAACGCACACTCTCCTTATTGATAGACCTAAGTTCAAATAAAGGCAAAAGCCCACAATGTAAATTGAACAATGACTTACTTGAAACACTCCGTTTGGTGTTTCGTCACTCATTCAAATTTGCTTGTGTTCTTTTGCCTTGAGTTCTCTGTTTTATAAACTATTTTTCTTTTTCGTCTTGCCGCTCCAGCCTTCATATCCTTCTTTTAGGATATAGACATTGGTAAAGCCTTCTTTACGTAATTTATTCGCTGCGCGAATACTCAACGATTTACGCGTGTCATATAAGTAGATCGGTTGATCTTTACGAAATGCGCTGAAGGAATTGGTTAAAACAGTAAAGGGAATATTACGCGCTCCTAAAATATGTCCACTGTCAAACTCATTTTTTTCCCGAACATCGATCACTTGGGCTTTCTTCATTCCTGCTTTGAATTCATCTTCTGAGATGATCGTTGCTGAACGGCGTCCCATGATTTGAAAATACGCCCAGTTCAAAGCGATTGCTAAGATGATTAATCCCAAAACCAAGTTTAGCCACATAATTGGTGTCATTTCTTCTATTCCTCTCTATTGTAACAATCATTCTTTTTTTGATTTATGCTGCTTGAATGTATCATTGCCTAGCAGCTTGGCATCTAAGCTTTTGCTGCAAATTGCAAAGCTAATGATGCTGCCCCGATCACACCGGCATCATTCCCAAGTTCTGCCAATTTGATTTCGGTACTTTCCGTTACCTGTGGGAAGGTAAACTGAGCAAAGTAGGCAGCAACCCGTTCACGTAAAAATTCACCGGCTGCTGATACGCCTCCACCTAAAACGATACTTGATGGATTTAATGTGTTTCCTAAATTTCCGCATGCCAACCCAAGGTAGAAGCACACTTTATCAACGACCATCAAGCCAAATGGATCGTTTGCTTGAGCCGCTTCAAAAATATCTTTACTTGAAACATCTTCCCCATTGTCCAGCTGCTGTTTCAATGCCGAATCGCCAGCATATTCTTCTGCCAACTGTCGAGCAACTCGCACAACACCCGTCGCACTAGAAACCGTTTCTAAACAACCACGTTTGCCGCAAGTACATTCAAACCCTTCAGGATCAACAGTGATATGACCGATTTCTCCAGCACAACCCGCAACCCCATGAAGCAATTGCCCTTCCATGATGATACCACCGCCAACACCTGTACCTAGTGTGATAAAGATGACATCAGGATTGTTATCCCCTGCCCCTTTCCAGCGCTCACCTAAAGCTGCTACATTGGCATCGTTATCGATGGCAAAGGGGATTTTTGTGCCTTTTTCAATCAGTTCTTTGACTGGCTGAAGTGTTTTCCAGTTCAGATTGTAGGCACCGATGACGGTTCCTTTGTCACGATCGACACTTCCTGGTGTCCCCATACCAATACCGATAAATGCTTCTGGCTGTAAGCCATATAATTCTAGGCGATGATTGATCGATGCCACGATTTCTGGCACGATATGTGAGCCTTCATCAAGAATATTGGTGTCAATACTCCATTTTTGCTGAATCTCGCCTTCGCTCGTTAAAATAGCGAATTTCACCGTTGTTCCGCCTAAATCAATTCCGATGATTTTTTTGTCCATCACTTGTTTTCCTCCCGGCTTTCTTCAATTCGATGCTCCCGCGTAAGAATTCGCCGGGCAGTCAGATATACATCCCGATCTATCAAGCGACTGTCATAAAAGTTTTTCAGCTCGATTTGCATCAGTTCTATATCGTAGATCCGCTTGCCGACATATACGTAAACACCAAATTGTTTCAGTAATTGTTGTACGTCATATAACGTTTCCATTTAACCACTTCCTGCTTATTATACAAGTAATTAATATTTTTTAAAACCATATATCACAAAAATAGCCAATAAGAAAACAAAGAGTACGCCAGAGAGGATTCTGGTGTGGATCGAATATTTTCCATAGTTCTTTGGCAATGCCAAAAGATTCCCTAACAATAACCCACCGAGGATCCCCCCAATGTGTCCCCACATATCGATCGTTTGATCAAACACCCCAAAAACCAGGTTCAATCCAACGAATAGGGCAAATTGCCGTACCATTGCTTGGATGCGGTAATCATTTCTAAAATGCCAACCTAAAATCAAAAATGCCCCGAAAAGTCCGAATAAAGAAGTACTCGCGCCTGCTGATTGAACCCCTATTTGGTTGAAGGCAAAACTCATGGTATTGCCCATGATGCCGCTTAGCAAATACAAGGTAAAAAAACGGCTATGACCATAGATGGCTTCTACTTGCTGCCCCATATAATACAGAATCACAGAATTGATCGCAAAATGAGCCAAACCGAAATGTAGAAAGATCGGGGTAACGAAACGCCAATATTCATTTAAATAAACGACAAACGGACCAAACATCACCCCGCCTGATTGAATAGAGGGACTAAAATAACCTAAGATAAACACAATTGTTTGGATAGCTAAAAACAGATACGTGAAGACCGGCTGATTCAGCCATCTTTTCATTTGAGAATTCATTGACATGCTCCTTTACGTGCGAATAAGAGAATCCGTATAGATTTTATCGATTGGGATGTCGAATACATCTGGTGTCCATTGATCGTTGAATTGCTCTCCGAAGACCAAAGAAACGGTCTTGCCATCGAAAGCTGACAAGAAACGATCATAATAGCCACCGCCAAAGCCGATGCGATAGCCGTTTTTAGAAAACGCCAAACCGGGAACAATCAGCAAATCCAAGTGATGGGCTTCTTGCTCACTGATCGGCTCTTCAACTCCAAATGCCGACGCTTCATAACGCGTTGTCGGCTCCACATGATAAAACTGCAATTTTTTCTGTTGTGCTTTCGGCACTGCGATTCGTTTGTTTTGTTCAAATCCTTTAGCAAAAATAGCCGCTGTATCAAATTCAAATGGCAACGAACGGATCACACCTACTGACTCAGCTGTTTGCCAAATCTGAGAAGAAAACAGCAACTGCAAAATCAGCGTTTCTTTCTGCTGCTTTTGTTTGATTGGCATTTGTTTTAATGTTTGGATCATGTGCTCTCTAATGACTGGTTTTTCCATTGGATCACTCCTCTCAGAAATAGTACCAAAAACTGTGTCCAAATAGCAAACTAGAATCGCATTTTTCTTGACAAGATCATGACTAGTTGCTCATCCTTCTTTACGTCGGATCAGCAAAAAGACAAAGTATGGTGCCCCTACGATAGAAATGATGATACCAGCTGGGATCTCGCCGCTTGTCAATAGCAAACGACCGATCGTATCACTGACTAAGACTAGCAGACTGCCGATCATTCCCGCTAAGAAAAAGGCACTGCGAGATTCTCTGCCGATGAGTCCCTTAGCGATATGAGGCGCCAATAAACCCACAAAGGCTAAATTACCAGTATAGCCAACCGTACTGGCAGCTAAACCAACCGCGATCACTAAAAACCACGTCCGCAAACGGGTCAAAGAAACCCCTAAGCTAATTGCCTGCTCCTCGCCAAAGCCAAGTAAGTTAAGCCTTGGTACGGTCCAGAAAGCTGCGGCAGACAATACGATGACCCAAGGAAGCAGACTGGTGATTTGCTGCCAAGAAGTTCCCCAAATCGAACCAGAAAGCCACGCTGTTACAAAGCGATAGCGGTCTTTTGATAATTCCACCGTAAAGAGTAAGGTAGCCGCCGCCAGCCCTGCATTGACGGCGATTCCCGCCAGCAGTACTCGCTCCATCGATAACAATTGGCGGTGCTTATAGGCAATCAAATAGACCAGTACAGCAGCTAATAAACCACCGATGATCCCAACGACAGGCAAAAGCTGAGATCCTTGGGTATAAAAACCTAAGTAGATCATCACAAAGAGCCCTGCCCCATTGTTGATTCCTACGATACTTGCATCAGCCAACTCATTTCTCGTTACTCCTTGCAAGACAAACCCAGAAAAACCAAAGGCACCACCAGCGATCAGCGCTAGACAAGCCCGTGGTAGTCGAAACTCAGTAAAAGTCAGTACTTGACTCGAAGATGCCGTTCCTTGAAAGATTGCCCCTAATGCCTGAAAGGATAAAATTGTTTTTCCCACCATGACACTTCCTAAAAAAGCGACCATCAGCAGTAGGAAAAAAACAGAGAGTGTTTTTTTCATCAGCCTTCCCTCCGTATCTTGATCAATAGAAAAGGCACACCAATCAATGCCATCAGTATCCCAAAGGGTGTCTCAAAGGGCGGATTGATCAGGCGGCCAGCCAGATCAGCGGCCATCACCAGTGTTCCCCCTCCAAGGATCGTCAAAGGCAAAATCAGTTGATAGTTTTTGCCCACCATTCCCCGCACGACATGAGGAACCATTAAGCCGACAAAACTGACCGGTCCAACAAGCGAAACTGCCATTCCCGCCAAAACTACGACTAACAGTAAGGCAGATGCCCGAATCAGATGCGGGTGCTTGCCTAATGAAATGACGGTGTCATCTCCTAGCGCTAACAGATTCAACGCTTTTCCTAGACGTAGCACAAAAACGATGGCAATCAGATAGATGGGGCCCACAAAACGCAGCTGCTGCCAAGTCACATTTGCGGCACCACCGATAAACCAAAAGGCTAGCTCTTGATTTAAATCAAATTGCAGTGACAGGGTCTGACTGATGGCTGAGAAAAAAGAACTTAGTGCCACACCAGCCAAAATCAAACCTGTAGGTGACATACCCAATTTGGCATAGCGAGTCAATAAAAAAAGCAGCGCAGTTGCCGCAAAGGCACCAAAAAACGAAAATAGCGCCGCTTGACTCGGTTGAATACTAGGAAATAGGATAAATGCGATCGCTAATCCCATCGCAGCCCCACTGTTGACACCTAAAAGACCGCCATCTGCCAGAGCGTTTTTCGTAATTCCCTGCATGATAGCACCCGTAACAGCAAAACAACTTCCTACTAGAAAAGCAGCCAACACACGGGGCAATCGAATATTGCGCAAGACTTGATGCAGCTGATTCTCATAGTCAAAAGCAAAAATAGCATGCCAGATCGTTTCAAAGGAAAGGTCTGCAGCGCCTTGGGTGATCGCCAAAAAGAAACAGATAATAAAGCAGCAGCTAAAAAGCAGCAGCAACCAAGAAAACTTTTTCATGCTTGGGCTCCTAACTCATAGGTCAAGACCAATGGCTTTGTGCTATTAGGAAAGGTTCCTAACATGGCGTCGATCTCAAACAAACGCTGCAGCCACTCTTTGGTCAGCACTGTTTCTGGTGTACCAGAGACCAACAGTTCTCCACCTTTTAATGCATAAATATAATCAGAAAAACGTGAGGCATGATTCAGGTCATGAATCGACATAATGATCGTTTTTCCGTAGGTTTTATTGATTTGCTGTAATAAGAGCAAAATTTCTAATTGATGCGCTGGATCTAAAAAGGTCGTTGGTTCATCTAAAATCACGATATCCGTATCTTGCGCCAGTGCCATGGCGATCCAAACGCGCTGTTTTTGTCCCCCTGACAGCGTGCTGATCGTTTCATCTGCTAGTGCCGTCAAACCCGTTGCCTGCAAAGACCATTCGATCGCCGCAAGATCTTGTTCCGATAAACTATTTAGTCCTTTTTGATAGGGAAAACGACCATAAGAAACAATTTCGCGAATCGTCAAGCCAATCGATGAATCGCTAACTTGTGAGAGCAGCGCAATCTTTTTCGCCACTTCTTTGGTTTTGATGTTTTGCAGGTTTTGTGCATCTAAGAGAACCTCACCAGACAATGGCTGTAAAATTCGGGCAAGTGCCTTTAAAAACGTCGATTTCCCACTGCCGTTCGGACCGATTAAGCCGATGATTTTCCCTTCTGGCATCTCAATTGTTAGATTTTGCACAATTTTTTGTTTTTGATAGCCGACACTCAAGTCAACTGTTCGTAATTTCGCCATATTCGTCCCCAAAATAAATGATTGATAATGCTTATCAATTATGAATGTAATCCTACTATTCGTCAATAGTTCTAAAAAAAGGAAATAAAAAAATAAGATTGACAAAGGCGCATTTCTTCGTGATAATAGCTATCAGCAAATGAGAACTATTCTCAATTAAAACAATAAGTGCTCAACATGTAACAAAGGAGGAAGTGTTTCTATGAAACAATGGTCAAAAAGAAGTACTTGGCTTACCCTGCTAGCTGCCTGCTCCCTTACCCTACTGGGTGCTTGCAGCACGAATAATGACTCAACGGATAGCAGTGGATCAGCCACTACTTCTTCAGAAATAGCAACAACCTTTACCGATGCGATGGGAAATGAAGTCACTGTTCCCGAAAACCCACAGCGGGTGATTGGTAGTTATTTGGAAGATTATTTGGTCGCTTTAGGGGTAACACCGGTTGCTCAATGGACCGTCGGCAATGACAGTGATCAAGCATACTTGCAAGACAAACTGGCGGAGGTTCCAAGGATCAACTACGATCTGCCCTTTGAAGATGTCTTGAGCTTTGAGCCAGACCTGCTTCTGATGGATAGCAATTCCATGGTGGAAGGCGACAAATATGATCAATACAGTAAAATCGCGCCGACCTATGTGGTCACAAATGGCGAGGACGTGACTTGGCGGGAACGTCTGACAGATATCGCAAAGGTGTTACACAAAGAAGAGCAAGCTGCCCAAGTAGAAGCTGATTATGATGACTTAGTCGCTGCTACCAAGGAAACGTACGCTGATCAAATCCAAGGCAAGTCGATCGCTGTTTTATGGGTGGTCAATAACTCTGTCTTCATGGTTTCAGAAACAAAATCAAGCGGTCAGCTGCTGTATCACGAACTCGGGTTCGAAGTTCCCGCACTGGTTTCGGAAATCAGTGAAAGTGCCACTGCTGATTGGTCTGCCGTTTCTCTGGAAAAATTAGCAGAATTGGATGCCGATTACCTGATTTTAGTGAATAGTGATAAAGGCGCTGATTTTTTCAGTGAACAAGTCTGGCAAAATCTTGATGCAGTCAAAAACAATCATTTATGGGAATTCGGCCCTGAATCAAGCTGGCTCTACAACGGTCCGATCGCCTACACCAAAATGATCGAAGATATCCAGAGCAAATTGGACTAATGCGTTTCAAGAAATTCGTCAAGTAAAACTACTTAACAAATTTCAGGAAAAAGCTAGCATTCCCTCACGAAACATGCTATTATATTTTAGTCTGAGAGATTTCTTAGAGGATTCTTGTATCGTTAGGGGGGAAAATCATGCGCGTAAACATCACATTAGAGTGCACTTCTTGTAAAGAACGCAACTACTTATCCAACAAAAACAAACGTAACAATCCTGATCGTTTGGAAAAGAAAAAATATTGCCCACGTGAAAGAAAAGTTACTTTACACCGCGAAACAAAATAATGCTATTTAAGAAGTTCGCAAACGCTGATAACCAAGGCGTTTGCGAACTTCTTTTTTTGTAAAAACTAGCTTTGAGGTGATGGTTTTGAATGGAACTCCCCTTCTATTAGCCCTTGTTCTTTCAAACTTAGATAGTAATTGCATCGTCTCCTTGATTACTCTTTGTTTTAGCTGCTTCTTGACTTCTCTTCTTTGGACTTTTAAGCCAATTCTTTGTAAAGTCACAAAAATAAATTTTAATGTATAATGTATAGAAAAAAGGAGAAATTAAATGTTTAACAAAGAAGGAAAAGAGTTTCGTTGCAACCATTGCAAAAAAGTGATCGACACAGGGGAAGTTGTTTGGACAAAATGGCCGTTTCCGCCGAAAGCTTCTGCTTACCAACTAAAACCCAGAAAAGAATTAGCACTGATAAACGCGCCGATCCTTTGCCTAAATTGCTCAGAAAAGCTTCGCCTGGAACACCTCGAGTAACTATTCTTTTCATCGTTTTATTGTCTCTCTTTGTCCATCATAAAAAAGAGCAGGCAGTAGCCAAATTCACTTAGTGAATGTATTGCTGCTTTTTTGAATAAGCATCAGGAGAACGCATGAGCAGCAACAAAGATTTCAGGGGCGATTAAGCGGCAGCTTTATTTTCCGAAATTTTTTGCAGTATCTCTCCCGCGATTATGCGCGAGATGATTTTGGCAATAACCATAATATGAAGCCGCTCTCTCCCGTTGCCATCTTTTCTGTATACTTTGATCTCCGATCGACCCTTTCATGCTATACTGCCTATAGGAGGTGAACCCATGCTTGGCAATTTTACGTATCTACCTAGTAACTATCGTCTGTTTTATGGCGCTTTTCTTTTTGCTCTTATTGGAAATATGCTTTTCATTTTCATCAAACACCCTGCTTGGACCTTTAGCCTACCGACGGTGATTGTCCTCTTCTTAATAAATGTCTTCTTTTGGACAAAATACACGAAGAAACTTATTCCTTGCGTAACAGATGCACTGTTTTATGTTCTGCTCTTCCTCTTGGTATTTCACAATCACTAACATAATGCTTCTTTTGATACTGATTGTTTCTCTTTCCCCTATTTCGTCATAACAAAGGAGTGTTGATGCGATGGAGATTTCCCATATCACGTTGATCGTACAGAATTTAGCAAAGACGACAACGATGCTGGAAACATTGTTTGATGCAGAGGAAGTTTATGATAGTCAGGACCAGGCCCATTCTTACTTCCCAGAAAAATTCTTTTTGATCGATGGCTTATGGCTTGCTGTTATGGAGGATGCCTCCCAGAAGTTGCCAAAAACGTATAACCATATTGCCTTTAAAATCGATCAAGCTCAAATCGATTCCTTGATTACGCGCATCCAAGGACTAGGATTGAAGATCGAAAAAGATCGTTCCCGCAGCAAAGGCGAAGGTGCTTCTATTTATTTTTATGACGATGACAACCATTTATTTGAATTGCATACTGGTACGTTGGCTGAACGGTTGCACCATTACCGTCTGACAAAAACGAGGTGATCTTCATTGCTAGCAACTGCATTGACTGTTATGTAAAGAACGCCCACATGAAAGGAAGAAAACAATGAAACTAGATATGGTCGGTATTATCACAAAAAACATGGAACAGGCACTGGCTTTTTATCAAGTACTTGGCTTCACGCCATTAGGTCAGCACTCAGAAGATTATATGGAATTAGCAAACGACGGGGTTCGCATCTCCTTGAATAGCCGCCAGATGGTTGCTGGGATCTACGGACATGCACCAATGACTGTGGGTGATACGATTGAATTAGCCTTTTTATGTGATTCTCCTGAAGAAGTTGATGCCCTTCATGCAAAAGTCGTTGCTGCCGAGTATCAGTCTTTCAAAGAACCTTGGTCTGCCTTTTGGGGGCAACGCTATGCCATTGTCAAAGATATAGACGGCAATCTCTTAAGTTTGTTTGCAACCCTACCTGCCGAAAATTGATTTAAGCTACGACAGTCGGTCCAATGGAGCGGCTGTTTTTTTATCCGTTTTTCGGGTAAAAAGACAAAACCCCGTATGTATGTCCAATCGAATTCTGATAATCTGAAATGAATGTATTCCTTATAAACCAACGTTTCCCATCATTATAAAACAAAAATAACTTCTCTATAAAAAAACAAATCCCCCTCATCCGCTCCTGTTCGCTTGACAAAAAAGAACAAACGTTCGTATAATTTCGGTAAGGAGTGATAAAAATGGGTGGTTTTAATTATGCGCTCGAGCCAAAACGCGATATCTTATTTATCGATGTCAAAAGTTTTTATGCTTCTGTCGAATGCATCTCTCGCGGATTAGATCCTATCCAAGCGATGCTGGTCGTCATGTCACATTCTGACAATACTGGTAACGGCTTAGTCTTAGCAGCTTCCCCAAAGGCAAAATCGGTATTGGGGATTTCAAATGTGACTCGCAATGACAACCTGCCGACACATCCCGATTTGTACAAAGCATCGCCGCGTATGAGTTTTTATATCAAAGAAAACACCAAAGTCAATAATGTCTTTCGCAAATATGTTGGACAAGACGACTTGCTGCTCTATTCGATCGACGAAACGATGATGGATCTGACCCGTACACTGGATCTTTTCATTCCCGATAAAACGATCTCTCGCGAAGAAAAACGTTGGTTGATTGCCCAGCAAATTCAAAAAGACATTTACGAAACAACGAAATTGTATGTCACCATCGGCATTGGCGATAATCCATTGTTAGCAAAACTGGCTTTAGATAACGAATCGAAACACAATCGTTCCTTGATCGCTGAATGGACCTATGACGATGTACCGACAAAAGTTTGGCAGATCGCCCCTATGACAGAGTTCTGGGGGATCGGTCGGCGTACAGAAAAACGACTTCACATGATGGGGATTGAAACGATCGAGCAATTGGCTCACGCCAGTCCTGATCTTTTACGCAGTCGCATGGGGATCATTGGCGAGCAGCTCTATCATCACGCCCATGGCATTGATCGCACGATTTTATCTGAACCGACACCACAAGTGATGGAAAAAAGCTACGGCAATAGCCAAGTCCTACATCGCAATTATTATTTACAAGAAGAAATCGAGATCGTCATCAAGGAAATGGCGGAGCAAGTTGCCGCTCGGATTCGCCGTCATCATTGTCAGACCGCTTGTATCAATGTTTACATCGGCGTAGCCTTTGGTGAAACTGCCTCTGGTTTTTCCCGACAAATGAAGATCCCGCCAACTGACAATACTCGCAAACTTGTGGCTCATTGCCTGTTTCTCTTTCGAAAATTTTATACGGGGCAAGTCGTTCGCCACATTGGTATTACCTATTCAAAATTGGTTTATACAGAAAATGTCCAGCTGGATCTTTTTGAGCAAGCAGAAACGCAGTTGCGCCAGCGTAAATTAGATTTGATCATCGATAAGATTCGTGAGAAATATGGCTTCACTTCGATCGTTCATGCCACAAGCCGAATGGAAGGCGCTCGCGCCATTGCTCGCAGCAAATTAGTCGGCGGACATGCCGGTGGTCTAGATGGGATCGCTAATATAGGACCCGTCCATCAGCAAAAGGAAAAAGAATCGTTTGCTGATGGTTCGAAAAATACTGGCACTTGATTCGTTTTTCTTTCCTTTTTGCTGACAAATCTTAAGATAACATTAACAAACGGTCCATTTTTTAAAGATTTATGTAATTTCGATTCGCCCACCTCCCCCTTTGTTCTTTTCTAAGGTACTTTAATAGCAAGGAGTGTGAGCAGATGAAAATTGACAAAATCGAATACAAACGAGTCATCAACGGTGCGGGACACCTTGAGTACGATTTGCTGCAATATTTAGAAAAGAATCGGGCGACTGCTGCACAAAACCTGAAACAGTCTGAGATCGATTACCTTTTAGAAAAAGATATTCAGCATCGTATCATCCAACATGCGCGTAAGAGTTTCTTTGGCGATACGATCGTTTTAAAAGATGAATATGCCGAAGATTATCTTTTATTAAAAAAGTATACGGATATGTTCCAAGAATCATTCTAAAAAAAACGCAGAACCAGCTGGTTCTGCGTTTTTTTTATTCTTCGAAATGTTCTTTATAAACATCATCGACTGTCTGGTTCGGGTCGATCACGATATAAAGGCTCTTCGTTTTCTCACTGATTTTTGTTGATTGGTATACGTTATCCAATCCTTCCGTATCTTTGTCCTTATATGGGAAATACACAAGATCCGGTGTACCGTTACGGTAAAGAATTTCCATCCGTTCGATATCTTCATATTTCAACGCACGGGCAAACATCCCTAATTCAAGCCCACCTAAGTTGATGTCATGCGTTGCCACATGATCGCCTTCTTGGAAGATTTCAATTTTGAACCCAGCACATGGATGAATCTCAACAAATTCGCTTCCGTGGATGCGGCCAAAACTGGTCGTGATTTGTTTGATCCACAAGTCACCGATGTAACGGCGCTCAATCGTCCATGTTTCTCCATTACGGAAATAAAATTTTAAAGCTTTCATTTCTCTAGCCATGACAAAACGCTCCTTTTTATTAGTAATACACTTTAATTCTAACACATAGTCGCCATCGGGACACAAATTAACTTTGTTTTTCGTTGACTTTTTTCATGAACCGAGAGATTTCCACTGCTGCTCGTTGATGCGTCCCAGTGGCAATGATCTGTTGTTTCGCGTCTATTACCTGATAATGAAATTGGAGCCCCTGTTCTTTTTCCCACTGCACAAGAACTGTGATCGTCGCTCCAACTGGTGAAGGTTTCAAATGATTGATCGAAAACTTTGTACCGACGGTAGTAAACCCTTTATCTAAAGTAGGCTCAAGGGCTTCCCAACAGGTGTTTTCCACCATTGCTACCAATCGCGGGGTTGCTAAAACGTCTAATCCTCCAGAACCCAAAACAGCCGCAGTGTCTTGCTGTCCCACGATAAATTCTTTTTTGCTTTCCATTCTTCAGTTATCCCTCCTTTGCTAAATACGCTTGGACAAACGCTAATAGTGCTTCTTTTTCATTAGGGATTTTTCGTGTGATGACTGCAGCTTCGGCAGCGGTCAAGACTTCTTTGAGCCACGGACCAGAAGAACGATCGATCGTTTGCAGTAAATCACGTCCATTGATCGCCAACTCCTTCAGTGAATGGATCGGCAGCTGCTGATAGCGCTGACTGATTTTTGCTGGATCGTTGGGCTGATTGTCATAACGCAATAATCCTTCGGCTAAACAGGTTGCTTCTAGACCGAACTGATACAACACTAGGTCATTCCATTCGCCGTTTCGACGCGCGAGCAGTGCTTGATAAGCCGTGTGTACTTGGCGGATGCAGTCATTGGAACATTTCCAAGCTTTTAAAAAGCTGCGGACTGCCTCTGTCGCTAAACCCATTTGGTCAATGAGCAAAACCCAGGCCGCCGTTTCGTTTTCTAATGGGATCGCTGGCAGGTCTGCCATCCGCAGTAACGCCTCACCGTATTCCCGCAAGCCTGGGCAATAGATATAGCATTCGGTTTCTACTAGCGCCCGTAGTGCTTGGTTCCGATGATTGCCTAACAGCAATTTCACGAATTCAATCATGATCCGTTCAACAGAGATTTTTCCCAACAAGGCATGATTCGCATGGATAGCAGCCAATGTTTCTGTTTCTAAAACAAAGCCCAATTGACTGACAAAACGCAGCCCCCGCATCATTCGTAGGGCGTCCTCATGGAAACGTTCCTGGGGGTGACCCACTGCTCGTAAGATTTGATTATCGATATCTGCCAGACCATCGAAAAGATCAATGATGACACCATCTTCTTGAAGTGCCAACGCATTGATGGTAAAGTCCCGCCGTTTTAGATCTTCTTTCAGGGAACGGACAAAATCCACTTTGTCGGGTCTGCGGTAATCTTGATAGGCTGCTTCCGTTCGAAACGTAGTGATCTCATACTGCGCCTGCTCCCACAAAACCAACACCGTCCCATGCTCGATGCCAATGTCAATGGTTCGAGGAAAAAGCGCCTTGATTTCGGCTGGAAATGCACTGGTAGCAATATCGACATCATGAATCGGCTGGCCTAAGATCGTGTCTCGCACGCTGCCGCCGACAAAGTATGCTTCATAGCCTGCGGCTTCGATTTTTTTTAAAAGCGGTGCAGCTTCTGCAAATTCTTTTGGTAGTTTAGTCAGTTTCATTTACTTTCCCATCTTTTCTTTCAAAACGATACGCATCCCGCTGATTGAATTTTGCCATATTTTCCTCAAACACTTCAGTCAGGTCGATGTCTAGTGAATTGGCCATGATCATCGTCACAAAGAGTACATCACCGAGCTCTTCTGCCACTGTTTTTTCAACTTCATCGCTTTTTTTATTTTTTTCCCCGTAATAGTGATTCACTTCTCGCGCCAATTCGCCGACTTCTTCGGTCAAACGAGCCATTTGGGCGAGGGGGCTGAAATAGCCAGTTTTGAATTGCTGAATATACGCATCGACTTCTTCTTGCATCGATGCCAAAGAACGTTTTTCTGTCATTTTCTCCACCCTTTCTCGTTTATCTTACCAAAAGAATGGCTGCCTGCCTAGATAGAGCCCCCTTCAGGATTTGTTGTGCATTCAATGATTTCGTGCTACATTGATACTTGTGGAAGTTGAATAACGGAGGAAACAGGATGCGGGCATTTTTTTCATGGCGAACGATTCGCGATATTGTTTTGATTATTTTTGGTACAAGTATCTATGGCTTCGGTCTAGTCTATCTAAATATCCCAAATGACTTAGCAGAAGGCGGTGTGACGGGGATCACCTTGATCCTGCGAGCCTTATGGGGAATCAATCCTGCCATCAGTACACTGATCTTAAATATTCCGATCATTTTGATCGGTGGCAAAATTCTTGGTCGACGCTCATTAGTGTATACGATTTTAGGAACTTTTGGTTTGTCTTTTTGGTTGGCATTTTGGCAGAGTGTTCCCCTGTTGATCGATCTGCAGCACGATCTGCTGATCGTTGCGCTCTTGGCTGGTTTGATTGCAGGGATCGGTAGTGGGATCGTCTACAAGGTCGGGGGAACGACTGGCGGAGTCGATGTATTGGCACGTATTTTAGAGAAAAACTTTGGGGTGACGATCGGTCGTTCGCTTTTGATCTTTGATGTGTTCGTCCTGTTGCTTTCTTTGACTTATATAGATTTGAACCGCATGATGTATACCTTGATTTTTTCTTATGTCTTCACGCGCGTGATCGATTCGATCCTAGATGGCGGCTATTCAGCCAAAGGGATCTTAGTGATCAGCAATCACAGCGAAGAGATGGCTCCTGTTTTAATGGATGAATTAGAACGAGGCGTCACGTTTTTACAGGGCGAAGGGGCTTACTCAAGAGTGTCGAAACAAATCATTTATATGGTGGTCAGCGGGCGGGAGATTTCTGAAGTCAAGCGCATCGTTCATGACTTTGATCCGCAAGCGTTTGTTTCTGTCATCAATGTCCATGAAGTCGAAGGTGAAGGCTTTACCTACTTAAGACCTAAGTCGCGGTTCTTACAGCGCAAAACCGCTGTTTCTAAAACAAAATAAAGACTGAAAAAAGCAGCCCCGGTTAAAGGGCTGCTTTTTGCTTGTTAACGGCTTTCTTCTTTTTGCTGGAGCAAGTGTCGATTTACTTCATCCGAAAGTTCTAAGAAGGCATCACGATCCCCATTTTCCAAGGCTAGATCGATTTGCCGATACAAGGTATCGATTTTGGTTTTTGTTTCTTCTTTTTCAAGATACTGGGTAACATGTTGGGTCATTTCTTGATCCAAGTGGTCGTTCCAACGTTCATAAGGATTGTCTTCTAAAACTGCTAAATAAAAGGATTGCGACCAAGAATCTGGGAAGAGACATTCAAGATACAAGGGTTGTTTCCAATTCATGCGAATCTCATGAAAAATCTGATCAATGTCATAAAAGGTCTGCCCTTCGATGCTCAAGACAAACGGTTCGCCCCCAATTTCTGTACTGCGGACACTCAAGCCCCGTTTGGCTGCGGCTGCCCCTTCTACAAAATGAACATTGGTCAAGATCGCTTCATGGTTCGCCAGATAGTTTAACACCCAAGAGACTTCTCGGCGGCTGAAGGAAACGGTCGAAACTAACCAATTAAGAAACTTTTTCTTTTCTTGTACATTGATGTTCATTTCTCTCACCTATCTTTCTAATAAGTCCTCCACGATCGACTGTACTTCTAAATCACCTGGCTCATGCGCCAAATAATGTTGCAGCAAATGAAGTGCTTCAGGTAAACGCCCTTCTTCACGTAAGAAAATGCCATATTCTTTCATAAATGCTGGCTCATGGTGCAAATCAGCATTGGCTTCTTCGTAATAGTTTGCTGCTTTGTCAAAATCTTCCAGCGCATTATACGCTTGCGCCAAATTCCAAAGGGCATGCGGCTGTTCATTGTCTTCCATTCGTTCGATGGTCAAGATCGCTTCTTGCCAACGCTCTTCATTCAAGTATAAATTACTTAAGGTCAGTAACGTATCATCTTCTTTGTCACCAGTCTCCAATGCTTTTAGTAAAAATGATTCTGCTGCTTCACTGTCATGAAGTCGGTAAGCATTCTCGGCAGCAAAATGATAGAAATCCACTTGATATGGATCTTCATGAATCCCTTCTTCGATCACACGCTGCGCTTCTTCCAGCTGCTCTTCTTCTTGCAATGCTTCTGCAAGATAAAGATACAAGGCGCGGTATTGCGGATTCATGACCCGCAACTGCTGCAAGTAGCGAATCGCTTGTTCATTTTCTTTTAGCTGCAAATAGACTAAAGCTGTTTGAAAAAGACGCTCATCGGTCTGTTCGTCTTCTAGGCTTGCTTCAAAATATTCCAATGCCTCTTCAAACTTTCCCGCCATACTCAATGATGTACCAGTCCGTTCAACGATCGAGATCCCCGAAATATCCGTGATTTCTTCTTCCAGCAATCCTTGATAAAGGTCAACGGCTTCTTGATAGCGATCAGTCGAAAAGGCTAACTCAGCTAATGCAAACCGTATCAAAGGTTCATCTGGCACAATGCTTTGCGCTTCTTTTAGTTTGGCTTCACTAACTTCAGGGATACCGATCAATTGGTAAAGATCCGCACTCAATAGTAAGGCTTGCAAATACGCTTCACTGGTCGGTGGTATTTGATCAATATAGGCAAAAGCCGTTTCGATCTGGTCTTCTTCCATCGCAATTTCTGCTAAAGGAAGCAGCAAAGCTTCATTATCAGGATGTCGTTGCTGCAAGGTTTCAAATAACGTTTTCGCCTCTTCCAAAAAGCCGATCTGCAATAGTTCATCACCTAAAGCGCCTAAAGTTTCATCATCATCTTTTTGCAGAGCTTCGGTAAAATTTAATTGTGCTTCAGCCAGTTCTTCCGCGGCTAATGCTTTTAACATTTTTTCACTATATGTTTCCATTTAAACCCCTCGAATCTCATTGATTAATCGCTGATAAGTCTCCATCGTCTGGACGAGATCTTTTTCCTCGATTTTTGTTCTGCCCCCTATTGTACCAACTTTTGCCAAAAATAACAGTTTTTTTTCTTTTTGCTGCAATTCCAGTACATGACTGAAATATTCGCTTAATGAAAAAGACTCGGGCAATTCGATGGGAAAGCCTAATCGGGCAAGCCATTGGCAGAACACGGGCAGATCGACAGTCAATTGCTGCTGCTGGACGGTCCACATAAAATGAAACAAAAAGCCAAAGAATAATTTCATCGCATCAGACAGCAAGTGCCCATTTTCCGTTCGATAAGCAGCATCGGCAAAGAGTTGGCCAAACTCCTCCAATTCGCTGCCTGATTGCTGGTATAGTTGGATCAACCGATCGGTATACGCAGCCAACGAATGTCTCATCAACGCCTGATGACTGGGATAGGTTCGATAAAGCTCTTTTAAAAACTCACTATCGGCAAGCACGCCACAACGAATCAGAGTCAAAAAATCGACCAATTTCCCATCGATCTGTTTTTCTGCGATCGTCTGATCGTAAATAACAAATTCGGGTGTATTAGGATTTTCCAGCATCGGGATATCTGGCTTTTTCACAACGATCGCTGTTTCTTTCACACTTTTAGCTAAAGCCCGCAAGGAAACGGGAATCAGCCAAAGCTGTGTCGTCAGAACCGACGTCGCGTGGATAAAACTGCTCAATGCCAACACGCCTTCATTCCCAAAACCGACGATCAACAGCGGCTCTTGTTTTGAAAAGCGACCGAAGAAATCCATTGCAGCTTTAAACTCGCTAAAGTTGTTGCAATACATTTGATTGGTACAAATATACCAATTGACCTCTCGTGGCAAAAACAGGCGGGTCAATTTTTCTGAAAAGCGGTCATAATAGCGCTGATTCGTCAAAATGATCACCTGCTGCGGCTCGATCGACTGTTCTCTCATGACCGATGCTAGTGTTTCACCATAAGAAATTTGGGTTTCTTGTTCATTTCGGAAAAAAACAGCTTCCATCGGCTCACTCCTTTGCTACTACTTCCTATTATAACAAGAAGCCGCTTAAACACCTACTAAATCGCTAATGATTAGGAAGTATTTTCCTGTGATTGGTTCAATGATCCGATAAAAAGCAAAAAACATGATTTCCTCTTCTTCCAAAGGAAAATCATGTTTTTTCTTAAACCAAAAGTGAGTAGAGTGATTGATTTTGCTGAAGGTTGATATAGTTTTGGTCAAACTGTTCAATTCGTGACAGTAATGCGGGGAGATCTTTTTTGTGTTTCAACAAGATTCCCAGCATTACTGGTCCTGTTCCACGATTGATTTTTTTTGTATATTCAAACCTAGTGATATCATCATCGGGACCTAATACATGGCTAACAAATTCCTTCAACGCACCGGGACGTTGTGGGAAATTGACGATAAAATAATGTTTCAATCCTTGATAGATCAGTGATTTCTCTTCGATCTCTGCCATACGGGAACTATCATTGTTACCACCACTCACAATACAGACGACTGTTTTGCCTTTGATTTGCTCTTTGATCAGATCCAAAGCTGCCACACTCAAGGCACCAGCTGGTTCAGCGACGATCGCTTGCTTGCTGTACAATTCCAGAATCGTTTGACAGATTGCGCCTTCTTCCACAGCTACCAATTGATCCACGTAGCGTTTGGCATGGGCATAGGTTTGAGCTCCGACTTGTTTGACCGCTGCACCATCCACAAAGGTTTCAATATGCTCCAGTGCCACTGGTCCTTGATGATCAAAGGCGGCTTGCATCGAGGCTGCCCCTACAGGTTCTGCTCCAACAACTTTTATCTTCGGTTGCTTTTCTTTCAAATAGGCTGCGGTTCCGCTGATCAAGCCGCCCCCGCCAATCGCTGCCACGACCAGATCGATCGTTACTTGTTTTTTTTCAGCATCCGCCAGCATCTCCACAGCAACGGTTCCTTGTCCTGCGATAATATTAGGATCGTCAAAGGGAGCAATGAAGGCCATTTGCTGTTCTTTTGCAAAGTGTTTAGCCGCTTGGGCTGCCGCATCAAACGTATCTCCCACCAATTCGATTTTGACATAGTCTTCACCGAAAAAGAGGACTTGCGCGATTTTTTGCTGTGGCGTCGTTGTCGGCATGAAAATAACCGCTCGGATCTGCTGTTCTTGACAGGTATAAGCAACACCTTGCGCATGGTTTCCGGCACTGGCACAGACGACGCCACGACGAGTCAGTTCAAGATCTGCCTGGGTGATCGCATAGTAGGCACCGCGTAATTTGAAGGAGCGGACTTTTTGCAAGTCCTCTCGCTTCAACAAGACCGTCGCTTGATACTTCTCAGATAAAAAGCGATCATACTGCAGCGGCGTATGACTAACTGCTCCCCGCAGTCGCTCGTAGGCTTGTTCGATTGCAGAAACTGTCACCAACAAACGCGTCCCTCCTAATCTTTCGCAACAAACGGCATCATTTTCCGTAACTCGCTGCCGACTTTTTCAATTTGATGATTGCCGTTTTCCTCACGCATTTTATGGAATTCAGGGAAGCCGTTTTGATTGTCTTCAATGAATCCTTTCGCAAATTGGCCGTTTTGGATGTCTGTCAATACGGCTTTCATGTTTTCTTTGGCTTGTGCAGTGATCACCCGAGCACCAGAAACGTAGTCACCATACTCAGCCGTATTCGAGATCGAATGGCGCATTTTTTTGAAGCCTCCTTCATAAATCAAGTCAACGATCAGTTTCAATTCATGACAAACTTCAAAATAAGCCAATTCCGGTTGGTACCCCGCTTCTACCAATGTTTCAAAGCCCGCTTCGATCATACTGGTCAAACCGCCACAAAGTACGGCTTGCTCACCGAAAAGATCGGTTTCGGTCTCTTCTTTAAAGGTCGTTTCCAAAACGCCGACCCGTGTGGCACCAATGCCTTTTGCATAGGATAAAGCCGTTGCTTGTGCGTTACCAGTCGCATCTTGATAAACTGCAAACAAGGCTGGTACCGCAAACCCTTCGGTAAAGGTTCGACGCACCAAATGACCTGGTCCTTTTGGCGCAACTAGAAAAACATCCACCTCTTTTGGTGGCGCGATCACATCAAAATGAATATTGAAACCATGAGCAAATGCTAATGCATTGCCCGCAGAAAGATTCGGTTCGATCTCTTTTTTATACAACGATCCTTGGATCTCATCGGGTGCCAAGATCATGACTACATCCGCTTTTTGAACGGCTTCGGCTACTGGGAAAACCTCAAATCCATCGTTTCTTGCGGCTTCCGCTGATTTTCCTTCACGAATGCCGATAAAGACTTCATGACCTGTGTCCCGTAAATTTTGCGCATGAGCGTGCCCTTGAGAGCCGTAGCCGACGATCGCAATCTTCTTGTCTCCTAAATTATCTGTAACTTCCTCGTTGTAATATACTTTTACCATACTTGTTTCCTCCGAATTCTTTCTTTATTTTAAGCAATTCAAAATTGCACTTACCCTCTTGTAAAGCCAGTGACACCCGTCCGTGCCAATTGTTTGATGCCGTATGGACGTAAAACCTCGATGCACGCTTCTACCTTTTTCGTATCGCCAGCAACTTGCACAACGATTGTTTTTAGTGCCACATCGACAATGTGTGCTCGAAATGGATCGATCACTGCTTGGATCTCCGAACGGCTTGTGGTTGGCGCATTGACTTTGATCAGCACCAGCTCCCGTTCGATATGAGGAACTTCTGTAATATCAGAAACCTTCAAGACATCGATCTGCTTGTTCAGATGCTTAGTCACTTGTTCTGTTTCTGCCAAATCGTTCACGTTGACAATGATCGTCATACGTGAAAACTCTGGTCGTTCTGTCGTACCGACAGAGATACTCTCGATATTGACTTGACGACGGTTCAAGACACTCGTGATACGGCTCAAAACACCTGCTTCATTATGGACGATTGCTGCTAATACCCGTTTCATCCTCTTAGACCCCCATCATTTCATGATTGGCTTTCCCCGGTGGGATCATCGGCAGCACATGCTCAGATGGCGAGACCATTACTTCGATCAGCTGCGGCCCTGCTTGAGAAAAAGCTGCTGCCAATTGATCAACCAGTTGCTCTGGGGCATCGATCCGACAGCCTTCAATGCCATAAGCCTGTGCCAGTTTGACAAAATCAGGCTGCTGCGCAAAAACGGAGGCAGAGCGCCGCTTGCCATGGAATGTTTCTTGCCATTGGCGAACCATTCCTAAAGAGCAGTTGTTCAATAACACAAATTTGACATTCAAGCCATACTCATTCAAAATCGCAAATTCTTGGTTCGTCATTTGAAATCCACCATCGCCAACGAACACCACGACCATTTTTTCTGGATGAGCAAATTGAACGCCGATTCCTGCAGGGATGCCATAGCCCATCGTCCCTAGTCCGCCACTGGTGATCAATTGTTTGGGAAAGTGAAAAGGATAATACTGCGCGACCCACATTTGATGCTGACCAACATCGGTGATGACGTAAGCCTCTCCTTTGGTCAAACGCCCTACTTCTTCGATGACTTTTTGAGGTTTGATCTCTTGTGTCTGAGTGCGATCATAGCGATAAGGTTTTTCCTTTTTCCGTTTTTGGCATAGATCCAACCAAGTCGTCCAGGTTCCTCTTGTTGGTGGGTACCGCAGCATTTGCTGCAAAGCAGCCTTGGCATCGCCGACGATTGGGATCTTTGTCGTTACGATCTTGCCGATCTCCACTGGGTCAATATCGATATGAGCAACGATCGCCTGCTTGCCGAACTGACTGCCGGCCGTTGCTAGGCGATCATCGAAGCGAGAGCCGATATTGATAATCAAATCGGCTTCTGATAAAGCCATGTTCGCCGCATAGGTGCCATGCATACCGCCCATGCCTAAGAAAAATTGATGATCACTTGGCAGTAAGCCTAAGCCAAGCAACGTTGTCACTGTCGGCAACTTGTACTTGGCAATAAATGCATTTAGTTCAGCTGCAGCTTCGGCAGCGATCACGCCTGCACCCGCCAGTACCACTGGTCGCTGAGCTTTTTCCAAGACTTGCATCAGTTTTTCGATTTGCAGACGGGATGGCTCTGCCGTCGGCTGATAACTTTTCCTTGTGATCGGCAATGAGCAGGTTTCAGCGGTTTCTTGTAATGTAATATCTTTCGGAAGGTCGATGACAACCGGTCCTTTTCGCCCTGTGGAAGCGATATGGAAGGCTTCAGCGATCACTTTTGGCAGCTCATCGACACAGCGGACTTGGTAGTTGTGCTTCGTGATCGGCAACGTGATACCCAGAATATCCGCCTCTTGGAAGGCATCTTTGCCAATTCCTGGTACCGCCACTTGTCCCGTGATAACTACCAATGGTACGGAATCACTCATAGCATCGGCAATGCCCGTGACGACATTTGTAGCACCTGGTCCGCTCGTCACTAAAACGACCCCAACATTGCCAGTAGCTTTGGCATAGCCTTCAGCGGCGTGGATCGCGCCTTGCTCGTGACGCGTCAAAATATTCGGAATCGCTGCATCATATAATTGATCATATAACGGCAGGACGGCGCCGCCCGGATAGCCAAAGATCATTTCGACGCCTTGCTCTTGTAAGCTGTCCACTAATACTTGTGCGCCAGTCCTTAGATGCGATGCTTGATACTCGATATTTTCCATTGCTACTCCTCCTCATCAGGTACTCGCATAATCCCGCCCGTATTGGCAGAAGTCACTAAAGCGGTATAACGTGCAAGCCATCCTTTTTTCACTTTTGAACGAAACTTCGGTCGTTCTTGCGCACGCTGGGCAAGCTCTTCATCGGATACTTGCAGATTCAGCGTTCGATTTGGTAAATCGATAATGATTTCATCGCCATCGTTGACAAGGCCTAATGGACCCCCTGCAGCGGCTTCTGGCGAAATATGGCCAACGGCGATTCCTCGGGTCGCTCCTGAAAAGCGACCATCGGTGATCAAGGCGACATCTTTGCCTAACCCACGTCCAACGATGCTTGAGGTAGGCGCCAACATTTCTGGCATACCTGGTCCTCCTTTTGGTCCCTCATAGCGGATCACTACAACATGTCCTTTTTGTACGGTATGATTGTCGATGGCAGCAACTGCTTCATCATGTGAATCAAAACAGATCGCTTTGCCTTTGAACACTTGGACACTTGGATCGACCCCACCGACCTTGATGACACTGCCTTCTGGGGCGATATTACCGTACAAGATCGATAGACCACCCACAGGACTATACGGGTTTTCTTTGGGATGAATAACTTCTTCGTTGTGGATCTTCGCTTCAGCGACATTTTCGCGTAACGTCTTGCCTGTGACAGTCGGTCGATCAGGATGAATCGCTCCCTCGATATCACAAAGCTCCCTTATGATTGCCGAAACGCCGCCAGCTTCATGAACATCGTGCATCGAATAGGCTGATGATGGCGCGATTTTTGAGAGATAAGGCACTCTTTTAGCGATTTCATTGACCCGTCTTAAGTCATAATCTATCTCAGCTTCATTGGCGATCGCTAAGGTATGCAACACTGTGTTGGTGGAACCCCCCATCGCCATGTCTAAAGCGAAGGCATCATCAATAGCTTCTTTGGTCACGATGTCTCGAGGTTTCACTTGTTTTTCAACAAGATCCATCAACTTAAAGGCGGCTTGTCTAACTAGTTCTCGTCGTTCTTCAGATACGGCAAGAATCGTACCATTGCCTGGCATTGCCAATCCTAAGATCTCTAAGAGACAGTTCATTGAATTGGCAGTAAACATCCCTGCACAGGAACCGCAAGTCGGACAGGCATTTTGCTCCATAAATTCAAAGTCTTCTTTCGTCATGTTGCCAGTCTTGTAAGTCCCCACGGCTTCAAACATGGAAGACAAGGTTATCTGGTGGCCCCGTGGATCAATACCGGCTTTCATCGGACCGCCAGAACAAAAGATCCCCGGTACGTTCGTCCGCATCGCTGCTAAAATCATGCCAGGAGTGATCTTGTCGCAATTCGGGATATAAAATACGCCGTCAAACCAGTGAGCATTGATCACGGTTTCTGCGGAATCAGCGATCAATTCTCGGCTGGGTAGCGAATAACGCATGCCAATATGACCCATCGCAATGCCATCATCCACACCGATCGTATTGAACTCAAAAGGGATGCCGCCAGCTTCACGAATCGCTTCCTTAGCGATATCTGCTAACTCCCGTAAATGCACATGTCCAGGCACAATATCGATATAGGAATTACATATCGCAATAAATGGCTTGTTCATGTCATGGATATTTTTTACTTGTCCTGTGGCATAGAGCAGACTCCTAGCTGGCGCTGCATCGATCCCTTTTTTAATCTGATCACTTCTCACACTCATCATCTCCTGCATTTTGGAATAAAAAAAAGCATCCCGGTTATAAAAAACTGGGATGCTTTGCCAGAATCCCATTTTACTTACGCAAATAGGACTCAAACAAACGGATAATTTTTGCTTCCGTGTTCTAAGTCCTGGTATCAATAATAATGACTAATAAATATTGATTAAAATTGCGCATAGAAAATGGCTCCTTCATTAGAAATAGTAACGTTCTTGTAATTGTTTACCAATATACCCTTTGCCAAAACACTTGTCAACGAATTTTCTGAATTTTTTTTCAATAATGACAATTCCAAGGAACCCTTCCTCACATTAAATGTCATTTAATCGCTTGCTTCTTTTGATAAAAATGACTTTTAAATCACCTTTATTCTTGCTTGAGAATTAAAGTGTGCCCGCAACCCTTGTTTTTTTTAGATCAAAAGAAAAACAAAAAATATTTTTGAATTTTCTGACAATAATACCGTTTCTTTTCCCATTCGATCCGCCTGCATGGTGGCAGTTCCTAGTTAGACAAAAGAAAAAACCCTTGATTACTCAAGGGTTTCTACAAGACTCAATTATTTCACTGCGTCTTTAAGAGCTTTACCTGGTTTGAATGCAGGTACTTTGCTAGCAGGGATCTTGATTTCTTCACCAGTTTGTGGGTTGCGTCCTTTGCGTTCTGCACGAGAACGAACTTCAAAGTTACCAAAGCCGATCAATTGAACTTTTTCACCGTTAGCTAAAGCGTCTTGAATTGTTGAGAATACAGCGTCTACTGCTGCAGTTGCGTCTTTCTTAGTTAAGTCAGTAGCTGCTGCAACTTTTTCGATTAATTCTGCTTTATTTGCCATGGATGGTTTCACCTCCTGATATTTTTTTTGATGTCATGCATCAACAAAAATCTTGAGTGGTCCAAGGTTTTTGTCAAATATTGATTACCATCAATATTCTGATATAACGTTATCATAAGAACCTTGTAATATCAAGGATTTTAACGTTTTTAGGGGGTTTTTTTTTGGTTTTTTCCCATTTTTCTAGAAAAGGACAGATTTCTTTGTAAAAAGAAACAAAGTATGATAAAATCTCTATTTTCTTCTGCGAGGAATGATCCGAATCGGCGTTCCTTCAAAAGTGAATGCCTTGCGGATTTGATTTTCTAAGAAACGTGCATAAGAGAAATGCATCAGTTCTTCTTCGTTGACAAAAATAACAAAAGTTGGCGGTTTGACAGCTACTTGCGTCGCATAAAAAATCTTCAAACGTTTGCCTTTGTCTGTTGGGGTTGGGTTGATCGCCACAGCGTCCATAATGACGTCATTCAACAACGCAGATGGAATACGCATGTTTTGATTCATGCTGACTTCTTCAATCAATTGCGGCAGCTTATTCAAGCGCTGTTTCGTCACTGCGGAAACAAAAATGATTGGCGCGTAATCCAAATATTGGAATTCGTCTCTGATTTCTTCTTCAAAATCACGCATCGTATTCGTTTCTTTTTTCAATGTATCCCATTTATTGACAACAATAATGATTCCACGGCCTGCTTCATGGGCATAGCCAGCAATCCGTTTGTCTTGCTCGCGAATCCCTTCTTCGGCGTTCAAGACCATCAAGACGACGTCTGAGCGTTCAATGGCCCGCATCGCCCGCATCACACTGTATTTTTCAGTAGACTCGTAGACCTTCCCTTTTTTACGCATCCCTGCCGTATCAATCATGGTAAATTCTTGACCGCTTTCGCTGGTAAAATGGGTATCGATCGCATCACGAGTCGTTCCTTCGATATCAGAAACGATCACTCGCTCTTCCCCTAGAATTGCATTGATCAAAGAGGATTTACCGACATTTGGACGACCAATCAAACTAAACTTGATGATGGAATCATCTTCTTCTTCTGCTTCATTGGTGAAGTGTTTGACTGCTTCATCAAGAACATCCCCGATCCCTAATCCATGACTTCCTGAGATTGGGTATGGATCGCCTAGACCCAAACCATAAAATTCATAGATGTCGGTACGCATCTCGGGATTATCAACTTTGTTGACGGCTAAAATCACGGGTTTGTTGCTTTTGTACAGCAAACGAGCCACAAGCTCATCAGCATCTGTTACTCCTTCACGAGCACTCGTAATAAAAACAATGACATCTGCTTCATCGATGGCGATTTCTGCTTGATGCTTGATTTGATCCATAAACGGCTCATCACTTAAATCGATCCCACCTGTATCGATTACGCTAAACTCACGGCCTAGCCATTCACCAGTGGCATAAATACGATCTCTGGTCACTCCTGGAGTATCCTCAACGATCGAAATTCGTTCTCCAGCTATCCGGTTGAAAATGGTCGATTTCCCCACATTCGGACGTCCAACGATCGCTATTGTTGGATTTGACATTTTTTACCCTCCATTTAAAAAAGCAGTCCTTGTACGCTGCTTCTTGTATTCAATCTTACTTAGTTTACCTAAAGCCATGGAAAGTTGCAAGCTTTCCTGGCAAACAAAAAACCAGCTTATAACAAATTCAAACATCGAATCGTTATAAGCTGATGGCATACAATTACTCTTCGTCGCTGTCTTTTAAGGCATCACCTAAGATATCACCCATAGTAAAACCAGTTGATTCTTCTGGCAATTGATAGTCGTCCTCTGAAACCTCTTGTGTTTCATTGGTGTTTTCGGCTTTTTCTAATGCTTTGATACTTAATGCGATTCGGTGTTCTGAAGGGTTCACTTCAAGCACTTTCACTTGCACTTCATCACCTTCTTGTAAGACTTCATGTGGTGTCGCAATGTGTTTATGGGAGATTTGTGAAATATGGATCAGCCCTTCAACACCTGGGAAGACTTCCACAAACGCACCGAAGCTTGTCAAGCGTTTAACAGTCCCTGTCAAGACACTGCCAACAGCCGCTTGCTCTTCAATATTGGTCCAAGGTCCAGGCAATGTGTCTTTGATCGAAAGTGACACACGTTCTTTGTCTGCATCAACAGATAAGATACGCACATTGACGGTATCGCCAACAGATAAAACGTCACTCGGTTTGCCAACATGTCCATGAGAAATTTCAGAGACATGGACAAGTCCATCGATGCCGCCAAGGTCTACGAAGGCACCAAAGTCGGTCAAACGCGCTACTTTTCCTTCTACTTCTTGTCCTTCATATAAATCAGCTAATAAAGCTTCTTTTTGTTTTGCTTTTTCTGCTTCGACAACTGCTTTATGAGAAAGGATCAAACGGTTTTCTGAAGGCTCGATCTCAACGATTTTGAAGGTCAAAGTTTTCCCTTTGTAATCTTCGAAATCCGCAACAAAATGGTCTTCGACCATTGATGCTGGGACAAACCCACGAACACCTACATCAACCACTAACCCGCCCTTAACGACGTTGGTGACTGGTGCTTCAATGATTTTTCCTTCTTGGAAATCTTTTTCGATATCTTCCCAAACTTTTTTCGCGTCTAAGCGACGTTTAGAAAGGAGATAGCTGCCGTTTTCTTTGTCTTTACCAATTGCTGAAATCACAACCAATTCTAAGACATCCCCAACTTTGACTGCTTCGTTGATGTCTTCAACAGGTAAAGTTGATAATTCTTTTGCAGGAACAACGCCTTCAACGCCGGCGCCTTCGATCCCAACGATCGCTTGTTTATCCTCAATGGCCAATACCTCACCTTTAACGATATCTCCAACTTTTACTTCTTGGAAATTGTCTAAAGCGGCTTCCATTGATTCATTTCCACTCTCAACCTGATTATTTTCAAATTCTGTCATCTCTCATGTCCTCCTAACCAACAATTCTGCAATAATTGCACTACATCTTTTAGTTTAAAATAGAATGAAAAAAAAATAAAGCGATTTCTCTTATTTTCCTAAAAAACTAGGGTTTTTTCGTTAAAAAAGTCTTTTCACCTCTGTTTTCTTACTCACTTTCATCTTTTGGTTTCGAAAAATAAAAAAACAATGGGGAACACCCATTGTTTTTGTTAATCAATTTTTTCTTTGATGGTTTTTTTGATTGCTTCGACGACTTGCTCGATCGTTAAACCAGACGTATCGATTCGAACCGCATCCTCCGCTTGTTTCAAAGGGGAGACTTCTCTGTGAGAATCCAGATAATCTCTTTGCTGGATCTCTTCTTTCAACGTCTCATAATCGGTTTTGATCCCTTTTTGCTGATTTTCTTTAAAACGGCGCTGTGCGCGTTCTTCCACACTTGCTACCAGAAAAATCTTAACTTCTGCTTGTGGTAAAACCGCCGTACCAATATCGCGGCCATCCATCACGACACCGCCATCTTTAGCGATCAACTGCTGTTGTTGGACGAGTTTTTCACGAATCGCTGGGTATGCCGACACCTTCGAAACTGCGTTGGTTACTTCTGGCTGACGGATCGCTTCGGTGACTTGCTCTCCTCCTGCAAAGACCTCTTGACCGTGTTCAGTCGGTTCAAAAGTGATGGGGTATTGATCGATCAAAGCAGCGATCGCCGCTTCATCTTCAAGTGAACAGCCCGTTTTTAAAGCTAAATACGTGATGCTTCGATACATGGCACCAGTATCCGTATAAATAAATCCCAGGTCATTCGCGATGATTTTTGCCACTGTGCTTTTCCCAGATGACGCAGGACCATCAATAGCGATGTTGATTTTTTTCATTTTTCTTACTCCTCGTTTCCCAACGATGTGTATTCCTTCATCGTTTCTGCTTATCGCCCACCTTGGCTTCTTTCTTTCAAGAAAAAAAACCGCCAAAGCGGTTTTTTATTTAATTCGTAAGGTGTCGCCAGGGTAAAGCATGTAGTTGTTTGGATCAATCCCATTTAATTGATATAGGGTTTCAACTGAGATGCCTGTACGGGCTGCCACTTGTTCAGGACCTTCGCCAGCTTGGACTGTCGTGTATTCCTCGGTACCAGTTGCGCCTTGACCTTGATCAGTTTGCGTATTCTCTTGTCCCGCATTGTTTTCTTGTTGCGCCGGTTCACTACTTGATGGCGTCGTTGAAGCTGGTGCAGAACTACTGCTACTTGATGAAGAACTTGATTCACTTGTTGACGAACTCGTTTCACTTGTCGATTCCGTAGTGGATGATTCCGTCGTTGATGATTCGGTTGTTGAAGACTCTGTCGTACTTTCTACAGTACTGCTCGAACTTGCTGTGGTTGGGGCATCATTGTTATGGTTCAATACCCAAATACCGGCACCAACCGGAATTGCCACGATCAAGAAAAGCAAAACTAAAACGATCGTCAAAAAGAGTGAATTCCCACGCTTTTGTTTTCTTTGTTGGGATCTTGATGCAGAATCATCGTATTCTGTATCATAGATTGGTTGTTCCCACGGTTCTTGATTTTCTGAATTGTAGTCATTGTCTTTCTTGCTCACTCGTATTCCCTCCTAGTTTCCTTCCGATGTATTATACCATAGGTAAATAAAAACTGTCCTACAAAATACGATTCAATTTATATCTTTAAAAATTTTTATTAAACGTTCCTGCCAATGATGGGCTTCCTTTTTCTCGGGCAGCTGTTCTTCACCCGCTATTTCGATCCCGTCATTGTCGCAACAATAAGGATTCTCCTGGGCTTCCTCTCCGAAATGCGCCAGTAAAAATTGTCGGCGACAACCTGTAAAATGAATATAAGCCAACATTTTCTGTAATTGTTCTTGTTTTTGCTGTTCATTGCGTTTTAATGTTTCCAGCCAAAAGGAAGTTCCCAACTCTTTCATTTTTTGCTGCCACTTTTCTTGCAACGGTGTCAAGGGTTCTTTCCTCTTCTCCTGAACCGTTCGTTCTAAAGCAAGGCGTTCTTCTTTATTTTCTCGCTGAAAGAAGTAATGGATCTGCTCATCATGTTCCTGATAAAGCAAAATCGCATTGCTTTGTTTGCCGTCACGACCAGCTCGCCCGATTTCTTGACTGTAATTCTCTAACGAATCAGGTAGATCATAATGGATCACAAAGCGAATATCTTCCTTATTGATCCCCATCCCAAACGCATTGGTAGCAACGAGTAATTTTAATTTATTCTGAGAAAACTGCTGCTGCAACGTTTTTCTTTGATCACTCGCGAGACCACCATGATAATAGCCTACCAAATAGCGCTGACGCAGTTTGTTATAGACTTCTTCGACTTTGCTTCTTGTGGAACAGTAGATGATCCCAGCCCCGCCTAAGCGGCTGAGATAGTCTGCTAATGCCGCATCTTTGTCTGTCGTTTGCTCTACGAACAAGCCGATATTGCTGCGGTTCATCGAATAACGGTAGACATTGGCGTTCTTTGCTAATAATACTTGCCGTATATCTGCTTCCACTTGTGCTGTTGCAGTAGCCGTCAAGGCTAACGTAACGGGTGCCTTCAAGCGTTTCTTTACTTCACCAAGCTGCAAGTACTCTGGTCGAAAATCAATGCCCCATTGCGAAACACAATGGGCTTCATCCACCACGAGCATGGCGATCTTAACCTGTTCCAATTGATGCAAAACAGCTTCTTGTACGATCATTTCTGGACTTAAAAACAAAAACTTG
The DNA here is from genome assembly GCF_058135755.1 of Enterococcus sp. R12. Taxonomy (NCBI): domain Bacteria; kingdom Bacillati; phylum Bacillota; class Bacilli; order Lactobacillales; family Enterococcaceae; genus Enterococcus; species Enterococcus sp. R12. The sequence goes on from NZ_CM176874.1 coordinate 2,441,669, forward strand.
TACTTCTGCAAATGCTGCATCACATACTGGCGATCAGCAAGGTCCAATTGACTATTAAACGCAATCGCGTGTTTTTCCCCTTGCTTTTGTAAGCCGTAGACTTGATCTTCCATCAAAGAGACTAACGGCGAGATAATGATCACGATCCCGTCTACTAGGTACCCTGGCAGCTGATAGCACAGACTTTTGCCATTCCCAGTAGGCAGAATCGCTAACGTATCTTGCTGTGCTAAAACACTTTCGATGACTTCTTTTTGTCCTTGGCGGAATGTTTTGAAACCAAAATACTGATTCAGTGCATCTTCTAACATCGAATCCCCCGCTTCTGAGCAATCTGTAACAAACGAATCGTCAAAAAATCAGTCGTAAGAAGCGCCTGTAATTCTTGATAGCTATTTTTCCAAGAAGCTTCTGGCAGCTTTTTCAGCAACGCTGTATCAAAGCGCTGAAAAGGAAACGTTGGATCAAGCAATGCCCACTCAATCAAATGATCATTAACAGTTCCTCGTTTGATCCTTCTTTTTTCCATAATCTGCTCGACAGAATCGCCTCGCAAAAACAATGCTCGGCTTTCCACCATGCTTTGGTTTAAATTTCTCTTTAGAAAAGGCGACAATCCTCGAAACAGGATCGTCTGGGGCGTTTTTTCGATCAAGGTTAAAAATTGATGGATCGAAGCTCCTACATAAAGAGTGTCCCAAGGCTTACTTTGAACATTTTCTGGTAAAAGCTGAAAAAACGCCTGCCCTAGAATATCTGGACCCGATAAGGTGCCCGCTAAAAAATCTGCCACTTCTGCGGGAAGCTGGTCAAAAATTGCTGATAGCTCTTGATACAGGCACTTTTTGATGTCAGGATTGTGACGGATCAGCTGACGGACAGGTTCTGTATAGAGTGGCGTGTTTTCAACGGGAATATACTGATTGGTCACGCCTTGATACGCAGCTGCTTGAACCAGCAGTCGAACAAAACGCCAAGCCTCCTCCGTCGTTCGTCCATAACGAAAGTAATTCGCATAACGCAACAATCGTTCACCTGGCTGCTGGCTGTTTATAGCGGTTGTTTTGAGCAGCAGACCATCTGAATCTCGACTTAGAGCCCCTCGTTGGATCAAGTCAGCGAGCGTTTGTTGATACGCTTTCTCATTCAACTGGGGCAACGATTGAAAGAGACCTAAGCGATCATAAAAAAAGGCATAACTCAAGACAGAGCTAGTACGCTTACCAATGAGAATTTGATAAAGTGTTGATGGGCGCAGCTTGTCAGTATCAGAAAACAGCGCTAAAATAAAAGAATCCATATTTCCCCTCCAGAAAGGACTAAAAAATGTCACAACGCTGTAAAATTATTCCTGAGCGCTGCATTGCTTGTGGCCTATGTGCGATCTATGCCCCCGAGATCTTCGATTATGATGAAGACGGGATCGTTTTATTTGCCCAAGAACCAAATGCTCGGCAACAGTTTATCATAGAAGACCAACAAGAAAAAGTCAAAACTGCTTATCGCAAATGCCCTACCCGTGCGATTATCATGGAAAAATAAAAAAAGCCGACTTGCCATTGACAGACCTTTCGTCTGCAACAGCAAGTCGGCTCATTTTTTTATTTTCCTATAGCAGAATGATGGGGCTGCTTACGAGCCAACCATGGCAGCAGTTTGGCGTGAAGTGCTAAAAAGACGGCACTGACGATTGCGCCTTTGACCAAATTGAAAGGTAAGATCCCGATCGCCACATATTGCGGCAAAGACATTCCTAAAAATTGATCGGCTGTGACCCCGAAAAAGCGCAGGTAAAGCGGTGTGATCACAAATAGGTTCGCCACACTCATAAAAATCGTTACCGACAAGATACCGCTGATGACACCAACCATTTTGTTTTTGGTGTGAATACCTTTGCGGAAAAAGTAGTACATTGGCAAAGTAAAGGCACATGATGCTAAAAAGCTTGCCGTATCCCCCACCATATCAGCAGGTGAAAAACCAGATAAGAACAAATGCAGCACCGAACGAATGAAAGCAGTCAATACCCCGCTCCAAGGACCAAATAAAAACATCATGATCATCACGGGAATATCACTAAAATCGATCTTTAAAAAGCTGAATGCTGGGAAAATCGGAAAAGCGATAAATTGCAAAATTGTTCCCATAGCAGCACACATGGCGATCGTCACCATTTTTCTTGTTTTGTTGTTCATCAGTATAAATCCTCCTAAGTTCAGGATTCCTCTTCAAACGAACCTATTAAATTTCCTCGGCTTTCTTGTCGGCGCCAGACAAAAAATACCCTCTTTTTTCCACAGGGAAAAAAGAGGGTATTCGAAATAGCCATAAGCAAATCAAATACGCTCTATCTTCTTTATCCAGACTGTACTGTCGGTATCGGAATTTCACCGATTCAGCTATTTCCGAAGAAATAGGTCGTGGACTATAACCACCGGTCGGGAATTGCACCCTGCCCCTGAAGACGAACCTTTATTCTATTTATTACATGTTCTATTATACACAAAATCTAAAAATTAACAATAGTTACGTTTTCAGATACTTTTCAATTATTTTGCACTGTTTTTCAGCTGGCTGACTTCCTTCTTCGTCAGCTCTCGGTATTCCCCTGGACGAAGACCTTTCAAATCTAACGGACCATAATTTTCCCGTTTTAATTTTTGCACAGGCAAACCAACTGCTTTTAACATATTTTTGACTTGATGGTTGCGTCCTTCGTGGATCGTCAATTGCACAATACTAGATTGCGCTGTTTGATCTGTCGACAAGATCTCAAAGCGAGCAGGTGCCGTCTTACGGCCTTCGATCCGAATCCCTTTTGTCAATGGGAGCAGCTGCTTTTTATCCGCAATCCCTTTGACTTTGGCAACGTACACTTTGTCGACTTCGTGTTTCGGATGCATCAGTGTCTGTGACAATTCCCCATCATTTGTCAGCAATAACAAACCAGAGGTATCATAGTCCAAGCGCCCGACGGGATACACCCGTTCAGGAACTTCAGCAAAATAATCCAAAACGACTTTGCGCTTTTTATCATCCGTTACAGCTGAGATCACACCACGAGGTTTGTAGAATAGATAATAGACGTGTTGTTCTTGTTCGATTGGTACACCATCGACTTCAACAACATCTTTTGAGCTAACTTGGACCCCTAATTCTTTGATCACTTGCCCGTTGACACGCACTCGGCCTTCAGTTATCAATCCTTCAGCTTTTCTTCTTGAGGTGATGCCAGCATGGGCAATCACTTTTTGCAAACGTTCCATCTTCATTCTCCTTCTGTTTCTGCTTGTTTGTAGCGGTCGTAAAAAAGATCAAACGGTGCATCTTCTTCAAGTTCATCTTCCATGGATTGGATATCGGGTAATTCAGCCAAACTTTTTAAGCCAAAATAATCCATAAAGTATTCCGTCGTACCATATAGGATCGCTCGTCCTGGTCCGTCAACGCGGCCTTTTTCTTCAATCAGTCGTTTTGCCACCAATTTTTGAACCGATCCGCTAGATTGGACGCCGCGGATCTCTTCTACTTCCATCCGAGTGATCGGCTGCTTGTAAGCAATGATCGACAACGTTTCTAAAGCGGCCTGAGACAACGAGCTGCCCATCGGTGATTCAGCATATTTCTTCAATAAAGGGGCAAATTGTTTCTTGGTGGTCAAAATGAAATGATTGCCCACTTCAAGAATATGCAACGCAGTATGTTCATTTTCTTCATATTGCTGATTTAGTTCCTGCAAATGCTGATAGACACTGGCAGTATTGCTTTTGACTAAGTAACTCAATTCTTCAAGACCGATCCCCTCATCACCGACGACGAATAAGATCGCTTCTAATTCACTATATTTACTCATCTTCTTTACCTGTTGGATAGAGCAGAATCGACGCATAATTGTCTGTTTGCTCTACTCGAATCGTTCCTTTTTTCATTAATTCTAACAGTGCCATAAAAGTTACCACAACTTCTGTTTTATTGTAGGTCGTAAAAAACGAATCAAAGCTGCGGCCTTTTTTAGCACTGACATGTTGCATCTCCAGCTGAATCGCCGCCATCTTTTCATCGATGGTGCTTTCATCAGGAGAAATTTTGGTTTCTAGTACTTGGCGATTTTTCTTTTTCTCGATCATTTTTTGAAAAGCCAAAAAGAGATCGATCGTATTGAATTGATTGGCTCTTAACTGATCTTCTTCCTCTTTGTATTCATCGACATCCATCGGATCTTTCGTATAATACAAACTTCGCTCTTCCGCTTTTTCGGAAAGCTGCTCGGCTGCATACTTAAATTTGCGGTATTCTAGCAGCTGTGCCACCAGCATATCCCGTGGATCTTCTTCGTACTCTTCCACTTCAGCAATCAGCTCTTGTTTCGGTAACAGCATCTGGCTTTTGATCGCCATCAGAGTTGCCGCCATGACTAAATATTCACCAGCGACTTCTAATTCTAAAATTTTCATGGCATGGATATACTGCATGTATTGTTCGGTGATGGTTGCAACTGGAATGTCATAAACATCGATTTCCAGTTTTTTGATCAAATGAAGCAGCAAATCCAACGGTCCTTCAAAGACAGCTAATTTTATTTTGATTTCTTCCATTCCATCCTCGATTTCTAGGCGCGCGGAAAGTGCTGCTTGTACACTTCCGTCATCCGTTTCTTCGTTATATGCGTGTAAATCTGAGTGGTCGAGATATCTGCGTGTCCTAACAGCTCTTGAACCGTTCGCAGATCTGCCCCGTTTTCTAATAGATGGGTCGCAAAACTATGGCGCAACGTATGGGGAGTCACATTTTTGGTGATCCCAGCTTGTCGAACCAAGGCTTTTAAATTTTTCCAGATTCCTTGACGAGACAGCTGCCTGCCATGGTTGTTTACAAACAGGTGGCTTTCATCCGGTGTTTTTCTCGTCAAATACGGACGTGCATCGCTGAGATACGTTTCGATCCATTGAATCGCTAGATCCCCTAATGGGACGATCCGTTCTTTGTCGCCTTTCCCGGTTGTTTGCAACAAGCCCATACTTAAATGCAAATCATTCAATTTCAAACCGATCAACTCGCTGACGCGCAAACCTGTCGCATACATCACTTCCAAAATCGCTCGATCGCGAATGCCCAACACCGCTCGAGTATCTGGTGTTTCGATCAAGCGCTCCACTTCCTGCAAACTCAAAGTGTCAGGTAGCTTCTGCTGTTTTTTCGGCGAATCAATATGCTGCATCGGATCATGATCTGTCAACCGTTCTTGACGCAAATATTGATGGAATCTTCGCAAACTGGAAACCATCCGAATCACGGTTGCCGAGGATTTTCCCGCCTCTTGCAGACTTTGCAAAAAAGACAAAACGATCACTCGGTCGATCTGTTGCCACTGCGTCACTTGTTTTTTTTGTAAAAACGCAAGATACTGTTGCAGATCCCGCTGGTAGCTGGCACGGGTATTTTGGGATAGCCCGCGCTCAATGGTCAAATAATGAAGATAATCAATAATTTGTTCGTTCATGGGGCTTCCTCTACTTTCAGCTTTTTTATCATATCAAATTCTGGCTCGTTTAGATAGTAGCTTGCCAACAAAAAAAGAGGCATTTACCCGTATCTTTTGCCCAAGGAAACACCCGAATCATAGCAGATTTTTTGGTTTCTTTCAAATCGGAAAAAAGGACACTCTTCCTATTGAAACCATCTGACTATCATTCGGGTGATAACAAATTTTTTTCAAATTACCCAGCTACAGACACTAGGCTTTGTTTTGGCATTTTTGGCAGACACCATGAAATGTCAACCGATGATCCTTTACTAAAAAATGGTACTTTTGTTCGACGATCTCTTCGACTGTGCCCAACAGATCCTCTTCAACCTCTTCAATATTGCCGCATTCCAAACACAACAAGTGATGATGGAAATGTTTGGCGCCTTCTTTACGTAGATCATAACGAGCGACACCGTCATTAAAGCTGACTTTATCGACGATTTTCAAATCCGTCAAAATCTCCAATGTTCGATAGACGGTTGCTAAGCCAATCTCAGAATTTTTTTTACGCACAAAGAAGAAAATCTCTTCGGCGGATAAATGATCTTTCTCATTTTCTAATAAGACCAACAACGTCGCTTCTCGCTGAGGAGTTAATTTGAACCCCGACTCGTGCAATTGTTTCTTGGTCTTTTTTAACGCTGCTGTTGTGTTCATAGTTGCCTCCGTATGCCGCTAATTTATAACGATTCTAATTTGAGTGAGAATCACCCAAGACAAACATTGTAATCATTATAAATTAGAACAGCAAAAGAAACAAGTATTCTCAATTAGGTTTTTTAACAAGAATCGTAAAGCCATCTTTTTGCTCAATCAAACGCTGTTTCATCAAGGTTCCTAACGCCCGTTTAAATTGGCCTTTACTAATACCAAACGTTTGTAAAATCTCTTCTGGTGCTGATTTATCGGTAAAAGGAATTTTATTTTCTGGTGCTCGTTCTAAAAAGGTTAGGACCATGGCGGCATCATTTGAAATCGCCTCGTGGGCTCTTGGTTTCAACGAAAGGTTCAAGACCCCATCTGGACGAACCCCGATCACTCGTCCTTTAACAACTTCCCCAAGACGCGGCTCTTGATAGCGCTCTGATGGGTGGACGAAGCCAATATAAAAATCATCCGTCAATAAGTAGGTTCCCGCTAGTTTTAAGCGATACACGGTACCTGTAACATCTTGATTCTTCATCTGTTCCGTACCATTCTTACTCAGTGCCTTGAAGATTTTCTCATCTGCTAACGAAGCCCATATACGCTCTTTGTCGTCGACGCGCAAGCTGACCATCAAACGATCGCCTTTTTTGGGCCAAAGTTCCCGCATTGTTGGCAATTCATCTAATGAAACCACCATGTCCTTGTCTTTTAAACCGATATCGACGAAAACGCCTAAGTCGCGACGGCTTCCTGTGACTGTACCAAAGGCATAATGCCCTTTGCGGCTTTTCGGAATATTCGTAGTGAGCACATTTTCTTGCTTTTGGTTTTGATAGCCAAACCCTTCGACGGCTTCACCTAAATGATGTTCGCCTTCTTCCTTGGCTAGTCGGAAGGTAACCCCGCCTTTTTGAACAAAATAATTCTGTTCATTTTCATCAATGATCAATCCGCTAAATACGGATGCTAATAAGTCTTTCATCTATTCTCTCCTTCTTCATAAAAACTGCCCGTTGCTAGAAAAAGAAACGCAGCAGTGCCATAGCAATAACGCCTGTGATAACGATCTTCATCAAATCTTTTGTATAATACCCCACCAACAATGCTGGGATACAGGCAACAGTTTCTTTGACTTTCAAGATGGGAAATTGCCCTACTCGAAAGATCAGCAAATTTTGAACCAACAATGCCGCCAAAATACACAACGGCAAGTAACTCAAAAAGATGGTGAAAGGTTTTGGAAATACGAGCTTTTTAGAAAATAAAAAAGGAACGATTCGCGGAATCCAAGTAACCAACCCACATGCTAGCATTAGTATAACAAAATTAGTCATGATGTGTCACCGTCCCAACCAAACATCCTGCCAAGGTCGCAGCTATTACCGCGATCTCAGCAGTAGAAAAACGCATAAATAAAATCAATGTCCCCACAACTGCCCCGAGTACTAAGAGCGTTTGCTGGGTTTTCTTCTTGAGGGGTCGCTCTACTTGAAATAAAAAAAGACCAACAAACATGGCTACCAAGGCAAAATCTAAGCCTAACGCTTCTGGATCTGGAATAAACGAGCCTAATAGTCCGCCCAAAAAGGTTGCGAAGATCCAACTCAAATACGCCATCACGTTCAACCCATGGGTCCATTTCGCTGTGACTGGTTTGTCTTGTTGCAGTGCCGTCGTCAAAACGCCATAGGACTCATCAGTCAAAAGCGTCCCAATCCCGATAGCAGAAAGCAAAGGAGTCTTTTTAAAATAGGAAGCCACTGATAAGCTCATTAAGAAATGTCGTAAATTCACTAAAAAGACGGTTGCGACGATCGTCATGAACGGTGCTTGAATCGCGAGTAATGCACAAATAATAAATTGAGCACTGCCTGCATAGACAATAATAGACATTAAAATAATTTCAAGAATCGACAACCCAACGCCTTTTCCCACGACCCCCATCGCAAAACCAATCCCTAAGTACCCAAGAATCGTTGGTACACAAGCAATGACCCCATCTTCAAAGCGATCATATCTTTCTATTTTCTGCACAAAAAACCCTCCCTGTTTGAACGATTATCTTTCATCATATCGAAAACAGGGAGGGGAAACAAGTGTTTTTCACATGTGCATGTAATAACTCTGAAAGTTTTCTAGTGACTCATGAGACTTAGCGAACGGTGTGATCGTTCCCATTGCCTCTGAAATAGCCAGTTTTGGCGTTTACCGTAAATAAGTATAGCGGGAACGCTGAATCATTCGTTCCTTTAAGCAAGCTGCCTTGGGCATTTGTCGCATAAAAATTGTAATAGCCTTCGCCGTTGACGATCCGCACGCGTTCAAAAGTATAACCACCTTCAACCACGTAACCACGGGCAATCGCTGTGGCGATGATTTTTTCTTGGACACCATCTGCCCACACCCAAGCGCTATTGTTTACATCATTCAAATCACTTTGACGGGCTGGAATAATTGGCTGATTATTGGTATTTGTTGGCGTATTTGGCGAAAGCACATACTCTTCTTCAGACGTGCTTTGTGCGGGCGTCGCAGCGCTTGTAGAACCGCCGCTTGAAGCGGAAGCGTTGTTCTCAGAAGCCGCCGCTTGTGCTGCTTCTTGGGCCGCTTGTTGTTGTGCCGCTGCTTCTTGCGTAGCGGTTTCACGCTTCGTCAACGCAGTATCGACTTTGCGCAGATCAGCAGTGAGACTTTCCACCAATGAATCGATCGGTAAAGCTTGGACTTTTTTCATCAAGGCATTGTAGTTCTCACGGGTGACACTTGCAGGTGCTTCACCATCACCACTTAAAGCCACCATGCTCTTCACCGCATTTTGAACTTCCTCGATCGCACTGAACTCTTTTTGTCCCATGTCGATGGCTTGATTGATCAACTCATCAAAGGCATCCCCGTTCTCACGCTTCGCCATTGTGACGGCAGCCGCTTCTTTCAATGAGACTTCTTCCAATTGATCTTCCACAACGGCAGGACTGCTAAAATAGCTGTTGATCTCGGTCAAAGTTGCTAGTTTGTCAGCGATCGTCGCAGCTTCTTGTGACAAGGCATCGTACCGTTCATGGTCTTGAAACTCTGCCAACTGATTCGTCACAGCCGTCAGCTGTTCTGATGTTTTGTCGTTTTTAATGAACACTCGTTCATCATTTGTATAAAAATCATTCAGCTCATTTTCAATTTGATCGAGTGTACGGTTTTCCTGCGCCAGTTGCGTTTCTCGGGCTGTTTCTTGTTGCTGCTGTTGATAGTAATACGCCCAACCGCCACCAGCTGCCACTAATAAACAAGCCGCTGTAATATAGAGTGCTTTGCGAGGACTCTTCTTTTTTTCGCTAGGCGTCGACGTTTTTTCTTCAGTAGTCGCCTTTTTCGGTGCTTCATCCGCTGCGGTGATCGGCTCAGGAATTGGATCGATCACTGGTTCTGGCTGCTTCTTCGCTTCTTCAATGACTGGATCCGTCACTGGTTCATCTTCGCTTATCAGTAGAGGTTCCTCACTGGCTTGTTCCTGACTTTCTTCTTCAGTAGCAGACAAATCATCAGTGGCGGCTTCTGCTTCTAGAGCAGCGGCTTTTTCTTCTTCATCAAGTTTGTGTTGGCGGATATAAGCAGCCAAAATATCAGCGTCATGCTGTTCCTCCGTACTTAATGCATCGGTTTCACTTGCTTCCTCACTGGCTGATGTCGCATGCTCTTGCGTTGCGCTAGAACTTTCTACTTCCGTTTTTTCCTCAGCTTCTTTCTTAGAGGCTGAGGTGGGGGTTACATGTTGCTCATCGGAAAAAGTCCCTTGCTGCGCGAGGTCGATCGTTTCTTCATTTGAGGATGGCCGATCACCTAAGTGCTCCTCCATTTTTCCGATCGGGACGTTTTTAAAGTCTGACCAGCGAATATCATCATTTTTATTCTGTGGCTCTTCTGGCGTAACGGAAGAGTCAGATGTTGGTTCCAGTTCATTCTCCTTTGCCTGGTTCCATTGGAACCCGCAATTGGGACAAACGGGTGTTTCTTCTATTGCTTGAAATCCACATTCAGGACATGTCTTCTTCATTGATTCAAACTGACTCCTTTTGTTTTTTGCATTTCCTTTTATGAAGCAGTCGCCTCTTTCATCAGACGCTTGCTGTACCTACTGCTTCTTTTTTTAGACCAGCAAATAATGGGTCTTTTTTGACACTTCGTTGTTTGTTACGTTTTGATGCAGATGCACAAAATTAAATTTATCACATTCTTGGCAATTAGCCAACACTTGCTTGGTTACGTTTTTATTAAGTTCTTTACCAATCTTGTGTCGAGAGGATAAAATCTGAATAAAAAAGACTTTCCAAAGGGTTCCTTTGGAAAGTCGATAAACCTTGATTATTCTAAGAAATCTTTCAATTGTTTTGAACGAGATGGATGGCGTAGTTTCCGTAATGCTTTTGCTTCGATCTGACGAATCCGTTCTCTCGTTACCCCAAAGACTTTTCCGACTTCTTCTAATGTCCGAGTACGACCATCATCGATTCCGAAACGCAAGCGCAGCACGTTTTCTTCACGGTCAGTCAACGTATCCAGTACATCTTCTAGCTGCTCTTTCAACAGCTCATAAGCCGCATGCTCTGCTGGACTTGTGGCATCTTGGTCTTCAATAAAATCACCTAGATGAGAATCGTCTTCTTCACCGATCGGTGTTTCTAATGAAACAGGTTCTTGAGCGATCTTCAAGATTTCACGAACTTTTTCCGTCGGCAGATCCATTTCTGCGCCGATTTCTTCTGGTGTCGGTTCGCGCCCTAAGTCTTGCAGCAATTGCCGTTGAATACGGATCAATTTGTTGATGGTTTCCACCATATGCACAGGAATACGAATGGTTCGCGCTTGGTCAGCGATCGCACGGGTGATCGCTTGACGGATCCACCAGGTCGCATACGTCGAGAATTTGAACCCTTTGCGGTAGTCGAATTTCTCAACGGCTTTCATCAAGCCCATGTTTCCTTCTTGGATCAAATCAAGGAATTGCATTCCTCGACCCACATAACGTTTGGCAATACTAACGACCAAACGTAGGTTGGCTTCTGCCAAACGCTGTTTTGCCTCTTGGTCGCCTTCTTCGATTTTCAGTGCGAGCGCCACTTCTTCTTCTGCGGTCAATAATGGCACACGACCGATTTCTTTCAAGTACATCCGAACGGGGTCATTGATTTTCACACCAGTTGGTGCAGACAGATCTTCTTGAGGTTGTGTTTCTTGTCGTTTTTCATTGCTCTTTAGACTATGGACTGAAGGCTCTCCATTTTCATCCACGACACTGATGCCTGAATCCTCCAGTTTTTGAATTAATTTGTCCATTGCATCAGCATCCAAAGTATACGGCGTTGCTAAACGATTCGTAATGTCATCGTAAACAACTTGCCCCTTTGTTTTGTTTTCTCGGATGTATTCGGCAACTGCTTTGTCATACGTTTTTTTTGTTTCTTCTGCCATGAAAGAAAGCCCCTTTCAGTTCGCTATTTAGCTTGTTTCAACCGTTTGGTCAAATCAATGATTTCGATCGCAAGTTCAAGTTCTAATTGCTGGTTTCCTTTTTGTCTTGCTTCTTGCTGCTGGATTCGTTTTTGATTGATTTCTTCAGCAATGCCCGACTTTTGAAATACCTGCAGAATGTCCTGAAATTCTTGTTCAGTCCCTTCCTCAGAAGCTTTAAGATCTGCAATATCGATCACCATTTTTTTCATTGAATCTTCTTTTAAAAAATCTAAGAACTTTGCTAAAACAAAGTGTTCTTCTGTTTCCATATACGCATCAAACAGCAGATAAAGCTGTTGGTAACGATCATGGATAAAGGATATGCCACTCGCTCGAAAGCGATGGTTTAACGTACTGTCATGAAACAAACGGTACAATAATAATTCTTGTGCTTTTTCTACCTGTGTTTTGGGCTGCTGCCGCGTAGGCGGCGTAAAGACCATAGGATTGGTTGTTGGCGCTGGCGGCGGTGCATCTTGCCGCGGCTGCTGCTCTTGCCGGTTTTGCTTGAGCTGCTGCTGCAAGGTCTCACGGCTCAAGTTGAACTCTGTGGACAACTGAGTCAAATAACGGTCTTGCTCCAGCAAAGAATCCACCCGCTGTAATTCCTTTAAAACGACTTGGACATAATCTAGCTGCTCTTTCTCATTGGCCAAATTTCGATTTGCTCGATGGTAATCCATTTTGAAAGCAAAGACGGTTTCTTTCCCATGTACAGCTAATTTATAAAAAGCTTCTGTCCCATATTTGCGCAAATAGTCATCTGGGTCCATCCGTTCCGGCACTCGAACCACAGATAATTTCAAGCGGCTATTGTTTTGCAAAAGATCGATCCCACGGTTCGTGGCTTCAACCCCTGCACTATCTCCATCGTAACAAAGAATCACTTCTTGTGCCACTCGCTCGATGTGAGCGATCTGCTGATTGGTCAGGCTGGTCCCCATCGAGGCGATCCCATTTTCGATCCCTGCTTGCCAAGCGGCGATCACGTCCATAAATCCTTCAAATAAATACACTTGGCCATCTTTACGCATCGCTCGTCGCGCTTTGTCAAAGTTGAAAAGAACCTCGCGTTTATTGAAAAGAATCGTTTCAGGACTATTTAAATATTTTGGTTGGTCTTGATCACCGACTTTTTCGCTTGCTAACCACCGACCAGAAAAACCAATCGTTTTCCCCTGAGGATTGCGGATCGGAAACATGATTCGCTGGTAAAAGCGATCCGCCAGTGAGCCATCGTTGCGCTGAACAAAGAGTCCTGTATCAGGAAAAAACTCTGCTTTGGCTTTTTCATTCAAAAAAACTTTCTCCAAAAACGAGCGTTCATTCGGTGCAAAGCCAATATTGAACTCTTCGATCAGTGCCATCGTCAATCCACGATCTAATAAATAGTCAAGCGCTTCTTGTCCAGCAGCTGTATTCACCAACATGTGATGATAGACTTCGGCGGCTTTTTCATGTAACGCAATCAATTGACTCGTTTGTGAGGTCGCTTCATTGATGCCTTCAGACTGCTGATATTGCGGATCAAGAGGAATATCGTTCATTTCTGCTACTTTGACGACTGCTTCTGGAAAACTGATCCCTTCAAGCTCCTGTAAGAAACCATACACATTTCCACCACGACCACAACCAAAGCAATGAAAAATTTGTTTGTCCTCTGCAACGGAAAAAGAAGGTGATTTTTCATTATGGAACGGACACAAACCAAAATAATTTTTTCCAGACTTCTTTAACTGGACATACTGTCCCACGATATCGACGATATTGCTACGTTCGCGAATGTCGTCAATGACCGTTTGAGGAATTCGTGCCATCCACTCACCTCCATTTGGTAAGTATTCATTGGTTTACTAGGTAAAAAAACGCACTAATAGATATCAGTGCGAAGAATAATTAGACAGAATCACTCATAATGATTTTACCATATTTTATTTGTATTTCAAGCTTTTTTGTTTCACTTATTTTCCAACGCTTATGAAAAGAAACGCGCCGTAACATTGATCTTCCATTGATTCATTTTTATTAAATCAGCGTAGAATAAATTGCCGCCGTTATGATACAGGTGACCACCATTATAAAAAACGGATTGGATGCCCCAGTAACGATAGGTTTGTTCCGTATCATTGCCTAACAATGGAGATAAAACCTCTCTGGAATATGTTTCTGCTAGCTCTAAGGTGTTCACTCCCCCTCGGGCAGCGACATAATCAATATAATCTGTACCAAAATTATACGCCTGTACGGCGGTCCAAAGATCACAGTTCATTTGCTCGGCTTTTTCAATCAACTCGGCTAAATAGGAAACACCTTGTTCGATGCTTTGTTCTGGCGTATCGAACTGATTTTGTTTTCCATAAACACTTTCAGAACTTTGCATCGGGTCGTTGCCTTGTCCTTTTGACTCCGTCAGCATGATGCTCATGGCTAATGACTGATATTCAGAGATGTCGTGGGCTTGCGTCTGTTGCGCGATTGCTTCTTCATACGCATAGACAGCTTTCAATGCCGTATAGTTTCGATAGACCCAAACCCCTGCCCCGATCAGCAACAGCACGAGGGCCAGCTTCAGTATAAATCCTAGGAAACGTCGAATTTTTCTCATCAAATACATCCCATCTTTTCTAAGTCAGAATCTATCGTACTATGAAATGAACGGGCTGACTAGAATTTTTTCTCTCCTAAAAAATCCTTAATAAAATCACAAGATTATTTAGAAAAAAACAAGCAATCCTAAGCTGACCGAGGGTTTGGCGATCTTTCGACAAGAAAAAGGAAACAGCGCTTCTTCAAAAGGAAGCACTGTTTCACTCATCATTATTTTTCGATCGTGGTGACAATACCAGAACCGACTGTTCGTCCACCTTCACGAATCGAGAAGGTCGTTCCATTTTCTACAGCGATCGGATGGATCAATTCCACATCGATCGTTACGTTGTCACCAGGCATCACCATTTCCGTTCCTTCTGGTAAAACGATATTCCCAGTTACGTCCGTTGTACGGAAGTAAAATTGTGGGCGATAGTTATTAAAGAATGGGGTATGGCGACCGCCTTCTTCTTTTGTCAACACATAGACTTCCGCTTGGAATTTCGTATGCGGTGTGATAGAACCTGGTTTTGCTAACACTTGGCCACGTTCAATTTCATCACGGGTGATGCCCCGTAACAATACCCCTACGTTATCGCCAGCTTCTCCGAAGTCCATCGTTTTGCGGAACATTTCTACCCCTGTCACGACTGCTTTTTGTGTTTCAGGTTTGATTCCGACGATCTCTACTTCATCCCCGACTTTTACCATGCCGCGATCGATCCGACCAGAAGCAACGGTTCCCCGTCCTGTGATCGAAAAGACATCTTCGATCGGTAACAACAATGGTTTGTCAGTATCTCGTTCAGGCGTTGGGATATATTCATCTACTGTATCCATCAGCGTTAAGATCGCTGCTTCAGCATCTGGGTCCCCTTCCAAGGCTTTTAACGCAGAGCCTTTTATCACAGGAATGTCGTCGCCAGGAAAATCATATTCAGTCAGCAATTCTCTGACTTCCATTTCAACTAAATCGATCAACTCGTCATCATCGACAAGGTCCGTTTTATTCAAAAAGACGATCAAATGTTTCACACCCACTTGACGAGAAAGCAAAATATGCTCCCGTGTTTGTGGCATTGGGCCATCTGTCGCTGATACGACCAAGATTGCGCCGTCCATTTGAGCAGCCCCTGTAATCATATTTTTCACATAATCCGCGTGTCCCGGTGCATCGATATGGGCATAGTGCCGTTTTTCCGTTTCATATTCCACATGAGCAGTATTGATTGTGATACCACGTTCGCGTTCCTCAGGAGCCGCGTCGATACTTGCGTAATCTTGCGGATTGGCAAGCCCTTTTTTCCCAAGAACTGTGGTAATTGCAGCAGTCAAGGTGGTTTTCCCATGGTCGACGTGTCCAATCGTTCCGATGTTGACATGGGGTTTGCTACGATCATAATGTTGTTTTGCCATATTGTTTCCCTCCTAGAGAAAGTTGAGTCGTTGGTTGACTCGAATCATATTTTTGCGATTTACGCTTCCAAAGAGATAAGGATTAACTTATTTTTTGTAAGTTTAAATCTACCCTTATTATAGGTCAAAATTAGTCAAAGTCAAGCAAGAGGTCTCGGCAGCTAATCCCTAAGAATTTCTTTGCTTTTTGTGATCCATTGGACGTAAGCCTGGTTTTTATGAATAATAGAAGATGAGGTGAGAAATGTGAAGAAAATCATTGCAGCGCTGGTTTTTACAGCAATTTTTCTTGGCGGCTGCTTCCTTACTTATGACTATTACTATGGTGGAAGTGACTATTATACAGTTATCAACGATGCGGGGGAACACGATACCGAAGTCAGTGACGAGGGGGTCGTTGAAAACATCTATCGTTATACACAAACAGCCTACAGCGCCTCTGGTGACGTCAAAACGGTCAAAATGAATGAACACCGTTCCGCTCCTTTGAAAGAAGGCGCCTATTTGAAACTATTGGTCAATCCAAACAAAGGCGTTATAAGCTGGAAAGAAGTTTCTGAAGAAGACGTTCCTCAAGCGGCTCTTGAAAAGCTGACCCCTCAATAATTGCTGCTATCAAGCAAGCGTCTGTAAAAAAGCAGGCCGTCCTCTTTCTAAATGAGGACGCCCTGCTTTTTGTGCTCTATAATTTATGGGCCTGATGAATCAGAATTGATTCTTCAGCCCCATTTTCATTATTGACAAAGAGCCGCTTTTTTGTACTTGTTTTGCCATCGTCTGCTTAGAAACAGCTCTTGTTACATCCGATTAATCACTTCTTCTACATTTTTGATCGTTACGGAAATCGTGCCATCAGGGTTATTGATAAATTCGATCAAATTCGGATCTCGGTAAACATCCAAAGGAACGATCAATTCGATTCCATTCGATAATTTTAGTTTTTGCTTACCAAATTTTTTCTCCGAGATCTCACGAACATCCCGCATCATCGGTGCTTGATTGACGAATCCTTTTTCAACCACTTCTTCTTGAAATGAAAGCTGAGCAGTAATATTGTCTTTAAAGACTTTTTGCGCCACTTCACTCACATCGATATGACCAGACTCTTCGATCGTATCGTAGACCGCTTCTTTCAAATCGGCAACAACGTTATAGGTGGGTGTTTCAAATTTCTGACCAATTTTTTCGGCTACTTTTTTGATGACTTTGACATTTTCTTCTAAAGATGGGATCGGTTCGGCATCAATGACTTTTGTTGAAAAGTAGGCGTATTTTTCACCTGAAAAGCTATATTTCTTTTCAATCAGTTCAAAGTCTAAGCTCTCCACATCGATCGTGATCCCTTCATCTGCCTTTTGGGTTTTACCAGCTAGTAAGGCACGATGCAAAATCAAATTATTTTCGATCCCAGCCTCCCCATTATCAATAAAATGCGTATAGCCATCTTGATAATTGACCTTCAAAAAAGCCAGCTGCATTCTTGTATCTAATTCATATAAGACGACAAACGCATCCGCACTTGGCGCATCTTCACTTTCCTTGTACGCTTCATACCAGCGTTGCACGATCGCTTCACTGGCTGCGATAAAGTCGTCTGGTGCTTGTTTGACCAATTGAGCGATCGTTGAAGTTTCGAGTAAACGACCTGTTTTGGTTTGCGGTGTAGCAAGTTTCTGAATTTTCTTCGTCAAATAATCACGAATGTATTCCGTTGTTAAATCAAGTTCAACTTGAGAAAAAACTGGATCGCCTGTTTGACGGTCCACAATGTGTAAAATCGCATGTTTCAAATAAATATCCATTGGTTACGCTCCTTATCCATTTGTCTAGTGTACAAAATAAATAGGCGAACTGACAAGAGCGAATCGGCATTTTCCTTCAATATTCGCTTTCTTTTTAAAAGGTGCAATCATTGGAAATTCCTGCCTCGTCTGCTAAACTAGAAGTATCACAGAAAACGGAGGAATGAACATGAACAGCTATACGTTATCAAACAATGTGACCATCCCTGAGCTAGGCTTTGGCACATGGCAAACACCAGACGGCGACGTTGCCGTAGCATCAGTCAAAAAAGCACTAGAAGTAGGTTACCGCCATATTGATACAGCACAAGGCTATAAAAATGAAGCCAGTGTTGGTCAAGCGATCAAAGAAAGCGGCATTCCCCGCGAAGAGCTTTTCTTGACTACAAAATTATGGAATGCGAACCATTCTTATGATCTTGTGATGTCCTCTTTTGAAGAATCTTTAGAAAAATTACAAACAGACTATATCGATCTTTTCTTGATCCATTGGCCAAATCCAGTGGCTTTTCGCGACAATTGGCAAACAGCAAACGCAGAAACATGGCGTGCTTTTGAAGAGTTGTATCAAGCAGGCAAAATCAAAGCGATCGGCGTCAGCAACTTCTTACCACATCATTTTGAAGAATTGAAAAAAACAGCGACTATCTTCCCAATGGTCAATCAAATTTTCCTTGCACCTGGCGAGTTACAAGAAGAAGTCGTGACTTATTGCCAAGAACACGATGTATTGCTTGAAGCATACAGCCCATTAGGTACTGGGAAGATCTTTGATGTACCAGAAATGAAAGCATTAGCTGAAAAGCATCAAAAATCAATCGCTCAAGTTGCATTACGCTGGTCTTTACAACATGGTTTCTTGCCATTACCAAAATCAGTTACACCAAGTCGGATCGAAGAAAACATTCACGTCTTTGATTTTGAGCTATCTGAAGATGATATGAAAACGATCGATCAATTAGATGGTGTGGTTGGGAAAGCGACCAATCCAGATACGACAGGGTTTTAATTTCACTCTCTATAAAGGAGAAGCCTATGAAAAAAACTGATTTCAATCATCTCTCCCCTGCTGTTCAAAAAGCCTTACATGCTGATTTTGTTTTTCTCGTTTGGCCAGACAAAGTCCAACACTTTCCAGCACGTCAATGGACGACCAGCGACTATCAGCAGATGCTGACCGAGAAACTTACTGGGGAACCACGCTTTTTTCTTTGGGAAAACTACTTAGTCGCAACTGGAGAAAATGACCTTTTGGTCCTGATGCCCAAGTACCATCAAATCAATGATCTAGTAGAAACACCAGCGCCGCTTTTTTAGCAGCGTTGGTGTTTTTTCAGGAAGTATATAAATTTTTTTGTATTTTTCATGAGAATCACTGTTCTTTTCTGCAAATTTTCCTTATAATCGATAGTGATCGAGAGGAGAAGATTATGAAAAAGAAACAATTAGCAAAATTGAAACAACAATTCCGCCCGTCTTATGAAACAGCTCGACAACAGTTGTTTACAGCGATCGAGCGCAAAACAGCAGATAAGTTTGACCTTCCGACAACTGTGTATATCAATCCTAAAAACCAAGAGGAATTATTGATTGAATTGTTGAAGGAAACGCCAAAAGAACAAAAAATCGCTGTTCCTTTAGATGAGAACTTCAAGATCGTCGTGAAACGAATCCAACGCTTAGAAGCTGGTTTGCTTGATCGTTTCAGCGATAACTTAGTCGATGAGATCGCTGCTTACTGGTTGCCGACCAATCCGCAAGAAAGTACGGCACCCGCTCCTGCAAAAGAACCAGCGAAAGTGAAGGAAGAATCAGCACCAGCTGAAGCGGCTGCACCGACTACCTCTGCATCAACTAAAGAAGTAGAAAAAGCAACTGAAACAATGGCTGATACTGCTGACAACACAATGACTTTTTCAGCATTTGCTGAAAAAATCGCAGCATTCCCTAAATTTTCTGCCAAACAATCTTCAGGAGAAACGATCGTGATCGAAGCTTCCCCGAAAGAAGATCGTGTTCTAGCAACGATTTCTGAAACAGAAAGTGATACTTTTACCATCGAAACTGCGCTAGAGCGCAAATACAAAGTAAAATTAGAAGTCATTCCATTGATCGAGGCGTATGCCCACACGGCGATTTCGAAACGATAAAAAAACTGGGAGAATGGTTCATTCTCCCAGTTTTTTTATATCCCGACGATAGTGAATAAAAATATAGTTGATTGATTTTTACTCTTTGCTTAAAATCAGTAAGAATTACCACAATTTATTAAATTTGTCCTTCTCCACAGACGAAATTAATGGGATACTTTAGTATTCCTTTGCTTCTTTTGCGTCAATCCTTCTTCCTTAAACACTAGCTTCTCTTCCTTCTTCAATAAACTAAAGTACTCTGCCAAGATTTGCGGTGACTCTGAAAATAAAAGCGAGAAGCGGCTATTTTGGCTTTTATAAAAGGTTACAAAAGTTTGATTATTTACTGTTTGTTCAATCTCTATTGCGGTATATTGATCATATTCACCTTTTAAAACACCCAGTTTGATCAGCTGATCTGCTCCTAATCCTTCTTTTGAAAAACCAACTAAACAGACTAAGCCGATCAGTGCAAACAATTTCAACTGGTCACTCAACTGATCTGGCCAAAAAATGACGAAAAGAAGCGCAGACAGAATGAAAGCAGTTGCCTTTTTTATAGAGCTCGCTTTTGCCTGCAAAAGAATTTTGCGCTGCTCTTTGAGTTGTATCACTAACAGAACGAGTAAAAATAAGTTGATCATAATTGCTTCCGCCATGAGTAACTTCCTTTCAGACTACCATTCTGCAATAGTGCCATCATAGTTCTTCCATTTAGGGTTAGTCCAAATCAACCCTTCTTGTGAAATATCTCTAACTCTATCCTCATCCATCTCCAACCCTAAACCGGGCTTACTTGGTATTTCTACATAGCCATCCTTATACTGAAATACTTCTTTGTTTTTCACAAAATCTAACAGATCAAAGCCTTTATTGTAATGGATTCCTAAGCTTTGCTCTTGAATAAAAACATTTGGGGTACAAGAATCAACTTGCAGTGTTGCTGCTAAAGCAACGGGACCATATGGTGCGTGCGGGGCAACAGCCACGTCATAAGCTTCAGCCATGGCAGCTATTTTTCGCATTTCCATGATCCCTCCACATAATGCCACATCAGGCTGGATCACATCTATTGCTCCTTGCTGAAAAAGTGTTTTAAACTGCCAGCGAGTATACAGTCTCTCCCCAGTGGCTAAAGGCGTTGCCACAAGCTGGGCAACTTCTTTAAAATGTTCCTCATTCTCAGGAAGAACAACTTCTTCTAAAAACATTGGATGATAAGGTTCTAATGCCTTAGCTAAAACTTTTGCCATCGGCTTGTGGACTCTCCCATGGAAATCAATTCCAATATCCAATTTATTACCAAAGCGTTCCCTAATCGAAGTGACACGTTCCACCACTTCCTCTATCTTTACATAAGAGTCAATATAGTGCAGTTCCTCTGTTGCGTTCATTTTAACTGCAGTAAACCCACGGTCAACACGATCTTGTGCTTGCTCTGCGACATCATCCGGACGATCACCGCCGATCCAAGAATATACTTTGATTCTGTCACGAGCAGCACCGCCTAATAGTTCGTAGATAGGAACATTCAATGCTTTTCCTTTAATATCCCACAGAGCCATCTCTAGACCAGAAACGATTGTTCCATGTATGGGACCGCCACGAAAGAAAGATCGGTGCATTTCTTGGAACAATCGCTCAATCTCAAACGGGTTTTGTCCTAACAGAAATCTTTCCCCTACCTCATAAGCTCCTGCAACAACTGTTTCGGTTTTTGTTCCAGAAATCATCTCTCCCCAGCCATCGATTCCTTCATCTGTTGACAATTTTACAAAAATCCAGCGGGGTTTTACTTTATATACTGTAATTTTAGAAATTTTCAAAACAATCTACTCCTCTTTTTCGACAATATTTTATTCAATTGCTGCTTCACGATTAATTTTTTTGATTCCTTCAAAGAAATACCATACACCGCCAAATCCTAGAAGAAGAACTGGAATACCAATCATCGGTTCATAGGTGAATGCAATGAAAACCAGGTAACTTTGAATCATTGAAGTTGCTGCAAAAGAAGAAATAAGCATGGCACTGGACCCAAGATCAATCCCTACCTGTTTGGCTATTTCGGTTAGAATAGGTGAAGTGACTGTTCCACACCAAAGCAAAGAGGCTGTGACAACTAAACCGATAATAATGTTTTTCAGCAAGTTTCCTCTAGTCAATGCAACAACCATTGCTACTCGAAATGGAACTACAGCTAAATCGGCAAATGGTAACACACGATTTCCGGGTAAGACCAAAGCCATAGCAATTGTTAAAGGAATAATAATCAGTGCAGTTGTTATAACATCTGGATTGCCCACAACAACCGCTGCATCTAGTCCAATAAATAAACGGCGACCTTTAAATTTCTTCTGAGACCATTTTTGCGCTGCGTCTGAAATAGGCATTAATCCTTCCATAAAAAGAGAGGTCATTTTTGGTATCAGAACAAGGACAGCAGACATACTAACCCCTAATTGAAGAATCTGAGTGATATCATAGCCAGCTAAAAAGCCGATTGCGATACCTATGACACCGCCCATAATCATAGAGTCCCCAAAGAAACCCAAATATTTTTGTGCATCCTTAATGGTAAACTTGGAATTTCGAAAAAGAGGAATGCGGTCTAAAAGCCAGTTTAACGGCCATGCAATTACTAAAGAAGATAAGGCTGAAACCGTGGGTAATGAAACCCCTGGAATTCCAAAAAAATCTTCAACCAAAGGCTGTGACCAATCAGACATTTTAAATGTGACAATTGCCATTACAACTGATGCGCCCACACCTAACGCTACGTTCTTAGTCACAAAATAAACCATTACACCAACAATAGCCATATGATGATAATTCCAAATATCAACATCCAACGTTTGAGTTCTTTTGAGAACCAACAAGATGATATTAACGATCAATATAGCAAATATAAGCAGTGCAATAATTGGAGATGCCCAAGTAACCGCCGCGATTGAGCCCCATCCTACGTCCAAGGCATCCAGCTGTACGCCGGTCCGCTCTACCATAGCACGGGCTGCTGGTCCGACATTGGTTGTCATAAAATCCAGAATCAGACGAATCCCTGCAAATCCGATTCCTAGTGTTAGCCCAGACTTAAATGCTCTTGAGATTTTCAAACCGAAAATCATGCCGATAATTGTAATAATGACAGGAAGCATCACTGTAGGACCAGCGTCAATAAAGAAATTGAATACATTCATTACATAATTCATTCTTTTTTCTCCTTAACTTTTTTATTTTAAATAATTCAAAATTTCTTCCATAGTTTGTTCAGAACCAATTCCCGTTAAAATAGGCATTCCCTTTACCACAGGAACTTCACCAGTCTGACCTTCAAATTGACCAGTTGTCACTAACAAGTCATAGTCTTGAACTTTACTAGGTACTTCCATCAGTTTGGTTTGGGTTGTGGAAGCCTCAACTCCATGTTCATTCAGATAATCCTTCACTTTTGATGCTACTACGGTTGAAGTCGCAATCCCATTCCCACAAGCAATTAAAATTCTTTTCATTTTCATTTCCTCCTATTTTTTAGGCTATCGCCTTTTTTAATAATGTTAGCAATTTTAGATCCGAATTCGCCGCCGTCATTTGTTCACGAAGTGGCTCATCTTGAATAATACTGACAATCTTTTGTAACATCTCCACTTGGCCGTGCGGTTCACCGATGGCCATCATGATAACAATTTTAGTAGGTAAAATGACTTGATTATCTTCCATATTGCGAAACCCTACAGCTGTTTCTAAGGTTGCAATCGCCAAAGTTGTTTGATTGACCAAATCAAAATTTGCATGAGGAATTGCTACGCCGGGCTGTGTCGAAGGTAAACCGGTTGGATATTCGGACTCGCGTAACTGTATTGCTTCGATATAATCTTCTTTGACATAGCCTCGTTGGTATAGTTCATTCGCTAAAAAAGCAAGGACTTCTTTATCACTACCTGCTTTTATATTTCGAAATACTAGTTCTTCGTTCAGTTGCAATTCCATTTGTTTTCCTCCTTAAATCTCTGTCGCTAATTTCTGTAGTGATAGCGCTAGTTTTGCTGGGTCAGCAGCTTGCAAGTCTTGCGATTGAAAAAGATTGGAACCTAAACCAAGATAACTCGCTCCATGGTCAAAATATTCCTTGGCGTTAGAAATCGAAATTCCACCAACACCCATCAAAGGTAGCTTGCCCAATGGAGCTTGCACATCTGTGAAAAAGCGTGGTGTCACAACTGCAGCGGGGAAAACTTTAACGATATCCGCTCCATCTGTAAACATCTCATTGATCTCAGAAGGGCTCATTGCCGCCGGTACTGAGAGCACTTGCTCTTTCCTTGCAAAATCCATTATTTGCTTCGTAAAACGATGGGGACCTAATAAAAAACGAGCCCCAGCTGCGACGGCTTTTTGGGCGTCAGGTAACGTTCTTACTGTTCCTGCCCCAATGAGAATAGTTTCACCAAATAATTTGCTTAACTTGTTGATATGTTCTAGAGCCCCTAAAGTGTTTAATGTGATTTCAACTGCAAACTCTTTCTCAAGCCCACTCATTGCCGTTAAAACTGCATAAGCTTGTTCATATGTGTAACCCCTCATAATAATTGTAAAGCGTGGGTAATCTTCTACTTTCATCGTTTTCCTCCTAAGTCACTTGTCTAATTAGCTGATAAGCTGTTTTCGTATCTGAGCTTTCCTTCAAACGATTTAAAAACGTAGAATCATTACTAATATCTGCTAACTGATTCACAGCTTTCAAATGTTTCGTCAAATCATAAAACGATAATGGATAAATAAAATGGATTTTTTTACCGTTTGGAAAAGCGATTGGCTCAGCAGCAATCAATAGACTTATCCCGTCTTTTAACACGCCATTTTGTGGTGCTGTATGCGGGATACACGTTTGACTCCCTAAATACCCAGCGTATCCTTGTTCTTCGATTTGATCCAAACAATCTTGAATAAACAGCTCTGTAATCATCTGATTTTCTAACAAAGGATGGCAAGCAAATTTCACTGCTTGTTGCCAAGTTAGCTTCTCTGACGTTCTTCTTATAAAATCAGGTTTCAAATAATCAGTCAATGATGGTAACGCTTTAAAATTTTCTAAAGGTGAATCTTGCTTTTGCTTCAATAAAAAGTACTCTAACTCTTCCCTTAGTTGCTTCGCATCATTTACTTGAGCATATGTGCGAATCACCGAAAACAACTCATCAACTGAGCGGTCTACTTCATTTAATCCTAACTCTTTTAACACACGGTATCGCAGACTGATCTGCTGCTTATAAGTCATGATAGGATCAATAATAAATTGCGGTAATTCACTGTTTAATGCAGTAGTTGTAAAAACCAAGTCATAATCCGTTCCAAATTTATAAAAATCTCTTACTGAAAATGAAGCTAAAAAATGCAACTCGGGAAATAGTTTTTTTAAATTTTCTCTCATCAGTTTTGAAACCATAACCCCATTTGCACAGACAACTACTGCCCTTGGTAATTGCGCTGCTATTTGACGAGGACTCATTAATTGAAAACCAAAGTAATAAGATAGAAGTGCCAACTCATCATTTGGAAACGCTCGGCCTAACCAGTTTTCTGTGGGAACAATCAGCTCCTTCATAAGATCCTTCAAAATTGCATGGTTGCTATCTTGAACTAAGCTATCAAGGGAGTACATACCCAAGCTCAAATTGTATTTTATACGAAAACACGCTGGACGCAGATGGCCCAAAATCCGACGTTCAAATGCCTCTCTATCTTCAATCATAATTAGTGTTTGGTTTTGAAAACTTGTAACCATTTCACTGATCAAACATCTTAATTCACTATCTGAATCAAATACTTGAGTCGTCTTACGTTCAAAAATATTAGATGTCAAAAATAGCAGAGCTAGCCAAGAAAGATAGTTAGGAGACATGCTGGACCAAGGTGTATCTTGAAGCAAAATAGTCAGAACTTTATATTCTGGAGTTTTTCGAATCTCTATTTGTACCATTTCATCTTTTGAAGCAATCGGTGAAGTTGCACGTTGCAAGGTCATTCTTACAGCTGATTGCAGATAATCAATAGATTCATCTGAATACCTTAAATGAAGCAATTGCTCCATGTTGTGTATCAAATGAACAACCTCTTCTTCGGGAATAGTCGGTGCCAATTTTCCTTTAATATCATCAAGACGAAATAATGAATGCTGCTTAATTAAATCAGAGAGCAGTTGTAAGATTCTCCTTTCCAATCCTTGCAGTTGATAACCGCTTTGACGATCATAGTGAATGGACAGGGCGTATTTGCTAACAAACTGCTTCGCTTTCTTTAAATCTTCTTGAATCGTATTGCGACTTACCGATAAGAGCTGTGTAAAATGATCCATGTCAATGTAACCGGTATTAGTACATAAATAACTTAACATGATGGCAATTCGCTCATATTCAGAGAAAATTGTAACCATGGCAGAAGAATCTTCTTTATTTTGTTCAAGAGAAATCATTCGTAACACTTCTAAAGGAATAATAAAATCTCCCATATGGTTACGCCTGATTTGAGGCAAACCGTTTTCAAGTAACTCCTCATTAAATTGCTTAATGGAATAATTAATCTGTCTTCTTGTTAAAGAAAGTGATGTGGTTAACTCTGCCATCTTTGTCTCGGGTTTTTTTACCAATCGTGTGAGAATTCTTCGGATCCGTTCATTCATTTGATTCCCTCCTGATGAAATCATTATAGCTTTGATTCTTCGTAAAAAGATGTATAATTGAAAGCGTTTTTTGTCATAGTTGTTTTTTCTTTTTGTCCTAGTAAAACTATTTTTGATAAATCGCTGCTTGGAACCGACAAATTAAAAAAGTCCTCTATCAGCAAAAGTACAGCGAGATTTTTTATCTATTGCATTATTATCTCCAAAACAAAAAAAGGACGAACTCCCTTTAGTAAGGGGATTCGTCCTTTCCATTTATTGTTTAGGATAAAAAGTTTTAAAAACTAGAGAACCTTTTTTAATTGCGTATTTCGGTTAAAAATTTACGGGCTTGCTCTTGGTTCATTTGAGTCGCAGCTCGCAGCTTAGCTGCCAGCTGTTCAATCTCGGTTCCTTTTGCTCCAACTGAAATAGCTAATGAACGGGCTTGCATGCTCATATGGCCTTGCTGGATACCTTCTGAAACCAATGCTCGCAACGCGGCCAGATTCTGAACCAGCCCGACACTTGCCGCCAGCGAAGCTAACTCACTCGCCGTTTCAACACCAGTCAATGCCAACGCAGCTTGGGCTTTTGGCAATATTTTTGTGGCACCCCCGACTGTGGCTATCGCCAACGGCAGTGTGATACTACCAATCAAACGGTCTTCTATGATGGTCCAGGAAGTCAACCCTTGCATGCGGCCATTACGGGCAGCATAGCCATGACAAGCGGCAGAAACGGCGCGAGTGTCGTTTCCGGTAGCCAAAATCAGCGCTTCAACCCCATTCATGATCCCTTTGTTATGGGTAGCGGCACGATATGGATCGATCTTGGCAAAATCAGCTGCATGAACAATTTTTCCGGCAACTTGTCTGCCATTTCCGGTCTTGCTCAATTTGTCAAAAGGTACCGAGCAAGTGGCTGTTACTAACGATTCCGTAGCGAGATTGCTTAAAATACTAAAGAGAATTTCTTCTTCTGGGAACCATTTGCGAAAAAGTTCTGCCACTCCTTCTAAAATCGAATTGATGATATTGGCGCCCATCGCATCTTTGACATCAACCATTAAATCGATCGACACATAAGCGGTTGCTAAGTCAGATTCTGCTGGCGAGAAGTTCCGACCGATCACTCTTCGCAATCCACCGCCGCGTTTCACGATGGAAGGATACGTCTCATTCGCCACTGCAAAGATCGTTGCTTGCTCGGATTCAACTTTTGCCAAAATCGCTTCCGGATCCTGAACATCCATAAAGACGATCTGGCCTCGAAGCAAACGTTCTTGACTGGTCGTCGTAATGGGCCCAACCATTTTTGCTCCATTGCTCATCGCTGCGATCACCGAGGGTTCTTCTGTGGCTAACGGGACATTGTATGCTTTGCCATTCACCTGCAGGTTCAGCCCTACGCCTAACGGGATCTCTACTTCACTGATTTGGTTTTCGATCATGTGATTAGCCGTTTCCTTGTTTAGCGTCATTTCTTGAAAAATTAAGGATTCTGCTGCTGTGATCGCTCCTTGTGCTTCAAGAAAGGCTAATCGTTCATTAGGCGCGAGGGCGTAGAACTTTTTTTTTTCTGTTTTTTCTGATGCCGACTCTTCATCAAAATTCGTTTGACTTGCTGTCGCCGAAGGATTTTCTAACAGCATCGCTAGCCCTAATCCGCCACCGACACACAAAGAGGCGATTCCATAGCGCTCTTGGGTGTCTTTTAGCTGATAAGCGACGGTCGTTGCGATCCGCGCGCCAGTCGCTCCAATGGCATGTCCCAGTGAAATGCCCCCGCCGTAACGGTTGACTTTCTTCGGATCCAAACCAAGTTCACGTTCTACTACGATCGAAGAAGCTGCAAAGGCTTCATTGATCTCAAAAATACCGATATCTTCAATCGTCAGTGCTTGCTTTTTCAGTAACGTATCGATTGCTTTGATTGGTGAGATTCCCATGATCTCTGGGGCAAAACCGACTTCGACGATCTCTTTGATCACTGCCAGATAAGGAATCTGATGCTCTTCACAATAGCTTTTTGACGCGATCAAGACCATGGCCGCCCCATCATTGATGGTTGAGGCGTTCCCAGCAGTCACCGTACCGTCTTTTTTGAAAACTGTTTTTAATTCAGCTAATTTTTCGACTGTCGTAGTGGCGCGAATGCCTTCGTCCTGTAAAACGGTTCCTGATTTTTCAGTCAACGGCACGATCTCTTGATCAAATTTCTTTGCTGCTTGCGCTTTGGCAGCTTTCATTTGTGAGTGGTAGGCAAACTCATCTTGCTCTTTGCGAGTGATCCCGTATCTTTCTGCTACCGTCTCAGCCGTCAGTCCCATTGGCTTGCTACTGAATGCATCTGTTAATCCGTCATGCATCATTGTTGACACCGGAGCTGAATACTGATCTTCCGCCTTGTTATAATAACTAAAGAGCGGCGCATTCGTCATACTTTCAATCCCACCAGTCAATACGACGGATGCCTTGTTCAATTGAATTTGCTCCATCCCCATTAGAATCGCTTTCATTCCCGAACCACATACTTCGTTGATCGTTGAGGCTGGTATATCTGAGGAAAGCCCACTTTGCAAGGAAACTTGGCGTCCTGGATTTTGACCACTGCCTGCTTGTAGCACATTTCCGATAATCACTTGTGCGATATGTTCTTTTGCTTGTTGGTTTCTTGCCAACAAGGCTTTTGCAGCGACTGTTCCTAATTCTACCGCTGTATATTCTTTTAATGACCCATGGTATTTGCCAATTGGCGTTCTTAGTGCGTCGATAATGACAACTTCTTCCACGTACGTCACCTCCTCTTGAAATATATCATTAAATCCTCCAAAAAAGAATACCCCACATTCGGTTGTCGCACCCTTTTCTACTTTCTTTAATAAAGTTTAAATTCTAATCAATTCTTTTTCATTTTTTTCAAAAAATATGATACCTTAGAACGTGTAGCCTACTAAGTATGTAGAACATAAAGGAGCGACGGAATGAACGTTGGTATTGATAAAATAAATTTTTTTGTCCCCCCCTATTTTATAGATATGGTTGATCTAGCTCACGCCCGAGAGGTAGACCCGAATAAATTTACGATCGGGATCGGTCAAGATCAAATGGCGGTCAATAAAAAAACACAAGATATCGTCACCTTTGCCATGCACGCGGCAAAAGATATCCTTACGAAAGAAGATTTACAAGCAATTGATATGGTGATCGTCGGAACAGAATCTGGCATCGATGAATCAAAAGCTTCGGCAGTGGTTTTGCATCGCCTATTAGGTATCCAGCCATTTGCACGGTCCTTTGAAATCAAAGAGGCGTGTTACGGCGCAACGGCGGGCTTACAATTTGCCAAAGCCCATGTACAAGCCAATCCACAAAGCAAAGTTTTGGTCGTGGCTTCAGATATCGCCCGTTATGGCTTAGCTTCTGGTGGCGAGCCCACTCAAGGTGTGGGCGCTGTTGCTATGTTGATCTCGGCGGATCCAGCAATTTTGCAGCTTGAAAATGATAATTTGATGTTGACGCAAGATATTTATGATTTTTGGCGTCCAGTAGGACATCAATATCCAATGGTAGATGGTCATTTGTCAAATGCCGTTTATATCGATTCATTCAAACAAGTTTGGCAAGCCCATTGCGAAAAAAATCAGCGGACAGCAAAAGATTATGCGGCTTTGAGCTTCCATATCCCTTATACAAAAATGGGTAAAAAAGCCTTGTTGGCTGTTTTTGCCGAAGAAGATGAAACAGAACAAAAACGCCTGATGGCTCGCTATGAAGAATCGATCGTTTACAGCCGTCGTACCGGTAACTTGTATACTGGTTCACTGTATCTGGGCTTGATCTCTTTATTGGAAAATTCCTCTAGCCTGCAAGCAAATGATCGAATCGGATTATTTAGCTACGGATCAGGAGCGGTTGCTGAATTTTTCAGCGGCTTGTTGGTACCCGGCTATGAAAAACAGTTGGCGCAAACGGCACACCAAGCGTTGCTCGATGACCGTCAAAAGCTAACGATCGCTGAATACGAAGCGATGTTCAATGAGACGATCGATATCGATCAAGATCAATCCTTCGAAGATGATCTGCTTTATAGTATTCGTGAAATCAAAAATACCATTCGTTATTATAAAGAAGAAAACGAATGACCCTGAAAAAAACTTTGCTTCTTTTTTAGCTAAAAAGCTTGAAGGAACAAAGTTTTTTTCTTTCTTTGAAAATGATTGAAACGAAACTTGTTTTCCAAACATTTTCTGCATGTTATTCAAAAATTTTCAGATAATTCAGGAAAAACATTTGACAGTCCGCTTTTTTTTGTCTATACTAAAATCAATTCAAGTTTGGAGGGACTTTTTATGTTAAACACGACCGTATCCCCACAACTGAATACCTTTTACTTTAGCTACTTTAGATAGTTTGTATTCATATTACATTATGGATGCAAACCAAAAACGAGTTTTGTTTGTATCTATGATGGCTAAAGCATTTTA
Organism: Enterococcus sp. R12; assembly: GCF_058135755.1. Taxonomy (NCBI): domain Bacteria; kingdom Bacillati; phylum Bacillota; class Bacilli; order Lactobacillales; family Enterococcaceae; genus Enterococcus; species Enterococcus sp. R12. The sequence continues at coordinate 2,472,435 of NZ_CM176874.1, forward strand.
ACTTGAACTTGCAGCCATGTAGAAAATCTTCTAAATGGTTGCCAATATACGTTTACGCTTGGTATAGGATCGAATCCATTTAGACGATTGTCTGAATGGATTTTTTTGTTCAGGTAAACCCCCATAAAAAAAGAGACGATCATAGGAGGAATTACAATGAAAATGAAAAAATGGATCACGACTGGGTTACTGACAGCTTCCCTACTGGCATTGGCAGCTTGCGGAGAATCAAGCAACACTTCGGAAGAAAACGACGGAACAAAAACAGTCGGTGTCTTACAATTGGTCGAACATGGCTCCTTGAATGCAGCCTACGAAGGGTTCAAAGAAGGCTTAGCAGAAGCGGGCTACACGGAAGGTGAAAACCTAACGATTGAATACCAAAATGCGCAAAACAGTCAAGACAATTTAAAAAGTATGAGCGAACGCCTAGTGAATGCCTCACCAGATCTTTTATTAGGCATTGCCACTCCTGCTGCTGTATCTTTAGCAAATGAAACCACCGACACCCCAATCGTAGTTACCGCAGTCACTGACTTAGTTGGAGCGAAATTGGCCGATTCAAATGAAGAACCTGGTCGCAACATCACCGGTACTTCAGACATGGTGCCGATTGAGCAACAGATCAACTTGCTGTTAAGCATCGTGCCTGATGCCAAAACGATCGGCATTATGTATAACGCAGGTGAAGCCAATTCAAAAATCCAAGCTGACTTGGCAGAAGAAGCCTTAAAAGCTGCGGGCGTTGATGTAAAAGTATTGACCGCCAATACAACCAATGATGTGCAACAAGTAACCACCAGCCTTGCAAAAGATGTTGACGGCATTTATGTTCCAACAGATAATACCTTTGCCTCTGCTGCTGCAATCGTCGGCGAAGTTGCCAAAGAAACCAAAACACCGATCGTCGCTGGTTCCGTAGAACAAGTCGATGATGGTGCCCTAGCAACTTACGGTATTGATTATAAATCCCTTGGCATTCAAACAGGGAAACTAGCAGCGAAAATTTTGGATGGCGATGCAGAGCCAGCAACGACGCCCGTTGAAACAGCGGATAATTTAGAGTTAGTCGTCAATGAAGAGATGGCTGCTGCTTTAGGGATTGATCCTGCCAGCATCACTGCACCAGAATAACCATACTAACTTAGATTTGAGGAAATCATATGAATTTAGTCGACACATTCTTGCTCTTACTACAATCTGCCACCTCTCAAGGGATCCTTTGGGCATTGCTGGCGATTGGTGTATTTTTAACCTTTCGTATTTTAGATATCGCTGATTTAACTGCAGAAGGGAGTTTCCCCTTAGGCGCTGGGATCGCAGCAATCAGTATTACGAATGGTCTCTCGCCTATTTTAGCGAGTCTGATGGGCTTTGGCGGCGGCATGGTAGCCGGCTTAGTATCTGGTCTGCTGCACACAAAACTAAAAATCCCTGCCTTATTGGCGGGGATCATCACGATGACTGGACTGTATTCCATCACAAATCGTGTGATGGGTGCTCCCAACATCGCCTTGCTGGGGCAAGACACGGTCTTCACCCAATTTCAAGCCATGGGACTGACCAAAAACAATGCCGTGATTCTTGCAGGCTTTCTCTTCGCGGCAATCGTCATTTTGTGCTTGTTCCTCTTTTTCCGTACAGAGATCGGCTTAGCATTGCGAGCGACGGGCGACAATTTAGCTATGAGCGAGGCCAACGGCATCAACACTGATAACATGAAGATTATCGGCTATATGATCTCTAATGGCTGTATCGCCCTCTCTGGTGCCCTCTTAGCCCAAAACAATGGCTTCGCTGATTTGAACTCAGGGATCGGTACGATCGTGATCGGTTTAGCATCGATCATTATTGCAGAAGTTTTATTTGCCAATAAATCTTTACTTTTGCGATTGATCACCATCGTGATCGGGGCAATCGTTTATCGCTTTATCTTGGCTGTCGTATTCGAATTCAATGTCGAGGCCAACGATATCAAATTGGCATCTGCAATCGTCTTAGTCATCTGCCTCTCCTTACCGCAGCTTCGTTCAAAACTAGGACTTAAAAAGATGCTGCCAAAAACCAAAGGAGGCCAATCCTAATGACTTCAGTCTTAACAATCGAGAATCTACACCAAACCTTTGAAAAAGGAACGATCAATGAAAACCATGTCTTGCGAGGCATTGACCTGACGATGAATGCCGGTGATTTTATTACGATCATCGGTGGGAATGGTGCTGGAAAATCGACCCTCTTAAACAGTATCGCAGGAACGATCCCAACAGAACAAGGAAAAATCACCTTAGATGGGAAAGACATTACCCGTTTATCCGTGACCAAACGGTCAAAAGATATTAGTCGGGTCTTTCAAGATCCACGTATGGGGACCGCGGTTCGTTTGACCGTTGAAGAAAATTTAGCATTGGCTTACAAACGCGGCCAAGTCCGCGGATTTGCAACAGGCGTCAAAGCGAAAAACCGCGCGTTTTTCCAAGAGAAGTTAGCCAGCCTAAACTTAGGCTTAGAAAATCGCCTTTCTGCTGAGATCGGTTTACTATCAGGCGGACAGCGGCAAGCCATCACCCTCTTGATGGCGACGTTGCAGCAGCCTAAATTGATTTTATTAGATGAACATACCGCAGCCCTTGATCCTAAGACCTCATTGACGGTCATGGCATTGACTGATCAGTTGATTCGGTCCCAACAGTTGACGGCTTTCATGGTCACTCATGACATGGAAGATGCCATTCGTTATGGCAATCGCCTGATCATGCTTCATCAAGGCAAGATCGTCGTAGACATTGCCGGTGAGCAAAAGCAGCATTTGACGGTCCCTGAATTGATGGAAATGTTCCATCAAAATAGTGGTACTGAGTTGAAAGATGACCAACTGCTCTTACGCTCTTAACAAGCAAAAAAGGCACGTAGAAAGAATCCTCCTTTCTACGTGCCTTTTGCTGTAATCACACTGCTTGCAAAAGTCTTACTTCGCTTCGTTTTCTGCAATGATGTCCGTTACCTTCATCAAGCGAGTCAATGTTGCTCGTTCGTCTTCTGCCAGATTGCTTTCGATGTATTGAATGGTTTCTGTCAGCTTGGGAATCGTCATATACTCTAACGCATTGACTCTTCGTCTCGTCCGTTCGATCTCATTGGCCATCAGTTGACAGGTTTTCTCGATCTCGGCCAACTGCAGCATCACTGGCAGCATTTGATCCAGATGGGACAACGAGAGATCCAGCTCACTGGTGGTACTCACAAAACCGTAGGAAAAATCATCATCCGAGCTTTCTTCTTCGTAAACAGGGTTCAACACTGGCACATCCATATTCATGATGGTTCGGCTTTGCACATCTAAGGTCACTTTATTCAAAGGGATCATAAAGGCTTCTTGCAAAACAACATCGGGAATACTACTAGAAGCCAGCACATACTCTTCCATTCCTGCTTGCAATGCGGTCTCCATCTTTTTACGAAGTTCCTGGTTTTTCTTTACTAGCTGAATGAACTGACGTACTAGCTCATCTTGCTTGTCTTTCAATAATTTGTGACCACGGGTTGCCGTCGTCAGCCGCTTTTTCAAACGACTTAGTTCCATCCGTGTCGGATTGACATTTAAGATCGCCATTAAGAACTCACATCCTCGTCCGTTGGGTAATAGGCGTCGATAAATTCTTCTTTGATACGGCTCAACTCTTGTTTTGGCAAGGTAGCTAATAGCTTCCAGCCTAAATCTAACGTATCTTCAATCGTCCGATTGGTTTCAAATCCTTGATTGACGTACTCTTTTTCAAAAAGATCAGCAAAGCGCGCGTACTTTTTATCAAGGTCAGATAAGGCAGACTCCCCTAAAACGATCGATAGCTCTTTGGCAGCTTTCCCATCGGAATAGGCGGCATAGATTTGATTCATCGTTGCCGCATGATCGGCACGGGTCTTACCTTCTCCCGTTCCTTTGTCCTTCAACCGTGAAAGACTTGGTAAAATATCCACTGGCGGGTTGATATTGCGCTTGTAAAGGTCCCGCGACAAAATAATTTGTCCTTCCGTGATATAGCCGGTCAAATCAGGAATCGGGTGGGTTTTATCGCCATCTGGCATCGTTAAGATCGGTATTTGTGTGACCGATCCTTCTTTGCCCATCAAACGTCCTGCCCGTTCATACAGCGTCGCTAAATTGGTGTACAGATACCCTGGATAGCCACGACGTCCCGGAACTTCTCGGCGGGCAGCGGAGATTTCTCGCAACGCTTCACAGTAATTCGTCATATCGGTCATGATCACTAAGACGTGCATGCCTTTTTCAAAAGCCAAATACTCTGCTGCGGTCAATGCCATCTTAGGTGTAGCGATCCGTTCGATTGCTGGATCATTGGCAAGGTTCATAAACAAAACAGAACGATCTAACGCACCGGTTTTGCGGAATTCATCCACGAAAAATTCAGCTTCTTCAAAAGGGATCCCAATTGCTGCGAAGACGATCGCGAAATTGCCTTCTTGGCTAGGTACTGTTGCTTGTCGTGCGATTTGAGCAGCGATCTCTTTATGAGGCAAACCAGACGCAGAAAAGATTGGTAGTTTTTGTCCACGAACTAATGTATTTAAATGATCGATCGTTGAGATCCCCGTTTGGATAAATTCATCTGGGAAGTCCCGCGCCATCGGATTGATGGCTTCACCGTTTACATCGATGCGTTTTTCTGGCAAGATTCTCGGGCCGTTATCTTTTGGTTTTCCTAAACCGTCAAACACCCGACCCATCATATCTAGAGAAACCCCTAGAGTCAAACCAGTCCCTAGAAACCTTGCTTTGCTTTCTTCTGCACTCAAATTACTGGTACCTTCAAAGACTTGGACAACAGCATTGTCATCACTGACTTCCAGTACTTGTCCTTGACGGATCTCGCCTGTGTCCATGCGGACCTCAACGAGTTCGTCGAATTTCACGCCTCGAACATTTTCGACCACCATTAAGGGGCCAGCAATTTCGGAAACTGTACGATATTCTTTTAACATCAATGAACACCTCCAGTTTCAATGATTCGTTGTAACATTTCTTTGATGTCATGCTTGATCGTATCCAAGCGAGTCAATTCTTCTTCAGGAATGTATTTGCTGCGGGCGATGCGCTCACGCAGATCAACCGTTCCTTTGGTGATCTCATCTAAGTAAGCACCTAGCTGCAATGCACGCTGTGCTTGTTCATTAAAGTAGAGAATGTTTTCCAGCATCTTGAACTGCTTGTTGCGGGAAGTGTACGTATCAACGTCATCGAAGGCGTTTTGCTGCAAGTAGTCTTGTCTTAAAGAACGAGCAGTCATCATCGTCAAGCGGTCTTTCTGGGAAAGAGAGTCCATCCCTACCAGCTGAACGATTTCTTCTAATCGGCTTTCCTCTTGGAGAATCGCCATGGATTCATTGACTAGCTCCGACCAGCGATCACCTAATAATTGATCCAAATAAGAATTGATTTGATCCTCATAAAGGGAATAGGAATTCATCCAGTTGATGGATGGAAAATGCCGCTTTTGCGCCAACATACTATCCAATGCCCAAAAGACTTTCACGATTCGTAAGGTATTTTGAGTGACCGGTTCTGAGATGTCTCCTCCAGCAGGTGAAACCGCACCAATTGCGGTAATGCTTCCTTCTCGAGGTTGCGTGCCTAATGAATGGAAACGCCCTGCTCGCTCATAGTATTCCGCAATTCGACTTCCAAGGTAAGCCGGATAGCCTTCATCTCCTGGGATCTCTTGCAAGCGCCCACTCATTTCTCGCAGTGCTTCTGCCCAACGAGAAGTTGAATCTGCCATGATGGCAACACTATAGCCCATGTCACGGTAATATTCCGCGATCGTGATTCCTGTATAGATCGAGGCTTCCCGAGCAGCAACTGGCATATTCGACGTATTGGCGATCAATACCGTTCGTTCCATGATCGACTTGCCGGTATTCGGATCGATCAACTCAGGAAATTCGTTCATGACATCCCGCATTTCGTTGCCCCGCTCACCGCAACCGACATAGACCACGATATCCACATCTGACCATTTAGCGATCTGATGCTGAACGACTGTTTTTCCAGCACCAAAAGGTCCAGGAACAGCAGCTGAGCCGCCTTTTGCCACTGGAAAATAGGTGTCGATGACTCGCTGTCCAGTGACTAGCGGTTCGCCTGGATTTAATTTAGCAGTAACTGGCCGCGGTTGACGCACTGGCCATTTCTGAACCATCGTCAAGGATTTTTCACCATCGATGGTTTCTAAAACACAGATCACTTCAGTAATCGCAAAATTTCCCACCATGATTTCTTTGACGGTTCCTTCATAGTTTGGTGGCACCATGATCTTATGCTCGATCACCGAAGTTTCTTGTACTGAACCTAAAATATCACCGGCTTGTACAGTATCGCCGACTTGTACTTGTGGGACGAAGGTCCATTTCTTTTGGCGATTCAGTGGATCGATGGTGACCCCCCGCTCCAAAAAATCACTCTCTGTTTGCAACATAAATGTATCTAATGGTCGTTGGATCCCATCAAACATCTGAGTCAACAAACCTGGTGCTAGTTCGACAGACAATGGTGCGCCTGTCGTTTCTACGGGCTCGCCTGGTCCGATCCCCGCTGTTTCTTCGTATACTTGGATCGAAACCAGCCCTTTTTTGATCTCAATGATCTCACCGATAAGGCCCTTGTCACTGACTTTGCAGATTTCGTGGATTTTTGCGCCACTTAATCCTGAGGCGGTGACCAGTGGTCCCGATACTTTTTCAATTGTGCCAAATGCCACATTTATTCCTCCTAGCTGGCTGACTTGTCTGTTATGAATCTAATATATTCATTCCTACCGCTTTTTCCACATTTTGCTGAATGCGTGCCATGCCGATCCCTAAACTACCCGTACTACTTGGAATCGGAATGATCGCTGGTGTCGGTACTTCTTCGTAACGACGAACGATCGGTTCTAATTGCTCGATCAACCGCTCGGTCAAAAAGATCACACCATACGCTTCAGCCATCTCTTCTAATTGTTGGGCGGCTTCATCCAAATCGCTGACTGGAAAGATATCGATCCCCAGCCCTTTGAAAGGCAAGATCGAGTTCTTACCACCCATCATTGCTATTTTTTTATGCATAACTATCACGCACCCGACTTCTTAAAATCTCTTCTGGCACCTTATTGATTTTACCAATCAAGAGAATACGCAAATTCTTGCTTTCAATTTCCTTGGCATACAGATACCCTGCCAATGCTGACGGCCCAAAAGGCACGATTTTTTGTTCTTTGAGCTTCGCCATTAGAAAATTGTCTTTACGTATATCAAAGGTATTCAAGGTCTTCTTTTCTACCAATTCTTCATAACTATGATTGATCAGCTCTTTATAAGGGGTTCCTTGCAAGTATCCCACAAACGCCTCAAGAGAAGTCGTGATTTCTGCTAACAACTCACTTGCAGGTAAATTCCCATGGTCGGCTAAAACTGCGCTGATAAAGCCGCGCTTGCGTTTCATCGCGTAACTGCGCAACGTTGTTGAAATATTGAAGATATCGATTTGACGGCGAATCAAGCTTTGCAGCAACTCGTCTTGGTATTCTTTACCGATCGTCCATAATTGCTCCCAATAATGGTTGTCAAAGATGATATCGATGGACTGGACTTCATGATAGTTCTCAATATAAGAAAAGACTTCTTCCACACAGGCAACCATTTCTTGCGCGACCTGAGTACTTTTCCTGGTCTTGACCAGATCTTTAAGGACGGAAAGTGGCTGGGTGCCGATTGGGACGAGATACGCCGAAAAATCTTCTTGCATATACGCCGCTTTTACTAAAACTTTCAGATTTTGATAGTCATATTTCAAAGCAAAGAAATCAACGATCGCTTTTTCTGGTGTCAACTGATACATCGTTTCGTATACCCGTTTCAACTCAGCCATCAGGACTTGTTCAAAATCGTGTACACGATCATCTTCATTGATGAAGTCACCATAAACCGTTTCTTGCAGCATCCCATAGATTTCCTCTGCGCTGGCAGCTGAGAGCATTCGCTCATAGCGACTACGATCGAATAATTGCGATTCATACGTCCGAATTCTCGTATTCAACGTATTATATTTGATGTCATTCATCTGTTTGCACCTGCTTACTGTTCAAAAATCAATTGCAGTAACGTATTGCTTAACTCTTCTTTGTTGGCTTCTAGTAGCGCATCAAAGGTAAAATTCAACTCAATTGCTTCTTGTCGCAACAAAAAGCCACCCTTGCGAGGGATCGTTTTATTTACCAGTTTCAGCTGAACCTCTGGGACCGATGCTTGCAACTTAGTAAGGAATTCCTCATCTACAAAATGACGGGACTTCTCACCTAAAAGCAACTCGACCTCACCAGTTAACCGTGCATTCGCCAAGCCTTTCGCGATAAACGTATAAAATGCTGCCTGATCCATCGTGTTCAAACGGGTCAGAGCCTCAGAAAACAGCTCATCTAAGACGGACTGCTTTGCTGCCAAGACCTTGTTTCTTGATTGGATATGCACATCTGAGATTTCCAAATACATCGCAGCACGTTTTTCTTTTTCATAAAAAGCTAACCGTTCATTAAGCTCTTTTTCTAACTGTGCTCGTTTTAAATTTTCTTGGTTTTCACTTTCTTTTTGTGCTTCTTTGATTTGAAGCTGGTATTTCTTTTCCGCATCAGCGGTTATTTTGTCAGTTAAACGTGTAATATCAGACATTCACTTTTCCCTCCTCTTAATTCAAGACAAGCAAGAAGGAAATCACGAACCCTAAAATACAATACGTTTCCATCATCGCTACCAAGATAATTCCTTTGGTCACATGTTCTGGTTTTTTTGCTAAAATCTGCATCGCAGCACTTGCGGCACGTCCTTGCCATTTACCGGCGATAATTGCTGTTAACGCGATCGGTAATGAAGCGATAAACAAATACAACCCGCGATCGAATGAGATCGAACCACTGATCTGACCAAAAATCATAAAGGAGATTACAAAGCCGTATAGCCCCTGGGTACTAGAAAGCAATTCCAAAATCAACGCTTGCCCGAATTTCTCTGGCTGCTCTGAGATCAAGCCTGATGCTGCTTCACTGGTCATCCCAACACCGATCGTTGATCCGATACCACCACAAATCGTTGCGGTCGCTACACCTAAAGCTGCAAAAACAATTCCACCATTTTCGTAAAAGAAACTAATCCAATTTTCCATTATTATCCTCCTGTAACTTTTCTTCTGAGATGATCTCTACATAATTTTCATTTGATTTGAACGGGTCAAAGGCACGTCCGCCCCCCGTAAAGAATTTTCCAAAATACTCCAAATACTGCAAGCGAATACCATGAACATACGCACTAAGGTAACTTAAGAAAATATTCAGGCCATGTAGCGCCACAAATAATAAGATACCGACGGTAAACCGGGCTGCTGGCGGCAAGTAGCTAATGATCAAGTTGAAGGCTGAGGCGATACTTCCGCCGGCAACCCCTAACGCCATCAGACGGGTGTAACTGATCAAGTCACCAACATAATTGGTCACATCCATCAATCCGTACAATCCAGAACCGATTTTTCCTGCCAACGTTTTTCCTTCTAAACTGCCTCCGATTGCCACTGCTAAAAGACTGGCAGCGATCATTACGATCCCAATCGTTTGTAACGGGGTGTCAGGGAAAAGCAGCATTCCTGCGGCGACAAAAACGACACTGATCAAAAAGACGATCCACGAACCGGCTTGGAACATCGCAGCCAGTTTCTGGTCTTTTTTCTTCCATAAAATATAGAATTTCAGCGCCAAGCCAAACATGATCTGAATGTATCCAAAGATCACGGATAAGACTAAGATTTGATTGACATCATCCTGGGCAGACAACAGTTGGAATGAGAATTCAAATCCAAAGAAGTTGCCATAGATCAAGCCCCAAATAATCGTAGGGATCGAGCACAACTGAAAGAGGGTCAAATTTTGTTCCAGCCCTTTGCTGAGGTGGAACAGCTTTTTCCCCAGGAATGTCGCCAGAAACAAGAGCAACCCATAGCCAAAATCGGCAACCATCATCCCGAATGCCACCATGTAAAAAGGCGCCATAAATGGTGTCGGATCTAACTCGTCATATTGCGGCAAGCTGTACATCCGAACAAGTCCTTCAAAAGGTTTGATCCAACGTGCGTTTTCTAATAAAATCGGCACATCAGCCATCTCTTTTTCCGTCACTTCTTGGTATTCGAGGTAATAGTTATCCGTGGTCCCTTTTTTGATACGTTTTTCTAATTCGGCCGCCCCATCAACAGGAACCCAGCCAGAAATCGATACCGCATGAGTCGAACGCAAAAGCATTTTACTGCTTTTTAAGCGGGTGATCGCTCCATCTAAATACTCGGCAACGATCCGCAAAGTTTCTTGCTCTTTTGTCATCGCACCAAGAGAAGCTTTGATTTCTTTTTCTTCATCAATTAGACGTTGGGATTTTTCTTTCATCGTTTGCAGATCTTCTTCTGGAATCCCCTCATAAGGGTAGATGTATTGCTCGAAGGCTGCTTTCTTTAGAAGAGTAGTTACTTTTTCTTTTACATCTTTATGGAAAAGTACCAATAAGTAAGTTGTCGTTTGTGATTGATAAATGGTTTCGACATAGACAAGCGGCAGCTTTTCACTGTTGGTCGTAAAGTCAGCCATTTCAGAAGTAGGAATCGATCCTAACAAGCCACCTGATTTTTTTAATTCTTTTAAAACAGCTGGTCGTTCTTTGAAATACTTCCAGATCGACAGTTCTGCTTCTTGTGCTAATACATCGCGTTTTTCTTGATCAATCAAGCGAAGACGTTTGTCTTGTTTACGAAGGGTTTGGCATAATTCTTGCCAAGGATAGGTGTGGGCTGTTTCAGCCAATTCTTGAAGGGTATATTTTTTGATTGGTTGCCGCAGTTGTGCCAGCATTCCTTTTTTGGGTACATATTCTTCTAAAAAATTTAAGCTCCAGTTGACTTGACCAAACTGGTTCTCCATTTCTTCTTCAGACTGTTCCTCGCGAACCGGTGTCAAAACACCCGTCGTTTCTTCAGAATCATAATATTTTTCCGAAGAAAGCAGTTCTACGCCTTGAAAGTCTTGCAGCTGCTCTAAAACAGCTTCTTTCTGATCGTAAAAGGTCAACAGACTGAACTTTTGCATTTTTGCAATTGCCATTTATGTCACAACCTTATTTATTATTATTGCTAATGCTTCTTCTTTCAATTCATTAGGGATCGTTCGCAGTGTTTCCACTTCTGCTTGGGTCTTAGCCAAGAGTGGTTCCTTAGACTGTACCAACTCAGCTGCGATTTTTTGGTTGATTGCTTCTTTTTGTTGGGCTTCTTTTTCTGCCAACTCTTTTTTAAACGCCTTCAACCGTTCTTCTCTTGCTTGTGCCAATTGTTTTTTTTCTGCTTCTGCTTCTTTATTTTTATTTTCCGCAAATTGCTCTGCTTCTTGTAATAATCGAATGGCATCTACTGTCATTTTCTCACCTGCTTTCACTTTTTTTCCGCAAAAAAAACCACTACAAATCAAGCATATGGCATTCGCTGATCGTAGGGTGTCAAAAATCAATAAGTGGCAAATACCTTCACCTATTTCCGTTTTCTAATATAACCGTAACATAAATTTTGCGATAGAACAAGGTTCCTAGCGTTTTTTTATAGTCTTTACATATAAAAGTCACAAAAATTACACATTTTCACAAAAAGAAATCCTTTTCATTTTATTGGGGGTTAAATGATGACAAAAAAGAAAGATTAGAAACAAAATGATGTTTCAAATCTTTCTTTTAGTTTTTTCTCGTCTTTTTCTTAACTTAAATGCTTCTAAAGAAAAGACAAGCATTTAAAATAACAAAGCATCGACCTACTCACGTATAAACGGCATACTCATACAGCGGGGGCCCCCGCGTCCGCGAACCAATTCGCTGCCCGAGATTTCATTCAAAATGACTCCTGCCTCTTTTAACAGCCCATTGGTAATGGTGTTGCGGTCATAGACCACGACTTCTCCAGGTGCAATCGCCAAGGTATTAGACCCATCATTCCATTGCTCTCTAGCTGCCGCTGCTAAATCGTCGCCACCACAGCGGATCAAGTGGACTTCAGGCAAATCTAAATAACGGCAAAGAATGTTTTCCAACGTATCTTTTTCCTCATATACTCGCACACCGTCCTTGTGTTTAGTGATTGAATACAGCGAAAGTTCTCCCTCGATTTCTGGATGGATCGTGAACTTATCATGATCCACCATCGTGAAGACCGTATCTAAATGCATAAATTTTCGTTCTTCGCCGATATTAAATGCCAAGATATGTTCGAAACTCGGTTCTGTGGCAAAAATCGTTTCGGCAATTTTTTCAATTGAGGCAACTTCTGTTCGTTGAGAGATCCCGATCGCCACGATTTTATCAGATAAAATCAGCTGATCGCCGCCTTCCATCCGCGTCGTTTCGTCCCGATGATACAAAAAGTTCGTCTCATTGCGGGCAAACATCGGATGGTGCGTAAAAATTTGTTTTCCGTAGAGGGTTTCCCGTCTTCTCGTTGCAGAATACATTCGATTCAAGGAAACACTGTGACCAATCGTCGCAAACGGATCTCGCGTGAAATATAGGTTTGGCATTGGATCGATTAAGAAAGGATATTCTGTTTCAACGATTGCCGTTAAGTTACTGGCTTTTGAAATTTCTACCTCACTTTTTTTCAAGCCCGCCATCGTATGATCGATAAAGGCGCGATTGTCTTTAATCGACAGGAAAAAGTTGCGCACTTCGTTGCGAATCTCTTCATCAAGGATCGTTGTTTCATTTAAATAGTCTTCTAAAAAGGCCTCTTTGGCACCAGTTGTTGTCAATGTTTCAGCAGCTAGACCCTCCAAATAAAGGACTTCCACCCCTTTGCTTCTTAACGTATCCGCAAAAAAATCATGTTCTTTTTGCGCTTGGGTTAAAAAAGGAATATCATCAAACAACAATCGATCAAGATAATCCGGCATCAAGTTTTCTAATTCTGCGCCTGGACGATGCAGCAGCACCCGTTTTAAAGGGGCAATCTCAGAAAAAATCTGTATTGGCTGGTTCATGAACTTGTCTCTCCTTCTTGGCAATTTTGTTGAATAACTTATGTCATTCATTTTTTTGATTCCTCATCACATAATTATTCATTTCTCTGACTCATCGTGTTTTTTCTACTCGTGATTCAAAGTTTTTTTGGATCATATAGTTATAAACATGCATTTCAGCAAAAAGAAACCTCCGATAAAAAAACAACTTTCTAAGAATGTAAATTCTAGATACTTTAATTTACCGCCTTTTTCAATTGTATATTTTTGTTAAAAAAACAGCAAGGCAAAAGAACTGATGGACGATAGTCCTAGTTGCGAAACCAGATTGAATTATTTTTGTTTTTTTGGATCATTTCATGATTTTCAAATGATACCGCTATCAAACAGATAAATATTTGCTATGATTCAAGTATCTTGATGCTAAAGAAACGTCTATAAAGGAGCGATTTGATGAAAACGCAACGTCAACTTTACTATGGTGCCGACTACAATCCTGAACAATGGTCTAAAGAAGTCATTCTTGAAGATATGCGCTTAATGAAAGAAGCAGGTGTGAACTATGTAAGTATCAATATTTTTGGCTGGGTCAATCTGCAGCCAGATGAATCCACCTATGATTTTGATTTTCTGGACTGGTTGATGGATCTTTTATATGAAAACAATATCATGATCGACCTAGCCAACGGAACGGCTTCGCCTCCCGCTTGGCTTGTTCAAAAACATCCTGAGATGCTGCCTGTGACCATTCATGGCAATCGACTGTTTCATGGGGCGCGCCAGCACTACTGTCCGACTTCCCCTATCTATCGTCAATATGCCACCGATTTGTCGGAAGCAGTCGCAAACCGTTATGCCAATCATCCAGGGCTAGTCATGTGGCATATCAATAATGAATATACCTGTCACATCCACGAGTGTTATTGCGATCATTGTCGGAAAAGATTTCAGACATGGTTAGCAGAGAAATATCAGACCATCGCTGGATTGAATGATGCGTGGTCAACCAAGTTTTGGAGTCAATCCTATGGCAGCTGGGAGGAAATTTTTCTACCTGAAGCGATGCCGACCTTCAAAAATCCTGCGCAGCAGTTAGACTATCGCCGTTTTCTTTCCGACATGAATCTGGAGCTCTATCAACTCGAAAAGGCGGCGATCGCAAAATATTCACAAGGCATCCCTTACATGACCAATCTTATGGGCTTGCACAAATACGTGGATGGGTTTAAATGGGCACCCGAAATGGATGTAGTCAGCTGGAATTCGTACCCGAATCCCTTTGAAAAGATCCCTTACCCGCAATTTCTTGCTAACGATCTAACTCGTAGTTTAAAGAAAAAACCTTTTTTGATCATGGAACAAGCCACCAGCGCCGTTAATTGGCGGCAAATCAATGGTGCCAAGACACCCAACCAGCTGCGTCTTTGGAGTTATGAAGCGCTCGCTCATGGCGCTGATGGCATCATGTTCTTCCAATGGCGGCAGTCTCGTGGCGGTGCGGAAAAATTTCATAGTGCGATGGTGCCTCATGGAGATCCTCATTCAAGCCGTATCTTTCGTGAATGTGCGCAATTAGGCAACGAATTTTCGCAACTGTCGGATATCGTTGGGACGCGCTTCTTGGCTGATGTCGCGGTTGTCTTTGACTGGGAAAATTGGTGGGCGCTGGAATTGGATGCCAAACCAAGCACCTTAAAGTACATTCATCAGTTACGCAGCCTGTATGCCGCGCTAAGGGCGTTAAATCTGAGCGTAGACTTTGTCCATCCTTCCGAATCCCTAGACGGCTATCCTTTAGTGATTGCCCCAAATCTCTATTCAGCACCAGAAGCCTTCGGTAAGAAAATCAATGATTACGTGCGACAAGGTGGCATCTTCTTGACGAATTTCTTTAGTGGGATCGTCAATGAATATGACCAAGTCTATCTTGGGGGCTATCCAGGACTGTTTAGGGACACCTTAGGGATCATTGTAGAAGAGTTTTACCCAA